>NZ_LMFC01000007.1 GCF_001426705.1 Cellulomonas sp. Root485 | reverse complement strand
CAGCGACCCGCTTCCTGTAGAGAGGCAGCATCACGCGCTCCGCAGGAAGCTGGGGACGCGTTACCCCCGGTCTTCGCGTCACCGCATGGGAGGCGGAAGTAGCTCCTCGCATAGTCTTCGCTAAGAGCGGGATCGCGAATGGGTACACGATCTGGTTGCACGGGGATGACCTGCTTGCGTGACGCCGAGGAAGCCTGGGACGAGGCTCGAAGTATGACAACTCCGCAGAAAACGGCTGCCCAGGCGCTCCTTGCCTCGTATATGGCCGAACTGGGCAAGAAGTCGCCAGAGGCCATCGCATTTCTCGAGGAGCACGCTGCGCACGACGAGCGACGTGACAACCTAATCGCGTGGCTGAGCGAGGATTCGTTCCGCGACTGCGCCCAGGCCTACGAGCTTGCACTGGTCTACCGCGAGATCGCCCTCGAAGCCGAGACTCTCGGGATGGAGCAACTCGCGCATGACGCGCATGCCTGGCATGACCTCGCTCGCACAGTCGGCGGCCTGTGTGTGGACGCGTTGATCGACGGCTAAGCCTTATGGCTGGTGATCGAGCCCTGCAGAGCCCGAAGCGCGACTCACGTGGAGGTCCAAAAGTTCCTCGCATAGTTTCTGCTATGTGCTCATTGTCGCCGACCGCACGCGCTCGGCCGCCTGAGCTGTCTGCGCCGGGCTGACCTTTCGATCAGGTCGTCAAGGGCTGAAATCCCGCTCGAGCGCCTGACCGTGCTGCGTTCAGGCGTGCCACGATCCCGCACGATCCGGCGCGCCCGCCGTACATCAGTGGGCCCGAGGCCGAAGGCAGCACCGTACGGCACGTGCGCATCGCGTCGCGCTGCGAACAGATCAACCGCTACGTACTCACGGTGAAAGTGCCAGAGCGTGCCGGATGAATCCAATTCTCTATCAGACCCAAGCGACGACAATAAGTCCAAGCCCCCCTACTAGCAAAAGGCTGGAAAAAATCGCTCGAAATGGACGCCGCCCGCGCTCGACATCTAGATCCGACCGGACGCGTCGCAATTGATCGTATCGTGAGTAAACAATGATCGAAGCGATGATGGAGGCAACGCCCGACGCAAAATATACCCAATTGGGAACACGCAATTCGACGCTTGGATCGTTACTGAGAGCCGGCAATCCGAGAATTCCGAGGCTAAGGTACGCGATCCCGATGAGCATTAGGAGTAGTCCAAGACTGTACTTGGCGACTCCCCATGGTCGACCCCAGTAGCCGCGCGCCGACATAAACCCGACGGCGAATACTATCCCTGCGCACAGGCATGTCGCTATCGCCGCTAACAATACCACTAGGTCGGTCATCGGCGGCCTGGCACCCACTTTCCGGAGACGGCGTGATATGCAGAGTAGGCGTTGAAACCTGTGCGGAATGCAGTACGCACCGGCCAGAACCGTGCAGCTACCTTTAGTGGGATGTTCTTGATGGACCGCGCCTTAGCGAATCTAGAGACTGACATGGCGACCCGAACAGCCTCGCCCTTTACGGAATGGATTCCAGGAATGCGGCTGACGGCGCGCACCCCGGGCACGAATCCCCCGACGACGTCAAACGCAGTATTGGCGGCGAATGACCTCCAAGTCATCTCTTTCTTTGCCGCCCCGTACAAGTTACTCCCGATGCTAGCGACGGCCGCGCCCGCGGCCACCACCCCGCAAATTCCAGCAGTGGCGACAATGCACGCGATAGAAGCCGCTACGCCTACTGCCATCACCGCAAATTTGAAAGCTTCCCTTAGCGGGAACCTGCCGTCTAGGTCGGTGCAGTTGACGGGGTCGGCGTTGCAGTAATCGTATGCGGTGGCTGAGCCGCCTGGGACAGGATCGACGCTAAGGAATCGGCCGAGCCATGGTGCGTAGAGGCGGACGCCCATTAGAACTGTCCCGGTGGAGGTCTCGGCGGAGCGCTGCGCGCCGCCGAGCCAGCCATACCGTGGTGCGTTCGTGGCGCCAGAAGCCACCGTTTGTGGAGCCCCGTACTCGTCGTAGGACCTGCGAGTCAGTTTGGTCCAGTCGAAGTTGGCCTGGCCGTCGGGGATGGGAGCGGTGGCAATGACGTCGCCATGCATGTCGATCAACTGCAGGACGCGGGCGCCGGTCTTGCCGGTCTGCAAGGCGATTGCCCCGTCGGCGCCTTCGACGTACCGGGAGATGTTGTCGGGTTGGGTGCTGTCTTCGTTGACCCAGGCTGGTTCGTCGCTGTCGTCGTTGTAGTGGTTGACGGCCTGGACGGGGTTCTGCCAGGCGCTGTTCTGCCACTTGGCGGTGTTCTGCTGGGCGAAGCGCTGCAGGGGGTCCAGGGTCCAGGTGGTGCGCTTGACTCCGGGGATTTCCTGGGCGGCGACCAGGTCGTTGGTGAAGTAGGCCGTGGTCGCGGTTGTGGAGCCGTCGGCGGTGGGCAGGGTGGTGAGGCGGCCGAGCTGGTCGTAGGTGAATGCCGTGCCGTTGGGGCTGCTGGTGGTGATGAGCCGGTCGGCGGTGTCGTAGGTGTAGTTGGTGGTGCTCCAGGCGCCGGTGGCGTCTGGGCACTTGTTAGCTTGGGTGCCGACCGCGCTGGTCATGGTCTTGCGGTTGGTGTGGTTGTCGTAGGTGTAGCGCCGGCTGGTGCACATCGCGGATGTTCCGGTGGGCTGGTCGTCGACGTCGGTGAGGCGTCCGAGCCGGTCGTATTTGTAGGAGCGGGTCAGGGTGTCGTTGGTGGTGTGTTGGATCCATTGGCCGCGGTGGTTCTCCACCACCCAGTCCTTGGCGATCACTTCAGAGTCGCTGGTGCGGGTGTAGGTGCGGGAGACCGGGACGCGGGCGGTGTCGTACCCGATGGTCAGGGTCACTCCCCCGGGCATGGTCTGGCTCTCGAGCTGGCGGTCGGGTCCCCAGGTGGGGACGATGTCGCCGGCGTTGGAGGCGCCGGCAACGGAGTCGGTGATCTTGGTGACGAGCCCGCGCTTCTCGAGCTCGCGATCGTACTCGTAGGTGCGGGTTGTGCCGATCGAGTCGGTGACCTGCTTGGGTTGGCCGAGCCGGTTGTAGGTGGTGGTGGTCCAGGCGCCCGTGGCATCGGTGTACTTGATGAGGCGTCCGAGCTTGTCGTACTGCTTGCTGACCGCGGCGGTCTCGACGGACCCGTTCATGGAGGCGTTCTTGATCACGTCCCCGGTGACCCGGTCGTAGGTCGTCTTGGTGGTGGCGATCGCCTGCCCCGCGCCCGGGCCGGTGGCGCTCAGGGCGACGGTGACGACCCGGTCGGCGAGGTCGTACTCGGTGGTGGACGTGCGGGTGACCTGGGCGGCGCCAGATCCGGCGGACTCCGAGACGACCCTCGGGGACCCGAACGGGTTGTAGTCCAGAACCCGCTTGACCGGCAGATCAACGGGCAGATTCGCAGGCAGCGTTGTGCCGCCGGGTCCGGTGATGGGTCCGGCGGCCTTGGTGAGACACGGCTGGCCGGCCCACTGCGGCTTGTTTCCGCACGACGCGTCCGCGGGGTTAACACCCGCGGTGTAGAAGACGGAGACGGTGCTGCCAGCGTCGGTGCCGGTGGATCCGGGCTTGGATGACCGGATCGCGCGGGCGCGGTCGTCGTACAGCACCAGCGAGGTCAGCGAGGTCGGTGCGGTCGGGTTGCCGGCATCGACGATGATGCTGGTGGGCTGCTTGTGCACCCACCCAGAGGTCGCACCGAGCTTCGGGGCGCTGTCGATCGGGTTGTAGCCGTTGGTGGTGCTGATCGGGTCGACGGAGGACTGCAAGGTCGCGTCGGTGCCGTCGACCACGGTCGTGGTCAGCAGGTGGTAGGTGGCGCCGTCGGGCTTGCCCTGGTCGTAGGTGTTGGTTGTGCGCGCTCGAAGGAGCTGGCGGTCATTCGGGTCGTTCGCTACTGCAAGTAGCTGGATTGGGCCGATGGTGGTCAGCACGTCCAGTCCGTCGTCGCTGTAGGTGGTGCGCGAGTCGAACAGCCGCGCCAGCTCCAGCTCAGTCTTGTTCTGCAGGCCCCAATCGGTGAGCATCTGCTCGGCGTTGGAGAGCGTGCCCAGCGCGAGCATCCGGTTCGTGGCATCCAGGGTGCGCACCACGTTGCCGCGGGTGTCGTACTCGGTGGTGTCGATGAACCCCTCGACCGGCGCGCCGTTGGCTGCGGGGCTGGCGGTGTTCACCTCGAGCCCGGAGGCGTTCATGTACGACACGGTCGCCGCGGCGTATCCGCCCTTGCCGGGGACGGCGCTGGTAGCCGAGTTGGTGGCCGGGATATCGAGTGGTCCGAACACCGCGGTGGCGTCGGTGGGTCCGTCGGACTGCCCCCACTTGGCCAGGGAGACTGGGTCCAGGTCGTAGGGGCCGCCGTCATCACGGGTCAGTGGGACGCCGTAGACGACGTTGGTGGTGTTGTCCCCCCCGACTTCATCGACGGTCCCCTCCTTCAGGTAGGCGTGGGTGACCTTCAGCAGTCGCCCGGGCCCGAGGTCGATCAGGTCCCCGGAGTTGGGCTTCGTCTTGCCTGCGGCGCCATAGGCGTACTTGAAGGGCAGGTCGCCCGGGGACGTGACCTGGGAGAGGCGCCCTGCAGTGTCGTACTCGTAGGCAGTGATCTGGGCTTGGTCACCGGCGGCGACGATGCGCGGGTCGTACACCTGCACGAGTCGGCCCTGGTCGTTGTAGGCGTAGTTCGCGATCGGGGTCTTGACCATCGTGTCGGCGGACAGCGTCCAGACCGACACGGTCGCGACGCGCCCGGTGTAGGACCCGGGGAAGGTGGTTGCTGTGGTGGTGGCGTAGTCGAGCTGCATGACCTCGCACCCGATCGCCGGGGTCGGCGTGGTGCACGCGGCCGTGTTGCCCGGCCATCCGTCGACACCGGGCTCGATCGGGGCGATCAGGCGAGACAGGCGGGACACGCCGGGCACGGTGGCCACGTCATAGACGGGGCGCACCGCCCCCGAAGCACCGGGGGGCATGGAGGACTGGACCAGGAAGTCACCGGTCGACCCGGTCCGGGCGAAGTCGGTGATCGTGCCGTCCAGCTCGGTCACCCGCCACGAGCTCGCCGAGGTCGCCGTCAGGGTGAGGGCTTCGGCTCCGGGTTCGGGCCACCAGGCGCCGCCGTCGCCGCGGGTGAACCAGATATCACCACCGCCGGTCAGGTCGATCTGTGCGACGTCGTCGTACGGGGTGCTGATGCGGGTGTAGGCGGAGCCGGACGCGGCGTCCACGCTGCCGGTGGACCACTCGGGCCCAAACGGCGACCACAACCGTTGGACGGTGATGTCGTCGAAGTAGACGGTCTTGCTCGTCGCGGCGAAGCCGTTGTAGAGGCGCACGAAGGCCTCGGTCGCGTCCGCGGGGATCGTCACGTCGACGCTGACCTGCTGCCAGCCGTCGGTCCGGGTCACTGCCGGGGTGTGCTGCCCGGTGGCCATGGGGTCGGAGTACGGGTTGGCTCCGCTGCGGGTGAACAGCGACACGCCGATGCCGCGCGCATGCTCCGGCGTGAGCCCGGTGCTGGCCGGCGCAAGGAGCCACGCACTGATCCGGTAGGACCCTCCGGCGCGCAGGCCAAGTCGCATGGCACCGAAGTCGCCACCGACGGACGCGTAGGAGTCGTTGTTCGCACCGCCGGCGCCGGTGAGCTTGAACGATGAGGTGCCCGAGTGGAATCTGGTGGTGTCCACCGAGACGGGCGAGCTGCCGGCCACCCCGGTCGCGCTGGTCGCTTCCTGCTGTTCCTTGCTCAGCCCGTTGGGTTGCAGCTCATAGCCGCTGTCGGTGTCCCGCGAGGACGTGGTGCGCACCAGCGACAAGCCGAACTCCTCGGCGTCCGTCACGGACAACGTGTGGTCACCGGTGAGCAGGTTGACCGACCCGGGGCCGATCGTCGTGGTCGCGGCACCGTCAGCATCGGGATCGACGATGATCGAGACCCATTGCGTCGGTGTGGCTTCGTCCCCTGACGCGTTCTTGGCCAGCACCGCGCGCACCTGGGCGGGGCCACCTTGATATCCCAGCTCGCTGCCGGCGTCCCAGGTCGTGTACCCGTTGCCGGTGGGCAGCTCCGCCCACTTCGATGACCAGAGCGCACCAGTCGAGGTGCGCAGGTTTTCCTTCGTCACGTCCTTCTTCGTGGCGTCGGCGTCGGGCCCGCGACGCCACTCGAAGCTGACGAACTTGAGCAGCGGCTGGGCCTCCACGGACAGGCGGACCTGCTGCACGACTCGGGCCCCGTCGTCGGGGGCGACGATGCCAGCCTGCCCGACCCGGAACGTGTACTTCGCGATCCCCGAGACGTTCCCGGCACTGTCCACCGTCTGGACCTGCAGCACGTGCCTGCCGGCTTCAGTGGGTGTCACCGAGAGCTGGGGCAGCGACCCAGAGATCGCGCGGACCTGCTGGGCCACGTCAGGTGCCTTGTCCAGCGCCCACCGGTAGGCCGCCACCGACGCGTCGGTCGGCATCTGGATGTTGAACCGGCCCACCTGGTTCGGCGCCAAGAACCACTCGGTGCTGCTCGGATAGTCCGGTGAGGTGATCGTGGGAGCCAACGGGACGCTGGTGTCGACGCCGAACCGGTAGCGCGCCGACAGGGGGGCTGGCCAGGTAGACGTCGCCGGCAGCGACAGCGAACTCGTATTCCTGGCCGTTCTGGAGCAACCCCGGCGCCACGTCGAGGATCACCGCAGCCCCTGAGGTGCCGGCCACCCAGGTCGAGGCGATCTCCGCGCCGTCCGAGACGCGGTAGATGTGGAACTGCCCGTTGACCGATTCGACATCCGCGTCGGACAGCATCGCGGACAGGCGCGGGCTAGCGGAGCTGGACCACACCGGTCCGGCCACAGTCGAGGACGGCGAGACCATCAGGTTCGTCGGGGTGTTCGGCCGGGAGTTGTACGTCACCCAGATCGACGGGATGTGGCTGCCGTTGTTGGCGGAGTAGAAGTACTTCCACGCCAGGTTGTCCGCCTCGTTCTCGGCACGGATCCCCACGTGCCCGACCGTCTCGCCATAGCTCGCCCAGCCCGCGGCGAAGCTCGTGATGTCGGCATTGGACCAGCCGCCCGGGCACGAGCCGCTGTACCCGTGGGTCTCCGAGCTCGTGGCCATGTGAGTTGCCCAGCCCGGCTGGTTCGCCCAGATCGTCGATCCGTTCGCGGGGTAGGTGTTCCACACCTGCCAGTTCCGGGCGGCGCACGTTGCGGAGTAGTAGTTGTACAGCTCCAGGCGGGCGCCCAGGATCTGCTTGCCCGCGATCGGCGCCACCGGGAAGTCGATGAACGCCCGACCGACATGAGCGCCGCCGTCGTAGGTGCCGACGTGCAGATCTCCGTCCCCGTCGCGAGTGTTCGAGTAGCCCTTGAGCACGTAGGTGTCAAAGCCCCAGTTGAAGTTGATGTCCGGGTCCACGACCACCGGGAAGGTCGTGTCCTCGTCCTGCAGGAAGTCCGCCTGGGGCGCGAGGGTGACCTCAGCCTCGTTCGCAGCCACCGGCACCACATCGCTGGTCACCTCGACGGTGCCCGCAGCAACATCGACCGACCCGTCGCCCACCACCTGCGCCGCGACCGGCTCGTCCTTCGGGTCCGCCCGGGCAACGCTGGCCTCATCGCTGGTGGACCGACCATGGTCGGCGTCCAACACCCACGCCGGCATCGGCGACAGCGCAGCAGCCCCGACCTCATCGGGGCGCGACTCGGTCACCGGGAACGCCCGGCCCTGATCGATGTCGGCGTCCCACATCATCGGGGTACCCGCCGTAGCAACAACCTGCCCACCGGCGACCACACTCAGCTCGGCACCCGACGCGTCCAGCTCGCCACCCTCGGTGACCACCGACATCGGGAACTGCGTCAATTCCGCTGCGGCCGGACGGTCCTTGACCACGAAGAACTGCTCGAAGCCCGTGCTCGTGGCCTCCAGGACCAGATCCACCCCCGGCTCGACCTCGGCGTAGATCGCCCGACGCCCCTCGAGGCGAGGCTCGGGCAGTGCCCCATCCCACTGGACTCGCGCGGTTACGCCAGAGTCCGGGTCCGTGGTCGAGACCAGGTCGACCGGCCCGTCACCCGTCGACGCACCAGAGAACGTCAGACCACCAGACTGCGCGACCGGACGCACCGCGCCGTCGGTGCTGACCTGCAAGGTCAGGTCGACGGCCGCCCAGTCCTGCTCGTTGGTTCCGTCCCCGCCCTGGCGCACCCACACCGGTCCCGACCCGCGACCTGTGGCCATCGTGCCGTCCGGGAGTGCGAACACTGAGCCGAACTCCGTACGCTGCGACATCACCTCGACCGGCGCATCCTGCAGCCGCGCGATCGTGCGCGCCGACGCCTCATCCGACGCCGTCAGAGGCGATTCTTCGCCCTGCGGCGCCTGCTCAGCGCTCACCGGCGCCGAGACGACCGGGCTGGCGACCGCCGGGGCGCCGACCGACAGCAGCGCGAGCGCGGTCACGCCCGCAGTGAGCGGAACCACCTTGCGCCAACGATCAGGAACACCAAACGACAGGCGCAGAGCAGACACGCATACCTCGTTGACTCGACGCCATCACCGAAATGAACGACGTAACGCGGAACTTGCCAGAGCGGCAGACGTCCAGACATCGGTTGCCCGCGGCACAGTCTTGAGGCGCAGAAGGTCACAGAACGCTCACAGTGGCGAGGGGAGGTCGCGGACGCGAGGCAGTGCCCGCGACCGCCGCCCCGCCAATACGAGCCGCTAAGGCATCACCCACCCGAGCGGCGGGACGAGTCGCACACGTCCGGGGCTGTGAGCCAGACACCTGGTTGCCTTGCAGCGCGCTCGGCGCTGCCCGCGTAGCGCAGATTGCGCCCCACTCCCCCGTGCCCGGCGGCTCGCTTGGGAATGTCAGCTGTGCCGCACCTAGCCAACGTCGTGCAGGGCGGCGGTGTCCGCGCCGGGTACGCGCCATGTCCCTCGCATAGTTCTTCGCTATGGGCTTGGACCGAGCCCACTTCGGTTCCGAATCAGTTCCTACTAGCGATGTACCGGGGTCATCACCCCAGTTCAACGCGTTGCAGCGTGCAGTCTTCCAAACTGGCGGTGCGGGTTCG
>NZ_LMFC01000006.1 GCF_001426705.1 Cellulomonas sp. Root485 | reverse complement strand
GCCGATGGTACTGCACTCGCCAGGGTGTGGGAGAGTAGGACGCCGCCGGACATCATTCAGGAAGAGCCACCCCTACGGGGGTGGCTCTTTCTGTTTCCCAGAATAGTCGAGCCACCTTCGCGGGTGGCTCTTTCTGTTTTCCCTCGGGGCGGTAGAGCTGCCTTGGCGGGGGGCTCATTCTTCTTCCCAAGTACGGCCTTTCGCGCGCGATGTCGGCGTGCCGGCCACGCAACAGATCGCCTCCTGAGCGGCTCGCGCCTCGAGCCAGCCGTGCGCTGCGACGCCGTGAGCAGGGCGTCGACGACGTCGGCCAGCTCGTCGCGGGGCCGCCGGCCGTCCAGCACCAGGGTGGCGCCGCGTCTGAGCAGCGGTTCGACCGTGCGGACGTACTCGGCGATCTCGGCGCGCTCTGCAGGTGTGCTGCCGTAGGGGTTGGTCGTTCTCGTCGCCACGCGTGCGAGCAGGACGTCGACCGGTGCGCTTAGCAGGATCACGTGCTCGAACCGGTCGTAGAAGAGCCCCTGGTTCTCGACGGTCCCGGAGATGACGACGTCCGTCGCGGTGGCGAGCAGGTGCGCCATGCGGTGCTCGTCCCAGGTGCCGGCGTCGGTCACCCAACCGTCGTGGTCGGTGTCGACGGTGCGGTGGCCGCGGCGGCTCAGCTCGTCGAGGAGCGTCGACTTCCCAGCGCCGGACATGCCGGTCACGAGTACTCGGGGCATGGCGTCGACCGTAGCCGCTCGGGTGGACACAGAAGGGGGGAGCCTCTGGTTCTGTGCGTGGCCGTGCGGTTGCGTGTCAGCCGGCCTCGAAGACGACGATGCCCAGCGGGGGGACGCGGATCGAGGCGGAGTACGGGCGGCCGTAGTGGGGCTCGGGGAGGGCTTCGATCTCACCGAGGTTGCCGACACCGGAGCCGCCGTACGCCTCGGCGTCGGAGTTGAAGATCTCGCGCCACCGACCGCCGCGCGGGAGGGCGAGCCGGTAGCCCTCGTGCGGGATGCCGGCGAAGTTGACGACCACCGCGACGGGTGGGGCGTCGTACCCCTTGCGCAGGAACGCGAGGGTGTTGCGGAAGGCGTCGTCGGAGTCGATCCACTCGAACCCGTCGGGGGAGTGGTCGAGCTGCCACAGGGCGGGCGTGTCCTTGTAGACCCGGTTCAGGTCGGCGACGGATCGCATCACGCCCTGGTGCGCGGGGTCGTCGAGGGCGTGCCAGTCGAGGGAGCGCGACTCGGCCCACTCGGTCTGCTGTGCGAACTCGCTGCCCATGAAGAGCAGCTGCTTGCCGGGGTGGGTCCACTGGTAACCGAGCAGGAGGCGGACGCCGGCGAGCTTCTGCCAGTGGTCGCCGGGCATGCGCTCGTAGAGGGAGCCCTTGCCGTGCACGACCTCGTCGTGGCTGATGGGGAGCACGAACCGCTCGGAGTAGGCGTAGACCATCGAGAAGGTGATCTCGTTGTGGTGGTAGCGCCGGTGGACGGGCTCCTCCGCCAGGTAGCGCAGGGTGTCGTTCATCCAGCCCATGTTCCACTTCAGGCCGAACCCGAGGCCGTTGCCGTCGGTGGGGGCGGTGACGCCGGGCCAGGCCGTCGACTCCTCGGCGATCATCATGATCCCCGGGGTGCGTCGGTAGGCCGTGGCGTTGGCCTCCTGGAGGAACGAGATGGCGTCCAGGTTCTCGCGGCCGCCGTACTGGTTGGGCCGCCACTGGCCGGGCTTGCGGGAGTAGTCGAGGTAGAGCATCGAGGCGACGGCGTCGACGCGCAGACCGTCGACGTGGAACTCCTCGAGCCAGTAGGTGGCGTTGGCGACGAGGAAGTTGCGGACCTCGGAGCGGCCGAAGTTGAAGACGTAGGTGCCCCAGTCGGGGTGCTCCCCGAGGAGCGGGTCCGGGTGCTCGTAGAGCGGGGTGCCGTCGAACTGGGCGAGGGACCACTCGTCCTTGGGGAAGTGGGCGGGCACCCAGTCGACGATGACGCCGACGCCGGCCTTGTGCAGCGTGTCGACCAGGTAGCGGAAGTCGTCCGGGTGACCGAAGCGTGAGGTCGGGGCGAAGTACGACGACACCTGGTAGCCCCAGGAGCCACCGAAGGGGTGCTCGGCGACGGGCAGCAGCTCCACGTGGGTGAAGCCGAGGGAGACGACGTGCGCGGTCAGCTCGTGGGCCAGGTCCCGGTAGGACAGACCGACCCGCCACGAGCCCAGGTGGACCTCGTAGACGCTCATGGGCGCGGTGTGGGGGTCGTGCGCGGCGCGCTCGGCCAGCCAGGCGTCGTCGGTCCACCGGTAGCGCGACTCGACCACCACGGAGGCCGTCGCGGGCGGCACCTCGGTGCCCTGCGCGAGCGGGTCGGCCTTCTGCCGCCACGAACCGTCGTTGCCGAGGACCTCGAACTTGTACCGGGCGCCGGCACCGACGCCGGGGGCGAAGACCTCCCAGACGCCGCTGTCGCCCAGGGAGCGCATCGCGTGCGACGCGCCCTGCCAGTAGTTGAAGTCGCCGACGACGCGGACGGCGCGGGCGTTGGGCGCCCAGACGGCGAACGACGTGCCGCTGACCTCCCCAAGCTCGCCGGGGTAGGTGCGCACGTTGGCGCCGAGGACCGTCCACAGCTGTTCGTGCCGGCCCTCGCGCACCAGGTGGCGGTCGAGCTCCTGCACGGTGGGCAGGAAGCGGTAGGGGTCGTCCACGGTGGACGTGTGCCCGTCGTAGGTCACCTCGACGCGGTAGTCGGGGACGTCGGTGCCCGGGAGGACCGTCACCCAGATCCCGTCCTGCTCGTGCCGCGCCGCGACCCTCGACGTGGACGTGACGACCACCACCGACTCGGCGAGCGGCCGGAGGGTGCGGATGGTGACTCCGCCGCCCCCGACGTGCGGCCCGAGGACGTCGTGTGGTGCGTAGTACGCCCCGTGGGCGACGGTACGCAGGGTGTCGTTGTCGACGGGAACCGGAGAGGGGGCGGCCGGGCTCATGTCCCTACCCAACCACCCGCGGGGATTCCGCGCAGGATTGTCCCCTGGGTGACCTGCGCCTCAGTCGTCGTCCTGGGGCGCGGTGGTGGTCGTCCCGCGGGCCACGAGGCGGGGAAGGGGTGCCGTGTAGGAGCGGACCGTGCCGGAGGCGAGGAGGTTGAGCACGCAGTCGGCCACCTGGACGCCCATCGCGTGCACGTCGAGGCTCATGGCCGACAGTGCGGGGTGGGAGAGCCGGCACAGCGCCGAGTCGTCCCAGGCGAGCAGCGAGAGCCGCTCGGGGACGGCGATGTCCATCTCGTGGGCGACGCCGAGACCGGCCACCGCCATGACGTCGTTGTCGTAGATGATCGCGGACGGCGGGTCGCCGCGGCCGAGCAGCGCGCGGGTGCTGCGGGTGCCGGACTCCTCCCCGTAGTCGCCCTCGACGACGGCGCCGTGCGCGCCGAGGCGGGCGCACTCACCCATGAACGCGTCGGTCCGCGCCTGCGTGTGGGCCAGGTGGCGGGGGCCGCTGACGCGGGCCAGGCGCCGGTGGCCGAGGCCGACGAGGTGGGTCACGGCGGTCCGCATGGCCTGCGCGTTGTCGATCCACACGTTGGCGAACGGCAGGTCCGGGCGCGGTCCGCCGACGACGACGGTGGGGATGCCGATCTCGCCCAGGACGTCCAGCCGGGCGTCCTCGAGCGCGATGTTGACCACCACGACGGCGTCGACGAGGTTGCCCTCGCCCCACCGGCGGTAGGTGCGGATCTCGGCCTCGTGATCGGGGACGACGTGCAGCAGCAGCGAGCGCCCCTCCGCAGCGAGGGACTCCTCGATGCCGCCGATGAGCTCCATGAAGAACGGCTCGAAGCCGAGCATGCGGGCGGGCCGAGCAAGGACGAGTCCCACCGCGTCGAGCCCATGTGCCATGGACGCGAGCGTACCTGCGGTGGGACTGCGATCAGGCCGGCGACTGGGTGAGGTCACGTGCGCCGACCCGGCGGAGCACCACGTCGTTGGCGGAGCGCAGCACGGGGGCACGGGTGAGGGCGGCGGGGTCGAACGTGCCCCGGGTGCGCACGTGGAACGACGCGGTGGCGCCCGCCGGGATGTCGGCGAGGGCGGTGTCGACGAGCGCGTCCGGGTCGAGCCGGTCGACGAGGAGCGTGACGTCGCGCGCGAACGAGGTCGCCGTCACGTCCACGCGGTAGCCGTCCTGCACGGGGGTCACCGAGGCGTGCAGGGCGTCCGGGTCCAGGGCGAGGTCGACGTCCTCGACCCAGGTGTGCACCGTCTGCAGGCCGCCGAGGCGTACGACGAGCACCTCCTGCGCCGGGTCGGCGGGGGTCGCGATCATGCCCGGCAGCGTGAACTGGCCGACTGACCAGGCCCCGACGGCGAGCGCCAGGTCCTCCTCGGCCAGCACGGTGCCGTCGAGCCGCTGGCGCGAGAGGCGGACGATGCCCTGCCAGATGACAGGGGTCTCGTTGACGACCGCGAGCACCTCTCGGCCCTCGCGCGGCTGCACGGTGAGCAGGCGCGGCGCGTAGGCCGACTTCAAGGCGTACCAGAGCGGCTTCGGGCGCTCGTCGCCGTCGATCGCCGCCCAGGACGTCACCGGCCAGCAGTCGTTGAGCTGCCAGACGATGGAGCCGGCCGTGCGGGGCCACCAGGAGCGGTAGTGCTCGATGGCGAACCGGACGGCGCGGGCCTGGTTGAGCTGCGCGGCCCAGTGCCAGTCCGAGAAGTCCTCGGGCACGCCGAGGTGGGGCTCCATGCCGCGGTCGAGCTTGCCGTTGCCGTCCTCGGCCTTCTGGTGCAGGAGGAACGTCGGGTCCTCCTTGGTCAGCGGGCCGCCGTCGGCCGCGCGGACGGCGCGGGTCAGGGTGGCCCACGTCGGCGGGCCCTGGAACCCGAACTCCGAGCAGAACCGGGGGACGTCGTCGCCGTACACGCGGTAGTCGACGCGGTTCCAGACCTCCCACTGGTGGAAGGTGCCGTGGTCGGGGTCGTTCGGGTGCACCTCGGTGAGCCCGGCACCGGGGGAGTAGGGGCTCCCGTCGGAGTACGGGCGGGTGGGGTCGAGCTCGGCGACGACGTCCTTGAGCAGCTCGGTGGCGTAGCGGAAGCCCCAGGTGCGGCCCTGGAGGTCCTCCTGCCAGCCCCAGTCCATGAAGCCCCAGAGGTTCTCGTTGCCACCGTTCCAGAGCACCAGGGAGGGGTGCGGGGTCAGGCGGGCGACGTGCTCGCGGGCTTCCGCCTCGATCTCGTCCCAGAGCGGCTGCTCCTCCGGGTACGCCGCGCAGGCGAGCAGGAAGTCCTGCCAGACCAGCAGGCCGCGCTCGTCGCAGAGCTCGTAGAAGTCCTCGGACTCGTAGATGCCGCCACCCCAGATGCGGACGAGGTTGAGGTTGGCGTCCACCGCCTGGTCGAGCCGGTGCGCGAGGCGCTCGCGGGTGATGCGGGTGAGCAGGTGGTCGTCGGGGATCCAGTTGGCGCCCTTGACGAAGATCGGGCGCCCGTTGATCCGGAACGTGAAGGCGGTGCCGTCGTCGTCGGCACTCGTGTCCAGCTCGACCGTGCGGAAGCCGATGCGGCGGGCCCAGGTGTCGAGCGGCTCCGCCGGGTCCGCCCCCACGAGGGCGACCGTGAGCTCCGACAGGGGCTGTGCTCCGTGGCCGACGGGCCACCAGAGGGGGGCGTGCGGGACCTCGAGGACGACGACGGCCGCATCGGCGCTCCCCGGCACCGTCACGGCGACGTCGGCACCGGCGACGCGGGCGCGCACGGTGAGCGGTGCGTCCCCGCCCGGCAGGCCCGAGCGCTCGATCGTGGCGTGCACCTCGACGCGGCCCGTCCCGTCCGGGTCGACCGTGACGAGCGGTCGGACAGCGGCGAGGCGGGCCACCGTCCAGCGCTCGACCTTCACGGGCCGCCACAGGCCCGCGGTCTGCAGGTCCGGCCCCCAGTCCCAGCCGAACGAGCAGGCCATCTTGCGGACCATGTTGAACGGCTGGGTGTAGGCGAGGGGGCGCGGTCCCAGGCGGACGGCCTCGGCCTCGGCGTGGACCACGGCGGACTGCAGCAGGACCCGCAGGCGCTGGGTCGTCGGACGGACAAGGTCGCGGACGTCGAAGCGGTAGGAGCGGTGCTGGTTGGCGGTCCGGCCGATCTCCTGCCCGTCGAACGTGAGCGTCGCGACGGTGTCGATGCCGTCGAAGACGAGGTCGACACGCTCGTCGGCGGCGACGGGGGCGAGGTCAAGGTCCCGCTCGTACGCCCAGTCCACCCGCTTCATCCACGCCAGGTGCTCCTCGTTGCGGTCGAGGTACGGGTCGGGGATGAGGCCGGCCTCGAGCAGTGCCGTGTGGCTCGTGCCCGGCACGCGGGCGCGGACGCGACGGCCGTCGAGGTCGGTCGGGACGGGGCCGGCGACAGCGGTCAGCGACCAACCGTCGTACAGGTCCTGGGTGTTCATCGTCGAGCTCCTGGGTCCGGGGGTCCGGCGTGTGCCCGCCGCATCCTCGCGACGGACATCGTCGGCACCCCGCAGGGGCCGATCATCTGGCAAGTACCCTGGAGTCATTCTTAGACAACTGAATAAAGTAAGTCAATGACACCGCGACGTTAGCGTTGCACCGATCCACGCCCGCCCGACCCGGAGACGCCTCTCGTGACCGCTGCCGCCCACCCGTCCGAGCTCCTGCACCTGCGCGCCGCGGGGGTGAGCCTCGTCGTCGACCTCAGCGGTGGGACCCTGCCGCGGATCCTGCACTGGGGCGGTGACCTGGGTGAGCTGGACGGCCCGGCGCTGGAGGCTGCGCGCCGTGCGTGGGACGTCGTCCCGCACGGCTTCCCGGTCGACGGCCCCGTCGAGGTCGCGATCGTGCCGCAGGAGTCGGCGGGGTTCCTCGGCACTCCGGGCCTGGTGGGGAGCCGGGCGGGGCAGGACTTCTCGACCTTGTTCGCCGTCCGGTCGTGGGACGCGCAGACCGCCCCCGACGGGACGCAGCGCCTGACCGTCCACGCGACCGACGATGCCGCGAGGCTCGGCCTGGTGCTCGAGCTCGAGCTCACCGCGCAAGGCGTGGTCCGCGAGCGCGCCGTGCTCACCAACGACGCCGACGACGTCTTCAGCCTCGACGCGCTGCTGCTCACGCTCCCCGTCCCCGCCGTCGCGACCGAGCTGCTCGACTTCACCGGGCGCTGGGCGCGGGAACGCAGCCCGCAGCGCACGGCCTTCACGCACGGCACGCGGCTGCGCGAGAACCGCCGCGGTCGCACCGGCTACGACGCGGCCTTCGTGCTCGTCGCGGGGACGACCGGCTTCGCGAACCGCACAGGCGAGGTCTGGGGGCTGCACACCGCCTGGTCCGGCAACCACCGCTCGCTGGCCGAGCGCAGCCACTACCACCCGGGACTGCTCGGCGGCGGCGAGCTGCTCGGCTCGGGCGAGGTCCGGCTGGGGCGTGGCGAGTCGTACACCAGCCCGTGGGTCTACGGGTCGTGGGGAGTGGGGCTCGACGCGCTCGCGGCCCGGTTCCACGCGTGGATGCGTGCGCGGCCGCAGCACCCGCGCACGCCCCGGCCCGTCACGCTCAACACCTGGGAGGCCGTCTACTTCCAGCACGACCTGGGGCGGCTGACCGCGCTCGCGGACGCCGCCGCCGCGGTGGGTGCGGAGCGGTTCGTGCTCGACGACGGCTGGTTCGGGGACCGTCGCGACGACACCAGGGCCCTCGGGGACTGGTACGTGTCCGCGGACGTGTGGCCCGAGGGGCTGCACCCGCTGGTCCAGCACGTCACCGGGCTCGGGCTGCAGTTCGGCCTGTGGGTGGAGCCGGAGATGGTCAACCCCGACTCCGACCTGGCCCGCGCGCACCCCGACTGGCTGCTCCGCGTGCCGTCCCGGCTGCCCCGGGAGGCGCGCCACCAGCAGGTGCTCGACCTCGCCGTGCCCGGGGCGTACGAGTACCTGGCGGAACGCCTGCACGCGTTGCTGGAGGAGTATCCGATCGGGTACCTCAAGTGGGACCACAACCGCGACCTCGTCGACGCCGGCCACGGGGGAGCTCCCGGGGTGCACGGGCAGACGCTGGCCGTCTACCGGCTGCTCGACGAGCTGCGCGCGCTGCACCCCGGCGTCGAGATCGAGTCGTGCTCGTCGGGCGGGGCGCGCGTCGACCTGGAGATCCTGCAGCGCACCGACCGGGTGTGGGCCAGCGACTGCATCGACGCCTACGAGCGGCAGCAGATCCAGCGGTGGACCAACCTGCTGATCCCGCTGGAGCTCGTCGGCGCGCACATCGGGTCCGGCACGGCGCACAGCACCGGTCGCCGGCACGACCTGTCCTTCCGGGCCGCGACCGCGCTGTTCGGGCACCTGGGGATCGAGTGGGACCTCCAGGAGGCCGACGAGGCGCAGCTGGCCGACCTCGGCGCGTGGATCGCCCTGTACAAGGAGCTGCGGCCGCTGCTGCACACCGGGACGGCCGTGCACGCCGACGTCGTCGACCCCGTCCTGGCCGTGCACGGCGTGGTCGCGCAGGACCGCGGCGACGCCCTGTACGCCGTGGTGATGACGGGCCGCTCGGCGAGCACGTCCCTGCCGCGCGTGACGCTGCCGGGGCTCGACCCCGACGCGCTCTACGACGTCCGGCCGCAGGCCCCGGGCGACTCCGTCGACCACGCGCCGGCGTGGTGGACCTCGGAGGGCGTGCGGCTGCCCGGTCGGCTGCTGTCCGGTGTGGGCCTCGAGGCGCCCCTGCAGCTGCCCGAGCGCATCGCGCTCGTCCGGGCCGTCCGGGTCTGACGGGACGACGACGGGGGCAGCCAGCCCAGCTGCCCCCGTCGCCGAGCCGGGGACTACTTCGTCGCGCCCGAGGTGAAGCCGTTGTAGATGTACCGCTGCAGGAACAGGAAGAGCACCAGGATCGGGATGATCGTGATGACCACACCGGCCGAGATGATCTCCCACTGCGAGCCGTAGGGGCCCTTGAAGTCGAAGAGCGTGGTCGAGATCGGCCGCAGGTCCTTCGACGGCAGGTAGAGGAACGGCAGGTAGAACTCGTTGTAGATCGCGATGCCCTTGATGATGACGACCGTCGCGATGGCCGGCTTGAGGTTGGGCAGGATGATCTGGAAGAAGATCCGCAGGTGCCCGGCGCCCTCGATCATCGCCGCCTCGTCCAGGGACTTCGGGATCGCCCGGATGAACTGCAGGAAGATGTAGATCGAGATGATGTCGGTGCCCATGAAGAGCAGGATCAGCGCGAAGCGGGAGTCGTAGAGCCCCAGCCCGTTGATGATCTGGAACGTCGCGACCTGCGTCGTGACACCGGGGACCAGCGTCGCGAGCAGGAACAGCCCGAGCACCGTGGCGCGACCGGCGAAGCGGAAGCGATCGAGCGCGTAGGCCGTGGCGGCACCGATCAGGATCGTGCCGACGATCGCGGCTCCGAAGATGAAGACGGTGTTGCCGAACGCCTGGAGCATGTTGCCCCGGGTGAACGCCGTGACGTAGTTCTCGATGTTGCCCCAGTCGGACGGCGGGGTCATCGGCCCCGTCGACAGGAACTCCTGGCTCGTCTTGAAGGACCCGAACAGGATGAGGCCCAGGGGCAGCAGCATGACGATCGAGGCGATGACCAGCGAGACGTACTTTCCGGTGCTCGTGGCTGCACGGATCATGTGAGGTCGACCTCCTCCTCGGGGATCACCTTGCGTTGGATCCAGGTGACGATGAGCACGATCAGCAGGAGCACCACGGCCATCGCCGAGGCCAGGCCGACCATGTTGCGGTTGAAGGCCATCCAGACCGTCCTGATGACGAACGTCTCCGTGCCGTTGGCGCCGCCCGTCATGACGAACGGGACCTCGAACACCGAGAGCGCACCGGAGATCGCGAGGATCAGCGACAGGCCGATGATGGGGCGGATCGACGGCAGGATGATGTACCGGAACTGGTGCCACCGGTTGGCGCCGTCGAGCTCCGACGCCTCGTAGACCTGGGCGTTGATCGACTGGATCGCGCCGAGGAACATGACGAAGTTCAGGCCCATGTAGCGCCACACGGACACCCCGGCCAGAGAGAAGTTCGCGACGTCGGGGTCACCGGTCCACTGCTGGATGAGGTTCTCGAGGCCGGCCGCCATGAGGATCGTGTCGATCCCGCCGCCCGGCTTGAGGAAGTTCAGGAAGATCAGGCCGATCGCGACCCCGTTGATGAGGTACGGGAAGAACAGGATGCCCTTCCACAGGTTCCTGAACCGGGTGTTGAAGGACAGGATCGTCGCGAAGTACAGCGCGATCGCCATCTGCACGAACGAGGCGACGAAGTAGTAGAGCGAGACGTAGAACACGCGGACGTTGTCCGGGTCCGTGAAGACCTCGACGTAGTTGTCGAAGCCCACGACGTTCTTGGTCTTGTCCAGTCCGTCCCAGTCCGTCGCCGAGTACCAGAACATGTTGAGGACGGGTGCGAACGTCAGAAGAAGCAGGAGCCCGACGGGGATCAGCAGGAAGTAGTAGGGCGTCAGCCGGCGGTACCACGCGGTGCCGCGGCCCGCACCGCCCCGGGGCTTCCGGGGGGTGCGGACCGCGTCGGACTGCTGCGCGGCCGCCGTCGCCGGGTCGTCCAGACCCGAGGGAGCGGTCGTCATGGGAGGGACCTCAGCCGGCCGAGGCTCGACCCTCGGCCCACTGGGCGTTGAGGTCGTCGAAGATCTGCTGCTTGGTCCGAGCACCCGAGCGGGCGTCGTCGATGTTCTTCTGGCGGAACTTCGGGTCCGTCGTGACGATGCCGGACGCGGTGTCGATGTCCGCGAACAGCGCCTCCTTGCCCTCGGGCGCCGGGTTCAGCGTGATGAGCTCGACCTCCTCGACGAAGCCCTCCAGGGCCGCGGGCACGGGGCCGTCGATGATCGGCGACAGGCCCGCCTGCGACTCCGAGAAGCCCGACTCGTGGTTGAACCAGTCGATCCACGCACGCGCGGTCGCCTTGTTCTCCGAGTTCACGTTGATGCCCAGGTTGTAGTCGCCGCCGGCGACCGAGTGGAACTTGCCGTCGACCTGGACCGGGGTGGGTGCGTAGGCGATGTCGTCGCCGCTGGCGCCGGCGGCCTCGGCGGCCGCTGCCATCTGCGGGATCGCCCACGAGCCCAGGACCATCGTCGCGACCTCGCCGGTGCCGAGGAGGCGCTTGGACTCCTCCCAGTTGGTGGTCGTCGGGTCGGCCTCCGTCAGGCCCTGCGCGACGGCGTCGTAGATCAGACCGTCGACCACGCCGTAGTCGCTGTCGTCGGTCCACGGGGTGTCGGACTCGACGATCTTGTTCTTCCAGTCCGGGTCCGCCGAGACGGCGCCCAGCCAGCCGTCCCACTGCGAGAGCGGCCAGCCGTCCTTGTAGTTGGTGTACAGCGGCGCGATCTCGACGCCGTTGTCCTTGATGGCCTGGAGCGCGTCGAGGAACGCCTGGGGGGTGTCGGGGAACTCCGTGATGCCGGCTTCCTCCCAGACGCGCTTGTTGTAGACGAAGCCCTGGACGTTGCCGACGACGGGGATGCCGTACGACTGGCCCTTGAAGGACTTGTCGTTGATCCACTGGTACTCCGCGCCGATCTCCTCCTGCGTGCCGAGCGGCTCGAAGAAGTCGCCGAGCTGGTCCGGGGTCACCGAACCGGGGATGGCGAGCACGTCGCCGTAGTTCTCGGTGTTCATGCGCGTCTTCACCTCCCCCTCGTAGTCGGTGAGGCCCTCGACCTTGACGTCCGTGACGTCGGGGTACTTGGCCTTGAACTCCTCGACGTACTCGTCGAACGTCCCGTCCTCGACCAGGTCGGTGCGCCAGGTCAGGACGGTGATCTCACCCGAGGGGGCGCCGTCGTCGTTGGCCTCGTCGCTGCTGCCGCCGCCGGACGAGCAGGCGGTGAGCGCGAGGAGCGAGCCGGCGGCCGCGAACGCCATGAGGCGGGTGCGTCGCTTCTGAGGGAACATCGTTGATCCTCTCTTCGGGCCGGCACCTCCGCGTGCCGACCAGGGTCTGATGAGGCACAGCGGCTCGGGGGTCGAGTGCACTGTGCTCCGCGTGGCATTCTTAGGCAAGTGAACAAAGTTAGTCAACGGGCGTGTCCTAGAAGACTCAGGCCGTGCCCAGATCGTTATGGTGTGCGACGAGGGGGACACCCCACGAAGGAGGACTGGTGAGCGGCTCCCAGCCGGGTCTCGGCGCCGCGCACGCGAGCAGCCGATCGGCGATCCTGGATCTCATCCGGGCCGCCGGGACGATCAGCCGGGTCGAGCTGACGCGCGCGACAGGGCTCACCGCGGCCACCATCTCCACGGTGGTGCGGCGGCTCATCGACGACGGCCTCGTGCTCGAGGTCGGCCGGGCCGAGTCCACGGGGGGCAAGCCCCGGATGCTCCTGCAGCTGGACCCGTCCGCGCGCTACGCCGTCGGCGTCCACCTCGACCACGCCGGGATCACCTACGTCATCGCCAACCTCGGCGGCGCGATCGTCGCGCGCTGGCGCCGGCCCGGTGCCGGGTCCGACGACCCCGCCACCGTCGTCGCCCGCATCGCTGCGGAGATCCGGACCACCATCACGCGCGTCGGGGTCGACCCCGCGCGGATCCTCGGGCTCGGCGTGGTCTCGCCCGGACCGATCTCGTCGTCGACCGGGATGACGCTCACCCCGCCCGTCATGCAGCGGTGGGCCGAGTTCCCGCTCGCCGCCGCCCTCGAGGACGCCGTCGGGCTGTCCGTCCTGCTCGACAACGACGCGACCGCCGCCGCCATCGGCGAGTACTGGTCCGGCGGGATCGCCACCGGCTCGGCGTTCGCCGCGCTCTACATGGGCACCGGGATCGGCGCCGGGATCATCGTCGACGGCACCGTCTACCGCGGGTCCAGCTCGAACGCCGGCGAGGTCGGGCACATCTGCGTCGACCTCGACGGACCCGTCTGCTGGTGCGGGAACATCGGGTGCGTCGAGGTGCTCGCCGGACCCGCGGCGGTCGTCGCAGCCGCGCGCGACGCCGGCCTCGACCTGGCCGGCCGCAACGTCGCGGAGAACTTCGGGGCGCTCGCCCGCGCCGCCAGCCGGGGTGAGGAGGTCCCGCTGCGGCTGCTCGAGCGGTCGTCCCGGTACCTCGGCGTCGCGGCGCAGACCCTGGCCAACGTGCTGGACCTCGAGCTCGTCATCCTCACCGGCCCGGCGTTCGCGCTCGCGGGCTCGCTGTACCTGCCGGAGATCGAGCGTCGGCTGGGGCAGTCGTTCTTCGCCCGCGGCAGCCACCCCGTGCGCGTGACGATCTCCTCGAACGCGCCCGAGGCTGCGGCCGTCGGCGCCGCCGCGCTCGTGCTGCAGAGCGAGCTCGCCCCGCGCCAGTCCGGCGTCCGGATGCCCCTGGAGCTGCCGCTCGAGGTCACCGCCGGCTGACCCGGCATCAGTCGCGGTCGGTGTCCGGCCCGCTCGGCAGCGCCGCCGCGCGGTCCAGGACGAACCGGGTGCGCAGGACCGCCGCCACAGGGACGTCGCCGTCGGCCAGCATCGCGTCGACCGACGACGCGAGCGTGGCCAGCGCACAGTCCCGCGCCACCGCCGCCTGCGACGTCAGCGTCGCACGCTGGTCGGCGCTGAGCCGGCGACGGCCGGTCGCGAGCACCTGGTCGACGACGTCCGACACGGACGCGCACACCCGGTGCACCGCCGACCCCGCAGTCCGGTGCTCGGGGCGGTGCCGTTCGAGCGCGGCGTGCGCGGCGTCGAGCAGGGCCTGGCGTTCCTTCCACGAGTGAGCCGCGGGCCGGTACGCGTCGTGCGGAGCGAGGTCGAGCGCGAGCAGGCGCGGCACGCCCGCGACCCGGACGACCACGCTCACCGGTTCGAGCAGGAGCTCGCGCTCGTCGACGACCGCGTCCACGAGCACCAGCACCACCTCGTGCACCGGGAGCTCCAGCAGGGCGTCGACACGTCGGCGACGTTCGGGCGTGGCCCGCTGACGCAGCTCGAGCGACGACCCGTCCGTGTCCACGACGTCCCACACGAGGTGCTGACGGACCTCGTCGATCCGTACCGGCCGGACCTCCTGCGGGCGCAGGAGGACGGAGCGGGCCGCCGTGTCGTCGAGACGCGCAGACCCGAGGCCCCGGTGGTGCAGGTCGGCCCACCGGTCCACCGCGATCGCGGACAGGGCGCCGAGGTCGACGACGTCGGACGCCTCGCGAGACAGGACGGACCCGCCGGTGGCGGCGAGGCTGCCGTCCGCGGCGAGGCGGGGAGCGTGCAGCCGGAAGGGCCCCGCGCACACGGACTCGACCGTGCGCCCCCAGAACGTCGGGACGTCCCAGCCGACCGTGAACCCCCGGTCCGCACCCGACGCCCGGGCCGAGGTCACCGACCTCGACTCCGCGCCGTCGACGTCCCAGACGGTCAGCGTCGTGCCTCGTGCGCCCGACGTGGACCGCCACGTGCGCGCGCCGAGCGGGACGAGCCGCAGCGTGTCCGTCGCCGTGAACTCGCGCCGGGTCCGGCCCAGCAGCGACTCCAGGGCGCCGCCCGTCGACCGGCGCAGCGCCTCGCACAGCGCCAGGCACGCGGCGAGCGCGGCGCCGACCGACCGCTCGGTGACGTCCGTCTGGTGCCGCGCGTAGCCGCCGACGAGGCCGGCGGCGTCGTGGGTCCTGCGCGCCAGCAGGGCGAGACCTGCCGCCCGCGCGGCGTGCGCGGTCGCGGTCAGGCGGTCGGCTGCGTCGGCGCTCGCGTGGGCGACCCCCGCGCCGGCGACGGCCTCGACCGTCGCGGCGACGGAGTCGACGGCGTCGGACTGTGCAGCGCTGAGCGTGCGTGGCCGGTGCAGCGACTCGACGTGCTCGGCGACACCCGGTGGCCAGGACCACGCGCGGCCGGCGTCGAGGAACACGCGGCACACCGCCTCGAGGTGGACCGCGGACCGCTCCGCCGGCGGGCTCGCACTGAGCATGCCGGCGAGGCCGCCGCCCGCGACGTAGACCACGGGGTGCGCGGCGCCGGGCCAGCTGATCTCGACCTGCCGGCCCGCCGCCGTGACCTGCGTGCCCGTCGCCTCGGCACGGCCCGCCGCGACCCGGGTCGCGGCGATCCCCGCCGACCGGCAGAGCGTGAGGGGGTCGAGGCCCAGCAGCTCGGCGAGGGGGTCGGTCGTCTGCACGGCCAGCCCGTCGCGAACCCATCGCGACGCCAGCAGCACGTGCACGCACGTGCCGGTGGCGGGGCACGGGCAGCGGGCCGTGCGGGGGCCCCCGCCGTCGAGCCGGACGACGAGCTCGCCGACGCGGACCTCGCCCGCGGTGGCGCCCCGCGACTGCCAGTCGACCGGCGTCGACGCCTGCAGCTTCACCGCCCGCCGGACCGTACCGGCGCCCGCGGCGATCGCGAGGGCGTCGTCGTCGTACCCGGCGTACACGGCGACCCAGTCGTCGACGCCCGTCATGGCATCACGTCCGACAGCCACTCGGCGAAACGGTCGGGCGTCAGGGCAGCGATCTCCATCCCGCGGTCCGCCAGCAGGCCGGCGACGCGTGCGTCGTAGACCGGGCGCGCGTCCTCGTCGAGCGCCGCGAGGCCCAGCAGGCGCACGCCGGCGGTCCGCAGCCGGGTGACGGTGCGCAGCAGGCTGCTCACCGAGCCGCCCTCCTCGAAGTCGCTGACCAGCACGACGACGGTCCGGGCCGGGGCCGTGACGAGCGTCTCGCAGTACCGCATCGCACCGGCGATGTCGGTGCCGCCGCCCAGCTGGGCGCGCATCAGGAGCGTGACGGGGTCGGCGGCCAGGTGCGACATGTCCACGACCGACGTGTCGAACAGGACCAGCCGCACGGTCACGCCGGGCAGGCCCGCGAGGATGCTGGCGCACACCGCGCTGTAGAGGACCGACGCCGCCATCGAGCCCGACTGGTCCACGCACAGCACCACGTCCCAGGGCACGTGCCGGCGGGTGCGGGACACGAACCAGGGCCGGTCGATGACGAGCGTCCCCGACGAGGTGTCGTAGTGGCGCAGGTTCGCTCCGATGGTGCGTCGCCAGTCGAGGTTCTGCGCGACCGCGTGCGGGGACCGGCGGAACCGGTTGCGCCGACCGGACCGGGCCGCCGTGAACCGTGGGCGGAGCTGCTGCACGATCTCGTCGACCACCCGGGCGATCACCGTGCGCATCCCCGCCTCGAGCTGGGCGTCGAGGGTGCCCCGGACCGACAGGAGCGCCGTGGCGAGCTGCGGGCTCGGGTCGAGGGTGCGGGCGGTGTCCTCGTCGGCGAGCAGGTCCGTCAGCCCGTAGCGCTCGATCGCCTGCGCCTGCAGCCGCTCCACCGTCGACGCGGGGAACAGCTCCCGCGCGCGGGCGAGCCAGGTGATCGCCGTGAGCGCCGTCGGGTCGAGCGTGCCGCCCGAGCCACGACCGGCGAGGCGGTCGCCGCGCTGCGTGTACTCGCGGTCGAACAGGTACCCGAGCGTCTCCTCGAGCAGGCTGTCCTGACCGCCGAGCACCTGGTCGGCGGGCAGCCGGCCGTCGGCGTACCGGCCGAGCACGAGCCGCCAGCGCCGGGCGGTCTCGTCGCTCACGAGGGCTCCCGGTCGAGCACCCAGGCCAGCAGCGACTCGTCGGCCAGCGACCGGCTCAGCTGCCGCTCCAGGGCGACGCCCTCGGCCAGGTCCGCCTGGGTGAGGTCGGTGTGCCGGACGTCGACGAGCCCGCCGGCGGGCCCCGCGACGTGCTCGGCGAGCTGCGCCGTCTCCGTCGGGCGCAGGCGCGCGAAGCTGCGGCGCAGCTCGGGCAGGGCGGCGAGGAACGCCTCGTCCGACATCCGGGTCAGCGCCGCGCCGACCGCGTCGACCAGGGCGGGCGTGTGCAGCAGCAGGTCCGGGGCGGCCGCCATCACCCCCGCCAGGAAGCGCACCGACACCTCGACGTCCGCGCCCGTCCCGAGGTGCGCCACGAGCTGCGCGGAGAGCTCGTCGTCCCCGACGGCGCCGTCGACCACCCCGAGCGCGACCAGCGCGCCGCGGACGCCCGGCGACGTGTCCGGGTCGAGGCGGGCACGGTCCAGAGCACGTTCCAGAGCCGTCACGTCGAGCTGGTGCTGCAGGTCGCGCAGCAGGTCGTGCACCGCGACGAGCGTGGCGACCGCGCGCTCCTCGTCGTCGGGGCCCGGACGCGCGCCGCCGAGCACCAGGTACGCCGCGGCCGGCACGGCCTGGTGCAGGAGCTGGAGGAGGGAGTACCCGATCGCGTCGTCGACGTCGAGGGACGCACGCGCCCGCCACAGCGCGAGCGTGCGGTGCGCGGCGCCGACGACCGAGCCGAGCGAAGGATCCACGTCGAGGTGCGACCCCACGAGGTCGACGAGCGGTCGCAGGCGCGAGCCGAGGCCGACGACCGCGGCCTGGGCGAGGACCTGGACCGCGCCCGCGGCGCTGCGGCGCTCGGGCGAGGCGTCCAGCGCGTGCTCGGCGGCCACGATCCTGGCCTCGGCGACATCCAGGAGCGTGCCGCCGTGCTGCGCGAGGTCGATCAGGGCGGCCTCGACCATCGGGGTCCACGCGTACTGCCACTGCTCCTGGAGCAGACCCAGACCCTGGCCGCGGACCAGGTCGGGTCCGCCGACGCGGCGCGAGAACCCGGTGCCGAGGAACTCCATGAGCGCCAGGAACCTGCTGCGCTCGCGCTGCCCGGGGCTGCGGACCGGGTCAGTGGTCGTCGTGCGGGGCAGGGAGTCCGTCACGACGAGCCGGAGACGTTCCGCGGTGCGACGTGCCTCGGCGACGATCGGCGGCGCGGCCGTGCCCGGCGGGACCTCGCCCAGCGCATGCCCGCAGAACGCGCGGTCGACGGCCTCGCGCAGCGCCGCGTCCGGGCCGGAGTCGTCGACGAAGCACGAGGTGATCGCGTCGAGGACGTCGGTGCGGCCCGGCCACGGGTGCCCCCGCAGGTGCGCGAGCCGGGTCGCCTGCTCGAGTGCCGCCCCTGTCGCTGCCGTGCCCGTGCGGTCGTACGCCCCCGCGGCGTGCACCCGCCGCGCCACGTCGACGAGGATCTCCGCCGTGACCTGCTCGGGCCCCTCCGCCGCGGTCAGCCACTGCCACGTCCGCTGGTGGAACCCGGGCGAGGGCATCCCGGCGCCGTACCCACGGAGCGCGTCCAACCGTGCGAAGTCGTACCGGATGAGCCATGCCGCGGTGTTCTGGGTGGCGGGTGGGCCGTACCCACCGGCCGGTTCGAGCGCCCGGACGGGGTCGCCCTCGGGGGCTCCGGTCAGCGCCTCGACCAGCGCGAGCGTGTGGAAGCCGCCCGTGACGACGACGACCGGCCCGTCCACCCGCGCCCGCCACTCGCGGACGCGTGCCGCCATCCGCGCCTCCCGGTCCAGCGAGCCCTCCGCGGCCAGCACCTCCGGCTCGTAGTCCAGCCGGGCCAGCGCGCTCCACACCAGGACGTCGCGGCACGTCCGCCGCCAGTCGGCCAGGTCCTCACGCGGCCGCAGCTCGACGAGCTGGTCCCAGAGCTCGTCGTGGTCGCGGCAGTGCTCCCGACGGGCGATCTCCGCGAGCGTGCGCGAGTCCGCGAGGTAGCGCTCCGCCTGCAACGTCCTCGTCAGGTGCTCCTCGTCGGGGTGCTCCGCGGCGGCCCATGGACGGTCGATGAACGCCACGGGGACACCCGCCTCGCCGGCCGCGCGCAGTGCGACCCACTCGGGCGAGAACTCCGCCAGCGGGTAGAACGCACTCGAGGTGCTCTCCCCGGTCCGCGCGATGCTGAGCACCGCGACCGGGGGGACCGTCGCCGGGTCCTGCAGGGCGGCGACCAGCGGGGTGTACTCCTCCGGGCCCTCGATGAGGACGGCCGCGGGCCGGACCTCGCGGACGAGCGCCGCCACCGCCAGCGCGCACGCGGGGCTGTGGTGCCGGACCGGGACGAGGTACAGCCCGTCGTCCTGGAGGCCCGCGAACGCGTCGAGCGCTCGCTGCAGCCGCGGCGGCACCACGGCACCGGGGGCGGTCAGCCCCACAGGTCGGTCGCGGCGCCGAGGAACTCGCGCCACCGCGCGTCCGTCCGGGCGCGCTCGCGGACGACCGTGTCGACGTAGTAGCGCAGGCGGGTGGCGTCCTCCGCGGAGTCCTTGAGCGCCACCCCGGCGAGCTGGCGGGCGATCCCGGCGCCCGTGACCGTCCCCGAGCCGAGGTAGCGGGCCTCCAGAGCGGCCGCGTGCGCCACGTTCACCGCCTCGGCCGTCGACATGACCGTCTCGGGGGTCTTCACCGGCACACCGTCCGACGTCCGTCCGCCGCGCAGGTCCTGGAACGCGGTGACCAGCAGGTCGAGCACGTCACGGTCGACCCGGACGCGCTCCGCCTGGTCGCCGAGTGCCGCCGCCAGCTGGTGGGAGATGAGCTCGACCTCGAACGCGCGGTCCGTGAGCGGCCGGACGGTCTCGAAGTTGAACCGGCGCTTCAGGGCCGCGGACATCTCGTTGACGCCGCGGTCGCGGAGGTTCGCGGTGCCGATGAGGTTGAAGCCCGGCCGCGCCGAGACGCGGGACTCGGCGCCCTGCTCGGGCACCATGAGCTGCTTCTCCGACAGGATCGAGACGAGCGTGTCCTGGACCTCCGGCGCGCAGCGCGTGATCTCCTCGAACCGCACCACCTGCCCGCCGACCATGCCCTGGTACACCGGCGACGGCACGAGCGCGCGGGGCGTCGGCCCCTCCGCCAGCAGCAGCGCGTAGTTCCACGAGTAGCGGATGTGGTCCTCGGTGGTGCCCGCGGTGCCCTGCACCGTGAGGTTCGACGTGCCCGAGATCGCGGCGGCGAACAGCTCGGAGAGCATCGACTTCGCGGTGCCGGGCTCGCCGACGAGCATGAGCCCCTGCCGGCCGAGCAGCGTGACGACGGCCCGGTCCACCAGCGGGTCGTCGCCGTAGAACTTGCGGGTCACCCCCACGGCGGGGTCGCCGACGACGAAGTCGCGCACCGCGCGCGCGGACAGCCGCCAGCCCGGCGGGAGCTCGGCGCCCTGCTCCCGGTCCCGTTCGGCGAGCGCGACGAGCTCGTGGGCGTACCGCTGCTCGGCGGACGCGCGGATCTGGGCCTGCTCTACCACTGGCACTTCTTCTCCCAGTCCGCGTCGAACGAGCCGCCGGCGGCGACGTGCAGGTAGTCGGCGTAGGCCTCGGCCAGGAGCACCGGCGGCACCTCGGCGAGCGCGACGTCGCTGCGCCGCCGCGACGTGGCGCGGAACGTCAGCGCACGGACGGCGGCAGCGACATTCTCCTCGGGGAGGGTGTTCCCGGTGAACTCGATGACGACGTCCAGGCCGGCGCTCGCGAACGACTTGGTGTAGGTGCAGAACCAGCCCCCGTCCTCCGCCGGGCCGCGCTGGTAGCCGCGCTTCGTGGCTCGCCCTCGCACCGTGAACGTGTCGGTCAGCCAGCCGCGGCGGTCGTCGATCTCGGCCGCACCCTCGGGGTAGGGGGGCACGCTCGACGCGAGCTGGTCGAACCGGGGGAGCACCGCGTAGTCGGCGAGGTGGGCGCGCCAGGCGGCGACCTCGTCCGCGCTCATGGTGGCCGCGTGCGCCAGCGCGACGACCGCGTCCGGGGCCAGCACCACGTCGTCGTCCTCGGCGTCCACCAGCGCGCCGTCGGGCGTCGGGCGGAACAGGCGGGCGCCCGGGCCGGGGTTCTCCACCCAGACGAGGGTGCCGACGAGGCGGGAGACCACCGGGTGACCGAGCAGGAACTCGGACCACTCGGCGGCCGGCCACGTCCGGCCCACGCACATGGCCTCGTAGAGCCGCTGGGTCTGCAGGGTCACCACCTGCTTGAGGCCCGACCGGGCCGCGGTCAGCTGCGCCTTGGCGGCCGTGACGAGCTCGGCGTCGTCGTCCGACCGCGCAGGCGGGAGACCCTTGACCACCGCCCCGTCGGGGCCGGACAGCTCCAGGCTGAACGTCGGGGTCATCCGGGCCGTGAACGCGCGCGGCCCGTAGTCGAGCACCAGCACCCCGGTGTCGTCGAACCCCGCGGTGGGGATGGTGCGATCGGCGAGCTGGTCCGCCGACCAGCCCTTGCGCTCGGCCAGCTCCTCGACCAGCACTCGCGCGCGCTCCTGGATCGACGCCTGCTTGAACCGGCGGGAGACGCTCAGCAGGTACTGCACGGTGGCCGGCTCGTCGATCGCCGAGAGCAGCACCACGAGCGACTCGAGCTGCGAGCGGCGCCGACCGTGGTCCTTCGCGTACGCCTGGACCGCCTTGACCGCCTGAGGCCCGTCGGTCCCCGCCGCGAGGGCGAGCACGCCCTTCGACGCGATCGCCGACCCCAGGTACTCCGCGCCGTACGCGCGTCGGAGCTGCTCGGTCATGTCCTCGAGGGTCAGCGACGCGAACTGCCCGTAGTACTCGGGCATCTGCTTCGCCCACGCGTGGTGCTGCGCCAGCGTCGCCGGTGCCTCGGCGGCGGCACGGTCGCGCGCCTGCGCGTCCGGCACCTGTGCGGTGTCCTGCGCGATCCACGACCCCAGCACGAACGTCCCCAGCGCGTGCCGGCTCTCCGGTGTCAGCAGGGACACGTAGCGGGGGACCAGCCCGGCGCCGAGCGGGTCCTTGAGGCGCACCGCGAGGTGCACCCACCAGCGCAGCACGTCGGCCGGGACCACGGAGCCGTCGCCGGCCCACCGGCACTCGGGGAGGCGGTCGAACGGGAACCAGTCGAGGCCCGCCGGCGGCTTGGCGCGCAAGCCCGTCGCGGCCTCGGCGGCGAGGACCTCGGGCGTCAGGAACGTGGAGACGTCCTCACCGAGCAGCGCGACCGCGCTCAGTGCCGTCGCGCGGACGTTCTCCCGCTTCTCCTTGCCGATCAGCGCCCGCAGGGGCTCGATCCCGGCCGGGTCACCGATCTGCCCGAGCCACGTCGCGGCGGCTGCTCGCACGTCGCCGTTGCTCGCCGTCAGGGAGTGGACCGCCAGCGGGACGGCGGCAGCGTGCTGCTCGAGCAGCCGCTGGGCGGCGCGACGGTGCGTCTTGCCCGTGCCCGTGGCGAGCGAGGCGATCGCGGGGACGAGCGGCGCGGGCAGGGTGGGGAACGAGCCGAGGATCTGCAGGGCGCGTCCGACCGAGTCGTCGCCGAGGGACCCCAGCGAGGACCGCACCCCCAGGGCCGCCTCCAGCGCCGCCGGGTGCTCGGCGAACCAGGGCCAGACGTTCTCGGGGTCGAGGGTCAGGTAGCCCCAACCGAACGCGAGCTCGGCGACGAGCAGCTCCGGGTCGACGCCCAGCGAGGCCCACGCGTCCGCGATCACCCGCAGGTCGGTCTCCCGGGGGTCGGTCGCCGACAGGTGCTCCACCACCCACCACTGGCCGTGCCCACGGCTCGTGCTGAGCAGCGCCCACCGCATCGCGGCACGCAGCGGCAGTCCGGTGACCGGCACCCAGATCTGCTGGTTCTCGAGCACGGAGAGCGTGGCCTTGGTCGGTACAGGTCCGCGTCCGTCGATGTGGCGGACCACGCCGCGCACGTCCGCGGGCGTGACGGCGTCGATCTGCTGCAGGTACCTGGCCAGCCGTTGGCGGTTCTCCTTCGCCCAGCGCTGCTCGCGGGCGTCGGACCGGTCCGCGTCGGCGCTGGCCAGGTGCTCCTGCTGCTGCCGGCGGAGCTGGGCGAGCGACGCGACGAGCAGGGACACCGTGGCGTCCTCGTCGATCCGGGCGTCCGGCACCGGCTGCCACGGCGGGGTCGGGACGACGCCGTCCGGAGCGGGGGCGTCGTCGATGATCGCGGCGCGATCGAGGGCGGCGCGCAGGACGTCGGACCGGCGCGTGGTCGTCGAGCGTGCGATCGCCTCCTCGATGGCGGCGCGGCCCTCGGCCTCGAGCGCCAGCAGCGGCTCGACCACCGACGGGACGGCCGTGAGCGGTACCGACGTCAGCGCCTGGCCGAGAACCCTGGAGCGCAACCCGACGGGTGCGGTCTCCAGCAGACCGATCGCCGCGGACCGCACGTCCTTGGAGCTACCCGCGACCAGGGCCGTGATCTCGGGTGCGAACAGCGCGACGAGCGCCGGGTCGGTCGCCAGGACGCGGACGAGTCCCTGCCTGGCCTGCAGCGTGAGGTCGGGGACGGCGGCGCGGACGGCGTCGGCGTGCAGGCGGAGGTAGTCCGGGACGCCTGCCATCTCCGCGGGCTGGACCATCGGGTGGCCGTAGGTGGAGGTGTCGAGGGTCAGGACCGCCTGTACCACGAGCACCGGAGCCGCGTCCGCGGGGACACCGGCCGCGACGACGAGCTGCTCGACCAGCGCCGTCGACCAGCGCGCGGCACGCCGGGGCTTCGCCTCGAAGATCGGGTCGTACCAGGTCCACAGGCGGACGAGCACGCCGAGCCACGGTGGCGAGCCGAGCTCCGGCTGCCGGCCGGCGGGGACGAGTGCGGCAACCAGCCGCAGCAGGCGCACCCAGCGGTCGGCGTCCACCTGCTCGGGCCGCGCGACGAGCGCCCGCCACGCGTCCGCACTCTGCTGCACGGACCAGCCGGTGAGCGCCGCGTCGATCGTGTCGTCGAGGGCGGCGTCCCAGGGGTGCAGGTTCGCCAGGACGTTGAGGGCGTGGAACGGCACGACGTCGTCCGACGGCTGGAGCTCCATCAGCAGCTCCGCACCGTCACCCCGGTCGACGTAGGCGAGCGCGCGGGCGTACAGGTCCGCCGGCTGCTCGCACGCCTTCAGCGCGGTCAGCGCGTCGACCAGCGCCTTCGGGGGTGCGTCCTTGCCCAACGACCGCCGCAGACCTTCGAGCACGTCCAGCCCCTTCGCCGTCCCTCGTCGACACGGCGGTCCGAGGTCCGGGCGCTGCGTGGTGCAGTGATTGTGCCCGTCCGCACCCACACGCACCTAGGGCGTCACCCGAGCGGCGGTCAGGCCGTCAGCCGCTCCAGCCCCGCGATCGGGATCGGCAGCCACGTCGGCCGGTTGCGGGACTCGTACACGGCCTCGTAGAGCGTCTTGTCCAGCTCGAGGGCGCGCAGCAGGGTCTGGTCACCGCCGCCGTAACCGCGCAGCAGCCCGTCCCGGGCGTCGGACGTCCAGGCGGCGGCGTCGGCACCCGTGAGCCCCCCGACGGCGGCGGCGTAGTCGACCGAGCGCAGCAACCCGGCGAGGTCCCGCAGCGCGAGGTCGGGACGCGTGCGCTGCTCCAGCGGGGCCAGCGGCTCACCCTCGAAGTCCATGATGAACCAGGTGTCGTGCGACCGGAGCACCTGCCCGAGGTGCAGGTCGCCGTGCACGCGTTGCCGCGGGGGAGCCGACGGCAGCCCCCGGACCTGCTCGACGACGCCCGCGACGCCGTCGGCGAACCGGGACAGCGAGGGGACCGCCGACAGCGCCCACGAGAAGCGTGCGGCCACGGCCCGGGCGACGTCCTGCGGCCCCTGGTCCGACGCGTCGACGCCGTACGCCGACACGAGGGCCGTGTGCATGCTCGCCGTGATCGCGCCCAGGTCGGTGGCCGGCGCGGCGAACGACTCGCCCCGCGCCGCGTACGCGCAGGCGAGCTCGAACCCGTCCTCGGCGGCGTCGACGAACGACGCGAGCACGCCGAGGTAACCCGTCACGAGGGCGCCGTCCGGTCCGGGCCACTGCCCCTGGAGCCACGCGAGCGGCGCCGGGACGTGTTGCCAGCCGACCGCGACCAGGTGGCGCGGGACGTCGACGTCGGGGTTCTCACCGGCGGCGACGGCGCGCAGCACCTTGAGGATGCCCGGCTGGGCGCCGGGCAGGATCACGGAGGTGTTGGACTGCTCGCCGGTGACGACGCGGGCCGCGGAGACGTCGACGTCGGCCCCGGGTCCGTCGGCGATCGCCAGCCAGGCACGCAGGAACTCCGGACGTCCGGCCCCGTCCAGGACGCTGCGACCGTCCAGGACACCGATCGCGTCGTCGTCGGCGCTGTCCACCAGCACCAGCGGCACCTGGAGCACGGCGTCGATGGACCCCGCCCGCGCGCGGACCAGCAGGACCGTGACGTCGTCGGCGAGCGCGAACGAGCCCACCGTCGAGAGCGCCGTGCTCGCGCCCTTGGCGGGGAACCAGCGCCGCGTCGGCAGCCAGTCCCGCAGGACGTCGAGCAGGCGCGCGTCGTCGGGGGACGGGCGGGCGATCAGGCTCACGGGGCGGTCAGCTCCAGCCAGTAGAAGTCGCGCGAGCCGAGGGTGAACGACGCGGAGCCGTCGGCGCCGACGGACGCGAACGGAGCACCGCCGAACACGTCGTGCATCGACCAGCCCGCGCGGTCCTTCATCGTCACCGTGGCCGCGCGCGCGGTGGACGCCATGTTGGCGACGACGAGGATCGTCTCGTCGGCGGTGTGCCGGCAGAACGCCAGGACCGAGTCGTTGTCGCAGGCCAGCACCTCGAACTCACCGGCGCCCAGGGCGGGGTGCTGCCGGCGGACGGTGAGCATGCCGCGCACCCAGTGCAGCAGGGACGTGGGCTGCGCCAGCTGCGCCTCGACGTTCGTGTGGCTGAAGTGGTGGACCAGCGACTGCACGAGCGGCAGGTAGAGCTTGCCCGGGTCGGCCGTGGAGAAGCCCGCGTTGCGGTCCGGCGTCCACTGCATCGGCGTGCGGACCGCGTCGCGGTCGGGCAGCCAGATGTTGTCGCCCATGCCGATCTCGTCGCCGTAGTACAGGCACGGGCTGCCCGGCAGGGACAGCAGCAGGGCGTGCGCGAGCTCGATCTCCTTGCGGGAGTTGTCCAGCAGCGGGGCGAGCCGGCGGCGGATCCCCACGTTCGCGCGCATGCGGGAGTCGGGCGCGTACCAGCCGTACATGGACGCGCGCTCCTCGGTGGAGACCATCTCGAGCGTGAGCTCGTCGTGGTTGCGCAGGAAGGTGCTCCACTGGGCGCCGTTGTCCGGGATCGGCGGGGTGTCGGCCAGGATCTCGACGATGCTCGTGGCCTTCTGGTCCCGGATCGAGTAGTAGATCCGCGGCATCACGGGGAAGTGGAAGCACATGTGGCACTCCGGCTCCTCCTCGGTGCCGAAGTAGTGCACGACGTCCTCGGGCCACTGGTTGGCCTCGGCCAGCATGATCCGCCCGGGGAACTCCTCGTCGATCATCGCCCGGACCTTGCGCAGGAACGCGTGCGTCTCCGGGAGGTTCTCGCAGTTGGTGCCCTCGGCCTCGAACAGGTACGGGACGGCGTCCAGGCGGAACCCGTCGACGCCGATGCCCAGCCAGTACCGGCCGACGTCCATCATCGCCTCGACGACGCGCGGGTTCTCGAAGTTCAGGTCCGGCTGGTGCCCGAAGAACCGGTGCCAGAAGAACTGCCGCCGCACGGGGTCGAAGGTCCAGTTGGACGTCTCGGTGTCGACGAAGATGATCCGCGCGTCCTGGTAGCGGGTGTTGTCGTCGCTCCACACGTAGAAGTCCCCGTAGGGCCCCTCGGGGTCGGAACGGGACGCCTGGAACCACGGGTGCTGGTCGCTGGTGTGGTTCATCACGAGGTCGACGACGATGCGCATCCCCCGGGAGTGCACCTGCTCGATGAGCTCGGTGAAGTCTGCCATGGTGCCGTACTGGCCGGCGATCGCCGTGTAGTCGGCGACGTCGTACCCGCCGTCACGCAGTGGGCTCGGGTAGAACGGCGGCAGCCACAGGCAGTCGATGCCGAGCCACTGCAGGTAGTCGAGCCGGTCGATCAGGCCGCGCAGGTCACCGCTGCCCTGACCCGACGAGTCGGAGAACGTGCGGAGCATGACCTCGTAGAACACCGCGGTCCGGTACCACTCGCGGTCCTCCGTCAGACCTCCGGGTGCCTCGACGGGGTGCGGCATCACCGGCTGGCGGCGCCCGGGCAGCATGATCTGCGCAGTCGTCGGTGCGGGCTCGCGCGCGTGCCGACCGGTCCCGGGTGTCTCGGTCACGGCGCCACCAGGTTCACCACGTGCGCGGCGCGGACCATCGGGTCGAGCCGGACGTAGACCGACTGCCCCCACTCGTACGTCTCGTTGGACAGCACGTCGTGGGCGACCACCGGCCGCCCCGGGTCCAGACCGAACGCGTGCAGGTCGAGCGTGACGGTGCCACCACGGGCGTTCCACGGGTCGAGGTTGACGATCACGACGATGGTGTCGGCGCGGCCCGTCGGGGAGTGCTCGGCGTCGAGGTGCTTGGCGAAGGCGACCAGAGCGTCGTCCGACGTGGGGAGCACGCGCAGGTTGCGCAGCTGGCGCAGCGCCGGGTGGGCGTGCCGCAGCTCGTTGAGGCGGCCGAGCAGCAGGTTGATGCCGATGGCGTCGGCCTTCGACCAGTCACGGGGCTTGAACTCGTACTTCTCGTTGTCGATCTGCTCGTCCACGCCCGGTCGCGGCACGTCCTCGACCAGCTCGTAGCCCGAGTAGATGCCCCACGTCGGCGCCCCCAGCGCAGCCAGCACCGCCCGGACCGCGAAGCCGCGCACGCCCGTGGCCTGCAGGTACGGCGGCAGGATGTCGTGCGTCGTCGGCCAGAAGCTGGGCCGCATCCACGCGCCCTGCTCGCCCGAGACCTCCGCCAGGTACTCGGTGATCTCGTCCTTCGTGTTCCGCCACGTGAAGTACGTGTACGACTGGTGGAAGCCGATCTTGGCGAGCGTCTGCATCATCGCCGGCCGCGTGAACGCCTCGGACAGGAAGATCACCTCGGGGTGCTCGGCGCGCACCGACTCGAGGATCCGCGCCCAGAAGTCGAGCGGCTTCGTGTGCGGGTTGTCGACGCGGAACAGCGTCACCCCGTGGTCGATCCACACCTGCAGGACCCGACGGATCTCGGTGTAGATGCCCTCGGGGTCGTTGTCGAAGTTCAGCGGGTAGATGTCCTGGTACTTCTTCGGCGGGTTCTCCGCGTACGCGATCGTGCCGTCGGCCCGCGTGGTGAACCACTCCGGGTGCTCAGTCACCCACGGGTGGTCGGGGGAGCACTGCAGCGCGATGTCGAGCGCCACCTCCATGCCCAGGTCCCGCGCCGCGGCGACGAACGCGTCGAAGTCGTCGAACGTGCCCAGCGTCGGCTCGATCGCGTCGTGCCCGCCCGCCGGGGAGCCGATCGCGTACGGGGAGCCCGGGTCGCCCAGGTCGGCGAACAGGGAGTTGTTGGGGCCCTTGCGGTACGTCTCGCCGATGGGGTGGACGGGCGTCAGGTAGACGACGTCGAACCCCATGCCCGCGATCCGCGGCAGGTCGAGCGCCGCCGTGCGCAGGGTCCCCGACACCCACTTCCCGGCCGCGGGGTCGTACTTGGCGCCCTGCGAGCGGGGGAACAGCTCGTACCAGGACCCCGCGAGGGCGAGCGGACGGTCGACGGTCAGCGGGTACGCCGGCGAGCGGGTCACCGAGTCGCGCAGCGGGTGCTCCGCCAGCGCCGCGTGCACCTTGCCGGACAGCCCGGCCCCGAGGCGCTCCTGGGGGGTGTCGCGGATGTCGCGCAGCCCCATGACGGCGTCCGTGAGGACCCGGGCCGCCGACTTCGACATCGCGTCGGCACCCGTGCGCGCCGCCGCACGCTCGAGCAGCAGGGCACCCTCGGCGAGCATCAGCTCCACGTCGACGCCGGCCTCGACCTTGATCGTGGCGTCGTGCACCCACGTGCCGTACGGGTCCGACCAGCCCTCGACCCGGAACGTCCAGTCGCCTGTGCTCGTCGGCACCAGGCGGGCCTCGTAGCGGTCCAGACCGGGCGCGATGTCGACCATCCGGGCACTCGCGCGGTCGACGCCGGACGGGTCGGTCAGCACCGCCGTCGCTGCGACGGCGTCGTGTCCTTCGCGGAAGACGGTCGCCCGGACGGGCACCGCTTCACCGACCACGGCCTTGGCGGGGAACCGGCCTGCCTCGGCCACGGGGGAGACATCGACGACGGGGATACGTCCGACAGAGGTGCCGAGGGGCACGGGGCGAATCGTCACGCTCCCGAACCTATCCGTAGGTCCAGGTCGGGGGCATCTGGAGCGCCGTCGCGCAACGAGAAGCCCCGGGGTGGCGACGTCGCGCGCGTCACGAGGAAGACTGTGCCGGGACGGCGACGTGGGAGGGGGACCCATGGCACGACGGCGGCCGAGCCGGGTCGTGGTGCTCGGCGCGGGACTCGCCGGCGCCTTCGCCGCCGCGGCAGCAGCAGCCCCCGGGCGCACGGTCACCCTCGTCGAACGTGACGTGCTGCCCACCGCACCGGCCGCGCGGCCCGGGGTGCCGCAGGGACGGCTGCTGCACGTCTACCTCCACCGCGGTCTGCTGGCGGTCGAGGAGCTGCTCCCGGGGTTCCGGGCCGAGATGCAGGCGGCGGGTGCGGTCTCGTTCGACAGCGGCGACCTCGCCTGGCTCGGTGAGTTCGGCTGGGGCCCGACCGGGCGGCGACAGTTCCCGCTGCTGTCCGCCACGCGCCCCCTCGTCGAGCACCTGGTGCTGGAGCGGGTGCGGGCGCTGCCCGGCGTCCTGGTGCGCGACGGCGTGCGCGTGCAGCGGGTCCGCCGCGGTGCGGGACCCGACGAGCCGGCCTGGTGGGTGGAGAGCGCCGGTCTGACGCTCCCCGCCGACCTCCTCGTCGACGCGACCGGCCGGTCCTCGCGCCTGCCCGTGTGGCTCGCCGCCGCCGGGGTCCGGGCGGCCGAGGTCTCCGAGGTGGACGCCCACATCGGCTACGCGGCCCGCCGGTACGCCATGGACGGGGTCGAGGTCGGGCCGCCGGGCGTCGTCGTGCTCCAGACCCCCCGTGACCCCGCGGGAGGCATCGCCCTGCCCGTCGAGGACGGGCGCTGGCTGGTCGGCGCGATCGGCGCCGGCGACCTGCGGCCACCGCGCGACGCCGAGGGCTTCACCCGGTTCCTCGACGGGCTGCGGCACGACGCCGTCGCGCAGCTCGCGCGCGCCGGCACCCCCGAGGGGGACGTGGTCGTGCACCGCCAGACGGGCAACCGCCGGCACCACTACGAGCGGGTGCGCGACTGGCCGCCCGGCCTGCTCGTGGTCGGCGACGCGCTCTGCGCGTTCAACCCCGTGTACGGGCAGGGCGTCACGGTCGCGGCCTGCGAGGCGCTCGTGCTGCGGGACGCGCTGCGTCGTGGGCTCGCCGCGGGTGACGAGCGCCGGATCCTGCGCCGGTTCGCGCGGGTCGCCGCGCTGCCGTGGGCGGTCGCGACGAGCAGCGACCTGCGCTACTCCGCGGACACCCGGCCGTCGCCGCTCCAGGCGCTCCTCGGCCGGTGGACCCAGGAGCTCGACCGGCTCACGAGCCACGGTGACGTGCTGGCGCAGGCGACCGTCGCCCGCGTCTACCACCTCATGGCGTCACCGCTCCTGCTGCTGCGGCCCGGGCTGCTCGTGGCCGCGCTGCGGGCGCGGCGGCACGGTTATGGCCCGGCGGTGCCGGCCCCCGAGGTCATGACCGGGACGCACCCGCCCCCTTAGGTGCCCAGCGCCCTGCCCACGGTGCGGCCCGTGAACAGGCAGCCGCCCAGGAAGGTGCCCTCCAGCGCGCGGTGGCCGTGCACCCCGCCGCCGCCGAACCCGGACGCCTCACCGACGGCCCACAGGCCGGGCAGGACCTCGCCGTCGGGTCGCAGCACGCGGCCCTCGAGGTCGGTGTGCAGGCCGCCGAGGGTCTTGCGGGTCAGCACGGAGAGCCGGACCGCAAGGAGGGGGCCGTGCGACGGGTCGAGCAGCCGGTGCGGCTTGGCCACGCGGATGAGCTTGTCGACGACGTAGCGCCGGGCCATGGCGGTCGCGACGACCTGCGGGTCCTTGCCGAGACCGGTCTCCACCTGCCGGTCCCGCGCGACGATCGTGCGCTCCAGCGCGTCCGCGTCGATCCGGTCGGAGCCGGACAGCGCGTTCATCCTGGCGGCCAGCTCCGCGGGCGTGTCCGCCCAGAGGAACTCCTCCGACTTCTCGGCGAACGCCTCGACCGGTCCGACCGCCCCCGGCTTGACCCGCTCCAGCAGCAGCTTCATGTCCTTGCCGGTCAGGTCCGGGTTCTGCTCCGAGCCGGACAGCGCGAACTCCGACCCGAGGATCGTCTTGTCGAGCACGAACCACGAGTGGTCGTCGCCACGCTCCGTGATGTGCCGCAGCGACCCGAGGGAGTCGAAGCCGGGGAACAGCGGCGCGGGCAGCCGGTGCCCGTCGGCGTCGAGCCACAGGCTGCTCGGCCCGGCGAGGATCCGGATGCCGTGCTTCGACCACACGGGCGAGTGGTTGGTGATGCCCTCGGGGTAGTGCCACATGCGGTCCTCGTGCACGACGGCGGCGCCCGACGCCTTCGCGGCCGCGATCCCGGAGCCGTCCACGTGGTCGGGGACGCCCGAGAGCATGCGTGCCGGGAGCCGGCCCGCGGAGGCGGGCCACGTCGAGCGGACCAGGTCGTGGTCGGCGCCGATCCCGCCCGTGGCGATGACGACCGCGCTCGCGGACAGCTCGAACGGCTCCTGCACGGCGCGCGAGCTGGGCACCGCGCGCTCGGCGCCGTCCGCGACCAGCACGTCGCCGCGGACCCCGGTGACCCGGCCGTCGGTGGTCACCAGGCCGGTCACCCGGTGGCGGAACCGCACGTCGACCAGGCCCTCGCGACGCCCGTCGAGCAGGGCGCGGACGAACGGCTCGAGGATGCCGGGGCCGGTGCCCCACGTGACGTGGAACCGCGGCACGGAGTTGCCGTGCCCGTCGGCGAGGTAGCCGCCGCGCTCGGCCCACTGCACGAGCGGGAACCAGCGCACGCCCTGGGAGTACAGCCACGACCGCAGGTCGCCCGCGGCGAATTCGACGAAGCCCTCCGCCCACGCGCGACCCCAGCGGTCCGAGCCGTCGTCGGCGAAGTCGGCGGACCCGAACCAGTCGGCGAGGGCCAGCTCCGCGGAGTCCTTCACCCCGAGGCGGCGCTGCTCGGGGGAGTCGACGAGGAACAGCCCGCCGAACGACCAGAACGCCTGACCGCCCAGGCTCGCGGCGGGCTCGGCGTCGAGCAGGGTGACCCGGCGGCCGGCGGCGAGGAGCTCGGCGGTGGCGACGAGCCCGGCGAGGCCCGCACCGACGACCACGACATCGGAGTGCGTCATGGGGCGACTCTACGATCCGTGGGGCGACCTCCGTGCTGACCGACGCGACCGAGCGCCTGGACCGCGACGTCGTCCGACAGCCTCTCCGACCACCGCGATGGTCCGCCCTGGCCGGCAGGGCTAGCTGAGCTGGTCCAGGACGTACACCCGCATGCTCAGCGCCTCCACGACGGTCGCCTCACCGGGCTCCGCGTGCAGGTTGCCCTCGATCGCGGCAGCCCGCTCCTCCGCCGGGTTCTCCCAGACGGAGTCCCACGCGAGCCGCCACCGGCCGCCGTGGTCGTCGGCCAGGATCAGGTGCACGGCATCGAGCGACCCGTTGATGACCAGGAGCACCGTGTCCTGCTCGGGCGGCGGTGCGGTGCGCACCATCTGCAGCGTGCGGATCGACGAGTCGTGCCACCGGTCGTGGTCGAAGGCGACGCCCAGCGCGTCGAACCAGGCCAGGTCCGGGCGGCGGCCCGGCACGTACGGTCGGCCCGAGTAGAACCGCTCGGAGCGCAGCGCGGGGTGCTCGCGGCGCAGCAGCAGGAGCCAGCGGGCGGTCGCGAGCAGGTCCGCGCGCCACGGCGCCACGTCCCACCGCACCCACGAGAGCTCGTTGTCCTGGCAGTACGCGTTGTTGTTCCCGTACTGGGTGCGGCCCATCTCGTCGCCGGCCGTGATCATCGGCGTCCCCGCGGCGAGCGCGAGGGTGGCGAACAGGTTGCGGATCGAGCGGCGGCGCAGGGGCACGATGTCGACCGCGGGGGAGTCGGGACCGACGTGGCCCTCGATCCCGTGGTTCCAGGAGCGGTTGTCGTCACTGCCGTCGCGGTTCTGCTCGCCGTTGGCGGCGTTGTGCTTGTGGTCGTAGGCCACCAGGTCCGCGAGGGTGAAGCCGTCGTGGGCGGTGATGTAGTTGACCGACGCGCTGGGCCCGCGGACCAGGGGCGGGTCGCTGTGCCCGAACAGGTCGACGGAGCCCGACAGACGGGTCGCCAGGTCGCGGACGCGGTGGCCGGGCAGACCGTGCGCGGCGCGGCCGGGGTCGGCCAGCCAGAACGAGCGGGCGGCGTTGCGGAAGCGGTCGTTCCACTCGGCGAACGGCACCGGGAACTGCCCCGTGCGCCAGCCGCCGGGGCCGACGTCCCACGGCTCCGCGACGAGCTTGAGACCGTGCAGCGCGGGCTCGATCGCCATCGCGACGAGCGCCGGGTGGTCGGGCGAGAAGCCGCCCGGGTCACGGCCGAGGGTCACCGCGAGGTCGAAGCGGAAGCCGTCGACCCCGATGACGTCCGCCCAGTAGCGCAGCGAGTCGAGGGTCATCCGGACCACCTCGGCCCGGCGGAAGTCGAGCGTGTTCCCGGTGCCGGTGACGTCCGCGAGCGCGGCGGGCGCCCCGCCGTCGTGCGCGTAGTAGGTGGCGTTGTCGAGGCCGCGCCACGACAGGTGCTGACCGGGCAGCCCGCCCTCGCAGGTGTGGTTGTAGACCACGTCGAGCAGCACCTCGAGGCCGGCCTCGTGCAGCGCGTGGACCGCTGCGCGCAGCTCGGCGAGCACGGCCGCCGGACCCGCCGCCTGGGCCGCCGCCGTCGCGAAGGCCGCGTGCGGGGCGAAGAAGCCGAGCGTGCTGTAGCCCCAGTAGTTGGTGAGGCCCTTCTCGACCAGGTGCGGCTCGGAGGAGAACGCGTGCACGGGCAGCAGCTCGATCGCGGTGACGCCCAGGCCGAGCAGGTGGTCGACGACCGCCGGGTGGGCGAGGCCGGCGTAGGTGCCGCGGAGCTCCTCGGGCATCCGGTCGTCCAGCTGCGTCAGGCCGCGGACGTGGGCCTCGTAGACGACCGTGCGCGACCACGGCGTCCACGGGCGGTTGGTGGTCGGGTCCGGTCCCGGCAGGTCGCGGGTGTCGACGACGACGGAGTACGGGACGTGGCCGGCGGAGTCGCGCGGGTCCGCGGGACCGTACGGGTCGCCGGCCAGGTCGGGGCCGACGAGGTGGCCGTACGTCTCCGGCGTGTGCGCGACGTCCCCGTCGAGCCCGCGGGCGTAGGGGTCGACGAGCAGCTTGGCGGGGTTGTAGCGGTGGCCGGCCGCGGGCTCCCACGGTCCGTAGGCGCGGAACCCGTACCGCTGGCCGGCGCGGACGTCGGGCACGGAGGCGCTGAACACCCCGTGCCCGCTGGCAGACAGGGGGAGGCGCTTCTCGTCGTCGCCGTCGAACAGGCACAGGTCGACACCTGTGGCGTGCGCGGCGTAGACGGCGACGTCCACGCCCGCGTCGGTGACGTGGACACCGAGACGTGGCGCTCGCCGGTGGGGGGAGGGCGGGGTCACCCGCACATTGTGCGGGAACAAGCCCACACGTGTCGGGTGTCTCCGCCCCTGGACCGTGTGCTCGCCGAGTCCGGGTCGGGCGGTAACGTTCCGCGGGTGAGGATCGTCGTCTGTGTGAAGCATGTCCCTGACATCCAGTCCGAGCGGGCCCTGGGCCCCGACGGTCGCGTGGTCCGCGACGGCGGGGACGGCACCCTGAACGAGCTGGACGAGAACGCCCTCGAGGCGGCGCTGGCCATCGTGGAGGCAGGTGAGGGCTCTGTGGTGGCCCTGACCGTCGGCCCCGACGACGCCGTCGACGCCGTCCGGCGCGGTCTCCAGATGGGTGCCGAGGACGCGGTCCACGTGGTCGACGACGCGGTCGCCGGCTCGGACGTCGTCGGCACCGCGCGGGTGCTCGCCGCCGCGATCCGCCACCTGGACGCCCAGGAGCACGTCGACCTGGTCGTCCTGGGCATGGCCGGGCTGGACGGCCTGACGTCGCTGCTGCCGACCGCCCTCGCGGAGCTGCTCGACCTGCCGGCGCTGCCGCTCGCCGCGGAGCTGACCGTCGACGGGTCGACCGTGCGGGTGCGCCGCAACCTCGACCACGCCTCCGAGGTGCTCGAGGCCTCGCTGCCGGCGCTGGTGTCCGTGACCGACCAGGCCAACGAGCCCCGCTACCCCAACTTCAAGGGCATCATGGCGGCCCGCAAGAAGCCCGTCACCACCCTGACGCTCGCGGACCTGGAGGTCGACGCCTCGCACGTCGGGCTGCTCGGGGCGCGCACGCAGGTGCTCGAGGCCGCTGCCCGGCCGCCCCGCGACAACCGCGTGCTCGTGCAGGACACGGGCGACGCCGGGGTCCGCCTCGCCGCGTACCTCGTCGACAACCAGCTCGTCTGACGTCCCGAACCGAAGGATCGCCGCTGTGACCGCACCCGTGCTCGTGCTCGTCGACCACACCGTGGACGGAGCCGTCCGCGCCCCCGTCCGGGAGCTCCTCACGCTCGCCCGCGAGCTGTCCGGCGGCGCCGGGGTGCACGCCGCATGGGCCGTCGACGGTGCCGAGCCGTCGCCCGAGGTCGTCGCCGAGCTCGCCGCGCTCGGTGCCACGCACGTCCACCGTGTCGTCGTCGACGCGGACCCCCACCTGTCGGCCGTGCTGGCCGAGGCGCTCGCGTCGCTGCTCGACGCCACCGGAGCAGGTCTGCTGCTCGTGGTCTCCTCGTTCGAGAACAAGGAGGCCGCCGCACGCCTCGCGATCAGCACCGGGGCCGGTGTCGTCACCGACGCGGACGGCCTCGCGCTGGTCGACGGGCGCTACGTCGCCTCCAAGACGGTGTTCGCCGGCACCTGGAACACGACGTGCGCGGTCACCACCCCGCTGGCGATCGTCGCGCTCAAGTCGAACTCGGTCGTGCCGTCGACGGTCGAGGGCGCGCCCGCCCCGCAGATCGGCGAGCACACCGTCGCGGTCAGCGAGAGGGCCCGGCGGGTGACCCTGGTCGAGCGGGTCGAGCGGCCCGCGAGCGGTCGGCCGGATCTCGGCAGCGCCAGCATCGTCGTGGTCGGCGGGCGCGGCACGGAGGGTGACTTCTCGGTCGTCGAGGAGCTGGCGGACGTGGTCGGTGGCGCGGTCGGCGCCACGCGTGTGGCCACCGACGAGGGCTGGATCGGGCACGACGCGCAGATCGGCCAGACCGGCGTCACGATCGCGCCGCGGCTCTACGTCGGCGTCGGCGTGTCGGGTGCCGTGCACCACCGCGGCGGCATGCAGGCGTCCGGCACCATCGTCGCGATCAACTCCGACCCCGACGCCCCGATCTTCGAGATCGCGGACTTCGGCGTCGTCGGCGACCTGTTCACCGTCGTGCCGCAGGCCGCCGCGGAGATCCGCCGCCTGAAGGGCTGATCGCGGCGAGGGCGCGTCGGTAGGGTCCGGGCATGGTCCGGCCCGCACCGATGCAGAGCGTCGAGCTCGTCGAGCACGACGACGACGACGCGCCCCGCGATCCCCCCGCGCGGCTGAGCCGGGCGGACCGCTGGCGGCTCGTCCGGCGCTGGGCTCCCGTCCCCGTCACGCTGGTCCTGGTGCTGGTCGGGGTGCAGGCCGTCGAGGTCGCCCGCGACCGGGCCGCGCTCGCGGCGCTGAGCGAGGTGCCCGGCGTGGTGCCGGTGGTCGATGAGGACGTCCGGGTGCTCTGGACGCCGGAGGAGGCCCTCTCGTCGCTCTTCTGGTGGGACCTGCGCGGGGACGGGGCGCTCGTCGGGCTGGAGCGACCGGCCGACGGGTCCCAGTCGCTGGTGGCCGTCGACAAGCTCACCGGGGAGCGGCTGTGGACGACCCCGCTGGCGCCGGCGCACCCGCTCGAGGCCGCCGGGAGCCAGATCGGCGGCTGCGCGCAGGTGCCGCACGTGGCGGGCCGGGTGGCGTGCCTGGTGAGCGACGGTCTGGTCACCTACCAGGAGATGTCCGCCGACCTGGTGCCCGGCGAGCTCAGCACGGTCGTCGTGCTCGACACCTCCGACGGGTCCGTCGTCGCGGAGCAGCGGGCGCCCGGGGCTGTCGCGTTCACCGTGCTGCCGGACGCCGTCGTGGTGGCGGTCCAGGAAGCCGACGACGCGATCACGCTCGTCGCGACCGGCCTGCTCGACGGCGAGCCGCACTGGCGGACGACCCTGCCGGCGCCGACCGCCGAGCCGCAGGCCGACGTGTTCGTGGACGGCAGCGTCGCCCTGTTCCGGACCCTCGACGGGGTCGGCGCCGTGGTGTCGCCCGGTCGGATGGTCCTGCTGGACGGCGAGGGCACCGTGCTCCGGTCCGACATCGATGCGGGCGCGGGCTGGCACGTCGACGAGGCCACCCGAGCCGTGACGGCGTTCTCGAGCGATCCGGGCGGGGCCCAGCGCACGACGTTCGTCGGGCGCGACGGGGAGGACGTCACGATCCCCGGGGCGCCGGTGAACCTGTCCGCCGACGACGGCAGCATGCCGGGCCTCGTGCTGATGTCCGACTCGAGCCTGCGCGTGTACGACCGGGACAGCCCGACGCCGCTGTGGACGGTCGACGGCGTGCGGGCGGACAGCGCGCTGGTGATCCGCGGACGCGTGTACGCCAGCTCGGGACGCGGTCTGGTCGCGATCGACGCCCGCACCGGCGAGGAGCTCTGGCGGACACCGGCGCCCGAAGGGCGGGCCATGGGAGGCCTGGTCACCGACGGCTGGCACCTGCTGAGCTCGCAGCAGCGGCCGGACGAGTCGGGCGGGGTCTGGACGGAGGAGGTCTCGAGCGTCGGGGAGCTCGCGGCGTACGGCCTGGACGACGGGGTCGAGGACTGGCGGGTCGACCTGCCCGACGGGGTGGCGGGCGTCTGGTCCACGGGGTCGACGCTGGTGGGCTGGGGTGAGGGCGGGGCGTCGGTCCTCGGCTGACTGGTCCGTCCGGGTGATCGCGTCGGTCGGGCAACCGAACCCCGGACAGGTGCTCTCCGGCTCCGCTAGCCTGCGCGTCGGTCCCGGCTGACAGCACGCCGGGCAGGGGTGCCCGAGGAGTCCCGTGATCCGCTATCTGCCGTACCTGATCGAGATCGCCCTGCTGGTCTACTGCCTCATCGACTGCATCCAGACGGACGTCCCCCGGAACCTGTCGAAGACCACCTGGGTGTTCGTCATCATCCTGCTGCCGGTCGTCGGCGGGATCGCGTGGCTCGTCGCGGGACGCCCCGAGCGCCGGCAGGCGCGCAACGTCCCGTGGCCGTCGACGCAGACCGCCGGGTTCCCCGAGTACGAGAGGCCGCGCCGGACGTCCCCGGACGACGACCCGGAGTTCCTCGCCGGCATGCGCACGTCGGACGACAAGCACGAGCAGATGCTCAAGGACTGGGAGGCGCAGCTGCGCGACCGGGAGCACAAGCTCCAGGCCGACGAGCCGCGCGACCAGGTCTGACGCTCACGGGCGGATAATCCGGCCATGCGACGGCGCATGGGCATGGCGGCGGTCGAGCTCGTCGAGCGCGACGACGAGCCCGCGCGCCCGGGCGATGCCGAGCCCCGGCGCAGGTCGTGGCGGCGGCTGCTCGTCCCGGTGCTCGTCGCCGCTGTCGCGCTCGTCGGGGTGCAGGTGGTCGTCGAGCTGCGCGACCGTGCCGCCGTCGCGGCGCTCGCCGACGTGCCGGGCGTCGTGCGACCGGTCGACGAGGACGTGCGGATCCTGTGGACGCTGGATCCCGGCACCCGCTGGGTGCCCTGGTCGGAGCTGCCCGGCGGGATCCTCGTGGGCCTGCAGCGCGCGAGCGACGAGTCGCAGGCGCTCGTCGCCGTCGACGAGCTCACCGGCGAGCGCCGCTGGACCACGCCCCTCGTCGGCGCGCACGTCGTCGAACGCACCGACGAGGGGTTCGACCAGGTCGGCGGGTGCGTGCTCGAGCCGGGAGCCACCGAGCACGTCGTGTGCCTCGTCACGGACACCTACCTGGGGTTCCGGCAGACGGAGAACGTGCTCGTCCCGTCGCCGCTCAGCCGGCTGGTGGTCGCGGACGTCGCGGACGGCTCCGTCGTCGCCGACCGGGAGGTGCCCGGGGCGGTGGCGTTCACCGCGCTGCCGGGTGCCGTCGCGGTCGGCGTCCCCCGCCCCGGCGGTGCGCTCGTGGTCACCGCGACAGACCTGCTGACCGGCCAGGAGCGGTGGCAGTCGGTCGTGCCGTCCGCCGGCGCCGAACCCGACGAGGGCGGCTTCGTCGACCGGTCCACCACGCTGCTCCGCACGGACGACGGGCTCGCGGTCGTGACCGCCGGGCGCCGGATCACGCTGCTCGACGGCGACGGCGGTCCGGCGCGCACCGTGGTCGACGCGAGCAACGGCTTCACGGCGGACGCGCGGCTGGGCATCGTCGCCGCGTTCTCGCAGGACGACGAGGGGCAGGAGACGACGACGATCGTCGGGGGCGGTCCGGACCTCGTGCTCCCCGGCCGGCTCGGGCAGGTCTCGGCCGACGACGGCAGCCTCTCCGACCTGGTCCTCGCGGCCGGCTCGAGGCTCCGCGCGTACGACCGGTCCACCGGAGACGAGCTGTGGGATGTCGGGCACGGCCTGTCGGGCGCGGCGGTCGTGGCGCGGGGGCGGGTCTACCTCAGCACGCCGGACGGGGTCGTGGCGGTCGACGGCCGCACCGGCGCGGAGCTCTGGCGGGCACCGGTGCTCACCGGCCGGACGATGGGCGACCTGGTGACCGACGGGCGCCACCTGCTGAGCGCGCAGCAACGGCCCGACGAGCCGGGCGCCGTGACCGCGCTGAACGACTGGCCGGGCATCGGCGAGCTCGTCGCCTACCGGTTCGACGACGGCGGCGAGGAGTGGCGCGTCGACCTGCCCGGGACCCTGATCGGCGTGGCGTCCGAGGGGCACACGCTCCTCGGCTGGGGCCCCGCCGGCGCCGTCCTCGGCTGAGCCCCCGTCAGGACAGGTCGCGCAGCCAGCGGACCGTCGCGACGCCCTGCGCGGCCTGGAACCGGCGCAGGTTCGGGATGCCGAGGGGCGCGGGCTGGCGCGAGCTCCACGCGAAGTACCCCGACAGCCCGGCCAGGCCGGCCCGCAGGTCGTCGTCGTGCACCCCGTCCGACACGGCGTGCTCGCGGAAGTTGGTCGCCGGGTCCCCGCCGCCCTGCAGCGCGACGCTCGGCAGCATGAACGCCAGGTCGAGCCACGGGGCACCGACGCTCGCGTGCGGCCAGTCGATGATCCAGACCCGGTGCTGGTGGTCGGGGTCGATCATGACGTTGTCGGCGCGCAGGTCCCCGTGCACGAGGGAGTCGCCCGCGCACACGCGCAGCGACTCCTGCTCCCAGCGGACCAGCTGCTCGACGTTGTCCAGCGCCCACCGGCCGATGTCGCCCGCGAGATCCGCGTACTGCTCCTGGGTCTGGCGGTCGAGGGCGTGCAGCTTGCGCCAGCCGGTGAAGTCCTCGGCCAGCTGGTCGTCCGTGCGCGGCAGCGAGTGCCCGGGCAGGGGCTCGGCGTCTGCGAGCGCTCCCACGGCGTCGGCGACGGCGCGCAGGTCCTCGGGCCGCCACGGGAGCTCGGGAGAGCGGCCGTGCACCACCTCGAACCCGAGGATCACCCAGTCGCCGTCGTCGGAGGACCACAGGAGCTGGGGCGCCGGGACCTGCGGGGGCAGCGCGTGGGACACCCGGATCTCGGCGCGGGCGAGGTCGGGGGAGACCGGGTTCTGCTCGCCGGAGACGGCCTTCACGAAGACGCCGCGCCCGTCGGCGAGCTCGAGCACGGCAGCGAAACCGGGGCTGAACCCGCTGGTCGCGCTGATCTCGGCCGTGACCTGAGCGCCCGCCAGCTCGGCGATCCGGGTCCGGACGTGCCGCGGGAGGTCGCGCCAGTCCAACCGCTGGCCGCTGAAGGCGAGCGGGAGGGCAATGACGTCATCGGCACTCACGCGGCACATCCTGCCAGGTAGCGAGCGGCGCTCGGCGGGTGATCCCACGGGGCGTGCGGTCGGGAGTTGTGGAGGTCGTTCGTAGACTGGAGCCGATGAGCGTGTATCTCGACCATGCGGCGACCACGCCCATGCTCCCGGAGGCCGCGCGGGTGCTCGCTGAGCAGCTCGTGCGCACCGGCAACCCCTCGTCCCTGCACGGGTCCGGCCGTGCGGCCCGTCGGGTGGTCGAGGAGGCCCGCGAGCGGCTCGCCGCGGCCCTCGGTGCGCGGCCCAGCGAGGTCGTCTGGACGTCGGGCGGCACCGAGGCCGACAACCTCGCCGTGAAGGGTCTGTTCTGGTCCCGACGCAACGAGGACAAACGCCGCCGACGACTGCTCGTGTCTGCCGTGGAGCACCACGCCGTGCTGGACCCGGCGTTCTGGATGGCCGAGCACGCCGGCGCGGAGCTGGTGCTCCTGCCCGTCGACGGTGACGGGACGGTCGACGTCGACGCGCTGGGCGAGGAGCTGGAGCGCAACGGCGACCAGGTGGCGCTGATCTCCGTGATGTGGGCCAACAACGAGGTCGGCACCCTGCAGCCGCTCGACGACGTGGTCGCGCTCGCCCGCCGGCACGGTGTGCCGGTGCACGCGGACGCGGTGCAGGCCGTCGGCCAGGTGCCGGTCGACTTCGGCGCGTCGGGCCTCGACGCGATGACCGTCAGCGGCCACAAGGTGGGCGGACCCGGCGGTGCCGGTGCGCTCCTCGCGCGGCGCGGGCTCGACCTGACCCCCGTGCTGCACGGGGGAGGGCAGGAGCGCGGCGTGCGGTCGGGCACGCTCGACGCCGCCCTGATCGCGTCGTTCGGGCTCGCCGTCGAGCACGCTGCCGCAGGGCGCGACGCCTTCGCCGCCCGCGTGGGAGCGCTCCGCGACTCCCTGGTCGCCGGAGTGGAGGCCGCCGTCCCCGACGCGGTGCTGCGCGGGCCGCGGGACACGTCGCGACGGCTGCCCGCCAACGCCCACTTCACGTTCCCGGGCTGCGAGGGCGACTCGCTGCTCTACCTGCTCGACTCCGCCGGGATCGAGGCGTCGACCGGGTCGGCCTGCCAGGCGGGCGTCCCGCGGCCCAGCCACGTGCTGCTCGCGATGGGGGTCGACGAGGTCGCCGCGCGCGGCGCGCTGCGGTTCAGCCTCGGGCACCCGTCGACCGCCGCCGACGTCGACGCGCTGCTCGCGGCCCTGCCGGGCGTGGTCGACCGGGCCCGGGCCGCTGGGCTCGCGACCGTCGGGTCGGTGACCTGATGCGCGTCCTGGCCGCCCTGTCCGGGGGCGTCGACTCCGCGGTCGCCGCGGCCCGAGCGGTCGACGCCGGGCACGACGTCGTCGGCGTGCACATGGCCCTGTCCCGCACCCGCGACCAGTTCCGCACCGGCTCGCGCGGGTGCTGCTCCATCGAGGACGCCGGGGACGCCCGTCGCGCCGCCGACGTGCTGGGGATCCCGTACTACGTGTGGGACCTGTCGGAGCGGTTCGAGGAGACCGTCGTCGCGGACTTCGTGGCCGAGTACGAGGCCGGTCGCACGCCGAACCCGTGCGTGCGCTGCAACGAGCACATCAAGTTCGCGACGCTGCTGGACAAGGCCGTCGCGCTCGGGTTCGACGCCGTCTGCACCGGCCACTACGCGCGCATCGAGACGCGCGCGGACGGCACCCGGGAGCTGCACCGCGCCCGGGACCTGGCCAAGGACCAGTCGTACGTGCTGGCCGTGATGGGTCCGGAGCGCCTGGCGCGGTCGATGTTCCCGCTCGGCGACGTCGCCTCCAAGGAGGTGACCCGTGCCGAGGCGGCCGCCCGCGGGCTGTCCGTGTCCGCCAAGCCGGACTCCTACGACATCTGCTTCGTCGCCGACGGGGACACCCAGGGCTTCCTGCGCTCGCGGCTCGGGTCGCAGCCCGGGGAGATCGTCGACGGTTCCGGCGCGGTGCTCGGTCAGCACGACGGCGCGTACGCGTTCACCGTCGGGCAGCGCAAAGGGCTGTCGATCGGCCGGCCGGCTCCCGACGGCAAGCCGCGGTACGTGCTCTCCGTCGAGCCGGTCAACAACCGGGTCGTCGTCGGCTCCGCCGACGAGCTCGCCGTGCACGCCGTCGAGGCGGACCGAGCGGTCTGGTTCGCCGACGCGAACGGCTCGTTCGCGTGCTCCCTGCAGGTCCGGGCGCACGGCTCCGCGGTCCCCGCGCGGGCCACCGTCCGCGACGGGGTCGTCGAGGTCGTGCTCGACGCCGCCGGTGACCTGCGCGGTGTCGCGCCGGGACAGTCCGCGGTCCTGTACGACGGCACCCGCGTGCTCGGCCAGGCCACCGTGACCTCCGCGCAGCGCGTCACCGCCGGCGTCGCCCGGTGAGCGGCGGACGACCGGGCGTCACGGGCACCGGGCCGTGGCCGGGCCTCGACGTGCTGGAGGCGCAGACCGTCGTCGTCGGCGACCTCGTCGACACCCCGTCCGAGGTGGCCGGTCTCCCGTTCACGGTGACGCTCGCCGAGCGCGGACCCTGGTGCGACCGCACCGGCCGCGCGGCCGCCCTGCTCGCGGAGCTGCCCACCGAGCTCGGGCCGCACGGCTGGAAGCTGGCCGACCGCCCCAGCCGTGACCTCGCCCGCGCCCAGGCCTACGTGCGCGAGGACGTCGACGCGCTCGCGGTCGCCGGGCACGGGTGGTCCGGACCGCTCGTCGTACCGGTGCTGGGCCCGATGACGCTCGCCGCCTCCCTCTACCTGTCCCGTGGCGACCGGGTGGTGTCCGACGCCGGCGCCGTCCGCGAGCTCGCCGCGTCGCTGGCCGCGGGCCTCGCCGAGCATCTCGCCGCGATCCGCCGTTCGGTGCCCGGCGCCGAGCCGACCGTGCTGCTCCACGAGCCGCTGCTCGCGCAGGTCATGGCCGGGGTGCTGCCCTCGTTCTCCGGCTACTCCGCGCTGCGGTCCGTCCCCGGTCCCGTCGCGGCCGAGCGCATCGGCGACGTGGCTCGCGCACTGGACGGTGCCCGGGTCGTCGTGCACGGCGGCACCGCCTGGACCTCCCTCGGGGCGATCCGCGCGGCTGCCGTCGACGGGTTCGCGCTCGCCGTCCCCGCGCTCGACGAGCGGAGCTGGGAGAAGGTCGCGGAGGTCATCGAGGGCGGGCTCGCCTTCTGGCCCGAGCTCGCGCCGCAGGCCTCCTCGCAGTGCGCCGGACCCGACGTGACCGGGCAGGCCGATACGCTCACCCGGCCGTGGCGGTCCGTGGGGCTGCCGATGGCGGGGCTGCGCGACGTCGTGCTCCTCGCCGGTGACATCACCGGGAAGGGCAGCCCGGACGACGCCCGCGCCGTGCTGGCCGGACTGGTCCGGGCCGCGCGGATCGTGGCCGAACGAGCGGAGGCATGACGGTGGCTGCTGCACAGCCGAGCGTGCGGCGCGCCCTGGCGCTGCTGATCGGGTCCGGGGCCGCGATCGTCGGGATGGTGCTGCTCGTCATCTGCTACACCGGCATCGGCGTGACCACCCTGACCGCCACGAAGGACGACCCCGACCCGTGCGTCGAGGCCTACGCCGCCGGGACCGACTCCGCGTCCGTGCAGTACACGATCGTCCCGCCGAAGGCCATCTGCACGTGGGACGTCGACGGTTCGCCGACCGAGGTCGTCGTCGCCGCCGCGTCCGTCCCGCTGTTCGCCACCGGCGCGGTGCTCGCCGTCGGCGGCGTGCTGGTGTGCGGGGTGCTGGTGGTGGGGCCGTGGCTGCAGCGGCGACGTGCTCGCGACGAGGTGTAGCTCGTAGGCCTCGATCGATCACCCACAACCGAACCTCACGTGCTCACTGCGGCGTCCGGCCGTACTCCGCGGCGACCGCGTCAAAGATGCTGGGACCCGAGGCCCCTGGCACGACCGGCATCTGGCAGCCGGGTATCAGCTGCAGGAAGTGGACGAGCCCGTCGCGGCCTTCCGCATCCAGGAGGCCGAGCAGCTGCGCCTGCATCGCGTCCCACGGCAGACCCGGCCCGCCCTGCGCGTCACCGTCGGCGGCCCCTGCGTCGAAAGCTCCCGCCTCTACCGCACCTGACGTCAGTCGGGGCAGGTCCAGCGCTCCGGGCCGTGGGCCGCCGACGGGCCATGCCTCCAGGTGTGCGTACGCGGCACGGCACACCGCGATCTCCACCGCGATCTGTTGGGCCGTCCACGCTCGCTGATCCTCGGGTGCCGCGGCGATGACGTCCCCCTTGGTCGCGAGCGCCTCGTCCACCACCGCGGGGTCGAGACCCTCGAACAGGGGGTCTCCAGCGGCCACGGGCTCGCTCCCACCGACGCATCCGCCTAGCAGCATCCCCATGGCCGCCGTCGCCACCAGCGCCTTCATCCGTGTGCTGCGGAGCGCGCTCACCATGCGGCGACCATAGCGGCGCGACTGCGTGCACATGCTCTCGGGTGCGTCGGGACAGCGCGCTGTGGGCGGCGCGCGAGAGGATGTGCCGGTGAGCGACGAAGCACCCGCGCCCGTGAGCGCGTCCGCCGAGACCGAGATCCCTGCGCAGGCCCGTCACCGGTGGGCGGAGCTGGCCGCCCTGATCGAGGCGGACCAGTTCGCGTACTACATCCGCGACGCGCCGACGTCGTCGGACAAGGAGTACGACGAGCGGCTGCGGGAGCTGCAGGCGCTGGAGGACGAGCACCCGGGACTGCGGACGCCGGACTCGCCGACGCAGCGGGTGGGGGGCACGTTCTCGACGGAGTTCGCGTCCGTCGCGCACGTCGAGCGGATGCTCTCGCTGGACAACGCGTTCTCCGACGAGGACATCACCACCTGGGCGGGGCGGCTGCACCGGGACCTCGAGTCGGACGCGTCGATCCACTACCTGTGCGAGCTCAAGATCGACGGCCTCGCCATCGCGCTGCTGTACGAGCAGGGGCGGCTGGTCCGGGCGGCGACGCGCGGTGACGGGCGGACCGGCGAGGACGTCACGCTGAACGTCCGGACCATCTCGACGATCCCCGACGTGCTCGCCGGCGACCCCGCGACGCACCCGGAGCGCATCGAGATCCGCGGCGAGGTGTTCCTGCCGGTCGCGGCGTTCGCCGAGCTCAACGCGTCGCAGGTGGAGGCGGGCAAGAGCCCGTTCGCCAACCCGCGCAACGCCGCCGCCGGCTCGCTGCGGCAGAAGGACCCCCGGGTCACCGCGTCGCGTGACCTGCGGATGTACGCGCACGGCATCGGCGCGCTGGTCTGGGGCGCGGGGCAGGGGACCGGGATCGAGCGGCAGTCGCAGGTCTACGACCTGCTGGCGGGCTGGGGTGTCCCCGTCTCGGGGCACACGCGCATCGTCGAGGGGCTCGACGGGGTGCGGGAGATGATCGCGTACTACGGCGAGCACCGGCACGACGTCGAGCACGAGATCGACGGCATCGTGATGAAGGTCGACGAGATCGCCCTGCAGCGCCGGCTCGGGTCCACCAGCAGGGCTCCGCGCTGGGCGATCGCGTACAAGTACCCGCCCGAGGAGGTGAACACCAAGCTCCTCGACATCCGCGTGAACGTGGGGCGCACCGGCCGCGTGACGCCGTTCGGCGTGATGGAGCCGGTATTCGTGTCGGGGTCGACGGTCGAGATGGCGACGCTGCACAACGCGAGCGAGGTGGCCCGCAAGGGTGTGCTCATCGGCGACACCGTCGTGCTGCGCAAGGCGGGGGACGTCATCCCGGAGATCGTCGGGCCGGTGGTCGACCTGCGGGACGGCACGGAGCGCGCGTTCGTCATGCCGACGGAGTGCCCCTCGTGCGGCACCCCGCTGGCGCCCGCGAAGGAGGGCGACGTCGACATCCGCTGCCCCAACCAGCGGTCCTGCCCCTCGCAGCTGCGCGAGCGGCTGTTCCACGTCGCGTCGCGCGGGGCGTTCGACATCGAGGCGCTCGGCTGGGAGGCCGCCAGCGCACTGCTGACCGCCGGGGTGGTGACGGACGAGGGAGACCTGTTCGCGCTCGATGCCGACGCGCTGCGCAAGGTGCCGCTGTTCACGTTGTCGGCCCGCTCCAAGGTCGCGGGCGCGGTCCGCGAGGCCGGGGACCTGAACGCGACCGGTGCCGCACTGCTGGGCAACCTGGAGAAGGCGAAGCAGGCCGCGCTGTGGCGCGTCATCGTGGCGCTGTCCATCCGGCACGTCGGACCGACGGCGGCGCGGGCGCTCGCGCAGCACTTCGCGTCGGTCCCGGCGATCGCGGTCGCGACCGAGGAGGAGATCGGGGCGGCCGAGGGTGTCGGTCCGACGATCGCCGGTGCGGTCCGGGCGTGGTTCGACCAGCCCGGCGAGGACGACAAGTGGCACGCCGCGATCGTCGACAAGTGGGCGGCCGCCGGGGTGCGCATGCAGGAGGAGCGGGACGAGTCGGCTCCGCGCACGCTCGAGGGGCTGACGGTCGTCGTCACCGGCGGGCTGGAGCGGTTCAGCCGGGACGGCGCGAAGGAGGCGATCCTGGCGCGCGGAGGCAAGTCGGCGGGCAGCGTCTCCAAGAAGACCGACTACGTGGTGGTCGGCGAGAACGCCGGGTCGAAGGAGACCAAGGCCCGCGAGCTCGGGCTGCGGATCCTGGACGAGGCGGGTTTCGAGCTGCTGCTCGCGCAGGGGCCGGCAGGGGTCGGGGACGTCCCGTCGGGCATCGAGGACAACCCGGCAGGTGCCGGGGACGCGACCGAGGGCTCCGCGGACAGCCCGACAGGTGCCGGGACGGCGGGCGTCGGAGTCGACACCGCCGACGACGGCGAGGGCTGACGTGACGAACGCTCGTCGGCCGGAGGGTTCGCCGTGACCGGTGCCGTGGTGCGGGTGGCTGCGGGCGCGCAGGTGGCGGATGCCGGGGCGCTGACCGCCGAGGCGTACCTGGCGGACCGCTTGCTCGACGCGGACGACTCCTACGCCGACGAGCTGCGGGACGCCGAGCGACGGGCGCGGGAGGCGACGCTGCTCGTCGCGCTGATCCCGCCCGGGGAGGGGGACGGCGCGAACGACCGGGACGAGGACCTGGTGGTGGTCGGGACGGTGACGCTCGCCCCGTACGGCACGTCCTACGCCGAGGTCGCGGAGCCGGGCGAGCTGGAGATCCGGATGCTCGCGGTCGCCCCGGAGGCCCGGCGCCGGGGCATCGCCGAGCTGCTCATGTCCGCCGCGCTGCGTGAGGCGGTCGCCGGCGGGGCGACGCGGGTGGTGCTCTCGACGCTCGACTCCATGGAGGCCGCGCAGCGCCTGTACCGGCGGCTCGGGTTCGTGGCGGTCCCGGAGCGCGACTGGGGGCACGTCGAGGTCCACCTGCGGGTCCACACGTGGACGGCGCCGGACGCGCCGGGTGCGCTCGTCGAGTGCGCGACGTGGCCGCCGGCACGGGTGGTCGACGTGGACGGCTGGCGCGTCGGGCTGTCCGGCGGGCTGACCCGTCGCGCCAACAGCGTCCTGCCGCTCGGCACCCCGCCCGATGTCACGGCGACGCTCGACCGGGTGGAAGAGCTCTACGCGGCCGAGGGGCAGCCCTCGATCGTGCGCGTGTGCCGCGCGGCGCCGCGGGGTCTGGACGACCTGCTCGCGCTGCGCGACTACGAGGTGATGTCCCGCACGGACGTGCTGGTCCGGGCGCTCGACGGGGTCGAACCTCGGCACGGCGCCGTCCGTACAGCCGCCGGACCGGTGCGCGTCTCGGTCGCGGACCACCCGGACGACAGGTGGCTCACGGCGTGGTCCGGCTCGAAGGCCCGGCTGCACGCCACCGGGGCGGCGGCCGAGGCGGACGAGACGAGCCTCCGCCTGGCCCGCGCCGTGCTCGACGGAGCGCCCGCCGTCTACCTCACGGCGACGGATGCCACGGGACTGGTGGGGGTCCTGCGCGCCGCGTTCGCGGAGGACTGGGTGGCACTGTCCTGCCTCGTCGTCGCGCAGGCCGCTCGTCGCCACGGGCTCGGACGGTTCCTGACCCAGCGCGCGCTCGACGAGGCGGCGCAGCGGGGTGCCCGGCGGGCGTTCCTGCAGGTCGAGGCCGAGAACGCCGCCGCCGGAGCCCTGTACACGGCCCTCGGGTTCCCGCCGGCGGAGCGCTACGTGTACCGCGAGCGGGGCTAGGTCTCCGGTCTCGTCATCGCCAACGGGGTCAGCTCTCGGGTCCGGTCACCGCGAAGTACGTCGCGAAACGGGCGGCCGCGAGCTCGTCGCCCTCGACGGCCGCCTCTCCGGCAGTGACGACGTCCGTGAGCGAGCGGTCGCCGGACACGATCGCGTCGAGCGCCCGGGGCGTGGTCGTGATGGCGGCGTCCGGTCGGTCTGCCGTTCCGCGTGAGACGTCGACGCGCCCGTCGTGCAGCCGGACGGCGAACTGGTACTGGCCCAGTCGCAGCTCGTAGGTGGCGGGTGGCTCGGTGTGGGTGAGCTGCGCCGCGAGCGACAGGATCACCGAGTCGACCCCGAGGTGGGCGTCGCGGGGGAGGGTGGGGGAGCGGACGCCCCAGGCCCCGAGCGCGAGGACCACGGGTTCGAGCTCGGCGCCCCGCGACGTCAGCGCGTAGACGGCGACGCCCGCCGGGGGTGGCAGTGTCGTCCGCTCGATGACTCCCTCCGCCTCGAGCTCGCGCAGCCGCTGGCTCAGGATGTTCGCGCTGACCCCGGGGAGGCCCGCGCGAAGGTCGGTGAAGCGCTTGGGCCCCAGGAGCAGCTCCCGGACCACCAGCAGCGCCCACCGTTCTCCGACCAGGTCGAGCGCGTGGGCGATCCCGCAGCCGTCGTCGTACGTACGCGTCATGGAGACATACTAGAGGGTTGTTATTACTAACTAGAAAGTCCTACTGTGCAACATGCGGACGACGTGGACTCTGGTGGTGCTCGGCACGGCGTTCTTCGTCGTCGTCCTCGACAGCACGATCGTGTACGTGGCGCTGCCGTCGATCGCCGACGAGCTCGCCTTCGCGCCCGGCGACGTGCAGTGGGTGCTCAGCGCCTACCTCGTGACGTTCGGCGGGCTCCTGCTGTTCGGCGGCAGGGTCGCCGATCTGCTCGGCCGCCGCCGGGTGTTCCTCGTGGGCATCGCGATCTTCACGGTCGCCTCGGTCGTCTGCGGCCAGGCGGATGAGCCGGCCGTGCTCGTCGGGGCTCGCGTCCTGCAGGGTGCGGGTGCAGCCGTCATGGCGCCGACGGCGTTGTCGCTGCTGCTCACGACCTTCGAGCCCGGCCCGGAGCGCAACCGGGCGCTCGGCGTCTGGGGCGGGATCGGCGGGGTCGGCGGGACAGCCGGGTTGCTGCTGGGCGGACCGATCACGCAGCTGTGGGGCTGGCAGTGGATCTTCCTCGTCAACCTGCCGGTCGGCGTCCTGCTGCTGGCGGCGTCGGCGCGGCTGCTCCCGCCGAGCACCGGGATCCCGGGGACGCACGCCTTCGACGTGGCCGGCGCAGCGACGGTCACCGGGTCTCTCGTGCTCCTGGTCCTGGGGATCACGGAGGCGTCCTGGCCCGCGCTGGCGTCCGCCGCCCTCCTGATGGCGGTCTTCGTCCTGGTGGAGCGGCGCGCGGTCGCACCGCTGGTGCCGTGGCGGGTGGTGCGGTCGAGACGGCTCGTCGCCGGGAACGTCCTGCTGCTGGTCGCCGGGATCTGCGTGGACGGTGTCCTGCTGGTGCTGGCGCTCGGTGCGCAGGCGTCGGGGATGTCGCCGGTGCTGTTCGGGCTGACGACCGCGGCCATGACCGCTGCCTCGGTGGCCGGGTCCTTCGCCGGGCAGGCCGTCGTCACGCGGGCCGGGGTGCGGGCCGTCGCCGTGGCCGGTACCGCGCTGCTCGCGGTCGGGAGCATCGCGCTCGCGACGCTGCCGCCCGTCGTCGGTCTGGTGGTGTTCGGCGCCGGCCTCGGCGCGGCCTTCGTGAGTGCCCAGATCGCTGCGGTGTCCGGGGCCGCGGCCGACGACGCAGGGCTGGCCGCCGGGATCGCGGACACGTCGTTCGCGGTCGGCGGTGCGCTCGGCGTCGCCGTCCTGTCGACCGTCGACGGCACCCGCAGCGCGCTCGTCGTCGCCGCGGGTGTCGCCGTCCTCGGTCTGGTCGTGGGCACGGCCCTGCGCGTGGAGCGCTCGACCGTCAGCGCGGAGGTGTCATGACCCCCCGTGCGGGTCGAGCGCGTCGAGCAGGGTCCGGCGCGCATCCTGCGTCCCGTCCCGCGGTACGGGCAGGTCGAGGACCACGCGACCGGGCCGGTCCGAGAGCACCACGACGCGGTCCGCGAGCAGCAGCGCCTCGTCGACGTCGTGCGTGACGAGGACCACCGCGCGCCCGTGGCCGGCGAGGTCGAGACCTGCGAGCCAGGCGTTCATGCGGCGTCGGGTGATCGCGTCGAGCGCGCCGAACGGCTCGTCGAGGAGCAGCACGGGGCGCCCGGGCAGGCAGGTCCGCAGCAGCGCGAGGCGCTGGCGCATGCCGCCCGACAGCTCGTGCGGCCACGACCGCTCGAACCCCGCCAGCCCGAACTCGTCGAACAGCGCCCGAGCCCGTTCGTCCGCGACCGCCCGGTCCATCCCCGCGATCCGGGCCCCGACCAGCGCGTTCGGCAGCGCCCGCCGCCACGGGAGCAGCCCGTCACGCTGCGGCATCCACGCCGTCGCCGGGCCGCCCGCCGGGTTCACGAGCCGGGTCACCGCACCGCCGGTCACGGTCGCGCCGGTCGGCGTCAGGCCCGCGAGGACACGCAGCAGCGTGGACTTTCCGCAGCCCGACGGCCCGACGACCGCGACGAACTCGCCGACGCGCACCTGGAGGCCGACGTCCTGCAGCGCGACGACGCCCGGCACGTCACGGCGGCCGGCGCCGGGGAACGTCACGGTGAGCCCGGCGACCCCGAGCGCGAGGTCCGACGTCGCCGGCGACTCAGTCGACAGGGAGGTAGTCATCGGTCCACGCCGCATCGGTGTCGAACCCCGCGTCGGCGAGGTCGTGGTCCTGCAGGAACCCGACGAAGTCGTCCCAGACCTCCGCCTCCTGGACGCCCCAGTGCTCGGGGTCGTCGGTGTAGCGCGGTGCGAGCCACTGCGCGCTCAGCGTGAGCAGCTCCTCGTCGATCTCGGGCGCCGCCACGTGGATCGCGTCGGCGGCGGCCTGCGGCTCGGCGATGGCGTCCTCGTACCCGTGCGTGAGGGCGGCGAGGAAGTCGCGGACCAGCTCCGGGTCGTCGTCGAGGTGCTGCTGCGAGGTCGCGACCAGCGGGGTGTACCAGTCGGGGATGCAGTCGGTGTGGTCGATGAACGGGATCGTCGAGACGTCCAGCCCGTCGATCTGGCCGAGCCGGATGGTGTCCCACGCGTCGAACACCCAGGCGGTGTCGAACTGGTGCTCCGTCAGACCGATCCGGAAGTCGTCGCTGGACAGCGGCGTCAGCTCGACGGCGTCCGGGTCGCCGCCGTCGCACTCGACGAGCGTGCGGATGAGCGCCTCCTCCAGCTCGGAGCCGTACGAGCCGTACGAGTGGCCGGCCAGGTCGCGCGGCCGCGTGAGGCCGGTCTCCGTCAGGGAGATCAGGCTCGACGTGTTGTGCTGGATGACGGTGGCCACCGAGACGACCTCGGCCCCCTGCTCACGCGCGGGGACGAGCCCTTCGGCCACGGAGAACGCGAAGTCGGCCTTGCCCGCGGCGAGCAGCTGCAGGCCCGAGGTGTCCCCGGGCTCGACGATCCTCAGGTCGATCCCGGCGTCGGCGAAGTACCCGCGGGCCTGGGCGAGGTAGAGGCCGGAGTGGTTCGTGTTGGGCGTCCAGTCGAGGATGACGGACACGGGCCGCAGCGCGGGCTCGTCGGCGGCGACCGCAGTACAGGCGGTGAGCAGCGAGAGGCTCGCGACAGCGGCGAAGAGACGGGTTCTCACAAGGGGGTCCTTCCAGGACGAGAGGGGAGCGACGGCCGCTGCCACGGGGTGGCGAGGCGCGCGAGGCCGTCGACGAGCAGGAACAGCAGTCCGGTGAGCACGGCCACGAGGGCGACGGCGACGAGGATCTGGTCGACCTCGTAGCCCTTGCGCGAGCGTTGGACGAACACGCCCAGGCCGCTCTGACCGGCGAGGTACTCGGCGACGACGGCCGCGCCGATCGCGTACGTCGCGGCCACGCGCAGGCCACCGAGAGCGCCGGGAACCGACGCGGGGAGCTGGACGAGCCAGAACTGGTGGCGACGCGTGCCGCCCAGCCCGGCGACCATCTCGGCGTGCTCCGCGTCCACGGCGGACATCGCGGTCACCGCCGCGACGAGCACCGGGAAGAACGCCGTGAGGGCGACGAGCACCACCTTGGGCAGCAGCCCGAACCCCGCCCAGAGGATGAGCAGGGGTGCGAGGACGACGGTCGGCACGGTCTGCGTGAGCGTGACCAGCGGGTACACGGTGTCCGCGACCAGCGGGAACGCCGCGATGAGCACGGCGAGCAGCAGCCCGACGACGGCCCCGACGAGCAGCCCGAGGCCGGCCTCGGTCAGGGTCGTGACGACGTCGGGCCCGAGCAGCGGTGCGACCTCGACCGCGGTACGGGCGACCTGCGACGGCGGCGGCAGCACGAAGGCGGGGAGGCCGGACAGGCGTACCCCGACCTCCCAGCCGACGAGCAGCACGAGACCGGCCACCGACGGCGCGACGAGACGACGCCAGCGGTGCACGACGTCAGGCCCGGAACTTGCCCACGAGGTCCTGGATCGTGGGTCCGGCGTCGTCCTTGCCCTGCCCCACCTTGATCACGCTGGAGACGGCCGACGCGCCGGCCTGCACGGTCGCCTCGTGCACGGCCCGCAGCAGCGGCCAGAGCTGGTCGGGCGTGCCCTGGATGGTGGTGCCCATGGCGCCGACCTCGTACACGAGGCCGGACTGCTGGATGACGGCGATGGCGGCGTCGACGTAGGCGTAGCGGTCGTCGTCGGTCCCGCTCGGGCGGGGAGAGACCTGGATCTGTGCGAGCACGGTGTTCCTCCGGGTGGTCGGACCGGGCACACGCAGCACAGGTCCACCCGTCCGGGGACGACGACGACGGAGGCCCGGCGACGGCCGGGTGACCGCCCACGCCGCGCTCGGTGGCGCATCCCTCCGCTGGCATTACCCAGTTCAGGTTCTCGGGTCGACGTGCGCTGACACCGGTGGTGTCGCGGCTCGTCCTCTCAGCCCGGCTGTCCCGAGCTCCCCTGCGTTGGCAGGACGAACCTACCCGGACCGGACGGGACCGGCGGACGCCTTCTCACCCTGCGGTCACTCAGCGAGCGGCCCAGAGCAGACCGCGCTCGATGATCGTCCGCACCTGCGGTATCTCGAGGTCGGCCAGCAGGTGCCCGGGTGCGCACACGAACACGCGGCCGGCGCCCCAGCGGCGGGTCCAGACGGCGGGAGACGTGACGGGCTGGTGCCACGGGTCGTCGGGGCCGGGCGTGATGGTGGTCGTGGCCAGCACGTCGTTGAGCGGGTCGGTCAGCAGCCAGTACTGCTCGGAGCGCAGCGTGAAGTCGTGCACGCCCTCGACGATGGGGTGGTCGCCGGTGACGGCGATCGTGTGCTCGACCAGGGGCCCGCCGGGGTGGGCGGCGAACTGCGCGCCGACCAGCTGGAGGTAGTCCGTGGCCACCCGGAACGAGTCGACGATCCCGCCGTGCCAGCCGGCGAACCCGGTGCCCGCAGCGACGGCGGTCCGCAGGCCGCGCAGCTCGTCGGCCAGGATGTCGCCCATCGTCCAGCACTGGACCACCAGGTCGGTGGCGGCCATGAGGTCGGGGTCCGCGTAGGCCTCGAGCGTCCCCTCGACGACGACGTCGAAGTCGTGCTCGCGCAGGAACGGCACGAACAGCTCGACGGCCTCCTCGGGCGCGTGCCCGTCCCACCCGCCCCGGACGACGAGGGCTCGACGTTGCTCGGTCACGACGGGGTCTCCTAGCTGATCAAGGCGTCGATGGCGGCGGCGGACAGCACGTGCTCGGAGGCCATCGCGCTCGCGCCCAGCACGCCTGCTCGTCCCTTGGTCCGAGAAGCGACGATACGCAGGTGCTGGGTCGCCAGGGGCAGGGACCGGCGGTAGACGACCTCGCGGATCCCGGCGAGCAGGTGCTCACCGGCCTCGGCCACGACGCCGCCGATGACGATGACGGACGGGTTGAGCATGCTCACGCACGCCGCGAGGACCTCGCCGATGTGCCGGCCCGCGGCACGGACCTCGCGGCTGGCGTCGAGGTCCCCGGCGCGCACGAGCGCCACGACGTCGGCGCTGGTGGCGGCGTTCGCCAGGGCGTTCGCGATGGCCGGCCCGCTGGCGACGGCCTCGAGGCAGCCGGTGTTGCCGCAGCGGCACGGCAGGTCGAGCCCGCCCGGGACGGCGATGTGGCCGAGGTCGCCGGCCGCACCCTGGGCGCCGCGACGGATCTGGCCGTCGGAGATGATCCCGGCGCCGATGCCCGTCGCAACCTTGACGAACAGGAGGTGGTCGACCTCCGGCCACTGCGACGTGTGCTCGCCGAGGGCCATGACGTTGACGTCGTTGTCCACCAGCACGGGGACGCGCAGCTTGCGGGCGAGGAGGCCGGGCACGTCGGCGTCGTCCCAGCCCGGCATGATCGGCGGGTTGATGGGCCGTCCGGTGGAGTGCTCGACGGGGCCGGGCAGGCCGACGCCGACGCTGACCAGGTCGCTGATCGGGCGCCCGGCGGTGCCGAGCAGCTCGAGGCCGAGCTCGACGACGCGGTCGAGCACGGGGCCGGGTCCCTCGGCGATCGCGACGGGCTCGTGGTGCTCGGCCAGCACCGTGCCCACCAGGTCCGTGAGCGCCAGGCGGGCGTGGGTGGCGCCGAGGTCGACCGCCAGCACGACGCGGGCGGCGGGGTTGAACGCGAAGGTGGCGGGTGGCCGGCCACCCGTCGAGGTGGCCTCGCCGGCCGGCGCGACGAACCCGGAGGACAGCAGGAGGTCCACCCGGGCGGCGATCGTGGAACGCGCTTGCCCGGTCAGTGTGGCCAGGTCGGACCGGGTCCGCGGCTGACGGTCACGGAGGAGCTGGAACATGTCCCCGGCGCCCGTCGGCCGAGGAGCGAACTTGGTGAGCTCGTCCATGCGCACAGTGAACCATTCCGCCTTCTGTAGGTCACGTTCGTGTAACTGTGCCACAAGGGTGGCGACTTTTGCTTGACCGGCGACAGAAGTGGTCCTACGTTCCTGCTCATGGTCAACGAAGACCCGCCACTGCTGCAGATGCGCGGAATCGTGAAGCAGTTCCCGGGAGCCCGGGCGCTGGACGGTGTCGACCTGGAGATCCGGGCCGGCGAGGTCCACTGCCTCCTGGGCCAGAACGGCGCCGGCAAGTCCACGCTCATCAAGGTGCTCGCCGGCGCCCACCAGCCGACCGAGGGCGAGATCCTCGTGGACGGCCAGCCGGTCACCATCACGCACCCGGTCGCGGGCCTCAAGCTCGGCATCGCGACGATGTACCAGGAGCTCGACGTCGTCGACGGCCTGTCCGTCGCGGAGAACATCTACCTCGGGCACGAGCTGGCCACCGGCGGGTTCTCGCAGCGCCGCGCCGCCACCGCCAACACCCGGGCGCTGCTCACGCGCCTCGGCCACGGTGACATGTCCCCGCACCGCGAGGTCGGCCGGCTCTCGGCCGCGGGCAAGCAGATCGTCAGCATGGCGCGCGCCCTGTCGCACGACGCCCGCGTGATCGTCATGGACGAGCCGTCGGCCGTCCTCGACGCGGAGGAGGTCACCAACCTGTTCCGCGTGGTCCGCGAGCTCACCGCGTCGGGCGTGGCCGTCGTGTACATCTCGCACCGCCTCGACGAGATCCGGCAGATCGGCGACCGGATCACCGTGCTCAAGGACGGTCGGACCGTCGCGACGGGGCTGCCTGTCGCGCAGACGCCCACGGCCGAGCTCATCAAGCTCATGACCGGTCGCAACGTCGAGTTCGCCATCCCGCCGCGCGACACCATCGCCCCGGACGCCGCGACGATCCTCAAGGTCGACGGGCTCGCGCTGCGCGGAGCGTTCAGCGACGTGTCGTTCGAGGTGCGCGCCGGCGAGGTCGTCGGGCTGGCCGGGCTGGTCGGCTCGGGTCGCACGGAGATCCTCGAGACGGTGTTCGGGGCGCGCAAGGCGACGGCCGGCACCGTGCAGGTCTCCGGGAAGAAGCTCCGCGCCGGCTCCGTCAGCGACGCGGTGACCGCCGGCATCGGCCTGTGCCCCGAGGAGCGCAAGAGCCAGGGCCTGATCCTGGACGAGCCCGTCTACCGCAACATCACGCTCTCGACCTTCGCGCGCAACGCCAACGCGTCGTTCCTCGACGAGGGCGCCGAGCGCGCGGTGGCTCGCGAGCAGATCCAGGCACTCGACGTGCGCCCGTCGGATCCCGACCGCAGCGCCCGCACCCTGTCCGGCGGCAACCAGCAGAAGGTCCTGCTCGCGCGCTGGCTCGTGCACGGCTGCCGGGTGCTCCTGCTCGACGAGCCCACCCGCGGCGTCGACGTCGGTGCGCGTGCCGAGATCTACGGGCTGATCGCCGACCTGGCCGCCCAGGGGGCTGCCGTCGTGGTCGTCTCCAGCGACATCCCGGAGGTGATCGGCCTGGCCGACCGCGTCCTGGTCATCTCCGAAGGCCGTGTGGTCCACGACGGACCGGCGTCCGGTATCGACGAGCACCGCGTGCTCGACCTCGTCATGGAAGGAAGTGCCGCGTGAGCGAGCAGGACATCACGGCAGCCGTGCCGGCCGCCGACGAGAGCTCCCGGGTCGAACAGGTCTCCTCGACCACGAAGCGTGCCGGTCTCCTCTCGGGGGCCGCGGGTCGCAACCTCGGTCTGGTGATCGCCCTGGTCGCGATCTGCGCGTTCGGGGTGATCACGGCGGGCGAGCGGTTCGCCAGCATCGACAACCTGCTGACGATCCTGCGGCTGGCTGCGGTGCTCGGCGTGATCAGCATCGGGATGACCTTCGTCATCACGGGCGGTGGCATCGACCTGTCCGTCGGATCGGTGATCGGCCTCGCCTCGGTCTGGGCGTCCACCCTGGCCACGCAGACCATGGCGCAGAACTCGCACTGGATCGTCATGGTGGGGTGCGCGCTCCTGGTGGGCGTGGGCGCTGGGCTCGTCAACGGCGTGCTCATCGCCTACGGCAAGGTCGTCGCGTTCATCGCGACGCTCGCCATGCTCGTCGCTGCGCGCGGGCTGGCGGAGATCATCGCCAACCGCCAGACGCAGGTGGTCAAGGTCCAGGCATTCCTCGACTTCTTCCGCGACGACTTCCTCGGCATCCCGATGCTGGTCTGGATCTTCGTGGTGGTCGCGGTCGTCGGCTGGGTCGTGCTCAACCGGACCACCTTCGGGCGCCGCACCATCGCGGTCGGCGGCAACCCCGAGGCCGCCCGGCTCGCGGGCATCAAGGTGAAGCGCCACACGATGTACCTGTACGCCCTGTGCGGTCTGACCGCGGGGATCGGCGGCCTGATGATGCTCGGCCGTACGACGGCCGGCAGCTCGACCAACGGCCAGTTCTACGAGCTCGACGCCATCGCCGCCGTGGTCGTCGGCGGCACCCTGCTCATCGGCGGCCGCGGCACGATCGTCGGCACCGTCCTGGGCGTCCTGATCTTCACCACGCTCACCAACGTGTTCACGCAGAACAACCTGTCCATCTCGGCGCAGAACATCGCCAAGGGCGTGATCATCGTCGTCGCCGTGCTGCTCCAGCAGCGCATCGCCGAGCGCTCCCGCGCCGGAACCTGACCTTCACCAGCCCCGACCGACCTCTCAGCTCCGACAGACCTCTCAGCTTCGCCCCTGCACCACATCCGTACCGATCAAGGAGGATCGTCATGTCCACATCCATGCGTCGCACGTGGTTCGCCGCTGCGGGGACCGTCGCCGCACTGGCGCTCGTCGTCGGCTGCACGTCCAACACCCCCGAGGCCGAGGACACCGGTGAGGCACAGGCGCCCGCCGCAGCCGCCGGCAGCAACGACGAGCCCGGCGACAAGGTCGTCATCGGCTTCTCCGCCCCGGCCGCCGACCACGGCTGGATGGGCTCCATCACCAAGTCGGCCGTCGACGAGGCCGCCAAGTACTCCGACGTCGAGCTGGTGCAGGCCGAGGGCACCAACGACGTGAACGTGCAGATCAGCCAGATCGAGCAGTTCATCAACGACGGCGTCGACGCCATCGTCCTGCTGCCGTTCGACGGCGCCGCGCTCACCGAGGTCGCCATCAAGGCGATGCAGGCCGGGATCGTCGTCATCAACGTCGACCGCGAGTTCGAGGACCCGGACGCCGCCCGCACGACGGTGCTGGGTGACAACTACGGCATGGGCGTGAGCGCCGGCGCGTACATCTGCGGCGAGCTGGGCGGCAACGCCGACGCCAAGGTCGCGGAGATCGCCGGCATCGACTCGCTGCCGCTGACGCAGGACCGCAGCCGGGGCTTCGCGGACGCGCTCGGGGCCTGCGGCCTCGAGGTGAGCAACCGCGTGGCGGCCGACTTCACCGTCCAGGGCGGGGAGGCCGCCGCGGCCAACCTGCTGCAGGCGGCGCCGCAGCTCGACGCCATCTGGAACCACGACGACGACCAGGGCGTCGGCGTCATGGCGGCCATCGAGAACGCCGGTCGCGACGAGTTCATCATGGTCGGCGGCGCCGGCTCGAAGAACGTCATGGAGGCCATCAAGGCCGACGACTCCGTCCTCAAGGCGACGGTCATCTACCCCTCCACGCAGGCTGCGGACGGCATCAAGCTGGCCCGCCTCCTGGTGCAGGGCAAGTCGATGAGCGACCTGGTCGAGGTCGAGGTGCCGCGCACGGTCCAGCTCTACGCGCCCGTGGTGACCAAGGAGAACGTCGACCAGTACCTGCCGACCGCCTTCGAGTCCTGAGTCCCCAACAGAGCCGGGCGGGTTCCCTCTCCGCAAGGGAACCCGCCCGGGGCACGGGCCGCGAGGAGGAGCCGTGACAGAAGCAGTCCCACGCCTGGGCATCGGCATGGTCGGGTACGCGTTCATGGGCGTCGCGCACTCGCAGGCCTGGCGCAACGCCCCCCGGTTCTTCGACCTCCCGCTGCGGCCCGACATGGCCGCGGTCGCGGGTCGCGACGAGGCCGCGGTGAACGCCGCGGCGACCAAGCTGGGCTGGTCCAGCGCGGAGACCGACTGGAAGGCGCTGGTCTCCCGCGACGACATCGACCTGGTCGACATCTGCACCCCGGGGGACACGCACGCCGAGATCGCGATCGCGGCGCTCGAGGCGGGCAAGCACGTGCTGTGCGAGAAGCCGCTGGCCAACTCCGTGCAGGAGGCCGAGGCGATGGTCCGTGCGGCCGAGGCCAGCACGGGTCTGGCGATGGTCGGCTTCACGTACCGCCGCGTCCCCGCGATCCAGCTGGCCCGCACCCTGGTGACGGACGGTCGGATCGGTACGGTCCGGCACGTGCGCGCGCAGTACCTGCAGGACTGGATCGCCGACCCGCAGGCGCCGCTGTCGTGGCGGCTGGACAAGCAGAAGGCCGGGTCGGGTGCGCTCGGGGACATCGGCGCGCACATCGTCGACCTCGCGCAGTTCGTCACGGGGGAGTCGGTCACGGGTGTGTCGGCGGTGCTGGAGACCTTCGTGAAGGAGCGCCCGGTCGCTTCGGAGCACAGCGGTCTGCACGGTATCGCCGGCGCAGAGACGGGCCCGGTGACGGTGGACGACGCCGCCATCTTCCTCGGCCGGATGTCCGGCGGGGGGCTGGCGACGTTCGAGGCCACCCGGTTCGCGTGGGGCCGCAAGAACGCGATCCGCCTGGAGATCAACGGGTCGCACGGGTCGCTCGCGTTCGACTTCGAGGACATGAACGTCCTGCACTACTTCGACGCGACCCAGCCCGCACCCGAGGCGGGCTTCCGGCGGATCGTCGTCACCGAGCCCGAGCACGCCTACGTCGCAGCCTGGTGGCCCCCGGGTCACGGGCTCGGGTACGAGCACGCGTTCACGCACCAGGCGGTGGACCTCATCACGGCGATCGCGGAGCAGCGGCAGCCCGTGCCCAGCTTCGCCGACGGGCTCGTCGTGCAGCGCGTGCTCGCCGCGGTCGAGCAGTCTGCCGCGAACGACAGCACCTGGACCCCTGTGCAGAAGGAGAGCTGACCATGGCCCGACCGATCACGCTGTTCACCGGCCAGTGGGCCGACCTGCCCTTCGAGGAGGTCGCGCGGCTCGCCGCCGGGTGGGGCTACGACGGACTGGAGATCGCCTGCTGGGGGGACCACCTGGACCCGTGGCGCTGGGACGACGAGGAGTACGTCGCCGGCAAGCTCGCCCTGCTGGAGAAGTACAACCTGAAGGTCTACGCGATCTCCAACCACCTCAAGGGCCAGGCCGTCTGCGACGACCCCATCGACCAGCGCCACCGCGACATCCTGCCGGACGTCGTCTGGGGTGACGGCGACCCCGAGGGCGTCCGGCAGCGGGCGGCCGAGGAGATGAAGCACACCGCCCGGATCGCCGCGAAGCTGGGTGTGAAGACGGTCGTCGGGTTCACCGGGTCGAGCATCTGGAAGTACGTCGCGATGTTCCCGCCGGTGTCGCAGGAGGCCGTCGACGCCGGCTACCAGGACTTCGCCGACCGGTGGAACCCGATCCTCGACGTGTTCGACGAGGTCGGTGTGCGGTTCGCGCACGAGGTCCACCCCAGCGAGATCGCGTACGACTACTGGACGACCGTGCGGACGCTGGAGGCCATCGGCCACCGCGAGGCGTTCGGCCTGAACTGGGACCCCAGCCACTTCATCTGGCAGCAGCTGGACCCGGTCGACTTCATCCTCGAGTTCGCCGACCGGATCTACCACGTGGACTGCAAGGACGTGAAGCTCCGCCTCGGCAACGGTCGCAACGGCCGCCTGGGATCGCACCTCGCGTGGGCGGACCTGCGCCGCGGGTGGGACTTCGTGTCCACCGGCCGCGGGGACGTGCCGTGGGAGGCGTCGTTCCGGGCGCTCAACTCCATCGGCTACGACGGGCCCATCTCGGTCGAGTGGGAGGACGCCGGGATGGACCGGCTGCTCGGTGCCCCGGAGGCGCTGGAGTTCGTGAAGCGCAACGCGTTCGACCCGCCGACGGCGGCGTTCGACGCCGCATTCAGCACGCGCTGACCGAGGCGTCGCCGGATACTGGGCAGATGATCAGCGTCTCCCGTGCCGAGCAGCTCCACTCCGCTGGCCTGCGCTGGCGTCCGGGCCCGGGCGACCGGTTCGCGGTCCGGACGCTCGCCGACCAGGTGTTCACGATCTCGGACATGGTGGTCGAGCCGCACGAGTACCCGACCGGCACGGTGCTCGGGTTCAACGGCACGACGGAGTGGGCGCTCGACTCGGTCGCCCAGGAGGACGCGCTCTGGCTGCCGCGCGAGGACCAGCTCCGCGAGCTGCTCGGCCGGACGTTCCGGAGCCTGGCGCGGTCGACCGACGGGCAGTACCAGGTGCTCGTCGAGCTCTCCGGTCAGCCGGAGCGGGTGTTCACCGCCGACGACGCGGCCGATGCCTACGGCCAGGCGCTGCTGGCGCTGGTCAGTGCGGCAGTGGACCGGGTCTGATCAGTCGTCGTAGCGGTCGGGCTCCTGGACGGGCACGAATGTGCCGCGCTCACCCGACACGGCCCACCCCGGCCCGTCGTCGTCGCCGGCGGGCCCCCGCGGCGGGATGCTGATCGGCTGGGTGTCGTCCGGGCGCACCTCGTGGAGGGGCGGCCACGCGACGCCTCGGTCGGTCCCGACCACGGGGGCCGGCGCCGGGCGGCGGACGGCGACCGACGGCGGTCGGCTCTGGGTCGCGGGCACCACCTGCGTGGGCGTGAAGATGATCGCGCACAGCTCGCGGTAGGTGGAGTCGGGGTTGGCCACCCAGGAGATCCGGCTCAGCGCCTGGTCCTGGCCGGCGGACTCCATGAGGAACTCGCCGTAGCCGAGCACGCGGCCGGTGATGGACCGGGAGTACCGCATGTCGGTGACCTTGACCAGCGGCATCATCGAGACCTTCTTGGTGACGAGGCCGTAGAGCAGCAGCATGCGCTTGTCGGTGGCGACGAACCACTCGTTGCGCCAGTCGAGCACCTTCCACACGAGCCGCACCAGCACCGCGACCCACAGCCACCACAGCAACTCGGAGTTCTTGCCGACGGCCGTGGCGGCCACCTCGACCAGCCACGCGACGACCACGAAGCCGACGAACGTGCTCAGCGTGGGCTCCGCGAGCTTGCCCCAGTGGGACCGACGGGTCAGCACGACCCGCTCGCCGGGCAGCACGTACTTCCGGAGCGTCCGGTGCCCCGCGAGTGTCTGCTCGACGGTCGCCATCGTCACTCGGTGAGGTTCTCGAAGAACCGGGCGAAGCTCGAGAACGCGCTGACGATGATGTCCCAGACGGCCTGCACGGCGTCGGCGGCGCGGTCCGGGCTCGTGACGATGGCGTACACGAGGAAGATCGCGATGATCCAGATGAGGGCGGTCTTGATCTTCGGCGGCATGAGGGTCCTCGCAGGGCGTCGTCGGTGGGCGCGGGCGCGGTCGGGGGGGAGCGCGTTCTTGCGGGCAGCACGGTCGGGACAGGGCGGCGGATCGACCCGGGGGCAGGGCCGGCCAGCACCACCAGTCTCGGCAAAGCGTACTTACCGGACGGGCCTCAGCGGGGGAGCACACACCGGGAGGTGCCGCCTCAGCCGCCGTTCTGCTCGTACGCGGCGCGCAGCAGCGGCACCAGGTCGCCGACCTGCGACACCGCGGTGACGCCGACCTTGTGCGTCGCGGAGCCGGGCGACGTCGCGGGGACGAGCGCCGGGTGGGTGGGCGGGTCGACGAACCGGAGCCCGACGTCGACACGGGTGGCCGTCGTCGCGGCCACCGCGGCGAACTGCCGGGCGCGGACGAACGGCACGTACGTCGACCGACCCTCCCGACGGACATCGTCGCCGAGGCCCAGCAGCGCGGCCTCGAGCGCGTCGTAGATCGGTCGCAGCCCCGCCTTGCGGCCCGAGTACTGGGCCAGGACGTAGCCGTCGACGTCGGGGCGCTCCCACCCGGCCCGTTCCGCGACCTCGAACGCGATCGTCCACCGCGTGTTCTGCGGGACGCCGTGCACGTCCTTGAGCCAGCGCCGCACGGCGTTCTGGTCCAGCGGGTCCACACCGCTGGTGTCGTGCACCAGGGTCGCCCACTCGTCGAGCGACCGCCCGGTGCGGTCCGCCATGCTGGCGGTGACCGCGGCCCGCATGTCGTCGGGACTCGTCGCCATGGTTCTCAGCGTAGGCAGCCATGCCCGGACGTCTAGACTCCGACCCATGTCCACCCTCTCTCGCGACGAGGTCGCGCGCGTGGCGGGCCTGGCACGGATCGACCTCACCGAGGCAGAGCTCGACCGCCTCGCGGGCGAGCTCGACGTCATCGTCGAGTCGGTCGCCCGCGTGAGCGAGATCGCCACGCCCGACGTGCCGGCCACCAGCCACCCCCTGCCGCTGACCAACGTGTTCCGCCCCGACGTGCCCGTGGAGCCGGTCGACCGCGAGCTCGTGCTCGCGGCGGCGCCCGAGCACATCGACGGCAAGTTCGCGGTCCCGCAGATCCTGGGGGAGGACGCATGACCGACCTCACCCGCCTCTCCGCCGCCGCGCTCGCGGAGAAGCTCTCGGCGAAGGAGGTGTCCAGCGTCGAGGCGACGCAGGCGCACCTCGACCGGATCGCCGACGTCGACGGCGCGATCCACGCGTTCCTGCAGGTCAGCGGCGATGCTGCCCTGGCGACCGCCGCCGACGTCGACGCCCGTCGCGCTGGCGGGGAGTCGCTGCACGCGCTTGCCGGGGTGCCGATCGCCGTCAAGGACGTCGTGGTCACCAAGGGCCTGGAGACGACCGCGGGATCGAAGATCCTCCAGGGCTGGATCCCGCCGTACGACGCGACGCTGGTCGAGCGGATCAAGGCCGCGGGCCTGCCGATCCTGGGCAAGACCAACATGGACGAGTTCGCCATGGGGTCGTCCACGGAGCACTCCGCGTACGGCAACACCCACAACCCGTGGGACCTCGACCGCATCCCCGGCGGCTCCGGCGGCGGGTCCGCCGCGGCGGTCGCCGCGTACGAGGCGCCGCTGGCGATCGGCACGGACACGGGCGGCTCGATCCGCCAGCCCGCGGCCGTCACCGGGACGGTCGGCGTCAAGCCCACCTACGGCGGGGTGTCCCGCTACGGGCTCATCGCGCTCGCGTCGTCGCTCGACCAGGCCGGCCCTGTCACGCGCACGGTCCTCGACTCCGCGCTGCTGCACGAGCTCATCGGCGGCCACGACCCGCGCGACTCCACGTCCATCGACGAGCCGCTGCCCGCGCTCGTCGCAGCCGCCCAGCAGGGCGCCCAGGCGGACCTGACCGGCGTGCGCGTCGGCGTCATCCGTGAGCTGCAGGGCGAGGGCTACCAGCCGGGCGTGCTCGCGCGGTTCGAGGAGTCGCTGGAGCTGCTGCGTGGTGCGGGTGCCCAGATCGTCGAGGTCTCCTGCCCGCACTTCACGTACGCGCTCGCGGCGTACTACCTGATCCTCCCCGCGGAGGCGTCGAGCAACCTCGCCAAGTTCGACGGCATGCGCTTCGGCCTGCGCGTCGTGCCCGAGGACAACCCGACCGCCGAGCGCGTCATGTCCGCCACGCGCGGCCAGGGCTTCGGCGACGAGGTCAAGCGCCGGATCATCCTGGGCACCTACGCCCTGTCCGCCGGCTACTACGACGCCTACTACGGCTCCGCGCAGAAGGTCCGCACGCTCATCCAGCGCGACTTCACCGCCGCGTTCGAGCAGGCCGACGTGCTGGTCTCCCCGACGGCGCCGACCACGGCGTTCAAGCTCGGTGAGAAGCTCGACGACCCGCTGGCGATGTACCTCAACGACGTCGCGACCATCCCCGCCAACCTCGCGGGCGTGCCGGGGCTGTCGCTGCCGAGCGGCCTGTCCGACGACGGCCTGCCCGTCGGGTTCCAGGTCCTGGCCCCGGCCAAGGCCGACGACCGCCTGTACCGCGTCGGTGCCGCGCTCGAGGCCCTGTTGGAGAACGAGTGGGGCGGGCCGCTGCTGCTCAAGGCTCCTGAGCTGGAGGTCGGACGATGAGCACCTTGGTCGACTACGACGACGCGGTCGCGCGCTACGACACGGTCATCGGCATCGAGGTGCACGTCGAGCTGGGCACCAAGACCAAGATGTTCGACGGTGCGCCGGCCGGGTTCGGCGAGGAGCCGAACACCTCGGTCACGCCCGTCTCGCTGGGCCTGCCCGGGTCGCTGCCCGTCGTCAACGGGGTGGCGGTGGAGTACGCGATCCGCATCGGCCTCGCGCTGAACTGCTCGATCGCGGAGACGTGCCGGTTCGCCCGGAAGAACTACTTCTACCCGGACGTGCCCAAGAACTTCCAGACGTCGCAGTACGACGAGCCCATCGCCTACGAGGGCTGGGTCGACGTCGAGCTGGACGACGGGAGCATCTTCCGCGTCGAGATCGAGCGCGCGCACATGGAGGAGGACGCCGGCAAGAACACGCACGTCGGCGGCTCCGGCGGTCGGATCCACGGCGCCGAGTACTCGCTGGTCGACTACAACCGCGCGGGCATCCCGCTGGTGGAGATCGTCACCAAGCCGATCACCGGTGCCGGCGCCCGGGCGCCCGAGGTGGCCCGCGCGTACGTGCAGACGCTGCGCGACCTGTTCCGGGCGCTGGAGGTCTCCGAGGCCCGGATGGAGCGCGGCAACGTGCGTGCCGACGTGAACGTGTCGATCCGCCCGACGCCCGAGTCGCCGCTGGGCACCCGCACGGAGACGAAGAACGTGAACTCGTTCCGGTCGGTCGAGCGGGCCGTGCGCTACGAGGTCAGCCGCCAGGCGGGCGTCCTCGACGACGGCATCGCGATCATCCAGGAGACGCGCCACTGGCACGAGGACACCGGCACGACCGCCGCGGGCCGCGTCAAGTCGGACGCGGAGGACTACCGGTACTTCCCGGAGCCCGACCTGGTCCCGATCGCCCCGGACCGCGCGTGGGTCGAGGAGATCCGCGCGAGCCTGCCCGAGCTGCCCGCGGCGCGACGCCGACGGCTGCAGACGGAGTGGGAGTACGCCGACGCCGAGATGCGCGACGTCGTGAACGCCGGTGCCGTCGAGCTCATCGAGACCACGATCGCCGCCGGGGCCAGCCCGGCCGCCGCGCGCAAGTGGTGGATGGGCGAGCTGGCCCGCACCGCCAAGCAGCAGGAGGTCGAGCTGGCCGAGCTGCCGGTGACGCCGACGCAGATCGGGCAGCTGCAGAAGCTGGTCGACGACGGCCGCATCAACGACAAGCTGGCCCGGCAGGTCCTCGAGGGCGTGCTGGCCGGCGAGGGCGACCCCGAGACGGTCCTCGTCGCGCGCGGCCTGGAGGTCGTGTCCGACGACGGCCCCCTGCTCGAGGCGATCGACGCCGCGCTCGCGGCCCAGCCGGACATCGCGGAGAAGATCCGGTCCGGCAACCTCGGCCCGGTCGGCGCGATCATCGGTGCGGTCATGAAGGCCACCCGCGGGCAGGCGGACGCCGGCCGCGTCCGTGAGCTGCTGCTGGAGCGCATCAAGGCGTGACCGGCGAGGCGCCCCGCTCAGCGGCGGGGCGCCCGCTACCGGCCGTGATCCGCCGGTAACGTCCCTGGTACACCCGAGCCGTAGCGTTCGCCTCTGGTCGATGAGGGGACGAGGAGGCACCGATGGAGAAGCCCACGCTCCAGGGCGAGATGATCGTGCTCCGACCCCTCCGGGCGAGCGACGCGGACGCGCTGTGGGAGTCGGTCAACGACGCCGACGGCAACCGGCTCACCGGTACGACGCAGGTGTTCACGCGCCAGCAGATCGACGACTGGTGCGCGACGATCTCGTCGGTCGAGGGCCGGATCGACCTGGCGGTGACCGCGAACGGGTCCGACGAGTACCTGGGCGAGATCGTCCTCAACGAGATCGACGAGGTCGTCCGGTCCGCCAACCTGCGGCTCGCGATGCGTCCGGGCTACCGCGGGCGCGGGTACGGCACGGAGGCGATCCAGCTGATCCTCGGCCTCGCGTTCGACGGCCTCGCGCTGCATCGCGTCGAGCTGGACGTGCTGAGCATCAACGCCCGCGCGAAGTCCCTCTACGAGAACCTCGGCTTCCGGGTCGAGGGCCGTAAGCGCGACGCCTACCGGGACGGTGACGGGTACTGCGACGCGATCATCATGGGCCTGCTCGAGGACGAGTACCGCGCGAGCCAGCTGGACTAGCTGATCTACCGCGGTAGGTACTTCTCCACAGCCTTCAGGTAGGCCTCGGCGTCGAAGTCGGGCGCGAGCGCCGACTGGACGACGAACCCCTGCACGGCGGAGATGAGCAGCGGCGCCTGCTCGGCGGCGAGCACGTCGGCCTCCTCGGGCGGGGTGCCGTGCGTGCGTTGGTGCCACAGGGACGTGTACTCGATCAGCGCGCTGCGCAGCCGCACGATCACGTCGTGGGCGACGGCCCGCACCTGTGGCTCGGTGACGCCCTCGCCCCACAGCTGCAGCATGATCGCCGGGTTGCCGATCGCGCGGAGCATGCCGCCGATCAGGACGCGGGGGAGGGTGGGCGGCGGGGCCAGCGGCTCGGTGCGCGCGAGGCGCTCGACGTCGAGGATCCGGTTGCCGACGACGCGGGACGCGACGTCGACGATGATCGCGTCCTTGCTGGCGTAGTGCCCGTAGATCGCGCCGGCGGACAGGCCGGACTCGGCGATGATCTCCGCCATCGACGTGGCCTGGAAGCCCTTGCGGCGGAAGGCGCGCAGGGCGGCGTCGGCGATCTCGTCGCGGCGGGCGACGCGGTACTCCTCGGTGACCTTGGGCACCCCGCACTATAAAAACGAATGATCGTTCTTGACAAGCATGGCGTGTCGGGGGTTCGCTGGACCTACAAGAACGAACGTTCGGTTTAGAAAGGATCTCGTCATGCTGCACACCCCGTGGCGCCACCTGCTCGGCCTGGGCGCCGGGCTCGTCGGCGTCCTCACCGTCCTCGTGCTCGCCTTCCTCTGGCCGGCGGTCACCTCCGAGCCGCGCGACCTGCCCGTCGCCGTCGCCGGTCCGGCCGCCGCGGTCGCGCCCGTCGCGCAGGGCCTCGACGAGCGCGCGCCGGGTGCGTTCGAGGTGCTCCCCGCCGCCGACCGCGCCGCCGCCCTCGACCTCGTCGAGACGCGCGAGGCCTACGGGGCCCTGGTCCTGGGGGACCAGCCCGAGGTCGTCGTCGCCTCCGGCGGCAGCCCGCTCGTCGCGCAGCAGCTCACGGCCCTCGCGCCCGTGCTGCAGGCGCAGCTGGGCGTCCCCGTCCCGGTGACCGAGGTCGCCCCGCTGCTGCCCGGCGACGAGCGTGGCGCCATCCTCGGGGCCGTGACGTTCCCCCTGGTCATCGGCGGGATGATCGGTGGCATCGCCATCTCGGTCACGGTCGTCGGGGTCTGGCGCCGGGTCACCGCGGTCACCGCCTACTCGGCGCTCGGCGGGCTCGCGGTCGCCGGGGTGCTGCAGGGCTGGTTCGGCGCGCTCGCCGGCTCGTACTGGGTCAACGCGGGCATCATCGGCCTGGCGATCCTCGCGATCGGCGGTGTGATCGTCGGTGTCGTGTCCATCGTCGGTCGGCCCGGCATCGCGATCGGTCCGGTGCTGTTCCTGCTCATCGCGAACCCGATCGCGTCCGCCGCCCAGCCCTGGCAGATGCTGCCCGCGCCGTGGGGTGCGATCGGCCAGTGGATGCCCCCGGGCGCCGCCGCCGCTCTCCTGCGCGACGAGACGTACTTCCCGCAGGCCGACACCACGCAGCTGTGGGTCGCGCTGGCGTCGTGGGCGCTCCTCGGCCTGCTGCTGGCGACCGTCGGCCACTTCCGCGACACGGGGGCCGCCTCGCAGGCAGCGATCGAGGAGGCGTCCGCCGACCACGACCGGCTGGTGACGGTCTAGCACCACCCGATCCGTCGGCGAGAATGGTCGCCTCCCACGACGACGAACGGCAGCACCGATGGCACCCGACGACCGCGCGACACCCCCCGGCAGCACCGTGATCGACGACGCTCCCCGGTGGGTGTGGCCGGCGGTCGTCGCCGCCACGGTGCTGCTGTTCGTCGGCCAGACGCTCGCAGCAGCCGACAACGGCTGGCCGCTCGGTCGGACGCTGACGGCGCTGTCGATGTCGGTCGTCGTCGTCCTGACCAGCCTCTCCTGGCAACGGGCGAGACGCCGCCGCGAGTAGAGCTCCGGCTCAGTCGTCCAGGCTGCCCAACGTCAGGTTGAGGGTCGTCCCGGTCATCCCGCTCGCCCGGTCCGACGCGAGGAAGACAGCGGCGTCCGTCATCTCCTCGAGCCGCATCAGGCGGCGCGGGTGCGTCCGGGCGGCGAGCATCTCCTGCCACTGCTCCCAGGTCAGCCCGGACGCGGCGGCGCGCGGCTCGTAGGCCCGCCGGATCGTGCGCGTGTCCGGCATGGCCTGGGGGCGCAGGCCGACCACGCGGATGCCGTGCGGGGCCAGCTCGGCGGACAGGTCCCGCGTGAGCGCCTCCTTGGCGGCCTGCGCGGGGCCGTAGCCGCCGACCAGGGGAAGCCCGGTCCGCGAGTGCAGGGCGGTGACGGTCATGATCACCCCCGACCCGGCGGGGATCATCCGCCGGGCCGCCAGCCGGGCCGTGAGGAAGTACGACGTCGTGTACGTGGCGAGGGGGAGCGCGAACTGTGCGGCGTCGAGCTCGACGAGCGGCAGCCCCAGGATGTCCCCGTCGGGGATGCCGATGGCGTTCACCGAGATGTCGACGCGGCCCGAGGTGTCCACCACGTGCCGCAGGTGCTCGTCGACAGCCCGCTCGTCGAGCGCGTCGACCTGCGCCGCCTCGGCGGTGAAGCCCTCCGCGACGATCTTGTCGGTGACGACGTCGACCGCCGCCTTGTCGCGTCCCGTGACGTGGACCGTCGCGCCCTCGGCCGCGAACGCCCGGGCGAGCGCGCTGCCGATGGAGCCCGCGCCCCCGTAGACCACGGCGACCTTGTCCTGCAGCAACATGGTGATCCTCTTCCTGTCGGTGCGCCGTCCCTGCGACGGCAACCGACCAGGTAGACACCGCGACGCAGCGGAACTGGGCGCCCAGTTCGTGCACCGTCCGGTGTCTGTACGCCAGGGTGGGACGAGGGAGGTCGCATGACGCAGGTGGACGAGGACACAGCCTTCAGTGAGCTGACGGCGCCGTACCGGCGGGAGCTCCTGGTGCACTGCTACCGGATGCTCGGGTCGCTGCAGGATGCCGAGGACGTCCTGCAGGACGTGCTCCTGGCGGCGTGGCAGGGTCTCGACTCCTTCGAGGGGCGGTCGTCCCTGCGCACCTGGCTGTACCGGATCGCCACCAACCGGTGCCTCAACGCGCGTCGCGCGGCCGCCCGCCGGCCACCCCAGGCGTGGGACGTGCCCGGGGTGGACCTGGTCGAGCCCAGCCGGCTCGGGGAGGTCGTGTGGCTGGAGCCGTTCCCCGACGCCCTCGTCGGTCCGGGCCCCGAGGCGCGCTACGAGCGCACCGAGTCGATCTCGCTGGCCTTCGTCACGGCGCTCCAGGTCCTGCCGCACCGCCAGGTGGCAGTCCTTCTCCTGCGCGACGTCCTGGGGTTCCCCGCGCGCGAGGTGGCCGACATGCTCGACACCAGCGTCGACTCGGTGACGAGCGCCCTGAAGCGAGCGCGGGCCGGTCTGCGGGAGGCCCGACCGTCGGGCACCACCACCCCCGGCGACGACGCGCTCGTCGCCCGGTTCGTGAGTGCGTACGAGTCGGCCGACGTGGTCGCGCTGGTGGCCCTGCTCACCGACGACGTGTTCATCTCGATGCCACCGATGCCGTACGAGTACGTCGGCCGGGAGCTCGCCGCCCGCTTCTGCGCGGGCATCCTGGGCGGGGGCCGCCGGTTCGAGCTCGTCGCGACGTGCGCCAACGGGCAGCCGGCGTTCGTGACGTACCTGCGGGCGTCCGACGGGTCCCGCCGCGGCACGGGTCTCCTCGTCCTCACCCTGGACGGCGGGCGGATCTCCGCGATGACCCGCTTCGACGCGACGGTGCTGAGCAGGTTCGACGCCGGCTAGCCGCGGCCGCGGTGGAAGTCGTCGAGGGCGACCTTGCGCTCGACCGCGTGGTCGACGATCGGCGGGGGGTAGTCCTCGGGTGCCTCCAGCCCCAGCTTCCACGGCTGGTGCACGGCACGCCCGGCGATGCCGCGCAGCTCCGGCACCCACTGCCGCACGTAGGAGCCGTCGGGGTCGAACTTCTCGCCCTGCGACACGGGGTTGAACACGCGGAAGTACGGCGCCGCGTCCCGCCCGGTGCCGGCCACCCACTGCCAGTTCAGCTGGTTCTGGGAGATGTCCCCGTCGACGAGCCAGTCGAGGAAGTGCGCCGCTCCGCGCTGCCAGCGCACGTGCAGGTCCTTGACCAGGAACGACGCCACGACCATGCGGACGCGGTTGTGCATCCAGCCCAGCGCGCGCAGCTGGCGCATGCCGGCGTCGACGAAGGGGTAGCCGGTCCGCCCGCCCGCCCAGGCCTCGAAGGCGGCGCTCCCGGTGTCCCACGAGTCCTCCGGCACGACGGTGCGCAGCGACCGCTGCGTCGCGCCGGGGTGGTGCCACAGGACGTCGGCGTGGAACTCGCGCCACGCCAGCTCGGACCGGAACGTGGAGACGTCGAACGGCGCCTCCGCCAGGTCGGCCAGCAGCGTGCGGGGGTGCAGCTCGCCGTACTTCAGCGGGATCGAGAGCATCGAGGTGCCGTCGAGGTCGGGTCGGTCGCGCAGGCTGGCGTACTCGGCGAGCCCGTCGTGCAGGTACTCGGTCCAGCGCCCGTGGGCGGCGCGTTCACCGGCCCGGGGGAGCCGCACGTCCGTCAGGGGCTCGTCGGGGATCCCGTCGGAGCGCACGTCCGCCCACGGGACCCGCTGAGGTCGGGGCGCCGGGGCGGACCAGCCGTGGTCGAGCCACGCGCCGCGGAACGGGGTGAACACCTGGAACGGTGTACCGCCCTGCGTGGTCAGCCGGCCGGGCGCGACGGCGTACGGCGAGCCGGTGCGGACCAGCGGCACGTCGAGCGCGCGCTCGACTGCGTCGTCGCGCCGCCGGCCGTAGGGTTCGGTCGCCGCGGTGACGTGCACCGCCGGGGCGCCGACCTCGCGCGCGACCGCGGGCACCACGTCGGACGCCCGCCCGTGCCGGACCGCTAGCCGTCCGCCGAGCGACTCGTCGAGCGCCCGCAGGCTGCGCGTGAGGTAGGTCAGCCGCGGGGTTCCCGCTGCGCGCCACAGTGCGGGGTCGACGACGAACAGCGGCACGACCTCGTCGTCGGCATCGCGCGCCTGCTCGATCGCGGCGAGCAGTGCGGGGTTGTCCGCGAGCCGCAGGTCGCGACGGAACCAGTGGATCGTGGGCACCCGGCGACGGTAACCGGGGACCGTGCTCGCCGCTCGTCCGGCCGCTGCCGGTGGTGCGCACCCACCGGCGAGGCCACGATGGGCAGATGAGCGGCGCAGCCGACGCGCAGGTGGGGGGCCCTGGGGGGACCGAGCCGAGCGCCCGCAAGAGCGACACCCTGCCCAAGGACCGCGCCTTCTTCGGCCAGCCCCTCGGCCTGTTCACGCTGTTCGGCACCGAGCTGTGGGAGCGGTTCAGCTACTACGGGATGCGCGCCATCCTGCTCTTCTACCTGACGGACACGCTGGCCAACGGCGGTCTCGGGATCGAGCAGACGTCCGGCGAGGCGCTCGTCGCCGTCTACGGGTCCTCGGTCTACCTGCTGTCCGTGCTCGGTGGCTGGCTCGCGGACCGGTTCATCGGCGCACGGCGGTCGGTCCTGTACGGCGGCATCATCATCGCCGCCGGTCACCTGTTCCTCACGGTGCCGCAGGCGTCGTTCTCGTTCCTCGGCATCGTCCTGGTGGCCCTCGGCACCGGCCTGCTCAAGCCGAACGTGTCGAGCATGGTCGGCGAGCTGTACGACCGGGACGACCCGCGCCGCGACTCGGGCTTCTCGATCTTCTACATGGGGATCAACATCGGGTCCCTGGCGGCGCCGTTCCTGGTCGGCGCGGCGCGGGCGGTCGGCGGCTACCACTGGGGCTTCGCGGTCGCGGCGATCGGGATGGCGATCGCCCTGGTCTTCTTCGTCGCCGGGCGCAAGTACCTCGGGGGAGCGGGCGACGTCCCGCCGAACCCGCTGGCCCCCCACGAGCGCCCGGCGGTGGCCCGGCTGCTGGTGGTCGTCGCCGTCGGCGTCGTGCTCGCGTTCGGCCTCGCCGCGCTGATCCAGGGTGGCTTCGGCCTCACGTCGTTCATCGACGGGATCTCCTACCTCGCGTTCGCCGCGCCGGTCGCGACGTTCGTCGTGATGTTCCGGTCGCGCAAGGTGAACGACCACGAGCGGACCCGGCTGCGCGCCTACATCCCGCTCTTCGTCGCCGCCATGATCTTCTGGATGATCTTCGAGCAGGCCGCCAGCACCCTGGCGTCCTACGCGCAGGACAACACCGACCTGACGCTGTTCGGCGTGACCGTCTCGCCCGAGCTGTTCCAGTCGATCAACCCGGCCGCGATCATCGTGCTGGCGCCGGTGTTCGCGTGGCTGTGGATCAAGCTCGACGACCGTCCGCCGACCGCCGTGAAGTTCGCGCTCGGCCTGACGTTCGCCGCGCTGAGCTTCGTGTTCCTGGCCGGGGCGTCGTGGCTGGCCGACGGTGAGAAGACGTCGGCGTGGGTGCTGATCATCGTCTACGTGATCCAGACCGTCGGTGAGCTGTGCCTCTCGCCCGTCGGCCTGGCCGCGACCACCCTGCTGGCGCCGAAGGCCTACCGCGGGCAGGCGATGGCGCTCTGGTTCCTGGCGCCGTCAGCCGGCAATGCCATCGCCGCGCAGGTGATCCAGTCGACGCCGGACGTCGCCCCGGCCGCCTACTTCGGGGTCATCGGGCTCGTCGCGCTCGCCTTCGCCGGGGGCATGTTCGCCCTCGCCCCGTGGGTCACGCGGCACATCCGGGCGGGCGCCGACTCCGAGGCCGAGGCGGCGCTGCAGCACTGACCGCCCGGTGGCAGGGTGGTCGGCATGGCTGACACCACCCTCCTTCGGCACTCCGACGTCACGGCTGCGGTCGACCAGCGGCACTGGCGCGTCCTGCTCCAGTCGCTGCGCGCCACGTTCACGACGCCCGACTTCACCACGGCGGCCGCCTTCGTCTCGCGGATCGCGGCAGCGGCCGACGAGGCGAACCACCACCCGGACGTGGTGCTGCGCTGGGGGCAGGTCACGGTGACCACCTCCAGCCACGACGCCGGCGGCCTGACCCAGCGCGACGTCGACCTCGCCGCGACGGTGACCGCCCTCGCCGACGAGCTGGGGGTGACCGGCGCGGCCCCGTTGAGCGGGATGCTCGAGATCGCCGTCGACGCCCTCGACATCCCCGCGGTCCGCCCGTTCTGGGCGGCGGTCTTCGGGTACGACGTCCGCAACGACGACGACCTCGTCGACCCCGCCGGGATCGGCCCGTCCATCTGGTTCCAGCAGATGGACGCGCCCCGGCCCCAGCGCAACCGGATCCACTTCGACGTGATCGTCGGGCACGACCAGGCGGAGGCGCGCGTCGCGGCGGCGATCGCCGCGGGCGGCCACCTGGTCAGCGACGAGCGCGCGCCCGCGTTCTGGGTGCTGGCCGACGGCGAGGGCAACGAGGTCTGCGTGTGCACGTGGCAGGCGCGCAGCAACAGCTGAGCACAGGCAAGCCGAAGGCCCCGGATCGGAGTGGAGGTTGATCCGGGGCCTTCGACGTTCGGGGGTGCTACGACCGCGGCATCTGACGTGAGGTGTCCTGTCCGCGGGGACGGCGAGCGAGGGTCACTGGCGCGGCGGGGCGCAGGACGCGCGGACCACCAGCTCGGTCGGGAGCCGCAGGTGCGTCGGCCGTTCCTTGCCCTCGATCAGGTCGACCAGCAGGCGCAGCGCCGCAGCGCCCATCTCCTGCAGCGGCTGGTTGATCGTGGTCAGCGGGGGAGTGGCCAGCGCCGACTCGGGCACGTTGTCGAACCCGATCACCGACAGGTCGTCCGGCACCGTCATGCCCAGCTCGACCGCGACCGCCATCACCTGGATGGCCGAGAGGTCGTTCGCGGCGAACACGGCGGTGGGCCGGTCGGGGTTCCCCAGCAGCGCGCGCGCAGGCGCGTCCGCGGTCTCGGGGCGGTACCCACCGACGGCGACCAGGGACTCGTCGACCGGGAGGCCGGCCGCGTCCATCGCCTTGCGGAACCCGTCCTCACGCAGCCGGGCGGACTCGAGGTCGAGGCGTCCGCCCAGGAAGCCGATCCGGCGGTGCCCCAGGCTGATGAGGTGCTCGGTGGCCAGCACCGCGCCGGCGTAGTTGTCGGAGTCGACGGTCGGGAGGCCGGTCGGGCCGGTGTGCGGGTCGACGGCCACGACGTGCACGCCGGTGTTTGCCTCGACGACCGTCGGGGTCACGATGATGGCGCCGTCGATCAAGGTGCCGGACAGCCGGGACAGGTAGCGCCGCTCCCAGCCGACGTCGGCGCCGCGGCCACCACCGGAGTAGGCGAGCAGCTCGTAACCCGTCGAGCCGACGGCCGAGGACGCCCCCTTGAGGAGCTCCGTGCTGAACGGCTCGAACTCCGCCACGAGGATGCCGAGCACGTTGGTGCGGTGGCTGCGCAGCGACCGCGCGCCGAGGCTGGCCTCGTACCCGAGCTCGTCGATGACCTCCTGGACGCGGGTCAGCGTGGCCTGGGCGACGCCGTACCGCCCGTTGACGACCTTGGAGACCGTCGCGACAGACACGCCTGCCGTCCGGGCGACGTCTTCCATCTTCACGCGAGGTGTCGAGTCCACGTTGTGGAGCATAGAGCATAGTTTCGATAACGTTATCTACCTGAGACCTTCGTTTCGATAACGTTATCGACAACGATTGACACCACACAGACTCGGGTGCCAACCTTGGCGCCGTCCAGCCCTGTCAGTGACGACGAGGAGATTCAACGATGATGAGGACAACAGTCCTTCGCACCCTTGCCCTGGGTGCTGGTATTGCCCTGCTGGCGACCGCCTGCAGCTCGGGCGACGCGGGCGACGACTCGACCGACGGCGCCTCCGGCGACACGACGATCACGTGGTGGCACAACTCCAACACCGGTGACGGCAAGGACTACTACGACAAGGTCGCGGCCGACTTCGAGGCCGCCAACCCGGGCGTGACCGTCGAGGTCAACGCCATGCAGCACGAGGACATGCTCACCAAGCTCGACGCCGCGTTCCAGAGCGGTGACGCCCCCGACATCTACATGGAGCGTGGTGGCGGCGAGCTGGCCGACCACGTCGAGGCGGGTCTGACCAAGGACATCTCCGAGGCGGCCGCGGACACCATCGAGAAGATCGGTGGCTCCGTCGCCGGCTGGCAGGTGGACGGCAAGACCTACGGTCTGCCGTTCTCGGTCGGCGTCGTCGGCTTCTGGTACAACAAGGCGCTCTTCGAGCAGGCCGGCATCACCGAGCCGCCCGCCACGTGGGACGACTTCAACGCCGCCGTCGACAAGCTCAAGGCCGCGGGCATCGAGCCCGTCTCCGTGGGTGCCGGTGACAAGTGGCCGGCCGCCCACTACTGGTACTACTACGCGCTGCGCGAGTGCTCGCAGGACGTCCTGACCGACGCCGTGCAGACGCTCGACTTCTCGGACCCGTGCTTCGTCAAGGCCGGCGAGGACCTCGAGGCGCTCATCGGCACGGAGCCGTTCAACGCAGGCTTCCTGTCCACCCCGGCCCAGACGGGCGCGACCAGCGCCTCGGGTCTCCTGGCCACCGGCAAGGTCGCCATGGAGATGCAGGGCCACTGGGAGCCCGGCGTCATGCAGGGCCTCACGGAGGACGGCAAGGGTCTCGGCGAGAACACCGGCTGGTTCCCGTTCCCGGCCGTCGACGGCGGCGAGGGCGACCCGGAGGCCGCACTCGGTGGCGGTGACGCGTGGGCAGTCTCCGAGGAGGCGCCCGACGCCGCGGTGGACTTCGCGGTCTACCTGCTGTCGGACGAGGTCCAGAAGGGCTTCGCGGAGCTCGACATGGGTCTGCCGACCAACTCGACGGCCTCGCAGTACGTCTCGGACCCGGCCCTGGCCGAGCTCCTCAAGATCCGTGACGCGGCGCCGTACGTGCAGCTCTACTTCGACACGGCGTTCGGTGCCTCCGTCGGTGGCGCCATGAACGACGAGATCGCCCTGGCCTTCGCCGGCCAGGCCACCCCGCAGGACATCGTCGACGCCACGCAGGCGGCGGCTGACGCGGAGAAGTGACCGACGTGGCAGACGAGACGACCGCCCGCGTGGGCGTCACCGCCTCGCCTGCGACGTCCTCCCCACAGGCCTCGGCCACCGGTCGCGCTTCGGCGCGGCCGGTGGCCCCGGCCCCGGGCGGACGCCGTGGGACGGGATCGGCCCTCCGCAAGCGCCTGGAGATCGCCTTCTTCGTGGCACCCGCCCTCCTGCTGTTCCTGTTCTTCGTGGTGGTGCCGATCATCCGAGCCGTCCAGCTCTCGGCCTACCGCTGGAAGGGCTACGGCCCGCTGGTCGACTTCGTCGGCCTCAAGAACTATGTGAGCGTTCTCAACAACGACGTCTTCACCGGCGCGCTCCAGCACAACCTGATCATCGTGGTGGCGTCCGTCGCCATCCAGCTCCCGCTCGGTCTGGCCATCGCGCTGCTGCTCAACCGCAAGATGTGGGGGCAGGGCGTCCTGCGCACGATCATCTTCGTGCCGTACGTGCTGGCCGAGGTCATCGCGGGCGTCGTGTGGTTCCAGCTGTTGCAGCCGAAGTACGGCGTCATCGACGCCATGCTCGATGCCGTGGGGCTGAGCGGGCCCGAGCAGGGCTTCCTCGGCACCCCCGAGTACGCGCTCTGGACCGTCATCGTCGTCCTGACGTGGAAGTACCTCGGGCTCGCCGTGATCCTCTTCCTCGCGGGGCTGCAGGGCGTCCCGGAGGAGCTCTACGAGGCCTCGCAGATCGACGGCGCCAGCTGGTGGCAGACGCAGCGCAAGATCACGCTCCCGCTGCTGGGCCCGACCATCCGCACCTGGGCGTTCCTGTCGATGATCGGCTCGCTCCAGCTGTTCGACATGGTCTGGATCCTCACCCAGGGCGGCCCGGCCAACGCGACCACGACCATGGCGACGTTCCTCATCACCGAGGGCACCAAGCGGCAGAACTACGGGATCGCCGCGGCGGCCTCCGTGATCCTCTTCATCGTCGCCCTCGTCCTGGCCCTGCTGTACCAGCGCTTCATCCTGCGCCGGGACATCCAGGACCCCACCGCCTCCAAGAAGAAGGTGAAGGCATGAGCGCCGGCACCCTGGCCCCGACGTCCGCGACGTCGCCGAAGTCGCCCAGGACGCGAGGCGCGCGACGCAGGACCGGCAAGTACACCGGCGGCAACCCGCTCGTCTACGCGCTCGCCCTCGCCGTCGTCGCCCTCACCGTCGGCCCCGTGCTGTACGGCGTGCTCGGCGGCTTCCGGACCAACGCGCAGCTGGCCGAGTCGCCGGCGGGGATGCCGGACCCGTGGGTGCTGTTCAACTACACGGGCGTGCTGACCAACCCGAACTTCTGGAGGTACGCGCTCAACTCCACCGTGATCGCGCTCCTGACGACGGCACTCGTCGTGGTCTTCGGGATCATGGCGGCGTACCCGCTGGCCCGGTACAAGTTCAAGGGTCGCGAGCAGCTGTTCACCGTGTTCGTGCTCGGGCTCCTGTTCCCGGCGACCGTCGCGATCATCCCGCTGTTCATCCTCATCACGGACCTGGGCATGGGGAACACCTGGTGGGGCGTGGCCCTGCCCCAGGCGGCGTTCGCGCTGCCGGTGACGGTGGTCATCCTGCGCCCGTTCCTGCAGGCCCTCCCGGACGAGCTCGAGGAGGCGGCGCTGCTCGACGGTGCCTCCCGCATCGGCTTCTTCTGGCGGATCCTGCTCCCGCTGTCCGGGCCTGGCATGGTGACGGTCGGCGTGCTGGCGTTCGTCGGCTCGTGGAACGCGTACCTGCTCCCGCTGCTCCTGCTGCAGAGCGACATGAAGACGCTGCCCCTGGGCGTCGCGGACTTCTCGTCGGAGTACTCCTCCGACACCGCGGGCGTCTTCGCGTTCACCAGCCTGGCCATGATCCCGGCGCTCGTGTTCTTCCTCGCCATGCAGAAGCGGATCGTCAACGGCCTCCAGGGCGCGGTCAAGGGCTGATCCGTGCACACCCGCCCAGCACAGCACGTCACCACCGAAGGAGACAGATCCGTGACGGATCTTCAGACCCTGGCTGTTCCTGCTGTGGTCGACCGCGCGAGCGAGCTGCTCGCCCGGATGACCCTCGAGGAGAAGCTGGCGCAGATCGTCGGGTTCTGGGAGAAGGGCGACGGCGAGGTCGTGGCCCCGCTCCAGGGCGAGTTCACGCGCGAGCAGACGCTCGACGAGTCCACGCAGCACGGGCTCGGGCACCTGACCCGCGTCTACGGCACCCGCCCGGTCGACGCGGCCGAGCGTGCGCAGTGGCTGTGGAACCTGCAGCGCAGGCTGGTGCGCGAGACGCGGCTGGGCATCCCGGCCCTCGTGCACGAGGAGTGCCTGACCGGTCTGTCGGCGTGGCGCGCGGCGACGTTCCCGACGCCGCTGGCGTGGGGCGCGTCGTTCGACCCCGACCTGGTCGAGCAGATGGGTGCCGCGATCGGCGGGTCGATGCGGACGCTCGGCATCCACCAGGGTCTCGCGCCCGTCCTCGACGTCATCCGTGACCCCCGGTGGGGGCGGGTCGACGAGTGCATCTCGGAGGACCCGTACGTCGTCGGCACGGTCGGCACGTCCTACGTGCGCGGCCTGCAGTCGACCGGCGTGCACGCGACGCTCAAGCACTTCGTCGGCTACTCGGGCTCCCAGTCGGGGCGCAACTTCGCGCCGGTGCACGCCGGCCCGCGTGAGGTCGAGGACGTCCTGCTGGTGCCGTTCGAGATGGCGCTCCTCGACGGCGGGGCACGGTCGGTCATGAGCTCGTACAACGAGATCGACGGCGTCCCCGTCGCGGCCGACCCGCGCGTGCTCACCGGCATCCTGCGCGACCGCTGGGGGTTCGACGGACCGGTCGTCGCCGACTACTTCGGGGTGGCGTTCCTGCACCTGCTGCACGAGGTGGCCGGTGACCTCGGCGAAGCCGCGGGTCTCGCCCTCGCGGCCGGCGTGGACATCGAGCTGCCGACGGGCGACGCATATCTGACCCCGCTCGCCGAGGCGGTCCGTGCCGGACGCGTCGACGAGGCCCTGGTCGACCGGGCGGTCCTTCGGGCACTGCGGCAGAAGGAGGAGCTCGGGCTCCTCGACGCGACGTTCGACGACGAGCCGCCGGCCTCGGTGGACCTGGACAGCCCGCTGCACCGCGGTCTGGCAGCCCAGCTGGCCGAGGAGTCGGTCGTGCTGCTGTCGAACGACGGCACCCTGCCCCTGGTGAGCCCGGCGCGGATCGCGGTCATCGGCCCGAACGCCGACCGCGCCGAGGCCCTGTTCGGCTGCTACTCGTTCCTCAACCACGTGCTCGCGCACCACCCCGAGGTCGAGGTCGGGTTCGAGAGCCCGACGGTCCGGCAGGCGCTCGCGGCGGAGCTCCCGAACGCGGAGATCGTCTCCGCGCTCGGCTGCGCGGTCGACGACGACGACAGGTCGGGCTTCGAGGAGGCCGTGCGCGCGGCGACGTCCGCCGAGACGGCCGTGCTCGTCGTGGGCGACCACGCCGGGCTGTTCGGCCGGGGGACCGTGGGGGAGGGCTGCGACCGCGACGACCTCGAGCTGCCGGGCGTGCAGCGCGAGCTGGTCGAGGCCGTCCTGGCCTCGGGCACCCCTGTCGTGCTCGTCCTGCTGACCGGTCGCCCGTACGCGATCGACTGGGCCGTGGAGCGCTGCGCGGCTGTCGTGCAGGCGTTCTTCCCGGGCGAGGAGGGCGGCACCGCGCTCGCGGGGGTGCTCTCCGGCCGGGTCAACCCGTCGGGGCACCTGCCCGTCAGCCTGCCGCGCTCGGCCGGCGCGCAGCCGTTCACGTACCTGCACCCGAAGCTGGGCGGCAACGGCGACGTCACCAACCTGCGGAGCACCCCCGCGCTCCCGTTCGGTCACGGGCTGTCGTACACGACGTTCGTGCACAGCGACCTCGAGGTGGATGCGCAGGTGCCCACCGACGGGCACATCGGGGCGAGCGTCCGCGTCACCAACACGGGGGGCCGGCCCGGGGCCGACGTGGTGCAGCTCTACGTGCACGACGTCGTCGGCTCGGTCACCCGACCGGTGGCGCAGCTCGTCGGGTACCGGCGCGTCCACCTCGAGGCCGGCGAGTCCGCACTGGTGACCTTCTCGGTGCCGACGACCCGGCTGGCGTTCTCCGACCGTGACCTCGTCCGGGTGGTCGAGCCCGGCGAGGTCGAGCTCTGGGTGGGTCCGTCCTGTGCCGAGCGCGAGACCGAGGCGCGCACGTCGCTCACCGGCCCCGTCCACACGGTCGGCGTGGACAGCCCGCGCTGGACCGCGGTGTCCGTCACCGACTGAGCAGTCGAGAGGCCGTCGTCCGCGGGCTGCCGCAGGCGACGGCCTCGCTGTACCCACTGAAGCCTGCTGACCTGCAGAAATACCTGGATCCCCCGATCGGGGACAGCACTCTCGGTCTTCGATAACGATGTCGATAACGATGTCAGCCCGTCACGACCAGCACCGCCGCGCCGGTGCTGTCCGCACTTGTCCCAGCACGTCAATGACGACCTGAGAGGACGACGACATGGGAATCACACGCTGGGGGAGGTCGGTGGCCGCGGTCGCCGCCGCGACCGCCCTGCTCGCCGCCTGCGCAGGCACCGGGGGCGGCTCGGAGGGCTCCGACGGCCCGGTCACCCTGACGTGGTGGCACAACGGCGTCGACGAGCCGCTGAACAGCTACTTCGAGCGGGTGGCCCTCGGCTTCGAGGCCGACCACCCGAACGTCACGATCGAGAACGTGCCCATCCAGAACGAGGAGCTCAAGGCCAAGCTCGCCGACGCCCTGAAGACCGGTGGCTTCCCCGACATCTTCCAGCAGTGGGGCGGCGGGCAGATGGGCGAGCAGGTGGCCGCCGGGGTCCTGCTCGACCTGACAGACGACGTGAGCTCCGAGCTCGAGCTCATCGGCGGCTCGGCGGCCGGGTGGCAGCTGGAGGGCCGCACGTACGGGCTGCCGTTCAGCATGGGCGTGGAGGGCTTCTGGTACAACCGCGCGCTGTTCGAGCAGGCCGGGATCGAGAGCACCCCGATCCTCCAGGAGGACCTGGACGCGGCGGTCGCGAAGCTCCGGGCGGCGGGCATCGTGCCCATCGCCGTGGGCGCGGGGGACAAGTGGCCGGCCGCGCACTACTGGTACAACTACGCGCTGCGCGCCTGCGAGCCCGACACGATGATGGCGGCGGGCGCGTCGAAGAGCTTCAGCGACCCGTGCTTCGAGAAGGCGGGGACGGACCTGGAGGCATTCCTGGCCACGTCGCCCTTCCAGGACGGCTTCCTCGCAGCCCCGGCACAGCAGGGTGACACGAGCTCTGCGGCGCTCCTGGCCAACGGCGGTGTGGCGATGGAGCTGATGGGCCACTGGCACCCCGGTGTCATGTCGGGCCTGGCGGCGAACGGCACGGGCCTCGGCAACGACCTCGGCTGGTTCCCGTTCCCCCTGACCGCGGGTGGCCAGGGCAACGCGTACTCGGCGCTCGGCGGCGGCGACGGCTTCTCCTGCTCGGCGGACGCACCGCCCGAGTGCGTCGAGTTCCTGCAGTACATCCTGAGCGTCGACGTCCAGACGGACTACGCCGAGACGGGTGCGGGGCTGCCGGTCACGCAGGGGTCCGAGGCCGGGGTGAGCGACCCGAACATGGCGGCGCTGCTCGCCTTCCGCAACAAGGCGCCGTACGTGCAGCTCTGGCTCGACGTCGCGTACGGCAGCACGGTCGGTGGTGCGCTGAACGACGCGATCGCCCAGCAGTTCGCCGGCACCGGGTCGGCCGCGGGCGTCGTCGACGCGATGAACGCCGCCGCAGGGTGAGCGCGTGGGGACGCCGTCCGCAGGGTGACCCTCCTGCGGCAGCGCGCGGGCGCAGTCCTACACTCGCGAGCATGACCGTGACGTCGGACAACGCCCCCAGCTCACACGCCGGTCCTTCCGGCAAAGCAGTCGACATCAAGCCCCGCTCGCGCACCGTCACCGACGGCCTCGAGGCCACGGCCTCGCGCGGCATGCTCCGCGCGGTAGGCCTCGGCGACGACGACTTCGCGAAGCCCCAGATCGGCGTCGCCAGCTCCTGGAACGAGATCACGCCCTGCAACCTCTCGCTCCAGCGGCTGGCGCAGGCGGCGAAGGCAGGCGTGCACGCGGCGGGCGGCTACCCGCTCGAGTTCGGCACCATCTCGGTCTCGGACGGCATCTCGATGGGCCACGAGGGCATGCACTTCTCGCTGGTGAGCCGCGACATCATCGCCGACTCGGTGGAGACCGTCATGCAGGCCGAGCGCCTCGACGGCTCCGTCCTGCTGGCCGGCTGCGACAAGTCCCTGCCGGGCATGCTGATGGCCGCGGCCCGCCTCGACCTGGCCAGCGTGTTCCTGTACGCCGGGTCGATCGCACCGGGCTGGGTCAAGCTCGAGGACGGCACCGAGAAGGACGTCACGATCATCGACGCGTTCGAGGCTGTCGGCGCGTGCGCCCGCGGGCTCATGAGCCGCGAGGACGTCGACCGCATCGAGCGGGCGATCTGTCCTGGCGAGGGTGCCTGCGGCGGCATGTACACGGCCAACACCATGGCGTCCGTGGCCGAGGCGATCGGCATGTCGATCCCCGGCTCGGCCGCCCCGCCGTCCGCCGACCGCCGCCGCGACGCGTTCGCGCACAAGTCCGGCGAGGCCGTCGTCGAGCTGCTCCGCAAGGGCATCACCGCGCGCCAGATCATGACCAAGGAGGCGTTCGAGAACGCCATCGCCGTCGTCATGGCGTTCGGCGGCTCCACCAACGCGGTCCTGCACCTGCTGGCCATCGCGCACGAGGCCGAGGTCGACCTCACGCTCGCCGACTTCTCCCGGGTCGCCGCCAAGGTGCCGCACCTCGGTGACCTCAAGCCGTTTGGCCGCTACGTGATGAACGACGTCGACCGCATCGGCGGCGTCCCGGTCGTGATGAAGGCGCTGCTCGACGCGGGCCTCCTGCACGGCGACTGCCTGACGGTGACGGGCAGGACCGTCGCGGAGAACCTGGCGGACGTGAACCCGCCGGACCCCGACGGCAAGATCCTGCGCGCGCTGGACAACCCGATCCACAAGACCGGCGGCATCACGATCCTGCACGGCTCGCTCGCACCCGAGGGTGCCGTGGTGAAGTCTGCCGGCTTCGACTCCGACGTGTTCGAGGGGACGGCCCGCGTGTTCGAGCGCGAGCGCGCCGCGATGGACGCGCTCGAGGACGGCACGATCGTCGCGGGCGACGTCGTGGTCATCCGCTACGAGGGTCCCAAGGGCGGCCCGGGCATGCGCGAGATGCTCGCCATCACGGGTGCGATCAAGGGTGCGGGCCTGGGCAAGGACGTGCTGCTGCTCACCGACGGACGCTTCTCCGGCGGCACCACCGGGCTGTGCGTCGGGCACGTCGCGCCCGAGGCCGTCGACGGCGGCCCGATCGCGTTCGTCCAGGACGGCGACCGGATCCAGCTCGACGTGGCCAACGGGAAGCTGGACCTGCTGGTCAGCGCGGAGGAGCTGGAGGCCCGCAAGGCCGGCTGGGCGCCGCTGCCTCCCACGTACACGCGCGGGGTGCTGGCCAAGTACGCGAAGCTGGTGCAGTCGGCGTCGAAGGGCGCCGTCCTGATCTGAGAGGCGTGTGTCGAACGGCCCGGTCCTTCACGGACCGGGCCGTTCGCGCGTTCAGGCGCCCGCGATCGCCCGCAGCGCCGTGAGGTGCGCGCTCAGCGCCTCGCGGCCGGCCGGGGTCAGGCTGAGCCAGGTGCGGGGACGCTTGCCGACGTACCCCTTGCGCACGGCCACGTAGGCGGCCTGCTCCAGGGCGGTCACGGCCTTGCTGAGCGCCGAGTCGCTGATCTGCACCGCGTCGCGGACGGCGGCGAACTCGGCCTCGTCCGTCGCGGCCAGGGCGGCGACCACGGACAGCCGCACGGGGGAGTGGATGACCTCGTCCAGACGGGCGCGCGCCTCCTCCCCGACGGAGTCGCTGCCGGGGAGCGGGGGCATCAGGCGCGTCCCTCGCGCCAGGCGCCGACGGCCAGCGGGGCGGTGACGACGACCGAGGCGAGCAGCCAGAACAGGACGGACTCGCGCAGCCAGGTCAGGCCGACGATCAGCGAGACCGTGTAGGCGACGCCCCAGCCGCGGATGGCACCGATCCAGCGGCGTCCCATGCCTTCCTTGGTCACGGTGACGCCCCGGAGCAGGGCGAGGGAGAGCACCAGGCACGAGGCCATGTAGGCGCCGCACAGGACGAGGGCCGGGCCGTCGTCGGGGATCGTGCTCAGGCCGACGTAGAACATGAACGTGCTGGTCGCGAGGCCGGTGAGCCACTGGGCGTGCCGGTTCTGGCCGGCGGCGCGCAGCGATCCGGCGGCCCCGGCGGTCATCGCGAGCAGCTGGCGTGCCTCGTCGGGTGTGGGGTTTGTGGAGGTCATGGGAAGTACTTTCCACTAGAGAAACTACTTTCGCAAGACCTTGACGCCGTGGCGTGACGACAGGCCCGCTCCGGAGGGGGAGCGGGCCCGTCGTCGGCTACTTGATCGACCCGCGCGTGACCCCGGAGATGACCCAGCGCTGGCTGAAGATGTAGACCACCAGCAGGGGGGCCATGGCCATGAGGTAGGACGCGAACGCCACGGTGTAGTCGGTGTTGAACTGCCCCTGGAACACGTACTGCGCCAGCGGCAGGGTGCGCGCCCCGGGATCGGTGAGCACCACGAGCGGCATGATGAAGTCGTTCCACGCCCACACGCACGTGAGGATGCCGACCGTCGCGTTCATCGGGGTCAGCAGCGGGAAGATGATCTGCCGGAACACCCGCCACGTCGACGCACCGTCCACCCGTGCCGCCTCCTCGAGCTCGATGGGGATCGAGCGGATGTAGGCGGTGTAGATGAAGATGTTCAGCGACAGCCCGTAGATCGTGTAGAGCACGATCATGCCCGCCTGGTTGTCGAGCCCCAGGAGCGACGTCTGCTTCACGAGCGGCAGCATGATGATCGGGAACGGGATGAACAGGGCGGCCAGCAGGTAGAAGAAGACGCCCTTGAAGAACGGCCGGTGGATGTTGCGCGCGATGCCGTACGCGACGACCGAGCTGGTGAGCAGCGTGAGGACGACCGCACCGACGGTGATCATCGCGGTGTTCATGAGGGCCTGGGGGAAGCTCGTCCGCTCCCACGCCTCGGCGAAGTTCTCCCAGCGGACGGGGTTCGGCCACTCGAAGCCGGTGCCGGCGGCGAGCTGGTCGGGAGTCTTCAGGGCCACGACGACGGCCAGGTACAGCGGGATCAGGATCGTCAGGGAGCACACCGCGATCAGTGCGGTCACCCACCAGTTGATCTTGCGGGAGTCGTCGTCGGCGACGTTCTTGGTGCGACGGCGCCGGGGCTCGGGAAGGACGGCCTCGGCCTGGCCGAGCGCGGTTCCTGCGGTGGTCATCAGAAGTCCGCCTCTCTGCGCTGAAGGACCTTGAACTGGAACAGCGAGACGATGGTGATGACGATGAAGAAGATCACCGCGTTCGCCGACTGGTAGGCGAACTCCCCACCGGAGAACCCGCCTCGGAAGATGAGCAGGGTCACGGACTCCGTCGCCGTGCCCGGACCGCCGTTCGTCAGGGCGACGATCTGGTCGAACACCTGCAGGAAGCCCTTCAGGCTCAGCACGACGTTGATCGTGAAGAACGCGCTGATCAGCGGGAACGTGATCGACGAGAACTGCCGCCACGGCTTGGCGCCGTCCAGGGACGCGGCCTCGTAGAGCTCGCGCGGGATCGTCTGCAGCCCGGACAGGTAGATGATGATCGTGAAGGCGCAGGCCTGCCAGACGGCGAGCGCGACGATCGCCGTCCATGCCCAGGTCTCGTTCGTCAGGATGTTGTCGGCGATCAGGGGGATGCCCGACAGGATCTTCGGCAGCGAGCTGGAGAACAGGAACTGGAAGACGTAGCCGATGACCAGGGCCGCCAGGACGTAGGGCACGAAGTACACGCCCCGGAAGAGGTTGCGCGCCATGATCTTGGCGTTCAGGCCCATCGCGATGGCCAGCGAGATCGCGTTCGTCAGGATGGTCGCGGCGATCGCGAACAGGAACGAGAACCCGTAGGCCGCCAGGATGCGATCGTCCTTGAACAGGTTGGCGTAGTTGGACAGCCCGACGAAGTTCCACCCGCCGTAGCCGGCGTAGTTGGTGAAGCTGTAGAAGATGCCGACCAGCACCGGGACGGTGTGGAACAGGAAGAACGCGATGACCGCGGGCCAGACCATCCAGTAGAAGGTGGTCTGCGCGCGGCCGACCTTGACGGGCGGGATCGTCGTGCGGCCGGTGCCGCCGGCCGCGGGTGGGGCCGGTGGGGCTTGCGTGGAGGACGTCATCGTCATTCTCCCGTCACGGGGATGGTGCGAGCGGCGACCTTGCTCCACTCGCTGTCGAGGGTGGCGAGCGCAGCCTCTGCGTCGCCGCTGAACAGGAACTGCTGGTCGATGGCCGCCAGCGGGATGCTGGGCGGGATCTGGTGGTCGATGAAGCCGGCGATCCGGCCCTCGTCGAAGTACGGCGCGACCGACTGGATCGCCGGCTCGTCGCTGAGCTCGGCCCCCTCCACGGACGGGACCATGTTCTGCGAGGCGGCGAACTCCTCGATCACGTCCTTCTGGAACAGGTAGTCGATGAACCGCAGCGCCTCCTCCTTGCGCGGGGAGTCCTTGGCCATCGTGACGACGACGTCGACGCCGGAGACGAGCACCCGGTCGGCGGGGTCGTCCGCGGCCGGGTACGGGAAGATCCCCGCCCGGATGTCCGGGTTGATCCCCTTGACCGGGCTCAGCGCCCAGATGCCCTGCAGGAGCATGGCGACCTCGCCGTTCGCGAACGCAGCGTTGCCGTCGTCGTACGTCGCGCCCCGGTACCCGTCCTGCATGTACTCGAACAGCTGGTACTGCTGGTCCATCGCCTCGGCGAAGTTCTTCTCGAACGACACCTCCGAGTCGGGGCCGGTGTCCTCGCCCTGCTCGCGCATCTGGTCGAAGAAGTCGTCCATCGCGGGGTACGCGCCGAGGGCGTTGAAGGACGGCAGCCCGGTCCACGAGTCGGCCAGGGTGCCGTAGAACGGGGTGATGCCCGCGGCCTCGAGCGCGTCGCACACGGCGATGAGCTCGTCCCACGTCTCGGGGACCTCGAGGCCCTGCTCCTCGAAGATGTCCTGGTTGTAGATGACCCCGTTGGCGTTGTTGACGTAGCCGAGTCCGCTGACCTCGTCACCGTTGGTGCCCAGGTCCGCGATGATCTCCTGCACCGCGGGGTTGATGGTGTCGAGCACGGGCTCGTTCGAGAAGTCGTAGAAGACCCCGGCCTGCGCGAGCCGCCCGAAGTTCCCGCTGGCGTTCAGCGTGATGACGTCCGGCGCCTTGTCCTTGACCAGGAGCGTCCGGATGGCCGTGTCGGCGTCGGCGACCTGGTTCTGCACGACGCGGATGTCGGGGTTCTCCGCCTCGAAGTCGGCGATGATCTGGTTGAAGTCCTCGAGCGCCTCACCCTTGAACTGGAAGAAGCTCAGGGTGGTCACGCCGTCGGACGGTTCGTTCGCGCAGCCGGCGACGGCCGCCAGCAGGGCGACCGCCCCGGCCGCCGCAGCCACGCGACCTCGTCGCGTCATTCGGTGTCTCATCGTGCGCCTCCTTGCGCCTGGGGTGGTGCTCCGTTCTCGGCAACCAGCTCGATGACGGTGGATCTCTGGGGGTACTGGACCGGGGGTCGCAGGCCGACGGCGTCGAGCTCGTGGCCCGTCAGTGCGATGCCGTGGTCCTGCCACTCGAGGCCCGACTGGGCCGCGGCGCTCGTCGAGCCGCCGACGACCCGGATGCGGTACTGCCGTCCGGGGTCGAGCCCGGGGATCCGGACCCGTCCGGGCGGGTAGGCGACGGTCGTGTCGGTCTGCGTGAGGGTGAACACGGCCGAGGAGCTGTCGCTCGCGACGATGCCGCGGACGTCGATGCCGGGCTCGGTGCCGTCGACGTCGACGGTGCGACCTGTGGCCACGAGCGGGCGGATGCGCTTGGCGAGCGCGACCCACGCGGCGATACGGGCGCGGGTCTCGTCGTCGGTCGCGGTGAGGTCCCACTCGATCCCGACATGCCCGAAGAGGGCGACCGCGGCGCTGAAGTCCAGGTCGACGGTCCGGCCCGTGGAGTGCACGACGGGGCTGGTCAGGTGCATGCCCATCAGCTCGGGCGGCACCAGCAGGGCCGTGTACCGCTGGTTGGTCAGGCGCTCGAGCGGGTCGAGGGTGTCGCTGGTCCAGATGCGGTCGGTGCGGGCCAGGATGCCCAGGTCGACGCGCGCGCCCCCCGAGGCGCAGCTCTCGATCTCCAGCCCGGGGTGGCGGGCCTTGAGCTCGTCGAGCAGCCGGTAGAGCGCCAGCGTGTGCGCGCGGACCCGGGCGACGCCCTCCGGGCCGCTGCCGGCATCGAGCAGGTCGCGGTTGTGGTCCCACTTCAGGTACGCGATCGGGTACTCGTCCACCAAGGAGTGCAAGCGCTCCGCCACGTAGGCGTAGGCGTCGTCGTGCGCGAGGTCGAGCACCTGCTGCTGGCGTGCCGACGGCGGCAGGGCCATCCGCGCCCGCAGGATCCAGTCCGGGTGCTCCCGCGCGAGGTCGCTGTCGGGGTTGACCATCTCGGGCTCCACCCACAGCCCGAACTCCATCCCGCGCTCCTGGACATGGGCCACGAGGGGGTGCAGCCCGTCGGGCCAGACGGTCGCGTCGACGTACCAGTCACCCAGCCCGGCCGTGTCGTCGCGCCGGCCGGCGAACCACCCGTCGTCGAGCACGAACCGCTCGACGCCGACGGACGCGGCAGCGTCTGCGAGCGCGGTCAGCCGCTCGAGCGAGTGGTCGAAGTAGACGGCCTCCCACGTGTTGAGGGTGATCGGCCGGGCTCGGCGAGGATGGGCCGGTCGGCGTCGCCACTCGTCGTGGAACCGGTGGGCGAGCTCGCTCAGCCCGTCTCCCCAGGAGCCGATGACCTCCGGCGACGTGATCGACGCGCCGGGTGCGAGGACGACCTCCCCGGGGGCGAACAGCTCGCCGCCGGCGAGGAACGCCTCGCCCGACACGGACCGCTCCGCGACGAGCCGGTGGTTGCCGCTCCACGCGACGTGGACGGCGTGGACCCGTCCACGCTCGAACCCGAACCCGGGACGACCGGCGGCCAGCAGGAGGGTGGCGTCCGCGCCCGGCCGACCGCGGCGGCTCTCGCGAACGTAGGTCCCGTACCCGAAGGGGTGCCGCTGCGGCGACCGTTCCCGCAGATGGCGCCCGGTGGTGTCGAGGATCTCGGTGGCGTCCCACGGCACGGGGAACGCGAGGTGCAGGTGCTGGACGGTGTAGCGGGAGTCGCCGTCGTTGCGCAGCGTGATGCGCTGGCGGAGCAGTCCGGCGGCGCCGACGCCGAGCTCCAGCTGCACGCTGAGCCGGGCCTCCCGGTCGACGAGCGACAGCAGCGCGCGGTGGTAGTCGGCCTGGACGTCGACGAGCTCCAGCCGGACGCTGAACGAGGCTCCGTCGCGGTGCCCTTCCAGGCCGGGTGTGCCGAGCCAGCCGCCCCCCGGCGTCGCGACGAGCGTGGCGCGCGCGGTCTCGTCCAGGCCGCCCGAGACCCGCTGCGGGCGTGCCGCGACGGCCAGATTGCGCAGCGTCTGCTCGCTCGAACCCGTGAGCTCCTCGCCCCAGTGCACGATCGCCGGGTGCGGGAGGGCGTCGAGGTCGACCACGACGCTGGTGCCGCCGCGGTGCAGGTGCAGCACCCGTCCCGCCGCGTCGGGCTGGGATGCGGTAGCGGTGTGGTCGGTCGTCACCTCGTCGTGGGAGAGCATGGGTTAGTTCTAACACGGAAGAAAGAGACTGCACAAGACGCGCCAATCACAGAAATCACCCGGTTCCCGTCGCCGTTCGTGCCATGATGGAACCAATGAACCGGTCGAGCGCATGCTGAGTGACAGCGAGAGAGCCCTCGCACGCGCGGTGCTGATCCATGGGCCGATCTCCCGGAGCGAGCTGACCAGCCGCCTGGGGCTGTCGCCGCCGAGCCTCACGCGCCTGGCCAAGCCGTTCCTCGACCGCGGGCTCATGGTCGAGCTCGACGACCGGTCCGACGGGTCGGTCGGCCGGCCCGTCCGGCCGCTCGACGTGCGTCCGGGCCTGGCGCACTTCGCGGGCGTCAAGATCACGGGGCAGGCCCTCCACGTGGTCGCGACCGACGTGCGCGCGGGACTCCTGGCCTACGAGGAGCACCCGCTGCAGCGCCGCGACCCGGAGGGCGTCGCCGCCGAGATCGCCCGCGCGGTCCGCGGGCTGGGCGTCGACCGCCTGGCGGGCGTCGGGGTGTCGCTCGGGGGTGCCGTCCGGGACGGCCGGGTGGAGTTCGCCCCGTTCCTCGACTGGACCGACGTGCCCCTGGCCGCCCTCGTCGAGGCCGAGCTGGGAGTCCCGGCGTCGATCGAGAACGACCTCGTCGCCCTCGCCGAGGCCGAGCGCTGGTTCGGGCGCGGAGCCGGCATCCCCGGGTTCGTCGTCATCACCATCGGTGCCGGCATCGGCTACGCGCTCGTCGTGAACGGCCAGGCCGTGCACTCGCGCGAGGCGGGCGTCGGCCTGGGCGGGCACATCCCGCTCGCCGCCACCGGGCCCGTCTGCCACGCGGGTCACCGCGGGTGCGCGGAGGCCATGCTCACGTCGGGGTCGATCGCGGCCCAGGTGTCGGCCGCCCTGCAGCGCCCGGTCGACTACGACGAGGTGCTGCGGCTCGCGGCGGCGGGCGACCCCGCGGCGACGACCGTCGTCGACGAGGCCGCTGATGCTCTCGGACGTCTGGTCGCGATGGCCGCCAACCTGACCCTGCAGCCCGCGGCCGTGCTCGCCGGCGAGGGGATCGGGCTGTTCGCGCTGGCGGAGGACCGGGTGCGGGCGGCCGTCGCCGCGGACCGGGACCCGCGCGCCGAGCCCGTCGGGCTCTACGTCGACGACTCCGGCTTCTCCGCCTGGGCCCGCGGCGCCGCCACCATCGCGATCCAGGACGCCGTCGACCGCATCGACCTCGACCAGGTGGAGCAGGAGCTGCTGCCCATCCCCGCACCGTGAGAGGAGCCCCCGCATGACGTGGACGACGCAGGACGCCCCCTGGTGGACGAGTGCCGTCGTGTACCAGGTGTACCCGCGCTCGTTCGCCGACTCGGACGGCGACGGCATCGGTGACCTGCGCGGCATCCTCGGACGGCTGGACCACCTGGCCGAGCTGGGCGTCGACGTCGTCTGGCTGTCGCCGATCTACGCCTCCCCGCAGGACGACAACGGGTACGACATCAGCGACTACCAGGCGGTCGACCCGGTGTTCGGCACGCTGGAGGACCTCGACGACCTGGTCGCGGCGCTGCACGAGCGGGGCATGAAGCTGGTCATGGACCTCGTCGTCAACCACACGTCCGACGAGCACGCGTGGTTCGTCGAGTCCCGGGACCCGTCGAGCCCGAAGCGCGACTGGTACTGGTGGCGGCCGCCCCGCGACGGGATGGCGGCGGGCGCCCCGGGTGCCGAGCCGACCAACTGGGGGTCCTTCTTCGGGGGATCGGTCTGGGAGCTCGACGCGGCCTCCGGCGAGTACTTCCTGCACCTGTTCAGCCGCAAGCAGCCGGACCTGAACTGGGAGAACCCGCAGGTCCGCGAGGCGGTCTACGCGATGATGCGCTGGTGGCTGGACCGGGGTGTCGACGGCTTCCGCATGGACGTCATCAACCTCATCTCGAAGGACCCGGCGCTGCCCGACGGGGTGGTCACGGGCGGGCTGCTCGCCGACGGCTCCGCGTCCTACGTCTGTGGCCCGCGCATCCACGAGTTCCTCGCGGAGATGCACCGGGAGGTCTTCGCCGGCCGCCCCGACCGGCTGCTGACGGTCGGGGAGATGCCGGGTGTCACGGTCGAGCAGGCGCGTGACTTCACGGACCCGGCGCGCGCCGAGGTCGACATGGTGTTCCAGTTCGAGCACGTCGGCCTCGACCACGGCCCGGGCGGCAAGTTCGACGTCCGCCCGCTGCGGCTGCTCGACCTGAAGGCGTCGTTCGGCCGCTGGCAGGCGGGGCTGGCCGACGTCGGCTGGAACAGCCTCTACTGGGACAACCACGACCAGCCGCGGATCGTCTCCCGGTTCGGTGACGACGGCGAGTTCCGACGGGAGTCGGCGACCATGCTGGCCACCGTCCTGCACCTGCACCGCGGCACGCCGTACGTCTACCAGGGCGAGGAGCTCGGGATGACGAACGCGCACTTCACGCGGTTCGACCAGTACCGGGACATCGAGACGCTCAACCACGTCGCGATCGCGCGGTCGGTGGGCACCGGGTCGGACGAGGACCTGCTGGCGGGCATCGCCGCGATGGGCCGGGACAACGCACGGACCCCGATGCAGTGGGACGACACCCCGCACGCCGGCTTCACGACGGGAACGCCGTGGCTCGAGGTGAACGCCAACTACCCGACGGTGAACGCGGCGGCGGAACGTGCGGACCCCGGCTCGGTCTTCCACCACTACCGCGCGCTCATCGCGCTGCGGCACGAGGACCCGGTGGTCGCTCTCGGGGACTTCACGATGCTCCTGCCGGACCACGAGCACGTCTACGCGTTCACCCGACGCCTCGGCGACGTCACGCTGACGGTCCTGGGCAACTTCTCGGGCGAGGAGCAGGAGGTCTCCCTCGAGCACGGGGCCAGTGAGCTGGTGCTGGGCAACTACCCACCTCCGCTCGGCACGGCCCTGCGGCCGTGGGAGGCGAGGGTCTACCGTTCCTGACGGTGGGGCCAACCCCCGGGGCCACCCGTGGGTGGACAGGACAGACCGGGACCAATCGGACTGGCTAGCGTCGCGATCATGACGATCACGACGGCACCGCCGACGCAAGCCGTCCCCGTCGAGACCCCTCGCCACCGGACCGGCTGGACCGCGGTGGCGCTCTCGTCGCTGGCCATCGTCGCGTTCGCGGTGACCCCGTACCTGACCTCGTCCCTGCGCGAGCTCAGCGACGAGAGCTTCGGCCTGGCGTCCGCCTACGCGGACCAGCCGGCGTTCGTGCGGGCGGCGTTCTACGTGCACATCGTCGGCGGCGGGCTCGCGCTCCTCCTGGGGCCGTGGCAGTTCTGGGCGGGACTGCGCCGTCGTCGCCCCCGCGTGCATCGCTGGACCGGGCGCGGCTACCTGACCGCGGTCGCTGTCGGCGGCGTGGCCGCGCTCGTGATGGCGCCGTTCAACAGCGTGGGTTTCGTCGGGTTCTTCGGCTTCGGCACGCTCGGCGTCCTGTGGCTGTGGACGGGCTGGCGCGGCTACCGGGCGATCCGCTCCGGGGACGTACGCGCGCACCAGGCGTGGATGATCCGCAACTTCGCGTGCACGTTCGCCGCGGTGACGCTGCGGCTGTGGATCGGGGTGCTGCTGGGCGTCCAGATCCCGTTCCTGGGCAGCGAGCCGGACATCGAGGCGGCGTTCGCGAACGCCTACGCGGCGGTCCCGTTCCTGGCCTGGCTGCCCAACGTCGTGGTCGCCGAGCTGATGATCCGCCGCCGCGGCCTCCCGGCGCTGCGGGTCGACGACTCCGCGCGCTGACAGGAGCTCCCGTCGTCGGGAGGACCGCACCACCGGCGCCACCCCCGGGGCTCCCCTACGATCCGGCCATGCGCACCAGCGGGCGTGACCTGTTCTCGGCGCTCGTCGTCGCTGTCCTCGTCGTCGGAGCGGCAGGCTGCGGCGCGGAACCAGCCGCGGACGCCACGTCCACAGGCTCCGCGGTCGAGTGCCCCACGACCCCGCGCGACCCGGTCAGCGCCGAGCAGGCGGCCTCCTGCGTCTACCAGGGGTGGATCCACGGCGACGAGGCACTCGCAGCCGCCTACGGACGCGCCGGGATCCTCGACGACCTTCCGATCGCGATGGCGGACCCCGAGCTGACGCTCGCGGGCTGCAGCGACGACGGCGGCGAGAAGATCGACGGGCACGCGTGCATCTGGGAGGGAACCAGCTCGGACGGGCCCGTGTCGGTCGAGATGGCCATGACAGGAAGCGACACCGACGGATTCCGGGTGTCCGCGACGGCCGTCGTGCACAGCTAGATCGCAGACGCTCGGGGTGGGCGTGGGAGCGGCGCGCTGGTGGTGGACGCCGCAGCGGGCGCCCGTCGGGTGGTGGTTAGGCTCCACGGCATGGGCAAGGTGCACGAGAAGATCGACGGCCGGCTGCGTGCCTTCATCGACGCACAGCCGATGTTCTTCGTCGCGACGGCGCCGAGCGGCCCCGACGGGCACGTGAACCTCTCGCCCAAGGGCATCGCCGGCTCGTTCGTGGTGCTCGACGAGCACACGGTCGCCTACCTCGACCTGACCGCCAGCGGCGCCGAGACCATCGCGCACCTGCGCGACGACGGCCGGATCACGCTCATGTTCTGCGCGTTCCAGGGGCCGCCCAACATCGTCCGGCTGTACGGCCGCGGCCGGTTCGTCACCCTGTACGACGAGGGTTTCGACGAGCTCGCCGCGCTGTTCCCCGAGACGCGCGGTGCCCGGGCGGTGATCGTCGTCGAGGTCGACCGGGTCTCCGACTCGTGCGGCTACGGCGTCCCGCTGATGACGCTCGAGGGGGAGCGGGACCTGCTGCCGCCGTACATGGAGCGCAAGGGCGTCGAGGGCCAGGCCGACTACCGCCGGCTCAAGAACCGGACGAGCATCGACGGGCTGCCGGCGTTCGACATGGACCCGGCACCCTCCGCAGTGTCCACCGACTGATCCCGTGAACCACGATGTGAGACGCGACCGTGGTGGCGTGACACATCGGAAACGTGGGCGTAGTGTCCAACGGGTGCAGACGACCATGCTTCTCGTAGTACTTCCTGAGCGCGCCGGCTAGAGGCCTCCCGCACAGGCCTCGTCAGCGCGCTCGCCCCTCGTCCAGCCCGTACGTGGCTCGAGGGGCTTTTCTGTGTTCAGCCCCCGCACGCCACGCGCAGTACCCAGCAGCACGACCCAGGGAGACATCGATGGTCCAGGGCCCTCACCCGGCACCGCCGCGAACGCCCACGCCTACCACCGCTCGCGTCTCGGTTCCCGCCGCGACGTCGAGCGCGATCGGCCCCGAGCAGGTCACCGGCGCGCAGTCGATCGTCCGCTCGCTCGAGGAGGCCGGCGTCGAGGTCGTCTTCGGCATCCCCGGCGGCGCGATCCTCCCGACGTACGACCCGCTGATGGACTCCACCAAGGTCCGCCACATCCTGGTCCGGCACGAGCAGGGCGGCGGCCACGCGGCCGCCGGCTACGCCGCCGCGACCGGCCGGGTCGGCGTCTGCATGGCGACCTCGGGCCCGGGCGCGACGAACCTCGTGACCCCCATCGCCGACGCCCACATGGACTCGGTGCCGCTGGTCGCGATCACCGGTCAGGTGGCCGCGTCCATGATCGGCACGGACGCGTTCCAGGAGGCGGACATCGTCGGCATCACGCTGCCGGTGACCAAGCACAACTACCTGGTGACCGACCCCGACGACATCCCGCGCGTCATCGCCGAGGCGTTCCACATCGCCTCGACGGGCCGCCCGGGTCCGGTGCTGGTGGACATCGCCAAGTCGGCGATGGTCTCCCGCACCACGTTCTCGTGGCCGCAGGAGCTCGAGCTGCCCGGCTACCACCCGGTCACCAAGCCGCACGCCAAGCAGATCCGCGAGGCCGCCCGGCTCATCGCGACGTCGCGCCGCCCGGTCTTCTACGTGGGCGGTGGAGTCATCCGCGCCCGCGCAGCGGCCGAGCTGCGGGCGCTGACCGAGGCGTCCGGCGCGCCCGTCGTGACCACTCTGATGGCCCGGGGCGCGCTGCCCGACTCGCACCCGCAGAACCTCGGCATGCCCGGCATGCACGGCACCGTGGCCGCCGTCGCCGCGCTGCAGAAGGCGGACCTGGTGGTCGCCCTCGGTGCACGCTTCGACGACCGCGTGACCGGCCAGCTGTCGAGCTTCGCGCCCAACGCGACCATCGTGCACGCGGACATCGACCCGGCCGAGATCGGCAAGAACCGCACGGTCGACGTGCCCATCGTCGGAGACCTCAAGGAGGTCATGGCTGACCTGCTGCCCGAGCTCGCCCGCGAGCACACGCAGCACGGCAAGCCCGACCTCGAGGGCTGGTGGCGTCAGCTGGACGACTGGCGCTCGACGTTCCCGCTCGGGTTCGACGAGCCCGCCGACGGCCACCTGGCTCCGCAGCACGTCATCCAGCGGATCGGCGAGCTGTCCGGGCCGGAGTCGATCTTCGCCGCGGGCGTCGGCCAGCACCAGATGTGGGCCGCGCAGTTCATCAAGTACCAGCGGCCCAACTCGTGGCTGAACTCGGGTGGCCTGGGCACCATGGGCTACGCGGTGCCCGCGGCGATGGGCGCCAAGGTCGGGGACCCGTCGCGCACCGTCTGGGCCATCGACGGCGACGGCTGCTTCCAGATGACCAACCAGGAGCTGGCCACCTGCACCATCAACGAGATCCCGATCAAGGTCGCGATCATCAACAACTCGTCGCTCGGCATGGTGCGGCAGTGGCAGACCCTGTTCTACGAGTCCCGCTACTCCAACACCGACCTCAACACCGGGCACGGCACCGTGCGCATCCCCGACTTCGTGAAGATGGCGGACGCGTACGGCTGCGCCGGGCTGCGCTGCGAGACGGTCGGCGACGTCGACGCGACCATCAAGCGCGCGCTCGAGATCAACGACCAGCCGGTCGTCATCGACTTCACCGTCTCGCGGGACGCGATGGTGTGGCCGATGGTCGCCGCCGGCGTCAGCAACGACGACATCCAGTACGCGCGCGGGATCAGCCCCGCGTGGGACCGGGAGGACTGAGCCATGTCCCGTCACACCTTGTCGGTCCTCGTGGAGAACAAGCCCGGCGTGCTGACGCGCGTCGCCGGCCTGTTCGCGCGGCGGTCGTTCAACATCCACTCGCTCGCGGTCGGTCCCACCGAGCACGACGAGATCTCCCGGATCACGGTCGTCGTCGACGTCGACGCCCTGCCGCTGGAGCAGGTGACCAAGCAGCTGAACAAGCTGATCAACGTCATCAAGATCGTCGAGCTGGAGGACTCCGCGTCCGTCCAGCGCGAGCTGCTGCTGGTGAAGGTCAAGGCCGACGCCACGCAGCGCACCGGGGTCCTCGAGGTCGTCCAGCTGTTCCGGGCGCACGTCGTGGACGTCGTGCCGGACACCGTCGTCATCGAGGCGACCGGCGGACCGGGCAAGCTCGACGCCCTGCTCGCCGCCCTGGAGCCGTTCGGCATCCGGGAGATCGTGCAGTCGGGCACCGTGGCCATCGGCCGCGGGTCCCGCTCGATCACGGACCGCGCCCTGGAGCGCGTCAACCGCAGCGCCTGACTCTTCCCCCTTTTCCGCAGCACCCATCACCGAGGAGAACCCATCGTGGCCGAGCTGTTCTACGACGACGACGCCGACCTGTCGATCATCGCCAACAAGAAGGTCGCCGTCATCGGCTACGGCAGCCAGGGGCACGCGCACAGCCTCAACCTGCGCGACTCCGGTGTCGACGTGACCGTCGGCCTGCGCGAGGGCTCCGCGTCCCGCGCCAAGGCCGAGAACCAGGGCCTCAAGGTCGCCTCGGTGGCCGACGCGGTCCGCGAGGCCGACGTCGTCGTCATCCTGGCCCCCGACCAGGTGCAGCGCATCGTCTACCGCGACGAGATCGAGCCCAACCTCAAGGACGGCGCCGCGCTCGTCTTCGGCCACGGCTTCAACATCCGCTTCGGCTACATCAAGCCGGCCGCGGGTCACGACGTGCTCATGGTCGCCCCCAAGGGTCCGGGTCACCTGGTCCGCCGCGAGTACGTCGACGGCCGCGGCGTGCCCGTGATCGTCGCCGTCGAGCAGGACGCGTCGGGCTCCGCGTGGGACCTCGCGCTGTCCTACGCCAAGGCGATCGGTGGCCTGCGCGCCGCCGGCATCAAGACGACCTTCACCGAGGAGACCGAGACCGACCTGTTCGGTGAGCAGGCCGTCCTGTGCGGTGGCGTCTCGCAGCTCATCCAGTACGGCTTCGAGACCCTGACCGAGGCCGGCTACCAGCCCGAGGTCGCGTACTTCGAGGTCCTGCACGAGCTGAAGCTCATCGTCGACCTCATCTTCGAGGGCGGCATCACCAAGCAGCGCTGGTCCGTGTCCGACACCGCCGAGTACGGCGACTACGTGTCCGGCCCCCGCGTCATCACGCCCGACGTGAAGACGAACATGCAGGCCGTCCTCGCGGACATCCAGAACGGCGCGTTCGCGGAGCGCTTCATCAACGACCAGGACGCCGGCGCGCCGGAGTTCAAGGAGCTGCGCGAGAAGGGCCAGAACCACCCGATCGAGCCCGTCGGCCGCGAGCTGCGCAAGCTGTTCGCCTGGGTCAAGCCGTCGGAGACCGACTATGTCGAGGGCAGCGCGGCGCGCTGATCCACCCTTCACCCCAGAACGGCACCCGGGCTCACCCGGGTGCCGTTCTGCGTCGCGCCGAGATCGTGGGTTCGTCACGAGTGCGTGGGTCCGCACCCACGGTCTCGTGCCGGACCCACGATCTCGTCCGGGGCGGTCGCGATGTGCCGGTGGCCAGCGGGTACGCAAGGATGGGGGCCACCACGACGGAGGGACGACGATGACCGACGAGCAGGTAGAGCCGGCCGAGCACGCAGCCGAGGGAGCGGTCGAGGACCTCCGCGTCGCGGCGTTCTGGCAGGCGGCGCGCGGGCACGTCGGGATGGGCAAGCTGGACCAGGTGCTGGGCGGGACCGCTGACGACGTGGTGCCGCCGCCGTCGTGGTCCTACGGCGACGACGCCGAGGCGGACGACCTGCTGGCCCGGGTGCTCGACGGGCGCAAGACCGCCACGGCGCTCGCGGTCGCCGAGCTGACCCAGGTGGGGCTCGAGGTCCCGCGCGTGGGGGACCTGTCGATCGTCGTGGACGGTGCTGGGGACCCGCGCGCGCTGCTGCGCACCACCGACGTCGAGGTGGTCCCGTTCGACCAGGTGACGGCGGAGCACGCGGCGGCGGAGGCCGAGGGTGACGGCTCGCTGGAGTCCTGGCGGGCGCAGCACGAGGAGTCCTGGCGCCGCGTGCTGGGGGAGGCGTTCTCACCGTCGCTCGACGTCATGCTGGAGCGGTTCGAGCTGATCTACCCGACGACCGGCCCGACGCCCGCGGTCGACTGAGCGGCGCGTTCCGCAGGATGAGACATCCGTCCCGAGCGGTGGGACGGGGTTTAGGCTCGCTCCATGGTCGACACCTCTGCTGCCCGGGACATCCGCCTCGCCGTCGTCGCTGGTGACGGGATCGGCACGGAGGTCGTCGAGCAGGGTCTGCTGGCCCTCGACACCGCGCTGCACGGGGGCGCGGTCACGGTCTCGACGACGGACTTCGACCTGGGTGCCCGCCGCTGGCACGCGACCGGCGAGACCCTCACGGACACCGACCTCGACGCGATCCGCGCGCACGACGCCATCCTGCTGGGCGCCATCGGTGACCCGAGCGTGCCGTCGGGCGTGCTGGAGCGTGGGCTGCTGCTCAAGCTGCGCTTCGCCCTGGACCACTACGTCAACCTGCGCCCCAGCCGGCTGTACCCCGGCGTCGCGTCCCCGCTGGGCAACCCGGGCGAGATCGACTTCGTGGTGGTCCGCGAGGGCACCGAGGGCCCGTACGTGGGCAACGGCGGCGCCATCCGCGTCGGGACCCCGCACGAGGTGGCCAACGAGGTCAGCGTGAACACCGCGTTCGGCGTCGAGCGCGTCGTCCGTGACGCCTTCGCGCGGGCCGCGGCCCGCCCGCGCAAGAAGCTCACGCTCGTGCACAAGCACAACGTCCTCGTGCACGCCGGCCACCTGTGGCGCCGCACGGTCGAGACCGTGAACGCCGACTTCCCCGACGTGACGGTCGACTACCTGCACGTGGACGCGGCGACCATCTTCCTGGTCACCAACCCGGCGCGGTTCGACGTGATCGTCACCGACAACCTGTTCGGCGACATCCTCACGGACCTCGCGGCTGCCATCACGGGCGGCATCGGGCTCGCGGCGTCGGCCAACATCAACCCGGACCGCACGGCGCCCAGCATGTTCGAGCCGGTGCACGGCTCGGCGCCGGACATCGCCGGTCAGGGCAAGGCCGACCCCACCGCCACCGTCTTGTCGGTCGCCCTGCTGCTCGAGCACCTGGGCCTGACGGCCGAGGCCGCGCGGGTCGAGAAGGCCGTCGCCGACGACATCGCGGACCGCAAGGGAGCCGAGCGAGTACGGTCGACGGCCGAGGTGGGCAAGGACCTCGCCGCGCGTATCGCCGGCTGATCCGTCTCCTCGGGGCCCCTCGGCCCCGCCCGGATACCACCCGGCCGTCCTCACCGGTACCGTCAAACCTGACTCTGGTGAAAGGCCCCCGCACATGAGCACCACGACCCACCCCACGTCTGCCGACCTCTTCGAGATCCAGCGGACCGACACCCCCGTCCCCGACGAGCAGCGCGAGGCAGCGCTCGCGTCGCCGAAGTTCGGCACCGTGTTCACCGAGCACATGGCCCGCATCACGTACTCGAACGAGGACGGCTGGACCGGTCGTCGCGTCGAGAAGTACGGCCCCCTGCTGCTGGACCCGGCGACCGCCGTCCTGCACTACGGGCAGGAGATCTTCGAGGGCATGAAGGCGTACCGCCACGCCGACGGCTCGGTGTGGACGTTCCGGCCGCGGGACAACGCGGCCCGCTTCACGCGCTCGGCCCGTCGCCTGGCGCTGCCGGAGCTGTCCGAGGCGGACTTCCTGGGCGCCATCGAGGCGCTCGTCGCGACGGACGTCACCTGGGTGCCGTCCGGCGAGGAGACGAGCCTCTACCTGCGCCCGTTCATGTACGCCTCCGAGACGTTCCTGGGCGTGCGGCCCTCGCTCGAGGCGGAGTTCCTCGTCATCGCGTCGCCGGTCGGGCCGTACTTCGCCGGCGGCGTGCGACCGGTGTCCATCTGGGTGGACCAGGAGTACCACCGCGCCGGTGCCGGGGGCACGGGTGCCGCCAAGTGCGGTGGCAACTACGCCGCGAGCCTCCTGCCGCAGCAGCTCGCCTACGCCAAGGGCTTCGAGCAGGTGTGCTTCCTGGACGCGTCGACCAACACCCAGCTCGAGGAGCTGGGCGGGATGAACGTGTTCATCGTGCACGCCGACGGCAGCGTTGCCACGCCGCCGGTGTCCGGCTCGATCCTGGAGGGTGTGACGCGCTCGTCCATCCTGCGGCTCCTGACGGACGCGGGCCACGAGGTGTCCGAGCGCCAGATCCCGTTGTCGGAGCTGCGCGAGGGCCTCGCCGACGGGTCGGTGCGCGAGGTGTTCGCGTGCGGCACGGCCGCGGTCATGACGCCCATCGGCCGGATGGCCAGCGACGACTTCGACCTCACGGTCGGCGACGGTAACGCCGGCCCGGTGACCACCCGCATCCGCGCGGAGCTCACCGACATCCAGTACGGCCGCGCGACCGACCGGCACGGCTGGCTCCACCGGCTCGTGTGATGGACGCCGCCGCCGGGGCTGGTCGCGTCACGAACGCCGCTGACCTGGTCGCGGACGTCGACCGGATTGCGGCCGAGAGCAGCTTCGCCGGGGTGGTGCGGGTGGACCGCGCCGGCACGACGGAGCTCTCGGCCGCGTACGGTCTGGCCGACCGACGGCACGGCATCGCCATGACGCCGGACTCCCAGGTCGCGATCGCGAGCGGGTCCAAGGGCATGACCGCGCTCGCCGTGATGAGCCTGGTGGAGGAGGGGACGCTCTCGCTCGGCACCACGGCCCGGTCGCTGCTGGGGACGGACCTTCCCCTGATCGCCGACGACGTCACGGTCGAGCACCTGCTGGGGCACACGTCGGGCATCGGCGACTACCTCGACGAGGACGACGACATCCCGATCAGCGCGTACGCGATGACCGTCCCGGTGCACGAGCTGGACAGCACCGAGCAGTTCCTGCGCGTGCTCGACGGGTTCCCCACCGCGTTCCCGGCGGGGGACCGGTTCTTCTACTGCAACGGCGGGTTCGTGGTCCTGGCGCTGCTGGCAGAACGCGCGTCCGGTGTGCCGTTCCACGACCTCGTCCGCGACCGGGTGTGCCGCCCGGCGGGCCTCGCCGACACCGACTTCCTGCGGTCGGACGCCCTCCCCGGCCGCGCGGCGCTGGGGTACGTCGAGATGGACGGGCAGTGGCGGACGAACGTGTTCCACGTACCGGTCCTCGGCACCGGCGACGGCGGGATCTACACCACGGGCGCCGACGTGCACCGGTTCTGGACCGCGCTGTTCGCCGGCGCGATCATCAGCACGGACGGCGTGGCGCAGATGGTGCGGCCGCGCAGCACGGCACCCGAGGACCCGCGACGCTACGGCCTGGGTTTCTGGGTGCACCCCACCCGCGACGTCGCCGAGCTCGAGGGCTACGACGCGGGTGCCTCGTTCCTGAGCCTGCACGACCCGGCCGACGGGCTGACCGTGACGGTGATGGGGACGACCGCCGAGGCGGCATGGCCCCTGGCCCGCTTCCTGCAGGCGCGGCTGGTCGACTGAGGCTCAGTCGATCGGCATCGTCCCCGGGCGCAGCGTGCGGGTCAGCACGCCGATCAGGAGCGACCAGATCGCGATGCCGATGAGCGCGTTCACCAGGCCGGCGGCGATCGAGGACTCGAGCACGTCGGTCCAGGTGAGCGGCAGGAGCGCCGCCGTGAGGGTGCCCAGGAACATGATCCAGCCGAAGAACGCCTTGGGCTTGGGGGTGGTGAGCACGAGCAGGTGCAGCAGCCCGCCGGCGAGCACGGCGATGACGGCGGCCCCGACCACGTAGGCGGCCCCGGTCGAGTCCGTCCCGAAGATGTCCTGCACGACCAGCTCGATGCCGAGGATCTGGTCGACGATCACGACCCCGACGAGGCCGACCAGTGCCGCGACGAGGGCGGTGGCGACGACCCCGGCCCAGAACCGTCCGGCGTCCACGGACGGGTCCGCGGGCCGGGCGGGTGCGACGGGCACGGGCTGCACGGGCTGCACGGGCACGGGTGCGGGCTGCACCGCGGCGGGGTAGACGACGGTCGGATCCGGTGCCGGGGGCGGCGGGGCGGGCGACGGGGCCGGTGTCTGGTGCGGGTAGGCGGACTGGCGCTCCGGCGGGGGAGTGGGGATGGACATCGCTGCCTCCTGAAGGTCGACCGACCTGCGCGCCGCCGGTGACGACACGGGGCAACGCTAGCGAATCGGACATCTGCCCGCGCGGATGCGCGCGGCCGGGTCGTCCAAGGGGTGGAACGCGTGACCACGGAACGTGACGTGTGCCACGATGCACGGGTGACCCGCTCCTCCCTCATTATCGAGTAGCGCGTCGGCCCACCAGCTGACGCGCAGACCTCCCGTACCCCGGGGGGTCTTTTTGTTGGTCGGAGCACCACCCCCGCCCCGACTACCGTCGACTGCACCGGCACACCCCCGCCGGAAAGACTGAGGTCGCAGTACGACGCAGTTCGAGAAGTCGCCCCAGCACCGAAGAGAGCTCATCGTGTCCGTCCCCACCAGCACGCCGTTCCAGGTCTACGACACGACCCTGCGCGACGGCGCCCAGCAGGAGGGGATGAACCTCTCCGTCGCCGACAAGCTGGCCATCGCGCCGCTGCTCGACGAGCTCGGCGTCGGCTTCATCGAGGGGGGCTGGCCGGGCGCGGTGCCCAAGGACACCGAGTTCTTCAAGCGGGCCGCCAAGGAGCTGGACTTCCGCAACGCCGAGCTGGCCGCGTTCGGCAGCACCCGCAAGGCCGGGACGCGTGCGGTGGACGACCCGCAGGTCCGCGCGCTGGTCGACTCCGAGGCCCCCGTCGTCGCGCTCGTCGCCAAGCACGACCTGCGGCACGCGGAGCGTGCCCTGCGCACCACGGGCGAGGAGAACATCGCCATGATCGCGGACACCGTCGCGTTCCTGGTGCGCGAGGGCCGTCGGGTCGTGGTCGACGCCGAGCACTTCTTCGACGGCTATCGGTTCGACCCCGCGTACTCCCGTGCCGCGGTGCTCGCGGGGTTCGAGGCGGGCGCCGAGGTGGTCGCGCTCTGCGACACCAACGGCGGCATGGTCCCCACGTGGGTCGCGGACATCGTGCACGAGATCCGGGGCGCCGTCGGGCCCGACGCCGTCCTCGGCATCCACGCGCACAACGACTCCGGGTGCGCGGTCGCCAACACCCTGGCCGCGGTCGAGGCCGGGTGCTCGCACGTCCAGGGCACCGTCAACGGGTACGGCGAGCGCACGGGGAACGCCGACCTGCTGTCCGTCGTCGCCAACCTCCAGCTCAAGTACGGGCTGCCGGTGCTGAAGGTCGCCGACGGGCTGCCGGGCGGCCTGCCCGAGCTCACCCGGATCGCCCACGCCATCAGCGAGATCACCAACATCTCGCCGTTCGCGCGGTCGCCGTACGTGGGTGCCAGCGCGTTCGCGCACAAGGCCGGCATCCACGCGTCCGCCATCAAGGTGGACCCCGACCTCTACCAGCACATCGACCCCGCAGCCGTGGGCAACGACATGCGGATGCTGATCTCCGACATGGCCGGCCGTGCGTCGATCGAGCTGAAGGGCCGGGAGCTGGGCTTCGACCTGGCGGGGCGCCCCGAGCTGCTGGGCCGGGTCACGGACCGGGTCAAGGACGCCGAGGCCAACGGGTACACGTACGAGGCCGCCGACGCGTCGTTCGAGCTGCTGCTGCTCGAGGAGATCGACGGCCACCGGCCCCAGTACTTCCGCGTCGAGTCGTGGCGGACGATCGTCGAGCGCTCCGGCGGTCGGGGGACACCGGCCACCGCCGAGGCGACCGTCAAGCTGCACGCCGGCGGGGAGCGCGTCGTCAGCACGGGCGAGGGCAACGGGCCGGTCAACGCGCTCGACCACGCCCTGCGCCAGGCGCTCGTCCTGGTGTACCCCGAGCTCGAGACGTTCGAGCTCATCGACTTCAAGGTGCGCATCCTCGACTCGATGCACGGCACCGACGCGATCACGCGCGTGCTGATCGAGATGACGGACGGGCAGCGCTCCTGGAGCACCGTCGGCGTCGGCCCCAACCTGCTGGAGGCGTCGTGGGAGGCGCTCACGGACTCCGCCATCTGGGGGCTGCGCCACAACGGCGTGACGCCTCGCTGAACTTCATCCCTGCGCAGCCGACCGCCGCGGCTTAGCCTCGGGGGACCGGCCGCTGCAGCGCGGCCGCCGACGTGCGGAGGGGAGCGGTCGTGTCCGGCAGTACGCCGCCGCCCGACGTTGGTGCGCGGCCGTCGCGCGCCGGCTGGTGGTGGCTGCTCGTCGGCGTCCTCGCGATCGCCCTGGTCACCGCGCTCGTCGCGCAGCCCTGGGCACCGGTGGAGACCGAGCCGACGCCGACGGTCACCGTGACCGTCCCCGAGCCGACGGCGGAGCCGACCACGCAGTCCCCGTCGGTCCCGCCTCCCGGGTCGGACGCCGTGTTCGACGCGTCCACGGCGCCCGGCCTGTTCGTCACGTCGGAGGAGCTGCTCGCGGACGTCCCCGCGGCGGAGCCCGAGGTGCAGCAGCGGATCACGTCGGGGCAGCTGCCGTGGGGTCTGCAGCCGCCCGGCGCGACCGTCGACCCGCCGCAGTGCACGGTCGCCGTCACCGTCGTCGCCAGCCCGCCGGCATGGTTCGACGCCCAGGCGTGGGGCAACGACACGTTGTTCTTCGAGCAGGAGATCGTCCTGCTGCCCGACCCGGCCGCGGCGCGCGACGCGTTCCGCACCCTGGTGACCACGGTCGATGCCTGCCCGGAGTACAGCCAGGTCAACCCGGGCATCGACGGTGCCACCTGGGCGGCCGAGCCCGCGATCGAGGGGCAGGGCGTCTACCCGTCGATCGTGCAGGAGATCACGCTCTCCTCCGAGGGGAGCGAGATCCCGGGGTACCGCGGGCACATGCTCGTCGGCAACACCATCGTCAGCTGGACCGCGGAGGCGTACGGCCCGGACAGCCGGGACGCGGCGCTGGCCAGCCTGGGCGACGCGGCGAGCCTGTCCGCGATGGTCCAGGACCGCGCGCAGGCGGCGGTGCGGTCGCTCGGCTGAGAGCCGCCTACGCTGGGCGGCGTGCACGGTGAGTACAAGGTCCCCGGCGGCAAGCTCGTCGCGGTCGACCTCGACGTGGTGGACGGGCTGCTGGCCGGGGTCAGCGTCAGCGGCGACTTCTTCCTGGAGCCCGACGAGGCGCTCGCGGTGCTGTCGTCGGCCCTCGACGGGCTGCCCCGGGACACCCCGGTGAGCAGGCTCGAAGACGCGGTGACGACGGCGCTCGCGCACGATGACCAGCCCGTCACGATGGTCGGGTTCGACGCCCACGCGGTGGCGGTAGCGGTGCGGCGGGCGCTCGGGTACTCGACCGGCTGGGGTGACCACACGTTCGAGCTGATCCATCCGGGGCCCTTGCCGCCGGCCCTGCACACCGCGCTCGACCAGGTGCTCACCGAGGAGCTGGCGGCGGGTCGGCGCGGTCCGACCCTGCGGTTCTGGGAGTGGGTGGAGCCCGCGGTGATCATCGGGTCGTTCCAGTCGCTGCGCAACGAGGTGGACCTGGAGGCGGCCGAGCGGCACGGCATCACGGTCGTCCGGCGGATCTCCGGCGGAGGCGCGATGTTCATGGAGGCCGGCAACTGCATCACGTTCTCGCTGGTGGTGCCCGCGTCGCTGGTGGACGGGATGACCTTCGAGGACTCCTACGCGTTCCTCAACCAGTGGGTGCTGGGTGCGCTCGCGGACGTCGGCGTGCACGCGTTCACCAGCGGGCTCAACGACATCGCGTCACCGGCCGGCAAGCTGGCGGGCTCCGCGCAGAAGCGGATGGTCGGCGGCGCCGTGCTGCACCACGTGACGATGTCCTACGACATCGATGCCGACAAGATGCTCGAGGTGCTCCGGATCGGTCGGGAGAAGCTGTCGGACAAGGGCACGGCGAGCGCGAACAAGCGGGTCGACCCGGTGCGCTCCCAGACCCAGCTGCCGCGCGAGGCCGTCATCGCCGCGTTCGCCGCCCACTTCCGCAGCCGGTACCCCACGGTCGACGGTGCGCTGCGACCCGAGGAGCTGGCCCGCGCGAGCGAGCTGATGCGGACCAAGTTCACCGACGCCGCCTGGACCGCCCGCGTGCCCTGACCTCAGGGCCCGTGCAGCACCACGAACGCGACGGCGGCGACGCCGATCACGAGCATCCCCGCCGCGCTGACCGCCACGAGCCGCCCGCCCGGGGGCAGCGCACCGTCGACCAGGTGCCTCCGGTGCGAGACGGCCGCCAGCGCGACGGCCACGACGAGGGCGGTCGCCGCGAGGCTCCAGGCGGCCGGGCCGAGGAACTCCTGCAGAAGGTGTGCGGCCGCGACGCCGCCGCCGGTGAGTCCGATGGCGGTCCGTCGCCACGCCAGGTGGGTGCGCTCGGCCGCGAGCGTGGGTGGCGGCTCGGTCACGCCACGACCAGCCCGACGAGCACGAGGGCACCGGCCACGCAGACACCGATGACCAGCAGCCCGAACGCCGACGGCGCGGGCAACGACGTGCCCTGCCGAACTGCACGCTCGGCGCGCGCCCAGCTGATCCAGGCGAGCCCGGGGGCCAGCAGTCCGAGCACGACCAGCACGATCGCGGCGGCGAACCGCAGGTCCGACTGAACGGGCAGGTTGAGCGCCTCCAGCGCGACCCCGCCGGCCAGGAGGGCGAGCGAGGTGCGGATCCACGCGAGGAACGTGCGCTCGTTCGCCAGCGAGAACCGGGCGTCCGGGTCGGATCCCGTGCCGTAGACCCACCGCGGGAACCGGCGCTCGTCGCTCATGGCTCCATCCTGCCGTGCGAGCGGTCAGGTCCGCCGCGACAGCCACACGAACGCGCCGACGAGCACCGCGATGAGGAGCGCCTCGATGGCGCCGATGACGGTCGACCCGTCGGCACCCAGCGCCACGGCCGCGAGCCCGATCGCGTTCGCGAGGAAGGCGGTCAGGCCCACCCAGGCCAGCGACGCCGTGAGGATCGCCTTGTCGCGCTCGTCGGTGGTGCCCAGGAGCGTCCGGCTGAAGCCGCCGTCCGCCGTGGGGCCTCGACGCTTGGCTCGCCAGCGGACGACCAGGGCGAGGCCGGTCACCGCGAGCCCGCCGACGAGCGCGCCCGCGGCGGTGTCGGGCTGACCCGCCAGGACGAACACGAGACACAGGATGCCGACGGCGACGAGCCCGCAGGCGAAGGCGACGAGGAAGCGGCCGTCGGACAGGGAACGCTCAGGCGTCGACATGGAAGATCTCCTCGATCGTCGTGCGGAAGTAGCCGGCCACCGCGAACGCGAGCGGCAGCGAGGGGTCGTAGCGGCCGTTCTCCAGGGAGTTGACGGTCTGCCGGGAGACGCCGAGCGCCTCGGCGAGCGCGGCCTGGGAGAGCCCGGCCTCCTCGCGCAGCCGGCGGATGTCGTTCCTCATCGGGCGTCCGCGAGGACGGTCGACGTGGCAGGAGCGGGGCGCTCGAGCAGCAGGCGGAGGTCGACGAGCACGTGCAGGACCATCGGCAGCAGCAGGCTGCCCGTCGTCAGGTACAGCTGGGTCAGGACGGCTCCCATGGCCCCGGTGGTGAGCACGCCGAGCCTGCCCTGGTACCAGTGCGCCAGACCGAAGAGCACCGCGGCGACGGCGACGACCGCTCCGTGCGGGAGACCGGGGAGAGCGAGCGTCAGGGCGAGGACGAGGAAGCCGCGGTAGGTGATCTCCTCGGTGACACCGGCCGACAGGGACAGCCCTGCCCAGCCGCGGCGGGCGGCCGGCGTGGTGGGCAGCAGGGCGTCGACCGCGGCGTTGTGCGGCTGTGCGGTCGGCCACCGCCGCCGGACGAGCACGAGGGCGCCGCCGGCGAGGGTCAGCCCGACGATCGCTCCGACGGCCATCCCGGCGGCATCGTCGCGCTCGGCACCGGGCAGGAGGGCGCTGGTCTGCGGTAGCCGCAGACCGAGGTCCGCGAGCCGGACTCCCGGGAGGACCAGCACCAGCGCGACGACGAGAGTGCCCGTGAGCCAGCCCAGCCACGTCCAGCTCCGGTAGAGGCGGCGTCGGACGCGGTCCCGTTCGAGGTCGTCGGCGCTCGCGGCCAGGTCCTCGACCATCCCGGCGTACTGGCGGCGGCCGAGGACCGGGTCGAGGATGACGAGCGCGGCGACGGCGACGACCACGACGAAGGTGGTGACGGCCGGGACGTCCAGGTCCCGCAGGGCGTCCAGGGTGTTCACGAGACCTCCGCTGGATGACAAGCGTGCTTGACGTGACAAGCGTGCTTGACACTTGTCGGAGTGTCAAGCCTCCTTGTCATGGACGGGTGTATCAGGGCGAGCGGGCGGCGCTCATCACCGGCATGGACCTGGACCGAGAGCTCCGTCGGCTCACCGTGCTGCACGCTCGCGAGCTCGCCGTCGGGCGCCGCCGCGCACCCGGTGCCGCCACCCGCACCGCGCAGGTTGTGCTGCTCCGTGGCGGCTACGTCGGCCGCGCCCCGAAGACCGCGCTGCCGACCCGCACCAGCGTCGCGCCCTCCGCGACCGCCAGCTCCAGGTCCCCGCTCATGCCCATGGACAGCTCGGTCGCCGTCTGAGTGCCCGCCGCGACGAGCTCGTCCCGCAGCGACCGCAGCAGGGCGTAGCCGGCCCGCACGACCCCGTCGTCGTCCGACCGCGCGCCGACGGTCATGAGGCCCGCCACCCGCAGGTGCGGCAGCGCGGCGACGGCCCGCGCCAGCGCGACCGCCTCGTGCGGCGGCACCCCGTGCTTGGACTGCTCGCCGGAGACGTTCACCTGCACGTAGACGTCGAGGGGCTCGGTCGCGCGCGCCGAGAGCCGCTGCGCGAGGTCCAGCGACTCCACCGACTCGATGCAGGACGCCCAGCGCAGGGCCGCGTTGACCTTGTTGGACTGCAGCGGCCCGATCAGGTGCAGCGTCGCGAGGCCGGAGAGCGACGGCCCTTTGGCGACGAGCTCCTGCACGCGGTTCTCGCCGACGAGCACGGCGGTCAGTGTCGGGTCCTTGGCCCTGGCCCGCGCGTCGGCCGCGAGCGCCTCGCGGACCACGTCGACCGGTTGCGTCTTGGTCGCCAGGAGCAGACGGACGTCGGCGGGGTCGCGTCCCGCATCCAGCGCGGCCTGCGCCACGCGTCGCCGGACGTCGGCCAGGCGCTCGGCGATCACGGGTCGGACCGTGCGATGTCCGCGACGGTCGCCGAGGTGAGGCGGACCAGGTCGTCGGGGGAGAGCTCGACGTCGAGTCCGCGTCGGCCACCGGAGACCAGGACCGTGTCGAAGAGCCACGCCGTCTCGTCGACCACCGTGGGGTGCGGCGACCGCTGGCCCAGCGGAGAGATGCCGCCGACGACGTACCCCGTGGCGCGCTCGGCGTCCGGTTTGGGTGCCATCGACGCGCGCTTGCCCCCGACGGCCTGCGCGAGCGCCTTGAGGTCCAGCTGCCCCGTCACAGGCACGACCGCGACCGTGAGCGTGCCGTCCACGACCGTCATCAGGGTCTTGAACACCTGCTCCGGCGGGACGCCCAGCGCGGCCGCGGCCTCGAGCCCGAACCCGAGGGTGCTCGCCGGGTCGTGCGTGTACGCGTGCGCCGTGTGTGCGACGCCGGCCGCCGTCAGCGCGACCAGGGCGGGGGTGCCGGTCGGCGCGTGCTCCTTCTTCACCACGGAGCCACGATAGGGGCGGATCAGGGTCCTCCCGGATACCGTCCGCGGCCGTGCGGGGTGCAGGCTGGGTGCGTGAAGACGCTGCTCAACCTCATCTGGCTCGTGCTCGCCGGCTTCTGGCTGGCCCTGGGCTACGTGCTCGCCGGCATCATCTGCTGCATCCTCATCGTGACGATCCCGTTCGGCATCGCGTCGTTCCGGATGGCCAGCTACGCGCTCTGGCCGTTCGGCCGCACCGTGGTCGACAAGCCGACGTCCGGGGCGTGGTCCGTGATCGGGAACGTCATCTGGGTGATCGTCGCCGGCTGGTGGCTGGCCCTCACGCACATCGTCACGGGGATCCTCGAGGCGATCACGATCATCGGCATCCCGCTGGCGCTGGCCAACTGGAAGATGGTGCCCATCTCGCTGTTCCCGCTGGGCAAGCAGATCGTCCCGTCGGACCGGATGATGGCGGCCTACGGGCAGTAGCTACTGGCCGGTGATCAGCACGATGACCAGGTAGATCAGCGTTCCCGCGGCGACGCCCGTGCTCGCCGCGAACCAGGTGGCGGGGTTCTTGCCCCGGGCCTGGAGCACCATCGCTGTCACGACCAGGATCACGGCGGCAGCGATCGTGAGGATGCCGAGCACCCAGATCGCCGACACGAGCGCGGCGACCAGGCAGATCAGGAAGACAAACCGCGGGGACCGCGTGCGGCGCACGGCGGCGTCGGTGGGCTCGGTGCTCATGCGCGAACGGTAACCCGGCGGGACCTCCTCAGGACGGTCCGTCCGGGTGACTGTCGAGCCAGGCCTTCGCGACGCGCTTGGGCGCCTGCGTCAGCCACGCCTCGACCACCAGGTCCTGGAGCTCGTCGGTGTCGATCGCGTCGAGCCGCACGAGGATCGCGGGGTAGCCGTCGAAGTGCGGGGTCACGAAGTACACGTCCGGCAGGCGCGCGAGCAGCTCCTCCTTGGCGTCGAGGTCCGGCACCCGGGCGCCGAGGATCGGTCCGTCGGGTGCCGACGAGCCGAGCGCCTGGTGGTCGACCGCGCGCAGCGGCCGGTCCCAGACGAGCGGCTTCGACCTCCCGACCCGCCAGCTCCGCCCGGGCTCCTCGAACGTCTCGGGCAGCGCGGCGACGGCGTCCCGCACGTCGTCCCAGGTGGCCATGACGGCCAACTTACGTGAGGTCGCCCAGGGCGCCCACGGCCACGATCCGCAGCTGCACCTCGCCCGTCTCGTCGGAGCCCGCCAGGTCGACGACCGCGTCGATGCGCCAGTCGTGGTCGCCCTCGGGGTCGTCGAGCAGCTGCCGGACCTGCCAGGTCCCGCGGCCGGGCGTCACCTGGAACAGGGCCGGGCCGCGGGCGGGGGCGCCGGTGAGGATCTCGTCGTGGTCGTCGTAGAACGGGTCCAGCGCGGTCCGCCAGCGGTCGGCATCCCACGGCTCGCCGTCCGCGTCGAGGTCAGCCAGCTGTGCGAGCCCGCCGTAGAACTCGCGCGCGGCCAGCTCGACCCGGCGGAACAGCGCCCCGCGCACGAGCGCACGGAACACCCGCGGGTTGGCCGTGATGGGCTCGGGCACGTCCTCGTCGATGCCGCCGGGCGCGTCGGCGCCGTGCTCGTCGAGCGGGTTGCTCAGCCGCTCCCACTCGTCGAGCAGGCTGGAGTCCGTGCGGCGGACCAGGTCGCCCAGCCACTCGATGATCTCCCACAGCTCCTCGGTGCGGGCCTCCTCCGGGACCGTCTGGCGCAGCGCGCGGTAGGCGTCGGCGAGGTAGCGCAGCAGGACGCCCTCGGTGCGGTCCAGCTGGTAGAAGGCGACGTACTCCGCGAAGCTCATCGCGCGCTCGTGCATGTCGCGGACCACCGACTTGGGGGACAGGGCCAGGTCGGCGACCCACGGGTTTGTCTGCCGGTACGTGACGAACATGGCCTCCAGCAGCTCCGCGAGCGGCTTGGGGTAGCCGACGTCCTCGAGCAGGGCCATGCGCTGGTCGTACTCGAGCCCGTCGGACTTCATCTGGGCGACGGCCTCGCCGCGGGCCTTGTTCTCCTGCGCGGACAGCACCTGGCGGGGATCGTCGAGGGTGGCCTCGATGACCGAGACGACGTCGTGCGCGTACGCCGGGTCGTCGCGGTCGAGCAGGTCGAGCGCCGCGTACGCGAAGGGGGACAGCGCCTGGTTGAGCGCGAAGTTCGGGGCCAGCTCGGCGGTCAGCTGCACGGCCCGCCGGCGCCCGTGCGGGGCGGTCGGGTCCTCGACCCAGGGGCGCTCGATCACGCCGGCGGCGCGCAGCGACCGGTAGACCGCGATCGCGCGCCGGACGTGCCGGCCCTGGGCGCCCGCCGGCTCGTGGTTGTCCGTGAGCAGCTTCGTCATCGCGGCGACGGGATCGCCCTCGCGGGCCAGCACGTGCAGGACCATCGCGTGCGACACCGCGAAGCTGCTGGTCAGCGGCTCAGGCGGTGCGTCCCGCAGGCGCTCGAACGTGGAGTCGGTCCAGTTGACCTGCCCCTCGGGGGCCTTCTTGCGGATGATCTTCTTCAGCTTGCGCGGGTCGTCGCCGGCCTTCTCCAGCAGCTTGCGGTTCTCGATCACGTGCTCCGGCGCCAGGATGATGACCTCGCCCACCGTGTCGAACCCCGCGCGCCCGGCGCGCCCGGAGATCTGGTGGAACTCGCGCGCGGACAGGTGCCGCATGCGGACGCCGTCGTACTTGACCAGGCTGGTCAGCAGCACCGTGCGGATGGGGACGTTGATGCCGACGCCGAGCGTGTCGGTGCCGCAGACCACGGGCAGCAGGCCGCGCTGCGTGAGGCGCTCGACCACCCGGCGGTACTTGGGCAGCATGCCCGCGTGGTGCACGCCGACGCCGTGCCGCAGCAGCCGGTTGAGGGTGCGCCCGAAGCCCGGACCGAAGCGGAACCCGGCGATCTCGTCGGCGATGCGGTCCCGCTGCTCGCGGCTGGCCAGGGGCGTCGACATGAGCGACTGCGCCCGCTCGACGGCCTCCTTCTGCGTGAAGTGCACGACGTAGACGGGGGCGCGACGCGTCTTCACCAGCTCGTCGAGGAGCTCGTGCAGCGGCTCGATCGCGTAGGAGAACGTCAGCGGCACCGGCCGTTCGGCGTTGGCGATGACGGCGACGGGCTGGTGGGTCCGCCGCGTGAGGTCCTCCGCGAAGAAGCCGACGTCGCCGAGCGTCGCGGACATGAGCACGAACTGGACCTTGGTGAGCTCGAGCAGCGGCACCTGCCAGGCCCAGCCACGCTGCGGGTCGGCGTAGAAGTGGAACTCGTCCATGACGACCTGGCCGACGTCGGCGCCGTCCCCGTCGCGCAGAGCCACGTTGGCCAGGATCTCCGCGGTGCAGCAGATGATCGGGGCGCCCGGGTTGACCGCGGAGTCGCCCGTCATCATCCCGACGTTGGCTGACCCGAACGCGTCCACGAGAGCGAAGAACTTCTCGCTGACCAGCGCCTTGAGCGGCGCGGTGTAGTAGGTCCGCCGACCCTGCGCCAGCGCCACGAAGTGCGCGGCGACCGCGACGAGCGACTTCCCGGAGCCGGTGGGCGTCGACAGGATCACGTGCGCGCCGGTGACCAGCTCGAGCAGCGCCTCGTCCTGGTGCGGGTACAGCGTGAGCCCCTGGTCGGTCGCCCAGTCGGTGAACGCCTCGTACAGCGCATCGGGGTCCGTGGGATCTGCGGGGATGCGGTCGGCCAGGGTGCGGGTGCTCATCGTGCGTCGATGGTCCCACGGGCACCGGCGTCTAGGGTGTGGGCCGTGAGCGAGCGGCCGACGGTGGAGATGTGGACCGACGGGGCCTGCAAGGGCAACCCGGGCGTCGGTGGCTGGGGTGCGTGGATGCGGTACGGCGCGCACGAGCGCGAGCTGTTCGGCGGCGAGGTCCTCACCACGAACAACCGCATGGAGCTCACCGCCGTGATCGAGGGCCTGCGTGCGCTGACCAAGCCCTGCGACGTGGTCCTGCACGTCGACTCGCAGTACGTGATGAACGGCGTCACGAAGTGGGTCGCGGGCTGGAAGCGGAACGGCTGGCGGACCGGCGACAAGAAGCCCGTGAAGAACCAGGAGCTGTGGGAGGCCCTCGACGCGGAGGTCGCCCGGCACACGGTCCGCTGGGTGTGGGTCAAGGGTCACGCGGGGGACCCGGGCAACGACCGAGCCGACGAGCTGGCCAACCGGGGCGTCGAGCAGGTGCGCTCCCGAGCCTGACGGCCGCAGGATGGGGACGTGAACCCCGCCTCGTCCGTCCGTGACCGCGCCGGCACCTCCTTGTTCCTGCGCGTCGCGGGACCCGACGGGCTGGCCAGCCGCGAACGGATCCACGGGACACCCGGACCGCGGTGGTTCCCCCCGGGGGCGCCGATCCGGACGGTGCACGGCGACGCCTCGATGTTCGTCGGCGGCATGCGTGCACTCCTCCTGCAGTCCCTGCACCCGGCGGCGATGGCGGCGGTCGCGGCGCACTCGGGCTACCGCGGCGACCCGTGGGGTCGGTTGGCCCGGACCAGCACGTTCATCGCGATGACGACCTTCGCCACCATCGACGACGCGACCGCCGCCATCGACCAGGTCCGCCGGGTGCACGAGCGGATCCGGGGCGTCACGCCCGACGGGATCGCCTACGCCGCCGGCGACCCGACGTTGCTGAGGTGGGTGCACATCGCCGAGGTCGACAGCTTCCTGCGCGCGCACCGGGTCTACGGGCAGCGGCCCCTCGACACCGCCGGTGCCGACGAGTACGTCGCGCAGGCCTCGCGCGTGGCCGTCGCGCTCGGGGCGGAGCGGGTGCCGGAGTCGACCGCGGAGCTGGCGAAGGCGCTGGACGAGTTCCGGCCGGCCCTCGGCCCGTCCACGGCCGCGCGCGACGCGGCCGACTTCCTGCTGCACGAGCCGCCCGTGCCGCGCTCGCTGCGCCCCGGCTACACGCTGCTGGCCCGGGCCGCGGTCGCGTCGATGCCGGCCTGGTCGTTCGAGATGCTCGGGCTGGAGCGGCCCGGTCCGGTGGGGCTGAGCGCCGCCCGGGCCGCCGGTGCCGTGGCCACCCGGTCGATCCGGTGGATGCTCGGGCCCGACGACGCGAGCCGGGTGGCAGGCGTCGGATGACCCGCTTCCTGCTGCTCAGCTCCCGTGCGGAGGACATCGCTGCCGACGGGGAGTACGCGGCGTTCCTGAGGTTCAGCGGCCTGCGCGCCGACGAGCTGGAGCGGGTCCGCATGGAGCAGGCGTCCATCCTGCCGGTGCCGCTCGACCGGTACGACGGCGTGCTGGTCGGGGGCAGCCCGTTCGATGCGAGCACCCCCGAGGAGAACAAGTCGCCGGCCCAGCGTCGGGTCGAGGCGGAGGTGTCGACGCTCCTCGACCAGATCGTCGAGCGGGATCTGCCGTTCCTCGGCGCCTGCTACGGCGTCGGCACGCTGGGTGTGCACCAGGGCGCCATCATCGACCGCACGTTCGCGGAGCCGATCAGCGCCGTCACCATCACCCTCACGGAGGCGGGGCGGCTGGACCCCTTGCTCGCGGACCTGCCGGAGTCGTTCGACGCGTTCGTCGGGCACAAGGAGGCGTGCAGCGTGCTCCCCCCGGACGCGGTCCTGCTCGCGTCGTCGCGGACGTGCCCTGTGCAGATGTTCCGGGTGCGCGACAACCTCTACGCCACCCAGTTCCATCCCGAGCTCGACCTCCCGGGCATCATCACGCGCATCGGTGTGTACCGGGACTACGGCTACTTCCAGCCGAAGGAGCACGACGAGGTCGTCGCCCGCGTGCGCGACGCCGACGTGTGGGCGCCCCCGCGCATCCTGAAGGCCTTCGTGCGCCGCTACCGCCGGGACTGGACGCCCGACTGAACACATGAGAAACGGCCCGATGAATCCATTCGGGAAACCGGTTCCCCTGGCTTGTCGAAGCGCTTCTCCCTAGTTTGGCCGACGAGCGGAAAGCGCTTGTCTCATCGCGGCGGATCGGCCGGTCCGCCGCGGTCCCCGACGTCCTCCCGGACGCCGCCGGCTCAACTCCACTCGACCATCCCCAGGGGGATCGATGAGGATCCAGAAGAAGACCAGCATCCGCAGGCGGCTCGCCGCGGCGCTGGCGACGGGCACCGCCCTCGTGCTCGCAGGCGTCGGGCTCACAGCCCTTCCTGCGGCAGCAGCGAGCGTCGACACCGGCGCCTACTACGTCCTGGTCAACCGCCAGAGCGCCAAGGCGCTCGAGGTGCGCGACTTCTCCACCGCCGACGGCGGCATCATGCAGCAGTGGACCCGCAACGACGGGAACTGGCAGCAGTTCAAGTTCATCGACTCCGGCTCGGGCTGGTACCGGCTGCAGAACAGGCACTCCGGCAAGGTGCTGGACGTGTGGGGCTGGAGCACCGCGGACGGCGGCGAGATCCGGCAGTACACCGACGCGAACGCCGCCAACCAGAAGTTCAAGCTGGTCGACTCCGAGGGCGGCCGCGTGCGGCTGGTGAACCAGAACAGCGGCAAGGCCGTGACGGTCACCGACCGGTCGACCGCCGACGGGGCCACCATCACGCAGCTCACGGAGAAGAACCAGTACAACCAGCAGTGGGAGCTGGTGAAGGTCGGGAGCGGCTCGGAGCCGACCTCGAACCCGACCACTCCGCCGGCCACCGGCCTGGTCGGCTGGGCGTCGCAGAACGGCGGCACCACCGGCGGCGGCTCCGGCTCGGCGACCACGGTGACCAGCGCGTCGGCGCTGTCCAGCGCGCTGTCCGGGTCGGCGCCCGTCGTGCGGGTCTCGGGCACGATCTCGTGCTCGGGCATGCTCACCGTCGCGTCGAACAAGACNGTCGGCGCTGTCCAGCGCGCTGTCCGGGTCGGCGCCCGTCGTGCGGGTCTCGGGCACGATCTCGTGCTCGGGCATGCTCACCGTCGCGTCGAACAAGACCGTGCTCGGGGCCAGCGGCGCCAAGCTCGTGGGCTGCGGCCTGAACATCAAGAACGCGAAGAACGTCATCGTGCGGAACCTGACGTTCGACGACTGGGACGACGACGCGATCAACATCGAGACGTCGACCAACGTCTGGATCGACCACAACACGTTCTTCACCGGCTACGACGGCTCGGTG
>NZ_LMFC01000005.1 GCF_001426705.1 Cellulomonas sp. Root485 | reverse complement strand
GTGACCTGGCAAGATGCGAGCGGACGACGGGAATCGAACCCGCACCGCCAGTTTGGAAGACTGCACGCTGCAACGCGTTGAACTGGGGTGATGACCCCGGTACATCGCTAGTAGGAACTGATTCGGAACCGATCGCGACGACCACGATCCCTGCGAGTGCCGTCGTTGGTTCCTGCCCGGCAGGCGCTGCTCCAAGTCGACCCAGCACGAGCGATGGGTCGCGCAGCGCGTCGCCGATCAGTCGCCAGGACTGTGCCGCGCCGAGAGTCAGCGTTGGTCGTGACAGGCAAGGCTCGAATGTGAAGGTCGTTTCGTCGGTTTAGGTACAGATTTCGCGCGCGTTATGCCGCTTTTGTAGACCGTGTATGAATTGTCCGAAGCATGATTTGTGACTGGCCCCATGTACCGTTCCTCCGCTCGCAGCTGCACGGGTTGCGGAAAGAATCGCAGGGGGACGCCGATTATGGCGGTTTTGTCGTCGCGCCATGGATTGCGCCTTGGCTCCGTGCTGGTCGCTGCGGCGACGGCTGTCGCGATCGTGGTCAGCCCGCTGCCCGTTGCTCCGGCGGTGGCCGCGGAACCAGCGGCCGCCCCTGCGGCAGTTGCAGCGATCGATGCGCGTGATGTTCCTCCGTTGGTCTCCTCGGCAGCGCAGCCGGCCGTGGGGACGGTGCCGGCGGGTGAGTTCGACGAGCCGACGCCTGTGGTCTCGGCGCAGCCGGTGACGTCGTCCCGGCGTTGGATGGTGTCGTCCGGGTTCAACGAGAAGACCTCCAAGGTCATCTCTCGTGAGGCGAACCGGCAGACGTATCGGAATGCCGATGGGACGTTGACGGCGCGGATGTCCAGTGGTCCGCTGAATGTGGAGACGGCGCCGGGAGTGTGGAAGCCCATCTCCACGGACGTGACCGCCACGGGCGACGGTGGTGGCGCTGCGGCCGTGCACCCGCTGCACCCTGAGTTCGCGCCGAGTGCGGATGCCGCGTCGGTGCTGACCGTGTCCACTGAGGGCGCCCAGGTCAGCTTCGGTCTCGATGGTGCAGACGCGGCCCCGATTGAGCGGGACGGGGATGTGGTCACCTACGACGACGTGTTCCCGGGTGTGGACCTGCGCTATGAGGTCTCGTCCGGGTCGGTCAAGGAGGCGCTGGTCCTGGCCAAGGCGCCACGCACGGCGCAGAGCTACGTGTGGCGTCTGACGGGCACGGGGGTTCGAGCCCCGGATGGGTCGCGACGGCGCGATCGAGCTGCTCGCCGGCGATGGGCACGTGGTGATGGTGATCCCGCCGGCAACGCTGTTCGACTCTTCCGGGGTGGAGGGCGTCAAGGAGCCGGCTTCGGTGAACGCCCCGATGACCCTGGCTCCGGCTGCGGAGGGGTGGACGTTGACGGTCACACCTGATGCGGCGTGGCTCTCTGACCCGGACCGGGTGTTCCCGGTGATGGTGGACCCGACCGTGTCGGTCTCGAACGAGGACACGCACGCCTACCGGTCCGACGGTGTGGTGGCGGTCAACGACTACGTGAAGATCGGCAACGCCCGTGCTGCGGGGGACACGGTGTGGCGCACGGTCGTGCGGTACCGGTATGAGCAGTTCTTCGGCTCCCAGATCTTGGATGCGAACATTCACGCTGAGGTGCTCAACGGCACCGCGACGACGTATGGGGCGAACGCGTTTCACGCGACCGCGTTTTCCTACAGCTCGCTGGGGGAGGCCCTGTCGTACGGGTCGATCGGTGTGTCCGGTGACTTTGGTGACAACGCGTTGGCGAACCGGATCGCGCAGTACGTGCGTGATGGGGTGTCGGGTTCGTACCTGACGATCACCGGTGATGAGCGTGCCGGGATCTACACGTACAAGAACATGGCGACCTGGCTCGACATCACCTACGCGCACTTCCCGGTCGCAGGCGGCATCGTGGCCCCGGCCCCGGGCGATGGTGCGCGCACCTCGCTGACCCCGACCCTGTCGGTCGGCTCGAGCGACCCGTCCGCCTCGGGTCAGCTGGTGTGGAACTTCAAGGTCTCCGCGAGCCCGAACGTCGATGGTGCGACTGTGTGGTCCTCGGGCACGGTGGGGCAGAACTCCGCGACGGTGCCGGCCACGAAGCTGGAGCAGGGGACCCGGTACTACTGGCGTGCCGACGTGACGAACGCCTACGACGGGATCTGGGGCACCCCCACGACCCGCAGCTCGTCGACGTTCTCGTTCGTCACGGACAAGTTTGCCCCGGTGCTCCAGGCGTCGGCGACACCGACGGATGGCACGGTCACCCCGGACCTGGACCCGAGTTTCACCGCGGCCGCGGTGACCGACCCCGATGGTGATGCGGTCAAGTACATGTTCCGGATCGCGTCCGGTTCGGATGCCACCACGGCGACGGTGGTGACCTCGGGCTGGTTGGACACCCCAGTGTGGACCGCCCCGACGGGCAGCCTGCGTGATGGTGGGGTCTACACCTGGACGGTGCTGACCAAGGACGACTACGGCACCTCCCCGGTGACGTGGGTGAACAAGCTGAAGATCAACCGCCGGCTGGCGGAGTCGGGGCCGTCCCCGGTGGAGCAGGTCGGCCCGGTGACCGTGAACCTGGCCAACGGCAACCTCGGGATGCGGTTCTCCTCGCCGACCGTGGCCACGGTCGGCGGGTCGATGGGGTTGACGTTCAGCTACAACTCGTTGGTCGCCGCCCAGAAGGGGCTGACCGCTCGGTACTACGACGCGACGCCGCTGGCTGGGCAGTCCCCGGTGTGGGACTTCGCCGGCCGTGAGCCGGTGCTGACCCGGATCGACCCGAACATCAACTACGACTGGGTCTACGGCTCCCCAGGTCCGGCGGTGCCGAGCGACTACTTCGTGGCCCGATGGACCGGCTTCATCAGCCCACCGCCGCAGTCGGGGCCCTACACGTTGGGTGTCACCCAGGACGACGGTGCCCGGGTCACGTTGAACGGGACGAAGGTCATCGACTCCTGGACCACCCAGACCCAGACCCTGCGCTGGGCCACGACGACGATGGCGACCGGGTCGACACCGATCACGATCGAATTCTTCGAGTCCGGTGCCGGCGCCACGATGCAGCTGTGGGCCAAGGACTCCACCGGCAAGGCGTTCGTCGTCCCCTCCGACTGGCTGACCCCCGCCGTGGACGCCCTGCCGTCCGGGTGGACCGCTTCGGCGGCGACCAGCGGCGACGGCGGCGGGTACATCTCCGCGACCGTCGAAGCCTCCTCCGTGGTCGTGACTGACACCACCGGAACGACGCACACCTACACCAAGACCTCCAACGGTGGGTATACCCCGCCGTCGGGGGAGTACGGCGCGCTGGCCATGTCCACCACCGGCCAGGTCCAGCTCACCGACGAGGACGGCACCGTCAACACCTTCGGCGGCAACGGGCTCCTCGTCTCGGCCATGCCCCCAGTCGACACCATCAAGCCCGCCACACCGGTCTCCACGTTCCGGCCCGTGACCGGGCTGCTGGACAAGATCACCGACCCCGTCTCCGGCAAGGCCGTGCGGTTCTTCTACACCGGCGACACCTTGCCCAGCGGTATGGACACCACCGACCCAGGCAAGGCGTGCAACGCCCCCGGGTCTGCTGATGGGAAGCCGTTCGGCGTGGTCCCGGCGAACATGCTGTGCCGGATCGTGTACCCCGGCGACACCGCCGGAACCTTCGGGGACTCCACCGACCTGAAGTACGACGGCTCCGGGCGTCTCGTGCGGATCGTGGACCCCGGTACCAAGGTCACCGACCTGGCCTACGACGGCACCGGCAAGATCACGACCGTGCGGACACCAGCCCTCACCGACTGGATCGCTGCACACCCACCCACCGGCACCGATCCCGGCCCAGCGATCGACATCGCCTACTGCCAAGCGATCGACCCCTGCGACCAGAAGGTCGCCACCGTCACGCTGCCGCCGGCGAATGGGTCTGCAGGCACGGCACGCCTGAGCAGCACATTCGCCTACTACCCGAGCGCCACCCCCGCTACCGTGCCGTCTACCACGACCGTGACCCGCACCGGGCTGGGCCTGGCGCGCACCGTCGAATACGACGCATCGCTGCGCCAGACCAGCGACGCAACACCCGCTGCCACCACCGCAGCCACTCAGTCCTGGCTGGGCAACAAGGACCTCCTCGTGGCCGCCACCGACCCCGCCGGGCGCATGTCCACGACCCGGTACGACAACCGTGACCGGCCGACCGACACCTACGGGCCCGCACCCGCCTCGTGCTTCAACCTCACCGTGAGCGCGGTTCCGATGGCGGGATGCCTGATCACACCCGCGCACACCTCGACCGCCTACGACGAGGGCCTGGTTGGCCTGAATGTCGCCTACTACGCCAACGCGAACCTCGCAGGGCAGCCCAAGGCATTCAGCCTCGGCTTCGGCGCCACCGGCAGCGCGGGGGACCTGACGCGCAACTGGGGAATCACCGATCCCGCCACGGGGGTGCCCGGCGCCGCCGCATGGTCGATGCGCGCCACCGGCATCATCAAGCTAAAGGCCGGCGACACGGTGCTGTCGAGCTATGCCGACGACGCGGTGCGGATCTGGATCGACGACGTGCTCGTGCTGGACCAGTGGAGCATCGGCAACGCCACCTCAGACCCGATCAAACGTGACACCGACGTGCCGGCGCGGATTCGCATCGACTACGCCAACACCGGTGGCGGCGCCAACCTCACCATCAGCTCGGCCCTGAACAGCGGCGCATCAGCCCTCGTTACCGGCGCGGCGCTCACCCCCGACTACGGGCTCGCGACACGCACGACGACCGACGACACCGGCGGGAGCGCACCAACCACGACCACCAGCACCCTGTACGCCAACCCGTGGCTCGGTGCACCGACCGCCACCATCGTGGACCCGACGTCGCTCAACCTGACGACGACCACGACTTACGAGTCCGGCACTTCGGGATACCTGCGCCGCATCGGACGCTTCCTGCCTGCGGCGAACCCGGCCACCAGCTCGACCGGAACGACCTACGCCTTCTACGGCGACACCGAAGGACTCGGGACCGCGACCTGCGAGGTCCCGGCCGGCACGAGCCAGGCCGGACTGCTCAAGACCACCACCGACCCGACGCCCATCGGCTCGTCCACCGGGATTATCACCACGCAGGTGTATGACCGCTGGGGCCGCACCGCCGGGACCAAGTCCGGGGAACTCGCCTGGACGTGCATGAAGTACGACGACCGCGGACGCGTCACCCAGGTTGCCTATCCCGCAGACACCAAGACTCCACGGACCGAAGCCCGCACGGTGACGACCAAGTACTCCCCGGACGGTATGACCACCACCGTCCAGGACCCGGCCGGCAGCATCATCACGGTGACCGACCTTCTTGGGCGAGTCATCAGCTACACAGATGTCTCGGGGGTGACCACGACCACTGAGTACGACAACGCGGGGCGGCCCGCCAGCACCACGACCACGGTCCTCGGCGTGGATTACTTTGCTGGATTGACCTACGACTCGGCCTCGCGGGTCTCGGCAGTCCTTGACGGCGGCAAGACAATCGCCACCGGCGGCAAGACGATCGCCATCCCGGCCTACGACACCACCACCGGAGAGATGACCGGGGTGAGCTACCCCAACGGCGCCAACACCGCCGGCAACGGCACTTCTCTGACCATCAAGCCCGACCCCGCCGGTCGTACAGAGAAGCTACTTTGGACGTTCAGCGACGGGACGACGCTGGCCGACACTGTGAGCCGGTCGCAGTCGGGGCGCATCCTGACCGACACCCTCACCAACGCCACCACCACGCTGGCCCAGTCCACCTATACCTACGACACAGCGGGTCGACTCACCGAAGCCACCGTCCCCGGCCACACACTGGCCTACTCCTTCGATGCTCTTCTTGGCGGCACTTGCTCGGCCAACACCAACCCGGCAGCTGGTAAGAACGGCAACCGCACCAAGCTCACGGACAAGCCGACAAACGGAACAGCCACGGTCACGTCGTACTGCTACGACAACGCCGACCGGCTCATTGCGACCTCGGTGTCCAACCCGGTCTCCGGCGCCAGCCCGGTCACCGGAACCGCGCTGTCCACTCCTGGAGCGCTTGCCTACGACGCTCGGGGGAACACGACACAGCTGGCTGACCAGAGCCTGACCTTCGACCAAACCAACCGGCACACCGCCACCACCGCCAATGGCACCACGGTGACGTACACCCGAGACGCGACCGACCGCATCGTGTCCCGCACCGCCACCGGCGGTGCGACCGAGAGCAACCTGTACGCCTTCACCGGGGGCGGTGACAGCCCCGACCTCGTCCTGACCCCGACAGGGGCCGTGGTCCAACGCACCCTGGCCCTGCCCGGTGGCGTCGTCGTGTCCCTGCCGACCACTGGAACCGCGACTTGGTCCTACCCGAACATCCACGGCGACGTCACGACCACCGCCGGACCCACCGGCACCCGGGGCGCTCTCACAATCTATGACCCATTCGGTCAGCCCATCGACCCCGCGACCAAGAACCTCGGCACAGTCACCGCCGACGACTCGGTCCCTGACAACCTGCCGGGCACGGCGGACAACTCGTGGGTCGGACAACACCAGAAGCTCTACGAACATGTCGGTGCCCTCGCCAGCGTCGAGATGGGCGCGCGCGTCTATGTCCCCGCCCTCGGGCGCTTCCTGCAAACGGACCCCGTGGAGGGAGGGTGTGCCAACGCCTACGCCTATGCGCTGGATCCGGTCAACGAATTCGATCTCACCGGACAGAAGATCACTATGAATTGGCGCAACGGATGGAAGGCAACGAGAAAGTGGGCGGGTTCCACGAAACGGTGGTACCACGGTGGCCGGCTCGGGCCAATCCTGGGTGGAGTCTCAGCACTAACAGGGATCGCTGCTGCTGTGCTGCTAATCACTGGCGTGGGGATTCCGGCGGCTGCAGTCCTCGGATACATCTCCATCGGGACCGGCCTGGCATCGACTGCCATAGGATGCACGGTAAGGATTGACGTGTGGTGCGGGATCGGGGTTCTCTCGACCGGACTGGGATTCTTCGGCGGTGTGGCGAAGCTGGCGCAACCAGCGTTGAAGTTGACTAGAGCCAGCGTAAACAGCGCCGACGCGACGGGCAACGGACTCGGGGGTATCTTGGGCGGAACGGGAACGGGACTTGGATGGCTGTCGAACAAACTGGGGTAGCAATGACTGATTGGAATCCGAACATTCAAAGAAGGCTGGTGAAAGGATCGCCCGCCTGGGTGTTGAGCATGCACGGGTTCGTGGGGGCGTGCCTCGGCCTGGCCAGCACTATCGGCTTCGGTATCGGGATTGCTATCCGGGGAGCGGGGTACGCAGACTCTCCGGCACTTGCGGCATTGCTGATCCTGATGATTCTCGGTGGCGTCTACTACATAGTCTCGTCCGTTCGGTTCGGGCGACGCCTGAAAGCGGAGGCCAGGGCCGGGTACACGACGTGTGTCGGTCAAGCCGAGAGTTTGGACGAGGTGGACTGGAAGTCGGCAAGGGTGATCCGTCTGGGAACGGAGCCCCCCATGGATCGAGCCGAGCTACAGAAGCGCACCGACGCTGTTCGAGCGGCGGCGAACCCGGGAGTGCGCCCAGTGCCATGACCGTGGGCGAGACTTTCAAAAAGACATGGACGACAAAAGTAATTTCGTCGTCTGGCTATTCAGTGCGGCCTCTGTTTCCGTTGGGAATAGAATACTCGGACTCGGTCGGAACGATCCGCCTAGACTCTGAGGCGTCTCTGGCACGCGGTGTCGACGTGACGCTGTTTGCGGGCCGCATCCCCGACACTGAGGAACGCCCTAGAGAGCGGGTTGTGGCGAACGTCGTCAACGCGTTCAAGTTCGCGGGCTGGAAACTAACCGTGGACGAGAAGTAATTTCGTCACGATCTAGGCGCATGTGGCCGTGGTGCGACGGATGGGCGGCCGTGGCGTCATGGGAGCCCGCGCGCATAGCGAAGACTCTGCGAGGAACTTCTTCCGCCTCCTATGCGGTGACCGCGAAGACCGGGAGTAACGCCCCAGCATCATGCGAAGCGCGTGATGCTGCCTCTCTACAGGAAGCGGGTCGCTGGACCGAGCGGCTGACGTGCCCGTTCTGTCAGGATCCGAACGTGGCTGAACCCGTCGTCACCAGCCTCCTGGCCGAGTGCGGCCAGGGTCCGATCATGTCGATGGAGCACACTGCCGCGGGACGTCTGCATGCGATCCTGCTCGACCTGCGCCGCTTCGTAAGCCGGCACCCGGCCCCGAGTGTTGCCCGAGGTTCCGGGCCGCGGGGTCGGGCTCCACATGCGCGGGCCGGAGGTCTCTACATAGCCAGTTCTTCGGGATGGGAACTGAACAGGAACTGAAACTCTCGATGCGAGGGCATTTTGGGGCACACCGGGTCGGACGGGCGACGGACGCCAAGCAGCCGGATAGTGCCCCGTGACCTGGCAAGATGCGAGCGGACGACGGGAATCGAACCCGCACCGCCAGTTTGGAAGACTGGGGCTCTACCATTGAGCTACGTCCGCACAGGTCCGGCTGCTGCATGCACAGCCTGGACCGCGGCACCCAGGGTACCGGGTGCGTGAGGGCGCAACGCGCACCTGTCTCGGCCCCCGGGCCTGGTGGGGTGCGCCGGGATGTGGCGCAGGTTGGTAGCGCGTCCGCTTTGGGAGCGGAAGGTCGTGGGTTCGAATCCCGCCATCCCGACAGAGTTCGACGACCGCGGAGCGGCTCCCACCGCGGCCCGCCTGACGGCGACACACTGACCCCGTGCTGCACCTGCGTATCTCGGTCCCGGCGGACCTCACGAGCGGCGTCGTCGACGTGCTCGAACGAGCACCCGCGGTGAGCAGCCTGGCGGTCTTCGACGGTGCGTCGCGGCGGCCCGTGGGCGACGTCGTGCTGGCCGACATCGCGCGGGAGGCCGCCAACGACGTCCTCGACGAGCTGCTGGAGCTCGGCGTGCAGCGCGAGGGCACGCTGAAGATCGAGCCGGTGGACACGTGGGTGTCGCGGCCGGGGTTCGACGCCGAGCAGCTCGCGCCGGGCAGCAGCGCCGACGCCGTCGTCTGGATCGACGTCACGAGGCGGGCGTACGCCGAGTCGGAGCTGAACTGGACCTACCTGAGCTTCATGTGCTTCGCGACGCTGATCGCCGCGATCGCCATCGTGCTCGACTCGCAGATCCTGGTCATCGGCGCGATGGTCCTCGGGCCGGAGTTCGTGCCGATCGCCGCCCTCGGCATCGCGCTGGTCCGTCGCCGGTTCCACCTGTTCCGGATCGCGCTCTGGACGCTCGTGGTCGGGTTCGTCATCGCGATCCTCTTCACGTGCGTGGCCGCGCTCGCGGCCAAGCAGCTGGAGTGGGTGACGGTCGAGCAGGTCACCGCACCCCGTCCCGACACGGCGTTCATCTACACCCCGGACAAGTGGTCGTTCATCGTGGCGGTCATCGCGGGCGCGGCGGGGGTCCTGTCGCTCACCTCCGCGCGGGTCGGAGGGCTTGCGGGGGTCTTCATCTCGGTGACGACGGTGCCCGCGGCGGGCAACGTCGCGCTCGGCCTGGCGTTCGGCCAGCTGGACGAGGTCCGCGGCAGCGTGCTGCAGCTGGGGCTCAACATCGTGGGCATGGCCATCGCGGGCTGGCTGACGCTGGTGTTCCAGAAGACGGTGTGGAACCGGTTCGCGGAACGGCGCGAGCGCCTGCGGGAGAAGATCCTGCGCAGGAGCTGACGCGGGGGTATGTATCAGGGCGAATCGCCCAGGGTCTTCGTCGGGGAATGCCCCCGTCACCTCTCGGAGAACCCCATGAGCAGGATCCTGTTCGCCCTCACGCCCGTCACCGGCCACGTGCGGCCCGCGCTCCCGCTGGCCCGCGCCCTCGTCGATGAGGGCCACGACGTCGTCGTCTACACGGGTCACAAGTTCGCGCACGCCATCACCGCGACCGGCGCCAAGCACGCACCGATCGTGCAGGGCCGCGACCTGGACGACGCCGACCTCGACGCCTGGTCGCTGGAGCACGGCGCGCCCGCCCCGGGCATCAAGCGGGTGCAGTGGGACGTGCTCCACCACTTCGTCGCCACCGTCCCCGGGTTCCTGGCCGACATCGACAGCCTCGTCGCCGCCGAGCGTCCCGACGTGATCGTCATGGACAACGGGTTCATGGCCGGGGCGATCGCCGCGCGCCGGCACGACCTGCCGTCGGTGCTGTTCTCGGTCTCGCCGCTGGCCATCTCGAGCAAGGACACGGCCCCGTTCGGCATGGGCCTGCAGCCGCCGCGGACCGGTCTCGACGGCCTGCGGTACTCCGTCCTCGACTGGTTCACCCGGAAGGTCGTGTTCCGGGACGTGCAGAAGGCCGCCGAGCGGATCGTCGCCGACGCGGGCCAGCCTGTCCCGGACGGCTTCTTCCTCGACTGGGCCCAGACCGAGGTCACCCGCGTGCTGCACACGTCGGTCCCGTCGTTCGAGTACCCGCGCAGCGACCTGCCTGAGCACGTCGAGCTCGTCGGCCCGTACCTGCCGGCCGGCATCGACCGCTTCGAGCCGCCGGCCTGGTGGGACGACGTCCTGGAGGCGCGGGCGACGGGTGTGCCCGTCGTCGTGGTGACGCAGGGCACCGTCGCGACCGACCCCGAGCGGCTGCTCTGGCCGGCGATCGAGGGTCTCGCCGACGAGGACGTCCTGGTCGTCGCGACCACCGACGCGCTCGACTCGTACCCCGCGAACGTGCGCGCAGCACCGTTCGTGCCGTTCGACCGCCTCCTGCCGCTCGTCGACGTCCTGGTCACCAACGGCGGCTTCGGTGGGGTGCAGCAGGCGCTCGCCGCGGGCGTGCCCGTCGTCGTCGCCGGTCGGACCGAGGACAAGGCCGAGGTCGGTGCACGCGTGGTCTGGTCCGGCGTCGGGCTGGCGCTGCCCACCGACAAGGTCACGGACGGCACGACGTCGCAGGCCGTCCGCGACGGTGTCAGCCGGGTGCTGGACAACCCGTCGTTCGCCCGCCGGGCCGCGGTGCTGGCCCAGGAGTACGCGGAGTACGACGGCATCGCGCGGACCGTCTCGGTCGTCACGGAGGTCGCGGGCAGCGGCCGGTGACGGTGCCCGAGAGGACGTCGTCGGTCCCACAGCCTGCTGGCTTGGGACCGCCGCTTCCCGTGGCGTAAGGTCGAGGGTCGCCAGCGTGCGGTCGTCGGTCCCCTCACCGGGATGCGGGCGACGGCGTGCGGCCCTGAACCAACGGAGATCGCCGGAGTCGCCGGCGCCCGCCCCGATCAGTTGGAGACCATCGAAGTGAAGAGCGCCGTCGAGACCCTGGAGCCCACCAAGGTCAAGCTGACCGTCGAGGTGACGTACGACGAGCTCAAGCCGAGCATCGATCACGCGTACGAGCACATCGCCCAGGACGTCGTCGTCCCCGGCTTCCGCAAGGGCAAGGTGCCGCCGCGCATCATCGACCAGCGCGTCGGTCGCCCCGCCGTCCTCGAGCACGCGATCAACGAGGGCCTGTCCGGCTTCTACGCCGAGGCCGTCCGCGAGAACAAGCTGCGCCCCCTGGGTCAGCCCGAGGTCGAGGTCACCAAGGTCCCCGGCCTCACCGCTGCTCCCGCTGGCGAGGAGGGTGAGCTGCACTTCACCGCCGAGGTCGAGGTCCGCCCCGAGATCACCGTGCCGGCGCTCGACGGCATCGCCGTCACGGTCGACGACGTCGAGGTGTCCGACGAGGACGTCGCCGCCCGTCTCGACGCCCTGCGCGAGCGCTTCGGCACGCTGGTCGGCGTCGACCGCCCGGCCGCCGAGGGCGACTTCGTCGTCATCGACCTGACCGCCACCATCGGCGACGAGCAGGTCGACAACGTCTCCGGCGTCAGCTACCAGATCGGCTCCGGCAACATGCTCGAGGGTCTCGACGAGGCGCTCACGGGCCTCTCGGCGGGCGAGTCGACGACGTTCGAGACGGCACTCGCGGGCGGCGACCACGCCGGTGAGACGGCCCAGGTCAACGTGACCGCCACGACCGTCAAGGAGCGCCAGCTCCCCGACGCCGACGACGACTTCGCGCAGCTGGCCAGCGAGTTCGACACGCTCGAGGAGCTGACGGCGGACCTGCGCACGCAGGCCTCCAGCATCAAGGCGTCGAACCAGGCCGTGCAGGCCCGCGACCTGCTGCTCGAGCAGCTGCTCGCCGCGACCGAGATTCCCGTCCCGGCGGGCGTCGTCGAGACCGAGGTGCACCGTCACCTCGAGGGCGAGGGCCGGCTCGAGGACGACGAGCACCGTGCCGAGGTCGGGGAGCAGGCCACCACGGCGCTGCGCAACCAGATCCTCCTCGACACGCTCGCCGAGCAGCTCGAGATCAAGGTCAGCCAGAACGAGCTGCTCGACTACCTGGTGAACGCGTCGCGCCAGTACGGCATGGACCCGAACACGTTCATCCAGACCATCGACCAGCAGGGCCAGATCCCGACGATGGTCGCCGAGGTCGCGCGCTCCAAGGCGCTCGCCGTCGCGCTGCGTCGCGTCGCCGTCACCGACGGCTCCGGCCAGGCCGTGGACCTGTCCGAGTTCATCGGCTCCGACGCCGAGGACGCCGAGGAGGCAGCCGCCACCTCCGCCACCGCGACGGACGCGGCGACCGACATCGCCGCGTTCGACGTGTACGACGACGAGGTCGAGACGGCCGAGGACACCAAGGCCTGAGCAGTCCGGCAGGGCCCCGCACCGAGACGACCGGTGCGGGGCCCTCCTGCGTCCGCCGTCCCACGACACCCTGAGGAGAGCGATGGCATCGCCGATGCAGCGGCGCGCGCGCGTCCTGCGGAACGTGCGGGGCCTCGCGGTCGGGGTCGTGGCGGCGGGCGTGTTCCTGGCCGTGGGTCTGTTCGCCGCGGTGCCGGGGGAGGTGGCGGACCAGCAGCTCGCCGTGCGGCTCGTCGCGGACGGCCAGCGCCAGGTCGTCGACCGGGCCGAGCTCATCCGCCGCCCGTCCGCGGGGCGTTCGGACTTCGATCCGCGCATCGACGTCGAGGTCGGGTTCGTCGCGGACGGCGCCGAGGTGACGACGCTCCTGATCGGACCGGACCCGCAGCACGTCCCGGACGACGCGGGCCGCTACCCGGCGACCGCGGAGTCCGGTTACGGGGAGCCCCTGGAGATCGCCTACCTGCCGCAGGACCCACGACGGGCGATCGCGGTCCGCGACCTGCAGGTCGTCGCCGATGCGGGCCAGGTCATGGGCACCCGGGTCCTCGCGGTCCTGGGACTCGTCCCCCTGGTCGCCGCCGTCGCGACGTGGTTGCTGCGTGGCCGACCCCCGTGGTGGAACTACTTCCGGAGCGTGGGGTGCGCGCTGTGCCCGCACCTGCGCGACGACCACGACGCCGTGGGGTCCCGTGCGTGCCGGCGTGTGCCGTGCGGGTGCCCCGGGCTCGTGCGCTGACGGGGACGACACCGGCCGACCGCCCTGCTCTGCCGTCAGCGAAAACGCTCGGTGGCGGGACATGGGCGGGTGGGGGTCCGCGTTAGGGTCACTGCATCGCACGGGTCCTCGCACAGGGGACGACCGCGCGGTGCAGGACAGACGTCACCGTCAGACGAGGGAGCCTTCGTGAACGAGCTAGCGCCGATGATGGCCAGGGCCGACAGCCCGGCCTTCGGCCTCAATGACTCCATCTACAACCGGCTGCTGCGTGAGCGCATCATCTGGCTCGGCTCCGAGGTGCGCGACGAGAACGCCAACGCGATCTGCGCGCAGATGATGCTGCTGGCCGCCGAGGACCCGGACAAGGACATCTGGCTGTACATCAACTCGCCCGGTGGTTCGATCACCGCGGGCATGGCGATCTACGACACCATGCAGTACATCCAGCCGGACGTCGCCACGATCGCGATGGGCATGGCCGCGTCGATGGGCCAGTTCCTGCTCTCGTCGGGGGCGAAGGGCAAGCGCTACGCCCTGCCGCACGCCCGCGTCATGATGCACCAGCCCTCGGGCGGCATCGGCGGCACCGCGACGGACGTGCGGATCAATGCCCAGCTGATCCTCCACATGAAGACCGTGCTGGCCGAGCTCACCGCCGCCCAGACCGGCAAGTCCGTCGACCAGATCAACTCGGACGCCGACCGTGACCGCTGGTTCACCGCCCCCGAGGCGCTCGAGTACGGCTTCGTGGACAAGGTCGTGACGAAGGCCGACTCGGTCGCCGGCGGCGGCGGCACGGCCTGACGGCCCCCACTTTTACCTTCTTGAGGAGAAGCTCATGAGCATGGAGTCCCAGTTCATGGCGCGCGCCGGGATGCTGGCGGGGCCGGGTGGCCTCGCGCCGTCCTCGCCCGCCGCCCGGTACGTGCTGCCGCAGTTCGAGGAGCGCACGGCCTACGGCTTCAAGCGCCAGGACCCGTACACCAAGCTGTTCGAGGACCGCATCATCTTCCTCGGCGTGCAGGTGGACGACGCCTCGGCCGACGACGTCATGGCCCAGCTGCTGGTGCTCGAGAGCACCGACCCGGACCGCGACATCGTGCTGTACATCAACTCGCCCGGTGGCTCGTTCACCGCGCTCACGGCGATCTACGACACGATGCAGTACATCAAGCCGCAGATCACGACCGTCTGCCTCGGGCAGGCGGCGTCGGCGGCCGCGGTGCTGCTCGCGGCGGGCTCGCCCGGCAAGCGTCTGGCGCTGCCCAACGCGCGCGTGCTCATCCACCAGCCCGCGATGGAGGGCGGCGGCTACGCGCAGGCGTCCGACATCGAGATCCACGCCAACGAGCTCATCCGCATGCGCGAGTGGCTCGAGCTGACGATCGCCCACCACACCGGGCGAGACATCGAGCTGGTCCGCAAGGACATCGAGCGCGACAAGATCCTCACCGCCCAGCAGGCGCTGGAGTACGGGATCGTCGACCAGGTGCTCGCCAGCCGCAAGGGCGTCGTCGCGACGACCGTGCAGCCGAAGTAGCACTTTCCTCGAGCCGGACCCGTCGCCGCGGGTCCGGCTCGAGCGCGTCCGGCGCGACAAGGCGCGACACGCCCGGTGCAATCGAGAACACGCCGAGACTCGCCGAGCCGTGTGTTCGGCTGACATCCCGGCCCGGGTGGTGTGCAATGGGGGAGGACGCGCACCTTGCGGGGTGACGCACTGACGACGCACCGCCCGTCGGGCGGAGGGCGACACGAGGAAGGGGATCGACGTGGCTCGTATCGGGGACGGGGCCGATCTCCTGAAGTGTTCCTTCTGCGGCAAGTCGCAGAAGCAGGTCAAGAAGCTGATCGCCGGGCCTGGGGTCTACATCTGCGACGAGTGCATCGAACTCTGCAACGAGATCATCGAGGAAGAGCTGGCGGAGGCCACCGAGGTCGGACTGGTCGAGCTGCCGAAGCCGAAGGAGATCTTCGAGTTCCTCGAGCAGTACATCATCGGCCAGGAGTCGGCCAAGCGGGCCCTCGCGGTGGCGGTCTACAACCACTACAAGCGGGTCCAGGCCGGTGAGGCGCGTACCTCCACGACGGACGACCACATCGAGATCGCGAAGTCGAACATCCTGCTGGTCGGCCCCACGGGCACCGGCAAGACGTACCTCGCACAGACGCTCGCCCGCATGCTGAACGTCCCGTTCGCGATCGCCGACGCCACGGCCCTGACCGAGGCCGGCTACGTCGGTGAGGACGTCGAGAACATCCTCCTCAAGCTCATCCAGGCCGCCGACTACGACGTCAAGAAGGCCGAGTCGGGGATCATCTACATCGACGAGATCGACAAGATCGCCCGCAAGAGCGAGAACCCGTCGATCACGCGCGACGTCTCCGGCGAGGGTGTCCAGCAGGCGCTGCTGAAGATCATCGAGGGCACCACCGCCTCGGTCCCGCCGCAGGGCGGCCGCAAGCACCCGCACCAGGAGTTCATCCAGATCGACACGACGAACGTGCTGTTCATCGTGGCCGGTGCGTTCTCCGGGCTGGACGACATCATCGCGGCCCGTGCCCGCAAGCGCGTCGTCGGCTTCGGCGCCCCGTTGCTGGACTCGGTCGACGAGGGCGACCTGTTCGCGGAGGTCCGTCCCGAGGACCTGCAGAAGTACGGCCTGATTCCCGAGTTCATCGGCCGTCTGCCCGTCGTCGCCGCCGTGTCCCGGCTCGACCAGGACGCGCTGGTCCGCATCCTCACCGAGCCCAAGAACGCGCTGGTCAAGCAGTACCAGCGGATGTTCCAGATCGACGGCGTCGAGCTCGAGTTCGACGAGGAGGCCGTGGCCTCCATCGCGGACCAGGCGCTGCTGCGCGGCACCGGTGCCCGTGGGCTGCGCGCCATCATGGAGGAGGTCCTCCAGCAGGTGATGTTCGAGGTGCCCAGCCGCGACGACGTGGGCCGGGTCGTCATCACCCGGGACGTGGTGCTCGAGAACGTCAACCCGACGCTGATCCCGCGGGACAGCGGCGAGGAGAAGCGCACCCCTCGCGAGAAGAGCGCCTGACCGTCGCACGATCACGCCTAGGATCGCGTCCGTGAGCGATCTGCCGACCCCGATCCCCGCCGAGCTTGCCCGCCTGCGCGGGAGCATCGACAACATCGACGCCGCCCTGGTGTACCTGCTGGCGGAGCGGTTCAAGGCCACCCAGCAGGTGGGCGTGCTGAAGGCCACCAGGGGGCTGCCGCCGTCGGACCCGGCCCGCGAGGAGCAGCAGGTTGCCCGGCTGCGCGAGCTCGCGCGCACCGCGGAGCTCGACCCCGTGTTCGCGGAGAAGTTCCTCGCGTTCATCGTCGAAGAGGTCATCCAGCACCACGAGGCCATCGCCCAGGGGCACGCGCAGCGCGACTGAGACGTCCGACCACAAGATGGGGTGGCGCCGCGTGCCGCAGGAGCGGAAGGTAGGTGGGGTCAGCTCCGGCCGGCCGCGGGGGTGAGTGTGCGGCTGCCGGGGATCTCGATCCCGGAGGGATGCCCATGGACCTGCACTGGCTCAAGCCGCTGCTCGGACGGCCGTCGCCGTTCACGACCGTCTACCTGGACGCGACCAGGACCGGCGCCAACGCTGACGCCGAGGCAGCGGACCGCTGGAGGGCCGTCCGGCGCTCTCTGGAGCGTGACGGCGCGTCCGCGGGTGTGCTCGACGACATCGCCGAGCTCGTGTCCGTGCCGACGGGCGTGCGAGGCCCGCACGGCCGGGTCGTCGTGGCGGACGCGCAGGGCGTCGTCGTCGACCGGGTGCTCTCCGAGCCTCCGGCCCAGTCGCACGCGGTGTTCGGACCCGCACCGGCACTCCTCCCGGCGGTGCGTGCAGCCGACGAGACCGTGACGTACCTCCTGGTGGCGGTGGACCGCAACGGCGCGGACCTCACCTGGGCGGCAGGCGGAACCGTGCGGACCGAGGGGGGCCCGGAGACGGAGACCGTCGACGGCGGGCACGACGACGTGCACAAGACGCGCGAGGGTGGCCTGGACCGGCGCAGCCAGACGCGCGCGGAGGACTCCTGGGGCCGCAATGCCGAGGCGGTCGCCGCGGTGCTCGACAAGCGTGTCGCCGAGCGTGGCCCGGACCTGGTGCTGATCACGGGAGACGTGCGCGCAGTCGCGCTCGTGCGGGAGGCCGTCGGGCAGCCCACGCGGGAGCTTCTCGTCGACGTGCCAGGCGGCGGCCGGGGCGAGGGGCTGAAGAAGGGGTCGTTCGAGGGGCACGTGGCCGAGACGCTGGCCGCGTTCCGGAAGCGCCGCAGCGACGCGGTGCTCGACCGGTTCCGGGAGGCGCAGGGACGCGGGGGCGGGGCCGTCACGGCGCTGGAGGACGTGATCGAGGTGCTCCGGCGCGGGCAGGTCGCCGAGCTCGTGCTGCACGTCGACTCCCTGACGTCCGGTCTGGCCGACCGCACGCTGTGGGTCGGTCCGGAGCCGCTCCAGGTGGCGACGAGCGCGGGTGATCTCGCCTCGATCGGCGTGACCGGGGGAGCCGAGGAGATGGATGCCAACGTGGCGCTCGTGCGGGCGGCGCTGGGTCAGGACGCCGGGCTGACGTTCGCCGAGGACGGCACCGTGGACCTCGTCGACGGCATCGGCGCGGTGCTGCGCTGGTCCGACGACTCGACGCCGAGCGAGGCGGTCCCGACCCAGTCGGCGGACCAGGCACGCCTCCGCTCGGTGGTGTAGCAGCCGCTGAAGCCCTGACGTCCGCACTCGAGCGGGTCTGAGCCCTCTTGAGTGCGGACGTTGTGTGTGACGGGGTGGCTGCGTCCACACTCGTGCAGGGTCGGACCCGCCGGAGTGCGGACGTTGCGGGTGGGGTCAGTCGCCTCGGGTGTCCGTGTAGAGCGTGTCGATGTCCGCTGCGAAGTCCTTCAGGACCAGGGCGCGCTTCACCTTCAGGGACGGCGTGAGGTAGCCGTTCGCCTCCGTGAAGTCGGTGGTGAGCACGCGGAGCTTGCGGATCGACTCGGCGCGGGAGACGGCCTCGTTGGCGCGGTCGGCGGCGCGGTCCAGTGCTTCGAGGACCTTCGGGTCGGTCGCGGCCTCGTCGACCGTCATCGACGGTAGACCGTGGTTGGACAGCCAGCCCGGGAGCATCTCCGCATCCAGCGTGACGAGGGCGCCGATGAACGGGCGCTGGTCGCCCACCACGACGACCTGGCTCACCAGTGGGTGTCCCCGCAGGCGGTCCTCGAGCACGGCGGGGGCGACGTTCTTGCCGCCCGCGGTGACGATGATCTCCTTCGTCCGGCCGGTGATCCGCAGGCACCCGTCCTCGTCGATCGTCCCGAGGTCGCCGGTGCGGAACCACCCGTCCACGAGCGCCTCTGCGGTGGCCTCGGGATCGTGCCGGTACCCGCGGAACACGTGTGGGCCGGAGACGAAGATCTGCCCCTCGTCGTCGACCCGGACGGCCGTGCCGGGGTACGCGGGCCCGACGGTGCCGATCGTGGTGGCTCCGGGACGGCTGACGCTCGTGGCCGCGGTGGTCTCGGTGAGGCCGTAGCCCTCGAGCACCTCGACGCCGATGCCGCGGTAGAAGTGCCCGAGCCGCTCACCCAGCGGGGCGCCGCCGGAGATCGCGAACTCGGCCCGCCCGCCCAGCGCCGCCCGGAGCTTGGCATGCACCAGCCTGCCGGCCACGGAGTGCCGGACGCGCAGGGCGGCACCGGGTCCGCCGGTCTCCAGCGATCGGGAGTAGTCCTCGGCGGCCTTGGCTGCCCAGCGGAAGAGCTTGAGCCTGGTCCCCGACCCGGCCTTCTGCTCCGCCGAGTTGTAGACCTTCTCGAAGACCCGGGGCACCGCCAGGATGAATGTCGGCCGGAACGTCCCGAGGTCCGCGAGCAGGTTCTTGGCGTCCGGCGTGTGGCCGAGGACCGCGCCGGAGGGCACGCAGAGCACCTGGATGAACCGCGCGAACACGTGCGCGAGCGGCATGAACAGCAGGGTGCGTGAGTGCGGCATCGCGACAACCTCGCCCAGGCCGGCGACCCCGTTGCGGGTGATGGCCACGAAGTTCCCGTGCGTGAGCTCGACGCCCTTGGGCCGGCCCGTCGTGCCCGACGTGTAGATGACGGTCGCCAGGTCGTCCGCGCGGGCCAGCGCGCTGCGGCGTCGGATCTCCTCGTCGAGGACGCCGGTCCCGGCCTCGACCAGCGTGGCGACCGCGCCCTCGTCGATGACGAGCACCTCGCCCAGGCCCGGGAGGTCGTCGCGGACCTGGGCGACGACGGCGGCGTGCTTGGCCGTCTCCACGACCGCGAGCCGGACGCCGGCGTCGGCCATGATCCAGCGGACCTGCTCGGCCGACGACGTCTCGTAGACCGGCACGCCGAGGGCGCCGGCCGCCCAGCAGGCGAAGTCGAGCAGGGTCCACTCGTAGCGCGTGCGGGACATGATCGCGATGCGGTCGCCCGGCTGGACGCCGCGCGCGACCAGGCCCTTGGCCACCGCGGTGACCTCGGCGTCGAACTCGGCGACGGTCACCGCGGTCCAGGTGCCGTCGACCAGCCGCTCCGCGAACACCCCGGAAGGGTCGCGCCGCAGCCGGTCGGCGAGCATGCCGGGGATGCTGTCGGCGGGGTCCAGCTCCACCAGGGACTCGGACCGTGACTCGCGCACGTCAGGCCTTCGGAGCCGGCGGGACCAGCACGGCGTCGCGTGCCACGCACGTCTCCCCGTCACCGTCCACGAGCGTCAGCGTCCCGGTGACCCGGCCGGCCGCCCGGATGTCGTCGAGCGCCGACTCGACGCCCGGTCGCATGGTGGCGGGCACGACGAGCTCGACCGCGGTGATCTCCGTGCGCAGCGGCAGCTTCGCCTCGGACTTCACCTTGCGCAGCGCAGCGAGCGCCGAGCCCGCTGCCGAGACGACCGCCGGGTCCGCGGACGTGCGCAGCGGCTCGGCGGTGGGCCACGGGGCGCGGTGGACCGAACCCTCGCGCCACCACGACCAGACCTCCTCCGTCGCGAACGGCAGCACCGGGGCGAACAGCCGGAGCAGCACGTCGAGGGCGATGGCCAGGGCTGCGCGGGCGGAGACGGTCTCCGGGGACGGGTCGCCGTAGGCGCGATCCTTGACGAGCTCCAGGTAGTCGTCGCAGAACGTCCAGAAGAACGTCTCGGACAGCTCCAGGGCACGCGTGTGGTCGTACGCGAGCAGTGCTGCTGTCGCCTTGTCGACGACGTCCGCCAGGCCGGCCAGCATCGCGCGGTCGATCTCGGAGGTGACGAGCGCTGGGTCGAGCGACAGCGGCTCGTCGGCGGCACCGAACGAGAGCGCGAACTTCGAGGCGTTGAGCACCTTGATGGCCAGGCGGCGGCCGATCTTCATCTGCCCGATCTCGAAGGCGGCGTCCGTGCCGAGGCGCGCCGAGGCGGCCCAGTACCGGACCGCGTCGGACCCGTGCTCCTCGAGCAGGCCTATCGGGGTGACCACGTTGCCCTTGGACTTCGACATCTTCTTGCGGTCGGGGTCGAGGATCCAGCCGCTGATCGCCGCCGACGACCACGGCAGCGAGCCGTGCTCCAGGTGCGAACGGACCACCGTGGAGAACAGCCAGGTGCGGATGATGTCCTGACCCTGGGGGCGCAGGTCCATGGGGAACACGCGGCTGAACAGGTCGGGGTCCGTGCGCCAGCCGCCGACGATCTGCGGGGTCAGCGAGCTGGTGGCCCACGTGTCCATGATGTCGGGGTCGGCGACGAACCCGCCGGGGACGCCGCGCTGGTCGGCGGTGTAGCCCTCCGGCACGTCGGAGGACGGGTCGATGGGCAGCTGGTCCTCGGTCGGCAGCAGAGGCTTGTCGTGCAGCGGCTCGCCGTCCTGGTCCAGCGGGTACCAGACCGGGAAGGGCACGCCGAAGAAGCGCTGCCGCGACACCAGCCAGTCGCCGTTGAGGCCGCTGACCCAGTTCTCGTACCGGACCTTCATGAAGTCGGGGTTGAACCCCAGCTCCGCGCCGCGGGCCAGCAGCGCGTCGCGCAGGCTCTCGTCGCGACCGCCGTTGCGGATGTACCACTGGCGGCTGGTGACGATCTCGAGGGGCTTGTCGCCCTTCTCGTAGAAGTTCGCCTTGCGCTGGGTGTTCACCGGCTCGCCGTCGAGGTCGCCCGTCTCGCGCAGCCCGGCGACGACGGCCTCGCGTGCCGAGAACGTGGTCTTGCCGGCGAGCTCCTCGTAGCGGGCGCGTGCTTCCTCGGAGCCAAGCCACTCGGGCGTCTCGCGCAGGATGCGGCCGTCGCGGCCCACCACGGACCGCGTCGGCAGCTGGAGCTCGCGCCACCACTGCACGTCGGTGAGGTCGCCGAACGTGCAGCACATCGCGATGCCGGCGCCCTTGTCGGGCTCGGCCAGGGTGTGCGCCAGGACCGGGATCTCGACGTCGAACAGCGGGGAGCGGACCGTCGTGCCGAACAGGTGCTGGTAGCGCTCGTCGTCGGGGTGCGCGATGAGGGCCACGCAGGCAGGCAGCAGCTCGGGGCGCGTCGTCTCGATGTAGACCGGGCCGTCCGCACCGTGGAACGCGACCCTGTGGAAGGCGCCGGGGTAGTCACGCGCCTCGAGCTCGGCCTGGGCGACCGCCGTCTGGAACGTCACGTCCCACAGCCCGGGCGCCTCGGCCTGGTACGCCTCGCCGCGCGCGAGGTTGCGCAGGAACGCCTGCTGCGCGACGGCGCGGGACTCCGCGGAGACCGTCTGGTAGGTCCGCGACCAGTCGACCGAGAGCCCGAGCCGACGCCACAGGGCCTCGAACAGCCGCTCGTCCTCGACCGTCAGGCGCTCGCACAGCTCGACGAAGTTCTTGCGGCTCACCGGCACCTGCGGACCGGACTTGCCCTCGCCGCCCTCGAACGGCGGCGTGAAGTCGGTGTCGTACGGCAGCGACGGGTCGCAGCGCACGCCGTAGTAGTTCTGCACGCGGCGCTCGGTGGGCAGGCCGTTGTCGTCCCAGCCCATCGGGTAGAAGACCTCGCGGCCGCGCATGCGCTGGAACCGGGCGACCACGTCGGTGTGCGTGTAGGAGAACACGTGGCCCACGTGCAGCGACCCGGAGACCGTCGGGGGAGGCGTGTCGATCGAGTAGACCTGCTCGCGGGTGGCCGTGCGGTCGAACGCGTACAGGTCCTGGGCGGTCCACGCGTCGTCCCAGCGGGTCTCGACACCGTCCAGGGAGACCCGGTCCGGTACCTGCCGCGTGCCCGTGGTGGTCAGGGGTGCGTCGGGCGTGTGCGGGGACTCGGAGCTCATGGGTCGACATCTTCCCAGATCGGCGGGCGTCGGGGCTCCGTCGACGATCAGGCGAACACTGCGTGAACGGGGGCGGACATCGCGCGGTCCGGCGTGGCCCGGGTGCAAGGATCGCCAGTCGCCGGGTCGTGAGCGCATGATCGGGGGGAGACGAGCGGACGGGGAGGCTGGCGATGGCGGCCGAGGGGTTCCTCCGGTCCGACCTCGCGCCCGACCCACGCACCCTCGTCGACGTCCTCGAGGCGACCGCCCGCGCGCACCCAGATGCCCCCGCGATCGACGACGGCAGCACCGTCCTGACGTACGGCGAGCTGCTGGTGGCGGTCCGAGCCGCCGCAGCGGGCTTGGCCGGTGCGGGCATCGGACCCGGCGACCGCGTCGGGGTGCGAATCCCGTCGGGGACGGCCGAGCTGTACACCGCGATTCTCGCGGTGCTCGCCGCCGGCGCCGCGTACGTCCCGGTGGACGTGGACGACCCCGACGAGCGCGCGCAGACGGTGTTCCGCGAGGCCGGCGTGGCGCGGGTGCTCACCGAGGGCGACCTGGCCGGGCTGCGACGCGCCGCGGAACCGCGTCGCCCGACGGTCGACGACGACGCCTGGATCATCTTCACGTCGGGCTCCACGGGCGCACCCAAGGGCGTCGCGGTCACGCACCGGTCGGCGGCCGCGTTCGTGGACGCCGAGGCCCGACTCTTCCTCCAGCGGTCACCGCTCGGCCCCGGTGACCGGGTGCTGGCCGGTCTCTCCGTGGCGTTCGACGCGAGCTGCGAGGAGATGTGGCTCGCGTGGGGGCACGGCGCCTGCCTCGTCCCGGCGCCGCGCGCCCTCGTGCGCACCGGCATGGACCTCGGCCCGTGGCTCGTCGCGCAGGGCATCACCGTCATCTCCACCGTGCCGACCCTGGCGGGGCTGTGGCGCGCCGAGGAGCTGGCCGGCGTCCGGTTGCTCATCTTCGGCGGCGAGGCGTGCCCGCCCGAGCTCGTGGCGCGGCTCGTGGGGGACGGGCGGGAGGTCTGGAACACCTACGGACCCACCGAGGCGACCGTCGTCGCGTGCGCGGCGTTGCTGACGGGTGACGGGCCCGTCCGGATCGGGCACGCGCTCGACGGGTGGGACCTCGCGGTCGTCGCGCCCGACGGGTCGCCGGTCGAGGAGGGTGGCCTGGGCGAGCTGATCATCGGCGGCGTCGGCCTCGCGCGGTACCTCGACCCGGCCAAGGACGCCGAGAAGTACGCGCCGGCCGACGGCCTCGGCTGGGAGCGGGCGTACCGCAGCGGCGACCTCGTGCGGTACGAGCCCGAGGGGCTGGTCTTCGTCGGGCGGGCCGACGACCAGGTCAAGGTCGGCGGCCGGCGCATTGAGCTGGGCGAGGTCGACTCCGCGCTGCTCGGGCTCCCCGGCGTCGCGGGAGCTGCGGCCGCGGTCCGGCGGACGCCGGCGGGCACGTCGGTCCTCGTCGGCTACCTCGTGCCCGAGCCCGGGGTCGAGCTGGACCTGGCCGACGCTCGGCACCGCCTCACCGGCACGCTGCCGGCGGCTCTGGTCCCGCTGCTCGCCCCGGTGGACTCCATCCCGACCCGCGGGTCGGGGAAGGTCGACCGCGACGCGCTGCCCTGGCCGCTCGCGCGTCCCGACGAGGAGTCCGCACCCGCGGTCGGACTGACGCCGACCGGCGAGTGGGTGGCGGAACGGTGGACCGCCGCCCTCGGGGTGGCCGTGGCCGGTCCGCGCGACGACTTCTTCGCGTCCGGTGGCGGGAGCCTGGTCGCGGCGCAGCTGGTCAGCGCGCTGCGTGCGAGGTTTCCGACCGTGACCGTCGCCGACGTCTACGAGTACCCGCGGATCGGGGACCTGGCACGTCGACTGGACGAGTTCGAGCCGACGGTCGTGGCCGAGGCGCGCGTGGTCGCGCCCACCCCGCTCCGGGCGCAGGTGATCCAGACCGTGCTGGGGCTCCCGCTCGCTGCCCTCGTCGGGCTGCGGTGGCTGACGTGGCTGCTGGCCGCCGACGCCGTGCTCGTCGCGACGACCGGCGCTCCCTGGGTGCCCGTCGTGCCCGGCGTCTGGTGGTGGGTGGCGCTCGGGTGGCTGGTGCTCATCAGCCCGCTCGGGCGCATGGGGACCACCGTGATCGTCGCCCGGACGCTGCTGCGCGGACTCGTGCCCGGCCGGTACCCGCGCGGCGGGTCCGTGCACCTGCGGCTCTGGTTCACCGAGTCGTGGGCGGCCGCGGCGGGCGCCGAGAACCTGTCGTGCGCGCCCTGGACCCCGCAGTACGCGCGAGCGCTCGGCGCGACCATCGGACGCGACGTCGACCTGCACGCGTTGCCTCCCGTGACCGGGCTGCTGACGCTCGGCAACGGGTGCGCGGTCGAGCCGGAGGTCGACCTGCGCGGGCACTGGCTGGACGGGGACGTGCTGCGGGTGGGGCGCGTGCGGATCGACAAGCGCGCCACTGTCGGGACCCGCAGCACGCTCGCACCCGGCACCCGCGTCGGTGCCTGGGCCGAGGTCGCGCCCGGGTCCGCGGTGCTCGACTCCGTGCCGCCGGGCGAGCTGTGGGTGGGGTCGCCCGCGGTGTTCGACGGGCCGGCGCGGCGGCACTGGCCGCGCGACAAGGCGCCCCGCGGCGGCCGCTGGGTGGCCGCGTACGGCGCGACGGCCGCGGCGCTGGCCGCGCTGCCCGTGGTCGCCGCGGCATGCGGGCTGGTGGTGGTCGGGGTCGGGCTGCGGGACGCGACGACGTGGTCCGAGGCTGCGCTCGACGCGCTGCGGGCGGTCCCGCTCGGGGCGATCACGATGGTCCTCGTGCTCGCCGTGGTCACGCTCGTGTCGGTGCGGCTGCTCGGGCTGGGCTTCCGCGAGGGGTACCACGCGGTGCGCAGCCGGGCGGGCTGGCAGGTCTGGGCGACCTTGCGGCTGATGGACGACGCGCGCACCACGCTGTTCCCGCTCTACTCGAGCACGGCGACCCCGGTGTGGCTGCGGGCGCTCGGGGCGGACATCGGCAAGGACGTGGAGGCGTCGACCGCCCTCATGCTGCCCACCCTCACCACCGTCGGCGACGGGGCGTTCCTCGCCGACGACACCCTCATCGGCTCCTACGAGCTCGGGCACGGCTGGCTGCGCGTCGAGCGCAGCAAGGTGGGCAAGCGCGCGTTCCTGGGCAACTCGGGGATGATCGCGCCCGGCCGCACGGTGCCCAAGCGCGGGCTCGTGGCCGTGCTGTCGGCGACCCCGGAGGACGCTCGGGCGGGTACCAGCTGGCTGGGCTCGCCGCCGGTGCGGCTGCGCCGGGTGGCGGGGGAGTCCGACGACGCCCGCACGTTCGCGCCCCCGACGCGGCTGCGGATGGCCCGCGCGCTCGTCGAGCTCTGCCGGATCGTGCCCGTGATCTGCACGTTCGGGCTCGGCGTGGTGGTGCTCCTGGCCCTGCAGGCCGCGCTCGACGCGTGGGGGCTCGGGACCGCCGCGGCGCTCTCCGCGCTGGTCGTGCTGGCGGCCGCGGCCGCCGCGTGCGTGCTCGCCACGGCGGCGAAGTGGTTGCTCGTCGGCCGGCTCCGACCCGGCGACCACCCGCTGTGGAGCTCGTTCGTCTGGCGCAACGAGCTCGCCGACACGTTCCTCGAGGTGGTCGCCGTCCCGTGGCTGGGACCTGCCACGAACGGCTCGCCGGCGCTGACCGTGTGGCTGCGGACTCTCGGAGCCCGCATCGGCCGCGGGGTCTGGTGCGAGACCTACTGGCTGCCCGAGGCCGACCTGGTGACGCTCGGCGACGCTGCCACCGTGAACCGTGGGTGCGTGCTGCAGACACACTTGTTCCATGATCGGGTCATGAGCATGGACACCGTCGAGCTCGGTCGAGGTGCGAGCCTCGGCCCGCACGGCGTGGTGCTGCCTGCGGCGAGCCTCGACGACGGCGCCCGCGTCGGGCCGGCGTCGCTCGTGCTGCGCGGCGACACCATCCCCGCCGGGTCACGCTGGACGGGCAACCCGGTGTCCCCGGCGTGACGCAGCCGCCCGAGGACCCGTACCTGCCCGGTCGCCCCGACGGTGGCCTCTCGGTGGACCGGTACGAGCTCGAGCTCGACTACCGGGTGGCCACGAACCGGCTCGACGCCCGCGCCGTCGTCCACGCGCGCGCGTCCCGCACCCTGGACCGGTTCGCGCTGTCCCTGCACGGCCTGCGGGTGAGCCAGGTGCTCGTCGGCGGGAAGCGACCCGAGCGGTGGGCGCTCCGCGACGGCCGGCTCACCGTCCGGCTCGGCCGGGAGGTGCTCGCGGGAACCAGCCTGCTCATCGAGGTGCGCTACGGCGGGCAGCCGCGGCCCGTGCGCGGACCGTGGGGCGAGGTCGGCTGGGAGGAGCTGGAGGACGGGCTCATCGTGGCCGGCCAGCCCGACGGTGCGCCCACGTGGTTCCCGTGCCACGACAGTCCCGCGGACAAGGCGGCCTTCTCCGTCGTCGTGACCGCGGAGGCCGGGTACGAGGTGCTCGCCAACGGCCGGCTGGTCTCGCGCACACCCCGGGCCGGGCGGGTCCGGTGGGCCTACGAGCAGGCCGAGCCCATGGCGCCGTACCTCGCCACGCTGCAGATCGGGCGCTACCAGCGCCTGCTGCACGGCACCCAGCTGCTCGTCCCCCCACGGCTGCTGGCAGCGGCCGAGCACGACCTGGGTCGTCAGCCGGACATGATGGCGCTCTTCGAGGAGCGGTTCGGGCCGTACCCCTTCGCCGCCGCGTACACGGTCGTCGTCACCGACGACGAGCTCGAGATCCCGCTGGAGGCCCAGGGACTGTCCGTGTTCGGGGCCAACCACCTGGACGGGCGGCGCGGGTCGGAGCGGCTGGTGGCGCACGAGCTCGCGCACCAGTGGTTCGGCAACAGCCTGACCGTCGGGCAGTGGCGGGACATCTGGTTGCACGAGGGCTTCGCCTGCTACGCCGAGTGGTTGTGGTCGGAGCGGTCCGGCGGCTGGACGGCCCACCGCCTCGCGCGGTCGGCGCGAGCGCGGCTGTCCCTGCTGCCGCAGGACCTCGTCATCGGAGACCCGGGGGCCGCCGCGATGTTCGACGACCGGCTCTACAAGCGCGGCGCGCTCACGCTGCACGCCCTGCGGCTGACCGTGGGGGACGACCTCTTCTTCGACATCCTGCGGACGTGGGCCGCGCGGTACCGACACGGGACCGTCAGCACCGAGCTGTTCGTGGCGTGCGCCTCCGAGGTGGCCGGCACGCCGCTCGCGCTCCTCGTCGAGTCCTGGGTGTACCGGCCCGCGCTGCCCGAGCTCCCGGGATCATCCGGCGTGGTCCCGCGGTTAGGGTGATTCGGGGACGACCTCGCGGAGCACCGCGGACCCCGCGCTCACAGGAGTCAGTAGATGGCACAGGTCACGGCGAACGGCCTCACGGTCGGGTACGCGGCGATGCTCGAGCAGTTCCACCCGACCGAGGCGGTCGAGCTGTCCGTCCACGCGGAGGCCCACGGGTTCTCCGGCGTGATGGCGGCCGACCACTACCAGCCGTGGGTCCCCGCGCAGGGGCAGGCGGCGTTCGTCTGGAACGTGCTGACCGCGCTCGGCGAGCGGACCACCGGTGACATCGGACCCGGCGTCACCGCCCCGACGTTCCGCTGGCACCCCGCGATGGTCGCGCAGGCGTCCGCCACGCTCGCCGCGATGTACCCCGGGCGGCACTGGCTCGGGCTCGGCTCCGGCGAGGCGCTGAACGAGCACATCGTGGCGAACTACTGGCCCGAGGCCCCCGAGCGGATCAACCGCATGTTCGAGGCCATCGAGATCATCAAGAAGCTGTTCACCGCCTCGATCGCCGGCAAGGACGTCAAGCACGCCGGGCAGTTCTACAAGGTCGAGTCCACCCGGCTGTGGACCATGCCCGAGGTCGCTCCCGAGATCCTCGTCGCGACCGCCGGCCCGGTGACCGCCAAGCGCGCGGGCCGCCTGGCCGACGGGCTCATCACCGTCGGCGCGCCGCTGGAGAAGATCTCCGGCCTGTTCGGCAAGTTCGACGAGGGCGCTCGCGAGGCCGGCAAGGACCCCGACGCGATGCCGAAGGTCCTCCAGCTGCACATGTCCTGGGCGGAGACCGACGAGCTCGCGCTCGCGCACGCCATGCACGAGTGGCCCAACGGCGGCATGAAGTTCCCGAAGGCCGACATCCGCTCCCCGTTCGACTTCGAGCAGATGGCCAAGCTGGTGCGCCCCGAGGACTTCGAGGGCCGCATGGTCATCTCCGCGGACCCCGACAAGCACCGCGCCGAGATCCAGAAGTACGTCGACCTCGGCTTCGACCGGATCTACCTGCACAACGTCGGGCGCAACCAGCGCGAGTGGATCGAGACGTTCGGGGCCGACGTGCTGCCCAAGCTGGTGCGATGAGCACCCGTCTGGAGGTCTGGGCGCCCGACGGGCTGCCCGAGATCGCACCCGGCGACGACCTGGTGGAGCTGCTCACCGAGCTGCTCCGCGACGACCCGCTGGTCGACGGTGACGTCCTCGTGCTGACCAGCAAGGTCGTCTCCAAGGCCGAGGGTCGGGTGATCTCCGCCGACGACCGCGAGCAGGCGATCACCGACGAGACCGTCCGCGTCGTCGCGACCCGCGAACACTCGACCGGGATCACACGGATCGTCGAGAACCGGCTCGGGCTCGTCATGGCCGCCGCCGGCGTCGACGCGTCGAACACCCCCGAGGGGACCGTGCTCCTGCTTCCGGTCGACCCGGACGCGTCCGCGCGCTCGTTGCGGGCCGGGCTCTCCGCGGCCTTCGGCGTCCGGATCGGCGTCGTCATCACCGACACCGCCGGGCGGCCGTGGCGGCAGGGCGTCACCGACATCGCGATCGGCGCCGCCGGGCTCGTCGTGCTCGACGACCTGCGCGGTCAGGTCGACACGTTCGGCCGCCCGCTGGTCATGACGCAGGCCGCCGTCGCCGACGAGATCGCGTCCGCCGGCGAGCTGGTCAAGGGCAAGGCCGAGGGGCGTCCGCTCGCCGTCGTCCGCGGTCTCGGCCACCTGGTCACCGACGACGACGGACCCGGGGCGCGGGCGCTCGTCCGGCTCGGCGCCGAGGACATGTTCGCGCAGGGCAGCGCCGAGGCGTACTCACAGGGCTGGAAGGACGCGCTGCGGGACCAATAACGCGTTGCGGTGCGGGGCTGTGGATGACGCAGCCCGCGAGGCGTGCGACCGCGCTAGCGTCGGCGCTCGCCTCGACACGTGCCCGCGGGTCGCCGTGCTGGGGAGGCAGCGACCAGGGAGGACCCACACGTGCAGGAAGACCGTGACGTCGACAGCCCTCGACCCGACAGTCGAGCATTGGGGCGCAGCACGGTGTCCGCGCTCACGGGCCTCGGGCTGATCGCGTACATCGCCTCGCGCATCATTCCGAGCGGCACCGGCGCGATGGTGGTGGGGCTCGTCTCGCTGGTCCCGCTCGGTGCTGCGGTGGTGATCGCGGTCCGGCGCCGACTGGGTGGCGCGATCGTTCCGCCGGTCCTGCTGTTCGTCGGCGTGGCGATCCTCAGTGCTGTGCGGCTCGCCTGAGTCTCTCAGGGGGTCGCAGACGCCTTCGCGGCGGCCTTCGCGGCCTGCTTCGTCGCTCGGACCTCGCTCAGCGACGTCGGGTCGGTCACGTCGGCGATGGAGCGGCGCGCGTCCGGCTCGCCGTACGCGCCGGCAGCCTCGGCCCAGCCCGCCGGCTGGACGCCGCGCTGCTTCCCCAGGAGCGCGAGGAAGATTCTCGCCTTCTGGTCGCCGAATCCCGGCAGGGCTTTGAGGCGCTTCAGCACCGTCTTCCCGTCGGGGTCGCCGTCTGTCCACAGCCGCGTGACGTCGCCGTCGTAGTCCTCCACCACGGCAGCGGCCACGGCCTGGATGCGACCGCCCATCGAGCCGGGGTAGCGGTGGACGGCAGGGGGAGTCGCGCACAGGGCGGCGAACGTCTCCGGGTCGGCCTCCGCGATGCGGTGGACGTCGAGACCGTCCATGCGCGCCGCGATCTTGGCGGGCCCCGCGAAGGCGGACTCCATGGTGACCTGCTGGTCCAGGAGCATGCCGATGAGCAGGGCGAAAGGGTCTTCGGTCAGGAGCTGGTCGGCGGTCGGGTCGCCGGTGAGCCAGAGAGTCATGACGGCATCCTCTCGCGGGTGGGGGAGGATGCGCCCGTGCGATGGGTCGTGGTGGTGCCGGTGAAGCCGGCGGCGGACGGGAAGACGCGGCTGGCCGGGGTGCTGTCCGCGCCGGCTCGGGAGCAGCTGGTCCGGGCGATGGCGCTCGACACGATCGCGGCGGCCATCGACGCGCTGGGGGTGGTCCGCGTGGTCGTGGTGACGGCGGACGTGCCGCTGCGGACTCTGCTGGCAGGAACGGTCGACCTCGTCGACGAGCCCGGCGGTGGGCTGAACGGTGCCGTCCGTGCGGGGATCGAGCGAGCGGCTGGGTACGACGCCGGTGTCGCCGTGCTGCTCGGCGACCTGCCCGCCCTGCGGTCCGACGACCTCACGGACGCCCTGAGCATGGCGAGCGCCCATGAGCGGGCGTTCGTGGCGGACGCCGACGGGACGGGGACGACGCTGCTCGCGGCGCTGCCCGGCGTCACTCTCGATCCGCAGTTCGGGTCGGGGTCCGCGGCGGCGCACGAGCTGGCCGGGCACGTGCGGCTGGCGGTCGTCGCGACGTCGACGGTCCGACGCGACGTCGACGTCCCGGACGACCTCGTCGAGGTCCAGCGGCTCGGCGTGGGTCCTGCGACCCGCGCCGTGCTCTAGCGTCGACGCGTGCGCCTCTTCCGTTGCCCTCGCTGCGGGAACGTGGCATTCATCGAGTCCCTGTCGTGCGCGGGCTGCGGCCTGGAGCTCGGCCTGCACCCGCCGACGCTGACGATGCGTGCCGCACCCGCGCAGGGCACCGACGTCGACGGCGCGTGGTGGTTCCCGTGCGCCAACCGGCTCTGGGAGTGCAACTGGCTCGCGGCGGCCGACTCCGGCTCCGGGCAGTGCATCTCCTGCCGGCTCACCCGCACGCGACCGAGCAACGACGACACGCTCGCGCTCGAGAAGCTCGCGACCGCGTCGGGCGACAAGCGCCGGCTGCTGGTCCAGCTCGCCGACCTCGGGCTGCCGATCACCCCCTGGTACGACCGGAAGGGCGGGCTCGGGTTCGACCTGCTCTCGTCGCGGTCGAACGGCGCGCGCGTCACCATCGGGCACGCCAACGGGATCGTCACGATCGACCTGGCGGAGTCCCTCGACGCGCACCGTGAGGCGCTGCGGATCAGTCTCGGTGAGCCGTACCGGACGATGCTGGGCCACTTCCGGCACGAGGTCGGGCACTACTACGAGTGGATCCTCGTCGAGCAGACGGGCTGGATCGACGAGTGCCGGACGATCTTCGGCGACGAGCGCGCGTCGTACCGGGACGCGATCTCCCGGCACTACAAGACGGGTGCGCCGCGGGACTGGTCGGAGAGCTTCATCTCCGAGTACGCGACGATGCACCCGTGGGAGGACTTCGCCGAGTGCTTCGCGCACTACCTGCACCTGACGAGCACGCTGCAGACCGCGGCCGGTGGACAGATGAGCATCCGGGTCGAGGGCGTGCCGCAGGTCGCCGACGGTGAGGTGAGCCCGCGGCCCAGCTACGCCGACGCGACGATGAACCAGATCCTCGCCGACTGGCTGCCGGTCTCCACGTTCCTCAACCGCGTCAACCGGGCGATGGGCAAGAGCGACCTCTACCCGTTCACGATCGCGGAGCCCGTCGCCCGCAAGCTGGACTTCGTGCACCGCGTGGTGACCGCGTCCCGCGTCGAGCAGCCGCTCGGCTAAGGGAGGCGACCCACCAGGGCGAGCGCGTCGGCGGCGATGCGGGCGGTGGTCGGGACGTCGGTCATGAGGGTCGGCGCGGCGGTTGCCAGCCAGCCCTCGGACCGCAGCGCGTCGGCGGCGTCGGCGTCGCGGTCGTCGACGAGCCACGCGTCCAGCACCCCGTCGGGCCGCCGGCCGTAGTGCCGCGCCACGGCGACCGCGCTGGTCTCGACGCCGATCGCGGTCAGGCACGCGTCGGCCATGCCGCGCACGGGCGCGCCACCGATCACCGGGCTGATGCCGACCACCGGGGCGGCCGTCGTGCGCAGGGCGTCGCGGACGCCGGGGATCGCGAGGATCGTCCCGACGGAGACGACGGGGTTGGACGGCGGGACGACCACCACGTCGGCCTCGGCGATCGCCGCGAGCACGCCGGGTGCGGGCGTGGCCGTCGCGAGGTTCGTCTGCACGAACCGCGCCGCGGGGAGCGCCGCGCGGTGCAGGACCCACCACTCCTCGAAGTGCAGGTCGCGACCGTCGGTGGTGACGACGTGCGTCTCGACCTCGTCGTCGGTCATCGGCAGCAGCGTCACGCCCGGGGACCAGCGTTCGGCGAGGCGGGCGGTGACCTGCGACAACGGCAGCCCGTCGCGCAGCAGCGCGGTCCGGGCCAGGTGCGTCGCCAGGTCCAGGTCGCCGAGCGTGAACCATTCCCAGCCGAGGCCGTACGCGGCGAGGTCGTCGCTGGTCCGTCGGCTCTCGTCGCGACGGCCCCAGCCCTGCTCCTCGTGCACCGCGCCGCCGAGGGTGTACATGAGGGTGTCGAGATCCGGGCAGACGCGGACGCCGTGCAGCCACATGTCGTCGCCGGTGTTCGCGATCACCGTGACGTAGGAACGTTCGCCGACCAGGCTCAGCAGGCCGCGGGTGAAGCGCGCGCCGCCGACGCCGCCGGACAGGACGGTGATCTTCATTCGGACCTCGTCGGCTCGTGGAACGCGATGACCGGTCGGCCGGTGCGGGGGTGCTCGAGAATGTCGGCCTCGACGCCGTAGACCGCGCGCAGGAGGGCCGGCGTCAGGACCTCGCGCGGGTGGCCCGCCGCGGCGAGGTGTCCGTCGGCGAGGACCAGGACGTGCTCGCAGAACGCGGCCGCGAGGTTGAGGTCGTGCAGGGCCGCGACCGTCGTCGTGCCCAGGTCCCGCACGAACGCCAGCAGGCTCAGCTGCGCGCTGACGTCGAGGTGGTTGGTGGGTTCGTCGAGCAGCAGGAGCTCGGGTTCCTGGGCGAGCGCCCGGGCGATCTGCACGCGTTGCCGCTCCCCGCCGGACAGCGAGGACCACGGGCGGTCGGCCAGGTGGTCCGCCTGCGCGCTGACCAGTGCGCGGTCGACCGCGGCGTCGTCCGGGTCGGTGCCCCACAGGCTCCGGTACGGGATCCGGCCGAGCGACACGACCTCGCGGACCGTCAGCGGCACGGTGCTCGTCGACTCCTGCTCGAGCAGGGCGATCTGGCGCGCACGCGTCCGGCGCGAGAGCTCGTGCACAGGCGTCTCGTGGATGAGCACCGCACCCTTCTCCGGCGGGAGGAGCCCGGCGACCAGGCGCAGCAACGTCGTCTTGCCGGCACCGTTCGGGCCCAGCAGCCCGGTCAGGTGACCGGCCGGGGGAGTCGCGTCGATGCCGTCCACCACCCAACGCCCACCGAGGCGGGTGCCGACGCCGTCGAGGGTCAGGTCCATGCCGACCCCTTCCCGCGGCGCAGCAGGAACGCGAAGACGGGGACGCCGATGAGCGCGGTGACGATGCCGACGGGCAGCTCGCGCGGGTCGAACACCGTCCGGGCGAGCGTGTCCGCCCAGATCAGGAAGACCGCGCCGCTCAGCGCCGCGACGGGCAGGAGGCGACGGTGCGCGGGACCGGTCAGCGACGACACCGCGTGCGGGAGGATCAGGCCGACGAACCCGATCGCACCGCTGACCGCGACCATCGCGCCCGTGAGCAGCGCGACGACCGTCATCAGGGTCCAGCGCGTGCGGTCCACGTCGATGCCGAGCGCCGCCGCCGAGGTGTCCCCGAACGCGAACGCGTCCAGCCGCGTCGCGCTCAGCAGCAGGACCGTGCCCACCGCGACCACCGCGATGCCGGCGATCGCGACGGACGCCCACGTCGCACCCGCCAGCGAGCCGAGCAGCCAGTTGAGGATCTCCCGGTAGGAGTCGCCCGTGGAGCTCCAGAAGATGACGAAGCTGGTCCCGGCTGCGGCCATCTGAGACACGGCGAGACCGGCGAGGACGGTGCGTCCCGGCGACAGGGTGCTCCCGGAGCGCGCGAGGGCCAGGGTCGCGACGAGGGCCAGCAGCGCACCGGCGAACGCCGCGACCGGTAGCAGCAGGCTGACGCCGACCACGAGCACCGCGACCGCGCCGAGCGACGCACCCGACGAGAGGCCCAGCAGGTACGGGTCGGCCAGCGGGTTCCGGGTCAGGCTCTGCATCACCGCACCGGCGAGCGCGAGCCCGGCACCCACCGCCGCGGCCGTCAGCACGCGGGGGAGACGCAGGTCCCACACGATCGCGTCGTGCAGGCGCGGGACGCCCTCGACCGGCAGGCCGAGGTGCCCCGCGATGCTGCGCGCGACCTCCGCGACCCCGAGGTCGGCCGGACCGATGGTGACCGTGACCAGCACCGTCACGACGAGCGCCGCCAGCCCCGCGAGGACCAGCAGCGTCAGAGGCGTGCGGCCTCTCACCCCAGCTCGGTCAGCTGGTCGGCCAGGGACGCGACCGCGTCCGCGTTCCGGACTCCGGCCTCGCCGGCTGCGAACGGCACGAGGAGGTACCGCTTCTCCCGCACCGCCGTGAGCTGGCTCGTCGCCGGGTTGGCCTCCAGCAGCGCGATCTTCTTGTCGGCGGTGTTCCAGGTGGCGTCGACGAGCACGATCACGTCCGGGTCCGCGGCCACGACCTGCTCCCAGCCGGCCGACGTCCAGGTGTCGTGCACGTCCGCGAAGATGTTGGTGAGCCCCGCCGCGTCCATGATCATCTGCGGCGCGCCGATGCCCGCCCCGACGTACGGGGTGTCCGTCCCGGAGCTGTACCAGAGCGCGGTCGTCTCGGTGGCCGGCTTCTCGACGCCCTCCAGCGTGGCCTCCTGCGTCGCGATCAGCTCGTCGGCCCGCTCGGGGACCCCGAAGATCGCGGCGACCTCGCGGATCTCGTCGGCGACCTCGTCGAACGTCAGCGGGTCGGGCATGTAGCCCGCCTCCTTGCACGCTGCGGGGGACACGTACGTCGTGATCCCGAGGTTCTGCAGGGCCGCGCGGTCGCCCGCACCGTCGGCCGAGAAGTTGGACTCCCAGCCGCCGTACACGAAGTCCGGCTCCAGCCCGAGCAGCGCCTCCTGGCCGGGCACCTTGTCCGAGACGACCGGGACTGCGTCGTAGGCAGTCTCGTACTCCTGCGGGACCGGGCCGTCCGCGAACGCCGTGCCGATCAGCACGTCCTGCAGCCCCAGCGCCAGGAGCATCTCCGTGGCGGTCGACTTGATGGTGACGACCTTCGTCGGCGGCGCGGTGACCGTGACCTCGGTGCCGCAGTTGTCGAGGGTGACGGGGGTGAACGCGGCGCTCGTCGTAGCGGTCGGGGAGGCCTGAGGGGTGCTCCCGGTGGAGCAGGCCGACAACGTGAGTGCGACGGCGGCAAGGACGAGGACGGGACGGATCCTGGGCATCGGGATGAGGGCTCCGGGGCGGTTGCGGGGCGCGCGAGCACGTCGCTCGCACGCGGGGGTGGGGTGCACGTCGCACCTCCGGAGGGCCGCCCAGGACCGGGCGGCACGACCCGACCACAGCTGGTCAGGTTCCGGGCACAGAGTAGGCCTGGGGGGTGGCGTGTCGGCAAGTGGGCAGCAGCGAGACGGTGCTCACCTCCGCGCAGGTCAGAGTGCTGCGCGGATCGCCTCCGCGTGGCTGTCGAGCTCCGCGCGGGCCGGGTTGGAGCCCCACCGCGCGCTGATCCGGAAGCCGTCGCCCGGGGTGCGGGGGAAGACGTGCAGGTGCGAGTGGAAGACCTCCTGGAACGCAGCCTCGCCGTCGGCGTAGAAGAGGTTGACGCCATCGCTCGGCAGCGGCGACCGCCGCAGCGCGGCGGCGACAGCCCGGGCGACGGCGAACATCTCGGCGGCGACGTCGTCGTCCAGGTCCGCCAGGGTGGGCAGGTGCGCCTTCGGCACGACGAGGACGTGCCCGGCGGTCACCGGGTCGATGTCCATGAACGCCAGGACCGTCGCCGACTCGTGCACGACCGAGGCGTCCAGCTCGCGCGTGATGATCCGGCAGAAGGGGCAGTCCACGGTCGTCATCCGCCGATGATGGCAGCGGACGCCGCTCGTGGCCCGGCGTGGTCGCGTAGGCCTTGCTGTGGTGGGCAGCCCTGGACTAGCATCGAACACATGTTCGAGGATGGCTGCGCGGTGATCCGGGGCTCGGGGAGGTCCCGGATCGCCGTTCACGCCTGTCCTGACCGGCGCGTCCCGTCGTCAGAGCGCCGCCGGTGGCCGACCGTCATCGACCGCCCGGCGCCACGAGCCCGGACTCGTAGGCGAGCACGACCAGCTGGCCCCGGTCGCGAGCGTGGAGCTTCGTCATGGCCCGGTTCACATGGGTCTTGGCGGTCATCGGGGTGATCACCATCCGCGCTGCGATCTCGTCGTTGGTCAGTCCTTGCGCGACCAGGGCCACGGCTTCGCGCTCGCGCGCGGTCAGGTCGCGCAGCGCCGCGCCGCCGGTCGGGTGGGGTGGTCGGGCGACGTACCGGTCGATCAGCCTGCGCGTGATCGACGGTGCCAGGAGGGCGTCGCCGCGTGCCGCGACGCGGACGGCGTGCAGCAGGTCCTCGGGGACGATGTCCTTGACCAGGAACCCGGCCGCACCGGCGCGGAGCGCCTCGAAGACGTACTCGTCGAGCCCGTAGTTGGTGAGGATGACGACGTGCACCCCGGCGAGGTCCGGGTCGAGGGCGATGCGCCGCGTCGCCTCGATGCCGTCGACGACCGGCATCTGGATGTCGATCAGCGCGACGTCGGGCCGGAGCTCACCCGCGAGCGCGACGCCGTGCTCCCCGTCGGCCGCCTCGCCGACCACGGTGATGTCGTCCTCCAGGTCGAGGAGCGCGCGGAACCCGCTGCGCAGGAGCGGCTGGTCGTCGACCAGCAGGACCCGGATCACGGGGTGCCGTCCACGGGGAGGTCGGCCCGGACGGTGAACCCTCCCTCGCTGCGGGCCCGCGCACGCAGGCGACCGCCGAGCGCGCTGACGCGTTCCTGCATCCCGAGCAGGCCCACCCCGGGCACAGGGACGCTGCCGGGGGCCGCCCGGCCGTCGTCGTCGACCTGGACCGAGAGCAGGTCGGGGCGGCAGTCGATGGTCACCGTCGCGGTCGTGGCGCCGGCGTGCCGGGCGACGTTGGTGAGCGACTCCTGGACGATCCGGTACACGGTCCGGCCCACCGCAGCCGGCACGTCGCGTCCTTCACCGCTCATCGTCAGCGTCGCGTCCAGCCCGATCGAGCGGGCACCCTGCACGAGCTCGGGGACGCGGTCGAGCCCACGTGCCGGGGTCAGGTCGTCGTCCCGCAGCGCCGTCAGCGTCGCGCGCAGCTCCCGGGTGGCCTCGCGGCCGGCCTCCTGGATGGCCAGCAGGGCCTCCGGAACCTGTTCCCCGCGCCTGCGAGCGACGTGGACGGCCACCTCCGACTGCACCTTGATGATCGAGATCTGGTGCGTGAGCGAGTCGTGCAGCTCCCGCGCGAGGTGCAGCCGCTCCTCGTCGGCACGGCGTCGCGCGACCTCCTCCCGGGTGCGCTCCGCCTCGAAGGCTCGGCGCTCCGCCTGCCGCAGCGCCTCGCCGGCGGCCGCCGCCGCGATCAGCCACGCGAGCTCGAGAGCGTCCCGGGCGTGCCCGAACGCAGCCCCCGCATCGCTCCCGGAGAGGAGTGCCACCACGGGGAGTGCGGCCAGCATCGCCGCGCTCGCGATCACGGTCGCGGTGCGGTGCCCGGCCCGCATCGCGACGAACACCGCGAACAGGAAGGCCACCGCAGGGACGTCGTAGCCGACGGCCTGGTAGCCCACGGCGCACAGCCCCGTGACCGTCAGGACGGCGACCGGGGCGCGGCGACCGGCGGCGAGCGCCAGCCCGCCGGACGCCAGCAGCGCGAGACCGAGCACGTCGCGGCCGCCGGACGGTCGGTCGCCCGACAGCCCGGCGAGCACGAGCGCCGCAGCCACCCCGATGGCGATCACCGCGTCTCTGACGGGCGCGGGCACGTGCAACCGCCCTGAGCTCATACGGGCACCGTAGACCGGTGCTCCGCCGACCGGATCCTGCTCGGGGACGACGGCCTCCTACCGCGGACGCGGTACCCCGTCGCGCTCCTGCGACGTGCGCGGCAGCGCACAGTGCCCGCGTCCGGGGGACGACCGGCGGGCCGACCGGCGAGAGGCTGCAGAGGACATCCGACGACCAAGGAGAAGGACCATGCGAACACCTCCAGCCCTGACGTCGGTCCGGCGAGTGCTTGCCGCAGCCGGACCGGTCGTCGTCGCCACCTACGTGCTCGCCGCACCGGCGGCGGCGTACGACGACGTCCACGCCGCAGGCGGCAGCCCGTCCGGTCTGACGGCCGGGCGCATCGGTCCCACGATCGTCGCCGTCCTCGCGCTGGCCGGCGTGGTTCTCGGCGTGCTCGCTCTCCGGCGCAGGGCGGGCCGGTCGGGCGCGCTCGGGGCCGTGGCGCTCGGACTGGTCGGCGCGGTGCTCGGGGTGGTGTTCGCCGCGACCGCCGACGGGGGCCTGGGCACGGGGAACGGGCTCGGTGGAGCCGTCGTGGCCGCGGTGCTCGGGGCGCTCGCGGTCGTCCTCGGTGGGCTCGCCCTGGCGCGGTTCCGGCGTACGCCCGCCGCTCCGTCCCGTGGCGGGGCGCGGCCCTCCGTCGCCGTCGACGACCGGTAGTCGACGACCTCCCGGCTCGCGCTCACTCCGCCGCGGCGAGGGCCAGCGCCCGGGCGACGTCCTCGACCTCGGAGCCGACGAGTCCGACGGTGACCCGGACGTGCGCGCGCTGCGTCGGGTCGGCCGGTCCGCCCGCGGCGTCGGTGCTCTCGTTCGACGAGGTCGTCCCGCCGTCGGCGGAGAACGGGGTGCCCGGGGCCACGCGGATGCCGGCGGCCTCGAGGCGGACCAGGGCGGTGCGCTCGTCGTGCACCGGGAGCCAGACGTTGATGCCGTCCCCGGGGTCGATGGCGATGCCGTGGCCGGCCAGGGCGTCCCGCAGGGCTCGGCGGCGCGCGTGGTAGACGCGGCGGGCGTGGGCGACGGCCTCGATGGCGCTGCTGTCGGTGAGGAGGTCGACGAGGACGTGCTGGAGCAGGCGGCTGGTCCAGCCGGGGCCCAGCATGCGGCGGGCGACCAGCCCGTCGAGCACCGAGGCGGGTCCGCCGACGGCCGCGATGCGCAGGTCGGGTCCGTGGGACTTGGAGTAGGACCGGACGTGCACGACGCGGTCGGGCAGGAGGGGCCCGAGGGTGACGTCGCGGGCGGACGCGATCTCGCCGGAGTGGTCGTCCTCGACGACGAGGGCGTCGTGCCGGCGGAGGACGGCGGCGAGCTCGCGGGCGCGGGTGGAGGTCATGCTCACGCCGGTCGGGTTGTGGGCGCGCGGCTGCAGGACGACGACACCCGCCCCGGCGTCGAGCGCCCGCTCGAGCGCGTCGGGCCGCATGCCGTGCCGGTCGAGCGTCACGGGGACGCGTTCGAGCCCGAGCTGGTCCAGCAGGTCGAACAGCGGCGGGAAGCCGGGGTCCTCGACGGCGACCCGTGACCCGTACCCGGCGACGCGTTCCAGGGTGCGGCTGATGGCGTCCAGCGCTCCGTCGACGACGGTGATGCGCTGCGGCGCGAACGGCCACGAGTCGCGCAGGAGCACCTCGAGGGCGGGCACGACGGGGGCGGTGACGTAGGCGCCGGTGTCGGCGGCGGGCCGCTGGAGGGCGACGCGGGACAGGGCGGGACCGATCAGGGGCAGCAGCTCGGGGTCGGGGGTACCGGTCGACAGGTCGAGCCGCGCGGGCGCCCCGCCGGCGAGGTCGCGGTAGCGGGGCGGCAGCCAGCTGGCGGGCGGGGGAAGCACGACGGTGCCGGCACGGCCGCGGGAGATCACGATGCCCACGGCCGAGAGCGCCTGCCAGGCGCCGCTGACGGTCGCGGGGCTGACGCCGAGGTCCGCGGCGAGGTGGCGGACGGTCGGGAGCCGGTCCCCGGGGCGCAGGTCACCGCCCCGGACGAGGCGCGCCACGGTCGCCGCGATGCCGCGAGGGCTGCGGTCGTCGACGTGGGAAGCGAGGTCCATGCGGGTCAGGATGCACGCCCCGGACGCGCCCGCGGAGGGCCGCCCGGAGACGGTGCAGATGTTTACGTGGACGGCGCCGATGTTCGCGTCCGGGTACCCACCAGTAACAGCGCAGAAATGTTCAACCCGGACAGTCACATTCCAGGCTACGGTGCCAAGAACGGGCACTCAGGCGCCGCGTAGGGGCTCCGAGGCCGGTCGAGACAGAGATGCGGAGGAGCCCTATGACCGTCGTACGCGTCGCGTTCACCCAGGCCACCTGGACGGGCGACAAGGAGTCGATGATCGCGCTCCACGAGGCGTGGACCCGCGAGGCCGCCTCGCAGGGTGCGCAGATCATCGCGTTCCAGGAGCTGTTCTACGGCCCGTACTTCGGGATCACGCAGGACACCGCCTACTACGACTACGCGGAGTCCGTGCCGGGGCCGACGACGGAGCGGTTCGCGGCGCTGGCCAAGGAGCTCGGCATCGTCATGGTGCTCCCCGTGTACGAGGAGGAGCAGCCCGGCGTCCTCTACAACACGGCCGCGGTGATCGACGCCGACGGCAGCTACCTCGGCAAGTACCGCAAGCACCACATCCCGAACCTGCCCAAGTTCTGGGAGAAGTTCTACTTCCGTCCGGGCAACCTCGGGTACCCGGTGTTCGAGACGGCCGTCGGCACGATCGGCGTGAACATCTGCTACGACCGGCACTTCCCGGAGGGGTGGCGGGTACTGGCCCTCAACGGGGCGCAGATCGTGTTCAACCCGAACGCCACGGCCCCGGGCATCTCGAACAAGCTCTGGGAGATCGAGCAGCCGGCCGCGGCGGTGGCCAACGGCTACTTCGTCGTCGCGAACAACCGCGTGGGGCTCGAGGACAACGAGTACGGCGACGAGGCAGTCAACTTCTACGGCTCGTCGTACGCGGTCGGCCCGGACGGCAACTACGTCGGCGAGGTCGGCTCCTCCAGCGAGAACCAGCTGATCATCCGCGACCTGGACCTCGACCAGATCCGCGTCGTGCGCGAGCGGTGGCAGTTCTTCCGGGATCGCCGGCCGGACGCCTACGGCCCGATCGTGGCTCCGTGAGCCAGGAGGTCCAGTCATGACGACCCTCATCAGCGGCGGCACCCTGGTCAGCGCGACCGGGCGGACGGCCGCCGACGTGCTCATCGACGGCGAGACCATCGCCGCGGTGCTCGCACCCGGTTCGACGCTGCTGGGCCACGACCTCGCGGCGAGCGTCGACCAGGTCATCGACGCAGGCGGCAAGTACGTGATCCCCGGCGGCATCGACGCGCACACCCACATGGAGCTGCCGTTCGGCGGCACCAACGCGTCCGACACGTTCGAGACCGGCACCCGTGCCGCGGCCTGGGGTGGGACGACGACGATCATCGACTTCGCCGTGCAGCGCACGGGCGAGCGCGTCATGGACGGGCTCGGCGCCTGGCACGACAAGGCCGCCGGGAACTGCGCGATCGACTACGGCTTCCACCAGATCGTCGGCGGCGTCGACGAGGACTCCCTCAAGGCGATGGAGGGGCTCGTCGCCGAGGGCGTGACCAGCTACAAGCTGTTCATGGCCTACCCGGGGGTCTTCTACTCGGACGACGCGCAGATCCTGCGAGCCATGCAGAAGGCCGCCGACCTCGGGCTGCTCACGATGATGCACGCCGAGAACGGCCCGGCGATCGACGTGCTCGCCGCGCAGCTCGTCGCGCAGGGCAAGACCGACCCGTACTACCACGGCATCGCGCGCGCCTGGCAGCTCGAAGAGGAGGCCACGCACCGGGCGATCATGCTGGCCGACGTCACGAACGCACCGCTCTACGTGGTGCACGTGAGCGCGAAGCAGGCCGTCGCGCAGCTGGCGTGGGCCCGGGACAACGGCAAGAACGTGTTCGGCGAGACGTGTCCGCAGTACCTGTACCTCAGCCTCGAGGAACAGCTCGGGGCGCCGGGCTTCGAGGGCGCCAAGTGGGTCTGCTCCACGCCGCTGCGCTCGCGGGCCGAAGGGCACCAGGACCACATGTGGCAGGCGCTGCGGACCAACGACCTGCAGATGGTGTCCACCGACCACTGCCCGTTCTGCATGAAGGGCCAGAAGGACCTCGGCGTCGGCGACTTCCGGGCCATCCCCAACGGGATCGGGTCGATCGAGCACCGGATGGACCTCATGTACCAGGGGGTCGTGACCGGGCGCATCACACTGGAGCGCTGGGTGGAGCTCACGTCGACGACGCCCGCGCGGATGTTCGGGCTGTACGGGAAGAAGGGCGTCATCGCTCCCGGGGCCGACGCCGACGTCGTCATCTACGACCCGGCCGGGCACACCTCGATCGGCGTGGACAAGACGCACCACATGAACATGGACCACTCGGCGTGGGAGGGCTACGAGATCGACGGGCACGTCGACGTCGTCCTCTCGCGGGGGGCGGTCGTGGTGGACGAGACCGGCTACCGCGGGCGCGCCGGGCACGGGAAGTACGTGCCGCGCGGCCTGTCCCAGTACCTCCTGTAGAAGGGCTCACCACATGGACTTCGGTGTCGTGCTGCAGACGAACCCGCCCGCCTCGCGCACCGTCGAGCTGGCCCGCCTGGCGGAGACCCACGGGTTCAGCCATGTGTGGACGTTCGACTCGCACCTGCTCTGGCAGGAGCCGTTCGTCATCTACTCGGCGATCCTCGCGGCCACCCGCAAGGTGATGGTCGGGCCCATGGTGACCAACCCGGCCACGCGCGACTGGTCGGTGATCGCCTCGCTGTTCGCCACGCTCAACGAGATGTACGGCAACCGGACCATCTGCGGGATCGGGCGTGGCGACTCGGCGGTGCGGACGCTGCACGGCAAGCCGTCCAACCTGGCGACCCTGCGGCAGTCGATCGAGGTGATCCGCGAGCTGGCCAACGACCGGCCCGCCTACCTGCACGGAGCCGAGGTGCGGTTCCCGTGGTCGAAGGGGTCGGCGCTCGACATCTGGGTGGCCGCGTACGGCCCGCTGGCGCTCAAGCTCACGGGAGAGGTGGGCGACGGGTTCATCCTGCAGCTCGCCGACCCCGACATCGCGGCCTGGACCATCAAGGTGGTGCGTGACGCCGCCGAGCAGGCGGGCCGGGACCCCGACGCGATCCAGTTCTGCATCGCGGCCCCGATGTACATCGGCGAGGACTCGCCCGACAGCAGAGCGCACATGCGTGAACAATGCCGCTGGTTCGGGGGCATGGTCGGCAACCACGTGGCCGACATCGTCGCCCGGTACGGCGCGGACTCGTCGGTGCCGAAGGCCCTGACCGACTACATCACCGGCCGGCAGGGCTACGACTACAACCAGCACGGCCGCGCCGGGAACACCCACGCCGCGTTCGTGCCGGACGAGATCGTCGAGCGGTTCTGCCTGCTGGGCAGCGCGCAGGAGCACGTCGAGAAGCTCGAGGCCCTGCGCGACCTCGGCGTCACCCAGTTCGCCGGCTACCTCCAGCACGACAACAAGGAGGAGACGATGCGCGTCTACGGCGAGCACGTCATCCCCGCGCTCGCGACGCCGGTCGTGGCCACCGCATGACCGATCTGGCCACCACGCTCGCGCCGGAGCGCACCGCGCCGGTACCCGTCCGCCCGCGCGAGCGCTCGACGGCGGGCCGTCGGATCCTCGTCGGGGTGCTCGCGGTCCTCCTGCTCGCCGCGCTGTGGGAGCTGGTCAAGGTCGTCGTCCCGGACGCGGGCGGGCACATCGGGGAAGCGAGCGTGCTGCCGCGGACCGACGACCTGGCGATGCCCCACGTGTGGGACGTCGTCGACCGGGTGCTCCAGCCCGAGACGTCGGCCACCGGCTCGCCGACGGTGCTGAGCGCGATGCTCGCGGCGTGCTGGTTCACGCTGCGGGTCGCGCTCGCGGGCTGGCTGGTGGGGTCGATCGGCGGGCTGCTGCTCGCCGCGCTCATGCAGCGCTGGCAGCTGGCGGAGTCCGCGCTGGTGCCGTGGGTGGTGCTCAGCCAGACGGTGCCGCTCATCGCGCTCGCGCCGCTGGTCGTCGGCTGGGGTGGGCGCATCCACATCGGGACGTTCGAGTGGCAGCGGTGGATGTCGGTCGCGCTCATCGCGAGCTACCTGGCGTTCTTCCCCGTGACCATCGGCGCGCTGCGGGGGTTCCAGTCGCCCCCCGCCGCGCAGGTGGAGCTGTTCCGCGCGCAGGCGGCCAGCTGGAACCGCACGATGCTGTCGCTGCGGCTGCCCGCGAGCGTCCCGTACCTGCTGCCCGCGCTGCGGCTCGGGGCGGCGACCGCGGTGGTCGGCGCGATCGTCGCCGAGGTGTCGACCGGCACGAAGGGTGGCATCGGCCGCCTGATCATCAGCTACGCCCAGTCCGCGAGCGGCGACCCCGCCAAACCGTGGGCTGCGATCGCCGCGGCGGCCCTGCTCGGGCTGGTCGCCGCCGGTTTGGTGTCCCTGCTCGGGCTCGGCCTGGGCCGCTACCGCTATGCGGAGGTCAGATGACGAACGCCGTGGAAGCCCGTGGCGTCGGGAAGGTCTTCTCCTCGCGTTCGGGGGAGGTCGTCGCCCTCGACGGCATCGACCTGAGCGTCGCCGACGGCGAGTTCGTCTCGCTCATCGGCCCCTCCGGCTGCGGCAAGTCGACGCTCCTGCGCCTGATCGCCGACCTCGACACCCCGACGACCGGCGAGCTCACGGTGTTCGGCAAGACCCCGCAGCAGGCACGCGAGGCGCAGGACTACGGCATCGCGTTCCAGCAGGCCGGGCTGCTCCCGTGGCGCACGGTGACGGCGAACGTGGAGCTGCCGCTGGAGCTGCACGGCATCGGCAAGGCCGAGCGCGGCGTGCGAGCCAAGGAGCTGTTGTCGCTGGTCGGGCTCGACGACTTCGCCGGCCACTTCCCCCACCAGCTGTCCGGCGGCATGCAGCAGCGCGTCGCGATCGCGCGGTCGCTCGCGGAGCGGCCCAGCCTGCTGCTCATGGACGAGCCGTTCGGGGCGCTCGACGAGATGACCCGGGAACGGATGCAGACCGAGCTGGTGCGGATCTGTGCGGAGAGCGGGGCGGCGGTCGTGTTCGTCACGCACTCGATCCCCGAGGCGGTGTTCCTGTCGCAGCGGGTGGTCGTGATGTCGCCGCGGCCGGGGCGGATCAGCGCCGTGGTGCCCATCACGCTCGGCGACGCACGCGGGGAGGGGCTGCGGGAGGACGCCTCGTTCTTCGCGGCCGTCACCGCGGTTCGCGAGGCTCTGCACGGCACGCCCGTCACCGCGCGCGGGGCGGACCTGCGATGACCGCCGCCGCCGTCCGCCGCTGGGTCGCCCCCGTCCTGCTCGGGGTCGTCGCGCTGCTGCTCTGGCAGGCGTTCGTCGTGGGTGCAGGCATCAAGCCGTACCTGCTGCCGAGCCCGACGGCGATCGTCGAGCAGCTCGTGCTCGTGCTGCCGCTGGTGTGGTCCGCCGCGTTGGCCACGGGCATGAACGTGCTGGTCGGGCTCGTGGTCGGCAGCGTGGTGGCCGTCGGCGCCGCGATCGTCGCCGCGCGCAGCCGGATGGCCGACACGCTCCTGTCGCCGACCGCGGCGGCCCTGTCGGTCATGCCGATCGTCGCGCTCGCGCCCGCGCTGAACACGATGTTCGGCACGACGTCGACCACCCCGCGGCGGCTCGTCGTGTCGGTCGTCGTCTTCGCGCCGGTGTTCGTCAACATGCTCCGCGGGCTTCGGCAGGTGCAGCCGGTGCACCGCGACCTGCTCAAGGCCTACGCCGCGACCCCTCGCCAGATCACGCGCACGGTGACGATCCCCGGCGCGCTGCCCTACCTGTTCACCGGCCTGCGGATCGCGTCGTCGACCGCCGTGATCGCGGCGATCGTCGCGGAGTACTTCGGCGGGCTGCAGAACGGCCTCGGGTCGCGCATCACGTCCGCCGCGTCGAACAGCGCGTACGCCCGGGCGTGGGCCTTCGTCCTCGGCGCGATCCTGCTCGGACTCGTGTTCTACCTCGCGACCCTCGCGCTCGAGAACGCCGTCGCGAGGCGCCAAGGGGGCTAGACGTCCGCCTGCCACCGCAGCCAGTCGGCCGATATCCGCACAGCACAGCCAACGAGAGGGATGACGATGAGACTCACCAGGCGTACTGCGTGGGGCGCGGCCGCGGTCGGCGTCACCGCCGCGCTCGTCCTGTCGGGGTGCAGCTCCGACGACGGCGGTTCCGACGAGCCCGCGGCCAGCGACTCGGCCGACGGCGGCGAGCTGACCCCCGTCAAGCTCCAGCTCCAGTGGTTCACGCAGGCCCAGTTCGCCGGCTACTACGCGGCCGTGGACCAGGGCTACTACGAGGACGAGGGCCTCGACGTCGAGATCGTCGAGGGCGGCACCGACATCGTGCCGCAGTCGGTCCTGGCCGACGGCTCGGTCGACTACGCGATCGCGTGGGTGCCCAAGGCGCTGGCGTCGCGCGAGCAGGGCGCGGGCATCACCGACGTCGCCCAGATCTTCCAGAAGTCCGGCACGCTGCAGGTCTCGTTCGCGGACAAGGGCATCTCGACCGCGGCCGACCTCGAGGGCAAGACCGTGGGCAACTGGGGCTACGGCAACGAGTTCGAGCTGTTCGCCGGCATGACCGAAGCCGGCCTCGACCCGGCGACCGACGTCACCCTGGTCCAGCAGCAGTTCGACATGAACGCGTTCCTCGCGGGCGACATCGACGCGGCGCAGGCCATGACCTACAACGAGTACGCGCAGCTGCTCGAGGCCGAGAACCCGGACACGGGCGAGCTCTACACGGCCGACGACTTCACGGCGATCAACTGGAACGACGAGGGCACGGCCATGCTCCAGGACGCCATCTGGGCCAACTCGGAGAAGCTCGCGTCCGACGAGGAGTACCAGGAGACGACCGTCAAGTTCATCAAGGCGAGCCTCAAGGGCTGGATCTACGCGCGGGACAACCCGGAGGAGGCCCGGGACATCGTCGTGGCCCAGGGCTCGCAGCTGGGCAACAGCCACCAGCTGTGGCAGACCAACGAGATCAACAAGCTGATCTGGCCGTCGCCGGACGGCATCGGCATGATCGACGAGGCCGCGTGGACGCAGACCGTCGACGTGGCCCTCACCACGAAGAACGACCAGGGGGCCACGGTCATCACGGCCGAGCCCGACGCCGAGGCGTACACCAACGAGTACGTCGAGAAGGCGCTGGCGGAGCTGAAGGACGAGGGCGTCGACGTGTCCGGCGAGGACTTCGAGCCCATCGAGGTCACACTCGAGGCCGGCGGCAACTGAGCACCCCGCGCGCGGGCGTCGAACGGCGCCCGCGCGCGGTCCCGCACCACCGAAGGAGAGGCACCATGACCACCGACGACGACGCGACCGCGCTGCGTCTCGACCGCGACCACGTCTTCCACTCGTGGTCCGCGCAGGCTCATCTGAACCCGCTGGTCATCGCGGGCGGGCTGGGGTCGACCGTGTGGGACCACGCGGGTCGTCGGTACCTGGACTTCTCCAGCCAGCTGGTGAACACCAACATCGGCCACCAGCACCCCCGCGTCGTGGCGGCGATCCAGGAGCAGGCCGCGACGCTCACGACGGTCGCGCCCGCGACGGCGAACCTCACACGCGGCCGCGCGGCCGAGCGGGTGCTCAGCCACGCCCCCGACGGGTTCACCAGCGTCTTCTTCACCAACGGCGGGGCCGACGCCAACGAGAACGCGATCCGGATGGCCCGGCTGCACACCGGTCGCGACAAGGTCGTGTCGGCGTACCGCTCGTACCACGGCAACACCGGCGCGGCCGTGGTGGCGACGGGGGACTGGCGGCGTGTGCCCAACGAGTACGCCCGCGCGCACGTGCACCACTTCGGCCCGTACCTGTACCGCTCGGAGTTCTGGGCGACCACGCCCGAGCAGGAGTCCGAGCGCGCGCTGCACCACCTGGAGCGCGTGATCCAGGCCGAGGGCCCGACGTCGGTCGCGGCCATCCTGCTGGAGACCATCCCCGGCACCGCCGGCGTGCTCGTCCCGCCGCCCGGGTACCTCGCCGGGGTCCGCGCGATCGCCGACCGGTACGGCATCCTGCTCATCCTCGACGAGGTCATGGCCGGTTTCGGCCGGACCGGGCAGTGGTTCGCGTTCGACTCGTTTGACGTCGTCCCGGACCTCATCACGTTCGCCAAGGGAGTCAACTCCGGGTACGTGCCCGCGGGCGGCGTGATCCTCAGCGAGCCGATCGCGAAGACGTTCGACGACCGCGTGTTCCCCGGCGGGCTGACCTACTCGGGGCACCCGCTGGCCATGGGCTCGATCGTCGCCGCGCTCGACGCGATGGCCGACGAGGGGATCGTCGAGAACGCCGCAGCGATCGGCCGGGACGTGCTCGGGCCGGGGCTCGCGGAGCTCGCCGCGACGAACCCGCTGGTCGGCGAGGTGCGGGGGCTCGGGGTGTTCTGGGCCGTGGAGCTGGTCAAGGACCAGGCGACGCGCGAGCCCGTCGACGCCGCGCTGATGGGCCGCATCAAGACCGGCGCGCTGGCCCGCGGGCTGCTCCCGTTCCTCGCCGACAACCGGGTGCACGTCGTGCCGCCCTGCGTCGTCACGCCCGACGAGGCCGCGACCGGTCTCGGACTGCTGACCGAGGTCCTCGCCGAGGTCGCCTAGCCTGTCTCGCTGTTCACCACCACGTTCTTGGGAGTTCCGCATGAGCACGAGCACGCCCCGACGCGCCCTGGTGACGGGCGCGTCCTCCGGGATCGGCGCCGCCACGGTCCGACGACTGCGCGCGGAAGGCTGGGACGTCGTCGCGACCGCCCGCCGCGCGGACCGCCTGGCCGCGCTGGCCGAGGAGACGGGCGCGACCACCGTCGTCGCGGACGTGACGGACGACGCCGACGTGGCGCGGCTCGCGGAGCAGGTGGCCGACGGCGGCCCGCTCGACGCGCTGGTCAACAACGCGGGCGGCGCCTTCGGGCTCGACCCCGTGGAGTCCGCGGACCTGGACCACTGGCGCCAGATGTACGAGCTCAACGTGATCGGCACGCTGCGGGTCACGCAGGCGCTGCTGCCGCAGCTGCGCGCAGGCGACGGCGGCGACATCGTCGTCGTCACCTCGACCGCGGCGCACGGCACGTACGAGGGTGGCGCCGGCTACGTCGGCGCCAAGCACGCCGAGAGGATGCTCGCGACGACGCTGCGCTGGGAGATCCTCGGCGAGCCGATCCGCATCATCGAGATCGCGCCGGGGGCCGTCGCCACCGAGGAGTTCTCGATGGTCCGGTTCGACGGAGACAGCGAGCGGGCCGCGGCCGTGTACGCCGGGTACGAGCCGCTGGTCGCGGACGACATCGCCGACGCCATCGCGTGGTCGCTCAGCCGCCCGGCGCACGTCAACATCGACCTCCTGGTGGTCCGGCCGCGCGCGCAGGCGAGCAACAACCGGATCGTGCGGACCGACCCCTGAGATCGACGGGGCAACTGTCGGAGGGCGTACGTAGGGTGGAGGCGTGCCTTCTGCTCCACCCGCACGACCCACCCAACCCGAGTCCACCACCCGGGTGCTCCTGCGCCTCCGGCAGTGGGCGCGGCCGGCTCTCCCGCGCATCGCGCTCGGAGGGCTGACCGCCCTCGGGGCGAGCCTGCTCGCGCTGGCGGTGCCGCAGGTGCTGCGCGTGATCGTCAACGGTCCGCTGCTGTCCGAGGGGTCGCAGCGGGGCGTCATCCTCGGTGCGCTCGTCGTCCTGGCGCTCGGCGTGCTCGAGGCGTTCTTCGTCTGGTGCCGCCGCGCGCTGATCCTCACGCCGGGCACCACGGTCGAGCGGGACATGCGCACCGACCTGTTCCGGCACCTGCTCGACCTGCCCGTGGAGTTCCACGACCGCTGGTCGGGGGGCCAGCTGCTGTCGCGGATCATGTCGGACCTGGGCACCATCCGCCGCTGGACCGTGTTCGGGCTGGTGATGCTGGCGGTCAGCGCGACGACCGTCCTCGTGGGCGTGACCCTGATGCTCGCGACCAGCTGGGTGCTCGGTCTGGTGTACCTGGCGGGCGCGGTACCGATGATCTGGCTCGGGTTCCGGTTCCGCGAGGACTACAAGGTGATCGCCCGGCAGGCCCGCGACCAGGCGGGGGACCTCGCGACGACCGTCGAGGAGTCGGTGCACGGCATCCGCGTGCTGAAGGCCTTCGGTCGCGGGGACGACGCGCTGGACGACTTCGTGCGGCAGGCTGACGCGCTGCGCTCGGTGGAGGTGCACAAGGCGCGGACGCAGTCCCGGGTGTCGTTCGCCCTGAGCGCCATCCCGGAGACGATCCTCGCGGTGTCCCTCGGGATCGGGGTCGTGCTCACCTCGCGCGGGGAGCTGAGCGTCGGCGCGCTGGTCGCGTTCTTCGCCACCGCGGCCGTGGTCAACAGCCCGGTGGAGCGCCTCGGCATGCTGCTCGCGATGACGCTCGACGCCAAGGCCGCGACCGACCGGTACCTGCAGGTCATGGACACGGGGTCCGCCGTGCGCGACCCCGCGGAGCCGGCGGCTCTGCCCGTCGCGGACCCGGCCGGATCGCGGGTGGAGCTGTCCGGCGTCCACTTCGCGCACCCGCGCAGCGCTGCGGCGGACGGGACGTCGCGAGGCGGCGCGGACATCCTCGCGGGGATCGACCTGGTGCTGGAGCCGGGGGAGACGATGGCGCTCGTCGGGCTCACGGGCAGCGGCAAGACGACCCTGCTCCAGCTGGTGCCACGCCTCTACGACGTGACCGCGGGGAGCGTGCGGATCGACGGCGTGGACGTCCGCGACCTGCGCCGTGCCGACCTGCGTGCAGCCGTGTCGATCGCGTTCGAGGACCCCATCCTGTTCTCGGCGTCGGTGCGGGAGAACGTCCTGCTGGGCACGGACCTGACCGGGCAGGCCGCCGACGACCTGGTGGCCGAGGCCCTCGACGTCGCCCGGGGAGGGTTCGCGTACCGGCTCCCCGACGGGCTCGACACGATCATCGGCGAGGAGGGGCTCAGTCTCTCGGGCGGTCAGCGGCAGCGGATCGCCCTGGCCCGCGCGATCGCCGTGCGCCCGCGGGTGCTGCTGCTCGACGACCCGCTCTCGGCGCTCGACGTCACCACCGAGGCGGCGGTCACCGGTCGCCTGCGCGAGATGCTCACCGGCACCACCACGCTCGTCGTCGCGCACCGGCCGTCGACGGTCGCGCTGGCCGACCGGGTCGCGGTGCTCGAGGACGGCAGGATCACGGGCGTCGGCCGGCACGCCGACCTGCTGTCCACGCACCCGCACTACCGGTACGTGCTCACGGCGCTGTCGGCGCTGGACGACGCCGACGGCGCGGACGACGCCGAGGCCGACGAGCTCGCGGAGGTCCGACCGTGACCGCCACGGCGACCTCGGCGACCTCCGAGAGCTTCGAGGAGCAGAGCACCACCGCCGAGTCCCGCCTCATCCGGCGGCGCTCGCTCAGTCTGCTCCGGTCCCTGCTGCGGCCGGTCGCCGGCGCGGCATGGGCGACCGCGGCCCTGGTGGTCGGCGCACAGCTCGCTGCCGTCGCCGGTCCAGCGCTCGTGGCCTTCGGCATCGACCAGGCGCTCCCCGCGCTCACGGACGGCGACGCCGGACCGATCACGCTGGCCACCGCCGCGTACCTCGCGGCGGCGCTGCTCGGCGGGCTGCTGACCGCCGCGACCGTCCGGGCGTCGGCCCGGGTGAGCCAGACGATGCTGCTCGACCTGCGCCGCCGGGTGTTCCGGCACACGCAGCGGCTCAGCCTGGAGTTCCACGAGAGCTACACGTCGGGCCGGATCATCTCGCGGCAGACCTCCGACGTCGACGCCCTGCGCGAGCTCCTGGACGGCGGTGTCACCACGCTCGCCTCGGGCGTTCTGGCCATGGTGTTCACCGCGGTGTCCCTGGTGCTGCTCGACTGGCGCAGCGGGCTCGTGCTGCTCATCGCGGTCGTGCCCGGCGTCATCCTGACCCGGTGGTTCCAGGTGCGCTCGCGCGTCCAGTACCGCAAGCAGCGCACGGCGGCCGCCCGGCTCATCGTGCGGTTCGTGGAGACCATGACCGGCATCCGCGCGGTGCAGGCGTTCCGCCGGGAGCCTGCGGTCCGCGAGGTCTACGGGGACCTGGCGGAGGACTACCGGAACACCAACGCCACGTCGATCCGGCTCAACGGCGTCTTCGACACCGGTCTGACCCTGATCGGGAACGTCACGGTGGCGGCGGTCCTGCTGGTCGGCGGTCTGCGGGCGCTCGACGGCGGGATCGAGGTCGGCGTCCTGGTCGCGGCGGTGCTCTACGCGCGGCGCTTCTTCAGCCCGCTCCAGCAGATCGGCATGTTCTACAACTCCTTCCAGTCCGCCACGGCGGCCCTCGAGAAGCTCGCGTCGCTGCTCGCCGAGGAGCCCACGGTGCCCGAGCCGGAGCGCCCCAAGCGGCTCGCCGACGCCCGCGGCGACGTCCGGTTCGACGGCGTGGAGTTCGGCTACGGCACCGGTCCGACGGTCCTGCCGCACGTCGACCTGCACATCCCGGCGGGGCAGTCGATCGCCCTCGTCGGCGAGACGGGTGCCGGCAAGTCGACGATCGCCAAGCTGCTCGCCCGGTTCTACGACGTCCGCGAGGGCTCCGTCCGCCTCGACGGGCTCGACCTGCGCGAGATCGACCCGGTCGACCTGCGGCGGGCCGTCGTGATGGTGACCCAGGAGGCGTACCTGTTCTCCGGCTCCCTGGGGGCGAACATCGCGCTCGGCAAGCCGGAGGCCACCCCCGAGGAGATCGAGGCGGCCGCGCGCGCCGTTGGCGTGCACGACCTCATCGCGGCGATGCCCGACGGGTACGACACCGAGGCCGACAAGCGCGGCGTGCGGCTCTCGGCCGGCCAGCGCCAGCTGGTGTCGTTCGCGCGGGCGTTCCTGGCGGACCCGGTGCTGCTGATCCTCGACGAGGCGACCAGCTCGCTGGACGTGCCGGGGGAGGCGCTCGTGCAGCTCGGGCTGCAGACGCTGCTCGCGGACCGCACGTCGGTCGTCATCGCGCACCGGCTGTCCACGGTCATGGGGTCGGACCGCGTGCTGGTCATCGAGGACGGCCGCATCGTCGAGGACGGCTCACCGGTCGAGCTGGTGGCCGCCGGGGGCCGGTTCGCGGAGCTGCACGCCGACTGGCAGCGCTCGCTGCGCCGCACGACGTGACCCGCCGGATCAGCCCCCGAGCGTGACCCGGAAGATCCGCTCGTTGCTGTTGTTCGGGACGCTGTCCTTGTCCCCGGTCGTCGTCGTGGTCAGCCACAGCCCGCCGCCCGGCGCGGGCTCGACGGTCCGCAACCGGCCGTAGGTCCCGCTGAAGAAGGTCTGGACGTTGGTCAGCGAGTTCCCGCTGATGACCGCGCGGTACATGCGGGCGCCGCGCGCGCATGCCACGTAGAGCGCGTCGCGCACGATCGCGATGCCGGAGCACGACCCCTCGGACGTCGGGTAGGTCCGCTTGGGGGCGATGAACCCCGCGGTCCCGCACGTGCCGGAGGTGCCCTCGCACGCGGGCCAGCCGTAGTTGCCGCCCTTGACGATGAGGTTGGTCTCGTCCATCACGGAGTTGCCGAACTCCTGCTCCCAGAGCCGCCCCTGCGAGTCGAACGCGAGGCCCTGCGGGTTGCGGTGGCCGTAGCTCCACACGTAGTTGCCGAACGGGTTGTCCGACGGGACGGTGCCGTCGGGGTTGAGCCGCAGGATCTTGCCGGCGAGGTTCGACGTGTTCTGCGCGTTGTCGCCGTTCTGGGCGTCGCCGGTGGCGGCGTACAGCTTGCCGTCGGGGCCGAACCGGAGGCGGCCGCCGTCGTGGAACTTGTTGCGGAGGATCCCGCTGAGCAGCACCTGCTCGGTGCTGGTGACCAGCACGTTGTTCACCAGCTTGATCCGCACGATCCGGTTGTCCGTGGGGGAGGTGTGCATCAGGTACACCCACTGGTCGCTTGCGAACGTGGGCGAGAGCGCGAGGCCGAGCAGCCCGCCCTCGCCGTCGGTGCTCTGCACGTTGGGCACGGTGCCGACGTTCGTCTTCGCGCCGGTGGCCGGGTCGAGCCGGATCACGTCGTGCGCGTCCCGCCGGGCGTACAGGATCGAGCCGTCCGGCAGGGTGTCGAGGCCCCACGGGATGTCCGTCTCGGTGCCCACCTGGGTCACCCCGCAGACCGCGGTCCCGCAGGCCGCGCCCGTGGTGACGGACCTCGCCGCGCTCGCGGCCGACGTGTTCCCCTGGGCGTCCCGCGCGACGATCGAGTACGAGTACGTCGTAGCCGCCGCGAGGCCGCTGTCGATGAACGTCGTGGCCGGCGGCGTGCCGGTCACGGTGCCGACGGCGGTGCCGCCGCGCCGGATCTCGTAGGTGCGGACCCCGACGTTGTCGGTCGAGGCAGCCCAGCTCAGGGTGACGGTCGTCCCGGATACCGTCGCGGTCGGCGTGCCCGGTGCGGTGGGCGCCTGCGTGTCCGCCTGGCACTGCGGGACGGTGATCGTCACGGTGCTGCTCGCCTGCGACACGTTGCCGGCCGCGTCGCGGGCGTTCACGTAGAGCCCCCAGACCGCGCCGGCGACGACGGGGAGGCTGGTCGAGAGCGTGCTCCCGCTGACCGACGTCATGAGCTGGCCGTCGTGATAGATGTCGTAGAAGGCGACGCCGACCGCGTCCGTCGCGGCGTTCCAGGCGAACGTGACGGAGCTGCAGGTCAGGTTGCTGACGCGCGGGTTGCCGGGGACGGTCGGCGCGGTGGTGTCGGCGGTGCGCAGCGAGGTGGTCCAGCTCTGGTTCGTCTGGCCGTTGCAGGTCCACATCCCGACCGTGGTGCCGTTCGCGGTGCCGCGTCCGGTGACGTCGAGGCAGAGCCCGGACTGCACACCGACGATCGTGCCGTTGGTCTGCAGCCGCCACTTCTGGTTCGAGCCGCCGTTGCACGGGTAGATCTGCACGACCGCGGGTGCGGTGGTGTCGTTGCCGGCGACGTCCAGGCAGGTCGCGGCGTCGTAGACCTGCAGCTCGCCGTTCGTCGTGAGTGTCCACGCCTGGTTGGCGGCGCCGGTGCAGTCACGGATCGCCACCCCGGTCTTCGCGGTCCGTGCCCCGCCGTTGACGTCGAGGCACTTGCCCGACCCGACTCCCGTGATGGGGGCGGGCCCCGCGACGACCGCGGCCGGAGCCGGTCCTGCGAGGGTGACGACGAGCACGAGGGCGGTGATGACCGCCGCCGGGATCCGAAGGGGGTTCCATCGCATGATGTGCTCCTGCCGCGCCGTCGGGGGGAGGTGCTGGGCGACGGTCCAGTCATCGCCGGGTGTCACTCTGTCGTACACCGGCGCAACACGCACGCGGGGAGGCCCCGAGAGGCCTCCCCGCGTGAGTCTTCCTACAGGTTCCGGGCGGCGTACTCGTGCAGCGCGTCCCGCACGAACGTCGCACCGGCGACCCCGCCGTAGTTCGCGGCGAACCGCTCGTCGGCGACGTACATGTCGGCCAGGCCGAGCACGTACTCCTTCACCGGCTGCGTGCCCTGCCCGGGCGTGCCCGGGATGCCGCCGAGCCACGCGACGTGCCGCCGCGCGAGCTCCTGGGCCTCGTCGGACACCGGGTCGGTGCCGGCGGCGGCCGCCTCGCCCCACGCGGTGGCGAGCCGGGCCGTCGAGGCCTTCCACTCGGCGCGCTCGTCGTCGCTCATCCCACGCCACCAGGCGTCGGACGACGCGTACGCGTCCGCGCCCCAGCGCTGCTCGACCTCGTCCTTGTACTGGGTGTGGTCGAACCCGTCGAACATGTTCTCGGCCACGAGTGGCCCTCCGTTCTCCCGTGCGGTGATCGTTCGTTCGACCGAGGCGGCCTGCCGCTCCAGTCGTCGCTGCTCGCTGCGCAGCCAGTCGAGGTGGTGACGCAGGGCGGCGGTCTCGTCCTGCTCGCGCTCCAGCACCCGCCGGATGTCGGGCAGACCGAGCCCGAGCCCGCGGAGCAGCAGGATCCGCTGCAGCCGCACCAGCGCGCGGTCGTCGTACCAGCGGTACCCGTTGTCGCCGACGCGGCTGGGCTCGAGCAGCCCGATCGCGTCGTAGTGCCGCAAGGTGCGGCTGGTGGTGCCCGTCAGCCGGGCCACCTCCTGGATCGAGGCCTCCATGCGTCCCTCCTCTCGTTCCTGATCCACGGTAGGAGTTGACGCAACGTCAAGGTCAAGCGCGCGGTGCGATCGTGTCGCCAAGACGTGCCAGGACCGTGCGCCGCAGCTCGTCCACCGTGCCGACGATGACCACCGCACCCGCGGCCGCGAGCTCGCCGGGAGCCGCGTACCCCCAGGTCACCCCGACGCAGTCGAGACCGTTCTCGCGGGCGCCGTGCACGTCGTGCTCCCGGTCCCCGACCATCAGCGCGGACGTCGCCGGCTCCGGCTCGGCGGCCAGCGCCCGGGCGATCACGTCCGCCTTCGTGCCGGACTCGTCGAGCGGCGCCCCGAACACTCCGTCGAGGAGCGGGGTGAGTCCGCGGTCCGCGCAGATCGGCACGGCGAACGGCTCCGGCTTGGACGTCGCGACGACCAGCCGGCACCCCGCGGCGCGCAGGTCGGCGAGCAGCTCGGGGACGCCGTCGTAGACGGTCGCGTCGTACATCCCCGTCACACCGAAGTCCTCGCGGTACGCCGTGATGACCTCGTCGACGCGGTCCTCGGGGACGCCGTGCGCCCGCATGCTGTCGCCGATCGGCGGCCCGACGAACGCGCGAAGCTCGGCGGTCGTCGGGATGGGCAGGCCGCAGCGGCGGAACGCCACGCTGATGGATGCGGTGATGCCGGAGATGGAGTCGAGGAGCGTGCCGTCGAGGTCGAGGAGGACGAGGGGTGAGGTCACGCCCTCGATCCTCTCCCACCGCCGTAGGGTGTGCGGTCGTGAGCTGGGTCGAGGTCCTGGGGTTCGTCAGCGGCGCCGCGTGCGTCTGGCTGGCGACCCGGCAGAACGTCTGGAACTTTCCCGTCGGCATCGCGAACAACCTGCTGTTCCTCTGGTTGTTCGCGGACGCCGGCCTCTACGCGAACGCGGGGCTCCAGGTCGTCTTCGCCGGCCTCGCCGTGCTCGGCTGGGTGTGGTGGGTGCGCGGTGGGGCGGATCGCCGGCCTCTCGTGGTCACCCGGACGCCGCGGTGGGTCTGGCCCGCGGGCGCGGCCGTGCTCGCCCTGGCCACCGTCGGGCTGACCGTGCTGCTGTCCGCGACCGCGGGTTCGGCGGCACCGTTCTGGGACGCGCTGACCACGTCGTCCAGCCTCGTCGCGCAGGTCATGCTGGGCCGCAAGTGGCTGGGGAGCTGGGCCGTGTGGATCGGCACCGACGTCGTCCTCGTCGGCCTGTACGCCAGCCAGGGCCTGGTCCTGACCGCCGTCCTGTACGCCGGCTTCATCGGGTTGTGCCTGCTGGGATGGCGCGACTGGCGGCGTGCTCTGGTCCCCGGTGCCGACCCTGCGCAGGTGGCGGTGCCGGTATGACGCACGGCCTCGTCATCGGCAAGTTCTACCCGCCGCACGCCGGCCACCTCGCACTCGTCCGGGCCGCGCTGGCCCGCTGCGAGCGGGTCACGGTCCTGGTGCTCGGCTCGTCGCAGGAGAGCCTCCCCGCGGAGCTGCGTGCGCGATGGCTGCGCGAGGAGCTCCCCGGCGCCCACGTGGTCGCTGGACTCGACGACGAGCCCGTCGACTACGCGAGCGAGACCGCGTGGCGGGCGCACACCGCGATCATCGAGAACCTGCTCGACGCCCAGGTGGACGCCCTGTACAGCTCCGACGACTACGGCGAGGAGCTCGCCCGCCGCCTCGGTGCACGCTGGGTGCAGGTCGATCCGACCCGGAGCGGGACGCCGGTCAGCGCGCGGGCCGTCCGGGCCGACCCGGGTGCGTACTGGTGGGCGTTGCCGACGGCGGTGCGCGCGTGGTTCGTGCGTCGGGTCGTCGTGATCGGCGCCGAGTCGACGGGCACGACGACGCTCGCCGAGGCCCTGACGGCTCAGCTCGGGCTGCCGACCGTCGCGGAGTTCGGGCGCGAGTGGTCGCAGGTCCGGCCCGGCGGCTTCGCGGCGCCGTGGCACCCCGCGGAGTTCGACCTCATCGCCCGCGAGCAGGCGCGACTCGAGGACGACGCCGCCGCCCGCACCCCGGTCCCGCTGCTCGTCTGCGACACCGACGTCCTGGCGACCGCCGTCTGGCACGAGCGTTACGTCGGCCGCCCGTCGCCGTCGGTCGAGGCGCTCGCGGCAGCCCGCGTCCCCGACCTCTACCTCCTTACCGGTGACGAGATCCCCTTCGTGCAGGACGGACTGCGCGACGGCGAGCACCTCCGGCACGCGATGCAGGACCGGTTCCGGGAGGTGCTCGCGGCGCAGGACGCCCCCTGGGTCGAGCTGCGCGGCACGCCCGACGACAGGCTCGCGGAGGCGCTCGCTCTGGTCGAGCCGCTCGGCAGGCGGCCACGGTGGCTCGCCGAGCCGATGGAACAGCGCCACGAGGTGGTCCCCGACCTGGTCGCGGCCCTGTCTCTGCCAGACTCGGGCGCGTGACGACGCACCCCGACGAGACGTTCGCGCAGGTCTCCGCAGCCCCGACGCGGGCGGGCACGGGACCGGCGCGCACCCGCCTGGAGCTCGACGTCGACCAGCTCTTCGCCGGCGCCGAGGCCCCGACCGGGAGCGCCGGGCCCGCGCTCGACGAGAAGCTGCGCCAGGCGTACTTCTGGATGGTCAACCACGGCATCATCAGCCCGCACTACGACGTCGAGTTCCACGACCCCGACCGCCCGCGCACCCGGTTCCGGCTCGGTGACTCCAAGGCCGAGGTGGACCTGCCCACCGACCAGTCGTACTCGTCCTTCGTCCTGCTCCCGCTGCTCACGTTCGCCGTACGCGGTCGCTGCCTGCTGGTCGGGGGACCGGGTCGCGGCAAGACCGCGAGCGCCGTGCTCATGGGAGTCCTCGCGGGCTACCCGGTGCGCGAGGTCCGGCGGGCCATGCAGCACGGCCACCCGCAGCTCACGGTCCAGGACATGTTCGGCACGCCTCTGCCCAGCGACCTGGTCGCCGCGAAGAGCCTCGCGGACATCGACGTCGCCTGGCGGTCGTGGCTGGGCCGTCGCGTGAAGATCGTCGACGAGTACAACCGCATCCCGACGCGCACCCAGTCGGCGCTCCTGACCGTGCTCGCGGACGGGTACGTCGAGGTCTTCGACCAGGTCTACGAGACGGGCGCCGCCGCCTGGTACCTCACCGCGAACGACGACGCCGGCGGCGGGACGTTCCAGGTCGTCGACGCGCTCCGGGACCGCATCGACGTCGTCGTGAAGGCCCTCTCGTTCAACTCCCGCTTCGTCGGCGAGCTGGTGGACCGGGCCGAGCGCCGGCTGCGGCCGGAGGAGCACGTCCCGCCGGCGGTGGTGTTCGACGCGGACGAGCACGACCGGTTGCACCGCGAGGTCGTCGCCGTGCCCGTGCCGCAGCACGTGCGGCGCCGGCTGGAGTACTTCGCGTCGCAGCTCGAGCTCGCGGAGCGCGGGGCCATCCAGCTCGAGTACCGCACCAAGGACACCGTCCGGCTCGCGGGGGAGGACCCGCACCGGATCCTGGCGCAGGACACCGGCCGTGACCTGCGGGCGGACATCGGCGCGCAGACGCTCAACGGGCTGTCCGTGCGCGCCCTGCAGTCCCTCGTCCTGTACGCGAAGGCGATGGCCTACTTCCGCGGCCAGCCCGAGGTCGGGCTCGATGACCTGCGGGCCGTGCTGCCGTTCGTCCTGCACGACAAGCTGCAGCCGGACCTCGCGTCGCCGTCGTTCGAGGACCCGGCCCGCGAGGCGATGCGGATCGACCGCGTCTCGTGGCTGCGAGACCTGTTCGACAGCGCGTGCGTGCTCTACGACGCCGAGGGGCTGGACACCGACGACCCCGTCGGCGCGGTCCTCGCCGAGCTCCACGCCGGGCTCGACGGCCTGCCGGAGGCGGAGGTGCGTCGCCGCCTAGCCCACATCGAAGGAATCCTCGCGGGCTGGCAGGACACCACCAAGCTGCACGGCAGCCTGTACGAGGACGCGCTCGCCCTGAAGTACGCCCACCAGCGGTACTCCGGCTACCTCGCGTGGCTGCGCTGGAGCGGCGCGTGACGACGGTGCTCGACCGGGCGACCGCGTACGGCCGTTTCCTGGTGCTGGACCGCGCGTTCGTCGACGACGTGCTCCGCGAGGCCGCCGCGCGCTGCGGCGACCCGGAGTCCGTGCGTGCCTCTGCCGTCGACGTCGCGGCCGTCGCCGACGGGCTGGCCGAGGGCGGCGAGCTCGACCCGCAGGTCGGTCGCGCGCTGCTGACGGCGGCGACCGACCTCGCCGCACGCGGCCGGTGGCGAGCGGGCGCCGCGGAGCGGGCGGCGCTGCTGGAGGTCGTGCCGCGCGCGGTCGCGCTCGTCCGGGCACGGCCCGACGTGGTCGTGCCGCTCCTGGTGGCGTCCGCGCCCACGGTGCAGCGCAGCGCCGACCGCATCGTCCTCGCCGACCTGCTCGCCGCCATGCCGCCCACCCAGGACGTCGACCACCTACGGGCGACGGTGCTCGTCGCGACGTGGCGCGCGGGCGCCGTCCGGTTCCGCTCGGCCGCGCTGGCTGCCGCCGCCCGGTTGCCGGCACCGCTGGCCGTCGCAGCCCTCGGACTGGCCCCGGGGACCTCGCCGCAGGCGGTGCTCGACGCGCACACCGCGGACCCGTGGTGGTGGCCCGGACGCGCGCAGACCACCGGGGTGCTGCGCCGCATCGGCGGCTTCCGCGGGTTCGGCGGTCCGTGGCTCGCCGTCCCGCGGGTCTCGTCCGGTGCCCTCTGGGGCTGCCACGTGCGGGCCGACGGCGAGTGCTGGGCCGTGCTGGCCGACCTGCACGGGAGCGCCGTCGTGCGGCTCGACTCGACCGACGTGCAGGAGCGCGCCGCCGCACCGCACCTGCCCGTCCCGTGGGACGACGAGGTCACCGGGTGGTCCGCCGCGGGCGGCGACCCGCGCGTGGTCGTCGTGAGCCGCCGGCACTCCTACTGGGTCGACGTGGTCAGGGTCGCGTCGTGACGGTCGAGGCCCTGGAGGACGTCGAGCGGCGCTGGCGCGCGACGTGGCCGCGCGCGCTCGCCACCTGGGGCCGCACGTCACGCCTGCACGCGCCCGTGCTGCACACCGACCCCTGTGGCATGCCGTCGTGGGCGTGGTACTCCCTCGACGACGTCGAGGTCCACGTCGACCTGACCGTCGTCCAGGAGCGGCACATCGAGGACCACGCGCTCGCGGTCCTCGCGCACGAGATCGGCCACCACCTGCTCGCGCCGGTGGACTGGGCGTCGCAGGTGCGCATCGCCGCGCGCGTCCGGGTCGGGCTCGTCGACCTCGACCACCTGGTCGGCCTCGTCGCCAACCTGTGGTGCGACCTGCTCATCAACGACCGCCTGCAGCGGCAGCTCGGGGTGGACCGCGCGGCGCTGTCCGCGGCGGTCGGTCCGCCCGACCCGGACAACGCGCTCATGCTCCTCGTGTCCCGCACGAACGAGATCCTCTGGGGTCTGGAGCGCGGCACCCTGATCGGCGACCAGGCCGCACCGGACGACCAGGCGCAGCTCTGCGCCCGGCTGGTGCGGGCCTACGCCCGTGACCCGGTCGGCGGTGCCGCCGGCTTCGCGACGCTCGTGCGCACCACGATCCCCGTCGAGCAGCTGCGCGCCCAGGAGCCGGGGACCGTCGTCGCGTGCGGCGGCCCGACGGGCGGCGACGGGTCTCTGCCGTTCGGCGTCGCCACGGACCCGACGCTCGGGGCGCCGGCCCTGCACCCGTCGCGGGACCCGCGCGTCGTCGGCGTCGTCGAGACGTCCCCGGACGCGGAGCAGGAGGCCCCCTCGGCGCCGGCGGGCGGTGGGAACTCGCTGGCACCGGGTGCGCTGCACGCGGTGCTGCAGGCGCTCGGCTCGCCGACCACCGCCGAGGACGTCGCCATCGCCTGGTACCGGGCACAGGCCGCTCGGCACCTCGTGCCGTTCCCCACCCGTCCGATGCCCCGGCGAGCGGAGGAGCTGCTGGCGGGGCTGGAGCCGTGGGAGGTCGGTGACGACCTGTCCACCGTCGACTGGACGGGCACGGTGACCGCGTCGCCGGTCGTGGTGCCGGGGATGACGACCGTGCGCCGGGCGTACCTGGACGACCCCGAGGAGTCGGTCGAGGCCCGGCCCGTCGACCTCGACCTGTACCTCGACTCGTCGGGCTCCATGCCCGACCCGCGACGGGCCCGAGCGCCCATCGCGCTGGCCGGTGCGATCCTCGCCCTCTCGGCGCTGCGCGCCGGTGCCCGGGTGCAGGCCACGACCTGGAGCGGCCCGAACCAGGTGGCGGGGACGGACGGGTTCACGCGGGACGCCGACGCGGTCCTGCGGGCGGTCGTCGCGTACTTCGGCCAGGGCACCGCGTTCCCGCTCGACCTGCTGCGCCGCACCCACCTCGGTGACCCCGCGAGCGGCGCCCCGCCCGCCCGGCGCGGTCCGACGCACATCGCCGTCATCTCGGACGACGGCGTCGAGACGATGTTCTGGGGACACGGGAGACGCAACGACCCGACGGCCGGGGAGGCGCTGCGCGCGGCGGACGGTGGCGGCACCCTGGTGCTCCAGGTGCCCGCGGACTGGGCCGCACGCTTCGAGTCCCGTGCGGACGGCTACGCCGTGCACAGCGTGGTGACCGAGGACGACCTGCTGACCTTCGTGCGCCGCATGGCCGCGAGCACCTGGGGAGGTGACCGTGGACCGTCGACCCGATGACCTGGAGCCCGCGCGTGCCGGGCAGAGCGACGGACCGGCGCTCGCCGCCCTCGTGCACCGCCTGACTCTCGCCCCGCCCGACCTGTTCGAACCGTTCGTGAGCGCGTCCGCCCTCGTCGCGGACGTGGCGGTGTCGCTCGACGGCACGGTCCTCGACCGGCCGACCCTGCGCGCCCTCGACGCCGACCTCCAGGCGCCGGCCGACCGCGCCTCGCGCCGGGCCCTCGTCGGCCTGGTCTGCTGGCTCGTCGTCGACCCGGCGGTGCACGGCACCCCCGGGGTCCGCGCCGCGGCCGCGGGCGCCGGCGGTCTCTCGGGCTGGTTCCTGCGCGTCGTCGAGGGGGTGCAGCGCGTCCTGGCCGGCCAGCGGCCCGAGCGGGAGTGGGTGCAGGCCGACGACGCCCGCGAGGAGCTCGCCCGGGCGTTCTGCCGGCTCGGCGGGGTGCTGCCCGCGGGCGAGCGTGCCGAGACGGCCGACGATCGCTGGCTCGCGGTCAGCTCGGCGTACCAGCGCAAGGTCGTGCAGGCGATGGCCGTCGAGGCCGCGCGCGCGGAGGAGCTCGCCAAGGCCCTGGCCGAGCAGAGGGCGAAGGAGGCGGCGGCGCAGTATGCGAACTACTGAGGGAGCCGTCCCGGACCCGGCGCTGGGCGAGTACGCGGCCATGGGCGCGATCGCGCTGAGCGACGCGGAGCGGTGGCCGACGCTCGACGCCGCCGGGCTGGCCGGCGTCGACGCGTGGCGTAGCCGCCTCGACGCACCCGTCTGGGTGCACGCGACGGGGGACCGCCTCGACAGCGCCGACCTGGCCGCTCTCGAGCACACGCGCACCCGGCTGGCGGAGCCCACCGAGCCGACCTGGGTGGCCGAGCTCGTCGCCCGCGTCCACGCGACCGTGCCGCGCTGGCGGCGAGCCGCTCGCGAGGGCCGCAGCGGCCCGACCACCCCCCTGCGGGACCTGCCGACGACGAGCCGCGCGGACCTCGCGGACGCGGCGGCGCACGTGCCGGTGGACGTGCCGCTGGACCGGGTGCTCGAGGGCAGCAGCTCGGGCCACACGGGTGCAGCGCTGAACGTTCCCCTGCACCCGGTGTCGGTGGCCGCGGACCTGGTCCTGCTCCAGCACCTGGTGGCCGCCACGGGTGCCGTGTGGCGGCCGGACCCCGACCGGCTCGGCCTGGTCAACCTGGTTGACCAGCGGGCGTCGTTCACCTACGTCTCGGCGATGACGGCCTTCGGTCGCGCGGCAGGGCAGCCCGCGCCCGTGATGGCGCGCCTGAACCTGGAGCGCTCGGCGTGGCGGGCGGACGGCGACCGCGAGCGGTACCTGGCCGCCGCCGATCCGCAGGTCATCAGCACGTCGACCCTCCCGCTGCTGCGGCTGCTCGACCTGGTGCGCGACGGGCTGGACCTGCACCCGGTGGCGGTGGTCAACGGCGCGACGGACCTGCCGCCGGCCGTGCGCGACGCCGTGACCGCCACGTGGGGCTGCCCCGTGGTCGACCTGTACGGGCTGCGCGAGACGGGACCGATCGCCGCGTCGACCGACGGGGACGGGCACGTCGTCGTGCCGCGCCGGGTGTGGGTCGAGGTGCTCGACGAGCAGGGCGCGTCCGTGCCGGACGGGCAGCGCGGCGAGGTCGTGGTCACCGTCGACGAGAACCCGTACCTCCCGCTCCTGCGGTACCGCACGGGGGACACCGCTGCGCTCGTCCGCGACCACCGCGGCACGGTGCTCATCGGCCTGGAGGGCCGCGCGCCGGTGCGCTTCCGCGCGGCCGACGGGTCGTGGCACTCGTCGATCGATGCGACCCAGCTGCTCCAGGCCTACGGCCTGGCCGGCTGGGAGCTCGTCCAGGATGCCGACGGCTCCGTCCGGCTGACTGCGCTGCCGCTCGTGGGTGTGCCGGTCGACCCGGCCGCCGCGGGCGAGGCCATCGGCCGCTGGCTGATGCGGCCCGTCCAGGTCGACGTGGTGACCGACCCGTCGGCGCTCGGCCCGGGCAAGCCACGCCGCTTCCGCTGCGACGCACAGGAGGACTCATGACGGACGCGCCGCGCGTGCGGGTCAACCAGGTCGGCTACCCACCCGACGGACCCAAGGCGGCCACGCTCGTGACCGACGCGACGGCGAGCGTGCCGTGGCGGCTCGTGCGAGCCGAGGTCGTGGTGGCGCAGGGCGAGTCGCAGCCGCAGGGCCACGACCCGTCAGCCGGGCTGGACGTGCACGTCATCCGGTTCGACGAGGTGCGAGAGCGCGGCTCCTTCGTGCTGGAGGCCGACGGTGCGACGTCCGACCCGTTCTCCATCGAGACGGGCCTCTACGACGACCTCCGCGTCGACTCCCTCACCGTCTTCTACGGCCAGCGCAGCGGCATCGCGATCGACGAGGCGCTGCTGGGCCCGGGCTACGGGCGCGCCGCCGGTCACGTCGACATCGCCCCCAACCGGGGCGACGGTGCGGTCCCGTGCCTTCCGGCGGGCCACGCGACGACGGCGGACGGCGTCGACCTGTACGACGGCTGGACCGGCGGCTACGCGCTCGACGTGACGGGCGGCTGGTACGACGCCGGCGACCAGGGCAAGTACGTCGTCAACGGCGGCATCGCCGTCGCGCAGCTGCTCGGCCTGTACGAGCGCGCGCTGCGCACGGGGAGATCGGACGCGCTCGGCGACGGCGCGCTGCGCGTCCCCGAGGCGGGCAACGGCATGCCGGACGTGCTCGACGAGGTGCGCTGGGAGATCGACTGGATGCTGCGCATGCGCGTCCCGGCGGGGGAGCGGTACGCCGGGCTGGTTCATCACAAGGTGTCCGACGAGCGGTGGGTGCCACTGCCGATGCTGCCCGCCGACGACCCGCAGCCGCGCTACCTGCACCGCCCGTCGACCGCGGCGACGCTCAACCTCGCGGCCGTCGCGGCCCAGGGCGCCCGCGTGTTCGCGCCGCATGACGAGGCCTTCGCCGAGCTCCTGCGCACCGCGGCACGCGACGCGTACGACGCGGCCCACGAGCACCCGGTGCTGCTCGCACCCGACACCAACGTCCTCGCGAACGCGGGCAGCGGCCCCTACGACGACGCCGACCTTGACGACGACCGCCTCTGGGCGGCCACCGAGCTCTACCTGACGACCGGCGACGAGCGGTACGCCGACGACGTGCGGGCGAACCGGTACGCGCCGATGTTCCGGCCCGAGGGCTTCGACTGGAACCACGTCGCGGCATGGTCGCGCCTCCAGCTGGCCACGGTCGCGAGCGCGCTGCCGGAGCGGGACGCCGTCCGGGCGTCCGTCGTCGAGGCCGCCGACGCGCTCCGGGAGCGGCAGGCCACGCAACCCTTCGGCCACCCGTACGTGCCGACGTCCGGCCGCTACGACTGGGGCTCCAACGGGCTGCTCCTCAACAACCTCGCGGTGCTCGCGGCCGCGCACGAGATCACCGGCGACCCGACGTACCGCGACGCCGTCCTCTCCGGGGTCGACTACCTGTTCGGCCGCAACGCCCTCGGCATCTCCTACGTGACCGGGTACGGCACGCGCGACGTCCGCAACCAGCACAGCCGCTGGTACGCCCACCAGCTCGACCCGAGCCTCCCGCACCCGCCGCGGGGCACGGTCTCGGGCGGTCCGAACTCCGACTGCCCGGACCCTGTCTCGGCGGCCCTGGCGGGCAGCACGGCGCAGTGCTGCTTCGTCGACGACATCGGCGCGTACGGCGTCAACGAGATGACGATCAACTGGAACTCGGCGCTCGCGTGGGTCGCGTCGTACCTCTCGACGGGAAACAGCTAGACGTCCGGGTATCCTGGGCGCACAGGCGTCGACCCGGCCATCACCGGTGAGCCTCCGGAAGAACGGGCCTTGCACGGGGCCTCAGTAGAACCGGACGGGGCAGGCCCGTCACAGCCGCAGAGAGTGGTCGACGACCCCCCGGGGACGCCGGCAAGCGAGGTGGTACCGCGGTCGTCCCCGTCCTGGGGCTGGTCGTCCTCGCGGCCGTGAGCGAGATCGACCAGGAGAACCGACGGTGACTGCCGCACCGCGCTACCCGCTGCACCGCCCCGCCTCGTCCGTGCCCGCGTCGCCGGACCTGCCCGCCCTCGAGAAGGATGTCCTCGCCTTCTGGGAGGAGGACGGCACGTTCCAGGCGTCGATCGACGCTCGCGAGGCCGGCGAGAACGGCAGCAACGAGTACGTCTTCTACGACGGCCCTCCGTTCGCCAACGGCCTGCCGCACTACGGCCACCTGCTGACCGGGTACGCCAAGGACGTCGTGCCGCGCTACCGGACGATGCGCGGCCGCCGCGTGGAGCGCCGGTTCGGCTGGGACACGCACGGTCTCCCCGCCGAGCTCGAGGCGCAGCGGCTGCTCGGCATCACCGACACCTCCCAGATCGAGGAGATGGGGCTCGCCGCGTTCAACCAGGCGTGCCGCGAGTCGGTGCTGCGGTACACGGGGGAGTGGCGCGAGTACGTGACGCGCCAGGCGCGCTGGGTCGACTTCGACCACGACTACAAGACGCTCGACGTGACCTTCATGGAGTCGGTCATCTGGGCGTTCAAGCGCCTCTACGACCAGGACATGGCGTACGAGGGCTACCGGGTGCTGCCGTACTGCTGGCGCGACGAGACCCCGCTGTCCAACCACGAGCTGCGCATGGACGACGACGTCTACCAGTCGCGCCAGGACCCCGCGCTGACGGTCGGCCTGCGCCTGGAGACCGGCGAGCTCGCGCTCATCTGGACGACCACGCCCTGGACACTGCCGAGCAACCTCGCGATCGCGGTCGGGCCGGACGTGGACTACGTCACCGTGGAGCCGGGTCCGGGAAGCCTTCTGGAGGGCGAGCTCGTGGTGCTCGCGGCCGCTCGCGTGGGCGCGTACGCCAAGGAGCTCGGCGAGGCGACCGTCGTGGCCACCGTGAAAGGACGCGACCTCGCGGGCCGCCGCTACACGCCGCCGTTCGACTACTTCACCGGCCGCGAGAACGCCCACCAGGTGCTGCTCGGCGACTTCGTGACCACCGAGGACGGCTCGGGCATCGTGCACATGGCACCCGCGTTCGGTGAGGACGACATGGTCGCGTGCGAGGCCGTCGGCATCGCGCCCGTCGTGCCCGTCGACTCCAAGGGCCTGTTCACCACCGAGGTGCCGGACTACGTCGGGCAGCTGGTGTTCGACGCCAACAAGCCGATCATCGCGGACCTCAAGGCGGGTACCGGCCCGCTGGCGCGCGTCGCCGCGGACCAGCGCAGCGTCCTGGTGCGCCACGAGACGTACGAGCACTCCTACCCGCACTGCTGGCGCTGCCGGAACCCCCTGATCTACAAGGCGGTGACCAGCTGGTTCGTGCGCGTGAGCGACTTCCGCGACCGCATGGTCGAGCTCAACCAGGACATCGCCTGGACGCCGGAGCACATCAAGGACGGCCAGTTCGGCAAGTGGCTCTCGAACGCGCGCGACTGGTCGATCAGCCGCAACCGCTACTGGGGCACGCCGATCCCCGTATGGGTGTCCGACGACCCGTCGTACCCGCGCGTCGACGTGTACGGCTCGCTGGCGGAGCTGGAGGCCGACTTCGGCCGCGTGCCGACGAACGAGGCGGGCGAGCCCGACCTGCACCGGCCCTTCGTCGACGAGCTGACGCGCCCGAACCCGGACGACCCGTCCGGGCGGAGCACGATGCGCCGCATCCCGGACGTCCTCGACGTGTGGTTCGACAGCGGGTCGATGCCGTTCGCCCAGGTGCACTACCCGTTCGAGAACGCGGACTGGTTCGAGCACCACTACCCGGGCGACTTCATCGTCGAGTACATCGGCCAGACCCGCGGCTGGTTCTACACGCTGCACGTGCTGGCCACGGCGCTGTTCGACCGCCCGTCGTTCCGCAACGTGCTGTGCCACGGCATCGTGCTGGGCGACGACGGCCGCAAGGCCAGCAAGTCGCTGCGCAACTTCCCCGACCCGGCGGAGATGTGGGACCTGTACGGCTCCGACGCCGTGCGCTGGTTCCTCATGTCGAGCTCGATCCTGCGTGGGGGCAACCTCATCGTCGGCGAGGACGGCATCCGCGACGGCGTCCGGCAGGTGCTGCTGCCGCTGTGGAGCACGTACTACTTCTTCTCGCTGTACGCGGGTGCCGCGGACAGCGGAGCCGGCTACCTCGCGAAGCCGGTCGACGCGGCGCGTGCGGCGACGCTCGCACCGATGGACCGGTACGTCCTGGCGCGCACGCGGGACCTGGTGGCGCGCACCACGGAGCAGCTGGACGCCTACGACATCTCGGCGGCGTGCGAGAGCGTGCGCGAGCACCTCGACGTCCTGACCAACTGGTACGTGCGCACCCAGCGGGACCGGTTCTGGGCCGAGGACGCCGACGCGTTCGACACGCTCTGGACCAGCCTCGAGGTGCTCACGCGTGTCATGGCACCGCTCGCGCCGCTGGTCACGGAGGAGGTCTGGCGGGGTCTGACGGGTGGGCGCAGCGTGCACCTGACCGACTGGCCCGAGGTGGACCTGGCACCCGCCGACGAGGCGCTCGTCGCTGCGATGGACCAGGTCCGCGCCGTGACGTCGACCGCGCTCGGCCTGCGCAAGGCCGCCGGCGTGCGCGTCCGGCAGCCGCTGCACACGCTCACGGTCGCGGTCGACGACGCGGACGCCCTGGCGCCGTACCGCGACCTGCTCGCGGCCGAGCTCAACGTCAAGCGGGTCGACCTGGTCACGGCCGACGCCGGCACCGCGGAGCGCTTCGGCATCACGCAGCGCCTCGCGGTCAACGCCCGTGCGGCCGGCCCGCGGCTGGGTCGCGGGGTACAGGCGGTCATCAAGGCCGCGCGTGCCGAGGCGTGGCGCGTCGACGGCGACACGGTCGTGGTCACCACCGACGACGGCGACGTGGCGCTGGAGCCGGCGGAGTACGAGCTGACGACGGTCGTGGGGGCCGAAGGTGGAGCGGCTGCGGTCCTGCCGGGCGGCGGCTTCGTCGTGCTCGACCTGACCCTGGACGACGAGCTGCGCGCCGAGGGCTACGCCCGCGACGTCGTCCGCGTCGTGCAGGACGCCCGCAAGGCCGCCGGCCTGCAGGTGGGCGACCGCATCCTGCTCACCCTCGACGTCCCGACGGAGCACGTGGCCGCCGTCGAGCAGCACCGCGACACCGTCGCGCGCGAGACGTTGGCGCTGTCGGTCGAGATCGAGACGGGGCCCGAGCTGCGGGCGACCGTGGAAGCCGTCGACGCCGGAGGGTACGAGGCATGAGCCCGCACGAGCACGGAGGGTCCGAGCACCTGCGCAAGGAGGCCGAGAAGGAGGCCAGGGCAGCCGCCGACGAGGTGTACCGCGGGATCCTGGCGCGGGCCCCCGAGCACGAGATCGACCCGACGTTCGACCGGACGCTCGCCGTCATGGAGCTCCTCGGCGACCCGCAGAAGGCGTACCGGGTGGTGCACGTCACGGGCACCAACGGCAAGACGTCGACGTCGCGCATGGTCGAGCGCCTGGTCCGGGAGCACGGCCTGCGCACGGGCCGGTTCACCAGCCCGCACCTGTCGCGCGTGAACGAGCGCATCGTGATCGACGGCGAGCCCATCAGCGACGAGCGGTTCGTCGAGGTGTGGCAGGACGTGGCGCCGTACGTCCACCTGGTCGACCAGCGCTCCGCGGCCGAGGGCAAGCCGCAGCTCTCGTTCTTCGAGGTGTTCACGGTGATGGCGTTCGCAGCCTTCGCGGACGCACCGGTCGACGTGGCTGTGGTCGAGGTCGGCATGGGCGGTCTGTGGGACTCGACCAACGTCGCGGACGGCGAGGTCGCGATCATCACGCCGATCTCGATGGACCACGAGCGCTACCTGGGCGACACGCTGCTCGACATCGCGTCGGTCAAGGCGGGGATCGTCAAGGACGGCGCGACGCTGGTCCTGGCCGCCCAGCAGGAGGACGTCGAGGGCGTGGTCCTGGCCGCTGCGGCGGAGAAGGGTGCCCGCGTCGTGCGCGAGGGCGTCGACATCGAGGTCGGTGAGCGGCAGGTGGCGGTCGGCGGCCAGTTGATCACGCTGCAGACGCTCGGCGGCACCTACACCGAGATCTTCCTGCCCCTGCACGGCGAGTTCCAGGCGCACAACGCCCTGCTCGCCCTGACCGCCACCGAGGCACTCCTCACGGGCGGTCGGGCGCTGGACCCCGGCGTCGTCGAGGTCGCGTTCGCCGACGTCGACTCCCCGGGCCGGCTCGAGGTGGTGCGCTCCAGCCCGACGATCATCGTCGACGGCGCGCACAACCCGGCGGGCGTCGAGGCGCTCGTCTCGGCGATCGAGGAGGCGTTCGAGTTCCACCGGCTCGTCGGCATCGTCGGCGTGATGGCGGACAAGGACCCCGAGGGCATGCTCTCCCTGCTCGAGCCGGTGCTGGCCGAGGTCGTGATCACCCGTGCGTCGAACACGCGCGCGCTCGAGGTCGACGACCTCGCTGAGGTGGCCATCGACATCTTCGGCGAGGACCGGGTGCACGTGGCCGAGCGCCTGAACGACGCCCTCGACCTCGCGGTGGCCCGTGCGGAGAGCGAGGTCGAGCGCGGGTCCGGGGTCCTGGTCACCGGCTCGATCCTGCTCGTGGCGGAGGCGCGTCGGCTGCTCGGTCGTCCCTGACTCCTGGTCACCCGTCCGGGTGAGTCCCGCGAGGCGCGCGAGGCATCTGCACGAACGTGCACCGACGGCGCACGTCCTCCCCTTGACGACCCCCCACAGCGACAACATGGTGAGACCTGTCGGGACGTCGAGGTCGCGACGGACGTGCGGGGCCCGCCGTGGGTGCCCGGTGGAAGGGATGGCCGCTGTGAAGAAGCTCATCAACGACCCGCAGACCGTCGTGGCCGAGTCGCTCGAGGGGTTCGGGGCAGCCCACCCGGACGTGGTAGCCATCCATAGCGACCCCTGGTTCGTCACGCGCGCCGGTGGGGCGACGGCCGGCAAGGTCGGCCTCGTCAGCGGCGGCGGCAGCGGGCACGAGCCGCTGCACGGGGGGTTCGTGGGCGTCGGCATGCTCGACGCCGCCGTCCCGGGCGCGATGTTCACGTCGCCCACCCCGGACCAGATCGCCCCGGCGCTCCAGGCGGCCGATGCGGGCGCCGGCGTGCTGGCGATCGTCAAGAACTACACGGGTGACGTGCTGAACTTCGAGATGGCCGCCGAGGTGGCCGACGACGTGAACGTGCGGACCGTCGTGGTCAACGACGACGTCGCCGTCGAGGACTCGCTCTACACCGCGGGTCGCCGCGGGGTGGCCGGCACCGTCGCCGTCGAGAAGATCGCCGGAGCGGCCGCGGAGCGGGGGGACGACCTCGACGCCGTCGCGGCGGTCGCCGAGAAGGTCATCGCGAACGTCCGGTCGATGGGCGTCGCGCTCACCGCCTGCACGGTCCCGCACGCGGGCAAGCCGAGCTTCGACCTGCCCGACGACGAGATCGAGATCGGCATCGGCATCCACGGCGAACCGGGCCGTCGGCGGATCCCGCTGGCGGGCGCCGACGAGATCACCGAGATGCTGCTCACGCCGGTGGCGGACGACCTGGGACTGACCGGTGGGGAGAAGGTGCTGCTGTTCGTCAACGGCATGGGCGGCACGCCCGCGTCGGAGCTCTACGTGGTCTATCGTCGGGCCCGCGCGTTGCTGGAGGAGCGAGGGGTCGAGGTGACCCGCTCGCTCGTCGGCAACTACGTGACATCGCTGGAGATGCAGGGCGCGTCGGTCACGGTCCTCCGTCTGGACGATGAGCTGACCGCGCTCTGGGACGCCCCTGTGCACACGACCGCTCTGCGGTGGTGACGGCGAGGGACGCGGCCGGAACAGGGGATCCGACAGGTCGAGGGAGCGTGGGCATGACGCTGGACGTCGCGTGGGCGATCGACTGGGTGCGCCTGTCGGCGCAGACCGTCACCGAGCACCGGCAGGAGCTCATCGAGCTGGACCGGCAGATCGGCGACGGAGACCACGGCGAGAACCTGTTCCGCGGCTTCTCGGCGGTCATCGCCAAGCTCGATGCGCTCCCCGCCGAGCCGGCGGACATCGGCGAGGTCCTCAAGCTCGTCGCGACGACGCTGATGTCGACCGTCGGCGGTGCCGCGGGCCCCCTGTACGGCACCGCCTACCTGCGCGCCGCGAAGGCCACGGGTGTCGCGCAGCTCGACAGCCACGGGGTCGTCGCCCTGCTCGAGGCGGCGCTCGAGGGGATCGTCGCCCGCGGCAAGGCCACCACCGGCGAGAAGACGATGGTGGATGCCTGGACGCCCGCCACCGAGGCCGCCGTGACCGCTGCCGACGGGGGAGCGTCGCCGGCGGAGGTGCTCGCGGCCGCGGCCGACGCCGCGCACGAGGGCGCCGAGGCGACGATCCCGCTCGTCGCGACGAAGGGCCGTGCCAGCTACCTCGGGGAGCGGTCCGCCGGGCACCTCGACCCCGGCGCGCGCTCGACCGAGCTGATCCTGCGGGCGGCTGCGCAGGCGGCCGCGTGACGCGCGAGCTCGCCCCGGTCGCGCTCGTCCTGGTGTCCCACTCGCGCGCGCTCGCGGAGGGTGCGGTCGAGCTGGCCGGCCAGATGGCCCCGGGGGTGCTGCTGATCGCCGCCGGCGGGATGGGCGACGGTGGCCTCGGCACCAGCTACGAGACGGTCGAGCAGGCCCTCGTCGAGGCGACGCAGGACGGCCGTTCCGCGATCGTCCTCACAGACCTCGGCTCGGCGGTCCTGACCACCGAGTCGGTGCTGGAGCTGCTGGACGAGGACGTCGCGGCACGCGTGCGCCTCGCGGACGCCCCCTTCGTCGAGGGTGCGGTCGCGGCGGCCGTGACGGCGCACGGTGGCGCCGATCTGGCGACGGTCCTCGCGTCCGCGGTGCACGCCGGCTCGACGTTCGGCGACGCGGCCGGGTCGCCCGCGCAGGCCGACGGAGCGCGCGACGACGGGGTGCTCCGGGCGGTGGCGGTGCTGCGCAACCCGCTGGGTCTGCATGCCCGCCCGGCCGCGGTCGTCGCTCGGATGCTGGCGGCGTACGACGCGAAGGTCCGGGTCAACGGGGCGAACGCGGCGAGCGTGCTGGAGCTGATGAAACTGGGCGCCAAGCAGGGCGTCGAGCTGCAGATCGAGACCGAGGGACCGCAGGCGGCGCAGGCCCGGGACGCGCTCGTCGCGGCCGTCGAGGGCGGTTTCGGCGAGGTCTGATCGTTGCTGTGATCAACTGCACATGAACGTGCGTCCAGTGCAAAATTGCAGTGTGTGTAAAGTTGCACCTCGTGCAGAAGTCTCTGGTCGACGCGCCCGCCCTCGGGCTGCGTGAGCGCAAGAAGCGTGCCCGGCGCGAGGCGCTGATCGACGCGACCCACCGTCTCGTCGCCGAGCACGGGCTCGACGCCGTCACGGTCGAGGCCATCTGCGAGGAAGCGGGAGTCTCGGCCCGGACGTTCTTCAACTACTTCGAGTCGAAGGACGACGCCGTGCTCGGCCACACCCCGTGGCCGCTCGACTCGGCCGCCACGGAGGAGTTCGCGACGGGCGGCCCCACCGGTCACCTGCTCGCCGACCTCCAGGCACTCGTGAGCGCGTTCCTCAGCGACCCGCCCATGGGCCGGCAACGCCTCGCGCGGGCCTTCGAGCTCGCCGCCCAGGAGCCGCGCCTGCTCGCCCGCCACCTCGCGTGGATGGAGCAGCACAAGGGCCAGCTCTCCGCTCTCGTCGAGCGGCGTCTGGGGGAGAACGCTCCGTACTCCTCCGAGATCGTCGGCGCGACGCTGCTCTTCCTGACCCACGCGACGTTCCTGCGCTGGGACGCCGCCGGCGGGACCGGCAGCGCGGACGAGCACATCACCGCCGTCGTCACCGACCTGCGCTCCATCCTCACCGACTGACCCCCCGAACCACGCCGCCCCCGTCCCCACCCCCAGAACGAGGTTCTCCCGCATGGCCACCGCAACACCTCAGGCACCAGCGGTCGACAAGCCGCTGATCCACCTGACCCCCAAGACCGTCTGGCTCATCTTCGGTGCGCTCATGGCGGGCATGTTCATGTCCTCGCTCGACCAGTCGATCGTCGGCACCGCGATGCCCACCATCGTCGGCGAGCTCAACGGGGTCGAGCACCAGGGCTGGGTGGTGACCGCCTACATCCTGGCGATCGCGATCGTCATGCCCCTGTACGGCAAGTTCGGTGACCTCTTCGGCCGGCGCTGGCCGTTCCTCATCGCCATCGGCCTGTTCACGGTCGCCTCGGCCGGTGCCGGGTTCGCGCAGTCGTTCGGCGAGCTCGTGTTCTGGCGCGGCGTGCAGGGCCTCGGCGGCGGCGGTCTGATGATCCTGTCGCAGGCGATCATCGCGGACATCGTGCCCGCCAAGGACCGCGGCAAGTACATGGGCCCGATGGGTGCGCTGTTCGGCATCTCGGCCGTCATCGGCCCACTCCTGGGTGGGTTCTTCACGCAGCACGCCGACTGGCGCTGGTGCTTCTGGCTGAACATCCCCATCGGCCTGGCGGCCTTCGGCATCGCGTGGTTCACGCTCAAGCTCCCGACGCACCGCTCCGGCAAGAAGATCGACGTCGCCGGCATCTTCTTCATGGTCGTCGCGACGTCCGGTCTCGTGCTGGCCACCAGCTGGAGCAGCTGGACCGGCAAGAGCGGCTACGACTGGTCCGACCCGGCCCTGCTCGCCCTCGTGATCGGCACGGTCGTCTCGATCGCGGCGTTCATCATGGTCGAGCTGCGCGCCGAGGAGCCGCTGCTGCCGCTGCGCCTCTTCAAGAACCCGACGTTCACCATCGCCACGGCGATCGGCCTCATCCTCGGCATGGGCATGTTCGCCGCCCTGGCGTTCCTGCCGACGTTCCTGCAGATGTCGACCGGCGCGGGCGTCACCGAGTCCGGTTTCCTCCTGCTCCCGATGATGGTCGGTGTCATGATCACCGCGATCGGCTCGGGTATCGCCATCACCAAGACGGGGCGCTACAAGATCTTCCCGGTGGTCGGTCTCGCCATCACCACGGCCGGCGTCGCGTGGCTCACGCAGATCACCGGCGACATGTCGATGTGGCTCTTCGGCGCCATGATCTTCGTGCTCGGAGCCGGCATGGGCCTCGTGATGCAGACGATCGTGCTGGCCGTGCAGAACTCGGTCGACCCGCACGAGATCGGGACGGCCACCAGCACGAACAACTTCTTCCGCGAGATCGGTGCGGCGGTCGGCACGGCGCTGTTCAGCACCATGTTCACCACCAAGCTGGCCGAGAACCTGGCCGGCGTCTTCGCCGGGGCGCCTGCGGGTTCGGGCGGCGAGGCCTCCAGCCTCACGCCTGCCGCGGTCCAGGCCCTGCCCGAGCCGCTGAAGACCGGCGTCATCGACGCGTTCACCAACGCGCTCGCACCGTCGTTCTGGTACCTCGTGCCGGTGATCGCCGTCGGCTTCGTCCTCGCCCTGTTCCTGCGCGAGGTCAAGCTGTCCGACGTGGCCGGCATGGTCGCCCGCGGCGAGGCCCTCGCGGCCGACGGTTCCGGGATCGCCTCGGAGACCGTGGACGGGGCGATCGTCGTCGACGACCTCTCGGCCGGGGAGCTTCCGACGCAGCGCGACAGCGCGCACGAGGACGTCGACGCCGGCGCCCGCCGGTAACCTTCGTCCATGAGCTCCACCGTCCCGGACGGCGGCCAGGCCGTACGCCGCAAGCGCCCCGCGAAGCCCCAGTTCACCCAGACGATCCTCGTCCTCGAGGCCGTCCTGGTGTTCTTCGCGACGCTCGTGGCGTACGGCCTGCGCCTCGCCGAGCCGGCTGCGATCTGGTGGGTGGGCGGCACGCTGTCGGTGACCCTGATCGTGCTCTCGGGGCTCATGACCCGTCCCGGCGGCTACGTGGCCGGGACGGTCGTGCAGGTGCTCGTGCTGGCGGTCGGGTTCTTCGTCCCGATGATGTTCGTCGTCGGCGGGATCTTCGTCGTCCTGTGGATCGTCGCCCTGCGCCTCGGGGGCCGGATCGACCGCGAGCGGGCCGAGTACGACGCCGCGAACCCCGGAGCCGTCGGCCCATGAGTCCCCGTTAGGGTGACGCCATGACTGACGCACCCACCACGCAGCGCACCCTCGTCCTGGTCAAGCCGGACGGCGTCCGCCGCGGACTGTCGGGCGAGATCGTCCGGCGCATCGAGGCCAAGGGCTACACGCTCGTCGCGGTCGAGCTCCGCGAGGCGTCCGAGGCCCTGCTCGCCGAGCACTACGCCGAGCACGCCGGCAAGCCGTTCGTCACGCCGCTGATCGAGTTCATGCGCTCCGGCCCCGTCCTGGCGGTCGTCGCCGAGGGCCACCGGGCCATCGAGGGCTTCCGCTCGCTGGCGGGCGCCACCGACCCCACCGTCGCCGCACCGGGCACCATCCGCGGGGACCTCGGCCGCGACTGGGGCCTGAAGGTCATCCAGAACCTCGTGCACGGGTCGGACTCCGAGGAGTCGGCCGCCCGGGAGATCGCCCTCTGGTTCCCCGCACTCTGAGCCGATGACCGGGCGCCCCGCGGACTGGGTCGCCGACGCCTGTGCCGACCTCGGCACGGACGCGGTCGTCACCTGGTGCGTGGGGCTGCTCTCGGGTCAGCCGGTCGAGGACAGACCGTCGCTCGACCGCATCGGTGGCCCGGGCGCCGCGGCGCTGGTCGCCGGCTACGAGCGGTCTCCGGGCAAGCCCGACTACTGGCCGCGGGTGTGGGCGGCCCGCGCGCTGCGCTACGCCTGGCACGACGGTCCCGGCGTGCACGGGGCCGTCGTCGCCGCGCTGGCCGACCCGGCCTGGCGGGTCCGGGAGACGGCTGCCGCCCTGACCCGGGTGCACGAGCTGGGGGAGGCCGCAGGCGCCCTGCGCGGGCTGCTCGACGACGACGTGCCTCGGGTGCGCACCGCCGCTGCACGTGCGCTGGCCGTCGTCGGCGAGCACGACGACCTGGAGGCCCTCGCGACGGCCGGCGAGCCCGACGCGTCCGTCCGCCGGGCCCGTGACGCGTCACGACGGCACCTCGCTGCGCGTCTGGACCTGCCCGACCCCGCCGCCGGGGAGCGCTGAGCCGCACCGCCGAGCGGGTGGACGTCCCCGGGGGTGCGTCACGCGCGCCTTACGCTTCGTGGGTGCACCTCAAGACCCTCACCCTGCGGGGGTTCAAGTCGTTCGCCTCGGCGACGACCCTGAACTTCGAGCCGGGCGTCACCTGCGTGGTCGGGCCCAACGGCTCGGGCAAGTCCAACGTCGTCGACGCCCTGGCCTGGGTGATGGGGGAGCAGGGCGCCAAGTCGCTGCGCGGCGGCAAGATGGAGGACGTCATCTTCGCCGGCACCGCCGGCCGCCCGCCGCTGGGCCGCGCAGAGGTGGCGCTCACCATCGACAACGCCGACGGCGCCCTGCCGATCGAGTACTCCGAGGTCACGATCTCCCGGACGCTGTTCCGCAACGGCGGGTCCGAGTACGCCATCAACGGGCAGGGCTGCCGGCTGCTCGACATCCAGGACCTGCTCTCCGACTCCGGCCTGGGCCGCGAGATGCACATCATCGTCGGGCAGGGCCAGCTCGACGCGGTGCTGCGGGCGACGCCCGAGGAGCGCCGCGGGTTCATCGAGGAGGCCGCGGGCGTCCTCAAGCACCGCAAGCGCAAGGAGAAGGCGCTCCGCAAGCTCGAGGCCATGCAGGCCAACCTGACGCGGCTCGGTGACCTGACGGGGGAGATCCGGCGCCAGCTCGGCCCGCTCGGCCGGCAGGCGGAGGTCGCCCGCAAGGCCGCCGTCGTCCAGGCCGACCTGCGCGACTCCCGCGCCCGGCTGCTGGCCGACGACCTCGCACAGCTGACGTCCACGCTCGAACAGGAGATCGCCGACGAGAGCGCGCTGCGCGTCCGTCGCGAGGAGGTCGAGGGCGCCCTGGCGGCGACCCGCGCCCGCCTGGCCTCGCTCGAACGTGAGGCCGCGGAAGCCGCACCGGCCCTGAGCGAGGCCAGCGAGGTCTGGTACCGGCTCTCGTCCCTGCGTGAGCGGCTGCGCGGCACCGCGTCGCTGGCCGCCGACCGGGTCCGCCTGCTCGGCAGCGCCGGCCCGGAGCGCACCGGCGGATCGGACCCCGACGACCTGGCGGCCCAGGCCGAGCGTGTGCGCTCCGCGGAGGCCGAGCTGGCCAGCGAGGTCGAGCTGTCCCGCGCCGCCCTGGAGGCGGCCGTGACGGCGCGCCAGGAGGCTGAGGCCGAGGCGACCGCCGCGGAGAAGGAGGTCGCCACCGCCCTGCGTGGCGCCGCCGACCGCCGGGAAGGCGTCGCCCGGCTCGCGGGCCAGGTCGCCGCCCGCCGCAGCCGTGTCGAGGCGACGCAGGCCGAGCTCGGGCGCCTGCGCGAGTCGCTGACCGCCGCCGAGCAGCGCGGCCAGGAGGCGACGACGCAGTTCGCCGTGCTCGAGTCGCAGGTCGCGGGCGTCGAGGAGGGCGAGGAAGGGCTGGACGCCGAGCACGAGGCCGCCGTCGAGGCCCTCGAGCGCGCGACCGAGCGGCTCACCGCCCTGCAGGAGCAGCTGGGCGCCGCTGAGCGCGAGCGTGCCGCCCTGGACTCCCGCGCCGAGACCCTCGAGCTCAGCCTCACGCGCAAGGACGGCGTCGGGGCGCTGCTCGCCGCGGACGGCCAGCCCGGCCTCGTCGGGTCGGTGGCGGCGCTGCTCGCCGTGGACCCGGAGAACGAGGAGGCGATCGTCGCCGCGCTGGGAGCCGTGGCCGACGCCGTGGCGGTCGACTCCGTCGACGCGGCCGTCGACGCGATCCGCTACCTGCGCACCGAGGACGCCGGCCGCGCGACGCTGCTGGTCAGCGGCTCGTCAGAGGTGTCCAAGCCCCTGACCGACGTCCCCGCCGGCGCCGCCCGCGCGGTCGATCTCGTCCGCGCACCCGAGCACGTCCGTGCGGCCGTCGAGGCACTGCTCGCGGACGTCGTCGTCGTGGACGACCTGGCGGCGGCCCGCGCGATCGTCGCCACCCGTCCTGACCTCGTCGTGGCCACGCGCACCGGTGACGTGCTGTCCCGGCACCGCGCGTCGGGCGGCTCCGCGACGGCGCCGAGCGCCCTGCACCTGCAGTCGGCGCTCGACCAGGCGCGCTCCGGCGCCGCGAAGGCAGCGGCGGACGGCGAACGCGTCCGGTTCGAGCTCGCGGGTGCCACGCAGGCCCTGACCGACGCGCGCGAGGCGCACGAGCGGACCCTCGACCGGCTCAACGAGTCCGACGCCGCGCTCGCCGCCGTGGCCGAGCAGCTGGGCCACCTCGGCTCCGCAGCCCGCGCCGCGAACGCCGAGGCCGCGCGGCTGCAGCAGTCGCTGGAGGCCGCGTCGCGAACGCTGGAGGCCGACACCGCGGAGCTCACGGAGCTGGCCGAGCGCCTCGCCGCAGCCGAGGTGGAGCCCGCCGAGAGCGAGGCCGCGATCGTGGAGGGCAGCGCCCGCCGCGACCGGCTGGCCGAGCTGGCCACCGGCGCGCGTGCGCGGGAGACCGAGGCGCGGCTGACCCTGCGCACCGGTGAGGAGCGCGCGCGGGCGTTGTCCGGGCGCGCCGAGTCCCTCGAACGCGCTGCCCAGACCGAGCGGGTCGCCCGCGAACGGGCCGCCGAGCGCGAGCGAGCCCGGTCGCGCCAGGCCACGGTGGCCCAGGCCGTGCGCGACGGCGCCACCCGCGCGCTGGTCGTGCTCGACGAGTCGCTGCGCCGCGCGTCGGCCGAGCGCGACGCCGCCGAGATGGCCCGCGGCGAACGGGACCGCGAGGTCACCGCCGCGCGCGCCGAGGTGGACGTCCGCGCCGCAGAGCTGGCCCAGCTCACCGACGTCGCCCACCGCGACGAGGTCGCCCGCACCCAGCAGCGCCTCCGGATCGAGGCGCTCCAGGCCCGCGCGGTCGACGACCTCGGCCTCGACCCTGCCGTCCTGCTCGAGGAGTACGGACCCCACCAGGACGTTCCCGTCATCCCGCTGCCCGGTGCCGAGGTGGACCCGGAGGCACCGACCGCGGTCCCCTACGTGCGGGAGCAGCAGGAGAAGCGCCTGCGGGCAGCGGAACGGGCGCTGTCCCTGCTCGGTCGCGTCAACCCGCTCGCGCTCGAGGAGTTCGCCGCCCTGGAGGAGCGCCACCAGTTCCTGGTCGAGCAGCTCGCGGACCTGAAGAAGTCCCGCGCGGACCTCCTGGAGATCGTCAAGGAGATCGACGAGCGGGTCGAGCAGGTGTTCGCCGAGGCCTACCGCGACACGGCCGCGGCATTCGACGTCGTGTTCCCGCGGCTGTTCCCCGGCGGCGAGGGCAGGCTCGTCCTCACCGACCCCGACAACATGCTCACCACCGGGATCGACGTCGAGGCGCGGCCGGCCGGCAAGAAGGTCAAGCGGCTGTCCCTGCTGTCGGGCGGCGAGCGGTCGCTGACCGCGGTCGCGCTGCTCGTGGCCATCTTCAAGGCGCGACCCAGCCCGTTCTACGTGATGGACGAGGTCGAGGCCGCCCTCGACGACGCCAACCTCGGCCGGCTGCTCGAGATCTTCCGCGAGCTCCAGGAGGACTCCCAGCTCATCGTCGTCACCCACCAGAAGCGCACCATGGAGATCGCCGACGCCCTGTACGGCGTGACGATGCGCGGCGACGGCGTCACCACCGTCATCAGCCAGCGCATGCGGGAGGATGTCGCGGTCTGACCTGGTCCCTCCCGGTCGGCCTGTGGAGATTGTGTGCCGTTTGGCACTCCCCGTGCGTGGATCGATGACTGACCGCCGACGGGCGCGGACACTGGTCCCATGGCTGTCCTCGTCGCGATCCTCCTTGCCGTCCTCGTCGCCGCAGCCGTCCTGGTCGCCGCCAGCATGTTCTCGTCGGCGAAGGACAAGCGGGAGTCGCCGCTCGCCACGTTCCGCAGCGGGTGGGCCGGCCGCAAGAACCCTGATGCCGACCAGCGGGCCGCGGCCGCTGCGGCCGCCGTCGAGCCCGTCGACCTGTCGCTCGCCCAGTTCCTGCGGGAGACCGTCGACGAGGGCGAGGCGTACCTCCAGGTGGACGACCTGGCGGCGACCCTCCAGCGGGCCAAGGAGAAGGCGACGGGCGTCCTGCCCGGTCATCGGGATCGTTGACGTCTCGGTTCCTGATGCGCCGGTTCGCGTCCTGAGCCCGGCGCCAGACACACTGTCCCGGTGACCAACGAGACGCTCGAGATCCTCCTGGCGGCCGGCATCCCGCTGGCCATCGTCGTCGCGGTGACGACGCTGCTCGTCCGCCGGCGCCGCGGCCCCGACACGGACGAGGCCCCCACCGCCCTCGACGAGCCGGTGCGCGCGCCGGCACCCGAGGCCGACACGGCCACCGACGTGGCCGCGCCACCGGTGGAGGTCCTCCCCGAGGAGGCCGAGTCTCCGCCGGTCCTCGAGGTGCCCGCCCCGGTCGCCGGCCGGCTCTCCCGGTTGCGCGACCGGCTCTCGAAGTCCGGTTCGCCGCTGGGCGCGCGGCTGCTCGCCGTGCTGTCCAAGGACCACCTCACCGAGGACGACTGGGACGAGCTCGAGGAGACGCTCCTGCTCGCCGACGTCGGTGCGGGCCCGACCGGGGAGCTCATCGACGCCCTGCGCACGCGTGTCCGGGTCGAAGGTCTCAAGGACCCGGCCCACGTCCGCGCGCTCCTGCGCGAGCAGCTGGTCGCGCTCGTCGACCCGACCCTGGACCGGAGCCTGCACACGGCGCACGGCACGGCCGCCGACGGGTCGCAGGTCCCTGCGGTCGTGCTGGTCGTCGGGGTGAACGGGACGGGCAAGACGACGACCGTCGGCAAGCTCGCCCGCGTCCTCGTGGCCGACGGCCGCACCGTCGTCCTGGGTGCTGCGGACACGTTTCGCGCGGCCGCCGCCGACCAGCTCCAGACCTGGGGCTCGCGCGTCGGCGTCCACACGGTCCGCTCGGACCGTGACGGCGCCGACCCCGCCGCGGTCGCGTTCGACGCCGTCCGCACGGGCCGCGCCGAGGGCATCGACGTCGTGCTCGTCGACACCGCCGGGCGCCTGCAGAACAAGGCCGGCCTGATGGACGAGCTGGGCAAGATCACGCGTGTCATCACGCGCGAGGCGCCCCTGTCCGAGGTGCTCCTGGTCCTCGACGCGACCACGGGCCAGAACGGCCTGAACCAGGCGCGCGTGTTCAGCGAGGTGGCCGGCGTCACGGGCATCGTGCTGACCAAGCTCGACGGCACCGCGAAGGGCGGGATCGTGGTCGCCGTGCAGCGCGAGCTGGGCGTCCCGGTCAAGCTCGTCGGCCTCGGCGAGGGCCCGGACGACCTGGCCCCGTTCGACCCGGAGGCCTTCGTCGACGCCCTCCTGGAGGGGTGAGCCGCAGCGGAGCGCGGGCCCGCCCGACCGTCGGAACCAGGGCCCGAGTGCCGTGCCGCGACCTGGACGTCCGCTCACCACGAAACCGAACGTTTACGTGCGGGTGAGGCTTGTCACACCGACGTAACGTGCTTCGCCCCTGACGGAAACGCCGCTCGTCGACTGTGATCCCCGGACCAGCCACCCCCGGCTGGCGAGTGGAGAGGCGATCTCGATGGAATTCGAGCTGGACAGCGGGAACACGGCGTTTATGCTCACCGCCGCGTCGCTCGTGCTGCTGATGACGCCGGGGCTGGCGTTCTTCTACGGCGGCATGGTGCGCGGCAAGAGCGTGCTCAACATGATGATGATGAGCTTCGGTGCGATCGGCGTCGCCGGGCTCATCTGGGTGCTGTACGGGTACTCGGCGGTCTTCGGTGGAGACCTCGGCGGCGGGTGGCTCGGCAACCCGTTCGAGTTCTTCGGCCTGCAGGGCGCCACCGACGACCAGAGCCTGATGGCCGCCTCGGGCGTGCCGTTCCTCGCGGCCGCCGGCTACCAGGCGACGTTCGCGATCATCACGGTCGCGCTCATCTCCGGTGCCGTGGCCGACCGCATGAAGTTCGGTGCCTGGCTCGTCTTCACGGGCGTCTGGGTCACCGTCGTCTACCTGCCGCTCGCGCACTGGGTGTGGGGCGGCGGTCTGCTCAGCGCGACCGGTCTCACCGAAGGGTTGTCGACCCCCATCGACTTCGCCGGTGGAACGGTCGTCCACATCAACGCCGGTACCGCCGGCCTCGTGCTGGCGCTCGTGCTCGGCAAGCGCCGGGGCTTCGGCAAGGAGGCCATGCGGCCGCACAACCTGCCGTTCGTCATGCTCGGTGCCGCGCTCCTGTGGTTCGGCTGGTTCGGCTTCAACGCGGGCTCGGAGTTCGCCGCGGACAGCACGGCCGGACGCGCGTGGCTCAACACGCTGCTCGCCACGGGCATCGCGATGCTCGCCTGGCTCGCCACGGAGAAGGTGCGTGACGGTCACGCCACGTCCCTCGGTGCCGCCTCCGGCATCGTCGCGGGCCTCGTCGCCATCACGCCGGCCGCCGCGGCGGTCGACACCTGGGGTGCGATCGGGATCGGCATCGTGGCGGGTGTGCTCTGCGCCCTCGCCGTCGGGCTGAAGTTCCGGTTCGGCTACGACGACTCGCTCGACGTCGTCGGCGTCCACCTCGTCGGTGGCCTCGTCGGCACGATCCTCATCGGCTTCTTCGCCACCGACTCGAACAGCGCCTGGTACCCGGACGGGGCCCAGAACGGTCTGTTCTACGGTGGGGGCCTCACTCAGCTGGCCACGCAGACGATCGTGGCGCTCGCCGCGGTCCTGTTCAGCTTCACGGCGACGTACGTCATCGCGCTCATCCTCAAGGCCACCATCGGTCTGCGGGTGTCCGACGAGGCCGAGGTCGGCGGTATCGACCTGGCTGTCCACGCTGAGACCGCATACGAGACGCTGGGCGTCGGCGCCCGCGTCGTGACGGAGGTGAAGTGATGACGAAGCTCGTGACGGCGGTCATCCAGCCGCACCGGCTGGACGACGTCAAGTCGGCCCTCGAGGCCGCGGGTGTCCGTGGCCTGACCGTGAGCGAGGCCAGCGGCTACGGCCGCCAGCGCGGTCACACCGAGGTCTACCGCGGCGCGGAGTACACGGTCGACCTGGTCCCCAAGGTCAAGATCGACGTGCTCGTGAGCGACGAGGACGCGGCCAGCGTGACCGAGGTCATCGTGCGCGCTGCGCAGACCGGCAAGATCGGTGACGGCAAGGTCTGGGTCGTGCCGGTCGAGGACGTCGCTCGCGTCCGCACCGGCGAGCACGGCGACGACGCCCTCTGATCAGGACGGTCACCAGACACACATGACACAGGAACGGCCGCCCGCGGGGGGCGCGGCCGCGAACGGGTCGCCCGAGGTCCCGCACCCCGCGATCGGGGTGCGGGACCTCCGCTCTGAGCGGCTCGAGCTCGCCGCCGGCCTGACGGGCCCCGGCTCGGACGGCGTCGCCCGGCGGGCCGCGATCGTCGAGCTCGTCGTGGGTCGGCTCCGGGAGCAGTGGGAGCTGGCGACCGACGGCGAGGATGTCTCGGGCATCGCGCTCGGGGCCGTCGGCAGCGTCGGGCGCGGCGACGCGAGCCCCGTCAGCGACCTCGACCTGCTGCTCGTGCACGAGGGCCGTGGCCACTCGACCGAGGAGCTCTCGGCACTCGCGCAGAAGCTCTGGTACCCCATCTGGGACGCGGGCCTCGACCTGGACCACTCGGTCCGGTCGCTCGCGCAGTGCCGCCAGGTCGCGTCCAAGGACCTCCCGGCGGCGGTCGGGCTCCTCGACCTGCAGCCGGTCTCGGGGGACGCCGTCGTCATCGCGCGCGCCAAGTCCGCGCTGCTGGAGGACTGGCGGTCGGCCGCGCGGCGACGCCTGCCCGAGCTGCTGGCCTCCACCCGTCAGCGCGCCGAGCGCCACGGCGAGCTGGCCTACCTCATCGAGCCGGAGCTCAAGGAGTCGCGCGGGGGCATCCGCGACGCGGTCGTACTGAGCGCGCTCGCCGCCACCTGGCTCACCGACCGTCCGCACGGCGCCGTCGACATGGCGTACGCCCACCTCCTCGACGTGCGCGACACGGTCCAGGTGGTGACGCGCCGGCACACCAACCGGCTGCTGCTCGCGGACCAGGACGAGGTCGCGGCCCTCGTCGGCTTCGACGACCGCGACGACCTGCTCGCGAGCATCGCCGAGGCCGCGCGCGTCATCTCCTACGCGCTCGACACCACCGTCCGGAACGCGCGCCAGGCCCTGCAGCGGCCGGCGGTGAAGTCGATGCTCGTGCGCGGCCGGCGCACCGCCCCGCGGCTGCGGACCATCGCCGAGGACCTCGTCGAGCACGACGGCGAGATCGTGCTCGCGGTCGAGGCGCGCCCGGCCGAGGACCCCTTGCTGTCGCTGCGCGCCGCGGCGACGGCCGCCCGGACCGGGCTGAGCCTCTCGCCGGTCACGGTCGCCAGCCTGACGGCCACACCGCCGCTGCCGACGCCGTGGCCCCGGGCCGCGCGCGGCTACCTGCTCCAGCTGCTCGGCTCCGGTCCGGCGCAGGTGCCCATCTGGGAGGCCCTCGACCTGGCCGGTGTGGTCACCACCTGGATCCCCGAGTGGGCGGGCGTGCGCAACCGGCCGCAGCGCTCGGCGATCCACCGGCACACCGTCGACCGTCACCTGGTCGAGACCGTCGCGCGGGCCGGACGGGACAAGCGCGTCGTCGAGCACGGGGAGACGCTGCTGCTGGCGGCCCTCCTGCACGACATCGGCAAGCGCGCGGGCGCCGGCGACCACTCGACCGAGGGTGCCCGGCTGGCCGGGCCGATCGTGCTGCGGATGGGGTTCGACGAGCAGGTCGCGGCGGACGTCGTCCGGCTCGTGCGGGAGCACCTGACGCTCGCCGAGCTGGCCACGACGGCCGACCCTGACGACCCTGCGACGCTCGCGCGGCTGCTCGACGCCGTCGACCACCGCCCGGACCTGCTCGAGCTGCTCCGGGCCCTGACCGAGGCCGACGCCGGCGCAGCAGGCCCGCAAGCCTGGAGCACGTGGCGCGCCACGCTCGTCGACGACCTGACGGCACGGGCCACCCGGGAGCTGGCAGGTACGCTAGGACGTCCGTGAAACCCGAAGCGTGAGGACCCGCAGGTGTTCGCCACCCTGTCCGACCGACTGACGTCGACCTTCAAGAACCTGCGCACCAAGGGGCGGCTGTCCGAGGCGGACATCGACGCCACCGTGCGCGAGATCCGCCGGGCGCTGCTGGACGCCGACGTCGCCGTCCCGGTCGTCCGGTCGTTCACCGGTGCGGTGCGCGAGCGCGCGCTGTCCGTCGAGGTGTCGGGCGCACTGAACCCGGCGCAGCAGGTCGTGAAGATCGTCAACGAGGAGCTCGTCGCCATCCTCGGTGGCCAGACGCGCACGCTGAACCTCGCCAAGAACCCGCCGACGGTGATCCTGCTCGCGGGTCTGCAGGGTGCGGGCAAGACGACGCTCGCCGGCAAGCTCGCGCTGCACCTCAAGGGTCAGGGCCACACGCCGCTGCTCGTCGCGGCGGACCTCCAGCGTCCGAACGCCGTCACGCAGCTCCAGGTGGTGGGGGAGCGCGCGGGCGTGCCCGTGTTCGCCCCGCACCCCGGCAACCAGGGCAGCGAGGACGTCCTGCCGTTCGGTGCGGACCCCGTCGCCGTCGCACGCGAGGGTCTGGCGACGGCCAAGACGAAGCTGCACGACGTCCTGATCGTCGACACGGCCGGCCGCCTCGGGGTCGACGCCGAGCTGATGCAGCAGGCGTCCGACATCCGCGACGCGCTCGACCCCGACGAGATCCTCTTCGTCATCGACGCGATGATCGGCCAGGACGCGGTCACCACCGCTCAGGCGTTCGCGGACGGCGTCGGCTTCACCGGCGTGGTGCTGTCCAAGCTCGACGGCGACGCCCGCGGTGGTGCGGCCCTGTCGGTCGCGAGCGTGACCGGCAAGCCGATCATGTACGCGTCCACCGGTGAGAAGCTCACCGAGTTCGAGGTGTTCCACCCCGACCGCATGGCGTCGCGGATCCTCGACATGGGCGACATCCTCACGCTCATCGAGCAGGCCGAGAAGGCGTTCGACGCCGGCCAGGCCGAGGAGATGGTCGACAAGCTGGCGTCCGGGCAGGACCTCACGCTCGAGGACTTCCTGACGCAGATGCAGCAGCTGCGCAACGCGGGACCGCTGAAGAAGATGATGGGCATGCTGCCCGGCATGGGGCAGATGCGGGAGGCGCTCGACAACTTCGACGAGCGCGAGGTGGACCGCATCGAGGCGATCATCCGCTCGATGACCCCGGCCGAGCGCCGCACACCGAAGATCATCAACGGCTCGCGCCGCTCACGCATCGCCGCGGGGTCGGGCACCAGGCCGAGCGACGTCAACCAGCTCCTGGAGCGCTTCGACGGCGCGCAGAAGATGATGAAGCAGATGGCCAAGGGCGGCGGCGTGCCCGGCATGCCTCCGGGCATGGGCAACCTGCCCGGCATGGGCGGCAAGAAGTCGCGGGGGCGGACCGCGGCGCCGGTGCGCAAGGTCAAGGGCAGGTCGGGCAACCCGGCGAAGCGTGCCGAGCAGGAGCGCGGCATCACGAGCAAGCCGGCCGCGCCGCAGGGCTCGGCGTTCGGGATCGCGCCGAAGGCCGAACCCACGCAGCCGGCCGAGATCGAGCTTCCCGCAGGGCTGGACCGCTTCCTCGGCGGACGCTGAGCCCTCGTGGTCCTGCACCTGCGCGGCACCGTCGTCCTCGACGACGAGCGGGAGGTCGGCGAGGCGTGGGTCGTCGGCGGCCGGATCACGTTCGAGCGTCCGTCGTCCGCGCGGGACGTGCAGGACACCGTGCTCGAGGGCTGGGTCCTGCCGGGCCTGGTCGACGTGCACTGCCACATCGGGCTGGCCTCCGACGGGCCCGTCGACGACGGCACCGCCGAGAAGCAGGCCCTCGCCGACCGCGACTCGGGCGTGCTGCTCGTCCGGGACGCCGGATCCCCGGCGGACACGGGGTGGGTGCACGACCGCGACGACCTGCCGCGCCTGATCCGCGCCGGACGGCACCTCGCGCGTCCCAAGCGGTACCTCCGGCACTACGGGCGTGAGCTCGAGTCCGTCGACGACCTGCCCACGGCCGTGCGCGAGGAAGCGCGACGCGGGGACGGCTGGGTCAAGCTCGTCGCGGACTGGATCGACCGTGACCTCGGTGCCGAGGGCGACCTGCGCCCGCTGTGGCCCGCGGACGTGCTGGCCGACGCCGTGGCCGCAGCGCACGAGACGGGCGCGCGGGTCACCGCCCACACCTTCGCGACGGAGTCCCTCGACGCGCTCCTGGACGCCGGCGTCGACTGCCTCGAGCACGCCACCGGCGCGACGCCGGACCAGATCGACCGGATCGCCGCCGCGGGGATCCCGGTGACGGCGACCCTGCTGCAGATCGGGCAGTTCGAGGCGATCGCCGCCCAGGCCGTCCGGTACCCGATCTTCGGCGCTCGCATGCGCGCCCTCCACGCCCACCGGTACGAGCTCGTTCGCGACCTGCACGACGCCGGTGTACCCGTCCTCGTCGGCACCGACGCGGGCGGCACGCTCGCGCACGGCAGGATCGCCGACGAGGCCGCGGAGCTGGTCCGCGCCGGCATCCCGCCCCGCGACGTCGTGGCGTCCGCCAGCTGGCGCACCCGCGCGTGGCTCGGCGCCGACGGCCTCGACGAGGGTGCGTCGGCCGATCTCGTCGTCTACGACGCCGACCCGCGCCAGGACGTCGCGGTGCTCGCCGCGCCCCGCGCCGTGGTGCTGCGAGGAGAGGCCGTGCTCGGCGGTCGGTGACCTTCCGCACGTGGTTGGGAAGGGCCGTCCTCGTCTGGCACAATGGTCGGCTGTACCCGGCGTCTGCAGCCCCTCTACCTGCGTTCGTCGTGTCCCCGACCTTCCCGGCGCGCCCACCCCACGGGCAATGCGCGGAGAGGTCACCCACAGCAGACATCAGGAGAAGACCACACCGTGGCCACCAAGATCCGCCTCAAGCGTCTCGGCAAGATCCGCGCTCCGTACTACCGCATCGTCGTCGCCGACTCGCGCACCAAGCGCGACGGCCGCGTGATCGAGGAGATCGGCAAGTACCACCCCACCGAGGAGCCCTCGTTCATCGAGGTCAACTCCGAGCGTGCGCAGTACTGGCTCGGCGTCGGCGCGCAGCCGACCGAGCAGGTCGCCGTGCTCCTCAAGATCACCGGTGACTGGCAGAAGTTCAAGAACCTTCCCGGCCAGGAGGGCACGCTGCGCACCAAGGCCGACAAGGTCGACCCGAAGGCCGCCATCGACGCCGTCGCTCTCGACGCCGAGAAGGCCAAGGCCAAGGCGTCCGAGAAGGCTGCCTCGCAGAAGGCCGCCGCCGCCGAGGCTCCCGCCGAGGACGAGCAGGCCTGATGCTCGCCGACGCTCTCGAGCACCTGGTGCGTGGCATCGTCGACCACCCGGACGACGTCCGCGTGAACGCGTCGACGCTGCGCCGTGGCGACCTGCTCGAGGTGCGCGTGCACCCCGACGACCTCGGCCGTGTGATCGGCCGTGGCGGTCGGACGGCTCGCGCGCTGCGCACCGTCGTCGGTGCGCTCTCGACGGACGGTGCGGTTCGCGTCGACGTCGTGGACGTCGACCGGCGCTGAACCATCGCGCAAGGCCCGGTCCCCTAACCTGGGGACCGGGCCTTCGCCATGACCGCCCCCAACGTGAGGAACCTCCATGCAGCTGACCGTCGCGCGGATCGGCCGTGCCCACGGCCTGCGCGGTGAGGTCGCCCTCGACCTGCGCACCGACACCCCCGAGGACCGGTTCGGCGTCGGTGCGGTGCTCGCCACCGAGCCCGCGGCGCGCGGACCCCTGACCGTGGTGAGCACCCGCACCCAGCAGGACCGCTGGTACGTGACGTTCGCGGAGATCACGGACCGCACCATGGCCGAGGCCATGCGTGGCACCGAGCTCGTGGTGGACGAGGACGAGTCGGACGAGGAGGACGCCTGGTACCCGCACGAGCTGGCGGGGTTGCGCGCCGAGCACGTGGACGGTCGGGTGCTCGGTGAGATCGTCGGCCTCGAGCACCTGCCGGCGCACGACATGCTGGTCCTGCGCGAGCCCGACGGGGCGCGCACCCTGATCCCGTTCGTGAGGGTGATCGTCCCCGTGGTCGACGTCGCCGGCGGCCGCGTGGTCCTCGACCCGCCTGGGGGGCTCCTCGCGTCCGACGCCGCGAACCTCGTGGTCTCGGAGGAGACCGTGGGAGACGACGACTGACCGTGCGCATCGACGTCGTCTCGATCTTCCCCGAGTACCTCGCCCCGCTGGACCTGTCGCTCGTCGGCAAGGCGCGCACGAGCGGCCTGCTCGACCTGCGCGTGCACGACCTGCGCGACTGGACCACGGACCGGCACCGGACCGTCGACGACACCCCCTTCGGCGGCGGGGCCGGGATGGTGATGCGCCCCGACGTGTGGGGAGCCGCGCTCGACGAGCTGCTCGACGACGACGCCCACCTGCTGGTGCCGACGCCGTCGGGGGAGCCGTTCACGCAGCGCACCGCGGAGGTGCTGGCCGGCGAGAGCCGTCTCGTGCTGGCGTGCGGTCGCTACGAGGGGATCGACGCCCGGGTGGCCGAGCACTACCGATCGCGGGGACGCGTCACCGAGTTCTCGCTCGGCGACTACGTGCTCAACGGCGGGGAGGTGGCCGCGCTCGTCGTCGTCGAGGCGGTCGCGCGCCTGCTGCCCGGAGTCGTCGGCAACCCGGAGTCGCTGGTCGAGGAGTCCCACGGCGCGGCCGGGCTGCTGGAGTACCCCGTCTACACCAAGCCGCCCGCGTGGGCCGGCCTGGAGGTTCCGGAGGTGCTCCTGTCCGGGCACCACGCGCGGATCGCCCGGTGGCGCCGGGACACCGCGATCGAGCGGACGGCTGCCCGTCGGCCGGACCTGATCGAAGCGCTGCCCGTCGACGAGCTGGACAAGCACGACCTTGCTCTCCTGGCGACGCTCGGCTGGCAGCCGACGGACGGACGCCTCGCGCGAGCGTGAGATCCAGCACGCGATTTACCGCCGGCCCGGCCGGTGTGGCAGACTTGCCCGTTGGTGCGCGCAGGTTGCGTCTCTGCCACAGGGGAGACGATCACGACCACCCGGGCTCTTCGACCCGGACGCACCGGACCATCAGACCAAGGACGCCGGTCCTGCCCTGCACAGGGCAGCCGTGACGCCCTCGACGACGTTCCTGACCTGTGGCAGGGCGGGGAAGTGACATCACATGCACACGCTGGACCAGGTCGACGCAGCCTCGCTGCGGTCCGACATCCCGGAGTTCCGCGCCGGAGACACGCTCAAGGTCAACGTCAAGGTCGTCGAGGGCAACCGCTCCCGCATCCAGGCGTTCCAGGGTGTCGTCATCGGTCGCCAGGGTGACGGCGTCCGCGAGACGTTCACCGTCCGCAAGGTCAGCTTCCAGGTCGGCGTCGAGCGCACGTTCCCCGTGCACTCCCCGAGCCTGGAGTCGATCGAGGTCGTGACGCGCGGTGACGTGCGCCGCGCGAAGCTGTACTACCTGCGCAAGCTCCGTGGCAAGAAGGCCAAGATCAAGGAGAAGCGCGACTTCACCCCCGCCGCGAAGAAGGCCTGACCTTCCTCGCACAGCTGTCCCGACGGGCGGCCACCGGTCACGGTGGCCGCCCGTCGGCGTTGCTGGCGCGCCCCGGTGCTGGTCACGGGCGCGGCGGTGCCGTCGACGGGTCACGTCGTGGATGACCGGGTCACGACGCGCGATCTCGGGGGCTGGTCGTGTGCGCGTCCGGGCCTGGCGCGTGCGAGAGTGTGCGGGTGATCGACCGACCTCCCCGCGACCTCGACGAAGGGTCGTCACCCACGTCGTGGCCGGTCCGGGAGTCGCCCGACGGTGCCGGTGACGGTCCCCGGATGCCGGACGTGACCGTTCCCGACGACGGACAGTCCACGCACCACTCGGCCAACCGCAGGCACGCCGCCGCCCGCCGGCCGAGCGGCGCGGGGTCGCTGCTGCGCGAGACGGTGATCATCCTCGTCAGCGCGATCGTGCTGTCCCTGCTGGTCAAGACGTTCCTCGTGCAGGCGTTCTTCATCCCGAGCCAGTCCATGCACGACACGCTCATCGAGCACGACCGGATCCTGGTCAGCAAGCTCACCCCCGGCCCGTTCGACCTGCGTCGGGGGGACATCGTCGTCTTCAAGGACCCCGGTGGCTGGCTGCCGTCCGACACCGCTCCGGACCCGGGACCTATCCGGGGGGCCGTCAACTCCGCCCTGACCTTCATCGGCCTGTACCCGGCCGACGCCAACGAGCACCTGGTCAAGCGCCTCATCGGCCTGCCCGGCGACCACGTCTCCGCGGTGGCAGGTGGGCCCGTGGTGGTCAACGGAGAGCCGCTCGACGAGCCGTACCTCGCGGCGGGCGTGCAGCCCAGCGACATCGCGTTCGACGTCACCGTCCCGGAGAACAGCATCTGGGTCATGGGAGACAACCGGTCCCACTCGTCGGACTCGCGCTACAACCAGGGCAACGCCGGCGGGGGGTCGGTGCCGATCGACAACGTCGTCGGCATGGCCTTCGTGACGGTGTGGCCCATCGAGCGCATGGGACTCCTGCGCAACCCGACCAGCACGTTCGCGGACGTGCCCGACCAGCCGTGACCCTGCTCGCCGCACCGAGGGCGACCGCACCGCGCGTCGCACCGCACCTGCGCCACGAGCGCGTGCTCCTGCGGGACGGCGCGCGTCTCCTGGCCGGGATGGACGAGGTGGGTCGCGGCTCGCTCGCCGGCCCGGTCAGCGTCGGGGTCGTTGTCGTGGACGTGACGACCAGGTCCGCGCCGAAGGGTGTCGCGGACTCCAAGCTGCTCGCTCCCGCGGCGCGCACCCGCCTGCTGCCGGCTCTCGGTCGTTGGGGGCTCGCCCGTGCCGTCGGGCACGCGAGCGCCGCGGAGATCGACGAGGTCGGCATCATCGCGGCTCTGCGGCTGGCGGGGACACGTGCCCTGGCCTCCGTCGCGGCGACCGTCGGACCGGTCGACGTCGTGCTCCTGGACGGGTCGCACGACTGGCTCAGCCGCCCGGCGCAGGCCGACCTCTTCACGCTCGACGACGACGCGACCGCACCCGCACCGCGCGTCCACCTGCGGGTGAAAGCAGACCGGACGTGCGCCTCCGTCGCGGCCGCGAGCGTGCTCGCCAAGTGCGAGCGGGACGCGATGATGGTCGACCTCGCCGCGCAGCACCCCGAGTACCGCTGGGACGAGAACAAGGGGTACGCGTCGCCCGAGCACATGGCGGCGCTGCGCGAGCTGGGTCCGAGCGTGCTGCACCGCCGCTCGTGGCGGCTGCCGGGGACGACCGGCGAGGGATTGCTGGTCGACGAGGAGGACGAGGCGCTGCTCGGGCCCCTCACCGAGCTCGACGGGGCGGTCTGACCGTTCGCTCTCGTGGCGTCGCGCGGCCCGGGCTGCACGCATGGGGGATGATGTCCCGGTGAGCGCGGAGGACCTGGAGAACTACGAGACCGACATGGAGCTCGCGCTGTACCGCGAGTACCGCGACGTCGTGGGGCTCTTCTCCTACGTCGTGGAGACCGAGCGGCGGTTCTACCTCGCCAACCAGGTGGACCTGCAGGTCCGCTCGGCAGCCGGCGAGGTCTACTTCGAGCTGACGCTCGCCGACGCGTGGGTGTGGGACGTGTACCGCTCGGCACGGTTCGTGAAGTCCGTGCGGGTCGTCACCTTCAAGGACGTGAACGTCGAGGAGCTGGCGAAGGCCGAGCTCGACCTGGGTGGCAGCGCAGGCTTCGCCCGCTGACGCCCGCCGGAGGTCGGCCCGCACGGGGCTGCCCGTCGACCTGACGTACGCCTGACGTCAGCGCCTGGCACGCGCCCGGGGCGACTCCTTGCGCGCTCGCCTCACAATGTCGTCGTCCCAGCCTCGGCACGACCTGGTTCGTGCCGAGCCGCCCACAGCCCGGCCGGGCGTGGCCGCCTCCACGACGTGGTGCTCGGTCGTCCCTCTCGGCGCCCCACGCTGGCAGCGTCCTGCACGGAGGTGGTCCGGTGCGCGCGAAGGACGCAGTGGGGCGGTACGGGGAGGATGTGGCGGAAGCCCATGTCCGAGACCGCGGATGGGACGTGCTGGACCGGAACTGGCGGACGCGGGACGGTGAGCTCGACCTCGTGGCGATGGACGGCCACGAGCTCGTCGTCGTCGAGGTCAAGACGCGGCGGTCGATCGCCTATGGGCATCCCGCCGAGGCGGTGACCGCCCGCAAGCTCGCCCGGGTGCGACGGCTCGCGGCGCAGTGGCTCGCCGCGCACGACGTGCACCCGAGGTCGGTGCGCGTCGACGTGATCGCGGTGCTGCTGCCCCCGAGGGGTGCGGCGCAGGTCGACCACCTCGTCGGGGTGGTCTAGGTGGTCCTCGGGCGGACGCTGGGGGTCGCGCTCGTCGGGCTGACCGGGCACGTCGTCGAGGTCGAGGCGCACCTCGCGCCGTCGCTGCCCGCGTTCACCCTCGTGGGGCTGCCCGACGCCTCGTTGGCCGAGTCACGTGACCGCGTGCGTGCAGCCGTGACGTCGTCGGGACTCGCGTGGCCCAACCGTCGGATCACCGTCAACCTCTCGCCCGCCACGCTGCCGAAGTCCGGCTCAGGGTTCGACCTGGCGATCGCCGTCGCGACGCTGGCGGGGGCCGAGGCCATCGACCCGGTCGCGCCGCGCGGGGTAGTCCACCTCGGCGAGCTCGGGCTCGACGGCCGGCTCCGGCCGGTACGCGGCGTCCTGCCCGCGGTCGCGGCCGCCGTCGCCGCGGGGTGGTGCCGGGTCGTCGTCGCCGAGGCCAACGCGGCAGAGGCTCGGCTGGTGCCCGGTGCACGGGTGGTCGGCGCGACGAGCCTGGCCGAGGTCGCCGCGGCCTACGGCGCGACCGTCGACGTCCCGGAGGTCTCGCCCGTGTCCCCGGAGGCCGTGCCACGGCGCCTGGGCAGCTCGGCGCTGGACCTCGCGGACGTGGTCGGTCAGGACGATGCGCGGGCGTGCGTCGAGGTCGCTGCCGCGGGTGGGCACCACCTGCTGATGGTCGGCCCGCCGGGGACGGGCAAGACGATGCTCGCGGCCCGGCTGCCCGGGCTGCTGCCGGACCTGTCGGAGGCCGACGCCGTCGAGGTCACCGCGGTGCACTCGGTGGCCGGCGCGTTCGACCCCGGGGACGGGCTGCTGCGCCGGCCACCCTTCGAGGATCCGCACCACACGGCGACCCCCGCGAGCGTCGTGGGCGGGGGATCGGGCGTCCCGCGCCCCGGGGCAGCCTCACGGGCGCACCGTGGCGTGCTGTTCCTCGACGAGGCGCCGGAGTTCTCGACCGCCGTGCTGCAGACGTTGCGGCAGCCGTTGGAGCACGGCGAGCTGGTGCTGCACCGCGCCGCCGGCACAGCCCGCTACCCGGCCCGGTTCCAGCTCGTCCTGGCGGCCAACCCGTGCCCGTGCGGGCAGGCGGTCGGCAAGGGCCTGGCGTGCACCTGCCGCAGCGAGCAGCGCCGCCGGTACTTCGGCAAGCTGTCGGGTCCGCTGCTGGACCGGGTGGACCTGCAGGTCGAGCTCACCCCTGCCCGGGCGGGTGCGGAGGCCGGTGAGTCCTCGGCGGTCGTCGCCGCACGGGTGCTCGACGCGCGCACCGCACAGGCACAGCGGCTGGCGGGGACGCCGTGGCGCACCAACGGCGACGTCCCGGGCAGCTGGCTGCGGGAGCGGCTGGGTCCGGACCGCAGCCTGGTCGCGGACCTGGACCGCGCGGTCGATCGCGGCACGCTGAGCCTGCGCGGCGTGGACCGGGTGCTGCGCGTCGCGTGGACCGTGGCGGACCTGGCGGGTCGGGCGGCACCCGGGCGCGCCGACGTGGGACACGCCCTCCTGCTGCGGACGCGGGGGGCGGGCGCATGAGCGGCGACGGCGCGGAGGTGCTCGCCCGCGCGACGTGGAGCGCCTTGGTGGAGCCCGGGGACACCGTGGCCGGGACGCTCGTGGGACTGCTCGGCGCGGTGGAGGCGCTCGAGTGGGTGCACGCGGCCGTCCGGGACCGTCCCGACCTGGCTCGGCTCGAGGACCGGACCGGCCCGCTCTCCGGCGCCGACCGCAGACGGGTGGTCAAGGCCCTCGCCCGGTGGGCCGTCCGCCTGCCTGGCTGCGACCCCCGTCGGGACCTCGCGCAGCTCGACCGGCTGGGCGGAGCTCTGCTGGTGCCGGGAGACCCTCGGTGGCCGTCGGCGTTCGATGACCTCGGGGTCGAGGCCCCGTTCAGCGTGTGGGTGCGCGGCGAACCCGACCTGGGTGCCACGCTCGCGCTGTCGGCGGCCGTCGTCGGGTCGCGTGCGGCGACGACCTACGGAGAACGGATCGCGTTCGACCTCGCCGACGGACTCTCCGCGGACGGCGTGTGCGTGGTCTCGGGCGGTGCGTACGGCATCGATGCGGCGGCCCACCGCGGAGCAGTCGCCCGCGGCGGGCGAACCGTCGTCGTCCTCGCGGGTGGTGTCGACCGGGCGTATCCGGCCGGGAACGCACGCCTGCTCGACGCGGTGGTGGGTTCCGGGGGAGCGCTCGTGTCCGAGGTGCCACCGGGCAGCCTGCCGACCAAGAGCCGGTTCCTGCAGCGGAACCGGCTGATCGCCGCGGCCGGGCGGGCCACGGTCGTGGTCGAAGCGGCGTGGCGTTCCGGTGCGATGAGCACCGCGCACCACGCGGCGCGGCTGCTGCGGCCCGTCGGCGCCGTGCCGGGGCCGGTCACGTCGATGGCCTCCGCCGGCTGCCACCGGTTGCTGCGGGAGGGGGTCGCGGTGTGCGTCACGGACGCGGCCGAGGTGCGGGAGCTCGCCGGGGTCACCGGCGCGACCCTCCTGGCCGGCGCGGCGGCCGACCGCTCAGCCGACGATCGCTCGGCCCGACGTCAGGACGCGCTCGATCCCGTGTCGGCTCGCGTCCTCGATGCCCTCTCGCGTCGGGTGCCCTTCGAGCTCGACCGGGTGGCGAGCCTCGCCGGCGTCACGGTCGCCGAGGCGCGAGGGGCGGTGGGTCTTCTGGAGCTCGGCGGGTGGGCGGTCCGGCGAGACGCGGGGTGGGTCGCGGTGGGGTTCGCCACACCATGACGGCGCGCCGCTGTCCAGAAGGCGCGCCGGAAGCGGTTGTGGATGAGAGGGGGTGAGGAGTTCCCCGGGTGAAAAACTCGCGCAATCGGGCCATTGTTCGTCGGCGAATCGGACATTGTGCCGGGATTCGCCCACCGTTAGGCCGGGCAGGTGAAAGTGCTGCTTGTTACCTGCTGTGTTTCAGGTCACCGTACTCACATGGACAGCAACGAGATCGCGACGGGGACGCCTTTCCGGGCGCTCCTCCCGGCGGAGTTCTCGACGCACCTGAAGGCCGAACGGGCATTGTCGGAGTGCGCGAGCCGCGCATATGTCGGCAATGTCGACCTGCTTCTGGGTCATTCCTCGCGGTCCGGCCGTACCGCCCAGCACGCGCACCCGCGAGCATGACGAAGACAATGGAGTCGACGATGACGACGCAGCTGGACACCGCCTTCCCGGTGCACACGCGACTGACCAGCACGGCGCCCGAGGGCGTGATCCCGCAGCCGCGGTCGGCCGAGGTGGACCTGCTGGCGCCCGCGTCGGTCCCGATCACTCGCGGTGTCCCTGCCCCCCGGACCCCGGTCGCGCCGACCCGCTCCGTCGAGGAGGTCGACGCGCTCTGGGAGGACTACAAGGCAGCGCCGTCCGCCCGTGCCCGTGAGGGCCTGATCCTGCACTACGCCCCGCTCGTGTCGGCGGTCGCCGGCCGCGTCGGGATGCGGCTGCCGAGCACCGTCGAGCAGGCCGACCTGGTCTCGTACGGCATGTTCGGGCTCATCGACGCCATCGAGAAGTACCAGACGGACCGCTCCGTGAAGTTCGAGTCCTACGCCTCGTCCCGCATCCGCGGCGCGATCATCGACGAGCTGCGCGCGATGGACTGGGTCCCGCGCTCGGTCCGCACCAAGGCCCGCTCCGTCGACCGCGCGTACGCCGAGCTCGAGGCCAAGCTGCACCGCACCCCGACCGAGGACGAGGTCGCCCGCCACCTCGCGATGCCCGTCGAGGACCTGCGTGCGATCTACTCCCAGCTCTCGACGGTGAACGTCGCGGCCCTCGACGAGCTGCTCGGCGGCGGCGACGACCGCCCCGGCGGCGTCTCGCTCGGCGACACCCTGGGCGACGAGCGCACGCTCGACCCCGCCAGCTCGATCGAGGCGGCCGAGACCAAGTTCCTGCTGGCCCGTGCGATCGAGTGTCTCGGTGAGCGCGAGCGCATCGTCGTCGTTCTCTACTACTACGAGGGCATGACGCTCGCCGAGATCGGTCGCGTCCTCGGCGTCACCGAGTCGCGCATCTCCCAGATGCACACGGCAGCGATGGTCCGGCTGCGCACCCGCCTCGTCGAGGCCGAGCGCGCCTGACCGACCCTGACCGCGAGCAGACCCTGACCGCGAGCAGACGCTGAGCGCGGGTGGACTTCGGCTTCGGCTCGAACTCACTCGACCTGAAACGCCGCTGGGGCTGGGCTCCGAACGCCGCTGGGGCCGGGTTCTGAACGCCGCTGGGGCCTGGGCTGTCGCTGCTCTCCCCGCCAGGCCTGACCTCGACGGACACCGCGCCGCGCGTCACGACGCTGCCGAGCACGTAACGAGGTCGGGCCCGACTGGCCTCACCCCACGGTGTCGAGTGGGAGCAGGACCGCCGGCCCCGCACCGGCGAGAAGACTGAGCGGGTCGACGTAGTCCTCCCCGACACGCACGCCCCAGTGCAGGCACACGCTCGGCGCGCAGTGGGAGCCGTCGACGGTCAGCGTGCCGAGCGGCGCACCCGCCGCGACACGGTCACCGACGCGGACGGCGGGACCGAGCGGCTCCACACTCGAGCGACGCCCGTCGACGTCCGTCACCGTCACCACCGATCGACCACCCACGGTGCCCGCGTAGGTGACCACCCCGGCGACGGGGGAGACCACCTCGGCGCCGAGCGCCGACCTCAGGTCGACCCCGCGGTGCCCCGCAGCCCAGCGCTCCGGCGGTCGCTCGAAGGGACGCACCACATCGGTCGACCCCGCGAGCGGCAGACGGTACGTCCCGGCGGGAGGCGGCGGGCCGGGTGGACCGGCAGCTCCTGGCGACGCGACGACGATCATCAGGGTGAGCAGAACGACGGCGGTGCCGAGAGCGGTGGCGAGGCGGGCGGTGCGGGTTCCTCGGGTCATACCGTGATCGTGGGCGGCGCCGGACGAGGACGCGGGCGGTGGCGGGAGCTCCGTGGACGACGCTGCCGACCTCCGGGCTGTGGTCGGCTCACCGACGTGGGCAGAGTCGGCGGGGCAGCGTGCGCTCCGCGGGTGCGCTCCGCGCGGGCGCACTCCGGGGTGCGGCCGTGGGCGCGGTGCGGAGCAGGGGCGGCGATCGGCTAGACTTCGGGTGCGACCGGTCCGTACCGGTCGACTTCGCGCGTCATCCACCCGATCACCGGACCTACGGCCCAGCGCCGACCAGGACCAGGACGGGGTCGATCTCCGCAGCGGTCCGAGCACCTGTCCACGTGGCAGGTACCGGAGCGGGCGACGACATGGCGCCAGGGGCGCCGGCCAGCTGGTCGGAGCCGACAACCGAGATGCGGGCCCCAGACGGGTCCGCCTTGACGCGTGCACCTCGCGGTGCGCGCCGGAAGGACGTGCCATGGCCGTCGTGACCATGCGCCAGCTGCTCGAGAGCGGTGTCCACTTCGGACACCAGACCCGCCGCTGGAACCCCAAGATGAAGCGCTTCATCTTCACCGAGCGCAACGGCATCTACATCGTCGACCTGCAGCAGTCGCTGTCGTACATCGACAACGCCTACGACTTCGTGAGCCAGACCGTCGCGCACGGCGGCACCATCCTCTTCGTCGGCACCAAGAAGCAGGCGCAGGAGCCGGTCGCGGACCAGGCCGCTCGCGTCGGCATGCCGTACGTCAACCAGCGCTGGCTCGGTGGCATGCTCACCAACTTCAGCACGGTGCACAAGCGTCTCCAGCGCCTCAAGGAGCTCGAGCAGATCGACTTCGACGACGTGGCGGGCTCGAACCTCACGAAGAAGGAGCTGCTCGTCCTGCGCCGCGAGAAGGACAAGCTGGCCAAGACGCTCGGTGGCATCCGTGACATGGCCAAGGTTCCCTCGGCCGTGTGGATCGTCGACACGAACAAGGAGCACCTCGCCGTCAACGAGGCGCGCAAGCTCGGCATCCCCGTCGTCGCCATCCTGGACACCAACTGCGACCCCGACGTCGTCGACTACCCGATCCCGGGCAACGACGACGCGATCCGCGCCGTCCAGCTGCTGACCCGCGTCATCGCGGACGCTGCTGCCGACGGTCTGCTGAAGCGTCACTCCGGTCGCACCGCGGCCGCCGAGGGTGCTCCGGCCGACGCCGAGCCGCTGGCCGAGTGGGAGCGCGAGCTGCTCGCCGGCGCCGAGGCCGACCTCGCCGGTGCCGAGGTCGCGGCCGACGCGACCGAGGCCGTCGCCGAGGCGAAGACCGAGATCGCCGAGGAGGTCGTCGCCGAGGAGGCCGCGACCGAGGCTGTCGCCGAGGAGGTCGTCGCCGAGGCTGTGGCCGAGGAGGTCGTCGCCGAGGCTGTGGCCGAGGAGGTCGTCGCCGAGGAGGCCGCGGCCGAGGTTGCCGCCGACGAGGCCGCCGCCGAGGGCGACGCCGACTCCAAGTGATCCTGCCGGTGCCGGTGGTCCCTCGACGGGGCCGCCGGCACCGCGGCACGTCACCGGACCGTTGCGGTCCCGCATCAACGTCACGACACACGAGGAACGGACACGACTGATGGCGAACTACTCGCTCGCAGACATCAAGGCGCTGCGCGAGAAGACCGGTGCCGGAATGATGGACGTCAAGAAGGCGCTCGAGGAGGCTGAGGGCGACACCGACAAGGCGCTCGAGCTCATCCGCGTCAAGGGCCTCAAGGGCGTCGGCAAGCGCGAGGGCCGCTCGGCGTCGGACGGCCTCGTCGCCGCCCACGTCGGCCCGACGGCTGACGGCGAGGGCCAGACGGGCGTGCTCGTCGAGGTCAACTCGGAGACGGACTTCGTCGCGAAGAGCCCGAACTTCGTCGCGCTGGCCGCCCGCGTCCTCGCGGCCGCGGTCGACTCCCCGGCCCGCGACGCGGACGCGCTGCTGGCCACCGAGGTCGACGGCCAGAGCGTCCAGACGATCGTCGACGAGACCGCCGCCACCCTGGGTGAGCGCGTGGTCGTGCGCCGCCTGGCCCGCGTGGCCGGCGAGCACGTCGAGGTCTACCTGCACAAGGTCAGCAAGGACCTGCCCCCGCAGGTCGGCGTGCTCGTCGCGACCGACGCTGCCGGCGCCGGCGTGGCCCGGGACATCGCGACGCACATCGCGGCGTTCTCGCCCACGTACCTCACGCGCGAGGAGGTCTCGGCCGACGTCGTCGCGAACGAGCGCCACATCGCCGAGGAGACGGCCCGCAACGAGGGCAAGCCCGAGGCAGCACTGCCGAAGATCATCGAGGGCCGCCTCAACGGCTTCTTCAAGGAGAACGTGCTGCTCGAGCAGGCGTTCGCCAAGGACAACAAGAAGACGGTCGCGCAGGTCCTCGCCGAGGCCGGCGGCACGCTGACGGGCTTCGTCCGTTACCGCGTGGGAGCCTGACCTCAGGTGATCGACGGTGGCCCCGGCCCTGCGGGGTCGGGGCCACCGTCGCAACCAGCCCGATCCAACTCTCGTGGAGGCACCGTGACCCTGGACCCCGAGTCGACCCGCGGAGCGGTGCCGGACCGGCGCGTCCTGCTCAAGCTGTCCGGCGAGACGTTCGGTGGCGGTGACGTGGGCCTCGCGGCGGACGTCGTGCAGCGCGTCGCCGCCGAGATCGCCGTCGCGGTCCGGGCGGGTGTGCAGGTGGCGATCGTCGTGGGCGGTGGCAACTTCTTCCGTGGCGCCGAGCTCTCGCAGCGCGGTCTCGACCGGGCGCGCGCCGACTACATGGGCATGCTCGGCACGGTCATGAACTGCCTGGCGCTCCAGGACTTCCTCGAGCAGGCCGGCGTGAGCACGCGCGTGCAGACCGCGATCGCGATGGGCCAGGTTGCCGAGCCGTACATCCCGCTGCGGGCCATCCGGCACCTGGAGAAGGGCCGCGTCGTCATCTTCGGCGCCGGCGCCGGCATGCCGTACTTCTCGACGGACACCGTGAGCGTGCAGCGCGCCCTCGAGACGCACTGCCACGAGGTCCTCATGGGCAAGAACGGCGTCGACGGCGTGTACTCCGCGGACCCGCGGACCAACCCCGACGCGGTGAAGCTGGACCACCTGACGTACACGGACGCCCTGGTGAACGACCTGGGCGTGATGGACGGCTCGGCCCTCAGCCTCTGCCGTGACAACGACGTGCGGATGCGCGTCTTCGGGCTCGAGGAGGCCGGCAACGTCACGCGGGCGCTCCGGGGTGAGAAGATCGGCACGCTGATCACGGCCAGCTGACCGGCCTGAGCGCACGACCCTGCACGAACACGACGCACGCACGAAGGAGCTCCGGTGATCGACGAGACCCTCTTCGAGGCTGAAGAGAAGATGGACAAGGCCGTCGAGGTCGCCAAGGAGGACTTCTCGACGATCCGCACCGGTCGGGCCAACGCCGCGATGTTCTCCAAGGTGTTCGTCGACTACTACGGCAGCCCGACGCCCCTGCAGCAGCTGGCGTCGTTCAACGTCACCGAGGCGCGCACGATCCTCGTCTCGCCGTTCGACAAGTCGTCGACCACCGCGATCGAGAAGGCGCTGCGCGACTCCGACCTCGGCGTGAACCCGACCAACGACGGCAACGTCATCCGCATCGTCCTGCCCGCCCTCACGCAGGAGCGCCGCAAGGACTTCGTCAAGCTCGCCAAGACCAAGGCGGAGGACGCCCGCATCTCGGTGCGCAACGTCCGGCGCCGGGCCAAGGAGGAGCTGGACCGCATCGTCAAGGACGGTGAGGCCGGCGAGGACGAGGTCGGTCGTGCGGAGAAGGAGCTCGAGTCCTTGACGAAGAAGCACGTGGACCTCATCGACCACCTGCTCGCGTCCAAGGAGAACGAGCTCCTCGAGGTCTGATGAGCCAGACTGCCATCGCCGCCACCCGGACCCCCCGCCCCGGTCGTGACCTCCCGGTCGCGATCGTCGTCGGCGTCGCCATGCTCGTGGCGGTGGTCGCGTCGCTGTTCATCCGCAAGGAAGCCTTCGCGGTCGTCGCCGTCCTGGCGGTCAGCGCGGGGCTCTGGGAGCTGGCGCAGGCGTTCACGCGCCGCAACATCCACCTGCCGCTCCTCCCGCTGCTGGTCGGCGCGATCGGCATCCTCGTGTCGGCGTACACGGCGGGACCGGAGGCGCTGTTCGTCGCGTTCATGCTGACCGTCGGCGGTGTCGTCGTGTGGCGCGTGCTCGACGGGAGCGGCCAGCCGGCCCTGCGGGACGCGACCGCGGGTGCGTTCGCGGCGGCGTACCTGCCCTTCCTCGGCGGGTTCGTCATGCTCATGCTCGCCGAGCCGGACGGCGCCGCCCGCGTGATGCTCTTCATCCTCCTGTGCGTCGCCAGCGACGTCGGCGGCTACACGGTGGGCGTCCTGCTCGGCAGGCACCCGCTCGCGCCGTCGGTGAGCCCGAAGAAGACCTGGGAGGGTCTGGCCGGCTCGATGGTCCTGGCGTGCGTCGTGGGCGTGGTGGGTGTGCAGCTCGCGTTCGACGGGGAGCCGCTGGTCGGCGTCATCCTCGGCCTGGCCACCGTCGTGACCGCCACGCTCGGGGACCTCGCCGAGTCGATGCTCAAGCGCGACCTCGAGCTCAAGGACATGGGCCGGCTGGTGCCGGGCCACGGCGGCCTGCTGGACCGGCTCGACTCGCTCGTCCTGACCGCCCCCGCCGTGTACGTGGTCCTCACGGTGTTCCAGCCCGCCTGACCCGCCCTAGTCCGAGAGGGGGTACCTGGCCCATGACCGGTACACCCGTGCGCCTCGACCTGTCCTCGCCCAGCCGGGGACCTCGGGGCAAGCCGCCCAAGCACTTCGTCGACCTCACGCCCGAGCAGCGGGTCGACGCCGTCACCGAGCTCGGCGAGAAGCCGTTCCGCGCCAAGCAGCTGGCGACGCACTACTTCACGCACCTGACCAACGACCCCGCGCAGATGACCGACCTGCCGAAGGCGACGCGAGACAAGCTGGTCGAGGGTCTCTTCCCGCAGCTCCTCACGCCGCACCGCACGCAGACGGCGGACCAGGGCACCACGGTCAAGACGCTGTGGCACCTGTTCGACGGCGCCAAGGTCGAGTCCGTCCTCATGCGGTACGCCAACCGCACCACACTGTGCGTCTCGAGCCAGGCAGGGTGCGGGCTGGCGTGCTCGTTCTGCGCGACGGGCCAGCTCGGCCTGACGCGGAACCTGTCCACGGCGGAGATCGTCGAGCAGGTCCGTGCGGCGGCCCGCTCGCTGGCCGACGGTGAGGTGCCGGGCGGCCCGACCCGCCTGAGCAACGTGGTGTTCATGGGCATGGGGGAGCCGCTCGCCAACTACAAGTCGGTGATGGAGACGGTTCGGCGCCTGGTGGCCCCGGCGCCTGACGGTCTCGGCATGTCGGCGCGGAACGTGACGGTGTCGACCGTCGGGATGGTGCCGGCGATGGACCGCCTCGCCAAGGAGGGCATCCCGGTGACCCTCGCGCTGTCGCTGCACGCACCGGACGACGAGCTGCGCAGCGAGCTGGTGCCGGTGAACACGCGCTGGAGCGTCGACGAGGCGATCGACTCCGCCCACCGCTACTTCGAGGTCACCGGCCGGCGTGTCTCCATCGAGTACGCGCTCATCCGGGACATCAACGACCACGCCTGGCGCGCGGACCTCCTGGGCGAGAAGCTCAACGCGCGCGGCCGCGGCTGGGTGCACTGCAACCCGATCCCGCTGAACCCGACGCCGGGCTCGAAGTGGACCGCGAGCGATCCCCGGGTCGAGCAGGAGTTCGTGGCACGCTTGCGTGCGCACGGGATCCCGACCACGATCCGGGACACGCGCGGCAGCGAGATCGACGGCGCCTGCGGACAGCTGGCAGCAGAGGAGGACGAGTGAGCGACGGGATGTTCCGGACCGTCTCGGGCCTGAAGCAGGGGTACGACCCGGACGAGGTCGACGACTTCTTCGCCCACGCACGAGCCGTCTACGAGCAGGGTCCGGCGCAGGCGCTGGCCAGCAAGGATGTTCGCGGCGTCGCGTTCGACATGGTGCGTGGCGGGTACGTGACCGCGGCGGTCGACGCGGCGCTCGACCGGCTGGAGGCCGCGTTCGTGGCCCGGTCCCGCGCGGAGTACATCGCGACCCGCGGCCAGCAGGGCTGGATGGACCACCTGAGCGAGCAGGCCCGCACGCTGTACGGGCGCCTGGGCCGTCCCGACGGCGACCGGTTCGCGCCGCCCGACGGCCGTCAGCAGGGCTACGAGCCGGCCGACGTCGACGACCTGTGCCAGCGCCTCGTCGCCTATTTCGACAAGGGCACGCCGCTGTCGGCCGCCGAGGTCCGGTCCGCGACGTTCCGCCGCCGCAAGGGCCACAACGCGTACGCCGAGGGCCCGGTCGACGCCTTCCTGTCGCGCGCGGTCGAGGTGCTTCTCGGCGTCGAGTAGGTGCAGACCTCACGACGGCCGCGCTCCCGCCGGGGGCGCGGCCGTCGTCGTCTGTCGCTCAGCCGTCCTCGCGCTTGAACGTGCGGGAGCCGAACCAGAGGCCGACGGCCGCGAGCACGATCGTCAGCGCGGAGCCCCACAGCGCGGTGGCGCTGCCGATGTCGCCGTCGAACTGGGCGCGGATGCCCGAGACGACGTGCTTGATCGGGTTGAGGTTGGACAACGTGTTGAGCCAGGCGGGCGCCGAGGCGGCCGTGATGGGCAGCAGGATCCCGGACAGCAGCAGCAGCGGCAGGGCGACGCCGTTCATCAGGGGCGCCAGCGCGTCCTCGCTCTTGAGCGTCAGCGCCACGGCGTAGGACGCCGAGGCGAACGCGGCGGCGAGCAGGGCGGCGGTGACGATGCCGAGCACGATGCCCCAGAAGGGTGCCTCGAGCCCGAAGAGGAACGCCACGGACACCAGGACGACACCTTGCACGGCGACGACGATGACGTCGCGCAGCACCCGGCCGACCACGAGGGCGGAGCGGGGTGCGGGGCTGACGCGCTCGGCCTCGATGACCCCGTCGCGCCACTCGCCGATGAGCCCGAAGCCGACGAACAGCGCTCCGAACATGCCGAGCTGCACCAGCAGGCCCGGGACGAAGAGCTGGTAGGCGTTCGTCGCGCCCAGCTGCGGGGCGAGCGGCTCGAGCAGCGGGCCGAACAGCGAGAGGTACAGCACCGGCTGGAGCAGGCCCATGACGGCCCAGACCGGGTTGCGCAGCGAGATCCGCATGGCGCGGCGGAAGACGGTGAGCGCGTCGCGGACGAACGTGCTCCGACCGCTCTGCTCGTCGGTGAACGTGGGCGGGGTGGCGGTGGTGGCGGTCATGCTGCGGCTCCTTCGGAGGACCGCGCCGGGCTCTCGCCGTCACGAAGGGACCGGCCGGTGAGCGTGAGGAAGACGTCGTCGAGGGTGGGTCGGCGCAGCTCGACGCCGGCCAGCTCGATGCCCTCGGCGTCGAGCGAGCGCAGCAGGCCCGCGAGGAGCGTGCGACCGGCCGGGACACGCACCTCGACGAGGTGGCCGTCGACGGTGGGGACGTCCGCGCCGGGGAGCTGAGCGGCGATCGCGGCGATCCGGGCGACGTCGGACTGCTGCGCGGCGCTGAGCAGGACCGCGTCGCCGCTGACCCGCTGCTTGAGCTCCTCGGGCGACCCCTGGGCGACGATCTGGCCGTGGTCGATGACGAGGATGCGGTCGCACAGGGCGTCGGCCTCGTCGAGGTAGTGCGTGGTGAGGAACACGGTGCTGCCGCGCTCGTCTCGCAGGCCGCGCACGTGGGTCCACAGGTTGGCGCGTGCCTGCGGGTCGAGTCCGGTGGTGGGCTCGTCGAGGAACACGAGCCGCGGCGTGTGGATCAGGCCCGTGACGATGTCGAGCCTGCGGCGCTGGCCGCCGGACAGGGACGAGCACTTGCGGTCCCAGAGGCCGTCGAGCTCGAGCTGCTCGAACAGGGTGCGGCCGCGGGAGGTGGCGACGGAGCGCTCGACGCCGTAGAGCAGGGCGTGGTCGACGACCTCCTCGCCGGCGCGAGCCTCGCCCGAGGTGGAGCCGGACTGGGCGACGTAGCCGATGCGGCGGCGGACGGCGCCGGGGTCGCGGCGCAGGTCGGCGCCGGCCACGGTCGCCTCGCCGCGCGTGGGGCGCAGGAGGGTGGTGAGCATCCGGAGGGTGGTCGTCTTGCCGGCGCCGTTGGGGCCGAGGAAGCCGACGATCTCTCCGGCCTCGACGTCGAGGTCCACGCCGCGTACGGCGTCGACGTCTCCTCGTCGGGTCTTGTAGGTGCGGGCCAGGCCGCGGGCGTGGATCATGCGGGGTCTCCTTCGAGTGGAGACCCCAGTATTCAAGATGGACTATTACTCGTCAACCTTGACTATTACGTGTCTCCCTCGGCCATCGCGATGACGACGCCCGGACCGACTCCCGCGGCGCGGGCGATCTCGATCTGCTCGGGCGTCGGTGTCCACAGCGGCGGCTCGTCCTGGAACGCATAAGCACCGCCCGCGAGCCGGTCGAGGTAGTCCCGGGCCCACTCCAGCTCGCCCCGGACCCTCGCGCTGATCAGGCGCGGGACCTCCGTCGCGGTGTTCGGGGTGTCCTTCGCGTCGAGGATCTGCTCGATCTGCGTGGCGAGGACCGCGAGGTAGTCCTCCAGCAGACCGACGCGCGTCCGGACCGTCTGCACGACCTCGTCGCGGGGGAGGGTGAACGCCATGTTCACGGCGGTGAGGAAGAGCGTCGGATCGTCCACCGTGAGCAGGCCGGCACGGACCAGCGTCAGGAACTCGTCCTCGCCCGCATCGGTGAGCCGGTAGGTGGTGCGCGGCGGTCGGGGGCCGGCGGCGGCGACGCCGACCTCCTCCAGCAACCCGGAGCGCGTGAGGGACTTGAGCGCGTTGTAGATCGACCCCGGGTGCACGTGCGCCCACTGGTCGACCTCCCAGCTCACCAGCTCCCGGCGCAGGAAGTAGCCGTGCACGGGCTGGAAGATCCGCACGCAGCCGAGCACGAGCAGGCGCGTCGAGGACCCCTGGGGCGTCGCAGGAGCGGGCATGCGGCGATCCTGCCACGGGCGATGCACGAAGATGGGAGCGTGACACAGCGCAGCGTCGTCCTCCTCGGGTCCACCGGGTCCATCGGTACGCAGGCCGTCGACGTCATCACCCGCAACCCCGACCGGTTCACCGTGACGGGGCTGTCCGCGGGTGGTGGGGACGTCGACCTGCTCGCCAGACAGGCCCGGGAGCTGGGGGTGTCGACGGTCGCGGTCGCCGACCCTCGGGCGGAGGCGGCCCTGCGCGACGCCCTGCCCGGGGTCGAGGTGCTGGTCGGCCCGCAGGCGTCGACCGACCTGGCTGGTCGCGGCGCCGACGTCGTGCTCAACGGCGTCACGGGCTCCGTCGGGCTGGGTCCGACGCTCGCCGCGCTGAGGGCGGGCAGCACGCTCGCGCTGGCCAACAAGGAGTCGCTCGTCGTCGGCGGCCGGCTGGTGCACGCCGCGCGGCAGCGCCCCGACCAGATCGTGCCGGTCGACTCCGAGCACTCGGCCATCGCGCAGGCGCTGCGCGGCGGCACCCATCCCGAGGTCCGGCGGTTGATCCTCACCGCCTCCGGGGGACCGTTCCGCGGCTGGTCGCACGACGACGTCAAGGCGGTCACCCCGCAGCAGGCGCTCGCGCACCCGACGTGGTCGATGGGCCCCGTGGTGACGATCAACTCCTCGACGCTGATGAACAAGGGCCTGGAGCTGATCGAGGCGCACCTGCTGTTCGACGTGCCCGTCGCGGACATCACCGTGGTGGTGCACCCGCAGTCGGTGGTGCACTCGATGGTCGAGTTCGTCGACGGTTCCACGCTGGCGCAGGCGTCGCCGCCGGACATGCGACTCCCCATCGCACTCGGGCTGTCCTGGCCGGACCGGGTGCCGCAGGTCGCGCCGCCGTGCGACTGGACGCAGGCCACGGCGTGGACCTTCGAGCCTCTGGACGAGGAGGTGTTCGCGGCCGTCCGGCTGGCGCGCGAGGCCGTGGCGGCGTCCGCGACGCACCCGGCGGTCTACAACGCGGCGAACGAGGAGTGCGTCGAGGCGTTCCTGGCCAACCGGATCGGGTTCCTCGACATCGTGTCCACGGTCGAGCGGGTGCTCGGGGAGCATGACGGCACCAGGCCGGACGGACTGAGCCTCGACGCGGTCCTGGCTGCCGAGCTCTGGGCCCGTGCCCGGGCGCAGGAGATCCTGGCGCGCGCCTGACGGGTCAGTGTCCGAGGACCTGGCTCAGCAGTCCGCCCAGCCGGCTGGTGTGACCGGTCCGGGCCTCGGTGCGGTCCACCCACGCGGTCGCCCGCCGCGTCGCCGTGATGCCGGCCCAACGCACGGGCTCCGGTTCCCAGGCGGGGGAGCGGTGGTCGACCCACGGCAACCGGACGAGGGGGCTGTCAGAGCCTGTGATCAGGTCCGCGAGCGTCCGGCCTGCGAGGTTGGTGAGCGCGACGCCGTCGCCGACGTACCCGCCCGCCCAGGCGATCCCGGTCTCGGCGTCGAGCCCGACGGACGGGTGCCAGTCCCGGGGCACCCCGAGCGGACCGCCCCAGTGGTGGGTGATCTCGGCCCGGTCGAGCACCGGGAACAGGTCCACGAGCGCGTGCTGCAGGTGCGCGGCGGTGGCGTCGACCTGGTCGTACGCCGGCCGGATCGCGGAGCCCAGGTGGTACGGCGCTCCGCGCCCGCCGAACGCGAGCCGGTCGTCGGTGGTGCGCTGGCCGTAGATGGTGAGGTGCCGCGCGTCGGCGAACGTCTGCGCGCGGTCCAGCCCGATCTGCGCCCAGACCTCCGGTGGCAGCGGCTCGGTGGCGATCATGTGCGAGTACACCGGGGCGACGTCGCGGTGCGACCCGGGGAGCTGTGCGGTCCAGGCCTCCGTCGCGCGGACCACCCAGCGGGCGCGCACGATGCCGTGGTCGGTGACGACCGCGCGGGGCGACAGGCGCTGGGCGCGCGTGCCCTCGGCCAGCCGGGCACCGCGCGACAGGACGACGTCCAGCAGACCGCGGACCAGGAGGGCGGGCTGGACCCGGGCGCAGTCGGGCGTGAACGAGCCGCCGACAGCACCGTCCGCGCGGACGTGCTCGGCGACCCCGTCGGCGTCGAGCAGGTGCGACTCGTCGCCCCACCTGGTGTCGGCGGCGACGTCGTCGGCGACGCGTTCCAGCTGCGGGCGGTTGCGGGCGACCGTGACGGTGCCGCCGAAGGCGAACCCGCAGTCGATCAGCTCGGCCGCGGCGACCCCGCCGACCTCGACGACGGTGTCGCGCATCGCGGCACGCATCGCCATCGCGGCGTCGCGACCGTGCCGACGCGCCAGCTCGTCCGCCGAGACCGGCAGGAGGGCGGAGCACCAGCCGCCGTTGCGTCCGCTCGCGCCGAAGCCTGCGACCTGCGCCTCGACGAGCAGCACGTCGAGCGACGGGTCCGCCTCGAGCAGGTAGTACGCGGTCCAGAGCCCGGTCAGGCCCGCCCCGACGATGACGACGTCGGCCTGGGCGTCCCCGTCGAGCGGGTCGTGCGCCGTGCGCGCCTCGACCTGGTCGGACCAGAGCGACCGTCCCGTCACAGACGCGCCCAGGCCTCGGTGAGCACGCTGCGCAGGATGCTCGTGATCTCGTCGAACTCGGCCTGCCCGCACGTCAGCGGCGGAGCGAGCTGGATCACCGGGTCGCCGCGGTCGTCGGCGCGACAGTACAGCCCGGCCTCGAACAGGGCGCCCGACAGGAACCCGCGCAGGAGCCGTTCGCTCTCGTCGTCGTCGAACGTCTCCCGCGTGACCTTGTCCTTGACCAGCTCGATCCCGTAGAAGAACCCCTCGCCTCGGACGTCGCCGACGATCGGCAGGTCCAGCAGGCTCTCGAGGGTGCGTCGGAACGCGGGGGCCGACTCCTTGACATGGGTGGTGATGCCCTCGCGCTCGAACAGGTCCAGGTTCGCGTTGGCGACCGCCGCGGACACCGGGTGACCGCCGAACGTGTAGCCGTGCGCGAACGACGCGTTGCCCGTCGCGAACGGCTCGTACAGCTTGTCGGAGGCGATCAGGGCGCCGATGGGGGAGTACCCCGACGTCATGCCCTTCGCGCACGTGATCATGTCCGGGACGTAGCCGAAGTCGTCGCACGCGAAGATCGACCCGATCCGGCCGAACGCGCAGATGACCTCGTCGGAGACCAGGAGCACGTCGTACTGGTCGCAGATCTCCCGCACCCGCTCGAAGTACCCCGGGGGTGGCGGGAAGCAGCCGCCGGCGTTCTGCACGGGCTCCAGGAAGACCGCCGCGACGGTGTCCGGGCCCTCCATCTCGATGGCGTCGCCGATGCGGTCCGCAGCCCACCGCCCGAACGCCTTGGGGTCGTCGCGCAGGTGGTCGGGCGCCCGGTACTCGTTGGTGTTCGGGACCTTGTGCGCGCCGGGGACCAGCGGCTCGAACTGCGCCTTGAGCGTCGGCAGGCCGGTGATCGACAGCGCTCCGTGCGTCGTGCCGTGGTAGGCGATGGACCGCGAGATCACCTTGTACTTGTTCGGCTTGCCGGTGAGCTTGAAGTAGTTCTTCGCCAGCTTCCAGGCGGTCTCGACGGCCTCGCCGCCGCCGGTGGTGAAGAAGACGTGGTTGAGGTCGCCCGGGGCGTAGGCCGCCAGCCGCTCCGCCAGGTCGATGGCCTGCGGGTGCGCGTAGGACCACAGCGGGAAGAACGCGAGCTTCTCCGCCTGGGCGCGTCCCGCCTCCGCGAGCTCGGTGCGACCGTGCCCGGCCTGCACCACGAACAGCCCCGAGAGCCCGTCGATGTACCGGCGGCCCCGGTCGTCCCAGATGTGGTGGCCCTCGCCGCGCACGATCGTCGGGACGCCGTCCGCCCACGCGCTCTGCCGCGTGAAGTGGCCCCACAGGTGCGCTCGGGCCGCCTCGGAACGGTCGGTCCCAGCGGGTGTCAGGCTCATCGGGTCCCCCAGTTGTAGAGCTGCTTGCGCAGCTTCAGGTAGACGAACGTCTCGGTGGTCCGCACCCCGGGGAGCGAGCGGATCTTCTGGTTGAGCACCTCGAGCAGGTGGTCGTCGTCCTCGCAGACGACCTCACACAGCAGGTCGAAGCCGCCGGCGGTGATCACGACGTAGTCGACCTCGGTCATCGCGGCGAGCGCGTCCGCGACCAGCGACAGGTCGCCCTCGCACTTCAGGCCGATCATCGCCTGCCGCGAGAAGCCCACCTGGAGCGGGTCGGTCACCGCGACGATCTGCATCACGCCGGAGTCCGTGAGGCGCTGGACGCGCTGGCGCACGGCGGCCTCGGACAGCCCGATGGCCTTGCCGATGGTGGCGTACGGCCGCCGACCGTCCTCCTGGAGCTGTTCGACGATCGCCTTGGAGACGTCGTCGAGTGCCGGGTGCCCCGGTGCTGGTCTGCGTGTGCCCACCCGCCGATGGTGGTGTGCCCCGGGCCTCAGCGCAAGGGAATCCGTCGTGACAGGCCGCAGGAACTTCTGATTCCGGCGTCCGCGGGCGCCCGATTGGCCGAATGCACCGTCCAGGGCTCCCGCGCGGACGCGCAGCGGCGTAGCGTGCGGCGCACCGACTGTGAGGAGAGCACCCGTGAGCCAGACCACCGAGCTGATCGAGCTGCGCAACGTGATCGGGGGCGCCGAGCGGCCCGCCGCGGACGGTCGCACCACCTCGGTGATCGACCCGTCCACAGGGCAGGAGTACGCCCGAGCGCCACTGTCCGCGGCGGAGGACGTCGACGCGGCGTACGGCGCAGCGTCGGAGGCGTTCACCACGTGGGGCCGCACGACCCCGGCCGAACGCCAGCTCGCGCTGCTGCGCCTGGCCGACGCGATCGAGCAGCGTGCCGACGAGTTCGTCGCCGTCGAGTCCCGCAACACCGGCAAGCCGCTGCACCTGACCGCCACCGACGAGGTGCCGCCCTGCGTCGACCAGCTGCGGTTCTTCGCCGGCGCCGCGCGCGTGCTCGACGGGCTGAGCGCGGGGGAGTACATGGCAGGTCACACCTCCTGGGTGCGACGCGAGCCCGTCGGCGTCGTCGGTCAGGTGACGCCCTGGAACTACCCGCTGATGATGGCGATCTGGAAGGTCGCCCCGGCCCTCGCCGCCGGCAACACGATCGTCCTCAAGCCGTCCGACACGACGCCCGCCTCCACGCTGCTGCTCGCGCAGGTGGCCAACGAGGTGCTCCCGCCGGGCGTGCTGAACGTCGTGTGCGGTGACCGCGACACCGGCCGGGCCCTCGTCTCCCACCAGCGCCCCGACATGGTGGCCATCACCGGGTCGGTGCGGGCCGGCTCGCAGGTGGCTGCGGCCGCGGCCGCCAACGTCAAGCGCGTCCACCTGGAGCTGGGCGGCAAGGCGCCGGTGATCGTGTTCGCCGACGCGGACCTGGCCGCCGCCGCCGAGGGCATCGCGGGCGCCGGGTACTACAACGCGGGTCAGGACTGCACGGCCGCCACCCGCGTGCTGGTGCACGCGTCCGTGCACGACGACTTCGTCGCGGCCCTCGCCGAGGCGGCGAGGGGCCAGCGCACCGGCGTGCCGTCCGACCCGGAGGTCGCGTTCGGCCCGGTGAACAACGCGCTGCAGCTGGAGCGGGTGACCGGCTTCCTCGACCGGCTCCCCGACCACGCGTCGGTCCTGGCCGGCGGCCACCGGGTCGGGGACGTCGGGTACTTCGTCGAGGCGACCGTCGTGGCAGGGCTGAAGCAGGACGACGAGGCCGTGCAGGACGAGATCTTCGGGCCGGTCATCACGGTGCAGACGTTCACCGACGAGGACGAGGCGATCACGCTGGCGAACGGCGTGAGGTACGGGCTGTCCAGCTCGGTGTGGACGCAGAACCACGGCCGGGCGCTGCGGGTGTCCCGCGCGCTGGACTTCGGGGTGGTCTGGATCAACACCCACATCCCCTTCGTGGCGGAGATGCCGCACGGCGGTTTCAAGCACTCCGGGTACGGCAAGGACCTGTCGATGTACGGGTTCGAGGACTACACCCGCATCAAGCACGTGATGTCTGCTTTCGACGCGTAAGGCGACGGATCCAGGAGCCGTATGTTCCATCCGTGCAACATTTTCGTTGCGGACGGGTTCTGATTCGACGGATTCCTTGCTGGACAGCCGTCCGTTTGCGAAGATCCAGCGACCCGCCGTGCACAGCGGCGCCCGTCGGCACTAGGAGCCCCATGAGCACCCACCGTCGCCCCGCCCCCGCCGACCCCCGGGTCCGGGCGCTCGTCGCCCAGGCTGCGCACCGCGGCGGGATGTCCCGGCGGTCGTTCCTCGTCGGTGCCCTGGGCACCGCGGGCGCCGGCGCGCTGCTCGCGGCGTGCGGCACCGGGTCCCCGTCCTCGTCCGCGTCGTCCGCGCAGGACCTCTCCGACAGCGACAAGATCGTGCGCTGGGCCAACTGGACGCAGTACCTCGACCAGGACGAGGAGGGGACCAGCTACCCCTCGCTGCAGGCGTTCGAGGAGCAGTCGGGGCTGAAGGCCACCTACGCCGAGGACATCGACGACAACGACGCGTTCTTCGGCAAGGTCTCCGGGCAGCTCAAGAACGGCCAGGACATCGGCTACGACATCGTCACGCTCACCGACTGGATGGCCGCACGGATGATCCGCCTGGGCTACACCCAGGCGCTCGACAAGTCCCGCATCCCGAACGCCGACAACATCCTGTCCGGCCTGGCGAACGTCGACTTCGACCCGGGCCGCTCGCACTCCCTCACGTGGCAGTCCGGCTTCGCCGGCCTGGCGTGGGACAAGGAGAAGGTGCCGGGCGGCCTGCACACCCTCTCGGACCTGTGGGCTCCCGAGCTGGCGGGCCGCGTCGAGGTCCTCTCCGAGATGCGCGACACGATGGGCCTGATCATGCTCGACCAGGGCGTCGACCCGTCGGGCGACTGGAGCGACAGCGACTTCTACACGGCGCTCGACGTGCTCAAGGAGAAGATCGACTCGGGCCACATCCGGCAGGTCCGCGGCAACGCCTACACGCAGGACCTGGCCTCGGGCGACGCGATCGCCGTCATCGGCTGGTCGGGCGACATCACCTCGCTCAACTACGAGGCGGACGACAAGTTCGAGTTCGCCATCCCGGAGGCCGGCGGGACGCTCTGGAGCGACAACCTGATGGTGCCGGTCGGCTCCCCGCACCTGGGGAACGCCGAGGAGCTCATGAACTACTACTACGACCCCGAGGTCGCCGCGCAGGTGGCCGCCTGGGTCAACTACATCACGCCGGTGCAGGGGGCCCAGGAGGCGATGATGGCGATCGACCCCGAGCTCGCCGAGAACCCGATGATCTTCCCGACCGACGAGATCCTGTCCAAGGTCAGCGTGTTCCGGACGCTCAGCCCGGACGAGGAGGAGCGCTACAACGGCGAGTTCCTCACCGTGATCGGCGCATGACGAGCACGAGCACGGCGCCCGCCGGCACGGCGGACGCGACGGGCGGTGCCGCGCTCGAGCTCACCGGTGTGACCAAGGCGTTCGGACAGTTCGTCGCGGTCGACGACCTCACCCTGGCGGTCCCGTCGGGGTCGTTCTTCGCCCTCCTCGGCCCGTCCGGGTGCGGCAAGACGACGACCTTGCGGATGGTGGCCGGCCTGGAGCAGCCCAGCGCGGGGACCATCACGCTCGGTGGCCAGGACGTGACCGGCACCCGGGCACACCAGCGTCCCGTGAACACCGTGTTCCAGAGCTATGCGCTGTTCCCGCACCTCACGGTCGGCGAGAACGTGGCGTTCGGGCTGAAGCGCTCGCGGGCGAAGGACGTCGCCGCGCGGGTGGCCGACGGCCTCGACCTGGTCGAGCTGGGACACCTCGCCGACCGCAAGCCCTCGCAGCTCTCCGGGGGGCAGCAGCAGCGGGTGGCCCTGGCCCGGGCGCTGGTGAACCGCCCCGCGCTGCTCCTCCTGGACGAGCCGCTGGGGGCGCTCGACCTCAAGCTCCGCCGCCAGATGCAGCTCGAGCTCAAGCGCATCCAGACCGAGGTGGGCCTCACGTTCGTGCACGTCACGCACGACCAGGAGGAGGCCATGACGATGGCCGACACGGTCGCCGTGATGAACCACGGGCGGATCGAGCAGCTGGGCTCGCCGGCCGACCTGTACGAGCTGCCGCGGACCGCGTTCGTCGCCAACTTCCTGGGCCAGTCCAACCTCGTCGCCGGCACGGTCACCGAGCGGCTGACGAAGCGTGGCCTGCTCGGGGTCGACGTGCGCGGGACGCGCGTCCTGGTCCCGACGGAGCGTGCGGTGAGCTCGGACGGCGCGGTGCTCGTCGGGGCACGGCCGGAGAAGATGCGGCTGCTCGTCGGTGACCAGGCGCCGGGTCGCGGCGACAACGTGCTCGGTCCCGGGACCGTCACCGACGTCTCGTTCATGGGCGTGAGCACGCAGTACCAGGTGGAGATCCCGGGCCTCGGGACGTTCGGCGTCTTCGCGCAGAACCTGCTGGGCGGTGCCACGGTCACCGTCGGGACGTCCGTGCGGCTCGCCTGGGCGGTCGACTTCACGTTCGGGCTGGACGGTGCGCAGGCCCGCGACGACGGCGCGGTCGACCTGGACGACGAGCCGTGAGCATCACGGCCGCGCTCGGCGACAGCGTCGCGGGAGTCTCCGCCGAGCCCCCGCGCCGCCGCGCCCGTCGGGCCCACCTGTTCCTCCTCGGACCGGGCGTGGTCTACCTGCTCCTGTTCTTCGTGGTGCCGGTCGGCGCGCTGCTGGCGACGTCCCTGTACGTGCCGGTTCCCGGCGGGGACGTGGGGGAGTACCAGCCTGCGTTCCACTGGCAGAACTACGTCGACTCGCTCACGCAGTTCTGGCCGGCGCTCCTGCGCTCCTTCTGGTTCGCGTTCCTGGCCACCGTCGCCGCGCTGGTCATCGGCTACCCGATGGCGTACGTCATCGCGGTGCGCGCGCGGGGGCGCAGACTCCTCCAGGGGCTGCTGCTGGTGCTGGTCGTGGCGCCGTTCTTCACCAGCTTCATCCTGCGCACCATCGCGTGGAAGCAGATCCTCGCCGACGACGCCTTCGTCGTGACGGCCCTGCACTTCCTGCACCTGCTGCCGGCCGACGCCCGGCTGACCGCGACGCCGTTCGCGGTGGTCAGCGGCCTGACGTACAACTTCCTGCCCTTCATGGTGCTGCCCATCTTCGCGGCCCTGGAGCGGCTGGACTCCCGGCTGCTCGAGGCCGGTGCGGACCTGTACGCGTCCCCCGCCACGACGTTCCGCACGGTCACCTGGCCGCTGTCCATGCCCGGGGTCGTCGCCGGGACCCTGCTCGTGTTCATCCCGGCCGCCGGCGACTACGTGAACGCGTCGCTGCTGGGGAACAACACGAACACGACGATGATCGGGCAGGTCATCGACGCCCGGTTCTTCAAGGTGCTCGACTACCCGACGGCCGCGTCCTTGTCGGTCGTGCTGATGGTGGCGATCCTGGTGCTGGTGGGCGTGTACGTCCGGCGTTCGGGGACGGAGGACCTCCTGTGACGGCGGTCCTGGACCGGACCTCGGAGACCGCGACGGTCTCGCGGCCAGGTCGCGTTCGCCGTCGGCGGGTGGGCGACATGATCGTCCCGATCTTCGCCGCGCTCGCGTTCGTCTACCTGCTGGTCCCGGTCGCCTACACCGTCGTGTTCTCGTTCAACGACGCCGGCAAGACCAACCTCGTGTGGCAGGGCTTCACGCTGGAGAACTGGCAGAACCCCTGCGGCGCGCCGCAGGTGTGCGAGGCGTTCGCCAACTCCCTGCAGGTCGGCGTCGTCTCGACACTGATCGCGACGGCACTGGGCACGCTCGTCGCGATCGCGCTGGTCCGGTTCCGGTTCCGGGGGCGTGCGTCGACGAACCTGCTGATCTTCCTGCCGATGTCGACGCCGGAGGTCGTGCTCGGTGCGGCCCTGCTCGCGCAGTTCCTCACCGTGCGCGTCCCGCTCGGCTTCGGCACGGTCGTCGCGGCGCACGTGCTGTTCTGCATCAGCTTCGTCGTCGTGACCGTCAAGGCGCGCGTCTCCAGCCTGGACCCCGCGCTCGAGGAGGCCGCCGCCGACCTGTACGCGTCCCCGTGGCAGGCGTTCTGGCGCGTCACGTTCCCGCTGCTGATCCCGGGCATCGCCGCGGCGGCGCTGCTCGCGTTCAGCCTCAGCTTCGACGACTTCATCGTCACCAACTTCACGTCCGGCTCGTACACGACGTTCCCCAAGTTCGTGTACGTCTCCGCGACCCGCGGCATCCCGCCGCAGGCCAACGTGATCAGCTCGTTCATGTTCGTCCTGGCCCTCGCGATCGTGGTGCTGGTCCAGGTGCTCGGCTACGCCCGGAGCAAGCGGCTCCGGACCCGTTGAACGCGGAGGCACGGCTCGTGCGGATCCTGGTGGTCGGAAGTGGCGGGGTGGGCGACGCGGTCGCCCGGATCGCGGCTCGTCGGACGTTCTTCGAGCGGCTCGTCGTGGCGGACGTGGACCTGGGCCGCGCGCAGCGGACCGTCGAGGCGGCGAGCGCGCACGACGTGGTGGGCGGCCGGATCGTGGCCGCGGTGGTCGACGCGTCGAGCGCGTCCGCCGTGGAGGCGCTGGTGCGGGAGCACGGCGCGACGCACGTGCTGAACGCGGTCGACCCGCGGTTCGTGCTGCCGATCTTCGAGGGCGTGCACGCGGCTGGTGCCCACTACCTCGACATGGCCATGTCGCTGTCCCGCGCGCACCCCGAGCGACCGTACGAGCTGCCGGGGGTCAAGCTGGGCGACGAGCAGTTCGCGCAGTCGGCCGGGTGGGAGGCCGACGGGCAGCTGGCCCTGGTCGGCATCGGCGTGGAGCCGGGGCTGTCGGACGTGTTCGCCCGGTACGCCGCCGACCACCTGTTCTCGGCGATCGACGAGCTCGGCGTGCGCGACGGTGCCAACCTCGAGGTGGTCGGCGACGACGGGGAGCCGATCTTCGCGCCCTCGTTCTCCATCTGGACGACGATCGAGGAGTGCCTCAACCCGCCGGTGATCTGGTCGGCCGACCGCGCGGAGGCCGGGGCCGGGCTGGAGGACGGCTGGTTCACCGTCGCACCGTTCCACGAGCCGGAGGTGTTCCGGTTCCCCGACCCGATCGGCGACGTCGAGTGCGTGCACGTGGAGCACGAGGAGGTCCTCCTCATGCCCCGCTGGGTCGACGCCCGCACGGTGACCTTCAAGTACGGGCTGGGTGAGGAGTTCATCGGCGTGCTCCGGACGCTGCACCGCCTGGGCCTCGACCGGACGGAACCCGTGACGGTCCGCGGCGTGCAGGTGAGCCCGCGCGACGTGGTCGCCGCGGCCCTGCCCGACCCGGCGACCATCGGCCCCCGGATGACCGGGTCGACGTGTGCCGGGCTGCTGGTGACGGGCACGGGCGTCGACGGCGCGCCGCGCGAGGTGTACCTGTACCACCTGGTCGACAACGCCTGGTCGATGGCCGAGTACGGGGCGCAGTGCGTCGTGTGGCAGACCGCCGTCAACCCCGTCGTCGCGCTCGAGCTCCTGGCGGCCGGCACCTGGTCCGGGGCGGGCGTGCTCGGCCCCGAGGCGTTCGACGCCGTCCCGTTCCTCGAGCTTCTCGCCGCGCCGACCCCGCAGGGCTACGGCTCGCCGTGGGGCCTGGAGGAGCGCGACCCCGCCTAGAGAGCGCGGACCGCGTCCTCGAGCACGGTGAGTGCCTCGTCGAGGAGGTCGTGCCCGATCACCAGCGGGGGGAGCAGGCGCAGGACGTTCCCCCAGGTCCCGCAGGTGAGGACCAGGACGCCCTGTGCCGCGCACGCCGCGGCGACCTGCTGGGCGGCGGCCTTGTCGGGCTCGAGCGTCCCGGGCTTGACCAGCTCGAGCGCCAGCATGGCGCCCCGGCCACGGACGTCCGCCACGGCGGGGACCTCGTCCCGCAGGGCCGTCAGGCGGGGGACGACCGCCGCCTCGATCGCCCGCGCGGCGGCCGCCAGGTCGTCGCGCTCGTAGATCTCGAGCGAGGCCAGGGCCGCTGCGCACGCGAGTGGGTTGCCCCCGAACGTGCCGCCGAGCCCGCCCGCGTGCACGGCGTCGAGCAGCTCCGCACGCCCGGTGACCGCGCCGAGCGGGAGGCCGCCCGCGATGCCCTTCGCCATGGCGACGAGGTCGGGGACGACGCCCTCGTGGTCCATGGCGAACATCGCGCCGGTGCGCGCGAACCCCGTCTGCACCTCGTCGGCGACCAGCACGATCCCGCGGTCGGCCGCCCACCCGGCGAGCGTGGACAGGAACCCGTCCGCCGGGACGACGAACCCGCCCTCCCCGAGGATCGGCTCGACGACGAGTGCGGCCACCTGGTCGGCGCCCACCTGGCGCTCGGCGACGCCGATGGCCCGCAGAGCCGCCTGCCGGCCGGTCATCCCGGCGGGGTCGCGCAGCGGGTAGGACGCCGGCACGCGGTAGACCTCGCCGGCGAACGGTCCGAAGCCCGTCTTGTAGGGCATGGCCCGCGCGGTCATCGCCATCGTGAGGTTGGTGCGGCCGTGGTAGGCGTGGTCGAGCACCAGGACCGCCGGCCGGCCGGTGGCACGGCGCGCGATCTTCACGGCGTTCTCGACGGCCTCCGCACCCGAGTTCACCAGGACCGACTTCTTGTCGTGCGTGCCGGGGGTGATGCGCGCCAGTGCCTCGCACACGGCGACGTACTCCTCGTACGGGCTGATCATGAAGCAGGTGTGCGTGAAGTCCGCCGCCTGCGCGGAGACCGCCGCGGTGACCTCCGGGGCGCTCGCCCCGACGGACGTGACCGCGATCCCCGAGCCCAGGTCGATCAGCACGTTCCCGTCCACGTCCTCGATCACCGCGCCCGCCGCCCGTGCCACGTAGACCGGCAGCGTCGACGACACGCCGGCCGCGACCGCGGCTGCGCGCCGCTCGCCGAGGGCGACCGAGTTGGGTCCCGGGATCGGCGTGTGCAGGACGCGGCGCTGCTCGAGCGGAGGTGCGGGGGTGGAAACGGTGGTCATAGGGGGACGCTAGTGCCGATCTCGTACTCGGGAAAGGAACCCACGACGAAATCCGCCGACCGGCGGACCGCCTTCCGGGTGGACCGATCGGGTGACCATGGCGTGCGTCCAGGAGGTTCCCAGGGACACGAGGCAAGATGTCCCCGCGGAGTCGGCGAGACCCCGTTCTCCCGCGCGTGCGTGCGGGACCGTTGACGGAGGGGTCGATGGAGTACCTGGTCGCTGTGCTGATCGTGTTCGTGGTGCTTCTGCTGTCCATCGGGCTGCACGAGGTCGGCCACATGGTGCCCGCCAAGCGCTTCGGCGTCCGGGTGAGCCACTACATGGTCGGCTTCGGGCCGACTCTCTGGTCGCGCACCAAGGGTGAGACGGAGTACGGCTTCAAGGCCATCCCGCTCGGCGGCTACGTGCGGCTCGTCGGCATGTACCCGCCCGACGCCGCCGTGGGCAACCCACCCGCGCGCACCTGGCTCGGCCGGCTCGCGCGCGACGCCCGGCAGGCCAGCGCCGACGAGATCCGGCCCGGGCAGGACCCGCGGGCCTTCTACCACCTGTCGACGCCGAAGAAGCTGGTCGTGATGCTCGGCGGGCCGGTGATGAACCTCGTCATCGCCTTCTTCCTCATGGCGATCGTGCTGGTCGGTATCGGGCTCCCGACGACCACCACCCACCTCGCCAGCGTCTCCCAGTGCGTCGTCCCGGTCGGCGCCGACGCGTCGCGCGAGTGCACGGCGGCCGACGAGGCCGCACCGGCAGCCGCGGCCGGCATCGAGCCGGGGGACACCGTCGTGTCCTACGACGGCACCGAGATCACGTCCTGGGACCAGCTCTCCCTCCTGATCCGCGCCTCGGGCTCCGACGCCGTCCCGATCGTCGTCGAGCGCGACGGCGAGCTGGTGGACCTCACGATCACGCCCGTCGTCGCGCAGCGTCCTGCGGTCGACGAGAACAACGAGTACATCCTCGACAGCGACGATGAGCCCGTCATGCAGGAGGTCGGCTTCCTCGGCATCACCCCCGCGCAGGAGATGGTCCGGCAGTCACCGCTCGACGTCGTCGGCGACGTCGCCAACACCACCTGGCAGACGATCACGGTCGTCGGCACGCTGCCCGCGCGCGTCGGTGACCTGATCGAGGCGCAGGTGAACGGAACCCCGCGGGACGCCAACAGCATCATCGGCGTGGTCGGCGTCGGCCGGTTCGCCGGGGAGATCGCGTCGACCGACGGGATCGAGTGGCAGATCAAGGCCGCGGCGCTCCTCCAGCTGCTCGCCGCGCTGAACATCGCCCTGTTCGTCTTCAACCTCATCCCGCTCCCGCCGCTCGACGGCGGGCACGTGGCCGCAGCCCTCTGGGAAGGCGGTCGACGCCAGGTCGCGCGGCTGCGCGGGCTGCCCCGCCCCGGCCCGTTCGACTCGGCGAAGCTGGTCCCGCTCGCGTACTCGGTGTTCGTCCTGCTCGGGGCGGTGGGTCTGCTGCTCATCTACGCCGACATCGTCAACCCGGTGCAGATCTGACGCGTGCGGGTACCGGGGTGATCTCGTGCACACCGGCCCCTGCGGGCAGGCGCGCGACCTCCCGGGTGCGATGATGAACGGGTGAGCATCCCGATCAGCCTCGGCATGCCGGAGGCGCCCCCCTTGGTCCTGGCACCCCGGCGCAAGACCCGCAAGATCAAGGTCGGCAAGATCGACGTCGGCGGTGACGCCCCCGTCAGCGTCCAGTCGATGTGCACGACGCAGACCACCGACATCAACTCGACGCTCCAGCAGATCGCCGAGCTGACCGCGGCCGGCTGCGACATCGTCCGCGTGGCCGTCCCGACGCAGGACGACGCCGACGCGCTGCCGGCCATCGCGCACAAGTCGCAGATCCCCGTCATCGCGGACATCCACTTCCAGCCGAAGTACGTCTTCGCGGCCATCGACGCCGGCTGCGCCGCGGTCCGCGTCAACCCGGGAAACATCCGCAAGTTCGACGACCAGGTCAAGGAGATCGCCCGCGCGGCGACCGACGCCGGCACGTCGATCCGGATCGGCGTCAACGCCGGCTCGCTGGACCCGCGCCTGCTGGCCAAGTACGGCAAGGCCACCCCGGAGGCGCTCGTCGAGTCGGCCGTCTGGGAGGCGTCGCTCTTCGAGGAGCACGGCTTCCGCGACTTCAAGATCTCGGTCAAGCACAACGACCCCGTGATCATGGTCCGCGCCTACGAGCTGCTCTCCGAGCGCGGCGACTGGCCGCTGCACCTCGGCGTGACCGAGGCCGGCCCCGCGTTCCAGGGCACCATCAAGTCCGCGACCGCGTTCGGCGCCCTGCTCAGCAAGGGCATCGGTGACACCATCCGCGTGTCCCTGTCCGCGCCGCCGGTCGAGGAGGTCAAGGTCGGGATCCAGATCCTGCAGTCCCTCAACCTGCGCCCCCGCAAGCTCGAGATCGTCTCGTGCCCGTCGTGCGGTCGCGCCCAGGTCGACGTCTACTCGCTCGCCGAGCGCGTCACCGCCGGCCTCGAGGGCATGGAGGTCCCGCTGCGCGTCGCCGTCATGGGCTGCGTCGTCAACGGCCCGGGTGAGGCCCGCGAGGCCGACCTGGGGGTCGCGTCCGGCAACGGCAAGGGCCAGATCTTCGTGCGGGGCGAGGTCATCAAGACCGTGCCCGAGGCGCTGATCGTCGAGACCCTCATCGAGGAGGCCATGCGCCTCGCCGAGAGCATGGATCCCGTGGAGTCCGGCGACGGTGCGCCGGTCGTCACCGTCGGCTGAACGGGTGCTGCCGCCCAGAGTTCTCCTGATTGACGTGTCGGACATGGGGTGAAACCGACGCCTGTGGTGCAGGATCGACCCATGGTGCAACGCCGCGCTGCTCTGCTCGACGGTCGGGCTGGGGGTCGGGTCCTCGGGGACGTCGACCTCGACGCCGCCCTGGCCGTCTGCGCGCGGGACGCCGTCGGCTCGGTCCTGGCCACCGCTCGCCTCGAGCAGGCGGTCGGGCGGACGCTGCGTGCCGCGGGCGGGACCCTGTGGGGCTACGAGGAGGGCGGCGAGCTCCTGGCCGTCTGCTACGCCGGCGCGAACATGGTCCCGGTCGTCCCCGTGGAGGACCCCCACGTGGTGAGCCGGGCGCTGGACGCCTTCGCCGGGCTCGCGCGCGGGCAGGGTCGGCGCTGCTCGTCGATCGTCGGGCCCGCCGAGGCCGTGCTCGGGCTGTGGGGACGGCTCCGCTACTTCTGGCCGGCCGCGCGGGAGGTCCGCGAGGACCAGCCGTCGATGGTCATCGAGCACGCACCGCTGATCACCGCGGACCCCCGCGTCCGCCGGTCCCGGCCCGAGGAGTTCGACATCGTGCTCCCGGCGTGCGTCCGGATGTTCACCGAGGAGGTCGGCTACTCGCCGGTCAGCGGCCCCGGGGGGCCGTACGAGACGCGGGTGCACGGCCTGATCTCCCAGGGGCGCTCGTTCGTGCGCATCGACCCGTCCGACGGTGCTGCGGGTCGCCGGGGCTCCGCCGACGTCGTCTTCAAGGCCGAGCTCGGTGCCGTCGCCGGGGGAGTGGCGCAGGTCCAGGGCGTGTGGGTGGCACCCGACCGGCGCGGCGAACGGCTGTCCGAGACCGGGATGGCGGCCGTGGTGCAGATCGCCCGCGGCGAGGTGGCGCCGCTGGTGTCCCTCTACGTGAACAGCTACAACACGCGGGCGCTCGCCGCGTACCGCGCGGTGGGCTTCCGCCAGGTCGGCACGTACGCGACCGTCCTCTTCTGACGCCTCAGCGCAGCAGCCGCGACATCCTCCGGTCGGCGAGCGGCTTGCCGCCCGTCTGGCAGGTCGGGCAGTACTGCAGCGACGAGTCCGCGAACGACACCTCGTGCACCGTGTCCCCGCACGGCACGTCGTCCCACCCCGGGCACGGCTGACCCGTCCGTCCGTGCACCTTCATGCCGCGCCGCTTGGCGTCCTTGAGCTCGGTCGCGGGCTTGCCGGACGCCGACCCCACGGCACCGGTGAGGACCTCGCGGATCGCCTCCCACAGGACCCGGGTGCGGTCCGCGTCGAACGACTTCGTCATCGCGAACGGGCTCATCCGGGCCGCGAGCAGGATCTCGTCCGAGTACGCGTTGCCGATCCCTGCGATCGTGCCCTGGTCGCGCAGCAGACCCTTGACCTGCTGGTTGCGCGACGCGAGCAGCTCGGCCAGACGGTCCTCGGTGAACTCGTCGGACAGCGGCTCCACCCCCAGCGTCGCGATCTGCGGGACGTCGGTCGGGTCCTCGACCACGTGCACCGCGAGCCGCTTGCGGGTGCCCGCCTCGGTCAGGTCGAACCCGGACCCGTCGTCGAGGCGCACCCGCAGCGCGAGCGGTGACTTCCCGGGCCGCACGGGGTTGGTCGACAGCTGCTCCGACCAGCGGACCCAGCCGGCGCGCGACAGGTGCCAGACCAGGTGCAGCGGCTCGCCCGTCGGCCGCACGACCATGAGGTCCAGCCACTTGCCGTGCCGCTGGACGTCGACCACCGTGCCGCCGACGAGCGCGTCCGGCGGCGGCTTGAACGTCTTCAGCGCGCTGATCGCGCCGATCGACACCTCGGTCACGGCGTGACCGTCCGTACGCCCGCGCAGGAACTGCGCGAGCGCCTCGACCTCGGGAAGCTCTGGCACGGGCCCATCGTGGCCCATGCCGGAATCACGTGCGAGCCACTCGGCACGGGCAACTAGGCTCCGTGCATGCTCATCCGCCTGTCCCAGCTCTTCTTCCGCACGCTGCGGGAGGACCCGGTCGACGCCGAGGTCGCCAGCCACCGTCTGCTCGTGCGCGCGGGCTACATCCGCCGCGCCGCCCCCGGCATCTACACCTGGCTGCCGCTCGGCCTGCGCGTGCTCGCCAAGGTCGAGCAGGTCGTCCGCGAGGAGATGGCCGCGGCCGGCGCCCAGGAGGTCCACTTCCCGGCGCTGCTGCCCAAGGAGCCGTACGAGGCGACGGGGCGCTGGACCGAGTACGGGCCGAACATCTTCCGCCTGAAGGACCGCAAGGGCGGTGACTACCTGCTCGCGCCGACGCACGAGGAGATGTTCACGCTGCTGGTCAAGGACCTGTACTCCTCGTACAAGGACCTGCCGCTCGCGCTCTACCAGATCCAGACCAAGTACCGCGACGAGGCACGTCCGCGCGCCGGGCTCATCCGCGGGCGCGAGTTCATCATGAAGGACGCCTACTCGTTCGACGTCGACGACGCCGGGCTCGAGGCCTCCTACCAGGCGCAGCGCGACGCCTACCGCCGCATCTTCGACCGGCTCGGGCTCGAGTACGTCATCGTCGCCGCGACGTCGGGTGCCATGGGGGGCTCGCGCTCCGAGGAGTTCCTCACCCCGACGGCCATCGGCGAGGACACGTTCGTGCGCTCGCCGGGTGGCTACGCCGCGAATGTCGAGGCCGTCACGACGGTCGTGCCCGACGCCGTGCCGTTCGACGACGCCCCGGCCACGCACGTCGAGGACACCCCGGACACGCCGACCATCGACACGCTCGTCGCCGTCGCCAACGAGCGGTTCGCGCGGCCGGACCGCGCCTGGACCGCGGCCGACACGCTGAAGAACGTCGTCCTGGCCCTCGTGCACCCGAGCGGCGAGCGCGAGCTGCTCGTCGTCGGGCTGCCCGGCGACCGCGAGGTGGACCTCAAGCGCCTCGAGGCGGCCGTCGCGCCGGCCGAGGTCGAGGCCGCCGGAGACGCCGACTTCGCACCGCACCCGGAGCTGGTCCGCGGCTACCTCGGACCCGACGTGCTGGGCCCGAACGTCCCGGTCGCCGACGGTGCCGAGCGCACCGCCATCCGCTACCTGCTCGACCCGCGCGTCGTGCCGGGCACCCGGTGGATCACCGGCGCGAACGAGCACGGCAAGCACGTGTTCGACCTCGTCGCCGGTCGGGACTTCACTGCCGACGGCACGGTCGAGGCGGCCGAGGTCCGCGCCGGCGACCCGGCTCCGGACGGCTCCGGCCCGCTCGAGCTGGCGCGCGGCATCGAGATCGGCCACATCTTCGCGCTCGGTCGCAAGTACGCCCAGGCGCTCGGCCTGACCGTCCTGGACCAGAACGGCAAGGCGCAGGTGGTGACGATGGGCTCCTACGGCATCGGTGTCACCCGCGTGCTGGCCGCGCTCGCCGAGGCCAACAACGACGAGCGCGGGCTGGCCTGGCCGGCGCACGTCGCCCCGGCGCACGTCCACGTCGTCGCCGCGGGCAAGGACCCGGCGGTGTTCGAGGCGGCGGACGCGATCGCCACCGAGCTGTCGTCGCGCGGCGTGGAGGTGCTCTACGACGACCGCGCGGGCAAGGCCACGCCCGGTGTGAAGTTCGCCGACGCGGAGCTCCTCGGTGTCCCGCTGGTGGTCGTCGTCGGCCGCGGGATCGCCGAGGGCGTCGTCGAGGTGCGTCCGCGCGTCGGCGGCACCACCGAGCAGGTCCCGGTCGCCGAGGTGGCGGACCGCGTCGAAGCCCTGGTCACGAACCTGCTCACGGCCTGACCACACCCGCGCAACGTCCGCATGTTCGGTCGCCCTGGCGACCGAACATGCGGACGTCGCCGGTTGGAGGGTGCTGACGTCCGAGCGACCGGCCGCCTGGGCGACCGGATGCTCGGACGTCCCGCCGGGTCGCGCGGGAGGGGTCAGCCCGTCGGCTGCTGGGCGCGCTCTGGGAGGCCGGGGAACGGGACCGGGGTGGCGCCCCAGACGGCGGCGTCGGCGGTCGCCCGGTGAAGGCTCTCGATCAACGACGCCCGGCTCCCGGGCCCGGCCTGGGCGACGGCGTTCGCGTACGCGTCCGCGACAGCGGTCTCGAGCGAGCGCCCGAGGGCGGTCGCGACGGTCGGGTCGTCGAGCCCGGCGGGCAGCGTGTACGAGGCGCGGCGGGGATCCTGCGCAGACCCGTCGATCCCCGCGGCCGCGGCCCACTCCTCGGAGCGGGCGCGGTGCGCGTCGGCACTGGCCTCAGCGGTCGCGCGCTGCTCGGCGGAGAGCTTGGCCGCGATCACCTCGAACCCGTAGCCCGCCTCGTCGTGCACGAGGGCGAGCACACCCATCTCGGTGGCCGACAGGCTGTCGCCGTCCGTGCTGGAAGGGCTCGGTGTCGGGGCGGCCGTGGCGGTCGTCGCGTCGGGGGCCAACGACGGCACCTCGACGCCGGTGGCCTGCGCGAGGCGCGTGGCCAGCTCCCCGCGGGACGTCGCGACCGAGGCGACGAGCCGGGCGAGCGGGGCGTCGGTCACGGCGTCGGCGTCCGCCAGGGCTGTGCGCGTCGCCGACGCGAGCTGCTCCAGGACGTCGGCCACGGATGCTGCCGTCGTCGTCGGAGCGCTGGTCGTGGGGGAGCCCGTGGGTGCGGGCAGGCCGGACACGTAGACGCCGCCGAGCTGGTCGGCGTGCTGGTCGGAGAAGCCGGTGACGTCCGCGAGCACGGGAGCGACCGGCTCGACGGCGCCGTCGGGCAGGAGCGCTGCCGCGGTCGCCGCGGCGGAGAGGGCGAGCGAGTCGGCGACGGTCCGGGCACGGACCTGCTCGACGGCGTCGGGGCTGGGCTCCACAGGCGGAGGCGTCTCCACCCGCAGGCCGCACGCCGCGAGCGTGAGAACCGTCACTGCGACGGCGAGCGCGCGGACGACAGCGCTCCCCGGGCGCGCGTGATCGCGGTGGCCTGCAGGGTTCTGGTCCGCGCTCATCGCCGGTGATCCTGCCATGCCGCGGGGCCGCGGCCGTCGGGCACGCCCGGACTCGTTACTGTGGTCCCACAACATCACAGGGTCGCAACGTCGCTCGCCGACGACCCGCTGGACCGACAGGAGGCTGACATGGTCGCGCCAGCACACCCGACACACGCTGACCGCGTCCGGGACGTCGTGGAGCCCGCCGTCGACGCAGCAGGCCTTCTGCTCGAGGACGTCACCGTGCGCAAGGCAGGGTCGCGGTCGGTCGTCGAGGTGGTCCTCGACGTCACGGAGGACGACGAGACCGGCCTGGACCTCGACCGCGTGGCCGAGGCCACCCGAGCGGTCTCCGACGCCCTGGACGCCGCCGACATCATCGTCGGCGAGTACACGCTCGACGTGATGAGCCCCGGGGTCGACCGCCCGCTGACCGAGCGCCGCCACTTCACGCACGCCGTCGGGCACCTGGTCACGGTGACCCTGCTGGACGGCGGCTCGCTGACCGGGCGGCTGACCGAGGTGGACCGCTCCGACGACGCGATCGTCGTGGTGCCGGTGACGCCCGGGCTCAAGGGGCGCAAGCCGGTGGTGGGCGAGCCCGTCCGCGTGTCCCTGTCGGACGTGCGCCACGCGCACGTCGAGGTGGACCTGTCGGGCATCGGCCCTGTGGACGACGTGGACCCAGACGAGATGGCCGGCCGCGACGCCGCTGCCGGCAAGGAGAGCTGAGATGGACATCGACATGCAGACGCTGCGGCTGCTCGAGCGCGAACGGGAGATCAGCCTCGACGTGCTGGTCTCCGCGATCGAGCAGGCGCTGCTGTCCGCCTACCACCGGACGCCGGGCGCCCAGACGCGGGCGCGGGTCGAGGTGGACCGCAAGACCGGGCACGTGACCGTGTGGGCCCGTGAGGCCGCCCCCGTGGGCGAGCCCGACGACGAGGGCGTCCTGCCGCCGCCCGGGCCCGACGGCCCCGAGTTCGACGACACCCCCGCCGGCTTCGGGCGCATCGCGACCGCGACGGCCCGCCAGGTCATCGTGCAGCGCCTGCGCGACGCCGAGGACGACCAGGTGCTCGGGGCGTTCCGCGGCAAGGAGGGCGAGGTCCTCGGTGGGGTCATCCAGCAGGGGCGTGACCCGCGCACCGTGCTGATCGACGTGGGTGGCACCGAGGCGGTCCTGCCCGCGCACGAGCAGGTCCCCGGCGAGGAGTACGTCCACGGCGACAGGATCCGTGGCTACGTCCTCGAGGTCGCCCGCGGCCAGCGCGGCCCGCAGGTGACCCTGTCCCGCACGCATCCGAACCTGGTGCGCAAGCTCTTCGAGCTGGAGGTTCCCGAGGTCGCCGACGGCACGGTGGAGATCACCGCGATGGCGCGCGAGGCGGGGCACCGCACCAAGATGTCCGTCCGTGCGACCGTCCCCGGCGTCAACGCCAAGGGCGCCTGCATCGGCCCGATGGGCGGCCGCGTGCGGGCCGTCATGGCGGAGCTGCACGGCGAGAAGATCGACATCGTCGACCACGCGGACGACCCGGCGGAGATGATCGCTCACGCCCTGTCGCCGGCGCGGGTGCTCTCGGTGACGGTCGTCGATCCCGTGGCGCGCGCCGCCCGCGTCATCGTGCCGGACTACCAGCTGTCGCTGGCGATCGGCAAGGAGGGCCAGAACGCCCGCCTCGCCGCCAAGCTCACCGGATGGCGCATCGACATCCGCTCGGACGCCGAGGTGCCCGAAGGTGCTTCCTCGGGCGCCCATGATGGTGCGGACGGCAGTGAGTGACCTCACGTGTGACGCCGCCGGAGCCGCGGCGCGGTAGACTTGCTGCGGCTGGGCCGGATGTCCGGCTCCTCCCGTCGAGCCGGCGGACCCCACAGACACCCGAAGGTGTCTCTGGCATGGGTCCGCTCCGCACGTGCGTGGGGTGCCGAGCCACCGGCCCGAGGTCAGCCCTGCTGAGGGTGGTCGCCGTCCAGGACGAACTCGTCGTGGACGTCGCTCGCCGGATGCCGGGCAGGGGGGCATGGCTGCACCCCGATCCTGGATGTCTCGAGAAGGCCGAACGCCGGCGAGCGTTCGGGCGTGCCCTGCGAGTAGCGGGGCAGCCCGACACGAGCGCGGTCCACCGCCACCTCGAGCAGCAGGAGCAGGACGTCGTCGGGTAGTTCCCGGTGGCGAGGCCGATCGTCGATACGGAAAGCGGGTTGGAAGCCGATGGCTGCCCGATGAGCACGCACCGATGAGTACCCAGCGATGAGTACCCAGTACTAACGACGGTCCGACCCTGTCCGGGCGGACCGAGACAGGAGAGATGTGGCCAAGGTCCGCGTCTACGAGCTCGCCAAAGAGCTCGGGGTCGACAGCAAGACCATCATGACCAAGCTGAACGAGTTCGGTGAATTCGTCCGCTCGGCATCCTCGACCATCGAACCGCCGGTCGTCCGCAAGCTGCGGGACACCTACCCGGTCGGTGGCGGAGGTTCCGCCCCCGCAGCACCCGCCCCGAAGGCGCCGGCACGCCCGGCGCCCGCCCCGGCGGCCGCTGCCCCCACTGCACCCGCACCCGCCGCACCGGTCGAGGCCCCGCGCCCCGCACCGGCGGCAGCTGCGCCCGCCGCCCCTGCTGCCCCCGCAGCCCCGGCTCCGGCAACCCCCGCCCCGGCACGTCCGGCTCCCGCGCGCCCGGCCCCGGCCGCCGCGCAGGCGCCCGCCGCCTCGGCAACGGCCGCTCCCTCGAGCCCGGCCGTCCGTCCCGGCCCGCGTCAGGCCCCGCCTGCCGCCCGCCCGGGCAACAACCCGTTCGCGCCGTCGCAGGGCATGCCCCGCCAGGGCGAGCGCCCCGGTGGCGGCGGTCCTCGTCCGCCGCGCCCGGGAAACAACCCGTTCGCGCCGTCGCAGGGCATGCCGCGTCCGGGCGACCGTGACCGGCGTCCCGCCGCTGCCGAGGGTGCTCCGGCCGCCTCGGCCGGCGAGCGTCCCGGCGGTCCCCGTCCCGGCGGTCCCCGCCCGGGTGGTCCCCGTCCCAACCCGGGCATGATGCCGGGCAAGACGTCCAGCGGCGTCGGCCGTCCCGGTGAGCGTCCGGCCGGCCCTGGTGGCCGTGGCGGACCCGGCGGTGCCGGTGGCGGTGCGCGCGGCGGCTACGCCGGTCGTCCCGGCGGCGGTGGCGGTGCGCCCGGTGGCGCTCCCGGTGGCGGTGGCGGTTTCGCCGGTCGTCCCGGTGGCGGTGGCGGTCGTCCCGGCGGTGCCGGTCGCGGCAGCACGCAGGGTGCGTTCGGTCGTGCGGGCGGTCGTCCCGTCCGTGGCCGCAAGTCGAAGCGTGCGAAGCGTCAAGAGTTCGAGCAGATGCAGGCCCCCTCGCTGGGTGGCGTGCAGGTTCCTCGCGGCAACGGCAAGACCGTCGTCCGCCTGCGCCACGGCTCGTCGCTGAACGACTTCGCCGACAAGATCGACGCCAACCCGGCCGCGCTGGTCACCGTGCTGTTCCACCTCGGTGAGATGGCCACGGCGACGCAGTCGCTGGACGAGGACACGTTCGGCACGCTGGCCGAGGAGCTCGGCTACATCATCGAGATGGTGTCGGCCGAGGAGGAGGACCGCGAGCTGCTCGGGGCCTTCGACATCGACCTGGATGCCGAGCTCGAGGCCGAGGGCGACGACGACCTGACGGCGCGTCCGCCGGTCGTCACCGTCATGGGTCACGTCGACCACGGAAAGACCAAGCTCCTCGACGCCATCCGTCAGACGGACGTCGTCGCGGGCGAGGCCGGCGGGATCACCCAGCACATCGGCGCCTACCAGGTGCACACCGTGCACGAGGGCACCGACCGTGCCGTCACGTTCATCGACACCCCGGGCCACGAGGCGTTCACCGCCATGCGTGCCCGTGGTGCGCAGGTGACTGACATCGCGATCCTCGTGGTCGCAGCCGACGACGGCGTGATGCCGCAGACCATCGAGGCGCTCAACCACGCCCAGGCGGCCGGCGTCCCGATCGTGGTCGCGGTCAACAAGGTGGACAAGGAGGGGGCCAACCCCGACAAGATCCGCCAGCAGCTCACCGAGTACAACCTGGTGGCCGAGGAGTACGGCGGCGACACGATGTTCGTCAACGTCTCCGCGAAGCAGAACGTCGGCATCGACCAGCTGCTCGAGGCGGTCCTCCTCACGGCGGACGCGGCCCTGGACCTGCGGGCCAACGCCGACAAGGACGCTCGTGGTGTCGCCATCGAGGCGAACCTCGACAAGGGCCGCGGTGCCGTCGCGACGGTGCTCGTGCAGTCCGGCACGCTGAACGTCGGCGACTCGATCGTCGCCGGTACGGCGTACGGTCGAGTCCGCGCGATGTTCGACGAGCACGGTGAGCCGGTCCTCGTGGCCGGTCCGTCGCGCCCCGTCCAGGTGCTCGGCCTGACCTCGGTGCCCCGCGCCGGCGACACGTTCATCGTGGCTCCGGACGACCGCACCGCGCGTCAGATCGGCGAGAAGCGCGAGGCGGCCGAGCGTGCCGCCCTCCTGGCCAAGCGTCGCAAGCGCATCAGCCTCGAGGACTTCACGCAGGCGCTCCAGCAGGGCAAGGTCGAGACCCTCAACCTGGTCCTCAAGGGCGACGTCTCCGGTGCCGTCGAGGCGCTCGAGGACGCACTGCTCAAGATCGACGTGGGCGAGGAGGTCGAGCTGCGGGTCATCCACCGTGGGGTGGGTGCCATCACGCAGAACGACGTCAACCTGGCCACCGTCGACTCGGCGATCATCATCGGCTTCAACGTCAAGTACGCGGAGCGCGTCGAGGAGCTGGCTGACCGCGAGGGCGTCGACGTGCGCTTCTACTCGGTCATCTACCAGGCGATCGACGACGTCGAGGCGGCCCTCAAGGGCATGCTCAAGCCGGAGTACGAGGAGGTGCAGCTCGGTTCCGCCGAGGTGCGCGAGGTCTTCCGGTCGTCGAAGTTCGGCAACATCGCCGGCTCGATCGTCCGGTCGGGCCTCATCCGACGGAACACGAAGGCGCGCGTCACGCGTGGTGGCAAGGTCGTCGGCGACAACCTGACGATCGAGTCGCTCAAGCGGTTCAAGGACGACGCCACGGAGGTCCGCGAGGGCTTCGAGTGCGGTATCGGCCTGGGGTCGTTCAACGACGTCGAGATCGGCGACACCATCGAGACCTGGGAGATGCGCGAGAAGCCTCGCGCCTGACCTCAGTGATCACCAACCGCAGGGCGGGCGAGAAACTCGCCCGCCCTGCGGTCTCTCACCTAGACAGAAGGAGCGATCCGATGGCGGACACAGCCCGCGCCCGCAAGCTCAGCGAGCGCATCCAGCAGGTCGTCGCGCAGATGCTCGACACCCGGATCAAGGACCCGCGCCTGGGCTTCGTCACCGTCACCGACGTCCGCGTGACCGGTGACCTCCAGCACGCCGACGTCTTCTACACGGTGCTCGGCGACGACGCCGCGCGCACCGACACCGCTGCCGCGCTGGAGAGCGCGAAGGGGATCATCCGCTCCGAGGTGGGCAAGCAGACCGGCATCCGGCTGACCCCGTCGCTGGACTTCCACCTCGACGCGCTGCCGGACACGTCGGCACAACTGGACGCCGCGCTGCTCGAGGCGGCCCGTCGGGACCGCGAGGTCGCGGCGCTGGCCGCCCAGGCGAGCTTCGCGGGCGACGCGGACCCGTACAAGAAGGCCGACGAGGACGCGACGGACGACTGACCCACGCACGACGGCGCCCCCTGGAGCTCCAGGGGGCGCCGTCGTGCTCTGCGTCAGAGGCGTTGGCGTCCCGTGTCGCGCGGCATCCACACCAGCACCATGAGGGCCCCGAGCGCCACCACGACCGCGGCGACGAGGGCCGCAGGCTGCAGACCGGCGACATAGCCGTCGGGGGTCAGGGTGCCGTCCGACGCGGTGAACACCGCGACGAGCGCGGCGACGCCCAGCGCCCCGCCGATCTCGCGGATCGTCGCGTTGACCGAGCTGGCGGTGCCGTGGTCGTCGGGCGCCATGTCGAAGAGCACGGCCGTCGCGCTCGGCGCGAAGGTCAGACCCATGCCGATGCCGGCCAGGGCGAGCCCGGGCACGAGGTCGGCGTAGACGAGACCGTCGGTGGAGACGATGAGCCCCTGCCACGCCAGTCCAGCGGCCTGCAGGGCGAGCCCCGCGGCGAGGAGCGGGCGCACCCCGACGCGGGGAGCGAGCATCCCGGCGATCGGCGCGAAGATCATCGGCGCGGCCGTCCACGGCAGCGTGCGGATGCCGGCCTCCAGAGGCGTGAAGCCCATCCCGATCTGCAGGTACTGGGCGAGCAGGAACACGAGGCCGAAGACGCCGAACGAGAACACCAGCGCGCTCCCGTTGGCCACGGCGAACGAGCGCACCCGGAACAGCCGCAGCGGGATCAGCGGGTGGTCGGTGTGCGACTCGCGGAGCAGGAAGGCGCCGAGCAGGAGGGCGCCGAGCAGCATGCCGCCGACGACCGTGACCGAGCCCCAGCCGTCGTCGTTGCCCCGGATGATCGCCCAGACGAGCGAGAGGATGCCGGCACCCGCCAGGGCCAGCCCGGCGAGGTCGAGCGGCTGACGTCGGCCGTGCGACTCCGGCAGCGCCCACAGCACGAGCGGGACGGCGACGACGGCCACCGGGACGTTGATCCAGAAGATGGCCTCCCACGAGATCCCGTCGACCACGGCGCCGCCGATCACGGGTCCGAGTGCGACGCCGAGCCCGGAGACGCCGCCCCAGACCCCGATCGCCATCGCGCGTCGGGCGGCAGGGACGGCGCCGGCGAGCAGCGTGAGGGACAGCGGCATGATCGCCGCGGCGCCGGCGCCCTGCACCGCGCGGGCGGCGATGAGCAGCTCGGCGCTGGTGGCCAGGGCCGAGGCGATCGAGGCGAGCGCGAACACGACGATGCCGGCGACGAACACCCGGCGGCGTCCCCACCGGTCGCCCAGGGTCGCGGCGGCGATCATCAGGGTGGCGAAGCTGAGCGTGTAGGCGTTCACCATCCACTGCAGCTGCTCGAGGGTGGCGGACAGCTCAGTGCGCAGGACGGGGAGCGCGGTGGTCATGACGAGGTTGTCGAGGGTCGCCATGAACATCGGCACGGACGCGGCGATGAGCGCGACGGCCGTGCCGCGGCGGCGCCGCACGGGAGGTGGCGCGACGGGCAGCCCGGCCGGTGCCGGCATCGTGACGGTCACGAGGGTCTCCTTGTTGGCATTGATTGATTACTAACAAGAGCGACCGTAGGCATCGGCTGATAACATGTCAACCATGTCTCAGGAGCAGCCCGTCGACTGGACGGCGAAGAAGCCGGTCCCGCGCATGTCCGGCGCCCAGCGCCGCGCCGAGATCCTCGTCGCCGCCCGCAAGGTGTTCGCGGAGCGCGGGTACGCGGCCAGCACGGACGAGGTGGCCCGCGCCGCAGGCGTGTCCCAGCCGTACGTCGTGCGGCTGTTCGGCACCAAGCGCGAGCTCTTCCTCGAGGCCTACTCCGAGGCCAGCGCGCAGATCCTCGCGACGCTCGGTGCGGTGCCGGCCGGACCGGAGGCGGGGCACGCGATGGGCGATGCGTACGTGAGCCTCCTGGCGGACCGCGACCTGCTGCGCCTGGTCATGCACGGGTTCATCGCCGGTGCCGACCAGGAGGTGGGCCGCGTCGCGCGGCACACGCTGGGGGAGGCGTTCCGTCTCTTCCGGGAGCGGTCCGGTGCCGATGACGAGACGGCCCGCATCTTCGTCGCGCAGGGCATGCTCATCAACGTGCTCCTCGCCGTCGACGCGCCGGCGCACCGTGGCGAGGACGGTGGCCTGGACGCGCTCGTGCAGTGCGTGGAGGACGGCATCGCCGAGCGGCGCACAGCGTGACGCGGACGGAGCCGGGGCCCAGGCGGCCGACCGCCGCGGACGGCGTGGTCGTCGTCGACAAGCCCGCCGGGTGGACCAGCCACGACGTCGTCGCGCGCATGCGCCGCCTGGCGAGCACCCGCAAGGTCGGGCACGCGGGCACGCTCGACCCCATGGCGACCGGCGTCCTCGTGGTGGGCATCGGTCGTGCGACGCGGCTGCTGACCTACATCGTCGGCGCCGACAAGGAGTACACCGCGACCATCCGGCTCGGCGTCACGACGACCACCGACGACGCCGAGGGGGAGGTGCTGGCCACGGTCGACGCCTCGGGCGTCACGTCCGCCGACGTGCTCGCGGGAGCGGCTGCCCTCACGGGCGCTATCCAGCAGGTGCCCAGCGCCGTCTCCGCGATCAAGGTCGACGGCCAGCGCGCGTACGCCCGCGTCCGTGCTGGTGAGGACGTCGAGCTGGCCGCGCGTCCGGTCACCGTCAGCCGGTTCGACGTGCACGACGTGCGCCCGGTGCGCACCGACGACGGGTCGCCGGCGCTCGACGTCGACGTGACTGTCGTGGTCTCGTCGGGGACCTACGTCCGTGCCCTCGCCCGCGACCTGGGCGCCGGGCTCGGCGTCGGCGGGCACCTCACCGCGCTGCGGCGGACCCGGGTCGGTGGTTACGGCCTCGACGTCGCCAGGTCGCTCGACGACCTCGGTGCCCTGGCGATGGACGAGCCGATCGACGTGGTGTCCCTCGCCGACTCCGCCCGCGCCACCTTCCCCGTGCGAGACCTCACGCCCGACGAGGCCCGGGCGCTGTCCTACGGGCAGTCGATCGGCGTCGTCGAGGATGCGCCCGCCGCGACGGTGGCGGGTATCGACCAGGACGGCCGGCTCGTGGCACTGCTCGAGGAGCGAGGCGGCACAGTCCGCCCGGCCCTGGTGTTCTCGCCCGCCTGAGCACGGCGCCGCCCGCACCTCCTCCGGACGAATCGTTTCGAGACTCTTCCGATATGTCCGGTTCGGCGGCTACTCTGCGCGGAGCGTCACAGCGCCCCACAGGGTCGTGGGAGCGCTCCTATCTAGGGAGACACCGTGGTTTCTCGTCGCAGCTGGCGCGCAGGCGCCGCCTTGACCGCTACAGCCGCCCTCGTGCTGATGGGCATCGCACCCGCAGGCGCCGCAGTCCCGACCGAGTCGTTCGACGACGGTCCCGGAGCCTGGGTCGCCTACGGCCACGAGGGGGCGATCGACACCAGTGGTGGCGCCTTCTGCGTCGACGTTCCGGCCGGTTCCGCGCAGTACGGCGTCGGCGTGCTGCTCAACGGCGTCGCGGTCGAGCAGGGGACGACGTACACGCTCGCGTTCTCGGCGTCCGCGACGACGGACGTCACCATCCGGGCACTCGTCGGCCAGAACGGCGCTCCCTACGGGACCGTGCTCGACAAGAGCCCCGCCCTGACGTCGGATCTCACGGACGTCTCCTACGAGTTCACCGCGGCCGACAGCTACCCCGCGACCGCCACCCCGGACGAGCCCGAGGGCCAGATCGCCTTCCAGCTGGGTGGCTTCAGCCCCGACGCCTGGACGTTCTGCCTCGACGACGTGTCGCTGACCTCCGACGTCGAGCTCCTGCCGCACACCTCGTTCGCCGAGTCGCTCGGGCCGTGGGGCCTGTACGGCGGGTCGGACCCGGTCTTCACCGACGGCGGCGTCTGCACCACTCTGCCGGGCGGCCAGAGCAACCCCTGGGACGCTGGTCTGGCCTTCACCGGGATCCCGATCGAGGAGGGGCAGAACTACGTCCTGACCTTCACGGCGAGCGCCACGCCGGACACCCCGGTGCGCGTGATCGTCGGCGAGGGCGGCGGCGCCTACCGGACCACGTTCGAGCAGGCGTCCGCCCCGCTGACCAGCGAGCTGACCACCTACACGTACCCGTTCACGGCGAACCTCACGTTCCCGGCCGACGGCGCGGCGCCCGGCCAGCTGGCCTTCCACCTGGGCAAGTCGACCTCGTACGAGTTCTGCATCACCGACGTCTCGCTGCGCACCACCGCGAGCCCGCCCCCGCCCTACGAGCCCGAGACCGGGCCTCGCGTGCGGGTGAACCAGGTCGGGTACGTGCCCGAGGGCCCGAAGCGCGCGACGCTCGTGACGGACGCGGCCGAGGCGCTGCCGTGGGAGCTGCACGACGCGGCCGACGCGGTCGTCGCGACCGGCACCACCACCCCCGCAGGCGCTGACGGGTCGACCGGTCTCGACGTCCACGTCATCGACCTCACCGACTTCTCGACCGAGGGCGCCGGGTACACCCTCGTCGCCGACGGGGAGACGAGCCGGCCGTTCGACATCGACGCCGACCTCTACCAACAGCTCCGCCAGGACACGCTGGACTACTTCTACCTCGCCCGCTCCGGCACGCCGATCGACGGCGCGATCGTCGGCGACGAGTACGCCCGCGTGGCCGGGCACGTCGGGGTCGCACCCAACCAGGGCGACACCGAGGTGCCGTGCATCGGGCCGCGCGACTACTACGACGGCTGGACCTGCGACTACACGCTCGACGTCTCGGGCGGCTGGTACGACGCCGGCGATCACGGCAAGTACGTGGTCAACGGAGGGATCTCGGTGGCGCAGCTGCTCGGCACCTACGAGCGCACCCTGACCGCGTCCTCGGCGGCCCCGGGAGCACTCGGCGACGGCACGCTCGACCTGCCCGAGCACGGCAACGGCGTGCCCGACGTGCTGGACGAGGCCCGGTGGGAGCTCGAGTGGATGCAGAAGATGATCGCGCCGTCCGGGCAGTACGCGGGCATGGTGCACCACAAGGTCCACGACGAGGGCTGGACCGGCCTGCCGCTCCTCCCGGCGAACGACCCGCAGGTGCGCTCGCTGGCGCGACCGTCCACCGCGGCGACCCTGAACGTCGCCGCCGTGGCCGCGCAGGGGGCCCGCCTGTTCCGCGAGTACGACCCGGCCTTCGCCGACTCGCTGCTCGCCACGGCGCGCTCGACGTGGGCCGCGGCCCTCGCCCACCCGGCCGTCTACGCGCCGGCGGCAGCCGGTGCCGACGGCGGCGGGGCGTACGACGACAGCGTGGTGACCGACGAGTTCTACTGGGCGGCCGCCGAGCTGTTCCTGACCACCGGTGAGGACGCGTTCGAGCAGTTCGTCCTCACCAGCCCGCAGCACACGGCGGACGTCTTCACGCCCGACGGGTTCAACTGGGGGAGCGTCGCGGCGCTCGGCCGGATCGACCTGGCCACGGTGCCGAGCGACCTGCCGGGCCTCGACGAGGTCAAGGCGTCGGTCGTCGCCGGCGCGGACGGGTACGTCGCCAGCCAGGCGGCGCACGCGTTCGGCTCGGTGTACTCGCCCGCCAGCGGCCAGTACGCGTGGGGCTCCAGCTCGTCGGTGGCCAACAACCTCGTCGTCCTGGGCGTCGCGTACGACCTCACCGGGGACGTGACCTACAGCCGGTCGGTGCTCGAGGGCATGGACTACCTGCTGGGCCGCAACGGCCTGAACCAGTCCTACGTGACCGGGTGGGGCGAGGTGGCCTCCCACCAGCAGCACAGCCGCTGGTTCGCGCACTCGCTGGACCCGGGGCTGCCGGAGCCGCCGGCGGGCTCGCTCGCCGGAGGTCCGAACTCGTTCACCGGAACCTGGGACCCGACGATGCAGTCGACGTTCACCCAGGGGTGCGCTCCGTCGATGTGCTACCTCGACGTCATCTCGTCGTGGGCGTCGAACGAGATCACGGTCAACTGGAACTCGGCGCTGTCGTGGGTGGCGTCCTTCGTCGCCGACCAGGGCTCGGGCGCTCCCGTCCAGGTGGCTCCGGCCATCACGCAGCAGCCCGCGTCCGTGACGGCTGCCCTCGGCTCGACGGCGTCGTTCACGGCGACCGCGTCGGGTACCCCGGCACCCACGGTGCAGTGGCAGATCCAGCAGGCCGGGCCGTGGCAGGACGTCGTCGGCGCGACGGGGACCACGCTGGACGTGGTGGTCACCGCCGGGGCGTCGTACCGCGCGGTGTTCACGAACGCGGCAGGGTCCGCGACGACACAGGTGGCGACGCTGACGGTGGCGACGTCCGCCCCGGTCGTCACCACGCACCCGGCGCCGGTCCGGGCTGCGCTCGGCAAGACCGTGACCTTCACCGCGGCCGCGACGGGCTACCCGACGCCGACCGTCACGTGGCAGGTGCGCTGGTTCGGCAGCCCGTGGGTCACCGTGCCGGGTGCGAAGAGCACGACGCTCTCGTTCAAGGCCACGGTGCTGAGCCTCGGCACGGAGTACCGAGCGGTGTTCAAGAACGCCGCCGGGACCACGGCGACGAACCCCGCCCGGCTCACGATCACGCTGCCGGGACACCCTCGGAGCTAGTCGTCGCACCCTGACGGTCGCCCGTCGCACGCCTCGGTGGCGTGCGACGGGTGGCCGGGGTGGCAGGCTTGTCCGTCGAGCCCTCGATCGCACGTGGGGCACGGACGACGAGGAGCAGGTGTGCAGGTCTGGAGGGAGCTGTCCGACGTGCCCGCGGACTTCGGTCCGTCGGTGGTGACGATCGGCAACTTCGACGGCGTCCACCGCGGTCACGCGAGCGTGCTGCGCCGGATGTGCGCCGACGCCGCGACGGCGGGTGCGCAGGCGGTCGCGGTGACGTTCAGCCCGCACCCCCAGCAGGTGCACCGACCGGACACCGCGCCGCCGCTGCTCACGGGTGACGCCGACCGCCTCGAGCTCCTGGAGCAGACCGGCCTCGACGCGGTGCTGCTGCTGGAGTACACGCTGGAGTTCGCCCGGCAGACGCCCGAGGAGTTCGTGCGGCGCTACCTGGTGGACGTGCTGCACGCCCGCACGGTCGTGGTGGGACGGGACGTGCGGTTCGGCTGGAACAACTCCGGCGACCTGTCGACCATGGTCGGCCTCGGCCGTGATCACGGGTTCGACGTCGAGGTCATCGACGACGTGACCCCCGCCGCGTCCGCCGACCCGGGCAGCGCCGAGGACCTGATGGCCGACCCGCTGCGGCGACGCTGGTCCTCGACGTGGGTGCGCGAGCTGCTGGACGCCGGCGACGTCGTCCAGGCCGCGCGGGTGCTCGGCCGGCCGCACCGCATCCGCGGCCCGGTCGTGCACGGTGACGCGCGGGGTCGCGACCTCGGCTTCCCGACGGCCAACCTGGGCCAGGACCCGACCGGCGCCGGCGGCATGGTGCCCGCGGACGGCGTCTACGCCGGGTGGCTGCGTCGGGTGCTGCACGCGGACGGCAGCGACGTCGACGCCGCGGACGTGGACCGGGTCCTGCCTGCCGCGGTCTCGATCGGCACCAACCCGACGTTCGACGGCGTGGAGCGCCGGGTCGAGGCGTACGTGCTGGACCGCACGGACCTCGACCTCTACGACGAGGTGGTCGTCCTCGAGCTGGTGGAGCGGCTGCGGCCGACGCTGCGGTTCGACTCGGTCGAGGAGCTGCTCGTGCAGATGCACGAGGACGTCGACCGGGTGCGGGAGATCCTCGTCACGGCTCCCGGCTCGGTGCCCGATGCCGGAGGCGTTCCCGCAGCCTGATAGTCTATGGGCGCCGTACGAACGGCCGCGGACAGAGAGAGCCCGGGTGGACATGCCCCGGCGCACCGCGCAACGAGACAACCTGGAGAACCGTGCCGCTCGAAAGTGCCGTCAAGCAGTCCATCATGACCGAACACGCCACCCACGAGGGTGACACCGGTTCCCCCGAGGTCCAGATCGCGATGCTCACGCAGCGCATCAAGGACCTCACGGAGCACCTCAAGACCCACAAGCACGACCACCACAGCCGCCGCGGCCTTCTGCTGCTCGTCGGCAAGCGTCGTCGCCTGCTCGGGTACCTCCAGAAGGTCGACATCAACCGCTACCGCAGCCTCATCGAGAAGCTCGGTCTGCGCCGATAACGCCTCGCACCAGCCCGGACCCGCTCAAGGGTCCGGGCTGGTGCCGCGTCGGGCCCCCACGGGCCCACTGGTACGACAGCATCACCTGTGCACGACGAGTACCACCACACCGCGTCGGTCCGCTCGGTTCGGTCCTCGGTAGTGGCTTCCGGAAGCTCCGCGAGGGGAGTCCGGTGGCCTCGATCGAAGATCGCTCGCGGACGGCCGGCGCCTTCACCAAAGAGGAGGGCACCCGTGGAGGGTCCCGAGATCCAGTTCGCCGAGGCAGTGATCGACAACGGTCGCTTCGGCACCCGCACCGTCCGCTTCGAGACCGGCCGTATCGCCAAGCAGGCCGCCGGTGCCGCCGTCGCCTACCTGGACGGCGAGACGACGCTGCTCGCCGCCACCACGGCCGGCAAGCACCCGAAGGAGCAGTTCGACTTCTTCCCCCTGACGATCGACGTCGAGGAGCGGTCGTACGCGGCCGGCAAGATCCCCGGCTCGTTCTTCCGTCGCGAGGGTCGCCCGAGCACCGAGGCCATCCTCGCGTGCCGCCTGATCGACCGCCCGCTGCGCCCCCTGTTCGTCAAGGGCCTGCGCAACGAGGTCCAGGTCGTCATCACCGTGCTGTCGATCCACCCGGACGACTCCTACGACACGCTGGCCATCAACGCGGCGTCCATCTCGACGCAGCTGTCGGGCCTGCCGTTCTCCGGCCCCGTCGCCGGTGTGCGCGTCGCGCTCGTCGACAACCAGTGGGTCGCGTTCCCGCGGTACTCCGAGCGGGAGCGCGCGACGTTCGACATGGTCGTGGCCGGCCGCGTCGTCGGTGACGACGTGGCGATCGCCATGATCGAGGCCGAGGCGCCCGAGAAGTCCTGGAACATCATCAAGTTCGAGGGGGGCACCGCCCCCACGGAGGAGATCGTGTCCCAGGGCATCGAGGCGGCCAAGCCGTTCATCAAGGTGCTCGTCCAGGCCCAGCAGGAGCTGGCCGCGAAGGCCGCCAAGGAGACCCAGGTCTTCCCGACGTTCCCGGACTACCAGGACGACGCGTACGCGGCCGTCGACGGTGCCTCGAACGCGTCTCTGAACGACGCGCTGAGCATCGGTGACAAGCAGACCCGCGAGAACCGCCTGGACGAGATCAAGGCCGAGGTCGTCGCGCAGCTGTCCGCCCAGTTCGAGGGTCGTGAGAAGGAGCTGTCGGCCGCGTACCGCGCGGTGCAGAAGAAGCTCATCCGCCAGCGCATCCTCACGGATGGTTTCCGCATCGACGGCCGTGGCCTGCGGGACATCCGCACGCTCTCGGCCGAGGTCGAGGTCCTGCCCCGCGTGCACGGCTCGGCGATCTTCGAGCGCGGCGAGACCCAGATCCTGGGTGTCACCACGCTGAACATGCTGCGCATGGAGCAGCAGCTCGACACGCTCTCCCCGGAGACGCGCAAGCGCTACATGCACAACTACAACTTCCCGCCCTACAGCACGGGCGAGACGGGTCGCGTCGGTTCGCCGAAGCGTCGCGAGATCGGCCACGGGGCGCTCGCCGAGCGCGCGCTCATGCCGGTCCTGCCCAGCCGCGAGGAGTTCCCGTACGCCATCCGTCAGGTCTCCGAGGCGCTGAGCTCCAACGGCTCGACGTCGATGGGCTCGGTCTGCGCGTCCACCCTGTCGCTGCTCAACGCCGGTGTGCCGCTGCGCGCGCCTGTCGCGGGCATCGCGATGGGCCTCGTGTCCGACACGGTGAACGGTGAGACCCGCTACGCCGCGCTCACCGACATCCTCGGTGCCGAGGACGCGTTCGGTGACATGGACTTCAAGGTCGCCGGTACCCGCGAGTTCGTCACGGCCATCCAGCTCGACACCAAGCTCGAGGGCATCCCCGCCTCGGTGCTGGCCGGCGCGCTGACGCAGGCGAAGGAGGCCCGCCTGGCGATCCTCGACGTCATCGCCGAGGCGATCGACGTGCCCGACGAGATGAGCCCGTTCGCGCCTCGCGTCATCTCCGTGAAGGTGCCGGTCGACAAGATCGGCGAGGTCATCGGGCCGAAGGGCAAGATGATCAACCAGATCCAGGAGGAGACCGGCGCCGACATCTCGATCGAGGACGACGGCACGGTCTACATCGGCGCCACCGACGGTCCGTCGGCGGAGGCCGCGCGTGCGGCGATCAACGCGATCGCCAACCCGCACATGCCCGAGATCGGGGAGCGCTTCGTCGGCACGGTCGTCAAGACCACGACGTTCGGTGCGTTCATCTCCCTGTCGCCGGGCAAGGACGGTCTGCTGCACATCTCGCAGATCCGCAAGCTCGTCGGTGGTCGTCGCGTCGAGAACGTCGAGGACGTCCTGGCCGTGGGCCAGAAGGTCCAGGTCGAGATCGGCGAGATCGACCCGCGCGGCAAGCTGTCGCTGCACGCTGTCATCGAGGGTGAGGAGTCCGAGGCTCCGGCCGAGGGCGCGTCCGAGCCGGTCGACGCCTGACGATGCCCTTGGACCTCCCGCTCGTCCGCCCGGGTCAGCCCGGGGCCGAGCAGTCCGTCGGGCAGGACGGCGACGCCATCGTGCGTCGTTCCGTCCTGCCCGGCGGGGTCCGGGTGCTCACCGAGCACATGCCGGGCCTGCGTTCTGCGACCGTCGGCGCATGGGTGGGGGTCGGCTCGCGCGACGAGTCCGACGGCCACCACGGCTCGACGCACTTCCTCGAGCACCTGCTGTTCAAGGGCACCGCGCGCCGCACCGCGATGGACATCGCGGAGGCGTTCGACGCCGTCGGTGGTGAGGCCAACGCCGCCACCGGCAAGGAGCACACCTGCTACTACGCACGGGTGCTCGACACCGATCTCCCGATGGCGGTCGACGTCATCGCGGACATGGTCACGTCCGCGCGCCTGGACACCGACGAGCTCGAGACCGAGCGCGGCGTGATCCTCGAAGAGCTCGCGATGAACGACGACGACCCCAGTGACGTCGTCCACGAGCAGTTCGCCGCCGCGGTCCTGGGCGCCCACGCGTTGGGCCGGCCCATCGGCGGCACCCCCGACACTATCCGCGCCGTCCCGCGCGATGCCGTCTGGGAGCACTACCGCGAGCACTACCGGCCGTCGACGCTCGTCGTCACGGCCGCCGGCGGTGTCGACCACGACGTGCTCTGCGCCCAGGTCACCGAGGCGCTCACCACGGGCGGGTGGCCGCTGGACGCCGGCGCGGAGCCGCGCAGCCGTCGGGTCCCGACGGACATCGCCGTGCAGGCCGGGCAGGGCGGCATCCCCGCCGCGGGAGTCGAGCTCACGATCCGCCGGCACACCGAGCAGGCGAACGTCATCATCGGTGGCACCTCGCTGACCGCCACGGACCCGAAGCGGTTCACGCTCTCGGTCCTGAACGCCGTGCTCGGCGGAGGCATGTCCTCGCGGCTGTTCCAGGAGATCCGCGAGCGCCGCGGCCTGGCCTACTCCACGTACTCGTTCGCGTCCGGCCACGCCGACACCGGCGTCTTCGGCCTCTACGCGGGCTGCACGCCGGGCAAGGTCGACGAGGTCGTGGCGCTGATGGTCGCGGAGTGGGAGCGCATGGCCGACGCGCCGATCACGCAGGCCGAGCTCGAACGGTCCATGGGGCAGCTGGCCGGCGGGCTGGTGCTCGGCATGGAGGACTCCGGCTCGCGCATGAGCAGGCTCGGCAAGTCCGAGCTGGTGCACGGCTCCCTGCTGAGCATCGACGAGTCGCTGGACCTGATCCGCGCCGTCACGGTGCAGGACGTGCAGGACCTGGCTGCCGAGCTGGCGTCCCGGCCGCGCTCGGTGGTCCGCGTCGGCCCGTTCGGCGACTGACCTCACACGGCGACCGGCGGGGTCCTCGGTCTCGCGGTCGCGGGACGCCTCCGAGCGCGCCCCCGCAGGAACACGTCAGCGCCCGCTCGGCGGTGACGACCGGGTGCCATGCCCCCGTTCGAGGATCCGAAGCGTTTCGGTTCGTCGCTGCCGTGTACTCACGACGGCAGAGCGCCTAGCGTCGCTCCGGTACCAATTGTGAGCGCTAACATCACCTCAACGGAGAGGTTCGGCATGAACCAGGAGCCCGGACGACCCGAGTCCCCCCGACCGAGCACGTCGCTCTCCCGCCGCCGGCTCCTGCAGCTGGCGGGCGTGGCCGGCCTCGCCGCCGCAGCCGGCCCGCAGCTGGGGCCGATCGCCCGGTCGTACGCCGCCGAGCTGGCCCAGGCCCGAGCGGAGATCGGCACCCGCGCCAGACCCTTCGAGCTCGGCCAGGTGCGCCTGGCGACGAGCCGGTGGACGCAGAACCAGGACCGGACGCTCGCCTACCTGCGCAGCGTCGACGTCAACCGTCTGCTGTACAACTTCCGCGCGAACCATCGGCTCTCGACGCAGGGCGCCCAGGCGCTCGGTGGATGGGAGGCTCCGAACTTCCCGTTCCGCACCCACAGCCAGGGCCACTTCCTCACGGCCTGGGCGCAGGCGTGGGCGGTCCTGGGCGACACGACGTGCCGTGACAAGGCCACGACGATGGTGGCGGAGCTCGCCAAGTGCCAGGCGAACAACGGCGCCGCCGGGTTCACGACGGGGTACCTGTCCGGCTTCCCCGAGTCCGACTTCAACGCCGTCGAGACCGGGTCCGGCAACGTCTCGTACTACGCGATCCACAAGACGCTCGCCGGCCTGCTGGACGTCTGGCGGCTGCTGGGCAGCACGCAGGCGCGCGACGTCCTGCTGCGGTTCGCGGGCTGGGTGGACGCTCGCACCGGCCGGCTGTCGCAGTCGCAGATGCAGGTCGCCCTGCGGGTCGAGTTCGGCGGCATGAACGCGGTCTTCGCCGACCTCTACCTCATGACCAACGACCAGCGCTGGCTCACCGTGGCGCAGCGCTTCGACCACGCGTCGGTGTTCGACCCGCTCGCCTCCAACCGTGACCAGCTGAACGGCCTGCACGCCAACACGCAGGTGCCCAAGTGGGTCGGTGCCGCGCGCGAGTACAAGTCCACGGGCGCGACGCGGTACCGGGACATCGCCCGCAACGCCTGGGCCATCACGGTGGCCGCGCACACGTACGCGATCGGCGGCAACAGCGAGGCCGAGCACTTCCGTCCCCCGAACGCGATCTCGACGTACCTGGACAACGACACGGCCGAGCAGTGCAACACCTACAACATGCTCAAGCTCACGCGCGAGCTGTGGACGCTCGACCCCGACAACGCGGGCTACTTCGACTACTACGAGCGGGCGCTGCTCAACCACCTGCTCGGCGCGCAGAACCCGTCCGACTCGATGGGCGGGTTCTCCTACTTCACGCCGCTGCGTCCCGGCGGCCGGCGCGGCACGCCTTCCTCGGGCCCGGCCTGGGGCGGCGGCACGTTCTCCACGCCCTACACGACGTTCTGGTGCTGCCAGGGCACCGGGATCGAGACCAACACCAAGCTCATGGACTCGATCTACTTCTCCGAGGGCACCACGCTGACGGTCAACCTGTTCATGCCGTCCACCCTGACGTGGGCCGCCCGCAACGTGACGGTCACCCAGGCCACGTCGTACCCCGTCGGGGACACGACGACCCTGACGATCGGCGGGAGCCCGTCGGGGTCCTGGACGGTCCGGGTGCGTATCCCCGCCTGGGCCTCGGGCGCCTCGCTGACCCTGAACGGAGCGGCGCTGGACGTCGCGGCCGCCCCGGGGTCGTACGCGTCGGTCACCCGCACCTGGGCCGCGGGCGACGCGCTCGCCCTCCGGCTGCCGATGAGTGTGCGGGTGGAGCCGACCAACGACAACGCCGGCACGGGGGCGGTCTTCTATGGTCCCACCCTGCTGTCCGGCAACTACGGCGACCGCACGCTGTCCGGCCCGCCGGCGCTGGACGTCGCGTCCGTCACCCGCACAAGCACCACCTCGCTGGCGTTCACCGCGCAGGCCGACGGGCAGAACGTCGGGCTCGGCCCGTTCTACGACGCCCACGGCCACAACTACACCGTCTACTGGCGCACGGGCGGCCAGGGCGGTGGGGCCACGGGCTCGTCGGGCCCGTACCGCCTGGTGAACGTCGCCAGCGGCCTCGTGCTCGGCGTCTCGGGCATGTCCACCGCCGATGGCGGCCTGGCGCTGCAGTGGGGAGACAACGGGTCCGCCGACCACGACTGGCTGTTCGTGGCCGACGGTGACGCGCTCAAGCTCCGGAACGTGCACAGCAGCAAGGTCCTCGGCGTCGAGAACATGTCGACCTCGGACGGGGCGCGCGTCCTGCAGTGGGGCGACACCGGCACGGCGGACCACCGCTGGGTGCTGGTGGATGCGGGCGACGGCACGCACCGCGTCCGCAACGTGCACACGTCGCGGGTCCTGGGACTGCAGGGGAACTCGACCGCGCAGGGGGCGCAGGCCGTCATGTCGGGCGACGACGGGAGCCAGGACAACCGCTGGCGCGTCGTGCCCACGGGGGCGCGGCGCCTGCAGAACCTCAACAGCGGCCTCGTTCTCGGCGTGTCGGGCATGTCGACCGCCGACGGTGCCCTCGTGGTGCAGTGGGTCGACACCGGCACGGCGGACCACCTGTGGACGGCGACGCTCGGCAGCGACGGGCTGCTCCGGGTGCGCAACCAGCACACCGGCAAGCTGCTCGCCGTCGACGGCACCGGCAACGGCGGCCGGGCCGTCTCCACCACGGACACGGGCGCGACCACCCAGCGGTGGCGGCTGCGGTACGGGTCCAACGGGTACTTCCGCCTCCAGAACGCGACCGGCCGCGTGCTGGGCGTGGACAGCATGTCCACGACGCAGGGTGCGCAGGCGCTCGTGTGGGACGACAGCGGGACAGCCGACCACCTGTGGAGGTTCGTGTGAGACACCCTGCGCCCGGCGGGTGGCCGGCGGCGGCGGGAGCGCGATGATGGGGCATGGCCCTCGATCAGGTCGTCTACCGTCGCTACGCGCCGCCGCCGAGCGCACGCGGGATCGTCGAGCACCTCTGGGTGGTGCGACTGCCCGACGGCGCCGTGGAGCGTGAGGTGCTGCTGCCGGACGGGCACGGGCTCGTGTCCGTCGCCATCGGCACCGCAGGCGTCCACATCGACCCCCTGACGCAGGTGCGGACCCCTGACGCCGGCGGTGTCCGTGGGCTCGCCGACCGGGCGTTCGTCCGGGAGCAGCACGGTCCGTCGGTCCGGCTCGGCGCCCAGCTCGACCCGGTGGCGCTCGCGCGGATGGGCGTCCACGCCGCCGCGCACGAGCCCGTCGCGCTCAGCGCGGTGCTCGGTGGCGAGGTGGAGGGGGAGTGCGCGACCGCGCTGGACCAGGGGCGGGACGCGGACGCGGCCGCCTTCCTCGGCGCGACCCTGGCGGCGCACGCGGTGCCTGCGCCGGTCGGGTCGCCGCTGGAGGCGCTGACGCCGGTGCTGCGCAGCGTCGTCGAGCAGCGGGGTCTGGTCCGGGCGTCGGACCTGGCACGGCACGCGGACCTGGCGGTCGGGGTCCTGCACCGGGAGGTGGTCCAGACGCTCGGGATCACCCCGGAGGCGTTCCTGGCAGCCGTGCGGTTCTCGGCCTTCGTCCGGGACGCCGTCGGTCCCGGTCCCGTGCGGCCCCAGGACGCCCTCGCGGTCCTGCAGTGGTACCTGCGAGCCGGCTACCCGCCGCGGGAGGTGGAGCGGTTCACCGGGCTCGGCCACGTCGAGCTGCGACGGCTGGAGGAGGGCATCGCGGCGGCGCTCGGGGTCGCCGCCTGACGTTAGGGTTTCTCCTCGTGAGCGAGCGCATCAGGGTGGCCGTGCTGGGTGCGGCGGGCCGCATGGGACAGACGGTCGTCCGCGCCGTGCAGGAGGCGCCCGACCTGGAGCTGGTCGCGGCGGTCGACGCCGACGCGGACCTGTCGGCGGTCGTCGAGGCCGGTGCGCAGGTGGCGGTCGACTTCACGGTCCCGTCGGCCACCGAGGGCAACGTGCACGCCCTGGTCGATGCCGGTGTCCACCTGGTCGTCGGCACCACCGGCTGGGACGACGACTCCCTCGCCCGCGTGCGGGACCACCTCGCGGACCGGCCCGGCGTCGGCGTCCTGGTCGCCCCGAACTTCGCGCTCGGCGCCGTCCTGGCCATGGCGTTCGCGGCGCGGGCGGCACGCTGGTTCGAGTCCGTCGAGGTGATCGAGCTGCACCACCCCGACAAGGTCGACGCGCCGTCGGGAACCGCCCGGCACACCGCCTCGGCGATCGCCGCAGCGCGCGCGGCCGCCGCTCTCGGCCCTCTCCCGGACGCGACCACCCAGGCTCTCGACGGGGCTCGCGGAGCCGACGTCGAGGGGGTACGGGTGCACTCGGTACGGCTGCGCGGGCTCGTCGCGCACGAGGAGATCCTGCTGGGCAACGCCGGCGAGCAGCTGACCATCCGGCACGACTCGTTCGACCGTGTCAGCTTCATGCCCGGTGTCCTGCTGGCCGTGCGTCAGGTGGGCTCGCGGCCCGGGCTGACCGTGGGGCTCGAGCAGCTGCTCGACCTGGCGTGACCGTGGCCGCCCGCTCCAGCCGTCGCCGCTGGACCGCCGTCGCCGCCGCCGTCGCGCTCACCGGGCTGCTCGGCCTGTACGTGTGGCTCGTCGCCACCCGCGCGACCGCACTCCTGCGCACCGGGGAGCCCGTCGGGATCGGCCTGGGGATCGCCTTCTGGGTCCTGCCGCCGCTGGTGATCTGGCTGGTCGCCCGCGAGTGGCGGCTCGCGATCGACGTGCAGCGGATGGCCGACGAGCTCGCCGACGCCGACGAGCTGCCCGTCGACGACCTGCCCCGGTCGCCCGGGGGACGGATCGACCGCGCCGCTGCCCGGGAGGCCTTCGAGCCGGCGCGCGAGCGGGCCGAGGCGGAGCCTGACGACTGGCGCTCCTGGTACCACCTCGCGTTCGCCTACGACGCGGCGGGCGACCGGCGGCGCGCCCGCGAGTCGCTGCGGACGGCCAGCCGGCTGCACCGCGCCTAGATCGAGGCGGACCAGCGGTGCTCGGTGACGGTGCGCGTCGACCCGTCGGGCATCCGGCCCGAGACCAGCTCGCGGACCACGTCGTCGGGGCCGAGACCGGCGGACGACAGGAACTGCGCACGCGCGTTGTCCCCGTCCAGCACCCAGGTGTGCACCTGGTCGGCGCCGTCCTCACGGAGCGTGTCGACGGCCGCGGCCAGCAGCCGCGAGCCGTGGCCCACGCGCTGGTGCGTGGGCTCGACCTCGAGCGCCAGGATCGCGCCGCCCGGGGCGTCGAACGGCCGGTCCTCCGAGGTCGGGACGGGGGCGACCGAGACCACGCCGACGACGGTCGGACCGTCGCAGGCGACCAGCACGCGGTAGCCCGCGCCGGGTGGGGCGGAGACCGCCGACGCCCACTGCGCCTCGATCGCCGCCGCGTCGAGCAGGTCGAGGGCGCCCTGGCCCAGGACGTCGACGTGCGAGACCTGCCACGCCGCGACCTGGATCCGGGCGATGGCGTGCTCGTCGCCCCGGATGGCGGGGCGGACGGAGACGTCGGCGTTCTCGCTGAACAGAGGCACTAGAGAACGCTAACCGTCTCGCGCTGGTCGTCGGACGCCTTCGGCGGGTTCGTGACCGGCCCCCGCGCCTCGGCGGCGACGGGTGCCGCCTTCGGCGGGTGCTTGGCCGAGATCTTGTCGATCCAGGCCAGCGCGACGGCGGACAGGATGAAGGCGAGGTGGATCGCGGTCTGCCACAGGAGCACCGCGTTGCCGTGCGGCTCCTCGAGGATGGCCTCGGCGCGGATGAAGCTGGCGAGCAGGTGGATCGACGAGATGCCGATGATCGACATCGCCAGCTTGGTCTTGAGCACGTTCGCGTTGACGTGCGAGAGCCATTCCGGCTGGTCGGGGTGGTCGTCGAGCTTGATCCGGGACACGAACGTCTCGTAGCCGCCGATGATCACCATGATCAGGAGGTTCGCGATCATCACGACGTCGACCAGCCCGAGCACGGCGAGCATGATCGCGGACTCGTCCATCCCGCCGTGGAAGAAGACCTCGGAGAAGATGTGGCCGAGCTCGACCATGAACTGCCAGACGTAGATCGCCTGGGCGACGATCAGTCCGAGGTACAGGGGGACCTGGAGCCAGCGGGAGAAGAAGATCAACGAACCGAGCGAGCTGCGCTGGGCGGGAGTGGCCACGGGGTCCTCCGGGAAGTGATGGTGCCGGGCGCGTGTGCAGCACCAGCGGGGGCGTTCCGACACCCCAACGGCCGACGGCCGCCGATGGTGCCCACGACCTCAGGGCATGCCGAGGGCGCGGAGCACGGCCGCGGTCACCGCGGCGAGCAGGACGACGACGATGAACGGTGCGCGCAGGGCCAGCGCGATCGCGGCGACGACGAGCGCGGGCAGCCGGGCGTCGAGCACGAGCTCGTTCCCGCGCGTGGCGGTCTGCACCGCGACGAGCGCCGACAGCAGGGCGACCGTCACCAGGGCGGCGGTCCGTGCGACGCGGGGCTCGGCGAGCCAGTGCTTGGGCACCAGGTGGCCGGCGAGCTTGAGCGCGAAGACGACGGCGCTGGCCACGACCAGCGCGATCCAGGTGGCGACCGTGCTCATGCGGCCGGTTCCGGCTCACGCGCGACGAGGCCCGCGACGATCGCGACGACGGCGGCCAGCAGCACCGGGATCCCCGCGGGCACGACCGGGGTGAGCGCGAGCGCGACGACGGCCGCACCGGCCGCCACCGTCTGCGCGAGACGTGAGCCCGGGCCGGTGATCCGCGGCCAGACCAGGCCGAGGAACGCGGCGGCCGCGGCGGCGTCGAGCCCGTACCTCGCCGGGTCGCCCATCCGGTTCCCGGCGACGGCGCCGACCAGCGTGAAGAGGTTCCAGAGCACGAAGACACCGACGCCGGTCCACCAGAACCCGAGCTGGGCGGCGTGCGGTGCCTTGTGCGCGGTCGCGACGGCGGTGGACTCGTCGATGGTCAGCTGGGCGGCCAGGGGACGGCGCCAGCCCCGGGCGTCGATGAGCGGCGCGACCTGCGGCCCGTAGAGCCCGTTGCGCACACCGAGGAGGCCCGCGGTCGCGATGGCCGCACCGGCGAGCCCGCCCGCGCCGACCACCCCGATGAACGCGAACTGCGAGCCGCCCGAGAACATCAGGAGGCTGAGCGCCATGGCCTGCGGGACGGTCAGTCCCGCTGCGACGGCGAGCGCGCCGAACGACACGCCGTACAGGCCGGTGGCCAGGGAGACCGAGACGGCCTGCCGGATGGCGGCCCGTCCTTCGGCGTCCTGCGTCACGCGGGCAACTGTGACACAGGCGCCTCGCGTCAGATCGCCACGTACACGCTGTCGAGATACTCCTCGATGCCGGCCTCGCCGCCCTCGCGCCCCAGGCCCGAGGACTTCACGCCGCCGAACGGTGCGCTCGCGTCGGACACCAGCCCGCGGTTCACCCCGAGCATCCCGGTCTCCACCGACTCCGCCAGGCGCATCACCCGGGCGATGTCCCGCGTGTACGCGTAGGCCACGAGCCCGAACGGCGTCGAGTTCGCCAGGGCGACCCCCTCGTCCTCGGAGCCGAACGTCACCACGGGGGCGACCGGGCCGAACGTCTCCTCGGTGATCACGCGCAGGTCGGCGGAGACGCGGTCGAGGACCGTCGGCGCGTAGAAGTAGCCGGGCCGGTCGGGCCGGTCGCCGCCGATGCGGACGCGCGCGCCGGCGTCGACCGCCTCCGCGACGACCTCCTCGACGCGGTCGACGGCCGAGGACTCGATGAGCGGGCCGACGGTGGTGCCCTCGTCGGCGCCGTGCCCGATCACGAGCTTGTCGAACGCCTCGGTGAGGCCCGCGGTGAACTCCTCGGCAACGGACGCGTGCACCAGGAACCGGTTGGCGGCGACGCAGGTCTGGCCCGCGTTGCGCATCTTGGCCTGGACGGCGCCCTGCACGGCGGCGGGGATGTCGGCGTCCTCGAACACGAGGAACGGCGCGTTGCCGCCCAGCTCCATCGAGGTGCGCAGGATGTTGTCCGCCGACGCCTTGAGCAGGGCGGCGCCCACCTCGGTCGAACCGGTGAACGACAGCTTGCGCAGCCGCGGGTCGGCCAGCAAGGGACCCGAGATGGTGCGCGCCGACGCCGACGGCACGACGTTGATGACGCCCGTCGGCAGGCCGCGTCCCTCGAGCTCCTCACGGATGATCTCGGCGACGTAGGCCGTGGTGAGCGGGGTCAGCTGGGCGGGCTTGATGACGACGGTGCACCCGGCGGCCAGCGCGGGGGCGACCTTGCGGGCGATCATCGCGATCGGGAAGTTCCACGGCGTGATGAGCAGCGCGGGACCGACGGGCCGGCGCAGGACGAGCTGGTGGTTGGCGCCCGACGGCGCGCGGCGGGCCAGCCCGTCGAAGCGGACGGCCTGCTCGGAGTACCACCGGACGTAGTCCGCGCCGTAGGCCACCTCGGCGCGGGACTCGGCCAGCGGCTTGCCACCCTCGGCCGTCACCAGCGCGGCGATGTCCTCCGTGCGCGCGGTCAGCGTCTCGAACACCGCCCGCAGCAGCTCGGCGCGCACGCGCGGCGCGGTCGCCCGCCACTCCGGGAACGCACCGTCGGCGGCTGTCAGTGCGGCGAGCGCGTCCTGCTCGCCGCCGTCGGCCACGTCGAAGAGCGTCTCGGTGGTGGCGGGGTCGGCGACCTCGAACGTCCGCCCGGTGCTCGCGGGGCGCCACGCCCCGTCGATCAGGACCCCCGTGGGGACGTGGGCGGCGACGGTGGGCGGCAGGGACGGCGGCGTCATACCCGCCAGTATGTCGTTCGCGGCGCGTCGGCGCGCGGACCCGCCGCCGGCGGCGACCTACGATGGCGCGCATGACCGAGACTGCCTCCCCGTACGAGGACCTCCTGCGGCTCGTGCTCGAGACCGGCACCCCGAAGGCGGACCGCACGGGGACGGGAACACGCAGCGTGTTCGGCCACCAGATGCGCTTCGACCTGTCGGCGGGGTTCCCGCTGGTCACCACCAAGCGCGTGCACCTGCGCTCGATCGTGCACGAGCTGCTGTGGTTCCTGCGGGGCGAGTCGAACGTCGCGTACCTGCACGAGAACAACGTGACCATCTGGGACGAGTGGGCCGGTCCGGACGGCGAGCTGGGCCCGGTGTACGGCGTGCAGTGGCGCAGCTGGCCGACGCCCGACGGCGGCCACATCGACCAGATCACCGAGCTGCTGGCCAACCTGCGCCGGGACCCCGACTCGCGCCGGCACATCGTGTCCGCGTGGAACGTGGCCGACATCCCCTCGATGGCGCTCGCGCCGTGCCACGCGTTCTTCCAGTTCTACGTCGCCGACGGCAAGCTCTCCTGCCAGCTCTACCAGCGCTCCGCCGACCTGTTCCTCGGAGTGCCGTTCAACATCGCCTCGTACGCGCTGCTGACCCACATGGTCGCCCAGCAGGTGGGCCTCGAGGTGGGCGACTTCGTGTGGACCGGCGGCGACTGCCACATCTACGACAACCACGTCGACCAGGTCCGCGAGCAGCTGAGCCGGACGCCGTACCCGGCGCCGACGCTCGAGCTGCGCAAGGCCGACTCGTTGTTCGACTACACGTTCGACGACGTCCAGGTCGTGGACTACCAGTACCACCCGGCCATCAAGGCCCCGGTGGCGGTGTGAGCCTGGCGCTCGTCTGGGCCCAGACCCCCACCGGGATCATCGGGCGCGACGGCACGCTGCCGTGGCACATCCCGGAGGACATGGCCCACTTCCGCGACCTCACGCGCGGGCACCCCGTGATCATGGGCCGCGCCACGTGGTCGTCGCTGCCCGCGCGGTTCCGTCCGCTGCCCGGCCGCGACAACATCGTGCTCACCCGGACGCCCGGGTTCGAGGCCGCGGGCGCGCTCGTCGTGCACGGGGTCGACGAGGCCCTCCGACGGGTCGGGGACCGCGACGCCTGGGTGATCGGTGGGGGAGAGGTCTACCGGACGTTCCTCCCGCTCGCACAACGCGTCGAGCTCACGGTCGTGTCGCTCGACGTCGGCGGCGACACGCGTGCCCCGGCCCTCGACCGCGGCACCTGGCGGCGTGCGAACGTCGATCCCGACCACGGCTGGCACGTCTCGTCGGCCGGCGGCACGCGGTTCCGGTTCGAGTCGTACCTGCGCGCCTGAAAGGCGAAACCGCAGGACGGCGCCCCGGCCGGGGGCGGTACCGTGGCCCCATGCCGCGCACCTCCACGCCCACCCGCCCGTTCGGGTCCGTGCTCACCGCGATGGTCACGCCGATGACGGCGGACGGCGCGGTCGACCTCGCCGGGGCCGTGCAGCTGGCGAAGCACCTCGTGGACCACGGCAACGACGGGCTCGTGCTCAACGGCACGACGGGCGAGGCGTCGACGACGCACGCACCCGAGAAGGCGGAGCTGGTCCGGGCCGTCGTCGAGGCCGTCGGCGACCGTGCATCCGTCATCGCCGGTGCCGGATCGAACGACACCGCGCACGCCGTCCGCATGGCGGAGCAGGCGGCCGAGGCCGGTGCGCACGGCCTGCTCGTCGTCAGCCCGTACTACTCGCGCCCGTCGCAGGACGGCGTCCGCCGGCACGTCGAGGCCGTCGCCGACGCTACGGACCTGCCCGTGATGCTCTACGACGTCCCCGGCCGCACGGCCGTCCGCTTCGCACCGGCGACCATCGCCGCGCTCGCGGCCCACGACCGGGTCATCGCCATGAAGGACGCCGGCGGCGACACGTACGCCGCGGCCAAGGCGATCGCCGAGACCGGCCTGGCCTGGTACTCCGGCGACGACAGCGCCCTGCTGAGCCTGCTGGCGCACGGTGCCGTGGGCATCGTCAGCGTCTCGGGCCACGTCGTGGGCCGCCAGCTCGCCGAGATCGTCGCCGCGTTCGACGCCGGCGACCACACGGCGGCCCTCCAGACCTTCCGATCGATCATTCCCGCGATCGACGCACTCAACGGTGCCGGCTTCCAGGCCGTCGCCGCGAAGGCCGCGCTCCAGGTGCTGGGCATCCTGCCCGAGCGCTCGGTGCGCCTCCCGCTCGTCCCCGCGACCGACGACGAGCTCGCGCTGATCCGCGACGGCCTGCGGGCCGCCGGGCTGCTCGACGTCGTCGTGCGCTGATCCCACCAGGAGTCACATGAGTCACCCGCATCCCGAGCTCACCCTGCCGCCGGCACTGCCGGACGGCGCCCTGCGCGTCGTCGCACTGGGTGGGCTCGGCGAGGTCGGCCGCAACATGGCCGTCCTCGAGCACGCCGGACGTCTGCTCGTCATCGACTGCGGCGTCCTGTTCCCCGAGGACCACCAGCCCGGCGTCGACCTGATCCTCCCCGACTTCGAGTACATCAAGGACCGGCTCGACGACATCGAGGCGATCATCCTCACGCACGGGCACGAGGACCACATCGGTGCCGTCCCGTACCTGCTGCGCCTGCGCAAGAACATCCCTCTGGTCGGCTCCAGGCTGACGCTCGCGTTCATCGAGGCGAAGCTCAAGGAGCACCGCATCCAGCCCGTCACGCGCGAGGTGCGCGAGGGGCAGACCGCGAGGTTCGGCGGGTTCGAGTGCGAGTTCGTCGCCGTGAACCACTCCATCCCCGACGCGCTCGCCGTGGCCGTGCACACCGCCGCCGGCACCGTGCTGCACACCGGCGACTTCAAGATGGACCAGCTGCCGCTCGACGGCCGGATCACCGACCTGCGCGCGTTCGCCCGGCTCGGTGAGCGTGGCGTCGACCTGTTCATGGTCGACTCGACCAACGCCGAGGTGCCCGGGTTCGTGGCGCAGGAGCGGGGGATCGGCCCGGTCCTGGACCAGGTCTTCGCGGACTCCACCAAGCGGATCATCGTCGCGTCGTTCGCGTCCCACGTGCACCGCGTCCAGCAGGTGCTCGACGCGGCCTACACGCACCAGCGCCGCGTCGCGCTCGTCGGCCGGTCGATGGTCCGCAACATGGGCATCGCCGCCGACCTGGGGTACCTCAAGGTGCCCGAGGGCGTGCTGATCGACCTCAAGCAGGTCGACACCCTGCGCGACGACGAGATCGTGCTCATGTGCACCGGCTCCCAGGGTGAGCCGATGGCCGCCCTGTCCCGGATCGCCAACAACGACCACAAGGTCTCGGTCGGCCCCGGCGACACCGTGATCATGGCGTCGTCGCTGATCCCCGGGAACGAGAACGCCGTCTTCCGCGTGATTAACGGCCTGACCCGGCTCGGCGCGCGCGTCGTGCACTCCGGCAACGCCAAGGTGCACGTCTCCGGGCACGCCAGCGCCGGCGAGCTCCTGTACTGCTACAACATCCTCAAGCCGCGCAACGTCATGCCCGTGCACGGCGAGATCCGGCACCTCGTGGCCAACGCGGCGCTCGCGGTGCAGACCGGCATCCCGGCCGACCGGGTGGTGCTCGCCGAGGACGGTGTGGTGGTCGACCTGATCGACGGCCGCGCGCGGATCGTCGGTGCCGTGCCCTGCGGATACGTGTACGTCGACGGGTCCAGCGTCGGGGAGATCACCGAGGTCGAGCTCAAGGACCGCCGGATCCTCGGCGACGAGGGCTTCATCTCGATCTTCGCGGTGGTCAGCTCCGCCGACGGCAAGGTGCTCGCCGGCCCGCAGATCCACGCCCGCGGGTTCGCCGAGCAGGACGCGGTGTTCGACGACATCCTCCCGGAGCTCACCGCGGCGCTGGAGGAGTCGGCCCGCAACGGCAACTCCGACGCGCACGTCCTCCAGCAGGTCATGCGTCGCGTCGTCGGGCGCTGGGTGTCCAACCGCCTGCGCCGCCGGCCGATGATCATCCCGGTGGTCGTCGAGGCCTGATACGCCCGGACCGTTCGGCCCCGTTCTGCCACGCAGGGCGGGGCCGTCGTTCGTCAGGTCGGGGTGACCCTGACCTCGTCGGCCGTCGCGACGTCGTCGGCGGTCGGTGCCACGGAGCGCGGTCGCCTCGAGGCTGCTGCCGAGCCGACGAGGATGAGGGCCGTCGCCGCGAGCACGGTGATCGTGATCGCCTCGTCGAGGACCAGGGCACCGAGCGCCACGGCCACGACGGGGTTGAGGTAGGCGACGAGGGTGGAGCGGGCGGCGCCGACCTCGACGATCAGCCGGAAGAACAGCACGAACGCCAGCGCGGTGCAGAGCGCGCCGAGGCCGACGAGGGCCAGGACCGCGTCCACGGGTGGCCACTCGTGGGGACCGGTCACGAGCACGACCGGCGCGTAGGCGAGCGCGGTGATGCCCAGGCAGGTGGCCGTCAGCGGGATGGCGGGCACGTCACGCAGCGCACGGTCCGCGATGATCGGGGCGGCCGCGTACCCGAGGGCCGCGAGGAGCACCTGGGCGACGGCCCACGGGTCCCCACCTGCTGCCCCCGGGCCGAGGAGCAGCGCCACGCCGCCGAGGCCCACGAGCAGGCCGACCCAGCGCACGAGTGCCACGGGACGGCGGTCGCCCACCAGCCGGCCGAGGATCACCGCGGCGATCGGCACGGTCGCGACGAGCAGTCCGGTGGTCGAGCTGGACAGCGTGCGTTCGGCGTTCGACAGCAGGATCCACGGCAGCACGATCTCGAGCACCGCGAACCCGAGCACCGCCGGCCAGTGGCCGCGCAGCACCCGCAGGCCACCGCCGCGCAGCGCGAAGGGCAGGAGCAGCAGGGCGCCGAGCGCGGTCCGCACGAACACGACCATGACCGGCGTGACGTCGGTGACGGCGATCTTGATCAGCAGGTACGGGACGCCCCAGATGACTCCGACGGCGACCAGGAGGATCCAACCGCGGCGGCTCACGAGGGCATCGAGAGAGAACGGGAACGCATGACGCCACCGTAGGACCGACCACCGACATGATTTAGGGGGACGTGCGGAACGCCGCCCGGTGCTGGCGGGGGCTGGTGCGGAACGCGCGTGCGAAGTGCTGCCGCAGCGCCGCCGACGAGCCGAAGCCTGCGGCCGCAGCGACGTGCTCGACGGGCGCGTCGGTCGACTCCAGCAGCACGCGGGCGCGCACCAGGCGCTGCAGCAGGAGCCACTGCGACGGGCTCGCGCCGGTCCGTGCGCGGAACTGGCGCGTGAACGTCCGCCGCGACAGGTGCACGCTCTGCGCCCAGGTGTCCAGGTCCAGCGGCGCGTCGAGCCGCGCGGTCGCCCAGCCCATCGCGACCTCGACCGGGTCCGCCGAGGGGGTGGGGGACATCGGCGCGGGGATGTACTGCGCCTGGCTCCCGTCCCGGTGGGGTGCCAGCACGAGGGCTCGCGCCACGTCGGCGGCGAACGCGGCGCCGTGGTCGGTGCGCACGACGTGCAGGCAGCAGTCGAGCGCGGCCGCGACCCCGGCGGAGGTGACCACGTCGCCGAGGTCGCACCACAGCACGTCGGACCGCACGGCCGCCGACGGGTGCCGGCGGGCGAGCTCGGGTGCCGCGGACCAGTGGGTGGCCACCTCGCGGCCGTCGACGAGCCCGGCCGCCGCGACGACGAACGACCCCAGGCAGAGACCGACCACGCGGGCCCCGCGGTCGTGGGCGCCGCGGACCGCGGCGAGCAGCGCGTCGGACGGGTCGCGGTCGATCCGCCAGCTGGGGATCACGACGGTCTGGGCCTCCGCGAGGGTGTCCAGACCGCGCGCGACGAGCAGGTCGTAGCCGGCGTCCGTGGCCAGCGCCCCGGGCTCCTCGGTGCAGACGGTCACCCGGTAGCGGGGGGTCGGTGCGCTGCGGGAGCGTGCCGCGAAGACCGTGGACGGCACGGACAGGTGGAACGGGCTGATCCCCGGGAACGCGACGACGGCAACCTCGTGCATGGCCCGATCCTAGCGACCGGCGTCCTGCGGGCCACTGGTCGTTCCCCACCGGCACCCCGAGGCTGGTCGCATGACCTCGATCACCGCGACCTACGTCGGCGGACCCACCCTGCACCTGACCTACGCGGCCCGGTCGTTCCTGACCGACCCGACGTTCGACCCGCCGGGGGAGTACCCCGGCACCGGCACGACGCTGCGCAAGCTCGTCGGGCCGGCCGTGTCGCCTGCGGAGCTCGGCCCGGTCGACGTCGTGCTGCTCTCGCACGACCAGCACGCGGACAACCTGGACCATGCCGGCCGGACCCTCCTGGCGTCGGTGGCGTCCGTCCTGTCGACGCCGGACGCGGCCGCCCGGGTCCCGGGCGTGCAGGGCCTCGTCCCGTGGGAGCAGGCGACCGTCGGGGCCGTGACGGTGACCGCCGTCCCGGCGCGGCACGGTCCGGAGGGTGCCGAGCCGCTCAGCGGGGTGGTGACCGGGTTCGTGCTGCAGGCCGAGGGGTGGCCGACGGTCTACGTGTCGGGCGACAACGCGTCGCTGGACGTGGTCGACGAGATCGCGCGACGCGTCCCCGGTATCGACCTCGCCGTCCTGTTCGTCGGCGGCGCCAACGTCGGCCGGTTCGGCGCCGAGCCCCTCACGCTCGACGCCGCGCGAGCGAGTGCGGCAGCGGACCTCCTGCCGGGCGCGCGCATCGTCCCCGTGCACCACACCGACTGGGCGCACTTCGTCGACCCGCTCACCGCCGTCGAGGAGCGCTTCGCGGCGAACGGTCACCGGGACCGGCTCGTCGTGCTCGAGCGCGGCCGTCGGACGGACCTCTGAGCCTCACGCCGGCGTCATGCCTCGGAACTCCGCGAGCCGCTCGTGCTCGACCCCGACGGCGGTCCTGGTGCGGCCCGACCAGGGCACCCACTCGTCGAGCTCGAGCGCCAGCTGCTTGCCCTTCGCCCGCGGTCGCCACGTGCCGACGATCTCCCCGTCGGCGAGGACCGCGCCGGGCCGGCCGATGGTGGGCCAGAGCGGCTTGTGGTGGGCCTTGTCGGGGACCAGGAGGTCGCGGTCGCGTCCCTGGAGGAAGAGGTCGTACGGACCCAGCAGTCGCACGAGCGGCTCGTGCGGCGGATCCTGGAGCGCGGCCAGGTCGGCGTCGAGGATGCTCGCACCGTCCCGGTCGACCTCGACGGCGTCTTGCGGCCACCGGGCCTTCACGTCCCGGACGGTCGAGTCGAGGAACACCGCGGCCTGCTTCGGCGTGACCGGCCCGAGCAGGTGCAGGAGGCCGCGCAGCACGTCCCACGGTCCGTCGTCGCTGTCGTCCGCTCGCTCGACGTTCCCGACCTGGCTCGCGGGCCAGCGCGGGATCCGGCGCACGACGGGCGGGGACGTGTACGGCTCCAGCTCGAGGCCCGCGTGCAGCGCGGCGAGCCGGAACGGCATCTCGTACATGTGGGTGGCGTGGCAGGCCGCGCACCAGCGCAGATACGGCTCGGGCAGCTCCGCGGTCATCCGGGTGGAGAGGGTCCCCTTGACCATCGGCTCGTCGACGACCTCGCGCATCGTCCGGGACACGGTCGCGAGCGCGTCGAGCACGGGGATGCCGGCGCTCGCCAGAGGTGCCGAGGCGTTGATGACGCGTTTGGCGGCATCCGCCTCGGACCAGGGGCGCAGCGCCTTCTCGACGGCGGGCAGGTCGGCGCGGCGGTAGGCGTGGGGCGAGGCGCGCAGGGTCCACGCGAGCGCGAGCTCAGAAGGCCAGTGGTGCGCGGTCACGGGGACACCGCGCAGGGCGAGCGCCCAGAGCGCACCGTCCGGTCCGGTGTCCTGGACGCCGAGGTCGAGGAGGGCGGCGTCGTCGGGGCGACGGTCCTTCCTCGGCGACCGGTCGAGCTGCTGGGCGTGCACGCGGTAGCGCAGCACCTGTGTTCGGCTCACGGACATGGAACCACCGTGGCACGTGCCTCCCACACCGGCAGGTCCGGCTTCGCGGCTCAGAGACCGTGCTGTGCGACCAGTGCCTCCAGCTGGTCGCGGTGCCCCTCGACGAACTCCTGCTGCACGGCGTGCCACGCGGTCCGGGTGGTGTCCTGGTACCCCGTCGAGGCACGGCACGTGAGGTCGGCGACCGCCAGGGCGATCTCCGCCTGCTGGACCTCGTCCGTGGTCAGGGTCCCGCCCCGGGTTGCGGCCGCCGCCTGCTCCTCGGCCTCGTCCGGCGACCCGACGTCGTAGCCGGCGTCGCCCATGCACGCGGACCACGCGGCGTCGGCCACGTGCACGCGGGGGTCGCCGACCGTCGCCAGCACCCAGCTGTCGAGCTCGGCGTACAGGTCGGCGAAGTCCGGGTCGTCCCGCCAGCTCTCCGCGGGCTCCTCGACCTCGGCCGTCGCACACGCGTCGAGTGCCGTGTCGTACCTCTCGCGGTCCGCTTCGGACAGGGTGCGGACGAACGCGGCGTTGAGCTCCGCCGTGCTCGCCGTGGAGATGCTCAGGCCGCCGTACCCCCACGCGCGGGCGAACGGCAGGGTGTCCTGCGTGAGCTCGTGGTTCGGGTCGTCGGGCCAGTACATGAACCCCGCGTCGGCCACGCACGCACGCGTCCGGTCCTCGTTCACCTGCGTCGCGAGCCGTGCGTCGACCTGGTCGAGGTAGGCCCAGAGCGGTCCGGGTGCGGGTCGCTCGACCGGGGGGACGGCTGGTGGCACCGCCTCCGCGGCGGCCTGGGCGCAGCCCGCGGCGAGCGTCACGACGGCCAGAGCGCTCACGACGGCGGTCCGGTGCGGCACGGTGTGACTCCCGTCGTCCGGCGACGGGCCGCGGTGCCGGTCGCGCCCTGCCGACCCTAGCGGCGGTACGGGACGGCCGTGGGCGGTTCGGGCGGTTCGTCGGTCGCGCGACCCACGTGCCCGGTGTCAGCCGTCGAGGATCGCCTGGCCCGCGGTGCGCAGCACGTGCACGTACCGCTGCTCGGCTCCGGCCGGGAGCAGCCCGCCGAGCTCGAGCTCGACCAGACCGTGCACGACGGCCCACAACCCGAGCGCGGGTTCCTCGGCGGCGGCGGAGTCGGACCCGAGCACGCGGGCGACCGCGTCGCGCAGCACCTGGAACGTCGCGCTCGCGGTCGCCGGTCCGCGGGTCCCGTCCTGCAGCCCGGCGCCGCTCGCGCCGAACATGACCCGGTAGAAGTGGGGGGCGGCCAGGGCGTTCTCCCGGTAGGCGAGCCCGAGCCCGAGCAGGTCCGCGCCGGGGTCTGCCGTGCGGGGGACCGCCGCCAGACGCGCGGCGAAGCGCGCGAACGCCTCGTCACCGACGGCGCGCACGAGGTCGTCCCGGCTGCCGAACAGGGAGTAGACGGCCGACGGCGACGTACCCGCGCGGGACGCGAGGTCGCGGACCGTCAAGCCGGGTGCACCGGAGGTCGCCACGATCACCGACGCCTCGTCGAGCAGGCGGGCGCGCAGGGCGTCGTCGTGCACGCGGGGACGGGCCATCCGGTGAGTCTAGAGGCCTTGACGAACGTTTGCGAACGATGTTCTATAACAGTGTTCGCAAACGAGGAGGACCGCCATGATCGAACTCACCGACGCCGCTCGCGTCACCGCCGGCATCGTCGCGCTCTCGGTGGTCGCGATCGAGTCCGGCGGCGCCTTCCTGCTGCGCGTCGTCACGGGCAAGGAGCAGGCCACCGACTTCCAGAAGAGCTTCTTCCGGGCCGGGCACGCCCACGCGGGCGTCCTGGTGACCCTCGGGCTCGTCTGCCTGGTGCTCGGCGAGGCCACGACGCTGACGGGCTTCTGGCGGTGGCTCGCGCAGACGGGCGTGCTGCTCGCGGCGATCGTCATGTCCGCCGGGTTCTTCCTCGCCGCGATGGGACGCGGTCGGCAGGAGCCCAACCGGGCCGTGGTCCTGCTCGGCGTCGGCGCCGTCCTGCTCGCCGCAGGGGTCGTGACCTTGGGTGTCGGTCTGCTGCTCGGGTGAACGCGCGCCCGACACGCGCCCGACGGTCGACGTGTCACGGGTGGCCCCGACTAGTTTGAGGACCATGGCGACTCGCACGTCCACCCCTCGCGCCCGCTCCGGTGCGCCGGCGACGTCGCGCGCGTCCGGCAAGACCGGTGGCACCTCCCGGCCGCAGGGGCGCAGGCCCGCAGCCCCGCCGCCGCGACCCGCCCTGCCGGTCCGCATCGTCAAGGGCATGTTCATGGGCACCGCCCACCTCGTCGGCGGGACCGCGCGACGCGTCGGGCACGGCGCCCGGGACCTCGACCCGGCCCACCGCCGCGACGGTCTGGCGTTCACGCTCCTCGGGCTCGCGATCGTCATCGCCGCGCGCGAGTGGTGGGACCTGTCGGGCACCGCCGGTGCCGTGGTGCACAACGTCGTGGCCGGCACGTTCGGCAAGGTCGGCGTCGCGGTGCCCCTGGTGCTGCTCGGGCTCGCCCTGCGGCTCATGCGCCACCCGGAGCGCGTCGAGGCCAACGGACGCATCGTCATCGGGATCGGCGCCATCACGCTCGCCGTCTGCGGCCTGGTCCAGATCGGCGCCGGGCTGCCCGGGACCGACGACATGGCGGCGCTGCGTCTGGCCGGCGGGATCGTCGGGTTCCTCGTCGGCACGCCGCTGGCCAGCCTGCTCACGCCAGGGGTGGCCGTCGCGCTGCTGATCCTCCTGGCGTTCTTCGGGGTCCTCGTGGTCACCGCGACCCCCGTGCACCAGATCGTTCCCCGACTGCGCGGCGTGTACGACAAGCTCACCGGGAACACCCGGAAGCCCGCCGAGGAGCCCGAGGACGACGCACCGCTCGTCATCAACGCGGGGCACACGGCGGTCGCCGAGATCGAGGCGCCGCCCAAGCGCAAGCTGCTCGGCCGACGACGCAAGCGCGCCGACCAGACCGACGAGCCGGACGACACGCGGCTCGACGCGTACGACGGCGACGAGGCGTTCGAGCGGGCTGCGATCGTCGCGGCGGCCGAGGCCGAGGCGGAGGCCCAGGCGGCGCGTGACGCGGCACCCGACACCGTGCCGACGACGGTCGTGAGCACCAAGGCGCCGCTGCGTGCCCCCGAGCCGACGCCCGTCCCGCGCGGCGAGCAGCCGATGCTCGGGGGAGACGTCCTCTACACGCTCCCGGCCGAGGACGCCCTGGCCAAGGGCGCGCCGCACAAGGTGCGGTCGGCCGCCAACGACCGCGTGGTCGAGTCCCTCACCTCCGTGCTCGAGGCGTTCGAGATCGACGCGCAGGTCACCGGCTTCACGCGGGGTCCGACCGTCACGCGGTACGAGGTCGAGCTGGGCCGGTCGGTCAAGGTCGAGCGGGTCACGGCGCTGAGCAAGAACATCGCCTACGCGGTGGCCAGCGCCGACGTGCGCATCCTGTCGCCGATCCCCGGCAAGTCCGCGATCGGCATCGAGATCCCCAACACCGACCGCGAGACCGTCTCGCTCGGCGACGTGCTGCGCTCCAGCGCGGCCAAGCGCACCGAGCACCCGATGGTCATCGGCGTCGGCAAGGACGTCGAGGGTGGGTACGTCGTCGCCAACCTGGCGAAGATGCCCCACCTGCTCGTCGCCGGTGCCACCGGTGCGGGCAAGTCGAGCTTCGTCAACTCGATGATCGTCTCGATCCTCATGCGCGCCACGCCCGACGAGGTGCGCATGGTGCTGGTCGACCCCAAGCGCGTCGAGCTCACGCTGTACGAGGGCATCCCGCACCTCATCACGCCGATCATCACGAACCCCAAGAAGGCCGCCGAGGCGCTCGAGTGGGTGGTGCGCGAGATGGAGGCGCGCTACGACGACCTGGCGAACTTCGGGTTCAAGCACATCGACGACTTCAACACCGCGGTCCGCGCGGGCAAGGTCAAGCCGCTGCCGGGCTCCGAGCGCAAGATCGCGACCTACCCGTACCTGCTCGTGGTCGTCGACGAGCTGGCCGACCTCATGATGGTGGCGCCGCGCGACGTCGAGGCGTCCATCCAGCGCATCACGCAGCTGGCCCGCGCCGCCGGCATCCACCTCGTGCTGGCCACCCAGCGCCCGAGCGTCGACGTCGTCACCGGCCTGATCAAGGCCAACGTGCCGTCGCGCCTCGCGTTCGCGACGAGCTCCCTGACCGACTCCCGGGTCGTGCTCGACCAGCCCGGCGCCGAGAAGCTCATCGGCCAGGGTGACGCGCTGTTCCTGCCGATGGGTGCCGCCAAGCCCATGCGCACGCAGGGTGCCTGGGTCTCCGAGTCGGAGATCCACGCGGTCGTCGAGCACGTGAAGAAGCAGCTCAAGCCGGTGTACCGCCAGGACGTCACCGCGGCGCCGGTCAAGAAGCAGGTCGACGAGGACATCGGCGACGACCTGGACCTGCTGCTGCAGGCCGCGGAGCTCGTGGTCACCACGCAGTTCGGCTCGACGTCGATGCTGCAGCGCAAGCTGCGGGTCGGGTTCGCCAAGGCAGGTCGCCTCATGGACCTGCTGGAGTCGCGCGAGATCGTCGGTCCCTCCGAGGGCTCCAAGGCCCGCGAGGTGCTGGTGCAGGCGGACGACCTGCCGGGCACGCTGGCGATGCTGCGCGGCGCGCCCGGCGAGGACGAGGCAGACCGCTACGCGACCACGGACGGTGCCCTGCCGGGCGAGCCGCCGGTGGCGACCGACTACTTCGACGGTGCCGAGGAGGACGACGCCGGACGCTGGTCCGGCGGGGGTCGGTGAGCGACGTGTTCGCGGACCCCTGGGGGGTCGTGAGCACGGTGATCGCGGGCGTCGCCGTCCTGGCGCTCGTCGCCGTCCTCATCCTGCTCGGCCAGCAGCGCGCGCAGGTCCGGCGGGCGAACGAGCTGCTGGAGCTGTCGCGCGAGCTGCGGCACCGGTACGACGCGCTGCAGGCCGTGACCAAGGAGGGCGTCCTCGTCCAGTCGCTGGGGGGCCGCGTGCTCGACATATCCGAGCGGGCGGCGGCGATCCTCGGCGTCGACGCCAGGGCGTCCGTCGGCAGGTCCGTCGGCGACCTGCCGGTCGTGCTCGTGAACGAGATGGGCCTGGCGATGAACCCGGCCGCGGTCCTGGGCCACCGGTCGGGCGTGGCCCGCGCCGGGTGGACGGTCGACTCCGAGCTCGTCGGCGTCGCGCTCCCCGGCACGGACACCACCCAGGCGCGCATGGTGCAGGTGGCCAGCCAGCTGGTGCCGGCCGGGGACGGGGACGCTGCGGCGGTGCTCACGACCCTCGTCGACGTCACGGGCCGGCGCGAGGTCGAGGCCGCGCTGACCCGCAGCGAGATGCAGTTCCGGGTCGCGATGGAGAACGCGCCGATCGGCATGGCGCTCGTGGACCTCGAGTGGCGGATCGTGGAGGCCAACGCCGCGTTCGCCGAGCTGCTGGGCACGAGCGTCGGTGCCCTGCGGGGGTATCGCATGGAGGACCTCAGCACCCCGGAGGGCCGGTCGGCGGAGCGGCTGGAGGTCGACCACCTGCTCGGTGGCGGGCAGCACCGGTTCTCCCTCGAGAAGCGGTACCAGCGCGCCGACGGCCACCAGGTGTGGGTCGCGCTGGACGCCGCGCTCGTGCGCACCCCGACCGGCGCGCCGGACCACTTCGTCGTCCAGGTGCGCGACTCGACGGAGTCGCGGCTGCAGGCGGAGATGCTCACGCACCGGGCGATGCACGACCCGCTGACCGGGCTGGCCAACCGCACGCTGCTCCAGGAGGTCCTCCAGTCGGTGCTGGAGCAGCCGGGAGTCGTCGACCGGGTCGCGGTCCTGGCCTGCGACCTCGACGGGTTCAAGGAGATCAACGACCGCTACGGCCATGCCGCGGGCGACGAGGTGCTCGTGCACGTCGCCGGTGTGCTGCGGGCTGCGACCGCGCGCCGGGGCACGGTGGCCCGGCTCGGCGGCGACGAGTTCGTCGTCGTCGTGCAGGACCTCGACGGCCCCCGCGCCGTGTTCGAGGTCGCCGCCGCCATCCACGCGGGGCTGCAGGAGCCGGTGCGGGTGGCGCGTCGACGCCTCAACGTCGCGGCCAGCATCGGGATCGCGCTGGCCGACCCCGACTCGATCGAGGGGGGCGCGCCGGGCCTGCTCGCCGCCGCCGACGCCGCGCTCTACCGGGCCAAGGGTGCGGGCCGCGGACGGACCGAGGTCTACGACGCGTCGATGGCCATGGGCTCGCCCTCGGACCTGCACCGCGAGCTCGCCGCCGCCATCGCGGAGGACCAGCTCGTGGTCCACTACCAGCCCATCGTCGACCTGGCCGACGCGCGGGTGGTCGGGTACGAGGCCCTCGTGCGCTGGGAGCACCCGACCCGAGGGCTCCTCCTGCCGGCCTCGTTCCTCAGCCTGATCCAGGAGGCGGGCATGTCCGTCGCCCTCGGTCAGCTGGTCGCCCGCCGCGTGGTCGAGTTCGTGGCGTCCATCCATGACCGGACCCGGTGGGTGTCGGTGAACGTGTCCGCCGACCAGCTCGGGGACGGGGAGTTCGCGACGACCCTGCTCTCGGAGATCTCCCGGCACCGGCTCACCGCCGGCCGGATCGTCGTCGAGCTCACCGAGTCGTCGCTGGTCGCGTCGGGCACCCGGATCCGCCACGAGCTGACCCAGCTGTCGGCGGCGGGCGTGCCGATCCTGCTCGACGACTTCGGCACGGGTGTCTCACCGTTGTCCTACCTGCGGGACCTGCCCGTCGCGGGTGTGAAGCTCGACATGTCGTTCACGTCCGGCATCCCCGAGGACCCGACGGCGGGCAAGGTCGCCCGGGCGCTCGGCGCGCTGGCCCGCGAGCTCGCCATGGTGACGATCGCCGAGGGGATCGAGCACGAGGAGCAGGCCCAGTACCTGCACCGCAACGGCTGGCGCTACGGACAGGGCTGGCTCTACGGCAGCGCCCAGCCGGGCGACATCACCGGCTGACGCGGGCGACGACGCGCGGGGCCGACCCGGTCGGCGTCGACGGGATGGTGCGTTCCGGAGCCTGGGTGCCGGCCGCGGCGGCGGCACGCGACCTCCGGTCCGCCACCTGCCCGCCGCTGAGCGACCCGGCGCCGGCCGGGATGTCCACGAGGGCGTGCACCTCGTGCCCGCCGAGCCGGTCGACCGTGATCGGTGTCCACTCGACTCCCGTCACCCGCGCGGGTCCGGGGGTGCGGCCCTCGGCCGGGAACGCGCCCGTGGCACTGACGTGCGCGGAGAGCAGCAGGCCGGAGTCGGTGTTCTCCGCGCAGCACGCGCCGTCCTGGTTGGACAGGTAGTTGCCGAGTCCGTACGCCACCCACATGCCCTCCCCGCGCGGGCCGCCGCTCAGGTGCACGACCGGCTGGGGGACGTGCGCGTGGTGGCCGATGACCAGGTCGAACATCCCGGAGTCTGCGAGCTGCTGGTCCACCAGGACCTGCTCGGGTGACGGGTCCGTGCGGTACTCGACACAGCAGTGGACGCTCGCGATCACGATGTCGGCCCCGGCAGCGCGGGCCGCGGCTGCCTGCGTGACCATCGCCGGGACGTCGATGCGGTCCACCGACCACGGCTTGCCCGCGTCGACCGGCATCCCGTTGGTCCCGTAGGTGGCAGCGACGTGCGCCACCGTGAGCGTCCGACCGGCACGGTCGAGCGTGTACAGCTGCGGCTGCGACTGCTCGCCCGCGCTGCGGGCAGTACCGACGTGCCCGAGCCCCACGGCGTCGAGCGCGTCGAGGGTTGCCGTGATCCCGGCGAAGCCGCGGTCGACGGAGTGGTTCGACGCCGTCGAGCAGCCGTCCCAGCCCTGGTCCCGCAACCCGGACGCGATCGCCGACGGTGCGCCGAAGAGCGGGTACCCGCTCGGCGGGGTGCCGGACGGCGCCACGGGTACCTCGAGGTGGCACAGAGCGAGGTCGGCGCCCTGGACCCAGGGGTCGAGCGGTCCGAGCAGCGGCCCGAAGTCGTAGGTGCCGTCGGAGGTGCGGGCGCTCGACAGGACCGGCAGGTGGGGGAGGACGTCGCCCGTGGCGACGATGGAGAACTCCGCGTCCGGGTCGGGTGTCGGCGTGGGGGCCGGGGCCGGGGCCAGGGGCACGCTGGGGACCGGGGTCGCCGACGGGATGGTGACCGGTGCGACAGCGCCCTGCTCGCTCGACGGTCGCAGCGCCGCCGCAGCCGCACCGAGGCTGGCGGCCACGAGCAGGAGCACGGTGAGGCCGACGACGACGGGCGTTCGTCGTCCGGCGCGGACGTGTCGGGTCACACGCGGACTCTAAGGGGTGAACGAGGCATCTCCTGCGCCCCTCTAGGCTGTCCGGGTGGTCGACGCCGTACCCTCCGCCTGGAACCTGGCGAACGTGCTCACGGTGCTGCGCATCGCGCTGGTGCCGTTCTTCGCCTGGGCTCTCCTCGCCGACGGCGGGCACACCACGACCGGCCGCCTGATCGCGACGGCGCTGTTCGTGGTCGCGGCCGCGACCGATCGTCTCGACGGCTGGCTCGCCCGCCGCTCGGGCCAGGTCACCGACCTCGGCAAGCTGCTGGACCCCATCGCCGACAAGGTCCTCATCGGCACCGCTCTGGTCCTGCTGTCGTGGCTCGGGGACCTGCCGTGGTGGGTGACCGTGATCATCCTCGTGCGCGAGCTGGGCATCACGGCGATGCGGTTCTTCCTCCTGCGCTACGTCGTCCTGCCCGCGTCGCGCGGCGGCAAGCTGAAGACCGTGCTCCAGTCGGTGGCGATCGGCCTGTACCTCCTCCCGCTCGACGCGCTTCCCTCGTTCGTCTCGGTCGCCGCGGTGATCTTCATGGGCGCTGCCCTGGTGGTGACGGTGGTGACCGGCCTCGACTACGCACGGACGGGCCTGCAGATCAAGCGCGCGGCCAGCCGGCCACCCGCCGCCGGGCTGTGACGTGTCCGTCGCCTCCGACCTCCTCGCGGCGCTCGGTGCCCGCGGCTGGTCGCTGGCCGTCGCCGAGTCGCTGACCGGGGGGCTCGTCTGCGCCGCCCTGGTCGACGTGCCGGGGGCGTCGAGCGTCCTGCGGGGCGCGGTCGTCGCCTACGCCACCGACCTCAAGGGCACGCTGCTCGACGTGGACCGCGCGCTGCTCGATGCGCGAGGAGCGGTCGATCCCGACGTCGCCGTCGCGATGGCGCACGGCGTCCGGGCACGGCTGGGAGCGGACGTCGGGCTCGCGACGACCGGGGTGGCCGGACCGGACCCCCAGGACGGGCAGCCCCCTGGGACCGTGCACGTCGCGGTGTGCACACCGGACGGCACGACCGTGCGGTCGCTGCTGCTCGCGGGACGACGCGGGGAGGTCCGCACCCGCTCGGTGGACGCCGTGCTCACCCTGGCTGTGGAGACACTGAGAGCCGATCGGGGTGAATCTCCGGCGTCGGCTAGGTAGCGCACCCCACGAGCGGGAACACTGTGGGGTATCACATCGTTGGAACGACCGTGATGAGCACTCGACCTCCGGCACGACGCATGCCTTCGCGTGTCGGCGGTGCAAGGTACGGTGGAATCCTCCCGGCGAAGGGACAGCCGGGTTCTGCAGGGAATGGTTCTGTGGTCAAGGGTTCTGTGGTCAACAGTCCCGACAAGAGTTCCGTGGTTCCGGGTCCGCGACGGACTCCGGCCCCCGGAGTGGACGTGACACGTGACGCGAGAGGGGGAGCCCGAATGGTTGTACTCCGTCGAGAGATCGGCGATGTGCTGCGGGACGCGCGACAGCGCCAGGGGCGCACCCTGCGTGAGGTGTCGTCGGCAGCCCGTGTCTCGCTCGGGTACCTGAGCGAGGTGGAGCGGGGTCAGAAGGAAGCATCGTCGGAGCTGCTCAACAGCATCTGCGAGGCGCTCGACGTCCCGATGTCGCTCGTCCTGCGCGAGGTCAGTGACCGTGTCGCTGTTGCCGAGGGTCTGCTGATCCCCGACACGGTGCCGGCAGACCTCGCGGCGTCGGTGGCTGGTGCCTCCGACTCCGGGTGGGCGCGGTCGCGGTCGGAGCTCGCCGCCATCGGCTGATCGGATGGCCTCGGCCATCATCGAATGACCGGACGGGCGCACCTGTCCCGGTCGACGGGTCGCTGCTCAGCGCCCGTGGCGACGGACCGCACAGTCCGCTCGTCCTCCTGCACGGTCCGTGGACTCCCGTCCGCGGACCGTTGCTCGTCGTGGGGCGCTGCCCATTCGCAGGCCTGCCCGCGCGCGATGCCGGCCGGCCGCACGGGCAGCTCGGTGACCGGCGGTGCCCGAGGTCAGTCGCGCGCGGCCTGGCAGCGGGGACAGTAGAAGATCGGCCTCTCCATGGGCGGCTTGCGCGCCTGGCCGACCGCGATCGGGGTCCCGCAGCGGTGACAGGGTTGACGCGTCCGGGCGTGGACGTGCTCGGGGGAGCGCCCGTCGACCACGGAACGCCGCATCTGGCGACGGGCCACCGCGAGCTGGCGGGACGCGTCGACCTTGTCGGCCGGCGTCCACGGCCAGAGCTCCTCCGCCCACAGGGACTCGGCAGCGAACAGCGTGCCGATGCCGGCGACGACCGTCTGGTCGAGCATCACCTCGGCGACCGGCGTCGCCCCGCGCGCCGCCCACCGACGCAGCATCTCGTCGGCGTCGACCGGGTCGGCGAGGATGTCCGGCCCGAGGTGGCCGATGAGGGTGCGTTCGTCCCGCGTCCGCACGACGTCGAGCATGCCGAGGTGGTGCCCGACCGCTGTCCATTCGGCGGTGGCCAGCACGGCGCGGACGTTCGTCGCCCGGCCCGCCGCTGCGGAGGTCCCCGTCCGCCAGATGCGCCAGTAGCCGTCCATCCGCAGGTGCGTGTGGAGCGTCCAACCGTGGTCGAACCGGGTCAGCAGGTGCTTGCCGTAGGACACGGTCTCGACCACCGTCCTGCCGACCAGGTCGACGGTGGCGGCCGACGGCCAGCGCAGGTCGGACCGGACGAGGGTCTTGCCGGCGAACGCCAGCTCGAACCGGTTGGCAGTACGCCGCAGGACGTCGCCCTCAGGCATGGATCCTGGCCGTCACGGCCGGTCCCGCAGCCGCAGACCTCGTGGCGTGGCGGCGAAGCCCGCTGCGACCAGCGCCTGGCCGAGCGAGCCGCGCAGGGCACCGTCGAGGACCTCCACGCCGTCGATGCGCACGATGGTGAGCCTGCCCGAACGCCTGACGCGCACGGTCGTCGCGAGTCCCTCCGCGGCGGCGGTGAGCACGCCCGCGTCCGACGCGAAGGTCAGCACGGTCCGCCCGCCGCGCTCCAGGTACAGCACGAGTGCGCCGTCCACGAGCACCACCAGGGCACCCGCCTTCCGGCCGGGTCGGTGCCGGCCCGCTCCAGCATCCGACGGGTCCGGGCCTGCGACCGGCCACGGCAGCGACGCGCCGTACGGGTTGGCGGGGTCGGTGGCGGCCAGGACGACGACCTGCAGGTCGGTCGGCCCGTCCTGGTCGGCGGACCGTTCGACCACCTGGGCGTCGACGCGCAGCCGGTCGACGGCACCCGGCAGCGCGAACTGCGAGCCGCCGAGGCGCTCGACGAAATAGCCCCGTCGCACCTGGCCGCCCTGCTCCAGCGCCGACAGCACGCGGTACACGTCGGTGAACCGGGCGCCGATGCCCTCCGCCGGGGCGACGGCCCGCGTGAGGATGCCGTGCCGGTCGAGGAGCTGGGCGGCCAGCGCGTGCGCGCGCAGCGTCGGGTCCGGCTCGCGCGCGGGCAGCAAGGACCACCGACCGCCGCTCGCGGCACCGCCCAGCCCGAGGGCGCTCGACCGGACCCCCGGGTCTCCGGCCAGCTGCACCGCGGCGCGCAGGCCCAGCCGCGGGCGCAGCGGACGGCCCCGCGGCGTGGCGGCGCGCGTCCGGTGCGCGGTGCTCCCGCTGCCCAGCCACGCGCGCAGCGGGGCGAGCCCGTCGTTGGTCACGTGACCCGTCCACACGAGGTCCCACACGGCCGCGGACACGTCCGCCTGGCTCGGTGAGGCGTCGTCCGGGCGCAGCTGGCGGACCCGCTCCGTGAGCGCCCCGAGGAACCAGGCGCCGCCACCGCCGAGCGCCTCGAGCAGCGCGTCGTGCAGCGGGGTGTCCGCTGATGCCTCCGCGGCGCGCAGCGTGAGGTCGGCGACGGCAGCGGGGTGCACCGAGATCAGCCCGTCGTGCCCGGCGAGCGCGCCGTGCCCCGCCCACACCACCTCGCCCGCGGCGGTCAGCTCGTCGAGCATCGCGGGGTCGTAGTCGATGACGCGGGCGGGCAGGATGTGGGTCTCGAGGGCCGACGCGGGCATGACGGCCCCAGCCAGCTGCTCGACCACGCGCGCGACGCCGTCCACCCCGCGCAGCGAGCCGGTCGCCGAGCTGCGACCGGTGCGCCCGACAGGTTGGACGCCCTGCCACCGCGGCAGGAAGACACCGAGCGCCTGCGGGTCGACCGGCTCCACCTCGGCCCGCAGTGCGGCGAGCGACCGGCGGCGCAGCGTCCGCAGCACGTCGGCGTCGCAGAACTCGTCGCCCGTTCCGCCGAGCACGTCGGGGCGCAGCCGTCCCTGGACGAGCACCCCGCGGCCCTCGAGGCGGCGCAGGGTCTCCGTCACGACGGCGACCCCCCAGCCGAAGCGGGCGGCTGCCTGGGCGGCGGTGAACGGCCCGTGCGTCCGGGCGTACCGGCGCAGCAGGTCCCCGACGGGATCCGGGACGAGCTCGGTGAAGACCTCGGGCACTCCGACAGGCAGCGCGACCCCCAGCGCGTCCCGCAACCGCCCGGCGTCCTCGATCGCCGCCCACTGCTCGGCGCGCTCGGGCGGCACCCCGCCGAGCCGGACGCGGATCACGCGACGCGCACCCTCGAGCTCGACCAGCCAGCCGGGGACGGCGTCGCGGACCTCGGGCTTCGCCCGCTCGGCGACCTCCGACGCGGTCAGCGGCCCGTGGCGTCGGACGGCGTCGGCCAGCTGCTCCAGGGTGCCCGCCTGCCGTTCGGGCGCCCGTCCGCTCAGCTCCGCCTCGGTGCGCACCACGGCCTCGGGGTCGAGCAGGTCGGCCAGCTGCGACTCGCCGCCCTGGCCGAGCAGCTCGGCCAGCAGGGTCGGGTCGAGCGTCAGGGCAGCGGCACGGCGCTCGGCCAGCGGGGCGTCGCCGTCGTAGAGGAACTGCGCCGTGTAGCCGAACAGCAGCGACTGCGCGAAGGGCGACGGCTGCGTGGTCGTGACCTCGACGACCCGGACCCGGCGGGCCACGACGTCGCGCATGAGAGTGGTGAGCGCCTCGGTGTCGAAGTCGTCCTGCAGGCACTCGCGGACGGCCTCGAGCAGGATCGGGAAGTCGGGGTACTCGGACGCCACGGACAACAGCTGCGCCGACCGCTGCCGCTGCTGCCAGAGCGGCTGGCGGCGGTCCGGCCGGCGCCGGGGGAGCAGCAGCGCACGGCTCGCGGCCTCGCGGAACCGGGCACCGAACATGGCCGACGAGCCGAGCTCGGCCTTGACCGCGTCGAGGACCTCGTCCGGGTCGACGAGGAGGTCCGCCAGGTCGACACCCGGCCCGGTGGACTCCGCCCACGGGTCGTCGACCAGCGAGCCGTCTCCGGCGTCCAGCATGTCCGGAAGCCGCAGGACGATCCCGTCGTCGGAGTGCATGGCCGCGGCGTCGACGCCGTACCGCTCGCGCAGCCGCGCGCCGATGACGATCGCCCACGGCGCGTGCACGCGCGCCCCGTAGGGGGAGTGCAGGACCACCCGCCAGTCGCCGAGCTCGTCCCGGAACCGCTCGACCACCAGCACGGTGTCCGACGGAAGCTCGCCCGTCGCCTCGCGCTGCTCGCGCAGGTACGTGAGCAGGTTGTCCGCGGCCCACGCGTCCAGCCCGGCGGCCTCGACACGGCTGCGGGCGTCGTCGTCGGGCAGCGCGCTGAGCTCGCGCACCCAGGCGCCCATCGCCTGGCCGAGCTCCGCGGGCCGCCCCGGGGAGTCGCCCTTCCAGAACGGCAGCCGGCCCGGCACCCCCGGGGCGGGCGTCACCAGGACGCGGTCCGGCGTGATGTCGTCGATGCGCCACGTGCTGGAGCCGAGCGTGAACATGTCGCCCACCCGCGACTCGTAGACCATCTCCTCGTCGAGCTCACCGACGCGCTTGCCTCCGCGGACCGTCCCGCCCGAGCGCTCGGCGTCGACCGGGACGTCGCTGGTGGTCGCGCTGCCCGCCAGGAACACGCCGAACAGGCCACGGTCGGGGATGGTGCCGCCGCTGGTCACCGCGAGCCGCAGCGCGCCGGGCCGCCCGCTGAGCACGTCCCGCACCCGGTCCCACACGATGCGGGGCCGCAGCTCCGCGAACTCCTCGCTCGGGTACCGGCCCGCGAGCATGTCGAGCACCGCGCGCAGCGTCGCCTCGCCCAGCCCGGAGAACGGCGCCGCCCGCCGGACCACGGCCGACAGCTCGTCGAGCGACCAGTCCTCGACGGCGACCATCGCCACGATCTGCTGCGCGAGGACGTCGAGCGGGTTGCGCGGGACCCGCATGGCCTCGAGCGCGCCGTCCCGCATGCGCTGCGCGGTGACGGCCGCCGGCACGAGCTCGCCCCGGAACGTCGGGAAGACGATCCCGCGGGACACGGCACCGACCTGGTGGCCGGCGCGGCCGACGCGCTGCAGCCCGCTGGCGACCGACGGCGGCGACCCGACCTGCACCACCAGGTCGATGGCCCCCATGTCGATGCCGAGCTCCAGGGAGCTGGTGGCCACCACGGCGGGCAGCAGCCCGGCCTTGAGCTCCGACTCCGTGCGGGTGCGTTCCGCGCGGCTCATCGAGCCGTGGTGCGCGCGCGCCAGGATGGTCGACGCGTGCCGGGTGTCGATGCCGACAGCCGTGCCCGACTGCGCCGGGACCGCCGCTGCGCGCAGGGTCGCGGGGTCCGGCACGTCCTGCCCCGAGCGCTCGGCCCAGACCTCGTTCATCCGTGCGGTGAGGCGTTCCGCGCCGCGCCGGGAGTTGGTGAACACCAGCGTGGACCGGTGCTCGGCGACCAGGTCGACGACGCGCTCCTCGACGTGCGGCCAGATCGACGGCCGGGGCAGCTGGCCGGCGGCCGCGCCGGACAGGTCGAGGTCGTCGGGGGTGACGTCGGTGCCGCGCAGGTCCGACAGGTCCGGCACGGGCACGACGACGTCGACCACGATCTTCTTGGTCGACGGCGGCTGCACGACCGTGACGGCGCGCCCCCGGTCCTCCGGGCTGCGGGCACCGCCCAGGAACTGTGCGACCGCGTCCACGGGCCGGACCGTGGCGGACAGCCCGATCCGCTGGGCCGGACCCGGACCGCCGGGGTGGTCGAGCAGGGCGTCGAGCCGTTCGAGCGACACGGCGAGGTGAGCACCACGCTTGGTGCCGGCGACGGCATGGATCTCGTCGATGATGACCGTGCGCACCCCCGCGAGCCCCGCCCGGGCGCCGGACGTGAGGACCAGGTAGAGCGATTCCGGCGTGGTGATGAGGATGTCCGGCGGCTTCGTCGCGAAGGCCCGGCGCTCGTTCGGCGGGGTGTCCCCGGTGCGGATGCCGACCGTGACCTCCGGCAGCTCCAGCCCCAGCCTGCCCGCCGCCTGCCGGATGCCGACCAGGGGGGAGCGCAGGTTCCGTTCCACGTCCGTGGCGAGCGCCTTGAGCGGCGAGACGTACAGGACCCGGCAGCGCTCGACCGGGTCGTCGGGCCGCTGGCCGGTCAGGAGGCCGTCGAGCGCCCAGAGGAACGCGGCGAGCGTCTTGCCCGAGCCGGTGGGTGCGACGACGAGCGCGTGCTCTCCACCGGCGATCGCGGTCCACGCACCCAGCTGCGCGGGCGTGGGCTCGGCGAACGCCCCCGTGAACCAGGTCCTGGTCGGGTCGGAGAAGCGATCGAGCACCACCCGGCCATTGTGTAGGTCACGACCGACACCCGCCCCTCCCGGAGGGTGGCAGGCTGTCCCTCGTGAGGCTACGAGAGTTCTGGCTGCTGGTGGACGACGTCCTCGGCAGCGCGCACGGCAGGGAGCTCACGCGAGAGCTCGTGCTCCGAGGGCTCGACCAGCGCACCGCGATGCAGGCGCTCGACGACAACGTGGAGCCGCGCACCGTGTGGCACGCCCTGTGCGACGAGCTCGAGATCCCGGAGAACGCACGCTGGGGTGCCGACGCCCGCCGCCCCGCACCGCCCCGGGCCTAGGAGAGAGCACCGATGACGTCGTCGAGCCGACCGCGCACCCCGTCCTGGATGCCCACGCTGCGCGACGTCGGCGAGGCGGTGCTCACCCTCCTGACCACGACGGTGGGCCTGGCCGTCGCGGTCGCGCTGATCGACGGCGTCAGGGCCGACACACCATGGGCGATCGTGCTCGCGGCGGCCGTCGTGGCGGTCGGCGACCTGCTCCTGCGGGCCCCGCTGCGGTTCCTCGCACGCCGGGGGAGCGCCGCGCTCGCCCTGGGCCTCGGGCTCCTCGCGCAGGTGGCGGTCCTGTGGCTGGCGCTGTCGGTCGTGCCCGGCATCGGTGCGGACAACCTCTGGTCCGTCCTCGGAGTCCTGGTGCTCACCGCGATCGTGATGGCGGTCGGACGGTGGGCGATCGGCTCGAGCAACAGCGACTACGTGGTCTCCGACCTGGTGCGGCGAGCGCGTCGGCAGGCCCGGCGCGAAGGCGTCCGTGCACCGTCGGCGGGCGAGCCGCGCCCGGCCGGGATGCTCGTCGTGCAGCTCGACGGCGTCGCCGCACCGGTGCTGCGGGAGGCCATCGAGGCGGGGCTGGCGCCCAACGTGCAGCGGTGGATGAGCACGGGCACCCACACGCTCGAGGACTGGTGGGCCCGGATCCCGTCGACGACGCCCGCCAGCCAGGCCGGCCTGCTGCACGGCGACTCGTCCCAGATCCCCGCGTTCCGCTGGTGGGACCGCGACCTCGGCCGGCTCGTCGTGACCAACCACCCCGAGGACGCCGCGCTCGTGGAGCAGCGGCTGACCACCGGCAAGGGACTGCTCGCGGGCGGGGGGACGGCGGTCTCGACGATGTTCTCCGGCGACGCCGCGACGGCCTTCGTGGTGATGAGCCGGTCGCGCACCAAGGGCCCCGACGGCGGTCTGGGTCCGGGCCCGGCGTACGTGCGCTTCTTCGCGAGCCCGTTCGTGCTGGCCCGCGCCGTGAGCCTGTCCGTCGGCGAGATGTTCAAGGAGCTCTACCAGGCGCACCGCCAGCGGATCCGTGACGTGCAGCCGCGCATCTCCCGCGCCGGCTGGTACGTCGTCCTGCGCGGGATCACCAACGTGCTCCTGCGGGACCTGAACACCTCGCTGGTGGCCGAGGCGCTGCTGCGCGGGTCTCCCACGATCTACGTCGACCTCGTGGACTACGACGAGATCGCGCACCACGCGGGACCGACGCGCCCCGAGTCGCTGCGGTCGCTCGAGGGCCTGGACCGTGTGCTCGGCACGTTCGAACGCGTCGTCGCCGTCGCGCCCCGGGACTACGAGATCGTCGTGGTCTCCGACCATGGTCAGGCGCTCGGTGCCACGTACGAGCAGCTCGGGGGCGAGACGTTGCTCGACTCCGTGCGTGCGCTCATGGCCGAGCCGGCCGCCGACGGTGTCACGAGCGACACCGGCGAGGACTGGGGGCTGCTCAATGCCCTCGTCAACAGCGCGCTGAACCTCTCCCGCGGGTCGACGGTCCTCGGGCCCGACCAGGGGCGCCCCAAGCAGCCCGCCGCGGCGGGGGACCTGCCCGACGTGGTCACCGTGGGTTCGGGCAACCTCGGGCTCGTCTGGTTCCCGCAGGTGCCGCACCGGTTGACGCTCGAGGACTTTCAGGAGCGCTGGCCGGGGCTCGTGACCGGGCTCGCGGCCCGGCCGGGCGTCGGGGTCGTCGTGGTCGACACCGAGGAGCAGGGCCTCGTCGCGATCGGCCCCCGCGGGCTGGTCCTGCTGGAGCAGGACGGAGCGGTGCCCGAGGGCGAGGATCCGCTGCTGCCCTACGGTCCGCGCGGGCACGCCGACCTGGTGCGCGCGGCACGGCTCCCGCACACGGGCGACCTGCTCCTGATCTCGACCGTCACCGACACCGGGCACGTGCACGCGTTCGAGGGGCAGGTCGGGTCGCACGGCGGCATCGGCGGCGCGCAGAACCACGCGTTCCTGCTGCACCCGACGCGGTGGGCGATGGCCGACGAGCTGCGCGAGCCCGTCGGCGACGACGAGATCCTCGTGGGCGCCGAGACGGTGCACGAACAGCTGGTCCGCTGGGCGGACGCCGCCGGACTGCGGCCATGACCCTGCGGCTGCGCTGGCTGGGACATGCGAGCACCGTGCTCGACGTCGACGGCGTCCGCCTGCTCACCGACCCCCTGCTGCTGCGGCACGCCGGGCTGCTGCGGCGCCGGGGGGACGCCCCCCGTCCCGCCCACTGGGAAGGCGCCGACGTCGTCCTGCTGTCCCACCTGCACCACGACCACGCCGAGCTCGGTTCGCTGCGGCTGCTGGACAGCGTCCCGGTGCTCAGCGCCCCGGCGAACGCCCGGTGGCTGCGCAGCCGCGGCGTCGGGTCGGCCGTCGGGCTCACGGACGCGCAGTGGTGGCAGGTCCCCGGTTCCGACGTACGGCTCCGCCAGGTTCCCGCTGTGCATGTCCATCGGCCGATGCCGCACCGGCCGAACGCGACGCACGGGTTCGTCGTCGTGACGGAGTCGTTCCGGGTCTGGTTCGCCGGGGACACCGCGCCGTTCGCGGCGATGACGGACATCCCGGCGCTCGCGGGCGGACCGATCGACCTCGCGCTGGTGCCCGTCGGCGGGTGGGGGCCGCGGCTGTCCGGGGGGCACATGGACGCGGTCCAGGCGGCCCGGGCGTGCGCGAGCGTCGGCGCCCGGACGGCGGTGCCGGTGCACTGGGGGACGCTGCACGCACCGGTGTCGCGACGGCTGCCACCGGGCTGGATGGACCGCGCGGGACCGGCCTTCGCCCACGCGGCAGCCCGGGTGGCGCCGTCCGTGGAGGTGCACGTGGTGGAGCCGGGGGAGCAGATCGAGCTGGTGCCGGACCGGTGAAGACCCGTCGGCGTGTCGCAGACGTCGAACACCTGTTCGGCTAGGGTGGTGGACGCGGGTGCACGACCGACCCGCCCACAGCCCCCGCCGGCGCGTGCCGGATCCCGGGGACGAGGGTGGTGCGGTCGGGATGTCGGTGGTCGGACATAGCGTCGCTCGCAACAAGACCAGCCCCCGTACCGCAGCAGCAGCTGCTCGAGACAGACGAGGTCGACATGCCCGCACCGAAGGATCGCGAGAAGGCCCTCGAGGCCGCGCTCAGCCAGATCGACCGCCAGTTCGGCAAGGGGTCGATCATGCGGCTCGGGGACGACGGCCGCGCTCCGGTCGAGGTCATCCCCACCGGCTCCATCGCCCTGGACGTCGCCCTCGGCATCGGCGGGCTGCCGCGCGGGAGGGTCGTGGAGATCTACGGCCCGGAGTCCTCCGGCAAGACCACGCTCGCGCTGCACGCGGTCGCCAACGCGCAGAAGGCCGGCGGGATCGCCGCGTTCATCGACGCCGAGCACGCCCTGGACCCGGAGTACGCCAAGAAGCTCGGCGTGGACACGGACGCGCTGCTCGTCTCGCAGCCGGACACCGGTGAGCAGGCGCTCGAGATCATGGACATGCTGATCCGCTCGGGCGCCATCGACGTCATCGTCGTCGACTCGGTCGCCGCGCTCGTGCCCAAGGCCGAGATCGAGGGCGAGATGGGTGACAGCCACGTCGGCCTCCAGGCCCGGCTCATGTCCCAGGCGCTGCGCAAGATCACCGGCGCGCTCAACTCGTCCGGCACCACGGCCATCTTCATCAACCAGCTCCGCGAGAAGATCGGCGTGATGTTCGGGTCGCCCGAGACCACCACGGGTGGCAAGGCGCTGAAGTTCTACGCGTCGGTGCGTCTGGACATCCGCCGCATCGAGACGCTCAAGGAGGGCACGGAGGCCGTCGGCAACCGGACCCGCGTGAAGATCGTCAAGAACAAGATGGCGCCGCCCTTCAAGCAGGCGGAGTTCGACATCCTCTACGGGGTCGGCATCTCGCGCGAGGGCAGCCTCATCGACATGGGCGTGGAGCACGGCTTCGTGCGCAAGTCCGGCGCCTGGTACACGTACGAGGGCGACCAGCTGGGTCAGGGCAAGGAGAACGCCCGCAGCTTCCTGCGGGACAACCCGGACCTGGCCATCGAGCTGGACAAGAAGATCAAGGAGAAGCTCGGCATCGGGGCACGTGTCGACGCACCTGCCGACGCCGTGCCGGCCGTGGACTTCTGAGCAGTCGGATGACCAGCAGTACCCGACGTCGGGGGCGGTTCGGCACCGAACCGCCCTCGACGGGCGCGGCCGCACAGGACGCCGAGCCGGATCAGGAGTCCGTGGCGCGGGCGATCGCGCTGCGGCTGCTGACCTCCTCGCCGCGCAGCCGGGCGCAGCTCGCCGAGGCGATGGCGCGCAAGGACGTTCCCGACGACGTCGCGGAGCGGGTGCTCGACCGGTTCACCGAGGTCGGGCTGATCGACGACGTCGAGTACGCGCGGATGGTCGTCCGGACGCGGCACGCGGAGCGTGGCCTGTCCCGCCGGGCGATCGCCGTCGAGCTGCGCCGCCGGGGGATCGACGACGAGGTGGCCGGCGACGCGCTGGAGCAGGTCGACGCGGACGACGAGGAGTCGGCAGCCCGGAGGCTCGTCCGGCGCAAGCTCGCCTCGACCTCGGGACTGGACGCGCAGACGCGGTCGCGACGGACGTTCGCGGCGCTCGGACGTCGCGGCTACCCACCGGGGCTCGTCGCGCGGCTCGTGCGCGAGGAGCTCGCGGCCCAGGACCCGACGGCCGACGCTGACCTGGACGGGTTCGCACCGGAGCAGTGACCTTCCGGACGGCACGGGACACACCGGTCGCGTCGGGCGCCCGTGTCCCCGAACGGCGGCAGGTGTGCGCGACAATGGCCGCTACCCGCGCACCGGCCCCGCTGCGCGACGTGCGGCCGGACCAGGAGGACGTTGTGGACGCAGGCGCCACCGGCACGATCGTCGGGCTCCTCGGTGCCTGTCTCGTGGCCCTCGTGCTCGTCCTCGTCGCCCGTCGGGAGGCCAGCCTGCAGCGTTCCCGTGCCGAGGCGGACGTCGCCTCCATCAAGGACGCAGCACGCGCGATGCGCGAGGACGTCGAACGGCGCGAGCGGCGGCTGACCGAGCGGGAGCAGTCCGTCGCGACGGACCGGTCCGAGGTCGACGAGCTCGAACGCCGTGTGCGCGCCGAGGCGGAGGCGGCCGCGGAGGCACGCCGAGCGAGCGCGCGGCTGCTGGAGGAGTCGGAGCGCGCGGCTGCGGCCCGTGCTGCGGCAGCCGAGAAGGCCGCGCTCGCGGAGCTCGAGGCCGTCACCGGCCTCACGGCGGACGACGCCCGAGCCGAGCTGACCAAGCGGATCGTCGAGCAGGCGCAGAACGATGCGGCCGCGCAGGTCCGACGAGCCGAGGCCCAGGCGCGCAGGTCCGCGGACGCCCGGGCGCGGCGCATCGTCACCACGGCGGTCCAGCGGCTCGCCGTCCCGACCAGCACACAGTCACCGCTCACCGTCCTGCCGCTCCCGTCCGACGAGATGAAGGGTCGGATCATCGGCAAGGAGGGCCGCAACATCCGGTCCTTCGAGGCGCTCACCGGCGTGAACGTCCTCGTCGACGACCAGCCCGACGCGGTGGTCCTCTCCTGCTTCGACACCGAGCGGCGTGAGGTCGCCCAGGTCGCCCTCGAGGCCCTCATGGCGGACGGTCGCATCCACCCGCAACGCATCGAGCAGGCCTACGCCGAGGCGCTCGCGGGTGCCGACGAGCGCACCGACTCGGCCGGGCACGATGCCGCGGAGCGCGCCGGAGTGAGCGGGTTGCACCCGACGCTCGTGCGCACGCTGGGTCGGCTGCGCCTGCGCACGTCCTACGGACAGAACGTGCTGGAGCACCTCGTGGAGACCGCCCAGCTCGCCGGCGCCCTGGCCGCTGAGCTCGGCGCGGACGTCGAGGTGACCCGCCGCGGCGCGTTCCTGCACGACATCGGCAAGGCGCTGACCGCGGAGCTGCAGGGCACGCACGCGATGCTCGGTGCAGACCTCGCTCGCCGGCACGGGGAGTCCGCCGCGATCGTCAACGCCATCGCCGCACACCACGACGAGGTGGCGCCGGAGACGGTCGAGGCCGTGCTCGTGCAGGTCGCGGACGCCATCTCGGCGTCCCGGCCGGGAGCCCGCCGCGAGGAGCTGGGTCAGTACGTCGAGCGCATCGACAAGCTCGAGCAGCTCGTGGCCGCGCACGCCGGGGTGCGGCGCGCGCTGGCCATGTCCGCGGGCCGCGAGGTCCGCGTCATCGTGGAGCCGTCCGAGGTCGACGACTACGCGCTGCCGCAGCTGGCGGTCGCGATCGCCCGCCACATCGAGGCCGACCTGGCGTACCCGGGCGAGATCATCGTGACGGTCGTCCGGGAGATGCGCGCGAGCGCGACCGCCGGCTGACTAGTCGTTCCCGGTCGCGACCACCAGGCTCGGCGCCTCGGCACGCGGCTTGCCCGCGGTGCGCTTGCCGACGCGTCCGGCCAGCAGGTCCGCCAACCGTGTCAGCCCGTAGTTGATGACGATGAAGATCAGCGCCGCGACGACGAGCGCCTGCAGGATGTTGCCGTTGCCGGAGCCGAACCGCCGTGCGGCGTCGAGCAGCTCCGGGTAGGTGACGATGAGCCCGAGGGCCGTGTCCTTGAGGATGACCACGAGCTGGCTGGCGATGGCCGGGAGCATCGCGATGAGTGCCTGCGGGACCTCGATCAGCCGCAGCGACTGGCCGCCGCGCAGGCCGACCGCGAGTGCCGCCTCCCGCTGACCGCGAGGCAGACCGTGCACACCGGACCGGACGAGCTCGGCGAACACCGAGCCGTTGTAGAACGTCAGGCCGAGGACGACCGCGACCAGGGGGACGTCGGACGGTTCGAGGATCTGGAGCTTCCCGAGGCCGAGGTAGAAGAAGATCATCATGAGCAGCACGGGGACGGCTCGGAAGAACTCGACGATCGTGCCGCTGACGGCGCGCACCGCCCGGGACGGCGAGAGGCGCCCGAGCCCGAACACGAACCCGAAGACGGCTGACGTCACGATCGAGATGCCGGCGGCCGTGAGCGTGTCGATCAGCCCCGGGATGAGGTAGTCGACCCACGGGCTGGCGGTCAGGAACGGCTTCCACAGCGCGGGGTTGAGCTGGCCCTTGTCGCCGAGCCGCAGCAGGACCCAGACGCCGATGCCGGCGACGACGACGGTCGCGGCGATGTTCACCCACACCATCCGTCGGCGGGCGACGGGGCCGGGGACGTCGAACAGGGTGCTCATCGGGCCACCGCCAGTCGTCGTGAGAGTGCGGTGGTCGCCAGGCCGATCGGCACGACGATGAGGACGAATCCGAGAGCGAACGTGAGGAAGATCGCGACGATCACGTCGGGCCGGAACTCGATCATGGTGCGCATGAGGCTCGAGGCCTCCGCGACGGACGCGGCGGCGGCGACCGTCGAGTTCTTCGTCAGTGCGATGAGCACGTTGCCCAGCGGCGCGACGGAGCCGCGGAACGCCTGCGGCAGGATGATCAGCCGGGCGGCGGGCCAGAACGACAGGCCGATCGCGCGAGCGGCCTCGGCCTGACCGACGGGCACGGTGTTGACGCCGGACCGCAGCGCCTCGCACACGAACGCTGCGTGGTAGACGGTCAGGCCGACGACGGCGAGGCGGAAGAAGTTCGTCGTGAAGTCGGGGGAGAGCGTGATGCCCAGCTGCCCCCAGAGCCCGAGCACGCAGAAGACCATGATGATCGTCAGCGGGGTGTTGCGCAGGAGCGTGACGTAGGTCGACCCCGCCCACTGCAGGCTCGGCACGGGCGAGATCCGCATCGTCGCCAGCACCGTGCCGAGGATGAGGGCGAGGATCCCCGCGAAGAACGTCAGCTGGATGTTGACCCAGAACGCGGCAAGCACGTCGAACTCGTCGAACAGCGACAGGTACTGCTGGAGGAAGCCGTCGTCCACCGACGCTCCTTGCTCTCGGAGGGCTCGCGGAGGGCTCTGAGGGACCGGGGGCCCGCGCGGTGTGCGCGAGCCCCCGGTCCGTCAGCGGGTCAGGCGCAGGCCGCGGGCGTCGGAGGGTTGAGCTCCTCGTTCGCCTTGTAGCCGGAGGCGCCGACGTTCTTGTCGAGCAGCTCCTGCCAGGTGCCGTCGTCGATCATCTTGGTGATGGCCTCGTTGATGGCCTCGCACTTGTCGCTGTCCTTCGCGAGGCCGACGCCGTAGTTCTCCTCGGAGAACGGGTTGCCGACGACCTTGACCTTGCCCTCGTTCGCGGGCACTGCCGCGAGGCCGGCCAGGATGATGTCGTCCGTCGTGACGGCGTCGACCGTCCCGGCCGTCAGCGCGGTGACGCACTCGGCGTACCCGGGCTGCTCCAGCAGGTTGGTGCCGGTGGCGTACTCGTCCTTGATGCGCTGCGCAGAGGTGGAGCCGGTGACCGAGCAGAGGTTCTTGCCCTCGAGGTCCTCCGGGCCGCTGATGGAGTCGTCGTCCGCGGCGACCAGGAGGTCCTGACCGGCGACGAAGTACGGTCCGGCGAAGGAGACGACCTCCTTGCGCTTGTCGGTGATCGAGTAGGTCGCGAAGATCATGTCGACCTGGCCGTTCTGCAGCAGCGTCTCGCGCTGCGCGGACGGCGCCTGGACCCACTCGATCTGGTCCTCGCCGTACCCGAGCTCGCCGGCCACGAACTTCGCGACGTCGACGTCGAACCCGGTGTACTCGCTGCCGTCCTGGTAGCCCAGTCCGGGCTGGTCGAACTTGATGCCGATCTTGATGGTGCCCTCGGCGCCGCCGGTCTCCTCGGTCGCCTCGCTCGTCGCGCCGGCGTCCGTGTCGTCTCCGCCGTCGTCGCTCGAACAGCCGGCGAGCGTCAGCGTTGCCGCCGCCGCGAGAGCCAGTACCAGTCGTCCTCTACGCATCGTGTGTCCCCTTCGTGTGGTGTGCAGTGTCGGTTCGGTCTCGGTGGGGTCGGGGTGGGGTCGAGCCCGTCGGGCCCGTCGGGCTCAGTGGGTGAGGATCTTCGACAGGAAGTCCTGGGCGCGGTGGCTCTTCGGCGCCGTGAAGAACGTCTCCGGGTCCGCCTCCTCGACGATCTGGCCGCCGTCCATGAAGACGACCCGGTTCGCGGCCTTGCGGGCGAAGCCCATCTCGTGGGTGACGACGATCATCGTCATGCCGTCCCGGGCGAGGCCGACCATGACGTCGAGCACCTCGTTGATCATCTCGGGGTCCAGCGCGGACGTCGGCTCGTCGAAGAGCATGACCTTCGGCTGCATCGCGAGGGCGCGGGCGATGGCGACGCGCTGCTGCTGACCGCCGGAGAGCTGCGCGGGGAGCTTGTCGGCCTGGTCCCGGACGCCGACCCGGTCGAGCAGGGCGAGGGCGATCTCCTTGGCCTTCGACGGCTTGACGCCCTTGGCCTTGACCTGGCCCAGCGTGACGTTCTCCAGGACGGTCTTGTGCGCGAAGAGGTTGAACGACTGGAAGACCATCCCGACGTCCGCCCGCAGCCGGGCCAGTGCGCGGCCCTCCGCGGGGAGCGGGACGCCGTCGAGGGCGATGGTGCCCGAGTCGATGGTCTCCAGCCGGTTGATCGTGCGGCACAGCGTCGACTTCCCGCTGCCGGAGGGCCCGATGATGACCACGACCTCGCCGCGACGGACGGTCAGGTCGATGTGCTGGAGCACGTGCAGGGAGCCGAAGTGCTTGTCGACGCCGCGGAGCTCCACGAGGGCGTCGGACGTCTGGTCGGTCGGGGCGGGCGGTGCGGCTGAGGTGTCCACCATTGGATGAACCTACGGGTGGTTTGCCCGATCTGGCGAGCGATGACGGTCACGGTTCGGCAACGTACCCGTCAAGCAAGACCCCAGGTGAGGGGCCCACGGCGACCGGCCGTACCCTTGTCGGTGATGTCCACGACCCTGCCTGCCCTCCTGCCTGACGCCCTCGCACCCGAGCGCGGTGAGGTCGCGCGCACGTACCTGGTCAAGACCCTCGGCTGCCAGATGAACGTGCACGACTCCGAGCACATGGCCGGCATGCTGGAGCAGGCCGGGTACGTCGCCGCGAGCCCGGTCCAGGCCGCTGCCGAGGACGCGGACGTCATCGTCATCAACACGTGCGCCGTCCGGGAGAACGCGGCCGACAAGCTCTACGGCAACCTCGGCCGGCTCGCCGCCTCCAAGCGGGCGCGTCCCGGCATGCAGATCGCGGTCGGCGGCTGCCTCGCGCAGAAGGACCGCGCGGGCATCGTGGAGCGGGCCCCGTGGGTCGACGTCGTGTTCGGCACGCACAACCTCGACGTCCTGCCGGTCCTGCTGGAGCGCGCGCGCCACAACGCCGCGGCGCAGGTCGAGATCGAGGAGTCGCTCAAGGTCTTCCCCAGCACGCTGCCGACCCGGCGCGAGTCGGTCTACGCGGGCTGGGTGTCCATCAGCGTCGGCTGCAACAACACCTGCACCTTCTGCATCGTCCCGCACCTGCGCGGCAAGGAGCGCGACCGCCGCCCGGGGGAGATCCTCGCGGAGGTCGAGGCCCTGGTGTCGCAGGGCGCCATCGAGGTGACGCTGCTGGGGCAGAACGTGAACTCCTACGGCGTCGAGTTCGGGGACCGCGGTGCGTTCTCCCGGTTGCTGCGTGCGGCCGGCGCGATCGAGGGCCTCGAACGGGTGCGGTTCACGTCCCCGCACCCGGCCGCGTTCACGGACGACGTGATCGAGGCGATGGCGCAGACGCCGACGGTCATGCCGCAGCTGCACATGCCGTTGCAGTCGGGCTCCGACCGCATCCTGCGGGCCATGCGCCGCTCCTACCGGTCGGACAAGTTCCTCGGCATCCTCGAGCGCGTACGGGCCGCGATGCCGGACGCCGCGATCACCACGGACATCATCGTGGGCTTCCCGGGGGAGACCGAGGAGGACTTCGCGGAGACCCTACGGGTGGTGGAGGCGTCCCGGTTCGCCTCCGCGTTCACGTTCCAGTACTCGCCCCGCCCGGGGACCCCGGCGTTCGACCTCACCGACGAGGTGCCCAAGGCCGTCGTGCAGGAGCGCTTCCTGCGTCTGACCGCCCTGCAGGACCGCATCGCGCACGAGGAGAACCTGGCGCAGGTCGGCCGGACCGTCGAGGTGCTGGTGGCCGAGGCGGAGGGCCGCAAGGACGGCGCCACGCACCGCGTCACGGGCCGCGCCGCCGACAACCGCCTGGTGCACCTGGCCCTGCCCGACCACGGTGCCGACGTGCCCCGTCCGGGCGACCTGGTGTCCGTGACGGTCACGCACGCCGCGCCGTACCACCTCGTGGCCGACTCCGCGCTGACGGGCGGCACGTTCGCCGTGCGACGCACGGCGGCCGGCGACGCCTGGGATCGGCGTCAGAACGGTGCGGACGAGCACAGCCACGCCGGGGCGGGCGACTCCTGCGGTACCGGCGGCCCGACCGGGCCGGTCGTGCTGGGCCTGCCGACGATCGGGCTCGCGCGCCGCTGACGCTCAGTTGTCCGGCACGTCCGGCGGCGGTGCGTCGTCGCGGGGGAGCACGGCCTCGAGCGACGAGAACATCTGCACCCCCGTGCCCAGCCCGCACGCCAGCAGCTGCGCCAGCTGGGGCTCGGTCACGCCGGGCTCGAAGTCGGCCGAGACCTCGCTGTAGAGGGCGAGCACACCCTCCTCCTCGCGCAGGTACGCCTTGGGCCAGATGCGCTCGCGGTTCCAGTCGTTGACGGCCAGGGACGCGATCTCGCGCTGGTCGAGCTGCAGGCTCCGGTGCCACCGGCCGCGAACCTGGAGGATCTCCTGCTGCTCGCCGAGGAGCAGGAACCAGAAGCGGCTCCCGTCCCAGGTGCCCGTCAGGTCACCGTCGTCGTCGACCACGAAGCGGTAGCCGCGGGCCACCAGGTAGTCCGCGATCCGCTCCCGGGTCAGCGGTGCGGGAGGCTCGTCGTCGGGCGTGGGCCGCTTGGTCGGCTTGGGCAGCCCACCGAGCACCCGCAGCAGCCAGCCCGGCCCGCTCACGGAGCCACTCCCGCCGGGTCGGGGTACCGCTCGTCGAGCGCGTCGAAGAACATGCTCCCGGTGGACAGGCCGCAGAAGAGCATCTGGCTCAGCTGCGCGTCCGTCGCGCCGTGCTCGAGGTCGGTCGCCACCTCGGAGACCACGTGCACGCGGCCGTTGTCCCGCACGCGGACGTAGGCCTTGGGCCAGATCCGGTCGGCGTTCCACTCGTTGCAGACGTCGAGCACCTCCTCGAGCCGCTCGATCGCGACCTCCCGGTGCCACTGGCCGCGCACCTGGAGGATCTCCGACTTCTCCCCGAACAGGAAGAAGTAGAAGAGCCGGCCCCGCCACAGACCGCCCAGGTCACCGTCGTTGTCGACGAAGTAGCTGAACTGGTTGTTGGTCATCCACGCCGCGATCCGGGCCGGGGTCACGTCCGACGGGAGGTCCGCAGCAGGCTCGGCGACACCCAGCTCGCGGGCGAGGAGCTCTGCGACGCGGTCGTGCAGCTCGTCGTCGGCAGGCTCGAGGTCGGAGCCCGCGTCCGAGGCAGCCGCGGGCCGCGGACGCCCCTGCCACCAGCGCCGTGCACGATCCCCGAGCGACCCCATGCGCACGACAGTACCGGCGCCCGGCCACACCGGGGTGCCGTCATTCGGGTGGCGAACGTCCCGGCGTAGGTTCGGGGCATGCTCGTCGTCGCTGCCCTCGTCCCGGACACCGCGCTGCTCGTTCCCGGGACCGCCGGTGACGCGGACGTGCTCGTCGGGCTCCGTACCGCGGCCGTCGCGGCCGTGGCCGAGGTGGTCGCCGCCGAGGTCGAGACGGTTGTCGTCGTGGCGCCCGGGCCGGTCCCGCGCGAGCTCGCCGGGACGGTCCGTCCGTCCCTCGGGGCGGCCGGGGTGCCCGACGAGCTGGTGTGGTGGCCGGTCGACCCCGTGACGCTCCCGGGGGCCGGACACGACGTTCCGGCCGTCGCGAGCGCGGTCGGGCTGCACCTGCTCGCGCGGGCGCGGCGCGACACCGGTCTGCGGGTGGTCGAGGTCACCGGACGCCAGACCGCCGAGGCGCTGACCATCCTCGGGCGCACGCTGGTGGGCGACGGGCCCACCGGTCTCGTCATCGTGGGATCGGGCAGCGGCCGGCACGGACCCGACGCCCCCCTCGCGGACGACGCGCGGGCGCCCTCCCACGACGCGCGCGTGCTGGCCGACCTCGCCGACGCCGGTCCCGGGGCGCGCGCACGGCTCGCGGCCGACGACGCCGACCTCGCCGCCGAGCTGGCGGTCCGGGGCTGGGCGCCGTGGCAGGTGCTCCTCGGTGCGGCGGCCGACCAGCCGATCCGTGCGCGCCTGCTGGCGGAGTCGACGGAGCTCGGTGCGCAGCACCAGGTGCTCGTGTGGGACGCCCGGTAGGGTCTCTGGCTGTCCGTCCCCGACCCCGTGAGGCCCCGATGTCACCCGCCGAGCACGAGCCCGCCATCCTGCCGCCCCTGACGAGCGCACGGGTCGCCCAGAGGCTCGACGCGCGCGGGTCCGTCTACGGCACCGACAAGGACGGGGACCTCGTGGGCCGCTGGGACGGGCACCCGTTCTGGTTCATCACCCTGGGCCGCGCGAAGGAGTACCTGCAGGTCCGGGGCCGCTGGGCACGCCAGGTCCCCGGCACCGAGTTCGGCAACGTGCTCCTGGGCGCGAACGCGTGGTCCGAGACCATGGTCTGGCCCAAGGTGTTCGTGCGGATCGAGGCCGAGCAGGTCGCCGTCTACACCGAGCACACGGTCGACTACGAGCACGGCCTCACCGACGAGCAGCTGGACCTGCACCTGACCGTCGGGATCGCCAGCGCGCTGCGGTTCTTCGCCGGGCTCGACGAGAAGTACCCCGATGCGGTCTCGACCGTCCCCGTGGCGCCTGCACCCGAGGCGCCTGTCGCCTACACCGACCCCGCCCGACCGACCCTGGACTGACGCCGATGACCCTCGTGGTCGCGCTCGTCGGGCCGACGGCGACGGGCAAGTCGGACCTCGGCCTCGCGCTCGCGCACGCCCTGGGCGGCGAGGTGGTGAACGCCGACGCGATGCAGCTGTACCGGGGCATGGACATCGGCACCGCGAAGCTCACGCCCGACGAGCGCCAGGGTGTCCCGCACCACCTCCTGGACGTCCTGGACGTGCACGAGGACGCCTCGGTGGCCGACTACCAGGCGCGCGCCCGGACCGCGTTCGGCGAGATCGAGGAGCGCGGCCACCGGTCCGTCGCCGTCGGCGGCTCGGGCCTGTACGTCCGGGCGCTGCTGGACCACATGGAGTTCCCCGGGACCGACGCCGAGGTCCGTGCGCGGCTCGAGGCACGCGTCGAGGCCCAGGGTGCCCGGGCGCTGCACGCCGAGCTCGCGGCCGCGGACCCGGTCGCCGCGGACGGGATCGGCCCCCGCAACGCCCGACGGATCGTGCGCGCGCTGGAGGTCATCGAGCTCACCGGACGCCCGTACTCCGCGAGCCTCCCGCAGCACGTCTACGAGGTGCCGGCCGTCCAGCTCGGCCTGGACTGCGACCGGGCGGTCCTCGACGCGCGCATCACGGAGCGCGTCGAGCGGATGTGGTCACGCGGGCTCGTCGACGAGGTCGAGCGCCTGCGCGAGCACGGCCTCGGTCGCACGGCGTCGCGGGCCGTGGGGTACGCCGAGGTGCTCGCGATGCTGCGCGGCGAGCTCCCGCCGGACGAGGCCCGGGCCGCGGTCGCTGCCGGCACGCGTCGGCTCGCGCGCAAGCAGATGGGCTGGTTCGGCCGGGACCCGCGGGTGCACTGGCTGGACGCGCAGGACCCGGACCTCGTCGAGCGCGCACTCGGTCTCGTCGCCGCGGCGGACGCGGGCGACCTCGGGCTCGCCACGGACGACCCGGACCCACGACGTAGCCTGGGCTCATGACCGTGGTGGCCGCCCCGACGCTGCACGTGACCAAGGGTCACGGCACCCAGAACGACTTCGTGCTGCTCGACGACCGCGACGCGCTCGTCGACCTGTCGGCCGTCCTGGTCCGCGGGCTGGCCGACCGGCGCGCCGGTGTCGGTGGCGACGGGGTCATCCGGGTCGTCGCCAGCGAGCACGTGCCCGAAGGTGTCGCCGCGCTGGCCGACGACCCGGACGCCCGCTGGTTCATGGACTACCGCAACGCCGACGGGTCGGTCGCGGAGATGTGCGGCAACGGGGTCCGGGTGTTCGCCGCCTACCTGGAACGCCTCGGACTGTGGGACGCAGCCGACGGCGAGCTCGCTCTCGGCACGCGTGCCGGGGTGCGCCGCGTCCGTCGCGTCCCGGTGCCGGCCGGTGTCGGCGACGCCGTCTGGTACGCCGTCGACATGGGCCGCTGGCACCTGCCGGGCGGGTCGCAGGCCGTGCGCGACGGCGCCGACGCAGAGGTCCTCGTCGCCGGCCTCGAGGTCGCCCGCGCGGGACTGAGCGTCGACGTCGGCAACCCGCACGTGGTCCTCGCGCTCGGTGACGAGGCCGAGCTGGGCGCGGCCGACCTCACGCGGGCGCCCCAGGTCACTCCGGTGCCTCCGCACGGCACGAACGTCGAGCTCGTGGTCCCGCTCGGTGAGCACGAGGCCCCGGACGGGTCGCTGGTCGGCCGGGTCAGGATGCGCGTGCACGAGCGGGGTGTCGGGGAGACCCGGTCGTGCGGGACGGGTGCGTGCGCCGCCGCACTGGCGGTCCGCACGTGGGCCGGGCAGGGGGCGCCCGACGTCTGGCTGGTGGACGTGCCGGGTGGGACCGTCCGCGTGCGCGTCCTGCCGGACGGGCACGTCGAGCTCGCCGGTCCCGCCGTGCTCGTGGCCGCGGCCGACGTCGACCTCGCGGCCCTGGTGGCCGGACACTGACGGTCGTGCGCCTGGACCACGCGGACCTGGGCGTGCCGCTCGGCGAGCGCGCCACCGTGGTCCAGTTCTCGAGCACGTTCTGCGCGCCGTGCCGCTCGACGCGCTACGTCGTCGAGCGAGCCGTGGCGACGACCGACGGGGTCGCGTACGCCGACCTCGACATCGCTGACCACCTGGCGCTCGGCGAGCGGCTCGCCATCGACGTCACACCGACGGTCCTCGTGCTGGACGCCCGCGGTGAGGTGGTCCGTCGCGCGACCGGGGTGCCGACGCTCGCTCAGCTGCGCAGCGCGCTCGACTCGGCGTCGTCAGCGGTGCCGTCCACCTGACGGCGGCCTTCGCCGACCCTGGGCCCGACGAGCGCGGCGCCGACCGCGAAGACGGCGGCGACCGCCAGCGCGGCGGTGAACGGAGCGTCGGGGCTGCGGTCGGCGGCGGCGAACGCGAGGCCGGTGAGCGCGAGGGCGAGGGCGGCGCCGATCGAGTCGGCGATCGACAGGGCCGAGCTGTTCACGCCCTGCGTCCCCGGGGCGGAGTAACCGAGCACGAGGACGGTCAGGCGTGAGTAGACCAGACCCATCCCCGCGCCGGCGAGGGTCCAGGACGAGATCGCGACCGCGGGCGGGAGGTGGGCGGCCGCCGTGACGAGCACCCCGGCGACCGAGACGACGACCAGCGCGGAGCCGACGACGACGGCCGTGCGCGACGAGAGCCGGTCCCCGAGCCGTCCCTGCAACCAGGACGTCCCGGCCCAGGCCACACCGGCGAACGTCAGGGCGATCCCGGCGGTCGTCGGCGAGAACGCGTACCGCTCGGTGAGCAGGTACGGCAGGTAGACCTCGGCGCCGATGAACGCCCCCGAGACCAGGCCGCGGGTCGCGATGACGCTCGGCAGCCCGCGCGCCGCACGCATCGTGCCCGCGGGGACCACGGCGCGCAGCGCGACGAGCGCGCCCGCCCCGGTGCCGACGGCCACGACCAGGGACCACGGCAGCGGGACCTGCGCGGCCAGGTTGAGGCCGAGGACCGCCGCAGCGGCGAGCGCTGCCCAGGCGAGCCGGCCGCGCGGTGCCGCCTCACCGGCTGTCTCGGGAGGGCCGATCCGGCGCAGCGCCGGGACCAGCATCAGCGTCGTCGGGATGACGAGCAGGGCGACGCCGAGGAACACCCAGCGCCACCCGGCGTGCTGGGCGACCGCACCCGCGCCCGCCGGACCGACGAGCGACGGGATGATCCAGGCCGCCGCGAACCACGCGAACACGCGCGGGTGCAGCATCGCCGGGTAGAGCCGGGCCACCACCACGTACAGCGCGACCGTCATCGCGCCGCCGCCGAAGCCCTGGAGCAGACGCCCCGCGACGAGCACCTCCATCGACGGCGCTGCGCCGGCGACGAGGATGCCCGCGGTGAAGAGCCCGACGGCCACGAGCAGCGGTGTCCGGGGTCCGCTGCGGTCGCTCCACGGACCGGCCAGCACCATGCCGACGACACCGGTCGCCAGCGGCCCCGCGAACGCGAACGCGTACAGCGACGCACCGTCGAGCGCGTCGGAGACGGTCGGCATCACCGTCGTCACGGCCAGCGACTCGAACGCGACCATGAAGATCAGCGCGACCATGCTCCAGGTGGTGGTGCGCAGCTCCCGCCAGTCGCTCATCGGTCGTGCACGGCGAGCACGCGGAACCCCTTCGCGCTCGCGGCGCGGTCGACGGCGACGCCGAGCTCGGTCGCGATCCACCGCTGCAGCGAGTCGGCGCCCAGGTTCTTGCCGACCACCAGGTGCGCCTCGCCACCGGGGGCGCGCCGGCCGAGCCACTGCGTCAGCATCGCGTGCAGCGCGACCTTCCCGACGCGGATCGGCGGGTTGGACCAGATCGCCGCGAACAGCACGTCGTCGGGCACCTCGTCGGGACGCACGGCGCGCACGTTGGTCGCGCCGAGGCGCTCGGCGTTGCGACGCGTCAGGTCGAGCGCGCGCTCGTTGACGTCGACCGCCCAGACCCGCGCCGCGGGGGACTCCAGCGCGAGCGTGAGCGCGACCGGACCCCACCCGCAGCCGAGGTCGAGCAGGTCCCCGGTGGCCGGCGGTGCGGGGACGTGGTCGAGGAGCACGCGCGTGCCGAGGTCGACGTGGTCGGGGGAGAAGATCCCGCCGGCAGTCTCGACCTGGACGTCCCGACCGGCCAGGTGCACGTGCAGCAGCCGGCGCTCGTCGGGGGAGGCCGGCTGTGCAGTGAAGTAGTGGTCCTGCTCGCTCACGCGCCGACGATACCCACGAGCGCGCGCTCGGCCCGCAGCGAAATACCTCGTGCACCGTCAGCGCCCCGTGGGACCCTGGAGGTACCCGAGGAGACGAGGAACCCCTTGACCGACGCGCAGCACACCACCAGCCAGACCGAGGACGCCCCGCCCACGCGCTCCGCGCAGGAGGTGGCCGACGACGTCGTGGCCCGTGTGCTCGCCAGGGCAGGGGCCACGCTGCACGCCGGTGCCACGGTGCACTCCTCCTACGACGGTGACCAGCTCGAGCTCGAGGAGCGCACGTCGCTGCGCCGGGTCGCAGGGCTGTCCACCGAGCTCGAGGACGTCACCGAGGTCGAGTACCGCCAGCTGCGCCTGGAGAAGGTCGTCCTCGTCGGGGTGTGGGGCTCCGGCACCGTGACCGACGCCGAGATCTCCCTGCGCGAGCTCGCCCAGCTCGCCGAGACGGCCGGCTCGCAGGTCCTCGACGGGCTGCTCCAGCGGCGGCAGAAGCCGGACCCGGGCACCTATCTCGGCTCGGGCAAGGCCGCCGAGCTGGCCGCGCTGGTCGCGAGCGTCGGCGCGGACACCGTCGTCGTCGACGGGGACCTCGCACCGTCGCAGCGCCGCGCGCTGGAGGACATCGTCCGCGTCAAGGTCATCGACCGGACCGCGCTGATCCTCGACATCTTCGCCCAGCACGCCAAGTCCCGGGAGGGCAAGGCCCAGGTCGAGCTCGCGCAGCTGGAGTACCTGCTCCCGCGCCTGCGCGGCTGGGGTGACTCGATGTCCCGGCAGGCCGGTGGACAGGTCGGCGGCGCCGCAGCCGGCATGGGCTCGCGCGGTCCTGGTGAGACGAAGATCGAGCTCGACCGGCGACGGATCCGCAACCGCATGGCCAAGCTGCGCCGCGAGATCGCCGCGATGGAGCCGGGGCGGGTCACCAAGCGCGCGTCCCGCAAGAAGCACGCGATCCCGTCGGTCGCCATCGCCGGCTACACCAACGCGGGCAAGTCGTCGCTGCTCAACCGGCTGACGCACGCGGGCGTGCTCGTGGAGAACGCGCTGTTCGCGACCCTCGACCCGACGGTCCGGCGGGCGGAGACCGTCGACGGGCGGGTCTACACCCTCGCGGACACCGTCGGCTTCGTCCGCGCACTTCCGCACCAGCTGGTCGAGGCGTTCCGCTCCACGCTCGAGGAGGTCGCCGACGCGGACCTGATCCTGCACGTCGTGGACGCGTCCCACCCCGACCCCGAGGGCCAGATCGCCGCGGTCCGGCACGTCTTCGCGGACATCCCCGGCGCCATGGACGTCCCCGAGATCATCGTGCTCAACAAGGCCGACCTCGCGACGCCCGAGGCGATCGCCCGGCTGCGCTCGCGCGAGGTGCACTCCATCGTCGTCTCGGCGCACAGCGGGGAGGGCATCGAGGAGCTGCAGGCACTCGTCGCCGACCAGCTGCCGCGCCCCGGCGTGAGCGTCGACCTGGTCGTCCCGTACGACCGGGGCGACCTGGTGAGCCGCGTGCACGAGCACGGCGACATCGAGGCCGAGGAGCACACCGCCGACGGCACCGCCCTGCGGGCACGGGTCGACGCGGGCCTCGCCGCCGAGCTGGAGGCTGCTGCACAGCGCCGGTCCTGAGCACCGCCGGCCCGCACTAGGCTGACGCGGTGCCAGACGCCGACCCCTCCGTCGAGAACCTCCTCGACGTCGCGGTCGCCGCTCTCGGCGGGGTCCGTCGGGAGGGCCAGCACCAGATGGCGGTCGCCGTCGCGGAGACGATCGACAAGGGCGAGCACCTTCTGGTGCAGGCGGGAACGGGCACCGGCAAGTCGCTCGGCTACCTGGTGCCCGCCCTGCGGCACGCGGTCCTCGAGAACGAGCACGTCGTCGTCTCGACCGCGACGCTCGCGCTGCAGCGCCAGATCATCACGCGCGACCTCCCGCTCGTCGCGAAGGCCCTCGAGCCGCACCTGCCGCGCACGCCCGCCATCGCGCTGCTCAAGGGCTGGCACAACTACGTGTGCGTGCACAAGGTCGCCGGCGGGTACCCCGACGACGACACGGGGACGCTGTTCGACCTGGGGGACCACGCCGGCGCGGCCGAGCACCCCGCTCCGGCGCGCACCGGAGCCTCTGCCCTGTCCGAGAGCCTCGGCGAGCAGGTGCTGCGCCTGCGGGAGTGGGCCGACGACACCGACACGGGGGACCGTGACGACCTGGTGCCCGGGGTCACGGACCGGGCCTGGCGGCAGGTCTCCATCACCTCGCTGGAGTGCCTCGGCGGCAAGTGCCCGATGCTCGCCGAGTGCTTCCCGGAGAAGGCGAAGGCCGCGTCCCGGGAGGCCGACGTCGTGGTCACCAACCACGCCATGCTCGGCATCGCCGCCTCGGGCTCGCCCGGTGTGCTGCCCGAGCACCAGGTGATCATCGTCGACGAGGCGCACGAGCTGACGGACCGGGTGACGGCGCAGGCGACCTCCGAGCTGTCCGTCGCCACCATCGAGCACGCGGCGCGGCTCGCGCGTCGGCACGGCGGGGTCCCCACGACCGATCTCGACTCGGCCAGCCAGGCGCTGGCGTCCGTGCTCGTCGGGCTGCCCGAGGCACGGTTCCGCGACGGGCTGCCCCCGGCCGCCCGGGACGCGGTCGCCAGCGTGCGCGACGCCACCCGTGCGCTGCTCACGGTGCTCAAGCCGGAGACCGGCCCGAACGTGCCGCCCGAAGGTGGTCGCAAGGTCGCGCAGGCGACGATGCTCGCGCTCTACGAGGTGGCCGACCGGATGGCGGCGGACCCGGAGGACCACCGGCACACCGTCCTGTGGTGCAGCCGCAGCGAGGACCGTCGGGGCTCGGTGCTGACCCGCCTCTACGCCGCTCCGCTCGCGGTCAACGGCCTGATCCGCACCAACCTGCTCGCCGGTCGCTCGGGCGTGCTCACGTCCGCGACGCTCGAGCTCGGCGGCTCGTTCGACCCGATCGCCCGGGCGGTCGGCCTCGAGGTCCGCCCCGATGCCGAGCCGGTCGGTCCGACGTCCCTGGCGGGGGACGCGCCCGCCACGCCGGCGGGGGTGCCGTGGCGCGGGCTCGACGTCGGCAGCCCGTTCGACTACCCGCGGCAGGGGATCCTCTACCTCGCGCGGCACCTGCCGAAGCCCGGTCGCGAACCGGCGACGGATGCCCAGCTCGACGAGATCGCGGAGCTCATCACGGCGGCAGGTGGCCGGACGCTCGGGCTGTTCTCGTCGCGGCGCGCGGCGAACGCGGTGGCGGCCGCCATGCGCGACCGACTCGACGTCCCGATCCTCGCGCAGGGTGACGACCAGCTGCCGACCCTGGTCTCGCAGTTCATCGCCGACGAGGCCACCTGCCTGTTCGGGACCCTGTCGCTCTGGCAGGGCGTCGACGTCCCGGGCTCGACGTGCCGCCTGGTCATCATCGACCGCATCCCGTTCCCGCGACCGGACGACCCGGTGAGCTCGGCGCGGTCCGACGCGATCGAGAAGGCCGGCGGCAACGGGTTCCTGGCCGTGTCCGCCACGCACGCGGCGCTGCTCCTCGCGCAGGGCGCGGGCCGGCTGATCCGGACCAGCGAGGACCGGGGCGTCGTCGCGGTGCTCGACCCCCGGCTGGCGACCGCGGGGTACGGCAGCTTCCTGACCAGGTCGCTGCCGGCGTTCTGGCGCACGACGGACCGCTCGGTGGCTGTCTCGGCGCTGCAGCGGCTCGCCGCACCCGGTTAGCCTCGGGGCATGACGGAGAGCCTGGACCTGGAAGACATCGGCCTGACCCCGTTCCGCAGCGGCCGGCGGACCTCGAAGCTGGCGATCGTGGGTGCGGGGGCGGTCGGGTCGACCATGGCGTACGCGGCGCTCCTGCGCGGCGCGGCCCGGTCGGTGGCGCTGTTCGACATCAATGCGGCGAAGGTCGAGGCGGAGGCGCTGGACCTCGGGCACGGCATCCAGTTCATGCCGATGGCGGAGGTGGTCGGCTCGGACGACATCGCGGTGTGCGCGGACGCCGACGTCGTCATGTTCACGGCCGGCGCCAAGCAGAAGCCGGGCCAGTCGCGCCTCGATCTCGCGGAGGCCACCATCGGGCTCGTCCGCAAGGTCCTGCCCGCCCTGGTGGAGGTGGCGCCGAACGCCGTCTACGTCATGGTGACCAACCCCGTCGACGTGGTCACCTACGCGGCGCTCCAGATCTCCGGCCTGCCGCCGTCGCAGCTGTTCGGGTCCGGCACCGTCCTGGACTCGTCACGGCTCCGGTACCTCATCTCGCAGCACACCGGGGTCGCGGTGCAGAACGTGCACGCGTACATCGCCGGCGAGCACGGCGACACGGAGCTGCCGCTGTGGGGTTCCGCGAGCATCGGCTCGGTCCCCCTGCTGGAGTGGACCGGCAGCGGCGGGAGCGGACCCCTGACCGCCGAGGTGCGGGACCGGATCGCGCACGAGGTGGTCGACTCGGCCTACCGCATCATCGAGGGCAAGGGTGCGACGAACTACGCGGTCGCCTTGGCCGGCTCCCGGATCATCGAGGCCATCGTCAAGGACGAACGGCGGGTGCTGCCGGTGTCGTCGCTCCTGGACGACTTTCACGGGATCAGCGACGTCTGCCTGTCCGTCCCTGCGATCGTCGGTGCGCACGGCGTGGGCGAGCGCCTGCCGGTCCCGCTGTCGGACGCGGAGCTGGCGGGGCTGCGCGCGTCGGCGGACGCCGTGCGTTCGGTGGCCCGCCAGTTCGGGTTCTGACGCAGATCGGGCCGCACCCTGTGCGGGGTGCGGCCCGATCTCGACAGGTCAGAGGCTGCGCAGGACGCTGACCACGCGCCCGAGGATCGTGGACTCGTCACCCGGGATGGGCGAGTACGCAGGGTTGTGCGGCATGAGCCAGACGTGGCCGTCGATGCGCTTGAGGGTCTTGACCGTGGCCTCGCCGTCGATCATCGCTGCGACGATCTCGCCGTTCTCGGCCACCGGCTGACGCCGGACCACGACCCAGTCGCCGTCGCAGATCGCGGCGTCGATCATCGAGTCGCCGACGACCTTGAGCAGGAAGAGGTCGCCGTCGCCGACCAGCTGGCGGGGGAGCGGGAAGACGTCCTCGACGACCTGCTCCGCCAGGATCGGTCCGCCCGCCGCGATCCGGCCGACGACCGGCACGTAGGACGGTGCCGGCAGGCGTTCGCCGTCCCCCTGGTCCGGGAACGTGGAGCGGCTGCCGTCAGGCGCCGTCCAGGTGCCGACGCCGCGGGAGTCGTCCGCGTGCACGACCTCGATGGCCCGTGGACGGTTGGGGTCCCGGCGCAGGTAGCCCTTGCGCTCGAGGGCCATGAGCTGGTGCTTGACGCTGGACGGGCTGGTGAGACCGACGGCCTCCCCGATCTCGCGCATGCTCGGCGGGTAGCCCCGGGACTCCACCGACGACCGGATGGTGTCCAGCACGAGCCGCTGGCGCGCGGTGAGCCCGTCGGCTCCCGGCGCTCCGTCCGGGAGCGTGTGGACCGTCGCCAGGTCCTTCTCGGGCTGGGACGCGTCCCCTGAGTCCGTCACTGCGCTCCTCCTCCGTCCGGCGGCCGCCGCGCGGCACGCCCGGCCTTCTCCGCCTCTACCTGCTCACGCCCCTCGGCGTCCTGACCTGCGGCGACGGAGGATCCCGGCCGGCGTGTCAGTGGCTCGTGGTGCGCTTGTGCTGCATCGCCAGCCTAGGGAAGTCGGGGCTGAAGATCAAACATCTGTTCGATCGTGTCTCGACAGTGTCACCGGATGCTGGTAGACATCGTACAGACGTTCGACGAACAGACGTTCGACGGCGATGCGACATGGAGCACTACCCCGGGAGGCCGGGCCGAGCAGGGAACGAGGGATGTCATGAGCGCGATGGTCATGGGACCGGCGATGCCGAACCGGGTGTCCGTCCGAGTGTCGAACCGGGTGTCGGGTTCCGCCGCGCCGACCGTTCGCGACGGTGCGCCCTCGACCGCTCACCTCCGCCTCACCGCGCGAGGCCGTGCCGTGCTGTGGCTCCTCGCCGCCGTCGCCGTCGCGCTCGTGACGCTGATCGCGAGCCAGGCGTCGGCCGACGGCCCCGTCGCCGCCCAGGAGGTCGTGCGGCACGTCGTGCAGCCGGGGGAGACGCTGTGGCAGATCGCGGAGTCGGTGGCCGCGCCGTCGCAGGACGTGCGTGACGTCGTGGTGGACCTGGTGCGTCTGAACGAGCTGCCCGAGGCTGGACTGATGGCCGGTCAGGTCATCGTCGTCCCCGCGGGCTGAGCCTTGTTCGGGCCGTGCCGCGGTTGCCATGCGGGAGCGCTCCGTCTAGGTTAGGCTTACCTCACAAGGCGAGCTGGGGGGCTTGCCGGAGGTGTGGTCTCCAGGGGCGCGAGCCCGTGTGAGCTCACCGCAGTACAGCGCGGCACCGAGGCGAGTCGGTCCGTGACCTGGGACGGGGGCGTCCCCGCGAGAGCGGTCACCTTCGGGTGGCCGCTCTCGTGCGTCCGGGCCGGCGCACAGGGTGTCGGAACCCGGCGTCGACCCGTCCGGAGCGCCCGGCCAGGCGCCTTGCGACACCGGAGCCGTTGGCCTAGCGTCACGGGGGCGTTCACGACGCGATCGCCACCGACAGACGTCCGGTCAGATGTCGCGGCGTCGACGCGCCAGCACGAGAAGGGGGCCACCGTGCACTGTCCGTTCTGCCGCCACCCGGACTCCCGGGTCGTCGACTCGCGGACGTCGGACGACGGGTCGACCATCCGACGGCGCCGTCAGTGCCCGCACTGCAACCGCCGCTTCACCACGGTGGAGACGGCCAGCCTGTCGGTCGTCAAGCGCTCGGGTGCCACCGAGCCGTTCAGCCGGGAGAAGATCGCCGGCGGGGTGCGCAAGGCCTGCCAGGGTCGGCCGGTGAGCGAGGACGACCTCGCACTGCTCGCCCAGAAGGTCGAGGAGACCCTCCGCAGCGCAGGCTCGGCCGAGATCGACGCGTACGAGATCGGCCTGGCCATCCTCGGTCCGCTGCGGGAGCTCGACGAGGTCGCCTACCTGCGGTTCGCCAGCGTCTACCAGGCGTTCGACTCGCTCGAGGACTTCGAGGCGGCGATCACGGTGCTGCGTGCCGAGCGCGACTCCGAGCAGGGTGCGGGTGCCGACGACGAGAGCACGGCGACCGACGAGGACGTCCGCACCACCTGAGCGGCGACTGCACGTGTCGGCGGCACCACGTAGGTTCGTCGGGTGCGACCTTCTGATCTCGAGCTCCTCCATGTCCCCGGTGCGCCGGCGGCCCTGCCGGACGGCACCCGCGCCGTCGTTTCGGTCGTCCGCCCCGACCTGACCACCGACGAGTACGTCGGCCATCTCTGGTCGGTCGACCTCGAGGGCGAGGAGGCTCCGCGGCCACTGACCCGCGGGCACCGCGACACCTCGCCGGAGGTGAGTCCGGACGGTCGGTGGGTCGCGTTCCTGCGGGCCGAACCCGAAGGCAAGCCGCAGGTGCACGTCGTCGAGGCGACAGGCGGTGAGCCCATCCGGCTCACGGACGCACCCCTGGGCGCGTCCGAGCCGCGGTTCTCCCCGGACGGGACACGCATCGCCTACGTGGCCCGGGTGCCGGAGGAGGGGCGGTATGCCGCCGACGGGAAGCCCGGCTCGGAGGATCCCCGGCACATCACCGAGCTGAAGTACCGGTCCGACGGCGTGGGCTTCTTCCGCGACCGCCCGCAGCACGTCTTCGTCGTCGAGGTCCCGGCCGACTCCGAGCGTCCGACGGCGTTGCCCGACGCGGTGCAGCTGACCGTGGGCGACGTCGGGGTGAGCGGGGTGCGGTGGCTGCCGTCGGGTGACGGGCTGGTCGGCGTCTCGGCGCGGCACGCGTCACGCGAGTCGGACCTGCGCAGCGACGTCGTGCGCATCGACGCCGCGGAGCAGGGCGACCCCGTCCCGGTCACGGATGCGGATGCCGGGAGCACCCTCGGCGTCGACGCTGTGCTCCCGTCCGCGGACGGCGCCACCTTGTGGATCCTCGCCAGCGACCTCGGGCCGACGGGCCGGGACTTCGTCGCCACCCAAGCGGGCCTGTACCGGCTGGCGCTGGACCGCGCCGGCGCCGTACCCGAACGGCTCACGGACCCGGAGCAGGACCAGGTGACCGGGGTCCTCGCAGAGCTCGACGGGGACCCGCTGGTCGTCGTCGAGCGTCGCGGCGCGGCGCACCTGGTCCGGGTCGGACCCGACGGCGCCGCGACCACCCTCGTCGGGGGCACGCACGTGGTGTCGGGTGCCGCGGTGGCGGCAGGGCGCATCGTGGTGACGGCGTCGACGCCGACGACGCCGGGGGAGGTGTTCCTGGTCGACCCGACGACGGGGACGGTCGTGGCGCTGACCGACGTCGGAGCCGAGCTGCGCGGGACCGGGCGCACGCGTGTCCCGGTGGAGCTCGTCGCCACGTCGCCGGACGGCTACGAGGTGCACGGCTGGGTGGTGACGCCCGACGAGGGGCGCTTCGGCGCCGGCCCGCACCCGACGATCCTGATGATCCACGGCGGACCGTTCGCGCAGTACACGCACGGGCTCTTCGACGAGGTCCAGGTGCTGGCCGAGGCGGGGTACGCGGTCGTCCTGGGCAATCCCCGCGGGTCCTCCGGGTACGGGCGCGCACACGGGCTCGCGATCCAGCGGGGCTTCGGGACGGTCGACACCGACGACGTGCTCGCCCTGCTCGGCGCCGCCCTGGAGGATCCCGCGCTGGACGGCGAGCGGGTCGGTGTCATGGGCGGCTCGTACGGTGGCTACCTCACCGCGTGGCTGACCACGCGCACGGACCGGTTCGTGGCGGCGATCGTCGAGCGTGGGTTCCTGGACCCGATCAGCTTCGTGGGGTCCAGCGACATCGGCTGGTTCTTCGGCCTGGAGTACCTCGGGGACACCGGCGACGAGGCGGGTGCCGCGGCACTGGCCGCCCAGTCGCCGATGGCGCACGTCGGCCGGGTCCGCACGCCCACCCTGGTCATCCACTCGGAGCAGGACTGGCGGTGCCCGGTCGAGCAGGGGCAGCGCTGGTTCGTCGAGCTGAAGCGGCGCGGGGTGCACGCGGAGCTGCTGCTGTTCCCGGGCGAGGGTCACGAGCTCACGCGGTCGGGGAACCCGAAGCACCGCGCCGTCCGGTTCGAGCACGTGCTGCGGTGGTGGTCGACGCACCTGCCCGTCGAGGGCTGAGTCAGCGGTCGCTGGACCGTACGCCCCACAGGTTGATACCGGCGTCGACCGCGTGCGGCTCGACGGCCGCCAGCTCGTCGTCCGTCAGCGGCGGCAGGGCGACGGCGGCCAGGTTCTCGTCGAGCTGTGCGGTGGTGCGGGCACCCACCAGCACGGACGTGACGCGCGGGTCCCGGAGCACCCACGCGAGCGCGAGCTGGGGCAGGGTGCGTCCGCCGGCCCGGGCGATCGCGTCGAGCGCCCGCACGTGGTCGAGGGCCTCGTCGGTGAGCCACTCGGTCCGCAGCGGTCCGCCACGCGCCGCTCGGGAGTCGGCCGGCACGCCGTGCAGGTAGCGCGTGCTGAGCATGCCCTGGGCCAGGGGCGAGAACGCGACGACGGCCATCCCCGCGTCGTCGGCGACGTCGAGCAACGACCGTCCGTCGGCGCCCGGCTGCTCGACCCACCGGTTGAGCATCGAGTAGGCGGGCTGGTGCACGGCGAGGCGCAGACCCAGCGCCTCCGCGACGGCGAGGGCCTCGACCGTGCGGTCGGCCGAGTACGACGAGATCCCGGCGTGCCGTGCCTTGCCGGCGCGGACCGCCCGGTCGAGCGCGCCGAGGGTCTCCTCGAGCGGGGTGCTCGGGTCGAACCGGTGGCTGTAGAACACGTCGACCGAGTCGACGCCCAGCCGGCGCAGCGACTCGTCGAGGGATGCCCGCAGATACTTCGCGGAGCCGTGCTCGCCGTAGGGTCCGGGCCACGCGCGGTACCCGGCCTTGGTGGTGATGAGCAGCTCGTCGCGATGTCCGTGCAGGTCACGGGACAGCAGTCGGCCGACCGACTCCTCCGCGGCGAACGGGGGCGGGCCGTAGTTGTTGGCGAGGTCGAGGTGCACGACCCCGCGGTCGACGGCGTGCAGGACGAGTGCGCTCTGGTCTGCGAACGATGTCGACGCCCCGAAGTTCTGCCAGAGCCCCAGCGAGACGACGGGCCAGGAGAGTCCACCGGCGCGCCGGTGGGGGAGCGGGGTGGCCGGGAGCACCTGCCCGACGCTACCTGGCGTGAGAAGAGGTGGCGCCGCACGCGCGAGTCGGTCAGGCTGGGCAGGTCGCGGGCGCAGACGTCCGACGGCACACAGCATCGAAGGAGACGCCCATGGCCCAGGACGACGACAAGGCGACCACGGAGGCGGCGGTGAGCGACGACACGAAGGCGAAGTTCCGCGAGGCGCTCGAGCGCAAGAAGTCGAACCAGCACCGCACCGCCGACGGCTCGACCAACACCGGTCAGGTGCACGGCTCGGAGACCGCGGGTCCGTCACAGCGTCGCTTCCAGCGCAAGTCCGGCTCCGCCTGAGCCTGCACGACGGAGGGGCCTGACCAGGAACTGGTCGGGCCCCTCCGTCGTGCTCGGGAGATCAGGACAGCAGGCGCAGGCGCACGGACTCCGGGCGGGTCGACAGCGCCTCGATCACCGCGGGGTCGACCCGCGCGCCGGCGTCGGTGACCACGTAGCCGAGCTCCCCGCGGGTCGCGAGCAGCTGACCCTCGATGTTCACGCCGTGCTCGGCGAGCGTCGCGTTGACCGCGGCCAGCACCCCGGGGACGTTGCGGTGCAGGTAGGCGAGGCGGTGCACACCGGGCTGCTGCTCGAGCGCGAGGTTGGGCAGGTTGACGCTCAGGGTCGTGGACCCGGTGGCCAGGTAGTCGCGGACCTTGTTGGACACGAACTGGCCGATGGCCTCCTGCGCCTCCTCCGTGGACCCGCCGGTGTGCGGCGTGAGGATCACGTTGGCGAGCCCGCGCAGCTCCGACTCGAACGGGTCACCCTTGCGCTTGGGCTCCACGGGGAACACGTCGACCGCGGCACCGGCCACGTGCCCGGCGACGATCGCGTCGCGCAGGGCGGCGTAGTCGACGACGAACCCGCGCGAGAGGTTGAGGAACACCGCGCCGGGCCGCATCCGCGCGAACTGCTTGGCCCCGAACAGCCCCGCGTTCCCGCTGCGGCCGTCGACGTGCAGCGTGACGATGTCCGCCGCCTCGAGCAGCTCGTCGAGCGTGCTCATGCGTCGTGCGTTGCCCAGGGCGAGCTTCTCGGCGGTGTCGTAGAACACGACCGACATGCCGAGGTTCTCCGCGAGCACCGACAGCTGGGTGCCGATGTTGCCGTAGCCGATGATGCCGAGCGTGCGGCCCCGGATCTCGTGGGCGCCGGTCGCCGACTTGTTCCAGATCCCGTCGTGCATGGCACGGTCGAGCTCGGTCTGGCGGCGTGTCAGGGAGATGATGTCCGCGATCGCGATCTCCACCACCGAGCGGGTGTTGGAGAACGGCGCGTTGAACGTCGCGACGCCGCGTGACGCCGCCTCGGCGAGGTCGATCTGGTTGGTGCCGATGCAGTAGGCCCCGATCGCCACCAGGGACGGTGACGCGGCGAGCACCTCCGCGGTGACGTGCGTCTTGGAGCGGATGCCCAGCAGGTGCACGCCGTCGAGCGCCTCGATCAGCTCGGCCTCGTCGAGCGCCCCGGTGCGGGTCGTCACGTCGAAGCCGGCCGTCTCGAGGATCGAGCGAGCCTGGGGGTGGAGGTTCTCGAGCAGCAGGGCCTTCAGCACGCCCCTATGGTGCGCCCCGCGGACCCCGGGGCCTACAGCGGTCCGGCCCTCGGACACGCGTGAGACGCAGCCGACGTGCGCGTCAGACCCAGCCGCGGGGCAGCGGGCGGTCGTGGAGCACGTGCAGCGCCCGCGTCGGACGGGTCATCGCGACGTACAGGTCACCCGCGCTCGCGTCGATCACCTCGGCCGGCTCGACGAGCACGACGACGTCGAACTCCAGACCCTTGGCCTCGCGCGGGCTGAGCACCACGAGCGGCGCGTCGAGGTCGGCCGCGCTCGACCCGGCGCCGAGCGCAGGCTGCAGCCCGGCGTCACGCAGGGCGGCACCGATCGCATCGAGCCGCGCGTCCACCGCGATCACGGCGATCCGTCCCGCACCCGTGGCGTCCGTGACCTCGGCGACGAGCTTCTCGGTGGTCTCGGTCACCGCGGCGGAGAAGTCCGCCACGCGCGTGACCACGAGCGAGTCGTCCACGTCCCGGGCCGAGGTCAGCGGGCTCACGGGCAGGTGGGCCGCCACGGCCACCCGGCGGGCGGTGTCGGCGACCTCCGCCGGGGTCCGGTAGTTCACGGTCAGCTCGTTGAGGCGCCACGACGAGCGCAGCACGGGGTCCAGCTGAGCGGCCCAGCTGCGCGCACCGGCTGTCGCGGTGGTCTGCGCGACGTCGCCGACGATCGTCAGCGACCTCGTCGGGACGCGCCGCAGCAGCGACCGCCAGGCCATCGCCGAGAGCTCCTGCGCCTCGTCGACGACCACGTGGCCGTAGGTCCACGAGCGGTCGGCGGCCGCCCGCTCGGCCGTCGTCAGGGTGGGGCCGGTCGTCGCGAACCTGTCGGCGAGCATCTCCGCCGACACCATGCCGCCGCTGCCCGTGGACTCGAGCACCTGCCGGGCGTACGCCAGCTCCGAGGCCCGCCGCTCGGTCGCGGCGCGCGCCTCGGCCCGGGCGGCCTGGTCGTCCTCGCCGAGCAGCTCCGCGGCCTCGTCGAGGATCGGCACGTCCGCCGGCGTCCAGGGCGCGTCGGCCTCCCGCACCAGCATCGCGCGCTGCTGCGGGCTGAGCTGCGGTGCGGCGGACGCGAGCCGGTGCGGCTTGGACCAGAGGTCGGAGACCAGCTTCTGCGGCGTGATCGGCATCCACGCCAGGTTGAGCGCGATCCGGATCTCCCGCGTGGTGCGCAGCTCCTCGATGATCTCGCCGCGCTCGTCGGCGGGCACGTCCCCGCCGAGCTGCTGCACGTACTGCTCGGCCAGCCGGCTCAGCATGTCCCGTACGAACGAGATGCGTGCCTGGTTGTGCGGCTTGTGGTTGCGCCGGGCGCGAGCCATCGCCGACGCGATGTCGTTCGGGCGGATCAGGAGGTCGTGGCCGTCGACCCGCACGTGCACGGGCTGCGCGGGGATCCGCTCCCGGTCGCGCACGGCGCGCGCGATCACGCTGCCCCACAGCGCGCGTCCCTTGAGCTCGGCGACGGCCTCGTCCTCCGTGGCGGTCGCCTGGATCCCGGGGTACAGCTCCGCGACGGTCGTCGTGACGACGCCCGTCTCGCCGAGGGAGGGCAGGACCTGGTCGATGTAGCGCAGGAACGTGCGGCTGGGGCCGACGAGAAGCACGCCCGAGCGCTCGAGGAGCCGCCGGTGCGCGTACAGCAGGAACGCCGCGCGGTGGAGCGCCACGGCGGTCTTGCCGGTGCCCGGCCCGCCCTGGACGACCAGCGCGCCGCCCAGCTCGGAGCGGATGATCGCGTCCTGCTCACCCTGGATCGTCGCGACGATGTCGCCCATCCGGCCCGTGCGGCCCGCGGCCAGCCCGGCCAGCAGGGCGCCCTCACCCGACAGGCCGCTGAGCCGCGCGTCCGAGTCGCCGGTCAGCAGGTCGAGGTCGAGCACCTCGTCCTCGACGCTCGTCACGGTCCGGCCGCGGGTGACCACGTGCCGGCGACGCACGACCCCGTCAGGGTGCGCGGCGGTGGCCCGGTAGAACGCCTGGGCCGCGGGAGCGCGCCAGTCGGTGAGGAGCTGGGTCTGCTCGGTGTCGGTGAGGCCGAGGCGGCCGATGTAGCGGCGGCTGTCGTCGTCCAGGTCGAGCCGCCCGAAGACGAGACGCTCCTCGACGGCCTCCAGCTGGGCGATGCGGTCCTCGTAGAGCGTGGCGAACGCGTCCCGCTCGCTGCGGTTCTGCGGCGAGCCCGACGGGCCCTCCCGCCGGACGTCGGCCAGCCGCGCCCGGGTCTGCGCCCGCAGGTCGTCGAGCCGGCCGTACAGCTGGTCGACGACGCCTTGCTCGACGGTCAGCTCGTTGTCCATGCCTGCCACCTGGGCGATCTCCGTTCCGCCGGGTCACCGGCCGCGCGTACCTCCGCCCCTGCGCACGTCGAGGGACGACGCGACGCCGGAGCGGCCGTCCATTATCCGACCTCCGCGGCCCCGTCGCACCCAGCCGACCGGGTGGGGTCCGCCCGCGACCGGGTGAGATGGCGCGCGAGAGCGGTTCCGGGCCCCTACGCTTCGGGTGTCCTGTCGAGAAGAGGCAGGTGAACAGTCGGGAGGAGAGGCCCGTTGAGCGACGCACGCACCGCCCCCGACGACATCCGCCGCGGCCCGGTGACGAGACACGCACCCGTCCGTCTGCTGCTCGTGGAGGACGACGAGGGCGACGCGATCCTCGTCCGTGAGCACCTCGCGGACGCCGGTCTCGAGGTCGACCTGCACTGGGTCCGGACCCTCGACGAGGCCATCGACCGGCTCCACGTCGACATCGTCCTGCTCGACCTCGGGCTCCCCGACGCGATGGGCATCGCCGCGCTCGAGCGCCTGCTGGCCGCCGGTGCACCTGCAGTCGTCGTGCTCACGGGCCTGGCCGGCACCGACATCGGGCTCGAGGCCGTCGCGGCCGGGGCCCAGGACTACCTGGTCAAGGGCGAGGTCGACGGCGAGATGCTCGGTCGCTCGGTGCGCTACGCCATCCAGCGCCGCCGCCTGGAGGACACCGACCGCGCCCTGTACCGCAGCCTCGTGCGCGCCGAGGAGGTCAACCGGCTGGAGCGGGCACTGCTGCCGACGCCCTCGGTGGTCGACCAGCGCCTCGAGGTACGCGTCGGCTACCGCGCGGGACGCGACGGCGTGCTCGGTGGGGACTTCTACGACGTCGTCGAACGTCCCGACGGGTCGGTTCTCGCGCTCGTGGGTGACGTCTGCGGGCACGGGCCCGACGAGGCGGCCCTCGGTGCCACGCTGCGGACGGCCTGGCGGACGCTCGTGCTCGCCGAGGTGCCGACCGTCGACATCCTCGGTCTGCTCGAACGCGTCCTGATCTCCGAGCGTGCGCGCCCGGAGGTGTTCACCACGGTGTCCATGCTGGACGTCGCCGCGGACCGCACCTCGGTCGACCTGTACCTGGCCGGACATCCCGTGCCGCTGCTCCTGGGCGAGCCGTCGGCGCTCCTGCCGACGCACGGGCGGGGTCGTGCACTGGGCATCCCGGTCTCCGGGGGCTGGTCGCCGGTACGGCTGGAGCTCGCGCCCTCGTGGCGGATCCTGCTGTACACCGACGGGGTGCTCGAGGCGACCATCGGTGGCAGCTCCGACCGCGTCGGCAAGACAGGCCTGCTGCGCATCGTGGACGGTGCGGTCGCGGCTCGCGGCGACCTCGTCGAGCGGGTGCTGCACGACGTCCGGGAGCTGCACGGGGGCGACCTGGTGGACGACGCAGCCGTCGTCGTCCTCGGGTGGCGTGCGTGAGCGCTGCCCCGACGCCCGTGCGGCGTTCCTCGACGCTGCGCCGACGGCTGCGCACCGTGATCGTCGCGGCCGGCGCCGCCCTGGCGGTCGTGGTGCTGGGCACCGTGTTCGTGCTGGTCCGGCTGTTCGACCGCCAGGAGGCCGTCACCGAGACGTACTTCACGGCGATCACGCAGGCGGACGGCGCGTTCATCCAGCTGGTCGACGCGGAGACCTCCGTGCGCGGGTTCGCCCTGACCGGGGACCCGGTCACGCTCGAGCCGTACGAGCGGTCCGCGGCCGACGACCTGTCGTTCCGCTCGCTCGCGGAACGCGAGGCGCAGGGGACGGACGACGAGCTCACCGCCGCGGCACAGGCGGCCGCGGACGCGGGACGACGTTGGAACGAGGAGTTCGCCATCCCGGTGATGGACGAGGTCCGCACCGGCGGCGCCGGGTCGGTGACCACGGAGGAGATCGAGCAGGGCCGGGTGCTCTTCGACGAGGCGCGGGGCGCCGCGCAGGACTACATCGACCTGCTGCGCGACCGTCGCACGGACGCCGTCGGCGAGCTCGGGATCTGGACGCTCGTGGCCGTGGGCACCGTCGCGCTGCTCGTCCTCGCCGCGGTCGCCCTGGGCGTCGCGCTGTGGGTCACGCTGCGCCGCTGGATCCTCGAGCCGCTGGACTCCCTCGCCGCGGACGCGCGTGCGGTGTCCTCGGGCGACCTGCAGCATCCCGTCGCCACCATCGGGCCGGGTGAGATCGCCGCGCTCGCGGGCGACGTGGAACGGATGCGCGTCGCGCTCGTCGACCAGGTCCAGGTCCTGGAGTCGTCGCGCGCCGAGATCGCACTGGCCCACGAGCTCCTCACGCAGCAGGCGGAAGAGCTGCGCCGGTCCAACCGCGACCTCGAGCAGTTCGCCTACGTCGCGTCGCACGACCTGCAGGAGCCTCTGCGCAAGATCGCGAGCTTCACCCAGCTCCTGCAGAAGCGCTACGGCGGGCAGATGGACGAGCGCGCCGACCAGTACATCGCCTTCGCGGTCGACGGGGCCAAACGCATGCAGGCGCTCATCCAGGACCTGCTCGGCTTCTCCCGGGTGGGCCGCGTCGGCGGCGAGGTCAGCGACGTCGACCTCGCGGGGGTCCTCGCCGACGCGCTGGAGAACCTCAGCGAGTCCGTCGCGGAGTCCGGGGCCGTCGTGACGCACGACGAGCTGCCCGTCGTCCGCGGCGAGCGTCCGCTGCTGGTGCAGCTGTTCCAGAACCTCGTCGGCAACGCGATCAAGTTCCGGGACCCGGCCCGGCCCCCGACGGTCCACCTGTCGGCGCACCGCGTGGCAGAATCCTGGGAGCTCGAGTGTCGAGACAACGGCATCGGCATCGACTCGCAGTACGCGGAACGGGTGTTCGTCATCTTCCAGCGTCTGCACGCCAAGGACATCTACGAGGGCACCGGCATCGGTCTCTCGTTGTGCAAGAAGATCGTCGAGTTCCACGGCGGTCGCATCTGGATCGAGCAGCCCGACGGCGAGGGCACCAGCATCCACTGGACCCTCCCCGCGGAAGCCCTGACCCCCTGATCGGAGCCCTCTGTGCCCACCAGCGCCAAGACCGTCGACGTCCTCCTCGTCGAGGACGACCCGGGTGACGTCCTCATGACCCGGGAGGCGTTCGAGGACAACAAGCTCCGCAACCGTCTCTGGGTGGTCTCCGACGGCGTCAGCGCGCTGGAGTTCCTGCGCAAGGAGGGCGAGCACGCGGACGCCCCGACGCCGGATCTCGTCCTGCTCGACCTGAACCTGCCGCGCATGGACGGCCGCGAGGTCCTGCAGGCCCTCAAGGCGGACGCCAACCTGCGCTCCATCCCGGTCGTCGTGCTGACCACCTCGGAGGCGGAGGAGGACGTGGTCCGCAGCTACTCGCTGCACGCCAACGCCTACGTCACCAAGCCCGTCGACTTCGACCGGTTCATCGAGGTCGTCCGCCAGATCGACGAGTTCTTCGTCGAGGTCGTGCGCCTGCCTGGCCGGTGACGCGGGAAGAACTCGCGGCGGGTGCGTGTTGTCCCCGGTAACCCGGACGGAAGTGAGCGCACCCCCATGCTGAACCCGAGCGAGATCTACGACGTCGACCCCGAGGTCGCCGCCCAGGTCGAGGCGCGGACGGTGAACGGCGCCGGTCCCGTCCTCGTGCACGCCGTGCGCGGGTTCGTGGACGCGGGCAACGCCGGCCAGCTGGCCGCGGAGCACCTGGTCGACGAGCTGCCCACGACGCGCCTGGCGACGTTCGACGTCGACCAGCTGCTGGACTACCGGTCGCGTCGGCCGGTCATGACGTTCGACCAGACGACGTGGGCGTCGTACGCCGACCCCGAGCTGGTCGTCGACCTGGTCCAGGACGCTGCGGGTGTCCCGTTCCTGCTCCTGCACGGCGTCGAGCCCGACGTGCAGTGGGAGCGGTACGTGGCCGCGGTCCGGCAGATCGTCGAGCGTTTCGACGTGCCGCTGACCGTCGGGCTGCACGGCATCCCCATGGGCATCCCGCACACGCGCCCCCTGTCGGTCACGGCACATGCCACGCGGCCCGAGCTCGTCGCGGACCACACGTCCTGGTTCGGCACCGTGCAGGTCCCCGCCAGCGCGAGCGCGCTGCTCGAGCTGCGCCTGGGCCAGTCGGGCCACGACGCCGTGGGGTTCGCCGTGCACGTGCCGCACTACCTCGCGCAGTCCGCGTTCCCGCAGGCCAGCCAGGCGGCGCTGAGCAACGTCGAGCGTGCCACCGGGCTGGACCTGCAGGTCGCGGCGCTGACGTCGGCCGCGGACGAGGCCATGGCGGAGATCGACCGGCAGGTGACCGGGTCGGAGGACGTCGCCGCCGTGGTGCACGCGCTCGAGGAGCAGTACGACTCGTTCACCCGCAACATCGGGCGGACCAGCCTGCTCGCCGGGTCCACGGACCTGCCGACCGCCGACGAGCTGGGTGCCGAGTTCGAGCGGTTCCTGGCCCAGCAGGGTGACGACAGCGGTCCGGCCTGAGGCCCGACCTTTACCAGATCGTTGTCAAAGCGTGTGAGCCGACAGGGCGAAAGCATGGCGCCGCCCACAGGCCCGATGTAAGGATGCACACGTTGCAGTGACGTACTCGCTTGACCGGCTTGCTCGACAGGGATCGTCATCCGGGCCGAGGCTCGGTGTCGGTTCCGACCAGTCGTCTTTCGGCTGGCCACCCGGTGCAGGACGTGAGGCATTGCGGCACGGCGTAGGCAGAAGGTCCGCGCCGTCACCGGTGGGACAGAAGGAAAACGAACATGGCACAGGGTGCTGTCAAGTGGTTCAACGCTGAGAAGGGCTTCGGGTTCATCGCCCAGGACGGCGGCGGTGCCGACGTCTTCGTCCACTACTCCGCGATCGACTCCTCGGGCTACCGCAGCCTCGACGAGGGCCAGCGCGTCGAGTTCGAGATCACGCAGGGCGCCAAGGGGCCGCAGGCCGAGAGCGTCCGCCCGATCTGACCTGACGTCCGGAGGGCCGCACCCGTCCGGGTGCGGCCCTCCGTCATGCCGGGGGGTCGTCGTAGGGCACGGCGTTCCCCACGAACGCGGTGACCTCGTCGCCGTGCAGCAGCCGAGCCGGCGCGGGCAGGCTCCGGACGGCGCGGGCGAGCGCGGGCGACCCGAGGAGATCCGCGTCGTCGGTCGCCGCCAGGACGACGTTCCCGTAGCCCCGGCCACGCAGGAGCCCCGGCTCGGCGATCACCGCGACGTCGCCGAACGCGGCGCGCAGCGTGGCTCCCTCGGCCTTCGCACCGGCCAGGGGTGGTCGGTCCGCGCAGTTGGCCAGGTAGACGCCACCCGGACGCAGCACCCGCGCCACCTCGGCGACCATCTCGCGCGTGCGGACGTGGTCCGGGGTGGTGTCGCCGGCGAAGACGTCCCGCACGACGACGTCCGCGGACGCGTCGGGCAGCTTCGACAGCTCGGCCCGGGCGTCGCCCGCCCGGATGCGGAGCGCGGGGGAGCGTGGCAGGTCGAACCAGCCGCGCACCAGCTCCGGCAGGACGGTGTCGAGCTCGACGGCCAGCTGGCGCGACCCGGGACGCTCGGCGTCGAGCGCTCGCGCCAGCGCGCAGCCCGCCGCACCGAGGTGGACGACGTCCAGCGGCCCGCCCGCGGGGCCGACGCGGTCGATGACGGCCGCCATCTGCTGCATGTACTCGAACACCAGGCGCGTGGGGTCGACGAGGTCGAGGTAGGAGCTGGGCACGCCGTTGACCAGGACGGTGACGCCGTCCGGGTCGTCGAGGTCCCGGACCAGCTCGACGGTGCCGGTGGGGATGGGCACCGGGCCGGTCGGCCAGAGCCCGCGGGCCGGGCTGCGTGTGGGTGGTCGGTGCGAGGCTGGACTGCGTCGGGCGGAGCGGTCGCGGGCGGCCATGGCTCCCACGCTACGGCGCTTCCCCCGGGGTTGACGGCATCGAACAGGTGTTCGATACTGGGGTGAGACGGGTCCGCGGTACGACGGAGGGACGACGAGATGCACCAGCAGCTCGAGCAGCAGGCGCCCGGTGGGACGACCACGGGAGCACCGGTGCCGGCACGCGCTCTCGAGCTGCTCGGCCGTGCCGACGCCGAGCTTCTGGCTGCGCAGTTCTCGTCCGAGCCGTGGGAGCAGCTGTCCCACGCGCACCTCGCAGCACTGCGCGCCGGGGCAGCGGTCATCGCCGCTCGTGGCACGCCGTCGGGACGCCGTGCGCCGCGCACGGTCTGGAGCATGCTCGGCGTGGTCGCCCCGGAGCTCGGCTCCTGGTCCAGCTACTTCGCGGAGGCTGCTGCGCTGCGGTCGGCCGTGGATGCGGGACGGTTCGACCTCGTCGGCCCTGCGCGGGCCGAGGAGGCGGTGTGCGCGGCCGAGGACTTCGTCGACGCGGCACGCGACCTCGTGCACGGTGGAGGCGATGCCGTCGCCGGCCGCACGCTGCGCATGCGTTCTCAGCGGGCGTCGTGAGCGCCGACGGCAGGCCGGGCCCCCGGTCTGGCGCCGCAGCGACGCCATGAGCCGCCGGCCCCGGTCAGCGCCGGCCGAGCGCGACTGGGGTCACGACGAGGTCGGCTGCTCGATCCTGCACGTCGACCTGGACTCGTTCTGCGCCTCGGTCGAGCTTGCTCGTCGTCCGCAGCTTCGCGGGCTGCCGGTGATCGTCGGCGGTACCGCGCGCGGCGTCGTGCTAGCCGCGACGAACGAGGCGCGGGCGTTCGGCGTCCACCCGGAGATGACGATGACGACCGCCGTGCAGCAGTGCCCGCAGGCGGTCGTCGTCCCGCCCGACCATCGCGCGTACCGCGAGGTGTCCGCGGGCATCATGCGCGTGCTCGGTGACATCACGGCGCTGGTGGAGCAGGTGAGCGTCGACGAGGCGTTCCTGGACGTGGGAGGCGCCCGACGTCGATGGGGACCGCCCACCGTCATCGCCCAGCGGGTCCGACGGCAGGTCCGCGAGCAGTTCGGCCTCGCGTGCTCCGTCGGCATCGGCTCCACCAAGCTCGTCGCGAGGCTCGCGTCCGGTCACGCCCAGCCGGACGGCGTCCTCCTGATCCCGCGCGCAGCGACGGTCGACTTCCTGCGGACCTTGCCCGTTGGTGCGCTCTTCGCGGTGGGTGAAAAGACGCAGGACGCACTGGCGCGGTGGGGGATCAGCTCGGTCGCGGAGCTGGCGGACGCGGACGTGTCGACCGTCCAGCACGCGGTCGGCAGGGTGGCGGGCGCACACCTGGTCGACCTGGCGTGGGGACGGGATCCCCGACCGGTCCACCCGGGTCGCCAGGAGAGGACGGTCGGCGCGGAGGCGACCTTCGCGACGGACGTCGCGGACCTGGCCGTGGTGGAGGAGAAGGCTCACGAGCTGGCGGACCGGTGCGCTGCCCGTTTGCGCACGAACGGCCTGGTCACCCGCACGATCACCGTGAAGATCCGCACCAGCGACCACCGCACGCTGACCCGCTCCCGCACCCTGGCGACCCCGACGGACGTCGGCCGCGAGCTGTTCCTCGCCGCCCGTGAGCTGGTGGCCGGCGTCGACCTGCGTGGCCTGCCGGTCCATCTCGTCGGGGTGGTCGCCGAAGGTCTGTCCCCTGCGGCGACCAGCATCCGGCTGCCCACCCCCGACGAGGCCTCGGAGGCACCGGAACGCTCGCGGTGGGAGGCGGAACGTGCCACGGACCAGCTGCGCGGGCGGTCGGGGAGGGGTCCGATCCCGGCCGGAGCCTCTCAGTCAGGGGGAGTATCCTCCGGCTCGACTACCACCATCGTTCCGGCGGATCTATCCTGAGCCGGAAGACAGGTCCACATAGCTGACAACGGGGGTCAGGATGCCTCTCTCCGAGTACGAGCAGCGCGTGCTCGAGCAGATGGAACGGCAGTTGACCTCTGACGATCCTCGGCTCGCGAACACGCTGACCCAGCGCGGGCACCGCCCGTTCGGCCGGTACGTCATCGCGGGAGTCGGTGCGTCCCTCGGCCTGCTCCTTCTCGTGCTCGGTGCGGCCAACAGCCTTCCGTGGCTGGGCGTCATCGGCTTCGTCGTGATGTTCGCCGCCGTGGCCTTCGCGTTCGCCGCACCGCACCGCTCGTCCGGCCACCGGTCCGGACCGCGCGGCGTCGTGCAGAGCGACGGCCAGGTCAAGTCGCCGTCGCCGGCCGCTCGTCAGAAGTCGAGCTTCATGTCTCGTCTCGAGGAGCGCTGGGAACGGCGCCGCGGCGAGAGCGGTCGCTGAGCAGGGTCTCGACCCCGCTCATCATCTCGTCGACCCACCCCGCCAGGACGGCCGGGTCCACCTCGGGCTGGACCGGTGCGTAGCGCTCGCGCTCCACGGTCCTGGCCAACGACTCCAACGCCTCGGCGGACGTCCCCGTCAGCGGGGCCCCCGCCGCCTGGCGCAGCTGCTCGTGCACCGACGCGACGACGGTGCGCGGTGAGTCGGCGTCCGTCCAGGTGACCCCGCGCGCACCCAGCCGGCGTCGGGCGCGCAGCCACGCCCGCTCGGGTGTGAGGTCGGCGCGCAGGAGGCTGCGCCGACGGACGAGCGCCAGGCCGAGGGACGCGACGGCCAGCACGATTGCGACGGTGATCGCGACCGGCAGCCAGGCCTGATCCTCGTCCTGCGTGCCGGTCGACGAGGACTGCCCGCCCGGAGCGGTCGACGACGAGGCGCTGGACGCGGGCGCCGGGACGACCTCGTCCGGCTGGCTGTCCGGCGCGGAGACCCCCGTGAACGGGTCCGCCCAGCGCGGCGGCGCGCTCGTCTGCACGGCGGGGGTCGGCTCGAACCGGACCCAGCCGTAGTCCTCGAAGTACAGCTCCGGCCAGGCGTGCGTCCGCTGGCCGGAGACCACGAAGCTGCCGTTGCGGTCGGACTCGCCGGGCAGGAACCCGACGGCCACCCGGGCGGGGATGTCGAGCGTGCGGGCCATCATCGCCATCGAGGTGGAGAACTGCACGCAGTACCCGCGCGTCGACTGCAGGAAGGCCCAGACGGCGTCGTCGGACCGTGAGGGTGCCACGCGGGTGTCGTAGGTGAAGTTCGTCGTGGCGCGGAAGAAGGTCTGGAGCGCCATCGCCTGCTCGTACGGGGTCGTGGCGTCGGCGGTGACCTCGCGCGCGAGATCCGTGACGTCCTGCGTGCGGGAGGTCTGCGGCACCTCGAGGGTGGCACCCCCGTCGTCGGGGTCGCCCACCTCCGCGTCGGCGAGGTCCTCCTTGGTGAGCGACGGGATCTCGACCTGCATCGCGTACGTCATGCCGTCGAACGTGCCGCGCCTGCCGACGACCTCGTCGCGGACGGGGTCGTACTCCCAGGCGCCGCTGACGTCCACGGTCCGCGGGAAGGTGGTCACGGGGAGGCGCCGTTCGCGCATGTTGGCCACCTCGACCTGGACGTTCGCGAGGGTGCCGCGCTCCGCGTCGGGCGCCGAGCCGCGGATCTCCGGGTCGGACGACAGGAGCGTCGCAGGGTCCCAGGTGGTCAGGTCGAGCGAGTCGGACCGGTCCCACTGCACGCCGTCGAACGTGGTCAGCGTGAAGGCGCGCAGCGGCCCGACGTCGCCGGCGGAGACGGTGGATGAGTCCGACGCGCTGGGGGAGGGTTGCGGATCGGTTCCGGGGTCGGGCTCGACCGGCGTGACGGAGTACCGGAGCACGACCTGGCCCGACCGCGTGCCGAGGCTCTCGCGCAGGTCGAGGTCGTCGCTGAGGGACATGGGCCCGACGGGACCGGTCCCGAAGGTCGGCATGCTCATGGTCGCCCAGCCGGGGAACGCGGCGACGGCGGGCCCGGCGATGAGGGTGGCCACGATCAGGGCCAGCGCGGACAGCACAGCGACGCCTGCCCGCCGCCCGCGGTCGCTGTGCGCCGACGGTGGTGCGGCGCTGAGGGCGAGCAGGAGCAGGTAGAACAGGCTGGTCCAGGCGATCGACCAGCCGCTCGCGGGGAAGCCGAGGATGATCGCGGGGGCCCACAGGCCGGCGAACGCGAGACCGGAGAGCGCAGGGGCGCCGAGGCCGATCGCGACGAGGTCGGCCAGCAGGAAGACGGCGACGGCGCCGACGACCACCAGGAGCTCGGTGGGGCGCACGCCGACCATCGGCACCAGGGACGCGTTGATGACCGCGACACCCTCGCGCGCGGTGGCCAGGGTCCGGTCCAGCGAGTCCCCGTCGGGCAGCACCTGGAGGCGCCCGGGGGGTGCGCCGTACCGGACGAGCACGATGCCGACGGCGACGATGGTGCCGGCGAGCGTGGGAGCCCACCAGGATCGGGTCACGGCGCGGACGCCGATCACGACCGCGGCGACGACCACGACGATCAGCCACGTCATGACGAGCCAGCTGCCGCGCACGATCAGACCGGTGAGGGCGAACAGGCTGGCGCAGGTCGCGGCGGCGCACAGGGCCGAGCCGAGGGCCGACCGGGGCCCCCGGGGGATGCGTTGCACGCGGCCGGTCACTGGGCCGACCCCAGGAGGCGCAGCCAGCAGTCGACGACGGGTTCGCCGGGCGTGACCCGGCACGCGCGCCACCCGGCACGGCGCAGCGCCTTGATCGTGTGCTCGGCCTCCGCCTCCTGCGCCGGGGTGTCGGCGCGGACGACCGCCCAGGCCAGGGCGGCGTCGGCGACGTGGGCGAGGGCGGCGCGGGCGGAGGCGCCGAGCGGGCCCAGCACCGCGAGCACGATCTCGCCCCCGGCCTCCGTGGTGTGCAGGAGGTGCGCCGCGGCCACGAGCGCGATCTCGCCCTGCACGGCCGAGCGAGGAGCCTCGAGGTCGATCGTGCGGTCGAGCAGGGCGCTGCGTGCGCCGGGGCCGGAGCGGTCGTGCACGAAGGCGAGCGGGGACGCGGCCGGTGTGCCACCGCTGACCAGGCGCACGGGGTGGCCGCCGTCGAGCATGGCCAGCGACATGGACGCGGCCAGCGAGATCGACCACTCCAGGCTCGTCGCGCGGGCGGGCAGGTCCAGGAGCACCGAGACGGGGCGCATCCCCGCGCGCTCGTCGGACCGGACCATGAGCGCACCTTTGCGGGCGCTGCTGCTCCAGTGCACGCGCCGCAGGTCGTCACCCTCGCGGTAGTCGCGCAACGAGGCGTCGTCGGTCGACGGGCTCCGCGCGCCCAGCGCGACGCGGTCGGGCTCGCCGACCAGCACGTCGCTCGGCGTCGGCAGGGGGACGACCGCCGGCCACACGGAGACCTCGGCCTGCTCGCCCAGCGTGGCGGAGGTGCGCACGACACCGAACGGGTCGCCGCGGGTCACGACGAGCGGACCGAGCGGCCACCGGCCGCGCCGGGCGGCCTGTACCGAGTACGTCACGGTGACCCTCCGCGGCGCGCGGGTCACCCGGGCGCGCAGCGGCCGTCCGCCCGAGAGCTCGGTGGCCGCCTGCTCGGCGAACTTCAGGCCCGCCAGCCGGACGCGCGCGGCGGGGTCGGTCGCGGTGATCACGACCTCGATCTGCGCCTCCTCGCCGGCGTGCACCGGGTTGGGGACCGCGTGCCGCTGCACGCTCAGCCGGTGCTTGCCCCGACCGGGGTCGAGCACGCCGACGGCGACGGCCGCGCCGACGACGAGCAGCAGCGTGAGGGTGCCGATCCGGACGAGGTCGACCGCACCGAGCACCACGCCGAGCTGCAGGGCCACGATGCCCGCGATCCCGAGCGCGATGCCGCGGGGTGTCGGCCGAAGGCGCATCAGCCGATCGCGCGACGAGAGCGCGCGGAGGCCGCCGCAGACGGGAGCGGGACCCGGTCGAGGATGTCGGTGACGATGTCGGACGTGCTGCGCCCGGACAGGCGGGACTCGGTGCTGGGCAGGAGCCGGTGCGCGAGGACGGGCACGCCGAGCTGCTGGACGTCGTCGGGCAGGACGTGGTCGCGGCCCTCCATCGCCGCCAGCGCCTTCGCAGCCCGCAGCAGCTGGATCGCCGCGCGGGGGGACGCACCGAGGCGCAGACCCTGGTCCTCACGGGTCGCGGTCACGAGGTCGACGACGTACCGCTTGATGCCCGGTGCCGCGAACAGCCGGCGCGCGGTCTCGATGAGGGCCTTGACCTGGGCGGCGTCGGTCACGGGTCGCAAGGTGTCGAGGGGGTCGGAGGTCTCCTGCAGGTCGAGCATGTCGAGCTCGGACTCGATGCTCGGGTACCCGACCGTCAGGCGCGCCATGAACCGGTCCCGCTGCGCCTCGGGCAGCGGGTAGGTGCCCTCCATCTCGACCGGGTTCTGGGTGGCGACCACCAGGAACGGTCGCGGCAGCGGGTAGGTGCGGCCGTCGACGGTCGCCTGCGCCTCCTGCATGCACTCGAGCAGGGCCGACTGCGTCTTGGGCGACGCGCGGTTGATCTCGTCCCCGATGACCACGTGCGCGAACACGGGTCCGGGCCGGAACTCGAACTCGTGCGTCTGCGACCGGAAGATGTTGACGCCCGTGAGGTCCGAGGGCAGCAGGTCGGGGGTGAACTGGATCCGGCCGACCGTGCAGTCGATGGTCTTGGCCAGCGCCTTGGCGAGCGTGGTCTTGCCGACGCCGGGGACGTCCTCGAGCAGCAGGTGCCCCTCGGCGAGCAGGACGGCGACGGTGACCCGGACGAGCTCGGGCCGACCGGTGACGACGCCCTCCACGGCCGCGCGCATCCGGTGGGTGGTGTCGACGACGTCCTCGAGCTCACTCGAGGACGGGACGGCCTGCAGCATGACGCCTCCTTTGGCGGATCTGGGTCCGATCGTAAAGGTCGGGCGGCAGGAGTTCATCGCCCATCGGCCCCCCACTTCGCTCCACCACCCGCGCGGCGGAGCGGCGGCCGGCGGGGAGGGCGGGGGGATTCGTCCGATCTCTCCCGGATCTGGGGTCTGATCTGCACTCCGACACGCCTCGGTGTGGCCGCGGGGTCGACTTTCCCTCCACTCTGCACCACCGCTGTGACCTGCAGTTATATCCCTTCGATCGGGTGAATACTGCGTATCTCCGGTTGCTGGTGGAGTGAAGTGGAGTAGCGTGGAGGCACGTGGTGAGGAGGGGAAAACCCGCACCAGCAGCTGCAGCGAGGACCGGGAGGAGGCGGGGTGACGCATGAGTCGTCCGCCGGCGTCTTCGGCTCGTTCGCGCCCTTCCTCGGCACCTACACACCGCGTCTCGACGAGAAGGGCCGGCTCATCCTTCCGGCGAAGTTCCGCGGTCAGCTCGCCCCGGGTCTGGTCATGACCCGCGGGCAGGAGCGCTGCCTCTTCCTGCTCCCGATGCAGGAGTTCCAGCGCATGCACGACCAGCTCCGGCAGGCCCCGGTGACCAGCCGGCAGGCCCGCGACTACCTGCGTGTCTTCCTGTCCGGTGCCAGCGACGAGCTGCCCGACAAGCAGGGACGCATCTCCATCCCGCCGATGCTCCGCAAGTACGCGGGGCTGGAGCGCGACGTCGCCGTCATCGGCACCGGCACCCGGGTCGAGATCTGGGACCTCACCGCGTGGGAGACGTACCTGGCCGAGCAGGAGGCCGGGTACGCCGACACCGCGGAGGAGGTCTTTCCGAACGGCCCCTTCTGACAGACCAGTCCCGACAGCATCGCCGCCCGGTAAGACCTCCCCCCGAATCTCTGACGCACTTCCCCGGTGTCAGAGGGTCGGTGGGGGATCTGGTCGGGCGGCGGAGGGGCCGCCTGACCACACGCATCCGTGCCACCTGGGGAGGGGAGCAGCGATGAACGACGACACGACCGGCCAGCCATCGGACGCAGCCTCCCGGCACACCCCGGTGCTGCTGCAGCGCTGCCTCGACCTGCTGGCCCCGGCGTTCGACGTCGAGAGCCCCGTGCTGGTGGACTCGACGCTCGGCATGGGCGGCCACACCGAGGGCGTCCTGAAGGCGTTCCCGCACGTCCGGGTCGTCGGCCTGGACCGCGACACGCAGGCGCTCGAGCTGGCCGGCCGCCGGCTGGCGCCGTTCGGCGACCGCTTCACCGGCGTGCACGCCATCTACGACGAGATCAACGACGTGCTGGACCGCCTGGGCATCCCGGGCGTCCAGGGCGTGCTCATGGACCTCGGCGTCTCGTCGCTGCAGCTCGACGAGCGCGAGCGGGGGTTCTCCTACTCGGCGGACGCGCCGCTCGACATGCGCATGGACGCCACGACAGGTCAGACGGCGGCGGACGTGCTCAACACCTACGACGAGCGCGAGCTCGCGCGGATCCTGCGGGTGTACGGCGAGGAGCGGTTCGCGCCGCGCATCGCCCGGGCGATCGTCGCGCAGCGTGCCAGGCGGCCGCTGGAGCGCACGGGCGAGCTGGTGAGCATCGTGCGCGCCAACATCCCCGCGGCGACGCGCAAGACCGGCGGCAACCCGGCCAAGCGCACGTTCCAGGCCCTGCGGATCGAGGTCAACGGCGAGATCGAGGTGCTGGAGCGTGCGCTCCCGCAGTCGATCGAGGCGCTCGCCGTGGGCGGCCGGATCGTCGTCGAGGCGTACCACTCGCTCGAGGACCGTGCGGTCAAGCGGGCGCTCGCCGTCGGAGCAACGTCCAGCGCCCCGCCGGACCTGCCCGTCGAGCCCGAGACGCACGCCCCGTTCCTGCGCCTCGTGACCCGAGGTGCCGAGGAGGCCGACGAGGCCGAGCTCGCGCACAACCCGCGTTCGCAGTCGGTCCGGCTCCGCGCCGCCGAGCGCGTCCGTCCCACGCCCGACCACCTCAAGCCACGCCAGACCGGAAGGAGGGCAGCATGAGCGCCCAGACCGCTGCCCGAGCAACTGCCTACCCGGCGCCGTCCCGCCCGCGCCCGACCACCACGAGCACCGCGCCGGCGCCTCGGTTGCGTGTCGTCCGCGCGCCGGAGCACGCCCGGACGCGTGTGCCGTTCATCCTTGCCTGCATGGCCGTCCTCGCCGGAGCGCTCCTGTCCGCTCTGCTCCTCAACACCTCGATGGCAGCCAGCGCGTACGCCAAGTACGACCTGTCCAACGAGCTGGGCCGGCTGAACCAGGACCAGCAGGACCTCACGGCGCAGCTCGACGCCAAGGCGTCGCCCACGCAGCTCGCCGCGGCGGCCGCCGCGCTCGGCATGGTCCCGACCAACGGCACCGGCTGGCTGCGGCTGTCGGACGGAAGCGTGCAGGGCGTCCCGGAGCCGGCGGGAGCCGGGGGATGACCACACCGGTCACGCGCCCGCGCGCCCGCACCGAGCAGACCCGTCGTCCGGCGGTGGGGAACCGCACCTCCGGCACGACGGTTCCCCGTCAGCGGCCCGCGAGCGGTCCGCGCACGGTCGTCGTGCCTCCGCGCACCCGCGACGGGAGGCCGCCGGCGGGTCCGGTGCAGCCGGGGTCGCGCCGCAGGATGGCGTTCCTCGCCGCTCTGGTCATCGTGGCGCTCGCCGTGTTCGGTGGGCGCCTGGTGTACGTCCAGGGGCTGCGCGGGGCGAGCATCGCCGAACAGGCACGGGATGCCCGCCTCACGTCGATCACCCTGCTCGGCGGCCGTGGCGAGATCACGGACGCCCAGGGCGCGCCCTTGGCCACGTCCGTCGAGCGGTACGAGATCTCCGTCAACCAGCGGCTCGTCGCGAGCTTCAAGGGTTCGGAGAACCCGGCCGTCCCCGACGGTGCCGCTGGTGTCGCCGCGACGCTCGCCCCGCTGCTCGGCATGAACGCGGCCGAGCTCGGCGGGATGCTCGTCGGCGACCGGCAGTTCGTCTACATCCGCAAGGGCGTGCTGCCCGAGGTGGCGCGCGAGGTCCGCAAGCTCGGTCTGAGCGGCGTCAACGTCGACCGGGTGGCGGAGCGCGTGTACCCGAACAGCTCCCTGGCCGGGAACGTCGTGGGCTTCGTGAACTCCAACGGTGTCGGGCTCGCCGGGCTCGAGGCGTCGCTCGACGACCGGCTCACGGGTACGGCGGGGAGCGAGACGTACGAGCGCGGGCGCAAGGGACAGGCGATCCCCGGGGGGTACTCGGAGGACAACCCGGCGACGCAGGGCGACTCGGTGCAGCTCACGCTGCTGTCCGACGTGCAGTGGAAGGCCCAGTCGGCGCTCGACGCGCAGGTCGCGGCCACCGGCTCGTCGTCCGGCTCGCTCATCGTGATGGACACCAGGACCGGTGAGATCTACGCGCTCGCCGACTCGGGGTCCGTGGACCCGAACCACCCCGGTGAGGCGTCGGGCTCCCTGTCCAGCGCGGTGTCGGACGTGTTCGAGCCCGGCTCGACCGGCAAGGTCATCACGATGGCGGCCATCCTCGACAACAAGATCGCCGACCCGCTCTCGCAGTGGGAGGTCCCGTACACGTACTCGCCCGACGGCAAGGAGACGTTCAAGGACTCGCACGAGCACGGTGTCCTGCGGCTCACGACGACCGGGGTGCTGGCGGAGTCCTCGAACACCGGCACGGTGATGATCGGCCAGAACCTGCCCGTGCAGACGCGGTACGACTACCTGGCGAAGTTCGGCTTCGGTGCGCAGACCGGGATCGAGATGTCGGGGGAGTCGAAGGGCATCCTCCACCCGGTCGACACGTGGCAGCGGCGCGACAAGTTCGCGGTCCTCTTCGGCCAGGCGGTGTCCGTGACGGCACTCCAGGCCACCCAGGTGTTCGCGACGATCGCCAACGGCGGGGTGCGCGTGCAGCCGCACATCATCAAGGGCTGGACGTCGCCGGACGGCACGTACACCGCGGCGCCTGCGGCTGCGACGACCCAGGTCGTGTCGCCGGAGACCGCCAAGACCGTGCTGACCATGATGCAGAGCGTGGTCGACGACGGGACCGGTGCCCATGCGGCGATCCCCGGCTACCAGGTGGCCGGCAAGACCGGGACGGCGCAGAACTGGGTGGGTGGCGTGCAGGGCATCACGTCGTCGTTCATCGGGGTCGCACCCGCCGACGACCCGCGCATCGCGGTCGCCGTGATCCTGCACAACCCGCAGACCTCGGTCTACGGCGGCACGGTCGCCGCGCCGGTGTTCCGCGACGTCGCCGGGTACACGCTCAGCGAGCTCGGCGTGGCGCCGTCGGGCACCACCGGGACGCTCTTCCCGACGACGTGGTGAGCGACCCGCACCGGGCGTGGCTGAGCCGGGGCCGGGGTAGATTCTCCCCATGACGACCCCCGCTCGGATGCGTCCGCTGCATCCCGCGGCCCACGTGGTCGCCGACCTCGTCTCGACGTTCGGCCTGGTCGCGAGGGGTGCGCCGCTGCCGGCGGACGCCGTGCTGACCGGCGTGAGCCTGGCCAGCGGCGAGGTGGTCGCCGGTGACGTGTTCGTCGCGGTGGCGGGGTTCCAGGTGCACGGTGCCAGGTACGCCGAGCAGGCCGTCGACGCCGGGGCCGTGGCGGTCCTCACCGACGAGGCCGGCGCCGCGCTGCTGGAGGACTCCGGCCTGGCCCGACGGGTCCCCGTGCTGGTCGCCGAGGACCCGCGCGCGATCGCCGGACCGGTCGCCGCGTGGGCGCACGACGCACCCGGCGAGCACCTGGTCGCGGTCGGTGTCACGGGCACCAACGGCAAGACCACCACCACCTACTTCCTCGACGCGGCGCTCCGTGCCGCGCACCCGACGACCGCCGTGCTCGGCACCGTCGAGCTGCGGATCGGCGAGGACGCCGTCGAGAGCCCGCGGACCACGGTCGAGGCGCCCGCTCTCCAGGCGATCCTCGCGCTGGCGGTCGAGCGCGGCGCGACGGCGCTCGCCATGGAGGTCTCCTCGCACGCGCTCGCGCTCGGCCGGGTGGGCGGGCTGACGTTCGACGTCGTCGGCTTCACCAACCTGCAGCGGGACCACCTCGACTTCCACGGCGACATGGACGGGTACTTCCGGGACAAGTCGCGGCTGTTCGCCGTCGGGCAGGCGCGTCGTGGCGTCGTGGTGATCGACGACGAGTGGGGGCGCCGGCTCGCTGCCGAGTCACCCATCCCCGTCGAGACCGTGGCGACGCACGTGGGCGAGCCTGAGGGTGCCGACGCGGACTGGGCGGTGGTCGCCGCCGACATCGGACTCGACGGCGTCGGTTCGACGTTCACGCTGCGTGGTCCGGACGGTGCGCTGCACGAGGCCGCGAGCCCGCTCCCGGGGAAGGTCAACGTCTCGAACGCCGCGCTCGCCGTCGTGCTCGCGCACGCCGCGGGGGTGGACCTCGACGCCGCGATCGCCGCGGTGGGGGTCGCCCACGAGATCCCGGGACGCATGGAGCGGGTCATCGAGCGGGGCGACGGCCTCCCGCTCGCGATCGTCGACTACGCCCACACGCCCGACGCTCTCGTCCTGGCCCTCGACGCCGTCCGCCCGATCACCCCCGGCCGGCTCGTGCTCGTGTTCGGCTCCGACGGGGACCGCGACCAGGGCAAGCGCCCGATCATGGGCGAGATCGCCGCCCGGCTGGCCGACGTGATCGTCGTCACGGACGAGAACCCCCGTTCCGAGGAGCCGTCGGCCATCCGGTCGGCCATCCTCGACGGTGTCCGGCTCCAGCGGCCGGACCTGGTCGACGTGCACGAGGCCACCAGCCGCGCGCAGGCCATCCGCGACGCCCTCGACCTCGCCTCCGAGCAGGACACCGTGATCATCACGGGCAAGGGCCACGAGCCGACACAGGAGATCGCCGGCGTGTTCCACCGGTACAACGACCGCGACGTGCTGATCGCAGCGCGCACCAGCCGGCAGGAGCAGCACGCGTGATCGCCCTGACAGCGGCCGAGATCGCGGCCGCGACCGGCGGTGTGCTGCGCGGTGCTGCCGCGACCGAGCCCGCCCTCGTGGTCAGCGGACCCGTCGTGGTCGACTCGCGCGACGACGTCACCGGTGGTCTCTTCGTCGCGCTGCCCGGTGAGCACGTGGACGGGCACGACTACGCCGCCGTGGCGGTCGCCGCCGGTGCCGCGCTCGTGCTGGCCGCGCGCGACGTCGTCGGTGCCGGCGGGGACGTGCTGCCGAGCGTCGTGGTCACGGACGTCGAGAAGGCCCTCGGCGACCTGGCGCGCGTCGTGCTGGAGCGGCTGCGCGAGGTCGCGCTCGAGCCCGGCGGGAGCGACCTGCGCGTCGTCGGCATCACGGGGTCCGTCGGCAAGACCACGACCAAGGACCTGCTCGCCCAGCTGTGCGGGAGCGTCGGGCCGACCATCGCGCCGGTCCGCTCGTTCAACAACGAGATCGGCCTGCCGCTGACGGTGCTGCGCGCCGACGAGTCGACCCGCTTCCTGGTGCTCGAGATGGGTGCCAGCGGCCCCGGTCACCTCACCTACCTCACCGACATCGCGCCGCCCGACGTGGCCGTGGTCCTCATCGTCGGGCACGCGCACCTCGGCGGCTTCGGCGGCATCGACGCGGTCGCCGTCGCGAAGTCCGAGATCGTGCAGGGCCTGGTCGCGGACGGGGTGGCGGTGCTCAACGCCGACGACCCGCGCGTGTCCGCGATGGCCGCTCTCGCCCCGGGGGACGTCGTGACGTTCGGCGCCGCGCCGGACGCGACGGTCGGCGTGCGCGACGTCCGGCTCGACCGCTCCGGGCGCGCGACGTTCACGCTCGTGCGGCGCGGCGCGGTCGAGCAGACCGCCGAGGTGTCGTTGCGGCTGGTCGGGGAGCACCACGTGCACAACGCCCTCGGTGCCGCGGCCGCCGCGCTCGCCGTGGGGCTCGACCTGGACGAGGTCGCGGCCGGGCTCAGCGCCGCGGACGCCCTGAGCCCGCACCGCATGCACGTGGTCGACCGTCCCGACGGCGTCACCGTCGTCGACGACTCCTACAACGCCAACCCCGACTCCATGCGGGCCGCCCTGAAGGCGCTGGCTGTCCTGGCCGGGCGGGACCGCCGCTCGATCGCCGTGCTCGGCGAGATGCTCGAGCTGGGACCGGGTGCGCGCGAGGCGCACGACGCCATCGGTCGCCTGTGCGTCCGGCTGAACATCGGGCTGACGATCGTGGTCGGCGAGGGTGCGCGGGCCATCCGCGACGGCGCGAACCACGAGGGGTCGTGGGGCGACGAGGTCGTGCTCGCGGACGACCTGGCGGTGGCGACCGCCTTCCTCGAGAGCGAGCTGCGGCCGGGTGACGTCGTCCTGGTGAAGTCGTCGTACGGCGCCGGCCTCTGGAAGCTCGGCGACACCCTGGTCGAGGGGGGCGTCCGATGAGGGCGGTCCTGATCTCCGGCGGCCTCGCGATGCTCATCGCGCTGCTGGGCACCCCCCTGTTCATCCGGTTCCTGATCCACAAGCAGTACGGCCAGTTCATCCGCCAGGACGGACCGACCGCGCACTTCACCAAGCGCGGCACCCCGACCATGGGTGGCGTCGTCATCATCGGCGCGACGCTCGCGGGGTGGGTCAGCGGCCTGATCGTGACCGGGACCCCGCCCAGCGCGTCGGCGATCCTCGTCCTCTTCCTCATGACCGGTCTGGGCGTCGTCGGGTTCCTGGACGACTTCATCAAGATCTCCCGGCAGCGCAGCCTCGGCCTCAACGCGCGCTGGAAGATCATCGGCCAGGGCATCGTGGGCATCACGTTCGCGGTGGCGGCGCTGCAGTTCCCCAACGACAAGTTCCGCACGCCCGCGTCCACGCACATCTCCTTCATCCGCGACACCAACCTGGACCTCGCGTTCTGGGGCGTGACCGTCGGCACCATCCTGTTCGTCATCTGGGCGAACTTCCTGATCACGGCGTGGTCCAACGCGGTGAACCTCACCGACGGCCTCGACGGGCTGGCCACCGGCGTCTCCCTGATCGTGTTCGGCGCCTACGTCATCGTCGGGGTCTGGCAGTTCAACCAGAGCTGCCAGTTCCTGGCCAGTGCCGGCCCGCGGTGCTACGAGACCCGGGACCCGCTGGACCTCGCGGTCGTCGCGGCGGCCATCACCGGCGCGTGCTTCGGGTTCCTCTGGTGGAACGCCAGCCCCGCCAAGATCTTCATGGGGGACACCGGAGCGCTCGCGCTCGGCGGTGCGCTCGCCGGCCTGTCGATCCTGTCCCGGACCGAGATCCTCGCGGCGATCATCGGCGGGCTGTTCGTGCTCGTCGTCCTGTCGGACGTCATCCAGATCGGCTTCTTCAAGATGACCGGGAAACGGGTCTTCAAGATGGCACCGCTGCATCACCACTTCGAGCTCTCGGGGTGGGGCGAGGTGACGATCGTCATCCGGTTCTGGATCATCGCCGGGTTGTTCGTCGCGCTCGGCGTCGGCATCTTCTACGCCGAGTGGGTGGCCGGGTAGGTGACGTCTCTCGTGCTGGAGGGCGCCCTGGTGGTCGTCGCCGGGCTCGGGGTCTCCGGTCGCGCCGCGGCCGAGGTGCTGGCGTCCCGCGGTGCGCGCGTGGTGCCGGTCGACGACCACGCCGACGACGTGATCGGCACCGCGGAGCTGCTCGAGGGCACCGTGCTGGACCGGGCGGACCTGGTCGTCGCGTCGCCGGGGCTGGCGCCGCACCACCCGCTGCTCGCCGCCGCCCGCGAGCACGACGTGCCCGTGTGGAGCGAGGTCGAGCTCGCGTGGCACGTGCGCGTCGACCGCGCGGCAGGTGGCGGGCCGGCGCCGTGGCTCGCGGTCACCGGGACCAACGGCAAGACCACCACCGTGGGCATGCTGGAGTCGATCCTGCGCGCCGCCGGGGAGAACGCCGCGGCGGTCGGCAACGTCGGAACCCCCGTGGTGCTCGCGGCGACCGACCCGACGCTCGACGTCCTCGCCGTCGAGCTCTCCAGCTTCCAGCTGCACCACACGTCCTCGATGTCCGCGCAGGCGGCCGCGGTGCTCAACGTGGCACCCGACCACCTGGACTGGCACGGGTCGCTCGACGCCTACGCCGCCGACAAGGGCCGGATCTTCGAGCGCGCCCAGGTCGCGTGCGTGTACAACCTCGCCGACCCCGCCACCGAGAGTCTGGTCCGGGAGGCGGACGTCGTCGACGGCTGCGTCGCGGTCGGCTTCACCATCGGCACGCCGCTGGTCGGACAGGTCGGAATGGTCGAGGACGTGCTGGTCGACCGCGGGTTCTCCCGGCTCCGGCACACGCACGCGGCCGAGCTGGGCACGCTCGACGACCTGGCGCAGCTGGCCGGACCGGACGGCACGGTGCCGCCGCACGTCGTGGCGAACGCACTGGCCGCCGGCGCCCTCGCGCTCGCGCACGGCGTCGCACCCGCGGCGGTGCGCGAGGGACTGCGCGCCTACGGACCGGGGGAGCACCGCCTCGCCGGCGTCGCCGTGGTCGACGGTGTCGCGTACGTGGACGACTCCAAGGCGACGAACGCCCACGCGGCCGCGGCCGCCCTCGGGGCGTTCCCGGCGGGCAGCGTCGTGTGGGTCGCGGGCGGTCTGGCCAAGGGTGCGCAGTTCGACGAGCTCGTCGCCGCCCGGCACGACCGGCTGCGGGCCGTGGTGCTGATCGGTGTCGACCGCGCCCCGCTGCGCGACGCACTCGCCCGACACGCACCCGAGGTCCCCGTGGTCGAGGTCGACGCCGGTGAGACTGGCCCGGTGATGACCCGCGCCGTGCACGAGGCCAGGCGGCTCGCTGCCGAGGCGGGCTCTGCCGACCCGGTCACCGTGCTGCTCGCGCCCGCCAGCGCGTCGATGGACCAGTTCACGTCGTACGCCGCCCGGGGCGAGGCGTTCGCCGCCGCCGTGCGTGCGCTCGGTGGGGACGAGTGACGCGCGCGGAGGGGGAGCGATGACGACGACGACCCCCCGCCCCGGCGCGCGACGGCCGGCGGAGCCGGCACCGCCGACCAGCTCGCTGCTCGGGCAGTGGAACAGCGCGGTCACCAGCTACTACGTGCTCATCGGTGCGACCGCGCTCCTGCTCGTCATCGGCCTGGTTATGGTCCTGTCCAGCTCGAGCGTGGAGTCGCTCGACGACGGGCACTCGCCGTACGCGGTGTTCCTCGACCAGGCGAAGTACGCGCTCATCGGTCTGCCCCTGCTGTTCGGGCTGTCGCGGGCACCCGTGCGGTTCTTCCAGGCGATCGCCTGGCCGGCGCTGGCGTTCTCGATCGCGTTCCAGCTGACCGTGTTCACCCCGCTCGGCTGCGGCGCCGGTGGCAACCAGAACTGGGTGTGCATCGGCGGGTTCTCCGCGCAGCCGTCGGAGACCATCAAGCTCGCGCTGGCCATCTGGCTGGGCGCGGTCCTGACCCGCAAGCTGCCGCTGCTGCGCGAGTGGAAGCACGCCATGATCCCCGCGGTCCCGGTCGCCGGCATCGCCGTCCTCGTGGTCCTCGCCGGGCACGACCTCGGGACCGCGCTCGTCCTGATCCTGCTGGTCGCCGGCGCGCTGTTCGTCGCCGGGGTCCCCATGCGCATGTTCGGGTTCGCCGCGCTGCTCGCAGCCGGCCTGACGGCCCTCCTGACGATGACCAGCACCAACCGCACGGACCGGATCACGTCGTGGCTCTCCGACGAGTGCGACGCCGCGTCGTCCTGCTACCAGACCCTGCACGGTGGCTGGGGGCTGGCCAGCGGCGGCTGGGGCGGGCTCGGTCTCGGGGAGAGCCGGGAGAAGTGGTCCTACCTGCCGGCCGCCCACAACGACTTCATCTTCGCGATCCTTGGGGAGGAGCTCGGGCTCATCGGCACCCTGCTCGTCCTCGGCCTCTTCGGACTGCTCGCGTTCGCCATGATCCGCGTGATCCGCCGGCACCCCGACCCGTTCGTCCAGATCACCACGGGCGCGATCCTGTGCTGGATCATCGGCCAGGCGCTCGTCAACGTCGCCGTGGTCATCGGTCTGGCGCCGGTCATCGGCATCCCGCTGCCGCTGGTCTCGGCGGGCGGCTCGGCGCTGATCATGACGATGGCCGCCCTCGGCGTGCTCATCTCGTTCGCGCGCTCGGAACCGGGCGCGGCGGAGGCTCTCGCCGCTCGGCCCGGCGTGGTCCGGCGGTCCCTCGCCGTGATCGGGCGGTCCCGTGGCTGACGCGCACCGTGCGCCGTCGGTGCTGCTCGCCGGTGGCGGCACCGCGGGGCACGTCAACCCGCTGCTCGCCGTCGCCGACGAGCTCCTCCGGCGCCACCCGAACGCCCGGCTGACGGTGCTCGGCACCACCGAGGGCCTCGAGTCCCGCCTGGTCCCGGAGCACGGCCTGCCACTGGCGGTCGTCCCGCGCGTCCCGCTGCCGCGCCGGCCCACCCTCGACTGGTTCCGGCTGCCGGCGCGCCTGCGCGACGCGGTCCGTGCCGCGGGCGCCGCGATCGACGACTCCGGCGCGCAGGTCGTCGTCGGCTTCGGTGGTTACGTCTCGACACCCGCCTACCTCGCGGCGCGCCGACGGAAGATCCCCGTCGTCATCCACGAGCAGAACGCGCGCGCGGGTCTGGCGAACAGGCTGGGCGCCCGGTGGGCCCGTTCCGTCGCCGTGACGTTCCCCGGCACCGCGCTGCGAGGTGCGCAGGTCACCGGTCTGCCGCTGCGCGCGCCGATCGCCAGGCTCGTGGAGCAGCTCCGCGACGACCGCGTCGGCACGCGGGCCGCCGCCGCCGCGGAGCTCGGCCTCGATCCCGGCCTCCCGACGCTCCTGGTGTCCGGCGGGTCGCTCGGGGCCGTGAGCGTCAACACCGCGGTCGCGGGCGCCGCGGCCGACCTGCTGGCGGCGGGCGTCCAGGTGCTGCACCTGACGGGTGCCGGCAAGGCCGACGCGGTCCGCGCTGCACTGGTCGGGGTGCCCGGGGCAGAGCGGTACCACGTGCGGGAGTACCTGACCGAGATGCAGCTCGCGCTGGCGGTCGCCGACGTCGTGGTCGGGCGCTCCGGCGCGGGCACGGTGTGCGAGCAGGCGGCGCTCGGCATCCCCGCCGTCTACGTCCCGCTGCCCATCGGCAACGGCGAGCAGCGTCTGAACGCGGCGGCCGTGGTCGCGGCCGGCGGTGGGCTGCTCGTGGACGACGCCGACCTCGACCCTGCCTGGATCCGCGCGCACCTGCCCGTGCTGCTGGTCGGCGACGAGGCCGCGGAGACGCGCGAGCGCATGGGCCGGGCCGCGGCGAGCGTCGGTGTCCGGGACGCTGCGGCGCGGGTCGCGCGGCTCGTCGAGAAGGAGCTGCCGTGACGCCCGCCCTGCGGCCCGCCGACCTCGGCCGCGTGCACCTGGTCGGTGTCGGCGGGGCCGGCATGTCCGCGATCGCCGCGCTCCTTGCCGCCCGGGGGGTGGTCGTCAGCGGTTCGGACGCCGCCGACGGGCCGGCCCTGCCGGCGTTGCGAGCGGCGGGCGTCGACGTGCACGTCGGTCACGAGGCCGCGCTCGTCGACGGCGTCGACACCGTCGTGATCTCGTCGGCCGTCCGGGAGACCAACCCCGAGCTCGCCCGAGCGCGTGAGCGGGGGCTACGGGTGCTGCACCGGTCCGAGGCGCTCGCGTCGCTCATGGTCGACCGGGACGCGGTCGCGGTGGCGGGCGCCCACGGCAAGACCACGACGTCGGCGATGATCGCCACGGCGCTGCTGCACGCGGGCGCGGACCCGTCCTTCGCGATCGGCGGCACCGTGTTCTCCGCCGACGGACCGCTGGGCGGTGGTCGGGACGGCGCCGGCCGGGCGTTCGTGGCGGAGGCCGACGAGTCCGACGGCTCGTTCCTCGCGTACGCGCCGCTGGTCGCGGTCGTCACCAACGTCGAGCCGGACCACCTCGACCACTACGGCTCCACCGAGGCGTTCGAGGACGTGTTCGTCCAGTTCGCCGGCCGTATCCGGTCTGGTGGCACGCTCGTCGTCTGCACGGACGACCCCGGCGCGGCGCGGCTCGTCACCCGCGTGCGCGACACGCTCGCGGCGCGAGAAGTCTCCGTCGTCACCTACGGCACGTCGCCCGACGCCGACGTCGTCGTGGGCGAGCTGCGCGCCGACGCCGGGCGGTGGGCGTTCGAGCTCACCGCCGGTGACCTCACCACGACGGTGCGCCTCGCCTTCCCGGGTGCACACAACGCCTTGAACGCTGCCGCCGCCTGGGCGGCCGCCCGGCGCCTCGGCGTGCCCGACGCCGCGGACGGTCTCGCGGCGTTCCGGGGGACCGGGCGCCGGTTCGAGGACCGCGGGACCGTCGGCGGCGTCCGCGTGGTCGACGACTACTCCCACCACCCGACCGAGGTGGCGGCGCTGCTGCGCGGCGCCCGCTCGGTCGTCGGCGACGGCCGGGTCATCGCCCTCTTCCAGCCGCACCTGTACTCGCGCACCCGCACGTTCGCCGTCGAGTTCGGCGCCGCGTTCGACCTCGCGGACGTGGTCGTCGTCACCGACGTCTACGGCGCCCGCGAGGACCCGGACCCGTCGGTCACGGGTGCGCTGATCGTCGACAACGTCCCGACACCCGGCAAGGCGTCCTTCGTGCCCGACCGGTTCGAGGCCGCCCGCGTGGTCGCCGCGGCGGCACGGCCCGGCGACCTCGTGCTCACGGTCGGGGCGGGCGACGTGACGCTGCTGGCCCCGGTGGTGCTCGACGCGCTCGCCGCCGACGGGCGACCGGGCGCATGAGCCCGTCCCGTCCGGTCGGCCCGCGCAGCCCGGCGCCGGGCCGACCCTCCGCCCCGCGACGCAGCGCGCCCCCGTCGGCCCCGACGCCGGCCGCCAAGCCGGTGCCCCGCGGCAAGCCCGTCACCGCCCCGACGCCCACCGTGCCGCAGGAGGTCCCGTTCGGGCGTGCCGTGACCACGTACAGCGCTGGTGGAGCGCGCCGGTACGCGGGACCGGTGACGCCCCCGGTCGTGTCCACCAGCTCGGTGGAGCGGTTCGCCGAGCGCTCCCGTGCCCGTCGCAACCTCGCGCGGCGCCAGATCCTGACGGTCGCGGGCTCGACGGTCCTCGTCGGCACCCTCGGGTGGCTGCTGTTCCTCTCCCCGGTGCTCGCCCTGGACCCCGCGCAGGTGCACATCGAGGGCGCGGGCACCGTGGTCGCCGTCGACCAGGTGCTGGGTGTCGTCGGCGCGCACGCCACCACGCCGCTGCCGCGCCTGGACACGGTCCGGCTGCGCGACGAGGTGCTGGACGTGCCGGGTGTCCGGGAGGCGCGGGTCACGCGTGAGTGGCCGCGAGGGCTTGCCGTGGTGCTCGTCGCCCGGGAGCCGGTCGCCGCGGTCCCCGAGCAGCCGGGTGCCGCGACGCCTGGTGCTACCCCGGGGCAGGCCGGCTTCGCGCTGCTCGACATGGACGGTGTCCAGGTGGGCCGGGTCGACGCCGCGCCCGACGGGCTGCCGGTGGTCGACGTGCCGGTGGGGGACAAGCGGACGCTCGGCGCCGTGCTGACCGTGCTCCAGCAGCTGCCCGCGGACCTGCTGGCCCAGGTCGGTGACGTCTCGGCCCGCACGCAGGACACGGTGACGATGACCCTGCGCGACGGGGTGCGCGTCGACTGGGGGAGCGCGAGCGAGACGCCGCTGAAGATCGCGGTCCTGTCGGCGCTGCGGGCGTCGCCGGCGGCGGCCGGCGCCACGGTCATCGACGTGTCCGCTCCGCGGCTGCCCATCACGAAGTGAGCCAGCGGGCGACTTTTCCCGGCAACTGCCGACACGCGCGGCGCGGTCGTTGATCGAGGTCCGGGTGGCACCTAGCGTCACGCACTGACAACGCACCTGACATAACTATAACCCTCAAGTAGAGGGTGAAGGTTTCACCCCGACGCTCGCCCGCCGCCGTGCGGGACGCGGACGGACCCCGTGGCCCCGGCCGCGACCGGCACAGAACGAGAGGCACCCACCGTGGCAGCTCCGCAGAACTACCTGGCGGTCATCAAGGTCGTCGGCATCGGCGGCGGCGGCGTCAACGCCGTGAACCGCATGATCGAGGTCGGCCTCAAGGGTGTCGAGTTCATCGCCGTCAACACCGACGCGCAGGCCCTGCTCATGTCGGACGCGGACGTCAAGCTCGACGTCGGCCGGGAGCTGACCAGGGGCCTGGGTGCCGGCGCCGACCCCGAGGTCGGCAAGAAGGCGGCCGAGGACCACAAGGACGAGATCGAGGACGTCCTGCGGGGCGCCGACATGGTCTTCGTCACCGCAGGTGAGGGTGGCGGCACGGGTACGGGTGGCGCGCCGGTCGTCGCCCGGATCGCGCGTTCGCTGGGCGCCCTGACCATCGGCGTCGTCACGCGGCCGTTCACGTTCGAGGGCCGCCGCCGCTCGGTGCAGGCCGACTCGGGCATCGAGGCGCTGCGCGCCGAGGTCGACACGCTCATCGTCATCCCGAACGACCGGCTGCTGCAGATCTCCGACCGTTCGGTCTCCGTGCTCGACGCGTTCCACTCGGCCGACCAGGTGCTGCTCTCGGGTGTCCAGGGCATCACGGACCTGATCACCACGCCGGGCCTCATCAACCTCGACTTCGCCGACGTCAAGTCCGTCATGCAGGGTGCCGGCTCGGCCCTCATGGGGATCGGCTTCGCCCGCGGGGACGACCGCGCGGTGCAGGCGGCGGAGATGGCGATCTCGTCGCCGCTGCTGGAGGCCAGCATCGACGGCGCGCACGGCGTGCTGCTGTCCATCCAGGGCGGCTCCGACCTCGGCCTCTTCGAGATCAACGAGGCGGCGCGACTGGTCCAGGAGGCGGCGCACCCCGAGGCCAACATCATCTTCGGGGCGGTCATCGACGACGCCCTCGGCGACGAGGTGCGCGTGACGGTGATCGCGGCCGGCTTCGACTCGGGCTCGCCGACGGTCCGCCGCGACGCGCGGGCACTGGGTCAGGTCAGTGGCAACTCCGCCCGGCAGGTGCCGTCGGCGCCGGCTCCGCGGGTCCCGACGCCCCGTCCGGTCCTCGACCCGGAGGAGCAGCTGGTGCCGGTCGGCTCGTACACCCAGAACCACGCCGCCCCGACCCAGCCCGACGTCCCGGCCTTCCTGTCCACCGAGGCCGAGCCGACGCCCATCACGGGTGCGCTGGAGGTGCCGCGGATCTTCACCGAGGACGCTCCCCGTCGTGACCGCGACCGCGACGAGCTGGACGTACCCGACTTCCTCAAGTAGCCGGGCCGTGAGCGCTGCGCAGCCCGGGTCGGCCGTCCCGCCCGTCGTCGAGGTCGACCTGGGCGCGGGCGTCCGCGCCGGTTTCAGCACGCGGGGCGGGGGTGTCAGCCGCCCACCGTACGACGCGCTGAACCTCGGCTACGCGGTCGGCGACGACCCCGCGGCGGTGGCCCGCAACCGAGCGGGCCTCGAGCGGTGGGCGGGCGCGCCGGTGGCGTACGCGACCCAGGTGCACGGCACCCGGGTCGTGGTCCTGTCGCAGCCGCCCGCGCCCGGCTCCACGTCCGTCGGCGAGGCCGACGCGCTCGTGTCCGTGTCGCCTCAGGTGGCGGTCGCGGTGCTCGTGGCGGACTGCGTGCCCGTCCTGCTGGCGGACCCCGAGGCGGGAGTCGTGGCCGCCGTGCACGCCGGCCGTCGAGGACTGGTGGCCGGCGTGGTCGAGGCGGCCGTCGCGGCGATGGTCGCGCAGGGCGCGTCCGTCGGGCGGGTGCGTGCCGCGATCGGACCGGCGATCGCGGGAGAGTCCTACGAGGTACCCGCCGAGCTGCAGGACGAGGTCGTGTCCGTGGTCCCTCAGACGCGCGCCACGACGTCGTGGGGGACTCCCGCCCTGGACCTGCCGGCCGGCGTCGCCGCGGTGCTGGCGGCCGCGGGCGTCGAGCACGTCACGCAGCTGGCGCGCGACACCTGGACGGACCCGGCGCTGTTCTCGTTCCGGCGCTCGCAGCGCACGGGCCGGTTCGCGGGCGTCGTCCGGCCGTCGCGACGAGCAATCTGAGGTGAACGGCGAGGTTGCCGGGCGTGTCGCGAGGCGGGTGGAACGGGGCCGTTGCTAGCGTGACCGGCAGAGGGAGCCCATCGTCGCCGGCTGGACCGGCACGGGCTCCGGGATGGTCCGGAGAGATCCGGGGAGGGAGCCAACGCGATGGCCGGAGCGCTGCGCAAGACGATGCTGTACCTCGGCCTGGCCGACGACCGGTCGGAGCACGAGGAGTACCTCGAGGAGTTCGACGACCAGGAGGTCGCGGTGCCGCAGGAGTACGAGGCCCAGGTCACGCCGCTGCACCGGCCGACGCGCACGACCCTGCCCACGCAGGCCGCGCCGCACGCCGCACCCGTCGCCGGCGAGCTCCGCCGGATCACCACGATCCACCCGCGTTCCTACAACGACGCCCGCAAGATCGGTGAGGCGTTCCGCGAGGGCACCCCGGTGATCATGAACCTCACGGACATGGACGACGCGGACGCCAAGCGCCTCGTCGACTTCTCCGCGGGTCTGATCTTCGGGCTGCACGGCGCGATCGAGCGTGTGACGAGCAAGGTGTTCCTGCTCTCGCCGGCGCACGTCGAGGTCGCGGGCGAGGCCGCCGGCCCCGTCGCGGAGCCGCCGGCGCGCGCGGGCTTCTACAACCAGAGCTGACGCGTGCAACTCGTCGCAGCCCTGCTCTTCTACGTCGTCCTCGCGTTCTTCATCCTGCTCCTGATCCGGCTCGTGCTGGACTGGGTCCAGTTCTTCGCGCGGGACTGGCACCCGTCCGGCATCGCGCTGGTGATCGCCGAGGCCACCTACACGGTGACCGATCCGCCGCTCAAGGCATTGCGCCGGGTCCTTCCTCCGCTGGCCATCGGGTCCGTCCGGCTGGACCTCGCTTTCCTGGTGCTGGTGCTGGGCTGTTCCATCCTGATGAGCGTGCTCAGCAGCATCTGATCCGACCCCCCACGCGTCTTGGCGCGTGTCGCGGGGACGTGCGCGCGCCGCATTCTCCGCTACCGTGGCCCGAGGCGGTCGGTGGACTGCCGCCGGCCCGACCGAGCACTACCGACTGAGGTGATGACGATGGCTCTGCTGACCGCAGACGAGGTCTTGAACAAGAAGTTCCAGGCCACGAAGTTCCGCGAGGGCTACGACCAGGACGAGGTCGACGACTTCCTGGACGAGGTCGTCAACACGCTGCGCGACCTGCAGGGTGAGAACGACGACCTGAAGACGAAGCTGGCCGCGGCCGAGCGCCGTATCGCCGAGCTGAGCCGCGCAGGCGCCCAGCAGGCGGCCCCGCCCCCGAAGCCGGAGCCGACGCCCGAGCCCGTCGCGGCCCCCGCTCCGGTGATTCCCGCTCCGGTCGCACAGCAGGCGCCGATCGTCGCGCCGGTGCAGGGTGGCCAGCGCACGAGCGAGCCCGAGTCCGCCACCGGGATGCTCGCCCTGGCCCAGAAGCTGCACGACGACTACGTGCGCAGCGGCCAGGAGGAGTCGGACCGCCTGGTCGGCGAGGCCAAGAGCCAGGCCAACCGCATCGTCCGCGAGGCCGAGGAGACGTCGCAGCGCACGCTCGGCCAGCTGGAGCAGGAGCGGTCGCTCCTCGAGCGCAAGATCGACGAGCTCCGGGTCTTCGAGCGCGACTACCGCACCCGTCTCAAGAGCTACCTGGAGAACCTGCTGGGCGACCTCGACAACCGCGGCAACGCGTTGCCGCCGCGCTCGGGCCAGCCGCAGACGGTCGGAGACGGCCAGAACCTCTGACTCTCACCGATGCGTCCGGCGACCACCCGCCGGGCGTCGTTCGCCCTGCATCACCACAGGTCAGGTCGACAGTTGTACACCGCCACGCCGGGTTTCACCCGGCGTGGCGTGTTGTGTCCCTGACTGTCGCCCGCATACAGTCACGTCACTTCGAGGACAGGGGGGCCCGCTCGTGGCCATCAACGACGCGCTCAGCGCGGTTGACGTCAGTACTGACATGAAGGACCTGACCAAGCTGGTCAAGCAGTTCCCGGTGCGGGACGGCGAGAAGCCGTGGACGGCCCGGGAGGTCAAGGACATCGCGGAAGAGCTGACCAGCGACATCGACCGGCTGACGAGCGAGCTCGCTGCTGCCGACGCCGAGCTGTCCGACCTGCTGCGCAACTCCGGCGACGGGGCGGGCGACGACCAGGCGGACTCCGGTTCGTCGGCGCTCGAGCGTGAGCAGGAGCTCACGCTCGTGAACAACACGCGGGACCTGCTCGCGCAGACCACCCGTGCGCTGTCGCGCATCTCCGTCGGCACGTTCGCCACCTGCGAGTCGTGCGGCAAGGCCGTCGGCAAGGCGCGCGTCCAGGCCTTCCCGCGCGCGACCCTCTGCGTCGAGTGCAAGCAGCGCGAGGAGCGCCGCTGACGCGCACGTAGACTCCTGCGGTGCCCACCACCACGGACGACCAGCCTGACGCGCCTCCGAGCACCCGTCGGCGTGCCCTGCTGATCGCGCTCTTCTCGATCTCCGCCGTCGTGCTGGTCCTCGACCAGGCGTCGAAGGCGTGGGCGATCAGCTCGCTGGTCGAGGGTGAGCGTCACGACCTGGTGGGCAACCTTCTCGGGTTCCAGCTCGTCTTCAACCCCGGCGCGGCGCTGTCCATCGCCACCGGGATGACCTGGGTGCTGACGATCGTCGCGGCCGTGGTCATCGTCGTCGTCGTCCGGGCGAGCCGCCGGATCGGGTCCTGGGCGTGGGCGGTCGCCCTCGGCCTCCTGCTGGGCGGTGCTCTCGGCAACCTGGTGGACCGGCTGGTGCGCGAGCCCGGTGTCGCCCGCGGCGAGGTGATCGACTTCATCGCGTACGCGAACTGGTTCGTCGGCAACATCGCCGACATCGCGATCGTCTCGGCTGCCGTCCTCGTCGTGATCCTGGCCGCGCTCGGTGTGCACCTCGACGGTACGCGCGACGGTCACGGCCCGGCCGAGGCCGACACCGAGGGCGGCGAGCCCGACGTCGACATGCAGGACGAGGCGTCCACGACGACCACCGAGCAGAATGCCTGACACGCGCGCGATGCCCGTGCCCGACGGCCTCGTCGGCGAGCGTGTCGACGCGGCGCTGGCGCGGCTTCTCGGCCTGTCCCGCACGCGGGCGGCGGAGATCGCCGAGGCCGGTGGCGTGCAGCTCGACGGCAAGGAGCTCGGCAAGTCCGACCGGCTGTCCGCGGGCGGCTGGCTCGAGGTCGAGATCCCGGACGTGGTCCCGGCGGCCGGCATCGAGGTGGTCGCCGAGCCGGTTCCCGGCATGCGGATCGTGTACGACGACGACGACCTGGTGGTCATCGACAAGCCCGTCGGTGTCGCGGCCCACCCGTCGCCCGGCTGGTCCGGTCCGACCGTCGTCGGCGCGCTCATGGCCGTCGGCTACCGGATCTCCACCTCGGGGGCGGCGGAGCGCCAGGGGATCGTGCACCGCCTGGACGCCGGTACGTCCGGCCTGATGGTCGTCGCCAAGTCCGAGCACGCCTACACGGTGCTCAAGCGGGCCTTCAAGGAGCGGACGGTCGAGAAGGTCTATCACGCCCTCGTGCAGGGTCACCCGGAGCCGACCTCGGGCACCATCGACGCCCCGATCGGCCGGCACCCGAGCTCGGACTGGAAGTTCGCGGTCGTCGCCGACGGCAAGCCGTCGATCACGCACTACGAGGTCCTCGAGATGCTGCCGGCGGCCTCCCTGGTCGAGGTGCACCTGGAGACCGGTCGCACGCACCAGATCCGCGTGCACTTCGCGGCGACGCGGCACCCGTGCGTCGGCGACCTCACGTACGGCGCGGACCCGACCCTGGCGGCACGGGTGGGCCTGACGCGGCAGTGGCTGCACGCGATGCGGCTCGGGTTCCACCACCCGAGCACGGGGGAGTGGCTGGAGCTGACCAGCGAGTACCCGGAGGACCTTCGCCAGTCGTTGGCGGTGCTGCAGGACGGGTACGCGTGAGCGTGCGCGTCGTCCGGGTGGAGACGCCCGAGCAGCGTGCGGCGATGACGGCGATCCGGATGGCCGTGTTCGTGCAGGAGCAGAACGTGGCCGCCGAGCGCGAGATGGACGCCCTCGACGACGACCCGTCGACGCTGCACGTCCTCGCGGTCGGCGACGACGGCTCGGCGCTGGGCACCGCCCGTCTCCTGCCTCCGCACCACGCCGGTGAGCCTGCGCACATCGGGCGGGTCGCGGTGAGCGCCGCCGCCCGCGGGCTGGGGGTCGGGGCGCTGCTCATGGATGCGCTCGAGACGGAGGCCCTGGACCGGTTCGGAGCCATGGCCGGCGACGTCCGGTGCGTGTCCGTCGAGCTCAGCGCGCAGGAGCAGGCGCTCGGCTTCTATGCCCGGCTCGGCTATGTCGCACGGCCCGAGCGGTACCTCGACGAGGCCATCTGGCACCGCGACGCGGTGAAGGTCGTCACGGCTCCTGCTTAGGCGCGCCGCGACACGCCGTGCGCCCGCCGACACGGCCCGGTGGCGGCTCGGGAGTGTGGGTGGCCCGACGTAGGATCGCCCGCATGGCATCAGCTGGAGGCTCCGACTTCGTCCACCTCCACGTGCACACCGAGTACTCGATGCTCGACGGCGCGGCGCGCCTGGACGACCTGTTCACCGAGGCCAACCGGCTCGGTCAGACGGCCGTCGCGATCACCGACCACGGGTACCTGTTCGGGGCGTTCGACTTCTGGCAGAAGGCCAAGAACCACGGGATCAAGCCGATCATCGGCGTCGAGGCGTACGTCACGCCGGGGACCAGCCGGTTCGACCAGAACCGCGTGCGCTGGGGCGAGGCGCACCAGGCGTCCGACGACGTCTCGGCGCGCGGCGCGTACACGCACATGACCCTGCTGGCGAAGTCCACCAAGGGGATGCACAACCTCTTCCGGATGTCGTCGCTGGCGTCGCTCGAGGGCCAGATGGGCAAGTGGCCGCGCATGGACCGCGACCTGCTCAGCACCTACAGCGACGGGCTCATCGCCACCACCGGCTGCCCGTCGGGCGAGGTGCAGACCCGCATCCGGCTGGGCCAGTTCGACGAGGCCGTGCGGGCCGCGGGCGAGATGCAGGACCTGTTCGGCAAGGAGAACTACTACGTCGAGCTGATGGACCACGGGCTCGAGATCGAGACGCGGGTCATCAAGGATCTGCGGCGGCTGGCCGAGTCGATCGGTGCCCCCGTCGTCGCGACGAACGACCTGCACTACACCAAGCACGAGGACAGCCACGCGCACGAGGTCCTGCTGTGCGTCCAGTCGGGCTCGACCCTGGCCGACCCCGACCGGTTCAAGTTCGACACCGACCAGTTCTACCTGAAGTCCGCCGAGGAGATGCGGCGCACCTGGTCCGAGATCCCGGAGGCGTGCGACAACACGGTCCTCATCGCGGAGCAGTGCGAGGTGGAGTTCAACACCGACGCCAACTTCATGCCGAACTTCCCCGTGCCGGCGGGGGAGAGCGAGGACTCCTGGTTCATCAAGGAGGTCGAGACCGGCCTGCAGAAGCGGTACCACGGGACGATCCCGTCGGACGTCCGCACGCAGGCCGAGTACGAGACCGGCGTCATCACCCAGCTCGGGTTCTCCGGCTACTTCCTGGTCGTCGCCGACTTCATCAACTGGGCCAAGGACCAGGGCATCCGCGTGGGTCCGGGCCGTGGTTCCGCGGCGGGCTCGATGGCGTCGTACGCGATGGGCATCACGGAGCTGGACCCGCTGGAGCACGGGCTGATCTTCGAGCGGTTCCTCAACCCGGAGCGTGTGTCCTGGCCCGACGTCGACGTGGACTTCGACGAGCGTCGGCGGGGCGAGGTCATCCGGTACGTGACGGACAAGTACGGCGAGGACCGCGTCGCGCAGATCGTCACCTACGGCACCATCAAGGCCAAGCAGGCCCTCAAGGACGCCTCGCGCGTCCTGGGCTTCCCGTTCGCGATGGGCGAGAAGCTCACCAAGGCGATGCCGCCCGCGGTGATGGGCAAGGACATCACGCTCTCGGGCATCTACAACCCGCAGGACCCGCGGTACGCGGAGGCCGACGAGTTCCGCCAGGTGGTGCAGGCCGACCCCGAGGCGCAGCGCGTGCTGGAGACCGCGAAGGGGCTCGAGAACCTCAAGCGGCAGTGGGGTGTGCACGCCGCCGGCGTCATCATGTCGAGCGAGCCGCTGGTGGACATCGTCCCGATCATGCGGCGCCCGCAGGACGGCGCGATCATCACGCAGTTCGACCAGCCGGGGTCCGAGGCCCTGGGCCTGATCAAGATGGACTTCCTCGGTCTGCGCAACCTCACGATCCTCGACGACGCACTCGAGAACATCGAGATGAACGGCAAGCCGGCCATCAAGATCGAGGAGGTGCCGCTCGACGACCCGGCGACGTACGAGCTCCTCGGTCGCGGCGACACCCTGGGCGTGTTCCAGCTCGACGGCGGGCCCATGCGGTCGCTGCTGCGCCAGATGCGTCCCGACAACTTCGAGGACATCTCGGCCGTCATCGCGCTGTACCGGCCGGGCCCGATGGGGATGAACTCCCACATCAACTACGCGCTGCGCAAGAACGGCCTGCAGAAGGTGGAGCCCATCCACCCCGAGCTCGAGGCGCCGCTCGAGGAGGTCGTGGGCATCACCCACGGGCTGATCGTCTATCAGGAGCAGGTGCAGCGCGCCGCGCAGAAGCTCGCCGGGTACACGCTCGGCCAGGCCGACCTGCTGCGTCGCGCGATGGGCAAGAAGAAGAAGGAGGTCCTGGACAAGGAGTTCGTCCCGTTCCAGGCCGGCATGCGCGAGCGCGGTTACTCGGACGCCTCCATCCAGGCCGTCTGGGACGTGCTGGTGCCGTTTGCCGGGTACGCCTTCAACAAGGCCCACTCGGCCGCGTACGGCGTCATCTCCTACTGGACCGCCTACCTCAAGGCCAACTACCCGACCGAGTACATGGCGGGTCTGCTCACCAGCGTGCGCGACGACAAGGACAAGTCGGCGCTGTACCTCGGCGAGTGCCGGCACATGGGCATCACCGTGCTCGCGCCGGACGTGAACTCCTCCTCGGCGAACTTCACGGCCGTCGGCAAGGACATCCGGTTCGGCCTGACGGCCATCCGCAACGTCGGCGCCAACGTGGTCGACGCGATCGTGCGGGCGCGCGAGGAGAAGGGCGCGTTCACGTCCTTCACCGACTTCCTGGACAAGGTGCCCGCGGTCGTCTGCAACAAGCGGACCATCGAGTCGCTGATCAAGGCCGGGGCGTTCGACTCGCTCGGGCACGCGCGCCGGGCCCTGCTCCTCGTGCACGAGCAGGCGGTCGACTCGGTCATCGGCGTGAAGCGCAAGGAGGCCGAGGGCCAGTTCGACCTGTTCGCGGACCTGATGGGCGGGGACGACGGCGCACAGGGCTTCGCGGTCGTCGTGCCGGACCTGCCGGACTGGGACAAGAAGCAGCGGCTCGCGTTCGAGCGGGAGATGCTCGGGCTGTACGTCTCCGACCACCCGCTGTCCGGGCTGGAGCACGTGCTCGCCGCCGCGGCGGACGTGTCGATCGCCACGCTGTTGCAGGACGAGCAGCGGCCGGACGGGTCGACGGTCGTCATCGCCGGCCTCATCACGTCGCTGCAGCGCAAGATGTCGAAGCAGGGCAACCCGTGGGCCGCGGTCACCATCGAGGACATGGAGGCCTCGGTCGAGATCATGTTCTTCGGCGAGACCTACCTGGCGTACTCCACCGCGCTGGCCGAGGACGCGGTCGTGGTGATCCGCGGGCGGGTGCGGCGGCGTGACGAGACCATGCAGCTGCAGGCCATGGAGGTGTCGCTGCCGGACGTGTCGCAGGCGGCGGACGCGCCGGTCGTGGTCTCGATGGCGGTGTCCCGGTGCACGCCACCGGTGGTCGAACGGCTCCGCGAGGTGCTCTCCACGCACCCGGGCGTGACGGAGGTCCACCTGCGGCTCACCAGTCCGGGTCGCGCGACCGTCATGCGGCTGGACCACGGCCTGCGCGTCGAGCGGTCACCGTCCCTGTTCGGCGACCTGAAGGCACTCCTCGGGCCTAGCTGCCTGGCGTCCTGACCAGCCATGCGAGCACCTCGGCCGCGTGGCGGTCGGGCGGGAACACCGGGTAGAAGACCTTCTCGACCAGCCCGTCGCGGACCACCATCGTGAGGCGTCGCAGCAACGTCCGGCCGGCGGCGTCGAACGTCGGCAGGTCCATCGCGTGCGTGAGGGCCAAGGAGTCGTCGCTCAGCATCGGGAACGGCAGGTGCAGGCGGTCGACGGCTTCGCGCTGGTACTCGGTGGTCTGCGTCGAGAGGCCGTACACCGCGGACGCACCGGCAGCCAGCAGGTCGGCGTGGTGGTCGCGGAACGCGCACGCCTCGGCGGTGCAGCCGCGGGCGCCGGGGATGGCGTCCCAGTCGTCGGGCAGCTCCGTGCCCGGCCGGCCGGTGAGCGGGTAGGCGTAGACGATCGTGCGCCCGGGGCCGAGCCGGTCCAGCGCGACGAACGAGCCGTCGGTCGCGAGCAACGAGACCGCGGGCAGCGCTGTGCCCGCCAGGTGGTCGGCGGCGCCGTCGTCGGGGGGTGCGGGGAGGTCGTCAGGAAGGCGTGTCAGGTCCACGGGCCGAGGGTAGCGCGTTTATTTACCACTTGCGTTATATAACCCACAGTGGAAATATGAGTCGCATGCAGGTGATGGATGCACTGGGGGACCCGGTCCGGCGGCGGCTCGTCGAGCTGCTCTCCGACGGAGAGCGCAGCGCCGGTCAGCTGGCGACCGCGGTCGGGGCGGAGTTCGGCATCAGCCAGCCCGCCGCGTCGCGCCACCTGCGCGTGCTGCGTGAGGCAGGCGTCGTGGACTCGGTGCCGCAGGGCGCGGTCAGGCTGTACTCGGTCCGGCCCGAGGCGTTCGACCAGGTCGAGGCCTGGGCGAGCGGCATCCGCCGGTTCTGGGTCGGGCACCTGGACGCGCTGGAGACCGAGATCGCCCGCGGGCGGAGGAGCCGAGATGACGACTGACGTGTGGGGCGTGCTGACCCCGACCCCGAACGGCGTGACGGTCCGCTTCGAGCGGCACTACGCGACGACACCCGAGGACCTGTGGTCGTCGGTCACCGATCCGGACCGGCTGGCTCGCTGGCTCGGCCCGGTCTACGGCGACCTCGTCGTCGGTGGTCGGTACGAGCTGCGGATGGGCGACGACGTCGCCGGGTCGCCGCAGAACGCGGTCGGTGACGTCGTCGAGTGCGAGGCGCCGCGCCGGCTGGTGATCGGATGGGAGTTCCCGGGGGAGGCGGCGAGCCGGGTGAGCGTCGACATCCGCCCGGACGGCGACGGCGCCGTCCTCGTGCTCGAGCACCTCGACCTGGAGGAGGCAGCCGCCCGCGGCTACGGCGGCGGCTGGCACGCCTCCCTCGACCAGCTCGACGACCACGTCGCCGGACGACCGGTCCGGGGGTGGGACGACCTGTTCGCGGCCGCCCTGCCGCGCTACCGGGAGGCGTGACGGTCAGCCGACCGTAGCCTCCTTGTAGCCCGTCGGCAGGTCCACCTCGACCACGTCGCCCTTGACCAGCTGTCGGCCGCGTCGGGTCTCGTCCTCACCGTTGACGGTGACCGCCCCGTCCTCGAGCAGCGCGCGGGCGTGCGCCCCGGAGTCGGCGAGGTCGGCCAGCTTGAGGAACTGGCCGAGCCGGATCGAGTCGTCGGAGATGGGCACCTCGCCCGAGGGAGCAGTCATGGGAGCAGTCTGCCTCCCTCCGGGACTGTGGCGCAGCGCACGGCCCGCCGGTTGGTCGTGGTCAGGCCGCGTCGAGGTCTCCGTCCTATGCTCGGGAACGTGATCACCCGCATCGACCTGCGCGGTCGCACCCTCTCGCGCCGTGAGCTCCTCGAGGAGCTCCCCCGTGCTGAGGTCGACGTCGAGCACGCCGCCGAGATCGTGGCGCCCCTCCTGGCCGCCGTCCGCACGCGTGGCGCCGCCGAGCTGCGCGACCTGGCCGAGCGGTTCGACGGGGTCCGTCCGACGCACCTTCGGGTTCCTGCCGACGTGATCGCCGCCGCGGTCGGGGTGCTCGACCCGGAGGTCCGGTCGGCGCTCGAGGAGACCATCCGGCGTGTCCGCCAGGTGCACGGCGCCCAGCGGCCCGCCGACTTCACCGTCGAGCTCGCCCCCGGCGCGCAGGTCCGCCAGCGGTGGGTGCCCGTCCGTCGCGTCGGCCTCTACGTCCCCGGCGGGCTGGCCGTGTACCCGTCGTCGGTGGTCATGAACGTCGTCGCCGCGCAGGCGGCCGGCGTCGGTTCGCTCGCCGTGGCGTCGCCTCCGCAGAAGGACCAGGGCGGCCTGCCCGACCCGGTGGTGCTGGCCACCTGCGCTCTCCTCGACATCGACGAGGTGTACGCCGTCGGCGGTGCCCAGGCGGTCGGGATGTTCGCCTACGGTGCGGCCGGCACCGACGACGTGGACGGCGAGACGCTCTGCGAGCCGGTCGACGTCGTGACCGGCCCCGGCAACGTCTACGTCGCCGCGGCGAAGCGGCTGGTGCGCGGGATCGTCGGCATCGACGCCGAGGCGGGACCGACCGAGATCGCCATCCTGGCCGACGGCACGGCGGACGCGAACCACGTCGCCGCGGACCTCGTCTCCCAGGCCGAGCACGACCCGCTGGCCGCCGCCGTCCTGGTCACGCCGTCGGTCGAGCTCGCGGGAGCGGTCGAGGCCAAGCTCATCGACCGGGTGGACGCCACCATGCACCGGGGCCGCGTCACCACGGCGCTGCGCGGCGAGCAGTCCGCCATCGTGCTCGTCGACGACCTGGAGCAGGGCCTCGACGTGGTCAATGCCTACGGCGCGGAGCACCTGGAGATCCAGACGGTCGGTGCGGCCGAGCTGGCCGAGCGGGTCACCAGTGCCGGGGCGATCTTCGTCGGCGCCTACTCACCGGTCTCGCTCGGCGACTACATGGCCGGGTCCAACCACGTGCTCCCGACCGGGGGCTGCGCGCACTTCGCCAGCGGCCTCGGGGTGCACTCGTTCCTGCGCGCCGTCCAGGTGATCGAGTACGACGCGGACGCGCTCGCCGAGGTCGCGGACAAGATCGTCGCGCTCGCGGACGCCGAAGGACTCCCCGCCCACGGCGAGGCGGTGCGGGCCAGATTCTGAGGTATCCCATCCACGAGCCAGCGCGCCGAGAACGCGCCGCCGCACGTGCCCGCGCCCTTCACCTTCGTCGAGAGGACAGCCTGTGACAGGCAACGCGACGTTCCGCCACCGTGACGTCGCGCTCCTGGCCGTCGTCGGCATCGAGGCGCCGGTCGTCGTCCCGTCGACGGTGTTCGACGAGCGCCTCGCACCCACCCTGAAGCGGCTGCGGCTGCCGAGCGGCCTGCTCTCCCGGGTGGCCGGCGTGCACGAGCGCCGCTGGTGGGACGAGGAGATGACGTTCGACGACGCGGCCACCGCCGCCGGGGCGAAGGCGCTCGCCGAGGCCGGGATCGACGCGGGCGACGTCGGACTGCTCATCAACACCTCCGTGACCAGGACGTTCCTCGAACCGTCGGTCGCGTCCCGCATCCACTCCGGCCTGTCGCTGCCGTCGAGCGCGCTCGGCTTCGACCTGACCAACGCGTGCCTCGGCTTCGTCAACGGCATGACGCTCGCGGCGCAGCTGATCGACTCGGGGCAGATCCGGTACGCGGTCATCGTCAACGGCGAGGACCCGCGTCCGACGCAGGAGGCCACCCTGGACCGGCTGACCGCGCCGGACACCACCCGCGAGCAGTTCCTCGAGGAGTTCGCGACCCTGACGCTCGGTGCGGGCGCCGCCGCCGCCGTCCTCGGCCCGGCGCACGAGCACCCGGGTGCGCACCGGCTGGTCGGTGGGGTCGCGCGCTCCGCCACGCAGCACCACGAGTTGTGCGTCGGTGGCGTCGAGGGGATGAAGACGGATCCCGCGGGGCTCCTGGCCGGCGGCCTCGAGCTGGTGGTCGACGCCTGGAACGAGGCACAGCCCGAGTGGGACTGGGCGGGCGTGGACCGGATCGTCACGCACCAGGTCTCCTCCGTGCACACCCGCTCGATCGTCGAGGCGCTGGGCCTGGACGTCGACAAGGTGCCCACGACCTTCCCGCGCTGGGGCAACGTCGGGCCGGCCGCGCTGCCGATGACCCTGGCGGACCAGGCGGACTCCCTGCGCACGGGGGACCGGGTGCTGTGCATGGGCGTCGGCTCCGGCCTGCACACCGCGATGGCCGAGATCGTCTGGTGACCGCGGCGTCGCGCCCTCCCGTGGACGTCCTCGCGGCCGGGGGGATCGATCCCCGCTGGTCGCGGACCGTCGACGTGGGACCGCGGTCGTGGCACCTGCTCGACAACGGGCCGACGCTCGACGCCGACCCCGTCGGCACCCTGCTGTGCGTGCACGGCAACCCGACCTGGTCGTTCCTGTGGCGCCGGCTCGTGGCGGCCGGTGCGCGAGCGGAGCGTCCGTGGCGCGTGATCGCCGTGGACCAGCTCGAGATGGGGTACTCGGAGCGGACCGGCGAGCAGCACCGCCTGTCCGACCGGGTCGCCGACCTCGGCGCGCTCACCGACCGCCTCGGGCTCGTCGGGCCCGTCGTGACGGTCGGGCACGACTGGGGTGGGCTCGTCAGCCTCGGCTGGGCGCTCGACCACCCGGACCTGCTGGCGGGCGTCGTGCTCACCAACACCGCGGTGCACCACGAGGTCGACGACGCCATGCCCGCCGCGCTGCGGGTGGCGACGGCCCGCGGCGTCCTGCCGGTGGGCACCGTCACCACCCCGGCGTTCCTGGAGACCACGCTCGCGCTCGCGCACCCCCGTCTGGAGCCTGCTGTCGCCGAGGGATTCCGCGCGCCGTACCGCACGGCCGACCGGCGCTCGGGCATCGGTGGGTTCGTCGCCGACATCCCCGCCACTGCCGACCACCCGAGCCGGCCGGAGCTGGAGCGGATCGCCGCCGGCGTGCGCGCGCTCGACGTGCCGGCGCTGCTGCTGTGGGGTCCGCGGGACCCGGTGTTCTCGGCGCGCTACCTGCGGGACCTGCGCGAGCGGCTGCCGCACGCGGACGTGCACCGCTTCGAGGGTGCGGGCCACCTGGTGGTCGAGGACGAGGACGTCGCGGGGGCGATCCTGGGCTGGCTCGACGCGCGCGATGCCGCCACGCCCCCCGAGCCGTCCGACGCGCCGTACCGAGCCCTCGGCACCACCCTGGTGGAGCGGGCCGACGACGACGGCACCGCGCTGATCGAGCTGGCCGGCCCGCGGTCGCGCCGGGTGACGTGGGCGGCGCTCGCGGCCCGGACGGACCAGCTGGCCAAGGGCCTCGCGGCGAGCGGCGTACGACCGGGGGACCGGGTCGCCCTCCTGGTACCGCCGGGAGCGGACCTGACCGCGGTGCTGTACGCGTGCCTCCGGCTCGGGGCTGTCGTCGTCGTCGCCGATGCCGGGCTCGGTGTCCAGGGCCTGACCAGGGCGGTGCGCGCGGCGGACCCGACGGTCGTCATCGGGATCGAGCGGGCGCTGGTCGCCGCGCGGTGGCTGCGCTGGGCTCCGACGCTGGTCAGTGCCGGACCGCTGCGGGCGGGGGTGGCCCGGAGCCTTCGTGTCGACGCGTCGCTGGACGACCTCGCCGCCCTCGGTCGCGCCTCCACCGCCGACCTTCCCTGGCCCGAGCCGGACGCCGACGCCGCGGTCCTGTTCACGTCGGGGTCGACCGGTCCGGCCAAGGGCGTCGTCTACACGCACCGCCGGCTCGCGGCGATGCGCGACGTCGTCGCACGCACCTACGGCATCGGTCCGGACAGCCCTCTCGTCGCGGCGTTCGCGCCGTTCGTCCTGCTCGGCCCCGCACTGGGTGCGACGAGCGCGAGCCCCGACATGGACGTCACCGCGCCTGGCACCCTCACGGCCCGCGCGCTGGCCGAGGCCGTCCGCGCGGTCGACGCAGCGGTGGTCTTCGCATCACCCGCAGCCCTGCGGTCGGTCGTCCGCACAGCCGACGGCTCGGAGCTCCCGGCGCTCGCGGGCGTCCGGCTGTTCCTGTCGGCCGGCGCACCCGTCGGTATCGACCTGCTCGAGGCCGCGGCGACGCTGATGCCCGCCGCCGAGGCGCACACGCCCTACGGCATGACCGAGGCGCTCGTCGTCGCCGACGTGTCGCTCGACGAGCTCCGCGCCGTCGGCACCGGTGACGGCGTGTGCGTCGGGACGCCCGTCGCCGGCGTCCGGGTCGCGCTCAGCGCGCTCGACGCCGACGGTGAGCCGACGGGAGAGCCCGACGAGCTCCCCGGCATCACGGGCGAGGTGCTCGTGGCGGCGGCGCACGTCAAGGAGCGGTACGACGGGCTCTGGCTGACGCAGCAGGCGTCGTCCCGGGACCTCGGCTGGCACCGGACCGGTGACGTCGGGCATCTCGACGACGACGGGCGGCTCTGGATCGAGGGCAGGCTCGCGCACGTGCTGGTGACCGCGGACGGTGTGCGGACACCCGTGGGGCTGGAGCAGCGGGCGCAGACGGTCGACTCGGTGGTGTCTGCCGCGGTGGTCGGAGTCGGGCCGCGCGGCGCGCAGCAGGTCGTCGTCGTCGTCCAGCCGGAGGTGTTCTCGCACGGTCCGGTCGTCGCGGAGCCCGCGCTGGCTGCGGCGGTCCGCGGGGCGCTGGACGGCACCGACGTCGCCGCGGTGCTCGTGGTGGAGCACCTGCCGACGGACGTCCGGCACAGCTCGAAGATCGATCGGACCCGCGTCGCGGCGTGGGCCGAGCGGGTGCTGGCGGGCGAGCGGGCACGGTTGTGACCCGTGTCCTGGTCACGGGAGCGAGCGGGATGCTCGGTCGGGCGGTCGCCGAACGGCTGGTCGCCGACGGTCACGACGTCCGCACCCTCCAACGGAGCCCGTCTCTCGTCACGGGTGCGCAGGACGTGACGGGGTCGGTCACCGATCCGGTGGCCGTCCGTGGGGCCGTGCGCGACCGGGAGGCCGTCGTGCACCTGGCGGCCAAGGTGACGATCACCGGACCGTTCGCCCAGTTCGAGGAGGTCAACGTCGGCGGGACGCGCCTGCTGCTCGACGAGGCGCGGAAGGCCGGCGTCGGGCGGTTCGTGCACGTCTCGTCGCCGTCGGTCGCGCACGTCGGCCGCTCGCTCGCGGGTGCGGGCGCGGGCCCCGCCGACCCCGGGCATGCCCGCGACAGCTACGCGCGGACCAAGGCGGCCGGCGAGCTCCTCGCGCTCGCGGCGGACGACCCGGCAGGCCTGCGCGTGATCGCAGTCCGGCCACATCTCGTCTGGGGGCCGGGGGACACGCAGCTGATCGGACGCATCGTGGAGCGCGCGCGGGCCGGCCGGCTGCCGGTGCTGGGCGACGGCGCCGCGCTCATCGACACGACCTACGTCGACAACGCGGTGGACGCCCTGGTCGCAGCCCTGCACGCCGACGTGGCGGTGTACGGCGCGCCCTACGTCGTCACCAACGGGGAACCGCGGCCGGTGGTCGAGCTCCTCGCCGGGATCTGCGCGGCCAGCGGCGTACCGGTGCCGCGCCGGCACGTGCCCGCCGTCTTGGCGCGCGGCGTGGGCACGGTGCTCGACGCCGCGTGGCGCACGCTCCCGCTGCCGGGCGAGCCACCGCTGACCCGGTTCGTCGCCGAGCAGCTCTCGACCGCGCACTGGTTCGACCAGCGGCGCACGCGCGAGGCGCTCGGCTGGACGCCGCGCATCGGGCTGGACGAGGGCCTGGCCCGGCTGGCGACGTGGACAGCGCGACAGGCGTCGGCGACCGCTCCCTAGACTCGGCGGGTGACCTCTGATCTCGACACCGAGCAGCCGAACGGCATCCTGCCGCTGCGCCCGGACCTCGTCGGCCTCGAGCCCTACGGCGCCCCGCAGCTCGACGTGCCGCACCTGCTCAACGTCAACGAGAACCCGTACGCGCCGGCGCCGGACGTCGTCGCCGACATCGCGGAGGCCGTCGCACAGGCCTCCGCGGGGCTGAACCGCTACCCCGACCGCGACTTCGAGGCTCTCCGGGCCGACCTCGCGGCCTACCTGCGGGTCGAGTCCGGCGTGGAGCTGACGACCGAGCAGGTCTGGGCCGCCAACGGCTCGAACGAGATCATGCTCCACGTCCTGCAGGCGTTCGGTGGTCCGGGTCGCACGGTGCTCTCCTTCGCACCCACGTACTCGATGTACCCCGAGTACGCCCGGGACACGTTCACCGGCTGGGTCGCGGGCCGTCGCGAGGCGGACTTCGGACTCGACCCCGACGTCGCGCGGGCCGCGATCGCCGAGCACACGCCGTCGGTCGTGCTCCTGGCCAGCCCCAACAACCCGACGGGGACGGCGCTGCCGGCGCAGACGGTGCTCGCCGTGCTCGACGCGGCGGCACAGGTCCCGGGCGGCTGCGTGGTCGTCGTCGACGAGGCCTACGGCGAGTTCCGTCGCACCGGCGTGCCGTCCGCCCTCGAGCTGCTCCCCGACCACCCGCACCTCGCGGTCAGCCGGACCATGTCGAAGGCGTTCGGCCTGGCCGGCGCGCGGGTCGGCTACCTCGCTGCGTCACCGGCCCTGGTCGACGCGCTCCGGGTCGTCCGGCTCCCGTACCACCTGTCGGCCGTGACCCAGGCGGTCGCCCGGGCGGCGCTGCGGCACGCGCCCGCGCTGATGGCGCAGATCGGGTCGCTGCGCGACGAGCGTGACGCCCTCGTGGTCTGGCTGAAGGAGCGCGGCCTGACGGTCGCGGAGTCCGACGCGAACTTCGTGCTGTTCGGCCTGTTCGACGACCGCCACGCGATCTGGCAGGGTCTGCTCGACCGCGGGGTCCTGATCCGCGAGGTCGGACCGGACGGGTGGCTGCGGGTGTCGGTCGGCACACCGCAGGACATGACGGCGTTCCAGGACGCCCTGAGTGAGGTGGCAGGACTGTGAGCCCCAAGAACGCTGGGCGTACCGCACGGATCGAGCGCGCGACGAGCGAGTCGAGCGTGCTGGTCGAGCTCGACCTCGACGGCACCGGCCGCACGGACATCTCGACCACCGTGCCGTTCTACGACCACATGCTCACCGCCCTGGGCAAGCACTCGCTCATCGACCTCACGGTCAAGGCCACGGGCGACACCGACATCGACGCGCACCACACCGTCGAGGACGTCGCGATCACGATCGGCGAGGCGCTGCGTCAGGCGCTGGGCGACAAGCGCGGCATCTCGCGGTTCGGCGACGCCACGGTGCCGCTCGACGAGGCGCTCGCGCAGGCCGTCGTCGACGTGTCCGGCCGGCCCTACCTCGTGCACACGGGGGAGCCTCCCGGTCAGGAGTACCACCTGATCGGCGGGCACTTCACGGGCTCGCTGACCCGGCACGTGCTCGAGTCGATCGCGCACCACGCAGCGTTCAGCATCCACGTCCGCGTGCTCGCCGGCCGGGACCCGCACCACATCGTGGAGGCGCAGTTCAAGGCGCTCGCCCGCGCGCTGCGGTTCGCGGTCGCGCTCGACCCCCGCGTGGAGGGCATCCCGTCGACGAAGGGCGCGCTGTGATGGCCGACGACGACCTGCCCGGCGACTTCGAGGTCCCCGACGACCTCTCCTCGCTGCTGGACGGCCCGGCGGAGGACCCGTCGGTCGTCCTGGTGATCACGCAGGTGGCGGCCCCGGCACCGCTCGCCGCCGCGTGCGCGATCGCGAAGGTCGAGGTCGACGTCGTGCCGACGTCGATCGGCGCCATCGCGGCGCTGCGCGACCCGCGGGCGGCGGCGGACGGGGCGGCGGCGATCTCGAAGCTGCTGCGGACGGTCCCGGTGATCCTGCTGGAGCGGCGCGAGGGACAGATCACCGCGTCCCGCTGGGCGAGCGGGGAGCGCGACGGTGACCTCCCCGCCGGGCTGGTGCTGTCCGACGCACCGCCGGTCCTGGAGGACCTGCTCCTCGGGTCCGTCCAGGCCGGAGACGTCGACGGTGTGGTCACCAGCGTCGGGATGTCCCGGTGGCAGGCGATGCGCACGATCGCGAGCTCGGCGAAGCGCAAGTAGACGGTTGTAGCGGTAAAGACGGAATCGTTTCGTCTCTCGCCACCAACCCGAGCCGGTGGTTGCATCGCGGACATGACTCGTCGACGCCGCTCTGCCGTCCTGATCGCCCTCCTCTGTTCGTTGCTCGGGATGTCGGGGGTGGCCGCCGCCCAGCTGGCGTCGGCGGCACCCGTGCTCTGCGACCAGTGGGGCAGCGCGTCGATCCAGGGCGGCCGCTACATCGTCATGAACAACCGATGGGGCACCAGCGCCACCCAGTGCATCGACGTCACGAGCAGCGGCTTCAGGGTGACGCAGGCCGACGGCTCAGTCGCGACGAACGGTGCACCGAAGTCCTATCCGGCGGTCTACTACGGCTGCCACTACGGCAGCTGCAGCACCAGCGGCAACATCCTGAGCCCGAACGGTCTGCAGGCTTCCGACTCGAGGTTCGCCGGGATCTCCACGAGCGTGAGCATGAGCTACCCGAGCAGCGGTACCTACGACGCGGCCTACGACATCTGGTTCAACAAGTCGCGTCCGAGCACCACGACCGGGCAGAACGACGGCGCCGAGGTGATGGTCTGGCTCAACCGCGTCGGGTCGATCCAACCGATCGGCTCTCGCATCGGGACGGCGAACATCGCGGGTGCGACGTGGGACGTCTGGTCGGGCAACATCGGCTGGAACGTCATCTCGTACGTCCGTCAGCAGTCCACCAGCTCGCTGAGCTTCTCGGTCAGCTCGTTCTGGAACGACGTCGTCAGCCGGGGACTGGGGTCGAACAGCTGGTACCTCACCAGCATCCAGGCGGGCTTCGAGCCGTGGATCGGGGGCGCCGGCCTGGCCGTGAACAACTTCTCGGTCACCACGGGCGGCACGCAGCCGACGCAGAACCCGACGCCCACCAGCAACCCCACCACGCCGCCGAATCCCGGGACCGCCGGCTGCACCGCGACAGCCGCGATCACCGGTTCCTGGCAGGGCGGGTTCCAGAGCGCGGTCACGGTGAAGAACACCGGCTCCGCGACGCTCAGCCGCTGGTCGGTCAGGTGGGCGTTCCCCTCCGGGCAGACGATCAACAACCTCTGGAACGGCGTGGTCGCGCAGTCCGGCTCGAACGTGACCGTGGCCAACGCCCCGCACAACGGGCTGCTCGGCGGCGGCGCGTCGACGTCCTTCGGGTTCGTCGGCAACGGATCGGCGCCCGGATCCCTGGCGCTGACCTGCACCGCCTCGTGATCGGCTGACTGACACCGGTCCGCGGGACACCCGTCTCGCGGACCGGTGTCCGTCGTGGGCGCCCCCCGGCCGCGGGTACCGTGTCCGGGTGCCCGCTCAGCCCCTCGTCGTCGTGCTCGACCACGGCGCCGACGACCACGCACCCTTGGCTCAGGCGCTGACCGACGCCGGTGCGCAGGTCGTCGTCACCGGCGACAAGCGGACCGCCCTCGTCGCCGACGGCCTGGTGATCGCGGGGAGCGCGCCGGCCATCGACGTGATGCCCGCGCTGCGTGCGCTCGGCGCCGACCAGGTCGTCGACCGGCGGCTGGCGGGCGGTCGCGCGGTCCTCGCCGTCGGCGTCGGCATGCACGTGATGTTCACCGAGGTCTCCCACGGCTGCGCGGTGGTCGACGGGCTGGGGGAGTGGGCCGGGTCCGTGGACCCCGTCGACGTCTCGGCAGACGGGATCGCGGTGCAGGCACCCGCCGGGTCGACTCTGTTCGACGGGCTCCAGGACGCCCGCTTCGACGTTGCGGTCGCTCACGCTCCCCGCACCTTCCCGCTGCTCGACGACTGGCCGGCGGACACCCGTCTCGTGGTCCCGCTCGTCACCTGGTCGACCGGCGACGACCGCTTCGTCGTCGCCGTCGAGAACGGCCCGCTGGTGGCGCTCCTGATCCGGCCCGAGTCGTCCGGCGACGCCGGCGCCACCGTGCTCGCCCGCTGGGTCTCGTCCCTGCCTTCCCTCGCCCCCGAGATCACCGGAGTGACCGCATGACCGACCGCCTCGAGCTGCTGCCCGCCGTCGACGTCGCCGACGGCCAGGCCGTCCGCCTGACCCAGGGCGCCGCCGGCACCGAGACGGGCTACGGCGACCCGCTGTCGGCCGCCCTCGACTGGTCCGCGGGCGGGGCGGAGTGGATCCACCTCGTCGACCTCGACGCCGCGTTCGGCCGCGGGTCCAACGCCGACCTGCTCGCCGAGGTGACCGCCGAGCTCGTCGGCCAGGGCGTCAAGGTCGAGCTGTCGGGCGGGATCCGCGACGACGCCTCGGTCGAGCGCGCGCTCGGCACAGGAGCGACCCGGATCAACCTCGGGACGGCCGCCCTGGAGAACCCGGAGTGGACCGCCCGTGTCATCGGGTCGTTCGGCGAGCAGATCGCGGTCGGGCTCGACGTGCGCGGCACGACGCTCGCCGCGCGCGGCTGGACGAAGGACGGCGGGGACCTCTGGGAGGTGCTCGCCCGCCTCGAGGACGCCGGGTGCTCCCGCTACGTCGTCACCGACGTCAACAAGGACGGCATGCTCAACGGCCCGAACGTCGAGCTGCTGCAGCAGATGTGCGCCCGCACCAGCGCCCCCGTGATCGCGTCCGGCGGCGTCTCGAGCCTCGAGGACCTGCGCGTCCTGCGCACTCTCGTGCCGCTGGGCGTCGAGGGCGCGATCGTCGGCAAGGCGCTCTACGCGGGTGCGTTCACTCTGCCCGAGGCGCTGGACGTCGCCGGCCGCCCGTGACGGGACGCGAGCTCCCTCCGTCGTCCCCGTTCGCGGGTGACGACGGCACCGCCGATCCCGCGGTCGCTGCGGCGCTCGACGCGCTCCGGGACGGCTCGGGAACGGTCGCCGCGCTGGTCGACGCCCTCGCCGGCACCCGGGTGCTCGTCCCGGTTCTCGCCGAGCTGGAGGTGGAGGACGTCATCGTGCACGGCGGCCACGAGCACACCGTGGACAAGGAGGCGTCGGCGGGCATCGTCGCGCTCCAGGCGCCCGACGGTCGGACGGCCCTGCCGGTGTTCACCTCCGTCGCGACGATGGCCGCGTGGCGGGCGGACGCCCGACCCGTGCCGTCCGACGTCGCGCGCGCTGCTCTCTCGGCGGTGACCGAGGGCTGGGAGGTGCTCGTCGTCGACCCCGGCGGTCCCACGACGGCGCTCGTCCCGCGGCCGGCCGTGTGGGCGCTCGCGCAGCAGGAGCGGTGGCGTCCGGCGGTCACCGGCGACGGCGTCGACCCGCAGGTACGGGACGCGATCGTCGCCGCCGTGGCGCCGGTGCCTTGCGTGGTGACCGTGGACGCGGTTCCCGGCACGCGCGCGGAGGTCGCGGTCGTGGTCGGGCTGGTCGGCGGCCTGGATCGCGCAGGCCTCGACGCCGTGCTGGCGCAGGTCAACGCCGCGCTGGCGGGTGTCGAGCTGGTGGCGACCCGCGTCGACTCGCTCGAGCTCCGCCCCCGCGCCGCGGGCTAGCGAGCACCCGCGAGCACCGACCGACCGACCGGCTGGCTAATGGTGCCGCTTGACCGCCCACGCGAGCGCGAACACGCTCAGGACGACGGCGCCCACCAGCTGACCGCCGAGGATGACCCGGTTGAGGTCCAGCGCGGGCTGCCAGTGTGCGCCGGTCTCGTCGACGACGAACACGCCCACGGCCTTGACGTGCACCCCGTAGCCGCCGCCACCGCCGTGCCCCTCCTGGCCCCCGGCGCGCGGGATCTCGCCCGCGGCGTCGGACGACGGCACCCCCATCTCGCCCCCGCCGGACCCGGACCCGGTCCCGCCCCAGAGCCGCGCGACGGGGATGACCAGGGTGCCGTTGCGCTCGTACGCCTCCCCGAACACGCGGCGCACGGTGAACGTGTCGTTCGCGGCGTTCGTGAGGCTGGCGGGGTCGAAGTGCGGAACAGCCATGGGGTCCTCCCGGGATCGGGTCAGCCGGCGCAGGGCGCGGTGGGCGTGAACGACGCCTCGTCGTCCAGCATGGCCCGCAACGTGCTCACGGGCACCACAAAACTGTGCCCGTTCGAGTCCTTCGCGTACACGACTCCGACCACCCGGCCCTCGCTGTCGAGCACCGCCGACCCCGAGCTGCCGTGCTCGACGGGTGCATCGGTCACGAGCACCGTGCCCAGGTTCGCGTTGAGCGGGTCGGTCTGGCTGGCGAGGACCTGCCCGGTGGTCACGGTCAGCGCGCGCCCGAGCGGGTACCCGACCACCGTGACCACCTCACCGACGGCCGGGTCGGCCGCCGCGAGCTCAGGGGCGGCGGGCAGCGCGTCGTCGGTGCGCACGATCGCCAGGTCGGCCAGGGCCGCCGTGCTGGCTGCGGCGGCGGCGATGTCCCGGCCGTCGTAGGTGCTGAGCTGCAGCGTCGAGGAGTCGGCCACGACGTGCCGGTTGGTCACCAGCGTGTGGTCGTCGAGCGCGAACCCGGAGCCGGTCGACAGCGTGCCGCAGCCGATGTTCCGGATCCGCACCGCCATCCGCTGCGCCACGTCGAAGCCGTCGGGGGACAGGTTCCCGCTCGACGTCGGGCTCTGCTGGGGCAGGTCGGTGGGCACGACGTCGGTGGGCACCGGCGCGGGCATCCCGGGCAGCGCGCTGCAGCCGCCGGTCAGGACCACCACCGCGAGCATGACGGCCGCGAGCCCGCTGCGGAGTCTCACCGTTCGAGCTCGCGCTGCAGGGCGGCGTTGGCGTCGGTGGCCTGGGCGCACACCGTCTGCACGTCGGACGTGAACCGCGCGAGGTCGTCCGGGTCGTACTGGGCGGAGTCCTGCAGGTAGCCGATGAGCCGCTGCTGGCCGTCGACGCAGGCGGCCAGGGCGGTGGCCACCTGACCGGCTGCCTGGGACACGCGCGACTGGTAGTCGGCGAGCTGCTGCTGCGACGCGCTGGTGTCCCCGAGCTGCGCCTTCTCGTCGGCCAGCTCCGTGATCCGTTGCTGCGCCGTGGCCAGCTGTGCGGTCGTGGCATCGAGCTCCGCCTGTGTCGCGGCCAGGTCGGCCTGGGACGTCGCGAGCTCCTCGCCGGTGGAGCGCGCGAGCGTCTCCCACTGCTGCGTCGAGGCCTGCCACGCCTCGTTCGTGGTGAGCATGCGGGTCAGGACGAGAACCGCGCCGACGAGGACGGCGACGAGCAGGACCGCGAGCACGATCGGGGCGATACCGGGCCGACGCCGCCGAGGCTCGGTCGTCGCAAGGGCTGTGCCGAGGGGAGCAGAGGGTGCCGCGGACGCGCCCGGGTACCACGGCGCCGTGTCGGGTGTGGGCGGGCTCACGCGCGTGATCTCCGTCACCGGGGGCTCCGCGCGGGAGGGCTGGACGTCGCGTGGGTGCGGCTCGTCGGGCAGCATCGGCCCAGGATACGAGGCACGTCTGTGTGGTCGCCCGGGGCTGTGGACGCCCTGCCGCCCGAGGGTGGCCGGGGAGAACTGGGCGGAGGCACAGAGCCGCAGCGGTGACAATCATCGGATGCCCTCGACGACCTACGGAGCTGTGCTGCGCCTGCCCGGCGTCGCGCGGCTCTTCGTCGTCTCCTTCCTGGCCCGCATCCCCGCGGCGATGGTGGGCGTCGTCCTGACGCTCCACGTGGTCTCGACGCTCGACCGCGGCTACGGCCAGGCTGGCGTCGTCGTCGGGGCCGCCACCGTCGGCATGGCGCTCGGTGCGCCCTGGCGGGGCCGCCTGGTCGACCGGCTCGGCCTCCGGCGAGCGATCGCGCCCTCGGTCGTGGTCGAGTCGGCCGTGTGGCTGGTCGCGCCGCACCTCACCTACGAGCTGCTCATCGTCGCCGCCGCGCTCGCCGGGCTGTTCCTCGTGCCGGTCTTCTCCGTCAGCAGGCAGTCGTTGTCGGTCCTCGTCCCGATCGCGCACCAGAAGGCCGCGTTCTCACTGGACTCCGTGGCCGTCGAGCTGACGTTCATGCTCTCGCCGGTGGTCGGGGTGCTGCTGGCCACGCAGGTGTCGACCTCGGTCGCGCTCACGGTCGTGGGCGCGCTGACGGTCGCCGGCGGGCTGCTCCTCATGTGGGCGAACCCGCCGACCCGCAGCGCACGCTCCGCCGAACCCGTGCCGGACCTCCCGAAGCAGCGCCTGCTCAGTCCTGCGCTCGTCGTCCTGCTCCTCGCGGGGGTCGCGGCGTCGTTCGTGCTGGTCGGGACGGACGTGTCCCTGGTCGCGACGCTCAACGACTCCGGCAGCTCCGCCGACGTCGGCTGGATGATCGCGCTCTGGGCGGGCGGGTCGGTCATCGGGGGACTGGTCCACGGGGCCAGCCACCGCAACCCGTCACCGCTGCTCCTCGTCGCCCTGCTGGCGCTCGCCACGGTCCCCGCAGCGTTCGCGAGCGACCAGGTGTGGCTCGCGGTCGCGGTCGTCGTCGCGGGGCTGCCGTGCGCGCCGGCGCTCTCCTCGATCAACGCGTCGCTCGTCCGGCTGGTGCCGGAGCGCCGGCGGGGCGAGGTCATGGGGTGGAGCGGCACGATGTCGACCGTCGGGAACGCGCTCGGCGCCCCGTTGTGCGGGGCCGTGATCGACCGTGCGGCGCCCGGTGCCGGGTTCCTGACCGCCGCGGTGGTCGGTGGTGCTCTCGCGGTCGGTGGGCTCGTCGTCCTCGCGCTGGGCCGGGCTCGGGGGCGGGTCGCTCCCGAGGTCGTGGAGGAGCGCCGCGCTCCGCGGCACGTGCCCACCGTGCGGGTGCGCCGGCGCGGTGCTGCGCCGACCCGACGCGTCCGGGTCAGACGACCGAGCCGGTGAACTTCTCGCCCGGTCCGTCGCCCGGGGCATCGGGGAAGGGCGAGGCCTCCCGGAACGCGAGCTGGAGCGAGCGCAGCCCGTCCCGCAGCGACCGGGCGTGCTGGTTGCCGATGTCGGGGGCCGAGGCCGTGACCAGGGCGGCGAGCGCGGTGATGAGCTTGCGTGCCTCGTCGAGGTCGAGGAAGTCGGCGCCGGCGCCGGTCGGCCCGTCCTCGGCGAGCCCGCACTTGACCGCCGCTGCGCTCATCAGGTGCACCGCGGCTGTCGTGATGACCTCGACGGCGGCGACGTCCGCGATGTCGCGGGTGGCGGTCGTGGTGGGGTCGGTGCCCGGGCTGGTCTCGCTCATACGCCGATCCTCTCACCGGCCGGTGAGCGCTCCGGCGCCGATTCGGGTCTTCGGGTCTCCTCTGGTAGCCTTGGCAGTCGACTGACCTGGGTTGTGCGTGCCGATCTCGAGAGAGACCCGGCGCACGTGGCTCAGGCGCACAAGTGGAGTTCCTCCCACCTGGGCCTCGACTGTTCGGTGCGCTGGACGCGCATCGTCGACAGAGACCGGGTTCACAGTCCGCACCGGACGGCGCCAGCCGACCCCGGTGGCGTGAGCATGGCCCCCGGCCATGCGCACCGCGCGGACCTCGAGGCCTCCTCCTGTGACCAGGACGGGGGCCTTCCTCGTTCCCGGCGGTCCACCCACGACGAACCTGAGGAGCACCACATCAGCGAGCCCCGCATCAACGATCGGATCCGCGTCGCCGAGGTCCGCCTGGTCGGCCCCAACGGCGAGCAGGTCGGCATCGTCCGCGTGGAGGACGCCTTGCGCCTGGCCCAGGACGCCGACCTCGACCTCGTCGAGGTTGCACCTGACGCTCGTCCGCCCGTCTGCAAGATCATGGACTACGGCAAGTTCAAGTACGAAGCAGACATGAAGGCCCGTGAGGCCCGGCGGAACCAGACCAACACGGTCCTCAAGGAGATCCGTTTCCGGCTGAAGATCGACCCGCACGACTACGGCACCAAGAAGGGCCACGTCGAGCGGTTCCTCACCGCCGGCGACAAGGTCAAGGTCATGATCATGTTCCGCGGCCGTGAGCAGTCGCGCCCCGAGATGGGCGTGCGCCTGCTGCAGCGGCTGGCAGACGACGTGTCCGAGCTCGGCTTCATCGAGAGCATGCCCAAGCAGGACGGGCGCAACATGATCATGGTGCTCGGCCCGATGAAGAAGAAGGCCGACCAGAAGCAGGAGCAGCGCCGTGCGGCGCAGGCTGCTGCGGCCCGCGAGCAGAACGCCGCGGCTGCTGCCGCTGCCGCCGCTGCTGCGGCCAACCCGGTCGAGCAGGCCGAGCCCGTCGCCCCGGCTGCTGCCGAGGTTCCGGTCGTCGCCGAGACCGCGCCGGTGATCGACTCGCCGGTCGAGGCTCCGGTCGAGGTCGAGGCACCGTCCGAGGCACCCGCCCCGGTCGAGGCCGCAGCTCCGGTCGAGAAGCCCGCCTCCGCCCCGCGTCCGGCTGCGTCTCGTCCCAGCACCCCGCGTCCGCCCGCACCCGCCGCCGCACCTCGTGCGACGACGGCACCGCGTCCGGCAGCAGCGCGATCCGCCGCAGCACCGCGTCCCGCGGCCGCTGCACGACCGGCAGCCGCAGCCGCGCCGGCAGCGGCCCCCACGACGTCGCAGCCAGCGGCATCGTCGGCCGCACCGAAGCCGGCGACGCCGAAGCCGGCCACCCCGAAGCCGGCCACACCCCGGCCGACCGCCACGCCGCGGCCCGCGCCGCGACCTGGCCCGGCCGCTCCGGCGAAGGCACAGACCAGCACGACGGCCTCGGAAGAGGCCAGCTAGCCAGCACGAACGGACGGCCCGGCCCCCCGGTCGGACCGCACCAGACGAGTCGTACGAACCCGTGCGATGTGAAGGACAAGGAGACACGGCAGCCATGCCGAAGAACAAGACGCACTCCGGTGCCAAGAAGCGCTTCCGGGTCACCGGGACCGGCAAGGTCATGCGCGAGCAGGCCGGCGGTCGCCACCTGCTCGAGCACAAGTCGAGCCGCCGCACCCGCCGCATCGCCGGCGACCTCGTCGTCTCCCCTGCCGACGCCCCCCGTATCAAGAAGCTGCTCGGGAAGTGATCCCGCGGGCGCACCTGCGCCCCGGTCACTCGGTCCGAGCCTGAGACAAGCAAGGAGCATCACGTGGCACGCGTGAAGCGGGCGGTCAACGCCCAGAAGAAGCGCCGTACAACCCTCGAGCGCGCTGCGGGCTACCGCGGTCAGCGGTCGCGCCTGTACCGGAAGGCGAAGGAGCAGGTCACCCACTCCCTCGTCTACGCGTACCGCGACCGCAAGGTGCGCAAGCAGGACTTCCGCAAGCTGTGGATCCAGCGCATCAACGCTGCGTCCCGCGAGCAGGGTCTGACGTACAACCGTCTGATCCAGGGCCTCAAGCTCGCCGGCATCGAGGTGGACCGCCGCGTGCTGGCCGACCTCGCCGTCAACGACGCCGCGACGTTCAACACGCTCGTGGCCGCCGCCAAGGCAGCTCTGCCCGAGGACGTCAACGCGCCGAAGGCTGCGTGACCCTCGTCCGCTGCTGAGCCCGACCGCCCGACCCGCCTCGCCGCGGGGCCGGGCGGTGGCTCGGTGCACCCGGAGCCCCCGGAGTCGATCCCGACTCGCGGGGGCTTCGTCGTGCCCAGGCATGATGTCCCCGTGGCTGACGAGATCCTGACCAACCCCCGTGCCGAGCGTGTGAAGGCCGTGCGGGCGCTCTCCGGCCAGTCGGTGCGCAGGCGCGCCGGCCGGTTCGTCGTCGAGGGACCGCAGGCCGTGCGTGAGGCGGTGCTCGCGGCCGACGTGCACGACGTCTACGTCACGGACGCGTCGGCCGGGAGGTACCCGGAGATCGTCGAGGCCGCGCACGAGCGGGGGATCCGGGTGCACACCGGCACGGTCGAGGTGCTCGACGCGATGAGCCCCGACGCGCAGCAGGTCGTGGCGGTCGCGTCGCTCCTGGCGCACACGCTGGCGGACCTGGCCGGTGCGCGGCTGGTCGCGGTGCTGGCGCACGTGCGGGACCCCGGCAACGCAGGGACGGTCATCCGCGCTGCGGACGCCGCCGGGGCGGATGCGGCCGTGCTGACCGCGGAGAGCGTCGACGTGCACAACCCGAAGGTGGTCCGCTCGACCGCAGGCTCCCTGTTCCACCTGCCCGTGGTCACCGGGACGGACCTGCGGTCGACGGTCGAGGCGCTGCGCGCCGCGGGGCTGACGGTCCTGGCTGCGGACGGCGCAGGTGAGCACGATCTCGACGACCTGCTCGACGTCGCCGGCGGGGCACCGGACGGCCTGCCCGACCTCGCGCGACCGACCGCCTGGGTGTTCGGCAACGAGGCGTGGGGGCTGAGCGACGAGGACCGACTGCTCGCGGACGCCGTCGTGCGGGTACCGATCCGGGGCCGGGCGGAGTCGCTCAACCTCGCGACCGCGGCGACGGTCTGCCTCTATGCCAGCGCCCGGGCTCAGCGGTGAGGCTCTTCGCCGCGGTGTGGCCGCCGACGGACGTCCTCGACCACCTCGACCTGGCACTCGCCTCGGTGCGGGGTGCCCCGGCCGGCCTCTCGTCGGCGGTGCGCTGGTCGGCGCGGGAGACGTGGCACCTCACCGTGGCGTTCTACGGCGAGGTCCCCGACGGCGTCGTGCCGGGCCTGACGGCCGACCTGGCCGAGCTCGCCGCCGGGATCGAGCCGTACGAGCTCGCGCTGCGTGGCGCGGGGGTGTTCTCGCACCGGACGCTCTGGGTGGGGGTCGGCGGTGACCTGGAGACGCAGCGCGCGGTGACGCGGGGGTGCGTCGAGGCGGGGGAGTCGGCGAGCGGCGCGACCGACAACCGGCCGCGCGACCGCCCGCACCTCACCGTCGGACGGGTGCGTCCGGGGAGCCGGCCACCGCGGCGCCGGTCGTCGCGGCCCGACCGGCCGGGGCAGCGGCCGGACATGACCGGCCCGGAGGACGAGGACGTCGCGGCGAGCCTCGTGCGCGCGCTCGCTGTCTATGAGGGACCGCGCTGGCTCGTCGACGAGCTGGCCCTGGTCTCGTCGCAGCCGGGCGCCGGGCGGGGCGGGGGACCGCTGTACGAGCGGGTCGAGACCTTTGCGCTGGGGCGGTAGGCGGCGGTCGTGGCATCATGGGTTGCATGACAGCGCGTGCGCAGGCGGCCGGTGGTCGCCGATTTCCCGGGCCCGTTCCCGGGCTGCGCCACTGACGCGCACGTGAGCAGGCCGTCCACCGCTGGACCGGCCGCTACGACCTGGATCGGGCGCCTCTAGACTTGTCCGCTGGCCGCGCCCTTGCGCGCGCGCCTTGGCCGTGCGCCCTCGCGTGCAGGCCGCCCCAGATCGCACCGGAAGGTCAGGATGTCCGACGACACCGCCCTGTCCCCGCTCGACGCCGACGGCATCGAGTCCGCCGTCGAGGATGCGCTGAAGGCCCTCGCGGCCGCGGCCGACCTCGACGCCCTGAAGTCCGCACGCCTGGAGCACGTGGGGGAGCGCAGCCCGATCGCGCTCGCCAACCGTGCCATCGGCGGCCTCGCGCCCGCCGACAAGGCGACCGCAGGCAAGCTCCTCGGTCAGGCCAAGGGCCGGCTCGCGCGCGCGCTGGCCGACCGGCAGGCCGAGCTCGAGGCCGAGCGCGACCAGCGCGTCCTCGTCGAGGAGTCCGTCGACGTGACGCTGCCCACCGACCGTCGGCCCCGCGGCGCTCGGCACCCGCTGGAGGCGCTGTCCGAGCGCATCGCGGACTTCTTCGTCGCGATGGGCTGGGAGATCGCGGAGGGCCCCGAGCTCGAGGCGGAGTGGTTCAACTTCGACGCGCTGAACTTCGGCGTCGACCACCCCGCGCGCCAGATGCAGGACACGTTCTTCGTGGACCAGCCGGGCCTGGTGCTGCGGACCCACACGTCGCCAGTCCAGGCCCGCACGCTGCTGGAGCGCGAGCTGCCGGTGTACATCGCGTGCCCGGGCAAGGTGTTCCGCACCGACGAGCTCGACGCGACGCACACCCCGGTGTTCCACCAGGTCGAGGGCCTCGCGATCGACAAGGGCCTGACCATGGCGCACCTCAAGGGGACGCTCGACCACTTCGCGCAGGCGATCTTCGGCCCCGAGGCGCGTACGCGGCTGCGACCGTCGTTCTTCCCGTTCACCGAGCCCAGCGCGGAGATGGACCTCTGGTTCCCGCAGAAGAAGGGCGGACCCGGCTGGATCGAGTGGGGCGGCTGCGGGATGGTCAACCCGCACGTCCTGCGGGCCGTCGGCGTGGACCCCGAGGTCTACTCCGGCTTCGCGTTCGGGATGGGCATCGAGCGCACCTTGATGCTGCGTCACGGCATCGCTGACATGCACGACATGGTGGAGGGCGACGTGCGCTTCTCCATGCAGTTCGGGACGGAGATCTGATGCCGCGCATCCCCCTGACGTGGCTCGCCGAGCACGTCGAGCTGCCCGCGGGCCTGACCGCCGAGCAGCTCGCGGCGGACCTCGTCCGCGTCGGGCTGGAGGAGGAGGCCATCCACGCCGCCGCCGTGACCGGTCCGCTGGTCGTCGGCGAGGTCGTGGAACTGACCCCGGAGCCGCAGAAGAACGGCAAGACGATCAACTGGTGCCGGGTGGACGTGGGTCCGGAGCACAACGAGCCCGGCGGTGACCCGCGCGGCATCGTGTGCGGTGCGCACAACTTCGTCGTCGGTGACCGCGTCGTCGTCGCGCTGCCGGGGGCGGTCCTGCCCGGACCGTTCGCCATCGCGTCGCGCAAGACCTACGGCCACGTGTCCGACGGCATGATCTGCTCGGCGCGCGAGCTTGGCCTCGGCGACGACCACGCCGGGATCATCGTGCTGTCCGAGCTCGGGCTGGAGGCGCCCGTCGGCACGGACGCGCGCGAGCTGCTCGGCCTCGGCGAGGAGGTGCTCGAGATCAACGTGACCCCCGACCGCGGGTACTGCTTCTCGATGCGCGGCGTCGCTCGCGAGTACGGCCTGTCGACCGGTGCGAAGTTCACGGACCGCGGCCTGCCCACGGGCGACGAGCGTCCTGCGGGCGGTGGCTTCGCGGTCGAGATCGACGACGCGGCTCCGATCCACGGGGTCCCGGGCGCCGACCGCTTCGTCGCGCAGATCGTGCGGGGCGTGCGTGCGAACGACCCGTCGCCCGCGTGGATGCAGCGCCGGCTGCAGCAGGCCGGCATGCGGCCGATCAGCCTGGCCGTCGACGTCACCAACTACGTGATGCTCGACCTCGGGCAGCCGCTGCACGCCTACGACCTGGCGCACCTGTCCGAGCCGATCGTGGTGCGGCGGGCGACACCGGGGGAGCGGATCCGCACCCTCGACGACGTCGACCGCGTGCTCGACCCCGAGGACCTGCTGATCACCGACAGCCCCGACGGGGTGCGCGGCGCCCGGCCGATCGGGCTGGCGGCCGTCATGGGCGGCGGGGACAGCGAGGTCAGCGCGACGACGACCGACCTGCTCATCGAGGCGGCCCACTTCGACCCGATCACGGTCGCCCGTGCGGCGAGGCGTCACAAGCTGCCCAGCGAGGCGGCGAAGCGGTTCGAGCGTGGTGCCGATCCCGAGCTGCCGCCCGTGGCGGTCGCGCGGACGGTCGCGCTCCTGGTCGAGCACGGCGGCGGCGTCGCTGGTCCGCTCACGGATGTCGACCGTCGCGTGCCGGTGCCCTCGTTCGAGCTCCCGCTCGACCTGCCGACGCGGCTCATCGGCCTGCCGTTCACGGCCGACGAGGTGCGCGAGACGCTGCGGTCGATCGGCTGCGACGTGACCGACGCCGGTGCCGACGCGCTCACGGTGACGGCGCCCTCGTGGCGGCCCGACCTCGTGGCCGGCGTCGACCTGGTGGAGGAGGTCGCCCGCCTGCGTGGCTACGACGCGATCCCGTCGACCCTCCCGGTCGCCCCCGCCGGTGCGGGGCTGACGGCGGGCCAGCGGGCCCGGCGCTCGGTCGCGCGGGCGCTGGCCGAGGCCGGTCTCGTCGAGGTGCTCAGCTACCCGTTCGTCGGGACCGACCAGCTCGACGCCTTGAACCTGCCCGCGGACGACGCCCGTCGTCGCGCCGTCCGGCTGGTCAACCCGCTCTCCGACGAGCAGCCGTACTTGCGTACCAACCTGCTGGTCACGCTCCTCGACACCGCCCGGCGCAACGTGAGCCGGGGCGAGAGCGACGTGGCGATCTTCGAGCTCGGTCTGGTCACCAGGCCGGTCGAGGGTGCGCCCGCGGCTCCGCGGTTGCCGGGCGGGGTCCGCCCGTCCGACGAGGAGCTCGCGGCGATCGACGCCGCCGTGCCGCCGCAGCCGCGTCGGGTCGCCGGTGTCCTCGCGGGTCTGCGGGAGCCGGCCGGCTGGTGGGGGCTCGGTCGCCGGGCCGACCACACCGACGCGATCGCCGCCGCGCGCCTCGTCGCGGAGGTCGTCGGGGTGGAGCTCACGGCGTCGGCCGACGCCGACCACGCGCCGTGGCACCCGGGTCGGTGCGCGCGCCTGACGACGGCCGACGGCACGCTCGTGGGTCACGCGGGCGAGCTGCACCCGAACGTCGTGACCGCGCTCGGCCTGCCGGCTCGGGCGGCGGCGTTCGAGCTGGACCTGGACGTGGTGCTGGCGGCGGCGTCGCCCGACCCGGTCCAGGCGGTTCCGGTCTCGACGTTCCCCGTCAACAAGGAGGACGTCGCCCTCGTGGTCGGGTCGTCGGTGCCCGCCGCCGACGTGCTCGACGCGGTCCGGGTCGGCGCGGCCGCGAGCCCTGCCGGGGACGTCGTCGAGGAGGTCCGGCTGTTCGACGTGTACACGGGCCCGCAGGTGGGCGAGGACCACAAGTCGCTGGCCTTCTCGCTCCGCCTGCGCGCCGCGGACCGGACGTTGACCGCGAGTGAGTCGGCGGCCGTCCGGGACGCGATCGTGGCCGAGGCGCACCGCCGGTTCGGGGCGTCGCTGCGCGCCTGATTTCCGGTCCACAGCCCCCGTCGACCACGCGGTCGACGGGGGCTGTGTCGTACCCGGACAAATCATCGGATGTGTTCACTCAATAGTTACCGGCGAGTAGTTGCCACGAATCGGACGAACAGCGACAGTTGTCCAGGCCGTCACGAGCGGCCACTTTTGCGTTCCCGACGAAAGCGAGCTCGACGTGCGTCCTGCGATGAAGTCGATCAGCGGGGGCATCGCCGCCCTCGCGTTGGCCCTGACGGGCGGTGTGATCACGGCGGGCGCTGCACAGGCCTCGGTCGGCACCACGCCACGTGTCCTGATCAACGAGGTGTACGGCGGCGGAGGGAACTCCGGCGGCGCCTTCAACCGCGACTTCATCGAGCTCGTCAACACCCAGGACACGGCGGTCGACCTGACCGGTTGGGCCGTGCAGTACGGCGCGGCCGGCAACCTCACGTTCGCCGCCAAGACCGTGTTGTCCGGCACGATCGCCCCCGGCGCGACGCTGTTGATCGGCGAGGCGCCCGGCGCGGACACCAGCCAGCCGGCCATCACCCCCGACATCGACGGCACGATCGCGATCTCGGGCACCGCCGGCAAGGTGGCGCTGACACGCATGTCCGACACGCTCGTGTGCGCGACCGCTGCGGGCTGCGCGGGCGACGCCACGGTCGAGGACCTCGTCGGCTGGGGGACCTCGTTGGTCTTCGCCGGAGCGGCGGCGGCGGCTGGCACGACGAACTCGACGTCGGTCTCCCGCAACGCGACGCACACCAACACGGCGAACAACGCCGCCGACTTCACCGTGGGGACGCCGACGCCGGTCGCCGCGGGCGACCCCGGGCCGGGGACGCCGACGGCGCGCACGATCGCCGAGATCCAGGGAACGGACGCCGCGTCGCCGCTGGTCGGCGAGACGATCATCACGGAAGGCGTCGTGACCGCCGCCTACCCGACCGGGGGCCTCAGCGGCTACGTGATCCAGACGGCGGGGTCCGGCGGCCCGAGCGACGCGACCCCGGGTGCGTCCGACGCGGTCTTCGTGTTCTCTTCCGCGACGGTTGCCGCGGTGGCGCTGGGTGCCCACGTGCGTGTGACCGGCGTGGTGAGCGAGTTCAACGGGCTCACCGAGATCACGGTCGCGGCCGGCAACCTCGAGGTGCTCCCGACTCCGGCCACGGTCACCCCGGTCTCGGCCGCGTGGCCGACGACCGACGCCGCCCGCGAGGCGCTGGAGTCGATGCTGTTCGAGCCGACCGGTCCGCTCACGATCACGAACACGTTCTCGACCAACCAGTACGGCGAGGTCGGTCTCGCGGCCGGCACGCTCCCGCTGCTGCAGCCCACCGAGGTCGGTCGTCCCGGCTCGGCCGAGGCGCTGGCCGCCGCCGCGGACAACGCCGCCCGTGGCGTCGTCCTCGACGACGGGTCGTCCACGAACTTCCTCTCGACGGCGAACCAGGGACTCACGCCGCCCTACGTCTCGCTGACCAACCCCGTCCGCGTCGGCGCCGCCGCGACCATCACCGCGCCGGTCGTCGTCGACTACCGCAACAACGTCTGGAAGCTCAACCCGACGGCCCCCGGGCCGGCGTCCGTGACGTTCGAGAACGACCGCCCCGCGGCACCGACCCCGGTCGGTGGCGACCTCAAGGTCGCGTCGTTCAACGTGCTCAACTACTTCACCACCCTCGGCGCGACGACGGCCGGGTGCACGTCCTTCAAGGACCGCACCGGTGACCCCGTCACGGTGAACGGCGGCTGCGACCCGCGCGGTGCGTGGGACCCGGACGACCTCCAGCGGCAGCAGGACAAGATCGTCGCCGCGATCAACGCGCTCGACGCCGACGTCGTCGGTCTGCTCGAGATCGAGAACTCGGCTCGGGTGGACGGGGTTGCCGACGAGGCGCTCGGCACCCTGGTCGACGCCCTGAACGCCGCCGCCGGCTCGACCGTGTGGGCGTTCGTCCCGTCGTCGGCGGAGCTCCCGCCGGCCGCCGGCCAGGACGTCATCACCAACGCGCTCATCTACAAGCCCGCCGCCGTCGAGCGGACGGGAGACTCGCGTGCGCTGGGCGACCAGAGCGACGACAACGAGGCGTTCGGCAACGCACGTGAGCCCATCGGCCAGGTGTTCACGCCGGTCGGCGGGGGTGCGCCGTTCTTCGTCGCCGTGAACCACTTCAAGTCCAAGGGTTCGGCCGGCCCGTGGCCGGGCGACGCCGACGCGGGTGACGGACAGGGCGCCTCGAACGAGTCGCGGGTCCGGCAGGCCACGGCGCTGCGGGACTGGGTGCCGACCGTCCAGGGCGACGCCCAGGCGGTCGCGCTCGTCGGCGACTTCAACTCGTACACCCTCGAGGACCCGCTGCAGACGCTGTACGACGCCGGGTACACCGACGCCGCGACCGCGCTCGCCGACGGTCAGTTCTCGTACTCGTTCAGCGGCCTGTCGGGCTCGCTCGACCACGTGCTGCTCAACGACGCCGCGATGCAGCGGGCCACCGGCGCGGACATCTGGGAGATCAACGCCGAGGAGTCCATCGCGCTCGAGTACGACCGGTACAACTACCACGGCACGCTCTTCTACGACGACGACTTCTACCGCTCCTCCGACCACGACCCGGTGGTCGTCGGACTGGTCGAGGGCGCGGCCAAGCCGGTCACGCTGACGCTGCTCGACATCAACGACTTCCACGGCCGGATCGACACCAACACGGTGAAGTTCGCGGGCACCGTCGAGAAGGAGAAGGCGGCTGCCATCGCGGCCGGCGGCCCGGTCGCGTTCGTGTCGGCCGGCGACAACATCAGCGCGTCGCTGTTCGCCTCGGCGGTCCAGCAGGACCAGCCGACGATCGACGTGCTGAACGCCCTGGAGCTCAACGCGTCGGCCGTCGGCAACCACGAGTTCGACAAGGGGTTCCAGGACCTCACCGACCGCGTGATCGCGGGCGGCACCAACGCGAAGTGGGACTACCTCGGCGCGAACGTCTACCTCAAGGGCACCACGACGCCGGCGCTGCCGGAGTACGCGATCCTCGACATGGACGGCGTCTCGGTCGGTGTCATCGGCGCGGTCACCGAGGAGACCCCCTCGCTGGTCACCCCCGGCGGCATCACCGAGCTCGACTTCGGCAACCCTGTCGACGCCGTCAACCGCGTCGCTGCGCAGCTGAGCGACGGGGACGCGTCCAACGGCGAGGCCGAGGTGCTCGTCGCCAGCTTCCACGAGGGCGCCGGCGAGGGTCTGCCGAACGGCACGCTCGAGAAGGAGCTCGCCGAGGGCGGCGCGTTCAAGGACATCGTCGAGCAGACCTCCGGGGCCGTCGACGTGATCTTCACCGGTCACACCCACCAGCAGTACGCGTGGGAGGCGCCGGTCCCCGGCGAGACCGGCAAGACGCGCCCGGTCGTGCAGACCGGGAGCTACGGCGAGTTCATCGGCAAGGTCGTGCTCACGTTCGACCCGGCCAGCGGTGAGGTCGTCGCGCACACCCAGCAGAACGTCCCGCGTCTGGTCGCGCCGGTCATCCCCGGCAACACCCCGGCGCAGAACGAGGCGGCGTTCGCGGCGCAGCTCGTCGCGACGTATCCGCGCGTCGCGCAGGTCAACACCATCGTCACCGCGGCGCTGGCCTACGCGAACGTCGTCGGCTCGGTCCCCGTGGGGTCGGTCACGGCGGACATCACGACCGCCTTCAGCGGCGGCACGTACGGACCGACCGGCTACACGGCACCGGTGACCGCCCGGGACGACCGGGCCAGCGAGTCCACCCTGGGTGACCTCGTCGCCAACTCGCTGCGGGACACGCTCGCCCCGGAGAACCTGGGCGGCGCTGAGATCGGTGTCGTCAACCCTGGCGGTCTGCGCGCCGAGCTGTACTACGCCCCGGACGGCGTCATCACGACGGCCGAGGCGAACGGGGTGCTGCCGTTCGTGAACAACCTCTGGACCACGTCGCTCACGGGCGCGCAGTTCAAGACGATGCTCGAGCAGCAGTGGCAGACCCTCCCGGACGGCACGGTACCGAGCAGGTCCTACCTGCAGCTGGGCCTGTCGGACAACGTGACGTACACGTTCGACGCCGCCGCTCCGGCGGGGTCGCACATCACGTCCATCACGGTGGACGGTGCTCCGATCGACCCGGCGGCGAGCTACCGGATCGGCACGTTCTCGTTCCTGATCACCGGCGGTGACAACTTCCGGATCTTCAACGACAGCACGGACGCTCGCGACTCCGGGCTCGTCGACCGGGACGGCTGGATCGCCTACCTGCAGGGGCACCCCGGGCTCACCCCGGACTTCGCCCGCCAGGCGGTCGGCGTGCCGACGGTGCCGACGACGTTCACCGCCGGTGACACGCTGGCGTTCCCGGTGACCAAGCTGGACCTGACGAGCCTCGGCTCGCCTCAGAACACCAGCCTGGACGTCCGGCTCGACGGCGCGTCCATCGGGACGGCGACCGTCACCAACGGCGCCGCCGACGTCTCGGTGACGATCCCGGAGGACACGAGCGCGGGCGCCCACACGCTCACGCTCGTGGCGAGCCCGAGCCTCACCACGGTGACGCTCCCGCTCACCGTCGAGGCGGGCACCCCGTCGTCGACCACCACGCTGACGGCCTCGCCGTCGAGCCAGGTGTTCGGCTCGTCGTCGCGGATCACGCTCACGGCGACGGTCACGGCCGACGTGCCCGTGGCCGGGTCCGTCGAGTTCGTCGCCGGGAGCACCGTCCTCGGCACCGCGACCCTGCAGGGCGGCACCGCCAGCCTGCGGCTCCCGTCGTCCACCCCGGCGGGCTCCTACGACGTCCTTGCCCGGTTCGCCGGTGACGAGACCGTCACGGGCTCGGAGTCGGCGCCGGTGACCGTCGTCGTCGAGAAGGTCACGACGACGACCGGGCTGTCGGTCACCCGCGGGTTCCTGTTCGTCCCGTCGGTCGCCTTCGTGACGGTCGCGACCAACAACGGGCGGGTGCCGTCCGGCACGGTCGAGATCCGGGAGGGGACCACGGTGGTCAAGCGCCTGAGCGTGGTGCTGGGCATCGCCATCGGCACGGTCCCGTCGGGCAAGCACACGTACACGGCGACGTTCGTCCCGAGCGACACCGCGAACGTGAGCCCGAGCACGAGCGCGCCAGTCACGACCCGCTGACCGCACGACGAAGGCCCGCGTCCCTTCCTCAGGGGCGCGGGCCTTCGTCGTCGCTACACGTAGTCGTGGTAGGCGGGCAGGTCCAGGACGCCGTTGCCGGACAGCCCGATGACGATCGTCTCGGGCCCGGTCGCCGCGCGGGCGTGCGCGATGGCCCCGGCGACGGCGTGCGTCGACTCGGGCGCGGGGATGATGCCCTCGGCCCGGGCGAACTCGATCCCGGCGGCGAACGCGGTCTCCTGGTCGACGGCGATCGCGTCGATCAGCCCGAGCTCGACGGCGTGCGACACCATCGGCGCCATCCCGTGGTAGCGCAGGCCACCGGCGTGGATGGGCGGCGGGACGAAGTCCTTGCCGAGCGTGTGCATCTTCAGCAGAGGAGTCAGGCCGGCGACGTCGCCGAAGTCGTACCGGTACTCGCCCTGCGTCAGCGACGGGCACGCGGCCGGTTCGCAGGCGACCACCCGCGTCGTCGTGCCGTCGCGCAGGTTCCGGCCGAGGAACGGGAACGCGAGCCCACCGAGGTTGGAGCCGCCTCCGGCGCACGCGAAGACGACGTCGGCGCTCTCCTCGATCGCATCGAGCTGAGCGAGGGCCTCCTGACCGATGACGCTCTGGTGCAGCAGCACGTGGTTGAGCACGCTGCCCAGCGAGTAGTGCGCGTCAGGGTCGGTGGCGGCGGCCTCGACCGCCTCGCTGATCGCCATGCCGAGCGAGCCGGTGGTCTCCGGGTCCGCCGCGAGCATCGCCCGGCCGGCGTTCGTGAGGTCCGACGGCGACGGGTGGCAGATGCTCCCGTACGTCTCCATCTGCATCCGGCGGTACGGCTTGGAGTCGTACGAAGCGCGGACCTGCCACACCTCGCAGGTCAGCCCGAGAAGCGCGCACGCCATGGCCAGCGACGCGCCCCACTGCCCGGCGCCGGTCTCGGTGGTCAGCCTGGTGATGCCCTCGGCCGCGTTGTAGTACGCCTGCGCGACGGCGGTGTTCGGCTTGTGCGACCCGACCGGGCTGACGCCCTCGTACTTGTAGTAGATCCGCGCCGGGGTGCCGAGCGCGCGCTCGAGGCGACGGGCGCGGATGAGCGGCGACGGGCGCCACAGGGCGTAGATCTCCCGCACCGGCTCGGGGATCTCGACCCACCGCTCGGTGCTGACCTCCTGCATGATCAGCGCCATCGGGAACAGCGGCGCCAGGTCGTCCGGGGTCAGCGGTTCCCGGGTCCCCGGGTGCAGCGCCGGCGGGCAGGGTGACGGCAGGTCAGCCGCCAGGTTGTACCAGTGCGTGGGGACCGTCGAGGGGACGGTCACGCCGAGGGTGTCGAGGAGCGACGTCGTCATCAGAGCCTCCGGGTGGGCGGCGCGCTTCGGTGCGCTTCGCCACCGTAGCGCCCTGCCGTCGGGGCGTCAGAGGGCGCAGGAGTCGTCGACGCAGGCCGCCCCGTCGGCCGTCGCCAGCACCTGGACCGGGTTCGCGTCGCGCCACGACGTCTCGAGCAGCTGCGTGAACACGTCGGCCGGCTGGGCGCCGGAGACGGCGATGCGGCGGTCGACCACGAAGAACGGGACGCCGGTCACGCCCAGCGCCCGCGCCTCGTCCTCGTCGGCACGGACCGCGTCCGCTCCGTCGTCGCCGTCCAGCGTGGCTCGCGCTGCCTCGGCGTCCACGCCTGCGCCACTGACGATCCGCACGAGCGTGTCGTCGTCGCCCAGGTCGGCGCCGTGCTCGAAGTGCGCCGAGAACAGCGCCTCGAGCACGCGCTCCGCCAGCTCCGGCCCGCCCGTGGTGCGCGCGAGGTGCACCAGGCGGTGCGCGGCGAACGTGTTGGCGGCGATCGCCCTGTCGAAGTCGTAGGCCAGACCCTCACCCGCCGCCACGGCCGTGACCTGGGCGAACATCCGCGTCACCTGGTCTCGCGGGATGCCCTTGTGCCGGGCGAGCGCGTCGATCTCGGGGATGCCGGGGCCGACGGGCGTGCTCGGCGACAGCTCGTACGCGCGCCAGGTCACCTCGACGTGCTCCCGGTGCGGGAAGTCGGCCAGCGCTGTCGCGAAGCGACGCTTGCCGATGTAGCACCAGGGGCAGGCGATGTCGGACCAGACCTCGACGTTCAACGTGCGTACCTGCGGCACAGCGGGGAGGGCGTTGACACTCACGGGAGCAGGAGCACCTTTCCGGTGGTGGAGCGCGACTCGAGCGCGCGGTGGGCGTCGGCCGCGTCGGCCAGGGAGAACGTGGCGCCGATCCGCACGTCGAGCTCGCCCGCGCGCACGGCGTCGAACAGCTCGCGGGCGCGCCAGTCGAGCTCGTCACGGGTGGCGATGTAGTGGTCGAGCGTGGGCCGGGTCAGGAAGAGCGACCCGCCTGCGTTGAGCCTCTGCGGGTCGACCGGCGGGACAGGGCCGGACGAGCCGCCGAACAGGACGAGCGTGCCGCGCGCGTGCAGGGAGGCCAGGGACGCGTCGAACGTGTCCTTGCCGACGGAGTCGAAGACGGCGTGCACGCCTCGCCCGTCGGTCAGCGCCCGCACCTCGGCGGGCAGGTCACGGGTCAGGTCGGCGAGCTCGCGATAGCGGATCACGTCGGCAGCACCGGCCTCGCGCGCCAGGCGCTCCTTCTCGACGCTCCCGACGGTCGCGATCACGCGGGCACCGCGCTGTGCCGCCAGCTGGGTGAGCAGCAGCCCGACACCGCCGGCGGCCGCGTGCACGAGCACGTCATGGCCGGCCTGGACCGGGAACGTCGAGGTCACCAGGTAGTGCGCGGTGAGGCCCTGGAGGGGGAGCGCGGCGGCGACCTGGTCGGGCACGCCCTCGGGGACGAGGAGGGCCTTCGACGCCCGGACGGCGACCAGCTCCGCATAGGAGCCGGGTGCCGACGACCAGGCGACCCGGTCGCCGACGGCGATCTCGCTGACCTCGGAGCCGACGGCGACGACCGTCCCGGCGCCCTCCGAGCCCACGACGTGCGGGAACGTCATCGCGTACACGCCGGACCGGCGGTACGTGTCGATGAAGTTGACCCCGGCCGCGGCGACGCGGACGAGGACCTCGTCGGCGGCGGGCTCGGGGTCGGGGAGCTCGGTGAGCTCGAGGACGTCGGGACCGCCGGCGGCGGTGGCTCGGATGGCGCGCACGTTGGGGCCAACGCGACGGCACGCGGTGATCTTCCCCGGAAAGCCGTTCGTATCTTCGTGCAGCCGTGTGTATGTTCATGCACATGACGTTCACGGTCGCAGTCGCGGGTGCCAGCGGGTACGCCGGAGGCGAGATGCTCCGCGTGCTCCTCGCGCACCCCGAGGCCCGGATCGGGACCCTCACCGCGCACTCCAACGCCGGCACGCCGCTCGGTGCCCACCAGCCGCACCTGCGCACGCTCGCGGACCGGGTGCTCGCCCCGACGGGTGTCGACGAGCTCGCCGGGCACGACGTCGTCGTCCTCGCCCTGCCGCACGGTGCCAGCGGAGCGATCGCCGCCGAGCTCGAGGCGCGCGGCGACGGCGCGATCGTCGTCGACCTCGGCGCCGACCACCGGCTCGTCGACGCGGCCGACTGGGAGCAGTTCTACGGCAGCGCGCACGCGGGCACCTGGCCCTACGGCCTCCCGGAGCTGCTGCACCCGGGGGAGCGGACCGCGGGCGAGCAGCGGTCGGTGCTCGCCGGCGCGCGTCGGATCGCCGTCCCGGGCTGCAACGTCACCGCCGTCTCCCTCGGCCTCCAGCCGGGCATCGCCGCCGGGCTCATCGAGCCCACCGACCTCGTCGCGGTGCTCGCCAACGGCTACTCCGGCGCGGGGAAGTCGCTCAAGACGCACCTGCTCGCCAGCGAGGCGCTCGGCGCGGCCCAGCCCTACGCGGTGGGCGGCACGCACCGGCACATCCCCGAGATCGCGCAGAACCTGCGCTCCGCCGGCGCCGCGGACGTGACGATCTCGTTCACCCCGACCCTTGTGCCCATGGCCCGCGGCATCCTCGCGACCGCCACGGCCCGTCTCGCCCCCGGGGTCGACCCCGCAGACGTCCGGGCCGCCTGGGAGCAGACCTACGCGGACGAGCCGTTCGTGCACCTCCTGCCCGAGGGCCAGTGGCCCACGACGGCTGCCACACTCGGTGCCAACACCGCGCTCGTGCAGGTCGCGGTCGACGAGCGCGCCGGACGCGTCGTGACGGTCACGGCGATCGACAACCTGGTCAAGGGCACGGCCGGTGGCGCACTGCAGTCCCTCAACCTCGCGCTCGGGCTCCCCGAGACGCTCGGCCTTCCCCTGGACGGAGTCGCACCGTGAGCATCGAGACCATGGCCCTGCCCTCACCCGGTGTCACCGCGGCGGCCGGCTTCCGCGCCTCCGGCATCACGGCGGGTCTCAAGGCCTCGGGCCGCCCCGACCTCGCGCTCGTCGTCAACGACGGCCCGTCGCAGGCTGCGGCGGCCGTGTTCACCACCAACCGGGTCGTGGGGGCGCCGGTCGTCTGGTCCCGCCAGGCCGTCTCGGACGGGGTCGTCAGCGCGGTCGTGCTCAACTCCGGCGGCGCCAACGTGTGCACCGGGCCCGAGGGCTTCCTCGACGTCCACCTGACCGCCGAGACCGTCGGCGCCGCCCTGGAGATCTCCGCGGGCGACGTCGTGGTCTGCTCCACCGGTCTGATCGGGGAGCGGCTGCCCATCGACAAGATCCTCGACGGCATCGGCATCGCCGTCGAGGCGCTCTCGCCCGAGGGCGGTCCCGACGCGGCCGTCGCGATCATGACCACCGACACCGTCGCCAAGACCGCGCACCTGCACATCGACGGCGACCGGGGCGCATGGACCGTCGGGGGTATGGCCAAGGGCGCCGGGATGCTCGCCCCCGGTCTTGCCACGATGCTCTGCGTCATCACGACCGACGCCGTCGTGGACGCCGAGACCGCGGCCGCAGCGCTGCGCACCGCGGTGGCGGAGACGTTCGAGCGCGTCGACTCCGACGGGTGCATGTCGACGTCGGACACGGTCACGCTGATGGTCTCGGGCGCCAGCCGCGCGATCCCGGACCCCGCGGGATTCACCGCTGCGCTGACGCAGGTCTGCGGCGAGCTCGCCCGCGCCCTGGTCGCCGACGCGGAGGGCGCCACGCACGACATCGCGGTCACCGTGATGGGAGCCGAGACGCAGGACGCCGGGCTCGCGGTGGCCCGCGCCGTGACCCGCTCCAACCTGTTCAAGGCCGCGATGTTCGGCAACGACCCCAACTGGGGCCGCGTGCTCGCGCAGGTCGGGACCGTGCCGGAGAGCGTCGCCGCGTTCGACCCCGACCAGCTCGACGTCACCATCAACGGCGTCCAGGTGTGCAAGGCCGGTGGCGCGTTCCGGCCCCGGTCCGAGGTCGACCTCGCCGCGAGCCGCGAGGTGCACGTCCTCATCGACCTGCACGCGGGCGGCGAGGTGGTCACCGTCTGGACCAACGACCTCACGCACGACTACGTCCACGAGAACAGCGCGTACTCCACATGAGCGACTTCACGTTCAACACCCGCACGGACCTGCGCGCCGACCAGAAGGCCGAGGTCCTCATCGAGGCCCTGCCGTGGCTGCAGAAGTTCGCGGGCGCCCTCGTCGTCGTGAAGTACGGCGGCAACGCGATGATCGACGAGGACCTGAAGCGGGCGTTCGCCCAGGACATGGTCTTCCTGCGCCAGGTCGGCCTCAAGCCGGTCGTGGTGCACGGCGGGGGACCGCAGATCAACGCGATGCTCGACCGGCTCGGCATCGAGTCGGAGTTCCGCGGCGGCCTGCGCGTCACCACGCCCGAGGCGATGGACGTCGTGCGGATGGTGCTCACCGGGCAGGTCTCCCGCGAGCTCGTCGGGCTGCTCAACGCGCACGGACCCCACGCCGTCGGCCTGTCGGGCGAGGACGGCGGGCTGTTCCAGGCGCGTCGGCGGTCGGCGATCGTGGACGGTGAGAGCGTCGACATCGGGCTCGTCGGCGACGTCGTCAAGGTCAACCCCGGTGCCGTGCTCGACCTGCTCGACGCCGGCCGCATCCCCGTGGTCTCCACCGTCGCGCCCGACCTCGACGACCCCACCACGGTGCTCAACGTCAACGCGGACACCGCGGCCGCCGCGCTCGCGGTCGCGCTCGGCGCCCGCAAGCTCATCGTGCTCACCGACGTCGAGGGCCTGTACACGAGGTGGCCGGACCAGGGCTCGCTCGTGCGTCGCATCGGAGCCAGCGCCCTGGCGGAGCTGCTGCCCGGGCTGGACGCCGGCATGCGCCCGAAGATGGAGGCCTGCTGGCGGGCCGTCGAGGGTGGCGTCGGTCGCGCCCACGTCATCGACGGACGCGCCCCGCACTCGATCCTGGTCGAGGTCTTCACCTCCGACGGCATCGGCACCATGGTGCTGCCCGACGAGGAGCCTGCCGACGCCCCCTTCACGGCCCCCATCCCCGTGATCCCCCACGACCCCGAGGTGACCCTGTGACCGCGCTCGAGAACGTCCGGGCCCGGCACCGGTCGCCGGAGGCCACGGACGCGAACCTGCCGGTGCTGGCTGCTGACGGCTCCGTCGCGCAGTGGACCGACCGGTACACGCATGCCGTGATGGACACCTTCGGTCCGCCGCAGCGGGTGCTCGTCCGCGGCGAGGGGCCCTACGTGTGGGACGCCGACGGCACCCGGTACCTCGACCTGCTCGGCGGGATCGCGGTGAACTCGCTCGGTCACGCGCACCCCACCCTGACGGCGGCGATCAGCGCGCAGCTGGGCACCCTCGGGCACGTCTCCAACTTCTTCGGCAGCCCCACGCAGATCGCGTTCGCCGAGCGGCTGCTCGCCCTGGCCGGCGCCCCCGAGGGGTCGAGGGTCTTCCTCACCAACTCCGGGACCGAGGCCAACGAGGCCGCGTTCAAGCTCGCGCGCCGCAACGGCGGCACCGACCGGCCGCGGATCCTCGCGCTGGAGGGCTCGTTCCACGGCCGGTCGATGGGCGCGCTCGCGCTCACCCACAAGGCGGCGTACCGCGAGCCGTTCGAGCCGCTGCCCGGGGGCGTCGAGTTCGTGCCGTTCGGTGACACCGAGGCACTCGAGGCGGCGTTCGCGGTCGACGGCGACCGGGTCGCGGCGCTGTTCGTCGAGCCGATCCAGGGCGAGGCCGGCGTCCGGCCGCTCCCGCCCGGCTACCTGGCGCTCGCCCGCAGCCTGACGGCCGAGCACGGCGCGCTGCTGATCCTCGACGAGGTGCAGACCGGCATGGGTCGGACCGGTGCCTGGTTCGCCCACCAGCTCCCGCACGTCGGCGGCGGCATCGTGCCCGACGCGGTGACCGTCGCGAAGGGGCTCGGCGGAGGGTTCCCCGTGGGCGCGCTCATCGCCTACGGCGAGCAGACCGCGACGCTCCTGGGCCGCGGTCAGCACGGCACCACGTTCGGCGGGAACCCGGTCGCGTCGGCCGCCGGGCTCGCCACGATCGCGGTCATCGAGCGCGACGGGCTGCTGGACCACGTGAGCTCGCTGGGTGCGTCCCTGCGGGAGCAGCTGGCCGGCACGGGCAACCCGCTGGTCGGCGAGGTGCGCGGCGAGGGCTTCCTCATCGGCATCGAGCTGACGGCACCTGTGGCCGCCGCGGTCGCCGCGCGCGCGCTCGAGGCGGGGTTCATCGTGAACCCCTGCACCCCGACGACCATCCGCCTCGCGCCGCCATTCGTGCTCACGCAGGAGCAAGCCGGCCAGTTCGTCGACTTCCTCGCGAGCGTCCCCGAGGACCTGTCATGACCCGCCACTTCCTCCGCGACGACTGTGCTCCCGGCGACCTCGTCTGCGAGGACCTGTCATGACCCGCCACTTCCTGCGCGACGACTGTGCTCCCGACGACCTCGTCTGCGAGGACCTGTCATGACCCGCCACTTCCTGCGCGACGACGACCTGAGCCCCCGCGAGCAGAAGGCCGTCCTCGAGCTCGCGCTCGCCTTCCGTGACGACCGGTTCATCCGCACGCCGCTGACGGGGCCGCGGGCGGTGGCCGTCATCTTCGACAAGCCGACGCTGCGGACCCAGGTCTCGTTCACGGCGGGCATCGCGGAGCTCGGCGGCTTCCCGCTGAGCGTCGACGGCAAGCTGGCCCGGATCGGTGAGCGGGAGTCGATCGAGGACACGGCACGCGTCCTGGGCCGCCAGGTCGCGGCGATCGTGTGGCGCACGTTCTCGCAGAAGCGGCTCGAGCAGATGGCCGAGCACGCGGGCGTCCCCGTCGTGAACGCGCTCACGGACAGCTTCCACCCGTGCCAGATCCTCGCGGACCTCGCGACGGTCGCGCAGCACCGCGGGGGAGTGGCGGGACTGGCCGGGCTGACGCTCGCCTACGTCGGTGACGGCGCGAACAACATGTCGCACTCGTATTTGCTCGGCGGCGCGACCGCTGGTCTGCACGTGCGGATCGGCACGCCCGACGGCTACCTGCCCGACGCTGCGATCCTCGCGGACGCGGCCGCGATCGCCGCGGACACCGGAGGGTCGGTGACGGTGGTGCACACGCTGGCGGAGGCCGTGGCCGGCGCCGACGTCGTCGCGACGGACACCTGGATCTCGATGGGCCAGGAGTCCGAGGCGGCCGACCGGGAGACGCCGTTCGTGCCGTTCCGGGTCGACGCTGCCGCCATGGCCCTCGCCCGGCCGGACGCCCTCGTCCTGCACTGCCTGCCCGCCTACCGCGGCAAGGAGATCACCGCCGAGGTCATCGACGGGCCGCAGTCGGTCGTCTGGGACGAGGCCGAGAACCGCCTGCACGCGCAGAAGGCCCTCCTGTCGTGGCTGGTGGAGGGCTGATGAGCGTCACCGTCCCGCACACCAAGGCCGCCCGGCACGCGCTGGTCACCGCGCTGCTCACCCGCGGCACGGTCCACTCGCAGCAGCAGCTGGCCGAGCTGCTCACCGCGGAGGGCGTCACCGTCACGCAGGCGACCCTGTCGCGCGACCTTGTGGAGCTGCGCGCGGTGAAGATCCGGACCCCGTCCGGCGCCCTCGCCTACGCGGTCCCTGCCGAAGGTGGTCTGCGCACGCCGGCGGCGGGCCCCGACGAGGAGATGCTCGCCGCTCGGCTCGCGCGTCTGTGCGCCGAGCTCCTGGTGACCGCGGAGGCCTCGGGCAACCTGGTCGTGCTGCGGACGCCGCCCGGGGCTGCGCAGTTCCTCGCGTCGGCCATCGACCACTCGGTGCTGCCCGCCGTGCTCGGCACCATCGCGGGCGACGACACCGTGCTGGTCATCGCCCGCGAGGGCGAGACCGGCGTCGCGCTGGCCGCCCGCTTCCTCGCGCTGGCCACCGACACGCCGTCCCGCACCCGTCCGTCAGACTGACCTCAGAACACCCTCGAACCTCCCCCGAACAGAACCCCGAAGAGAGAAGAACAATGACTGAGCGCGTCGTCCTCGCCTACTCCGGCGGCCTGGACACCTCTGTGGGCATCGGCTGGATCGCCGAGGCCACCGGCGCCGAGGTGATCGCCGTGGCGGTCGACGTCGGCCAGGGCGGCGAGGACCTCAACGTGATCCGCCAGCGCGCTCTGGACTGCGGCGCCGTGGAGGCGTACGTCGCCGACGCCCGCGACGAGTTCGCGACCGAGTACTGCATGCCCGCCCTCAAGGCGAACGCGCTGTACCTCGACCGCTACCCGCTGGTGTCGGCCCTCTCGCGCCCGGTCATCGTCAAGCACCTGGTCCGCGCGGCCCGGCAGTTCGGTGCGACGACGGTCGCGCACGGCTGCACCGGCAAGGGCAACGACCAGGTCCGCTTCGAGGTCGGCATCACATCGCTCGCGCCCGACCTGACGTGCCTGGCGCCCGTCCGGGACCTCGCGCTGACCCGCGACAAGGCCATCGAGTTCGCGACGCGCAACGCGCTGCCGATCGAGACGACGAAGCACAACCCGTTCTCCATCGACCAGAACGTGTGGGGCCGCGCGGTCGAGACGGGCTTCCTCGAGGACATCTGGAACGGCCCCACCAAGGACGTCTACACGTACACGGACGACCCGACGTTCCCCCCGGTCGCCGACGAGGTCGTCATCACGTTCGAGGCCGGCATCCCGGTCGCGCTGGACGGCATCCCCGTCACGCCGCTGCAGGCGATCCAGGAGATGAACCGACGCGCCGGCGCCCAGGGCATCGGCCGGATCGACATCGTCGAGGACCGCCTGGTCGGCATCAAGTCCCGCGAGGTCTACGAGGCCCCCGGCGCGGTCGCGCTCATCGCCGCGCACCAGGAGCTCGAGAACGTCACCGTCGAGCGTGAGCAGGCGCGGTTCAAGCGGGGCGTCGAGCAGCGCTGGACCGAGCTGGTCTACGACGGCCAGTGGTTCTCGCCGCTGAAGAAGTCGCTCGACGTGTTCGTCGACGACACCCAGCGCTACGTCTCCGGCGACGTGCGGATGGTCCTGCACGGCGGTCGCGCGACGGTCACAGGCCGCCGCTCGGACGCGAGCCTGTACGACTTCAACCTCGCGACGTACGACACCGGCGACTCGTTCGACCAGTCCGCCGCCAAGGGCTTCATCGAGATCTACGGTCTGTCCTCCAAGCTGGCCGCCGCGCGCGACGTGCGCTTCGGCAACGGGGTCGACCTCGGCTCGCAGGGCGGGATCACGGGTGCCTGAGGACGTCACCGCGACGTCGGGCGGCGCCGTCCAGGCGGCCGGGAACGTCTCGCTGTGGGGCGGCCGGTTCGCCGGCGGCCCCTCGGAGGCGCTCCAGGCGCTCTCGCAGTCGACGCACTTCGACTGGCGGCTCGCCGGGCACGACATCTCCGGCTCCGTCGCGCACGCCCGGGTCCTGCACGGTGCGGGCCTGCTCACGGACGACGAGCTCACCGGGATGGTCGACGCTCTCGAGCGCCTGCGGGCCGACGTCGCGAGTGGCGACTTCCTGCCGGTGCTCGAGGACGAGGACGTGCACACCGCCCTGGAGCGCGGGCTGATCGACCGTGCCGGTGCGGACCTCGGCGGCAAGCTCCGCGCCGGCCGCTCGCGCAACGACCAGATCGCGACCCTCGTGCGGATGTACCTGCGCGAGGAGGCTCGCGGTCTCGCCCGGCTGGTGCTGGACGCGGTCGACGCTCTGGTCGCGCAGGCCGACCGGGCGGGCGAGGCACCGATGCCGGGCCGCACCCACCTGCAGCACGCCCAGCCGGTCCTGCTCGCGCACCACCTCCTCGCGCACGCGTGGCCGCTGCTGAGAGACGTCGAGCGGTGGGTCGACTGGGACGCCCGGGCAGCCCGCTCCCCGTACGGCTCGGGCGCGCTGGCGGGATCGTCGCTCGGCCTGGACCCCGCGGCCGTCGCCGCGGAGCTCGGCTTCGACGGCCCGGTCGAGAACTCGATCGACGGCACCGCGTCGCGTGACGTCGTCGCCGAGTTCGCGTTCGTCGCCGCGATGCTCGCCGTCGACATCTCCCGGCTCGCCGAGGAGGTCATCCTCTGGGCCACCAAGGAGTTCGGCTTCGTCAAGCTGCACGACGCCTACTCCACGGGGTCGAGCATCATGCCGCAGAAGAAGAACCCGGACGTCGCCGAGCTGGCGCGCGGCAAGGCCGGCCGTCTCGTCGGCGACCTGACGGGCCTGCTCACCACGCTCAAGGGCCTGCCGCTCGCGTACAACCGCGACCTGCAGGAGGACAAGGAGCCGGTCTTCGACCAGGTGGACCAGCTCTCGGTCCTGCTGCCGGCGTTCGCCGGCATGGTCGAGACCCTCGAGTTCGACACCGACCGGCTCGCCGCGCTCGCGCCGCAGGGCTTCTCGCTCGCGACGGACATCGCCGAGTGGCTCGTCCGCAACGGCGTGCCGTTCCGGGTCGCGCACGAGGTCGCCGGCGCCTGCGTCCGTGCCTGCGAGGAGCACGAGCCGGCCATCGAGCTGTGGGACCTCACCGACGACGAGCTCGTCGCCATCTCGCCCCACCTCACACCCGAGGTGCGCACGGTGCTGACGGTCGAGGGGTCGCTGGCGTCACGGTCGGCGGTCGGCGGGACCGCGCCGGTGCGCGTCGCCGAACAGCTCGACCGTGCCCGGTCCCGCGCGGCGGAGCTGCGTACCTGGGCGTCGTGATCGCCGACGACCTCGTCGCCCGGGCGTTCGCCGCTCGACCCCGGCTGGGCCGGGTTCGGGTCATCGCGATCGACGGCCCCGCGGGTTCCGGCAAGACGACCCTCGCGGACGCTCTGGGTGCCCGGGGAGCCACCGTGGTGCACCTCGACGACCTCTACGAGGGGTGGTCAGGCCTCGAAGGCTCGCTCTGGCCGCGCCTGCGCGCTCAGGTCCTGGAGCCGCTGCGCCGCGGGATGCCCGGCCGCTACCAGCGCTACGACTGGACCTCGGGGGACTTCGCGGAGTGGGTCGACGTGCCGGTCCCGGACCTGCTTGTCGTGGAGGGGTGCGGGTCCGCCCGCCGCGCGGTCGACCCCGTGGCGGTGCTGCGCGTCTGGGTGGAGGCGCCGGCCGACCTGCGCCTCGAGCGCGGCCTCGCACGCGACGGCACCGACGCGCGCGAGCACTGGCTGACCTGGATGGTCGACGAATCGGCCCACTTCGCTCGCGAGCAGACGCGCGAGCGCGCCGACGTCCGCCTCGACGCGTTTGGGGACCCTCTCACCGAGAGCACCGCATCGTGAGCCCGGATCCCCCCGACGCGTCCGGCGCCGCCGTCGCGGTCCGCAGCGCAGTGAGGGCTCGGACGACCTCCATGCGCCCACCGCATCGATCGCACGGCGCTTCCGACGCCCTCTGCGCCGACCGCCCCCGGTCCTGACACCGGAATCCCGGATCGCCGGGGCCGGGTCGTGCGGCAAGATGGTCGGGTGAGCCCGTCGGAACCGCTCGAGAGCCCGGACGCCGCCGGTCGGCGCGCGCCCGTGGTCGTCCCGGCGCGGGTCTGGTTCGCCCGCCCGGTGCACGCGGTCGCGCGCGACCTCCTCGGTGCCTACCTCACCGCACGGTCGCCCGAGGGTGACGTCACGCTGCGGATCACCGAGGTCGAGGCCTACGGCGGTGCCGACGACCCCGGCTCCCACGCGTTCCGCGGCCGGACCGCCCGCAATGCGGTGATGTTCGCGGAGCCCGGGCGCCTGTACGTCTACCGCCACCTCGGGCTGCACCACTGCCTCAACATCGTCACCGAGCCCACCGGCAGCCCGTCGGCCGTGCTGCTCCGTGCGGGCGAGATCGTCGACGGCGTGGACCTCGCCCGGCAGCGCCGCGAGGCCGTCGGCGTCGTGGACTCCGAGCGCCAGCTCGCCCGTGGCCCCGCGCGGCTGGCCGTCGCCCTCGGTCTCGACCTGCGCGCCAACGGCGCCGACGTCACGGAGGCGGGCGGCGACATCGTGCTGCACCGCCACCAGGTCGTGGTCCAGCCGACCCACAAGTCCGGCCCGCGCGTCGGCGTCTCGGGGTCCGGCGGCGAAGGCACCAGGTTCCCGTGGCGCTACTGGCTGACCGACGAGCGCACCGTCTCCGCGTACCGCCCGGCGTATCGCGCGCCGGCGTCGGTAGACGTCCCGTGAGGGACGACGACGCCGGCCGGACGCCCTCGCCCACCTCTTCCGCCGGAACTGCACCGGCCGACTGCCTGGAGACCCTGTGAACCACATCCTCGACGAGCTCGAGTGGCGTGGGCTGATCGCCCAGACCACCGACCTCGACGCCCTCCGCGACGCGCTCTCCGCCGGGCCCGTCTCCCTCTACTGCGGGTTCGACCCCACTGCGCCGAGCCTGCACATCGGCAACCTCGTCCAGATCCTCACCGTCCGCCGCCTGCAGGACGCCGGTCACGTGCCGTTCGGGCTCGTCGGCGGCGCGACGGGTCTGATCGGCGACCCGAAGATGGCGGGGGAGCGCACCCTGAACGACCGCGACGTGGTGTCCGGCTGGGTGGAGCGCATCCGCAAGCAGATCGAGCCGCTGCTCCGCTTCGACGGCCCGCACGCCGCGACGATGGTCAACAACCTCGACTGGACGGCGCCGCTGTCGGCCATCGACTTCCTGCGCGACATCGGCAAGCACTACCGGCTGGGCACCATGCTCGCCAAGGACACGGTGGCCCGACGTCTCAACAGCGACGTGGGCATCAGCTTCACCGAGTTCAGCTACCAGATCCTGCAGGGCATGGACTACCTCGAGCTGCACCGCCGGCACGGGATCACGCTGCAGACCGGTGGCAGCGACCAGTGGGGCAACCTGCTCTCGGGTGTGGAGCTGATCCGCAAGGCCGAGGGCGTCGCCGTGCACGCGCTCACGACGCCGCTGATCACCAAGGCGGACGGCACCAAGTTCGGCAAGACGGAGACGGGAACGGTCTGGCTCGACCCCGAGCTGACCACGCCGTACGCCTTCTTCCAGTTCTGGCTCAACACCGACGACGCCGACGTGGTGGGCTACCTCAAGGTGTTCAGCTTCCGCTCGCGCGAGCAGATCGAGGAGCTCGAGGCGGCCGTCGCCGACCGGCCGGCCGCCCGCGAGGCACAGCGGGCGCTGGCCTACGAGGTGACCTCGCTCGTGCACGGGACGGCGGCCGCCGACCAGGTCGTCGCGGCCAGCCAGGCGCTGTTCGGCCGCGGCTCGTTGGCCGACCTCGACGCCGCGACGCTCGCCGCCGCGGTCGCCGAGCTCCCGTCCGCACCGGGCGCCGCCGGCGACGGGATCGCCGATCTCCTGGCGGCGACAGGGGTGGTGGCGAGCAAGGGCGCGGCACGACGAGCGATCGCCGAGGGCGGGGCGTCGGTCAACAACGTCCGGGTCGCAGCCGAGGACGCGGTGCTCACCACGGAGGACCTCCTGCACGGCCGGTGGGCTGTTCTCCGACGAGGCAAGCGCACGCTCGCGGTGGTCGACGCGCAGGTCTGAGCCGGTCTGGACCGTTCTCGGCCGGTACCGCGCGACGGCGGGTCCTCGTCCCCACCACGGGGCACGGGGGCCCGCCGTCCACGTTTCCGGTGGCTGACCTGCGCGTTCACGCTCTGGAGCGGGTCTGGTGACGGGGGTCACCGAGCAGGGATTTGCCACCTGCCGCAACACGCGCGTAATGTTCTCGATGTCGCCCGAGAGGGAGGAACGGACACCGCGGATCGAACCACGGTGGCTGGTCCCTAGGGTGGCCACCCCCGCTCGTGTTTCCAGGCGCTTCGTGCGCCCTGAAGCCGGATGGGGACGGGCTCACGGCCCGCAGATGCTGCCCGAACAGGTGGCGGGAAGCGGTCCGAAAGCCAGGTAGGATTCAGAACGACAAAGCCTCTCGGATGAGATCGAAAGATCTCGAGGAGATGCGCGTCTGTTCCTTGAGAACTCAACAGTGTGCCAAATAGTCGATGCCATATGGCTCGCTATCTGATGATGCTTCGGCCCGTTCGGGTGGGGGTGT
>NZ_LMFC01000004.1 GCF_001426705.1 Cellulomonas sp. Root485 | reverse complement strand
CAGTCTTCCAAACTGGCGGTGCGGGTTCGATTCCCGTCGTCCGCTCGCATCTTGCCAGGTCACGGGGCACTATCCGGCTGCTTGGCGTCCGTCGCCCGGCGACGAATCCGACCCGGTGTGCCCCAGCATGCCCTCTCACCAGAGATTCAGTTCCTGTTCAGTTCCCATCCCGAAGACCTGGCTATGTAGAGACCTCCGGCCCGCGCATGTGGAGCCCGACCCCGTGCCCCGGAACCTCGGGCAACGCTCGGGCCGGGTGCCCGCTTGTGGAGCGGCGCAGGTCGAGCAGGATCGCATGCAGACGTCCCGCGGCAGTGTCCTCCATCGACATGATCGGACCCTGGCTGCACTCGGCCAGGAGATTGGTGACGACGGGTTCAGCCACGTTCGGATCCTGATAGAACGGGCACGTCAGCCGCTCGGTCCAGCGACCCGCTTCCTGTAGAGAGGCAGCATCACGCGCTCCGCAGGAAGCTGGGGACGCGTTACCCCCGGTCTTCGCGTCACCGCATGGGAGGCGGAAGTAGCTCCTCGCAGACCTGGCTCGTCCCCCATCGTTGCGGGTCNCAGCGACCCGCTTCCTGTAGAGAGGCAGCATCACGCGCTCCGCAGGAAGCTGGGGACGCGTTACCCCCGGTCTTCGCGTCACCGCATGGGAGGCGGAAGAAGTTTCTCGCATAGTTCTTCGCTATGAGCGACAACTACGGAAGCGGCCGAGCGCTGACCGCCAGGCAAATGTCGCCGAGTGGGTCGCATAGCGCCCAATATGCGGAATCCGGCCTGCACTGTCCGCCGCCCGCGCGCCGCGGCCAACTCGGATCCGTAGCTGCCTGCACGTCCGCGGCACAGCCAATGAGACCGGGAGGTCAGGGCAGCACGAAACAGCGTTCCAACACGGCTGCCTCTGCGTGTTGCGGCAACATCCAGAGCCGAATGGGGCCTCCCTGAGAAGGCCCACCCGCTGCTTGAAAATCGATTGCGGAGTCTCTTCGTCTACTCATCGATCTCTTACCTTCAATCGCTATAGCCACCATCCATTACAGCCTCGCGGACCGCTCAGGACTCTGGCTTGCTTCAGCGTTCTTTGAGCAGGTGCCATGGCCCGGCGGTGTAGTCGTTTAACTCCCGAAAGTAGCGTTGCGCCACGGGGTTGCCAACGTGGCTCGCGAGCGACTCGGCGCCGTCCGTGTAGTCAGAGTCCAACGAGAGATGACGGAGCGGCGTCGGCAGGACGAGGCGCAACGTGGGCATATTGGGCCGCGCGAGGACAAGCGTGCTGTACAACCCGCCGAGATGAACGCGCGCGCGCGCCGTGGTCTTCCCGTCGATCGGGTAGACCCACCTGCCGATCTGGATGATGATCGCTCGACCGTCCGCACCAACGTAGTGTGCGACCAACTTGCCGCCCATCTTTTGGCAAGACCCTGCCGTTTGCGACGTCATCGCCTCTCGGGTACGAAATTTCCGGTATGCACCCGAGTCGGTTTCGAACAAGTAAGCGACATGGCCGATGTTCGCGACATCGCTCAACCAAATCTGCGCCATGCGATCACTTCACCCTCAAAAGCCGGTTGAGCCTCGCACCGGTCTTGCCGGCGCTGACAATTACAGCGATCGGATCGCCGCGCTTCGCCTGCAGGCGCTGAGCGAGCGTGGGACCCACACTATTTCCATACTTGAGCCTGTTGCGCCACTTCGGGATGACATTCAAGATTGCGGGCAGTTTGGCCCGAGTGGCCAGCTTGAGCTGGTTACGTTGGTGCACCACGTCCCCCGCGACCTTAAGGGCATCCTCACCCGCTTCGACCCGCGCCAGCCCTCCTGCACTGAGTGCACGACTTGCATTGACGTAGCCCCGCGCGGCAGGCTTTCCAGTAGGTTGAGAGTTTCCTCGTTTGTAAGCGAGTCCTTCTCGTCGTCAAAGATTTCGGCGTACTGATCGTACAGGTCGCGGCCGAAGATGAATGGGAAGATGATTCGACCGTCCGCAATCTCACGATGGACTGCCTCGGCGAGTTTCGTCGGATCCGTCTTTGCAACATCGATGAACAGGTCAGCGTGCCCAATGGACAAAGCGCACATTAACTTCGCTTCTTTTACTGGGACGCCCTCCTTCCGTGCCAAACGATCTCTAACTGTGACTCCTGCTGGGGTGAGAGCAACCGCGTCATTGAGCGCGTCAGAGATCGCATACTTGTCCGAAATGGTACAATCCCCTAGAACCTCCATGAGGTCGCAAATCTGCGTGAATCGTTCACGCCAGTCCGCGTCCGGGTACTCGACCTTCAGTTGCTCTGCGGTCCGGTGTGCCACGTCGCCCTCCCCCGCTCCTGAGAATCAGAGCGTAGTGTTCGGCTCGGCGCTCCGGGTCGGACGGACGAGGGCGAAATTCATCTCACCCGAGTGGCGGCGCAGTGGCGACGAACCGTCGGCCGACGTGGCAGGGCGCCAGGCAACCTGTGTTTGGGAAGACCCCGCATCACCGGCTCGCGGTGCGGGGATCTCGCGTGTGGCGGCTGCGGCCTACCGGAAGGAGGTCTCGACCGGCTCAAGCGGGAACAGGCGGCCGTTGTTGGGCTCGTACCTGCCGACGCGGGCCACGATATGCAGGTTGGCGCCGGGTCCGATGGTGTCGCGGGTGTAGCGCATGTCGAACGTCGTGTTGACGTCCTCGAACGTGAACGAGGGACCGGACGCGGACGTCTCGCTGTAGTCGCCAGGGAGAATGAGCATGTCGTACCGGGTCTGCGTTGAGCCATGCCGGTTCATCGCGCCGATGTTCCCGTCGAACTCGATGAGCCGGCCCTCGAAAAAAACTGGGCCGTGAGCTGTGCGACCTCAGGGCTGCAGGAGTCGGTCAGCGCGAGAAGGGCTGCAAGCTCCGGACTCGTCTGCACCGTCGCACGCTCTTCCGCTGCGGGCTCCGCGCTCGCTTCCTCGGTCGGCTCGGCCGCGGGCTCAGTGGCCTCCGCAGTCGGCTCGTCGTCATCCTCACCGCAACTGCGGTCGACGACAAGACGCGGCTCTCCGTCGACGGTGACTCCGGACTTGGGCAGTCAGTTCCTGAGCGGCTGGATGACGGGCGACGTGGGACGGGTGGGAGACCCGGCGCCCAGGCACTTCGGGTCGCGCGATTCGAGCCTGCTGGCTGCTGGCCGGCCTACGCCGGGCCTGACGGCCGACCGGCTTGCGAGCCGCTAGGTCTCTCCTCGCAGGAGGCGGCGCGGGCTCGGCTCGACGAAACAGCCCGCGAACGTGACCGCAGCTCGTGGGTCGATCCGGGGGCGTCACATCAACGCTTCGACGCCTCCGCCACTCGTGCCTGGCGCTCGCTCCTAACCGCAGCCGCACCAGGTCCTCGATGTCGCGGTGGACGACGGAGCCCTCGACAGAACCGTTGACAATCCGGAACTAACGCGCGTAAGGTCCCCGCCAAGCGGTCGTCCTAACGCGCGTTAGTTCTCCACTCACTGCGCCCCACGATGCCGCTGACCAGGAGTCAACGTCGACAGGAATGGTGTGCCGTGGCTGGCGATGGATCAAAGGCAGTCCGGATGGGCGACATCGCCCAGCGGGTCGGGGTGTCCAGGACGGCGGTGTCGTTCGTCCTGAACAACCGCGACGACGGCAGCGTCTCGCCCGCGACCCGTGAGCGGATCCTGCGGGCCGCCGAGGATCTCGGGTACCGGCCGCACGCCGCAGCCCGGGCGCTGGCCGCTCAGCGGTCCGGCCTGCTGGGACTGGTGACGGAGATCGTGACCAGCCCGTTCGGGATGGAGACGGTGAAGGGAGCACAGGACCGGTCGTGGCAGGAGGGGAAGTTCCTTCTCATCGCGGCGACCGACGGTAATCCCGGACTCGAGCGCGCGGCGATCGAGAAGCTGCTGGAGCAGCGCGTCGAAGGCCTGATCTACGCCTCTGGCTTCCATCGCGAGGTCACGCTGCCGCCGATCGCCTTCGACGTACCGACGGTTCTTGTCCACTGCTTCGACGCAGACGGTCGACTGCCGTCGATCGTGCCCGACGAGGAGGGCGGAGGGCACAGTGCGACCCGCCACCTGATCGAGGCTGGTCACCGTCGCATCGGATTCATCAACCTCGAGCCCGACACGACAGCAGCGCGCGGCCGGCTCGCCGGCTACCGGCGGGCCCTGGACGACGCGGGTGTCGAGCCCGATGACGACCTCGTGAGGTCGTCGGACGACTCGTCCGCCGACGGCGGCTACCTGGCCGCGAGCGCCCTGCTGAGCCTCCCCGACCGTCCCACCGCGATCTTCTGCGGAACCGACCGCATCGCCATGGGCGCGTACGACGCCATCAAGGAGCACGGGTTGTCCATCCCGTCCGACGTCGCCGTCGTCGGGTTCGACAACCAGGAGCTGATCGCCGCGTACCTGCGGCCGAAGCTCACCACGGTCGCGCTGCCCTTCCACGAGATGGGCACACGCGGCGTCGAGATGCTCGGCGCCGCTCTCGCAGCCGGGCAGCCGATCGCACCCGAACAGGTGACGATCGGCTGCCCGCTGGTCGAACGCTCGTCGGTCTGAGGTCCAGTCAGCCGATCGAGCCCATTCCCACACCCTTCGCTCGCAGCCCAGAAGCAGCAGAGAAGCAGCACAGAGATGGAGAGCAGCATGATGACACGACCGACAACGACCCGACGGGGACTCGCGCTGAGCGCGATCGCCCTTGCGGGAGCCCTCGCCCTGACCGGGTGCGCCGGAGGCGGTACATCCGGGGCACTCGACGGCACCCAGCTCCTGCAGATCCCCCGGGAGGACACGGCGACCTTCAGCCGAAACTTCAACCCGTTCTCTCCCAACGCCGCACCGATGACGCAGCAGGCGATCTACGAGTCCATGCTCGTCTTCAACCCCAACGACGGCACGACGACGCCGTGGCTCGCGACCGAGTGGACTCCCGCGCCCGACGGGACGGGGATCACGTTCACCCTGCGCGAGGGCGTCCAGTGGTCGGACGGGGAGCCCTTCACGGCTGCGGACGTGGCCTTCACGTTCGAGCTGCAGAAGGAGGTCGCCGGCGGCTACGAGTACCTCGACACCGTCACGGCGGAGGACGACGACACCGTCACCTTCACCTTCACCACCCCCTTCGCCCCGGCCCTGTACGAGCTCGGCCGGCAGGTGATCGTGCCGGAGCACATCTGGGAGAGCATCGACGATGCCGCTCTGGAGACGAACGAGACGCCGGTCGGCACCGGTCCGTACACGGAGATCATCAGCTTCGAGAGCCAGGCCTTCAGCCTCGGGAAGAACCCGAGCTACTGGCAGCCCGACAAGCAGAAGATCGAGGGCATCCAGATGCTGGCCTTCGCCGGCAACGACCCCGCGAACCTGGCGACGACCAACGGGGAGACGGACTGGGCCGACCAGTTCATCCCCGACATCGAGAACGCGTTCGTCGCCGACGACCCGGACCACCGGCACTTCTGGTTCCCGGCGACCGACGGCGTGATCAACTGGCAGCTGAACACGACCAAGCCGCCCTTCGACGACGTGCAGGTCCGCAAGGCGCTGAGCATGGCGATCGACCGTGAGTCCATCACCGAGGTCGCGATGCAGGGCTACACCCACCCGGCCGACTGCACAGGGCTGTCCGACGGGTACGACGCCTGGCGCAACGAGGACGTGGCGGGAGCCTGCGACTGGACCGACCGTGACGTCGACGGCGCCAACGCGATCCTCGACGAGGCCGGGTACACCCGCGGAGCCGACGGCACCCGGACGATGCCCGACGGCTCGCCGCTGGCGTTCGACATCTCCGTCGGAGCGACGTCGTCGGACTGGCTGTCGGCGGCGAACATCATCGACCAGAACCTCGACGACGTCGGCATCGACGCGACGGTCGACGCGCCGGACTGGTCCGCGGTGGTCGCCGGCTACGAGGACGGCAGCTTCGACACGGGCATCGTGTGGAGCAACATGGAGGCGACGCCGTACCAGTTCTTCCGCGGCGTGATGTCCACCGAGACGGTCAAGCCTGTCGGTGAGCAGGCGACGCAGAACTACCACCGGTTCGGCGTGCCCGAGGCGGACGCGCTCCTCACGCAGTTCGCCGGGTCCACCGACGAGGCGAGCCAGCAGCAGGCGATCGACGAGCTGCAGGTGCTCTTCGACGAGCTCGCACCGGTCGTCCCGCTGTTCCCCGGCCCCCGGTGGGGCGCGTACAACACGACGCGCTTCACGGGCTTCCCGACCGAGGACGACCCGTACGCGACCCTCTCGACCCGCGGCCCCACCACCGTCCTGGTGCTGACCACGCTCGAGCCGGTCATCTCCGAGTAACCCTCGCCCGCCTTCTCCCGCAGCTGCACACCCGACGGCGCACGCGCTGTCCCGCGCAGGCGCCGTCGGGTGCGCCGCACAACACAACGGAGTGAATGCCATGCGATTCGTCGTCAGCCGCCTGGGCTTCTACCTGGTCGCCTTCTGGGTCTCGGTCACCCTCAACTTCCTGCTCCCCCGCTTCATGCCCGGAGACCCGGTCTCGCGGATGCTCAGCCAGTCCCAGGGACGGATGACGCCGGAGCAGGTCGACCAGATGCGCGTCCTGTTCGGGCTGGACGAGCGCCCGATCTGGCAGCAGTACCTCAGCTACTGGCAGAGCATCTTCACGGGCGACATGGGGGTCTCCATCTCCCGGTTCCCCACCCCGGTGACCGAGGTCATCGCCAGCCAGATCGGTTGGACGCTGCTGCTCGGCGGCACCGCACTGATCATCGCCGTGGTGGTCGGGAACTCCCTGGGGATCCTCGCGGCCTGGCGGCGGGGGGGCGTGCTGGACTCGATCCTGCCACCGGTGCTGGTCTTCATCGGGTCCTTCCCCTACTTCTGGCTCGCCATGGGTGCGCTGTACCTGTTCGGGGTCACGCTCGGCTGGTTCCCCCTCCGGCACGCCTACAGCGCGGGGATGACCCCGTCCTGGTCGCCGGAGTTCATCGCCGACGTCGCAGCACACCTCGTCCTGCCCGTCACGACGATCGTGCTGGTGTCCATCGGCGGCTGGATGCTCGGCATGCGGAACACCATGATCGCCACCAACTCCGAGGACTACATCGTCATGGCGGAGGCCAAGGGGTTGCGACCGTCGCGCGTCATGCTCCGGTACGGCGCCCGCAACGCGACCCTGCCGGCCACCACCTCGTTCGGCATGGCCATCGGGTTCGTCGTCGGCGGCGCCCTGCTCACCGAGGTCGTCTTCGCCTACCCCGGCCTGGGATACCAGCTCCTCGCGGCCGTCTCCGCCCTGGACTACCCGCTGATGCAGGGCATCTTCCTGACCATCACCGCCGCCGTCCTGGCCGCGAACTTCCTCGTCGACGTCGTCTACGTCCGCCTCGACCCGCGCGTGCGGGTCTCCTGAACCGGAAGGAGGAACACTCGTGTCTGCTACCGACCCAGCCGAGGTGCAGCTCCTCGTCGCCACGGATCACCGCGAGATCCTGAGCGGCCCCACCGCACCGGCGGCGCTCGACCGCCCCCCACGACACCCGGTCCGTCAGGGCCTCGGGCACAGCCTCGTCGCCAACCGCAAGGCGCTGACCGGGATGATCATCCTCGCGCTCTTCGTCGCCGTGGCGCTGCTCGCCCCGGTCCTCGCCCCTGGCAACCCGTCGACCATCACCTCGCTCGGAGCGCAACCGCCCTCGGCGGAGCACCTGTTCGGCACCACCGCGAAGGGGCAGGACGTCCTGGCCCTGACCATGTGGGGGGCGCGCAGCTCCCTGCTCGTGGGCTTCGTCGTCGGCATCGCGGCCACGTTCATCGGACTGCTGGTGGGCCTGTCCTCGGCCTACTTCGGAGGCCGGGCCGACAACTCGTTGTCCCTGGTCACCAACGTGTTCCTCCTCATCCCCGGCCTGCCGCTCCTGGTGATCCTGGCCGCGTTCCTGCCGACGGGGATGACCACGGTGATCCTCGTCCTCACGTTCACCGGCTGGGCGGGTTCGGCCCGCGTCCTGCGGTCCCAGGCGCTCTCCATCCGTGGGAAGGACTTCGTCGCCGCCGCGATCGTCACCGGTGAGCGTGCGGGCTGGATCATGTTCCGGGAGATCCTCCCGAACATGGCGTCGATCGTGATGATCACCCTGATCGGGTCCGTGATCTTCGGCATCGGTGCCCAGGCCGGCCTGGAGTTCCTCGGGCTCGGCGACGTCAGCGTGGTCAGCTGGGGCACCAACCTGTACTGGGCCAGCAACGACGGAGCCCTGATGTCGGGCACGTGGTGGGCCTTCGTGCCCTCAGGTGCTGCCATCGCCCTCGTGGCCTTCGCCCTGGCGCTCATCAACTACGGCGTCGACGAGGTAACCAACCCCCGACTGCGATCCACCCGCCGGGGCAGGGCCAGCCGCCGTGCGGCGCCCGGCTCGGCAACCCACCAGGAGGTGAACCGATGAGCACGATCCCGTCGTCACCAGATGACGCGCCGGTCCTGGAGGTCTCGGACCTGTCCGTCGAGTACCACGGCGAGTACCGCACGGTGCGCGCCGTCGACCGGGTCAGCTTCCAGATCGGCAGGGGCGAGATCTTCGGGCTGGCCGGCGAGTCCGGCTGCGGCAAGAGCACCGCTGCCAACGCGATCATGCGGCTGCTGCGCCCGCCGGCCGTGATCACGGGCGGGTCCATCCGGTTCCGGGGACGAGACATCCTCACCCTCGACGCCGAGGAGCTGCGCGCGCTGCGGTGGCGGGAGGTCGCGATGGTCTTCCAGTCGGCCATGAACTCCCTGAACCCCGTCATGACCGTCGGTGACCAGATCGTCGACATCTTCACCACCCACGAGGGCCTGTCGAAGAGCAAGGCGCGGGCCCGGGCGGCCGAGCTGCTCGAGCTCGTGCGCATCGACCCGGCCCGCCTGCGGTCCTACCCGCACCAGCTGTCCGGCGGCATGCGCCAGCGCGTGGTCATCGCCATGGCGGTCGCCCTGCGGCCCCACCTGCTGATCATGGACGAGCCGACGACCGCGCTCGACGTCGTCGTCCAGCAGGAGATCATGGCGCAGATCGCCGAGCTGCAGCGCGAGCTCGGGTTCTCCGTCCTGTTCATCACGCACGACATGTCGCTGATGATCGAGCTGTCCCACCGGATGGCCGTCATGTACGCCGGCCGGTTCGTCGAGACGGCCGACGCGAAGACCATGTTCGCGGACCCGCGCCACCCCTACACCCGCGCGCTCATCAACGCGTTCCCGCCGCTGTCCGGACCCGTCGCCCCCCTGGTGGGACTGGGCGAGGGGGTGCGGTTCACCGACATCCCGGACCTGCGCGAGGAACAGCCCGGCCACTGGGTCGCACCCGTGCCGGTGGGCACCGTCATCGATGGAGGACGATCATGAGCATCTCAGCGCCGGCGACCGGTACGCGTGCGGACACCGAGGCGGTGCCGGACGCCGTGATCAGCCTGCGAGGACTCAGTGTCGACTTCCCGGTCGGGGGCCTCTTCTCGCGCACGGTCGTGCGTGCGCTCCGCTCGGTGGACCTGGACCTCGAGCGTGGGGAGATCCTGGCGCTGGTGGGTGAGTCGGGCAGCGGCAAGAGCACGATCGCGCGCTGCATCGCCCGGCTGGAGCGGCCGACCGCGGGACAGATCTTCGTCGACGGCGTCGACGTGCTCCGCAGCGAGCCACGACGCGCGTCCCGGGAGTTCCGCAGCAAGGTGCAGATGATCTTCCAGGATCCCTTCGGCTCCCTGAACCCGGCCCACCGGGTCCAGCAGTTCCTCGAGCGGGCTGCCCGGCTGCACGGCCGGGCCAAGGGCGCCGACCAGATGCGGGAGCTCGTCGCGGAGCTGATGGCGACGGTCGACCTGCCGATGGACATGCTGGACTCGCGCGCGTTCGAGCTGTCCGGCGGCCAGCGTCAGCGTGTCTCCATCGCCCGGGCGCTCGCCATGGACCCCGAGGTGATCCTCGCCGACGAGCCCACGTCCATGCTCGACGTGTCCGTCCGGATCGGCGTCCTCAACCTCATGCGCCGACTGCGTGACGAGCGCGGCATCTCGATGCTCTTCATCACGCACGACCTCGCCTCGGCGCGGTATGTCGCGGACAGGACGACGGTCATGTTCGCCGGTGAGCTCGTCGAGAGCGGCGCGTCCACGGCCCTCATGGCCCGGCCGGCTCACCCGTACACCCAGCTGCTGCTGTCCGCCGTACCGAACCCGTTGCGGGCCGGCAGCTACGACCCCGACGAACGGGCGAGGCTGCGCGCCGCGGTGCTCGACTCGGAGTCCTGTCCTTTCGACGGGGACCCGAACCAGGTCTGCAGCCGCACCGAACCCGTCCGGCACGACGTCGGACCGGCCGAGGACCGGCACTGGGTCCGCTGCCACCTGTACCGGCCCGCCGCGGACGTCGCCTCGCGGGCCCTGGCCGTGGACACGGTCGAGGGCTAGTCACCGACGCCGCCGCACGCCGATCCGCTCGCCGCCGAACCTCTAGGACTTCTCGTGAACCCGATCCCCGCCGTGCCCACGGCCGACGTCGCCTCGGCCGCGCAGGCTGCCACCCCGCACCTGCGGCCGTCCGCCCACTTCACCGCCCAGGACACCTGGCTCAACGACCCCAACGGGCTGCTCCACCACGCCGGCGTCTACCACCTGTTCTTCCAGAACAACTCCGAGGGCAACATCTGGGGCCCGATGTCCTGGGGTCACGCCACCTCCACCGACCTGGTCACGTGGTCGGAGCATGACGTGGCCATCGCGCACACACCCGAGGAGAACGTGTTCTCGGGCAGCGCCGTGGCCGACGTGCGCAACACCGCCGGCTTCGCCGGACCCGGCGAGACCGCGCTCGTCGCCGTGTACACCAGCGCGTACACCAGCGCGTCACGCCGTCCGGGAGTCCAGGCCCAGTCCCTGGCGTACAGCCTGGACGGCGGGATGACGTGGACCCGGTACGCCGGCAACCCCGTGCTCGACACCGGTTCCTCGGACTTCCGCGACCCGAAGGTGTTCTGGCACGGCGGCGACGAGGGCCGCTGGATCATGGTCGCGGTCGAGGCCCAGGATCGCCAGGTCGTCATCTACAGCTCGCCGAACCTCCTCGACTGGACCCTGGAGTCGCGCTTCGGGCCCGCCCATGCCGTCGGGGGGATGTGGGAGTGCCCTGACCTGTTCCCCCTCGAGGTCCGCGGCACCGGCGAGACCAGGTGGGTCCTGGTGGTCAGCCTGAACCCCGGCGCCATCGCCGGCGGATCCGGGACGCAGTACTTCGTCGGCGACTTCGACGGCTCGACCTTCGTCCCGGACCGACTGTCGGACTCCCCTCACCTCGCCGACTACGACTGGCTGGACTACGGGCGCGACTACTACGCGGCCGTGTCGTTCAACGACGCTCCGGAAGGCCGGCGGCTGATGATCGGCTGGGCAAGCAACTGGGACTACGCCAACGACACCCCCACCCACCCGTGGCGGTCCGCGATGTCTCTCGTCCGCGAGCTCGAGCTGGTCCGGTGCTCGGACGGGGTCCTGCGCGTCACACAGGAGCCGCAGCTCCCCACGGACGCGACCCGTCTCCAGGTCTTCGACGTCCAGGTGCCGTCGGGGCCGGGAGACCGCACCGACATCGTCCTCGGATCCGACGATCCCCACGGCGGCAGGATCACCATCACCGTCGACGGGGACGCACGCACCATCACGTGCGACCGGAGCCGCAGCGGCGCCGTCGACTTCCATCCCGCCTTTTCGTCGGTCGACACCGCCCCTCTGCTCAGTGCCGAAACCCTCACCCACGTCGAGATCGTCGTCGACGCCAGCATCCTCGAGGTCTACGTCGACGAGGGACTCGTCACGCTCACCCAGCAGATCTTCCCCCACGTGCCACTGACCACCGTGAGGCTGGAACCGTCGTCACCCAGCTGACGCATCGGTCGGGCCGGGATGGCGACGTCCACGTCAGGCGTCCGGCTCACCCGGCGACACCTCTCGACGCAGACCCAGGAGCAGCATGCCGTCGCCTTCCCCCACCCGTCGCTACCTCGTCATCGGCGAGGCCGTGGCTGACGTCGTCCACCCGCTGTCCGGCCCTGCCTCCACCCACCCCGGGGGAAGCCCCGCGAACGTCGCCTTCGGCCTGGCCCAGCTCGGGGCCGAGGTGTCCTTGATGACGCAGCTCGGCGACGACGACCACGGCCGCCTCATCCGTGCTCACCTCGCCGGAGCCGGTGTACAGGTCCTCGCCGTGCCGGACCCAGCGGCGAGCGGTGCCGCCACGCCGTTCGCGGTGGCGTACCTGGACCACACCGGCGCAGCGACCTACACGTTCGACATCAGCTGGACATTGCCGCAGGTCGATCCGCCCTGCACGCCGCTGCACGTCCACACAGGCTCCATCGCTGCCCTGATGGCTCCTGGCGCCAGCTCCGTCCGAGCGCTGGTCGAAGGCATGCGTGGCCGGTCGAGCATCAGCTTCGATCCCAACATCCGTCCCGCCCTCGTGCCCGACCACGCCGAAGCAGTCGCCCGCGTCGAACAGATGGTGGAGCTCAGTGACGTGGTCAAGGCCAGCGACGAGGACATCGCCTACCTCTACCCCGGGGCCGATCCGGTGCAGATCGCCCAGGACTGGGTGCATCGTGGACCCGCGGTGGTCGTGGTGACGCTCGGCAGAGAAGGGTCCTGGTGCGCCACCCGGGACGGCGTGGTGCACATCGAGCCGACCGTCGTCACGGTGGTGGACACCGTCGGCGCAGGTGACGCCTTCATGTCCGCCCTGATCGACGGGCTCGGTCGGGAGCACCTGCTGGGAGCCGCGGGCCGCCCAGGACTGTCCGCCAACCGCAACCACGCCGTCCAGCTCGCAGCGCGCCGAGCCTCCCGAGCGGCCGCGATCACCGTCTCCCGCCCGGGCGCCGCACCACCCCGCCTCCACGAGCTCGACGAGGCTGAGTCCGGCGCCCCGTAGACCGGACGCACGCAGACCCGACAAAGCGCCGGACAGGGCACCTGTCAGAACGTGGTCAAGCCGTGTGCGCGGAACTGGCCCCGGACCCGGCCCAGCAGCTCGGGGTCGGGCGAGCGGACACCGTCCAGCTCGTACGTCATGCCGAGCTCGGCCCACTTGTCGCGGCCCATCTGGTGGAACGGGAGCACCTCGACCCGGGTGACGACCGGACCCAGCGAGGCGACGTACTGCGCCACTGCCTCGACGTTCTCGATCGCGTCGGTCAGGTCCGGGACGAGCACGAAGCGGACCCACACCTCCTCGGTGCCGCGCGCTGCCAGGCGACGGCCGAACGCCAGCGTCGGGGCCAGCTCCTGCCCGGTGACCCGCTTGTACGTCTCGGGCAGGCCGGACTTCACGTCCAGCAGCACCAGGTCGATGTCGTCGAGCATCTCGTCGGTGCACGATGCTCCGAGGAAGCCGGAGGTGTCGATCGCGGTGTGGACGCCCATCGCCTTGGCTCCGCGCAGCAGCGTGCGGACGTACGCCGGCTGCATCATCGGCTCGCCGCCGGAGAGGGTCAGTCCCCCACCGGTCGCCGTCATGACTCCGCGGTAGCGCTTGACCCGGCGGAGCAGCTCCTTGGCGGTCACGCTCTTGCCGCGTCGGATCTCCAGCGTGTCGGGGTTGTGGCAGTACAGGCACCGCAGCAGGCAGCCGGCCAGGAACACGGTCAGGCGTGTTCCTGGGCCGTCGACGGCCGTGACCAGCTCCCAGGAGTGGACCGACCCGAGCTCGCCCGCGCGCACCGCTGCGAGCCGTCCACCGTGGTCGTACTCGACGTCCTCCAGCCCGGCGGTGCCGTGACCCACCGGGCGCTCGCTCGAACCCCCGACGACAGGTTGCCCCAGAGGCACCACCTGTGGGCCCGTGGTCTCGTTGCTGACCATGCCTCTCCTGCGCCCGAAGACCCGACAGACTCAGATGGAGCCGTGGAACGTCCGCGACAGCACGTCGAGCTGCTGCTCACGGGTGAGGCGGACGAAGTTGACCGCGTAGCCGGACACCCGGATGGTGAGCTGCGGGTAGTTCTCGGGGTGCTCCATCGCGTCGAGCAACGTGTCCTCGTTCAGCACGTTGACGTTCATGTGGTAGCCCTCGGAGATCATCTGCGCGTCCAGCAGGCCGACCAGGTTGTGCACCTGCTCCACCCGCGTGCGGCCGAGGCCCGGAGGGGTGACCGTGTTCGTCAGGGAGATGCCGTCCTGCGCCTCGTCGAACGGCAGCTTCGCGACGGACAGTGCGGACGCGAGCATGCCGTGCGAGTCGCGGCCGCTCATCGGGTTGGCGCCGGGCGCGAAGGGCTGACCGGCCCGGCGGCCGTCGGGGGTGTTGCCCGTGGCCTTGCCGTAGACGACGTTCGAGGTGATCGTCAGCACCGACTGGGTGTGCACCGCGCCACGGTAGGTCGCCAGCTCGCGGAGCTTCGCCATGAACGTGCGGACCAGGTCGACGGCGATCTCGTCGACCGCGTCGTCGTCGTTGCCGTAGGTGGGGTAGTCGCCCTCGATCGTGTAGTCGACGACCAGGCCCGACTCGTCGCGCACCGGGTGGACCGTGGCGTACCTGATGGCCGACAGCGAGTCGGTCACGACCGAGAGCCCGGCGATGCCGCACGCGAGGGTCCGCATGACCTGGCTGTCGTGCAGCGCCATCTCGATGCGCTCGTAGGCGTACTTGTCGTGCATGAAGTGGACGACGTTGAGCGCGTCGATGTAGGTCTGCGCCAGCCAGTCCATCGTCGCGTCGAACTTGGCCACGACGTCGTCGTAGGACAGGACGTCGCCCTCGACCGGCGCGGTGACCGGCGCGACCTGCTTGCCCGTCACCTCGTCGCGGCCGCCGTTGATCGCATACAGCAGCGTCTTGGCGAGGTTCACGCGGGCGCCGAAGAACTGCATCTGCTTGCCGACCTTCATCGGTGACACGCAGCAGGCGATGGCGCCGTCATCGCCACAGACCGACGTGATGTGCGCGTCGGACTCGTACTGGATGGCCGACGTGTCGATCGAGACCTTCGCGCAGAACTCCTTGAAGCCCGCGGGGAGCCTCTCGCTCCAGAAGACGGTCAGGTTCGGCTCCGGCGCCGGTCCCAGGTTGTACAGGGTCTGCAGGAGGCGGAACGAGTTCTTCGTGACGAGCGTGCGCCCGTCCTCCCCCATGCCGCCGATCGACTCGGTCACCCACGTCGGGTCGCCCGAGAAGAGCTCGTCGTACTCCGGGGTGCGCAGGAAGCGCACGATCCGCAGCTTGATGACGAAGTCGTCGATGAGCTCCTGCACCTGCTCCTCGGTGAGGAGGCCGGCGTCGAGGTCGCGCTGCAGGTAGATGTCCAGGAACGTCGACGTGCGGCCGAGCGACATCGCCGCGCCGTTCTGCTCCTTCACCGCGGCCAGATAGGCGAAGTACAGCCACTGCACGGCTTCACGGCCACTGGTCGCCGGACCGGAGATGTCGTACCCGTAGGACGCGGCCATGACCTTGAGCTCACCGAGCGCCCGGAGCTGCTCGGCCAGCTCCTCACGGTCGCGGATCACGGTCTCGACCGAGCGCTCCATGTCGAGCATCGAGCGGTCGCGTTGCTTGGCCGCGATCAGCGCGTCGACGCCGTACAGCGCGACGCGGCGGTAGTCACCGATGATCCGGCCCCGACCGTAGGCGTCCGGGAGGCCGGTGATGAGGTGCGCGGACCGTGCCTTGCGCACGTCCGACGGGTAGGCGTCGAAGACGCCGTCGTTGTGGGTCTTGCGGTACTTGGTGAAGATGTCGCGCACGAGCGGGTCCGGCTCGTAGCCGTAGGTCGCCAGGGCGTTCTCGACCATCCGGTAGCCGCCGTTCGGCATGATCGCGCGCTTGAGCGGCGCGTCGGTCTGGAGCCCGACGATGAGGTCCTTGTCCTTGTCGATGTAGCCCGGCGCGTGCGACGTGATGGTCGACGGGGTGTGCGCGTCGACGTCGTAGATGCCCTTGGCGCGCTCCTCGGGGAACATCGCAGCGATCTGCGCCCAGACAGCGGTGGTGCGCGCGGTCGCACCGGCCAGGAACCTGTCGTCACCCTCGTACGGCGTGTAGTTGCGCTGGATGAAGTCGCGGACGTCGATGGCGTCGGCCCACGGGCCGACGCTGAAACCAGCCCACGCGTCCCGGACGACCTGGTCGATGGTGGAGGTGTTCATGGTTGCTCCCTCATGTCGTGCCTGGCCACGCGTCGCCCGGCGACGAGCCAGCCGCTCTCGGCACGTGGAAGAGCCACCAGGACCTCGGAACCTTCGATGAAGAGCAACCTTCACCGTAGACCTCGAACAGGCCCAGATCGATGGGTCCGCGCGAGCGGCGTGATCGTCGAGGCGTCACAGCCGGCTGCGGTCCGCGTCCGCCGGGCCCGTCGGAGCTAGTGGCTGCCGGAGTGGTAGCCCTCGGCGTGCAGGTGTGCTCGCGGCAGCCCGGCACGGGTCAGGTCCGCCATGAGCGTGCGGGTCATGGCGGGCGGCCCGCAGATGAACACGTCCCGGGTCACCAGGTCCGGCACCCGGCCGAGCAGGGAGGCAGCGGTGAGCTCCCCTCCCCCCGGCTGGGTCAGGTAGTGGAGCCGAGCGCCGGCACGCTGCGCGAGCCGGTCGAGCTCGTCGCCGAGCAGCGCGTGCTCGGGGTCGGCCGTGCGGTACAGCAGGAGCACGTCGCCGCCGGGTGGTATGGCCAGCGTCTCGAACAGCGCTCTCATGGGGGCGATCCCGACACCACCGGCGATCAGCACGACGTCGCGTCGGGTGCGCCGGCGCTCGGTCAGGATTCCGTACGGGCCCTCGGCGACGACCCGGGTGCCGGGCTCGATCGACTGCAGTGCGTGGGTCCCGTCTCCCCGGGCCGAGACGGTGAGGCGGAACGAGTCGTGAGCCGGTGGTGCGGACAACGAGAACGGGTGGGCGCTGAGCCAGGTGTCCGGGGTGAGGAACCGCCAGCGGAAGTACTGTCCCGGCTGGGCTCGCAGCTCGTGGAGACGGCTCCCGCCCACGGTGATCGAGACGGTTCCGGCGCCTTCCTCGACCACGTCCGCGACACGCAACCGGTGCCGCATCGCCGTGCGGAGCGGCACCAGGAGCCGGTAGTGCACGACGAGCGCGAACGCTGCCGTGTAGAGCAGGGACCAGCCCACCTGCACCGCCCGGTGCCCTGCGAGGTCCGGTCCGGCCAGCTGGTGGACGAACCCGGCCGCGACGGCCAGGTAGCTCACCAGGTGGATGCCGTGCCAGGTCTCGTACCGGATCCTGCGCCGGGCGCGGCGGATCGAGGTGCCGGCGACGGCCAGGAGGAGCACGAGGGCGACGACGGCGGCGGCCACGCCGGGCATGCGCACCACCTCGATCAGGGCGCTCCCGGCGTCGATGCCACGGAGCCTGGCCCAGACGACGACCGCGGCGCAGGCGTGGGTGACGATGAGGGCCATGACCAGCCGGCCGCCGCGCGCGTGCCACCGGGCGAGCTCGTCGGCGCCGACGGCACGTTCGATCACGGGCCACCGCGACATCAGCGCGACGAGGACGACGGCGCCGTACCCGGCGAGCATCCCCGAGACGTGGGCGATGACGACGTCGCCGGTGATCCCGGTGGCCGACGGCCGGACCGGCCACACGGCGACCACGGCCCCCAGCACGATCAGGGCCTGCGGGAGGGCCGCGTTGCCTGGTCCGCGGTCGGCGCTCATGGCCCGTGGACGGGAGCGGTGCTCGGGAGCTGGTTCACCGGCGACGTGACGGGAGCGGTCAGACCCAGCCACAGCCCTACGGTGAGCGCCACGCCGGCCAGCACGACCGTCGCCCAGTGCCGCTGCCACCACTGACCCGCCATCACGGCACGCTGGCTGCCAGTGCCGGCGTCGACGGGCGGTCGACGTCGAGCTCACCGAGGAAGCCCGCCATGGTGCGCTCGGCCCCGTACGTGCGCCGCAGCCACCGGTAGTACAGGAAGGCCGCCGGGCCGAACGCCGCCTGCGCGGGCACGATGACGTCGGTCCGTGCGTCGATGAACACGTCGGTCAGGACGGGAAGCAGCGCCGGCACGACCGCTCCGCACAGCACAGCGATGATCGTCGCCCCCCGCGCCGCTCGCGGACCGTACGCCTTCAGTGCGGCGATCACGAACAGGCCGTAGACGAGCAGGTCGCCCAGGCCGATGGTCGCGTTGTAGATGCCGATGCGAAAGCCCACGGACGGGTCGAACGGCCACCCGATGAAGCGTTGGGCGAGGGTGTTCGTGACGGGCCAGACGAAGGTGAAGATGGCGTCGTAGACCGCCAGGATCAGGCCGAACCAGGCGACGTGCCGCAGCCTCATCCCGCCCTGCACGTAGAGGTTCGCGGTCGTGACAGCCGCGCAGACGACGAGGATGTCGTTCTCGATCCAGAACAGCTGCCAGCCCACCACGGTGCCGAGCATCGTCCGACCCATCCAGATGTTGGCGGCGATCACGATGCCGACGACGATCCACGTGGCGGTGGGCCCGATCATCGGCCGCAACCCGATCACCAGGGCCGAGGTGAAGGTCAGGCCGAGGGCGACCAGCAACGGCGTGAGCGGCAGGATCAGGTAGAACAGCGGCAGCGCGACGATGAAACCGAAGAGGACGACGATGTCCGAGCCGTTGAACGTGCCGATCGCCGGGCGGTCCATCCGGACGCGTCGCAGGTAGAGGACGCAGAGCGCGATGGTGATGAGCGTCCCCGTGATGGCCACGCACAGCGCCAGCAGGGTGGGGAGGGTGGCCGAGGTCGGCGTCGACATGTCAGGCTCCCACCGGCTCAGCAGCGGCGAAGGAGAGCTCGCGCAGGTCGCTGCGCACGCGTCGCAGGCCCGGTGCCCGATGGTCCTCCAGGACGCGCACCTGAGCATCCAGGCCACGTTCGGCGAAGTGGTCGGTCAGCCCGGCGTTGCTCAGCCCGGCCACCGCACCGGCCGGCAGGTCGATGCGCAGGCGACCGTCCTCCGGTTCCGCGTGGAAGCGCGCCGGCCACGGCCTGCTGGGCAGGTCCTCGACCGCTTCGACCAGCTCACGGGGGGTGATGACGCGTTCCGGCGTGACCTCGATCAGCTGGGTCGCCTTGCCCAGCACGGCGCTGGTGGCGGGGATGCCGGCCTGTTCGCAGTCGACCGGGCCGGGGAGCTGACGCACGACGTCACGGGTGTCGTACCGCAGGACGGGCATGCACTCCCGGTAGGGGAAGTACGGCGTGACGACGAGGGTGCCGAGCTCCCCCGGCATCGCTGCGACGCCCGACCGCAGACCGAGGACCTCCACGTGCCCCATGGTCAGGTCGTGATGGAGGTGCCCCGCCGAGCAGCTGGTGCCGGTCACGGGGATGACCTCGGTCATGCCGAAGTTGTCCGACACCGGTGCACCGAGGACCTGTTCGGCAGCGGCGCGGACAGCGGGTGACAGGATCTCGCTCACGCAGTCGATGCGGCGGAGGCGGAAGTCGGCCGGGCCGAGACCTCGGCGCTGGGCGGCCACCACCAGCTCGGCCAGATAGCTGGCGTTGACCGACATCGTGGTGGCACTGCCGGCGAGCGCGTCGAGCGCGTCGTCGACGGCGATGATGCCCAGGACCCGGCAGCGCGCACCGACCAGGCGGCACGTCATGGCGGAGAGCTGCACGGCGGCGGTCGCCCGGGAGCTGACGTGCACCTGCATGAGGTCGCCGCCGTGGAGCTCGTCGTGCAGGACCGCGCTCAGGGCGCCGAGCGCCGCAGCGACCTCGAGCTCGTACCGGGACAGCCAGACCTCCAGGGCTCGGCCGGTGGTGCCTGTCGTCCGGGTCGCCAGGTGCGGCTGGCTGCCGCGGCAGACGAAGTCGCGAGGCCGGCTCATGAGGTGGTCCTTCGTGGTGACCGGCAGTCCGAGCAACGTGGTGGCATCGGCGGTGCGGGCCTGGAAACCGTGGGCGGCGAACCACTCGGCGTAGAACGGCGACAGCTCCGCCAGCCGTCGCGCCGTGCGCCGCAGCGACCGGTCCGCGTGGTCGACCCGGTCGGCGTCGTCGGCGAAGGGCGTCTCGATGACCTCCCGGGCCTCGAGGCCGAGCTCACCGAACTCGTCGATCGTGGCGACCGCGTCGGCGACGAGCCGCGTCAGGGAGTCGGTGTGGAACGGTCGGCCCCACACCATGCTCAACGCCATGCGCAGCTGGCGAACTCCGGTCTCTAGCACGGCTTGCTCCTGTCCTGGTGACGAGGGTCGGAGACTGTCCGCCCGAAGCGATGGCCGGGCGGACAGTCTGGGGTGACGGTCAGAAACCGTTCCCGGCGCCGACGGCGAACATGACGGCCGACAGCGAACCCAGCACGTACTTCGCGTGCTTCGCGCTCTTGAGCAGTGACTTCATGGCTTTCCCCTCCCCCCGTGGTGTCGAGGTCGATCGACCGACCGGGTTGGTCGGCACGCTCTGTGGTCACGGCACGACGACGACCTTCGCGTTCATGTCGGGGTGCACCGTGCAGGTGAGGTCGAACGTGCCCTCGGTCGTCCACGCGTGCGTGCTGAACACGTCGTTCTCCTCGAGCATCTTCAGAGGCGTCATCGCGCCGTCGCCCGGGTCGGTGAGCAGCCCGCGCTTTCCGGGACCGATGATGTGCACCCATCGCGAGTCGTTCTGGAACGTCAGCCGGTCCCCGCGATGGATCGTGATCACCGGGACGCCGTCGGTTCCCAGGTGAGCGTCATGGACGCCGCCGATCCGGTACCCCTCGTGCCCCATGCCGATCACGCCGGCCGGCCGCGCGTCCAGCGGTGGCGCGGCAGCGGGAACCGCCATGGCAGCGACGACGAGCGCGGCGGCGACCGTGATCCGCGGAAATCTCATCATTGCCCCCCGTTCGACCTCGTCCGGATCCCGGAAGAACACACCGGCACGGAGAGCAGAACCTCCGTGCCGCGGTGGATCGCTGTGTGACGAGGTGCCTGACTGAACGAGCACCCACCGGAATGACGGATACACCGGCCCGACGTCTTCACCCACCACGGGCACGGACCGCTCGGCCCCGCGCCCGACCCGTCGACGGGTCGCGGTCGCCCCCTACGGTGGTGCCGTGGGTACCGCACTGATCACCGGCGCGGCCGCCGGGCTGGGGCGCGAGTTCGCCTGGCAGCTCGCCACCGCTCGCCACGACCTGGTCCTCGTCGACCGGGACTCCGAGCGGCTCGAGCGGCTGGCCGGTCAGCTGGAGGGCGCTGCCGGCGTCCGCGTCGAGATCCTCGTCGCCGACCTGTCGGTACGCGGCGACGTCGAGCGCGTCGCCGAGCGGCTCCGGACGGCCGAGCGCCCGGTCGGGCTGCTGGTCAACAACGCCGGCGCAGCTGCGGGGCAACGGTTCGTGGGCGGCGACGTCGGTCGCGAGGAGGCCGTGCTCGACCTCATGGTCCGCGCCGTCCTCGTGCTGTCGCACGCCGCTGCGGGGCAGATGACCGCGCGCGGGCGCGGCGCGATCCTCAACGTCGCGTCGGTCGCCGCGCTCATCACGCTCGGCACGTACTCCGCGCACAAGGCGTGGGTCCGGACGTTCACGGAAGGGCTGGCGGTCGAGCTGCGGGGCACCGGGGTCACCGCGACCGTCGTGTGCCCCGGGTTCGTCCACACCTCGTTCCACGACCGCGCCGGCATCGACATGACGTGGCTGCCCGAGATCGCCTGGCTGCGTGCCGAGGACGTCGTCGCCACCGCCCTGGCCGACGTCCGGCGCGGCGCCGTCATCTCCACGCCGAGCCTGCGCTACCAGCTGGGCTCCGGCGCCGCACGGGTGATGCCCCGCTCGGTGGCGCGGGCGATCGGCGCGCCCCGGCGGCGAGCGCGTCCTCGCGGGCTCGCGGGCTGACCAAGCCTGTGGGAGGTCGAGTTGCCGACCGGCGACCGACGTTCTAGCGTCTAATCCGTCGTCCTTTAGAAGAACGCCAGCCACGTTCCTCCACGGACGTGCCGCCCACGACGCGAGCGTCACGTCACCCCCGGAAGCAGAGCGAACGGCCCGAGGAGGACCGATGTCTCGACCCCGAAAGATCCGGACCCTGACCGTCGCAGCGGTCACCTTCCTCTCAACCGCGCTCGCCGGCGCCGCCCCGGCGGCCGCGAGCGCGGACACGACTCCCCCGAGCACCCCGGTCCTCGGCTACACCGCGGGCTTCCAGTGCCTGATGCTCATCGTCGGCACCCAGCGATCCACCGACGACGTCACGCCGCAGTCCCAGATCGTCTACCGCGTGCTGGCGAACGGCGTCGAGATCGGCGTGCTCACCGACCAGGGCGCCTACTCGGGCGTCTACGGCGTGCTGCACCTCCTGCAGCCGGGCACCAGCACGGTCTCCGTGCAGGCGGTCGACCAGGCGGGCAACCGCTCACCCAGCCGTTCGACGACGGCGTGGGGCTACTACACGCCCGGCTGCACCCCGGGTCACCTCTGACCGCTCAGGGCTCCCGGACGATCACGCAGCAGCGGTCGGGGCCGGGGTCGAGCCGCGCCGACAGCGCGCCGGGACAGATCGCGTCGATGACGCCGTCAACCAGGTCCCGGTTCATCGAGCAGACGAGCCCCGTGTAGTCCGCGGCGAGCCGGTGGAACGGGCAGTTGGTCAGCACGATCTGGTCGTCGACCGTGCGCGGCTCGTACCCGTGGCGCGCCAGCACCCCGCTGACGGCGTCGCGACCGCCGGCCTCGTCGACGGGGCCGTCCCTGCCGACCCGGCGGCCTGTCTCGCGGGCCGCCGCGTGCAGGGCGTCCCCGACCGGGATCCCGTCGCGGTCCACGAGGGTGAGGGCCTCGGCCATGACGCGGCCCGCCAGGTCGTACCGGCGCTCCGGCAGGCTGACCGCGATCTCCCGGGCGGCGCGCCGGTACAGCTTCGAGGGGCGGCCTGCGCCCGGCCCGCCACGACCGGGGGGACGCCGGTACTCCACCTCCAGCAGCCCGGCCGCGACGAGCTTGTCGAGATGGAACTTGGCGACGTGGTGCGCGACGCCGGTACCGCCGGCCGCCGACTCGCGGCTGACCGGCTCACCCTGGGCGACGACGTAGCAGTACAGCTCTCGACGCACCGGTTCGCCGAGCGCCGCCACGCCCGCCACGTCGGCCGTGAGCTCCTCCGACATCGCCGCCACCTCCAGCCGACCGACCTGCCCTGTGACGGGCACTCTATCGTTCGGCAAACTCTCCGTTGGAGCCGCGGCCGACCGCCGTAGGGTCACGCGAGGTCGAGCGCCACGGTGACGTACGAGTGCGCCGGCAGGTCGACCGCCAGACCCCGCGGGTGCGCCCGCACCCCTGCGTGGGACGCGGGCGCCACGGCGTCGCGCTGCTCGGGGGTGTTGTGCGCGTCGAGCGTGGCGGCCGTCAGCACGCGTGCGGTGTGGCCCACGACGTCCCGGCCGCGCAGGTCCAGCACGAGGGTGCGGTCCTCGTCGGCGTCCAGGTTCGACAGGGAGACGAGCGCGGTGTCGTCCTTGACGGACGCGGACGCGGAGACCAGCGGCAGCGCGGCGGAGCCCTCGACGTGGCGGGTCGGCACGTCGCGCAGGTGCACGGTGAGGGCGCCGGCGTCGTGATGACCGACGTTCATCGCGAACACGTGGTACGTGGGCGTGAGGACGAGCGCGCCCGTGTCGGGGTCCGTGAGGATCATCGCCTGGAGCACGTTGACGGTCTGGGCGATGTTCGCCATCACGACCCGGTCGGCGTGGTCGTGGAACGCGTCGAAGTGGAGTGCGGCCACGAGCGCGTCGCGCAGGGTGTTCTGCTGGTACAGGAACCCGGGGTTCGTGCCCTTCTCGACGTTCCACCACGTGCCCCACTCGTCCACGACGAGCCCGACCTTGCGGTGCGGGTCGTGCCGGTCCATGACCGTCGAGTGCCGGGTCAGCAGCTCGTCCATGTACCGCGCACGCGCCATCGTCACGTACCACTCGTCGGTGCTGAACGCCGTCGCGTCGCCCTTGTCGGCCCACGGGCCGCTCATCGTGTAGTAGTGCAGGGACAGGGCCTGGAACGGTCCCGCGGCGGCCGCCGGGTCGGCGGCGAGATCGCCCAGCGACCGCATCAGCGTCTCGGTCCAGTGGTAGTCCGCGTCGCTCGCCCCGGCTGCGATCCGCGTGAGCGTGTTGCCGCCCTGGTTGCGTGCGTAGGTCGCGTACTGCCGGGCGAGCGAGGCGAACTGCTCAGCGCGCAGATTCCCGCCGCAGCCCCAGGCCTCGTTGCCCAGGCCCCAGAACGGCACCCGCCACGGCTCCTGACGCCCGTTCGCCCGCCGGAGGGCAGCCATCGGCGAGTCGTCCGCCCGGGTCAGGTACTCGACCCACTCGCTCATCTCACGCACGGAGCCCGACCCGATGTTCGCCGACACGTACGGGTCGGCCCCGAGGAGCTCGCACAGGTCCATGAACTCGTGCGTGCCGAACGCGTTGTCCTCGACCACGTCGCCCCAGTGCGAGTTCACCATCCGGGGCCGGTCCGCACGCGGGCCGATGCCGTCGCGCCAGTGGTAGTCGTCCGCGAAGCAGCCGCCCGGCCACCGCAGGTTCGGGATCGCGATCGCCCGCAGCGCCTCCACGACATCGGTGCGGATGCCGCGCACGTGGGGCTCCGTGGAGTCCTCACCCACCCAGAACCCCCCGTAGATGCAGCGACCCAGGTGCTCGGCGAAGTGCCCGTAGACGTGCCGGGAGATCGTCGCCCCCGGCAGGTCGAGGTCGATGACGGCGGTCGGGGTGGTGCTCACGGTGGTCCTCTCGATCGGGCAGGTGGGACGGAGCACGACCGCGGCGTTGCGGTGGCTCCGGTGGGCGCCGGGCGCCTGGGATCTACCGGCGGGTCGACCCGCGGACCACGAGGCTGACCGGCGCGACGACGTGCTCGGCCGGCCCGTCACCGCCGGCCATCCGCCGGTGCAGCAGTCCGACGGCGTGCTGGGCGACCCCGTGGTGGTTCGGGTCGACGGACGTGATCCCTGGCGGGACGAAGCTCGACACCTCGAGGTTGTCGAACCCCGCGAGCTGGACCTCGTCGGGCACGCGCAGCCCGCGGTCGGCCAGCGCGGCCACGGCACCGAGCGCGATGACGTCCGTCGCGGCGAAGATGCCGTCGAAGGGCAGGCCCGACGCGATGACGTCGTGGAGCGTGGCGCGGGCGGTGTGCGAGGAGTACGTCGCGATCGGCACGACGTACCGCTCGTCGACGGGGAGGCCTGCGTCGCGGTGGGCGGTCTCCCAGCCCAGTCGCCGGTCCGACGTCATCATGTGCGCCCGGTCGAGCGTGCAGCCGAGGGCCAGGATGCGGCGCGATCCGCGCTCGATCATGTGCGCGGTGGCCAGGCGGGCCCCCTCTTCGTTCGCCAGCCGCACGTGGTCGAAGTGGGCGGGCACGTCGCGCTCGCCCAGGAGCACGATCGGCTTCGACGTCCGCACGCGGCTCAGCTGCTCCGGGTCGAGCCCGGCCACGGACAGCAGGACGCCGTCGTAGAGCTGGAGCCGGGCGACGCTCACCGCCTCCATCTCGTACTGCGGGCTCGCGCTGGTCCGCTCCAGGACGAGGTGGCGCCCCTGCGCCTCGACCAGGGGCGCGATCTCGTCGGCGACCTCGCCGAAGTAGTCGTGGAAGCTGGGCACGATCAGCGCGACCGTGTCGGTCCGGCCCGCCCGCAGGTGCCGGGCGGTCAGGTTCACCTCGTAACCGAGCGCTTCGACCGCAGCCAGGACGCGTTCCCGCGTCGGCCCGCCGACCGGAAGACGTTCGTTGAGCACGTTCGACACGGTCATGACCGAGACGCCCGCCTCACGCGCGACGTCGGACATCGTCACCATCGGCATCCTCCTGCGGGGATTGTGTCAGGCGGGAGACCCCGCGAGGCCTCGACCATCTGACCGCCGCTGCGCGAGTTCGCAGACTATATCGATAAAACGCGCCGCGCCGGAAGCCCGGCGACCGTCCACGCGGCCGGGCGCGCCGTCGCGCGCCGGTCGCCCCACAGCTCCTCCGGTCACGAGTCGGTCACAGGTTCACGACAGTCGCGCAAAGGGTTGACTCTGCGAGTGGTTGCTCCTATTTTAACGCTAAAATTGCGACGCGACCGGTGTGGACCCCCTCGCACCTCAAGGCGGCATGGATCTCGGGCGACGGCGCCCGCGACGTTCTCAAAGGAGAGACATGAAGCTTGACCTGGCACCACGCCTGACCCACCGCGCACGGCACCGCGTGACCGCGCTCGTCGCGGCCACGGCCCTGATCAGCCTGGCTGCGTGCAGCTCCGGCGGCTCGGGCGACGACGACGCCGGCGAGAACGACGCGGCGTCGATGAGCGACTACGCCGCCGACACCACCTTCAAGGCCACCGAGCCCGTGACCTTCTCGATGCTCTGGACGGACTGGCCCGAGACCCCGATCACGGACTCGTGGGAGATCTTCGACGAGATCGAGGAGCGCACCAACGTCTCCCTCGACCTGACGAACATCCCCTTCAGCGACGCCGTCGAGAAGCGCAGCCTGCTCATCAGCTCGGGCGACGCGCCCGACATCATCCCGCTCATCTACACGGGCGACGAGCAGCAGTTCGCGGCCTCCGGGGCGGTGCTCCCGCTCAGCGACTACGAGAAGTACATGCCCAACTTCCGCAAGTACGTCGAGGAGTGGGACCTGGGCGACATGGTCGACAACCTGCGCCAGGCGGACGGCAAGTACTACATGACGCCGGGCCTGCAGGAGGTCTCCGTCCCCACGTTCACGGTCCTCATCCGCAAGGACATCTTCGACGAGGTGGGCGCCCCGATCCCCGAGACCTGGGACGAGCTGCGCGACGGGCTGGTGAAGATCAAGGCCAAGTACCCGGACAGCACCCCGCTCGCCGACGGCTTCGAGGGCGCGTCGATGCTCAACTACGCCGCGCACGCGTTCGGCACGGTCGCCGGCTGGGGCTTCGGCAACGGCACGTTCTGGGACGAGGACAAGGGCGAGTTCGTCTACGCCGCCACCAACGACGGCTACAAGGACATGGTCGAGTACTTCCACGGCCTGGTCGAGGACGGCCTGCTCGACACCGAGTCCTTCACCGCCGCGAACGACGGCAGCGGCACGGTCACCGAGAAGTTCGCCGCCGGGCAGGTCTTCGCCGCCTCCGGCGCGAACGGCACGGTCAACGACTTCTCCACCGCGCTCGACGCCACCGTCGGCAAGGGGAACTACGAGGTCGTGCAGATCGCCCCGCCGGGTGGCGAGGCCGGTCAGGTGGTCGAGCCGCGCAACTTCTGGAACGGCTTCATGCTCACGTCCGAGGCCAAGAACCACCCGAACTTCATCGCGATGCTGCAGTTCCTCGACTGGCTGTACTACAGCCCCGAGGCTCGCGACCTGCTGCGCTGGGGTGTCGAGGGCGAGACCTACACGAAGGCCGACGGGAAGTACACGCTGAACCCGGCGTTCTCCCTGGACGCCTTCAGCATCAACCCGGACGCACCGACGGACATCCTCAAGGACCTCGGCTACTCGAACGACGTGCTCGCCGGCTCGACCGAGTCGCGCGCGTTGAAGGAGTCGTACAACGCGCCCCAGTACGTCGAGTACATCGACTCGGTCCTGTCCACGCGCACGCCGCGCGACCCGTTCCCGCCTGCGCCTCTGGACGAGGCCGAGCTCGAGCAGGCCTCGCTCCTCGCGACACCGCTCAAGGACACCGTCGACACCAACACGCTGCGGTTCATCCTCGGCGAGCGCCCGCTCAGCGAGTGGGACGCCTACGTCGGCGAGCTCGAGTCGCAGAACCTGCAGGGCTACCTGGACCTGATCAACGGCGCTCACGAGCGCTACGCCGAGGACAACGGCTGACCGGTCCGAGCCCGAGGTCCGGTGGGGCGGCGACGCCGCCGCCCCACCGGCGGTCGTGGAAGGTGTGACAGATGACCATCCCGCGCGAGCGCACGGACGCCGTGCTCGTCGCCGACGACCCCAGGGGGATCGGCGCGACGCCCGGAGAGCCCCCGGTCGACCCGGTGCGGCGACCACCACGCCCGACACGCCAGAAGGTGGCGAAGGTGCCCTGGCGCCTGGCTCTGCGGCGGGACGGCGCGCTGTACCTGATGGCGCTCCTGCCGCTGCTGTTCCTCCTGGTGTTCCGCTACCTGCCGATGGTCGGGAACGTCATCGCGTTCCGCCGGTTCCGTCCGGGGGGCAGCATCTTCGGCGAGGAGTGGGTCGGGCTGCGCTACGTGCGCATGTTCATCGAGGACCCGACGTTCTGGCACGTCTTCACCAACACGGTGATCCTCGGGGGCCTCACCCTTCTCGTCTGCTTCCCGCTGCCGATCATCCTGGCGCTCCTGCTCAACGAGGTGCGCACGAAGTGGTTCAAGGGCGCCGTCCAGTCGATCTCGTACCTGCCGCACTTCCTGTCGATCGTGATCGTGGCGGGGATGGTCATGCAGCTCACCTCCCTGCAGGGCACCGTGAACCAGATCGTCGAGGGGTTCGGCGGTGAGGCGATCCCGTTCCTGCAGCGACCCGAGTGGTTCCGGGCGATCTACGTCGGCTCCGAGGCGTGGCAGACCGTCGGCTGGGGCACGATCCTCTACCTCGCAGCCCTCACGACGGTCGACAGCTCGCTGTACGAGGCGGCCCGCATCGACGGCGCCAACCGGTGGCGGCAGACGTGGCACGTGACCCTCCCGGGCATCCGGCCCACGATGATCACGCTGCTCATCCTCAACATCGGTCTGTTCCTCAACGTGGGCTTCGAGAAGGTGCTGCTCCTCTACACGCCCCTGACCTACTCGACCGCCGACGTCATCTCGACCTACCTCTACCGGGTCGGCCTCGTGTCCAACAACTTGAGCTACGCGGCAGCCATCGGCTTGTTCCAGGCCGTCATCGGCCTGGTCATGGTGCTGTCCGCGAACTTCATCTCGAAGCGAGTGGTGGGAGCAAGCCTGTGGTGAGCACGGATCTGACGCCCCGGGTCGACGAACGAGCCGGCGTGCCGGTCGGCCCGCGCGACTCCCGCGGCTACCGCCTGTTCACCGGGCTCAACGCGACCGCTCTGGTGCTTGTCACCCTGCTGATCCTGTACCCGTTCGTCACGCTGCTCGCGCAGTCGTTCTCCAGCTCGGGAGCGATCAAGGCCGGCCTGGTGAACGCCGTGCCGGTCGGCTTCAACCTCGAGACGTACCGCGTGGTGGCCGGCGACGACCGGTTCTGGACGAGCTACGGCAACACCGTGCTGTACACGGTGGTCGGGACCGTCATCGCGATGGTGCTCACGACGACCTTCGCCTACGCGATCTCGAAGCCGCACCTGCGCGGCCGCAACGCGCTGATCGGGATCGCCGTCTTCACCATGTTCTTCAACGGCGGGATCATCCCCAACTACGTCCTCATCTCCTCGCTCGGCATGAAGAACACCATGTGGGCCCTCGTCCTGCCCGGGGCGCTGTCGGTGTTCAACCTCCTGGTGATGAAGTCGTTCTTCGAGAACATCCCCCGCGAGCTCGAGGAGGCCGCCCAGATCGACGGCCTGGGCTGGTTCGCGATCTTCACCCGGATCGTGCTGCCGCTGTCCAAGGCCGTCATCGCGACGATGATCCTGTTCTACTCGGTCGCCTACTGGAACGACTGGTTCACGGCGTTCCTCTACCTCGACGAGGACAACCTCTTCCCGCTGTCGCTGTTCCTGCGCAACCTCATCGCGGGTGCGACGACGACCACCGCGGCGAGCGCGGCGGCGGCGGGGACCACGTCGGCCGCCATCTCGGCGAACATCCAGGCCGTCACCATGATCCTGGCGATCCTGCCGATCCTGTGCGTCTACCCGTTCGTCCAGCGCCACTTCGTCTCAGGCGTGATGCTCGGCTCGGTGAAGGGCTGAGGGCCCCGAGCGCGCGCCGCGCTGTGTGACCGATCCCTCGCGGTCTGCAGGGAGTATCCCGACATGGTGTCGGTAAGATGTCGACACCATGTCGGGAAAGGCATGGCTCCCTGCCGCCCTGGAGGTCCTCGGTGTTCCTCGCTCTGCGCGAGCTAGCTTTCGCGCGCACCCGCTTCGGCCTGATGGCCGCCGTCATCGCGCTCATCGCCGTCCTCATGGTCCTGCTGTCCGGCCTGTCCTCCGGCCTGGTGGTCGACGGCGTCTCCGGGCTGATGCGCAGCCCGATCGGCGCCATCGCCTTCTCCGAGGGGACGAAGGACGACTCGGCCTTCACCCGGTCCGAGGTCACCAGGGCCCAGTCCCAGATCTGGGCGGATCGCGACGACGTCGCGGACGCCGAGCTGCTCGGCACCGCGATCGTCAACGCCAAGAACGCCGACGGGAGCGCGCTGGACCTCACGCTGTTCGGCGTCGAGCCGGACGGGTTCGTGGCACCGTCCGCCGCGGAGGGCCGCGAGCTCACCGGTACCGGCGAGGCCGTGCTCAGCTCGTCCGCGCGCGACGCGGGCGTCGACCTCGGCGACGTCATCACGCTCGACCGCCTCGGCACCGAGCTCACCGTGGTCGGCTTCACCGCGGACCAGCGGACCTTCGGGCACGTGGACATCGCGTTCGTCCCCCTGACCACCTGGCAGGAGGTGCACGCCGGAGTGACGGCCGGTGAGCAGGCCGACGCGGACGCGTACGACGTCGCCAGCGCCGTCGCCCTGCGCGGGCTCGACGGTCAGGTCCCGGACCTGGCCGCGGGCGACGCCGCAGCGGGCACGTCCGCCCGCACCCTCGAGGCCGCGTTCGACTCCTCCCCCGGCTACACCGCCGAGACGATGACCATGGAGATGATCAAGGCGTTCCTCTACGCCATCTCCGCGCTCGTCGTCGGGGCGTTCTTCACGCTGTGGACGGTGCAGCGCACTCGGGAGCTCGCCGTGATGCGCGCCATGGGCGCCTCGACGCGCTTCCTGCTCACCGACGGTGTGCTGCAGGCGGCGATCCTGCTGACCGGGTCCCTGGTCGTCGGCGTGGGCGCGGGTCTCGCCTTCGGGAGCCTCCTGGAGGGCACCGGCATGCCGTTCGCCCTGCAGTCCGGTCCCGTCCTGACCGGCGCCGCCCTGCTCCTCGGGCTCGGCCTGGCCGGCGCGGCCATCGCCACGGCTCGTATCGCCTCCATCGACCCTGTGACCGCGCTGGGAGAGAACCGATGACCACCACCGCCTCGAGCACCCGCACCCGGACCGGCCTCAGCCTCACCGACGTCACCCTGACGTTCGGCGACGGCGACGACCAGGTCGCCGCCCTCGACCACGTCGACCTGACGGTCGCGCCCGGCGAGCTGATCGCGATCGTCGGACCCTCGGGCGCCGGCAAGTCCAGCCTCCTGGCCGTCGCCGGCGGCCTGACCCGGCCCACCTCCGGATCGGTCGTCGTGGCCGACACCGACCTGATCGCGCTGTCACCGCGCGCGCTGGCGGCGTTCCGACGCGACCACCTGGGCTTCGTGTTCCAGTCCGGCAACCTGGTGCCCGCCCTCACGGCCCTCGACCAGCTCCGGCTGGTGGAGAAGATCACCGGCCGGCGCGCCGCCACACTACCGCTGGAGCTGCTCCGGGCCGTGGGGATGGAGAACCACGCAGGTCGTCGCCCGGGACGCCTCTCCGGTGGTGAGCGCCAGCGCGTCGGTATCGCCCGGGCGCTCGTCGCCTCGCCGTCGGTGCTCCTGGTCGACGAGCCCACGGCAGCCCTGGACCGGCGCCGGAGCCACGAGATCGTCGAGGTGCTCGCGCACCAGACGCACGAGTTCTCCGTCGCGACCGTCATGGTCACCCACGACCACGACGTGCTCGGGCACTGCGACCGCGTCCTGGAGATGGTCGACGGACAGCTGCGCCCGGTCTGACCCGCCGACGCCCGGCGCCCGGTGGAGACCGGACGCCGGGCCTCGGCGTGGTCAGCCCTGTTCGACCGCCCGCAGGTACGCGTCCATCAGGGACGCCGCAGCGGTGTAGGCGCGCTCGAGGTCGCCGTCCTGCTCCACCCGACGCGACGCCGCGTGCACGAGCGCGTTGACCAGCTCGCTGGTGGTCGCCGGGTCCGGCACGCCGATCTCGACGAGGGCGCCGACGACGGGCAGCAGGAGCTGGTCGTGGAACTCGCGCGACTGCCGCGCCAGGTCCTCCGACGGCGCCACCATCGCGAGGGTGCGCGCCAGGGCGTGCTCGCCGTCCGCCACGAGCTCCAGGTTGGCGCGCAGGAACGCCAGCACGCGCGCCCGGGGGCTGGTCGCCGCGGCCACCGCGGCGTCGAGCCGCTGCTGCCACCGCGGGAACGAGTCCGCGACGACGGCGGCCAGCAGGTCCTCGCGCGACGCGTAGTACTGGTACACGCTCGACCGGGACAGACCGGCCAGCGCACCGACCTCGGCAAGGGACGGCACCGTGTCCGGCTGCGCGGTGAGCAGCGCACGGGCCGCCTCCAGCAGCGCCTGCTCCCGCGCGGCCCGGTGCTGGACCACGGTCGGGGCGTCGATGCGGGGCACACCCCATCCTCTCAGTCGACAGCAGCACGGGAGCGGCAGGGACGCGCACCGCACCCGGACGGTCTGCCGCTCAACCCTCCTGCACGAGCGACGCCACCGCCCACGGAGGCAGATCGAGCAGGATCTCCAGGACGCCGGTGTCCGGCACGACGAGCGTCTCCCGGTGCAGCGCGTCGGCGACGCCGCGCAGCCGTTCCGTCTCCAGCGGCGTGAGGTTCAGCGGCTCGCCCAGGTGGTGCCACGCCTCGGCGACGTTGCCGTGCTCCCAGTCGAGCACCTCCAGGGTGAGGCGTGTCCCCGGCGCGAGCCCCTCGACGGTGTGCTGGACGGTGCGGCGGGGACCCAGGTCCTTCAGCGCACGCGTCGCGTCGTAGGTGATCCGTGAGCCGATCGACCTGGTCCCCATGTCGTCCGGGTAGTTGAGGAAGACGGCCGCGAGCGCGCCGTCGCGGCCGCGACGCGTGATCACCCCGTCGGGCGTCGACAGCAGGAGCCGGTCGCCCAGCCGCGCCAGCATCGCCATCGCGTGGAACGTGGGCTTGTGGATGCCCTGCTCGTTGACCAGTCCGAAGCCGCCGTGGAACGGGCCGATGCCGCCACCGCCCTCCTCGAAGACGTCGGTGAAGGTCCAGTAGGAGATCGAGTCGGCCAGCGCGGCTCCCTTGAGGAACGCCCGCGTGATGTAGGTGGCGGCGAAGAGCGTGTCGTGCATCCGGTCGCGGCTGGACGGCGAGCTCGACCACTCGCTGATGTGCAGCTCAGCGTCGGGGAAGGGGCCCTCGTCGATGATCGCGCGCATCACGACCAGGTCGTCGTAGGTCGCGTCGACGTGCCGCTGGATGGGTCGTCCCTCTCCGTCGGCGCCGAACGCGTAGTCCGTCGGGTACAGGTGGGTCGACAGGAAGTCGACCGGGACGTCACGGGTCGCGCACCAGTCGACGAACTCGTGGATCCACACCGGCTGCCAGTCGAGCGCATCGGGATCGGTCGCCTCCGCCGTCGCGACCTCGGCCGACCTGTCCTGCGTCTCCCCGGCGTAGCGCGCGTCCGGCACGAAGACGCTCGTGGACGGTCCCCCGACCCGGAGCCCTGCGTCGATGTCCTTGAGCGCCCGGGCCGTCGCCTCGTACAGCTCGAAGTACTGCGTCCGCGTGCCCGTCCAGAAGTGCGGCACCAGGTTCGGCTCGTTCCACACCTCGAAGCGCCACTCGCGGACCTCGTCGAGTCCGTACCGCTCGATCCAGTGCCGCACCGTCGTGGTGACCAGCTCCACCCAGCGCCACATGTCCTGCGGCGGGCTGCCATGTGCCTTCCACCAGAACACGGTCTCGGTCTGCGTGGCGAGCTCGCGAGGCAGGAAGCCGAGCTCCACGAACGGCCGCGCTCCGGTGGCGAGGACGGCGTCGAACACCTTGTCGACGTAGGCGAAGGTGTAGACGGGCTCGGGCAGCGGCGTGGGCGGACCGAAGCCACCGCCGTCGGCGACGCGGTACACGAACATGTCGTCGTGGAAGACGCCGTGGAAGCGCACGAACCGCGCCCCCAGCACGTCGACCGCCTCGCGGAAGTGGGCCTGCCAGTCCGCACGCAGGGCCTCGTTCGCCCGTCCTGCTCCGACGCACGCGTTCCAGACGTGCCGGAGCTCGGTCTCGACCGGCGCCCGCCCGTCGATCAGGAGGGTGGCCGGCGCGGCGTCAGAAGACATGAGAGCTCCGATGCATCTCGAAATGTTTCGACCGGTGTTCGGTCGCCCGGCTATGCTAGCGAACGGCTAGCACGAGGGATTGCCCGCGACGGGTGTCCTGCATGACGAAAACATTTCGAGAGGATGGCCCCCATGGTCGGCCGCAGCAGACCCACGCTGGCCGACGTCGCGCGGGCCGCTGGGGTCTCGCCGGCCACCGCCTCCAAGGCGCTCAACGGCCGTCTCGACGTGGCGACGAGCACGCGTGAACGTGTCCTCGCAGCCGTGGCGGAGCTCGGGTACCGGCCGGGCACGTCGCCGGTCCCGGGCACGTCGCGTCGAGCGCTCGCGGTGGTCTTCGACCTCCCCGCGTCGCCCTACATCCTGAACGTGCTCCAGGGGGTGCTCGCATCGGCCACCGACGCGCACCTCGACCTGCTGACCCGCCTGGCCCCCGACCGGGCGACGCGCACGCAGCACGCCACCGCCCGCGCGTGGATCGCCGACCAGCGGTCCTCCGGCGTCGTCGGGATCGTGGGCCTGACGCTGTCCGAGCCCGACGGGCTGCTGGCTGCGGCCGCGGACGCCGGGCTGCCGTTCGTCATGGTCGACCCCGTCGACGCCCGGCACCGACCGATGGTGAGTGTCAGGTCGAGCAACTGGGCGGGAGCCCGCGCCGCGGCCGACCACCTGATCACGCTCGGCCACCGACGGATCGCCTGGGTCGGCGGCCCGGATGCCTCGACCTCCGCCCGGGACCGCTTCTTCGGCTACCGCGCGGCTCTCGAGTCGGCGGGGATCGAGCTGGACCCGGCGCTGGTGCGCAGCGACCGGTTCGAGGTCGACGCAGGCGCGCGGCATACCCGCGACCTGCTCACCATTGCCCACCCCCCGACAGCCATCATGGCGGCCGACGACGAGATCGCCGTGGGGGTGCTCGCCACCGCCCACCAGCTCGGTGTGCAGGTTCCGACGCAGCTCAGCGTCGTGGGGTTCGACGACACGCCACAGGCCGCCTGGACCACTCCCGCGCTGACCACCGTCCGCCAGGACCTGGACGGGATGGGGCGGCTGGCCGTCCACACGGTCCTCGCCATGTCCTCCGGGGAGCACCCGCAGTCGCGACACATCGAGCTGGCGACGTCGCTGACCGTGCGGGACACGACCGGGCCGGCCGCGACGCCGCCCGAGGAGCGGTAGCCGGCCAGGGGCGACGACACTGGGCACATGAGCGACTGGAACCAGCAGATCATCGACGAGTTCCGCACGAACGGCGGCGACGTCCGCACGAACGGCTTCGGCAAGGGTCTCGTCCTGCTCCACCACCGCGGTGCGAAGACCGGCGCCGAACGCGTCAGCCCCGTGGCAGGCATCCGGGTCGACCCGGACACGTGGCTCGCCGCAGCGTCCAAGGGCGGCGCGCCCGACAACCCGGCGTGGTTCCACAACCTGCTGGCGCACCCCGACGTCGAGATCGAGACACCGGACGACGGGATCGTGCCGGTGCGCGCGACACAGCTCCTCGGCGCCGAGCGCGACGCGGGCTGGGCCCGGTTCACGGCCCGCTCGGCAGGGTTCCGCTCGTACGAGCAGCGCACGACCCGCACGATCCCCGTGCTGCAGCTCACGCGCCGGGACACCTGACCCCAGACATCCGCCACACTTCCTCGGTGCGTACCCGCAGCAAGGCGTTCGTCGCCGTCACGGTCGTCCTCGTCGTCGGCGCGCTCGCGGCCGTGCTCGTCGAGCGCGGGGTGATCTGGCCCAACCGCCTGCTGGCCGCACGGTACGAGGTGCTTGGTGTCGACGTGTCCTCCTACCAGGGCGCGATCGACTGGCCGGTGCTCGCGGCACAGGACATCGACTTCGCGTACGTGAAGGCGACCGAGGGGTCCGGGTTCGTCGACGAGACGTTCGAGACGAACCTGCAGGGCGCCCGGGAGGCCGGCGTCCTCGTCGGCGCCTACCACTTCTTCAGCTTCGAGAGCCCCGGTCGCGCGCAGGCGGAGAACATCATCGCGACCGTCCCCGCGGACCGCGAGCTCCTGCCGGTCGCCATCGACGTCGAGCACTACGGGACCTTCTACCGCGATCCTCCCGACCCCGAGACGATCCGCGCGGAGCTCGAGGCGCTCGTCTCGACGCTGCGCGAGCACTACGGCGTCGAACCCGTGATCTACGCGACGCAGGCCGCCTACAGCCGGTACATCGCCGGAGGCTTCCCCGACGCGCCGCTGTGGATCCGCGCCGTGTACCTGCCGCCACGCGTGTCCGACGGCCGCGCCTGGACGTTCTGGCAGTACTCGCACCGGGACCGTCTCGACGGGTACGACGGCGAGGAGTCCTTCATCGACGTCAACGTCTTCCGGGGGGACCTGGCCGATCTGCGGCTCCTCCGATCCGGCAGTTGACCCTCGGGCCACCCGAAGGTCCACAGTTCTGCTTGTGGACACCGACGAGATCTCCATCGGCAGGTTCGGGCGGCTCTGCGGCCTGTCCGTGCACACCCTGCGGCACTACGACGACGTCGGGCTGCTGACCCCGGCACGCGTCGACGCGGCGACGGGCTACCGGTACTACCTCCCCGACCAGCTCGAGCGTGCCCGCCACATCCGCTCGCTGCGCTGGACCGACCTGTCGGTGGAGGACACCCGCACGGTCCTCGACGACCCGTCGCGCGCCGACGCGGTGCTCGCCGCACACCGCGACAGGCTCGGACGTGAGCGCGCCCGCCTCTCGGCGAGCCTCGGCGACACCGAGCGGTTCGCGGACGACGGGCTCCCGGCCACGGCTCCTGCGACGGGCGCTCGCCCCGTGCAGGTCAAGCTGCTCGTCGCCGACCTGGATGCTGCGGCGGCCTTCTACATCGACGCGTTCGGGTTCGGGTACGAGGTCACGCAGCGCACCGCCGACGAGGACTTCTCCGGGTTCGTGTTCGGCCGGTACGGCGAGAGCGACTTCTTCCTCGTGCACCTGCAGACGGCCGACTACCCGGGGGCGGCGGGGCCGGCGACGATCGGGGTGCTCGTCGACGATCTCGACGTCGCCCACCGACGGGCGCTCGACGCCGGCGCGACGGAGGTCCTGGGACCCCACGACACGACGGGCATGCCGCGCTCGTCGGCCGTGCGGGACCCGGACGCGAACGTCGTGTGGCTCTACCAGGGGTGAGCGTCAGTAGGCGGTCTGGCCGCGCTCGGTGTTGAAGATGTGCCGGCAGCCGGGGCACTCGCCGCGGTCGGGGCCGTCGTCCTCGGGGAACCGGGTGGTCGGCGTGACGAACCGCCCGCAGACACTCATGCCGTCCCGGAAGAAGTGCTGCCGCCGATCGTTCCGGGTGAGTCGGAGCCAGCCCTCGGCGTACGTGGTGACCATGAGGTCAAGTCTTGTCCGGCCGTCCGGGCGTCGGCAGGGTCGAAAGGCCCGGGGGACGACAACGGCCCCGGTGCTGCGCCGCGACTCTCGTCGCGGGCTGCACCGGGGCCGCATGTCCGTCAGCACCTGTTGGCCTTCGCCCACCGCGCCCGCTTGTCCTTGTTGCGCGCGGCTTGAACCGCCCCCAGCGCCATTGGGGGCTGTCGAAGATCAGCCACCCGAACCATGGCCGTCTGCCGCTCTCGTAGCGGCGCGTTCCACCTCCGGGCCGATCTTTCACGATGGGATGCTGACACCATCGCGCAGACCGGGAGATCCAAGGTTGAACTATACACACGTTCTGGTCACCTGTCTAGCTCGAGCCTGACCGGTACCCCGGCGAACGCCGCGAGCCGGTCGAAGGACGCCCGCATCGCGTCGCGCTGATCGGCGTCCAGGCGCACCGCGAGGTGCGGCTCCGCGACGACGTGGTCACGCTCGACCACCCGACGCCACCAACCGATGACCTGGCTGTCGAGCACGAGCGGCTGGATCACCTGGTTGGTGCCGGCCGGCGCGACGGTCAGGCCCGCGATGTTCGCCGCCGCGCGGCCCTCGGTATAGGCGACGCCGTACTCGTCGTACCCCTGCAGCACGTGCACGGTCGGGGACGGGTCCCGGGTCGGTGCCTCCGCCGGTACGAACCAGTAGGTGAGCCCGTCGACGTCGACGGACGTCAGGTCGTCCCCGACCATCGCCAGGCCGCGGCGGATCTGCGTGAGCGCCAGGCTGGACCACCAGCGGAAGTCCTTGATGGTCGCCGGTCCGTGGCTGTCGAAGTACCGGCGGGTCAGCTCGGCGAGCGCCTCGTCCGCATCGAGCACCGGCGCCGGCGGCACCCGCTCGTCGAGCATCGCGTAGGTCCTCTGCTTCCCGCGCACCTCTCCGCTGACCACCACGGCCGCCAGCTCGGCCGCCATCACCAGGTAGGCGAGCCGGACGCCGCTCGCCTCGATCCCCCGGCGCGCCAGGGCCTCCTGCACCTGCGGACGGGTCAGGTGGTTCCCACCCCGGAGCGCCTCCCCCATCACGGAGATCGCCCGGTCCACGAGGTCGTCGTCGATCCCTGCCTGGCGCTCGTAGTAGCGGCTCGCCTGCCGCACCCGCGGTCCGGTGAGCGCCAGCATCCAGCGGACGTCCTCGGGGGCCACGAAGTGCCACGTCGGGCGCAGGACGTGCGTGCGCAGGACCGTGCCCGCATCCAGCGCCGCCTGGACCGCGGCGTCGTCGGCACCCGCGCTGCGCTGGCCGAGCGACCACCTGGCCATCGCGTACTCCTGGGCCTGCGACGCGCCGAGGTGCCTGACGACGGCCGCCGGGTCGGGCAGCGGCGGCCCGGACAGGCGGTGGTTGTGGAGCCGACGGTGCGCCACCTCGAGGCGGTCCATGAGGCTCGATCCTGTTGCGTGTGGGCGGGCGGTGACAAGGTGGCCGGGTCGGAACCCAGTCGAAGGAGACCACCCGTGGCGACATACCTGAACCCCTACCTGAGCTTCCGGGACAACGCCCGCGAGGCCATGGAGTTCTACCAGTCCGTGTTCGGCGGCGAGCTCGTCCTCAGCACGTTCGGTGACTTCCACGCCAGCGACGACCCCGCCGAGGTCGACAAGATCATGCACGGCCAGCTCGAGACGCCCGGCGGCCTCGTGCTCATGGGCGCGGACACGCCGGCCTCGATGGAGCGTGCGGCACAGACGAACATCTCCGTCTCGATCAGCGGCCAGGACCTCGCGGAGCTGCAGGGCTACTGGGACAAGCTCGCGGACGGTGGCACGGTTCTGCAGCCCTTCGCGGACGCCCCGTGGGGCGCGCGGTTCGGGATGCTCAACGACAGGTTCGGCACCCCCTGGCTGGTGAACTGCGGACCCGAGACGGCATAGCGATCCGTCGCGGGGCCCGCACCCTGAGCGACTCCTCCACGACCGGGAGGGGCCATGGTGAGGTGGCCCCATGACGACGTTCCTGCAGCCTGACGACCGCATCCTGCTCACGGGTGACTCCGTCACCGACTGGGGCCGCGACCGCTCCGACCCGACGAGCCTCGGGCACGGGTACGCAGGCATCGTCGCGGCGATCGCCGGCGCCAGGAGGCCGGATCTCGGCCTGACCTTCCTCAACCGGGGCGTCGGTGGTGACACGTCCGCCATGCTCCGCGCGCGGTGGGAGCAGGACGCGGTCGCGCTGGCACCGACGGTCGTGTCGATCCTCATCGGCATCAACGACACCTGGCGCCGGTACGACGCGGGCACGCCGACGTCCACCGACGAGTACGAGGAGAACCTGCGGGCCGTCGTCGGGACGGTCGACCGGCTCGTGCTGATCGAGCCGTTCGTCGTGCCCGTGACCGCGGCGCAGCACGCCTGGCGCGAGGACCTCGACCCGCGGATCGCGGTCGTGCGCCGGGTCGCCACCGAGCGGCGTGCCGTGCTCGTGCCGGCCGACGGGCTGTTCGCCGCCGCGGCCGCCCGGACCGGGCCTGTGACGTGGGCGGACGACGGCGTGCACCCCACGCCCGCGGGTCACGGGCTGCTCGCGCAGGCCTGGCTGGACGCGGTCGGCCTCGGCTGAACGTCCGCCTGGTGGGGATGCTTTGCGCGCGCGTGGGCGTTGACGCTAGCGTCGTGGCCGATCGTGTCCCGCAGCCGCGGGTACGACCTGACCGATCCGGTCCTGGAGGACGAAGCGATGCGCGTGCAGCCTGCCGCCCCCGCCGTCCTGCGCCGCGCCCACGTGGCGCTGCCGTGTTGTCGCTGTCTGTAGAGCGCTGGCTGCTCCTTCGCGCGAGAACCCCTGAACCAGGGGTCGACTCCCGCGCCAGCGCTCGCCCCGCACCGGGACGGACGGCCCCCCGCTGATCCGCTCCTCCGTCCGGCGTCCGTGCGCCGCCGGAGCCCCGGACGCATCGCTAGTCAGTCCCCCACCAGCTGCCGGCCGGCCGGCAGCTCGACCAAAGAGGAACCATGGCACGCATCTACGACGACGCCACCGCGCTCATCGGCAACACCCCGCTCGTCCGCATCAACAAGATCACCGACGGCGCCCCCGCGACCGTCGTCGCGAAGCTCGAGTTCTACAACCCGGCCAACTCGGTCAAGGACCGCATCGGCGTCGCGATCATCAACGCGGCGGAGGCGTCCGGCGAGCTCAAGCCCGGTGGCACCATCGTCGAGGCCACCAGCGGCAACACGGGCATCGCGCTCGCGTTCGTCGGTGCCGCCCGTGGCTACAACGTCGTCCTGACCATGCCGGAGACGATGTCCAAGGAGCGCAAGCTCCTGCTGCGCGCCTTCGGCGCCGAGCTCATCCTCACGCCGGGCTCCGAGGGCATGCGCGGCGCGGTCAACCGTGCCGACGAGATCGTCGCCGAGCGTCCGGGCGCCATCCTGGCCCGCCAGTTCGCCAACGAGGCCAACCCCGAGATCCACCGCACGACGACCGCCGAGGAGATCTGGGCGGACACCGACGGCGAGATCGACATCCTCGTCGCGGGCATCGGCACCGGCGGCACCATCACCGGCGTCGGTCAGGTGCTCAAGGCCCGCAAGCCCGGCGTGAAGATCGTCGGCGTGGAGCCGGCCGAGTCGCCGATCCTCAACGGTGGCGCACCCGGCCCGCACAAGATCCAGGGCATCGGCGCCAACTTCGTGCCCGAGATCCTCGACACCACGGTCTACGACGAGATCATCGACGTCGACGCCGAGACGGCCGTCAAGGTCGCCCGCCGCGCCGCCGCCGAGGAGGGGCTGCTGGTCGGGATCTCCTCCGGTGCCGCCCTGCACGCCGCGACGCTCCTGGCGCAGCGCCCGGAGAACGCCGGCAAGCTCATCGTCGCCATCGTCCCGTCGTTCGGTGAGCGCTACCTGTCCACCGTGCTGTACGCGGACCTCGTCGACTGACCTGCAGAACGCTCGCGCCACACCCGACGACAGGACGAAGGCATCCGTGTCCGACCACCACCTGCACTTCTTCGCGACCCTCAGGGAAGACCTCGAGGCCGCCCGGCACCGCGACCCCGCGGCCCGGTCGCTCGCCGAGGTCGCCCTGGGGTACCCGGGCGTGCACGCGGTGTGGGTGTACCGGCTGACGCACAGGATGTGGCACCAGCCCGGCCTGCGGCTGCCCGCGCGACTGGTCTCCCAGCTCGCGCGGGCAGTCACCGGCATCGAGATCCACCCCGGCGCCCGGCTGGGACGCCGGCTGTTCATCGACCACGGCATGGGCGTCGTCGTCGGCGAGACAGCCGAGGTCGGGGACGACGTCGTCCTGTTCCACGGGTCGACCCTGGGGGGCAAGTCGATGCGCCACGGCAAGCGGCACCCGACGCTCGGCGACGACGTGGTCGTCGGGGCCGGGGCCAAGATCCTGGGTCCGGTGTGGATCGGTGCGGGCGCGCAGATCGGTGCGAACGCCGTCGTCATCCACGACGTGCCGCCGGGCGCGATCGCGGTCGGGGTGCCGGCGACGATCCGGCTGCGCCCGGCGGCTGCTCCGTTCGACGTCGAGATCGACGACCCGGCGATCTACATCTGAGGCGTCTGATGTTCTAGTTGTCCTCGAACAACTAGGGTCGACGCATGCTCTTCCGCATCGATGCCGCGTCACCCGACCCGCTGTTCACGCAGCTGGCCGGGCAGGTGCGGGCCGCCGTCGCGCACGGTGAGCTGGTCGACGGCGAACGGCTGCCGGGCGCCCGGGAGCTCGCCGCGTCGCTCGACATCAACCTGCACACGGTGCTGCGCGCCTACCAGGAGCTGCGCGACGAGGGCGTGATCGAGCTCCGCCGCGGCCGGGGTGCCGTGGTCACCGCCCCCGCACAGGACAACTCCGAGCTGCACGCCGCCGTGGAGACGCTGGTGCGCGTCGCCGGGTCGCTCGGCATCGCCCCGCAGACCACCACCGCCCTGGTCACCGAAGCGCTCCGGCGACACGCGATACCCGGGGTAGCAGGTAGCCTGGCGCGGGCGTCGACGACGACGCCGGACCAGGAGGACTGACGATGCGGCTGGGCTACCACACGGGCTACTGGTCGGCGGGTCCCCCGCCCGGTGCGCAGGAGGCCGTCCTCGGCGCCGAGCAGCTCGGGTTCGACTCGGTCTGGACCGCCGAGGCGTACGGCTCCGACGCCCTGACCCCGCTCGCCTGGTGGGGTGCACGCACCTCGCGCATCCGGCTGGGCACGGCGATCGCGCAGATCTCCGCGCGCACCCCGACGGCCGCGGCGATGGCCGCCCTCACGCTCGACCACCTGTCCGGCGGCCGCTTCGTGCTCGGGCTCGGCGCCTCGGGCCCGCAGGTGGTGGAGGGCTGGTACGGCCAGCCCTACCCCAAGCCGCTCGCCCGCACCCGCGAGTACGTGTCCATCGTCCGGCAGGTCCTGGCCCGCGAGGCACCCGTCACGTTCGACGGCCAGTTCTACCGGCTCCCCCTGCCGGCCGACGAGGGGTCCGGGCTGGGCAAGGCGCTGCGCTCGACCGTGCACCCCCTGCGCTCCGACCTGCCGATCCACCTGGCGGCCGAGGGTCCGCGCAACATCGCGATGTCCGCGGAGATCGCCGACGGCTGGCTACCGCTGTTCTACTCCCCCCGCATGGACGGCGAGTACCGGACGCTCCTGGCGGAGGGCTTCGCCAAGCGCGCGGCCGGGCTCAGCCCCGTCGAGGACTTCGAGGTCGTCGCCACCGTCCCGGTCGTGATCGGTGCCGACGTCGAGTCCGCCGCCGACAGCGTCCGGCCGTTCATCGCGCTCTACGCGGGCGGCATGGGCGCCAAGGGCGCCAACTTCCACCGCGACGTGCTGGACCGGCTCGGGTACGCCGAGGCGTGCGACGAGATCCAGGCGCACTACCTCGCCGGCGACCGCGCGCGTGCCACCGCCGCCGTGCCGATCGAGCTGGTGCGGGACATCGCGCTGGTCGGGACGGTCGAGGACATCCGCGCCCAGCTCCCCGCGTGGGAGACCACGGCGGTCACGACGATGCTGGTCCAGGCCGACCCGCGCACGCTCCCGGCGATCGCGGACGCCCTGCGCGCACCGGCCTGACCCGCGGCATGGACGACGACTACGCGGAGGCCGTGCTCGACCTGGTCGCCGCCATCCCCGCCGGTCGCGCGATGACCTACGGGACCGTCGCGGAGGTCGTCGGCGACCTGCTCGAGGCCCGCGACGGCGTCCGGCGGGGCGGACCGCGGCAGGTCGGCCAGGTCATGAGCCACGCCGGCTCGGGGGTGCCGTGGTGGCGCGTCGTCAACGCCGCGGGCAGGCCGCCCGCCCGGCACACCACGCGCGCGCTGGCGCTGCTGGGCGACGAGGGCACCCCGCTCACCGCGGACGGCACACGCGTCGCGCTGCGTCGCGCGATCTGGTTCCCGGACGAGGACTGACCGGCCCGCGTGTCCGCGGCCGGATCGCCCGTCGACCCGACCTACCCTGGCCGCACGGGAGCGCCCCCAGGCACCCCGTGCACGTGCACCGACCCGGGAGATCCATGACCGTCACCGCCCAGCGCCCCGCGCTCGCGGAGCAGCGGTCGCCCCGCCCGAGCGTCCCGGCCCGCATGCCGCACCTGGGCGGGCTCGACGGGGTCCGCGCGATCGCCGTCGCCGGGGTGGTGATCTACCACCTGGGCGCACCGTGGATGCGCGGCGGGTTCCTGGGCGTCGACGTCTTCTTCGTCCTGTCCGGCTTCCTCATCACCACGCTCGTGCTCGACGAGGTGGAGGGCACCGGAGCCTTCTCGTTCCGCCGCTTCTACGCCCGGCGGGCACGCCGCCTGCTGCCGGCGCTCGGCCTGCTCCTGGTCGCGATGGCGGGCGTCGCGGTCGCGATGCCGAGCGAGGCGGCGGAGCTGCGCGGGGACATCGCCGCCGCCGCGACGTACGTGTCGAACTGGTGGCAGGTCTACGCGGACCGCTCGTACTTCGAGATGGTCAGCCGCCCACCCCTGCTCCAGCACCTGTGGTCGCTGGCCATCGAGGAGCAGTTCTACCTGGTGTTCCCGCTGGTCGTCGTGCTGGCGCTCAAGGCCGGCCGGGCGCGGGTCGGCCAGGTCGCCGGGATCCTGGCGCTGCTGTCGACGGTGGCGATGGCGGTCCTGGCCATCCGTACCTCCTCCCCCGTGCCGAACGACCCCAGCCGGGTGTACTTCGGGACCGACACCCACTCGATGGGGCTGCTCGTCGGCGCCGCGATGGCCGCGGCCTGGACCCCGTGGCGCACCTGGGACCGGACGGGGTCGTGGCTCCGCGAGCGCGGCCGGGCGGTCCGGCGGTTCGAGGCGGGCGTCACCGACGTCCTCGGGCTCCTCGCTCTGCTCGGGGTCGTCGCGGCGTTCGTGTGGGTCGACGAGTTCAGCGACGCCCTCTACCGCGGCGGCTTCCTCGCGTTCTCCCTCGTGGCCGCGGTGCTCGTCGGGGCGGTCGCGGATCCCGCCGGGCTGCTCGGGCGCGCTCTCGGCCGCCAGCCGTGGCGCTGGCTCGGCGAGCGGTCCTACGGCATCTACCTGTGGCACTGGCCGGTCTTCATGCTCAGCCGCCCGGGGGTGGACCTCGACGTGTCCCCGTGGCTGGTCACGATCCTGCGGCTGGCCGCGGTGCTGGGCGTCGCGGAGCTCTCCTACCGGTTCGTCGAGCTCCCCGTCCGCCGAGGAGCCGTGGGCCGGGCGGTCGCGCGGGTGCGGCGGCCGCACGAGGACCGGGCGCGCACCGTGCTGCGGGTCGTCGCCGCGGCCGTCGGTCTCGCGGTGGTCGGCGGGGTGGCGACGGCAGCCCTCGCCCAGGTGCCCCGGGTGGGCGGGGACGTCGCGTCGTGGCAGCCGGCGCCCGTGGCCACGGCGACCTCGCAGCGGTCGACCCCGACGCCCACCCCGACACCCACGCCGACGCGGTCGGAGACCCCTGCGGCCGTCCAGCCGCCACCTCCGCCGCCGCCGGAGGAGGTCGGTGCCGTCTCCAGCATCGGCGACTCCGTCATGCTCGGGGCCGCCGCCGACCTGGCCGCCCGCGGGGTCGCCGTGGACGCCGAGGTGTCACGGCAGTTCGGCGCCATGCTCGAGCTCGTCCGCGCCGGCGTCGCCGCAGGGACCCTCGGGCACACGGTGATCGTGCACGGCGGGACCAACGGGCCGATCGACGAGGCCAGCCTCCGGGAGCTGCTCGAGCTCACGCGGGACCGGCGCGTCTACCTGGTCAACGTCCACGTCCCGCGGACCTGGGCGGACTACAACAACGAGCTCCTCGCCCGCGTCGCTCCCGAGTACCCCCAGGCGCACCTGCTCGACTGGAACACGCTCGGCGCCGCCAACCGCGCGTGGTTCTACGACGACGACATCCACCTGCGGGCCGGTGGCGGTCGCGAGGGGTACGCCGACTGGCTGGTCCGGTCCGTGCAGCCCTGACGTCAGTCGCGGTGCACCAGCACGACCGCGCGGTCGTCGTCGTCACCCGCCCTGACCGCGGCCAGCACCGCCGCCGCGGAGCCGCGGCCGGGCGCCAGGACGCGGTCCGCCGCCCCCATGAAGCGGTCGATGCCCTGGTCGAGGTCTCCCCCGCGCACCTCGATCAGACCGTCCGTGTAGAGCAGCAGGACGTCGCCGTGCTCCATGCGTCCCGCGCGTGACTCGCACCGGATGTCGGCCACCACCCCGAGCGCGGGGCTGCCGACCGTGTCGATCAGCTCGAGGCGCCCGGAGCCGGCGTGCAGCTGGACCGCGGGCGGGTGCCCGGCCGACGACACCCAGAAGTCGCCCGTGCGCAGGTCGAGCGCGAGGTGGATCGCCGTCGCGAAGCCCTCGTCCCACGCCTGCGCGAGCAGGTACTGGTTGGCGGCGCGGAGGAACTCGTCGCGCGGCATGGCGCCGAGCAGACCGCCGAACGCACCGGACAGCTGCAGCGAGCGCACTCCCGCGTCCAGGCCCTTGCCGGACACGTCGACCAGGACGATCTCGAGCGCGTCCGCGTCGGACCGGGTGCCCGCCACCATGAAGTCGCCGGAGAAGCCGTCGGCGTGCGCCGAGCGGATCTCGCTGTCCACGCGCCACCCGGCGGGCAGCGGGGGGACGCGGCCGTGCGCGGCGAGCCTGTCCCGCAGGTCGACGAGCATGAGGTCGCCGGGCGCCCCCTGGAGGCCGAGGCGCTCCCGCTCCCGCGCGAACGCGATGGTCGCGCCGACGGAGACGGTGACCACGACGAGGATGCCGGGGATCATCGACGTCGCCCCCCACCACCACAGCCACCACGAGCACCCGAGGATCGCGACGCCGAGCACCACGATGTTGCGCAGCCGCAGCAGGAACACCGCCACCAGCTCGACGAGCAGGAAGGTCGACGGCGGGACCCACTCGGGCTGCTGCGCGATGCCCAGCGTCAGGAGCCCCACGCTGAGCACGAGGGCCGCCGTGAGCGTCACCTGGGAGCGACCGCTCCACCGGCGCAGCACCAGGCTGGCGCGGGTGAAGAGCCCCTGCGCCGGCACCCATCGGGTTCCCCTCACCTGGCGAGCGTATCCGCAGGTCCGGGGCATACGAATGTCTCCGGCGCGCCGGAAATGACGTGCCGATCCGGGTGCCGTGACGGACGATGGGCGGCATGACCCCGCTTCCCGACGGATACCGCCTCGTCGACGTGCCCGAGAGCCGCAAGGACGAGTACCTCGAGGTCGACCGCCTGGCGTTCGCGTTCGACTCGAACGCCGAGACCGACGCCCTGGTCCCCATCACCTTCGAGTGGGACCGCGCGCAGGCCGTCGAGGATGCCGACGGGGTGCTCGCGGCCGTGCACGCGTCGTACGCGCACGCGATGCCGGTGCCGGGCGGGACGATCGCCTGCTCGGGGCTCACCTGGGTGGGCGCCCGGCCGGACCAGCGTCGCCGTGGCCTGCTGACGGCGATGATCGACTCCCACTTCGCCCGGTCGCTCGCCCGCGACGAGCCGATCTCCGCCCTGTTCGCCGCCGAGCACGCGATCTACGGGCGGTACGGCTACGGATCGGCCGCCGACGACGTCCGCGTGAAGCTCGCCCGGGGTGCCGCGCTGCGTGACGTCCCCGGCGCCGACGAGCTCACGGTGAGGCTGGCGACCGCCGACGTCGCCCGGCACAGCGCCCTGGTCGACGCCGTGCACCGCGCTGCGGGCGCCGGCCGGCCCGGCTGGACCACGCGGGACAGCGAGGCGTGGCGCACCCGGGTGCTCGTCGACCCGCCGGCGTGGCGCGAGGGTGCCGAGCCGTTGCGGATCGTCACGGTGCACGACGCCGCGGGCGACGTCCGCGCCTTCGCGCTGTTCCGGCGCAAGGAGAACTGGGCGGAGGGCGGCCCCGCCGGGACCGTCAAGGTGCGCGAGGCGGTCGCCGTCGACGCGGCGGCGACCCATCGCCTCTGGTCGTTCCTGCTGGACCTCGACCTCACCGCCACCGTCGAGGGGCCCATGCTGCCCGTCGACGACACCCTCCTGCACCTGCTCGTGGACCCCCGCGCGGTGGTCCCCAAGGTCAACGACAACCTCTGGGTCCGGATCCTCGACCTGCCCACGGCCCTCGCCGGACGCCGGTACGCGGCACCGGTCGACGTCGTGCTCGACGTGACCGACACCCGCCTGACCGCGAACGCGGGCCGGTGGCGTCTGACCACGGGCGCCCGGCAGGACGACGGGACGTACCCGGCCGAGGTCACCCGCACGCAGGACGACGCCGACCTGACGCTCGACGTCCGCGAGCTCGGCGCCGCCTACCTGGGCGGCCGGTCGCTGGCGGCGCAGGCCCGCGCGGGCCTGGTGACCGAGCAGACGCCCGGTGCGCTGCAGTCCGCGGCCGTCGCGTTCGGCTGGCCGGTCGCGCCGATGTGCAACTACGTCTGGTGACCTGCGACAGCTAGCGTGCGGCCTCGTAGTCCGCGAGGAGGTCGATCCGGCGCTGGTGGCGCGCGTCGTGGCTGAACGGCTCGGCCACGAACGCGTCCACCAGCTCCAGCGCCTCGTCGACGGAGTGCTGACGGGCGCCGATCGCGACGACGTTGGCGTCGTTGTGCTGACGGCCCAGCTGCGCGGTCGTGAGGTTCCAAGCGAGCGCGGCGCGCACCCCGGTGACCTTGTTGGCGGCGATCTGCTCACCGTTGCCCGAGCCGCCGATGACGACGCCGAGCGAGCCCGGCTCGGCGACGACGGCCTCGCCCGCCGCGAAGCAGAACGGCGGGTAGTCGTCGAGCGCGTCGTAGGTGTCGGCACCGTGGTCGACGACGTCGTGGCCCGCGGCCCGCAGATGCTCGACGAGAGCGACCTTCAGCTCGTAGCCGGCGTGGTCGGAGGCGACGTGGATGCGCATGAGGCCATCCTGCCGCACCACCCCCGGGGCGCCGCGTCGGCAGTCCGGCAGGCGGTCGTCAGCCCTGGGCGTAAGCGTCGGCAGAGCAGAGCTACCCGTCCGTAGGCTGTGCGCATGACGCGCAGTGGCATCGACCTGTCCGCACTCGACCCCGACGTCCGCCCCCAGGACGACCTCTACGCCCACGTGAACGGCCGCTGGCTCGCGGCGCACGTGATCCCCGCGGACCGCGCGATGGACGGAGCGTTCCGCGCCCTGCACGACCACGCGGAGGAGCAGGTCCGCGACATCATCGCCGACGCCGGAGCGTCCGCCGCTGCGGGGACCTCCACGGACCCCGTCGAGGCGAAGGTCGGCGCCGTCTACGCGTCGTTCATGGACACGGAAGCCGTCGAGGCCGCCGGCATCGCGCCGCTGCGCACCGATCTCGCGCTCGTGGAGGCGGCGACCACGCAGGCCGAGCTCACCGGGGCGCTGGGGGCACTGCAGCGCACCGGGGCCGGCGGTGCCGTCGGGTTCTACGTCGACAACGACGCCAAGGAGCCCACCCGCTACGTGGTCCACCTCGCGCAGGGCGGCCTGGGTCTGCCGGACGAGGCCTACTACCGCGACGAGCAGTACGCGCCGGTGCTCGCCGCGTACCGCCCGCACGTCGCCCGCATGCTGCTGCTGGGCGGAGCCGCAGCGGACGAGGCGCAGGCCGACGAGCTCGCCGGTCGCGTCGTGGCCCTGGAGACCTCGCTGGCCGCGGGGCACTGGGACGTCGTCACGGACCGGGACGCCGACCTCACCTACAACGCCCTGACCCTCACCGCGCTGGCCGAGCGCGCCCCCGGGTTCGACTGGCACTCCTGGGTGCTGGCGCTCGGGGCGCCCGCCGCGGCGTTCGACCACCTCGTCGTGCGCGAGCCGTCCTTCGCGGAGGCGTTCGCCGCGCTCTGGGCGAGCGAGCCGCTGGAGGACTGGAAGGCGTGGCTCAGCTATCACGTCATCTCCGACCGGGCGCCGTACCTGAGCGACGCGCTCGTCGAGGCGAACTTCGACTTCTACGGCCGGACGCTCACCGGCGCACAGGAGCTGCGCGACCGCTGGAAGCGCGGCGTCTCGCTGGTCCAGGGCGTGCTCGGCGAGGCCGTCGGCAAGGTCTACGTCGAGCGGCACTTCCCGGCGGCGCACAAGGCGCGGATGGAAGGGCTGGTGGCCAACCTGGTCGCCGCGTACCGCGAGTCCATCTCGCAGCTGGACTGGATGGGCGAGGAGACACGCGCGAAGGCACTGGCCAAGCTCGAGGCGTTCACCCCGAAGATCGGGTACCCCGCCCGCTGGCGCGACTACTCGACGCTCGTCGTGTCGGCGGACGACCTGCTGGGCAACGTGCGCCGCGCGTACGCGTTCGAGCAGGACCGCGACCTCGGCAAGATCGGCAAGCCGATCGACCGCGACGAGTGGTTCATGACCCCGCAGACGGTCAACGCCTACTACAACCCCGGGCTGAACGAGATCGTGTTCCCGGCCGCCATCCTGCAGCCGCCGTTCTTCGACGCGGATGCCGACGACGCCGTCAACTACGGCGGGATCGGCGCCGTGATCGGCCACGAGATCGGCCACGGGTTCGACGACCAGGGGTCCAAGTACGACGGCGACGGGCGCCTCGAGGACTGGTGGACGGCCGACGACCGCGCCGAGTTCGAGTCGCGCACCAAGGCGCTGATCGACCAGTACGCGGAGTTCTCCCCGGTCCAGCTGGACGGGTCGCACCACGTGAACGGCGAGCTCACCATCGGCGAGAACATCGGCGACCTCGGCGGGCTGTCCATCGCGTTCACGGCCTACCGGATCGCGCTCGGCACCCCGCTCGAGGACGCCCCCGTGATCGACGGGCTGACGGGCGCGCAGCGCGTGCTGCTCGGCTGGGCGCAGGTCTGGCAGTCGAAGGGTCGCGACGAGGAGCTGATCCGGCGGCTCGCCATGGACCCGCACTCCCCGAACGAGTTCCGCTGCAACGGTGTGGTGCGCAACGTCGACGAGTTCTACGCGGCCTACGACGTGCAGCCGGGTGACGCCCTGTACCTCGCCCCCGAGGAGCGCGTCCGCATCTGGTGAACCCTCCTGGTCCGGGCGGCCGGCGTCAGGCCGGCAGCTCGGACCACGAGGCGCGCGCCAGCTGGAAGCCGGTACCCGACCCGTCGACGCACTGCACGCCGTCGGTCGCGCTGCGGCACGTGTAGTCGCCGACGCTCGTGGTCATCCCGTACTCGAGGACGGGGACGTCGTCGCCCGCGACCGCAGGCGCCGGCCCGCTCACGCAGTCGAACGCGACACCGTCCGCGTTCAGGACGATCACGTGGCCGGTCACCTCCGTGCATCCTGCGACGACCGGCGGTGCGTACGTGTAGCTGGCGATGGTGCAGGTCACGCCGTCGACGGACATCGTGCACGCGATGTTGCCGCTGGGCAGCGCGAACGCGACCGGCTCCGTGGACGAGGACGACGAGCTCGACGTCGGGGTGCTCGACGCGCTCGCCCCGGCGGTCGCGTCGTCCGAGCCGTCGTCGCCTCCGCCGTCATTGCTCAGGTAGACGATCGCCATGATCAGCAGGAGCAGCACCAGCACCGCGTCGACGATGACGAAGAGCCGGATCGTGCGCGCCGAGGTCATGCTGCTCCGTTCCTCCCCGTGGGGGTCGCCGACCCGCCCCGTCCGGGGCGGAGTCGGCGACCAGGATCACACGGGACGAACCGGACGGGCCAATCTTCCTGGTCGGATGCTCAGAACGACGGGCCGGCGGTCCGCGAGCGCTTGAGCTCGTAGAAGCCGGGGACGCTCGTCATCAGGGCCAGACCGTCGAACAGGCGACCGGCGGCGTCGCCTGTAGGGGCGGGCGTCATGACCGGACCGAAGAAGCCGACGCCGTCGATGGCGACGACCGGGGTGCCCACGTCGTCGCCGACGAGCGAGATGCCCTCGCCGTGCGACTCGCGCAGCAGCGCGTCGACCTCCTCGGTGCCGGCGACGGCCGCCAGCTCTGCCGGAAGACCGACCTCGGCCAGCGACTCGGCGATGATCGCGGCGGTGTCCGTGCGACCGCCGGGGTGGCGCCGCGTGCCCATCGCGTCGTAGAGGGGCTTGATGACCTGCTCACCGTGGTCGCGCGCGGCGGCGATGATGACGCGCACCGGTCCCCAGCCCTCGTCCATGAGGTCGCGGTACCGCTCCGGCAGGTCGTCGCGCTTCTCGTTCAGCACGGACAGGCTCATGACGTGCCAGCGGACGTCCACGTCGCGGATCGCGGCGACCTCGTCCATCCAGCGGGACGTCATCCACGCCCACGGACAGGCCGGGTCGAACCAGAAGTCGACGACGGGGCGGGCGGTGGGCGTGCTCGTCACAGAGTCCTCCAGAGATGTCGGTGCCTGGCGCAACCATCGCGCCGCGCCCGAGTATTCCCGCAGGTCGTCAGGCTGTGCCGAGCACCGCGAGCGCGGCGGCGCGACCGGGGATGCCGCTGACACCGCCTCCGCGGCGGGCTCCTGCGCCGGCGATCAGGACGCGTGGGTCGGCCGTCTCGACACCCCACGCCCCCACCTCGTCGTCGTGCTCGGCCCAGGGCCACGCGAGGTCGCGGTGGAAGATGTGGCCGCCGGGCAGGCCGACGTCCGCCTCCAGGTCGACGGGGCTGCGGACCTCCAGGCAGGGCGCCCCGGTCGCGTCGCGGGCGAGGCAGTCCTCGAGGGGTTCCGCGAGGACGCTGTCGATGGACCGCAGCGTGGCGGCCAGCGCGCGCTCGCGCGCACCGTCGGGGTCGGCCGCGAAGAGCCGCGCGGGCATGTGCAGGCCGAAGGCCGTGAGCGTGTGGTGCCCGGTCGCGCGGAGCTCGGCGCCGAGGATCGAGTCGTCCGTCAGCGAGTGGCAGTACGTCTCGACCGGGGGCACGTCCGGGATCGTGCCGACGGCGGCCTGCTGGTAGGCGGTCTCGAGCTCGCTCGCGGACTCGTGCACGTGGAACGTGCCGGCGAACGCGACGGCCGGGTCGATCCCTGAGCGCAGCCGCGGCAGGCGTGTGAGCAGCATGTTCAGCTTGAGCTGCGACCCTTCGGGGGCCGGTCCGGGAGGCCTGCCGAGCAGCCGGTCGAGGACGGCGGGAGCGCACGCGGCGAGCACGTGCCGCGCGCCCACCCGGTGGGTCACCCCGTCGGCGTCGGACCACGTCACCTCAGCCGGGGTCGTCGCGCCACCCGGGTCGACGGCTGCCACGTCGGCGGACGTGACCAGCTCCGCACCGCCCGCGCGGGCCGCCACCTCCAGCGCTCCGGACACGGCGCCCATGCCACCGACGGGGACGTCCCAGTCCCCCGTGCCGCCGCCGATCACGTGGTAGAGGAAGCACCGGTTGGCTCGCCCGTCCGGCTCGTGCGCACGCGCGAACGTCCCGATGAGCGCATCAGTCAGGACGACCCCGCGCACCAGGTCGGAGGCGAACGACGCGTCCACGAGCTCGCCGATCGGGCGCTCGACCAGGTCGCGCCAGTCGTCCTCGCGCAGCAGGCGGCGGGCGTCCGCGGCGGACATCAACGGCTCGGTCATCGTCGGGAAGAGACGTGCCGCGACCGTGCCGGTACGCCACGCCAGCTCCCGCCAGGCGGCAACGTCCCCGGCCGCGCCGACGGACGCGAACGAGGCGTCGGTCCCCTGACGGTCGCCCGCGTCGACCAGCAGACCTGCGCCGTCGGGAGCCGGCGTGTAGGAGGAGATCCGTCTGCGGCGCAGCTCGACCCGCAGCCCGAGCTCCTCGCGGACCTGTCGCGGCATCAGCGAGACCAGGTAGGAGTACCGCGACACGTTGGCGTCGACCCCGGGGAACGCGCGCGCCGACTGCGTCGCACCGCCCAGGTGGTCCGCCCGTTCGAGCAGCAGGACGGTCCGCCCCGCGCGGGCCAGGTAGGCCGCCGCGGTCAGGCCGTTGTGGCCCCCGCCGACGATGACGGCGTCGTAGGTCGCGTGCACGCGTCGACCTTAGGACCCCCATCGCTGCGTGCGATGATCGACCCGGCCAAGAGCCCACCCGATCGCGTCCCGAGGAGTACCTGCGTGCCTGGAGAGAACCTCACCCGTGCAGAGGCGCGCGAGCGCGCCGCAGTCGTCGCCACCGAGTCCTACGACGTCACCCTGGACCTCACGACCGGTCCCACGACGTTCGGCTCCCGCACCGTGGTGCGGTTCACGGCGACACCGGGCGCCTCGACGTTCATCGACCTGATAGCGCCGACCGTGCACGAGGTCACGCTCAACGGGCGGTCGCTGGACGTCGCCGCGGTCGTCACCGACGCGCGCATCCAGCTCGACGGCCTCGCCGCGAGCAACGAGCTCGTCGTCGTCGCCGACGCCGCGTACATGAACACCGGCGAGGGGCTGCACCGCTTCGTCGACCCCGTGGACGACGAGGTCTACCTGTACTCGCAGTTCGAGGTGGCCGACTCCCGGCGCGTGTTCGCCGTCTTCGAGCAGCCCGACCTCAAGGCAGCGTTCACGTTCACGGTCACGGCTCCGGCGCACTGGACCGTCGTGTCGAACTACCCGCAGGTGGGCATGCCCGTCGTCGTCGAGGGTGGCACCAACCTCAACGGCGGCGTCGACAAGGGCACGGCGACGTGGTCGTTCGAGACCACGCCGCGCATCTCGTCGTACATCACCGCCGTCATCGCGGGGCCGTACCACGCGGAGCACCGCGAGCTCACCAGCCAGGACGGCCGCATCATCCCGCTGGGCGTCTACTGCCGCGGCTCGCTCGCCGAGCACCTGGACACCGACAACATCGTCGACCTCACGCGCGCCGGCTTCGACTTCTACGAGCGCGCCTTCGGCGTCCCGTACCCGTTCATCAAGTACGACCAGCTCTTCGTGCCGGAGTTCAACGCCGGGGCCATGGAGAACGCCGGCGCGGTGACGTTCCTCGAGTCGTACGTCTTCCGGTCCAAGGTGCCCGAGGCCACCATCGAGCGCCGCGCCGTGACGATCCTGCACGAGCTGGCGCACATGTGGTTCGGGGACCTGGTCACCATGCGCTGGTGGGACGACCTGTGGCTGAACGAGTCGTTCGCGGAGTACATGTCGACGCTCGCCACCGCGCAGGCCACCCGCTGGACCAGCGCGTGGACCACGTTCTCCTCGATGGAGAAGAACTGGGCGTACCGGCAGGACCAGCTGCCCTCCACGCACCCGATCGTCGCGGACATGCGCGACCTGGAGGACGTCGAGGTCAACTTCGACGGCATCACGTACGCCAAGGGCGCGAGCGTGCTCAAGCAGCTGGTGTCGTGGGTGGGCCAGGACGAGTTCTTCGCGGGCGTCCGCGCCTACTTCGCCAAGCACGCGTGGGGCAACACCGAGCTGCGCGACTTCCTGACCGAGCTCGAGGCCACCAGCGGCCGCGACCTCTCCGCGTGGTCCGGTCTCTGGCTGGAGAAGGCGGGCGTCACCCTGCTGCGACCGTCGCTCGAGGTCGACGACGCGGGACTCATCACCTCGTTCGCCGTCCTGCAGGAGGTGCCCGCCGAGCACCCGGTGCAGCGCCCGCACCGCCTCGCGATCGGCGGCTACGACCTGTCCGACGGCCGCCTCGTCCGCACCGTGCACGTCGAGCTCGACATCGACGGCCCGCGCACCGAGGTCCCGCAGCTCGTCGGCGCGCAGCGGCCCACGCTCCTGCTGGTCAACGACGACGACCTCGCCTACGCCAAGGTCCGCCTCGACGAGCAGTCGCTGGCCGCCTCGATCGAGCACCTCGGCAAGTTCGACGACTCGCTGCCCCGCACGCTCGTGTGGACCGCCGCCTGGGACGCCACCCGCGACGGCGAGACGCCCGCCCGGGACTTCGTCGACCTGGTGCTGAACAACATCGCGCACGAGACGGACTCGTCCGTCGTGCTCGTGCTGCTGCGCCAGCTGTCCACGGCGCTCGACCTGTACGTGGCACCCGAGCACCGCTCCGCCACCGAGATCGCGGCGGCCGACCGCCTGCTCGCTCTCGCCCGCGCGGCCGAGGCCGGCTCCGACACGCAGCTGCAGCTGGTGAAGTCCTTCGCCGGACGGGCCGCGACCAGCGAGCAGCTGGACGCCGTCCGAGACCTGCTGGACGGTCAGGCGACGCTCGAGGGACTGTCGATCGACACCGACCTGCGCTGGGAGCTGCTCACCTCGCTGGTGACCGGTGGCCGCGCGGGCGACCCGGACATCGCCGCCCAGCTGGCCGCCGACGCCACCGCGACCGGTCAGCGCGCCGCAGCCGCCGCGCGCGCCGCCGTGCCGACGCCCGCCGCCAAGGCGACCGCGTGGGCGTCGGTGGTGGACCAGGACGGTCTGCCCAACGCGATCCAGGCCGCGACGATCGCCGGGTTCGGCCGCGTGCACGACCGCTCGCTGCTCGTGCCGTTCGTCGAGCCCTACTTCGCCGGGCTCGAGTCCGTGTGGGCGGACAAGACCAGCGAGATGGCGCAGAACATCGTCGTCGGCCTGTACCCGACCGAGCTGGCCGACGACGCATCGGTGGACGTGCTGGGCGCGACCGACGCCTGGCTCGACGGCCACCCGGACGCCCCCTCGGCGCTGCGCCGGCTGGTGCTGGAGTCCCGCGACGGTGTCCGCCGCGCGCTGGCCGCACAGCAGGCAGACCTCAGCCGCGCCTGACTCACCGCGCGGCGGCCACCCGGCCGCCGCGCGGCGCTGGTCAGACCTGGTCCAGCCAGTGGGCCGCCTCGCGCGGGCTGCGCAGTCGGACCACCGGGATCGGGGACTGCGTGGCGAGCGCCGAGTAGCGGGTCCGGTTGCGGGCGTGCGACGTCCATGACCACAGCACCACGTTCTGGTCCGGGTCGGCGTTCAGCACGTTGCGCAGGTTCTCGCGGTTGCCGTGCCACAGCTCGGTGCGCAGCAGCCCGCGGCGCACGGTCCGTCGGACCACGCGCGACATCACTGTCCGGCGGGGGTAGTCGAGCCAGACGAACGCGTCGGCGTCCTCCAGGAGTCCCTCGGTCCCGGTCGTCCAGTTGCCGTCGGTCACCCACCCGTGCTCCGCCGACGCCACGAACGCACGGATCAAGGAGCGCGCCTCGTCCGGGTCGCGCTTGGTCCAGCCGGCGTCCCAGAACACCTCGTCCAGCTCCAGGTGCGGCACCCCGAGCCGCGCAGCCAGGCGACCGGCGAACGTGGTCTTCCCGGAGCCCGAGGTCCCGACGACGCGCACCCGGCGGAGCTGCCCGGTCATGCTCCGCTGTTGAGGACGGCCGCCAGCGACCGCAGCCGCTGGTTGGTGAACAGGTCCTCCACCAGCACGACCCGGCCGGAGCTGTCCGCCAGCGGCACCTTCCAGTTCGGGTACTCCTGGTCGGTCCCGGGCTGGTTCTGCGCGCGCCGCTCCCCCACCGCGTCGGCCAGCGAGACCCCGACCAGCACGGACGGGGTCGCCATGACGTAGCGGTGCAGCGCCTCGACGATCTCGCGCTCCGACGGGTCGTCGCCCACCAGGCCACGGTCGCGCAGGGCGCCGAGCATCTGGTCCTTCTCGGCCAGCGCCGCCGCACGGACCACCGCCACCGGGTCCGTCAGCAGGCCGAGGCGCTCGCGGATGGCCACGTGCTCGCCGGCCAGGTATCCCGCGGTCGGGGGCAGGTCGTGCGTCGTCACCGTGGCCAGGACGAGCGGACGGTAGTGCTCGGGCGCGAGCGGGGCGCCGTGCATGTCGCGCTCGAACCAGAGCACCGAGGTGCCGAGGATCCCGCGCTCCGACAGGTAGTCCCGCACCCACGGCTCGACGACGCCCAGGTCCTCGCCGATGACGACGGCGCCGGCCCGGTGCGCCTCGAGCGCCAGGATGCCGACGAGCGCCTCGTGGTCGTACCGGACGTACGCGCCGTCGGCGGAGTCGGCGCCCTCGGGGATCCACCAGAGACGGAAGAGCCCGATGACGTGGTCGATGCGGATGGCGCCCGCGTGCCGGAGCACCGTGCGCAGCATGTCCCGGTACGGCTTGTACGCGGCCCGCGCGAGGGCGTCGGGCCGCCACGGCGGCTGCGACCAGTTCTGCCCCTGCTGGTTGTACATGTCCGGCGGCGCTCCCACCGTGGCGCCGCGGGCGAGCACGTCGCCGAGCGCCCACACGTCGGCGCCCTGCGGGTGCACCCCGACGGCGAGGTCGTGCATGATGCCCAGCGCCATGCCCCCGTCGAGGGCGGCCCGCTGTGCCGCGGCGAGCTGCTCGTCGGCCACCCACTGCAGCCACAGGTGGAACTCGACCCGCTCCGCCAGCTCGACGCGGAGCTCGGCGACCAGCGAGGACGACGGGTCGAGGGCGGCGGCCGGCCACGGCGTGACGTCGGCGTACTTCTCGGCGAGAGCGCACCACAGCGCGAACGTCTCCAGCCCGAAGCCCTCCTGGTCGACGAACGCGTCGAACGCGGCCTGCCGGGCGGCCGACCGCGGGGCGGCGAAGACGACCTCGAGCGCGGCGCGCTTCGCGGTCCATGCGGCGTCGCGGTCGATCGGGCCGGCGTCGTCGTCGGTGGCCAGCACCGGCTCGGACGCCCACTCCACCAGCGTGCGGTCCGCCGACGACAGGTAGCCCGCCTCGCGGACGTCCTCGACGCGGATGTAGAGCGGGTTCACGAAGCGGCGCGTCGTCGGCAGGTACGGCGACGGCGTGAGCGGGACCGTCGGCTCGGCGGCGTGCAGCGGGTTGATGAGCAGGAAGTCGGCGTCGAGCTCGCGCCCGGCGAGCCAGCCGATCTCGGCGAGGTCCGCCAGGTCACCGACTCCCCACGACGCGCGCGACCGCACCGAGTAGAGCTGGGCCATGAGCCCCCACGCCCGCCGCTCGCGCAGCGCCTCGGGAAGCTCCAGGTGGGACGGCGTCACCACCAGGGGGCTGTGCGCGCTGGCGCTCGGTCCCTCGGCGACGATCTCGTGCCAGCCGAGCGGCAGGTCCGTGGGCAGCGTGAACGTGGCGCGCCCGACCAGCCGCCCGTCGACGGTCCGGGGCTCGACGGGCACGTCGGCCTGCGCGACCTCCCGCCGACCGCCGCCGACCTCGGGGTCCAGCTCGATCCACACCTCGACAGGGTCCTCGTGCGTGACGTGCACCGCCACGTGCGCCTGGCGGCCCTCCCGGACCACGAGCACCGGCGGCAGCACGCGGCGCCACGGCATGTCCTCGACGTGGGCGATGGCCAGGTCGACACGCTCCGGGGAGGACGCGTCGACGCCGAGCGCCCCCAGCACCCCCTGCAGGGTGGCGGCCGACGCGCGGCGGCTCTGCCCGTGGAAGTCCCAGTGGTCCGGCACCACCCCGTAGGCCCCCGCGAGGCGCAGGAGGGCGTCGGACGCGGTACCCGGGTCGTCTGCCACACGCCGATCCTGCCAGAGCATCACGCGCGCACGCAGGACAGACGCTCCCGATCGCGTCACTCGCGCACCCTCGTCGGTGCGCGTCGTAGCCTTGCGGACCATGACCGCACCCGCTCTGCGCACGTACCCGGCCGCCCCTCGGACCGATCTGGTCGAGGACCTGCACGGGCACCGCGTCGCCGACCCGTTCCGCGGGCTGGAGGACGCGGGGTCCGACGAGACCGAGGCGTGGTCGACCGCGCAGGACGACCTGTACGTGCAGTACCGCACGTCGCTCGGCACCGCCGGCCCGTTCGCCACCGAGGTCCTGACCGACCGGCTGAGCGCCCTGCTCGGTGCCGGCTTCGTCAGCCCGCCCGCGTGGCGCGGCGACCGCCGGTTCTTCTCGCGCCGGGTCGGCGACCAGGAGCACGCGGTCGTCGTGGTGGTCGACGGTGACACCGAACGCGTCCTGCTGGACCCGATCGCGATCGACCCCGCCGGCACCACGACGCTCGACGCGTGGCAGCCGTCCAAGGAGGGTCACCTGGTGGCGTACCAGGTGTCGTCGGGCGGCACGGAGGAGAGCGTGCTGCACGTGCTGGACGTGGCCACCGGTGAGCTGGTCGACGGTCCGATCGACCGGGCGCGGTACTCCCCGGTGGCGTGGCTGCCGGGCGGCGAGGCGTTCTACTACGTCCGCCGGCTCCCCCCGGAGGAGCTGCCGCAGGACGAGGCTCAGTACCACCGCCGCATCTGGCTGCACCGTCTGGGCACCCCGGCGAGCGACGACGTGGAGGTCTTCGGGGCAGGCCTCGACCACACCAACTACTACGGCGTGTCGGTCTCCCGTGACGGGCGCTGGCTGATCGTCTCCGCCTCGGCGGGGACCGCTCCGCGCACCGACGTGTGGATCGCGGACCTCACGGCGTCGGGGCTCGAGACGCCGTCGTTCGTCGACGTCGCCGTCGGCCTCGACGCCCAGAGCGGCGCGTGGGTCGCCCGGGACGGCCGGCTGTACGTGCACACCGACCTGGATGCGCCACGGGGACGGATCGCGGTCACGGAGCCCACCGCACCGGGCGTCGAGCACTGGACCACCCTGCTGGCGGAGGACCCGACCGCCGTCCTGGAGGACGTCGCGTTCATCGACGGCGGCGGCGCGGACACGACACCGACGCTGCTGCTGGCGTCGTGGCGCCGGCACGCGGTGTCCGAGGTCAGCGTGCACGACCCGCGCACGGGCGAGCGCCGCCCGGACGTGTTCGCGCTGCCCGGCCTCGGCTCCATCTCCGGACTCGCGACGCACCCCGACGGCGGTCCCGAGGTCTGGTTCTCGTACGCCGACCACACGTCGCCGACCAGCGTGCACCGGTTCGACGCACGCACCGGCCGCACGACCCTCTGGGCGGCACCTCCCGGTCTGGTCGCCGACCTGCCCGACGTGCGCGCCCAGCAGATCGAGGTCACCAGCCTCGACGGCACGACCGTCCGCGCGTTCGTCGTCGCGCGCACCGACGCGCTCGACGACGACGGCCGTCCGCTCGCCACGGCGCCGACGATCCTCTACGGCTACGGCGGGTTCCAGATCTCGCTCGACCCCGCGTTCTCCGCGACGACGCTCGCGTGGGTGGAGGCGGGCGGCGTGTACGTCGTCGCCAACCTGCGCGGCGGTGGCGAGGAGGGCGAGGAGTGGCACCGCGCGGGCATGCGGGCGCACAAGCAGAACGTGTTCGACGACTTCCACGCCGTCGGCGACCACCTCGTCGCGCAGGGCTGGACCACCCCGGACCAGCTGGCGTGCTGGGGCGGCTCCAACGGCGGCCTGCTGGTGGGCGCGGCCCTGACGCAGCGACCGGACCTGTTCGCGGCCGTCGTGTGCTCGGCCCCGCTGCTCGACATGGTCCGCTACCAGCGGTTCGGCCTCGGCGTCACGTGGACCGAGGAGTACGGCGACGCCGACGACCCCACGGAGCTCGGCTGGCTGCTCGGCTACTCGCCCTACCACCGGGTGGTGGACGGCACCGCCTACCCCGCGACGCTCTTCACGGTGTTCGAGGGCGACACGCGCGTCGACCCGCTGCACGCGCGCAAGCTCGCCGCGGCACTGCAGGCCGCGACCAGCAGCGACCGGCCCGTCCTGGTCCGGCGCGAGCGCGGGGTCGGCCACGGCGGCCGTGCCCTGTCGCGGACCATCGCACTCACCGTCGAGCAGCTGCAGTTCGTCGCGGACCGCACGGGCCTCGCACGGGGTGACGCATGACGAGCGCTGCGACGCCCGACCCGTCGGAGACGACGAGCATCCTGGACAAGGACATCCCCCCGCCGAGCACGTGGTGGGACTGGTTCGTCGGCCTGCCGCTGCGGATCATCCTCATCGTCGCGATCAGCAGCATCGTGCTGTTCCTGCTCCGGCGGTCCATCCGCACCATCACCAACCACGTCGCGGAGGGCACGCCGTTCCTCGACCGCGGCATCCTGCGCCCGATCGGCGAGTCCGAGGTCGGCAACGTCCTCGCGAAGGCGAACCCGCTGTCGAGCGCACGTCGCGCCCAGCGCGCGCGGACCCTCGGGTCGGTGCTGCGCTCGACCTCCACGATCATCGTCGGCGGGATCGCGTTCTTCCTGATCCTCGCCGAGCTCGGCGTGAACCTGGCCCCGTTCATCGCGTCCGCCGGGGTCATCGGCGTTGCGCTCGGCTTCGGCGCGCAGAGCCTGGTCAAGGACTTCCTCACCGGCCTGTTCATGCTGCTGGAGGACCAGTACGGCGTCGGTGACGTGGTGGACGTCGGCCCGGCGAACGGGACCGTCGAGGCGGTCACGCTGCGGATCACGAAGATCCGCGACTCCGACGGCACGCTCTGGTACGTCCCCAACGGGACGATGCTGCGCGTCGGCAACAAGACGCAGGGCTGGGCGACGGCGGTCGTGGAGATCGACGTCGACTACTTCGCCGACCTGGACCAGGTCCGCGCGCTGCTGGCGGAGGCCGCGTCGCGCGTCGTCAAGGACCCGGTGGTGGGCGCGCACGTCCTCGGGGAGCCGACGATCACCGGCATCGAGCGACTGAGCGCCGACGCCGTGACGCTGCGGCTCAAGGTGAAGACGTCGCCGGCCATGCAGTGGGAGGTGGCCCGTGAGCTGCGGACCGCGACGCGGGACGCGCTCGAACGTGCGGACGTGCCGCTGGCCGGCCAGCGCGACCTCATGGCGACGCACCGGGCGGCCATCGCCCCCCAGGACGAGACCACTCCGCGGGACCCGCGGAACACCCCGATCGACGACGTCGTCAGCAACCGTGACGCCCGGGTCGCGGCGACGGGCGACGAGCCGGTGCCGACGGAGGAGCCCGCCCCGGCCGAGGAGCGCTGACCGGCTACTGGCCGGGCGGACCGTCGAGGATCGTCGGCACGTACTCGACAAGCTGGATCTTCCCGTCGAACGTCCGGCTGTCCACCATCTCCAGCCCGACGTCGGGGTAGCCGTCGTAGATCCGCTCGGCCCCGGTCCGGCCGGTGATCACCGGGAACATGACGACGCGGAACCGGTCGACGAGGCCCGCCTCCAGCAGGGTCCGGCACAGCATGAGGCTGCCGATCGTCCGCAGGCCGGGAAGGTCGCCGTCGGCCTTCATGGACCGGACCACGTCGACGGCATCGCCCCGGACGAGGGTGGTGTTCGCCCAGGTCAGCGGCTGGGTGAGGGTGGAGGAGAACACCACCTTCGGCATGCCGCCCAGGACGTCGGCGCCTTCCTCCCCCGCCGCCGCGAACTGCGACATGAGCCGGTACGTGGTGGCGCCCATCAGGATCGTCCACTCGCCCTCGGGTGACTGGGTGAGCCAGTCCAGGTACTCGGGGCCCTCGAGACCCCACCAGCCCGGCCAGCCCTCCGCCGACGCGTACCCGTCGAGCGAGGTGATGAAGTCGACCAGCAGCTCTGCCATCGCAACCTCCCGTGCTCGACTCCACCGTGCCGCCGTCGTCGGCGCACGGCAAGCGGGGGTCAGGCCCAGTCGAGCAACGGCTCCCCGGCCTGGACGGTCTCGCCGTCGGCCACCAGGTACGTCAGCAGATCTGGGTCGGCCTGGAGCGCGACGACGGGGCAGATCGTCGCCAGCCCGGCGGCGGACACGTCGACCGGCGACCAGGTCACCAGCCGGTCCCCCGCGCGCACGGTCTGCCCGCCGTCGACGTGCAGCGTGAAGCCCTGCCCGGCGAGGCCGACGGTGTCGATGCCGAGATGGACGAGGATCGTGCGGCGCTCACCGAGCTCGAGCGCGAAGGCGTGCGGGTGCAGGGCGCCCACGACCCCGTCGGCGGGCGCGACCACGGTCTGGTGCTGGACGTGCTGCGGCTCCAGCGCGAGGCCGGGACCGACCATGCCCTCGGCGAACACGGGATCCGGGACCGCGGACACGGGCCGGACGACCCCGGTCAGGGGACTGAGCAGCCGCAGGGTGGTCATCGGTCACACCCCGGGGCCGCGGCGGCCGGTCAGCGCAGGCTGTCGAGCTCAGCGGCGAGGTTGTCCGCCTCCGGGCCGACGATCACCTGGACGATGCGGCCCGACCGCACCACGCCGAACGCACCGCTGGCCTTGAGCGCCACCTCGTCGACCAGATGGGCGTCACTGACCTCGACGCGGAGCCGGGTGATGCACGGCTCGAGGTCGACGACGTTCGCGTCGCCGCCCAGCGCTGCGAGGATCTGCTCTGCCTTGCTCAATGGAACTCCCCACTCCGTCGGCGCCGTCTGCGTCCGGGGGCAAGCCTAACCCTGAGACGCCGCTCACAGCCCGCGCCCGGCTGGCGTCCGTGGACGTCGAGGGACCACACTGCCGTCAGGTCGACGAGGAGGTCCCCCGAGGTGAGTCCGGTGCACGCAGCATCCCCCACGGTCATCACCGGGATCGGGGTGAGCCCCGGCCGCGTCGTCGCGCCCGCGGTGCTCATGCCCGACCCGATCGCCGAGCCGCCCTCGGGTCGGCGCCTTCCGCCCGGCACCGACTACGCCGCCGTGTCGAAGCGGATCGGCGCAGCCTCCGAGGTGGTCCGCGCCGCGCTCGACGCGGCTGCCGACCGCGCCCAGGGCGAGAGCGCCGACCTCCTGCACGCGACCGCGGCGATCGCCGCGGACCCGACGCTCGTGGCGGACGCCGAGCAGCGCGTCGTCGACGACCGGCTGGTGCCCGAGCGCGCCGTGTGGGAGGCCGCCGAGGCGGTGTCCGCGCAGTTCGAGGCGCTCGGCGGCTACTTCGCGGAGCGCACCCGGGACATCGCCGACGTCCGCGACCGGCTCGTCGCCGAGCTCACCGGCCGCCCCGCACCGGGCGTCCCCGCGCACGAGGCGCCGTTCGTGCTGGTGGCGGCGGACCTGGCCCCCGCGATCGTCGCGACGCTCGACACCGAGCGGGTGCTCGCGATCGTGACGGGGACGGGCGGGCCCACGTCGCACACCGCGATCCTCGCGCGCGCCCGCGGCATCCCGACGGTCGTGGCGGCCCGCGGTGCCGAGGCGGCCGTGCTGGCCGAGGGCCTGGTGCTGGTCGACGGGTCTGCCGGGACGGTGACCGTCGACCCGACGGAGGAGCAGGTCCTGGCCGCGCTCGCGCTCGCTGCGCAGGTGCGGACGTTCGACGGCCACGGGCACACCGCCGACGGCCACCACGTCGAGCTGCTGGCCAACGTGGGCGACCCCGCCGACGCGGCGCCGGCCGCCGCCGCGGGTGCGGAGGGCATCGGGCTGTTCCGGACCGAGTTCGGGTTCCTCGACCGTGACGAGGCCCCGAGCATCGACGAGCAGGTCAGCGCCTACCGCCGCGTGCTGGCCTCCTTCCCCGGTCGCAAGGTGGTGGTCCGCACGCTCGACGCGGGCGCGGACAAGCCCTTGCCGTTCCTCGCCGGCGACGCCGAGGTCAACCCCGCGCTGGGCGTCCGTGGCCTGCGCACCGCAACCCGGCACCCGGAGGTGCTCGACGACCAGCTCACGGCGATCGCGCGCGCCGCTGCCGCCGAGACCGCCGACGTCTGGGTGATGGCACCGATGGTCTCGACGGTCGACGAGGCCCAGCAGTTCGTCGCCGCGTGCACCGCCCACGGGCTGCCCGTCGCCGGCGTGATGATCGAGGTGCCCTCCGCAGCGCTGCTGGCGGGGCCGATCCTGGCGCACGCCGCGTTCGCGAGCATCGGCACCAACGACCTCACGCAGTACGCGATGGCGGCCGACCGTCTGCTCGGCGCCGTCGCGGAGCTGTCCGACCCGTGGCAGCCGGCCGTCCTGCACCTCGTCGCGGCGGCCTGCAACGGGGGTGCCCAGCAGGGCCGGCCGGTGGGCGTGTGCGGCGAGGCCGCCGCCAACCCCGCGCTCGCGGCGGTCCTCGTCGGCCTCGGGGTCTCGTCCCTGTCCATGACGCCCCGCGCGCTGCCCGACGTCGCGGCGCTGCTGGCGGTGACCCCGCTCGACGAGTGCCGCCGCCTCGCGCAGCTGGCGCTCGCCGCGTCCAGCGCCGCCGACGCGCGAGCCGTCGTCCGCGCCGGCCTCCCCGTGCTGGAGGAGCTCGGCCTCTGACGCGCGTGTGAGGATGGCCGCGTGAGATCCGACTCCTTCTACGCGGCGATCGGCGGGCACGAGACGTTCGTCCGGCTGGTCGACGAGTTCTACCGCGGCGTGGCCGACGACCCGGTGCTGCGACCGATGTACCCGGAGCAGGACCTCGGCCCCGCCGCCGAGCGGCTGACCCTGTTCCTCGAGCAGTACTGGGGCGGGCCCACCACCTACTCCGACGAGCGCGGGCACCCGCGCCTGCGCATGCGGCACGCACCGTTCAAGGTGAACCCCGAGGCCCGCGACCGGTGGCTGCTGCACATGCGCGCCGCCGTCGACAGCCTCGACCTGGCCCCTATGCACCAGGCGCAGCTCTGGGACTACCTGGAGCGGGCGGCGTTCTCGATGCTCAACACGTTCGACGACTGAGCGACCGACGTCACGCTTTCTCGAGGCCCGTCGGCCGCTGGCGTCGTGAGACGCTGCCGTCCATGACGACCGAGCCCGACCCGACCGCCTCCGTGCTCGACATCCTCCGGCTCGAGGACGACCCCACCACCCCCGACCTGTTCAGCGGGCGCAGCCTGCCGCAGCCGCGCGGACGGGTGTTCGGCGGTCAGGTGCTCGCGCAGGCGCTCCTCGCCGCGGGACGCACGGTGCCCGACTCCCGGCTGCCGCACTCCCTGCACGGGTACTTCCTGCGCGCCGGCGACGTCCGCGAACCGATCACGTTCGCCGTCGAGCGCCTCCGGGACGGCCGCTCGTTCAGCGCCCGCCGCACGCACGCCCTGCAGGGCGGTGAGGCGATCCTGTCGATGATCGCGTCCTTCCAGGAGGACCAGCCCGGAATCGACTACGCCGACCCGATGCCGACCGGCATCCCCGGACCGGACGAGGTCCGGTCGGCGCACGACCTGCTCGGCGGCATCGACCACCCCGTCGCCAGGTTCTGGACGCAGGAGGCCGCGTTCGACGTCCGTCACGTCGGCGGCGCGATCTACCTGGACCCGCCGAGGGAGGCCGTCGGCCAGCAGGCGGTGTGGTTCCGGTCGCGCGGCCCGCTGCCCGACGACCAGCTGCTGCACCGGGCGCTGCTCGCCTATGCGTGCGACCAGGTCATGCTGGAGCCGATCCTGCGACGGGCCGGCCGGTCGTGGCGGACACGTGGCCTGTCGATCGCCAGCCTCGACCACGCCATGTGGTGGCACCGCGACGTCCGGGTCGACGACTGGCTGCTGTACGTCCAGTCGACGCCGAGCGCGCAGGGCGGACGCGGGCTCGGTGCCGCCCGGGTGTTCACGCAGGACGGGACGCTCGTCGCATCCGTCGCGCAGGAAGGCATGGTCCGCTTTCCCGACTGACTCCCGCTCGACGCGCGGTCCGGCATCGCGCGGGCGACACTGCCCGCATGGTCCGCCTGCGCCGCGTCCGCATCGACGCCCCCGGCTGGTCGCGACGTCGCGCCGGCCGGGGGTTCGTCTATCTCGACCTCGACAAGGTCCGGATCGTCGACGAGGAGCACCTCGAACGGATCACCACGCTCGCCATCCCGCCCGCGTGGCGGGAGGTCTGGATCAGCCCGTGGCCGAACGGCCACATCCAGGCCGCCGGGCTCGACGACGCCGAGCGGCGTCAGTACCTCTACCACCAGCAGTGGACGCTGCGCCGCGGCCGCCTCAAGCACGACCACGTGCTCGACGTCGCCCGCCGCCTCCCCGCGGCCCGGCGTCGGGTCCGCGCGGACCTCGCTCTCGAGGGGATGCCGAAGGAGAAGGTGCTCGCCCTCGCCTTCCGGCTGCTCGACCTGGCCTACCTGCGGGTGGGCGGCGAGGGGTACGCGCTGCAGCACGGCTCGTACGGGCTGGCGACCCTCCTGCGCTCCCACGTGCGCGTCCTGGCGCCCGAGAGCGACGGGGATCCCGGACGCGTGCACCTGAACTTCCCGGCGAAGTCGGGCCAGGTCCGGGACACCGTCGTCGAGGACGACGACGTCGCCACGATCGTGCGGACCCTGACCCGGCGGCGGGACGAGGGGCCCGAGCTGCTCGCCTGGCGCGACGACGACGGCGCGTGGCACGACGTGACCAGCGCGGACGTCGGTGCCTACGTCAAGGCACGGCTGGGCGAGGACGCGACGCCGAAGGACTTCCGGACGTGGCACGCGACCGTGCTGGCCGCCCGGGGTCTGGCGGACGTGGGTCCGCCCCCGGCCAGCGAGCGTGCCCGCACGCGTGCGGTGACGCAGGTGGTGCGCGACGTCGCCGAGGAGCTCGGGAACACCCCGGCCGTGTGCCGCTCGTCGTACATCGACCCTCGGGTGATCGAGCTGTGGCAGCGGGGCACGATGATCCGCGCCACCCGGTCGCAGGCCGTCGCCGAGCGGGAGACCCTCGCGATGCTGAGCGACGGCTGAGGATCCGGTCCGACCGGGTGCGCGTCGCCGTCGGGCACCGCAGACTGCGCAGATGGCCACCTCTGTCGACGACCTCCTGCCTGCCCCCGTGGCGGACACCCTGCCGGGTCTGGTCCCGGGCCTCGGCGCCGACGGCCGACCCCGTCCCGACGCGCCGCTCGTGGCGGTCACCGGTGTCACCGGGTACGTGGGCGGCCGCCTGGTGCCCGAGCTGCTCGCGGCGGGCTACCGGGTGCGCGCGATCGCCCGGCACCCCGACCGGCTGCGCGGCAGGGACTGGTACGGCGACATCGAGGTGGTCGCGGCCGACGCAGCCGAGCCGGAGCAGATCCGGGCGGCGCTCGACGGGACGCAGATCGCGTACTACCTCATCCACTCGCTCGGCTCCGGACGTCGCTTCGAGTCGACGGACCGGCACACCGCGCTCGTGTTCGGGCAGGCCGCCCGCGAGGCCGGGGTCGGCCGCATCGTGTACCTCGGCGGTCTCTACCCCGAGGGCGAGGACCTTTCCCCGCACCTCGAGTCCCGCACCGAGGTCGGCGAGATCCTGCTGGCCAGCGGCGTCCCGACGACCGTTCTGCGGGCGGCGGTCATCCTCGGGTCGGGGTCCGCGTCCTTCGAGATGATGCGCTATCTCACCGAGCGGCTGCCTGCGATGACCGTCCCGAAGTGGGTGGAGAACCGCATCCAGCCCATCGCGATCCGGGACGTGCTGCGTTACCTCGTCGGCTCGGCGTCCATGGACCCCGACGTGAGCCGCGGGTTCGACATCGGCGGACCCGACGTGCTGACCTACCGCGACATGATGCAGCGGTACGCGGAGGCGGCCGAGCTCAAGCGGCGCATCATCGTCGGGGTGCCGGTGCTGACCCCGAAGCTGTCCTCCCTCTGGGTGTCTCTGGTGACACCGGTACCCGGCGGCCTGGCCCGCCCCCTGGTCGAGTCGCTGGTGCACGAGGTGGTGTGCGACGAGCACGACATCGCCGAGCACGTGCCCGACCCGCCCGACGGGCTGATCGGTTTCGACCGCGCCGTGCGGCTCGCGCTGCGCCGGGTCCAGGACGCCGCCGTCACCACCCGCTGGTCCTCCGCAGCCGTCCCCGGAGCACCCAGCGACCCGCTGCCGGGCGACCCCGACTGGGCCGGCGGGTCGCTGTTCGTCGACGAGCGCAAGGTCACCGTCGACGCGTCCCCGGCGGCGCTGTGGCGGGTGCTGGAGGCCGTCGGTGGCGAACGTGGCTGGTACTCGTGGGGGCTCGCGTGGCGCGTCCGGGGGCTCGCGGACCGGCTCGTCGGTGGACCGGGCCTGCGCCGCGGCCGCCGCGACCCGCTGCAGCTCCTGGTGGACGACGCCGTGGACTTCTGGCGCGTCGAGGAGATCGAGGAGGGGACCTTGATCCGGCTGCGTGCGGAGATGCGCGTCCCCGGGCTCGCGTGGCTGGAGCTGCGCGTCGAGCCGACGGAGCGTCCCGACGAGACGGTGTTCGCCCAGCGCGCCCTGTTCCACCCGAAGGGGCTGCTCGGGCAGGTCTACTGGTGGTCGGTGTACCCGTTCCACGGGATCGTCTTCGGCGGCATGCAGCGGAACATCGCGCGGGCCGCCGAGACGGCCGAGCGGGCGCGCACCGACCGGGGCGTCAGCGCCTCCGGCGGATCGTGACCGGCTCCTCCAGGAACGCGGACCACGCCTCCCGCTGCTCCGGGCCGATGCGACGCGGCGACCCCGTCGCGTTGTCGACGAGGACGAGCGTGGTGAGCGCCCGCGCGTACGTCACGCGCTCAGGACCGACGTCGCCCGCGTCGCGCACCTCGTAGCAGACGTCCAGGCTGGCGCCGCCCAGGTGGCCCAGCCACATCTCCACGATCACCGGCGTGCGGCGGTAGCCGAGCGGCTTGAGGTACTCGATCTCCTGGCGCGCGACGAGCGTCGAGACCTCCGCACCCGGGCCGGCGTCGATGACGGCGGTGGGGAACGCGCTCTCGACGCGGCTGCCGTCGGGTGCCACCGGATGGCTCCAGAAGGCCTCGATCCGGGCCTCCTCCAGCAGCCGGAGCATCTCCACGTTGTTCACGTGCTGGTAGGCGTCCATGTCCGACCAGCGCAGCTGCACCGGGATCTCGAGGCGGGTCATGCGCCCGATCCTAGGAGCGCTCAGGCCGCAGCCTGGGACGCCGCCGACCGGCACCGGGCGAGCGCGTCCATCTCCGCGGCCACGGGCCCGATGACGTGGTCGTGCACGGCCTGAGCCACCGAGGCACCCAGCTTCCGACGCGCCCTGGCCGCCCGACGTCGGCCGGCGAGGACACCGAGCAGCCAGCCGAGCCCCGCGACGAGCACCCCCGCGAGCACTCCCCCGAGCAGCAGGAGCGTCGGCGCGGGGAACCCCCACCACATCGGGGTCTCCGGCGCGGGCAGCTGGAGCCAGGCGAGACCGGCGAGCAGCAGGAGCCAGAGCAGCCCCGCTGCCGCCACGACGAGCAGCACCCACTGGAGGAACGCCAACAACCGCCATGTCCACGGCACCCGGGCGTTGCCGAGCGGGACGCGCACGACGGTCCGGTCCAGCACGTCGTCCAGGGGCACGTCGGCGGCGCGGGACCGGGCGGCGAGCACCCAGTGGTCGGGTGCCCCGGCGGTCGCGGCGTCGACGTACGAGCGCACCGCGCTGAGGGCGGCAGACCGCTCGCCCGCGGCAGGAGCAGACCGGGACGAGCGCAGCAGGTCGTCCTGGCCTGCCTGCACGCGCTCCTTCCCGAGGCCCAGGCGCCGCAGCGGGTCGGGTCGCAGCCGGGCGACCCATCGCGTCACCGGCCAGCCGGTCGCGGCCCGCGCCGACCGCTTGGTCGAGCGCCGCACGGCGTCGGCGACCTCGTCCACGCCTGCCGCGCCCTCCCACGCGCGCACCAGCGCGGCGGCGGCACCGACCTCCCGCCGCGCGTCCGGTGGTGAGCCGCAGGCATCCACCAACGCCCGCGCGGCCTGCCGCACGTCGCCGGTCACCCGCTCCGTCGCCGCGAGCCGTCGCTGCGCGGCCCGGGCCAGCAGGTCGCGCAGCTCGGTGACCCCTGCCCCCGTCGACGCGCTCACGGCGAGCACCGGCGATCCACCCAACCCGTCCTCGGTCGCGAGCCGCTGCAGGTCCGCGACCATCGCACGCTGCTCGGCGGGAGCCAGCCGGTCCGCCTGGTTGAGCACGAGGACCACGACGCCCGCGTGGTCGCGCAGGCCGCGCAGGTACCGGGCGTGCAGGGCCGCGTCCGCGTACTTCTGCGGGTCCACCACCCACACCAGGAGGTCCACCCGCTCGTACAGGCGCTCGGCGATCGCGCGGTGCTCGGTGACGACGGAGTCGTGATCGGGCAGGTCCAGGAGCACGAGGCCCGTCGCGGACTCCTGCAGGGCGCGGCTGCCGGCCACGTGCCGGTCGCGGACGTCGAGCCAGTCGAGGAGCTCGTCGGCGCCGTGCTCCGTCCCGGTGCCCTTCGTGGGGACGATCACAGCCACCGGGTGCCCGGTGGTCGGGCGGCGGACACCGGGCTCGGCGATGTGCGCGTCCGCGAGCGCGTTGAGGAGGGACGACTTCCCGGATCCCGTCGCGCCCGCGAGAGCCACCACGGTGTACTCCCCGGACAGCGCTGCACGGTCGCGGGCGCGGGCCACCACCGCGGCGGGCACGTCGAGAGTGGCGTCGGGCAGACGTCCCCGCGCGAGCCCGACCGCCTCGTCCAGGGCCGCGACCCGTGCGCGCAGCGTGCCGGACGACCCGGTCCCCCGGTTCACCGCCACCAGCGTGACCACCACCGGGTGCGCTCCGGCTGCTCGGTCTCGGCGACCTCGACGGACCCAGCGACGGCGCCCGTCCCGCGCAGGTGCCCGCCGCCGCCGGCCGGGAGCTCGCCGGCTCCCCAGGCGGTCGCTGCGGTCCGAGACGCCATCGCGGACTGCACCCGGCCGGCTGCCGCGCGCAGATCGTCACCGTCGCGGCTCGCGGCGCCCGCGGCGTCCAGCTGACGGGTGAACCGCGACGACTCCTCGTCCAGCAGCGCGTCCGTGCGGACGGCGAGCCGCGTGTGCGCCTCCAGCGTCAGCCGGCGGACCGCCTCGTCGCCGAACACCGCCTCCAGCACCCGCTGCGCGAGCAGTGCCGACCCGCCGACGATGCCGACCTCGGCGCCCGTCAGACCGCCGGTCGATGCGAACACCGCGACCATCAGGACGGCACCGAGCCCGTTGACGCCGTACGAGAGCGCCCGCGCGGTCGTGCGCCGGTCGGCGCCCTCCGTCTCGACCAGGCCGAGCACGTCGCCCTGCCACGCCCGCACCTGCTCGGCCGTGCGCGACCGCAGGTCCGACGACGCCCGGGAGAGCGCCAGCCCGTCCAGCAGTGCCCGGCCGGCCGGGTCGTGACGCCACGCCGAGTGCGCCGTCTCGGCGGCCTCCTCGGCGGCGTCCTGGATGACTGCGGACAGGCCGTGCGCGACAGCCTCGACGAGCGCCGGCTCGGCCGGACGGCGACCGCGCACGAAGCCGACGACGCGGTCCCGCAGCCGGGACACCCCCTGCTCCAGCGACCGGAACCACTCGCTGGTGCCGACGACGTCCTGCCACCGGGCCAGCACCTCGCCGCGCAGCAGCGACCCGTCGGACGTCGCGTGGGCGATCTGGTCCGACGCCGTCGCGTACGCCGCGGTGACCGCTGCGCGCAGCCGCGCGTCCGCCGCCTGCTGCTCGTCGGCGGCCGCCGCCAGGTCGAGCGCACGTCGGGACACATCCGTCACGGCGCCGTCCCACGTCTCGGCCAGTGCCGCGGCTCGGACGGCCGGATCTGTCGCGGTCCGGGTGAGGACGTCGGCGATCGGGCCGATCGCCGCCTCGGGCAGCAGCCCGTCCTCCAGCTCGACCTCCGGGACGACGATCACCGTGGCGGAGGCCAGCCCCGCGTCGGCGAGCATCTGCCGCAGGTGGTCGCCCACCGCCGTCTCGGCGCCGGGATCCACCCGGTCGAGCACGAGAGCGAGGTGCGTCCCGCGGCGCGCGGCGTCGGCCAGCAGCTCCCACGGCACGGCGTCGGCGTACCGCGCGGCGGTCGTGACGAACAGCCACACGTCGGCCGCACCGAGCAGCTGCGCGGCCAGCACACGGTTCCCCTCCTCGACCGAGTCGACGTCGGGGGCGTCCAGCAGCGCGAGGCCCACCGGCACCGCCTCGGACGCGACCAGCCGGAGCCCCGGCCGAGCACCGGTCAGGCCCTGCTCCCCCGCCGCGTCCGCTCTGGACAGCGACGGCAGCACGCGGTCGGAGCTGAACCACCGCACGTCCAGCGGGTGGTGCACGAGCACCGGCCAGCGGGTGGTGGGGCGCAGGACCCCCGACGGGCTGACCTCCGCGCCCACCAGCGAGTTGACCACCGTGGACTTGCCTGCACCGGTGGAGCCGCCGACGACCACGAGCACGGGGGCGCCGGGGTCCCGCAGCCGGGGCAGCAGGTAGTCGTCGAGCTGGTCCAGGACACGCGTGCGATCCGCCCGCGCGTCCGGCGCCGCGGCGGTCTCGAGCGGCAGGCGCAGCTCCGCGACCCGTTCGCGCAGCGCGAGCAGCGCACTGACAAGCTCGTCGTGCTCCATCGCCACACCGCCTCTCAGGTCGTGTGCAGCGTATCCGCGCAGGTCGCGGGCGGCTCATCGACGAAGCCGCCCGCTCCCACAGGAACGGGCGGCTCGTGCGTGCAGGGGATCACGTCCCCCGCCTGCCCCTACGGGAACGGGCGGACTCGCGCCGGCTGCCAGTCGGGCAGGCTTGCGTCCGCCGTCAGTCGGGCGGGCTTGCGTCTGCCGTCAGTCGCGGCGCAGCTTGCGGTACGTCACCCGGTGCGGACGGGCCGCGTCGGGGCCGAGGCGCTCGACCTTGTTCTCCTCGTAGGAGGCGAAGTTGCCCTCGAACCAGTACCAGTTGCCCGGGTTCTCCTCGGTGCCCTCGTACGCCAGGATGTGCGTCGCCACCCGGTCGAGGAACCACCGGTCGTGGGAGACCACGACGGCGCAGCCCGGGAACTCGAGCAGCGCGTTCTCGAGCGAGCCGAGCGTCTCGACGTCCAGGTCGTTGGTGGGCTCGTCGAGCAGCAGCAGGTTGCCGCCCTGCTTGAGGGTCAGCGCGAGGTTCAGACGGTTGCGCTCACCACCGGACAGGACGCCCGCGGGCTTCTGCTGGTCGGGTCCCTTGAAGCCGAACGCGGCGACGTACGCCCGCGACGGCATCTCGACGTTGCCGACCTTGAGGAAGTCCAGCCCGTCCGAGACGACCTCGAAGAGGGTCTTCTTGGGGTCGATGCCCCCACGCGACTGGTCGACGTAGGAGATCGAGACCGTCTCGCCGACCTTGAGGTCACCGGCGTCCAGCGGCTCGAGCCCGACGATCGTCTTGAAGAGCGTGGTCTTGCCGACGCCGTTGGGGCCGATGACGCCGACGATGCCGTTGCGCGGGAGCGTGAAGCTGAGGCCGTCGATGAGCACACGCCCGTCGAAGCCCTTCTCCAGGTCCTTCGCCTCCAGCACGATCGAGCCCAGGCGCGGGCCCGGCGGGATCTGGATCTCCTCGAAGTCCAGCTTCCTCGTGCGGTCCGCCTCCGCCGCCATCTCCTCGTAGCGCGCGAGGCGCGACTTGGACTTGGTCTGGCGGCCCTTGGCGTTGGACCGGACCCACTCCAGCTCCTCCTTGAGGCGCTTGGCGAGCTTCAGGTCCTTCTTGCCCTGGATGGCGAGGCGCTCGCCCTTCTTCTCCAGGTACGTCGAGTAGTTGCCCTCGTACGGGTACAGCCGGCCGCGGTCGACCTCGCAGATCCACTCGGCCACGTGGTCGAGGAAGTACCGGTCGTGGGTGACGGCCAGGATGGCGCCGGGGTAGTCCTTCAGGTGCGCCTCGAGCCAGAGCACGCTCTCGGCGTCGAGGTGGTTGGTGGGCTCGTCGAGGAGCAGCAGGTCGGGCTTCTCCAGGAGCAGCTTGCACAGAGCGACCCGGCGGCGCTCACCACCGGAGAGCACGGTGACGTCGGCGTCCCCCGGAGGGCAGCGCAGCGCGTCCATCGCCTGGTCCAGCTGCGCGTCGAGGTCCCACGCGTCGGCCGCGTCGATGGCCTCCTGCAGGACACCCATCTCCGCCAGCAGGGCGTCGAAGTCGGCGTCCGGCTCGGACATGAGCTCGGAGATCTCGTTGTAGCGGTCGAGCTTGCCCTTGATCTCGGCGACGCCCTCCTCGACGTTGCCGAGCACCGTCTTGGACTCGTTCAGCGGCGGCTCCTGCTGCAGGATGCCGACCGTGTAGCCGGGGCTCAGGCGTGCCTCGCCGTTCGACGGCTGGTCGAGGCCGGCCATGATCTTCAGGATCGTCGACTTGCCGGCGCCGTTGGGTCCGACGACGCCGATCTTGGCGCCGGGCAGGAAGTTCAGGGTGACGTCGTCGAGGATGACCTTGTCGCCGTGCGCCTTGCGCGTCTTGTACATGGAGTAGATGAACTCAGCCACTGGCTCTTCGTCCGCCTCGGTGCTCGATGGGGGTCGCCCCGCACGCTCGGTCTCGGGGCGCGTTCTCGGGGCACTGCTGACCGGCTCGCCCGCGAGGCTGGCCGACCGCGCTGCGCTGTGCGCGCGGTCCGACCGGCCACGTCGTCGGGCTGCCGGTGCCCCAGCCTAGGCGATCACCTGGCACCGGCCAGCGCGAGCTCCTGATCGTCGTCGGCCACCGGGGCGTGGCCGGCCTCCTCGTCCTCCGGGACCTCCTCCAGTCCGGAGACGTCGGCGGGGGCGTCGTCGCTCCCGCCGGCTGCCGTCGGACTCACGGTCCGCGCGAAGTGGCTGCTGCCGAACGCCAGGTTGGGGCCGAGCGCGCTGGCGTCCAGCACGAGCGAGGTGCGCGGACCGTCGGCGCCGACCCACTCCTCGGTGGACAGCAGACCCTGCACGATGACCGGGTCACCCTTGCGCAGCGACCGCGCGGCGTTGAGTGCGGTGGTGCGCCACACCTTCACGTTGAACCACTCCGTCTGCGCGTCACGCCAGACACCTGCCTGCTTGTCGAACCAGCGGCGCGTACTGCCCAGCCGGAACGTGGTGAACGGGACGCCGCCGTCCGACTCGTGATGGATCCGCACGTCCGTGCCGATCCACCCGACGACGGTCAGGTCCAGCGACTGCATGCTCATGGGATACCTCCGGTGCGTGTGCCCCAGCGGCTGCGGGGCTCGTGCGACCAGGGTCGACGTCCACGGTGCCGGGCGTGGCCGGCGGCCGCGGACCGGTGGACCGAGCGCGCTGCGGTGGGGGCTGTGGGCGGCTCAGGCCCGAGCGGCCGCGACGAGCTCGCGGACCGTGCGGTGCTCCGCCAGGACCGCCTCGGTGGGCACCGCGAGCCGCGCCCGCGCGACGTTCTCCAGCGCCGATCGACCGTCCTGCAGCACCCGCGCGGTACGCCGCCGCCCCGCCGAACGCCGGGCCGCCCCGGCCGCGACGAAGGCGAGCACCGACCCGACGAGCAGCACGACCGCGCCCACAGGAGCCCACACGTTCGCGTCCCCCGCTCCGACCAACGAGCCGATCGCCACCGACCCGACGAGCAGCGCAGCACCTGCGAGCGCGACGGCGGCGACGGTCAGCGCCAGTGCAAGTCCGGAGCGTCGCGCGGTGAGCGTCAGCTGCGTCAGGGCGTCCGTCACGGCGAGGCGCATCTCGGTGGTCGACGCCACCCGCGAAGCGACGTCCTTGCCCCACCGGCGAGGCAGGCCCGCGGTCACGGCCTCGAGCCACGTCGCCCGCGCCAGCTCGACAGCGTCCTCCTGGACCGCACCGAACCCGGGCGCGGAGGTCGACCCCGTCCGCACGGCTGTGCCGACTCCCGCGGCAACGGCCGGCAGCCCGATCGCGGCGGCGAGCCGGTCCACGACGTCGGTCACGGAGAGGGCAGCCGGAGCCGGTTCGCGCGCCGCGACCTCCGCGGCGAGCAGGGCGGCGGCGTCGTTCAGCTCGGCACTCGCCCGTCGCGCGGCCAGCGACCGCGACTCCACGTACGTGGACAGGAGCTCTCGCAGCGCGACGAGACCCTCGCCGGTGCGGGCGGACGCCTCGCGGACCGGCACGCCCGTGAGCCCGTCGTCGACGAGGAGGTTCTCGACGTCAGCCACGAGGGCAGGTCGCACGTCGGGCGGCACGGTGTCGACCTGGTTGAGCACCACGACCATCGACGCCTCGTGCCCGACCAGCCGCCGCAGGTAGCCGCTGTGCAGGGCGTCGTCGGCGTACTTCTGCGGATCGACCACCCACGCGAGCAGGTCGGCCTGCGGCAGCAGCCGGTCAACCACCTCGCGGTGCTCCGGGGCGATCGAGTCGTGGTCGGGCAGGTCGAGGAGCACCAGACCACGCAGCGCCGCCTCGCTCTCGCCGTCGAGCAGGCTCTCGCGCTCGATGCGGCGGTCCGGCACGACGCCGAGCCAGTCGAGCAGGGGCCCACCGTCGTCGCCCCACACGCACGCCGTGATCTCCGACGTCGTCGGCCGCCGCACACCCACGTCGGCGAAGTCGAGCCGGCAGATCGCGTTGAACAGGCTCGACTTGCCCGATCCGGTGCCGCCGACGAGCGCGACGACCGTGTGGTCCACGCCGAGGTCGAGCCGCTCGTGCACGCTGTCGACCGTCGAGACGACCTTCTTCACCACGGCCGGCGCCAGACGCGCCCCGCCGATCGCGAGGGCACGGCCGAGCGCGTCGACGCGAGCCGTGAGTGCTGCCGTGTCGTCGCCGTGCAGCGTCGAGCCGATCGTCTGGGTCACGTGAGTCCCTTCAGCACGGCGAGCCGCAGACGCAGCCGCGACGAGGCGTCCTCGGCGAGGTCCGGGTCGGACAGCACCTCGCCGACCGCCGCACGCTCGACCGCCACCTGCCCGGCCACGCGGGCGACCAGGTCGTCGCGCAGCTCGTCGGCGGCGCGCTCGCCCGCGGTGTCGATCAGGTCCACCAGGAGGTCACGCGCCTCGCGCACCCCCGAGGCCGCCGCGAGCGCGACGGCCGCGAGGCCTACGTCGCCCAGCGCGTTCACGGCCTTCGACCGTCGACGGGCCTCGCGCGAGACGTCCCGGCGCGGACGCGCGATCCCGTCGGGCGACGTCTCCGCAGGTCCGACCGTCAGCGCTGCGCGTACCACGCGCGGACCCTGGGCCGTCCAGGCCCGCGCAGCCTGCTCGGCGGTGCTCCGTCGACCGGTGCGCAACGTCGACGACTCCCACGCCGCGTCGACGGATGCGCCGCCCGCCGGTGCGTCGGGGCCGGTGAGCGCGGCCCGCAGCACACCCTCGGTGTGCGCGCCGGCAGCCGTGAGCGTGGCCGCCGCCGACCGGGTCAGGTCCTCCACCAGCGGCTCGATCGCCGCCACCCGCGCACGGCCCTCGCGCGAGGAACCCCGGATCCGACCCGACGGGCGGACCACCCGGCCGAGCGGACCGCTGTCCGCAGCGAGCTCCGACCACCGCGCCCGCACCGCACCGTCCGCGACGGCACCCCCGCGGATCGACGCCGACGCCTGCGCGGTCGGCGCCTCGATCGCCGCGTCGAGCACCGACGCGATCGCTCCGGCCGCATCGGCCTGCGCCTGCACGGCCTCGGCCAGCTCGTCGACCCAGGGGCGCAGCGCCGCGAGCGACCCGCGCAGGGTGCGTCCGATGACCGTGCGCGCGCGATCCGGGCCGGCCAGCATCGCGAGCCACCGCCGGATCGGCGCGACCACCGCAGCCGGCAGCAAGCCCTCGTGCGGACCCAGGTCCGGCACGACGAACAGGGGGGATCCCTGCAGCCCGTGGCCACGCAGCCGGTCGAGGAGGTCGCCGCGCACCGTCGGAAGCGACGCCGGTGGGACCCGGTTGAGCACCATCGCGATGGACGCACCGCGCTCGACGGCACCCTGCAGGACCCGCCAGGGCAACGCGTCGCCATAGCGGGCAGCAGTCGTCACGAACAGCCACAGGTCAGCCGCCTCGAGCAGCCGGTGCGCGGACTCCCGGTTCGACTCCAGCACCGAGTCCAGGTCCGGGGCGTCCAGCAGCGCGATCCCACGCGGGACCTGCTCGTCTGCGACGACCGTCACGGACTCCAGGACCGGGTGGTGCGAGAGGAGCTCCTCGTCGAGCGGGTTGTGCACCAGCACCGGTCGCCGAGTCGTCGGCCGCAGCACCCCAGCCGTGCTCACCTCCGAGCCGACCAACGAGTTCACCAGCGTCGACTTGCCCGCACCGGTCGACCCCGAGATGACCACGACCGCCGGCGCCGAGAGCTCCGTGAGGCGCGGGACGAGATGCTCACCGAGCTGGTCGACGAGCCGAGCCCGGGACGCCCGCGCCGACGTGATCCCCTCGATCTCCAGCGGGAACCCGGTGCGCTCCACGTCGCGGTGCAGGTCCCGGACAGCGTCCAGCAGCGACGTCGCCGCGAGCGGGCGCGCGAGGACATCACGCGGGTCGGAGGCGGCATGGCGCGCGTGTGCGGCCGGTGGCTGCGCGGTCGGCACAGGCTGCACTGGCGCGGTGCCGGGCTGTGCGCTCACGCAACCATTGTCACGGTGCGATCTGACCTGGCAAAACGCGCCACGCGGTGCGGCGGTGTCCGGTTCCTGCCGCGCAGAGGATCGGTTGCCTCGCCGTTACGCTTGTGGGCGCACGTCCAGCCCTCGTAGCTCAATGGATAGAGCAACGGCCTTCTAATCCGTAGGTTGCAGGTTCGAGTCCTGCCGGGGGCACCCACGCGACCACTCTGATCAGTCGCCGAGCGATCGACCCAGGCCTCCACGGAACCCGAGCGCACCTTCTGCCACCCGAGTAGCAGAACTGCCAGTCGAGTAGCAGAACTGCCAGTCGAGTAGCAGAGGGAGCGCGAGCCCGGGGCGTGCCGTTGGCACTCGCAGACTCGTGGCAGCAGACCACGGCCGCAATCGGTTCCTCGTTCCGAACGTCAGCAGTCGGCGGGTTTCGGGACGTCGGTGCACAGACCGGTGACCAGGTGAGACCGGCGCTCCTGGACCTCGAACAGCGGGCCGGTCGCCGTCGTGGTGGCGGTGCCGGTGACCTCGCGCCACTGCGGATCGCCCTCGACCTGGTACCGGCCCGACCACTCCGTGGTGATCGTGACGGCGAACTGGCCGAGGTCCTCGTAGATGTGGAACACGTCGAACCTCGGGTACTCCGGGCCTGACCCGTCACCCCAGTCGTACGTGAACCACGACGGCGTCGCCTCCACCGTCACCTCTCGACCCAGCAGCTGGGTCGTCAACGTCACCGGGGCCGGGTCGGTGTAGACGATCGTCTCCTTGTTCACCAGCACCCAGCCCGTGTCCGGCTGCATGTGCACCGCCGGCACCGGCAACGGCAACCGCCGGAACTCCTCCGCGGTCAGTACTGGCACCACCTCACCGCCGCACGAGCCGTCATCCATCTGGACCCAGGCGCTCCAGTCCGTCGCGGGCGGCACCTGATACCGCCGCCAGCGTGGCTCGACCCACTCCTGCCCAGCACAGTCCAAGACAGGAGCCTGTGGAACCCCGGTGACGCACCCACCGTCACTACCCGCCGGCACCCAATGCCCAGAGGCCTCCATGCACGCCATCGCATTCATATAAGCCCAGACAGTCGCCGGCACGACCGACGGTCCCGTCCCGCCATTAGTCTCGTTCCCCACCTGCCAGTTCGACCAATAACCCAGAACATCGTAGGAATCTGCTTGCGGCGCAGATCTCACATAGTCGTTGAAGTTGCCGTCCGGCGGAGGTGGAGATGTAGTGCTTTCGCTGGTCGCGGGAGGAAGGTGAAGAAGGGCAGCCAGAACCATCAGTCGAACCAAGGCCGGGCTCACAGCTGAGACTCCTCGACATCGACCCCTTCCACCCGCCAGTCGTCGGAGATCCGCGAGATGGCGAAGATGAAGTCGACCGTCCCACCTTCAGATGTCTGCGTGCGTGTCCCATCGGGAGCCACAGCAGTCAGTGGCCCTTGGTGTGCGCTGAGGCGCACCCGGAACCACTCGTCTTCCCTGATCTCCGCGCTGTCTGCTCCCAGGATGTCCACCGGCCCACGAATGCTCGAGTAGCCGGTGCTCACCATCGATTGCACCTGCCCATTGACATACGTGCAGAAATCGCAGGACTCGCCCGACATCGCAAGAAGCGGCTTTGTGTCGCCGGTCGAGAACGCGTAATCGTGCAGCTGCAAGAAGTACGTCGCCGCCGCGATTGCTCCGTCGGTCGTCGGCTCATCCATCGCCGCCGGCCTCTCCGGCTTGACGACCGGTGTCGGCGTGGGCGTCGGTGTCACCTCCACGACAGGCGGCGTCGCCGAGTCCGCGGGTTCAGGCCCGCCACCCGTGCATCCGGCGACCAAGGCCATCAGTGCCACCCCGAGCACCGCCGGAATCACTCGTCGCTGCCACACCCCTGCCGTGCTGCCCCGTCCACGCATGCGGGAGAACCTACCGATTCCGGACACTCTGGCACCGCGATCGCCCACATCTGTGGACAACACGGGATCTGCTCAGCCCTTGGAAGGCACCCTGGCCAGCCGCACAACGACCGCCCAGGACGCGGCGTGCTGAAGGTTCATATCGACTGAGAACTAGAGTCCACGACTGTCCAAGGCATCGACGAGCACCTTCGCGTCCCGAACGGCCTGCTCGGCGGTCACCGGCGTGCAGTACGTCCCGTACTGGAGCAGCGTCTTGTCGCTGAGCAGTCGCCTGAGCTTGTTCGCCAAGCGCACGCCGTCCGGTTGCACGGTCTTGATCAGCGTGGTGGCCGTGCCGTGGTCCTGGTCGGCCGCACGCTCGCCGAGCGCGTGACCACACAGCGCGTCGCTGGCCGCGATGGCTGCGAGCACCGCGTTCGAAGCCGCCGCCTGCGCTTCGGGTGACCGTTCGGGCCGCGCGCGGCACATCTCTAGGCGCTCGTGGGCGATCTGCAGATGCTCACGTGCCAGCCCGGCTCGTTCTCGAGCTTGGGCGAGGTTGACCTTCACGACGCGAGCCACGAGCCTCCCTTGAGCAGAGGGCCGACGTCCGGGCCGACGAGCGTGCGCGCGTCAGCGATCCACGACGCGATCATCGGATCGTCGTTTCTGACGAGCCAATCGAGGCGCGCGCGCGACGCAGGGTAGATGTTCGTCTCGTTCCCGGTGGCGCCGTGTACCTCACCGATGAGACGAGACACGAGCCGGTCGACCCTCTCATCCGCCGCGGGGTCGTTGCGTGTGACCAGGAGCAGGTCGATGTCAGAGTCCGGGCGATTGTCGCCCCGAGCGGTCGAGCCATACAGCGCGACGCTCGTGTGCGCGGCTTCATCGACTCCGAGCTCCATCCGCACGACGTCGTAGATGATGCCCGAGAGCCTGTGCCGTACGGAGTCCGCGGCTCGCATCAACTGCTCGATCGCATCCCACATCAGGTGCCTGCGATTCGCGACATAGAGCACGGCAGGCGGCGCGGATTGGCTAAGCACTAGCCCCTGGTCGACGAGCCGCGCGATCGCGGTGCGGACGCCGGCGTTGGACGCGGACGGGATGAGTGACGCGACCCGCGACCCGCTCAGCGCCAGGTCGGTACGCGCAAGCACCTGGAACACCCGGCCCTCCAGAGTCGGGATCACGGACGTGATCGGGTCGTTCAGGTCCATCGCCGCGACCACCCTCCCGTTTGCCTGCCAAGTCTGCCACTAGAGTGGCAGATCTGCTGAAATAGTGGCAGATCTGCAAGAAAAGTGACAGAGGCGGATCAGCAGTCGGCGGGTTTCGGGACGTCGGTGCACAGACCGGTGACCAGGTGCGAGCGGCGCTCCTGGACCTCGAACAGCGGGCCGGTCGCCGTCGTGGTGGCGGTGCCAGTGACCTCGCGCCACTGCGGGTCGCCCTCGACCTGGTACCGGCCCGACCACTCCGTGGTGATCGTGACGGCGAACTGGCCGAGGTCCTCGTAGATGTGGAACACGTCGAACCTCGGGTACNTCGCCCTCGACCTGGTACCGGCCCGACCACTCCGTGGTGATCGTGACGGCGAACTGGCCGAGGTCCTCGTAGATGTGGAACACGTCGAACCTCGGGTACGGCGCTCCCGGATCGGTGGTCCGCTCCGGGCCTGACCCGTCACCCCAGTCGTACGTGAACCACGACGGCGTCGCCTCCACCGTCACCTCTCGACCCAGCAGCTGGGTCGTCAACGTCACCGGGGNCCGGGCCTGACCCGTCACCCCAGTCGTACGTGAACCACGACGGCGTCGCCTCCACCGTCACCTCTCGACCCAGCAGCTGGGTCGTCAACGTCACCGGGGTCGGGTCGGTGTAGACGATCGTCTCCTTGTTCACCAGCACCCAGCCCGTGTCCGGCTGCATGTGCACGGCTGGGGCGGGCAGCGGCAGCCGACGAAACTCGTCCCCCGTTAACACCGGCACCACCTGCGCGGCGCACGACCCGAAATCCACCTGCTCCCAGGCGCTCCAGTCCGTCGCCGGCGGCACCCGATACCGCCGCCAGCGCGGCTCGACCCACTCCTGCCCCGCACAGTCCAAGACAGGAGCCTGCGAGACACCGGCCGGACATCCGGCACCCTCCCCCGCGGGCACCCACCGTCCCGACGCCTCCAAGCAAGCCATCGAGTTCATGACGTCCCACTCAGTCGTGGGCACGACACTCGGACCCATCCCGCCAGGACGCTCGTTCGGGGCCTGCCACCGCGACCACCCGCCCAGCATGTCGAATGCGTCGGCGTCCTGCGAGACGACGCCGTCCACCATATGGTCGCCGAAACCCGGTAGCCCGGGTGCGGCGCGTGATGGGGCGGGCGCGTGAACCGCGGGCGATAAGGCGGCGAGAGCGATCGTGAGGAGTACCGATGCGACAACACCTGCACTCACGACTGAGGCACCACGATGTCGACACCTTCAACGCGCCAGTCATCGCCGATCCACGAGATCGCGAACACGAAGTCCGCCACTCCGCCATCGGACGTCTGTTCGCGGGTCCCGTCCGGCCCGACGGTCACGAGAGGTCCCTGCTCGGCTCGAAGTGAAACCCGAAACCACTCGTCCTCACGGATCTCCGTGCTGTCGGACTGCACCACGGCCGCCGGAGTCCGCACGCTCGAATATCCGCCGGTCACCATCGACTGCACCTGCTCGTCGACATATGAGCAGTACGTGCACGTCTCCCCCGACATCGCCATGAGGGGACCTGCATCACCCGCCGAGAACGCGTAGTCGTACAGCTGCAGGAAGTACGTCGCCGCCGCGATTGCTCCGTCGGTCGTCGGTTCGTCCATCGCCGCCGGCCGCTCAGGCTTCACCACCGGTGTCGCGGTCGGAGTCGGGGTCACGTCCGCGACGGGCGCCGTCGTCGACGACGCCGGTTCCGGCCCGCCTTCCGTACATCCGGCCACCAGTACCACCCCGAGCAGCGCCGGGATCACCCGTCGCTGCCACACCCCTGCCGTGCTGCCCCGTCCACGCATGCGGGAGAACCTACCGATTCCGGACACCTCGGGACGGAGGTCGACCAGATCTGTGGACGACGCCGGATCGGGTCAGCGTGCGGCGGGCACCCTGGCCCGCCGCACCACGCCGACCGCCACGGCCACGAGCGCGAGCCCGAGCGGCACCACCAGGTGCCACCCCGCGAGCGCGGCGAGTCCGAGCGCGAGCACGCAGGCGACAGCGGCGGCCCACCACCCGGCACTCCCCCGGTCGAGGAGGCGCAAGGCGGCGGCCATGCCCACGGCGTAGATGGCGACCATGCAGCTGGTGTGCACGAGCACGAACGGCTCGAGCTCCCCACCGGTGGCCACGGCCAGCGCGAAGTACACGGTGACCAGCGCGGCCACGACCAGCAGCGCGCGACGCGGCACGCCGCCCGGTTGTGCTCCTCGGGCCACCCAGCGCGGCAGGTCCCCGTCGCGACCGAGCGACGCGCCGAGCTTGGCGAAGGCCCCGACGTAGGTGCCGAGCACGCCGAGCGTGACGATGCCTGCGACGACGGCCACTGCGACGCGGCCGACGTCCGGCAGTCCGACGTCGACCAGGTCCATGAGCGGGACGTCGGAGGAGGCGGTGAGCACGGTCACCGTCACGTACTGCAGGGCGAGGTAGGCGATGCCGACGACGACGAGCGCGATCGCCGTGGCTCGCGGGATGGTCCGTCGCGGGTCCCGGAACTCGCCCGCGAGGTGCGTCACGGCCTCCCAGCCGGCGAAGGCCCAGACGTACAGGCTCGCCGCGGCTCCGACGCCTGCCCACCCGTGCGCGAAGGGTGTGAGGTTGGCCGGGTCGGCCGCCGGCAGGGAGACCAGCACCACGCCGACGACGAGCACGACGAGCGCCCCGGTGAGCGCGAGCTGGACGGGTCCGGCGAGCCGGAGGCCGACCGCGTTGGTGACGAGCGGTGGCACGAGGAAGGCCGCACCGACGAGGTAGACGTGCCACTGCGCACCGCCGAGCATCGCCACGACGTACTGCGCCCCGAGCAGCGCCACGACCGGCGCCCCGACGCAGACGCCGAAGAAGAACCAGTAGCCGGTCATCCGTGCCGCGGTGGGCCCGAGGGCGAGCCGTACGTAGGTCGCGACCCCGCCGGAGTCCGGGTGCCGGGTGGCGAGGGCGGCGAAGGCGGCGGCGAGCGGGACGGAGGCGAGCAGGACGAGGCCGACCGCGACGAGGGAGGCCGGACCCGCTGCGCGGGCGGCCAGGGTGGGGAGCAGGAGGATCCCCGTGCCGAGCACGGAGGCCACGTAGAGCGCGGTGCCGAGCGCGAGCCCGATGCGTGGCTGGGCGTCGGTGCTCGTCGTCGGATCGGCGAGGGCGGGTGCGGGCACCGGTGCAGCCTCTCCCGGACGCCACCCGGAGACCAGACGGCAGACAGGCGACGTCCGTCAACATCCCGCCAGCGCCGTGAGCGGCCAAGAGCGGGCGAAAGTGGCGGAAAAATCAGGTGACGGCGGTCGCGAGCGCGTGGTCGAGTACTCCCACACCACCCAGATCGTCCGGGCTCCGGCCCGGACACCGTCATGCCCGAGGAGCACCCCGTGAACCCGATCCAGACCTACGAGCTCACGCGCCAGGCCCAGGCCGAGCGCCTCGCTCAGTCCCACCAGGCGCGCGTCCGCGAGGCCGCCCGCCACGCCAGACAGCCGGCCGAGAGCATCGGTCGACCTCCGGATACGCGGCGCGTCCAGGCGCGTCCGACGAACCCCGTCGGCGTCCTCGTCGCCCGATGATCCACACCCCGGTGGGCGCGGACCGATCCTCCCTGAGGAACTGGTCCGCGCCCACCGTCATGCGTGCCACCATGTCGCCATGCCGAGCCACCCCCGCCCGCGCGCCCGGTCCCGCGGGCGGCGCTGATGGGTCGGCACAACACCCCGGACCCGGCCGCACAGCTCCCGGTCCGGACGCGGCTCGGGCGTTTCCTCGCCCGGTGGATCGGCTGGATCGGGTTCGGGCTCGTCGCGGGCGCGGGCACGCTCGGCGTCCTGGTCTGGGCCGGCACGTCGTGGACCGCGAGCCTGTGGATCGGCGGCGCGGTCGCCGTGGTCGTCCCGGTCGCCGCCTGGTTGGCGTCGACGGTGCCGGGCCCGCAGTCACACCGCTGACGGCGTCGGCTGTCCGGCGTGCAGCCGGTCCACCACCATGACCACCCCGAGCACGACGACCGCGAGCGCCACGGCTGCCACGACGTCGGTGAGGAAGTGGTAGCCGAGGTACAGCCGGCTCAGCGCGACCAGGGCGGTTCCGACGACCGTCGCGACGCCCCACGCCACGATCCGTGCCACCGACGGGCTCCGGCTGCACACGAGGTACCCGGCGACGAGCAGGAGGGTCGCCGTCCCGATGGTGTGCCCCGAGGGAAAGGACGCCGTCGTCTCGGCGCCCGGTACGAACATGGTGTCCTCCGGCGGTCGCTCACGTGCGACGAGACCCTTGACGGCCAGGCTGATCAGCGTCGACGCGATCATCGCCCCGGCCAGGAGCACGGGTCGCCACCACTCGCGGCGCACCAGGCCCCAGACCAGGCACGCCACCCCGACGACGATCGGCAGGACCGTCGGCCCGGTCACGAAGGTGATGGCCGCCAGCACGGACGTCCACCCGGCCGTCCGGTGCGCGACCAGCCAGTCGAGGACCGGCTGGTCCAGGTCCCACAGGTCGTCCTTCTCCCGCACACCGTCGAGCACCGAGAAGAACACACCGAGACCGGCGACGACGAGCACGAGGCCCGGCAGGACCGCCCAGAGCACCGGTCGTGCGCGCAGCGCGTCGAAGGCCGAGGTGCGCGGAGGGGCGAGGGCGGGTTCGTCCGACATGCACCGACGCTAACCGGGACACGACGAGCCCACGACCGCGCCGACGCGCGACGCCCCCTAGGCTGACCTGCGTGACCAGCACGCCGACGCCCCCGCCCGCCCCGACCGGCCAGGAGAGCGCCGACCGCATCGTCTGGATCGACTGCGAGATGACCGGTCTCGACCTCGGCGCCGACGCCCTGGTCGAGGTGGCGGTCGTCGTGACCGACTCCGAGCTGCGCGTGCTGGGCGAGGGGGTCGACGTCATCATCTCGCCGCCCGCGGAGTCGCTCGAGCAGATGAACGACTTCGTCCGCACGATGCACACCACCTCGGGCCTGCTGGACCAGCTGCCGTCGGGCACCACGATCGAGGACGCCCAGGCCACGGTCCTGGAGTACATCCGCACATGGGTGCCGGACCCCGGCAAGGCGCCCCTGGCGGGCAACTCGGTGGGCACGGACAAGGCGTTCCTCGACCGCGACATGGCCGAGCTCGTGGCGTACCTGCACTACCGGGTCATCGACGTGTCGTCGATCAAGGAGCTCGCCCGCCGCTGGTACCCGCGCGTGTACTTCGCGTCTCCGCGCAAGAACGGTGGGCACCGCGCGCTGGCCGACATCCTCGAGAGCATCGACGAGCTGCGCTACTACCGCGCCGCCCTGCTGCCGGCCCAGCCGGGCCCCGACTCGGCGGCAGCGAAGAAGATCGCGGCAGAGGTCATCGCGACGTCCGTCAAGGGGAGCCTGCGGCCGTAAGGCTGCACCGGGAACGACGTCGGGCGCCGACCAGAAGGTCGACGCCCGACGCGATGGGGTGGCTAACGGGACTTGAACCCGCGACCCCCTGGACCACAACCAGGTGCTCTACCACCTGAGCTATAGCCACCACGATCACCCGACGCGGACGTCGGGCCGTCCAGAAGTGTACCCGAGGCCGGGAGCACTTCTGGAACCGGCGGGGCGTGGCCTGGGCCACTCCCCTGCCGAGGTCAGAGCCGCGCAGCGATCGCGTCGGCGAAGCGTCCGGCCGAGCCCTCGCCGTGCGCGAAGAACAAGGACGGCTCGGTCAGCTCGACCTCGAGGACGACGGGGTTGCCCTCGTCGTCCGGGATCAGGTCGACACGGGCGTACAGGAGCGCACCGTCCACTCCCGGCGCGATGTCCGGCAGGGCCGCGACGACCCGCTCACCGAGCTCGCGCTCGGCGTCGCTGGCGTCCCGCGCGGTCATGATCTCCTGGCGGTACAGCTCGTCCGCCAGCTGCCCCCGGAACGGCCCGTCGAGCAGCGCGTGCTTGCGGACCGAGTGGCTGAACTGGCCGTCGACGAAGACCAGCGCCGTCTCGCCGGTGGTGTCCACGTTGCGCAGGTAGCGCTGGATCATCACGCGGCGGCCCACGCTCAGCAGGTTCTTGGCGTGCGTGATGGCCAGCGAGCGCTGCTGCGTGACCCCGGCGTCGTACCGGCCGGTGTCGCGGGCGCCCGCGCTCACGGTCGGCTTGATGACGAAGTCGCCGAACGCCGGGAAGCGGGTGTGGATCGCGCGCGAGTCGTGGTTGCGCTCAGGGTCCAGCCAGATGGTCGGGACGATCGGCAGGCCGGCCTTCTCCAGGTCCCGCAGGTACGTCTTGTCGATGTTCCAGCCCACCACCGAGGCGGGGTTGATCAGCGTGCTGGTCCGCTCGACCCGGCGCGTCCAGTCCGCGAACTGCGCGGGCCGGTCCGTGTAGTCCCAGGTGGAGCGGATCACGACGTGGTCGTAGGTGCCCCAGTCGATGGTCGGGTCGTCCCAGACGACCGCGTCCGTGGCGATGCCGCGCTCGAGCAGCGCGTCGCGCAGGGTCTGGTCGTCGGGGTCGAGCTCGGGCAGCTCGGCACAGGTGGCGAGCGCGAGTCGGGCCGTCGTCGTGGTCACGTGCGCAGCGTACCGACGGGGCTGTCGACGGCGGATGTGGCGTCCGTCTCGTCGTCCGGCTCCATCAGGCGGTCCAGGGCACGCACGACGGAGGCCGGTGTCGCGCTGCCGACGACGCGACCCTGCTCGTCGTGCACCGGCAGCGGGCCGTCGGCGCCGACGAGCGCGGACAGCACGTCGCCCAGCTCGGCGCCGACGGTCAACGGCGGTCCGCCGGTCCCGCTCTGCACGCCGGGGTCCAGGTCAGCGCGTTCCAGGCGGCCGAGCGCGAGCAGGCGGGCGGTCCGACCGCGGCCGACGAGGTCCGCCACGGCGGGCGTGGCCGGCCGGGCCACGATGTCGAGCGGCGACGCGAGCTGCTCGATGTGGGCGCCGGTGCTGAGCACCGCCACGCGGTCCGCCATGCGCACCGCTTCGTCGATGTCGTGCGTGACGAGCATCACCGTGATGCCGAGCGTGCGCTGGATGCGCGCGAACTCGGTCTGCAGCCGGCGCCGGCCCACCGGGTCGACCGCACCGAACGGCTCGTCCATGAGCAGCACCGGCGGGTCCGTCGCCAGCGCCCGGGCGACCCCGACGCGTTGGCGCTCGCCGCCGGACAGCTCGTGCGGGAACCGGCGGGCGTAGCGGTCGGGGGGCAGCCCGACGAGGTCGAGCAGCTCCTCGACCCGTGCAGCGGTGCGCTTGCGGTCCCAGCCGACCAGGCCAGGGACGGTGGCCACGTTCTGGGCGACGGTGCGGTGCGGGAAGAGCCCGACGTTCTGGATCACGTAGCCCATCCGGCGCCGCAGCCCCACGGGGTCGACCGTCGTGACGTCCTCACCCTGGAGCATGATGCGCCCGGACGTGGGCTCGACGAGGCGGTTCGCCATGCGCAGGGTGGTCGTCTTGCCGCACCCCGAGGGTCCGACGAGCACGAGCACCTCGTGCGGCTGGACCGCCAGGGTCAGGTCGTCGACGGCTGCGCCGGACTCGCCGCGCCCGGACGCATAGGACTTGCTGACGTGCTCGAAGGCGATCGCCGGGTCGTCTGCCACCTCCAGGACGCTAGTCGCTGCGTCCGACAGTCGCAGATCCTGCGCATGTCGGAGGCCGCAGGTACGTTTCACGCCATGCGTCTGGCCGAGGCACCACCCAACCCGTGGTTCTCCTGGGAGTACGTCGAGCGCAACTCCCAGGACATCGCCCGCTACCTCGAGCAGCACGCGTCGCTGACGTTCCAGGCCGTCGTCATCGCGTTCGTGCTCGCGCTGCCGCTCGGTGCGCTGGCACACCTGCGGCCTCGCCTGGCCGGTCCTGTGCTCGGCGTCGCGGGCGTCCTGTACACCGTGCCGTCGCTCGCGCTCTTCGCGATCCTCGCGCCGTACACCGGCATCGGCCGCACCACCGTCCTCATCGGGCTCGTCTCCTACGCCCTGCTCGTCCTGACCCGCAACGTCCTGGTCGGGCTGCAGGGCGTGGATCCCGCGGTGCGTGACGCGGCGCGCGGCATGGGCTACGGCCGCGCCCGGCTGCTGTTCTCGGTCGAGCTCCCGCAGGCGCTGCCCAGCATCATCGCGGGGCTCCGGCTCGCCACCGTGACCACGGTCGCGCTGGTCACCGTCGGGGTCGTGGTCGGGTACGGCGGGCTCGGCCAGCTGATGTTCCGCGGCTTCCGCAGCAACTACCACGCGGAGATCATGACGGCGACGGTGCTGTGCCTCCTGCTCGCGCTCGTGTGCGACCTGGTCCTGGCGGGCATCGGCCGGCGGCTCACCCCGTGGGCGCGCGTCGAGAGGCCGGTGTGACGTGGACGTCCTGCACGAAGCGTTCCTGTGGCTGAACGACCCGCTGAACTGGACCGGTCGCAACGGTGTCATCGCCCTGACGCGCGACCACATCATCGTGTCGTTCCTGGCCGTGATGCTCGCCGCCGTCGTCGCGCTGCCGACGGGTCTCTGGCTCGGTCACCGTCGCCGGGGAGCGACCGCTGGCGTCGTCGTCGCGAACACCACGCGCGCGCTGCCGACGCTCGCGCTGCTCACCCTGCTCGCCGCGAGCGGGCTGTTCGGCAACACCGCGACGGTGCTCGCGTGCGCGGTGTTCGCCGTCCCGCCGCTGCTGACGAACACGGTCACCGGGCTGGGTGAGGTCGACGCCGACATCCGCGACGCGGCGCGCGGTGTGGGGATGTCGGGCCGGCGCAGCCTGTGGGCGGTCGAGGTCCCGCTCGCGGTCCCGCTGATCGCCGCCGGAGTCCGGACGGCGTCCGTGCAGGTGCTCGCGACGGTCCCGCTCGCGGCGCTGGTCGGTGGCCGCAGCCTCGGCACGATCGTGGTCACGGGCTTCGGGACGCAGGACTACGGGCAGGTGCTGGCCGGCGGCATCCTGGTCGCCGGCCTGTGCCTCGTCTCCGAGGGGCTGCTCGCGATCGCCCAGCACCTGCTGACCCCACGCGGGCTGCGGGCGCTCGCACGGGACACCTCCGACACGCCGTCCCGCCGCACAAAACGGGCGCAGATCACGTCTCCAGCGCTTGCCGAGGCTCCGACAAGCGGATCGAATAGGTCGGGTTCTTCGGCCTGACATCCTCCGGCGCCAGTTTCGGCCGTCACCTGGACCACCCCCAGCCGACTCCACGAGGAGAGCACGATGCGAGCGAGACGCTCCACCACCTTGACCCTGGTCGCCATCGCCACCCTGGCGCTCGGCGCCTGTGGCAGCCCCGGCTCAGGCGGAGGCGAGGCCGACCCGACGTCGTCGGGCACGTCCGGCCTGGCCACCTGCGACCCGATCGCGGGCGAGAAGCTCGTCGTCCTCGAGGACGACAAGGGCCTGCAGAACGCGGACAACATCATCCCCGCGGTGAACAAGGCCGCCGCGGAGGCGAACCCGGCCGTCATCGAGCTGCTGGACACGGTGTCCGCCGCTCTCGACACCGAGAAGCTCATCGAGCTCAACAAGGCGGTCGACATCGACCGCCGCACGTCGAGCGAGGTGGCGGAGGAGTTCGTCTCCACCGAAGGTCTGGCGGCCGAGGACGGCGCAGTCGGCGCGGGTGCGCCGCTCGTCATCGGCGCCGCGAACTTCTCCGAGAGCGCCACGCTCGCGGAGATCTACGCGGCCGTGCTGCGGACCGGCGGCTACACCGTCGAGGTGCGGACCATCGGGAACCGCGAGACGTACCTCCCGCCGCTCGCGGACGGGACGCTGACCGCGGTCCCGGAGTACGCGGCGACGCTCGCGGACTTCCTCAACGCCCAGCAGAACGGCGCCGACGCCGAGTCGGTGGCCTCGGCGGACGTCGACGCGACCGTGGCTGCACTGACCCCCCTCGCGGAGGCCGCTGGACTGACCGTCGGCGCAGCGTCCGCGGCGCAGGACCAGAACGCGTTCGCCGTGACCAGCGAGTTCGCGGCGGAGCACGACCTGACCACGCTCAGCGACCTCGCCGCCAACTGCGGTGGTCTGGTCCTGGCGGGTCCGGCCGAGTGCCCGGAGCGCCCGTTCTGCCAGCTCGGTCTCGAGGACACCTACGGCATCGAGTTCGCCGACTTCCAGTCGTACGACTTCGGCCTGATCGGCCAGGCCGTGCGTCAGGGTGAGGCGGCCATCGGCCTGGTGCTGTCGAGCGACGGGTCCCTCGCAGCCGACAGCTGACACGCACCACGAAGGGGCGGACCCACCGGGTCCGCCCCTTCGTCGCGCTCAGAGTCCCGCGGTCTCCAGCAGGCGGAGCCAGACCTCGCTGACCGTCGGGTACGACGGCACCGCATGCCACAGCCGGTCCAGCGGGACCTCGCCGACGACGGCGATCGTCGCTGCGTGCAGCAGCTCCGCCACCTCCGGTCCCACGAAGGTGGCGCCGACGATCACGCCGCGCGCGTCGTCGAGGACGATCTGCGCGTGGCCGGCATAGTCCTCGGCGAACACCGTGGCGCCCGCGACGTTCTCCAGGTCGTACCCGACCACCCGCACGTCGAGCCCCTGCTTCCGAGCGGCCTCCTCGCTGAGCCCGACCCAGGCGACCTCGGGTCGCGTGAACACCACCTGCGGCACCGCGGCGACGTCGGCGGTCGCCCGGTAGCGGCTCCAGGGGGCTGCTGAACGCTCGTCGCCGGCGTCGAGCGAGCGGTCCCCCGCGGTCGCTCCGTCCGGCGAGTCGGCGGCCGAGGACCGCGGGTCGAACCGGGCTGCCACGACGTCCCCGACCACGCGGGCGTCGTACTTGCCCTGATGCGTCGTGGCGGTCCGCCCGGACACGTCGCCGACGGCGAAGAGCCAGCCGCCGTCGACGCCGGTGACCTGGAGGGCGTCGTCCACGGTCAGGGGCTTGCCCGGCTCGAGGCCCAGCGTCTCCAGCCCCAGGTCCGAGGTCCGCGGTCGTCGACCGGTGGCGACGAGCACCTCGTCGACCACGAGGTCCTGGCCCGTGCCGGTCGAGAGATGGACGCCGTCGGCCTCGCGCCGCACCGACTGCGTCTCCGTGCCGAACAGCACGGTGACCCCGAGATCCGCCAGCGACGCAGCGACCGCCTCGCCGGCGAACCGCTCGGCGTTGGCCAGCAGCCGGTCGCCGCGTACGACGAGCGTCACCGCACTGCCGAAGTCCGCGAACGCGGTCGCCATCTCGACGCCGACCACCCCGCCGCCGAGGACGGCCAGTCGCGCCGGTACCTGCTGCGCCGACGTCGCCTCGCGGCTGGTCCAGGGGGGCAGCTCCGCCAGGCCCTCGACGTGCGGGACCACGGCAGCGGAGCCTGTCGCGACGACGACCGCGTGCCGCGCGGTCACCTGCTCCGACCCGCCCTCGCCGTCTACGGTCAGCGCGCGCTCGCCGGTGAAGCGCGCGTGCCCGCGCAGGAGCGTGATCCCCGTGCTCTCCACCCACCCGACCTGGGAGCTGTCGTCCCACTGGTGGGTGACCACGTCGCGACGCGCGAACGCGGCTGCGACGTCCACGTCGCCCGTCACGGCGGCCGCGGCGCCCGGGACGCCGCGCGCGGCCGCGAGCGCCGCACCCGGCCGCAAGAGCGCCTTCGACGGCATGCAGGCCCAGTACGAGCACTCACCCCCGACCAGGGCGTGCTCGACGAGCGCGACGCTCAGCCCGCTCCGACCGGCCCGGTCGGCGACGTTCTCCCCCACAGCACCGCCGCCGATCACCACGACGTCGAACTCGCGACCCATCATCGACCCCTTCGTCCCACCGGCACCTCCCCGGCGGACGGCCGGGGACCACGGCCCATCGTGTCCCGGTCCTCGCGCGGGCGCAGCACGGGGGTACGACAAAGGGCCTCCCTCAACGTTTCCGCTGGTGGGAGGCCCTCCGGGTGGTGCGCCATCAGGGACTCGAACCCCGAACCCGCTGATTAAGAGTCAGCTGCTCTGCCAATTGAGCTAATGGCGCGCGGTTGAGAACGCTAGCAGGCCGGGTGCCCGATCTGCCAATCGAAACCTGCCGCCGTGACGGGCGTCACTCAGGGCCGCCGTCCGAGGACTTCTGGTCCTGCTCCCACCATGCCTCGTCGGGCAGACCTTCGGCCTCGAGGATCTCGGTCGACGTCGCCTCGGGGGTCGCCAGGTCGACGATGAGGGCCAGCGGGACGTGCTCGGCGAGCAGGTCGCGGACGGCCTGGGTGTCCTCGGCAGGTACCGGGGTGGTGTCGTGCTCGGTCATCGTGATCTCCCTGGGAACGAAGTCCCCCGTGCTCATGCCACCACCGCGTCCGATGCGGTGCAAGACGTACAGCCCGATGAACGATCAGAGGTACAGCCCGGTTCCCTCGCCCGCGCCGCGGGGCTCGGCGACCGCGTGCACGTCCTTCTCGCGCAGCAGCACGTAGGTCGCGCCGGCGAGCTCGACCTCGGCGCGGTCCTCGGGGTCGAACAGCACGCGATCCCCGACCTCGACCTGCCGGACGTGCTGACCGGCGGCCACGACGGCCCCCCACGTGAGCCGCTTGCCGACGACGGCCGTGGCCGGGATGACGATGCCGGCGGACGAGCGCCGCTCCCCCGACTCACCGTCGAGCGAGACGAGCAGTCGGTCGTTCAGCATGCGGATCGGGAGGTCGCTCACGCGTCCGACGGTACCCGCGCGACATAGGCTGACCGCATCCCGAACGCCTCGTCCCTGGAGATCTCGTGCCCCGTCTCGCCGTCGGCGACCCTGCCCCCGACTTCACGCTGCCGACCGCCGACGGCGGCACCGTCACGCTGTCCGACCTGCGCGGTCGTCGGGTGATCGTGTACTTCTACCCGGCCGCGATGACTCCCGGGTGCACCACGCAGGCGTGCGACTTCCGTGACTCCCTCGCCTCGTTGCAGGGTGCCGGGTTCGCCGTCGTCGGTGTCTCGCCGGACACCGTCGACAAGCTGGCGGCGTTCGTCGAGCAGGAGCACCTGACCTTCCCCCTGGGGTCCGACCCGGAGCACGCGGTGCTCGAGGCGTGGGGCGCCTGGGGCGAGAAGCTCAACTACGGCAGGACCGTGACGGGGGTGATCCGCTCGACGGTCGTCGTCGACGCCGAGGGCCGGGTCGAGCTCGCGCAGTACAACGTCAAGGCCACCGGGCACGTCGCCAAGCTGCGCCGGGACCTGAAGGTCGCCTGACGTTGTGGGAAACTTCCGCTGCGCGGGAGTGGTGAAACGGCAGCCACGCCAGGTTTAGGTCCTGGTGCTCGAAAGGGCGTGCGGGTTCAAATCCCGTCTCCCGCACGCGCTGGTCGGAGGACGACCAGGCCTCGCAGTTCGGACAGCTCCCGGCAGGACGTGATCCTGCCGGGAGCTTCTGCATGTGCGGACCTAAACGTTCCGGGTGTGCGGAAAGCGTTGTACACCGGTGTAAATGTCGCTACTTTTCCGGCGAACCACCTCACCTCCGAGCGTGGCCGGCCAGGCAGATGTGAGCGCTAACATCCCGCCCCTCCGTATCGACGACGACACGGCACCGGGGCGAGCCGCGTACCGGCCCAGCTCTCGGGAGACGACGCGAAGGAGCGAACGATGAGGAAGTCCGTCGCTGCAGCCGCACTGGCGATCGCCGGTCTGCTGCTGGCCCTGGTGATCACCGCGCCCCCGGCGAGCGCGGCATCGATCGACACCACGGCGTCGTACGTGCTGGTCAACCGCAACAGCGGCAAGGCCCTGGACGTCTACAACCGATCCACCGCCGACGGCGCACGGATCACCCAGTGGTCCCGCAACGACGGCGCCCAGCAGCAGTGGCAGTTCGTCGACTCCGGCAACGGCTACTACCGGCTCAAGTCACGCCTGTCCGGCAAGGTCCTCGACGTCACCAGCCGGTCCACCGCCGACGGCGCCGCGATCATCCAGTGGTCCGACGCCAACTCCACCAACCAGCAGTTCTCCATCCAGGACGTCGACGGCTACATCCAGCTCATCGCCCGCCACAGCGGCAAGGCCGTCGAGGTCCAGGGCGCGTCCACCGCCGACGGCGGCAACATCGTCCAGTACGCCGACTGGAACGGCACCAACCAGCAGTGGCAGCTCGTCCGTCTCGGCGGCACCAACCCCACCACGCCGCCCCCGACCGGTGGCACGTTCACCAACCCGGTCGTCTGGCAGGACTTCGCCGACGGCGACATCATCCGCGTCGGCGACGCCTACTACTACTCGGCGTCGACCATGCACTACTCTCCCGGCGCTCCGATCCTGCGCTCGTACGACCTGGTGAACTGGGAGTACGCGGGCCACTCCGTGCCGCGCCTCGACTTCGACGACAACGGCTACGACCTCAACGGCGGCCGCAAGTACGTCAAGGGCATCTGGGCCTCCACGCTGGGCTACCGCAAGAGCAACAGCACGTACTACTGGTACGGCTGCACGGAGTTCAACCGCACCTACGTCTACACCGCCTCGGCCGTCGACGGCACCTGGACCAAGAAGGCCCGGATCAACAACTGCTACTACGACGCCGGGCTGCTGGTCGACGACAACGACACCATGTACATGGCGTACGGCAACGGCACGATCAGCGTCGCGCAGCTGAGCGCCGACGGCACCTCGCAGGTGCGGTCCCAGACGGTGTACCAGGTGCCGTCGAACTTCGGCGGCACCCTCGAGGGCGCCCGGTTCTACAAGCGCAACGGCTACTACTACATCTGGCTCACCCGCCCGGCCAACGGCCAGTACGTGCTGCGCTCCAGCTCCCCGTTCGGCCCGTACGAGCAGCGCGAGGTGCTGCTGAACCTGCCCGGTCCGATCCAGGGCGGCGGCGTGCCGCACCAGGGTGGCCTGGTCCAGACGCAGGCCGGTGACTGGTGGTACATGGCGTTCACCGACGCGTACCCGGGCGGCCGCGTGCCGACGCTCGCGCCGATCACCTGGACCGCCGACGGCTGGCCGACCCTGCAGACGGTCAACGGCCGGTGGGGTGCCACGTACAACAAGCCGAACATCACGACCACCAAGACGGTCGCCTCGATGATCGGCAAGGACACGTTCGCCGGCCCCACGCTGGGCCACCGGTGGGAGTGGAACCACAACCCGGACACCAACCGGTTCAGCGTGAACAACGGCCTCCGGCTGCAGACCGCCACGGTGACGAACGACCTGTACAACGCCCGCAACACCCTGACGCACCGCATCCAGGGCCCGTCGTCGACGGCCACGGTCGAGCTCGACTACTCGGCGATGGCCAACGGCGACAAGTCGGGGCTCGCGATGCTCCGGCAGTCGTCGGCGTGGATCGGGGTCGTCAAGACCAACGGGGCCACCCGCGTGGTGATGACCGACGGGCTCAGCATGAGCAGCTCGTGGGCGACCACGGGCACCGGGGTCGAGCGCGCGTCGGCGAACGTGTCCGGCGGGCGGATCTGGTTGCGCACCAGCGCGGACATCCGACCCGGCTCCGGCCGGACGGCCACGTTCTCGTACAGCACCGACGGGACGACGTTCATCCCCCTGGGGCCCGCGTTCACGCTGAACAACTCCTGGGAGTTCTTCATGGGCTACCGGTTCGGGATCTTCAACTACGCCACCCAGGCGCTCGGCGGAGCGGTCACGGTCCGCAGCTTCGACCTCACCACGCCCTGACCGGCGACGCCCGATCACCGTCGACCCCACGACCCCCGTGTGGTCTCCGAAAGAGAGCGAGAAATCATGCGCACGACTCCCCACCAGCAGCACCGCACGGGCTGGAGGCGACAAGCAGCGGCGCTCCTCGCCGTGGCCGGCCTGGTGCTGACCATGCTCGTCACCCTGGCCAACCCCGCCCAGGCGGCCTCGACGCTCGGTGCGTCGGCGGCTGAGAAGGGCCGGTACTTCGGTACGGCGATCGCGGCCGGCCGGATGAGCGACTCGACGTACATCGGGATCGCGAATCGTGAGTTCAACATGATCACGGCCGAGAACGAGATGAAGTGGGACGCGACCGAGCCGAACCAGAACCAGTTCAGCTACAGCCGCGGCGACCAGATCGCCAACTGGGCCCGCAGCAACGGCAAGCAGGTCCGCGGACACGCGCTGCTGTGGCACGCACAGATGCCCGGCTGGGCGCAGAACCTGTCCGGCAGCTCGCTGCGCAACGCCGCGATCAACCACGTGACCAAGGTCGCGACCTACTACAAGGGCAAGGTCTACGCCTGGGACGTGGTCAACGAGGCCTTCGCTGACGACGGGCGCGGCAGCCGCCGCGACTCCTCCCTGCAGCGCACCGGCAACGACTGGATCGAGGCCGCGTTCCGGGCCGCCCGCAACGCGGACCCGAACGCCAAGCTCTGCTACAACGACTACAACACCGACGGCATCAACGCGAAGTCCACCGGTGTCTACAACATGGTCAAGGACTTCAAGTCCCGCGGCGTCCCGATCGACTGCGTCGGCTTCCAGTCCCACCTCGGCACCAGCCTGCCGGGCGACTACCAGGCCAACCTGCAGCGCTTCTCCGACCTGGGCGTCGAGGTGCAGATCACCGAGCTCGACATCCAGCAGGGCGGCAACCAGGCGAACATGTACGCCGCCGTGACCAAGGCGTGCCTCGCCGTCAGCCGTTGCAAGGGCATCACCGTGTGGGGCGTGCGCGACACCGACTCGTGGCGCGGCAGCGACAACGCGCTGCTGTTCGACGGCTCCGGCAACAAGAAGGCGGCGTACACCTCGACGCTGAACGCCCTCAACGCGGGCGGCTCCACCACCCCCCCGCCCTCGAACGGCTCGATCGACACCAGCGCCTGGTACGTGCTGGTCAACCGGAACAGCGGCAAAGCGCTCGACGTGTACAACCTGTCCACCGCCGACGGCGCCCCGATCAAGCAGTGGTCGCGCAACAACGGCAACCAGCAGCAGTGGCAGTTCACCAGCGTCGGCAACGGCTACTACAAGGTGAAGTCGCGGCTGTCGGGCAAGGTCCTGGACGTGACCGCCAAGTCCACCGCCGACGGCGCCGTCATCGAGCAGTGGACCGACAACGGCGGCACGAACCAGCAGTTCAGCATCCAGACGATCGACGGCTACGTGCAGCTGATCGCCCGCGTCAGCGGCAAGGCCGTCGAGGTGCAGGGCGCCTCCACGGTCGACGGCGGCAACGTCGTCCAGTACTCCGACTGGAACGGCACCAACCAGCAGTGGCAGCTCGCCAAGGTCGGCTGACCGACACCCGTAGCGAGGGTGGGGCGCCGCCGACACGGCGTCCCACCCCGCACACCCCGAAGGAGTGGGACCTATGAGAAGAACCCCTGGAAAGCTGCAGCCGCGCTGGCAGGCGCTGCTGCTCGCGCTCACCGTGGCCGCCACCGGCGCAGTCGCCGTGGTCGTGGCGCCGTCGGCGAGCGCCGCGTCGATCGACACCACCGCGTCGTACGTGCTGGTCAACCGCAACAGCGGCAAGGCCCTGGACGTGTACAACCTGTCCACCGCCGACGGTGCCCCGATCAAGCAGTGGTCGCGCAACGACGGCAACCAGCAGCAGTGGCAGTTCCTCGACGCCGGCAACGGCTACTACAAGGTGAAGTCGCGGCTGTCGGGCAAGGTCCTCGACGTCACCGCCAAGTCCACCGCCGACGGCGCCATCATCGAGCAGTGGACCGACAACGGCGGCACCAACCAGCAGTTCTCCATCCAGGACGTCGACGGCTACATCCAGCTGATCGCCCGCAACAGCGGCAAGGCCGTCGAGGTGCAGGGCGCCTCCACCGCCGACGGCGGCAACGTCGTCCAGTACTCCGACTGGAACGGCACCAACCAGCAGTGGCAGCTCGTCCGCCTCGGCGGCACCAACCCCACCACGCCACCGCCGACCGGTGGGTGCGCCCTGCCGTCGAGCTACCGGTGGAGCTCCACGGGCTCGCTCGCCACACCGAAGTCGGGCTGGGCATCCCTCAAGGACTTCACGACGGCCGAGTACAACGGCCAGCACCTCGTCTACGCCACCACCCACGGCACGAGCGGTGGTGCGGGCTGGGGCTCGATGAACTTCAGCCTCTTCTCGAACTGGTCGAGCATGGCCTCCGCGACGCAGACCGGCATGTCGTCCGGGACCGTGGCGCCGTCGCTGTTCTACTTCGCGCCGAAGAACATCTGGGTCCTCACCTACCAGTGGGGCGGCAACGGGGCGTTCTCCTACAAGACCTCCAGCAACCCGACCAACCCCAACGGATGGTCGGCGGCGAGCCCCCTGTTCACCGGCTCCATCACAGGTTCGGGCACCGGTCCGATCGACCAGACGGTGATCGGTGACGGCACGAACATGTACCTGTTCTTCGCCGGGGACAACGGCAAGATCTACCGCGCGAGCATGCCGATCGGGAACTTCCCGGGCAACTTCGGCTCCTCGTACACCACGATCATGAGCGACACCACGAACAACCTGTTCGAGGCGCCGCAGGTCTACAAGGTCAAGGACCGCAACCAGTACCTGATGATCGTCGAGGCGATCGGCTCCAACGGCCGGTACTTCCGCTCGTTCACCGCGACCAGCCTCTCGGGCTCGTGGACGCCGCAGGCCGCGAGCGAGAGCAACCCGTTCGCGGGCAAGGCCAACAGCGGTGCGACGTGGACGAACGACATCAGCCACGGTGAGCTCATCCGCACCAGTGCCGACCAGACCATGACCATCGACCCCTGCAACCTGCAGCTGCTCTACCAGGGCCGCTCCCCCAGCTCGGGCGGCGACTACGGTCTGCTGCCCTACCGGCCGGGTCTGCTGACCCTCCAGCGGTAGCCCGCAGGCACGCAGAAGGGCCGGTCCCCACTCAGGGGGCCGGCCCTTCTGATGTCAGGTCAGGCGTCCGTGGTGGCCGCAGCCGCGATCTTCTCGCGGACCTCGTCCATGTCGAGCGCCTTGACGGCCTCGACCACCTGCTCCAGCGCGGGGGCGGGCAGTGCGCCGGCCTGGTTGAACACCAGGATCCCGTCGCGGAACGCCATCAGGGTCGGGATCGAGAAGATCTGCAGCTCGGCGGCCAACTCCTGCTCGGCCTCGGTGTCGACCTTCGCGTGCACGACGTCCGGGTGGTTCTCCGAGGAGTCCTCGAAGACGGGGCCGAAACGCTTGCACGGCCCGCACCACTCCGCCCAGAAGTCGACAAGGACGATCTCGTTGTCCTTGATGGTCTGGCCGATCGTGCTGCCGGTCAGCTCAGTCGTCGCCATGAGATTCCTCCAGTGCTCGGTTACCGCCAGATAGAGCGCGCAGCCACCGACGACTATTCCCGAGCGTGCGCAGACACACACCTCGGGAAGGGGTGATCAGCCTTTCGGGACGGTAGACATGGTCAGTGACCGCATCTGCCGAGTTCCCTCGCGGCCCGGAGCGTCCCGCCGGCTGGCTGAGCCCCGACGAGATCGCCAGTGCCCGCACCCAGCTGCCCATCCTCTACGTGGACGCCATCCCGGTGCGCGTCGACGACTCGGGTGACGTCGTCCAGGTCGGTCTGCTGCTGCGGGTCACGCAGGAGGGGGTCATGTCCCGCGCGCTGGTCAGCGGCCGTGTGATGTACCACGAGCGGGTGCGCGACGCCCTGCTGCGCCACATCGAGAAGGACCTCGGGCCGGTCGCCCTGCCGCAGATCCCCGCCTCCCCGCAGCCGTTCACGGTCGCGGAGTACTTCCCGACACCGGGTGTCACCCCGTACCACGACCCCCGCCAGCACGCGGTGTCCCTCGCCTACGTCGTGCCTGTGCTCGGGGACTGCCGGCCGCAGCAGGACGCCATCGACCTCGCGTGGATGACGCCCGAGGAGGCGTGCGCGCAGCAGATCCAGTTCGAGATGAACGGCGGTCAGGGCCTCCTGCTGCGGCAGGCCATGGGGCACGTCGGCCGCCTGCCGTGACGGAGGTCCGGCCGCGGTACGTCCTGGCGCGCACGCTGCACGCCATCGTCCTCGTCGCGGCCGTCGTCGGGCTGTCCCTGGAGCTGGTCCGAGCGCTGACGTCCGACGACCTCGGCACGCGGCTCGTGCGTCTGTTCAGCTACTTCACCATCCAGTCGAACGTCCTCGCGGCGATCGCCGCGGGGATGCTGCTGTGGCGGCCGGACCGCCGCGGTCGCGTGTTCGCGGTCCTGCGGCTCGACGCGCTCCTGTGCATCGCGGTGACCGGCATCGTCTACCACGCGGTTCTCGCCGGGCTGCAGGAGCTGACGCCGTCCGGTGCGCTGGCCAACCTGATGCTCCACACGGTGGTGCCCGTCGGGACGGTCGTCGCGTGGCTCGTCGTCGGACCGCGCCCGCGTCTGTCGCCCGCCGTGGTCGGGTGGTCCCTGGTCTACCCGCTCGGCTGGATCGCGTACACGTTCCTCCGCGGGGCGGTCGTCGACTGGTACCCGTACCCGTTCCTCGACGTCTCGGAGATCGGGCTGCAGTCCGCGATGGTCCGGACCGGCGTCGTCGCGGTCATCTTCCTCGCGCTGGCGTTCGCGGTCCTCGGTCTCGAGAAGATCCTGCCGCCCGCGCCTCGACCGGTCAGCGAGCCCGTCAGAGACTGAGCTCGGGCCAGTCCGCCAGGTCGGCGCGCATCCGGCGGTCGTGGGTGGCGACGACGACCGCGGCCGACGTCGCCCGCAGTGCGGCGGTGAGCTCGTCGACGAGCCCGACGGACAGGTGGTTGGTCGGCTCGTCGAGGATCAGCACGTGCGGGGCCGCCAGGAGGGCGCACGCCAGGTCGAACCGTCGGCGCTGACCGACGGACAGCTCGCGCAGCGGCCGGTCGAGATCCTGCTCGGTGAGCAGACCGAGCGCTGCGACCGGGACCAGCTGGTCCGGGTCGAGCAGCCGTGCCTCCAGGAGCGTGAGCGCGTGCCGCGCGTAGGCGTCGAACCCCGACAGCTGCTCGGCCGTGCCGGCGGCGCGCGGATGGGCGACGACGGCCGCCGCGTGCTCGGTCGGGCCCTCCTGGGCGAGCACCCCCAGCCGCACCCCCGGCGCGATGGCACGCACCCCGCGGTCGAGCACGATCGCCCCGGCGAGGGCGGCGAGCAGCGTGGACTTGCCCGACCCGTTCGGGCCCGTGACGAGCAGGCGCCCGCATGCCGGGACCTCGATCCGGACCCCCGCCAGGTCGAGGCGGTCCCGCACCCGGGGGGCGCGCAGGTCCAGCAGCGGACCCGGCTGCGGCTCGGGCGGCAGCGACGGCAGGTCCGGGAACGTCAGGACGAGCGGCGGCGTCGGCACCTCCACCGCCTCGGCGTCGAGCTTCTGGATCAGCCGGTCCGCGGCCTTCACGTGCCCGCGCGCCCGGGTGGCCCGGCGGTGCGTCTGCGAGCCCTTGGGCGGGCGCCACTCGTCGGACAGGTTCTCGTACGTCGAGTCGAGCCGCTCCGCCAGCTCCAGCGCGCGCTTGCGCTCGGCCCGGTACCTCGCCTGCCACCGGCGGACCATCTGGGTCTTGAGGAACCGGTAGTCGGAGTACCGCGTCGCGCCGTACAGCGCCGGGCGGCCGTCCATCGCCGGGTCCAGGTCGAGGATCGCGGTCATCACGTCGTCGAGCAGGCGCCGGTCGTGCGTGACGATGACGACCGCGCCCGGCCACTCCCGCAGGCGGGCCGTCAGGTAGTCGATGCCGGCCGCGTCGAGGTGGTTGGTCGGCTCGTCGAGCAGCAGCAGGTCCGCGCGCTCCCCGATCCGGCACGCCAGCCGCACCCGGTACCGCTCGCCGACGCTCAGCTGGTCGAGCCGGCGCTCCGGCTCCCGCGGTGCACCGAACCGCGTCAGCGCCTCGTCGACGCGCCGGTCGGCGTCCCAGGCAGCGAGGTGCTCGTACCGGCTGACGGCCGCGGTCAGGCGCGCGAGGTCGCCGGACTCGTGGTCGAAGCCGGCGATGGCCGCCTCCAGCTCACCGGCGGCCGCACGGACGCCGCCGAGGGCCTCCGCGACGAACGTGCCGATGGTCGCACCGCCGGGTGCGTCGAGCTCCTGCTCGACCGACGCCAGCGTGCCGCGGCGGCGCACCGTCCCGGTCTGCGGCGCGAGCTCGCCCGCGAGCACCCGCAGCAGCGTCGTCTTGCCCGCCCCGTTCTCGCCGACGACGCCCACCCGGTCCCCGGCGCTGACGACGAGGTCGACCCGGTCGAGCACGGGGTGCCCCGGGTAGCCGTAGGTGACGGCGTCGGCGACGAGCTGGACGTCCCCCGTCGGGCTCTCAGTCACGACAGGTCATCCGCCCAGGACGCGCACCAGCGTCGGGACCAGCGCGCGGAACGCAGTGCCGCGGTGGCTGATCGCGTTCTTCTCCTGCGGTGTCAGCTCCGCGCAGGACCGCGTCTCGCCCGTGGGCACCAGGATCGGGTCGTAGCCGAAGCCACCGGTCCCACGCGGTTCGGTCGCCAGCACGCCCTCGAGCGTGCCCGTCTCGACGTGCTCGAAGCCGTCCGGCGTGACCAGCGCGGCCGCGCACACGAAGCGTGCGGCGCGGTGCGGCTCGGCGATGTCCTCGAGCTGCGCGAGCAGGAGCGCGAGGTTGGCGGCGTCGTCCCCGTGCTTGCCGGCCCAGCGTGCCGAGAAGATCCCCGGCGCGCCGCCGAGCACGTCGACACTCAGCCCGGAGTCGTCGGCGACGGCCGGCAGACCCGTGAACGCCGCCAGGGCACGCGCCTTGATCAGCGCGTTCTCGACGAACGTCACGCCGTCCTCGACGGGCTCGGGGGCGCCGACGTCCCGGGCGCCGACCACCGACTCCGGGTCCAGCCCGGGCAGCACGGGCGCGAGGATCGCTCGCAGCTCGCCGACCTTGTGAGCGTTGTGCGTCGCGAGAACGAGGCGCGCGCTCACCGGACCAGCCGCGTGGCCGAGCCGTCCCCCGGTGCCGATGCCAGAGCAGCGACCTGCAGGGCCGTCAGCTGCGCGGTGCCGGCCACGGCCAGGTCCAGCAGCGAGTCGAGCTCGGCACGGTCGAACGGGGCGTGCTCGGCGGTGCCCTGCACCTCGACGAACGTGCCCGAGCCGGTCACCACGACGTTCATGTCCGTCTCGGCACGCACGTCCTCGACGTACGGCAGGTCGAGCACCGGCAGGCCGTCGACGATGCCGACGCTCACCGCGGCGACCGAGTCGCGCAGGACGACCTTGCTCGCGGGGATGTGCTTGTTCTCGACCGCCCACGCGACCGCGTCGGCGAGCGCGACGTACGCGCCCGTGATCGACGCGGTCCGGGTCCCCCCGTCGGCCTGCAGCACGTCGCAGTCGAGCACGATCGTGTTCTCGCCGAGCGCGGACACGTCGATGATCGCGCGCAGCGACCGCCCGATCAGCCGGGAGATCTCGTGCGTGCGACCGCCGACGCGGCCCTTGACCGACTCGCGGTCGGAACGGCTGGACGTGGCGCGCGGGAGCATCGAGTACTCCGCGGTGACCCAGCCCTCGCCGGACCCCTTCTTCCAGCGCGGCACCCCGGGAGTGAACGACGCCACGCAGAGCACCTTGGTGCCACCGAACTCGACGAGCACGCTGCCCTCCCCCGCCTCCAGGAAGCCGCGGGTCAGGGTCACGGGGCGCAGCTCGTCGGGCGCTCGGCCGTCGGCGCGGACGCGCGCCGCAGGAGTGGTGGTGGCAGCAGAAGTCATGCGGACGAGCCTAACCGCGCCCCCGGACACCCCCGGACGCCGCCCACGGGACCGTGCGCGGGACGTCCGTGCTCCGACGGGGTGGGACCCCTAGGAGCGCGGACGTTGCACGCTAGAGGGTGTGGACCGCGCCCGGGTGGGCCAGGGCGATCGGGCCGGTGTAGACCGCGGCCGCCTCGGCCAGCGTCTCGGCCGGGTCGTTCCAGGCGGGGATGTGCGTGAGGACCAGCTGGCCCACCTCACCGCGGGCGGCTGCCTCGCCGGCGCGGCGGCCCGTCAGGTGCACACCGCGCAGGGCCTCGTCGCGCCCCTCGAGGTACGCCGCCTCGGACAGCAGGAGGTCGGCGCCGGCAGCCAGCGTGTCGAGGCCCGCGCACGCGTCGGTGTCCCCCGTGTACGCGAGCGTCACCGTGCGTGACGGGTCCGCGTCGCTCGGCCCGGTCACCCGGATCCCGAAGGCGGGGATCGGGTGCTCGACGGCCACGGGGACGAGCACGAGCGGGCCGACGGTCACGGGCGAGCCCTCCTGCCACTCGACGACGTCGAACTGGCCGTCGGTGCTGGTGGCCGGGTCCTTGCCGGACATCTGCGCGAGGCGCTCGGCCGTCCCGGTCGGGCCGTGCACCGTCACGGGGTCGCACGGCCCGGACGGGTGGTACCGCCGCAGGACGTTGAGCACCACCATGTCGGCCATGTGGTCGGCGTGCAGGTGCGACAGCCCGATCGCGTCGAGACGGGTGGGGTCACCGAACTTCTGCAGGGCGCTCAGGGCACCGTTGCCGAGATCGAGCAGGACCGTCCACGTGCGCCCGTCGGCGTCCTCGGCCTGCACCAGATAGCCCGACGCCGCCGAGTCGGGTCCCGGGAAGGATCCGGCGCACCCCAGGACGGTGAGCCTCACCGCAGGGCCGCGCTCGGCTCGACGACCTCGACCTCGGGGCCGAGGAACCGGCGCGCGAGGATGCGGAACTGGTCCGGGTCGCCGGTGGCCAGGAAGCGGTGCACGGGCGGGCCGGCCGCCGGGTCGCGCTCCAGGTCGTGCGCGACGAGCGTCCGGTAGACGTCCTTGGCCGTCTCCTCGGCGCTCGACACGAGCGTGACCTCCTCCCCCATGACGTAGGAGATCGCGCCGGTGAGCAGGGGGTAGTGGGTGCAGCCGAGCACCAGGGTGTCGACACCCGCCCGGCGGACCGGGTCGAGGTACTCGTGCGCGAACGCCAGGACCTCGGGGCCGGACGTGATCCCCGCCTCGACCAGCCGCACGAACTCCGGGCACGCCTGCGTGGTCAGCTCGACGCCGGGCGCCACGGCGAAGGCGTCGTCGTAGGAGCGCGACTCCACCGTGGACTTGGTCGCGATCACGCCGATCTTGCCCGTCCGGGTGGCGGCGACCGCGCGGCGGGCGGCCGGCAGGATGACCTCCACCACGGGGATCCCGCGTCGCAGGGTGTAGCGCTCGCGAGCGTCGCGCAGCATCGCCGACGACGCCGTGTTGCACGCGATGACCAGCAGCTTCACGCCCGCGTCGACCAGGTCGTCCATCACCTCCAGCGCGTGCGCGCGCACCGCCGCGAGCGGCTTGGAGCCGTAGGGCGTGTTGAGGGTGTCCCCGATGTAGAGGGTGGACTCCTGGGGCAGCTGGTCGAGGATCGACCGGGCCACGGTGAGTCCTCCGACGCCGGAGTCGAAGATGCCGAGAGGGGCGTCGTTCACGCGGACGAGCCTAACCGCTGGCGGCTCACTGGTCCGCCGGGCGCCCCGCGGCGCGCAGGTCGTGCAGCAGCAGGTCGACCAGCGACTCCTGCAGCCAGCTCAAGGCTCCGTAGACGGCGACGAGGTAGCGCCGGGCCGCCGGGTCGAGAATCTCGTCGACCTCCTCCACCTCCGACTGCGGCGAGTCCAGCAGCGCGTCGTACAACCGCTCGGCCTGCTCGTCCGTGCGGATCCCGAGGCGTTCGGCGAGCACGAGGCGCAGGTCCGTGATCGCCGCGGCGACATCCTTCGCGTCCTGCGGCGCGATCACGAACGCGTCCGCCCGCCAGCCCTCGGTGGGGGTGGTCAGGGCGTCCCAGAGGCTGGTCAGGCGCGCGATCTTGCCCGCGCGCAGGTCGTCCTCGGTGAGCCGGCGGAACTCCTCGGCGACCTGCGGGTCGTCGCGCGACGCGTCGGGCAGCAGCCGGCGCACCGCGGGGTCCGACGGCGGCGGCAGCGGCTCGATCCGCATGCGCGGGTTGCCGTCTCCGACGACGACGGACTCCGGGTCGCGCGCCTCCAGCCGCCCCGCCCCGAGCAGCTCGGCGACGTCCGCCACGAGCGCGGCGATGACGTCGCGCTCGTCGGTGTCCAGGCGGGCGGCGTACATCCCCCGGCGACGCTTGAAGGCGCGCATCACTGACCGCTGCGCTGGAGCGTCGCCCAGAGCCCGAAGCCGTGCATGGCCTGCACGTCGACCTCCATCGCCTCGAGCGACCCGGTCGACACGACCGCGCGCCCCTGCTCGTGCACCTGCTTCATGAGCCGCTCGGCCTTCTGGCGGGGGTGCCCGAAGTACGACTCGAACACGTATGTCACGTAGCTCATGAGGTTCACGGGGTCGTTCCAGACGATCGTCACCCACGGGTCGGCGACCGCGGTCTTCTCCTCCTGCGCCACGTCGGCGTCGGGGAGGGTCTGCACTGGCACGTCGTCCACTGTAGGTGGGTCCGGCGGGACCGTCCGCCCTACGTTGAACCCATGACCGCACCGCAGCCGCCCAGCGCGGCGCTCCTCACCGACCGCTACGAGCTCACCATGCTCCAGGCGGCGCTGGCCGACGGGACTGCGCACCGGCGCTGCGTCTTCGAGGTGTTCACGCGCCGGCTCCCCGCCGGCCGCCGCTACGGGGTGCTGGCGGGGACAGGTCGGGTGCTCGAGATGCTGCCGCGCTTCCGGTTCGACGCGCCCGAGCTCGACTGGCTGGCCGACGAGCGGGTGGTCGACGACGCGACGCTCGCGTACCTGGCGGACTACCGGTTCACCGGGTCGGTGGTCGGGTACGCCGAGGGTGAGGCGTTCTTCCCGTCGTCGCCGGTCATGGTCGTGGAGGGCACGTTCGCGGAGGCGGTCCTGCTGGAGACGGTCGTGCTGTCGATCCTCAACTACGACTCGGCCGTGGCGTCCGCCGCGTCCCGCATGACCAGTGCGGCGGTCGACCGTCCCTGCCTGGAGATGGGGTCGCGGCGCGCGCACGAGGAGGCGGCCGTCGCGGCGGCCCGGGCGGCGGTGGTCGCCGGCTTCGCGGGGACGTCGAACCTGGAGGCGGGGCGCCGGTACGGTCTGGCGACGATCGGCACGGCGGCGCACGCCTTCACGCTCCTGCACGACGACGAGGCCGCCGCGTTCACGGCGCAGGTGGCCGCCTTCGGCCCGGGGACGACGCTCCTCGTCGACACGTACGACGTCCGCCGCGGCGTGGAGCTCGCCCTGGCGGCCGCGGGGACGGGGCTCGGAGCAGTGCGGCTCGACTCCGGGGACCTGGGGGTCCTCGCGCACGAGGTCCGCGCGCAGCTGGACGAGGCCGGTGCCGGGAGCACGAAGATCACGGTCACCTCGGACCTGGACGAGTACGCGATCGCGGCCCTCGCGGTGGCACCCGTGGACTCGTACGGGGTGGGCACCTCGGTCGTCACGGGGTCGGGCGCCCCGACGTGCGGGATGGTCTACAAGCTGGTCGCCCGCGAGGGGGCCGACGGGGCGTTGACGCCGGTGGCGAAGGCCGCCCGAGGGAAGGTCAGCGTCGGGGGCCGCAAGGCGGCAGCGCGGCGGCTGGGGGCCGACGGGCGGGCGGTCGAGGAGGTGCTGGTCTCGGGTCCCGACGACGACGTCCGGGGCTGGGTCTCCGACGATGCGTCGCTGCGCGCGTTGCACGTGCCGCTGGTGACCGACGGGGAGGTCGATCCTCGGTGGGTGGGCGCCGACGGGGTGCGCCGGGCAGCAGAACGGCACCGCGCCTCGCGCGACGAGCTGCCGCGCGGGGCGCGACGGCTGTCGGACGACGAGGCAGCGGTGCCGACCGTGGCGCTGCGGCTCGGGGACTGAGGGGCCCGAGCCGCAGCGCCGGCACTGCGGTCAGGGTGTCTAGACCCGCGAGCGGCCCCGGCCGACCAGCCCGAGGATCAGGCTGATGACGAGAACCGCCACACCGATCCAGATGAGCCACTGGCCGATGCCCGTCGCCACACCGAGCACGACGAGGACGACACCGACAAGGATGAGGATGAGCCAGCTAGGCATGGTTGACCCTTTCGTTCTGTGGTCACCGATCCGGCAGTCCGGGGGTACCCGGCGCCGTGTGTCACAGGACAAATCTGGCAGCGTCTGGGCACCTCGGCACGTCGAGCGAAAAGTTGCGCGAGGGAACCGGACTGCTATGTGGTCGCGCGTCCAGGGCGCTGACCTGCAGGTTTACCACTGAATTAGCCGGTCCGCATGCTGAGACAGGCCTTGCGGCTTTACCTGTTCTAGAGGTAATCGCGCGATGCTCATGAACGCGTCGGTCACTTCTTGCCGACGAACCACCCACGGACCATCGCGACGCGCGCCGTGAGCTGGTCCGGGTCCGCCAGCGCGACCTCCGGACCGCCGCACCGGCGCCGCAGCTCGTTGTGCACCGACCCGTGCGGCTGACCGCTCTTGCGGGCCCACGCCCCCACCAGCTGCGAGAGCTCCTTGCGCAGCTCCGCCTGCTTGCGGTGGTCCATCTCCGCCAGCGCGTCCGCCGCCGAGGCGGTCCTCTTGCGCCCGCTGATCTGGTCCGCCTGCCGCTGCCGGAGCAGCGCGGAGACCTGGTCGACGTCCAGCAGCCCGGGCAGGCCGAGGAAGTCGAGCTCCTCGTCGGACCCCATCTCGGCGCCCGTTCCGAACTCACCGCCGTCGAACAGCACCCGGTCGAACGATGCCTGCGCCTCCAGCGCCTCGAACGCGCCCTGCTTGCCGTCCGGCCCGATCTCGTCGGCACCGTTGCGCTCGCGGTTGGCCTCGTCCAGCAGCCCGTCGTCCAGGCCGACGTCGACGCCCTGCTCCTCGAGCGTCTTCGGGCGGTCCAGCGCGTGGTCGCGCTCCAGCTCGAGGGTGTTCGCGAGCGCGAGCAGCTGGGGGACGCTCGGCAGGAAGACCGAGGCGGTCTCGCCCCGGCGGCGCGCACGCACGAACCGGCCGACCGCCTGCGCGAAGAACAGGGGTGTCGCGGTGCTGGTCGCGTAGACGCCGACCGCGAGGCGCGGCACGTCGACGCCCTCCGAGACCATCCGGACGGCCACGAGCCAGCGGGAGTCCCCCGCGGAGAACTCGTCGATCCGGTCGCTGGCACCGTCGTCGTCGGACAGCACGACCGTCGGGGACTTGCCGGTGATCCGCGCGAGGTGGCCCGCGTACGCCCGGGCGTCCGTCTGGTCCGTGGCGATGACCATCGCCCCCGCGTCGGGGATGGCCCGACGCACCTCCGACAGCCGGCGGTCGGCGGCCGCGAGCACGCTCGGGATCCACTCCCCGTTCGGGTCGAGGGCCGTCCGCCACGCCTGCGCGGTGATGTCCTTGGTCAGCGGCTCCCCCAGCCGGGCGCTGATCTCGTCGCCCGCCTTGGTGCGCCAGCGCATCGAGCCGCTGTAGGACAGGAAGATCACCGGGCGCACGACGTGGTCGCGCAGCGCGTCGCCGTAGCCGTAGGTGTAGTCCGCGACGCTGCGCCGGATCCCGTCGCGGTCACGGTCGTACCGCACGAATGGGATCGCCGCGGTGTCGGACCGGAAGGGGGTGCCCGTCAGCGCCAGCCGGCGGGTGGCACCCTCGAAGGCCTCCCGGACGGCGTCGCCCCAGGACAGCGCGTCGCCGCCGTGGTGCACCTCGTCGAGGATCACCAGCGTGGGGGCGGCGGCCGTCCGTGCGGCATGCAGCGCGGGCTTGCTGGCCACCTGCGCGTACGTGACGGCGACGCCGTCGAAGCCGTGGCCGTGCCGGCCCTGGGCGTTGCTGAAGTTGGGGTCGAGCGTGATGCCCACCCGGGCGGCCGCGTCGGCCCACTGGCGCTTGAGGTGCTCGGTGGGCGCGACGACGGTCACCCGACGGACCAGCTTCGCCTCGAGCAGCTCGGTGGCGATCCGCAGCGCGAACGTCGTCTTGCCGGCGCCCGGTGTGGCCACCGCGAGGAAGTCGCGCGGGTTGGCCGTCCGGTAGTGCTCGATCGCCTCGGCCTGCCAGGCGCGCAGCTTGCCCGCCGTGCCCCAGGGCGCACGCGCGGGGAACGCCGGCGGCAGCTGGGAGGCCGCCGACGAGGACGCGTGGGTCGAGGGGAGGGAGGACGGGCGCGGGGCGGCCGTCACGCGCCGCCGCTGCCGGGGTTGCGGCCGAAGCCCCACTTGCGGCCGCCGCCGGAGCCCTTGCCGCCCTCGTTCTTGTCGCCGTCGCCGTCCTGCGGCTCGCGCAGCCCCTCGTAGATCTCCTTGCAGACGGGGCAGACGGGGAACTTGTTCGGGTCCCGGCCCGGCACCCAGACCTTGCCGCAGAGGGCGATCACCGGCTTGCCGCTGATGGCGGAGTCGAGGATCTTCTCCTTGCGCACGTAGTGCGCGAACCGCTCGTGATCGCCCGGCTCGACCTGCTCCGTGGTCTCCTCGCGCTCCAGCACGCTGGTCGACGTGCCCGGGTCCGAGGAGAACGGGTCGTCGGGTCCGGTGCTCGGAGGCAGGGGCTCGCTCATGGCGTGAAGTGTACGTCGGGAGGCCGACACGACCCGGGCACGTCCGCGCTCAGAGACCCTGCCAGTCCGGCTTCGCCGCGAACGTCTCGCGGTAGTAGTCGGCCAGCTGGAGGCGGCTCGCGGCGGCGTCGTCGACGAGCACCGTGACATGCGGGTGGTGCTGCAGGATCGTCGCGGGCCACATCGCGCTGACCGGACCCTCGACCAGCTGGTGCACCGCCTCGGCCTTGCCTCGGCCGGTGGCCAGGAGCACGAGGTGCCGAGCGGACATGATCGTCGCGAGCCCCTGGGTGAGGCAGTGCTGCGGCACCTGGTCGATGTCGCCGCCGAAGAAGCGGGCGTTGTCCTCGCGCGTCTGACGCGTGAGGGTCTTGATGCGGGTGCGGGACGCGAGCGACGAGCCGGGCTCGTTGAAGGCGATGTGCCCGTCGGTGCCGATACCGAGGAGCTGCAGGTCGACCCCCCCGACGGATGCGATGGCCTCCTCGTAGGCCCGGCACGCACCGACGAGGTCGTCGGACAGGCCGTCCGGACCCTGCACCGCACCGGGTGCGAAGTCCACGCGCGACGCGATCTCCTTCTCGATGACGTTGCGGTAGCGCTCCGGGTGGTCGGCGGCGAGGCCGACGTACTCGTCGAGCATGAAGGCACGCACCCGCGCGAACGACAGGCCGTGCTCGGCGTGCCGGCGGGCCAGCTCGTCGTAGACCGCGAGCGGGCTCGACCCCGTCGCCAGTCCCAGGACCGCGTCGGGCTGGTCCCGCACCAGCTGCTCGACCGCCGAGGCGGCCAGCCGGCCCAGCTCGGGCGCCGGTGCGATGACGACCTCCATCAGACGTACTCCCCTCGACCGAGCAGTGCCGCGCCGACCGCGCCGACCGGCACGTCCGCGGGCGCGAGGCTCACGCGCCGCGCCAGACCCATGGTGGCAAGGAACGGGGACGCCTGCGCCTCCCGCTCGAGCTCGGCCGTGACCGCCCGCAGCAGCGGCTGGCCCAGCGCGCTCACGCCGCCGCCGATGACGACGAGCTCGACGTCGCAGGTCAGCACCAGGATCCGCACCGCGGCGGCGACCGCCCAGGCGAACTGGTCCCGGATCACGATCGCCTCCGTGTCGCCGGCCTCGGCCGCCGCGAACAGCTCCTCGGGCGCCGGGCGCCCGTACGTGCTGGGCCAGGCCGTGTCGAGCGCCGAGCCCGACGCGTACTGCTCCAGGCAGCCGAGCTGGCCGCACTTGCACGGCAGGCCGTCGGGGACGAGCGTCAGGTGCCCGATCTCCCCGGCACCGCCGGTCGACCCCCGGCGCAGGCGACCCTCGAGGAGCAGCCCGGCTGCGAGGCCCGTGCCGAGCGCGAGGAAGGCGAGGTCGTGCACGACGGCGTCCTGGGTCGACGCGTGCCCGCCGTCCACCGTGTGCGCGGCGCCGACGACGGCCACCGTCAGGTCGTTCTCGACGCGGACCCGCACGCCGAGCCGGTCGGCGACGAGCGACCCGAGCGGGGTGCGCTCCTCGATGCCGAGGTTGACGGCGTGCTCGACGGTGCCGTCGGACGGGTCGACCACGCCGGGCAGGCCGATGCCGACCCCGGCGAGCTCACCGACCGGGATGCCGGCGCCCGCGCACAGCTCCTCGACCACCGAGACCGCCGTGTCCACCACACCGGACACGCCCCCGACCGTCGCCGACCGCAGCTGGTGCGTCACCACGCCGTCGGCGTCGAGCAGCACGCCGAGCACCTTGGTGCCGCCGACGTCGAGACCGACCGACCACTGACTCCCGACCGGCGCCCAGTGCGGCGTCGGGATCCCCTGCGTACTCACGTCAGCCCTTCACCGCACCCGCGACGAGCCCGGACGTCATCTTGTTCTGCACGAACAGGAAGAAGACGATGACGGGGATCGCGATGAGGGCCGAGCCCGCCATGACGACGCCCCAGTCGGTGGCGCGGTTGGACTCGACGAGCCCCTGCAGCCACAGCGGCAGCGTGCGCTGCGCGGGGTCGGTCATCACGACGAGGGCCAGGGTGTACTCGTTCCAGGCCTGCAGGAACCCGTAGACGCCGGCGGCGACGAGCCCGGGGGCCAGCAGCGGGAACGTGATGCGGAAGAACGCGGCGGTCCGGGAGAGCCCGTCGACCATCCCGGCCTCCTCGAGCTCGATCGGCACGCCCGCGACGAACCCGCGCAGCATCCAGATCGTGAACGGCAGGATCGCCGCGGTGTAGACGAGGGACAGGCCCGCGACCTTGTTGACCAGGTTCCAGCCGTCGAGCATCTGGTACTGCGAGATGAACAGGCCCTCGGCCGGGATCATCTGCACCACCAGGATCGTCAGGATGAAGCCCTTGCGGCCGCGGAACCGGAACCGGCTGACGGCCAGCGCGGCGAGGAAGGCGAACAGCAGCGCAGCGACCAGGACGACGACCACGACCGCCAGCGAGATGCGCATCGCGGCCCAGAACGTCGGGTCGTCCAGCACGCGGCGGAAGTTCGACAGCGTGCCGCCCGCGGGGAAGAACGTCGGCTCCGGGGTCTGGAGCTTGTTCACCGGGAGGAAGGCGCTGTTGATCATCCAGTAGATGGGGAAGACCCACATCGCGGCCAGCACGACGGCGAGGACGCCGAGCGCGCGGCGGCCGACCTTCGACTGGGCGCGACCGGCCTCCGACGACCGGGTGGGCTTGCGGGGTCTCGGGTCGAGGGTGGTCGGCGCGGGCGTGGTGACGGCGCTCACAGCTCGTCCTCCTTCAGCATCTTCCGGATGTAGAACCCGGTGAGGGCGAGCGTGATGACCAGCATGATCGTGGCGAGCGCGCCCGCGAGCGAGAACTCGTCGGCGTAGGAGTAGATGAGGGTGCCCAGGAGGTTGGTCTCGCGGGTCGGGGCGCCCGCGCGCTGGAGCACGTAGATCTGCGTGAACACCTTGAAGTCCCAGATCACCTGCAGGAGCAGGACGATCGACAGGACCGGGCGGACCATCGGCATCGTGATGTTCCAGAACCGCTGCCGGGCGGACGCGCCGTCCAGCTGTGCGGCCTCCATCGTCTCCTCGGGCACCTGGAGCAGGCCCGCGTAGACGGAGAACGCGACGAACGGCACGGACATCCACACGACGATGACGGTGGCGACGAAGTAGAAGGACAGCGGCTCGATGATCCACGAGTGACCGGCCATGTCCTCGAGACCGAACCAGTTGCTCAGGACCCAGTTGATGACGCCGTACTGCGAGTCGAACAGCCACTGCCAGACCGTCATCGACGCGAGGACCGGCGTGCCCCAGGCGAGGAGCAGCGCCACCTGCAGCGTCATGCGGGAGGGCTTGCCGATCCGGGACATGAGGACCGCGAAGGCGACGCCGACCAGCATCGTCACTGCGGCGTTGACCAGGCAGAAGGCGATCGAGCGCCCGATGACCGTCCACACGTAGGGGTCGGTCAGCAGGTCGGTGTAGTTCTGCAGGCCGACCCACTCGGCGGGCTGGCCGAACTGCTGGCGCAGGCCGTACTCCTGGAAGGAGATGACGAACTGGCGGACCAGCGGGTAGCCGAGCGCGACACCCATGAGGATCGCGGCGGGGACGAGCAGGCCGTACACGCCGAGCTTGCGGCGGCGGCGGCGCGGGAAGACGACGTCGGCGTCGTCCTGCTGCAGCGCGGGGGCAGTGGCTGCCATGTGGAGCTCCTGTCTGGTGGCACGACCGGGCCGGCCTGCGTGGGCAGGCCCGGTCGAGCCCGGATCAGGTGGTCGGCCGATCGAGGCGGCGGACCGGTGGTTCGTGGATCACCGGGCCCGGCCGGCCGTGTGTGACGGCCGGCCGGGTGGTGATCAGTTCAGCGCGTCCTCGAGGAGCTGGTCCGTCTCCGCGGCAGCCTCCTTGACGTCCGCACCGGTGGCGAGCTGCTGGAAGAAGTCCTCCAGGATGCGGTCACCCTCGACGTCGGCCCACTTCTCGGCCGCCGGCGTGAGCTTGGCGTCGAGCGCGGCGGCGACGGCTGCCTTGGCGTACACGTCGTCACCCATCGAGGCGGCGTACTCCGTGTTGCCCGGGATGAGGCCGTTCGAGCCGAGCATGTTCTGGAACTCCTCCGTGAAGATGATCTTCAGGAGGCTCTTGGCCAGCTCCGGGTGCTTGGACTTCGCCGCGACGGCGATGTTCGAGCCGCCCGCGAAGCCGTTCGCGACCGAGCCCTCGTCCAGACCGGGCAGCGGGAAGATCCCGGTGTGCTCCTCGTTGCAGGCCTGCTGCTCGGTCCGGAGCGCCTTGGCCTCGTCGGACGTGTCGTCCGGGTCGACGGCCTTGTTGCACTGCGGCAGGTCGATGCTCCACCGCGCCCACGTGGGAGCGGAGAACATGGCGGACTGGCCCGCGTTGAACGGGACCCACGGCTCGTTCGAGTCGCTGTCTGCCGGCGCGTTGGTCGCGTTGGCGAACAGGTCCTGGACCTCCTCGAGGCCCTTGATCGACTCGGGCGAGGAGAGCGCACCCTTCCAGGTGTCGCCGTCCTGGACCGCGAGGTCACCGCCGTTGGTGTAGATCCAGGCGGCGCCGTTGTACCAGTCCTGGCCGGGGAACCAGAAGCCGGACTGCGTGTCCGTCTGGAGCTTCTTGGCGACCTCGGTGAACTCGGCGAGCGTCGTGGGGACCTCGACACCGGCCGCGGCGAACGCGTCCTTGTTGTAGAACACCGCACGGGCACCGGAGTAGTACGGGGCGGCGTAGAACTTGCCGTCCGCGCTACCGGCCTCGACGAAGCCGGGGAGCAGGTTGTCGCCGCCCAGCTCGTCGTACATGTCCGAGATGTCGGCGAAGGCGCCGGCGTAGGTGAAGGTCGGCGACTGCGTGTTGCCGATCTCCACGACGTCGGGCGTCTGGTCGGCCGAGCCGAGCGCGGTCTGGAGGCGCGGCACGAGGCCGCTCCAGTCCTGCTCCTCGATGACGAGCTTCGAGCCGGGGTTCTCCGACTCGAACGTCGTCGTGAGGTACTCACGCAGGGCGTCCGGGGTGTCCGTGCCGTTGAGCCACAGCTTGATCGTGGCGGCCTCGGGCGTGCCGGCGTCGGTGGGCGTGTCGCTGGCGTCGTCGCCGTTGCCACACGCCGTGAGCGTGAGCGCGGCCGCCACGCCGACGGCCGCGAAACGTAGGATCTTCACGTTGGGGTTCCTCCCGTGAGCGAGGCGCGCGCCGGACGGCGCCGCCGGGTGGTGATTCCGACCTGCAGTGGGCCGGCTGGGGGTCGTCACGAGACCCCCAGCTGGCCTGACAGGACGAGGACAGCCGCACCAGCGAGCGCCCCGTCCTCGTCGAGGGATCCCATCCGCAGTGCCAGTCCGTGCCCGATGACGGGCATCGTGCGTGCGCGGACGGTGGCGAGCGCAGACTCGCGCAGAGCGCCGTCCAGCAGCTCCGGGGGGCCGGAGAGCAGGACCTCTGCGAGGTCGAGCGCACTGACGACGGGTGCCAGGGCGATGCCCAGCAACCGTCCGACCGACGCCAGGGCGGCGTCGGAGTCTTCGGTGGACAGACCGGCGGTCCGGCGGCGCAGGGCCGGGACGCTCAGCACGGTCTCGAGGCAGCCGGAGCGGCCGCAGGCGCAGTCGAGCGGCGGCTCGTCGCGCACGTCGCCGTCGACGACCGTGACGTGGCCGATCTCGCCGGCCGCGTGGTGCCGGCCGAGCACGAGGGCGCCGTCGACGACGATGCCGGCGCCCACGCCCTCCCCGATCGTCACGACCATGCAGCCGGACCCGGCCGCGGAGCCGTAGGTGAACTCGCCGAGCGCGCGGGTGTTGGCGTCGTTGGCGACGTGCACCGGGACGCCGAGGCTCTCCGTGAGGCGCGTGGCCAGAGGCAGGTCGTACCAGCCCCGGTTCGGCGCCTGGACGACCGTGCCGTCGAGGTCGATGACGCCCGGGGACGCGATGCCGACACCGATGACGGGGCAGGTCGCCGCGGCCAGCAGCTCGCGGCAGAGGCTCTCCACCAGGTCCGCCGCGTCCTGCCCGGTCCGCCCGTCGAGAGCGACGGACCGCCGGACGGCCACCGCGCCGACGAGGGTCATCACCGCGCCGAGCAGGTGCGTGTCGTTGGTGAGGTCCACCACGACGATCTGGAACGCCTCGGTCCGCATCCCGACGAGCGTGGCCGGCTTGCCGACCTTCCCCTCGACGCGGACACCCAGCTCCTCGACGAGGCCCTCGGCGATCAGCGCGGCCACCAGACCGGACACGGTCACCCGGGTCAGGCCGGTGCTGCGGGCGATGTCGGCGCGCGAGGCGTGGCCGATGTGGAACAGGTGCGAGAGGACCAGCGACCGGTTGTGCGCGCGGGCGTGCTCGGGCAGCACCTTGCCCGTCGGGCGCAGGGCCCGACCGACTCCGTGGGCTGCCGCGAGAGGCTGCGTGGTCGCTGTCACGTTTGTTAGTAGACCTTCCTTACAAATCCATGTCAACTCTGATCTGTGACCGTGACCACATCGTGATCGGACGTTCACCGGACCGACTCATGGGATGACAGGGCCGGAAACGATTCAACCGGCGAGCCCCTCACCTGCGGGAACACCGGGAACAGTCAGTACGGTCCATGCGTTCGCATCGGTATGGAGCTCGGCATGTACACGTTCGGCGACGTCGGGGACACCTCCCCCGGCCAGCGCATCCGGGACGTGCTCGAACGCATCCGGCTGGCCGAGGAGGTCGGCCTCGACTACGTCGGGATCGGCGAGCACCACCGCCCCGACTACGCCATCTCGTCGCCGTCGACGGTCATCGCCGCCGCCCTCGCGCAGACCTCCCGGATCACGGTCGGCAGCGCCGTGACCGTGCTGTCCACCGAGGACCCGGTGCGCGTCTACCAGCAGTTCACGACCATGGACCTGCTCTCCCAAGGACGCGTCGAGCTGCTCGCCGGCCGCGGCTCGTTCATCGAGTCCTACCCACTGTTCGGGGCGTCCCTGGACGACTACGACGAGCTCTACGACGAGAAGATCCAGCTGCTCCTGCGGCTCGACGCGGCCGAGCGGATCACCTGGCAGGGGCGGTTCCGCCCGGCGCTGGAAGACGCCCTCGTGCTCCCGCGACCGCACGGCGAGCACCTGCGGATCGCCGTCGCGACCGGCGGCAACCCGCAGTCGTCGGTGCGCGCCGGGCTGCTCGGGCTGCCCATCAGCTACGCGATCATCGGCGGCCAGCCGGCCCAGTTCGCCCCGCTCGTCGACCTGTACCGCCGCGCCCACGATCAGTCCGAACATCCCCGTGCGGCCCCGTTCGTCTCCGTGGCCGGGATGGGCTTCCTGGCCCGGGACGGCAAGGCTGCCCGCGACTCCTTCTACCCGTACTGGCTGGAGTCCATGCGCCGGATCTCCTCGGAGCGCGGGTTCGCCATGCCCAACCGGATCTCCTACGAGTCGCAGGCCGCTCGCGGCGGCGCGTACTTCGTCGGCGAACCGGAGCAGGTCGCGGAGCGCATCGTGGCCCTGCACGGCGTGCTCCAGCACGACCGGCAGGCGTTCCAGATGGACCTGTCCGGGGTGCCGCAGGCGGAGTCGCTGACGTCCATCGAGCTGCTGGGCACGCAGGTCGCACCGCTGGTGCGCGACGCCCTGGGTCAGTCCATCCGGCCCGACTCGTAGGCCCACATCGCGAGCTCGACCCGGTTCCGGGCGCCGAGCTTGTCCATGAGGCTGCCCAGGTGTGTCTTGGTCGTGCTCAGGCTGATGTGCAGCTCGTCGGCGATCTCGACGTTCGTCCGCCCCCGGGCCACCGTGAGCAGCACCTCCTCCTCCCGCACGGTCAGCGGCACCACGGGCGGCAGGACCCGGCTGCGCTTCCCGGTGGCGGCGAACGCGGCGAGCAGCCGGACCGTGACGTTCGGTGCGATGAGCGCGTCACCGGCGGCCGCGGCGTGCACGGCCTGGACCAGGAGCTCCGGGCCGGCGTCCTTGAGCAGGAAGCCGCGCGCGCCCGCCTTCAGCGCACCGTGCACGTACTCGTCCAGGTCGAACGTGGTGATCACCACCACCGCGAGCGGGTCCGCCACGTCGGGTCCGGCCAGCCGTCTGGTGGCCTCGATGCCGTCCAGCTCCGGCATCCGGATGTCGAACAGGCAGACGTCGGGGCGCAGCTCCCGCGCCTTCGACACCGCCTGCCGTCCGTCGGCAGCCTGGCCCACCACGTCGATCCCCGGCTGCGCGTCGAGGATCATCGACAGCCCGGTGCGGACCAGCTCCTGGTCGTCCGCGACGAGCACCCGGATCGTCATGCGACCGCCCCCGTCCGCGGCAGCACCGCGACGACCGTCCAGCCGCGCTCCGCTCCCGGCCCCGCGTCGAGCGTGCCGCCCAGGAGGGACGCCCGCTCGGTCATCCCCACCAGCCCGTAGCCAGTCCCGGAGCGGCCCTGCAGCTCGCCGTCGTCGTCGACCGTCAGCCGCACGGACTCCTCGTCCGCCGTCACCGCGACCCTCACCTGCGAGGCGAACCGGGCGTGCCGCAGCGCGTTGGTCACCGACTCCTGGGCGAGCCGGTACAGCGCCGCACCGACGGCGGGCCGCAGGCCGTCGAGGTCGCCCGACAGCTCGACCGCGACCCGCGGCGGACCACCGGCGGAAAGCCGCTCGATGTCCGCGACCCCGCGCTGGGGCGCCAGCTCGGCGGCGTCGTCGTCGCGCAGCGCGCTGACCATCAGACGCATCTCCGTGAGCGCCCGGGACGCCTCGCCCTCGATCACGACGAGGGCGTCGAGCGCCGCGGACGGGTCCGTCGCCGCCACCACCCGTCCCGCCTGCGCTCGCACGGCGATCGCGGACACGTGGTGCGCCACCGTGTCGTGCAGCTCCCGGGCCAGCTGCTCCCGCTCCCGCAGCCGGACCTGGTCCCGCTCCCGCAGCCGTGCCGTGGACGCGAGCCGGATCCAGGCGCCGATCGCCGCGGGCGCCAGGATGAACACCACGCCGAGCACGGCCTCCGCGATCCCGTTGAAGTCCCCGGCGATCCCGAGCGCCGCGGCCACCAGGACCGCCGCGAGCCCGAGCACGATCTCCCGACCGCTCCCCCACCGGCACAGTGCGTACGGCAGCACGATCACGCACACGTTCGTGTAGAGCCCCAGCTCGGCCACCCCGCCCACCAGGGTCACCGTGTTGACCACGATCAGCGTGCCGAACACGACCAGGACCGCACCCAGCGGGTGGGTCCGGCGCCACAGCAGCGACAGCACCGCGACGAGAGCCAGGACCAGTGCGACCGGCCCCCAGACCACTCCGGGTCGCAGGACGGCTTCGAGCACGGCAGTCGGCACCAGCACGGCGACGAGCACCCAGTCCCGCCACACCCGGGCGGGTGCACCGGGCGCTCGGGGGGCTGTCCAGAACGGACGGAGGGCGTCGGGGATCACGTGGTGCAGCCTAGGGACGCGTGGTCGCGCGCGGCTCGGCCGATCGGCCGAGAGGTGCGTCGTCCGTCAGGGCACCCAGCCGAGCGCTCCCGGATGACGCACCGACTCGCTCGCCCGCGCGATCCCGTCGGCCAGTGCCGTGAGCACGTCGTGGCCCGCCGCCAGCGAGGCGGCCGTGGCGCCGTGCAGCACGTCGCCCGCGCCCAGCGTGTCGACGACCTCCGCGGCGGGGACGACCGGCGGGTGCAGGACGGCCGACGCGCGGCGACCGTCCGCGTCGACCGTGCGCACCCGGACCGGTCCCGCGCCTGCCGACTGCGCCACGAGACGCGGTCCGAGGTCGGCGACGCGGTCGAGCAGGTCGTGGGTCCCGTCGGGCAGCCGGAAGTCGGCGGACAGCACCGCGTGGTCGACGTGCGCGAGCAGCCCGTCCAGCCCGGGCTTCCAGCTGCCGCCGTCGAGGAGCACCGGGATCCCTCGCCCGGCGGCGTCGGCGGCGAGCACCTCCGCGGCGCCGAGATGGTGGCCGTCGACGAGCAGGGTCGTCGCGCCGACGAGCACGTCGAGACGCCCTGCCGGACCGGTCAGGTCACGGACGCCGACGGCGTTGACCGAGACCACGGCCCGCTCCCCCGTCCCCTGGGTCACCAGCACGGTCGAGACGGCCGGCGTTCCCGGACCGTCCAGCAGGTCGACGACCTCGACGCCCGCTGCCGCGAGACCGGTGCGGACGAGGTCCGCGACCGGCCCGGTCCCGAGCGCCGTCACGAGCACCGTGCGGACCCCGAGGGCCGCCGCCGTCGCCGCCGCGTTCGCCGCGGGGCCACCGAACGTGACGTCCAGGCTGCGGGCGACGATCTTCTCGTCGGCGGCGGGCAGCCGGTCGACCACCTGCACGACGTCGAGCGTCGCCAGGCCGCAGCAGACCAGCAGTGCCGTCACGCGACGCGGGCAGGCTGCGCGGGCCGGTCCACCAGGGCGAACGTCGCGACGCCGAGCACGAGGGCAGCGATCACGACGGCCGGCCAGGCGCCGATCACACCACCGAGCGGGTGGGAGAACGCGAAGCACACGGCGCCGACCAGCACGACCGCCGCGACACGCCACCAGCCCGCCGACCGGGCCCGCACCACGCACCAGGCGACGCCCGCGACCAGGACGACCCCGCCCAGGGCGCGCACCCCGGTGAGGTCGGCGACGGCGAACCCGACCACCAGGGTGAGCGCGGCGATGACGGCGGTGGGGATGCTCGACATGGACACAACCTATGCGGCGAGGAGGATGCTGGGCCCTGGGCCGGCCGCGCCCGCCCGGACGGGAGGTCGACGTGTCCGAGGCTCCAGCCGCGCTCTCCGCGTCCGACCGGCGCGCCGACATCGTCAACCACACGACGAGGCTCGCCGCCGTGGGAGCAGGCGCGGGGCTGCTCGCCGGCGTCGCGACCGGCGTGCTGGCGCGGCTCGCCATGCGAGTGCTCGCGGCAGCCTCACCGCACGCGCGCGGGCGCATCACCGACGACCAGGCGGAGGTCGGCGTGATCTCCGTCGAGGGCACCACCTTCCTGCTGATCGTCGTCGCGATCCTCGGCGCGCTGGCCGGGCTGATCTATGTCGGTGCACGGTTCGCACTCCCCGGACCGCCCTCGGTGCGAGCGGCGACGTTCGGCGTCGTCGCGGGACTGCTCGGCGGATCGCTCATCGTGAAGGACTCCACGTCGTTCGACTTCGGGGTGCTGGGTCCGCAGTGGTTCGCGGTCGTGGCGTTCACGCTGGTCCCCGGGTTCTGCGGCTGGTTCGCGGCCGTCCTCGTCGAGCGCTGGCACGGTTACGGCGACGACCGCCCACCGTGGCTGGACGTGGCCGTGGTGGCGGTCGGTGCACTCGGGATCCTGGCGTCGTTCCCGGTGTCCGTGCCGTTGCTGATCGTCGCCCTCGTCGTCGCGCAGGTGCCCGTGCTGGCACGGACCTGGCAGGGGAGGCCGGGGCGGATGCTCGTGCGGACGGTGCTGGTCGCCGCGGCGGTCGTCGGGCTCGTCGGCCTGGTCCTGGACGTCGTCTCGATCGCGACCGGCACCCCAGCGCGCGCGCCGTTCGCCGCAACGGCTCTCGCAGTGCCACCCGACGGCTGACGCCGCGGACGCCCGATGCGACCGGTCCCGCGCGCGCAATACGGTGGACCCATGCCAACCTCGCCGATCGACGCCACGTCCACCGCTGCCTGGCAGGAGCTCAGCGTCCATGAGTCGACGCTCACGCCCGACCTGCGCGGCTGGTTCGCCGACGACCCCGAGCGCGCCACGCGCCTGACCCTCCCGCTGGCGGACCTCACGGTCGACCTGTCCAAGAACCTGGTCACCGACGAGACGCTCGCCCTGCTCGTCCGGCTCGCCGACGAGGTCGGTCTGGCCGACCGGCTGCAGGCCCAGCTGCGCGGGGACCACATCAACGTCACCGAGGACCGTGCGGTCCTGCACACCGCCCTGCGCCGGCCCGCGGGCGCACAGCCGGCGCTCGTCGTCGACGGGCAGGACATCGACACCGACGTGCAGGCCGAGCTGGCGAAGATGTACGCGTTCGCGGACAAGGTGCGCTCGGGTGAGTGGACCGGCGTCACCGGAGCACGCGTCGCGACGGTCGTCAACATCGGCATCGGCGGCTCCGACCTCGGCCCGGTCATGGCCTACGAGGCGCTCAAGCCGTACGTGCAGGACGGCCTCGAGGTGCGGTTCGTCTCCAACATCGACCCCAGCGACCTCGCGGAGACGGTCAAGGGCCTCGACCCGACCACGACGCTGTTCATCGTCGCGTCGAAGACGTTCGGCACCCTGGAGACGCTCACCAACGCGCGCCTGGCCCGGACCTGGCTCTGGGAGCAGCTGGGCACGGCCGACGACGACGAGTCGCGCAACGCCGCCGTGGCCAAGCACTTCGTCGCGGTGTCCACCGCCCTGGACAAGGTCGCCGCGTTCGGCATCGACCCGACCAACGCGTTCGGGTTCTGGGACTGGGTCGGCGGTCGGTACTCCGTCGACTCGACCATCGGCACCTCGCTGGCCATCGCCGTCGGACCGGCCGCGTTCGGCGAGTTCCTGGCCGGGTTCCACGCCGTCGACCAGCACGTCGCGACGACCCCGTTCGCGCAGAACGTCCCCGTCCTCATGGGCCTGCTGAACGTCTGGTACGTCAACTTCCTCGGCGCGCACACCCACGCGGTGCTCCCCTACGCCCAGTACCTGCACCGGTTCGCCGCGTACCTGCAGCAGCTGACCATGGAGTCCAACGGCAAGTCGGTCCGCTGGGACGGCACCCCCGTGACCACGCAGACCGGTGAGGTGTTCTGGGGCGAGCCCGGCACCAACGGCCAGCACGCGTTCTACCAGCTCATCCACCAGGGCACGCGGCTCATCCCCGCGGACTTCATCGCGGTCGCCAACCCGGCGCACCCGCTGGCGGACGACGGCGTCGACGTGCACGGCCTGTTCCTGGCCAACTTCTTCGCGCAGACCAAGGCGCTCGCGTTCGGCAAGACCGCCGACGAGGTCCGCGCCGAGGGCACGGCCGAGGACATCGTGCCCGCCCGCGTGTTCTCCGGGAACCGCCCGACCACGTCGATCCTCGCGGCCTCCCTGACGCCGAGCGTGCTCGGGCAGCTCATCGCGCTGTACGAGCACATCACGTTCGTGCAGGGCGTCGTGTGGGGCATCGACTCGTTCGACCAGTGGGGCGTGGAGCTGGGCAAGAAGCTCGCGCTCGAGATCGCCCCGGCGGTCCAGGGCGACGCGGCAGCCCTGGCTGCGCAGGACCCGTCGACGCGCGCCCTGATCAGCCGCTACCTGGAGCTGCGCGCCTGATACCGCACAGCCGGAAGAGTTCGTCGCACCCGGTGCGACGAACTCTTCTGACTGTCGGGATCTGAGGCGGGGTGTGGTGACGACGCACCGTCACGACACCCCGTCGAGTTCCTGTGTCAGGCGCGCGCGCAGGTGACCGCCGACGTCGCCGGGCTGCCCGTGCCCTGGAAGCCGAACTCGACGGAGCCGCCCGACGGGACGTTCCCGTTCCACGGGGCTGCCGTGAACGTCGTCGTGCTGCCGGAGGTGACCGGCTGCGAGCTCCACGCGTTGGCCACGGCACCGTTCGGCAGTGTCACGGCGACCTTCCAGCCCGTGAGCGGGACGGCCCGGGCGGTGACGCGGACGTTGGCGACGAAGCCGCCCGGCCACTGGCTGGCGACCGTGTAGGTGGCGGTGCACCCGTCCGCGGGGGGCATCGTGAACGTCGGGCTCGGCGACGGGGAGAGCGTCGGCGACGGCGTCGGGGTCGGGGTGACCGTCGGCGTCGGCGTCGCGGTCGGCGTGGGCGTGGTGCCGTTCAGGGCCGCGGTCAGCGCCGGGTACCACCGGTCGGCCAGCTTCACGATGCCGGTCTCGTTCGGGTGCACGCCGTCGGAGGTGTCGGTAGCGGCGTTCCAGCCGGTCCACTGGTCGACGACCGTGATCGGGGACGCCGACGTGCTCAGTCCCGCGGCCCACGCCGGGATCGCCGCGTTGAGGTTGACCGTCCGCTGCGGGCAGTCGCTGCAGCTCGACGGAGCCACCGGGATGATCTGCGCGACGAGGATCCTCATCGTCGGCTTGCTCGCCCGCATCTGCTGCACGAGCGTCGTCCACGCGGCGAGGATCTCCTGCGGGCTCTTGTTGCTCCACACGTCGTTGGTGGCGAAGTGCATGACGACGATGTCCGGGTGCGTGGCCGACAGCCAGCCGACCAGCTGGTTCTGTGCCGCGACGTTGGTGACCAGGTAGCCGCCGTGGCCCTCGTTGTCACCGTCGTAGGTGATCCCGCAGCCCTGGGCCGGGAGGGTGCCGACCATGTCGATGTTCGTGTAGCCGGTCTGCTGGAGCTTCTGCCACAGCAGCGCCCGCCAGCAGCCGGGTGACCCGGTGATGGAGTCGCCGAGCGTCATGATGCGCACCGGGTCTGCCGCGGCCGTCGGGCCGGCCAGCGCGAGAGCGCCGGTCACGAGCAGCGCCAGGGCGGCGAGAGCGCCGGCCAGTCGGCGCGCGAGCGTGGTCGTCATGGGTCCTCCGTCCGCGTCCGCCCGCAGCCACGATGCCCGGGCGGGGCGGGCGCACGCCCGCCAGGGTGCAGCGTGGTGCGCATCCGCCCGCCGGTCAGGGGCGCGAATCGTTTCGCCGCGGAAGCGGTTCGACGGTGTCCGACGGCTTGGCCCCGCACGACGACGGCCGCACCGCCTCGCCGACGCGAGATCGTCCGGCCGGCGACCAGCGCCGCGACCCGTGGGTCCGCTCGCGCGGGCGTGAGAGGCTCGGGCGGTGGCTGAGGTGACGCGAGCACGCGTGGACGCGTGGACGTGGGCGGTGCGGCTGTTCCCGACCCGGTCCGCCGCCGCGGCCGCGTGCCGCGCCGGGCACGTCCGCGTCAACGGCGACCGCGCGAAGCCCGCGACGATGGTGGTCCCCGGCGACGAGGTGCACGTCCGCGGCGGTGAGCGCGAGCGGATCGTCGTCGTGCAGCGCACCGTCGTGAAGCGCGTCGGCGCTCCGGTCGCGGTGGCCTGCTACCTGGACCGCTCCCCCGCGCCGCTGCCGAAGGAGCACGTGGTCCCGGGCGAGCGCGACCGTGGCGCAGGCCGCCCCACCAAGCGCGACCGCCGCCTGATCCAGCGCCTCAAGGGCCGCTGATCCGGCGGTGAGATCGTGGCCCGCGCACGAGATCGTGGGTTCGCACCGACGTTCTCGCGACGAACTCACGATCTCGACGCGGGCGCCGCACCTACGGGCCGGGCGTCAGGCCCAACCGGGCCGCCAGGGCCATCGAGTCGTACGGGGCGCGGACCTTCAGGTCGTTGTCGAAGTAGACGAAGACGTCGCGCTCAGCGGCGGGTTCGGCCGGAGCAGCCAGGGTCCGCGCACCCTCCGGCTCGCCGCCGGACGCCCACGCGCGGATCTTCGTCGCCCACCGGTCCAGCGACTCGTCGTCGTAGCCGCTCGCGTAGAGCTCGGTCTCGCCGTGCAGCCGCACGTACACGAGGTCGGCGGTCACGTCCTCGATCACCGGCCACCGTCCGGCGGCGTCGGCGACGACGAGGCCGATGCCGTGGGCCCGCAGCAGCTCGACGAACGCCGGGTCCTCGAAGCTCGCGTGCCGGACCTCCAGCACGTGCCGCAGGGGCCGGTCGGCGTCGGTGGTGGTCCACGCCCGGTCGTCGAGGCGCTCGTCGTGCTCGGAGGCGAGCTGGGCGGCGGCTGCCGTGGTGCGCGGCAGGAGGTTAAAGAACGTGGCCAGCCGGTCCGGGTGGAAGCCGAGGTTGGGGGGCAGCTGCCACAGGACGGGTCCCAGCTTGAGGCCGAGCGCGAGCACGCCGCTGGCGAAGAAGTTGGCGACCGGCACCCGCACGTCCGCGAGCTTCTTCATGTGGGTCACGAAGCGGGGGCCCTTGACCGAGAACACGAAGCCGTCTGGCGTCTCGGAGGCCCAGGCGACGTAGTTCTCCGGCTTCTGGAGGGCGTAGAAGGAGCCGTTGATCTCGATCGACGTGAGGTGCCGGGACGCGAACTCGAGCTCACGGCGCTGCGGCAGGCCGGCGGGGTAGAACACGGTGCGCCACGGTGCGTAGCGCCAGCCGGAGATCCCCGTGCGGATGGTCATGGGCCCAGTGTGTCGGCGGTGCGGCGCATAGTTGGTGAGGTGACCACCGTGCCGACCGACGAGCAGGCGGGTCGGGTGTCCGTCTACCGTCCGCGCGACCGCGTCGACGTCCGGCTCACCCTCGGTCCGCTGCGGCGCGGCGGCGGCGACCCGGCGTGGTGGTTCGCGCCGGACGGGTCGGTCTGGCAGGCGACGTCGACCGCGGACGGCCCGGCCACCCGCCACCTCGCCGTGCGGAGCGACGGTGTGCACGCCACGACGTGGGGTCCCGGTGCCGAGCGGGCGCTGGCCGACGTCCCGGACCTCCTGGGCGCGCGCGACGACCCGAGCGGCTTCGACGCGTCGCTGCACCCGGTGGTCCGCGAGGCCCATCGCAGCCGGACGGCTCTGCGGATCCCGCGGTCGGGCAACGTGCTCGAGGCGCTCGTGCCGGCGATCCTGGAGCAGAAGGTCGTCGGGCTCGATGCGAAGGCGGCGTGGCGACGGCTGGTGCTGCAGCACGGCACGCCGGCGCCCGGTCCGGCTCCCCGCGCGATGCGGGTGCCGCCGACCGCCGCCGGCTGGCGCGAGGTGCCGGTGTGGGACTGGCGCCGGGCGGGCGTCGAGGAGGCTCGGGCGGGCACGGTGCTGCGCGCCGCCGTCGTGGCACACCGTCTGCAGGAGGGCGCGGACCTGCCGGTCGAGGAGGCGCGCCGGCGGCTGCTCACGGTGCGCGGCATCGGGCCGTGGACGGTCGCGGAGGTCGCCTCGCGCGCCCTGGGTGACGCCGACGCGGTCTCCGTCGGCGACTACCACCTGGCCCACCTGGTCGGCTGGGCGCTCACCGGGAGCCGCACGGACGACGCGGGGATGCTGCGCCTGCTGGAGCCCTGGGCGGGTCATCGGCAGCGCGTGATCCGGCTCATCGAGATCACCCAGACCAGCCGGGCGCCCCGGTTCGGACCCCGCGCGCCACGCGCCCGACCGTTGCACTAGGAAAACTGCTCGCCCGATCGTGTCGATCCGACGCCCGCAGGATCGTCCATCAGATGAAGGCCCGACCACCACCTGGAGGACTCCATGCGTTTCCTGCTCCTGATCTGCGACGACCCGACCGCCGAGACGTACCGCCCCGAGGACGACAACATCGCCGACTGGGTGGGCGAGAACGACCGTCGCAACCTCAGCGTCCTCGGCGACCGGCTGCGGCCCGCGCTGGACGCCCGCACCGTCCGCGTCCGCTCGGGACAGCTGCTGGTCACCGACGGGCCGTTCGCGGAGACGCAGGAGTCCATCGCCGGGTTCGACGTGCTGGAGTGCGCGGACCTCGACGAGGCGCTGGAGCGAGCGGCGGCGCACCCGATGGCCCGCTTCGGGCGCGTCGAGGTCCGGCCGTTCTGGCCGCTGGAGCTGTGAGAGGCGTCTCCTGACAGCGAAAAACGTCGACCCGCCGTGGCCGCACCGCACAGACTGTGCACACCGTCCGCGCCGATCTCCACCGGCCGCGCCACACCCTTCCCTCTTCACACCCGAGGTGTACCCCTGTGACCGACGAGACCCTGACCACCACCCATCCGCCCTCGGACGCGACTGCGGGAACCGGCGCGCGCGACCGTCTCGCGGTCCGCCTGCTGCTGACCTCGACGTTCGTCGTGATCCTCAACGAGACGATCATGGGCGTCGCGCTCCCCCGGCTGATGAGCGACCTGGCCATCCCCGCGAGCACCGCCCAGTGGGTCACCACGGCGTTCATGCTGACGATGGCGATCGTCATCCCCGTGACCGGCTTCGTGATCCAGCGGTTCACCACGCGCGCCGTGTTCCTGGCGGCCATGTCCCTGTTCAGCCTGGGCACCGCGATCTGCGCGCTGGCGCCCGGGTTCGACGCGCTCATCGTCGGCCGCGTGGTGCAGGCGTGCGGCACGGCGATCATGCTCCCGCTGCTCATGACCACGGTCATGACCGTGACCCCGCCCGCGAGCCGCGGCCGCACGATGGGCAACATCTCCATCGTCATCTCGGTCGCCCCGGCGATCGGCCCGACCATCTCGGGGCTGGTGCTGAGCGTGCTCGACTGGCGCTGGCTGTTCGCGCTGGTCCTGCCGATCGCGCTCGGCGCCCTGGCGCTCGGCGCCGTCCGGCTGCCGAACCTCACCGAGACCCGGACCGCCCGCGTCGACATCGGCTCGGTGATCCTGTCGGCCATCGCGTTCGGCGGGATCGTGTACGGGCTCAGCGGGCTCGGGGCGGTCGCGACGACCGGTATCACCACCGCGACCTGGGTCTCCCTCGGCGCCGGCGCGGTCGCGCTGGTGGTGTTCGTGCTGCGCCAGCTGCAGCTGCAGAAGGTCGACGACGCGCTCCTGGACCTGCGCACGTTCTCGTCGTCCACGTTCACCATCTCGGTGGGCGTGATGGCGATCAGCATGATGTCCCTGTTCGGGACCCTGATCCTGGTGCCCCTGTACGCGCAGACGGTGCTCGGGCTCGAGGCCCTGCAGACCGGTCTGCTGCTGCTCCCCGGCGGGCTGATCATGGGCCTGCTGGCACCGAGCGTCGGGCGCGCCTACGACAGGTTCGGTCCGCGGCCGCTGCTGGTCCCCGGCGCGATCATCGTCAGTGCCAGCGCGTGGGGCTTCACGCTGCTGGGTGCGAACAGCTCGCCGTGGCTCATGCTCGCGTGCCACGTCACGCTCAGCGCAGGGCTGGCCCTGATGTTCACGCCGTTGTTCACCTCGGCGCTGGGCTCGCTCCCGATGCACCTGTACTCGCACGGCAGCGCGATGGTCGGCACGGTGCAGCAGGTGGCGGGCGCGGCCGGCACGGCGCTGTTCGTCACGGTGCTGACCGCGCAGAGCGCCACGCTGGCGGCCGCGGGCTCCGGTGTGGTCGACGCGACCGCGGGCGGCATCCACGCCGCGTTCCTGGTCGGCGCGGTCATCTCGCTGGCCGCGATCCCCGCCGCGTTCTTCGTCAAGGCCGCTCCGTCCCCGCACGGCGCACCGGTCGACGAGTCGGCGCCGGCCCTGGCGCACTGACTACGCTGGGGTCCTCGGTGGAACCACACCGGGGACCCCAGCACAGCACTCCCTGGAGGACGACCCATGAGCTACCCGGTGATCGAGCGCCGCGAGGACGACGGGTCGGGCACGCCCGGTCGCATGCTCAGCGTCGTCTTCCCCGCGATCCTGTTCCTGCTGGGCCTGGCCCTGTTCACCGTGGCATTCAACGTCGGCGACTGGGGACCGTGGGTGTTCTTCGGCGGCATCGTCGCCATCTCGCTGTCGTTCGCGATCCCCACCACGATCCTCCCGGCCCTCGAAGACCGGGCCTGACCGTCAGGTCCGGCGCCCCCACCGGCGCCGCTTCCTCTCCGGCTCCGGAGCGGGCGGGGGTTCCGGGACGCGGCGACGCTCGATCCATCCGCGGACCTCACGGTCGGCGTCCCGCAGCGGGGTGACCACCGGCGGACCGCCCATCAGCTGACGCCGGGCGGACACGATCCGGGCGTTGAACTCGTCGACCGCGGCACGCACCTCGTCCTCGGTGCGCAGCGCGTCCAGCCGCTCCCCGAGGACCGCGTCGTCCTTGCGCAGCTGGATCGCCTCCGGCAGGACGCCCGAGATCTGCTCCCGCTCGATCAGCGCCTTGAGCCACCAGTCCGGGTCGTGCCGCGCGATGCCGGGGATCGGTTTGCCGGCCAGGGGAAGGTCGTCGAACTCGCCGCGGGCGATCGCCTGGTCGATGACGACGTCGACCCACTGGTGCCGGTTCTCCATCCGGCCGCGGAGCGGCGCGGCGGGCTCGTTCTCGGCACGCTCACCCGCCGAGTCGCGCTCCACGCGGTACCGGGCCGCGTCGCGCACCGGGTCGTGCTCGGGCATCGTCGTCACCTCCGGGGCTCGTGAAACCCAACCTACGACGACAGATCGGTCCGCGGCAGCCGCAGCTCGGCTCGCAACCCGCCCAGGTCGGCAGCGCCCAGCACGACGTCACCGCCCTGCTCGCGCGCGATCTCACGGGCGATCGCGAGGCCGAGGCCGCTGCCGCCCTCGTCGCGCTGACGAGCCTCGTCGAGCCGCACGAACCGCTCGAACACGCGCTCACGGTCTGCCGGGTCGAGCCCGGCGCCGTCGTCGTCGACCCGCACGACGCCCTCCCCGACCGTCAGCACGACCCGGGACCCGGCGTGCCGCACGGCGTTGTCGACGAGGTTGCGCAGCACGCGTCCGACCGCGGCGGCGTCCCCCCAGGCGTGCCCGGAGCCGGAGACGGTCACGGGTTCGGTCGGCCGCACGACGTCGCGCGCGACCGCGCCGAGGTCGAGCTCGTCGCTGGCCATCGGCGACGACCCCACCCGCGCCAGCAGCAGCAGGTCGTCGACCAGCGCCTGCATCCGCAGCACCTCACCCTCGAGCTCCGCCGCCAGCTCGTCGGCTCGGTACGACTGCGGGTGCGCCTGCGCGACCTCGATGCTGGTGCGCAGGGCAGCCAGCGGGGAGCGCAGCTCGTGCGCGGCGTCCGCGACGAACGCGCGCTGGCGCGCCGCTCCGGCCTCCAGCCGGTCGAGCATCGAGTTGAGCGTGCGGGCGAGCGCGCCGAGCTCGTCGTCCCGCGCCGGGACCGGCAGGGAACCCGGGCCGCCCGACGACGCGACGAGCGCCGCGCCGCGCCGCAGCTCCTCGACCGGCCGCAGCGCCCGCCCGAGGATCAGCCACACCACGAGCCCGAGCGCCACGGTGAGCAGCGGGACGACCACCGCGAGCGCGACCCGGAGCGCGTCGAGCACCCCTTGCACCTCGGTCAGCGGAACGGTCGCGACGACCGTCGCGGGCTCGTCCTGGTAGGTCGTCGTCTGCACGGCGACGCGGGCGGCCTCGTCGTAGGCGCTCCGGTCCGTCGTCGAGACGCCGCTCAGTCCCGCCAGGACGTCCTGCGGCAGCACCGGCAGGGTCCGGCTCGCGTTCGGGGAGGTGGCGAGCACCGCGCCGTCGGCGTCGATGAGCTGCACGATCTCGCCCGGCTCGGCGACCGGCAACGTCTCGGGGAGCCGGTCGTCGGAGGCGAGCGCGGACACCGTGGCGGCGCGGTCACGGACCACCTGGTCGAGGGCGTCGATGCGGGTGCTGCGCAGGACGGTCGTCAGGGCGATCGCGCCGACGACGAGCGCCACGCACAACGCCCCCGACGCCAGGAGCGTGAGCCGAAGGCGGAGCGACACGTCAGCCGGCCACGCGGTACCCGGCGCCACGGATCGTCTCGACGACCTCCCGGCCGAGCTTGCGCCGCAGGTAGCCCACGTAGACCTCGACCACGTTGACGTCCTCGCCGGTGCCGTCCCACACGTGGTCGCGCAGCTCGACCTTGCCGACGACGCGGTCGGCGTGGTGCATCAGGTACTCGAGCAGGGCGAGCTCGCGCGTGGTCAGCGCGACGGCCTCGCCGGACCGGGTCACGCGCCGGGTCGCGGGGTCGAGGACGAGGTCCCCGGCGGTCAGCACCGGGGGGCGGACCTGACCCTGCCGGCGCAGGAGGGCGCGCAGCCGCGAGACCAGCACGACGAACGCGAACGGCTTGGTCAGGTAGTCGTCGGCGCCGACGTCCAGCCCGTCGGCCACGTCGTACTCGCCGTCCTTGGCGCTGAGCATGAGGACGGGCGTCCACACGTCCTGCGCGCGGAGCTCGGTGACCACGTCGTACCCGTTGCGTCGCGGGAGCATGACGTCGAGCACGATGACGTCGTACCCGCCCTGCGCGGCGAGCTCGAGCCCGCGCTCCCCGTCGTACGCGACGTCGACGGCGAAGCCCTCGGCGGTCAGCCCGCGGTGCAGCGCGCGCACGAGACCGCGCTCGTCGTCCACCACCAGAACCCGCATGTCCTGAGCATCCCATCCGGTGCCCGAGCCCACGCCGTCGCGCTCTCAGGATGGCCTCAGCAGGCATGACGCACAGTGGAGCCATGAACGAGCCCCGTCGCACCCTGAGCCCCCGGACCCGCTGGGCCGTCCCCGTCGTCGCCGCCGTCGCGGTGGGTCTGGCGTTCGCCGCTCCCCCGCTGTTCGCGTCGGCCGACGACGCCGGACTGCCGACGATCAGCCCCGAGGAGCTGGCCGCGCAGGTGGCGAGCGCCGAGCCGTCGCCGCTGTCCGGCACGGTCGTCTACACCGCACGCCTCGGCCTGCCGGCGCTGCCCTTCGGTGACGTCGGCGGCGCCAACCCGGTTGCCCTGCTCGGCGGCAGCTCGACGATGCGGGTCTGGTCGGACAGCGGGGACCGGTCCCGGGTCGCGCTGCTGGGCGCCACGTCGGAGTACTCGGTGGTGCAGGACGGCGCGGAGGCGTGGACGTACTCCAGCACCGACGACGCGGTCGTGCACTACAGCCTGAGCGCGGCCGACGCCGCCCGCTTCGACGAGCTGACGGCGCAGGCGGAGGCCGGTGACCTTCCCGTGCAGGGCGACCTGCCGACACCGGAGGAGGCCGGACGGCAGGCGGTCGGGATGGCGAAGCTCACGTCGACCGTGACGCTCGACTCGCAGACCGAGGTCGCCGGGCGGCCCGCCTATCAGCTGGTGGTGACGCCGACCAGCGACACGACCCTGGTGGGGAGGATCGTGGTGGCCGTGGACGCCGAGACCTCGACCCCGCTGCGCGTGCAGGTGTGGAGCACGTCGGACACCGAGACGCCCGCGCTGGAGATCGGCTTCACCGACGTGTCGTTCGCGACGCCCGCCGACTCGGTCCTCGCGTTCTCGGCCCCCGCCGGGGCGTCGACCCGCGAGGTCGTCGTGCCGCTGCCGGAGGTTCCCGCCGAGGCAGCCACGGCGACACCGGAGAAGGAGCTGCCCGAGGGCGTCACCGTCACCGGGACCGGCTGGGACACGGTCGTGGAGGCCTCCGGGCTCGACGTGGCGGCCCTGGTCGCCGGCGACCCGTCGGCCGCGGCCAGCCTGCCCGGCGTCGACAAGACCTTCGGCTCGAAGGGTGCCGCGGACCTGTACTCGGAGTTCGTGCCCGAGGAGGGGTCCGGCTCACCGATGGGTGACCTCGACACCACCGCGCTGTACGACACGCTGACGACCGAGGTGCCCGAGGGGCGGCTGCTGTCCTCCGCGCTGCTGTCGGTGCTGGTCACCGACGACGGCCGCGTGCTGGTCGGCGCGGTGCCCGGTGCCACGCTCCAGGCCCTGGCGGCCCAGTGACGGACCCGACGACCGGGGCCGCACCTTCGGGTGCGGCCTCCGTCGCGCCGCTCGCCATCTCGACCGAGGGACTGACCAAGCGGTTCCGCTCGGGACAGGTCGCGGTCGCCGGCATCGACCTGGAGGTCCCGCGCGGCGCCGTCTACGGCTTCATCGGGCCGAACGGCTCGGGCAAGACGACGACCATCCGCATGCTGCTCGGGCTGGTGCGGCCGACGAGCGGGCGCGCGTTCCTGCTCGGCGGCGAGATGCCGAGGGCCGGCGCCGACGTGCTGCCGCGCGTGGGTGCGCTCGTCGAGGGACCCGCGTTCCACCCGTACCTGACGGGCTCGGCGAACCTTGCGCGGCTGGACGCCAGCGACGCGACGGCCGACCCGCGCACCGCCCGCCGGCGCGCCGACGAGGCGCTCGACCGGGTGGGGCTGGGTGCGGCGGCGAGCAAGCCGTACCGGCAGTACTCGCTCGGCATGAAGCAGCGGCTCGGTCTCGCGGCCGCCCTCCTGCGCCCGCGCGAGCTCCTCGTGCTCGACGAGCCGACCAACGGCCTCGACCCGCAGGGCACGCGCGAGGTCCGCAACCTGGTGCGCGAGCTCGCCGAGCACGGCACCACCGTGCTGGTCTCGTCGCACCTGCTGGCCGAGATCGAGCAGGTGTGCAGCCACATCGGGATCATGAGCGGCGGACACCTCCTGCTCCAGGGTGACCGCGCCGAGCTCACCTCCCGCGGACTGCCCCGGCTGTCCGTACAGACGTCGACCGAGCACGTCGGCGCCGCGGCGGAGGTGCTGACCGGTCTGGGCCTCACCGACGTCGAGACCACCGGCGCCACGGTGTCCGCCCTGCTCGGCGCCGTGCCGCCCGAGAAGGTGTCGGCCGCGCTCGTCTACGCGGGCGTCGACCTGCTGGGGCTCGAGGTCCGGCGTCCGAACCTCGAGCAGATCTTCGTCGAGCTGACCGGGGAGGGCTTCGATGTCGCTCGTTGAGACCGCCGGTCCCCGCAGAGGTTCCCTGCTCCGTCTCGTCCGCTCCGAGCTGCGCCTCGTGCTCGGCCGACGCCGCAACCAGGTCCTGCTCGCCGGGCTCGCGCTGGTCCCCCTGCTGCTGGGCACCGTGCTGTTCCTCTCCCAGGACACCGCACTCCAGGGCCAGGGTCCGGGGTTCGTCGGGCGGGTGACCAGCAACGGGCTGTTCCTCGTGGTCGCGTCCCTGTTCGTGTGCCTGCCGTTCCTGCTGCCGCTGACCATCGGGATCGCGTCCGGCGACGCCATCGCCGGCGAGGCGTCCGCGGGCACCCTGCGCTACCTGCTGACCGTGCCCGTCGCGCGGGGTCGGCTGCTCGCGGTGAAGGCCGTCGGTGCGCTGACGTTCGCGGCCGCCGCCGTTGCCGCGATCGCGGTGGTCGGGATCGTGGCCGGGGCGGCGTACTTCGGTGTGCGCGGCATCACCCTGCTGTCCGGGACCACCGTCCCCCTCGGCGACGGGATCCTGCGCATCGCCGCGGTCGTCGTGTACGTCGGGCTGTCGATGACCGGGCTCGTCGCGGTCGGGCTGTTCTTCTCGACGCTCACCGAGGTGCCTGTCGGCGCGATGGCCGCCACGGTCGTCACCGCGATCGTCTGCGGCGTCCTCGACCAGCTCCCGCAGCTGCACACCATCGCGCCCGCGCTGCTCACCCACCACTGGCTCGACTTCGCGGAGTTCCTCCGGCTCGAACCCGACTGGGGTGTGCTCGGGCAGGGGCTCGCGCTGCAGGCCGCGTGGGTGGTCATCTTCGGCGCGCTGGCGTGGAGCCGCTTCACGACGGCCGACGTGTCGAGCTGAGGTCCCCGGTACGGTCGAGCCGTGCGACGGGACACCCTGCAGGACGTCGAGCTGGACGGCCCCGCCACAGCTCCTGACCCGCCGCAGGGTCGGCGGCGAGTCTGGCTGGGGGTCGGCGCCCTCGTGGTCGTCCTGGCACTCGCGGGCACGCAGGCGCTCCTGTCGGCCCGTGAGGATGCGGCCGCGGAGCGGTTGCAGGCCGTCCCGGGGGTGCTCCGACCGGTCGGCGACACCCTCGAGGTGGTCCGCCGGCTGACCGACGACGCCGCCGCCGGGCTCACCGGCGAGGCGGGCGGCACCCTGTCGCTGGCGGAGGACGGCGTGCTGACCTACCGCTGGCTCGCGCCCGGCGAGCCCGGCTGGGCCAGACAGCTGCTGCCGGCGACGCGCACCGGCTCGCGCGACGTGGTGGTCGTCGGCGGCAGCGCGTGCGAGCCCGACGGTGCGGCCGTGGACGCCGACCGGATCGTCTGCCTGGTCACGGACGGCGCGCAGGTCCTGTCCGGCAACGGTGACGTCGATCGCCGGCCCGCCACCACGACCGAGATCGTCGTCCTCGGGACCGCGGACGGCTCGGTCCTGGCGCGGTGGCCCCTGGAGCACGGCACGAGCGCCGCGTCGTTCCCGGGCGACCTCGTCGTGGTGGCCTCCGCGACCGACGACACCCTCCGGGTGACCGGCCACGACGTGCTGACCGGTGCCGTGCGGTGGACGCGCGAGGAGCCGGCGACACCGGGTGGCGGTGAGCTGGCCGTGTTCCACGCCGGTGACCTGGTCGCCGTCTCGACGGCTCGCGGCGCGCTGCGCCTCCTCTCGCGCGACGGTGCGATGGTCCGGGACGACCTGGTGCTCGTCGGCGTCGACTCGCCCGAGCAGGGCGCTCGCTGGGGCTGGAGCACCACCCCGGGCGGCGACCTCGCGATCCTCGGGCAGTCAGCCGACGGCCGGCTGCTGTCGACCCTGGTGGCGGCGGACGGGGACCCCGCGGCCGACCGGACGATCGACGGGGAGATCGTGCCGACCCCGGTCGACGACGGGAGCGTGCCGGGTCTGCTGCTGACCAGCGACGGCTCGGTGCACGCCTGGGACGCGGGGACCGGTAGGGCGCGATGGTCGGCCGACGTGCCCTCCTCGACGAACGCGCTCGTCCTGCGCGGCCGCGTGTACGTGGCGACCACGGCACGCGAGGTGGTGGCGCTCGACGGGGGGTCAGGGCGGGAGGTGTGGCGGAGCGACGAGCTGGTCGGGATCAGTCCGTCTGCCCTGCTCACCGACGGCACGCACGTCCTGGTCGCGACGGATCGCACCACCCTGACCGCCGAGCCCAGCCTCGTCGCGTACGACGCCGCCGGGGGCGACCTCGTGTTCCGCGCCCCGTACCCGCCGCACGTCGCCGAGCTGGAGGTGCTCGGCCACACGCTCGTCGGGCGTGACCAGGGCTACGAGCAGGTCCAGCTCGGCTGACGGCGCTGTCCGCTGATGGCAGAAGCGGCGCGACCCCGGTCGACGGCCATCGCGGGCTAGCGTGGCGGGAGCACCTCGTCGACCCCGGAGGACGCGATGACGCCGCACCTGACGCACCTCGAGCACCGCACCGAGCCGCTGCTGCGGCGGCTCGTGGGCTCGATCCTGCGGGAGCAGCGGGAGCGCCAGCGGCGGACCCTGCGCGACGTCGCCGAGGACGCCCGGGTGTCCGTCGCGTACCTGTCCGAGGTCGAGCGCGGGCGCAAGGAGGCGTCGTCGGAGGTCCTCGCCGCGGTATGCCGGGCGCTCGGGCTGCGGCTCGTCGACCTGGTCGGCACCGCGCACGCGCAGCTTGCGCTCGCCGAGGGCCGACTCGTGGTGGACCTGACCGCGCCGCCCGCGGCCGCCGACCCGGCGGCCTCCGCCCGCCACGAGCTCGCGAGCGTCACCACCCTCACCGCCCACGCGGAGCGGCCGTCGCCGACCGGCGAGGTCGGCGCGGCTCTCCTGCTGGCCGCCTGAGCGTCAGCTGATCGGCGGCACCTCCTTGAGGGTCGTGACGACCCGGTCAGCCAAGCCGTAGTCCACGGCCTGCTGCGCCGTGAGGATGAGGTCGCGCTCCGTGTCGGTGCGGAGCTTGGCCAGCGGCTGGCCCGTGTGGCGGTGCAGGATCTCGTCCACCTGCTCGCGCAGCCGCGCGATCTCGCGGGCCTGGATCTCCAGGTCCGCTGCGGTCCCCTCTCCCCCGCCCGACGGCTGGTGCAGGAGCACCCGTGCGTGCTCCAGCACGTGCCGGTTGCCGGGCGTCCCCGCGGCCAGCAGCACGGCAGCCGCGGACGCCGCCTGCCCGAGGCAGAACGTCGCGACCGTCGGCTTGATGTACTGGATGGTGTCGTAGACGGCCAGGAGCGCGGTGATCGAGCCGCCCGGCGAGTTGATGTACAGGTGGATCGGTGAGTCCTGGCTCTCCGACTGCAGGTGCAGCAGCTGCGCGATGACCACGTTGGCGACGCCGTCGTCGATCTCGGTGCCCAGGAAGATGATCCGGTCGGTGAGCAGGCGCGAGTAGACGTCGGACGCGCGCTCGCCCGTCGGCCGCTGCTCGATGACGACGGGGATCGTGTACTGGCCGGCCATCACAGACCCGCCCGTCGCATCGAGGCGTCCGGGCGGACGTCGTCGAGGTGCTCGACCACCCGGTCGATGAACCCGTACGCCAGCGCCTCCTCGGCGGTGAACCACGCGTCGCGGTCGGCGTCGCGCTCGATCGTCTCGACGCTCTGCCCGGTGTGCTCGGCCGTGAGCGACTGCATGGTCCGCTTCACGTGCGCCATGTTCTGCGCCTGGATCGCGATGTCGATCGCGGTCCCGCCGATCCCGCCCGACGGCTGGTGCATGAGCACGCGCGAGTGCCGCAGCGCGAACCGCTTGCCGGGGGTGCCTGCGCTGAGCAGGAACTGGGCGGCGCTCGCGGCCAGTCCCATCGCGAGCGTCGCGACGTCGTTCGGGATGAGCCGCATCGTGTCGTACATCGCGAGGGCCGCGCTCACGGATCCGCCCGGCGAGTTGATGTAGAGCGCGATGTCGCGCCGGGGGTCCTCCGCGGAGAGCAGCAGGAGCTGCGCGCAGACGCGGTTGGCGATGGTGTCGTCGACCTCCTGGCCCAGCACGACGATCCGCTGGTGCAGGAGGCGGGTGGACAGGTCGTCGTCGAAGGGGCGCACTGTGGTCGGTGCGGTGGTCATGGGTGCCTCCGTGGGTCGCTGGTCCCTCGACGGTCACACGCGCAGACCGCCCACCGACCCCCGGTCTGCCGTCGGCGGATCTGCCGACGGCAGACGCATACTTGCCAGTCTGGAAAGTTGAACCTATGCTTTCCACTATGGAAAGTATCCCGGACGACCCGCACTCCGCCCTGGCCGCGGCCGACGACGCACGCAGCCGACTGACGACGAGCCTGCGCCTGCCCGCCGGCTTCTACCCGCTGCTCGCCACCGGGATCGCGGTCCAGGTCGGCGCCGCGGCCTACGGGATCGCCGCACAGACGGTCACGGGGGTCGCCATCGCGCTGGCCGGGGTAGCGGTGTTCCTGGCCGTCGCGGCGCTGGTGCTGCACCGGTTCAGCCGGATCAACGGGGTCCGGGTCGACGGCCTGGCCAGCCAGGTCGTCCTCGTCGCCGGGGCACGCGCGTCGCTCGTCTACCTCGGCGCGCTCGCCGTGGCGATCGTGGCCGCCTTCGACTCCCGGTGGTGGCTCGTCGCGGTGGCGGCCGTGGCAGCAGGATTCGGCTGCGCGCTCGGCGTCCGCCACTGGTGGCACGCCTACCGGCAGGATCCCGTCACCCACGCGCGCGGTGCCTCCCCGCGGGTGCTGGCGGTCCTCGCGGTCGTCGCGTGCCTCGGGTGCGCGACGCTGCTGGTCCTCGGCTGATGGCCGGGCTGGACCCGCTGATCCACGCGCCGACGCGGCTGGAGCTCGTCGCGACGTTGTCGGGGGTGTCGGAGGCCGAGTTCGTCACGTTGCGGGACGCGCTGGACGTCAGCGACTCGGTGCTGTCCAAGCACGTCTCGGCGCTGGTCGAGGCCGGTTACCTGCACAGCCGCAAGGGTGTCCGTGCGGGACGGCGGACCACGTGGGTCGGACTGACACCGGTGGGCAGGCAGGCACTGCGTGACCACGTCGTGGCCGTGCGCCGACTGATCGACGCGGTGGAGTGACGACCGGCCTAGTCTCGACCTCGTGACCGACCACACCCCGATCCCGCTGCGGGAGCTGCGCTCGGACTGCTCACGGTGCGCAGGGCTGTGCTGTGTCGCGCACGCGTTCCAGCGGTCGTCGGACTTCGCCTACGACAAGCCTGCCGGTACTCCGTGCCGGAACCTGCAGGACGACTTCCTGTGCTCCATCCACGCGGACCTGCGCACCAGCGGGTTCACGGGCTGCACGGTCTACGAGTGCTTCGGGGCAGGCCAGTTCGTCACCCAGCAGCTCTTCGACGGCCGCACGTGGCGCGACGAACCCGGGATCGCCGCGGAGATGTTCGCGATGTTCGGCACGATGCGCGGGCTGCACGAGCTGCTCTGGCACCTCACCGAGGCGCTGTCGATCCGAGCCGCCGCGCCGCTGCACGACGAGATCGCCCGCCTGCGCGACGAGGTGGCCGAGGTGCGGGAGGCGGGTGCGGGACCGGCTGCGCAGGTCCTGGTCGGCGAGCTGCTCGGAAGGGTGAGTGCGGTCGCGCGGGAGGGTCTGCGTGGCCGTCAGGCCCGCGGCGCCGACCTGACGGGGGCGAACCTCCGTCGTGCCGACCTGCGCGGAGCCGACCTGCGCGGGGCGCTCCTGCTCGGCGCGGACCTGAGGGGCGCCGACCTGCGGGTGGCCGACCTGCTCGGCGCGGACGTGCGTGGCGCGCGGTTGGACGGTGCGGACCTCACGGACGCGCTCTTCCTGACACCGCCGCAGGTGGCGTCCGCGCGCGGCGACGGGACGACCCGGCTGCCCGACGGCCTGGACGCGCCCGCGCACTGGTGAGCGCGGCCCTCAGGTGGCCGGCCGGGGCATGCGCGCGGTGATGGCGCCCAGCACCGCCGGAGAGCACCGTCGTCATCCCCTGCGGATGATGCGCGCGCCCTGGTCCCCGGGACCGCCCCTTTCATCCCGACGGGGTGATGCTCGTCCGCCGAACCCGGTGCGACGCTCGACAGACCGGCACGCCGTCCGCGCGTGCCGCTCGCACCCGCGTCGAGCTGTGGGGGAGGTCGGGTGTCTGACCTGGATCTGGCCCGCCTGCAGTTCGCCTCGACGAGCATCTACCACTTCCTCTTCGTCCCTATCACTATCGGGCTCGGCTTCCTCGTGGCGGTCCTGCACACGATGTGGTTCCGGTCCGGCAACCCCGACCACAAGCGGCTGACCAAGTTCTTCGGCACGCTGCTGCTGATCAACGTGGCCGTCGGCGTGGTGACGGGCCTCATCCAGGAGTTCCAGTTCGGCATGAACTGGTCGGCGTACTCGCGGTACGTCGGTGACGTGTTCGGCGCTCCCCTGGCGATGGAGGGGCTGGCCGCGTTCTTCCTGGAGTCGACGTTCATCGGTCTGTGGGTATTCGGCTGGAACGTGCTGCCCCCGAAGATCCACCTGCTCACCGTGTGGCTGGTCGCGGCGGGGGCCGCGGGCTCGGCGGCGTTCATCATGGCCGCGAACTCCTGGATGCAGCACCCCGTGGGGTACACCGTCGACCAGGCGACCGGCCGCCCGGAGCTGTCGGACATCGGCGCGGTGATGACGAACCCCGTCTTCGTGTGGGGCTACGCGCACGTGCTCACCGCGTCCCTCGTCACCGGGTCGGTGCTCATGCTGGCCGTCTCCGCGTGGTACCTGCGGCGCGGTCAGCACGCGGAGGTGTTCACGCGCTCGGCGAAGGTGTCCATCGCCGTGCTGCTGCCCTCGATCTTCCTGGCGCTGGGCGTCGGCAGTCACCTCGGCGTCATCGAGGCGACGTACCAGCCGATGAAGATCTCGGCGGCCGAGGGGCAGTGGGAGACGTGCCAGCCGTGCTCGTTCTCCGCGTTCCAGATCGGCGGCGGCAACGACGACCAGACCCCCACCAAGATCATCGAGATCCCGCACCTGCTCTCCATCCTCGCGACGGGCACGTGGAACGGGGAGGTGCAGGGGCTGAACGAGCTGAACGCCCAGTACCAGGAGGAGTACGGCCCGGGCGACTACGTGCCGAACGTGTTCGTCCAGTACTGGTCGATGCGCGTGATGGCGTACCTCGGATCGCTGGCCGCGCTCGTGGCCCTGTGGGGTCTGTGGCTCATCTGGCGGCGCCGACTACCCACCGCGCGCGTGTTCCTGTTCGTCGCGACGTGGGCCGTCGCGTTCCCGTTCCTGATGAACACGGCCGGCTGGATGCTCACGGAGAACGGCCGCCAGCCGTGGATCGTGCAGGGCCTGATGCTGACCAAGGACGGGATCTCGACGTCCGTCGGCAGGACCGAGCTGATCATCAGCATCGTCGTCTTCTACACGATCTTCCTGCTCCTCGGCGCCGTGAACGTCTACCTGATGATGCGCTACGCCCGCCGCGGCCTGGAGCTCGAGGAGCCTGACGAGCCGCCCGTCGAGGGCGAGCCCCGCGTCCCCGCCCTGACGTTCTGAGGAGGTGTCCCGATGACCCTGCCCGACCTGTGGTTCCTGATCATCGCCTTCCTCTGGACCGGCTTCTTCGTCCTGGAGGGGTTCGACTTCGGCGTCGGGATGCTGCACAAGGTGGTCGGCCGCACCGACACCGAGCAGCGCGTCGCGATCAACGCGATCGGCCCGTTCTGGGACGGCAACGAGGTCTGGCTGATCGTCGGTGCGGCGGGGATCTTCGCGGCCTTCCCCAGCTGGTACGCCACGTGGTTCTCCGCGATGTACCTCCCGCTGGTGCTGCTGCTCGTCGCGCTCATCGCCCGCGGCGTCTCGTTCGAGTTCCGCGGGCGGATGGAGGCGACGCGCTGGCGGCAGACGTGGTCGTGGAGCCTGACCCTCGGGAGCCTGCTGTGCCCGCTGCTCCTCGGCGTGGCGCTGGGCAACCTCCTCGCCGGCCTGCCGGTCGACTCCACCGAGGAGTTCACGGGCTCGGTCACCGACACGGTCACCGGCTACGGCCTGCTCGTCGGACTCACGCTCACCGCCCTCTGCGTGCTGCACGGCGCCACCTTCCTGGCCATGCGGACCACGGACGTGGTGCGCACCCGGGCCCAGCGCGCTGCGGCCGTGGCCGTGGTGCCGGCGGTCCTGCTCCTGCTCGCGTTCGCCGTCGCGACGCCGGCCGTGTCGGGCGCTCCCGCGTTGCGCGGCACCGTGCCGCCGGTGCTCGCGGTCGTCGCGGTCCTCGCGGCGGCGCTGCTGGTGCGGGCCCATCGGGACGGCTGGGCGTTCACCGCCACGGCGCTCGGGATCGCACTGACCGTCGTGACGCTGTTCGCGAACCTCTACCCGAACGTCCTGGTGTCCAGCACCTCGGCGGCCGACAGCCTGACCGTGACGAGCGCGGCGTCCGGGGCGTACGCGCTCCAGGTCATGACGATCGTCGCCGTCGTGCTGGTTCCGCTGATCCTGCTCTACCAGGGCTGGTCGTACTTCGTCTTCCGTCGCCGGATCGTAGGCCCGCCGACGGCTGAACCACCGGACCCGGCCCCGGGTCCGTCCGCACCCCTCGACGAAGGAGCACGCACATGAGCCTGCACGGGAAAGTGGCCATCGTCACGGGCGGCAACAGCGGCATCGGCAAGGCCGTCGTCCTCGCGCTCGCGGAGGCGGGAGCGAACATCGTCATCGACTTCGTCGCGCACCCGGAGGCGACCGAGGAGCTGGAGAAGCAGGTGCACGCCCTCGGCGACCAGGCGATCGGGGTGGACGCCGACGTCAGCAAGGTCGCGGACCTCGAGCGGCTCGTCGCCACGACGGTGGAGGCCTTCGGGCGCCTCGACATCATGGTGAACAACGCCGGCATCGAGACGCGCACGTCCGTCCTCGACACCACCGAGGAGCAGTACCAGCGCGTCATGGACATCAACCTCAAGAGCGCGTTCTTCGGCACCCAGATCGCCGCCAAGCAGATGATCAAGCAGGGCACGGGCGGCCGGATCATCAACATGACGTCGGTCCACGAGGACTGGCCGATGCCGGGGAACACCGCGTACTGCCTGTCCAAGGGCGGGATGCGGATGCTCACCCGGACCGCGGGCGTCGAGCTCGGGCCGCAGGGCGTGCAGGTGGTGGGTGTGGGGCCCGGCGCCGTCGCGACGCCGATCAACACCTCGACGATGAACGACCCCGAGAAGATGAAGACGCTCGACGCCGCGATCCCGCTGGGCCGGATGGCCGAGCCCGAGGAGATCGCCAGCCTCGTCGCGTTCCTCGCCGGCGACGGCGCCACCTACCTCACCGCCACGACGGTCTTCGCCGACGGCGGCATCATGCACAGCAGCCCCGGTCTGTGAGGCAGACGAGATGACCGAGCACTACGACGTCGTCATCATCGGGTCTGGCGCCGGGGGCGGGACGATCGCCCACCGGCTGGCCCCGTCGGGAAAGAAGATCCTCATCCTCGAACGGGGCGACTGGCTCCCGCGCGAGCCCCAGAACTGGGACGCGACGGAGACCTTCGTCAAGAACCGCTACGTCTCGAAGGACACCTGGTTCGACCACACCGGAAAGGCCTTCCAGCCGCAGGTGCACTACAACGTGGGCGGCGCCACGAAGTTCTACGGTGCCGCGCTCTACCGGCTGCGGGAGCGGGACTTCGGCGAGATCCAGCACCACGGGGGGATCTCGCCGGCCTGGCCCGTCGCGTACGACGAGTTCGAGCCGTACTACACCCAGGCCGAGGAGCTCTACCAGGTGCACGGTGCGCGCGGTGAGGATCCCACCGAACCCCCGTCGAGCGGTCCGTACCCGTTCCCGCCGGTGTCGCACGAACCGCGCATCCAGAAGCTCTTCGACGACATGACGGCGATCGGCCTGCACCCGTTCCACTCCCCCTCGGGCATCATGCTGAACGAGGCGAACCCGGCGTACAGCCCGTGCATCCGTTCCGCCACGTGCGACGGGTTCGCGTGCCTGCTGCACGCCAAGTCCGACGCGGAGGTCATCGCGGTGCGGCCCGCCGTGGAGCACGCGAACGTCACCCTGGTCCGCAACGCCGAGGTGCGTCGGCTCGAGACCGACGACTCCGGGAACACCGTGACCTCGGTGGTCGCCGACGTCGAGGGAGTCGAGCAGCGGTTCTCCGGCGACGTCGTCGTGGTCTCGGCAGGCGCCGCCAACTCGGCGAAGCTGTTGCTGCAGAGCGCCAACGACCGGCACCCGAACGGCCTGGCCAACGGGTCCGACCACGTCGGCCGCCACTACATGTTCCACAACAGCCGGGCGTTCCTGGCGATCTCCATCGAGCGCAACGACACCCGGTTCCAGAAGACCCTCGGCGTCAACGACTACTACTTCGGCGACGAGAGCTTTGCGTTCCCGATGGGCAACGTGCAGATGGTCGGCAAGTCGTCGGCGCCGATGTACCGCGGCGAAAAGCCCATCGCGAAGCTCGCGCCGCTGTTCGCGCTCGAGGAGGTCGCGGAGCACGCGGTCGACTTCTGGCTGTCGGCCGAGGACCTGCCCGACCCCGACAACCGTGTGACCTTGGGCAACCACGGCGACATCGTGCTGACGTACACGCCGAACAACCGGCAGCCACTCGACGAGCTGTACAGCCGGGTCAAGCACAACCTCGGGCACCTCGGCATGCACCCGCACCACCTGGTCCCCCGGGACCTGTACATGAAGAACGACATCCCGGTCGCGGGCTGCGCGCACCAGGCCGGCACGGTCCGGTTCGGCGACGACCCGGCGACGTCGGTGCTCGACCGCGACTGCAGGACGCACGAGGTGGACAACCTGTACGTCGTCGACACGAGCTTCTTCCCCAGCATCGGCGCCGTGAACCCCGCGCTCACCGCCATGGCGAACGCCCTGCGCGTGGGTGACCACCTGCTCGCCCGGCTCGCCTGAGCACCCCCACCAGGAGGAACCCGTGGACTCGAACAGCCCCGCATCCCCGTTCCCGCCGATCGCCCAGTACGCGTTCCTGTCCGACTGCCACACGGGGGCGCTCGTGGCGCCCGACGGGTCGGTCGACTGGTTGTGCGTGCCGCGGTTCGACAGCCCCAGCGTCTTCGGCAGCCTCCTGGACCGGGGCGCCGGCTACTTCCGGTTCGCGCCGTACGGCATCAACGTGCCGACGTCGCGCGCCTACGACCCCGGCACCAACGTGCTCGTCACCACCTGGCACACCCCGACGGGCTGGCTCGAGATCCGCGACGCGCTGACCATGGGTCGGCGCGAGGGACCCGACGAGACCACGCCGCACACCCGCCCGCCTGCCGACGACGACGCGGAACACCTCCTCGTGCGCACCGCGACCTGCCTCGAAGGGTCGGTGCGGGTCGAGCTCGTGTGCGACCCCGCGTTCGACTACGGCCGGACGCGGGCGCCCTGGGCCCTCGACACCGACGGCCACACGGCCGACATCACCGGCGCGGGGACGTCGATGCGCCTGCGCACCGACCTCGCGCTCGGGGTCGAGGGCGACGCTCTGCGGGGCCGGCACGAGCTCACGGCCGGCGAGACCGCGTTCGTCTCCCTGTCGTGGGCCGCCTCCCTGGACGGACCCGCCGACGCGACGGACGCCGCCGCGCGGGTCACGGCGACCCGCGACTTCTGGCGGCGCTGGCTGGGGCGCGCCCGGATGCCCGACCACCGCCTGCGTCCCTACGTCGAGCGCTCGGCACTGGTCATCAAGGGCCTGACCTACATGCCGACCGGGGCGACCGTCGCGGCGCTGACGACCTCACTGCCCGAGACGCCCGGCGGCGAGCGCAACTGGGACTACCGCTACACCTGGATGCGCGACTCGACGTTCACCTTGCAGGCCCTGCACTACCTGCTGCTGGACTGGGAGGCCGACGAGTTCATGCAGTTCGTGGCGGACATCGAGCCCAACGAAGACGGCGGGCTGCAGATCATGTACGGCATCGATGGCCGCCGCGACCTCACCGAGACCACGCGTGACGAGCTCACCGGCTACCAGGGCGCGCGCCCGGTCCGCCTCGGCAACGGCGCCTTCGACCAGAAGCAGAACGACGTCTTCGGGTCCGTCCTCGACTCGATCCTGCTGCACACCCGGCGCAGCGAGCGCCTTCCGGCCCGGCTGTGGCCGATCGTCAAGGCCCAGGCCGAGTGCGCGGCCGCCATCTGGCAGGAGCCCGACCAGGGCATCTGGGAGGCACGCGGCAAGCCGCAGCACTACGTCTCCTCGAAGATCATGTGCTGGGTCGCCATGGACCGAGCCGCCCAGCTGGCCGGGATCCGCGGCGAGCCGGAGCTCCAGGCCGCCTGGGGCGCCACCGCGCAGGAGATCAAGGACGACATCCTCGCCCGCGGCCTGAGCGACCGCGGCGTGCTCCGCCAGCACTACGAGACGGACGCGCTCGACGCCTCGAACCTCCTCGCCGCGCACTTCGGTCTCCTGCCGGGCACGGACACGAGGCTCCGCGCGAGCGTCCTGGCCATCGCCGACGAGCTCTCCGAGGACGGGTTCGTCCTGCGCTACCGGACGGACGAGACCGACGACGGGATGTCCGGCAAGGAGGGCACGTTCGTCATCTGCTCGTTCTGGCTGGTCTCGGCGCTCATGGTGGTCGGCGAGAAGCAGCGCGCGCTCGACCTGATGGAGCGGCTGCTGCGGATCGCCTCCCCGTTCGGCCTGTACGCGGAAGAGTTCGAGGTGGCGGCCGCGCGGCACCTCGGCAACATCCCGCAGGCGTTCTCGCACCTCGCCCTCATCGAGGCCGCCGCACGGATCATCCTGGCCGAGCGCGTCGAGGAGATGTCGCTGTGACGGACGTGCTGGTCCTGGGCGGCGGCCTGGCGGGCGTCGCCGCGGCGCAGACCCTGGGCGAGGCGGGGATCCGCACGACGCTGGTCGACCGCACCGACTACCACCAGTTCCAGCCCTTGCTCTACCAGGTGGCCACGTCGCAGCTGCCGGCCGAGGACGTCGCCCGCCCGCTGCGGACGATCTTCGCGGACGTGCCGAGCGTCGACGTGGTGCTCGGGGGTGTCGCGTCGGCGTCGCTCGCGGACCGCACGCTCGTCCTCGAGGACGGCAGGTCGCTGTCGGCCGAGCACCTCGTGCTCGCGGCGGGCGCGCGCCCGAACTTCTTCGGCATCCCGGGCGCCCAGGAGCACGCGTTCCCGCTGTACTCCGTCGCGGACGCGGAGCGCCTGCGGCTGCACCACCGCGCCCTGGTCGAGGAGGCCCTCGTGGGCGACACCGGGTCGCGCGACGTCGTCGTGGTCGGCGGCGGTCCCACCGGCGTCGAGGTCTCCGGCGCGCTCGCCGAGCTCGTCGCGGCCCTCCAGACGCAGGGCAGGATGCCCGCCGACGCTCGCGTGCACCTGGTCGACCGCGGCCACGCGGTGCTCGGCCAGTTCTCGTCGCGGGCCCAGGAGTACGCGCACAAGCACCTGGAGAAGGCCGGTGTCGACATCCGCCTCGGCGCGGGCGTCAAGGAGGTGCACCGGGATGCGGTCGACCTCGACGACGGCACGCGTCTGCCCACCCGGACCGTCATCTGGGCCGGCGGCGAGTCCGCAGCCGCCATCGCGCGGTCCGCCGGCCCGGCCACAGGACGTGGGGGGCGGATCGACGTCCGCCCGGACCTCGGGGTCGAGGGGTACCCCGGGGTCTGGGCGGTCGGCGACGTGGCGAACATCCCGTCCGGTCCAGGGGCGCCGACGCTGCCACAGCTCGGGTCCGTCGCGCAGCAGTCCGGGCGCTGGGCTGCCCAGAACATCCTGCGCTCGACCCAGGGCGACGGCCTCGCGCCGTTCCACTACAAGGACAAGGGCATCATGGCGATGATCGGCCGCAACGCCGCCGTCGCCGAGGTCGGCGCGCACCGCCACGAGGTCGACGGTCCGATCGCCTTCGCCGCGTGGCTCGGGGTGCACGCGATGCTGCTCAGCGGCGTGCACAGCCGCACCGACGCGTTCCTCAGCTGGGCCTGGGACTACTTCGAGCGCGACCACGCGGCGACCGTCGAGTCGCACGACGCCCCGCGCCGGATCGCGTGGGGCGACGACAGCGACGACGTGCCGCACATCGACCTGACGGCCGGACGGGACTGACCTCACCCGACCCAGGTCCTTGCGCGTGTCCAGGGGCCCGGTAGCGTGGCCCGACGTGGGGGAACGTCCCGTTTGGCACGGTTCATCCGCCGTTGAGCAACAGTCGGCGACCTCGCAGAGCTCGGGGCACCCCGTGGTGCGCCGACATCGCGCCGGGGTCGGGCTGGTGGCCCGCGGTGAGCTGGTCGACGCGCTCGTCGGCTCACCCACCCGGGTCGTCGCCATCGTCGCGGGTCCCGGCTACGGCAAGTCCGCTCTCCTCGGCCAGTGGGCGGACCGGTTGGCCGGCGCGGCCGTGTGGCACACCTGCACCGACGCCGACAACGACCCCGCCGCACTGCTGGCGGCGATCGGCCGCGCCGCAGGTGCGGGACCGGGCATCGTCACCGTCGCCGGCCTCATCCGGGCTCTCGACCCCGCCCCCGCGGGCACGCTGCTCGTCGACGGCGTCCAGGTGATGACCTCGGCGGCGAGCCTCAACGTGCTGACCGACGTCATCGACCGGCTGCCCGACACGTGGCGGGTGGGCATCACGTCCCGGGCGCGACCCCGCCTGCCGATCGCGCGCCTGCGCGCCGCGGGCGAGCTGCTGGAGCTCGGTCCTGGCGAGCTGTCCTTCGCTCACGACGAGACCGCCCAGGTGCTCGCACGGTCCGGGATCACCCTGTCGCCCACCGCGACGGACCAGCTCCTCGAACGCACGCAGGGGTGGCCGGTCGCGGTGTCGCTCGCGGGGATGGCGCTGCGCGCCGACGAGACCCGGACGTTCACCGGCGACGACGTCTTCATGCGCGAGTACCTGCGCACCGAGGTGCTCGCCGGCCTGCGGAGTCGCGACACCGCGCTCCTGGTGCGCTGCGCGATCCTCGACGAGCTGTCCGGACCGTTGTGCGACGCGGTGCTGCGGACCCGGTCCTCGGGCGCGGCGCTGGAGCACCTGGCCGCGCACGGGGTGATCGAGCAGGCCGGCCGGGACGGCGACCGGTTCCGGTGCCATCCCCTCCTGCGGGACCTGCTGACCGCCGAGCTGCACCGCAAGGAGCCCGCACTGGTGCCGGAGCTGCACCGTCGCGCGGCCCGCTGGTACGGCGACGCAGGCGTCCCGGACCAGGCGATCGAGCACGCGCACCTGGCCGGCGACACCGCAGAGCTCACCCGGCTCGTCCTCGACTGGTCGCAGCACACCTGGGCCAACGGCGGCATCGACTCCGTCCACCGGTGGATGTCGTGGCTCGAGGAGTCGGACGGCGGCAGCGCCTTCCCGGCGATCGCCGCGCACGCGGCCCTCATCTTCGCGCTGGTCGGCGAGCCGGCACGTGCCGAGCGGTGGTCCGCGATCGCGAAGGGGGCGCCTGTGTCCGGCTCCCTGTCCGACGGGAGCACGGTCGAGGCGACGCTCGCGTACCTGGACGCGATCGAGGCACGCCAGGGCACCGCCCAGATGCGGCTCGACGCCCGCGTCGCGTGGGAAGGGCTGGCACCCGCGAGCCCGTTGCGCGCGACGATGCGTCACACCGAGGCGCTCGCGGACCTGCTCGACGGCGACCTCGACCACGCGGACGGCCTGTTCGTCGAGGCTCAGGAGGCCGCGGAGGCGGCGGGGATCGGGCCGCTCGTCGGGATGGTCATGTGCGAGCGGGCATCGATCGCGGTCGAGCGCGGCGACTGGTCGGCCGCGGAGGACGCCGTCCGCCGTGCGACGTCCATCGTCACGGACGGCGACTACGGCTCCTACTGGTCCAGCGCGCTCGTGTTCGCCTGGGCCGCCCGCCTCGCCGTGCACCTCGGCCTGCGGTCGGAGGCCGTCGAGCACACCCGGCGCGCCCTGGCCCTGCGGCCGCTGCTCACCTACGCGCTCCCGGTCGTCTCCACGCAGGCCCTGCTGGCGACGGCGCAGGCGTCGCTCGGCCTGGGCGACCACCACGCCGCCGCCGCCACAGCACGGCGGGCCGAGGAGATCGTGCACCGCCGGCCCGGACTCGGGGACCTGCCGGACAGGGTCGCGGCGCTGGTCGCGGCCGTGCAGGAGACGGCGGACCAGGGCCGCCCCGACACCCTCACGCCGGCCGAGATCCGGCTCCTGCCCCTGCTCGCGACGCACCTCACGTTCCCGCTGATCGCCGAACGGCTCGGTGTCTCCCGCAACACCGTCAAGACGCAGGCGATCTCGACGTACCGCAAGCTCGGCGTGACCTCGCGCAACGAGGCGGTGGCGCGCTGGGAGGTGCTGGACGGCTCGTAGAAAGTCGCACCGGGCCTGATGTCGAGATCGCGGGGACGGCTCCGACCACCTCACGAAGGGACGCCGGGCACCCGGCTCGCGTCGCACACACCGGAGGCACCGAGATGCAGACCATCAGCCCGTTCCTGTGGTTCGACGACCAGGCCGAGCAGGCCGCGCAGCGCTACGTCGAGATCTTCCCCAACTCGGCGATCACCTCCGTCGCCCGCTACGGCGAGGGCGCCCCCCAGCCGGCCGGCACGGCGATGTCCGTGAGCTTCGTGCTCGACGGCGTGGAGGTCCAGGCCCTCAACGGCGGACCGATGTACTCGTTCACCGAGGCGTTCTCGTTCTTCGTCTCGGTCCCCGACCAGGCCGAGGTCGACCGCGTGTGGGACGCCCTGACCGCGGACGGCGGCGAGCCGGGCCGGTGCGGCTGGCTCAAGGACCGCTGGGGCCTGTCCTGGCAGGTCATCCCCACGGACCTCCCGGCGCTCCTGGGCGACCCGGACCCCGGCCGCGCGGGCCGCGCCGTGAACGCCATGCTGGCGATGAGCAAGATCGACGTGGCGGCCCTGCACGCGGCTGCCGACGCGAGCGCCTAGCCCCGACCCAGGTCCGCCAGGCGCGGCACCGCGGGGGCGACCGTGTCCTTCACCCACGCCGCCAGGCTGGTGTCCGCCGGCGTGAGGATGACGGACTCCACCCCGAGGGCGTCGTAGGCCCGCATCTCCTCCACGAACCCGTCGAGGTCCCCGGCGAGCAGCCTCTCGCCGCGGGACAGCATGGTCACGCGGATCTCGGCCGGGTCGCGGCCGAGGTCCGCGCAGTGGCCGCGCAGGACCTCGAGCTTGTGCGCGACCTCGTCGGGCGTGGACGTGAACAGGTTGCACGCGTCGCCGTACTGCGCGACCAGGCGCAGGGTCTTGCGCTCGCCCGAGCCACCGATGAGGATCTCGGGGCGCGTCAGCGGCTGGGGCGAGCACAGGGTCTGGGCCAGCTGGTAGTGCCTGCCCTCGTACGGCCCGTCGTCGGTGGGGTCCCACATCTGCCGGCAGATCTGCAGCGTCTCCTCGAGACGCTCGAACCGCTCGGCCAGCGGCGGGTAGGGCACCCCCATCGCGCGGTGCTCCTCCTCGTACCAGGCGGCCCCGATCCCGAGCGTCGCGCGGCCACCGGAGAGGACGTCGAGCGTGGCGTGGATCTTGGCCAGCAGGCCGGGATGCCGGTAGGTCACGCCCGTGACCAGCACGCCCAGCTGCACCTGTGACGTCACGCCCGCGAGGTAGCCGAGCGTCGTGTACGCCTCGAGCATCGGGTCGTCGGCGGGGAATCCTGCCGCGACCATCTGGAAGTAGTGGTCCATGACCGAGACCCAGGCGACCCCGGAGTCGTCGGCGGCGCGGGCCGCGTCGGCCAGCTCCTGACGCAGGGCCGCGGGCTCGACGGAGTCGAAACGGTAGAGGTGGACGCCAACGCGCACGAGGGGCTCCTTCGACGGGGGTTTCCCGTCACCATGCCCCTTCGAGCGCGCTCGAAGTCAAGCGGTGACGACCCAGTCCGACAGCACCAGCAGGACCACGTCGACGGCCGCGACCGCGATGGCGAACAGGAACGGCAGCCGGTTGCGCCCACCGCCGAGCGCGAGCACCGTCCCCACGATCGTGAGGCCGACGGCGGCGACGAGCACGGCGGCAGCGGCCGCGCGCGGAGGACCGCTCGGCGCCAGCACGAGCAGGACGGTCGCGCCCAGGAGCGCCAGGGCCGTTCCGATGCTCGTCGCGGTCCCACCCAACCGGTGCGGAAGTCCGCGCACCCCGGTGTCCTGGTCGTCCTGCAGGTCCGGCACCACGTTCGCGCCGTGCGCACCGATCCCGAGCAGCGCGCCTGCCGCCATGGCCCACCAGGCGGCGACCGGCGCCCCCGGCAGCGCCAGCGCGATCGCGAGCGGCAGGAAGCCGAACGAGAACGCGTACGGCGCCCACGACCAGACGGTGCTCTTGAGCCGGGCGTTGTAGGCCCAGGCCGACGCCACGGTGGCCAGGTGCACGAGGCCCGCCCGCCAGCCGAGCGCCAGCGACAGCACCACGCACAGCGCCGCCGCACCGAGGGCCGCAGAGCGGACCGTCCCGACCGCCAGCCGCCCGAGACCGACCGGCTTGTCCGAGCGGCCGACAGCGGCATCCCGCTCGGCGTCGATCCAGTCGTTGGACCAGCCGACGGACAGCTGCCCGGCCAGGACCGCGGCTCCGACCAGAGCCGTCGTGACGGGGGGCGCATCGGCCCCGGCTGCCATGGCAGCCGCGAACACCGTGACCGCGACGGTCGGGGCCGGATGGCACGCCAGCGCGAGGTCGACGACGAGCGGCCGCCGCAGTTCCGTGCCCACGCTGCCCTCCTCCGTCTCGACGCGCCATCGTCGCAGGTCGGGTGAAGGTTGGGCACGACGGCCTCGACACGTGCCGGACGTGCAGCCGCGTGGCACGATGCCCGGATGGCGCGTATCGCCGCTATTGCCCCCGTCCTGCCCAGGCACGCCTACGCCCAGACCGAGATCACCGCCACGATCGCGCCGCTGCTGTCCAGCGACCCTCGCCGCCTGGCGACGATCGAGCGGATCCACGCGGCCACCGGCATCCAGACCCGCCACCTCGCACTCCCCCTCGACGAGTACGCCGACCTGACCTCGTTCACGGTCGCCAACGACACGTTCGTCCGCGAGGGCACGTCGCTGGCGGCGCAGGCGTGCGAGGAGGCCCTCGCGGCGGCCGGGCTGGACGCGCAGGACGTCGACTACCTGCTGGTCACGACGATCACCGGCATCGCCACCCCGTCGCTCGACGTGCTGCTGGTGGAGCGGCTCGGGCTGCGTCCGGACGTCAAGCGGGTGCCGGTGTTCGGGCTCGGCTGCGTGGCCGGGGCCGCGGGGATCGCCCGGGTGCGGGACTACCTGCACGGTCACCCGCAGGACGTCGCGCTGCTCGTCTCGGTGGAGCTGTGCTCGCTGACCCTGCAGCACGGCGACGACTCGATGGCGAACATCGTGTCCAGCGGGCTGTTCGGCGACGGCGCCACGGCCGTCGTCATGCTGGGCGACGATCGCGCGGCCGGCGTGCCCGGCGGTGTCGACGCGGTCGACTCCCGCAGCGACCTGGTCCCGGGCACCACCGACGCCCTCGGCTGGGACATCGGCGGCAGCGGTTTCCGGATCGTGCTCGCCGCGAGCCTCGCGGACATCGTCGAGCGCAACCTCGGCCCCGGCGTCGTCGACCTGCTCGCCGCGCACGGCCTCAAGGTCGCCGACGTCGGCACCTGGGTGGCGCACACCGGCGGACCCCGCATCCTGCAGGCTGCCGCGAGCGCGCTCGAGCTGCCCGACGAGGCCTTCGCCGCGAGCTGGCGGTCGCTGGCGCGGGTGGGCAACCTGTCGTCGTCCGGCGTCCTGCACGTGCTCGCCGACGAGCTGGCGGCGGGCGGGCAGATCCCCGGGTCCGCCGGAGTGCTGTTCGCCATCGGTCCCGGGGTGTGCACCGAGACCGTCCTGCTGCGCTGGCCCGAGGAGAACTAGGTGAGCTGGTACGACTGGCTGATCGTCGTCGTCGCGTTCGAGCGCCTGGCGGAGCTGATCGTCTCTCAACGGCACGTGACCTGGGCCTTCGCGCACGGCGGCATCGAGACGGGCAAGCGGCACTACCCCCTGATGGTCGCGCTGCACACCGGGCTGCTCGTCGCGTGCGTGGTCGAGGTGCACGTCGCGGACCGGCCGTTCGTCCCCGCGCTCGGGTGGACGGCACTGGCGTTCGTGATCGCCGCGAACGCGCTGCGCTGGTGGTGCATCGGGACGCTCGGCAACCAGTGGAGCACGCGGGTGATCGTCGTGCCCGGGGTGGCCCTGGTCCGTCGGGGCCCGTACCGCTGGCTGAGCCACCCGAACTACGTCGCCGTCGCCGTGGAGGGCGCGGCACTGCCCTTGGTGCACACCGCGTGGGTCACCGCGGTCGCGTTCACCGTGCTCAACGCCATCCTGCTGCTCGGTTTCCGCATCCCGACCGAGGAGCGCGCCCTGCGGTCCGTCAGCCCGGCCCCGGCATGACACCCGACGCCGACCTGCTGGTCATCGGCGGCGGACCGGTGGGGCTCGCCGTGGCGATCGAGGGACGGCTCGCGGGCCTGTCCGTGATCGTCGTCGAACCCCGGGCGACCCCCGTGGACAAGGCCTGCGGTGAGGGGCTGATGCCGGGTGCTGTCGCGGCGCTCGCCCGACTCGGCGTCGACCCGGCGGGCCACACCCTCACCGGGATCCGGTACCTGCGGGGCAGCTACACGGCCGACCACCTGTTCGCGTCCTCGCCCGGGCGTGGGGTCCGGCGGACCGTCCTGCACGCCGCCCTCGCCGCACGTGCGCGCGAGCTCGGCGCCGTCGTGGTGCCCGGCCGGGCCGGCGCCGTCGAGCAGGACGGGTCCTCCGTGTGGTGCGCGGGGATCCGGGGGCGCTGGCTGCTGGCCTGCGACGGCCTGCACTCCACCGTGCGGCGCCAGGTCGACCTTGCGACGCACCACCGCCTGCGCGCCCGGCGGTTCGGGGTGCGCCGCCACTTCCGGGTGGAGCCGTGGACCGACCTCGTCGAGGTGCACTGGGGGCGCTCCGTCGAGGCGTACGTGACGCCGGTGGCCGACGACGTGGTCGGCGTCGCGCTCCTGGGCCCGGCCCACCACGACTACGACCGGACGCTCGACTCGTTCGCGGCGCTGCACCACCATCTCGACGGGGCGGAGCGGCTCGGCCCCGCCCGCGGTGCCGGCCCCATGTTCCAGCAGAGCCAGCACCGCACGGCGGGGCGCGTGCGCCTGGTCGGCGACGCGTCGGGCTACGTCGACGCCCTGACCGGCGAGGGGGTCCGGGTCGGCCTCGCCCAGGCGCACGCCGCCGTCGCGACCCTGGGCGAGGACGTCCGCCGCTCCAACGCGGCCTACGAGAAGGCGTGGACGGCCGCCACCCGCGACTACCGGGTGCTGACCAGCGGCCTGCTCGCCGCCGCCGGATCACCGCTGCGGCGCGGCATCGTGCCGTTGGCGGTCACCGCACCCGGCCTGTACGGCGCGGTCGTCGAGCGCCTCGCGCGCTGACGTCGGTCTCCGGACCCGGCCGTCACGCGCGCCGAGGACGCCGGCGCTCGAACCCGACATGGCTACCGCGAACGACCGGATGACGGCATCCATGTCGGGTTCGCGGACCGCGTCTGGGGGCGACCAGGCCATGGGTGACGTGACTGCACGTGGTGGCAGCCCTCATGGCTTGTTCGCGCGGGTCGTGGTCGAGCCTGCGCGGTAGCTCAGGACTCGAACGCTGCCGGTCCGGCGGGGGCCAGGGCGCTCGCGATGCGCGCGTGCATCTCGTCGGACATCGGCGGGAGCGCGTCGAGCGCGAACCAGGCCGCCTCGGTGTTCTCGCCGTCCGCGGGGAACGGCTCGCCGGAGACGTACCGGAACCGGAACGTGTGGTCGAGGTACTGCGCGCGGTCCCCGTTGTCGTACTCCATCGGGGGCAGCACGTGCACCCACGTCAGCCGCTCCGGGACCGCGACGACCGACGCCTCCTCCAGCACCTCGCGCGCGCCCGCGACGGCCGGCTCCTCTCCCGGGTCGACGATCCCCGTCACCGGCGTCCACGAGCCGTCGTCCGCGCGCCTCACCAGGAGGACCTCGTCCCCCCGGACGACGACTGCGGTCACGCCGAGCAGCCAGAGGAGGTCGTGACCGACCGCTGCTCGCAGGGCGAGGATGAACTCGGGGATCGGCACGGGCCGATCGTAGGCGACCCCGTTTCGGCCCCTGGGCTCTCGCGGGAGAGAATGGTCCGTCGCCGACCGAGAAGGACCTGTGCCGTGAACCAGCCCCGCATGAACGTCGAGTCGTTCAACCTCGACCACCGGACCGTCGCCGCGCCGTACGTGCGCCTGGCCGACACCAAGCAGCTTCCCGCCGGGGACGTGATCCAGAAGTACGACGTCCGCTTCACGCAGCCGAACGTCGCGCACCTCGAGATGCCGACCGTGCACTCCCTGGAGCACCTGTTCGCCGAGCACTCCCGCAACCACTCGGAGCGGGTCATCGACTTCTCCCCGATGGGCTGCCAGACCGGGTTCTACCTGATCCTGCAGGGCGAGTGGGACTACGACGACGTCCTGGGCCTGGTCCAGGACACCCTCACGGACATCACGACGGCCACCGAGGTGCCGGCCGCGAACGAGGTGCAGTGCGGCTGGGGTGCCAACCACACGCTCTCGGGTGCCCAGGAGGCGGCGAAGACGTTCCTGGCCGCCCGCGGGGAGTGGTCTCAGGTCACCGCATGATCGCCGTCGACGCGGTCATCGTCACCGCGATGCCCGACGAGTCCGCAGCGTTCCTCGCGCGTGCCGACGTCGTCGGCGACCCCACCCAGATGGGTCACGCCGAGCACCGCCTGCTCACCGTCTGCGGCCGGCAGGTGCTGCTGGTGCAGTGCGGGATCGGGCTGGTGAACTCCGCGACCGCCGCCGCCGTCGCCATCCAGGGCACGCACCCGCGGGCCGTCATCAGCGCGGGCAGCGCGGGCGGGGTCGGCCTGGACGTACGGGTCGGCGACGTCGTCGTCGGCTCGGAGTACCTCTACTCCGGCGCCGACGCGCGCGCGTTCGGGTACGAGCTGGGCCAGGTCCCGGGCATGCCCGAGGTGTACGAGGCCGAACAGATCCTGCACGACGCCGCCGCGACCGCGTCGGTCGACCTGCGCGTCCTGTCCGGCACCATCCTGTCCGGCGACGCGTTCATCGACGCCAGCCGCATCGACCGGATCCGCACCGCGTTCCCGGCGGCCATGGCCACCGACATGGAGTCGGCCGCGCTCGCGCACACCGCGCACCTGTACGGGGTGCCGTTCCTGTCCGTGCGCGGCATCTCCGACCTGTGCGGCCCGGTCGCGGGTGCGGACTTCCTCACGCACGTGGACGATGCTGCGGAGCGGTCCGCGGCCGTCGTCATCGAGGTCCTGCGACGGCTCGCCGTCGGCGACATGGCCCACGCACGCTGACCACCTCCCTGTCCCGACCGGAAGCGAGCAGATGACCCAGAACCACGCCGTGCGCGTGCACCCGAGCGCCGACCGCCTGGCGCGCACCGACCAGCTGGCCTGGGCCATCGCACAGGTCGCCGCCGACCCCGTCGAGGTGCCGGACGACGTGGTCGACATGATCATCAACCGCGTGATCGACAACGCCGCGGTCACGGTGGCGTCGCTGACGCGCACTCCCCCGTCGACGGCCCGCGCGCAGGCGCTCGCGCACCCGTACGCGGGTCCGCGCAACGGCGCGACGGTCTCCGGGGTGGACCCGGCGACGCGCGTCAGCCCGGAGTGGGCGGCGTGGGCGAACGGGGTCGCGGTCCGTGAGCTCGACTACCACGACACGTTCCTCGCGGCCGACTACTCCCACCCGGGCGACAACATCCCGCCGATCGTCGCGGTCGCGCAGCACACCGGGCGTTCCGGGAAGGAGCTCGTTCGCGCCATCGCGACGGGCTACGAGATCCAGGTCGACCTGGTCCGCGCGATCAGCCTGCACAAGCACAAGATCGACCACGTGGCCCACCTGGGCCCGTCGGTCGCGGCGGGCCTCGGCACGCTGCTCGACCTGTCGCCCGAGGTGATCTTCCACGCGGTCGGTCAGGCGCTGCACACCACGACGGCCACGCGGCAGTCCCGCAAGGGCGAGATCTCGTCGTGGAAGGCCTACGCCCCGGCGTTCGCGGGCAAGGTCGCCATCGAGGCCGTGGACCGGGCGATGCGCGGCGAGACGTCGCCGACGCCCATCTACGAGGGCGAGGACGGCGTCATCGCCTGGATGCTGGACGGTCCCGACGCCGCCTACGACGTGCCGCTGCCCGCACCCGGCGAGGCCAAGCGGGCGATCCTCGACACGTACACCAAGGAGCACTCGGCGGAGTACCAGTCGCAGGCGCTCATCGACCTGGCGCGCAGCCTGCACCGCGAGCGCCCGGACCTGACCAACCCGCACAACGTGGCGTCGATCGTCATCCACACGTCGCACCACACGCACTACGTGATCGGCTCCGGCGCGAACGACCCGCAGAAGTACGACCCGACCGCGTCGCGCGAGACCCTCGACCACTCGATCCCGTACATCTTCACGGTCGCGCTGCAGGACGGCGTCTGGGACCACGTCGCGTCCTACGCCCCCGACCGCGCCGCCCGGGCGGACACGGTCGAGCTGTGGCAGAAGGTCACCACGACCGAGGACCCCGCGTGGACGGAGCGGTACCACTCCAGCGACCCGGCGCAGAAGGCGTTCGGCGGCCGTGTCGAGATCACGACCACCGGCGGCGAGGTCGTGGTCGCGGAGCTCGCCGTGGCCGACGCCCACCCGCTGGGCGCCCGCCCGTTCGCGCGGGAGCAGTACGTGGCCAAGTTCCGCTCGCTCGCGGCGGGCGTGCTGGCCCAGGACGAGATCGAGCGGTTCCTCGACGTCGCCCAGCGGCTGCCGTCCCTGACCGCCGACGAGCTCGCCGGTCTCACGGTCGTCGCACCCGGTGGCCTGCTCGACACGGTCAGCACCCCGGAAGGACTGTTCTGATGCTGTACGCCACCGCGACACCGGCCGAGAAGCGCGTCGCCCTGCGGGACGGGCTGGCGTCCGGGCGCCTGCTGCGGCTGCCGGGTGCGTTCAACCCGCTCTCCGCGCGGCTGATCGAGGCCAAGGGCTTCGAGGGTGTCTACATCTCGGGTGCGGTGCTCGCCGCCGACCTGGGGCTGCCGGACATCGGGCTGACGACGGCCACCGAGGTCACGCAGCGCGCCGGGCAGATCGCACGGATGACCGGCCTGCCCGCGATCGTCGACGCCGACACCGGGTTCGGCGAGCCCATGAACGTGGCCCGGACCGTCCAGGGCCTCGAGGACGCGGGCCTGGCGGGCTGCCACATCGAGGACCAGGTCAACCCGAAGCGGTGCGGGCACCTCGACGGCAAGTCCGTGGTGGACGAGGACACCGCGCTCAAGCGCATCCGGGCCGCGGTCGACGGGCGCCGGGACCCGAACTTCCTCATCATGGCCCGCACCGACATCCGGGCCGTCGACGGCCTGACGGCGGCGATCGACCGGGCCAAGGCGCTGGTCGACGCCGGCGCCGACGCGATCTTCCCCGAGGCGCTCACCGGTCCCGACGAGTTCGAGGCCGTGCGCGCCGCGGTCGACGTGCCGCTGCTGGCCAACATGACCGAGTTCGGCAAGGGCGAGCTGCTGACCGCGCGCCAGCTCGAGGACATCGGCATCAACATCGTCATCTACCCGGTCACGCTGCTGCGGCTGGCCATGGGCGCCGCGATGACCGGGCTCGACACGATCCGCGCCGAGGGCACCCAGGCCGGGCTGCTCGACAGGATGCAGACGCGCGCCGAGCTCTACGAGCTGCTCGACTACGAGGCCTACGGCCAGTTCGACACGAACGTCTTCAACTTCACGCTCTGACCCTCGGGAACGTCCCGTCAACGACGATGGAGGCACACCGCATGACCGAGACCGACACGCAGATCCACAAGGGCCTCGCCGGCGTGGTCGTCGACACCACCGAGGTCTCCTCGGTCGACGCCGCCAGCAACTCGCTGCTCTACCGCGGCTACCCCGTGCAGCAGCTGGCGGCGCAGTGTTCGTTCGAGCAGGTCGCGTACCTGCTGTGGCACGGCGAGCTGCCGTCCGCCGACGAGCTGGCCCGGCTGCAGAAGGACGAGCGCTCGCAGCGGGTGCTCGACGAGGACGTGGTCCAGGCCGTGCTGTCGCTGCCCACCACCTGCCACCCGATGGACGTGGTGCGCACGGCGGTGAGCGTGCTCGGGGCGCACGACGCGACCGAGGAGGACTCGTCGCGCGAGGCGAACCTGGCCAAGTCGGTGCGGCTGCTCGCGCAGCTGCCGGGGATCGTGGCGCTCGACCAGCGCCGCCGCCGCGGGCAGGAGCCGGTGGCGCCGCGGGACGACCTCGGGTTCGCGGAGAACTTCCTGCACGTCACGTTCGGCGAGGTGCCGGACCCCGTCGTCGTGAAGGCGTTCGAGGTGTCGATGGTGCTGTACGCCGAGCACTCGTTCAACGCCTCCACGTTCACCGCGCGCGTCATCGCCTCGACCCTCTCGGACCTGCACTCCGCGGTCACCGGCGCGGTCGGCGCGCTCAAGGGCCCGCTGCACGGCGGCGCCAACGAGGCGGTCATGGCCACCTTCACCGAGATCGGGACCGCCGACCGCGCGGCGGCGTGGCTCGACGACGCCCTGGAGCACAAGCGCAAGATCATGGGCTTCGGGCACCGCGTCTACAAGCACGGCGACTCGCGGGTGCCGACGATGCGCGAGGCGCTGGTGACCCTGGTCGACCACTACGACCGGCAGGACATGCTCGACCTGTACGACGCGCTGGAGTCCGCGATGACTGAGCGCAAGAACATCCTGCCCAACCTCGACTACCCGACCGGCCCGGCGTACCACCTCATGGGCTTCGACACCCCGACGTTCACGCCGCTGTTCGTCGCCAGCCGGGTCACGGGCTGGACGGCGCACGTGATGGAGCAGCTGGACGCGAACTCGCTGATCCGGCCGCTGAGCCAGTACGTGGGACCGGCCCGGCGGGACGTGCCGTAGCGGTCAGTCGGTCGCGATCGGCCGTCCCACCGTCAGGGCGTCCCGCATGGGAGCGTCCAGCGCGCGGTACGCGACGTCCGGCGCCGCGCCCACGGCCTCCAGGACGGTGCTGAAGAAGCACCGCGCGGCCGCGGCGAGCACCACGTCGAGGACCTCGTCGTCCGTCCAGCCGAGGGCGCGCAGCTCGTCGAGGTCGGCCGGCGTCATGTCCGCGGCACCGGCGGCGACCTTGTCGGCCAGCCGCGCGATCGCGTGGTCGACCTCGGTCAGCTCGGGAGAGTCGTCATCGTCCGCGAGCGCGCGGACGGCGTCCGGGCTCATGTGCGCCGCCGCCAGGACCTTCCCGTGCGCCAGCGCGCAGTAGCTCGACCGCAGCCGCAGCGCCGCCGCGGTCGTGGCCACCTCGTAGCGCCGCGCGTCCATGCCCTTGATCGCACCGTTCAGGCCTTGCCAAGCGCGCAGGACGGCAGGTCGGTGCGCGAAGATCCGCGTGTAGTTGGCGACGTAGCCCAGCGACGCCCGGTCATTCTCGAACGCCGCCGTCACCTCGCCCGTGGGGTCGATGTCCTGCGTGGCGTCCTGGATCCAGCTCATGAGCCGATCATGGACGTACGGATCCGTCGGCGTCGAGCACGGGGTGCGGCAGAGTCGGGACCATGTCCGACGACGACCGGATCCTGGCCGCCGCGGTGGCGAACAACGCTGCCTGGTGCGGCCTCGTGTGCCGCTGCGCCGGTCTGCCCACCGACCTCGGCCCAGACCTCTGGTCGACCCCGCGCCGCTCCCCCGACGCCTACCCGGACGCCGTCACGCTGCGGCCAGGGGTCCCCGTGGACGCCGTGCTCGCAGCCGTCGACGACTCCGCCGGCGCGTCGGTGAAGGACTCGTTCGCCGACCTCGACCTCGCACCGCACGGCTGGTCCGTCCTGTTCGAGGCGCAGTGGCTGACCCGCCCCGCCGCTTCCGGAACGGCCCCGGGACTGCTGTGGAGGACCGTCGACCGGGACACGCTGCCGCTCTGGCTCGCCGCCCACGGTTCTGACTCGATCCGGCCGGGCGTCCTCGACGACCCGGACGTGCGGCTGCTGCTCGCCACCGACACCGACGGCCCGCTCGCCGTCGCCGCGCTCAACCGCTCCGACGCCGTCGTGGGCGTCTCGAACGTGGCAGTGCTGCGAGCCGAGCCCGAGCTCGTGTGGTCGGACCTGGCGATGGTCGCCCGTCGTGAGCTCGGTGCGCACCGGCTCGTCGGCTACGAGTCGGGACCCGACCTGCTCCCGCCGGTCGCGGCCGGGTTCGAGCCCGTCGGGCCCTTGCGCGTCTGGGTCCGCTGACCGCTCACGGCTCGATCTCGAACCCGGTGAGACCCTCCGGCGGCTCGTCGGTGACCTCGACGTCGGACACCTGGGCACCCCCGGGGCCGGACCGGCACCAGGCGACGAGCCCCGCGACCGCCTCGTCAGGCCCCTCGGCCACCGCCTCGACGGCGCCGTCGGCCCGGTTGCGCACCCAGCCGTGCACACCGAGCCGGCGCGCCTCCCGGGAGAGCGACCACCGGTAGCCGACGCCCTGCACCATCCCGCGGACGACGACGTGCCGGCGGATCATCGGCCGTCCCCTGCCCGGCTGTACTCCGCAGGCCCGAAGACGACGAGCACGTGCAGGTCCTCGGTGATGTCGACGAAGCGGTGCGGCTCTCTCGCGGGCACGAACGCGACCGCGCCCGGTGCGACGTCGAGGGTCAGTTCCGGGGTCCACAGCCGCGCGCGGCCGCGCAGGACCACGTAGACCTCGTCCTCGGTGTGCGGCTCCTGCCCGTCGACGTCCCCGACGCCCAGCACGTAGGTGCCGACGCTCAGGTCGGGTACCCGCAGGTGCTCGGTGTAGGCGGCGGAGCCGCGCTGGCCGGCGCCGGTCAGGAGGTGCATCCGCCCAGTGTGGCCGTCGGGGTTGCCTCCGGCGACCCACCCGTGATGACCATGGTTCGTGACCGAGCACGCGGTGGTGATCGCAGGAGGCGGCCCGACGGGGCTGATGCTGGCAGGTGAGCTGGCGCTGGCCGGGGTGGACGTCGTGATCGTCGAGCGACGGACCAGCCAGGCGCTCGACGGCTCTCGCGCGGGCGGGCTGCACTCGCGCTCGCTCGAGGTGCTCGACCAGCGCGGCATCGTCGACCGGTTCCTCGCGGAGGGGCGGGCGATGCAGATCGCGGGGTTCGTCGGCATCCCCCTGGACATCTCCGACTTCCCCACCCGCCACAACTACGGGCTGGCCCTCTGGCAGAGCCACATCGAGCGCCTCCTGGCGGGCTGGGTCGACGAGCTCGGCGTGCCGGTCGTCCGCGAGCGCGAGGTGACGGGCTTCGCGCAGGACGACTCCGGTGTCGACGTCGAGGTGTCCGACGGTCGACCGCTGCGGGCGCAGTACCTCGTCGGGTGCGACGGGGGGCGCAGCGCGGTCCGCAAGTCGGCCGGCATCGACTTCGTCGGGTGGGACGCCACCGTCGGCTGGCTCATCGCCGAGGTCGCCATGGAGCAGGAGCCCCAGGTCGGGATGCGTCGCGAAGGTGGTGGCATCGGCCCGGTCGACCCGCAGCGGGACGACGGCCCGTACCGGGTGGTGCTGCAGGAACGCCTGGCGGACCAGCCGGGCGAACCCAGCCTGCAGGACGTCCGGGACGCCCTGACGGCCGCGTACGGCACCGACTACGGGGTGCACAGTCCGACCTGGATCTCGCGCTTCTCCGACGCCACCCGCCAGGCCGCGTCCTACCGGCAGGGGCGGGTGCTGCTCGCCGGAGACGCCGCCCACGTGCACCCGCCCCAGGGAGGTCAGGGCCTGAACACGGGCGTGCAGGACGCGGTGAACCTCGGCTGGAAGCTGGCCCAGGTGGTCCACGGGACCTCGCCCGACAGCCTGCTCGACACCTACCACTCCGAACGGCACCCGGTCGCGGCCCGCGTCCTGCAGAACACGATGGCGCAGGTCGCTCTCAGCACCCCCGACGACCGCCACGACGCCCTGCGCGCCACGATGGCCGAGCTGCTCGCGATGGACGAGCCGCGCCGGCGGATCGCGGGGATGCTCAGCGCCCTGGACCTCCACTACGACCTGGGCGACGGGCACCCGCTGCTCGGGCGGCGGATGCCCGACCTCGACCTCGACACGGCGGACGGGCCCGTGCGGGTGTTCTCCCTGCTGCACGACGCCCGACCGATGCTGCTGAACCTCGGCGACCCCGGCCGCGCCGAGGTCTGGTCGGACCGCGTGCGGGTGGTCGACGCCACGTACGACGGCGCGTGGGAGCTGCCGGTCCTGGGCGCTGTCGACGCGCCGACGGCCGTGCTCGTCCGGCCCGACGGGCACGTCGCCTGGACCGGGGACCCCGCAGACCCGGCGCTGTCGGAGGCGCTGGACACGTGGGTCGGTACCCGGCCGGCGGTTCCACCAGGGAGGATGACCCGGTGACCTCCCCCAGCGTGACCTCTGCCGACCGGACGGACGCGGGCCGCCGCTTCCGGACCGCCCTGTTCGTCGACTTCGACAACGTCTACATCGGGCTGCAGCGCCTCGACCCCGTGGCGGCCGAGGCGTTCGCGACGAACCCCGCCCACTGGCTCAGCGAGCTGGAGTCCGGCACCGACTCCGAGGGCGACTTCACGCGGCGGTTCCTCATCCGGGCGTGCTACCTCAACCCGTCACGGTTCTCGCAGTTCCGGCCCAACTTCACGCGCGCCGGCTTCCAGGTGGTCGACTGCCCCTCGCTCACGCAGCAGGGCAAGAGCAGCGCCGACATCAACCTCGTCCTCGACGCCGTCGACGCGCTCGACGCGCCGACGCACTACGAGGAGTTCGTCATCGTGTCCGCCGACGCCGACTTCACGCCCCTGGCCCTGCGCTGCCGGGCGGCCGACCGCCGCGTCACGATCATGACCGCGAGCCCGGCCGCGAGCGCGTACCGGGCCGTCGCGGACTCCGTCATCACGGCCGACGAGCTCGCGGACCTGGTGACGCACACCGCGTCGACGCTCGCCGTGGAGAGCCCCACCATCGAGGAACCCGTCGCCGTCGCCGTCGCCCCGGTCGCCTCTCCGCCCCCACGCACGAAGAAGCCGTCGGAGCCGGCTGCCGCCACAGCGCCGGAGAGCGCAGCCGCGCGCAAGGCAGTGCTGCAACGAGTGCGCACCGCCGACCGTCCCGTACCCCTCGGGACGATCGTGCAGGTGGCGCAGAAGGCGGACGCGAGCCTGGCCGAGTCGAAGTGGGCGGGCACCGGCGGCATCCTCCCGTGGCTGGCGCGCGAGCTCCCCGAGCTGGGGACGTCGTCGCGTCCGCCCGGGTTCGTCTGGGACCCCAAGCGCTTCGGCGAGGCCGACCTGCCTGGCTCCGTGACGGACACCGCCCCGAGCGCTCTGCAACGGCAGGTGGTCGCTGTGACCGATACCCCCGGTCTCAGCGCAGGCAATTACAAGGTCCTGTTGAACGCACTTGCGGCGGACCTCAAGTCCAACCCGTTCGATCGCGCGGAGACATCGCGGCGCGTGCGCGACGTGTGCCAGAGCAAGGGTGCGAAAGTCGGCCGCTCGACCGTCAACTTCGTCATCGGCGGCATCATCTTCGCCGGGCTGCGTCTCACGTCGTCCGTGACCGCGCGCGACCTCGCGACGGCGTGGGCGGACAACGTCGTCGGACTGTGCCGGGGCGCACGCATGCAGATGAGCACCGGGGACGTCACGGCGATCCGCGCCTGGGTCGGCGGCGGTCTGCTCGAGGGCTGACTGCTACCGCTGCGGGACGCGGACGTCGTCCGCACCGGGTCACCGGTCGTAGTCGAAGCGCAGGCGCATGCGGTCGCCGCGGAACACGATCGACGAGTACTCGAAAGGGCGTGAGAGCGCGTCGGAGATGACGTCCTGCAGCTGGAGGGCCGGTTCGCCGCGCCGCATGCCCAGGTGCTTGGCGTCCTCCGTGCTGACGGCGACGGCTTCGAGCTCCTCGTGGACGCGCTTCATGGGGAGCCCGTAGTGCTCCTCGAGGACGACGCAGAGCTGGTTGGCGACGACGTCGTGCCCGTCGAGACCGGGTGCCAGGCGGGCCGGCACATAGGAGCGGTGCAGGCTGATGGGCTCGCCCTGGACGGAGCGGACGCGGACGATCACGTACGTCTCGTCGCCCTCACCGAGCGCGAGCCGTTCGCGGACCCCCGACGACGGCGTCTCGAGCCCGACCGACACCAGACGCGTGGACGTCTCGTAGCCGAGGCCCTCGAGCTGCTCGCGCACGCCCCGGTAGGCCGGGGAGACCGCGTTGATCTTGGGCGTGGCGACGTAGGTGCCCTTGCCGGGCACGCGGACCAGCAGGCCGTCGCCGACGAGCTTGGTCAGCACACCGCGCACGGTCATCCGGCTCAGGCCGTAGATGCGGTTCAGCTCGTTCTCCGACGGGATGCGCTGCCCGGGCAGCCACTCGCCGCTGGTGATCCGGGTGTGCAGGATCTGCTCGAGCTGCGCGTAGAGCGGCACCGCCGACTCTCGCTGCAGGACGTCCGTCATGGGGTCCAGGGTTCCACGGATCTTGCCTCCCTGGTCGGGCATGAGTAGACCTGTCTAGACTGCCGAGTGGTCGGGACGATGCGGTTCCGGTCGCGCAGGATCCGCTCGCCGGGAGGGCTGAGCCATGATCTCGTCGACGCTGGCGATGACGCGGGCCGCTCGCGAGCGCGGCTACGCGGTGCCGGCGGTGAACATCCTCGACGACCTGTCGCTGCGCGCCGTGGTCGCCGCCGCAGTCGCCGCGAGCTCGCCGCTGATCATCCAGATCTCCGTCAAGACGGTCCGGTCCATCGGCACCGACCTGATCACGACGATGTTCCGGCACGCCGCCGCCGACGTTCCCGTGCCGGTCGCGCTGCACCTCGACCACTGCCCCGACCGGTCCGTCATCTCCGACGTCGTCCGCGCCGGGTGGTCGTCCGTGCTGTTCGACGCCTCCGACCGCGACCTGGAGACGGCCGAGCGCGAGACCGCCGAGGTGGTCGCCGAGGCGCACGCCGCGGGTGTCGACGTCGAGTCGGAGATCGAGAACATCATCGGCGTCGAGGACGGCGTCGGCTCCGATGTGAGCCTCCACTCCTACGACGTCGCCACCCTCGCCGCCGTCGCGGAGCGCACCGGGGTCGACCTCCTCGCCCCTCAGCTGGGCACCGCGCACGGCGAGTACAAGGCGCTGCCGGTCCTGCTCCCCGAACGGGTCCGCGAGCTCGCGGCCCTGACCGACCGGCCGATCGTCCTGCACGGCGGCACGGGACTGTCCGCCGACGACTTCGCGACGTTCATCTCCGCGGGCGTCTCGAAGATCAACATCTCGACCGGAGTGAAGGTCGCCTACATGCGCTCCGCCGAGCAGCACCTCGCCGAGGCACGGGCGAAGGACAAGTGGGACCCGCCGTCGATGTTCCGGGACATCTCCGCCGCCGTGCAGGCCGCGATCGCGGTGCACCTCGAGGAGTTCGGCTCCGCAGGAAAGGCCCGCTGATGAGCCCCACGCTGATCTTCGACTGCGACGGCGTCCTGGCCGACACCGAGCGCGACGGCCACCTGCCCGCGTTCAACCAGACGTTCGCCGAGGCGGGCCTGCCGATCCACTGGAGCGAGGAGGAGTACGGGAACCTGCTCGCGATCGGCGGGGGCAAGGAACGCCTGGCGACCGTGTTCACGCCGGTGTTCGTCGAGACCGCGCACCTGCCCACCGACCCCGACGAGCAGCGGGACCTCGTCGCCCGCTGGCACAAGGCCAAGACCGCGCACTACACGGCGATGGTGGCCGACGGGGTGCTGCCCGGCCGGCCCGGGATCGCGCGGATCGTGGCCGAGGCATCCGGGGAGGGCTGGGGGCTCGCCGTCGCGTCGACGTCGGCCGAGGCGTCCGTGCGCGCCGTGCTCGAGCACGCCGTCGGCGAGGAGCTGGCCGCGCAGTTCACGGTGTTCGCCGGAGACGTCGTGCCCGCCAAGAAGCCCGCCCCCGACATCTACCTGCTCGCGCTGAGAGAGCTGGGCATCGGCCCCGAGGAGGTCGTCGTCGTCGAGGACAGCGCGAACGGCCTGCGCGCCGCGCTCGGTGCCGGGCTGCGGACGATCGTGACCGTGAGCAGCTACACCGCCGACGAGGACTTCAGGGGCGCCTCCCTCGTCGTCAGCTCGCTGGGCGACCTCCCCGACGACCCCGCCGTCGTCCTGAGCGACCCCCACGGCCTCGCGGTCGACGGCCAGGTCGAGCTGTCGCACGTCGAGCACCTCCTGCACACCCCCTAGAAGAGAGCGACTGCCGTGTCCGATGCCCGCGTCGAGTCCGTCGTCCGCACCGTCACCGAAGGCTGCATCGAGAACGAGAAGTACTTCGGGGACCTCGACTCCGTCGTCGGCGACGGCGACTTCGGGTTCTCGCTGGCCCGCGGGTTCGAGAACGTGCTGGCCCAGTGGGACACGTTCGACCGCTCCGACACCGGCACGTTCCTGCAGAAGGTCGCCGTCGTCATGTCCGGCCGGATCGGCGGCACGTCCGGACCGATCTGGGGCACCGCGTTCCTGCGCGCCGCCGGGCAGGTCAAGGGCAAGCAGGAGATCACGGGCGACGACGTCGTCGCGATGCTGCGGGCCGCGATCGAGGGCATCAAGGCGCGCGGCGGCGCGGACCTCGGCGAGAAGACCCTGCTCGACGCGCTCGCGCCGATGACCGACACCATCGAGCGGGAGCTCGCGGCGGGGTCGGCACCCGCGGACATCGCGAAGGCCGCCGCCGTCAGCGCCCGGGAGGCCGCCGAGGCGACGCGGCCCATGCAGGCCCGTCGCGGACGGGCGTCGTACACCGGCGAGCGCAGCATCGGGTCGCTCGACCCCGGCGCGGTCGCCGTCGCCGTGCTGGCCGAACGCGTAGCCGACACCTGGTGACACCCACGTCCGCGCTCCGGGGGGCGACGCGGCGACAGGTCAAAGAGAACACGACGATGTGGAGGAACGACTGTGAAGAAGTTCGTCAACGACCCGTTGAACTTCGTCCCCGAGATGCTCAAGGGCATCGCCCTGGCCAACCCCGACACCCTGCGCTACGTCCCCGAGTACAACCTGATCATGCGGGCCGACGCCCCCAGCCCCGACAAGGTCTCGATCATCCAGGGGTCCGGGTCGGGGCACGAGCCGGCGCACGTCATGGTCGTCGGCAAGGGGATGCTCGACGGGGCGTGTCCGGGTGACGTGTTCGCGGCGCCGCCCATGGAGTACGTGCTGGAGACCGCGAAGCTGCTGGCCTCGGACAAGGGCGTCCTGCTGCTGGTCAACAACTACACGGGCGACAAGATGGCCTTCGAGATGGCGGCCGAGCTGGCGGAGGCCGAGGGCCTGAACGTGCGGACGCTGTTCATCAACGACGACGTCGCGGTCAAGGACTCCACGTGGACGGTCGGCCGGCGCGGCGTCGCCGGGAACTTCTTCGTCATGAAGGCCGTCGGCGCGGCCGCGGAGGCGGGGGCGTCGCTGGACGAGCTCGTCCGGATCGGCGAGAAGGTCAACTCCGTCACGCGGACCATGGGCATCGCCCTGACCCCGTGCACGCCGCCCGCCAAGGGCTCACCGCTGTTCGAGCTGGCCGACGACGAGATGGAGGTCGGCGTCGGCATCCACGGCGAGCCCGGCCGACGGCGCGCCAAGCTGGTCAGCGCCGACGAGATCGTCGACGAGCTGCTCGGCGCAGTCGTCCCCGACCTGCCGTACGCCTCGGGCGACTCCGTGGCGCTCATGATCAACGGGCTCGGCGGCACCCCGATCAGCGAGCTGTACCTGCTGTACGGGCTCGCGCACGAGAAGCTCGCCGCGCAGGGCATCACCGTGGGCCGCAGCTACGTGGGCGAGTACTGCACGTCGCTCGACATGGCCGGCGCGTCCCTCACGCTGGTCCAGCTCGACGACGAGATCACGGAGCTCCTGCTGGCCCCCGCCGAGATCGCCAACCGGGTGTTCTGAGGCCCGCGACGCCGCGGGGCTCGCTCACGGGCTCCGCGGTGTCCAGGCGGCGACCAGCACGCACACGTCGTCGCGCTCGTCGCCCGCGCGCGCGAGCAGGCCCGTGACCAGGTCCGCGACCGAGCCGTCACCGAGCTCCGCGCCCGCGGTCGCCAGGGCGTGCAGACCGTCGGGCAGCGGGCGGTCGCGGCGCTCGACGAGCCCGTCGGTGTAGAGCACGAGCAGGTCCTGGGGTGCCAGGACGGTGACGGCCTCGGTCCGGCCCACGCCGAGCCCGAGCGGTGTCGACCTGCCCTCCCACAGGAACTCGTGCTCGCCGCCCGCCGCGAACCGCAGCGGGGGCAGGTGACCCGCACAGGCGTACCGCACCTCCCCCGTCACCAGGTCGATCTCGGCGTAGGCCAGCGTGGCCATGAAGCCGACGGCTGCCTGCGTCACGAACCGGTCCAGCCGCGTGAGCAGCCCGGCAGGACCGACATCCGGCCCGGCGAGCGCGCGGACCGCGCTGCGCAGCTGCCCCATCGCGGTGGCGGCGTGCAGGCCACGACCGACGACGTCGCCGACCGCCACCGCGAGCACGTCGTCGTCGATCAGGAACGCGTCGTACCAGTCGCCGCCGACCTCGAGCGCCTGGACACCGGGGCGGTACTCGGTGGTGACGCTGAACCGGTCGTCCACCGGCAGGTGGGTGCTGAGCAGGGCTCGCTGGAGCTCGTGGGCGACCGACGCCTTCTGGTCGAACATCAGCGCGCGCTCCAGCGCCAGTCCCGCCTGCTGCCCGACGGCGGTGAGGACCCCGACGTCGAACGGGACGTCGCGCGGGGACAGGACGAGCACGCCGCGCGGGGTGTCCGGCGCACCCAGCGCCACGACGACGACGCCCCCGGCGTGCTGCTCGACGGCGTCAGGCGCGGCCCGGTCCGCCGGCGAGCGTTCGGGCGTCTCCCGCGGAGCCGGGGCCCACGGCTCGTCCGGCACTCCCGCGCCGTCCTCGGCGCCGGCACCGGCCCTCGCCCGACGCACCAGCGTGCCGTCCGCGGCCGCGATCCACACCGTCGCGGTCACCGCTCCCAGGTGGCTGACGGCCGTCTCGACGAGCGCGCGGGCGACCCCGTCCGTACCGACGCCCTGCGACAGGGCCGCCGTCGTCGCCTGCAGCGCGCGGAGCTGGTCCGCGGAGCGGTCCGCGGCCGCCCGCGCGGCGAGCAGCTCCCGCTCGTACCGGGAGCGCTCGGTCGCCCGCGAGAGCGCCACGTCGACCCGGCGCCCGCCGTCCGCGGCGGCGTGCACGACCGCCGACAGGAGCACGGGCAGGCGGCCGTCCGTCCCGCGCAGCTCGACCGCGACCTCGTCGACCCGGCCCTGCATGTGCAGCAGCGGGGACAGGTGCGTCTCCCAGTAGATGCGACCGCCCACGGAGAGCAGGTCGCTGAGGCGCAGGCTCTGCACCGGGCGACCCACCCAGTCGAGGAGCACGCGGTTGGCGTCGAGGATCGTGCCGTCGCCGTCCAGCCGCAGGAGCGCGACGGGCGCGGCGTCCCAGGCGTCGCTATCGGGAGGGGACACGGGACAGGTACGCGGTGATGGCCTCGACGACCTGATCCGGTGCGCTGAGGTTGGGGCAGTGCCCGACGGCATCCAGGAGCACCAGCTCGCTGCCGGCAAGGTGCTCGTGCACGTACCGGCCGACCTCCGGGGGCGCGATGACGTCCTCGCGGCACTGGAGCACCAGCGCGGGCGTGGTGACGCCCGCGAGGTCCGCCCGGTTGTCCGCGAGGAACGTGGCCCGGGCGAACCGCCGGGCGATCGCGGGGTCCGTGCGGCAGAACGAGTTGGTCAGCTCCGCGCCGAGCTCCGGCCGGTCCGCGTTGCCCATGATCACGGGCGCGATGAACGCGGACCAGCCCAGGTAGTTGTCGTCCATGGTCGCGAGCAGCTCGTCGATCTCCGCCGCGCCGAACCCGCCGCGGTAGTCGCCGTCGTCGACGTACCGGGGGCTGGGTCCGACGAGCACCAGCCGGTCGAACAGCTCCGGCCGGCGCCCCGCCGCGAGGACGCCGATCATCGCGCTCACGGAGTGGCCGACGAACACCACGGGGCCCACGTCGAGGGCGTCCAGGAGCTGCACCACGTCGTCCGCGTACCCGTCCAGGGAGCCGTACCGCTGCGCGTCGTAGGCGCTCAGGTCGGAGCCACCCGCACCGGCGTGGTCGAAGAGGACGACCCGGTGGGTCGCCTCGAACGCCGGCGCGACGAACCGCCACATGCTCTGGTCGCACCCGAACCCGTGCGCGAACACCATGGCCGGCGCGCCGGGGACGCCCGAGAGGACGACGTTGTTCCGGGTGAGCACGGTCATGGCACGAGGGTAAGCGTCAGACCGTCGAGGCCGGCGACCCGTTCGTCGTCGTCGGGACGACCAGCGTGGACGAGTCCGTCAGCTGGTGCACGATCTGCGTCAGGTCCAGCCCGGTGGTCGACTTGATCAGCTCCTGGAGCTGCAGGAAGTTCCCCGCGACCGCCTTGGGCAGCGCCGACGCCCCGTCGGTCGAGACGACCGTGAGGGTGTCGATGCTGGCCATGGGCGCGGCGAGCTGCTTCGCGATCTCCGGGAGCGTCTCCAGCAGGCGGTCGAACACCGCCGCCTGGTTGAACTCCTTGTACGCCTCGGCCCGCTTCTGCAGCGCCTCCGCGTCGGCCTTGCCGCGGGCGAGGACAGCAGCAGCCTGCGCCGCACCCTCGAGCTCGGTGGCCCGCGCCTGCGCCGACCGGAGCGCCAGCTCACCGGCGCCGCGGAGCTCGTTCTCCGCCTTGGACGCCTCGGCGGCCTTGACGGCGGTGACACGCTGCGCCTCGGCCTGCTGCTCGAGGCGGTACCGCTCGGCGTCCGCGGGGCGGCGCACGGTGGTGTCGAGCTGACGCTCGGTCAGCGCGGCCTGCCGCTCCGCGACGAGCTCCTCCTGCGCGAGGATCTCCTGCTGGCGGGCGGCGGCCTCGAGCGGGCCGGCCGATGCAGACAGTGCCTTCGCGCGGTCGGTCTCAGCGAGGATCTCCGCCTGCCGCAGGTCGAGCGCCCGCTGGTAGTTGGCCACCTCCGTCTCGGAGTGGATCCGCTTCTCCTCGGAGAGCCGACGGGCCTCGGCCTCGGCGATCTCGGCCTCGCGGCGGATCGCGGCGGCCGACGCGCGGCCCATGTCGAGGATGTACGAGCCACCGCCGTGGTCGCCGACCTCCTGGATGGTGAACGCGTCGAGGCTCAGCCCCTGCGCGCTGAGCGACCCGGTGACGGACTCGAGCACCTGCTGGGAGAACGACTCGCGGTCCCGGATGACCTGCTCCACGGTCAGGTTGCCCACGATGGCGCGCAGTGCACCGGAGAGCTGGTTCGTCGTGAAGCTGTCGATCTCCTCCTGCTGGCTGCCGAACCGCTGGGCGGCCGCGCGGATGGAGACGTCCTCGTTGTGCACCTTGACGATCGCGACGCCGGACACGTTCAGCGCGATGCCCTGCGACGACGGCGCCCCGTTGACCTCGACCGTGATCCGCCGGGACGACATGTCGAGCACCGACAGCTGCTGGACGAACGGCAGGACGAACACGCCGCCGCCGGTCACCACCTTCTGCCCCGACAGGTCGTTCGACGTCTTGCCCTTGCGGCCGGTGACGATGAACGCCTCGTTGGGCAGGGCCACGCGGTACCGCTTGGCGATCGCCATGCCGACGAGCAGGACGACCAGGACGAGACCGGCGACGCCCGCGACGGGCAGCCAGGATTCGGGCACGGAGAGCTCCTAGAGAGACTGGGACGTGGTGGTGGTGGCGACCTTGACGACGCCGGGACCGAGGTTGGCGACGACCGTCACGCCCGCACCGGTGGGCACGGGAGAGTCGGCGCGGGCCGCGAGCGCGGTGCTCTGACCGGCGACGACGAGCGAGATCTGGCCGAGCCCGTCGGACGGGATCGAGGTGGTGACCGTGGCGGACTGGCCGACGTAGTCGCTGCTGGTGATCTGGTGGGCCGTCGGACCGTTGGTCAGGGCGCGCGTGGCGACACCGGCCCCGGCACCGACCACGGCACCCGCCACGACACCGGCGACGGTGGCGAGCAGCACGCTCGCGTCGGTCGTCGCCAGCAGCAGACCGCCGACGATGCCGAACGTGGCCAGGAACGACAGCACGACCGTCGACGACAGCCAGCCGCCCGTGACGTCGATCGCGTCGATGACCCCGTCGAGGAAGTCACCGAGGACGACGGTGAGGACCAGGAGCAGCAGCGCCACCCCGGCGATCACCCAGAAGATCAGCATGCGTCGGTGTCCTCGGGGTTGGGCGGAGATGGCGGCGCGTCGGTTATACCGTGCGGGATCGCGGTCGGGAGGCCGTTTGGGGCGCGTGTGCGCGACGAGTTCAGAATCCATCCGAACGGCGGCGCTCGTAGCCCCGCAGGCTGTCGACGACGAGCTCGGGAACCGCGTCGGCGTCGTCTCCGACGGACCTCTCGGGGAAGTCGAAGACCGCGAGCATCATCTGCATCGGGTACGTCGGCGGCGCGGCGCAGCGGCGGACCACGGCGCCGTCGACGAGGAAAGTCGCCTCCCGCGCCGACCAGTCGAGCGCGTACGTGTGGAACGCCGCGATGTCGAGCGGCAGCCGGACCGCCTCGAAGTCCTCGACGACCGCCGGGTCCCGGAACGCGTGCAGCCCCGTGCCCACGGCCGCCGACCCGCGCTCGACGGCGTCGCCGAACATCTCGGTCACGCAGATCTCCGCGCAGCGGTCGGGCTCGTCCTCCAGCCCCACCATCCAGAACGCGACCATGGACCGCGGCGTGACCACGGCACGCGCCCGCAGCTCGATGTACCCGCCCGACGGCGTCCAGCCCCAGAACTCCTCCTGCGCCTCGCGGACGCGGACGCCGTCGCGGTACGGCTGTTGGCCCAGGGTGCTGCCGACCGGGCCGGAGAAGTTGCCCGACTGGATGCCCGACACGCGCATCGGCGGCACGTGGTCGTCTCCGCACCAGAGCCCCTGGTCGGGCGGGATGCGCAGGTGCAGGCAGGAGTCGCGCAGCTCGTAGGACGCCGCCGTCTGCGCGCGAGAGCTCCACGCGGGCAGGTAGTGCGGCAGCCACACGGCAGGATCGAGGTCGGGGCCGTCGAAGTGGTCCTCGAAGGACAGCACCCATCCGTCGGGGTGGTCGGTCACGAACCCAGTCTCCGACACGTCCCCGTCAGAAGGCAGCCCTCATGACAGTCCCCCGCTGGGCCCTCGCGTCCGCGATCGCCGCGCCCGTCGCCATGATCGGCGGCTGGACCCTCGCCGCGTCCCGGCAGCCGTCGTTCGACCCGGTGCAGGAGACGATCAGCGCGCTCGCGACCTCGACGGCGACGGACCCGTGGATCATGACGGCCGGCCTGGCGATCACCGGCGTCGCGCACATGGTGACGGCGGCCGGGCTGCGGCCGGTACCGCGCCGCGCGCGGGTGCTGCACGCGATCGGCGGGGCCGCCACCCTCGCGGTCGCGCTCTTCCCGTCCGACGCCGCCCCGCAGGCGCACGGCGTCGCCGCCGGGATCGGGTTCGGCGCGCTGGCGCTCTGGCCCGCGCTGGCCGCACGCCGCGGTGCGACCGGCATCCTCCGGCCGGCCGTCACCGTCGGCGCGTCGGTGGTGCTCACGGGGCTGCTCGGCGGGTTCGTCGTCGAGCTGCAGGGCGACGGCGACCTGACCGGGCTCTCCGAGCGGGCCGTCGCCGGTGCCCAGGCGCTGTGGCCCCTCGCGGTCGTCGTCGCCCTGCGTCGCGCTACGGGAGGTGCCGCGTGAGGACGTCGAACGCCGAGTCCCAGCCGTCGTAGACGCTCTCGTCGCCGGGCTGCCCGCCGACGCCGTCCACGTGGAAGACCATCCGCGTCCGCTCCCCCAGGTCCTCCAGGGTCACCGTGACGACCGGCGCCCCGTCCTGCGGGTCGCCCGGGTCGGCCCACGTGAACACCAGCCGCTCGGGCTCGACGACCTCGCGGTAGACGCCGCCCGTGGGGTACTTCCCGCCCTTGGGGTCGATCATCGTGTACCGGTACGAGCCCCCGGGTCGGACGTCGAGCTCGACCGAGTCCCGAGGGGTGACGACTCCCTCCGGGTGCCACCAGGCGGCGGCCTCGTCGGGGTCGGTCCACGCGTGCCAGATCGCGGCCCGCGGGGCGTCGAAGATGCGCGTGATGGTGAACGTCTTCTGGTCGGTCTCGCTCATGGTGCCTCTCCTGGTGTCTCGCGGAGCAGCTGCAGTCGCTGGTCCAGCAGGTCGAACCGCTCGTCCCACAGGCGTCGGTGGCTGTCCACCCACGTCGCGACCTCGTCGAGCGGCTCGGTGCGCAGCACGCACGTGCGCCACTGCGCGGTCACGGTCCGCTCGATCAGGCCGGCGTCCTCGAGCACCTTGAGGTGCTGGGAGATCGCCGACCGGCTCACGGCGAACGGTGCGGCCACGTCACCGGCGGTCGCGGGGCCCTGCTGGAGGTGCGTGAGGATCGCGCGCCTCGTGGGGTCGGCGAGCGCGGCGAAGACCACGCTCAACGCGTCCCGAGCTGGCATTTCAGCAACTCCTTAATTAAGGAACGCCTTCAACGTACGCCCTGCATCGAGGACCGTCAACAGATGTCGGAGGTCGGTCCTAGCGTGGGCGGCATGGGAATCGTGCGCGTCAGTACGTCGGTGTCGCTCGACGGGTTCAGCTCCGGGCCGGACGTGTCGGAGCAGGACCCCATGGGCGTCGGGGGTGAGCGGCTGCACCGGTGGCTGTTCCCCGACGCGGACGGTGCGGCGCCGGGGGCCGAGGACGCCGCGGTCTCCGCGGACCTGTTCGCACGCACCGGGGCCGTCGTCGTCGGGCGCAGGACCTACGACATCGGCGTGGGCCTCTGGGGCGACACCCCGTTCCCGGTGCCGACGTTCGTCGTGACCCACCGGGAGCACGAGCCCCGCCCGATGACGAGCGCGACGTTCACCTTCGTCACGGACGGCGTCGCGAGCGCGGTGGCCCAGGCCGTGGCGGCCGCCGGGGACCGGGACGTGCTGGTCATGGGCGGCGCCGAGACCGTGCGGCAGGCCATCGGCGCGGGCGTGGTCGACGAGGTCACCCTCAACCTGGTTCCCGTGCTCCTGCACCGTGGCGCGCGACTGCTCGACGTCGGCGGCGACCAGCACACCGAGCTGGTCCGGACCGGGGTCGTCGCGACCGACGAGGCGACGCACCTGACCTTCCGCGTCGTGCGGTGACGGCTCCCGTGGGAGACGCTGGCCGCATGACCTCCCCCGCACGGACCATCGGCCGGATCGCCCTCGGCTCGGTGCTGCTCCTCGCCGGCACCAGCCACCTCACCTTCGCGCGAGAGGAGTTCGCGGCGCAGGTACCGCCCTGGGTCCCCGTCGACACGGACACCGTCGTCGTCGGGTCGGGCCTCGTCGAGCTGGCCCTCGGCGGCGCGCTCGTGGCACTGCCGAAGCAGCGGGTGGCCGTCGGCTGGGTCGTCGCCGCGTTCTTCGTCGCGATCTTCCCCGGCAACATCTCGCAGCTGGTCACCCGCACGGACGCGTTCGGGCTGGACTCGGACCGGGCGCGCGCCATCCGGCTGGTCTTCCAGCCGCTGCTCGTGGTCTGGGCGCTCTGGTCGACGGGCGCCTGGAAGGCCTGGCGGGAGAGCCGGGTCAGCCGCGACTGATCGCCCGGGCGATCCGCTCCGCGTCGATCCGCAGCTCGCGGAACATGCCGCTGATCGGGTTGGTGTACCCGGTGAAGTACAGGCCGGGCGCCGAGTGGGACGTGCGCGGTCCGTGCACGCGCGGCAGGCCCCGCTCGTCGAGCACGTCGAGGTCGCCCACCAGCGGCTCCAGCCCGCGGCGGTACCCCGTGGCCGCGATGATCACGTCCGGTGTGATCCGCGAGCCGTCCGCGAGCACCACCGCACCGTCGTCGTCGAACGACTCCACCGCCCCGACCGGCTCGACCAGCCCTGCCTGGACCGCGGCGATCAGGCCGACGTCCTGCAGCGGGACCGAGCCCTCCTGCACGCGGGAGTACAGGCCGGTGGTGGGTCGCGGCAGCCCGTACGACGAGAGGTCCGGCACCTCGACGCGGGCCACGGCGGCCGCGATGCGGTCCACCACGGGTACCGGCAGGTGGCGCACCAGGATGCCGGTGCCCTGCGCGGGCCAGCCGAGGTTCGAGCGTCGGACGATGTGCGGCGCCGTACGGATGGCGAGCCGCACGCGCGACGCCCCGCCCTCGGTGAGGTCGACGGCGATCTCCGACCCGGTGTTGCCCGCGCCGACGACGAGCACGTCCTTGCCGCGGTACGGCTCGGCGTTCCGGTACGCCGACGCGTGCACCAGCTCTCCGGGGAACTCCTCGACGCCCGGCCACTGCGGCGGCACGGGCGTGTGGTTGTACCCCGTCGCGACGACGACGGTCGACCCGGTGAACGACTCCCCCGTCTCGGTCTCGACCACCCAGCCGCCGTACCCCGCTCGCGCGACGCGCTTCACCTGGACGCCCGTGCGCACGTCGAGCCGGTGGTGCACGGCGTACATCTCGAGGTAGTTGACGACGTCCGCGCGCGCGACCCAGCGGCCGAAGCGGTGCGGGATCGGGAACCCGGGAAGTCCCGACCAGCGGCGCGTGGTGTGCAGGTGGAGCCGCTCGTAGTGCTTGCGCCAGGAGGCGCCCACGTCGTCGGCACGCTCGAGCACGAGGACGGGCACGCCCCGCTTCTTCAAGGAGGCGGCGACCGCGAGGCCGGCGGGGCCGGCGCCGATGACGAGGACGGGAGAGGTGCTCATGCCTCTTCCTATCGTCTTGTGGACGCCCGTCCAAGAGGGTTGCTGCGCTCCAGAAGTGTGAGCACCTCGTAGTGGGTCGTCTGCGGGAACATGTCGAGCACCTGCGCGCGCCGGGGGCGCAGGGACGGCATGGCGTCCAGGTCGCGGGCGAGCGAGGCCGCGTTGCAGCTGGAGTAGACGACGTGCCGCACGTCGGACGCTTCCAGCCAGCGGCTGAGCTGCTCCCCGATCCCCCGCCGCGGCGGGTTGACGATCACCAGGTCGGGCGCCTGGGCGCCCAGGGCGAACTCGGTGGCGTCACCGGCCGCGAACCGCACGCCGCTCAGGTCGGCGGCGCTCAGGGTCGCGCTCGCGATCGCCTCGACGCTCGTCTCGATGCCCACGACCGCGCGGCCCGGTGCGGCCACGTGCAGCGCGAACCCGCCGACCCCGCAGTACAGGTCCCACACGCTGCTCGGCGCCAGCTCCTCCACCCACGACGCCGCGTGCCGGTACAGCGCGGCGGCGACCTCGGTGTTCGTCTGGAAGAAGCTCTGCGGCCGCAGGTGCAGGTCGATCCCGTTGACGCGCATCCGCAGGGTCTCGGTCGGCGTCAGCAGGATCTCGCGGTCGCCCTCGAGCACCGCCTTGTGGTCGGGCAGGAGGTTGACCGACACCACCCGCAGCTGCGGCAGGGCGTCCAGCAGCCACGGGAGGTGCTTACGGATCCGCGCGACGGGCTCCTGCGAGCGGAGCACGAACCGGAGCAGGAGCTCGCCGTCCGGGGACTGCGTGACCAGCAGGTTCTTCAGCTCGCCGGTGCGCGCCGGGACGTCGTACGGCGTGAGGGTCGCGCGGGTGACGAATGCCGCGAGGACCGGGAAGCACGCCGCGAGCGACGCGGGGTACAGTCCGCACCCCTGCAGGTCGACGCCCCGGCCGCCGGCGTCGAGGATCCCGAGCGTGGGGTGGTCCACCGTCCCGCCGACCACCATCTTCGCCTTGTTGCGGTACCCCGACTCCAGGCCGGTGACCGGAGGCAGCCACACCAGGTCGTCGCGCTCGCCCAGCAGGTTGGCGCAGTGCCGCTCCTTGTCGGCGACCTGCTCGCCGTGCGGTCGCCCCATCCAGGTGCAGGAGCGGCACACCCCCGCGTCGAAGTAGGCACACCGCATGGTCGGGAAGCCTACGCGGGCGCGATCATGAAAGGATTCACGGGTTCCGACGAGGGAGACGGTGCCGTGGACGAGCACGAGATCGCGCTGCGCGAGGACTACGCGCCCTGGTCGTTCGGGGAGCTGGCTTCGCCGGCCACCCGCGCCGACCAGGCCGCGTACCAGGACGAGCTGCGTTCCCGCGGCCACACCATCGGGCGGGACTGCGTCGTGTCCCGGCTCGCCGCGGTCCACCCCGACACGCTCACGCTGGGCGACCGGTCGACGGTGGCCGCCCACGCGCACCTGTCGGGCGACCTGGTCATCGGCGCGGACTGCACCGTCAACGTCAGCACCGTCGTGCGCGGGACGGTCCGGCTGGGCGACGCCGTGCGGATCGGCGGCCAGACCAGCCTGCTCGGGTTCGACCACGGCATGGCGGACCTCACCGAGCCGATCTTCCGGCAGCCGATGTCCTCGCTCGGGATCACGGTGGGCGACGACGTCTGGATCGGCTCGCACGTCGTCGTGCTCGACGGCGTCCGCATCGGCTCGCACGCGGTCGTCGGAGCGGGGTCCGTCGTGACCCGGGACGTGCCCGAGTGGGCCGTGGTCGTCGGCAACCCTGCTCGGATCGTCCGTGACCGCCGGACCGTCGCGACGACGCCCGACACCCTCCGGTCCTTCGCCGACCGGGCCCGCGCCGACGCTCCTGACCTGCTCGCGCGGCACTGGGACGGTGCTGCGTGGACCGACTCCCCCGGCGGCGCGCCCACCGTCCGCGCGCACTGCGACGCGATCGAGATCGCCGACCTGCTGCTCGGGACCCCGCCCGAACCGTGGTCGCGCGACGAGCACCTGGCCCGGCTGCACGGCCGGCAGTCGGCGGACGGCCTCGTCCACGAGCTCGGCTGGACCGGCGGCACACCCGACGTCCCCCTCCCCGGGCTCGGGGACGACACCGACGTCTACCACCTGCTCAGCGTCGGCTACGCACTCGACCTGCTCGGCTCCACCTGGCGCGCACCGATCACCCCGGTCGCGGAGCTCGACCCCGCCGGCGTGGTCCGCGCGCTGGAGGACCTCGACTTCCCGCACGACGCGTGGTCGGCCGGCCACCGCGCCGACGCGCTGGGCACCGCGCTCACGTGGGAGCTGCGGGCGGGGCGGCCCGTGCCGGACGGGGTCGTCGACGCCCTGCTGGGCTGGCTCCTGGTCCACCGGGACCCGGGGACGGGCCTCTGGGGTGTCGCGAGGGACGTCGACGGCCTGCGGCTCCCCGTGAACGGCTTCTACCGGACGGTCCGCGGCACGTTCGCGCAGCTGGGCGTCGACCTGCCCGGCACCGAGGCGACCATCGACGCCGTCCTGCGCCACGCCGCCGACCCGCGCACGTTCGGTCCCGGCCGCGAGACCGCGTGCGACGCCCTCGACGTGCTCCACCCGCTGTCGTGGCTGACCCGGCACGACCGGCGCCACCGGTGGCCGGAGATCCAGCAGGTGGCGCAGGCGCACGCGCAGCGGATCGTCGGCCGGTGGGTACCGGGGCACGGCTTCGCGTTCGACACGCGGCCCGGCAGCGCCCCCACCCTGCAGGGCACGGAGATGTGGCTGGCCACGCTCTGGTACGCGGCCGACCTGCTCGACGAGTCCGAGGCCCTCGGCTACCGGCCGCGCGGCGTGCACCGGCCGGAGGCGGCGCTCACGCTCGGGTAGACCGCTCCAGCAGGCCGCGCACGTACGCCGCCTGGCCCGCGTGCTGGAGGCTGTCGCCGACGATGCTGACCAGCCGGACGCCGAGGGTCACCGGCGGGTCCCATCGTTCGTCGACGACCCGGTCGAGGTCACCGTCGGTCAGCCCGGCGAGGTAGTCCTGCGTGCGGTCCGCGACCGCCCGGGCGTACGCGAGCAGCAGGTCCGACGACGCCCGCACCCGGCCGACATCGTGCGCACTGTGGCCGTACCCCGTCGCCGCGTCGTCGAACGGCAGGTCGAACCGGTCCGCCCAGCCCTGGCTGGTCCACACCTCCTCGGTGCCGGCCACGTCGGCGACCTGCGCATCCTCGCCGCGCGCCGCGTGCCACGCCAGCCAGGCGATGGAGTTCGCCGCAGGGTCCGGCCGGAACGTCAGCTCGTCGATGCTCAACCCGTCGACCGCACGGGTCAGCACCCCGTCCAGCCGCCCGAACGACTCGATCAGCAGCCCGGCAACATCCATGCGGCACCATCCTCTTGTCGGAGACGATCGACGCTACGTCGGCGTCCCCCTGACCGCGCGACGGAGACCGGGAGGATCGATGGGCGACACGGTGGTGGTCACCGGTGCGGCGGGCCGCATCGGCACGTACCTGCGGCGCGTGGACGGCGGCCTCCCGGCGCGCGGCTGGGAGCTCGTCCTCGTGGACACCGTCGACCCCGGCGAGCCGCACACCGCGATCGACATCGGCGACGACGGCGCCCTCGACGCCCTTACGGACGCGATGACCGGCGCGGCCGCCGTCGTGCACCTGGCCGGCATCGCGCACGAGGACACGTGGGATGCCCTGCGCCGGACGAACATCGACGGCACGTACCGGGTTCTCGAGGCTGCCCGACGCGCCGGGGTCCGACGGGTCGTGCTGGCCAGCTCGTGCCACGCCGTCGGGTTCTACCCCACCGGGACCGTCGCGCCGACGGACCGGCCCGTCCGGCCGGACACCTTCTACGGTGTCTCGAAGGCCGCCGTCGAGGCGCTCGGCAGCCTCTACGCGGACCGGCACGGGCTGGAGGTGGTGTCGTTGCGCATCGGCAGCTGCGTCGACCGGCCGCTGTCCGCGTTCGACCTCGGCATCTGGCTGAGCCCCGGCGACGCCGTCCGGCTGATCGACGCAGCCCTGCGCGGACCGGTCGACGGCCCGACCGTCGTGTTCGGCACGTCGGCCAACACCCGAGCCTGGTGGGACCTCACCGGTGCGCGGGCACTGGGCTACGCACCGCAGGACGACGCCGAGCGCTTCGCCGGAGACGTCACCGAGTACACGGGTCCGAGCCTGCTCGGCGCCGAGTGGGCGTCATGACGTACGAGTTCGAGGCGCCGCTGTGGCTGTGGGACGCCCGCAAGGCCGACGCGTGGACGTTCGTCAGCCTGCCGACGCAGGTCGCCGACGAGGTGCTGGACCTCGTCGGCGACTCCGCGCGGGGCTTCGGATCCGTCCGCGTCGAGGTCACCGTCGGCGCGACGGTGTGGCGGACGTCGATCTTCCCGTCGACCGACACGTACGTCCTGCCGGTGAAGAAGGCGGTCCGCAAGGCGGAGGGGCTCGACGTCGGCGACACCGTGCGGGTGCACCTCGCCCTGGTCGATCTCTAGACGAGGTCCGCCAGCATCGCCGCCGCGCGCGCCGCGCCGTCCGTGGCCACTGGCCGGTACCGCACGTCGCGGCTGGCCTCCTTGACGATCGCCTCCGCGAGCGCGTCCGGGTCGACGGCGTCCTCGTAGGCCAGGTGCCGGCCCGCCTCGTACCGGTCGAGCCGCTTGCGCACGTGCAGGTTCTGCTCGAAGTGGTGACGCAGCGGCACGTACACGAACGGCTTGTTCAGTGCGGTGAGCTCCATGGTCGTGGTCAGGCCGCCCTGGACCACCGCGACGTCGCACGCGGCCAGGTGCCGGAACAGGTCGGGCACGTACCCGAGGACGGTCGACCCCTCCCAGGCGGGCAACGACGACGGGTCGATCCGCGGGCCGGTCACGAACGCGAACCGGAGCTCCGGTGCGAGCTGGCGGACCAGCGGCACGACGTCCATGACCCGCCGCAGCAGCGACGTCCCCACGCCGGACCCGCCGACGGTGACCAGGCAGAGCTTCTCCCCGGGGCCGACGCCCAGCGACGCGCGCAGCTGCTCGGTGCCCTCCAGCTGCGCGGGGTCGAACCCGGTGACGTACCCGGCGAAGTCGAAGTTCTCCTCGGTCCAGGTGCGGATGCTCGGCAGCCCGGGGCCGAAGTCGTCCTCGACCACGTCGTCCGGGTCCCCCACGAACACCGACCGGTCCCGCACGCGCCGGAACCGGGCGCGCTGCTCGATCATCTCCGCGTTGTAGTCCGCCGTGAGCGCCGCCTCGCGCGGGCCACCGTCGGGCATGGGCAGCCAGCCGACGAAGTCCGTCATCCACGCGAACGAGAACCGCTTGAGCTCGGGGTTCTCGTGCAGGAAGTAGTCGACGTCCCACGCCTCGTCGCCGATCACCAGGTCGTAGCCGCCGTCGGCCACCACCTCGTCGAACACCATGAAGTTGTGGACCAGGATCTCGTCCATCCGGCGGATGGCCTGGAACGCGTGCAGGTCGTGCTCGCCGGCCTCGTGCTCGATGTGGCCCGACTCGTTGCGCAGCCACGCCGACGCGGGGTGCACCTGCTCGCCGTGCTGCGAGAGCACCCGGGTGACCGGGTTCTGCGCGAGCCAGTCGATCTGCAGCTCGGGTCGGCGCGCACGCAGCTCAGCGGCGATCGCGACGTCCCGCTGGGCGTGCCCGAGCCCGATGGGCGACGAGAGGTACAGCGCCTTGGGCGGTCGCCGCAACGCCCGCACCCACGTCGTGCGGGGCGCCGACGGGACGAACCGGTCGACGAGCTGCGCGATGAGGTGGTTGACCTTCACCGGGTCGCGGGCCGACGGACCGTGCCCCGCGTGCTCCAGCAGCACCAGCTCCCCGCCCGTCAGCTCGGCCAGCCGCTCGCCGAACGCGGCCGGCCGGATGCGGTCCTCCGTGCCGTGCACCACGACGACCGGGCACGTGACCTGCCGGGCCAGCGGCGCCACGGGTTCGCACACCGCCCCGTCGCACCCGATCCGGCCCGCCGTCGTGTCCGCGAGGGTCTGCGGCGAGATCTCGTGCGCCCAGCCGACGCAGTCCTCGATCTGCTTGGTGGAGTGCGGCTCGGAGAACATCTTGTGGAAGAAGAACTCCGTGAAGTCGTCGTAGCCGCCACCCAGCCAGTAGTGCTTGTTGTACTTGGCCCACCCCTCCGAAGAGTCCAGCGGTTCGTCCCACGGCACGTGGTCACGGCCCGGGGTGGCGACGTCCAGACCGCACGACGGAGCGATCGCCATGATCCCGAGCACCCGCTCGGGGTCCCCGGACGCGACGTGCACCGCCCAGGACGCCCCGCACGACTCGGTGACCAGGACGGCCTCGTCGGTCCCGGTCGCGTCCATCACCGCCAGGATGTCGTCGGCGTACTGGCGGTCCGTGTACGCGTCGGCACCCTCCGGCCGGCCCGACCGGCCGCTGCCCCGGCCGTCGAACGTGATCACCCGGTAGTGCCGGGCCAGGAAGCCGATCTGCGCCTTCCAGAACCGCGACGGGACGATCGACCACGTGGGCACGAGGACCACCGTCGTGGGGTGGTCCTGGTGGAACACCTCGTACGACAGCTCGACACCGTCCCGGACCGTGACGCCCGTGACGTCGGGATCCGCGGACCTGCTCGGGTGGATACCCACCCGAGCAGTGTCCGCCTGGAGGGGATCCCGAGTCACGGGCGCACCTCGAACACGTTGTTGAACGGGGTCGACGCCGCGGTCCGGAAGGACGTGAAGCCGGCGGCGGTGGAGACGTCACGGATCTTCGCCGGTCCCGCCTGCGTGCCCAGCGCCAGACCGACGTCCTGGCTCAGCGACGCGGGCGTGCACAGCAGCGTCGAGAACCCGTAGTACGCCCGGCCGACGGTGTTGAGGTTGTCCTCGACGCGGTCGCCGGCCATCGGCTCGACGACCATCCACGTGCCGTCCGGGGCGATCGCCTCGCGCACGTGCCGGGCCGCGCCCACCGGGTCGCCCATGTCGTGCAGGCAGTCGAACATGGCGATGAGGTCGTACCCCGTCCCGGTGAAGCCGGTCGCCGGGGAGACCTCGAACGTCACGCGGTCGGAGACCCCGGCGGCGGCCGCACGCTCGCGGGCCACCGCGATCGAGGCCTCGTGATAGTCCGAGCCGACGAACGTGGCGTTCGGGAAGGCCTTCGCCAGCAGGATGGTCGACGCACCGTGGCCGCAGCCGACGTCGGCGACCTTGCCGCCCGCCTGGAGCTTCGCCGCGACCCCGTCGAGCGCGGGGATCCACTCGTTGAGCAGGTGCCCGTTGTACATCGTGCGGAAGAAGCGCTCACAGCCGTGGTGGACGTCGGTGTGGTGCTCGTGCCAGCCGAGGCCGTCGCCGTCGATCGCGGCCCGGTGGATGCTCTCGGAGTCGTGCACGGTGCCCAGCGCCAGCTGGAAGAAGCCGGCCAGGTACGCCGGGCTCGTCGGGTCCGCGAGCGCGACGGCGTGCTCGGCGGGGAGCGTGTACCGACGCGTCGCGGCGTCGTACTCGACGATGGCGCCCGCGGCCTGGTTGTTCAGCCACTCGCGGGCGTAGTGCTCGCTCGTGCTCGTGCGCTCGGCGAGCTCCGCCGGGGTCACGGGTCGGCCGTCGGCCATCACCGTGTAGTAGCCCAGCTTGTCGCCCATCACGACCAGCGCGGTGTTCAGGGTCGCGCCGACCTCGTCGACGGCGCGGAACACGAAGGACATGAGCTTGTCGGGGTCGATGGTGCGCTCAGGAAGGGTCTGGGTCATGGTCGTGATGCTCCTCGGAGAGGTGTCGGACATGTCGCTCCCCACCCTGGCCGTCACCGGCCGCCGATCGCATCAGGGGACCCCCCTGGTGTGCTCCCTAGACTCGGTCCGTGCTGGTTGGTCGCGAGCGCGAACGGCAGGTCATCAGCAGGCTGGTGGCCGCCGCGCGCGTGGGCGAGAGTGGCACGCTGCTGCTGTCCGGCGAGGCGGGGATCGGCAAGAGCGCGCTGCTCGAGGATGCTGCGTCGGCGATCGGCGACGCGGGCATGCGGGTGCTGCGGGCGGCCGGGGTCGACGCCGAGCGGGAGGTGCCGTTCGGTGGGCTGCTCCAGCTCCTGCGGCCGGTGCTGGACCAGCTCGACGCCATCCCCGCGCCGCAGGCGGAGGCGCTGGGCTCCGCGCTCGCGCTGCTGCCGGGCTCCGGCGGCGAGCGGTTCGCGGTCGGCGCCGCGGTCCTCAGCCTGCTCAGCCGCGTCGCCGAGGACCGGCCGCTCGCCGTCATCGTCGACGACGCCCACCTGCTCGACCCACCCTCGGCACAGGCGCTGTGCTTCGCGGCCCGACGCCTCACCGCCGACCCGGTCGTCGTGCTGCTCGCGGCGCGCGACGAACCGTCCGTGGTGCGCTCGGCGGGGCTCCCCGAGCTCGCGGTGGGCGGCCTGGCGGAGGCCGACGCGGAGTCGCTCGCCGCCGGGCTGGGCTACCGGCTCTCCGCCGAGGCGCGGTCGCGGCTCCTCGCGGCCGCGGGCGGGAACCCGCTCGCCCTGCTGGAGCTGACCGACGAGGGGTTCGACGCGCTGCCGCCCGGCGCGCCGGTACCCGTCCCCGCGTCGCTGGCCCGCACGTTCGCGCGCCGCGCCGACGCGCTCTCGACCGACACCCGGACCGCGCTGCTCGTCGCCGCGGCGGCAGGTGGCGACCTCGCGACGGTCGCGAGCGCCTGCGCGCTGCTCGGCGTGTCCGTCGGCGACCTCGACGATGCCGCACGCCACGGGCTGCTCACCGTCGACGCCACCCGGATCACGTTCCGGCACGACCTGGTCCGCTCCGGCATCTACGCGGAGGCCCCACCCGCCGCCCGCCGCGCTGTCCACGCCGCGCTGGCCCAGGCGGTCCCGCCGGCCGACGTCGACCGGCGCGCATGGCACCTCGGGGAGGCGACGGCCACCCCGGACGCGTCCGTGGCGGACGTGCTCGACGACGCCGCGACCCGCGCACGGGCTCGGGGTGCGTGGGCCGTGGCCTCGGCGGGCTACGAGCGTGCGGCACGACTGACCCCGGACCCGGCCGACCGCGCGCAGCGCCTCGTCTCGGCGGCCGAGAGCGCCTGGCGCGCAGGTCTCCCCGACGGCGCCCGCGACCTCCTCGACCGGGCCTCCGCGCTCCCCCGGACCCCGGCCCTGGCCACGCGGGCAGCCGCCCTCGACGGTGCCGTCGCCGCGCGGACCGGGGCCGTCGAACGGGCGCGCGACGTCTTCCTCGCCGCGGGGACACGAGCCGCCGACGACGACCCCGACACCGCGGTCATGCTGCTGGCCGAAGCCATCCTGGCCAGCCAGTTCGCCGGGGACGTCGGGACGGCCGAGACCGCCGCCCGCCTCATCGCCGGGCTCGACCCGCGGACGGCGGCCGCCCGATGGGTCGGTGCGATGGCGACCTCCGTGGCCGACATCCTCGCCGGGGCGGGCGGGCCGGACCTCCTGCGGTCGGCGTCCACGGAGGTCGAGCCGTTCCTCGACGACCCGCAGCTCGCCCCGTGGCTCGTCGTCGTGCCGCTGTACCTGCGGGAGAGCGCGGTGGGCCGGGACGTCATCCCCACCGTCGTCGCCCACTCCCGCCGCCGCAGCGACATCGGCGGGCTGCCCATGCTGCTGTTCTACGTGGCCCGCGACCAGGCGACCACCGACCGGTGGGACGACGCCGTCGCCGGGTACACCGAGGCGATCCAGCTGGCCCGCGAGGCCGGCCAGGCCACCGACGTGACCGCGTGCCTGGCCGGGCTGTCCTGGCTCGAGGCGCGGCGGGGCGACGCGGATGCCTGTCGTGCCCACGCCGAGGAGGCTCTGGCCCTCGCCGGCGAGCACCATCTCGGCTTCTTCCAGACCTGGGCGATGACGGCCCTCGCCGAGCTCGAGCTCGGCCTCGGCCGCACGGACGCCGCCCTGGAGCGGTACCGGGAGCTCGACACCGTCCTGACGGAGCTCGGCCTCGTCGACGTCGACCTCTCCCCCGCTGCGGAGATGGTCGAGGCCATGGCGCACCTGGGGCTCCTCGACGAGGCGAGCGCCCTCGCCCGCACCCTGACCGAGCGCGCCGAGATCAAGGGCCAGCCGTGGTCGATGGCCCGGGCCGCCCGCGCCGCGGGCCTGACCTGCCCCGACCCGGACGTGGACGTGTGCTTCTCCGTCGCGCTCGCCTACCACCAGCACACCCCGGACGACTTCGAGGCCGCACGCACCGAGCTGGCCTACGGCGCACGCCTGCGCCGGCTCAAGCGCCGCGTCGACGCCCGGCCGCACCTGCGGACCGCTCTCGCCGCGTTCGAGCGCCTCGGCGCCGTGCCCTGGGCCGACCAGGCCGCCGCCGAGCTGCGCGCGACCGGCGAGACCGCGCAGCGCCGCAGCACCACCGGGCTCGACCACCTCACACCGCAGGAGCTGCAGGTCGCCCGCATGCTCGCGAGCGGTCGGACCACCCGGGAGACCGGCGCAGCACTGTTCCTCAGCCCGAAGACGATCGAGTACCACCGGCGCAACGTGTACCTGAAGCTCGGGATCCGGTCCCGGGAGGAGCTGGCGGACGCGATCCTGGACTGACGCGTGCTGCTGCGCCGCGCTGACCGGGAGGGCCGGGGTTCAGCCGGCGACGACCACCCGGATCTCGTTGTTCCACGGGTCCTCGAACGCCAGCACGCGGCCGTCGTCGCGGGTCGCGATGCCGCGGCTCGCCAACCGGGCGCCCAGGGCTCCGCGCTCGTCGTCCGTCGGCAGCTCGATGGTGACCTCGCCCAGGCCGAGCGCGGGCCACCGGCCCTGTGCGCCGCGGCTCTGCCACGTGTTCATCGCGAGGTGGTGGTGGTACCCACCGGCGGAGACGAACAGCGCCTGCGTGCCGTACTCCGCGGTGACCTCGAACCCGACGGTGTCGACGTAGAACTCGTGGGCGGTCGTGAGGTCGCCGACCTTGAGGTGGACGTGACCGACGGTGGCGGCCCCGTCGAGGGTGTCGGGGTCGACGAGGTTCTCCCGCAGGAAGCCGTTCGGGTCGAGGTACTCGGTGGCCATCGCGACACGGCCGTTCTCCCAGCCCCACTGCTCGCGCGGCCGGTCCCAGTAGAGCTCGACGCCGTTGCCCTCGGGGTCGTCGAAGTACAGGGCCTTGGACACGAGGTGGTCGGAGCTGCCGGTGAACGACGACGGGAAGTGCCGGGCGACGGAGTAGACGGACGACGCGAGGTCGCTCTGCTCGCCGAACAGGATCGCGGTGTGGAAGAGGCCGGCCGCCGACGACGGCGCGTGCTTGAGCAGGGGCGTGTGCTCGAGCACGACGGCCGGGACGCCCAGCCGGCCGAGGGTGACACGGTCGCCCTCCTGCCCGAGGACGCTCAGGCCGATGCCGCGCGCGTAGTAGTCGGTCATCGCGTCGAGGTCGCCGACCTTGAGGGTGACGGCGCCGACGTCGGTGCGGCCGTCGAGGATCTCGCTCATGCCGTCAGCCCGAACCCGCCGGTCCACGGCGTCTGCTCGGCTGCGGCGAGGGTGAGCTGGAGGAACCCGAAGGCCTCGAGCTCGTGGGCACGCTTGAGCGAGCCCGCGTCGACGACCCGCAGGCCGCCTGCGTCGACGACCGCGGCCAGCGCTGCCTTGGCATCGGCGTCGTCGCCGGCGACGAGGACGGTGGTCCGCTCGTTGCCCACCTCGCCGGTGGTCAGCGTCGCCGCGAACGTGGTGTTGAACGCCTTGAGCACGGACGCGCCCGGCACGGCCTCCGCGATGACGGCGGCGGCGGAGCTGCCCGTCGGGACGACGAGCGAGTCGAACGTCGCGAAGTCGACCGGGTTGGTGATGTCCACGATGACCTTGCCGTCGAGCTGGCCCTCGTACTGCGCGAGCACCTCGGGCACGGCCGCGTACGGGAGGGCGAGGACGACGATCTCGCCGGTGATCGGGTCCCCGACGGTGCCGTGCTTCGCGCCCGGGATGGCGACCTTCAGCGGCGTCCGGGTGAGCACCTGCGCGTCGTTCCCGCCCGCGATCACGCGCCACGCGATGGCCGCACCCATGTTGCCCGCTCCGACGATCGTCACCGTGCTCATTGCGTCCTCCTCGATTGGTTGTTGCTACAAGTACTCTACGCCTAATAGTTGTAGCGTCAAGTATTTGGTACCGTCGAGCCCATGACGGAGACGAGATGGCTCACTGCCGAGCAGCTCAGCGCCTGGAAGAAGCTCATCGCGGTCGTCGAGCTGCTCCCCGGCACGCTCGAGTCCCAGCTCCAGCGCGACTCCGGCCTGAGCCACTTCGAGTACTTCACGCTCGCGATGCTCTCCGAGGCGCCCGACCGCACCCTGCGGATGACCTCCCTCGCCGCACACACCAACGCCACCCTCGCACGCCTCTCCCACGTCGTCTCGCGGTTGGAGAAGCGCGGGCTGGTGCGCCGGGAGGCGTGCGCGGAGGACCGCCGTGCCACCAACGCGGTCCTCACCCCGGCCGGCTGGACCACCGTCGTGGCCGCCGCACCGGGCCACGTCGGAACCGTCCGTGAGACGGTGATCGACCCGCTGACCACGGCGGACGTCGCCGACCTCGACCGCATCATGGGTCGCATCCTGGAGGTTCTCGACCCGTCGCACGTCATGGTCGGGGCGCCGACGACCGATGACTGAGGTGTGCTCCTCACCCTCGGCCTGATCGGGTCCCTCGTGCTCGCGGCCGTCATCGTCGCGCGATGGCTGAACCGGCGCGTCGACTGGCTCGGCCGCATCGCGCCCTTCCCGAGGATCAGCGTCGGCCTCTCGCTCGGCCTGGCGCTGTGCTTCGCGGTCCCGATGGCGGTCGAGGCGTGGGTCGAGCACCAGCTCGAGGGCGCGGCCAGCCACATCGCGGGCGGCCCGGTGCAGGTCAGCTGCCAGAGCCTCGGGCAGGCGTTCGTCGACCTCGGCCCCGAGCTCGGCTACGTCGCGTGGGGGCCGGACGGGGTCCCCGAGCGCTCGACCCTCATCAAGTTCCGCCCCTGCGGCAACCTGCGCGCGTGGCTCGGCTCGACCAAGGTGAACCCGTCGCTGGACCAGGTCATCGCCGTGCACGTGGTCACGCACGAGACGATGCACATGGTCGGGCTCACCAACGAGGCCCACGCCGAGTGCGCGGCCGTGCAGCGGGACGCAGCGATGGCGGAGGCGCTGGGGGCGTCGCCGGCCGAGGCGCGGGACCTCGCCCTGCGGTACTGGACCGAGGTGTACCCGCGGATGCCCGACGAGTACGTGGGCGGCTGCGGGGCCGGAGGGACGTACGACGAGCAGCGCCCCGATGCTCCGTGGACCCCCGCCGGCTGACGACGCGTCGTAGCGTGGGCAGGTGGGGTCGGGCCACCGGACCCCGTGCCGAAGGAGGCCGTCGTGTGTCGTTGGCTCGCGTACACCGGATCGCCCGTCCTCATCGACGACCTGCTCTACAAGCCGACCAACTCGCTCGTGGTGCAGAGCCTGCACAGCCGGCTCGGGGCAGAAGCCACCAACGGCGACGGGGTGGGCGTCGGCTGGTACACCGACCTGTCCCCGACCCCTGGGGTGTTCCGCAGCATCGAGCCGGCCTGGAGCGACCGGAACCTGCGCGAGCTGGCCGAGCACGTCCGCTCCGGCACGGTCCTCGCGCACATCCGCGCCACGTCCGGCTCCGCCGTGCAGCAGACCAACTGCCACCCGTTCCGGCACGGTCGCTGGCTGTGGATGCACAACGGTCTGCTCGCCGGGTTCACCGCGATGAAGCGTGACCTCGTCCTGGCCGTCGACCCGGACCTGTTCCCGTTCATCGAGGGGTCGACGGACTCGGAGGTGCTCTTCTACCTCGCGCTGACGTTCGGGCTCCAGGACGACCCGCCCGCCGCCGTCGCCCGCGCGGTCGGGCTGGTCGAGGAGGTGGGTCGCGCGCACGGTGTCGCGTTCCCCGTGCAGATGACCGTGTGCACCACCGACGGCCAGCGCGTGTGGGCGTTCCGGTACTCGACGGAAGGGCAGAGCCGGTCGCTGTTCCACAACGCCGACGTCGCCGTGCTCAAGGAGCAGTACCCCGAGAACCCCGTCCTGCACGACCTGTCCGACGAGACGCGGATCATCGTCTCGGAGCCGCTCGGCGACCTCAAGGGCGCCTGGCGCGAGGTGCCCGAGAGCACGTGCCTGCTGATCGACGCCGGCCGCGAGGAGCTCATCGGGTTCGAGCCCAGGTCACCGGCTCACTGATCGGGCAGGCACAGGCAGAACGGGTGTCCCGACGGGTCCGCGTACACCCGGAACGGGTCGTCACCGTGCCCTTCCTCCTCGGGCGTGCCCGTGAGCGGACGCGCACCGAGGCGGACGGCGTCCTCGTGCCCGACGTCCAGGTCGTCGACGTCGAGGTCCAGGTGCACGCGCGCACCCACCCGCCACGGCGCCACCGTCGCGTCAGAGCGCTGGAACGCGAGCCGCACCGGACGGTCCGGGTCGATCAGGAGAAGGAAGTCGTCGCCGTCGGGGTCGGGCTCCTCGTGGCCGTCCGCGTACACCCAGCCGAGCAGCTGCCGGTAGAACTCGGCGAGCTCACGCGGCTCGGCGCAGTCGAGGGTCGGTTGGCGCAGGTGGCGGGTCGTCATGGACCGACGCTAGGACGACCCGCTCGTCGTCACACGCCGGACACGTGGGTACGGTTCACTCGGGCAGACATGGACCTCATCTCGCTGGACCGCATCCGCGCGGCACACGACCGTACCGAGCTCGCGCTCGGCCCCCGCAGCGCGCCGTTGGCCGGCGGCACGTGGCTGTTCTCCGAGCAGCAACCGGGTCTGGACGAGCTCGTCGACCTCACGACGCTGGGCTGGCCCGCGATCGAGCAGACGTCTGCCGGTCTGACCCTGGCCGCCACCTGCACGATCCGGTCGCTGGCGGACCTCCCCCCGGTCCCGGGCTGGCAGTCCCAGCACCTGGTGCAGGAGTGCGCGCGGTCGCTGGTGGCCTCGGAGAAGATCTGGGACTGGGCGACGGTCGGCGGGAACATCTGCGTGGCACTGCCGGCCGGGGCGCTCACGTCGTTCGCCGTCGCCCTGGACGCGACGGCCGTCGTCTGGACCCCCGACGGTGGTGAGCGCCGCGAGCCGGTCGCCTCGCTGGTCACCGGCGTGCGGACCACCGCGCTGCGCCCCGGCGAGGTGCTGCGGTCCGTGGAGGTGGCTGCCGACGTGCTCCCCCAGCCCGTCGCGTTCCGCCGCGTCGCGCTGACCCGGCACGGGAGGTCGGGGGCGATCGTGGTGGGCCGTCGCGACGACGCCGGTGGGCTCGTCGTGACCCTCACCGCCGGAGTCACCCACCCCCACCGCCTCGCGTTCCCGACCATGCCGACGACCGACGAGCTGTCCGCCGCGGTCGACGCGGTCGACGACTGGTACGACGACCCGCACGGCGCGCCGGACTGGCGCCGGGCCATGACGTTGCGGCTCGCCGAGCAGGTGCGGGAGGAGCTCGCATGAGGTTCGAGGTGAACGGCACGCCGGTCGACGCCGAGCCCGCCCCCGGGCAGGTGCTGCGGACGCTGCTGCGCGAGCAGGGGCACGTCGAGGTGAAGAAGGGCTGCGACTCCGGCGACTGCGGGGCGTGCACGGTGCTCCTCGACGGCCGGCCGACGCACTCCTGCCTGGTGCCCGCCTACAGGGCGGCGGGGCGAGCCGTCACCACGGTCGCCGGGCTCGACCCGCGGGTAGGCCAGGCGTTCGTCGACGCCGCCGCGTTCCAGTGCGGGTTCTGCACCGCCGGCATGGTCACCACGGTGGCGGGTCTCGGCCTCACGACGGACGACGACGAGACCGCCCGCCTGCTCAAGGGCAACCTGTGCCGCTGCACCGGCTACCGGTCGATCTGCGACGCCGTCGCCGGTCGGCGCAACACGGTCGACCCCGTGGCCGGCCAGGACGCCGGACGCTCCGTGCGCTCCCCCGCGGCGCGCCGGATCGTCACCGGACGCGAACCGTTCACGCTCGACGTCCCCGCCACCGACCTGGCTCATCTCGCCATCCTGGGGAGCCCGCACGCGCACGCGAGGATCGTGTCGATCGACACCACCGCCGCCCTGGCCGCCCCCGGCGTGCTGACCGTCCTCACCCACGAGGACTCCCCCGGCACCCTGTTCTCGACCGCTCGCCACGAGAGCCGCCTCGACGACCCCGACGACACCCGCGTGCTCGACCCGGTCCTGCGGTTCCACGGGCAGCGCGTCGCGGTCGTCGTCGCCGAGTCGCTGCGCGAGGCGTCGCGTGCGCTCCGCCTGATCGAGGTCGAGTACGAGGTGCTGCCCGCGGTCCTCGACCCGGAGCAGGCCCGCAAGCCCGGCGCTCCGCTGGTGCACGGCGACAAGGGTCCCGAGGCGCGCATCTCCGAGCCGGGCCGCAACGTCGTCGCGCAGCTGCACGCCGAGATGGGCTCCGTCGCCGACGCCCTCGCCGCCTCGGCGCACCGCGTCGGGGGCACCTACCGCACGAGCCGCGTGTCGCACGTGGCCCTGGAGACGCACGCGACCCGCGGCTGGCTGGACGAGGACGGCCGCCTCGTCCTGCGCACCAGCACCCAGGTCCCGTACCTGGTCCGCGACGAGATCGCGCACATCTTCGCGCTGGACCCGTCGCGCGTGCGGGTGCTCACCGGTCGGGTGGGCGGCGGGTTCGGCGGCAAGCAGGAGCTGCTCACCGAGGACGTCGTCGCGCTCGCCGTCCTGCGCACCGGCCGCGCGGTGCAGTACGAGATGACCCGGGCCGACGAGTTCACCATCGTGCCCAGCCGGCACCCGGTCCGCGTCGAGGTCGAGCTGGGCGCCGACGCCGACGGCGTGCTGACCGCGATGCGCATCGACGTCCTGACCAACACCGGCGCCTACGGCAACCACGGGCCGGGCGTCATGTTCCACGGCGTCAGCGAGTCCGTGGCGGTCTACCGGTGCGCCAACAAGAGGGTCGACGCCGAGTCGGTCTACACGCACACGCTCCCGTCGGGGGCCTTCCGCGGGTACGGGCTCGGCCAGGTCATCTTCGCCATCGAGTCGGCGATGGACGACCTCGCGCGGTCGGTCGGGATCTCCGCGTTCGACGTGCGCCGCCGCAACGTCGTCGTCCCCGGCGACCGGCTGCTCGTGGCCGACCCCGACGAGGTGGGCGACCTCGACATGCACTCGTACGGCATGGACCAGTGCCTCGACCTCGTGGAAGCGGCCCTGGCCGACCGCTCGGCGGACCTGCCGGCGCCTCCCGGCACCCTCGTCGGCTCCGGGACGGCCGTCGCCATGATCGCGACCATCGCCCCGCGCGGGCACTACGCCGAGGCGTCCGTCCGCCTGCTCGACGACGGCCGGTACGAGATCAGCGTCGGTACCACCGAGTTCGGCAACGGCACCACCACCGTGCACGGCCAGCTCGTCGCCCAGGCGCTCGGCACCACCGTCGACCGCATCGTGATCCGGCAGTCCGACACCGACGTGACCGGGTACGACACCGGCGCGTTCGGCTCCGCGGGTGTCGTCGTCGCCGGCCTCGCCCTGCACCGCGCCGCCCACCAGCTGCGCACCAAGATCCTGTCGGCCGCCGCCGCCCTGCGCGACCACCCGAGCGACGAACCCCGCACCTGGGACGCCGAGGACCTCGGGCCCGAGTCGGCGAGCGGCGTGCCGCTGACCGAGATCGCGCGCGCCGTGCCCGGCCTGACCGGTCAGGGCACGCACGACGGCTCGCCGCGCTCGGTGGCGTTCAACGTGCACGGGTTCCGCGTCGCCGTCGACCCCGCGACCGGCGAGGTCACCGTCCTGCGGTCGGTGCAGGCCGTCGACGCCGGCACCGTCCTGCACCCCGAGCAGCTGCGCGGCCAGGTCGAGGGCGGCACCGGTCAGGCCGTCGGCTCTGCGCTGTTCGAGGAGATGCGGCTCGACGACGAGGGCCGCGTGACCACCGCGTCGTTCCGCAGCTACCACGTGCCGCAGATGATCGACCTGCCCCGCACCGAGGTCCTCTTCGCCCAGACCGCCGACGACCTGGGTCCCCTGGGCGCCAAGTCGATGAGCGAGGCCCCCTACAACCCGGTCGCCCCCGCCCTGGCCAACGCCATCCGCGACGCCGTGGGCGTCCGCCCGCACGAGCTCCCCATGTCCGCCGACCGCCTCTGGCGCCTCCTGCAGCCCTGACCCGCCGGGACGTCCGCACATCCGCGCGCCCCGACAACCGAATACGCGGACGTCCGCACTCCTGCGCGCTCCAGCAGTGACGAGTGCGGACGTTGCGGAAGCCAGGAACGGGACGTCCGCACTCGTGCGCGCTCCAGCAGTGACGAGTGCGGACGTTGCGGTGGGGTCAGGGGTGGGGTGTGGGGGCTGGGCGGTGGATCGGGCCTGCCAGGTCCGTCAGGGGGAGGCCCGTCGCGCCCGTGCGGGAAGCCAGGACCTCTGCGAGCACCGACACCGCGGTCTCGCCGGGGGTCGACGCGCCGATGTCGAGGCCGATCGGGGCGTGCAGACGGGTCAGCTCGGCGTCGGTGACGCCCCGCTCGACCAGCTCCGCGATGCGGCGGTCCTGCGTGCGTCGGGACCCCATCGCGCCCACGTACCCCGCGCCGGACCGCAGGGCGGCGAGCACCAGGTCGGCGTCGAACCGGTCGTCGTGCGCCATCACGCAGACGACGTCGCGGACACCCAGCCGCTGCTGCGCGAGGTGCCGGACGGGCCAGTCGACGACGACCTCGTCGGCCCCCGGGTGGCGGCGCGGGGTGGCGAGCACCGCCCGGGCGTCGCACACCGTCACGCGGTAGCCCACCGCTCGCGCCACGACCGCCAGCGCGGAGGAGAACTCGAGCGCGCCGTAGACGACCATCCGGGGCGGGGCCGACGCGACCTCGACGAACACCTCGACGCCACCGTCGGGACCCTGGACGCGCAGGAGGCCGGAACGCGTCGGGGTGGGGACCTCGTCCGGCAACGGGCCGTCGAGCGCCGTCACGGCCACCGCCTCCTCGCCACGGGCCGCCGCCGCGAGCACGGGCACGTCGGCGGGGCCCAGCTCGCGCGCGTGCACGCGCAGCACGCCGCCGCAGGTCAGACCGACGGCGAACGCGTCCTCGTCGGTGACGCCGTACTCCTGCACGCCGGGCGCGGCGCCGTCGAGCACCGCGGTGCACAGGTCGTACAGGGCTCCCTCGACGCACCCTCCGGCGACGCTGCCGAGCGCGGCGCCGGTGTCGTCCACGGCCATCGACGTGCCCACGACGGTGGGCGCGCTGCCCGTCATCGACACGACGGTGGCGACGGCGACCCGGTGGCCGGCGCTCAGCGTGGCCAGCAGGCGTCCCGCGATCTCGAGCACGGCGGTCACCTCCCGGGACGCTGACAGGGTCCGTCGAGCCTAGACCGCGACCGGAGCGCCGCGAGTAGCGTCGGCCCATCGTCCAGGAGGAAACGCGCATGTCACATCAGCCAGGCACACTGCGGCCATGACGGCCCGACTGCACGCCCACCAGTACGGCAAGGCCGAGACACGGGTGGTCCGGATCGTGCGGGACACGCCTCGCCACGAGATCCGGGACCTCAACGTCTCGACGGCCCTCCGCGGGGAGTTCGCGGCCGCCTATCTCGACGGCGACCAGTCGGCCGTGCTGCCCACGGACACCCAGAAGAACATGGCGTTCGCGTACGCCAAGGAGCACGGCGTGACCTCCCCCGAGGCGTTCGCGACCCTGCTCGCCCGGCACTTCGTGGACGACGTGGCCCCCGTGACCGGCGCCCTGGTCGAGGTCCAGGAGTACGCGTGGGTCCGCGTCCTGGTCGACGGTGTCGAGCACGACCACACGTGGGTGCGCAGCGGGCAGGAGGTCCGCACGGCCTCGGTGACCGCCGACGCCGACGGGACGACCGTGATCGCGGGTCTCCGGGACCTGACCGTGCTGAAGTCGACCGGCTCGGAGTTCCGCGGCTTCCTCACCGACGGGTACACGACGCTCCCGGAGACCTCCGACCGCGTGCTCGCGACCTCGCTCGTCGCACGGTGGCGCTACGCGGGAACGCCCGTGCACTTCGACACCACGTACGCCCGGGTCCGCGAGGTCATGCTCACCACGTTCGCCACCCGGCACTCCCTGGCCCTGCAGCAGACCCTGTGGCAGATGGGCGAGGCTGTCCTCGACGCCGTCCCCGAGGTGGTCGAGATCCGGTTCGCAGCACCGAACAAGCACCACTTCCTCGCCGACCTGAGCCCGTTCGGGCTGGAGAACCCCGGTGAGGTCTTCTTCGCCGCCGACCGGCCCTACGGGCTGATCGAGGCGGTGGTCGTGCGGGACGGCGCCCCGGACGCGGGCGATGCCTGGACGCGATCGGTGGGTGCGCCGTGACTCCCGAGGACGAGAGCTGGCTGTCGCAGGCCGTCGCGCTCGCGACGGCCAACGTGGCCGACGGCGGGGGGCCGTTCGGCGCGATCGTGGTGCGCGCCGGGGTGGTGATCGGCGCGGGCCAGAACCGCGTCACGCGGGACAACGACCCCACCGCGCACGCGGAGGTCATGGCCATCCGTGCGGCGTGCCAGACGATCGGCACGTTCTCGCTGGCCGGTGCCACGGTCTACACGTCGTGCGAGCCGTGCCCCCTGTGCCTCGCCGCGTGCCTGTGGGCGCGGGTGGACCGCGTCGTGTTCGCCGCCGACCGCACCGACGCGGCCCGAGCCGGTTTCGACGACAGCGTCTTCTACGAGCTGTTCGAGTCCGACCGCGCCACCTGGCCGATGCCCGTGCTGGGGCACCGGGTCCCGACGGCGTCCGCGCCGATGGACGCGTGGCTCGCCCGGCCGACGCGCGTCGAGTACTGAGCCGTCAGCTCCCCCGGTACGTCGAGTACGCGAACGGGCTGAGCAGCAACGGCACGTGGTAGTGCCCGTCGTCGACCACGTCGAACACCACGACGACCTCCGGGTGGAACCCCACCTGCCCGGTCGCGGCGAAGTAGGCGGCGGTGTCGAACACGAACCGGTACCGCCCGGGCGGCACGGCGTCCGGGCCGAGCGACCTCGCCCGGCCGTCGTCGTCGGTCACCCCGGTCGCCAGCTCGGTCCACTGCCCGTCGACGGACGCTTCCAGCCCCACCGGGACCCCGGCGGCGGGCCGGCCGAGGGTGGTGTCGAGGACGTGCGTCGTGAGCTGGCTCATGACGCGAACAGGGTCGGGAGACGCAGGAGCGCGATCTGGCGGAGCTGGTCGGCGACCTCGGCCGCTTCTTCCTCGTCGGACAGACCGAGCCGGCGGTGCAGCTCGGCGAGGACCTCGACGCGGCTGCGACCGGCCGCGCGGATGAGGAAGATGCGACCGAACCGCTGCTCGTACGTCTCGTTGCCGACGGCCATCGCCTCGATGAGCGCGGGGTCGTCGGTGGCGGACGCGGCCTGCTCGGTGCTGCTCAGCCCGCTGGCCTTCTCGCCGATGCGGGGGTGGGCGGCGAGCGCCTGGTCGACCTCCGCCGGCGTCAGGGTGCGGGCCGCGAGGTCGGCAACACCGACGAGCGCGTCGAGGGACGGGTACGGGCAGCCGGACGCGACCTCGTCGACCCAGCGCGGGACGTGCAGGGCGGTCGCCAGCCGCGACCGCGTCTCAGGTCCGTCGTCGATCATCAAGGCCGCCTCCCGGTAGCGCTCCGCACGCGCGCACTGGCACCGTACGGGACGTGCCTCCCACTCACGCAAGCCTCAGCGGCATCGTGCTCGCGGCCGGTGCGGGCGCGCGGCACGGCGGCCCGAAGGCGCTGGTCGTGCCGTGGCTCGCCGACGCGGTGCGGCTGCTGCTCGACGGCGGCTGCACGCGCGTCGTGGTGGTCCTGGGCGCGGCGGCCGACGAGGCGCGCGCGCTCGTACCCGACGACACCCGCGTCACGACCGTGGTCGCAGCGCGGTGGGCGGACGGGCTCGGCGAGTCGCTGCGCACGGGCCTCGCGCACGCGACCGGCGATGCGGTCGTGGTCACGCTCGTGGACCTGCCCGGCACCCCGGTGAGCGTCGTCGCGCGCCTGACGACGACGTGGGACCGGCACACGCTCCGGCAGGCGGTCTACGACGGGCGACCGGGGCACCCGGTCCTCATCGGCGCGGACCACTGCGGTCCCCTGTCCGGCACGCTCACCGGGGACCGGGGTGCGCGCGGCTACCTGGTCGCGCACGGTGTCGTCGAGGTCGAGTGCGGCGACCTGCACCACGGACTCGACCAGGACGTGTCGAGAATCGCCGACCCTCCGCGTCATCCCCCGACAGCACCCGATCCAGGAGGTCCATCGTGAAGTACCTGATCCTCATCCACTCCAACCCCAAGCCGTGGGCGCACCCGACGTCCCGGTTCACCGACGAGGGCCGCGCGCTGAGCGTCGCCGAGCACGAGGAGGGCGACCGGAAGTTCGACGTGCTCCTCGGGGAGCTGTCCGCGAACGGCGAGCTGGTCACCGCGGAGGCCCTCGCGGACCCGGCGTCGGCCACCGTGTACCGCTGGCGCAGCGGCGACTCGCTGGCCAGCGAGGGGCCGTACGCCGAGACGCAGGAGCACCTGGCCGGGTTCTTCCTGATCGACTGCGCCACCCGCGATCGCGCGGAGGAGATCGCGGCGCAGTTCGCCGGGCCGGGGAGCATCGCGGAGCTGCGGCCGGCGTACGTCTGGGAATGAGCGACCCGGGAGCGGCCCGCACCCCCGACCGAGGGTGCGGGTCGCTCGGGTCGAACGTCCCTGGTCGGCCCGCGCCGACGCCGGAAGGATCGTGGGTGTGAACGCACCCTGGTGGCGCCTGACGGCCGACAGCCGGCAGACCACGAACAACAGCACCGCCCGCACCATCCGCACCGAGAACGTCGACGACACCGCCGACCTCCTCCCGCCGTTCTACGACTGACGGTCGCTACCCGACCGTCCTCGACCGGGTCGCGAACTCCTCCGACACGGGCGGCAGCAGGCAGAAGAGCAGCCCGACGGGGTCGGCCATGACGGCGTAGTCGTCGTAGCGGGTGCGGACCGTGGCGCCGAGCCCTTCCAGCCGCGCGATCTCGGCGTCGAGGTCGTCGGTCTCGATGTCGAGGTGGAAGCGCGGCCCGTCGCCGCCCCCGATGCTCTGGGTGGCCACGTGCGGCAGTGACGCGGCTCCCCGCAGGGCCACGAACGGCTCCCCGGGGATCGGGTGCGGGGACGCGGCCAGCGCGCCCGACCAGAACGTGGTGACGGTGTCGATGTCCGCCGCGGGAGCGTCGATGATGACCTCGCGGAGCATGATCCGGTGCATGACGCGACCCTAGTGTCAGACGTATGTTCGAACATGTGTTCGTGCGCTCCACCATCCTGCATGCCGACCTCGACGCCTTCTACGCGTCCGTCGAGCAGCGCGACGACCCCCGCCTGCGCAACCGGCCCGTCGCCGTCGGCGGCGGGGTGATCCTGGCGGCGTCGTACGAGGCGAAGCGCCGCGGCGTGACCACACCGATGGGCGGCCGCCAGGCCCGCGCACTGTGCCCGGGGCTGATCATCGTGCGGCCGCGGTTCGACGCCTACGTCGAGGCGAGCAAGGCCGTCTTCGAGCTGTTCCGTCAGACGACCCCTCTGGTGCAGGGCGTGTCGATCGACGAGGCGTTCCTCGACGTCGGCGGCCTGCACAGGATCGACGTGCCGCCCGTGGACATCGCTGCGCGGCTGCGCGCCCAGGTGCGCGACGTCGTCGGCCTGCCGATCACGGTGGGCGTGGCGCGCACGCCGTTCCTCGCCAAGGTCGCGTCCCGGGTGGCCAAGCCCGACGGGCTCCTGCTGGTGCTCCCCGCCGACGAGGAGTCGTTCCTGCACCCGCTGCCGGTCGAGATGCTCTGGGGCGTCGGGGCGGTGACCGCGGCCAAGCTGCACGCGTACGGACTGCGGACGGCCGGGGACGTCGCCACCCTGCCCCGTTCGGTCCTCGTCGCGGCGCTCGGCCCCGCCGGCGGCGGGCACCTCTACGCGGTCGTGCACGGGCAGACCCCGGCGAAGGTGGTGGTCGGCGGGTCGCGGGGGTCGATCGGTGCGCAGCGCGCCCTCGGCCACGGGCCGCACGACCAGGCGTTCGTCCGCGCCGCCCTGCTCGGGCTCGTCGACCGGGTGTGCCGACGGATGCGCAAGGCGGACCGGATCGCGCGGACGGTCGTCCTACGGCTGAGGTTCGAGGACTACACCAAGGCCACCCGGTCGAGGTCGTTCCACGCCGCCACGGACTCGTCCGAGGACATCGCCGCCGCTGCGGTGGCACTGCTCGAGGCCGCCGGGCCGCTGATCCGCGAGCGCGGGATCACGCTGGTGGGTGTCGCGCTGACGGGGCTGTCGTCGGACCGGTTCGTGCAGCTGGCCCTGCCCCTGGACCATCCCGACCACGGCGGGCTGGACGAGGCGGTCGACGCGGTCGCGCTGCGGTTCGGCACACAGGCCGTGATGCGCGCGAGCCTGCTGCGCCGTGGCGAGGGGATCGCGGTGCCGTTGCTGCCGGACGCGTGACCTCCCTCGTCTTCAACGTTGTAGGACTGACCGTTTCCAACGTTGTAGAACTGTGCCAGGATGTGCCACGGCGAGCCCCCACGACGATGTGGAAGTAGAGGACACTCGATGAAGCGCACTCCCCTGACGTTGATCCTGATCGTGATCGCGAGCCTGCTCGGGCTGGTCGGCGTGACCGCCCCAGCGACGGCCGCCCCGGCGCAACGGCCGCCGACCGCGCGCCCGGTCGACCCCATCGCGCACGACCCGACGATCGTCAAGGAGAAGGGCTGGTACTACGTCGCGATCACGGGCGACGCCGCCTTCGACGACACGTACCTCCCGCTCAAGCGCTCCCGCGACCTGGTGCACTGGGAGGAGCTCGGCCCGGTGCTCACGGAGCTCCCGGCCTGGGTGCTCGAGTCGCTCGGCGTGACGCCCGAGAACGCGCCGCGGGACGCCTGGGCACCCGACCTGAGCTGGTCCGGCACCGAGTGGCGCCTCTACTACGCGGTGTCCCAGTTCGGCACCAACAACTCGGTGATCGGCCTGCTGACCTCCCCCACCCTCGCGAACGCGCAGTGGGAGGACCGCGGCCTGGTGGTCCGCTCACAGCCGGGCGTCGACACGTTCAACGCCATCGACCCGAACCTCGTCGTCGACGCGGACGGCGCGACGTGGCTGTCGTGGGGCTCGTTCTTCTCCGGCATCCACGTCGTGCCGGTCGACCCCGCCACCGGCACGCCCGTCGCCGGTGCGCAGCCCGTCCAGATCGCGCAGCGCCAGTTCGCCCCGAACGCCGAGGAGAACCCGACGATCGCGTTCCACGACGGCTACTACTACCTGTTCGTGTCCTGGGACTACTGCTGCCGCAGCGTCGAGAGCGACTACCGCACCATCGTCGGCCGGTCGGCGAGCCTGACCGGTCCCTACGTCGACGCCGACGGCGTCCCGCTGCTCGGCGACAAGGGTGGCACCGAGATCCTGCGCGGATACAACGAGTTCGTCGGCGCCGGTGGCGGTGACCTTCTCATGGACAAGAACGGCCGCAGCGGGCTCTTCGTGAACCACTACTACGACGCGACCGACGGCGGCGCGCCGCGACTGAACGTCCGCACCCTGACCTGGGGTCGCGACGGGTGGCCGGTCCTCAGCGACCCGATCAACCCGAGCCGCTCGATCGGTCACGGTGACGCGTTCGTGCAGCTCGTCCCCCGGGACGGCACGGCGGTCGTCGAGAACGCCGGCTGCGGGTACGAGGGCGCGAACATCGCCCTCTGGCTCGACCTGGACAACCGGTGCCAGCAGTGGCAGCTCTCCGACCGCGGGAACGGGACCCGGATCCTCAACCGGTTCAGCAACAACGTCGCCGAGGTGGGCGCGTGCCAGAACGTCGACGGCGGCAACGTCGCCCAGTGGGGCTGGCTGGGGTTCCTGCCGAACAACGACTGCCAGCGCTGGAGCTTCGCCGCGGCGGGCGACGGCTGGACGACGGTCGCGAGCGTGCTGCCGGGCAACCGCGCCTGGACGGTCCAGGGCGGCCCCGTCGCCGGCGCCAACGTGGCGATCAGCACCCCGACGGGTGGCAGCGAGCAGCAGTTCCGCGTCGAGCCGGTGGGCGAGGTGCTGCTGGCGAGCCCCACGGACGACCGCCGGACGCTGAGCGTGGCGCGCTGCCACGGGCCGAGGGGCGGCACGGTCACGTTCGAGCCTCGGGACGCGCGTGCGTGCCAGAAGTGGCGGGTGGAGTCCGTGGCCGGGACCGCCGGCTACACCGTGCGCAGCGTCGAGGCGGACGTCCGTGGCGGGCAGGTCGCGTGCCTGGGCTCCGACCTCACACTCGTCCGCACGGCGAGCGACGCGGCCGGGTGCGGCACCTGGACGCTGCTGCCGACCGATGACGGGACCTGGTCGCTGACCAGCGGCGGGACCACGCAGGCGGTGCGCGTCCTGCTGCCCTGACCGGCGCGCACCGGCCGTCGACGAGATACTGGCGAGTAACGCCACCGACGGCCGACAGGAGCACGACGTGAAGACGACGCACACGCTGGACGTCCCGGGAGCGACCCTCACCTACGACGTACGAGGGCAGCTCCCGGCGACGGACGGCACCGTGCCGCTGCTGCTCATCGGGCAGCCGATGGACGCGTCCGGCTTCGGGACCCTCGCGTCCCACTTCCCGGACCGGACGGTCGTGACGTACGACCCGCGCGGCCTCGGGCGGAGCACGCGCAGCGACGGCGACCTGTCGAACTCCCCCCAGCAGCAGGCCGAGGACCTGCACCTGCTGGTCGGCGAGCTCGGCGGGACGGTCGACCTGTTCGGCAGCAGCGGGGGCGCCGTCACCGGGCTGCACCTGGTGGCGACGCACCCCGAGGACGTCCGCACGTTCGTCGCGCACGAGCCGCCCGTGCTCTCCGTCCTGCCCGACGCCGCCCAGGCGTTCGCCGCGGAGCAGCGCGTCCAGGAGGTGTACCACCGTGACGGCTGGGGTGCGGGGATGGCGGCGTTCATCGCCCTGACCTCCGTGCAGGGCGAGTTCACGCCCGACTTCGGCCGCGAGCTCCCCGACCCGTCCGCGTTCGGGCTGCCGACCGACGACGACGGGTCACGCGTCGACCCGCTCCTGTCGGGTGCCTCCAACGCGATCACGGCGTACCGGCCGGACGTCGCCGCCCTGACCGGCGCGTCGACCCGGGTGGTCGTCGCGGGCGGGGTCGAGAGCAAGGACACGCTGACGTGGCGCACGTCGGCGGCGCTGGCCGAGGAGCTCGGCCTGGAGCTGACGGTCTTCCCCAGCAACCACGGCGGCTTCCTCGGTGACGAGTTCGGCCGGCCGGGCGAGCCCGAGGCGTTCGCCGCGCGGCTGCGCCACGTCCTCGACGGCGCGGGGTGAGCGCCGGCACGGCCGCCTCGCGGCGGCCGTGCGGCACAGCAGTTCAGTCCGCGCTGCGCGCCATGTGCCGGGCTGCCCGCAGCCCGAACACGGCGGCCGGTCCGATGGTCGAGCCGGGACCCGGGTAGGTGCGGCCCATGACGGAGGCCGAGTTGTTGCCCGCCGAGTAGAGGCCCTCGATGACGGAGCCGTCGTCGCGCAGGACGCGGGCGTCGGCGTCCGTCACCACCCCGCCCTTGGTGCCCAGGTCACCGATGACGACCTTGAACGCGGTGAACGGACCCTTCTCCAGCGGACCGAGGTTGGCGTTGGGGTGCACGGTCGGGTCGCCGTAGTAGCGGTCGTAGGCCGAGTTGCCGCGGCCGAAGTCCGCGTCGACGCCGGAGCGGGCGAACCCGTTGAACCGGTCGACCGTGGCCACCAGGCGAGGTGCACCGATGCCCTGCGCCAGCTCCTGCAGCGTCGCCGCCTTGACCATCGTGCCGGCGGCCGCCATCGCCTTGGTGACGCGCGGGTCCATGGCGTAGCTGCGCAGGTAGCGGCGGGCGTGCCGGGCCTCCGCGACGAGCCAGTAGGTGCCGTCCTTGTCGTGGTCGAGCATGTGGTGGCCCAGGTCGACGTAGGACTCCGACTCGTTGGCGAACCGGTCCCCCTCCGCGTCGACCATGATCGAGTACGGCATGGACCGCTCACCGACGAGGAAGCCGGGGCTCGTCCCGGGCAGCGGCGCCACCGAGGCGCCCCACCAGGCGTCGTCCATGAGCTCCACCGACGCACCGAGGTCCTGCGCCAGCTCGAGGGTGCTGCCGACGTTGCCCGGGTTCCCCGACGGGTTGCCGTCGATGCCCTGGTACTTCTGCCGCAGGATCGTGTTGTGGTCGAAGCCGCCCGCGGCGAGCACGACCCCGCGGGTCGCGGTCACGGTCACCGGGCGCCCGTCGCGCACCGTCTGCACGCCGACCACCCGGCCGTCGACGGTCACGAGGCCCTCGACCGGCGCGTTCAGCCACAGCGGGGTGCGCTGCTTGTTCACCACCACGTGCATGAACGAGCACGCGAGCCCCGCTCCGGTGCCCACCAGGCGCTTGCCCCGGACGGCCCCGCCGAGCGTGCGGAACACGAAGCCCGCGCCGCGCACGAACCCGGCGGGCGTCGACCAGGCCCGGCTCAGGAGCCAGACGTCGTCCGTCTTGAGCGGCAGCGACATGAGCGCGCGGCTGGTCTTCCACCAGGCGCCGATCTTCTTGGAGTCGAACGGCTCGACCTCGAGCGCGCGCCCGATCTTGCCGCCGGGGAGCTCCGGGTAGTAGTCGGGGTAGTCGGCCGCGCGTGCGAAGCGCATGCCGTACTTCTCGGCGGTGGTGACGAAGTCCGCGACCCCGTCCACGAACGCCTCCTTGCGCGCCCGGGAGGTGGCCCGGTAGTCGTCGCCGATCGTGGCCTCCATGTACGTGAGGGCCTCTTCGCGGGAGTCGCCGACGCCGGCGCGCTGCCCGAGCGGGTTATCCGGGAGCCACATGCCACCCCCGGACATGGCGGTGCTTCCGCCCCACCTGTCGGTGGACTCCAGCAGGAGCACGCGCAGACCCTCGTCGGCTGCGCCCATGGCTGCGGCGAAGCCCGCTCCACCGGTCCCGACCACCACGACGTCGTAGATGAGCTCGGACATTCCACCGCTCCTTCTGCTAACCGGACAACACTGTCCGGATGTCTAGGATGACAGCATGCCCAACGCGACCCGCGGAAGCAACCGCGGCCCCGCCGCCGCGCCGGAGAACCGTCGCGCCCTGCTCGACGCAGCCCGCCGCGTCTTCGCCGACCGCGGCTACCGCGCCCCGCTGAGCGCCATCGCGCAGGAGGCCGGCGTGGGCCAAGGCGTCCTGTACCGCCACTTCCCCACGCGGCTCGATCTGGCGATCGCCGTGTTCGAGGAGCACTTCGTCGAGCTCGAGGCCCTCGCCGCCGCGCCGGACGCGGGCGCGTTCGGTCGCCTCTGGACGCGGCTCCTGGAGCTCACCGTCGAGGAGTCCGCGTTCGTGGAGATGTTCCTGGCGGCACGGCACGACCTGACCGAGACCGACCTCGCCGGCCGGCTGCCCGCCCTCGTCGAGGCCACCCTGCCGCGCGCCCAGTCGGCCGGTCTCGTCTCCGCCGACCTCACCGTCGAGGACGTCCTGCTGCTGCAGCGCATGGTCTACGGCGTCGTCGCGACGGCAGTCACCGACGACGAGGCCCGAGAGGCGGTGGCCCGGGCGCTGGCGCTGCTCGACGGGGTGCTGGAAGGCTGACTACCGCCGGGTGGACGATGGGGTGATCACCCGCGGACCGAGGAGTCGAGATGGCATCGCAGGACGAGCGCGCGACAGGGATGGACCTCCAGAAGCTGATCCGGCTGATCACGCTGGGGCTGGCGGTCGCCGCCGTCGTCAAGGAGCTGCGCAAGCCGGCAGAGGAGCGGACCTGGAACGGCGCCCTCGGCTTCGTGCCCTACGACTTCCGCGTACCGACCCTCGCCCGCGTCAAGGAGCGCATGTGGGACCCGGAGGGCGCGCACCTGATCAGCCCGCGCGTGTTCGGCGTCGGCTGGACCCTGAACGTCGGCCGCCTGGTCGAGCTCGTCCGGCAGCGGGTCAGCGCCGCCGGCTGAACCAGCCGCCCTGTCGCAGGCCCACCGTGCACCGCGCAACGACGTCGATCATCGCGGACCTGCTGCGGTCCCCCCGGTCCTGACCGGCGCCCGGCCCACCGACGAGGCCACTGGCCGGTCGACGCTCCGGGTGCCGCGCGACTGCGCGTGGAGCAGGGCGGTGTCCACGATCTCCTGCAGCTGCCGACTCGGCGCGATGCCCATCTCCGCCGCCAGCTGACGGCGGTACGCGCCGAGCTGGCGCACGGCCTCGCTCACGTTCCCCTCGGCGACGTGCGCGCTGACGAGGGCTCGCTGCGACGACTCGCGCAGCGGCTCGGCCTCGACCGCGGCCAGCGCCGCGGAGATGGCCTCGGAGTACCGACCGACCCGGCACAGGGCGGCGCTGAGCTCCTCGAGCGCATGCATCCGCAGCTGGCGCTGCCGTTCCCGCTCGATGACCAGCCAGTCCTCGTCCCACGCCGGGAGCAGGTCGCTCTCGAACATCTCGATCATCCGCGCGTCGTCGACGGCGAGGTCCCCGCGCACCAGGCCTCGTGCGCAGTGCTGCGCCCGCGCCAGGTCGACGGTGACCCCGGCGTCGATCCCCACCCCCGAGCGCGTACAGCACATGACCTTGTCGCTGGCACCGTGGATCCGCCAGAGCGCGTTGCGCAGGTTGGCCTTGGCCCGCTCCTCGGCCAGGTCGCGCCACAGGGTTCCCGCGAGCACCGTGCGCGACTGGGGCGAACCGACGACGGCGAGCATCCCGAGCACGCGCTGGGCCTGGACCGGGACCGTGCTCGGCATGTCGCCGACCACGAGCTCGAACTGACCGATCACCCTGATCTGGATGCGCGACGAAGCGTCGGACATGGTGCCCCCAGGTCCTGTCCTCCGACCGGCGACGACGCCGGTCGGTGCGCCCCTCGCGACGGCGGTGAAGACGAGGCCGTGACGGGGCGGCGATGACGAGTGGCCAACATAGCGCGCATGGATGGGGCCGTAAACGGCGCTCGACCGACGCCGGCGTGGACCGTCATCGTGGTCCGCGGCTGGACCGAGCACGGCACCGTCCGGGTCCGGCTGCTGCGGTCGGGAAGCACGGGAGAGCCCACCGCCCGGGTCGTGGCCTCGGCGGAGGAGGCCGCGTCGACGGTCCGCGCGTGGCTTCTCGAGATCGCCGACGAGCCCGACGACAGACTCGGCCCGGACGAGATGACGGGAGCGAGGACGGACCGGTGACGGAACGCGCGACGCGGGCTCGACGGTGCCGCGACGGGGGGTTCGTAGCGTCGGTCCGGAGACCTGGAGGTGGACGTGGACGTCGTGGAGGCACCCGCAGCAGCCGGAGCACGCGGCCCGGCGCGACCCACCGCGCTGGTCAGCCCGTTCTCGCCCGCGGTGCTGTCCCTGCGCGGTCCCGTCGGCGAGGTCGAGACCGAGCTCGGCGTGCTGTCGCCGTTCGGGGAGGCCATGGCGGGCATCGACGAGGCCGACCTGGAGGCGGGTGCGTACGAGGTGCTCCGTGCCGAGCTCGAGGACGAGGACTTCCTCGAGTCGCTCGAGGCGCTCGGGGCCGAGGTCGCCGGCCGTCACCTGGCGTCGAGCAGCGCCTACGGCCAGCACAGCGAGGCGCTGGCGCTCGGCGAGTCGGAAGCGACCCAGTGGATGGAGTCGGTCGCGGCGCAGGCGGACCGGCTCCTGGGCTCGCTCGAGACGCAGTTCCAGGACCGTCCCGCCGGCGCGCTGACCGAGGCGGAGATCGATGCCGCCGTCGGCTTCCTGCCGTCGGACTCCGAGCTCGCCGCCGGGCCGCTCGCCGCGCAGGAGCTGTTCCTCGGCAAGCTGGTCAGCAAGGTCAAGAAGGTGGTGAAGGGCGTCGGCACGCTGGTGAAGAAGGGCGTGCGGGCCGTGGGCAAGCTCCTGCCGCTCGGCAAGCTGTTCGGCATCCTGAAGAAGCTCGTGCGGCCGCTGCTCCAGCGGGTGCTCAAGAAGGCGATCGGCACGCTCCCGGCGTCGCTGCGTCCCGCCGCGACCCGGCTCGCGGCGAAGTTCGGCGGCGCGGCCGCACGGCCCACCCCGGCCCCCGCCGCTGCCGACGCCCCCACCGACGGCGGGACACCGTCGCCGGACGCATCCCCGGCGGACGCGCCGTCGACCGACGCCCCCGAGGGTGAACGCCCGTGGAGCAGCGAGACGCTCGTCGACGAGTTCGACGCCGCGATCGCCGAGGCGGTCCTGGCGCCGAACGAGTCGGTCGCCGCGGAGCTGGTGTCCGAGTTCGAGGCCGAGAGCGCGGGGGTCGCCGCCGGCGGCGGACCGGTGGCCGCGCTCGACGCGGCTCGGGAGACTCTCGCGCGGCAGCTGGTCGCCGCCGACCCGCGCGAGACGCCACTGGCCGAGATGGAGCAGTTCGTGCCGGTCGTGATGGCGGCCATGAAGCTCATCAAGCTCGGGGTGAAGGTCATCGGACGGCCGCGGGTCGTGGCGTTCGTCGCCAAGCTCCTGGCCACCCTGGTCCAGCCGATGATCGGGGCACAGGCCGCCCAGCTGCTCTCTCGGCCCGTGGCGGACGTGGGGCTGCGGCTGCTGGGCCTCGAGGCGGAGGGCGCCGCGGACGGGTCGCTCGGTGCGGAGGCGCTCGTCGCGACGGTCGAGGACACGGTCCGCGAGGTGCTGTCCCAGCCCGCGGCGGCGTCGGCGAACGAGCTCCTGCTCGAGGCGCTGGTCCAGGAGGCGTTCACCGAGGCGGCGACCCGGCACCTGCCCGCCGAGGTCCTGCGGGCCGGGCTCGTCGAGGCCGAGGCCACGCCGGAGGGCGAGCGGGGCATCTGGGTGCCGCTCCCCCGCCAGACCCGACCGCACTACCGGTACCGGAAGCTCAGCGTCGTCGAGCCGGTCGTCGTGACGCGCGCGTCGGCCCGGTCGGTGACGTTCACCAACGGCGAGACCCTCGAGGACCGTCTGCTCGAGGCCGGCGCGCGCGCGTGGCCGGTCACCGCGGAGGTGCACCAGTACGAGCTGCTGCCCGGGGGAAGCCTGGGCCACCTGGCCGCGTTCGAGCTCGAGGGCGACCCGGAGTCGTACGCCGATGCCGCGCAGGAGTTCGAGCAGCTCGCGGCGTCGCGACCGCTCCCGGTGCGCCACCCCGCGCACCGGCCGGCCGGGGGTCCGCGGGTCTACCGGGTCCGCGTCCGGGGTCTGCGGATGCGCCGTCGTCGTCCCTTCTCGGCCCGGCTGGACCTCACGGCCACCAAGCCGGTGCTGCGCCTGCACCTGCACGTCAGCGAGCGCAACGCCCACCTGCTCGTCGGGCACCTCGAGAAGAGGGAGCACGTCCAGGTCGTCGCGCTGGTGCGCGGGCTGGTGGGGCCCGCGATGCGGCAGGCGCTGACCGTACGGCTGCGCCACATGCTGGCCAGGCACGCGGTCACGGTGCCCGAGGGTGGCGCCAAGCGACTGGCCGACGCGCTCGCCGACGCCGTCGGCAAGGGCGTGGCCGAGCAGCTGAGCACGTCCGCGGCGGCCCTGACGACCGCAGCGAAGGACCCCGCCCCCGGTGTGACCCTGACGTTCGCCTTCACCTTCGCGGGTCGGCCGGCGCTCGCGAGCGGGACGGCGCCCGAGCCGGTGCTGAGCATCCGAGCCGGTGAGCACCGTGGATGAGGGCGCTGCCCGGCGGCACACGAGCGCGGAGCTGACTCACTGGCGGCTGGCCGTGGAGTCGCTCGCGGACCTGGACGTCGTGGCCGCGCCCGAGGCGTGGGAGAGCCTGGAGCGGTACCTCCAGCACGGCATCCGCGACCGGCTCGCAGGGCTGGTCGGCTCGTTGCTGCAGGAGGTGCGCAGCCTTGAGGTGGCCGCCACCGGCGGCCAGGACGTCGAGACCACCCGCCGGGGCGTGCTGCGGCTGCGGCGGCGCTACCTGCAGGCGGAGACGATCCTCGACTTCTACGGGGACGCCATCGCCACCCGCACCAACCCTGCGACCCGGGAGCTGCTGCGGGGCTACGACACGCTCACGTCCGACTCGATGGCGGCGACGCTCACCCCGCTGGGGATCGACCCGCCGCCGACGCTGGTGTACCTCGACAAGGGCCTCGGCGCGTCCATCCTGCGCGCCGGGATCCAGCTGTGGGACCGGGCGCACCCGTCGCCCGCGGCGGCGATCAAGCTGACCCGGCACAACGTGTCGTTCCCGACGGCGCTCCTGCACGAGACGGGGCACCAGGTGGCGCACCTGACCGGGTGGAACGCGGAGCTCGCGGAGGCGCTGCGCACGACGCTGGCGCCGCGGTCGACCGGGCTCGCCGACGCGTGGGAGTCCTGGTCGGGCGAGATCGCCGCGGACACGCACGCGTTCTGCCAGGCCGGCTGGGCGCCTGTCGTCGCCCTGGCGAACGTGGTCGACGGGTCCACGGCAGACGTGTTCCGTGTGCGGCTCGGCGACCCCCACCCGCCGCCGTGGATCCGGGTCATGTTCAACGTCGCGCTGTGCCGCAGCTGGTTCGGCGCCGGTCCCTGGGACGACGTGGCGACGGTCTGGTCGCAGCGCCACCCGGCGGCCGCGATCGGCGGGGAGGTCGGGCAGCTCGCCCGCCTGAGCGTGGAGGCGATGACCGACATCGTCGACACCTGCACGCGCCGCCCCGCACGCGCCTTCCGCGGGGTGTCACTCTCCGCCGTTCTCGACCCGAAGCAGGTCGAACCGTCCCGGCTGCGGGCCTTCGAGTCCCAGGCGGGCGGGACGCTGCTCACCTCGTCGTACCTGCGCCGACGCCACCCGCTGCGGATCCTCGCGGTGCTGACGTCCCGCGTCGCCCTCGACCCGACCGCGGCCGACGGCCACCAGCGGGCGCTGCGCACCTGGGTCCGAGACCTCGGCGCCGAGGCCGCACCCCGTCCCTGCACCGCCGACCGCGCCGCCTGAGCGCCTGAGAGACCAAGGACCCTCCGATGTCCCCCACCCCGTCCAGCTCTGCCGCCCGACCCGACGACAAGCTGCTGGAGCAGCTGGTCGCCCTGACCGCAGCGGTCAAGGACCTGGCGGAACGACCCCCCGCGGCGTCCCCGCTCGTCGACACGTCGGAGGAGGACCGCATCCGGCAGCGGGTCGCATTCGGGTACCGGGCGCTCGGCACGCTGATGGGTCGGGTCAGCCGCGGGAGCGGGCGGGAGTTCGACGCCCGGACCGTCCGTGCGACCAGGTATCGGGACTTCGTCCTGCTGGAGGACGTCCCTCCGGCGGCTGCGTGGGTGGAGCTCCACGGCCGCGGGACGGTCGAGCTGGCCCGGATCCATCAGCTCGACGACGACGACGACGCGCGCGCGACGGTCGACGCCACGCTCGGTGGGCACCGCCCCCGCAGCTCCTCCGGGGTGGTCCGCCCCCGCGACTTCGAGCCCGACGAGACGATCGGGTCGATCGTCGTGCTGCGGAGCCGCCGCGGACCTGTCGTGGCGTTCGGACCCCGGCTCGAGCCGTCGGCGTACGTCACGCACACCACCCCGCCCGTGACCTCGTCGGCCGCGACCGACGCGACCACCGCCAGCTGAGGAGGACGCCATGTTCCTGAGCCTCGCCAAGCTCTACGCCGACCCCGCCGCCGGCGGGACGCGTGAGCAGGTCCTCCTCCTCCATCCGGAGCAGCTGAGCCGCTGGCTCGAGGAGGCGTGGTCGGGCGCGCGCCTCGTCCCGGAGCTGCCACTGGGGGCGGCCCCGTCGCAGGCGCCGTTCCTGGGCGACGACGCGATCATCGGCGCCCTCGACCTCCCCACACAGATCCCGCCCGCGTTCCTGGCGCCGTCGGGGATCGACCCACCGGACACCGAGTTCTGGTCGCCGGTGCTCGGTCCGCCGACGACGGGCATCGGGCTCGTCTGGCACCACCTCTCCTACGCGTACCTGATCGAGGCCACGGGCGTCGCGGAGATCTTCCTCGAGGTGGTCCGCCGGCTGGTCGTGGGCGAGACGCTCGGTCCGCTGTCTATCGACGGGACCCGGTGGCTGCGCGCGACGGAGGAGCTCTTCTACCGGGACCCGCCGCTGTTCTCCATCGGGGGCGTCGTGAGCGAGGCCCGGCCGGAGGCACGCATCTCGCGGCGCAACGCGTACTGGCGCATGTTCGGCATGGACCTGCCCCACCCGGCGGTGTCTCCGCGGATCTCCGGCGGTGAGCAGCCGTGGAAGACGGACGTCGGCGCGGGGGTGAACACCGACTTCCGGCAGAAGTGGGCCGAGCTGCTCCGGCAGGTGTGGATCGGGCTGGTGAACAGCGCGAACACGTCCGGGACCAACCCCACGGACCCTGCGTACCTCACGCTGCTCTGCCAGTCGCTGCGGGACATGTTCAACAACCGCCGCAAGGGTGGGCTCCTGGCGCGCGAGGAGTTCGCGTACGTCACGCTGCTCAGCTGGTTCCACCTCACCCTCCAGACGGACACGCCGATCGTGAGGGACCTCAAGGCGGATGCCACCAGCCCGGCGGAGCGCCTCACCAAGATCGCCCAGCGCGTCGGCATGACCCCCGCCGCCCGCTCGCGGGAGATGTTCGAGCTGGCGGAACCGATGTCCAGCCTGCTGCGCGCGATCGAGCTCGGATCGTTCGACGACCCGACGGCCGCGTCCGTCCTGTTCGACGACGCGACCGCCCTGGGCGCCGAGATGCGCAACGTCGTGAACCTGTGGCAGTCCGCCACGGGCGAGCGGATCAAGGACGTGCAGGTGGACACCGGGGCGGTGGCGGGTTCGCAGCCGCTGCGGATCCCTGCCCCGGCACCCGCAGGCTTCGCACCGGTGGGCTCGCCGACCCCCGCGCTGGCCACCAACGGCCACCGGCCCTGAGGAGGACGTGATGAGCACGGTGTGGGCCGAGCACGACCCGGAGACGGAGTCGCTCTCCCCGTTCTCCTCCTACTCGGGTCCGACGTCCGAGCACGACGAGCTCCCCCTGGCCCACGAGTCGGAGGAGCAGACGGCGGTCCGCCGGGCCATGGCGGCGGGCACGCGCGACGTCGAGACGCTGACCGAGGTGGCGCTGCGCAGCCACGCCGACGGGTTCGACGCGCCGACGTCCCAGGAGTGGGAGTCCGTCCAGGAGTCCGTCGTCGCGCCGATGCTCTCGGGCGAGGCGCCCTCCCGCCCGGGCGGTGCGCTCTGGGTCCCCGGTGCAGAGCGGGTGGCCAACCCGCGCTCGGGCGGCGGCCAGTACGTCGACTCCCCCTGGCGGTTCGTGTTCCACACGATCGAGGGCGAGCCGTCGGTGCACGGCTTCCGCGCGCTCGCCGCCCGTCACACCAACCCGCCTCACCTGTGGGCGATGCCGTCGGCGAACCTGCTGTTGCAGACCGTGCCCCTCAACCGGTCGGCGTACGCGCTGGCCCGACCGGGGGCCCTGCACACGAACCGGATGCACGCCGTCCAGGTGGAGCTCTGGGGCTTCGCGGCCTCGATGCACCGGGTCACCCCCGACGTCCTGCACTGGCTCGCCGACCGGCTCCTGGCTCCCGTGGCCAGGCTGGTCCCCCTCGACCTGTCCGTGGTCGCCCCGACCGGCAGCCGCCAGTGCTACGGCGCCGAGTCGAGCTGCCGCATGACGGCCCGCGAGTGGGCGGCGTTCCACGGCGTCTGCGGGCACCAGCACGTGCCCGGGAACCGGCACTGGGACCCGGGCGGGCTCGACACCAGTGCGATCGCGGCCCGCGCGCGGGCGACGATCACCGTCGGCGGGCCGACCCGCCGCGAGGACGAGGCGCAGTCCGCGCACGACGGCCCGGGTTTCGCCGCCGAGCAGGACGAGTCCGACGAGGCCACGCTGTTGACCGAGGACGAAGGGTGCGGGTGCGGCGGGCACGAGTCGGTGGAGGCCTGGACCGAGCAGTTCGCGCCGCCCGCTCCCCCGCTGTCGTCGCTCCCGCTGACGAAGGCGCCCCCGCCCGCTCCGCCGAGCCCGGCTCTGACCCAGCCCTTCACCGTCAGCCGGCCCTGCTGCATGCTCAGCTCCGGTTCCCTGCGCGGTGTGACGTCGTTCGGGAACTTCCGCGCCGGCCAGCCAGGCATCGTCTACACCGGCAGGGCCGGGTTCGTCGACCTCGGGCACCTCTGGCAGGTGGTCGAGGTGACCGCCTTCGCCTACCAGACGATCCACGCAGCCAACGGGGCGAGCGGCACCACCGTGCCCACCTCCGAGGGCTCCGCGAAGCTCACGAGCGCCGCGTCGCAGGGCGAGTGGATCGACCTCGCCCGGAGCATCGCGGACGACGACGCCCTCTCCCACGAGATCGACACCTACGCCGGGATGACCCCGGGGGCCCACAACTCGTCGTTCTCGCCCGAGGACCTCATCTCCAACTACCTCGGCACGGTGGTGGCCGCCCGCGCGCTCGCCGTGGGCGGACCGTTCGAGGCCGAGGCCGAGAAGCAGCTCAAGGCGCTGCTGGTGTCGCTGGACGGCCAGTCCGACGCCGAGACCCGCAAGGCGTTCGCGCTCATCTCCTCCCGCTGGGTCGACACCAGCCTGACCGGCGGCATCCTGCGCCCGGCCTATCTGCGCAGGCGCAACTTCGCGCGCGTCCCGTGGAAGACGGGGCACCCGAGCGACGCGGCGACGCCCGCGTTCGTCACCGCGCCGATCACCCTCACGGCCACGTACGACTTCACGCACCGCAACGGGTTCACCCGTGCACAGTTCCCGGCCAGGATCGCCGCGATCAGGACCCAGGCGAAGGCTGCCTATGGGGCGTCCTACGACCAGCCGTGACCTATCGGCGGCCCCGCATCGCGTCGAGCACCACCGTGAACACGTCGGTGTTGTCCTGCGCGCGAGCCAGCCGCTCGGCCCTCGGGCCCTCCGCCGTCAACGGCGTCGCCGCGCCGGTGTGCCCCCCGGTCGTCCAGTCGACGGTGAATTCCAGGTCGCTGTTCGCGATCGGGAACGGCCCGTCCTCGAGGCTCTGCAGGACGGCAGGGTCGGTGCTGTCGGGGTCGCCGGACTCGTCGGTGGCCGAGACGTTCTCGATCGCCATCCCGCCCGTCTCATGGTCACCGACGATGACCACCAGGGTGTCGGGGTGCTGCGCGACGTACTCCCGCACCAGCGCCACGGTCGCGTCGAGCGCCTGTCCGGCCTGGATCGTGCGACCGGCGTTGTTGGCGTGCGCGAACTCGTCGATGGCTTCCTCCTCGACCAGCAGGAAGAACCCCTGCCGGTCGCGCGAGAGGACGTCGAGCGCCTTCGCGGTCATCGTCGTGAGCGGGACGACGGGGGCGTACTCGTCGCCCTGGCCCTCGGGGAACTGCTCGAACATCTCCTCGTTGGCGAAGAGACCGAGGACCTTGTCGGACTGCGTGGCCGCGAGCTCGGCGGGGGTGCTCACGTAGTCGTAGCCCCGTCCCTCGGCCAGCTCGACGAGGTTCCCGATCGTGCTCTTGCTCACCTCGGGCCTCGGGTCGGCGGGGTCGTCCGGGTAGGCGCCCGGGTCGCCCACGGGGTACCACCAGTCCTCGCCGCCGCCGAGGATGACGTCGGGCTGGGTCACCTCGATGAACTGGCGGGCGATCTCGCTCTGGGCGCCGCGGTCGGGGACGTGGGAGCCGAACGCGGCGGGCGTCGCGTCGGTGACCTGGGCCGTCGTGACCAGCCCGGTCGCCTTGCGCAGGTCCTTCGCGTGCTCCAGGAGCGTCTTCACGGAGTTGCCGTCCACGTCGACCGAGACAGCGCCGTTGTACGAGCGCACCCCTGTGGCGAAGGCCGTGGCGCCGGCGGCCGAGTCGGTGACGGCCTCCTCCGGGTCCAGCGAGTCGGTGTGGGTCCAGCCGGCGTACCGCAGCGAGTCCATCTGCAGCTGGCCGTCCTTGCCGACGGTCGCCAGCCGCGTGGCGTCCCGCGCCGCGATGCTCAGTCCGTCGCCGACCATGAAGATCACGTTCTTGGCGACGGCCCTGCCGCCGCCGTGGCCGTTGTCCCGGCCGTCACCGCCACCGGCGATCCCGCTGGCGGTGAGTCCTGCTGCGAGCACGGCTGCGCTGCCGGCTCCTAACCATGCGTGTCGTGAGCTGAGCATCGTGTGCCGTCCCTCGGACCTCGTCGTCCCTCTCGGCGTCGGCCCTGTTCTGGACCGTGCCGTCCATGGTTCGACCGTTCGGGTGAACGCGCATCCCGGGGCAGGCCCTACGGACGGGGCGGGCGGCAGACGACGACCTGGAGGTCGTCCCCCTCGAGCGTGACCGGTCCGGCAGCGGCGGGCAGCAGCACCGTGTGCCCGCGTCGCAAGGGCGAGGCCCCGTCGAGCGCTCCCGCACCGTCGATCACCACGAGCACCGCGAGCCCGGCAGCCAGCACGCGTGGACCGGTCCACCGCTCCACGCGGAAGAACGCGGCAGCCTCCGGCAGCAGGTCGCCCGACGACGCCGCGGTCGCACCCCGCAGGTGCGCGATCTCGTCGGCGGACCACCCGCGCCGGTCGACGGCTGCGAGCGCAACGTCGAACCCGAGCCCCAGGTGCCCGTCGGTGGCGCCGTCGATCTGGAACCCGGACCACTCCAGCAGGATCGACAGGTCGGTCGGCTCCTGGAGCTCGACGACGAGGGCGCCCTCCCCGATCGCGTGCGGGAGCCCTGCGGGGACCAGCACCGCGTCACCGGCGGCGAGGTCGAGGACGTGCATCGCGCCGAGCATCGCGTCCGTGTCCTGCGTCCGCACCCAGCCGGCCAGCTCCTCGACGCCGACGTCCCGCGCGAACCCCAGGTGCACCCGCGCGGGCTCAAGCACCACCCAGGCCTCGGTCTTGCCGTGCGCGAGCCCGAGGTGCTCGGCGGCGAACGGGACGTCGGGGTGCGCGTGCACGGGGAGGCGCTGGCCCGCGTCGAGCAGCTTGACCAGCAGGGCCGGGTCCGAGCCGTACGCGGCGACGTGCTCCGAGCCCAGCCACGCGACCGGGTCGGCCGCGATCGCGTCGCGGAGCAGGCGGCCGTCGGGCAGCACCGTCAGGCCGACGGGCTCGTGCCCGAACACCGACGTGGCCGACCCGACCCAGTCCTCGGGCTCGTGGCTCGCCGCCGGACCGCTCCCGCGCAGGTCGGCGATCTGGCGACCGCCCGCGTAGAACCGGTCGGCGGGCTGGTTGGCAGGCAGGTACAGCGGCTTCATGCGAGTCCTTCGACGCAGATGCGGACGCCCGTGCGCCAGGTCGCGCCGGGCTCGAGCACGGGTGCGCCGGCGTGCGGCAGGTCCCGCTCCGGGCCGAACAGCGGGGCGTTGGTGGGCTCGACGCCGAGCACGTACGCGTTGCTCGCCGGCCAGCTCCAGGTGCACAGCCGGGGCAGGGTGGCGCCGGTCCAGGTCACGACGAGGTCGGGGAACTGCTCGTCGCCGACGAGGGTGGCCCGGGCACCGCGCACGCCGAGGTGCTCGGCGACGACGGGGGCCAGGCCCGGCGCGGGCTCGGGGGTGACCAGCGGGTGGCGGTCCGCCGGGAGCGGCTCCCGGGCGACCCACTCGTCCGCATCGACGTCCAGGCGTACGCCCGGTCGCAGGAAGGGCGCGCCGAGGTTGACGTGGTAGAGCAGCGGCACGCCGACGCTCCGGTCGCCGACGTTACGGACCACGTCACTGACCTCGACGGCCGGCGTTCCCGTGGACGCCACCACCGACCGCTCGACGAGGATCCGGGGACCGCCCAGCGAGGTGTGCGCGACCGTGCCCGTCACGCGCACCTGCCAGGTGTCGGCCACCCGCTCGCGCGACCAGTGCACGTCGGTCGCGGGCGTCAGGTGGTGGGTGCCGTGCTGGCCGGACGAGCCGCGCGGCTCACCGATGTTGTCCGGGCCGCACGTGGCCAGGAGCCCGCCGAGGAACCGCGACTCCCAGTCGCGCCCGGGTCCGGGGTCGACGGGGTTCGGGGACCGCCACGCCACGGGCGTCGACCCCCACCACGTCGCCCCCAGGTCCAGCCCGCGCCCGGGCAGGACGTCGAACGCGAGCCCGCCGGCCAGACGCACGGAGATGACCCCGCCGCGGTCCTCGACGCTCGCGAGCGCGTCGGGCTGCGAGACCCGGCCGTCGTCGGTCAGCTGGCCCCAGGTCGTCATCGCCGGTCCAGCGCCGCGAGGAAGCCGCCGACGAACGAGTCGCCCAGGCCGATCGTCGTCGGCGTCGCGACGCCGGTCAGGTCGAGCGCCGGCACGACGCACGCGTCGGTGCCGAGCAGGTCGGCGACGTCGGACACGAGCCGTTGAGCGGTCGTGCCGGGCGTCAGCGATGCCGTCGCCGCGTAGTCCTCGGCCGTGAAGCCGTCGCCCATCCAGTAGCGGGTGCTCGCCATCGTGATCCCTCCGACCAGCGCCGCCCGGAGCGAGGTCGCCCGCTGTCCGATCGCCAGCGCCCAGTACTTGGTGTGCACCACCAGCGTCGGTGCCGGGACCACCTCGTGGAGCTCGCGCACGGCCTTCGCGACGGTCGGCGCGTCGAGCAGGTCGACCGCGCGCCCGAGGTACGCCTGCATCTCGTCCTCGTTGAGGCTGTAGACGTCCGCCGACCACACCATCTCGTCCCGCACCCGCCTGCTCAGCTCCGGCACGTGGTACCCCGCGTCCTCGAACATGACGAGCGCGTCCGGCGGGAGCGCGCGCATCGCGTCGCGCACCTGCGCCAGGCGGGACTCGAGCGTGGCCGGGTCCTGGATGACGTTGAACGACGAGAGCAGGAAGACGTCCGCGGTGCGCAGCGCGTCGGACAGGTCCGCCGCGATCCGGAGCTCGCGGTGCGGTGGGTCGTTCGCGTAGATCACGCGGTTCGGATGCGCGGAGACGAGCTCGACGTCGCCCACCCGGACCCGCGTCCCGGCCGGGTACTGCACGATCAGGTGCGGGTCGAGGGTGTCCTCGACCGCGCTCGACACGTAGTCGACGGAGGCCGGCAGCAGCCGGCGGACGTTGTCGTCGATCGAGACCAGGTGCATCGTGCTCGGGAGGCCGAGCACGTCCATCGCGATCGCCGCCCGCACGCACGTCCCGCCGAGGGTGACCTCCTTGGCGAACCGAGCGGCGAACTCCTCGACGATGTCGGAGGAGGCGACGAACCGCTCTCCCCCGACACCGTCGCGGACGAACGCGAGCAGGCTCCGGACCAGGTCGCGCACGGAGTCGACCGGGGTGGTCAGGTCGAGATCCTCGGGTCCGATCCCGTGCTCGGCTGCGAGCTGCTCGAGCACGCCTGCGTCCCAGCGGATCTCGTAGTCGACCGTCCCACCCATGCCCAGCACGAACCTCGTGCTCATCGGTCGGCTGCCCTCTCTCGCGTCTGGACGTGCTCAGTACAGGTCGGCCTTGCCGGCGGCGTCGAACAGGTGGATCTTCTGCGCGGCGACCTCCTGCATGGCCTCGATGCACGGCGGCTGGATGCTGTTGGGCTCCCGCAGCGAGGCGTCCGCCAGCACCTCGCGCATCTTGTCGTGGTACGCGACCTTGATGTCGCTCGAGATGTTGATCTTGTTCACTCCGAGCTTGACCGCCTGGCCGATCTCGTCGTCCGGGTTGCCCGAGCCGCCGTGCAGCACCAGCGGGATGGGCAGGAGCGCCTTGATCTGCTGCAGCAGGTCGAGCTTCAGCTGCGGGGTCACGTGCTTCGGGTACAGGCCGTGCGCGGTGCCGATCGCGATGGCCAGGCTGTCCACGCCGGTGCGCTGGACGTACTCGACGGCCTCGGCCGGGTCGGTGAACGCGATCTGGTCGACGAGGACCCCGTCCTCGGCCTGCTCGTCGAGCTTCCCGATGGTGCCCAGCTCGCCCTCGACCGACAGACCGACCGCGTGCGCGGTGTCGACGACCTTCGTGGTGATCGCGACGTTGTCCTCGAACGGCTGCATGGACGCGTCGATCATGGCCGACGTGAACCCGAGCTGGATGGCCAGGAGCACCTGCTCGTAGGTGCCGCCGTGGTCCCAGTGGATCGCGACCGGCACCGAGGAGCGGTGGGCGCGCTGGATGAGCGCCGCCAGGGCGTCACCACCGATGTGCGACACCTCGTCGGGGTGGATCGCGACGATCAGCGGGGCGTTCAGCTTCTCGGAGATCTCGAAGATCCCCTTGCCCATCGCGTAGTCGCTGATGTTGAAGGCGGGGATGGCGAAGTAGTTCTCGTTCGCCACCGCGAGCAGGTCTCGGCCGTTCATCAACATGATGTGTATCAACTTTCCTGTGTGGGTGTTTCTCAGGGAGGGGGGGTCTAGATCTTCACGGCGCCGGCGGTCATCCCCCCGATGAAGTAGCGCTGGAAGAAGAGGAAGAGAACGAGGACAGGAATGCACCCGAGAATGCTCATCGCCATCATCTCGTTCCATTCGTACGAGTGCTGTCCCATGAGGAGCTGGATGCCGATGGGGACCGTGCGCATGTCCTCGGTCCTGGTCAGCGTCAAGGCGAACAGGAACTCGTTCCAGCAGATCATGAACGTGTACACGCCGACGGAGACCAGACCGGGCACGGAGATGGGCATGAGAATGCGCCACAATGCGGTCAACGGGCCGGCGCCATCCACCTTGACGGCCTCGTCCAGCTCTTTGGGAAGAGTATTGAAATACCCCGTCATCATGATGATCGCGTAGGGCAGCGTGAACACCATGTAGGTGAGAATGAGGCCCTGGTAGGTGTTGTAGAGCTTGAGCGCCACGACCAGCCCGAAGTACGGGATCAGCAGCGTGATCGGCGGCACGGCCTGGACCGAGACGACGACGACGTTGATCGTCTTCTTGCCCCAGAACTCGTACCGGCTGAACGCGTACGCGGCGTGCACCGCCACGATGAGCGACAGCGCGGTCACCGACAGCGCGATCACGTAGCTGTTGAAGAAGAACCGCAGCTTGGTCGGGTCGGTGAGGATCGTCGTGTAGGCGTCGAACGAGAAGCCCGGCGTGATGAGGCGCGGCGGGAACTCGAAGATCTCCGGGTTGGTCTTGAACGAGCTCGAGAGCATCCACACCACGGGCAGCGCGGCGAAGCAGGCACCGAGGATCAGCGCGACGACGAGTGCGGCCCTCTGCCCGGTCTTCTTGGGCGGCGTGCGCAGGGCGGGAGCGTCCGACGTGGTGGGGCGGGTGGCCAGCGTGGTCATCTCAGTCCCTCGCCTTCTGGTGCCGCACGTAGAAGAACGCGAGGACCATCGACATGAGGAGCACGAGAACGGCGGAGGCGGAGGCGACCGAGAACTCGTACTCGGTGAACGCGAGCTTGTACGTGAAGGTCGACAGGACCTCGGTGGAGTTGATGGGTCCGCCGCCGGTGGTCATCCAGATCAGCGCGAACTGCTGCGTGGTCCAGATGAAGTCCAGGAGAGCCATCGAGATGATGATCGGCCGCAGCTGCGGGAGCGTGACGTTGCGGAACTGCGCGACCACGCCGGCGCCGTCGACCCGGGCTGCCTCGTAGAGGTCCTTCGGGATGCCCTGCAGGCCGGCCAGCAGCGAGATCATGAAGAACGGGTAGCCCGACCAGATGTTGATGAACGTGACCGCGGCCAGCGCGGTCGACGGGCTGGCCAGCCACTCGGTCGCCCCGTCGGTGATCCCGGCGGTCCCGAGCAGGTAGTTGACGACGCCGTTCGGGCTGAGCAGCAGGCGCCACAGCACCGCGACGATCGCGACCGTGAACAGCCACGGCAGGATGTACAGCACCCGGAAGAACGCCTTGGTGCGGTCCTTCAGCAGCGGCGAGTTGAGCATGAGCGCGAAGGCCAGGCCGATCGCGAAGTGCACGATCACCGAGCTGATGGTGAACACCAGCGTGTTGCGCACCGCGGTGAAGAACACGGGGTCGGTCAGCACCTCGACGTAGTTGTCGAAGCCCACGAACGCGGGGTTCTTGTTGGTGATCACCCGGTCCAGCAGCGAGTAGCTGACGACCATGATGATCGGCGTGATCATCAGGATGATCAGCAGCACCCCGGTGGGGCTGAGGAATCCGTAGGGCGTCAGCGTCCGCTTGATCCGGCCGATGGTGCGCGTCCGGGCGGAGTCTGCGCCGGGCGGCGGGGCGGACTGGGCGGTCCGCGCCTCCGCGGGAGTGGTGGTCTGTGACATGGGCTCGCGGCTCTCTCCTGGGGGTCGGGCCGCGCCGGTCGTGCCTCCGGCGCGGCCCGGGTGTTCCGGGCTGGTGGCCTAGAACTCCTCTTCCCACTTGGTCTGGGCCGCGGCGAGCGCGTCCTGCATCGACTGCTGACCGTCGAGCGCCTTCTGGAACTCCTCACCGAAGTCCCGCATGAGCTGCTCGGCCACGGGCAGGCCGGTGAACTCGTTGGCCGGGAACCCGGACTGGTAGATCTCGAACGCCGTGGCGAACAGCTCGTCCTCCTCGACGAAGTCGGGGACGGAGGTCGTGTTGCCCGGGAACGCGTTCGCGATCGACGACAGCTCGGAGTTGACGGACTCGCTCATCAGGAACTCGACGAGCTTGAACGCCTCTTCCTTGTGCTCCGAGTTCTCGGCGATGCCGATGCCCCAGGAGGCGTAGGGGATGCCGCGCTCGCCCGTGTAGTCGTCCTCGGCCGGGATCGCCGAGATGCTGAACTTCAGGTCCGGGTTGGACTCGCGGATGAGGTTCACGTGGGCCAGGGAGTCGATCATCATGCCGACCCGGCCGTTGCTGAACTCCTCGACCTTGTCCTGCTCCTTCATGGTGAAGGAGCCGGGGGCGATGACGCCGTCGTCCCACATCCCCTGGATGTAGTCCGTGGCGCTGGTGACGTCCTCGTTGTCGGTCAGCGCGGGCTGCCCGCCGTCGAGCATCGAGCCACCCGACGCCCAGACCCAGGACATGACGTCGTTCTGGATGCCGTTGGGGGCCTCGAGCGACAGCGGGAGGATCCAGCCGTAGGTGCTGTCGGTGGTGATCTTGGCCGCCGCGTCCGCGAACTCCGTGCGGTTGGTGGGTGGTGCGGTGACCCCGGCTCCGGCGAGCAGGTCGTCGTTGGTGAACATCGGGTAGACGAAGTTCACGACGGGGATCATGTACGTCTTGTCGTCGACCTTGACCTGGCTGGCCAGCTGCGACTCGTCGTAGCCGGCCTCGCTCATGACCGCGGACAGGTCGGTGATCGCGCCCTGGTCGGCGAAGTCACTGACCCAGGCACCGTCGAGGCCGACGACGTCCGACATGGTCCCTGCGGCGGCGCCCGCGACGACCTGCTCCTTGGTCGAGGCATAGGGACCCGAGAGCAGGTCGACCGTGATGCCGGGGTTCTCCTCCTCGAACTGGTCCATCAGCGCGCGGAACGCGCCGTCGGGGAGCTCGGGCTCCCACCACTGCGAGAACTCGAGGGTGACGTCGCCACCGTCATCCCCGCCCGCACCTCCGCTGTCGGAGTTCCCCCCACCGGAGCACGCCGCGAGTGCGAGCGATGCGACACCGGTGAGTGCAATGAAGCGTCCAACGTGAGCGCCCTTGCCCATGACTCTCCCCATCCTCAGATCCTGCCGCTTCGTGCGACTGTGTGCGCACTTTTGCGTGTTTTCGCCAAACTAGACCCGCTCTTCTGCGTCGTCAAGCGGTACTTGCCGTTCGCAACGAACCCGTGACCTCGCCGTGTTCGGCCCTTCCGGCCTGCGAGAGCACGTCTGCGCGCTTCTGAACTGGGCGAATGACCTGATTCATCCGACTCCACGCGACGCAGGACGGGACGTCCAGGTCCGCGCAACTTCTCGCACAAACCCGCACGCGTGTGGTTCAGTACTCCCATGTCTGCGACCACCGACGGCTCACGCCGCCTGCCTGCGGGCCGCAAGGCCGACCTCGCGGCCTACGTGGCCGAGCACGGGCAGGTGACCGTCGCCAACCTCGCCGAGCGGTTCGACGTCTCGCCCGACACCATCCGCCGCGACCTCGACGCCCTCGACGCCGACGGCGTCCTCATCCGCACGCACGGCGGCGCGATCAGCCCACAGGCTGTCCCGCGGCCCGACACCGGCGTGGACGTGCGGCTGCGCATCCAGACGTCGGCGAAGGACCAGATCGGCGCGCTCGCGGCCGGCCTCGTGCGCGACGGCGCGTCGCTCATGATCAACGCGGGCACGACGACGCTCGCCGTGGCGCGGCACCTGTCCGAGCACCGCGACCTCACCGTCGCGACGAACTCCCTGCGCATGCCGACCGAGATCAACCCGCTCGCGTTCCGCGACCTCTACGTGTTCGGCGGCGTCGTGCGGCTCAGCGCTCAGGGCACCATCGGCGCCGTCGCGTTCCCGACCGAGAACGGCACCGACCGGGACATCCGGTGCGACCTGGCCCTCATCGGCGTCGGAGCCGTCAGCGCCGACGCCGGCTACTCGACGAGCAACCTCGGCGAGGCCGCGATGATGAGCGAGATGATGGACCGGTCCACCAAGGTCGCGATCCTCGCCGACTCCACCAAGTTCGGCCGCCGGCTGTTCGCGCAGATCGCCGAGCTCGGCCGGGCGGACTACCTGGTGACCGAGTCCCCGCCGCCGCCGGACCTGGCCGCGGCACTGGACGCGGCGGGCGTCGAGGTGCTGCTCCCGGCAGGCGCCGGCTAGGCGAACCGCACCGCGATGCCCGGGTAGTCGACCACCAGCCCCGCGCCGTCGTACACGAGCACCGCCTCGAAGCCACCCTCCGACGCGTACGCGAAGCGGTGGTCGTCGAGCCGCCGGTACGTCTGGTCCAGTCGACGGACTGCCAGGTCCGACGCCTGGACGTACACGGCGGACGCGGCGACGACCTCGCCGACGGGCATCCTCAGCCGGTGGACGGGCAGCGTGTTCGTGCAGGCCGACGCCTCGAGATCGACGTCGACGAGCCCGTCCAGGTGCGGCGCCGGGACGCCGTCGACGGTCCACCTGCCCTCACCGTCGGAGCGCAGGAGCGTGCTCCGGTGCCCGTCCACGGTGTCGGAGGTGACGCGCACCTCTCGGGTGATCCACCCCTCGTCGAGCGAGACCTCGTACGACACCGCGTACGCCCGGCCGCTCTCGACCGCGGACGTGTGACCGCGGAACCGCCCAGGTTGGAGGTAGACCACCTCGAACCCGTCGACCGCGTCGACGAACCGCCAGGCAGCGAACGGCGGGAGCACGGGCAGCCCTGCGATAGGCATGGATCTCTTCACCCGCTCACCTTCCGAACGTCGGAGTAGCATCCGATTTGTCCGTTATGCGACTTCCAAAGGCGGAATTCGCGTCCCAGACATCCCACCCCCTCACACACCCCCGAGGAGAAATCCGTGAGGAAGCTCATTGCACTTCTCAGCGCTGTCGTCCTGGTGATCCTAGGAATCAGCGTGGTCTCGTCCGCGTCCGCCAGCCCCGGGTACCCCAACCAGGTCACCTATTCGGGCCAGGGTCTGAATGCCGACGGCACCCTCCAGGACAACCGCTGCGACGACGGCACGGCGCCCTACCTGCTGTTCGTCCTGACGGCCAACAAGGCCACCGCTGCCGACATCACACTGCCGTCCGGCACGTTCGCGATGGTGCAGTCGGGCAACGGCGCCTTCAAGTTCATGGCCGACTACCAGAACCCGGTCACGCTGATCGGGATCGCGGTCGCCAGCTACGACGGCGTCAAGACGAACGCCCAGTTCGTGATCAGCCACGGCTGCGAGGGTGACTCCTACCCGCCGTCGACGCCACCGTCCTCCTGACACGACACCACCTGCGCGGGCGGGCTGAGGGATCAGCCCGCCCGGCGCAGCACTTCCTCGGCATGCTTCAGGACAGGCCCGTCGACGAGGCGGCCGTCCCACCGGAACGCCCCGTGCTGCCCCACGGCAGCGGCGATCACGCTGCGGGCCCACTCGACCTCCGCGTCCGTGGGGCGGTAGGCCGCGCGGATCACGTCGACCTGCGACGGGTGGATGCACGCGGTCGCGGTGAAGCCGCTGGCCGCCGCGTCGGACGCCTCTGCCGCCAGGCCGTCGACGTCGCCGATGTCCAGGTGCACCGCGTCGATCGCGGCCCTGCCGAACGCCCCCGCGGCCACGAGCACGACGGACCGCGCGTGCACGGCGACGTCCCGGTACGACCCGTCGGGGCGCCGGCTGGACGTCCCTCCGAGCGACGCAACGAGGTCCTCGGCGCCCCACATGAGCCCGACCACGTTCGGCTGGGCGGAGATCTCTGCCGCGTGCGCGACCCCGGCGGCGGTCTCGACCAGCGCGACGACGTCGTACCGGGCCAGCACGCGGACGTCGGCGGCCGACGACGCCTTGGCGAGCATGACCGTCCGGTACGACGTCGCCCGCAGCGCGACCAGGTCCTCGTCGAGGTCGGCCGTGCCGGCCGGGTTGACGCGCACGATCGTCCTGGCCGGGTCGAGGGCGCTCGCGGCCAGGTGGGCACGGGCAGCCGCCTTGGCGTCCGGGTTCACCGCATCCTCCAGGTCGAGGATCACCGTGTCGGACCGCGCCACGGCCTTCTCGTACCGCTCGGGACGGTCCGCGGGACAGAAGAGCAGCGCCGGGCCCCTCATGGGCGGCACCGGAACAGGACCGTCCGGGTCGCGGTGGCCACGACCACGTCGTCCTGGTTGCGGCCGGTGTGCTCGAGCGTGACGACCCCCTGGCCGGGCCGCGACGACGAGAGCCGCTTCTCCGTCACGACGGTCGACGAGTACAGGGTGTCCCCGTGGAACAGCGGGTGCGGGAACCGGACGTCGGTGAAGCCGAGGTTCGCGACGATCGTGCCCTGCGTCAGCTGCGCGACCGAGCTCCCCACCAGCACGGACAACGTCATCATCGAGTTCACCAGCCGCTGCCCGAACGGCTGCTCGGCCGACCACGCCGCGTCCAGGTGCAGGGCCTGCGGGTTCATGGTGAGCGTCGAGAAGAGGACGTTGTCCGCCTCGGTCATCGTGCGTCCGGGCCGGTGCACGTACCGGACGTCGAGCTCGAGCTCCTCGTAGTACAGCCCGCGCTGCTCGATGTCCTTCGTCATCGCGGCGCCCCGGTGAAGCCCAGCTCCCGAGCGATCACCATGAGCTGCACCTGCGTGGTCCCCTCGCCGATCTCCAGGATCTTCGAGTCGCGGTAGTGCCGCGCGACAGGGTTCTCGTTCATCACGCCGTACCCGCCGAAGATCTGCGTGGCGTCGCGCGCGTTGTCCATCGCCGCCTCGCTGCCGATGAGCTTGGCCAGGCTGGCCTCCAGCTTGAACGGCTCGCCGGCGACGAGCCGGTGCGCGGCGTCGAGCCAGGCCAGGCGGGCGGAGTGCACGCGGGCCTCCATGCGGGCGATGGTGAACGCGATGTGCTGGTTCTCGCCGATGGGGTGGCCGAACACGTTGCGGCTCTTCGCGTAGCGCATGGCCTCCTCCAGGCAGCCCTGCGCGGCTCCCGTGCAGAGCGCGGCGAACGCGACGCGGCCCTCGTCGAGGGTCTGGATGAACTGGGCGAACCCCCGCCCGCGCTCGCCCAGCAGGTTCGCCTCCGGGACACGGACGTCCTCGAACCGCAGCGGGTGGGTGTCGGACGTGTGCCAGCCGACCTTGTCGTAGGCGGGCAGCACGGTGAACCCGGGGGTGCCGCTGGGGACCAGGATCGCGGTGAGCTCCTTCTTCACCGACCCGTCGGCGCGGACGGACTCCCCCGTCACCGCCGTGATGGTCACCAGCCGCGTGATCTTCGAGCCGGAGTTGGTGATGAACTGCTTGGTCCCGTCGATGACCCACTCGCCGCCGTCGAGCCGCGCGGTCGTCTTGGTCCCTGCGGCGTCCGACCCGGCGTCGGCCTCCGTCAGCCCGAACGCTGCGAGCGCCTCGCCCCGCGCGAGCATCGGGATCCACTCCTGCTTCTGCGCCTCGGTGCCGCTGCGCCACACCGGCATCGCCCCGAGCCCGACCCCGGCCTCGAGCGTCACGGCGATCGACTGGTCCACGCGGGCCAGCTGCTCGATGGCCAGGCACAGGTCGACGTAGTCGCGGCCCTGCCCGCCGTACTCGACGGGGAACGGCAGACCGAACAGCCCCATCTCCCCCATCTGGGCGAGGATCTCGTAGGGCAGCTCGCGCTTCGTGTCGTACTCGTACGCGGCGGGGGCCACGACGGTGTCGGCGAAGTCGCGCACCTCGTCGCGGAGCTTCTGCTGCTCGGGGGTGAGGTCGTAGGTCATGCCGGGGTCCCTTCGTCGGGGTGGCCGGTGATGGTGGCCACCACGTGGTCGAGTGCCACCTGGTCGGTCGGTCGGACCGTGAGGTGGACGATGCCGTCGCTGGGCGCGACGACCCGGTGCTCCATCTTCATCGCCTCGATGGTGAGGAGGATCTGGCCGGCGACCACGCTGTCGCCGGACTCCACCTCCACCGAGACGACCGTGCCGGGCATGGGGGAACGCACCTGCGGGTCGACAGGGCGCGTGCCGCGCGTGACTGCGGCGAGCTCGTCGGCGAGGCGCTCGACGCGGGTGCGGAACCGGAGCTCGAACGCAGACCCCTGGTCGCCGACCCAGGTCACCGAGCCGTGCGTCACGAGGCGCAGGGGGTGCACGACCCCGTCGAGCTCGAGGTCGACCGCGTGGGATCCGCGGTGGGTCAGTCGCGCGAGCACCGGCTCGCCGTCGCCCACGGACACGGTGTCGCCAAGCACGGAGACGTCCTCGTACCGCACGGGCCGGTTCTCCCCGAGGCGCCAGCCGTCGGAACTCCACGCGAGACCGGCAGTTCGCCGCGAGAACGGCAGTGCGAACTGCCGTTCTCGCGCGGAAGTGCCGGTCTCGCCGGCGCGGGCGTGGTGACGTGCCAGTGCGGCCGCGACGCGGTGCACGTCGGACGGGGTGCGGTGCTCCATCGTGGGGATCAGCCGTGCGAGCAGTCCCGTGTCGAGCCGGCCGGCCTGCACGTCGGGGTCGGCCAGCACGCCGCGCAGGAACTCGACGTTGGTGCGGACGCCGAGGATCGTCGTGCGCGCCAGAGCGGCGTCCAGCCGCGCCATGGCCGTGGCCCGGTCGGTGCCCCACGCGATGACCTTGGCGAGCATGGGGTCATACGCCGACCCGATCTCCAGGCCCTCCTGCAGCGCACTGTCGACGCGGATCCCGTCGCCGGTGGGCTCGTCGAGCACGTGCACCGTGCCGGCAGACGGCAGGAAGTCGCGGAGGGGGTCCTCCGCGTAGACGCGGGCCTCGATCGCGTGACCGGTCAGGACCACGTCGGACTGCCGCACCGTGAGGGGCTCTCCCGCAGCGACCCGCAGCTGCCACTCGACCAGGTCCAGCCCCGTGACCAGCTCCGTGACGGGGTGCTCCACCTGCAGCCGGGTGTTCATCTCCATGAAGAAGAACTCCGTCGGCGCCTCGTCGGACACCAGGAACTCGACGGTCCCCGCGCCGACGTAGCCCACGCTCCGGGCGACGTCGCAGGCCGCCTCCCCGATCCTCTGCCGCGTCACCGAGTCGAGCAGGGGCGAGGGCGCCTCCTCGATGACCTTCTGGTGCCGACGCTGCAGCGAGCACTCCCGTTCGCCCAGGTGGATGACGTGCTCGAAGCCGTCGGCCAGGAGCTGCACCTCGATGTGCCGCGGGCTCCTGACCAGCCGTTCGAGCAGCAGCGTGTCGTCGCCGAAAGCCGCAGCGGCGACCCGACGGGCACCGACGAGGGCGTCGGCCAGGTCCTCGGGCCGCTCGACGACCGTCATGCCCTTGCCGCCCCCTCCCGCCGACGGCTTGACCAGCAGCGGGTACCCGACGCGCTCGGCGGCGGCGGCGTCGATGGACGACGAGCCCGGGATCACAGGCACGCCCGCGGCGCTCACGTGCTCCTTGGCGCGGATCTTGTCGCCCATGACCTCCAGCGCCTTGACGCCCGGGCCGACGAACACGACGCCCGCCGCCTCGCACGCTCGCGCCAGGTCCGCGTTCTCGGAGAGGAACCCGTAGCCGGGGTGGATCGCGTCGGCACCCACCGCACGCGCGGCGGCCACGACAGCCTCGATGGACAGATAGCTGTCGATCCTGACCGCGCTGTCGGCGCGCTCCACGTGCAGGGCGTCCCGGTCCGCGTCGGTGTAGACGGCGACGGCGCGGATGCCGAGCCTCTGGAGCGTTGCGATGACGCGGCAGGCGATCTCCGCGCGGTTGGCCACGAGCACGCTCCGGAACATGGCGCTCACATCCGGAAGAGCCCGAAGCGGGGCTCGCTCAGCGGGACGCCTCGGCAGACGTCGAGGGCCATCCCGAGTACACGGCGGGTGTCCGCGGGGTCGATGATCCCGTCGTCCCACAGGCGCGCGGTCGAGTAGTACGGGCTGCCCTGCGTCTCGTACTGGTCGCGCAGCTGCTTCCGGAACGACTCCTCGTCCTGCGCGGACCACTCGTCGCCCAGCTGCTCGCGGCGGATGGTCGCCAGCACGGACGACGCCTGCGGACCGCCCATGACCGAGATCCGGCTCGCGGGCCACATCCACAGGAACCGCGGGGAGTACGCGCGCCCGCACATGGAGTAGTTGCCGGCGCCGAACGAGCCGCCGATGACGACGGTCAGCTTGGGCACCCGCGTCGTCGCGACGGCCGTGACCATCTTGGCGCCGTGCTTCGCGATGCCGCCGGCCTCGTAGTCCTTGCCGACCATGAAGCCGTTCACGTTCTGCAGGAACACCAGCGGGATGCCGCGCTGGTCGCACAGCTCGATGAAGTGCGCACCCTTGAGTGCGGACTCGCTGAACAGCACCCCGTTGTTGGCGACGATCCCCACGGGGTGCCCGTGCAGCCGCGCGAACCCGGTCACCAGCGTGGTGCCGTACTCCCGCTTGAACTCGTGCAGCTCGCTGCCGTCCACCAGCCGCGCGATGACCTCGTGAACGTCGTACGCGGTCTGGAGGTCGGTGGGCACCACCCCGTAGAGCTGACCCTCGTCGACCTTGGGCGGTCGGCTCTCGTGGACCTCCCAGGCCGTCGTCGTCGGGACGGGCAGGGTCGCGACGATGTCCCGCACGATCTGCAGCGCGTGCGCGTCGTTCTCCGCCAGGTGGTCCGTGACACCCGAGGTCCGTGAGTGCAGCTCACCGCCGCCGAGGTCCTCCGCGGTCACCACCTCGCCTGTCGCCGCCTTCACCAGCGGCGGCCCGGCCAGGAAGATCGTGCCCTGCCCGCGCACGATCACGGTCTCGTCGCTCATCGCCGGCACGTACGCGCCGCCCGCGGTGCACGAGCCCATCACGCACGCGACCTGCGGGATGCCCTCTGCGGACATGCGCGCCTGGTTGAAGAAGATCCGCCCGAAGTGGTCGCGGTCCGGGAACACCTCGTCCTGCTTGGGGAGGAACGCCCCGCCGGAGTCGACGAGGTAGATGCAGGGCAGCCGGTTCTCCAGCGCGATCTCCTGCGCCCGCAGGTGCTTCTTGACCGTCAGCGGGTAGTACGTGCCGCCCTTCACGGTCGCGTCGTTGGACAGGACCATGACGTGCCGGCCGTGGACGAGCCCGATGCCCGCGATGACTCCCGCGCCCGGCGCCTCCCCGTCGTAGAGACCGTCCGCGGCCAGCGGCGCGACCTCCAGGAACGGGCTGCCGTCGTCGAGGAGGACGTCGATCCGCTCACGCGGGAGCAGCTTGCCGCGGGCCATGTGCCGCTCCCGCGAGCGCTGCGGACCGCCCTGCGCCGCGGTGCCGAGGCGCTCTCGGAGCTCCGTGACGAGGGCGCGCTGGGACGCGTCGTTCGCTGCGAACGAGGTCCCGGCAGGGTCGGCTGCCGTGCTGAGCATCTCCATCGACGCTGTCTCCGCGGGGGTGGTGGGAGAGACAAACTGAGTTAACGATCGTTAACCGAATTGAGGCTAGTCTGCGATCACGGTGTTGTCCACGGAGGGAGCGAGCCGATGGCCGAGCAGGTCTCCGCGATGCCCACCGCCCGCGGTCGCGCCAAGGCCGAGCGGCGCGACGCCCTGCTCTCGTCCGCGGCTCAGCTCTTCGCCGGCCGCGGCTTCGACGGCGTCTCGATCGAGGACCTGGGCTCGTCGGTAGGCGTCAGCGGCCCGGCGGTCTACCGCCACTTCCCCAGCAAGCAGGCCGTGCTGGCCGCGCTGCTCATCGGGGTGAGCGAGGGCCTGCTCGGCGGCGGTCGCGACGTGGTGTCCTCTGCCGAGGACGACTCGTCGGCGCTCGCCGGGCTCGTGCGCTTCCACGTCGACTTCGCGCTGCGCGACCCCGACGTCATCCGCGTGCAGGACCGCGACCTCGCGGCCCTCTCCCCGCAGGACCGCGGATCGGTGCGTGACCTGCAGCGTCGCTACATCGACCTGTGGGTCGACGTGCTCTCGCGGCTCAGCCCGTCGACCGACCGCGCCGAGCTCCGCCTGCGCGCGCAGGCGACGTTCGGTCTGCTCAACTCGACCCCGCACAGCGCGCGCGCGGTCTCGTCGACGCGGACCCGAGCGTTGCTGCAGGAGATGGCGCTGGCCGCCCTCGCCCCGACCAAGCCCTGAGTGCCGCACACCGGCCCCGTCCCGTCACCCAGGGCATGGTCCCGCCTCAGCCCGGGACGCGACCAAGCCCTGGGCGTCGTCGGGTGGGACCGCCGAGGCACTCATGGCTTGGTCCGGACGACGTGACCGGGACGCCGTCGTAAGGTCGGCGCGTGAGCGTGCGGAGCATGGACGACGAGATCCAGCCGGACCACGTCGACGTGTTCGAGAGCCTCCGGCCGCGACTCGAAGCCATCGCCTACCGCCTCCTCGGCTCGGCCGCCGAAGCCGAGGACGCCGCGCAGGAGACGTTCCTGCGCTGGCAGGCCGCCGACCGGGAGCAGGTCCGCGTGCCGGCCGCGTGGCTGACGCGCGTGCTGACCAACCTCTGCCTGACGCAGCTCCAGTCCGCGCGGGCTCGACGCGAGGTCTACGTCGGCCAGTGGCTGCCGGAGCCGTTGCTCGACGGCGACCCGATGCTCGGTCCGGCGGACACGGTCGAGCAGCGCGAGTCGGTGTCGACCGCCGTCCTGGTCCTCATGGAGCGGCTCACCCCGACCGAGCGCGCGGTCTACGTGCTGCGCGAGGCGTTCTCGTACTCGCACGCGGAGATCGCCGAGATGCTCGACATCACCGAGGCCAGCAGCCAGCAGGTCCTCCACCGCGCCAAGCAGCACCTGGCAGGCGAGCGGGTCCGCACCGAGGTCGACCGCGCGGACGCGCGCCAGGTGGTCGAGGAGTTCCTCGCGGCCGCGACGACCGGCCGGACCGAGCCGCTCGTCGCGCTGCTGACTTCGGACGTGCTCGGCGTGGGCGACGGTGGCGGCAAGATCCCGGCGCGGGCCAAGGCGTTCGTCGGCGCGGAGGCGGTCGCCCAGTTCCTGCGCGGCCTGTTCCGGCCCGCGGACTCCAAGCGCGCACTCATCGGCGGGTCGCCCGACGTCTACGCGTGGACCGCCAACGGCAACCCGGCCGTCGTCGTCGCGGTCGGCGACCGGCTCGTCGGCGTGATGGCCCTGGAGCTGAGCGACAGCGGGATCTGCGCCGTCCTGACCCAGGTCAACCCCGACAAGCTGGGTCGCGCCCAGCGGCAGTGGGCTGCGTCGGACCACGGGGAGCCTCTGCTCGCCGCCTGGTGACGCAGGTCACACCGGACCGGTGTCAGGGATCGCGCGGCCGCTCAGTTCAGGAGGGACAACCCCTCCACCACAGGAGCTGAGACTCATGAAGCACCGCATCGTCATCCTCGGCGCCGGGTACGCCGGAGCCTCCGCAGCCGGCCGGCTCGCGCGACGCCTGCACGGCGACGACGTCGAGATCACCCTGGTCAACGCCGAGCCGGACTTCGTCGAGCGCATCCGCCTGCACCAGGTGGCCACCGGCCAGCACCTGCGCGACCGACCGCTGCGCGACCTGCTGGCCGGCTCGGGCGTGGTCCTGCGCGTCGCGCGCGTGACCTCGGTCGACGTCGAGGGCAAGACCGTGCTTCTCGACGACGCTGACCAGCTCCGCTACGACACGCTCGTCTACGCCCTCGGCAGCGCGCGCGACGACCACGGGGTGCTCGGCGTGTTCGAGCACGCGCACGAGGTCGCCAGCCGCCCGGGCGCACTCCGCCTGCGCGAGCGACTCCGCGCGCTGCCACCCGGCGCGCGCGTGGTGGTGGTCGGCGGCGGCCTGACCGGCATCGAGTCGGCGAGCGAGATCGCCGAGTCCTTCGCGCAGCTCGACGTCGCCGTCGTGACGACCGGCGCGTTCGGCGACTGGCTCTCGCCCGCCGGGCAGCGCCACCTGCGCGGGACCTTCGCCCGCCTCGGCGTCACCATCCACGAGCACACGGCCGTCGCGCGGGTCGACGCCACCGTCGTGACGGCCGGCGACGGCACCACGATCCCCGCCGACGTGACCGTCTGGGCCGCCGGTTTCGCGGCCCACCCGATCGCCGCCGCCTCAGACCTGGACGTCACGGACCGCGGGCAGATCGTGGTCGACGGGACCATGCGCTCGGTGTCCCACCCGGACGTCTACGCCGTCGGCGACGCCGCGTTCGCGCACGGGCCGGTGGGCAACCCGCTGCGGATGTCCTGCGCGTCGGGCATCCCGATGGCGTGGCAGGCCGCGGACTCGATCGTCGCCCGCCTCACCGGCGGCAGGCTCCCCCGCACGCCGCTGGGCTACGTCCACCAGTGCATCAGCCTGGGCCGACAGGACGGCCTCATCCAGCTCGTGACCGCTGACGACCGCGCCAGGTCCTTCGCCCCCGGCGGCCGCCCGGCCGCCCGGTACAAGGAGCTCATCTGCGCGGGCGCCGCGTGGCTGGTCACCCATCCGGTCCCGTACCCGACGCGTCGACGTCGCCTCACGGCCGGCATCGCGGCCACCTCCGGGAGGACCGCGGCCGTGCAGTAGCTCGTGGGACGACGGACGCGCGCGGTCCTAGCTGACGTCGGGCCGGGTCATCAGCGGCGAGCGCAGGTGGAGGTCCAGGCGGGGGCCGGTCAGCGGCACCGTGCTCCAGGTCGCGACCGCAGTTCCCGCGTCGACCACGAGACGGACCCGGTGCGGGGTCGTGATGACGCACAGGTCGGCGACGAACGTGTCGCCCTGCCAGGCGCCCGACGCGACGACGGGTCGGCCGAGCGGTGCGCTCTCCCGCCACTCGCCGTGGCCGACCTCGATGTCCAGGGACTGTCCGAGGTGCACGCGCCAGCCACCGGCGACGGGATCGACGACGACGGCCGTCCCGTCGGGCAGAGCCGAGCCCTCCACGGTCGCGTCGACCGTCGCCTCGACCGGACGCTCGTCGGACGACCCCGCCACCGGCGGGAGCGACAGGTGCCGCAGCCGCTCGGCGAGGACCTCGTCGTTCCCGACCCCGTCGATGCCGGGCAGCAGGCACTCCCACAGCGCGTCGAACACCTCCTGGGCCTCCCCCTGAGCGGTCACGGCGACCACGAGGTCGTGCGACGGAACCACCACGCACTGCTGACCGAAGGCACCGTGACCGTGGTAGCCGTGCCGCGACCGCCAGAACTGGTAGCCGTAGCCGCAGGAGAAGTCGGCGTCGTCCGAGCCGGCCTTGACGTCCACGCTGTCGACGTGGTGCCGGGTCGCGAGCTCCACCCACTCGCGCGCCACCAGCTGCCGTCCGTCCCACACGCCACCGCGCAGCAGCAGCTCACCGAACGCGGCCACCGCCTCGGTCGTCAGGTGCAGCCCGTGGAACCCGAAGGCGGCACCGCTGGCCACCCGGTCCCACTCGGCGTGGTCGATGCCCATGGGACCGAAGAGGCGCTCGTCCAGCCACTCGGGGAGGCCCCGGCCCGTGACCCGCTCCACCATCCGGGCCAGCACGAACGTGGTCGCGTTGTCGTACTCGTGCCGGGTGCCCTCGACGTCGGGCATGGCCGCGCGCAGGAAACCCTGCACCAGGTCGTCGGGCTCCAGCTCCCAGGCCTCCGCCAGGCTGTCCGGTCGGTGCCCGGTCGTCATCGACAGCAGGTGGTGGACAGTCAGTCGGCGCGCCTGGTCCGAGGCGTCGGCGGGGACGTGGTCGGGCAGCACGTCCACCACGCGGTCGTCCAGCGAGAGCAGCCCGTCGCCGATCGCGATGCCCACCGCGACCGAGGTGAACGACTTGGTCAGCGAGTAGAGCAGGTGGGGGCGGTCGGCCGAGTAGGGCGCCCACCAGCCTTCGGCGACGACGTGACCGTGACGCACGACCATGAGCGAGTGGAGCTCGACGCCGGACGCCTCGATCCGGTCCAGGAGTGCGGTCAGCGCGTCGGCCGACACCCCCGAGGCAGCGGGGGTCGAGCGGGGCAGGAGAGGTGGCACCCGGGCACCCTAGCCACGCCGTCCCAGCGCTTTGTCACGTCGTCGATCGGGTCCACTGCTGGTTGGTGCCACCGTTGCAGGCGTACTGCACGATGTCGCCGCCGTCCGCCGTCGACCGGGACAGGACCTCGAGACACTTGCCGCTGTGCCTTGCCCGGAGCGTGGAGTAGCCGCCGCTCTCGGCCTGCCACAGCCACTGCTGGTTGGCCCCTCCGTTGCAGGTGTACTGCACGACGTCGGCGCGGTCCGCCGTCGAGCCGCCGACGACGTCGAGGCACTTGCCGCTGTTGCGGTTGACGATCCGGTAGTAGCCGTTGCCGGCGTCCTCGAAGCGCCACTGCTGGTTGAGCCCACCGGTCCACTGCCACTGCAGGACGTTCGCGCTGTCGGCCCCGGAGCTGCCACTGACGTCGGCCACCTTCCCGCTGTTCCGGTTGGTGAGCCGGTAGTGGGTGCTCGCGACGCCCGCCACGACGCCGGTGGCCGTGTCGACCGTGATCTGCGGGCTGAACGTGAGCGACATCGACGTGGCGGACGGGAACGCGATGGGGAGCCAGACGTACTGCGAGCTCTGGACGGCACCGCCCCACGCACCCGCCCACCGGTCCCCCAGGTACAGGTAGCTGGTGGTGCTCGTGCCCTGGACGGGCAGGACGTACGTGGGCTGGGAGCCGAAGGTCGTGCCGTCGCCGACGTTGGTGAAGCCCGACCACGGCCCCGCCAGGCTGGTGGCGGTGGCGTACTTCGCCTGGTTGGGGCTCCAGCCGGTCGCGCCGGACGTGAGCATGAAGTACACGCTGCCGCGCTTGAAGACTGCCGGAGCCTCGCGGTGCCCGCCCGGCCACGGGTTGGCGACGAGGCTGTCGATCCCCAGGTAGTCGGACGTCAGCCGGTAGATGTGCAGGTCGTAGTTGTCGCGCGCGGCCGAGACCAGGTACGCGGTGCCGTTGTCGTTGAACAGGGTGAGGTCGCGGGACATGTGCCCGAGCGGCCGGAAGCTGCCGTGGTACGTGTAGGTCCCGTCGACGGTGGCCGACGAGGCGACCGCGACGCGGGCCTCCGAGTAGTTCCCGGCCTGCTCCTTGTGCATCCACATGACGAACCGGCCGGTCGAAGCGTTGTAGATGACCTTGGGGCGCTCGATGTTGCCGGAGTCGAGCTCGGGCGCGGACGCCTCGGTCAGGACGTGGTTGCGGAACTCCCACGTGACCAGGTCGGTCGAGCGGTACACGGAGACGTAGCGGAAGCTGTCGTCGGCGTTCCGGTCCTCGCCGAACCAGTAGTAGTACGACCCGACCTTGAGCACGCCACCGCCGTGGGCGTGCACCGGAGCACCGCCGGTGTCCCGGAACTGTGTCCCGTTGGTGACCGTGACCGTCGCGGCCACGGCTGCCGACGCGACCAGCCCGAGGGTGAGCAGCGAGGCGAGCAGGGCGGCCAGTGGGCGGAAGGCCCTCACGACGACCACAGCTGGTTGGTGCCGCTGTTGCAGGTGTACTGCTTGAGGCGCGTGCCGTTGGCCGTGGACGAGGACGGCACGTCGAGGCACTTGCCCGAGTGGCGTGCCACGAGCTGGAAGGAGCTGCCGACCGCTCGCCGCTGCCACTGCTGGTTGGTGCCGCTCCCGCAGGTGTACTGGATGACCGCGGCACCGTCGGCCGTGGAGGCAGCCGTCACGTCCAGGCACTTGCCGGAGTGCGCTGCCACCACGTTCACGTACCCGTTGCCGACGTCGGTCAGCCGCCACTGCTGGTTGGCGGCGCTGCCGCAGGTGTACTGGATGATCTCGGCGTTGTTCGCGGTCGAGCCGCCCACCACGTCGATGCACTTGGCCGAGGCGCTGTTGACGATCCGCACGGTCGAGCCGGCGGCCCCGTTTCCGGTGTTCGGGTCGACCGCGTCACCCCACGCCCAGCGCAGGCGGTTCGCACCGGACGCGCTGCGGACGGTCAGGTTGGCGTTCGCGCCGCTGCCGGTCTTCGCGTAGGTCGAGTACCAGTCGTAACCGATGGTCCCGGGCTTGCCGCCGAGCGCCGGCCAGTACGTGCCGCCCATGCCGGTGTCTCGCATGACCTGGGTGATGGCGCGGATGTAGCGGACGAAGTTGTCGGTGCTGCTCGCGTCGCCGTAGTTGAGCCCACCGTTCATCGGGGCGCCGAACTCGGTCGCGACGGCGCGTGACGCGCAGCTGCCGAGCCGGGTCGTGATGTTGCTGCGCCAGCCGTCGTAGGTGTTCGCGCCGTAGAAGAACGCGTAGGTGTGGAACGAGAGCAGCGTGCTCGCGAACCGGCTGTCGTTGCAGACGTCGCGCAGGTCCTGGCTGAAGCCGGTCCCGCCGATGAGCACCCTTCCGTCCGGCACCGCGCTGTGGCGGACGAGCCAGTCGGCGGCGACGTTGCGCCACTCGGCCGACGAGTAGCCGTGCGGCTCGTTCATCGGCTCGAAGTAGACCAGGCCGTTGGACCCGTACTGCGAGACCACGGTGGACCACATCGCATGGAAGGCCGTCAGGTTGGTGATCCGGCCCCCGGAGGCGGCGCCGTCCTCCCAGTACGCGAGCACGACCTTCCAGCCCCGGGCGGTGGCCGCGTCGATCACGCCGCGGTAGCTGTTCCACCACGCGGTCCCCACGGTGTGGGTGTTGACCGGCAGCCGCACCGTGTTGATGCCGAGGGTCGACTGCATGTCGTCGAACACCGCGTTCGCCGTGGCCTGGACGGCCGCGTAGCTGTCGGAGCTGCTCAGCCCGTCGATGACCAGCGGACCGGTGCTGAAGTTGTCCCCGGTCACCGCCCAGTTCATCCCACGGAACTGCGAGGTCGCGGCAGTGGCGGGCGACGGTGCGGCCAAGGCGGCCAACGGCAGCAGCGCCAGGGCGCACAGCACGCTGACCACGCGGCGACGGAGGGTGCGCGCTGCGGACGCGCGGGAGTCTGGGACGCTCATGGTGTCGACCTTGTCTGTGCGACGCTGCACGTGTCAGGGGGCCTGGCGAGGCTGCCGTCCTGCATGTCAGGACGTCGGCTACCGTCACATCCGCCCGCGACTCGGTCAAGATCGATCGACACGGTGAAACGCATCAGTACTTGATCGATCAGAATCGATCAGATACGGCTGCTACACCATCGCGAGCACGGCGCCCGGGCGCGCCAGGATCCGTCCGACGTCCGCGAGGAACCGTGCGGCCTCGGCGCCGTCGACCAGGCGGTGGTCGAACGACAGGCTCAGCGTCATCACGCTGCGCAGCGCGATCTCGTCCTGGAACTCCCACGGCTGACGCCGGATCGCCCCCGTCGCCAGGATCGCCGCCTGCCCGGGCACCAGGATCGGTGTGCCCGTGTCGACGCCGAAGACCCCGATGTTGGTGATCGTGATGGTCCCTCCGGCCAGGTCCGCCGGTGTCGTCGTGCCCGCCCGCGCCTCTTGCGTCAGGTGCCCGATCGCGTCGGCCAGGTCCGGCAGCCGGAGCCGGTCGGCGTCCTTGACATTCGGCACCAGCAGCCCGCGCGGGGTCGCCGCAGCGATGCCCAGGTTCACGTACCCGTACTGGACGATCTCCCCGGCGGCCTCGTCCCAGTGCGCGTTGACCGACGGGTTGCGGCCGACGGCGATCGTGACCGCCTTGGCGACGAGGGTGAGGATCGAGATCCGGTGGCCGTCGAGCGCGCGGTCCTGCTGGAACTGAGCGAGCAGCTCCAGCGTGGGTGTCACGTCGACCGTCAGCGACGTCGACGCGTGCGGAGCCGTGAACGCGCTGGCCACCATCGCGGCGGCGGTCTGCTTGCGGACCCCCGCGACGGGAGTCCGCACCTCGCGCGCCTCGGCGTCGGGTCGGGGCGGAGCCTCCGTGAGGGGCCGCGCGAGACCGGGCCGATGCGCGGCCGACAACGCGTCGGGACGGCGGGCGGCCGGGGAGACCTCCACGCCCGACACCGCCCGCAGGACGTCGTCGCGCGTGATCATCCCGTCCTTGCCGGAGCCGACCATCTTGTTCAGGTCGACGCCCAGGTCGTGCGCGAGCTTGCGGACCGGCGGCAGCACCTTCGGCCCGATCCGTCCGCCCGCGAGCGCGAGCCCGACGTCGTCGGCGACGGCGTGCGCCGCTGCCCAGTCGGCCGACCGGGACTTGCGCCGCGGTCGCGACGTCCCCTCGACAAGGGGGCCGTACCCGACGAGCACTGCGGTCCGTTCGGGTGCCGCGGCCTCCTTCGACGCCGGGGCATCGGCCGTCGGCTCCGGTTCCGGCGCCGCGACCTCGTCGACCATCGCCGGCTCCTCCACCGCGATCGTGAGGAGCCCGGTCCCGACGGGCACGGTCGCGCCCGGCTCGACCAGCAGCTCGGCGACCACCCCGGCGTACGGCGACGGCAGCTGGACCAGCGCCTTCGCTGTCTCCACCTCGGCGACCACCTGGTTGAGCTCGACGGTGTCACCGACGGCCACCACCCACTCGACCAGGTCCGACTCGGTCAGGCCCTCGCCGAGGTCCGGCAACGTCACGGTCTTGATCGTGGTCATGACGCCCTCCATCCGGTCAGGGAGTGCTGTCTGCCCATCACGCGGTCGACGGCGTCGAGCATCCGGTCCAGGTTGGGCAGGAAGTGCTCCTCGAGCTTCGCGGCCGGGTACGGGGTGTCGAACCCGGTCACGCGCGCGGGCGCGGCCTTGAGGATGTCGAAGCAGCGGTCGGTGATGCTCGCGACGATCTCCGCGCCGAGCCCGCCGCTGGCCTGGGCCTCGTGCGAGACCACCAGCCGGCCGGTCTTGCGGACGGAGACCTCGAGCGTGTCGAGGTCGACCGGCGACAGGGAGCGCAGGTCCACGACCTCGACGGACAGGCCGTCGTCCTGCGCGGCGAGGGCCGCGTCGCGCGCGGTGATGACGAGCGGGCCGTAGGTGGCGAGCGTGACGTCGGTGCCCTCGACGACGACGCGGGCGCGGTCGAGCAGCGGCGCGTCGTGCATCGACTCGTCGACGTCGCCCTTGACCCAGTACCGACGCTTCGGCTCGAAGAACACCACAGGGTCGTCGCACGCGATTGCCTGGCGGATCATCGTGTGGGCGTCCTGCGGGCTCGCGCACGTGACCACGCGCAGGCCGGGCGTGTGCGCGAAGTACGCCTCGGGCGACTCGGAGTGGTGCTCGACCGCTCCGATGCCGCCGCCGTACGGGATCCGCACGGTGATCGGCATGCGCACCGCACCGCCGGTCCGGTAGTGGATCCGCGCGACCTGGGTCACCAGCTGGTCGACCGCCGGGTACACGAACCCGTCGAACTGGATCTCCACGACCGGCCGGTACCCGCGGTAGGCGAGGCCGACGGCGACGCCCATGATCCCGGCCTCGGCAAGCGGCGTGTCCATGACGCGGTCGACGCCGAAGTCGCGCTGGAGCCCGTCGGTCACCCGGAACACCCCGCCGAGCGTGCCGATGTCCTCACCGAGCAGGACCACCGTGGGGTCGTCGTCGAGCGCGTGCCGCAGGCCGCTGTTGAGGGCGGCCGCCAGGGTCATCGTGGCCATCACGCCTCCTCGTCGAACATCGCGAGGTAGGCGGCGTACTGGCTGCGCTGCCGTTCGAGCTCCGGTGTCGGCTCGACGAAGACGTCCTCGAAGACGCTCAGCGGCTCGGGCGTGGGCAGGCCGTAGCAGCCCTCGCGCATCTGCGCGGCGAAGGTGTCGGCCTTCGCCGTGATCTCCGCGGCGCGCTCGTCGGTGAGCGCCCCTCGGGCCGTCAGCAGGCGTTCGATCCGCGCGATCGGGTCCTTGGCCGACCACTCCGCCTTGTCCGACGGGTCGACGTAGCGGGTGGGGTCGTCGGACGTCGTGTGCGGGCCCATCCGGTACGTCACGGCCTCGATGAACGTCGGACCGTCGCCGCGTCGCGCCCGGTCGAGCGCGACGCGCATCGCGGCCAGCACCGCGAGGACGTCGTTGCCGTCGACCCGGATGCCGGGGATGCCGTAGCCGGCGGCGCGGTCGACGATCGGGCGCTGCGCCTGCAGGCCGACCGGCTCCGAGATCGCCCACTGGTTGTTCTGGCAGAAGGAGATCACGGGGGCCGCGAACGTCGCCGCGAAGACCATCGCCTCGTGCACGTCGCCCTTGCTGGTGGCGCCGTCGCCGAAGTACGCGACGGCGACGGAGTCGACGCCGTCCTTGACGCACCCGAGCGCGTACCCGGTGGCGTGCAGCGTCTGCGAGCCGATCATCACCTGCGGCGTCGCCATGCCGATCGCCCGCGGGTCCCAGCCCGCCAGAGCCGTTCCCCGCCACACGCGCATGAGGTCGGTGGGCTGGGCGCCGCGGCAGTACGCCACACCGTTCTCGCGGTAGCTGCTGAACACGAAGTCGTCGCTGCGCAGCGCGCGGGCGGAGCCGATCTGCGCGGCCTCCTGGCCCAGCAGCGGCGGCCACAGCCCGAGCTGTCCCTGGCGCTGGAGCGCGACGGCCTCGGTGTCGAAGCGGCGCACGACGACCATGTCCTCGTACAGCGCCAGGAGCTTCTCGTCGTCGACGTCGGCGACCACCGGGTCATACACAGGGTCGTCTCGACGGACACCGTCGGGGGTCACCAGCTGCAGCGCTTCCGCCTGCTGATGGGTGGGCAGGGCACGGCCGGGTGACACATCTGTACGCAACATGTTTCGCTCCGTCTGGTGGCGGAACCGTCGCTCTCGTGAAGCTAGGCCCCATTGCCTGATGTCCCGCCAGGGTAAGTCCGCAAGGGACCTTGTGCCCATGGGCTGGCGCGAGTGTCGATCAGTCGGCGCACAATGACGTCGTCGACAGGAGGCAGTAATGGACAAGGTCGTCCAGTCCGCCGTCGAGGCGGTAGCCGACATCCCCGACGGGGCGACCCTCGCGGTCGGTGGGTTCGGCTTGTGCGGTATCCCGAGCGTGCTGATCCGCGCTCTGCTCGACTCAGGCGTCCAGGACCTGGAGGTCGTGAGCAACAACTGCGGCGTGGACGACTGGGGGCTCGGGCTGCTGCTGCAGGCGGGTCGCATCCGGCGCATCGTCGCGTCGTACGTCGGCGAGAACAAGGAGTTCGCGCGGCAGTACCTGGCCGGCGAGCTCGAGGTGGAGCTGACCCCGCAGGGCACGCTCGCGGAACGTCTTCGTGCAGGTGGGAGCGGGATCGCCGCCTTCTACACCCGCACCGGTGTGGGCACGCTGGTGGCCTCCGGAGGGTTGCCGTGGCGGTACTCCCCCGACGGTTCGGTGCTCGTCTCCTCGCCGCCGAAGCCCGTGGAAACGTTCACCGTGCGAGGTGTCGCGCACGAGTTCGTCCGGGAGGAAGCCATCACCGCGGACTACGCGCTGGTGCGCGCCGCACGCGGCGACCGGCACGGAAACCTCGTCTTCCACGCGTCGGCGCGGAACTTCAACCCGCTGTGCGCGGCCGCCGGCGCGGTGACCATCGCGGAGGTCGAGGAGCTCGTCCCCGTCGGCTCCCTGGATCCCGACTGCGTCCATCTGCCCGGGATCTTCGTCGACCGGGTGGTCGCACTTTCACCCGACGAGGCCACCGACAAGCGCATCGAACGGAGGACGGTCTCATGAGCCTGACGCGGGAGCAGATGGCGGCGCGGGCCGCCCTGGAGCTGGCCGACGGGTCCTACGTGAACCTCGGGATCGGGCTGCCGACGCTGGTGCCGGGGTTCGTCCCGCCCGGCGTCGAGGTGGTCCTGCAGTCGGAGAACGGCGTGCTCGGCGTGGGCCCGTACCCGCTTCCCGACGACGTCGACCCCGACCTCATCAACGCCGGCAAGGAGACGATCACCATCGCCCCCGGGGCGTCGTACTTCGACTCCGCCGTGAGCTTCTCGATGATCCGCGGCGGCAAGGTCGACGTCGCGATCCTCGGGGCGATGCAGGTGTCGTCGTCCGGCGACATCGCCAACTGGATGATCCCCGGGAAGATGGTCAAGGGCATGGGCGGGGCGATGGACCTCGTGCACGGCGCCCGTCGGATCGTGGTCCTGATGGAGCACGTCGCGCGCGACGGGTCGGCCAAGATCCTCCCCGCGTGCACGCTGCCGCTCACCGGGGTCGGCGTGGTCGACCGGATCATCACGGACCTGGCGGTGCTGGACGTGACTCCCGACGGACTGGTGCTGCGGGAGTGTGCGCCCGGGGTCTCCGTCGACGAGGTGGTGGCGGCCACTCCCCTGGTGCCGCTCCGGGTGGACGAGAAGGTGGTGCTGTCATGAGGGACGTCGTGATCCTGTCGTTCGCACGGACGCCGATGGCTCGCCTCAACGGCGGGCTGTCGTCGCTGTCGGCCGCGTCGTTGGGGGCGGTCGCCATCCGCGGCGCTCTCTCTCGGGCGGGCGTCGACCCGGCGTCCGTGGATCAGGTCCTCATGGGCCAGGTCGTCCAGGCCGGCGCCGGCCAGAACCCCGCGCGGCAGGCAGCGGTCGCAGCCGGGATCCCGTGGACCGTGCCTGCCACGACCATCAACAAGGTCTGCCTCAGCGGTCTGGCCGCGATCATCGACGCCGCCCGGATGATCCGCCTCGGCGAGGCGTCCGTCGTCGTCGCGGGCGGCCAGGAGTCGATGAGCCAGGCACCGCACCTGCTGCCCGGCTCCCGTCGCGGCTGGACCTACGGCGACATCCAGGCCGTCGACTCCCTCGCGTTCGACGGCCTCACCGACGCGTTCGACCGCGAGTCGATGGGCTCGTCCACCGAGCGGGGGAACAAGGTGCTGTCGATCCCCCGCGAGGCGCAGGACCGTGTCGCCGTCGAGAGCCACCGGCGTGCGGCGGAGGCTGTGTCCTCCGGCGTCTTCGCTGCGGAGATCGTGCCCGTGGAGGTGCCGCAACGGCGGGGCGACCCCCTGGTCGTCGACACCGACGAGGGCATCCGCCCGCAGACCTCGCTCGACTCCCTGGCCGCACTGCGCCCCGCGTTCTCGGCCGACGGGACGATCACCGCCGGCAACGCCTCCCCGCTCACCGACGGTGCCGCCGCCGTCGTCGTCGCCGCCCGCGAGGTCGCCGAGGCGAACGGCTGGACCTGGCTCGCCACCGTCAGGTCCTCCGGGCAGGTCGCCGGCCCGGACAACTCCCTGCACTCCCAGCCGTCCGCGGCCATCACGGCGGCCCTCGCGCGCGAGGGCTGGGACCTGTCCACGGTCGACCTCCTCGAGATCAACGAGGCGTTCGGGTCGGTCGTCGTGCAGTCGCTCGCCGACCTCGACTATCCGCTCGACCGCACCAACATCCACGGCGGTGCCATCGCCCTCGGGCACCCGATCGGGGCATCAGGGGCGCGGCTCGCCGGTCACGCCGCGATGGAGCTCGCGCGCCTCGGACACGGCCGCGCCGCGGTGGCGCTGTGCGGCGGAGGGGGTCAGGGCGAGGCGCTCCTGCTCTCCCGCGACTGACCGGTCATCGGGCCCGGTCCGCGCGGCGCCGCGCCGTGAGGCGTCTCGACTTCGCCTGGTTGCCGCAGTCCGACATGCTGCACCACCGGCGGCTGCCGTTCTTCGACGTGTCGACGAAGAGGTACTGACAGCCGTCCTGCGACGCGCACGCCTTGACCCGGCCGAACGCGCCGCTCGTCGCCAGCTCGATCGCCGACTGCGCGACCAGCCAGCGCGGGAGCCGCAGGTCGGGTTCCCACGTCCAGCGCAGACCGTCGCCCGCCGGCTCGAGACTCCCGTGCCGGAGGGCGTCGGTGTACGCCTCCTGGACGGCGGCGAGGTGACCGGGATCCGCGACGCCGTCCTTCGCGTGTCCGTAGAACAGGTTGAACACGGACTCGCGGAGCGCTCGCGCGCGGACCAGCTCGTCGGTCGCCGCTGCCGGGTCGGCGTCCGCGCGGGTCAGCAGCACCTCGGCCTGCGCAGAGGACAAGCCACCGGCGCGCCTCGCCCAGTCGACCAGGTCGGCATAGCTCGTGAGGTAGTCCAGCGGCACGTCGAGAACCCGTCCGTCGACCGAGTTCGCGACGTCGAGGCACAGCGCCCCGCCGACAAGTTCAGGCTGCTCCACGGATCCTCCCCATTGCTGCCTTCATACCTTGTTTTGATGGTAGCGCAGGCGTACGCTACCGGTATAACGAGTTTCACTGGTAGCGGAGGTTATCATGGTCGAGGGACTGGCGTTCATCGGAGCACGGGCCACCTGGAACTTGCAGCAGTCGGCGATCCCCGGGGCACCGGTGGTGCCGGACCTGGAGCGGAAGCCGCGTCGGCGGGTCGTGCGGCCACAGGTCGCACAGGTCATGCGGTGGATGGCCGAGCAGCTGGATCCGAGGGGCGGCGGCCGAACAGCCGTCTCTCACTGACGGTCAGGGTCTCCCCTCAGAGCCGGCGTCGCTCCGGATCCGCACACCACCGACACCTGACCAGACTCGAACGGGTGCCGGCCCTCGCGGGCCAGGCGCGCCGCCTCCCGCTCCTGGGACCACCGGGCCGCGACCTCACCGGACGGTGAGCACGGGATCGTCCCCCCGCAGGACGCGGCATCCGACGAGGTCGGTGCCGGCACCGGCGAGCCCACGCTCGTGTCCATCGCGTGCAAAGCGAGGAAGGCCGCGACGGCGACTCCGGCAGCCACGCCCGCCAGTCGAGCAGGGCGCCGTGCGAGGGCCTCGTCCGGGTGGGTCGGCTCCGGTTCCGGACCGAAGTCGAAGGTGAGCAAGGTCGTGACATGAGGACGTCGTGATCGGTTCATAGGACGACGGTCGGACCCGGCGGTATGGCGTCGGCCCAGCCCCGGTATGCACCCGGTATGCACGCCATTGACCGTCCCGGACGGCGGGAACACACTGCGGAGATGGCCGTCCGCGTGCTGGGGCCGATCGAGCTCGACGGAGAACCATCGTTGAGCCCACGGGCGAGGACGGCCCTCTGCGCACTGGTCCTGCGCCGCCCGCAGGTGGTCAGCCTCGACGAGCTGGCCGACGCCAGCTGGGGTGCCGCGCCACCGAGCACCTGGCCGAAGCAGCTCCAGGCCACGATCGGGCACCTGCGCCGAGCCCTTCCGAAGGACGTGGTCGTCACCTGCCCGGGCGGGTACCGCCTGGATCTCCCCTACGGCGACGTCGACGTCGACACGTTCGACGAGGGCGTCGCGCGTGCGCGCACCTTCGCCGCGTCAGGAGAGCCGGACCGCGCCGCGAGCGCGTACAGCCGGTCGCTGGCGCTCTGGCGCGGCGAGCCGTTCACGGAGCTGCGCGACTGGGACGGCGCCGCGAGCGAGGTGGCGCGGCTGACCGAGCTGCGGTCCGCCTGCGAGGAGGACCTCCTCGACGCTCGGCTGGCCGCCGGCGAGCACCGCACGGTCGCGAGCGACGCTCGAAAGCTGCTCGAGGAGGACCCGCTCCGCGAACGGCGGTGGGCGATCCTGGCACTGGCGCAGTACCGCTGCGGACGACAAGGGGATGCCCTGCTCACCCTGCGGGACGCGCGCCGGCACCTGGTCAGCGAGCTCGGTGTCGACCCCGGCGCCCAGCTGACCCACCTGGAGCAGCAGGTCCTCCACCACGACCCGCAGATCGCCGCGGTCGAACCTGCGCCGTCCGGCCGGCCAGACTGCCCGTACCGGGGGCTGGCTGCCTTCGGCGTCGACGACAGCGAGAGCTTCTATGGTCGGACCGCCGAGATCGACGCCTGCGTGACGCGGCTGCGCACCCATCCGCTGCTCGTGATCGCGGGACCGTCCGGAGTCGGCAAGAGCTCGCTCGCGCGGGCCGGTGTGGCCGCGGCGCTCCGCCGCCAGGGCGTGCCGCCGGTGGTCGTCATGCCGGGGCCGCACCTGGTGGGTGCCCTCCGGGAGGCGATCGTCGGCTCCCCGACCGGCTCGGTGCTGGTGGTCGACCAGCTGGAGGACCTGTTCGTCGGCGGGTACCGGAAGGGCGTCGTCCGCGAGTACTGCCGCGAGCTCGCCGCCGCGACCGACGACCACCTGGTCGTCGTCACCGTCCGTGCCGACCAGATCGCCGGGCTGAGCATCGACCCACGGCTCGCACAGCTGACCGAGACGGGACTGCACCTGGTCCGGCCGCTCTCCGGCGACGAGCTGCGAGAGGTCATCGAGGAACCGGCCCGGCAGGCCGGCCTTCGGATCGAGCACGGCCTGGTCGAGCTGCTGGTCAACGAGGCCGGCGAGGGTGCCGGGTCGCTCCCGCTGCTGTCCCACGCGCTCGTCGAGACCTGGCGCCGACGGGACGGCTCGGTCCTGACCGTCGACGGGTACCAGGCGTCCGGCGGCATCTCGGCCGCCGTCGCGCAGACCGCCGAACGCGTCTACGAGGCGTACTCGCAGGACGACCGCGCGACGTGTCGGGCGCTGCTGATGCGACTGGTGACGCCGTCGGGCGAGGGCGGCACGATCCACCGCCGCCAGTCCCTGCACGCCCTGGGTCTGGAGGGCGGGCGAAGCCGGATCCTGAGCGATCTCGTCCGGGCGCGTCTCCTGACGGCGGACGAGGGCATGGTCGAGATCGCGCACGAGTCGCTGGTGCGCGCCTGGCCCCGCCTGCGGACGTGGCTCGACGACGACGCTGCCGGGATGCGCATCCTGCGACACCTGAGCGCGGCCGCGAACGGGTGGGACTCCCTCGGGCGTCCCGACGGCGAGCTGTACCGGGGCGCCCGCCTGGACGCAGCCCTGGAGTGGCGGACGACGACGACCCCCGACCTGACTGCGGTCGAGAGCGACTTCCTCGACGCGGCACACGCACTGCGGGAGGCGGACGAGGACCACCTGGCGCTGCGAGCGGCGCGCGACGCCCGGCAGAACCGTCGGCTGAGGACGGCCCTGACGGGTGCGGTCGCCGTTCTCGTCCTGGCGATCGTGGCTGCCTCGGTGGCGGGCGTGAGCCGGTCGGACGCTGCCCGGGCGCGGGACGCCGCCGAGCTGCAGGTGCTGGTCAACCAGTCGATCGCGCTGCAGGCGACCAACCGCGACGCGGCGGCCCTGCTCGCCGTCGAGGCCTACCGCCGCGCACCCGGCGACGCGCACGCTCGTTCGGCGCTGCTGAGCACCTTCACCGCCGCCCCGGGCTTCGTGAGCTATCGACGCGTCCCCGACGCCACACGCATCGCGGGTTCGACCGTCCCCGGTACCGCGACGTCCGTCGTGGTCGTGGACGCCCGCACGCCCCAGCTGATCGCGACGGACGGTGCCGTCATCCGCACCTTCGGTCCGGTCGCGCGCTCGGACCAAGGCCCGCGCCCGCTCGTGCGGGTCAGCGACGACGGCACCCGGGTGGCGATCCAGGCCGGCAGGTCCCTGACCGTCGACGAGATCGCCACCGGGACGCGGCTCCTCGGACCGCTGACGACCGGACCAGTGGGTGGGCTCGCGATCGACCCGCACGGAGAGGTGGTCGTGACCGTCGCGGGCAACGACGGCTCCGTGACGTCGTGGCGGGTCGAGGACGGCGTCGTGCTCGCGACCGCCGAGAGCGCCGGCAAGGCCGCCGCAGCGTTCGACGGTTCAGGGCGGCTCGTCGTGGGTTCATCGGACGGCCCCGTCCGCGTGCTCGACCCGACCTCGCTCGTCACGCTGCGGACCATCGACACCCCGGCGCCGTCCGCCCAGAGGCGTCGCAGCGGAGTGGAAGGCACCCTGAACCAGTCGCCCGTCTACCAGCACCTCGCGGGCAGGCGCGCCGTCGTCGATGACCATGCCGTCGCTGCCGGGGACGACCTCGTCGTCCTGATCGGACCGTCCTCGATGCTGGCCGCCGTGCCGTCCACCGGGAGGGTCGCGTGGACGGCCGACCTCGGAGCCGACGGCGGGGACTCGTGCTCGTGGGCCACCGTGGCTCTCGAGGCCGGCCTCGTGCTCTGCGGCGACCGGTTCGGAGTCGTGCGCGAACGCAGCCTCACCACCGGAGCCGAGAACGGGGTCGAGCTCGACATCCAGCGGGGCGACGTCGGGGAGCTGTCGGTCTCGCAGGGCGAGCTCGTCGTGTTCGGCGCCGGCGCGCCGGTGATCACTCGCTGGATGGTCGACGGGTCCGGCCCGGTGACCCGGCTCCTGGCCCGAGGCTCCGTGGCCGTCGCCGGGTACGACCCGGACGGCCGGATGTTCCTGACCGCGCGCCGGCCCACGGACGCGCAGAGCACGGCAGACCTCACGTCCTACGCGGTGTGGGACCCGCGCACGGACAGCCAGGTGCAGGGGTTGCCTGACTCGGTCGTCGGTGCCCAGTGGCTGTTCCGAGGCATCATCTCCGCCTACGTGCCGGGCGAGCACTTCCTGCACTCGATCGACGTGCAGACCGGCCAGGACGTGCCGGGCAGCCTGCGCGTGCCCGACCGCGCCAGGGCGATCTGGTCGACCCCGTCGGGCGACCGCGCGTATGTGTCGATGACCGGCTGGCAGCTGTGGGAGGGCAGGAGAGACGCGCAGGAGTGGGACCCGAACCCGATCGACGGTCGCGACCAGGACGTCATCGACATGTCCGCGACCTCGGACGGCTCGCTGGTGGCGATCGCGCTCGAGGACGGGATCCAGGACCAGACCGGCTCGGTGTCCGCGGACGCCGGGACGACCACGGTCCTCCAGATGTACGACGGCCGCACCGGCGAGCCCGTCGGTCCGGCACGGCTCGGCGCCGACGCGGTCGCCCTGCGTGACGACGGACTGCTCGCAGTCGCCCGACGCGGCTCGATCTCGCTCGTCGACAGCGCGACCATGCAGACGCTCCGGGACCTGCCGGGCGCGCGCGGTGCGATCTCCGACCTGCAGTTCTCCGACGACGGCACCATCCTGATCGCCGCGGCCAACGACCAGAGCGTCAGTGTCTACGACGTGGACGCGGGGATACGTCTCGGCGAGCCGATCCCGAGCTCCAGCCCCAGGTATCGGGAGGTGAGTGTGCCCGTCGGCACCTCCCTGCCGTACGGCACCCGCGTCACCTACCCGGGCTACCTGCGCCCCGACGGCACCGCCGTGCTGGTCACCGTCGCCCAGGGCGTCGCTGAGTGGGACCTCGATCCCGCCCACCTCAGCTCGGCTGCCTGCCGGGTCGCCGGCCGCAACCTGACCGAGGTCGAGTGGGCGACGTACGCCTCCGCCCTGGGGCCGTACCGCGAGACGTGTCGAACGGGGACCGACTGAACGATCCCGCGCTGCGGAAATAGAGACTCAGGTCGACGTCGGAACGTGCTAGACCCGCAGTCACGCACGTGACTGACGAGGGGACCCCCCGCAGATGGGCAGACGCAACTACCTGATCGAAGGCCTGTCCGGCACCGGCAAGACGACCGTCGCCGAGGAGCTCCAGCGCCGCGGCCACCACGTCGTCCACGGCGACCGTGCACTCGCCTACCAGGGCGACCCGGTGACCGGCGAACCCACGGCGGTCGGCTCTCACGAGAACCATCTCTGGGACGTCGCCAAGGTCCGTGCGCTGGTCGCGGACCACCACCACGGGTCCACCTTCTTCTGCGGCGGATCACGGAACTTCCCGGCGTTCATCGACCTGTTCGACGGAGTCTTCGTCCTCGAGGTCGACCTTGCGACGTTGCACCGGCGGCTCGACGAGCGCCCCGACTCCGCGTGGGGCGGCGGCGTCCCGACGGAACGCGCGCGCATCGTGCGATGGCACCAGACGAAGGAGACCGTTCCGCGCGGCGGCATCGCGATCGACGCCACCGCACCCGTCGAGCACGTCGTGGACGACATCCTGCGCCGCTGCGGGGTGACTCCCTAGACCCGCTCCCCGGTTGCGACCCCGCCCGGGCGGCTGTCCAATCGAGCGCGGGGGTCGAGTTCCGAGGAGGAAGAGCCGTGGACAACCAGACCGTCTGGATCGTCGTCGCCATCGTCGTCGTCGTGCTGATCATCGGTGCCGTCGCCATGAGCCGACGCAGCGGAGCACGCCGGGTCGACGCCGAGCGCGCACGCGCGCAGGAGATCCGCGAGAAGGCCGCCGCCGACCAGGTCGAGGTCCAGCGCCGGGAGGCCGAAGCCGCCCGGCTGGACGCTCAGGCACGCCTCGCCCAGGCCGAGGCCGACGCCCGAGCAGCCGACGCAGCCGCGCTCCAGGCCGAGGCCCACGCCCGCGGCACCGAGGCGAGCGGCGCCCGGTCCGAGCTGGACGAACGCCTGCGCACCGCAGACCGCATCGACCCTGACGTGGTCACCGATGAGGGGCGCTCCAACCACGAGGTGATCGCCGAGCAGCGGCGCACCGATCCCGACGTGGTCGACGAGCGGCGCACCGACCCCGTCGTCGTCGACGAGCGGCGCACCGACCCCGCGACCTGAGGTCTACGCCCGCCGGCGTGGCGGCATCGTCTGCATGAGGCGACCGTGTCGTCGCGTTGTGCGACCAGCGGCGCTCGGTGCCATTCGCCGAAGTCGTGCGTGAACAGATCGGGCGTCGCGATGACGTCGATGCCGTCGCCGAGCAGCTCAGTGCGGAACGTCTGCTCGGTGCGCTCGGTGGTGACGATCGTCTCCTTGTTCACCAGCACCCACCCACGGTCCGGCTGCAGGTGCAGAGGCCATTTCTGTGGACAACACCCGAAGTACCACGTCATCCACAGCGTGCGACTCTGCCCTCCGGCGATCCTCACGTCGTGGCTAGAGTGCCGAACGTGACCCAGGCCGCGTCGTCGACGACCCCCTCAGGTCTGCGCGTCCACGTCGCGGAGCGCACGGACGTGCTGGTGGCGGCGTTGGCGAACGTCCTCGCGACCACCCCTGCGGACGCCTTCACACCGGACGTCGTCGCGGTCCCGACGCGTGGTGTGGAGCGTTGGGTCGCGCAGCGGCTCTCCCACCGGCTGGGCACGACAGAGAGAACCGACGGCATCTGCGCGAACGTGCTGTTCCCGTCGCCGCACCGCCTGGTCAGCGAGGCGCTGGCCACGACGAGCGCCGACGACGATCCCTGGAGCCAGGGCGAGCTCGCGTGGCACGTTCTCGCGGCGATCGATGCGCACCACGGCGCGGACTGGTTCCGCACGGTGAGCCGCTACCTCGGGGACGAGCAGGACGAGGTGCGCCGCGGTCGCCGGTTCCGCCTGGCGCACCGCGTGGCCCGGCTGTTCTCCACCTATGACGTGCAGCGTCCGCAGATGCTGCGTGCCTGGGCGGTCGGGCGCGACGAGGACGGGCTCGGCGTGCCGCTCCCCGACGACCTTCTCTGGCAGCCGCGGCTGTGGCGCGAGGTCCGCGATGCCGTCGTCGAGCCGTCCCCGGCGGAACGGCTCGACGAGGCCTTGGCACGACTCCGGTCCGACCCGTCGACGGTCGACCTGCCGGTGCGGCTCTCGGTGTTCGGCGCTACAGCACTCCCCGACGGCCATCTGCGCGTGCTGGACGCGCTCGCGGAACATCGGGAGGTCCACCTGTGGCTGCCGCAGCCGTCGCTCGCGCTCTGGCGCCGCCTGCGCCCGAGCGCGTCGGCGCGCCGGTCGGAACGGCCGACTCCCGCGACGCACCCGCTGCTCGCCTCGATGGCGAGCGACGCGACCGAGCTCGCCACCCGCGTGCTCCAGCTCGAGCCCGAGGTCGCGGTTCTCGACGTCCCACCGCGACCCGGCACGGTGCTCGGTGCGCTCCAGGGCCGGATCTCCGACGACCGCGTCGAGGGCGCGAAGCACGACGCCGACGGGACGGACCACTCGGTCCAGGTCCACGCGTGCCACGGCCGGTCGCGCCAGGTCGAGGTGCTCCGTGAGGTGGTCGTGGGCCTGCTCGCCGACGACGACTCGCTCGAGCCGCGCGACGTCATCGTGATGTGCCCGGACGTCGAGGCGTTCGCCCCGCTGGTCGAGGCGGCCTTCGGGCCGGCGGCGGGCGTCGACGAGGGAGCCCCGGAGCATCCCGGCCGAACGCTGCGGGTCCGGATCGCCGACCGCGCGCCAGGCAACGCCAACCCGGTCCTCGCGGTCGTCGCGACCCTCCTGGAGCTCGCCGACTCGCGCGTCGGCGCATCGGCGGTGGTCGACCTCGCGGGCCAGGCGCCGGTCCGCAGGAGGTTCGGCTTCGACGACGAGGAGCTCGACCGCGTGCGGGCGTGGGCGTTGGAGTCGGGGGTCCGGTGGGGCGAGGACGTGTCGCGACGTGAGCGCTACCAGCTCGGTGCCGTCAAGCAGGGCACGTGGGCGACGGCGCTGGACCGGCTCCTGCTCGGGGTGGCGATGGCCGAGGAGGACCAGCGTTTCGTCGGCACCGTCCTGCCTGTCGACGACGTCGGCTCGAGCGACGTGGACCTGGTCGGGCGGGTGGCCGAGTTCGTCGACCGGCTCACGGCGACGCTCCAGGAGCTCGACGGAGCGCGACCGGCGGCGGAGTGGTTCGCCGCGCTCGACCGCGCGGTCCGCCTGCTCACCGACGTCGCACCAGCGGACCGCTGGCAGCAGGCGGAGGCGGTCCGGGCGATCGACGCCGTGCGCACCGCCACCAGCACGACGCTGCGCCTCGCGGACGTGGTCGCGCTGCTCGAGCCGCACCTGGCGGGGCGGCCGACCCGGGCGAACTTCCGCACCGGTGCGCTGACCGTGTGCTCGCTCGCGCCGATGCGGGCCGTACCGCACCGGGTGGTCGCGCTGCTCGGCATGGACGACGGCGCGTTCCCGCGCGGGTCGGGTCGCGACGGCGACGACATCCTCGCGCGCGACCCGCTCGTCGGTGAGCGCGACGCCCGCCAGGAGGACCGTCAGCTGTTCCTCGACGCGGTGACCAGCGCCCAGCAGCACCTCGTCGTCGTGTACTCGGGCGCCGACGAGCGCACGGGTGCGTCGCGACCGCCCGCGGTCCCGGTCGGTGAGCTGCTCGACGCCATCGACAACGCCGCCGTCTACCCCGGCGGAACGACGGCGCGGGACCACGTCGTCCACCACCCGCTCCAGACCGTCGACGAGCGCAACTTCGTGCCGGGGAGGCTCGGACGCGGCGAACCGTTCAGCTTCGACGTGCTCGACCTCGCCGCGGCACTCACCAGGCGACGCCGCGACGACCTGCCGGCCGCGCCGACGCCATTGGAGCCGCCGGACACCGACCAGCTCGATCTCGAGGACCTGGCGTCCACGCTGGAGCACCCCGTCCGCGCCTTCATCCGCACGCGGCTCGGCGCGACCCTGCCCGGCGACGAGCCGCAGCTCGACGACCGCCTCCCCCTCGCCCTGGACGGCCTGGACCGCTGGGCCGTCGGCGACCGGCTGCTGCAGGCCGCGCTCGACGGCACCTCGCTCGACGATGCCGGCGCAGCCGAGCGGCGCCGCGGTCACATGCCACCGGCCACCCTCGGTGGTGTGACGCTCCAGCAGGTCCGGGCGCAGGTCGAGCCGCTGCTCGCGGCGTCGGCGAGGTACCTGGTCGAGCCCGCGACCAGCGTCGACGTCACGATCCCGCTGGACGACGGGCGGGTGCTCACGGGCACGGTCAACGGCCTGCGCGGCGACGTGCTGGTCCGGACGGTGTTCTCCCGGCTGGGCGCGAAGCACCGTCTGCGCGCGTGGGTGCAGCTGCTCGCACTGGCCTCCGCCTTTCCGGACCGCACGTTCGAGGCGGTGACGATCGGTCGTGGACAGGTCCGCCCGTCGCGCGTCGCCCGGCTCACCGCGCCGGAGCACCCGCAGGAGATCCTCCAGCGGCTCGTCCACCTCTACGACGAGGCGATGTGCGGTGCGCTCCCCCTGCCGCTGGCGACGAGCCTGGCGTACGCCCACCCGCGTACCGGTGGGGGCGACGAGGCGGACGCGCTGGGCAGCGCTCGCGCGGAGCTCGGGACCGCCGAGGACGCGGCCGCGGGGCGGGGTGGCTTCGAGGCTGTCGACGACTACCACCTGCTCGCGTTCGGGGACCCGGTCACGTTCGACCGGCTGCTCGTGGAGAAGGCGTCCGGCCCCGAGTCCACCCGGTTCGGCGCCCTGTCGATGGCCCTGTGGTCCGACCTGGTCGCGCACGAGGAGGTCGGATGACCGAGCCGTTCGACGTGTGCGGTCCGCTGCCGCAGGGCACCGTCGTGCTCGAGGCCAGTGCGGGCACGGGCAAGACGACGACGATCGCGTCGCTGACCGCCCGGTACGTCGCCGAGGGCGTCGCGCGCCTGCCCGAGCTGATGCTCGTGACGTTCGGCCGGCTCGCCACCTCGGAGCTGCGCGAACGCGTCCGCGAGCGCCTCGTCGAGGTCGAGCGCGCGCTCCGGAACGACACCGCCTCCACGGACCCGGTCATCGCCCTCCTCGCGGGCACCGACCGTGTCGCCCGGGCGCGGCGCCTCGCGGTGGCGCTGGCGGAGTTCGACGCCGCGACGATCACCACGACGCACGGCTTCTGCCAGCAGATGCTCACGTCGCTGGGCACGCTCGGCGACGTCGAGCCCGACGCGCGGCTGGTGCCGGACATCGCGTCCCTGGAGGCGGAGGTGGTCGACGACCTCTACCTGCGCAAGTACGCGTTCACCGAGAAGCCGACGCTGTACGTCCAGGACGCCCGCACCATCGCGCACGAGGCGATCAGCGACGCGGCCGCGACGCTGGAGCCTGCCGACTCGTCGTCCGAGCGGGCGCGTGACTCGTACGGCCTGGCCACGGCTGCCCGCCGCGAGCTCCTGCGGCGCAAGCGTGCGCTGCGCGTGCTCGACTACGACGACCTGCTGGTCCTCCTGCGCGACGCACTGACGGACCCGGAGACGGGACCCGCAGCTGCGGAGCGCGTCCGCTCCCGGTACCGGATCGTCATGGTCGACGAGTTCCAGGACACCGACCCGGTCCAGTGGGACATCCTGCGGACCGCGTTCCACGGGCACCGCACCCTCGTGCTCATCGGCGACCCGAAGCAGGCGGTCTACCGGTTCCGCGGCGCCGACGTCGCGACGTACCTGCGTGCCCGCGCCGACGCGTCGACGCAGACGCTGCACCGCAACTGGCGGGCCGACCCCGCCGTGCTCGACGGGCTCGCGCCGATCCTGTCGGGCACCGCGCTGGGCGACCCGCGCATCGTCGTCCACCCGATCGAGCCCGCACGGTCGGGCCGGCGTCTGCGCGGCGGTCCCGCGGTGCGTCTCCGCCAGGTCACACGCGCGGCGCTGGGTGCGGCCGACGGCGCCGCCAACCCGCCCGTCGGAAAGGTCCGCGAGCTCGTGTACGCGGACGTCGCCGCGCAGGTCCTGCGCACCCTGGACGAGGAGCAGGTGGCCGACGGAGACGGCTGGCGGTCGGTCGAGCCGGGCGATGTCGCAGTACTCACCCGCGTCAACCGGGATGCCGTCGCCGTACAGCGCGCGCTGGCGTCCGTCGGCGTGCCGGCCGTCATCTCGATGCTGTCCAGCGTGTTCGCGACGCCGTCCGCGCGCGACTGGCTGATCCTGCTGTCGGCACTCGCCCGTCCCGGCGTCGGCGGCTTCGTGTCGGCCGCCGCGCTGACCCCGTTCGTCGGCTGGACCACGACCGAGCTCGCCGAGGCGTCCGACGAGCGTCGCGACCAGCTGGCCGACCTGCTGCGGACGTGGTCGCGCGTGCTCGACGACCACGGTGTCGCGTCCCTGCTGGAGGCGACCGCCGCCGCTGGCCTGCGCGAACGACTCGTGCGGCTGCCCGACGGCGAGCGGCGGCTGACCGACGTCCGGCACGTCGGCGAGGCCCTGCACGCGGCCGCGACGGACGCCGGGCTCGGCGCCGCGGCGCTGCTCGAGTGGCTGCGCGCCCGCGTCGACGAGGCCGGTCAGGACTACGCCGAGGAACGCAGCCGGCGCCTGGAGACCGACACCGCAGCCGTCCAGGTGATCACCGTGCACGCGAGCAAGGGTCTGCAGTTCCCCGTCGTGCTCGTGCCATTCCTGTGGGACAAGTACTCGCCGCCCAGCCCGGCGACCATCGGGTACGACCGCGCCGACGTCCGGCTCCTGCACGTCGGCGGCAAGGGCAGCCCGGGGTACGACGACGCTCGTGCGGCCGGTGCGGCAGCCGACGACGGCGAGGGCCTGCGGCTCGCGTACGTCGCCCTCACGCGCGCCACCAGCCAGGTCGTCGCCTGGTGGGCGCCGTCGGCGAACTCCGGCCGCGGTGCTCTCACGCGGCTCCTGCTCGGCGCCCGCGACGCCGACGGGAACCCCGCCGAGCTGGTGAGGTCGACGAACGACGCGACGACGACGGCCGCGTTGCGGGCGCTCGCCACGGACGACCTGGAGGTCGAGGTCGTGACGTCGGCGTCGGTCCTCGCCCCGTGGGCGCCAACCCCGTCGGCGGCAGCAGACCTGCGCGTCGCGACGCTGGGCCGACGGCCGGACGTGACGTGGCGCCGGACCTCGTACTCGGCGCTCACGGCGGCCGCGCACGACAGCCGCGTCGGGAGCGAACCGGAGTCTCCCGGGGTGCAGGACGAACCCGAGGTCCTCCCGGTGCCGGGCGACGACCACGCCGCCGCGCGCGACCTGCCGTCCCCGATGGCCGACCTGCCGTCGGGCACCACCTTCGGCACGTTCGCCCACCGCGTCCTCGAGCTCGTCGACACGAGCGCCCCGGACCTGGCCGCCGAGCTCATCGCCCGCTGCGTCGAGGCGGGCACCCTCCTGGCAGCCGACCCCGCGCCGACGGCCGCGGCGCTGCTCCCCTCGCTGCACACCCCGCTCGGCCCCCTCGCCGGCGACCGCTCCCTCGCCGCGATCGGCCCGCGCGACCGCCTCGCCGAGCTCGACTTCGAGCTCCCGCTCGCCGGCGGCGACACCGGACCCCACCGATCAGCCACGACGATCCGCGACGTCGCGGGCCTGCTGCGTACCCACCTGCCCGACGACGACCCGTTCGCCCCCTACGCGGAGCGGCTCCACGAGCTCTCGACCGCCCGCCTGCGCGGCTACCTCACGGGTTCCATCGACGCGGTCCTCCGCGTGCCGGCGGACGCGCCGGGGGGTTCCCGCTACCTCGTCGTCGACTACAAGACGAACCGCCTCGGCACGTTCGACGAGCCCCTCACCCTGTGGCACTACCGGCCGTCGTCGACGCTCGCCGCGATGATGGACGCCCACTACCCGCTGCAGCTGCTCCTGTACTCCGCAGCGCTGCACCGCTACCTGCGCTGGCGGCTCCCGGACTACGACCCGGCGTCGCACCTCGGCGGAGGGCTGTACCTGTTCCTGCGCGGGATGGCCGGCCCGAGCACCCCGACCGTCGACGGCGTCCCGTTCGGCGTCGTGTCCTGGCGTCCGCCGGCCGCGCTCGTCGTCGCCCTCTCCGACCTCCTGGCGGGCTCATGACGATCGCCGACGACCCGTACGCCGCGAGCATCCCGTGGCGGGTGACCGGTCTGCTCGCGGCCCGCGAGGAGCTGACCTCCGCGGACGTGCACGTCGCCCGCCGTCTCGGCGCGATCGGCGGCGAGGACGACGAACGCGTCCTGCTCGCGGCCGCGCTCGCCGTCCAGGCGCTGCGCGGCGGGTCGGTGTGCGTGGTCCTCGACGACGTCGCGGACGCACCCGCCGGCTGGAGCGAGGCGGTCCGCCTCAGCCCGCTGGTCTCGGACGGCCCGGGCGGTCCCGCCGACCGGCCGTTGCGCTGGGTCGACGGCCGGGTCTACCTCGACCGCTACTGGCGCGACGAGCAGACGGTCCGGTCGGCGATGCACGACCGCATCAGCCGCGCCGCCGACGCCGACCCGGTCGCGCTCGCGACGGCCGTCGACCGTCTGTACCCGTCGCCCTTCGACCTCGCGCAGCGCGAGGCGGTCCGCACCGCCGCGACCTCCCACCTCACCGTGCTGACGGGCGGCCCGGGCACCGGCAAGACGACCGCCGTCGCGCGCCTGGTCGCCGCGCTGCAGGCCGCCACCGGCTCGCGCCTGCGGGTCGCCCTCGCGGCACCGACCGGCAAGGCGGCCGCTCGCCTGCAGGAGTCGGTCAACGCGGAGATCGCGCAGCTCGGCGCCGCAGACGTGGGGGCCGTCGGCTCCCTGCGCGCGACCACGGTCCACCGCCTGCTCGGCTGGCGCCCCGGCACGACGACCCGCTTCCGGCACGACCGCCTGCGCCGCCTGCCGCACGACGTCGTCATCGTCGACGAGTCCTCGATGGTGTCCCTGTCGCTGATGGCCCGGCTGGTGGAGGCGCTGCGCCCGACCGCCCGTCTCGTCCTCGTCGGCGACCCGGACCAGCTGGCCAGCGTCGAGGCGGGCGCCGTCCTGGGTGATCTCGTCGCGGCCCTCCCCCGCGGCGTCGTCCGGCTGACGCACGCCTACCGTTACGGCCCCGCGCTCGCTGAATTGGCCGAGGCGATCCGGCTCGGCGACGCCGACAGCGCCCTGCGGGTGCTGCGCTCCGGCGACGAGCACCTCTCCCTGGTCGAGCCCGCCGACGAACGCCTGACCCCGCGGGACGTCGCCGGCCTGCGGGACGACGTCGAGACCAGCGGCCAGGCGCTCGTCGACGCCGCACGGGTCGGCGACTCGGCCGCGGCACTGACGGCGCTCGGCACCCACCGCCTCCTGCTCGCCCACCGCGAAGGACCGTTCGGCGTGGCCCACTGGGCCGCGACCGCTGAGACGTGGATCGGCAGCGGGTCCGGTCCGTGGCCCCTGGGCCGCCCGCTCCTCGTCACCGAGAACGACCGGGCCAGCGGCCTCTACAACGGCGACACGGGCGTCGTGGTCTCCGACGGTCTCGACGGTGTGGTCGTGGCCTTCGGTGAGCCCGACGCCCCGCGCCTCGTGCGCCCCTACCGGCTGCCCGCCGTCCAGCCCGTCCATGCGATGACGGTCCACCGCGGTCAGGGCAGCCAGTTCGCGCGCGTGACGCTCCTGCTCCCACCGGTCGGGTCACCGCTGCTCAGCCGCGAGCTGCTCTACACAGCAGTGACCCGCGCCCGCGAGCACGTCCGCGTCATCGGCACGGACGACGCGATCCGCACCGCCGTCGAGACGCCGGTGCGCCGCGCCAGCGGGCTGCGAGAGCCCCGCTGACGGATCGCCTGTCTACTTGCCGTGTGCAGGCTTCGGTGCCGCCGCGGCCTTGGCCGCCTTGCGCTCGTCGTTGCGCTGGTGCGCCGCCTCGGAGATCGCCTGCCCGTCGACGCCACCGTCGTGAGCCTGCTCCGAGACCCATGCACCGAAGTTGTCGTCCTTCGGCTCGTCAGCCTCACCGGCGTCGCTCGTGGGCTCGGTCACCGACTCGGCGCTCGGGTCCTCGGAGGGCTCCGCAGCAGGTTCGACCGTCGGCTCTGTCGTCGGCTCGGTCGTCGGCTCTGTCGTCGGCTCCTCGGTCGGGGCGACGACGACCTGGTCACCGCCGTCGTTCGTCGCTGAGTCGGCAACTGCCGGGACGGCGATCGCCACGGTCAGCGCACCGGCTGCCACGGCGATGCCCACCTTCGCACCGAGGTGGAGCCGCTGGAACCTGGCCCGCGAGCTGCTGCCCATGACGACTCCTCGTTCGAGATCGCGCGTACCGTCCGGGTGACGGCGCAACGAACGGTGCATACCCCACGATCATCGGCACTCGCGCAGCCGCGCAGTAGCCCTGTCACTCGATCGCGCGCCCTCACCGGAGTCGGCGTGCGTCCGACCGACAGGCGGCTGAGCTCGCGCAGCGCGGTCCGGGCCCAAGCGGCGGGCCGGGTGGCTGTCGGAGGCGTGTCCAGGTCGTCCCAAGAATCGGTACATTGCGCGCAAACCTGACACGCGCGACGATGAGTGCCTCGAGTGCGGGTGTCGATCGCGGGGGGCGCGATGATTCGGACCGTGTACGCCGGCTCCGTTGTCGCAGACCTGAGCCCCGTCTCATCGAGCGGCGACCGAGCAGCCACGCCCCCTCATCGCGCCGCTATGAGGCACAGGGCCGCTGACGACGAGCGAGCACCCAGCGACATCGCCTCAGGCTTCCGAGCATGATCGGGCACCGGCGTCTCCGGTGGGTCGTGGTGATCGTCGTGGCGGCGGCGGTGGTCTCGCTGCCGGCGCCGGCGCTCGCCGCGTCCGCGTTGTGTGCTCAGGCCGCCGAGCTCGTGCGCTCCGCCGACCCCGGCGCCGCACTCGCACTGATCGACAAGAGGAAGCAAGAGCTCGACGCGCTCGCCGGAGAGGACACAGGTTCTCTCTGCGGTCCCCAGGTGGACACCGCGCGCGCGAACCAGGAAGAGGCCGATGCGCTCGTCGCCAAGGCGAAAGGTCTCAGCGACCCGCAGGAGAAGGCCAAGGCGCTCGACGACGCGAAGAAGCTGGACGCCAAGGACGCCGAGCTCGTCAAGCTCACCACACAGCCGACCCCGGCCGAGGACGCTGCCGAGCAGTGGAAGACGTTCCTCTCCGATCACGTCCAGCCATTCGGAGCGCCGGCGACAGTGGCGTTGGCGATCGCGCTGGGCTGGCTCGTGCTCGGCCGCGTCCTGATCCAGGTCTACTCGGCGAAGCGGAAGCTGCCCGCGGGAAAGCATGCGTGGCGGTGGATCCTGCCCGGCGCCCTGCTCGCGGTGGCCTCCGGGTTGCTGTTCACCTTCGTCCTGCCCACCGACCACAGCGTCGGGCGATACGTCGCGGTGGGTGCCGTCGGCCTGGCGGGGGCAGGCCTGCTGTCCTGCGGTCTGGCCAGCCGACTTCGGCTCACGATCGAGGCGACGCCGTCGACGGAAGGGAAGGACACCCCGTCCCCGGCCCGGATCGTCGCGATCCTGCGCAAGCTCGGGGCCGACTCGCCACGTGGCATGGAGGTGCCGGTCGGCACCGACGTCGGCGTCCTCTCGGACGCCGTGACGAAGGCATCCAGCGTCGGCTGGATCGCGAACATCGTCGGAGCCCTGACCGCGATCCTCGGGTTCACCCCGTGGAAGGTGGTCCTGCACCGGACCGCCGGCGGTACGGCCGTCGTGATCACGCGCAACGGACGCACCATGGACGCGACCAACGTGAGCGCGGACATCCTGGGCGCGGGCATGCCTTCGGGGACACCCGACGTGCTCATCGCGTCGTTCATCCTGATGACGATGGCCGACGGTTACCGGGAGCGGGCGGGGTTCGAGGGTCTGCTGGGCAGCAACAGCTGGAAGAGCATCGGACTGGTCGCATCGACCCAGAAGGAGATCGCCCCACCGGCAGCGACCAGCCGCGCCGAGGTGGGGAGGCTGTTGTCTGCGGCGGCGCTGCAGGAGGACAACCCGTTCTCCCGGATGGCACTGCACGAGCACCTCTACCGCGACCGCAAGGAACCGGCTGTCGCCGAAGGCTACGCACAGTGGCTGTCCGACGAGGCCGAAAAGTCGGGCCCCGCGGTCCGCCCAGGGGTCCGCCCCGAGGCTGCCGCCCTCGGTGCGAGCCCACCGCCGACGACGATGGCCGACCGCATGGCCATCACGGTCCCGCCCGGACCCGCACAGCCGGCCGACCTCATCCGGGCACGGTTGCTGTACGCGTCGCTCGTCGTGACCCTCAACGTCCTGGAGACCAAGAACGGTGAGGCGGTAGCGACCGAGCGCCTCGGGACCACCTATGACTCCCTCGTCGCGCTGCTCGCGGGCATCCAGAGCCAGGACGGCGCCATCAAGCAGCTCAAGGCGCAGGTCGCGGCCCTCAAGCCTGCGGTCAAGGCGCGGACGGACGAGGTCAGCGCGCAGACCGCCGGCGCGAGAGCTCGAGGACGGTGGACCCTCAAGGAGCGTCGGATGATCGAGGCGGTCGCCCTCGACGAGCTCGGTCCAGGCGCTTACAACGCGATGTGCCGCGCGGCAGCCACGTCCGGCGACGGAGGGCAGAGCCTGGCCAAGGCCGTCGCTCTGTACACGGTGGTGTCGGTCGACCCTGAGCTCCGAGCCTGGAGCCTGAACGACCCCACCCTGACCGCACTGCGCCGGGACCCACGCATGTGGGAGGTCGTCGCCGAGAGCAACGACGTCCTCGACGTGGCGCCGTTCGCCGCGGATGCCGAGGCCCTCCGCAAGGTCGGGATCGCATCCGTCGGCACGATCGCGGAGACGAAGCCGCAGACGCTGGCCGAGCTCATCGGCATCGCGAGGGCGAGAGCCGTTCGCCTCGTGCAGCTCGCCCAGGTCCTGAACACCCTGCCGCCGAAGCTCCGCGACCGGTCGGCGGACATCGCGACGATCCTCGTCACGACCTCGGCCACCAACCTCACATCGCTCCCGGCGAAGATCGAGGCCGTCGCCGCGAAGCTGCGGGCTGTCCCGGGCTTCCGACCGGGCGAGCCGCTCAGCACCGAGGCGGAGACCTGGCTGGGGTCCCACGATGCGCAGGCCGTCGCGCCGGGCCTCACGGACGTCGAGTCCCGCCGACGTGATGACCGCGAGCGCGCGGCCGCCCATCGGCCACCAGCGTTCGACGGGACGATCACCGACGACGAGCACGACCACGTACCGACGCGCCGCTACGTCCCCGCCGGGCACGGAACGCAGAGGGCGGTCGTGTTCCTGCACGGCGGGTTCGGGGTGTCGGGAGACCTGGAGCTGCACAGCGGGTACTGCCAGAAGCTCGCCGAGGGGCTCGGCACCGTCGTGCTGTCGGTGGACTACTCGCTCGCACCCGAAGCCACGCTCGACGACGCTGTGGACGAGGCGCTGATCGGCCTCCAGGTCCTGAGCGGGGAAGGCTTCGCACAGCTGTTCCTGTGCGGAGACTCCGCCGGAGGGGCGGTCGCGACGCTGGCTGCGGCCCGCGCGGACGGGAGCACTCCGCTCATGGGGCTTCTGCTGACCGAGCCGAACCTGGACCTGACCCTGGCGTCCTACGACGACACCGTGCCGGGCGGCCCCGACCGCACCTTGTCGGCAGCGGCCTTCTCGGTGTGGGCAGCCGTGGCCTCCCTCGCCGACGCCCCGCGCCTGGACAGCCTCGCCGGTCGGTTGCCCAGCACGGTCGTGGCCGTCGGGACGCTGGACTCGTTGAGGGTCGAGGCTCACGCGCTGCAGAGCGCCTGTGCACTGGCCGACGTCTACTGCCGCGTGATCGACGTGCCGGGCGCGACGCACGGATTCACCGAGACCGACGCGGTGGACGGGGTGGTCGCCGCGTTCCGGGAGTTCATCACCAGCAGCAACCCGCGCCGCCCGGCGCACTGAGGACACCGGGACGGCACGCGCGAGGTGGATGCGGCTATCGGAAGTCACGCAGCGCGGTCCTGCCCACGCGCCGGGCCGGGACGCTGTCGGACTCACCGAGTCTCGTCGCGGTCGCCAGGACGGCCGCCCGCAGGTCCGTGCTCCGTCTGCCCACCGCGCGCAGCGCCATCGAGATCGACGTGCTCACCAGTGGCCGCTCGTCCCCGGCGTGCTCCTCGACGAGGTCCAGTCCGGCACGAAACGTGTCGTCCGAGGCGGCGCGGTCGTGCAGCGCGAGGCTCCACAGCAGGGCGAACGACGCCCGGCGCACGAACAGCGCCTCGTCGGCCGCCCACGGTTCGAGCCGGGTCCAGGCACCCGGCACCCGGTCGAAGAGTGTGAAGCAGACGGTGTCGCAGATGGCCCAGCTGTCGAAGTCAGCGCACCAGGCGTCCATCTGCTCGATGGTCACCACCGCCGGGTCGTCGACGAGCCCCGCCACGACGCGTGCTTCGTAGACGCCGGTCGCCCACAGATCGGCGGCGAGGGTGTGGTCGCGTCCGAGTCCACGGGCGAGGCGCTTCATGTCCGCCATCGACACCCCGAGAGCCTGGTCGACGTGGATCCCGTACCGCGGGCCCATCTGCGCGCGCGCGTCTGCCGACGCGTGCTCCTGGAGCAGGGCCATCACCTCGGCTGCCTGCACGTCGGGTCCCCCTCCGTCGGCGGACCACGTCGGAACCGCCCGCCGATAGTCTCCCGGTGTCAGGTCGCCGTCGGGAGGGATCCACGTGACGCACACCGTCAACTTCGTCGACGTGTCCACCGCGGGGCTGGAGTCCTCGCCGGTGGCCGACGCACTCGCTGGGCTGCGCGCCAACGAGGCGCGTTACTTCCAGAACAAGTACGACCACGTCTTCACGACGGATCCTGCGGCCGACGCCACGGACACCGTCGAGTGGGTGCACGGGATCCTGCAGGACGAGCGCGACCTCGTGATCTCGTCCCGCCCGCTCGAGGCGACGCAGTTCGTGGTCGACGGGACCCGGTGGGCCTACGTGTTCTACGAGTCGGGGCTGTCGATCAACGTGCTGTACGGCCTCGCGGAGGGGTCGAAGCGCGCGGTGGGATTCAAGCTGTCGGACGGCATGGACGTCCCCGAGGAGCTCGCGGAGCGCTTCAAGTTCGCGCGGCAGAAGTCCAAGCTCGCCGGCACGATCCGCGGCTCGTTCTTCGTGATCAAGAACGAGCACTGACTGCCGTGCAGGACGACGGTCGGCCGGCGTCGACCCGGGGGCACCGCCTCGCGCGGATGACCGGGCGCGACCCCGGTGCGGACCACCGTGCCGCTTCGCCCCTGGAGCTGCTCTTCGACCTCACGTTCGTCGTCGCCTTCGGGCAGGCCGCCGACGAGCTGGCGCACCTCGTCGTGGACGGCCACGCCACCGAGGGCGTCCTCGGTTTCGTGTTCGCCATCGGCGCCACGTGCTGGGCCTGGATCAACTTCTCCTGGTTCGCGTCGGCCTACGACACGGACGACTGGCTGTTCCGGATCACGACCCTGGTCCAGATGATCGGGGTCGTCGTCTTCACGCTCGGGCTGCCGGCCATGTTCGAGTCCCTGGAGGCGGGCGGCAGCGTCGACAACGGTGTGCTCGTCGCCGGCTACGTCGTCATGCGGGTCGCCATGATCGCGCAGTGGCTTCGCGTGGCGGTCCAGGATCCCGACCGCCGCCGCACAGCCCTCGCGTACGTCGTCCTCGTGGGGGTCGCGCAGCTCGCGTGGATCGCGCTGGCGGTCGCGCGGCAGTCCGCGCTCGGCTTCTTCGTGTGTGCCGCTCTGCTGTTCGTGTTCGAGGCCGCCTGCCCGGTGATCGCCGAGCGCCGGTCGTCGGGCACCCCGTGGAACCCCCTGCACATCGCCGAGCGCTACGGCCTGCTCGCGATCATCGCGCTCGGCGAGGGGATCTTCGGCACCGTGGCCGCCGTGTCGGCGCTGGTGGACCAGCAGGGTTGGAGCACGGACGCCGTGATGGTCGTCGTCGCGGGTGTCGGCATCACGTTCGGTCTCTGGTGGACGTACTTCCTCGTGCCGTCGGGGGAGATCCTCACCCGGCACCGCGAGCGGTCGTTCGTGTGGGGCTACGGCCAGATCGTCGTCCTCGGCGCCATCGCGGGCATCGGTGCCGGACTGCACGTCGCGGCGTCGGTGATCGAGGGGCACGCCGAGGTCGGGGTGACCGCAGCGATCGTCTCGGTGGCGGTGCCGGCCATGGTGTTCTCGGTGGCTCTGTTCGCCCTGCGGACCTACCTCGTGCGCGAGGTCGACGCGGTGCTGACGGGCCTCGTCGCCGGGTGCGTCGTGATCCTGGTCGGGGCGATCGGTCTGGCCGCGGCGGGTGCGCCGATCGGGCTGTGCCTCGTGGTGGTGACGGTCGCGCCCGCGGCCGTCGTGGTCGGCTACGAGACGCTCGGGTACCGCCGCGAGGCGGCGGCCGTCGAGCGAGCCCTGGCCTAGCGGGCGCGGAACGCCCGGACCACCTGGGCGACCGCCACGCCCGCGGCCGACACCAACGGCGCGGCGACCACGATCAGCGCGATGACGTTGGGCCGGAACGTCAACCCGTCAGGGCCGCCGACGTAGGCGCCGATCGGGACGGCGTACCCACCGCCACCGCCGCCGCTGCCCTCGCCCCTGCCCGTGGACCCGTCGGACCCTTCCGGCAGGTCGCCGGAGCCTTCTCCCCCGCCGAAGCCGAACCCGACCAGCGCCACGGGCACGAGCTCGTGGCCGTCGAGCGTGACCTTCTCGCCGTACGCCAGCGTCGCGCCCCAGGACGACACCGAGTCCGCCAGCTTCTCCAGGAGGTTCGTCATGGCCCGACCGTAGCCAGGTTCACGCGAACCGGACAGACCGGAGTCAGCGCACCAGAGTCAGCGCAGCTCCGCGGGCACGATGTCGAGCGCGTTCTCCCGCACATGGTCCAGGGCCCGCTTGACGGCTCCGACGGTGACGATGTCCCGCCCCAGCCCGGACGCGAGGACCTGGATGCCGGGCGGGTCGACGTACCGGTCGAGCTCGTGCCGCACGAGCTCCAGCAACGGCTCGCAGGACTCGGCGACGGCGCCGGCGATGATGACGCGTTCGGGGTCGTAGATGCTCGCGAACGTCGCGACGATGCGCGCCAGTCGTGCGGCGACGTGCTCGACGACGCTGACGGCGAGGGGGTCCTCGTCCCGTGCGGCGGCGAAGACGCTCTCGGCGTCCAGCCTCGCGGGGTCGACGTCCTGCAGCGACGAGCCGGTGCGCCCGTCGAGCCGGTGCAGCTGCGCGCGGGCGTCATCGCGCACCATCGCCGCGATCCCGTCGGCTGACCCGACCCCCTCGACGAAGTCGAGGTAGCGCATCTCCCCCACGCCGCCGTGGGCACCCCGCAGCAGGCGCCCGTCGTCGACGACGCCTGCGCCGAACCGCTCGCCGGCGAGCAGGGTGACGTGGCACCGCGCGTCGCGCCCGTGCCCTTGCCAGTGCTCGGCGACGGCGGCGAGGTTCGCGTCGTTGTCGATGAGCATGGTCCAGCCGTGCCGCTCGCGCAGGTGCTGGGCGATGTCGGGGTTCATCAGCTCCCAGAACGGGTTGTCCTGGAAGACGGTGCGGCCGTCCCGGTCGACGGGCGCGGGCACGCCGACCGCCACGGCCAGCACGCTCCGGAGGTCCGCACCCGCGTCCGCCAGGGCGGTCAGGGTGCCTTCCTCGATGAGGGCGAGCCGCCGAGCAGTGGTGCCGTCCTGGGGCGTGACGGGCAGCACCGTGCGGGAGAGCGTGACCCCGCGGAGGTCCGCGACTGTCGCGCTGATCCGGTGCTGACCTGCGTCGACACCCACGACGACCCCGGCGCGGGCATCGAAGGCGTACCGGCGGGCGGGCCGTCCGTTGCGGTGGTCGGCGGCGCGCAGGCTCTCGAGCTCGGTGACCCAGCCCTGCTCGATGAGCTCGTCGCAGACGCCGTGCACCGTCGCCCGCGAGAGCCCGGTGGCGTCGATGAGCGCCGACCCGGTGACCTCGCCGGCGTCCCAGAGATGGTCGAGGACGAGACGCGCGCTGGCCTCGCGCAGGTGCCGCGACGACACCGGGACCCGAACCACCACTTGACCTCCTCCGCCGACAGCGTCACTCTAGTGCCAGGACTTAAATTTAGGACCTACATCAAACCGGAGGACGAGTGACGGCCCTGTCAGAGCTCGACGAGACGCCGACCCCGCAGGACGCAGCATGGTGGCGGCAGGCGGTGGTCTACCAGGTCTACCCGCGCAGCTTCGCCGACTCGAACGGCGACGGCATCGGCGACCTGCCCGGCATCACCGGCAAGGTGCCCTACCTGCGCGAGCTCGGTGTCGACGCGGTGTGGCTGAGCCCGTTCTACCCGTCGGCGCTGGCCGACGGCGGCTACGACGTCGACGACTACCGGGACGTCGACCCGCGGATCGGGACGCTGGAGCAGTTCGACGAGCTGCGCACCGCTCTGCACCGTGCGGGCATCCGGCTGATCGTCGACATCGTCCCGAACCACACCTCCAACCGGCACGTGTGGTTCCGGGAGGCGCTCGCGTCCCCGCCCGGCTCGCGGGCGCGCGAGCGCTACATCTTCCGGCGGGGCCGCGGCGAGCACGGCGAGCTCCCGCCGAGCGACTGGACCTCGACGTTCGGCGGGCCGGCCTGGGAGCCGGTCGGCGACGGTGAGTGGTACCTGCACCTGTTCGCCCCCGAGCAGCCCGACCTGAACTGGGCCGACGACGAGGTGCACCAGGAGTTCCTCACGACGCTGAAGTTCTGGGCGGACCGCGGGGTGGACGGGTTCCGCATCGACGTCGCGCACGCGCTGGCCAAGGACCTCACCGAGCCGCTCGCCAGCCAGGCGGACCTCAAGGCGGACATCTGGGGAGGCGCCCACCCGCTCGAGGACCGCGACGAGGTCCACGACATCTACCGCGAGTGGCGGCAGCTGTTCAACCAGTACGACCCGCCGCGCACCGCGGTCGCCGAGGCGTGGGTCCCGGCGCACCGCCGCTCCCGCTACGCCTCCCCCGACGGCCTGGGCCAGGCCTTCAACTTCGACCTCCTCGAGGCGACGTGGGACGCGACGACGTTCGCCGCGATCATCGACAAGAACCTCGAGCTCGCCCGCGAGTCCGGCGCGTCGTCCACGTGGGTGCTCTCCAACCACGACGTGGTGCGGCACGCCACCCGGTACGCCCTGCCGGAGGGGACCGACCTCGACGCGTGGCTCACCAGCGACGGCACCGACCCGCTCCCCGACGAGGACCGCGGTCGTCGCCGCGCACGTGCGGCGACGCTGCTCACGCTGGCCCTCCCCGGCTCCGCGTACCTCTACCAGGGCGAGGAGCTCGGTCTGCCCGAGGTGGCCGACCTCCCCGACGACGTCCTGCAGGACCCGACGTTCCTGCGCTCGGGCGGCGTGCAGAAGGGTCGCGACGGCTGCCGCGTGCCGCTGCCGTGGACGACGCACGGTCCGACGCTCGGCTTCGGCGACCAGCTCGCACACCTGCCAGTCCCCACCGACTTCGGTCGCTTCGCCGTCGAGCGCGAGGAGGCCGACGACGCGTCGACGCTGAGCTTCTACCGGCAGGCCCTGGCCGAGAGGCGCCGGCTGCAGAGCGGCGAGACGCTGGACTGGCTGACGCCCACGCACCCGACCGTCGTCGCCTTCCGGCGGCCCGGCGGGTGGACGTCCGTCACCAACTTCGGGAGCTCGCCGGTGCCGATGCCGGCCGGCTCCCTGATCATGTCCAGCGCTCCGGCAGAGGGGCGAGAGATACCGGCGGAGACGACCGTCTGGATCCTGCAGGACCCCGAGCACGCCGTCTGACGACCACCCGTCCGACGGCGGCGGCACCAATGTGCCGCCCGGTGACTTCGACCAACGGAGGCGAAGGCATGACATCCCAGGCATCCCTCTTGTCGGCACAGCTGGGCCGACGCGACTTCCTGCGCGGGATCGGGGTCGCCGGCGCGAGCCTCGCTCTCGCGTCGTGCGCCCCCAGCTCAGGCTCGGGGCCCACCGAGATCGTCTTCTACCAGTCGAAGCCGGAGGTGATCGGCTACTTCGACGAGCTCATCGACCAGTTCCACCAGACGCAGTCCCGCGTGCGGGTGCGCCACGACGCCGCGTCCAACCTGGCCGGGACGTTCGTGCGGGAGTCCCCACCCGACATCGGCTGCCTCAACTACAACTTCGAGGTCTCCCGCTACGTGGAACGCGGAGCGCTCAGCGACCTCGGCGACATGCCCGAGGCAGGCCGGATCCTCGACGAGCTCAAGCCGCTCATCGACGTGACGGCCACCTACCCGGACCGCACGAGCGTGATCCCGTACTCGCTCATGGCGGCGGCCGTGCTCTACAACCGGCAGATCTTCGCGGACCACGGCCTGACGGTCCCGACCACCTGGGACGAGCTCATCGCCGTGTGCGACGCGCTCGCCGCCGCGGGCGTCACCCCGCTGTACAGCACGTTCAAGGACCCGTGGACGATCGCGCAGGGTTCCTTCGACTACTCGGTCGGCGGCACGGTGGACACCACGACGTTCTTCAACCAGCTCAAGCGGCAGGGCACCAACGTCGGGCCCGACTCCCCCGTGTCGTTCGAGAAGCAGTTCCTCGCGCCGGTGCAGCAGATGCAGCAGCTCGTCCCGTACTCGCAGGACGACGCGGCGAGCCGCGGCTACGGGGACGGGAACCTCGCGTTCGCGAACGGCGAGGCGGCGATGTACCTGCAGGGTCCGTGGGCGATCGGCGAGATCGCGAAGTCGAACCCGGACCTCGACGTCGGTGCGTTCCCGCTGCCGATGACGGACGACCCGGCGGACCGCAAGGTGCGGGTCAACATCGACCTCGCGCTGTGGATCCCCGAGGGCTCCACGAAGAAGGAGGCGGCACGCGAGTTCCTGTCCTTCCTCATGCAGCCCGACGTCATCGACGCCTACAACGCCCAGGCGCTGGGCTTCGGCGTGACCAAGGACGCGGCCCCGGTGACCAACGAGACGCTGGTCGAGCTGAAGGAGTACTACGACCGCGCCGCCTTCTACCTGGGCGCGTCGCAGCTGGTCCCGCAGTCGATCCCGCTGCAGAACTACACCCAGTCGCTCGCCTCCGGTGCCGACCCGGAGCCCATCCTGCGGACCCTCGACGCCGACTGGCGGCGCCTGGCCTTCCGTTCCTGACGACCTCGACCAACGAACGGAGACCTCTCATGGCCACAGCAGCTGCCACCCGGCCGACGAGCCGCGACGTCGCGGCACCGACGCCGTTCCGAGCGAGTCGCCCCCGGGTCAACCGGACGTTCTACCTGTTCCTGCTGCCCACGCTCATCCTCTTCACCCTCTGCATCACCCTGCCCGCGATCATGGGCATCACGTTCAGCTTCACCGACTCGGTCGGCTTCGGCGAGTTCCAGTTCATCGGCCTGACCAACTACGTGGCGCTGTTCTCGGACCCGGCGATCCGCAGCTCGTACCTGTTCACGATCGGGTTCGCCCTCGTCACGGTGCTGCTGGTGAACCTCCTCGCGTTCCTCCTCGCCGTCGGCCTGACCGCCAAGATCCGCGGCAAGATCGCGCTGCGCGCGGCGTTCGTGCTGCCCATGGTCATCTCCGGCATCGTCATCGCCTACGTCTTCAACTTCCTGTTCTCCAACTCCCTGCCGCAGCTCGGGCAGGCGGTGGGCATCACGGCGCTCGAGCAGAGCCTGCTGGCCAACCCCGACCTGGCCTGGGTGACGATCGTCATCGTCACGGCCTGGCAGGCGATCCCCAGCGCCCTGCTCATCTACATCGCGGGGATCCTGTCGATCCCGGCCGAGGTCTACGAGGCGGCGTCGATGGACGGGGCGTCGTCGATGCGGCGCCTGGTCTCCATCACCCTGCCGCTCGTGGCGGGGTACGTCGTGATCAACCTCGTCATCGGCTTCAAGAACTTCCTGAACGCCTACGACATCATCGTCGGCCTGACCAACGGCGGTCCGGGCACGGCGACCCGCAGCGTCGCGATGACGATCTTCTCCGGGTTCACCGGCGGCGACTACGCCTACCAGATGGCCAACGCCACGATCTTCTTCCTCATCGCGGTCGTCCTCGCCGTGATCCAGCTTCGCCTCAACCGCGGAAGGAGCGCGTTCTGATGACTGCCCAGACCCTGGTCACCACGACCCCCGCCCAGGTACCCGTCCGGACCCGCCGGCGCTTCCTCGGCCGCGGCGGCGAGGACCGCCCGAGCTGGGGCACCACGATCGTCCTCGTGCTGTGCACGCTGGCCGTCATCGTGCCGCTCTACGCGACCGTCACGATGGCCTTCAAGACCACCGAGCAGTCGGTCGACGGGCAGGTGTTCTCCCTGCCGAACCCGATCAGCGTCGACGGGTTCGTCCAGGCGTGGGAGCTCACCGACTTCCCCCGCGCCTTCGCCATCTCGGTGTTCGTCACCGCGGTGACCGTCGTCGGCACCGTCGTCCTCGCGGCGTTCGCGGCCTACGCCATCGCCCGCAACTGGGGCCACAAGTTCTTCCGCTGGTCGTTCTTCTACCTGCTCGCCGCGATGTTCCTGCCCTTCCCCGTGCTCGCCCTGTCCCAGGTCAAGCTCACCGGGATGGTCGGCCTCGCCAACCCCGTCGGCGTCGCGCTCCTGCACGTGATGTTCCAGCTGTCGTTCAGCGTCCTGCTGTTCACGGCCTTCATCCGAGGGCTGCCCGAGGAGCTCGAGGAGAGCGCCCGGCTCGACGGTGCCACGACGTGGGTGGTCTTCCGCCGCATCGTCTTCCCGATGATGGCGCCCATGAGCGCGACCGTCGCGATCTTCGCGTTCCTCGCCTCGTGGAACGACTTCATGATGCCGTCGCTCATCACGGCCGACTCCACGCTGCAGACCCTCCCGGTGCTGCAGAACATCTTCCAGACCCAGTTCAGCAGCAACTACAACGTCGCGTTCGCGTCCTACCTCATGGCCATGACGCCCGCGATCATCGTCTACCTGTTCACCCAGCGCTGGGTGATGTCCGGGGTGACGCAGGGGGCGATCAAGTAGGAGGCGCCGGCCGGGCCAGCCCGCGACGCCTCTGCACCCCCCAGTCGGTCTTGCCGCGGGTGATGTCGACGTACCCCAGGAACCGCCAGACGTTGTGCAGCTGGTGGTACCCGACGCTCTCGAGCACGGTGTACGCGAGCAGCCGCGCCACGTCCCTGCGCCGCTCGTACCGTCCGTACCCGACCTGGTCGATCGCCAGCGCCAAGGTCGAGAGCACCACGCCCATCCCGATCGAGACGGCGAGGAACGACACGAAGTACCCCGTGGACACGGAACCGAACGCGTACAGCCCCACACTGACCAGCAGGCCGAGGAGGGCGAAGATCGGGCTGAGGAACTCGAACACGGCGAAGTACACGGCGGACACCAGGCCGATCGGACCGTAACGGGGGTTGCCGATCATGACCCGGTGCCGACGGAGCGCCTCGTACAGGCCTCGCTGCCAGCGGCGTCTCTGCCCGCCCAGCGTGGCGAAGTCCTCGGGAACCTCGGTCCAGCAGACCGCGTCGTCGACGAAGACGACCCGGTACGGCTCGTCCCGCTCCCGAAGGTGCCGGTGCAGACGCAGGGTCAGCTCCAGGTCCTCCCCCACGGTGCCCGTCCACAGCCCGCCGACGGTCTGCAGCAACGATCGGTCGAAGATGCCGAAGGCGCCGCTGATGAGCCCCAGGGCGTCCAGGCGACCCCATCCGACGCGGGCCACCAGGAACGCGCGGATGTACTCGAGGGTCTGGATGGTCGCCAGCCGGCTGTGGCCGAGCCGCACCGACTGCACCTGACCGTGGTCGATCTCGCAGCCGTTCGCCACGCGGACCGTGCCGCCGGCCGCGACCACGGACTCGGGGTGGTCCAGCAACGGCTTGGCGATGCGCAGGAGCGCGTCGTGCTCCAGCACGGAGTCGGCGTCGATCATGCAGACGTACGGGTGCCGGGCCGCGTTCACGCCCGCGTTGATCGCGTCGGAACGGCCGGCGTTCTCCTTGTCCAGCACCAGCAGGTCCGGGTGGGACCGCGAGGCGTAGGCGGCCCGGATCCGCGCGGTCGGGATCCCCTCCCGCAGCGCCTGACGCACCGGCACGAGGTCGAACGCCGCGACCAGCGCGGTGATCGTGCCGTCGTTCGACCCGTCGTTGACGACGATGACCTCGTGCTGCGGATAGCGCAGCGCCAGCAGCGACCGGACACTCTCGACGATCCCCGCCTCCTCGTTGAAGGCCGGGACGAGCACCGAGATGCCCGGTGTCAGCGGGGAGGCGAACGCCTCGTCCAGCCCCAGGTAGCGGCGTCGCCAGATCGTCCCCCGCAGGTCGTTCCACGCGAGGCCCGTGAGCAGCAGGTACAGGACGTCGATGATCACGAAGTACACGAACGACGCGACGGAGAACGCGACCAGTGCCGCCTCCAGAAGGCTCACAGCGCCAACCGGTCCGCGGCCTCGCGCAGGTGCGGCCCGGCGTCGGGGTCCTCCGCGCACGACAGCACCAGCTCCGGGTCGATCCGCGCCAGGGCCCTGCCGGCCTCCGTGGCCGGGTCGAACTCGTCGTGGCGGGCCACCTCGAGCAGCGCGGCCGCAGCCGACCGACCGCCGATCTGTCCGAGCGCGCGGGCCGCGGCGGCCCGGACGAACGGCACCCGGTCCTCGAGCAGGTCGATCAGCTGGTCCCGCCCGGTGCTGGCGCCGAGCCGTCCCATCGCGGCGGCACCCGCGGCGCGGACCTCCGAGGAGGCGTCGCGCAGCCGTGGAAGGAGCACGTCGGCAGCGTCGGCCGAGCCGAGGAGCCCGACGAGGTCCGCGGCGTGGACGCGGAAGGCCGGGTCCGGATGGTCCAGCAGGTCCAGCAGGTGGGGCACCGCGGCAGGACCGATCTCGAGCAGCGCCGCACCGGTGACCGATCGCGGCACCCGCTGCGCGACGGAGGCGCCGATGAGGGGCTCGACCGCAGCGGTGGCGCCCAGACGACCGAGGCTCCTGGTCGCCGCGGCCCGGACATCGACGCCGGGGTCGTCGAGCGCGAGCAGCAGGTCCGGGATCGCCCGCTCCGAGGCCGTGTCCCCGAGGCCGAACGCGGCCGCCACCCGCCGTCGCAACCGGCGGCTGCGCAGCCGGTCCCGCAGCTGGTCCACCGCGCCGGAGGCCTCGAAGTACGCGCCGATCCGTTCGTCGTCGTCCCCCCGCAGGATCCGCGAGTAGTGCGCCAGCAGCTCGGCGAACACCCGGGCCTCGGTGCCGACCAGCACGGGGGGCTCGGCGTCCGGGGTGTCCACCAGCTCGATCGCCGCGGGCCGCAGGCGTTCGGCCACCTCGCGCAGCCGCCGGTCCCGTGCGCTCCGCCAGGTCCGGAGCACGATCAGGGCGAGCACCAACGCCACGCCGGCCAGGGCCAGGACCAGGACGACGGAGACCAGGGTCACGTGCGGCCTACCGGCGGCCGAGGATGGCCTGCACCCGCGCGCGGAGCTCCTGCGGGCTGAAGGGCTTGCGCACGTAGTCGTCGGCGCCGGCGTCGAACCCGCGCTGGACGTCTCCGTCCTGCACCTTCGCGGTCAGCAGGATGATGGGCATCCGGCGGGTCGCCTCGTCGGCGCGCAGCGCCCGGGTCACCTCATAGCCGTCGAGCTTCGGCATCCGCACGTCCAGCACGGCCAGGTCGGGGACGTGCTCCCGGGCCACACGCAGCGCCTCCTCGCCGTCCTTGGCGCTCACCACCGCGTAGCCGGACCGCTCCAGCCGGAACGCGAGCAGGTGGAGGATGTCCTCGTCGTCGTCGGCGATCAGGATCACCGGCTTCGTGGGCGACGACGCGTCCGCGCTCATTCGACGGCCTCCGTCTCGGCCGGGCGCGCCGCAGGCTGGCGGACCGGCAGCTCGACCGTGATGGTCGTGCCGACGCCCTCGGCGCTGGTCACCGCGATCGTCCCGTCGTGGACCTCCACGATGGACTTCACGATGCTCAGCCCGAGCCCCGTCCCGTCGACCGCACCGACCGTCGAGGCGCGGAAGAACCGCTCGAACAGCCGGTCGACCTCGCCCGGCGGGATACCGATGCCCGTGTCGGCGATCTGCGCACTCACCATGTCCTCAGCTCCGCTCAGGGTCACCCCTATCGTGCCGCCCGGGGGCGTGAACTTGACCGCGTTCGAGATCAGGTTGTCGAACATCTGCGTGAGCCGGGTCTGGTCCGCCCAGAGCGGCTCGAGGTCGTCCGGTGCCGTGAGCTCGACCGACACCCCTCCCTGCCGTGCCCGGGGCAGCGCCGCCTCCACGCTCGCCGCCGCGACCTCGGCCACGTCGACCCAGCTGCGTTCCAGCGACAGGCGGCCCGCGTCGACCCGCGCGACGAACAGGATGTCGTCGATGATCCGGTTCAGGCGACGGGCGTTGCGGTCGATGACCTCGACGAAGTCCTGCTGGTCGTCGTTGAGGTCCCCGAACTCCTGGCCCAGCAGCATCTCGGCGTAGCCGCCGATCGACGTCAGCGGGGTGCGCAGCTCGTGCGAGACCGAGCTGACCAGCTGGTCCTTCATGCGGTCCAGCTCGCGCAGCTGCGCGTTCTGCTCCGCGAGGCTGTCCGCCGTCGCCTGCTCGGCCTCGAGGAGACTGTCCCGCTCCAACGCGAGGGACAGGCCGCGCGCGACGGTGACCAGCGCGTCCCGCGTCCCCTGCTCGGCGGTCTCCCGCTGGTCGGCGACCACCGAACCGACGGCGTGGCCGTTGACCACGACCAACGCGGTGAACAGGCCCGTCTCGTCGGTCGGGTCCGGCCTGGTCTCGACCACGCGTGCGGTCCCACCCGGGACGAGGTCGTCGACCGCGCGCTGGGCCGTGGTGACGAGCTCGTCGTGCCCGGTGCGGAAGAGCAGGTCCGAGCCGAAGCGGGACAGGGCGGCCTCGCGCTCGGCCGCCCGCAGGGTCTGCCCGACGAGGTCGACGAAGCGGGTGACGACCAGCGCCGCGATCGCGACCATCGCCAGGAGCGTGATCCAGACGTAGTCCACCCTCCTCGTCAGGGCCTGGATGGCGAGGACCACGACCGGGACCAGGCTGATCAGGTACAGCGAGACCACCCGGCGCACGCTGTAGCGCGGCAGCGTCACCTCGCTGGTCCGGGCGGTGAGCGCCGTCATCGACGGGTGCAGCCCGGCGAGGCCCAGCGTGAGCACGCCGGCGAGCAGGAGGGCGTCGGCGAGCCTCCGGTCCCCCGCCGAGGTGTACAGCTCCTGGACGCTGTAGACGACGTCCCCGACGAGGATCAGGGCAAGGCTCGCGGTGAGGAGCCGCAGCGCGAGGGGCCGCCAGCTGGTGGACAGCAGGAACTGTGCGGTGACGGCCAGCAGCAGGACGTCGGCCAGCGGGTAGGCGCTGGCCACGACCGCCGCCGCCAGGGACAGGTCGGGGTCGGCGATGTACTTCGAGGTGATCAGCAGGAGCGCGAACAGCGTCGCGGCGATGGTGATGATCCCGGCGTCGATGAACGTGCCCCGGCGGCCCTCCCGGAACCCGGCCCTGCTGGCGACCAGCAGCCCGCCCGCGAACAGGGGGTACGCCAGCAGGTAGAAGACGTCCGCGACCGACGGGAAGCCCTGCGTCCCCTGCAGCTGGAGGATGCCGAGCAGGAAGTCCGCGACCGCGAACGAGGCGAGCCCACCGGCGATCAGCAGCCACGCCGCGGGCGCTCGCGGCCGGTACCGGCGTACCCCGGAGACGACCGCGACCACCGAGGCGATGTCGGCGAGCGGGTAGAGCACCAGTCCGCGCAGGACCGTGTGCTCGCTCGGGACGAGCATGTAGGCGGCCCACAGGGCGACCGCGCCCCACACAGCCGCACGCCACAGGTGGGCGTCCGCTCGATGCCCGGCTTCCGCCGTCTCGGTGTGGAGCCTCGTGGTGGCCACGAAACCGATGCTCCCACGCGGTAGCGGGCGCGGGGCCGGGTAGCCCCGGCGCGGCGCGCCCGCATACGAGCACGGGTGTCAAGGTGCCGAACGACCCTGGCGGCGCGGCTGTGGATGACTAGCGTCGTGGGGGCCGGGCGACACCGAGATCGGCACCGAGACGTAGGAGATGCCGATGCCTCTGCTCGACGGCAGGACCATCCTGGTGACGGGTGTGCTCACGGAGGGTTCGATCGCCTTCCACGTCGCCCGGCTCGCCCAGGAGCAGGGCGCGCAGGTGGTCCTCACGTCGTTCGGCCGCCAGCAGCGGCTCACGGAGGCGATCGCCCGTCGGCTGCCCGTCGTGCCGCCGGTGGTCCGGCTCGACGTCACGTCGACCGCGGACCTGGCGGCCCTGGCAGGAGCCGTCGGCGAGCACGCGGACACCCTGGACGGCGTGGTCCACTCGATCGGCTTCGCTCCGCAGTCCGTCCTCGGCGGGGACTTCCTGGGCGGCCAGTGGCCCGACGTGTCGACCGCGCTGGAGGTCTCGGCGTACTCGCTGAAGGCCCTGGCGGTCGCGACGCGGCCCCTGCTGCACCGGGGCAGCTCGGTCGTCGGACTGACGTTCGACGCGAGCGTGGCGTGGCCGGTCTACGACTGGATGGGCGTCGCCAAGGCCGCCCTGGAGTCGACCTCGCGCTACCTGGCCCGCGACCTGGGGCCCGACGGCATCCGGGTCAACCTGGTCGCCGCGGGGCCGGTCCGGTCGACCGCGGCCAAGTCCATCCCCGGCTTCGAGACGATCGAGGACGGCTGGGACCGTCGGGCGCCGCTCGGCTGGGACGTCCACGACGCCGGCCCGACGGCCCGCGCGGTCGTCGCGCTGCTCTCGGACTGGTTCCCGGCCACGACCGGCGAGGTCGTGCACGTCGACGGCGGCGTCCACGCCATGGGGCTCTAGCGACCCCTGCCTGCCGCAGCCGACGTCCCACCACCCTGGAGAGCCCGATGTCGATGTCTCTGCCCGTGCCGGCACTGGGACGAGCGCTCCCGACGATCATCCAGGGCGGGATGGGGGTGGCCGTCTCGTCCTGGCGCCTGGCTTCCGCCGTCGCCAGGCGAGGACAGCTCGGCGTGGTGTCGGGGACCGCGCTGGACCTCGTGCTGACGCGCCGGCTCGAGGACGGCGACCTCGACGGCTCTGTCCGTCGCGCCATGGCGGCGTTCCCGGTGCGGGCGATCGTCGAGCGCGTGCTCGCGCGGTACCTGCGGCCCGGCGGACGGGGACCGGGGGTGGCCTACACCCCGGTGCCCCGGCTGAGCATCCGGCCCGGCCGGGCCGTCCAGGAGCTGACGGTGCTCGGCAACTTCGTCGAGGTGTGGCTGGCCAAGGCAGGCCATCGCGGCCCCGTCGGGATCAACTACCTGGAGAAGGTCCAGATGGCGCTGCCCGCGGCCGCCTACGGCGCGATGCTCGCCGGTGTGGATGCCGTGCTCGTCGGCGCCGGCATCCCGCGACACCTGCCGCACCTGCTCGACGACCTCGCGGCCCACCGCCCGACCCGGCTGCCCGTCGACGTCGCCGGAGACCCGGGCGGCGACCACGCCGTGACGATCGACCCGCCCGACCTCCTCGGCGCCGGCCGGGCGCCGCTGGCCCGGCCGATGTTCCTGGCGATCGTGTCCAGCGAGGTCCTCGCCGCCTACCTGACGCGCGACCCCGCGATCCGGCCCGACGGCTTCGTCATCGAGGGGCCACGCGCCGGCGGTCACAACGCGCCGCCGCGCGGCCGGCCTGTGCGCGACGAGCGCGGCCAGCCCGTGTTCGGCGCCCGGGACCAGGCGGACCTCGCCAAGGTCGCGGCCGTGGGGCTGCCCTTCTGGCTCGCCGGCTCGCTCGGCACCCCCGAGGCCGTCCGGGCCGCGGTGGCTGCCGGCGCGACAGGCGTCCAGGTGGGGACGGTCTTCGCGCTGAGCGCCGACTCGGGCCTCACCCCGGAGCTGCGCGCACGGCTCCTGGCCGGTCTGCGGGCCGGGACCCTCGAGGTCCTCACCGACGGGGACGCGTCGCCCACCGGGTTCCCGTTCAAGGTCGCCCAGCTCGAGGGCACCCTGTCGGACCCGGTTCTCCGCGCCGCCCGGCCCCGCCTGTGCGACCTGGGCTACCTGCGGTCGCCATATCTCAAGGACGACGGGCGCGTGGGGTACCGCTGCCCGGCCGAGCCCGTCGAGATGTTCGTGCGCAAGGGTGGCTCCGCCGACGACGCCGCCGGACGCGCGTGCTTGTGCAACGCCCTGTCCGCCGACGTCGGCCTCGGCCAGACCCGTCCCGACAGGCGCACCGAGGAAGCCCTGGTGACACTCGGTTCCGACCTCGACGGCGCCCGCCGGCTGGCCGAGCTGCATCCCGACGGCTGGTCCGCCGACCAGGTGCTCGACTGGCTCCTGTCTCCCGGACGATGATGGTCGGTGCGGGTCGTCCCTGGCGCGGCCAGCCGCCGCCCTTCTGAGGGGGACCGCCGACCGTGAGCGACGAGGCGCCATGAACAAGCTCCGCAGCTCGCCCGCCCGGGTCACCGTCGTGGTGGCCGCTGCGGCGCTCGCCGTGTACGGGGCCATGTTCCTGGCGCGGGACCTGCTCCATCTCGCGCAGTGGTTCGGCGCCTGGGCGGCCGTCGTCGCCTTCAGCGTCGTCACCTGGGCCGTGCTCTTCGTCTACGGCGTGGACCGCGTCCGTCAGCAGACTGCCGACGAGCCACGGCCGTGGTGGAAGACCCACACGGCCGCGTATGTCCTGGTTGCCGTGCTGACCAGCGCCCTGATGGGCTCGGTCACCTACATCCTCCAGATTCCCGCCGCGGAGGACGCCCGACCGGCGATCCTCGTCGCGGGTGTCGTCGCCTGGCTCGCCGGCTACCCCTGGGTGGTCAGCGTCTGGCTGGCGCACGCGGAGGCCACCGCCATCGGCGACGACGTGACGACGCTCGTCGTCGACGACCTCGGCTTCGCCACCGCGCTCGGCCGGATCGTCGAGAACCTCGAGCGCACCTGGGAGACGATCGAACGCAGCTCGCTCGCCCTGGCCGCCATCCTGTCGACGATCGTGCTCGACGTCGTGACGCTGCGTGCTGCGTGGCTCGCGGCCGGGTCGGTCACGGAGGACGATCTGCCCACCGCTATCGCGCTCGGCTACGGCGCGTTCTTCGCCGTGATCGTCGCCGCCATCGTCGTGCCGCTCGTGGTCTCCTGGCGGACCCAGGCGATCGCGCTCGTCGACAAGGTCGTCCCGTTCCCGGTCGGTGCCGTGCCGGCGGAGGCGGACTTCGCCGCGCGCGCCCGGTTCGAACGGCGCCTGGGTCTGCAGTCCCACACCCTGCGCAACCCGATCACCCTGCTCAGCGTCTTCGCACCCGTCCTGACCGGAGCGGTGTCGAGCCTGTTCACCGGCTGAGGGTGCCGCCGGTCCCGCGCGTGGCCCCGACCGGCCACGTGTGCGAGTTTGGTCCCGTGCAGCTCCTGTCGCGCGCACGACGCAGCCCCGGGGTCGGGGTTCGCCTCCCGGCGGTCGCCGGTGGGCAGACCGAGCTCGGCTGGTTCCTCACCGCGCAGCAGCGCGGCAACGACGCGACGCGAATCCGGCCGTGGACCGAGGGCAACGCGGTGCAGCCGCTCGTGCACGGCTCCACCTACTTCGCGGTGCTCGCCGAGGCTCTGGCCCGCGTGGGGCCGGGCGACCTGGTGCTGTTCAGCGACTGGCGCGGGGACCCTGACGAGCGGCTGACCGACGGTGGCGCGACCGTCCGGGAGTCGCTGTCGGCCGCCGTGCTCCGCGGCGCGCTGGTCAAGGGCCTCATGTGGCGCTCGCACCTGGACACGCTGCGGTTCTCGAACCGGGAGAACCGCACGCTCGCCGAGAGGGTCAACGAGGTCGGTGGCGAGGTGCTCCTCGACCAGCGGGTGCGCGCGGTCGGCAGCCACCATCAGAAGTTCGTCGTCATCCGGCATGCGGCGCGGCCCGCGGACGACATCGCCCTCGTCGGCGGGATCGACCTGGCGCACGGCCGGCGCGACGACGCCGACCACCGCGGCGATCCCCAGGCCCTGCCGTTCTCCCACGCGTACGGGCCACGCCCGCCGTGGCACGACGTGCACGTCCTGATCCGCGGCCCGGCCGTCCGCGACGTCGAGGACGTCTTCCGGGAGCGATGGGAGGACCCCGCCGCACTGTCGCGGCTGCCGTGGCAGGCGGTGCCCGACGTGGTGCACGGCGAGGACCGACAGCCCAGCGTGCTGCCGCCGCCGGCACCCGATCCCCCTCCGGCCGGCACCTGCGCGGTCCAGCTCCTGCGCACCTACCCCCAGCGCCGCCCCCGGTACCCGTTCGCGCCCGCCGGCGAGCGCAGCGCGGCCCGCGGGTACGCGAAGGCGCTGCGGAGGGCTCGCCGACTCGTCTACATCGAGGACCAGTACCTGTGGTCGGCGGACGTCGCTCAGGTCTTCGCCGCGGCCCTGCGCCGCGAACCCGGGCTGCACCTCATCGCTGTCGTCCCGCGGTACCCGGACCAGGACGACCGGCTGGGCCTGCCGCCGGTGCGGCTCGGCCACGCGCAGGCCCTGCAGATTGTGCGCGCCGCGGGCGGCGACCGCGTCATGGTCCTCGACGTCGAGAACCGCGACGGTCTGCCCGTCTACGTGCACGCGAAGGTGTGCGTGATCGACGACGTGTGGGCGACGGTGGGCAGCGACAACTTCAACCGGCGGTCCTGGACGCACGACTCCGAGCTGACCGCAGCGATCCTCGACCGGCGCCTGGACGAGCGGGAGCCGCGTGATCCCGCGGGCCTGGGCGACGGCGCGCGAGCCTTCGCGCGCGAGCTCCGGCTCGAGCTGTGGCGGGAGCACCTCGACCGTGACGACGACACCGGACTGATCGATCCGGGCGACGCGATCGACGCCATGCGATCGAGCGCCGCCGCTCTCGACGCGTGGCACGCCGGCGGCAGATCGGGCCCCCGCCCGCCCGGCAGGCTGCGGGCACACCCGGTCGTGCGGATGCCGCTGTGGCAGCGGCTGCTCGCGGCGCCGAGCTATCACGCCATCGTGGACCCCGACGGGCGGCCGACGTGGATGAAGGTGGGCGGCCGGCACTGACGGTGTCAGGGCACGTTCGCCCCGCCGTTGACGTTGATGACCTCGCCCACGACGAAGCTCGACTCCGGCGAGGCGAGGAACACGTAGGCGGGCGCCTGCTCGACGGGCTGGCTCGTCCGGCCGAGCCACGACGACTCCCCGAAGCCGTTCAGCTTCTCCGTGGGCTGCCCGTCGGACACCTGCAACGGCGTCCACACCGGCCCCGGCGCGACGGCGTTCACGCGGATGCCCCGCGGCGCGAGGTCGGCGGCGAGCGCCTTGGTGAAGCCGATGATGCCGAACTTGGTCGACGCGTAGTTGATGATCATCGGCGACGGGTTGTACCCCTGGACCGACGTGCTGTTGATGATCGTCGAGCCCGGACCCAGGTGGGGCAGGGCGTCACGCGTGATCCAGAACATCGCGTACAGGTTCGTCTGGATCGTGCGGTCCAGGTCGGCCTCGTCGAGCTCGTCGAAGCTCCGGTGGTACACCTGGTGCGCTGCGTTGTTCACCAGGATGTCCAGTCCCCCGAGCCCCGCGACCGCGTCGGCGACCAGGGACCGGCAGACCTCGCGGTCGCGGATGTCGCCGGGCAGCAGGATCGCCGTGCGGCCCTCCGCGCGCACGTACTCGGCGATCGCCTCGGCATCCACCTGCTCCTCGGGCAGGTAGCTGAGCGCCACGTCGGCACCCTCGCGGGCGAACGCGATCGCCACCGCGGCACCGATCCCGGAGTCGCCGCCCGTGATGAGCGCCTTGCGGCCGGGGAGCCGACCGGTCCCCCGGTAGCTGGTCTCGCCGTGGTCGGCCTTCGGGTCGAGCTCCGCGTCCAGGCCCGGCAGGGGCTGCCAGGACGCGTGCGGCGTGATGTGCGAGTGCCGCTCGACGGGGTTGTCGAACGTGAGCTGATCGGGGGCCATCGTCATCTCCTCCACGGTGAGTTCGATAACGATATCGGCCCACCGGCGCCCCGCGACCCGCTGCGCCTAGGTCGCCGACTTCGTCGCCAGCAGGTCCCCGGCACTCTTGTCCGCGAAGACCGTGAGCGCCTGCTGGGCCGAGCCGAAGATGACCGCGAGCGCGAGCAGCTGGGGCAGCGTCTCCGCGTCCATCGCCGCGACGAGACCACCCGCCACGAACATCACCCCCACGACCGCGAGCAGCGGACCGATGACCAGCTTCAGGAGCCCCTGCTGGATCGGCAGGCGGTACGGGAGCCCACCGGACTGCGCGCGGATCGTCGTCGGGAACGCCGTGATGAAGGCCCCGAGCGAGCCGGCGACCATGACGAAGGCGAGCAGCACCCACGGTTGAGCCGTGAAGCCCTCAGGCGCCGGGATCAACCAGACGCTCGCCAGCAGCACCTGCGCGACGAGCAGCACCACGATGGACAGCGCGGTCAGGATCGTGATGCCGAGCATCCCGTTGCGCAGGCGGCGCGCGCTCTCGTGGAGCCCGTCGGACGCCTGGTGCGACCTCTCGAGCAGGTCACGCACCCCGCTGCGGAACTGGTCGATGTCCTTGGGTGCGTTCCGCGACCACCGCACGGCCTGCGCGACGGCCGGGTCGTTCTTGGGCAGGTACTGCTTCGCGTCCGCGACGACGCCGTCGAGGCGCCCCTTGAGGTCCTTGCTCGACCGGTACATGACCAGGGCGCGCTCCACCCCGTGCAGCGTCTGCCACACAGCGCCGATCCGGGCCCCCGTGAACCACTCGCGCAGTCCGTGCAGGTGCGAGCGCCCGACCTCGTCGAGCCGTCCGAGCAGCAGCTCGTAGACGTAGTCGAGGTCCCTGACGAGCATCGCGACGACCTCGTCCGGGATCTCCTTGAGCGCCTGGATCTGCAGCAGCAGCTCACGGCGTCGCACCTCGGGCTGCGCCTGCCACGACGCCCGGCCCAGGAACGTCAGCGTCGACGATGCCTCCGCGCCGACCGGTGTGGGCGGTCGGGCGGTGTCCGGCGGGACCTTCGGTGGGCCGGCCGTCGTCTCGATGTGGTTGTCGGTCTGTGCCTGGAACATCTCGCACTCCTGCGTCGTCTGCGTACCGGCGTGCTCGCCGATGGAGTGAGGAGCCCGCAACGCCCGCCCGCGATACACAGCGCCGCCGTCGGATCGAAAGGGCAAACAGTCCCCATTCGTCCCCTTTGTCCCGAGTGCGAGTAGCCTCGACTGCGTGCTGCGTTGAACCGGGCGCAGCCCCAGAGGTTGGGGGACCTCATGGCTGGCCCTTTACGACCGCTCGTGCTGGTCCGAGGCTTCGGCGGTCCGGATGTGTCCGACGAGCAGCGCAGCCCGTACCAGGGCTTCAACGACGGTTCGGTGTACCCGAACCGTCGCGGTGAGAACTACATCTACGAGGGCTTCGTCCTGCGTGCGCTGAAGTCCGAGGCGTTCCCCTACCGGGACGCCACGAACGTGGTCGGCTTCTACTCCGAGGACATCCCCTCACCGATCGACCCGCTGGAGCTCGACGACGACGACGTGCGCGGCAGCGTGGTGCTCGACCCGCAGATCGAGAAGCGTGTGCTCGACAAGGGCGTCGCGGGCACGATCTGGGTCTACCGGTACTACGACCTGCGACCCCGGGCGCTCGAACGCTACGGCGAAGGCCTCCGGCGGCTCGTCGAGCTGATCGAGCGCTCGGCCGCACGGCACCACGAAGCCTTCCACGGCGTCGACATCGTCGCGCACAGCATGGGCGGTCTCGTGGTCCGTGAGGGGCTCGTGAGCATGAACGAGCGCGGCGCGGGCTCGGCGGAGCGGCTCGTGCACCGGGTGGTCACCCTGGGGACCCCGCACCGGGGCATCGCGTTCCAGCGAGCGCCCAGCTGGCTGATCCGGATACTCCCCGGGGCCAAGAAGGCCAAGGGCGAGCTGGCGTCGTTCGACCCGAGGAGCACGCAGTTCCACGGCTGGGCACAGAACTTCGACGTGTCGCGCGTCCTGACCGTGGTCGGGACCAGCTACCGCACGTACGGGCCCGCGATCGCCTCGGTGGCCAACCGCGTGTCCAGCCTCTTCGACGAGGGCACCCTCTCGACCAACCGCAGCGACGGGCTGGTCAAGCAGGCGTCGGCGCAGCTCCCCGGCGCGCCACGCACCTTCGTCGACAAGTGCCACGGAGGCCCCGACTCCCTGGTGACGTCGCGCGAGGCCTACGAGATCGCCATGCGGTTCTTCCACGGCTCCCACAAGGTGTCGCTGTGGCTGGACGAGGCCGACGTCAGTCGCGGCCGCGACACGTTCGGCCGGAGCGAGTTCTACTTCGGCGTCTCCATCAAGCCGAGGTTCGTGGACTTCGAGCTGGTCCACCAGAGCGCCGAGGCCGAGAACTGCTACGGACCGTTCAACCAGGCCGACCTGCGCGATCCGCTGCCCGACCTCAAGGCCGAGCTCCAGAAGCCGCTCGCCGAGTTCGGTGATCGGACCACCGGCTGGGCGGGCCCCGACCGTCTGGTGTGGGAGGGCTGGATCGACGAGCACTCGGCCAGGGACGGTGCGGCCGGCATGGTGTTCCGCATCGACATCTACGTCGGCGAGCGGGACACGTCCGGGATCGGCTTCTCCGACAACGTCGTGTTCCGCAAGCAGTACTACCTGCAGGTGTTCCCAGGCACCCCGTGGGAGCTCTACGTCCATACGGGCGAGAAGTACCTCGGCATGAAGGAGCCCGCCGACCAGGACGCCGTGCGCGCGATCGCCGAGCCGACCCCGAAGGCCGAGGTCCAGTCGGCGGGCACCGTGCCCGAGCACCCGGGCCAGCGGACCTTCCACGTCGTCGGGACAGGCTTCAGCGCGACGTTCCGGGTGGGTGTCGAGCGCGTCCGACCCGTCGACGGGGGCGGTGCCTAGGCTCCAGGCATGGCAACGGTCCTCCTCGTCCGGCACGGTCGGAGCACGGCGAACGTCGCGGGGGTCCTGAGCGGGCGGGCGCCCGGGGTCGATCTCGACGACGTCGGGCGGCGCCAGGCCGCGCGCACGGCGGAGCGCATCGGGGTGCTGCCGCTGGTGGCGGTGATCTCCAGCCCTCTGGAGCGGTGCAGGCAGACCGCGGAGATCATCGCGAAGCACCCCGGTGTCCAGCTCGAGCCCGACCTCACCGAGTGCGACTACGGGCAGTGGCAGGGCCGCGCACTGAAGGAGCTCGCCCAGGAGCCGTTGTGGTCGGTCGTGCAGACCCGGCCGTCCGAGGCCGTGTTCCCGGGCGGCGAGTCGATGGCGGCCATGCAGGCCCGGTCGGTGGCGGCGATCCGTCGGCACGACGCCGCGCTGGAGGCCGAGCACGGCGACGGCGCGGTATGGGTGGCGGTCACGCACGGCGACATCATCAAGTCCGTCCTGGCCGATGCCCTCGGCATGCACCTCGACCTGTTCCAGCGCATCACCGTCAACCCCGGGTCGGTGTCGATCGTCCGGTACGGAACCAGTCGCCCCGAGGTGGTGGCCACGAACACCGACTCGGGCGACCTCTCGTGGCTGCGCGCCGCCGGTCCCGTCGGCGACGCGGCGGTGGGTGGCGGCGCCGGGCCCTCCTCTTAGAGTGGGCGACATGCCGGCACTTGTTCACCAGTTCGACTGGCCCGACCGCGTCGTCGTCGGGACCGTCGGGCTCCCGGGTTCCCGCACCTTCTACCTGCAGGTCCGCGACGGCGCTCGGCGCGCGAGCGTCGCGCTGGAGAAGGAGCAGTCCGCGGTCCTCGCCGAGAAGATCGACGAGATCCTCGACGCGCTGATGGCCGACCAGCAGAACCGGTTCAGCGTCCCCGCCGCCACGCCCGCCGAGCTCGTCGACAACGAGCCTCTGGACCAGCCCGTCGAGGAGGAGTTCCGTGCAGGGCTGCTGCGCCTCGCCTGGGATCCGTCGACCGCGCAGGTCGTCGTCGAGGCGTTCCCGCTGGAGGAGGAGCAGTCCGACGACGAGGAGGACGAACCGAGCGAGATGCTCCTGGTGCGGATGCCCGTCGGGACCGCCCGGGCCTTCGTCGAGCGCACCCGGCAGGTCGTCCGGTCGGGCCGGCCCCTGTGCCCGAGGTGCGGTCAGCCGGTCGACGACGACGGCCACGTGTGCGGCGCCCCGCCCGCTCCGTGAGCGTCGACCTCGCCGGCGGTGAGCTCGAGCTCGTCGGGCGCATCACGGCCGCCTCGAACGCCACCTTCCTCGCGACGATCGGCGACGTCAGCGTCGTCTACAAGCCCGTCGCCGGGGAACGGCCCCTGTGGGACTTCCCCGACGAGACGCTGGCGAACCGGGAGGCCGCCGCCTATCTCGTCTCGGAGGCGTTCGGCTGGGACGTCGTGCCGACCACCATCCTGCGCGACGGTCCCCTCGGTCCGGGCATGGTGCAGCTCTGGCAGCAGCCGGACGCCGCGCAGGACCCCGTGGACATCGTCCCGGCGCACGCCGTGCCGCCGGACGGCTGGCGCGCGGTCTTCCACGGCATCGACGAGGACGACCAGCCGCTGACCCTGATCCACGAGGACTCCCCCGCGCTGCGCCGGATGGCCGTCTTCGACATCGTCGTGAACAACGCCGACCGCAAGGGCGGGCACGTTCTGCCCATGGCCGGCGGTCACCGCTTCGGCGTCGACCACGGCGTCTCGTTCCACGTCGAGCACAAGCTGCGCACGGTGTTGTGGGGATGGCGGGGCGACTTGCTGGACGCTGCCGAGGTCGCGGGGATCGAGCAGGTACGCGAGGCCTTGGATGGCGAGCTCGGGGAGCGCCTGTCCGCGCTCCTCACCATCGAGGAGGTCATCGCACTGGCCGACCGCTGCGACCGGTTGCTCCGGAACCGCACCTTCCCCGGCCCGTCGGGCGACATGCCGGCCTTCCCGTGGCCGTTCTTCTGAGCCCTTCGTCCCTGAGGGAGGATCACCTGGTGGGTAGCCGCTTCCGGTTCGTGGGTCTCGTCGCGCTCGTCGCAGCGCTGAGCGCCTGCGGATCGGCGCCTGTGCCGAGCGGGACGGTCCACGTCGAGCGGCACACGTGGGGCGGGATGTGCCCGGACGGGCCGTGCGGGTCCGACCTCGTCGTCGAGGACGACGGCTCGTGGACGTACTCGTCGTCGGACGAGGACGGCGACGCCTCCGGAACCCTGACCGACTCGGAGCTCGACGCCCTGCACACCGCCGTCGCGGACACCACCGTGGGCAGCGAGAGCGCCGCTGCTGTCGCGTGCGCGGCCGACGTGGACGACACGTCGGTGCGGTACGCGTGGACCTTCGACGACGACTCCGGTGCTGCGTCGTCGTGCGAGGTCGTCATCGACGGGGGCGACCCGCTCGTGCTCTACCTGGACGAGCTCGCCGCATCGTTCGACTGAGCGCGGTCACCACTCCTCGTCGCGACCCCACCCGCCGAACGCGCCGTTGCGGCGCGAGGTCAGGTAGGACCCGAGGACCGCGGCGCCCAGGTCGTCGGACTCGGGCGAGACGACCGTGCCGCCCGCCCGCTTGGCCATCGCGTCGACGAACCTCGCGAGCCCCGGGTCGTCGCCCAGGCGGAAGAACGTCGTGCGCGCACCGAGGCGGGTCGAGCCGTCGAGCTCACGCACCGCGAGCGCGATCGTCATCGGGTTCGGCGGGTAGTCGAAGAAGACCTCGCCGTCGCGCTCCAGGTGGGAGGTCGGCTCGCCGTCGGTCACGATGAGGAGCACGGGCTGCGCGTTCGGGTGCTTGCGGAAGTGCCGGTTGGCGAGCAGCAGGGCGTGGTGGAGGTTGGTGCCCTTCTCCCACTTCTCGTCGAGACCGACGAGCTGTTCGATCTCCATGACCTGCGCCGCCCGCCCGAATCCGATCAGCTGCAGGTCATCCCCCCGGAACCGGCTCGTGACCAGCGTGTGGAGCGCCAGCGCGGTGCGCTTCATCGGCACCCAACGGCCCTCCATCGCCATCGAGAACGACGTGTCGACGAGCAGCGCCACGCACGCCTGGGTCCGCGCCTCGGTCTCCTGGATCTCGACGTCGTCGACCTGGATCGTCCGCGACCCGCGGGCCAGCGCGTTGGTGATGGTCCGGCTCACGTCCCACGGCTCGGTGTCGCCGAACACCCACGGGCGGGTGCTGCCCGACGGCTCGCCTGCGGCGCCGGAACGCCGCACCTCGTGGCCGCCCTGGCGACCGGACATCGTGTCGGCGACGGCCCGCAGCACCGACTTCCCCAGCTGCCGCATGGCCTTCGGCGTCAGCGCGAGCTGCCCGTCCGAGCCGCGCCGCATCGTGCCGGACTCCTTCAGAGCCTTCTCCAGCTGCTGCAGGGTGCGGGCGTCGACGGCCGCGTCCTGTCCGAGCTGGCGCGACAGCTTCTCGAGATCGACATCGTCCAGCTGCGAACCCTGGTACGACTGCGCGAGCTGCTCGGCCAGCGCGTCGAGGTCGGCCAGGTCCTGGAAGACCCCCGTCCCGTCGCCGAGCCCGAGCCCGTTGTCCCCGTCCATCCGCTCGACGCTTCCCCAGTCCTCACCGGGTCGCAGGGCACGGAGGTTGTCGTCGAGCTGGTGGAGGGTGCTCATCAGCTCGTTGGAGCCGAACGCCTGCTGGGCGAGCGCGTCGAGCTCGTCGCGCTGCTCCTGCGTCATCGAGTTCCGCATCCGCTGCGCCGCGGCCGCCCTGCTCGCGAGGGTGTCGAGGAGCTCGTCGAGCGTGCCCGGCTGCTCGGGGAAGTACTCCCCGTGCTTGGCCATGAAGTCGTTGAACTGCTCCTGGGTGTCGCGGCCCTGCTGCCGCGCTTCGAGCAGCTCGTTGAGGTCGGCGAGCATCTCGTTCAGCGCGGCCCGGTCGGCGTCGGTCGCGTTCTCGAGCGCCTCCTTCATGCCGGCGATGCGCTGGTCGAGGACCTCCCGGCCCAGCAGGTCCTTGATCTTCTCGAACTCCGCGCGCGCCTCGCTGCTGCGCCAGTCGTAGCCGGTGAGCTCGTTCACGGCGGCCGCGGGCGACGACGGCAGGTTGTCGAGCTGCAGCTGCGCCAGGGCACGCTCGCCCTCGTCCATGTCGACGTCGCGCGCCAGCTGCTTGCGCTCGGCCAGGACCGCCCGGTCCAGCAGCTCCTTGACCTGCTGGAGCGTGCCGTCGAGGTTGTTCCTCTGCGTCAGCTCCTTGCGCCGTTCCGCGACGCGCCGCGCCAGCTCGTCCAGCCCGGCCTGGTCCTTGCCGCCTCGCCGCAGGAACTCCCGCATCGCCCGCTCGGGCGAGTAGCCAGCCATGACGTCCTGGCCGATGGCGTCCAGCGCCTCGGCCAGGTCGACCGGCGGCGCGAGCGGGTCCGGCCCGTCGACGTACGGGGTGTACCGCTGGAGGCGCCGGTTGGGCCTAGCCATAGATCGTCTCGCCGCCCCCGGACTCCTTGCTGATCCGTCGGGACAGGTACAGACCCTCCAGCGCGAGCTCGATCGCGGCCGCCCGCTCGCCGTCGTTGCTGGCTCCGAGCCGCTCGCAGATCTCGTCGTAGAGCTCGGACTCCCCCAGCGACGGCAGGCCGGTCAGCACGTCGCGCGCGGTGACCTGCTCGCCGGTCGTCACCATGGCACCGCCCTGGATCGCCTCCACCAGCAGGCGGAAGTCGATCCCGGTGAGGTGCGCGCGGACGGTCTCCGCCGTGGCGAGACGGAGCAGGTGGTCGAGGATCTCGTCCTCGCGCCCCTCCTCCCCCGACTCGAACTCGATCTTCCCCGCGAGCACGTCCACGGCCGTCTCCAGGTCCACCGGGCGGGCCACCGCCTCGTGCTCGCCCTGCCGCGCGGCCCGGTGCAGAGCGGAGGCGGCAACGGTCTCGGCGCCCGCGATGGCGAACCGGGCACTCACGCCGCTGCGCTGGTCGACCGCGCTCGACTCCCGCAGCGCCGTCGTGAAGCGCGCCAGGATCTCGATGAGGTGGTCCGGCACGACCGCGTGCAGCAGCGCCTCCTGCCGGATGACCGCGACCTCGTCGGCGAGCTCCGTCGGGTAGTGCGTGCGGATCTCCGCACCGAACCGGTCCTTCAGCGGCGTGATGATCCGGCCGCGGTTGGTGTAGTCCTCCGGGTTGGCGGTCGCCACCACGAGCACGTCCAGCGGCAGCCGCAGCACGTAGCCGCGGATCTGGATGTCCCGCTCCTCCATCACGTTCAGCATCGCGACCTGGATGCGTTCTGCGAGGTCCGGGAGCTCGTTGATCGCGACGATCCCCCGGTGCCCGCGCGGGACCAGGCCGAAGTGGATCGTCTCCGGGTCACCGAGCGCACGCCCCTCAGCGACCTTCATCGGGTCCACGTCGCCGATGAGGTCCGCGACGCTCGTGTCCGGCGTCGCGAGCTTCTCGACGTACCGCTCGTCGCGGTGGCGCCAGGTGATGGGGAGGTCGTCGCCCTGCTCGCTTGCTCGGCGCTGGCTGACGACCGTGATCGGCTCGTACGGGTGCTCGCCGATCTCCGACCCGTCGATGGTTGGGGTCCACTCGTCAAGAAGGCCCTGGAGAGTGCGCAGGATCCGGGTCTTGCCCTGCCCTCGCTCACCCAGCAGCACGATGTCGTGGCCGGCGATCAGCGCGCGCTCCAGCTGCGGGATGACGGTGTCGTCGAAGCCGTGGATGCCCGGCCACGGGTCACGACCCTCGCGAAGCGCAGCGAGCAGGTTGGAGCGGATCTCTTCCCGGACCGACGTGTGCACGTGGCCGGAAGCGCGGAGTTCGCCGACCGTTGCGGCAGAGGGACGCATCATTCGGTCGAGCGTACGTCCGGCTTCGTCGGATGCATCCCGAGTTCGCCGACGGGTGAACGGTTGCCGATGCAGGGTCGCCGGGGCAGGGTCTTTCCTGGGGTGAGAGACATGGCGAAGAAGACAGGCGTGGCCCTGGCGGTCGCGTGGCCGCTGGCCAAGAAGGTCGCGACACAGGTCAGCGTGATCGTCGCGAACAACCCCGACCTCCAGAAGCGTCTGGAGAACCTCGGCAAGAAGTTCGCCGACGTCCAGCGGGCTCGGACACCCGAGGCCAAGATCACGCGCGCGATGGAGTCGGTGCGGGAGCAGGCGTCGATCGTCCTGAGCTCTGAGTCTCCGGGTGTCGAGTCCGTCGCCTCCCTCCAGGCCGCCGGCTGGAAGCAGCGCGCCGACCAGGTCGACCGGGCTCTCCAGATCCTCCAGCACCAGCCGCGCAAGATGCAGAAGTCGCAGCTCCCCCGCATCGCCGCGATGGCGGACTCGCTCGTCGCGGAGGTCCTGACGTCGCTCATCGACGAGGCCGAACCGAGGGGTCAGATCGAAGGCTCCTGAGCCGCGCGAGTGGACACCGTGACGGTGAACTTCGGGTCGCGGCTGACCTGCCGGGTCGGTCCGACGACACGCTCCAGCGCCGACCGATAGCGCAGGTGCGAGTTCCACACTGCCCACAGCTCGCCGCCAGGTGTGAGGATCCGCGCAGCGTCCGCGAACAGCGCCCTGGCCACCCCGTCGTGCACCGCCGCTCCCACGTGGAACGGCGGATTGAGGAGCACGAGGTCCACGCTCGCGTCGGGGACCGTCTCGGCACCGTTCGCACGCACGACGATGACCTGGCCCTCCAGGCCGTTCGCCGCAACCGTTGCTCTGGCGGAGGCCACCGCGGCGGCGGACTCGTCGGTCGCAGTGACCGTCAGGTTCTCGTTCGCTCGCGCCAGGAGAACGGCCAGAACCCCTGTCCCGCACCCGAGGTCCACCGCCGACGTGATGTCCGTCGGGACCGCATCGAGGTGCTGCAGCAGTGCGCGCGTCCCGATGTCGATCCCCGTCCCCGCGAACGCGCCGCCGTGGGCGCACACCGTGATGCCGAGGTCCTTGTGCTCCTTCCGCTCGGGCCAGCGCTTCGCCGGGCGCTCGTCCTCCGGCCGCGGCGTGGTGGCGACGAGAACGCGCGACTTCTGCCTGGCCAGGTGCGCCTGCACGGTGGCGAAGTGGCGCCCGAGGACGTCGTTCATCGCCGTCGTCATGTGCTTGACCCGACCGCCCGCCACGACCACCACATCCGGATCCGCGTGCCTGGCGATCAAGCCCGCGATCTCGTCTAGCGCATCGAGCGACCGCGGGAGCTGGAGCAGCACGACCCTCGCGCCGTCGACGAGTTCCGGCGTAAGCCTGCCTGGTTCGAACCCGGTGAGCCCGAGCCGTTCGGCGTTCGCCTGCAGCGCCCGCTCGCCAAGCAGCCGGTCCTGGTGCGTGCGGACACCCGAGAGCCCGTGCCGCGTGATCGCGCCGAGAGTCAGCGCGCCGTGGTGGTCGCCGATCACGACGACACCTGCCCCCGTGCCATCCGCCATCCGGGGCGCGGCCTCGTCGAGGATCAGCCGGTCGCTGGCGTCGACCGCGTGCAGGTTCGGCGCCTCGATATCGGGGAAGCGCCGGAGGTTGGCGAGCACGTCGGTCTCGTCATGCCCAGCCACTGCATCCACGCCCCCGAGGCTAACGGGCCAAGACGCACCGACGCGGTTTCGGGACTTCCGCCCCTACCGGACGGCCGTGGGTCGTCGAAACGTGGACGACATGGATGCAACGGTCAAGACCGTTCAAGGCGTCCTGCGGGGCAGGGTCGTCGACGGCGTTCACGCGTTCCTCGGAGTCCAGTACGCGGCACCGCCCTTCGGTGCGAACCGGCTTCGACCCCCGCAGACCGTCGAGCCCTGGAGCGGCGTGCGCGACGCCACGGCACCGGGTCCCGAACCCCCGCAGGTTGCCCCACCGGCCACCGGCGGGCCGCGAGAGGGTGCCGGCGAGGACTGGCGCGACGTCTCCGGTGCCTTCGCCGCCGTCGAGCGCGCCGCACCGTCGCAGGAGTGCCTGAACCTCAACCTGTGGACGCCCGATCCCGCGGCAACGGGTCTGCCCGTGATGGTGTGGATCCAGGGCGGCATGTTCGAGCTCAGCTCGACCTCGGCATACGACGGGTCGCGCTTCGCCCGCGACGGTGTCGTCTGCGTCGTCATCAACTGGCGCCCCGGCGCAGAGGGCTTCCTCTACCTCGCGGACGGCATCGCGAACGTCGGCCTGCTCGACCAGGTCGCGGCACTGGAGTGGGTGCAGGAGAACATCGGCGCGTTCGGCGGCGACCCCGCGAACGTCACCGTCTTCGGCGAGTCCGCGGGCGCGATGAGCATCGGCACCCTGCTCGCGATGCCCCGCGCCAAGGGACTGTTCCGACGGGCCATCCTGCAGAGCGGTGCGGCGCTCCACGTGGCCGAGGCCGACGATGCGCGACGCGTCGCCGGATACCTGGCCGACATCCTCGGCGTGCACCCGACCCGCGAGGCGATCGCGGAGGTTGGTGTGGAGCGCCTGCTCGCAGCCCAGGTCCAGCTGAAGACCGATCTGCTCACCGATCCGGACCCGGAGCGGTGGGGCCAGGCGGTGGTGACGACGACGATGCCGTGGCAGCCGGTCGTCGACGGCCAGGTCGTGCCTGGCGTCCCGATCGACCAGATCGCGGCCGGCTCCGGCGGCGAAGTCGACGTCATGGTGGGGACGAACACCGACGACTGGAGGCTCTGGCTCCTGGTCAGCGGCGCCATCGCCCAGATCACCGACGAGATCCTGACCGGGCCCGTCCGCGGGCACGGGTACCAGGCGTTGGCGGCCTACGGACTCGATCCGTCGACGGCACTCGCCGCCTACCGGACCAGGTATCCGCAGGCCTCCCCCGGCGACCTGCTCGCGAACGTCCAGACCGACTGGTGGATGCGGGTGCCCGCCCTCCGCCTCGCGGAAGCCCGCACCCGTACCCCCGCGACCGGACGCACCTACATGTACGAGTTCGCCTGGCCCGCCCCCGGACTCGGTGCAGTCCATGCCGTCGAGGTGCCGTTCGTCTTCGACACAGCCCGTCCCGACGCACCGCTGTTCGGCCCGATGCTCGGCGCCCATCCGCCGCAGGACCTCGCACGCCTGATGCACGCCACCTGGATCGCCTTCGCCGCAACCGGTGACCCCGGCTGGCCCAGGTACGACCACAACCGCAGGTCCACCATGCGATTCGACACGACCTCCGAGCTCGTCGACGACCCCCGGGCCTGGGAGCGGGCGCTCTGGGAGGGCATCCGCCGACCATGACTGGCTCTCCCGCAGCCCGCCCCTATGTCGTGCGGGCTGTGCCCCGGGAACGCCAACCGATCCTGGACAGGCTGGCGGGCGCCAGCCGCCGATTCCAGGTGCACGCCCTGCTCGAGCTCGACGTGACGACCCCCACGGCGCTCATCGCCGCGTCCGACCCGCACGTGTCATGGACAGCATTCGTCATCGCCAGCGTGGCACGGGCGGTCGCGATGCACCCCGAGGTGAACGCCCGCAAGGCAGGCAATGCGATCGTCTCCTTCGACCGCGTCGACATCGGCGCGACCGTCGAGCGGAACTGGCAGGGACGCACCGTCCTCGACGCCGTGCTGGTGGCAGACGCCGATCAGCAGTCGTGCTCGGCGATCTCCCAGACCCTGCAGCGAGCGAAGTACGGTCCGGGCGAACAGCAGCGCCCGAGCGGGCTGACCGGAGCGCTGATCCGCCTCCCGGGCCCCCTCCGGCGGACGGCGATCAGGGTCGCCGCCACCAGACCTGCCATCGCCGCCACCTTCGGCCCCGCGGTGGGAGTCACGTCGATCGGGATGTTCGCCGGTGGGTGGGGCTGGGCAATTCCGCTAGCGCCCCTGACCGTGATCGCGACCGTAGGACGCATCGCGGACCGCGCGGTCGTGCGCGACGGAATGGTGGTTGTCCGGCCGATGCTGCCGCTCACACTGAGCTTTGATCACGCCGTGATCGACGGGGCACCGGCCGCGCGCTTCACCCGGACCCTGAGCACGCTGATCGAGACCGGCTCCGCGTTCCAGGGGATCGCGCCTTCCGCCGAGCCATGAGCGACGTGCCGGGTGCTCGGTCTCACCGCGATGGCCAAGCCCGTTCCGGGATGCCGAGCCGGCGGATCACGCGACACGACGCCGCTGCTCGAGCGCACCTTTGCCGGCATGGATCACGGGCGCGGGTCGACCGACTCCGACTCAATGTTCGCGCGGCAGAGATCGTTCGTAGCGAACGGGCTCCAGCGACCCGTCCGGGCACAGTCTGGCCGGCCCACCAGAGCCTCGGTGATCACCACGCACCTCGCTCCCACGCTCGTACACTGACCGGCATGTCTGACGAATGGAACTCCGAGGAGCCCGAGAACCTGCTCTCACAGACCGACGTCGTCATCGAGGGCATCAAAGATATGATCATTAGTGGCGAATTGGGTCCCGGCGATCGCCTACCCATCGAGAAGGAGCTCGCCGCGGCGTTCGGCGTCTCTCGCGGCCCGCTGCGCGAAGGCGTCCGGGCCCTCGTCCTGCTCGGCGTGCTCGGCACCCGCCGTGGCAGCGGCACCTACGTCACGTCGCTCGACGCCGCCCGGCTCCTGAGCCCCGTCGGCTTCCTCGTGGACCTGTACCAGCCCTCCAGCTCGGCGCACCTGTCCGCCGTCCGCCGCGTCCTGGAGGTCGAGGCTGTCGGACATGCCGCGACCGCGGTCGACCAGGCTGAGCTGGACATCCTGACGGCCATACTCGACGACATCGACCGTGACCTGGCCCACGATCCGGACGGCCCCGTTCTCCAGGCCGTGATCGACGCAGACAGCCGGTTCCACGCGACGATCGCGCGGGCCGGCGGCAACCCCGTCCTCGCTGCGCTGGTCGAGAGCCTGGTCAGCCGGACGTTCCGCTCCCGCCTCTGGCGCGCGATCCACGAGCGTGGCGCCAACCGACAGACCCAGGCGGAGCACCGGGCCATCCTGGAGGCCCTGCGACGCGGGGATGCCGACGCCGCGCGGATCCAGATGGCCGCGCACCTTCTCGCTGTGGAGCAGTCCGTCGAGCATCAGGAGAGCGCCTTGCCCGACCAGACGGAGCCGGAAGGGTAGGAGTGGGCGGCCACCGAGGACCCGCGCATCTGCGCGGAGTACCCCGGCCGGGACGGGAGCAGGTAGTTGCCACCCGTGACCACGCACGGGTCCGTGAAGTGCTCGTGCAGGTGGTCGACGAACTCGGTGACCCGGTTCTCCAGCGTCCCGGACACCGCGACGAAGTCGAAGATCGACAGGTGCTGCACGAGCTCGCACAACCCCACCCCGCCGGCGTGCGGGCAGACCGGCACGCCGAACTTCTTGGCCATCAGGTAGACCGCCAGGATCTCGTTGACGCTGGCGAGCCGGGCGGCGTCGAGCTGGCAGAAGTCGATCGCGTCGGCCTGGAACATCTGCTTGAACAGCACCCGGTTCATCCCGTGCTCCCCGGTGGCCACCCTGATCGGAGCCACCGCCTTGCGGATGGCAGCATGCCCGAGGATGTCGTCCGGGCTCGTCGGCTCCTCGATCCAGTGCGGTTCGAACTCGGCGAGGCGCTGCACCCACTCGATCGCCTCGGGGACGTCCCAGACCTGGTTCGCGTCGATCATGAGCTTGGCGTCCCAGCCGATGACCTCACGAGCGATGCGCAGGCGACGCACGTCGTCCTCGATGTCGGCACCCACCTTGAGCTTCACGTGGCGGTACCCCTCGTCGACCGCCTCCTGCAGCAGTCGCCGCAGCTTGTCGTCCGAGTACCCGAGCCAGCCGGCGGACGTGGTGTAGCACGGGTAGCCGCCCCGGGACTCGAGCTCCGCTATCCGATCGACGCGCGTGGGCTCCATCTCGGCGAGGAGCGCGACCGCCTGCTCCCGGGTGAGGACGTCCGACAGGTAACGCAGGTCCGCCGCGGCCACCAGCTCCTCGGGCGTCATGTCGACGAGCAGGCGCCACAGCGGCTTGCCCGCACGGCGGGCAGCGAGGTCCCACAGTGCGTTCATGACGGCCGCCATGGCCAGGTGCACCACGCCCTTCTCGGGGCCGAGCCACCGCAGCTGCGAGTCGGAGGCCAGCTCGCGGTAGACCGCGCCGAGGTCCCCCACGAGCTCTGCGACGTCGCGGCCGACGAGGGGCAGCGCGCGCTGCCGCGCAGCCTCGACCGCCAGGTCGTTGCCGCGCCCGATGGTGAACGTGAACCCGTAGCCCGCGAGCGCCGCGTCGTCGGTGTCCAGGACGACGTAGGCGGCCGAGTAGTCACCGTCCTTGTTCATGGCGTCCGAGCCGTCGCGCAGGAGCGACGTCGGGAACCGGATGTCGTAGACCCGGATGCCGGTGATGGTCGTCATGACCAGGTTCCTCGCTCTCTGGCGGTCGCCGGCAGGGCCCGTCGGCCACGAGCTCGGTCCAGGGGTCGTCGGACACGGGTGCGGTGTAGCGGACGTGGTTTGCGGTGCGCATCCCACGACGACAGTCGCCATGGCCTGTGCGACCTCGTTCGCGTTCCGGTAGATAAGTAAGATCAATGATGCCACGCGCAGGCGCATTGGCGGCGTATACCTTGAGCAGCCCGGCGCGCTAGGGTCCCTGGTATGACTACTTTGCGTGACGCGACCACTTCGGTCGTCGAAGCCGTCTACCTCGGTGACGCCCGGATCGACGTGCGCGAAGCAGCCGCAGTGCCGCCGGCGGCCGGGCAGGTCCGGATCCGCGTGGCCTATGTGGGGCTGTGCGGCACCGACCTGCACATCGTCCACGGGGCCATGGACGCGCGGGTCAGCACGCCTCTGGTCTTCGGCCACGAGATGAGCGGGACGATCGAGAGCCTCGGCGAAGGAGTCGACGGGTGGCTCGTGGGTGACCGGGTGACCGTCATGCCGCTCGACTGGGACGGAACCTGTCCCGCGTGCGTCGCGGGCCACCAGCACATCTGCCAGAACCTCGACTTCATCGGTATCGACTCGCCCGGTGCGCTGCAGACGCTCTGGAACGTGCCGGCATCGACGGTGGTCGCGCTACCGCCGGATCTCGCCCTCGAGGTCGCGGCCCTCGTCGAGCCGACGGCCGTCGCCGTGCACGACGTGCGGCGCGGTGAGGTGGCGCCGGGCGACCGCGTGGTCGTCCTGGGCGGCGGCCCCATCGGGGTCCTGATCGCCACCGTCGCGCGGCACACCGGTGCCGAGGTCGTCATCGCCGAGCCGGACGCCCGCCGCCGGGCGCAGATCGACGAGCTCGGCCACCTGACGATCGACCCCCACGCCACCGACCAGGCCGCCTGGGTGACCACGTGGACCGGCGGCGCGGGTGCCGACGTGGTGTTCGAGGTCTCCGGCGCTCCGTCAGCCGTTGCGGCGTCGACCGGGCTCGCCAAGGTGCGCGGAACGGTCGTCGTCGTCGCGATCCACGGGGCCCCGCGGGAGGTGGACCTCAAGCAGGTCTTCTGGCGGGAGCTTCGGCTCCTCGGGGCCAGGGTCTACGAGCGCACCGACTTCGAAGCCGCCGCCGAGCTGCTCGCCGCCGGCGTCGTGCCGAGCGAGCTGCTCGTGACGGCGATTGTGCCGTTGACCGGCGTGCGGGCGGCCTTCGACGACCTGGAACAGGGCCGCGCCATGAAGATCCTCGTCGACGTCGCAGGTGCGGCGACAAGGTGACGGTATGAGCCCGTTCGACCTGACGGGGCGGCTCGCCGTCGTCACCGGCGCCGAGCGTGGCATCGGATTCGCCATGGCCGAGGCCCTCGCCGCAGATCCGCGACGGGGACGCCCGGGCGGGGGCCATAGAGGACGAGCGCATGCTGGCGAACCGTGGTGAGCAGCAGAGCAAGATCCGGATCGAGGGTGCCAGCTCGGCACCTCGCCCGCGCCGAACTGGCGGCTCAGACGCCATAGAAGCGCGACGCCGTGCGCCAGGACAGCTGTTCGCGCTCCGCGGGGCTGGCGGCCAGCTCGTCCAGGACGATGGACAGCCATCGTCCAGGGGCCAGCCGCCGGGGCAACATCGCCGAAATCGGCCAGTCGCTGCCCACCATCGCCCGGTCCGCGCCGAACGCATCGAGCGCGACCTCGAGCCACGGGCGAACTGCGGGTGCCAGGTCCTGGTCGTCACGCAGCTCGGGGGGCATCCCTGACAGCTTGACGCTCACCTGGGGTAGGGCGGCTAGCGCGCGGAGGTCCCGCTCCCAGGTTCCGTCATCACCGGTTGCGACCGGCGGCTTGGCGAGGTGATCGAGCACGACGGGCAGCTCCGGAACCTTCGCAAGGAGCGCGGTCAGGGCAGCAAGCTGGTGATGTCGGATGCACGCATCGAACGGCAGTCCCGCCCGCGCGAGCGCGCGCAAACCCTCGAGCAGGCCGGGATCCTCGAAGGACGACAGCGGCTCATCCTGTAGCAACCGGCGGATGCCGACAGTGCGGCTGGCTTCGCGCAGCGCCGCCAGCTCAGTGACGACCCTGCTGCCCTGCTCCAGCGGCGCGTGGGCGACGACGCCCAGCAACTCCGGCCAGCCGAGAGACTCGGCCCAGGCCACCTCGTCCGTCGTGCCCGCTGCGCCCGCCTCGACGAAGATGAAACCGGTGACGGCAGGCGCCGCGGCCTGGTATTCGGCCGGAAGATAGGGGCGATCGAGCTCACCGTCCAGCCAGGAGTACTCCAAGACGGTCGGATCCCAGATGTGCACATGGCTGTCGATCAGGCGTGCGCCGTCGTTCTTGTCTGCGGCTCCGGCGGGCACGCGCACAGCAGTGGTCAGCGTGGCAGGACGCTCGCCCTGGTTCATCGGTCGACCGCACCTGCGGGAGCATCGGCGACGAGACGGAGACCCGTACGGAGTGACCGCACATGCGGCCCCACCGGCGTTGGCCAACTCCCCGTGCGTTGGATCGCAACGATCGCATCCTCGTCGATCGCGACGCCGTTGCCGGGAAGGTCGCCGAGCACGACCCCGCCGTCGAAGAACTGCTGGTCGATCGAGATGCCGAACGGAGACCCGAGGTCTTGGACCTCGGATGAGAGGTGATTCGGAACGGCGGCCGCTGCGTGCGCGACGGCCGGGTTCGCCGTCAAGCCGACCGGGCTGATGGGGAGGTCGCGGGAGTGCGCGGCATAGGCCACTCGCAGGAAGTGCGTCACGCCCCACACGGATCCGACCTGCACGATGTCGACCGCGCCGCGATCGAAGAGCGGGGCGAACTGTTCGAGCCCGGTGAGGTTCTCGCCGGTGGCGACGGCGGCGTGGACCGCGGTGCTGAGGCGCGCGTGACCAGCGGCGTCCCATCGCCGAAGCGGCTCCTCGATCCAGGTCAGGTCGCGACGCTCCTCGATTGCGGTGACATATCGCACGGCCTGTTTGAAGTTCCACGATTCGTTCACGTCGAGCATGACCGCCGGAGCGACCGCGTTGCCGCCCAGAGCCTCAGCGACGATCCCCAGGCGTCGGATGTCGCCCCCCACATCACGACCGCCCTTGAGTTTTCCGCTGGAGAACCCTCGTTCATTCATTGTGCCGTACCAGGTCGCGAGCTGGTCGTCGTCGAGGGCGATGTCGAGACCGGAGGCATAGCCGCTCACGAAGCGGTCGCGTGCGCCGAGCAGCCGCCACAACGGTTCGCCGGCGAGCTTGGCCTTCAGGTCCCAGAGCGCCATGTCGAGTGTGCCGATTCCCCCGAACGTCGCACCCGAGTGCCCCGCCTTGAACACGCGGGCGAGCATGCGGTCGTAGAGGGCGGTCACGGCCCGAGGGTCTTCGCCTTCGATAGCAGGGAAGAGTCGGTCGATGTCCTGGTGCGACCCCATGCCGACGCCTTCGATGCCCTCGTCGGTCTCGAGAACGACGATCGAGACCTCGCTGATGCCCGGATCGATGAACCCGTTCACGTCTCCGACGGGCCGTCCCCAGTCGTGGAACGTCCGCAGACAGCGGTAACCGGTGATCTTCATATGTCGCCCCTCATAGATCGCTTTGCTGTGCGGGCAGCAGGGAACCAGAGCGTCCTGCCACTATCGGAATGCCAGGGGATGCTGTCGGCGGCGGTGAGCGAGCCGTCGGGCGTCGCGACATACCCGTGCGTCCCCGGCCCAGACCTCTTCCGGCCACTGCTCGGGGTTGTCGTCCACGCCGTACCGAATCACGTCAGCCCTTCACACCGCCGGTCGCGAGACCGGTCTGCCAGAAGCGCTGCAGGTACAAGAACACGATGACCAGCGGGATGATCGAGAGGAACGCGCCGGCGATCACGGTCGAGAACAGCGCTTGTGCGCCACCGCCCGCCGTCGAGGTCGCCTGCTGCTGCGCGAGCCCGACAGTCAAGGGCAACAGATCTCCGCTGTTGAGCATGATGAGCGGCAAGAAGTAGTTGTTCCAGGTCGCCACGAAGGTGAACAGCATCACCGTGACCATGCCAGGCGCGAGCAGGCGCAGGGATACCGTCCAGAAGATCCGGTACTCGCCCGCGCCATCCACTCGTGCAGCCTGCATGAGCGAGTCGGGTACGGCATCGGCCGCGTACACGCGCATGAGGAACACGCCGAACGGACTGACGAGCGAAGGCAGGATGACGGCCCACGGCGTATTGGTGAGGTGCGCCGACGAGAACAGCAGATAGGTGGGGATCGCCAGTGCGGTGAGCGGGATCATGATCGCACCCAGAATGATGGCGAACAGCAGCTTGTCACCTGGGAACTTGTACTTTGCGAACGCATAGCCCGCCATCGTCGCGAGGGCCGTAGCACCGACCGCGGCCGTGCCCGCGTATATGACCGTGTTCAGCGTCCAACGCGCGTAGATGCCGTCCTGGTACGCGAACACGTCCCTGATGTTCGCGAACAGGTTGAAGTCATCGCCGAACCAGAGCCCGAACGTGGTGAACAGGTCGCTGTTGTCTTTTGTCGCGGACATGAAGAGCCAGATGAGCGGCAGGATGAAGTAGAGCACGCTCAGCCACATCACCAGGGTGAGCAGGTTGCTGCGGCGCTTTCCGCGACTGACCGTCTTGCGGCGCTTGTCGGTCTTGGACGGCTTGCCTGGGGGCGCGGCGACGGGAGTCAGCTGGGCGGTCACCACCGCACCTCCCTCTTCTGCATGCTCAGTTGCACGACGTACGAGACGATCATGATGACGAAGCCGAGCAGGAATGCGATCGCCGCAGCGTAATTGATGTCCTGGTTCACGAACGCGACGTTGAAGGCGTAGAAGTTGGGCGTGAACCCTTGCGTGATCGCGGTGGGAGCGATCTCCACCAGCAGCTTCGGTTCGTTGAATATCTGGAAGCTCCCGATGACCGAGAAGATGATGGTCAGGAAGATGGCGGGCCGAATCATCGGGATCTTCACGCTCCAGGCCAGTCGCCATTGGCTCGCGCCGTCGATCTCCGCGGCCTCGTGCAGCTCGGAAGGGATCGACTTGAGCGCCGCGTACAGGATGATCATGTTGTAGCCGACGAACGCCCACGTCACGATGTTCATGATCGAGAACAAGATGAGCTGATCCGACAGAAAATTCGTCGGTGGCAGACCGAGTGCGCGGGTGATCTGGCCAGTGAGTCCGAAGTCCTGCCCGTAGATGTAGCCCCACATGAGCACGGCGACGACGCCGGGCACCGCGAACGGCAAGAAGATGAGCAGCCGCACCGCCTTGCTGCCGCGCGCTCGACCGGAGTCGAGCGCGAGCGCGAAGAACAGCGCGAGCCCGAGCATGATCGGCACCTGTATGAAGAGAATGAGTGCGGTGCGTCCGAGCCCGAAGAGGAAGGCGGGATCCTGGAACGCGCGCACATAGTTTCCGAGGGCGACGTACTTCACGCCGCCGACGAGCTTGTTCGCGAAGAAGCTCAGGTAGCCCGAGTAGGCGAGCGGTGCGATGAACATCGTCGCGAACACGGCGAAGAACGGAAGGATGAATCCGTAGGCGACGAGGTGCTGCTTCCGCTGGATCGCGGTGGTCATCTCGAGCTCCTTCGATCAGGTGAGGGTTCGGCGGGTGCGGCCCGGGGTGTGATCCCCGGGCCGCCCGCTCTCTAGCCGTTGACCGTGAAGCCCTGCTGCTCTGCATAGTCGACGAGAGCGTCCTGCCACGCATCCAGGCCCGCAGCGAGATCGCCCTTGGCCGCGACGGCGGCGCCGAAAGTCTCGTTGAAGCTGGAGTAGGCGAACTCCATGAACGGCAGCCACTGCCAGTCCGTGTCGACCGTCGTGGAGATCTCCGCGAAGAGCTTGTTGACCTCCTGTCCACCGTAGAAGTCGGACTTCTGGTCGACGAAGACCGGGTCCTCGAGTACCGAGATCGCCGTCGGGAAGAAGCTTTGCTGGGTCGTGAACAGCAACGCCGGCTCTTGCGCGTTGTTGATCCACTTCGCCAGCTCGTAGGCCGCGATCGGATTCTTGGTGGTCTTGAGCACCGCGTCGGCTGAACCGCCCTGGTTTCCCGAGGCCGGCGTGCTCGTGTCCCACTGCGGCAGCGGTGCGGCGCGCCACAGGCCCGACGTGTCCTTCGCGGCGCCGGAGAGAAAGACCGGAGCCCACGCCGCCGTCAGCCAGCCGGCGTACTTGCCCTGGTTGAGACCCTGGTACCACTCGTCGTTGAAGTCAGGGTCGATGGAGACGAGATCGTTCTGGATCATGTCCTGCCAGTAGGCCATGACGTCCTTGGCCTCAGCGCTGTTCACGTCGATCGTGACTTTCTCACCGCCGTCATAGCCGAACGGCTTGACACCCGCCTGCCACAACAGCCCGAGCCACCCCGCGCCCTGGCTCGGCGCCATGTTGGAGATGTAGGAGCTCGTGTTCGCGCGCACCTTCTCCGCGGCGGTCTTGTAGTCGGCCCACGTCGCGGGAGGCTCGGTGACACCTGCCGCCTGCATGATGTCCTCGCGGTACAGGTTGCCCATGGGTCCCGAGTCCTGCGGGATCGCGAGCACCTCGTCGTTGGAGAGGACCTGCTTCCAGACCCACGGCACGTACTGGCTCTCGAGGTCCGCGGCACCGTACGGCGTGAGATCGAGCAGCTCGCCGGTCTGCGCGAACGACGAGATGAACTGGTACTCCAGCTGGACCACGTCGGGGCCGCCGGTACCGGCCTGTGATGCCGTGCGCACCTTCGAGTAGTGGTCCAAGCCCTGGCCGACGTTCTCGACCGTGACGTTGATCTCCGGGTACTGCTTCTCGAACATGTCGACCTGGTCCTGGACGTCGGGTACCCAGGTCCAGAAGGTCAGGTCGGTCGGCGTGCTCAGCGCTTCCTCGCGTTGCGCATCCGTGATCGGACCGTTGGCGCCGCCCGTGCTGTCCGAGCCCGGGCTGTCGTCGTCCGGATCTGTGCTGGGCGTGCAGCCGGCGAGCGCCAATGCCGCCACGGCGGCAATCGAGGTGATCGCGACCGCGGCCTTGCGTGCTCCTTGCCTCATGATTGCTCTACTCTCTCTGGCTCCGGGATGGAGACGGCCCCGGGCTCGGGGTCGCGTTGCTCGACGAGGACGGTGACATCCCACGGTTCGAGAACGATCGGTTCGTCGCTGCTCCGTCGCGGCGGGTGCGCGGTGGCGGGCTCGGGTGACCAGTTGCTGACGAACCAGACGCGCTGGTCGCCACTGCTGCCGGAGGTGACCGTGACCGGGGCATCCGTCTGCCATCCGTTCGCGCTCGCGATCGGAACGGCCCAGCGAAGCAGGGATGTCGCAAGCGCGAGGTCGGGCAGCATGCCCACGTAGGTGACGCGCCCGGCACCGTGCTCGCGCGAGGTCACCGCGGGTCGGCCCGCGTAGATGCCCGAGGAGTACACGGCCACGACATCGGCGCCATCGGCGACGAGCGCATCCGCCCACCCCTCGGCGTGGCCGCCACCGAAGGCGGCGCCGTCGATGCCGACCGGAGCGTCGAGCGTGGAGTACTCGTCGTACCAGACCCCGGCCGCGGCGGCGAGACGCCCGGGCGCTCGCTCGGGGCGTGCCCTGGCGAGCTGGTCACCGTAGCCGGTACGGATGCCGACCACGAGGTGCCCGCCTGCCTCCGCGTAACGGACGAGTGCGTCGAGCATGCCGTCATCGGCGATGTAGAGAGTCGGCACGACGAGGGTGGGGAACTCGGCGACGACGTCCTCCGCGTCGCGCTCCCGGAACTGGTCTGCGTGCACGATCCGACTCTGGATACCCGCCTCGAAAGCCGCGCGGTAGTAGCGATCGAAGATCCGCAGGTACGACGTGCGATCTGGGCCGCCCTCGGCGTCGGCGAGCGGCGGGTAGAACTCGAAGCTGTGCTTGGTGTCGATCGAGTAGAGCAGGGCGACGTCGGCATCGGGCGTGAACCCCTCGAGCACTGGCCCGAGGTCGCGCAACCGACGACCGAGCTCCGCGATCTCACGGTAGATGCGACCGGGTTGGCCGCTGTGCGGCAGCACCCCGCCCCAGTAGGTCTCGATGCCGTAGTGGGGTGTCTGCCACTGCCAGTACTCGATCATCCGAGCGCCGCGGGCCACGAGCGCGAGGGCCGCGAGCGCGATCTGGCCCGGGTACGGCGTGTGGTGCTGCCAGTGGGACTGCCCGATGGACTGCGCATTCGTCTCGGTGACCAGGAACGGAGCCTGTGCCGAGCTGAACATGCGGTCACCCTGCTCAAAGAGTGCCCACGCTCCGGACGACCACCACTTCGCGGTTCGCGGTACCTCGACCCCGATGCGGAGTGCCTCCTGCATCAGGTAGTAAGGATTGCCCGCCGTGACGTCGAGCTGCTGCACGAGCCGGCGGTCGTCGATCGCCGGGCGTTCGTACGAGATGCAGGTCGTCACGAACTGGCGGGGACCCGCGTACTCGCGCACGATGCGGGCCTGCCACGCGATGAACTCCGTGACGAGCTCGGCCTGGTAGCGGCGCCACTCGAGCTGGTACTGCGGCGAGTGGTTGCCATCGGGACGCCAGAGCTCGTCCCAGCTGCGGATGCGCTGCGACCAGAACGTGAGCCCCCATTCGCGGTTGAGCGTCTCGACGTCCCCGTACCGCCCTCCGAGCCAGCCCAGGAAGCCATCGAACACGCGCTGGTTGTGCAGGAGGAACGGGCCAGGCTCGTTGTCGACCTGGTAGCCGATGATCGCGGGGTGGCTCGCATACCTCGCGACGATCGCCCGGATGACGCCCTCCGCGTGCTGCCGGAACAGGGGATGCGTGATGTCGACCTCCTGGCGCCACCCCCAGGGATGGCGCACCCCGGTGGCCTCCTCGCCCGCGAGCTCCGGATCCATCGCGCGCAGCCACGGGGGGACGGCATAGGTTGGCGTGCCGAGCACGACCGAGATGCCGCGGGCACGCGCACCGTCGAGCACCGGCTGCAGCCAGTCGAGGTGATACACCCCCGGCTCTGGCTCCCACGTCGCCCACACAGACTCGCCCACGCGAATGACTGAGAAGGATGCCTCGGCCATCAGGTCAAGGTCGCGCTCGAGGTCACCGTTGACGCGGTACTCGTCGTAGAAGGCTGCTCCGAACAGGATGCGGTCAGGTAGCAGGTGCGCGTCGGCCAAGAGCTCACTCCATTGTGGCTTAGGTTGAACGGCGATGTTGCCGGCAACATCCCGAGGTGAGCATGATGTTGCCGGTAACATCGCGGTGTCAAGCCCCGGCCCCGTCCTCCCACGGGTGGTGACGTGCCGCATCGCAGTTCGAGGAGCACGTTCCATCCCAACGTCCTCGAGCACGACTCCGGCGAGTGGAACCGGCGTCCACCCCGCACGACAGCGGGCCAGTCCGTTACACCCAAGCGCCAAGATCGGACCCGTGACCACCGAGCCGCGCCCGACCCGATGAAGGATCGGGGCCGGCCGGTAACGTCATGATTTCGAGACCTCATTGCCGCGGAGGAAAGATGATCGAGGCGCAACCAAGCGTCGAACGGCCAGCCACGATCTATGACGTGGCGCGAGTTGCCGGCGTGTCCCACGCGACCGTGACCAGGTTGCTGAAGGGCTACGCGGGCATCCGCCCCGACACCCGCGACCGCGTCGCGAAGGCGATCCGCGAACTCGGCTACAGGCCGAATCTCAACGCCCGCTCGCTGACTACGGGCCGCTCGCACAGGATCGCTACGCTCACCCACGAGATCACGCAGGTCGGTCCGAACAAGATCCTCGAGGGCGCCAACATGGCCGCCCGCGATGCCGGCTACTTGCTAGACGTCATCACGCTGGATGTGCACGACCCCGCAGCGATTCGCGAGTCCATCGACCTCGCATCGCAGTTCGACCTTGCCGGGGTCCTGGCGCTCTCGTCGACCGACGAGGTGACGAACGCGGTGGAGACGACGACGTTCCGGGTGCCGCTCTACCTGGCCACAGGCACAGACAAGACGCCGCCCGACTCCACGCCCGCCGGAAATGGCCTCTTCGCCGTGCTGCGTCACCTCGCCGATCTCGGTCACCGCGATGTCGTGCACATCGCCGGCCCGCACGATTGGGTGGGGGCGCGCAACCGCATCCGCGAGTATGAGGCCGCGGTCGCCGAGCTCGGCCTGCGCTCTCGCGGGGTCATTCACGGCGATTGGTCCGCCCGCTCCGGCTATGAGGCAATCGCGTCTTGGCCGGAAGAGCTGCCCGCGACGGCGTTTGTCGCAGCCAACGACCAGACGGCGCTCGGTGTCATCCTCGCCCTCAACGAGCGCGGCTACCGTGTACCGGACGACGTCAGCGTCACGGGAGTCGATGACATCCCGGAGGCGGCGTACTTCTCGCCGCCACTTACGACCCTTCGGCTCGATTTCACAGCCCAGGGCGGGGATGCGGTGCAGCAGCTGCTTGCGCGCATCGACGGCGTAGCGCCCCCGCCACTTCCACCACGACGCTCCGAGCTGATCGTGCGCCGCTCGACCGGCCCAGTCCGGCCACGCGTCTAGACCCAGGGGCAGCAACCCTGTGGCGTCGTACGCGTCCAGGGTTCCTTGACCCCTGAGAGTGGACACGCTGATACCGGGTCCGGCCCGGAGGAAGCGAGAAGACCTGCTCATGGCGAGGAAGACGACGCCAGCTCTCGCGTGCAAGACGTTGATTGCGTCAATGCTGTTCGTCCGACCGCATTTACACAGGTCAGAGTCCACTTTCCGTGAAGGTGGCGGGAATCGAAAGCGATTCGGCGCGTGTTGACACGAGCGGACAGGCGCCTGACCTGCAGCTACGTGTTGGACCTTCCGGCTCAACCGACCGATCCGGGCCGTTTCGTTGACATGGTCAACCAGAGCCGGGCTGCGCGCAATTACTAGAAGACGTCTCGTCGGTGATCCACAACGTCGATGGTGACGATCTCCCGCTCGTCGTCGATCGCGTAGATGACGCGGTACTTGCCGCAGCGGGCCGACCAGAAGCCGGCCAGCTCTCGCAGCAGCGCTTGCCGACGCGGTGAGGATTCTCCTCGATCGGCCCGGTGACGAATTTCCACACGGCGGCAGCGACCGCCTCGGGCAAGGTCTGCTCGACCGCTCGTCGGGCCGGGGATGCCCAACGAATGCCGTAGCTCATCAGCGAGGCAGCGCGGTGCGCTCGACGGTGTCGCCTGACTCGATCTCCGCACGAGACTGGCGAGGTCAGCCATCAACCTCCGGCTCGACAGGATCTCGACGGCCTCCTCGAGGGAAGCGAGGTCGTCGGGAGCGATCAGGACCGGCAGACGGCTCCCCGTCGCGTTTGATGACCACGCGCTCATGTGTGTCGTGCACCGAGCCGACGATCGCTGACAGGTGCGCCTTGACATGTGCGAGCGAAGTGGTCGTCGACATGACCCGCATTCATGCCAGTCGACGGTTACCTGGTCCCAACTCACGGCACCGTGGGTGCTCGATCCGTCCGTGAGTCGAGAGCGACGCGCGCAGTCGAGTGTCTACGCTCTCGGCATGGCTGCAGAACAATGTCGGCTGACCTCTCGTCCAACTCGAAAGGCGTGGCCCCACGAGGCTCGGGTCTTGCCTTCGAAGTATCCTTGGATGCGGACGTGACCCCAACGTCGGACCGGGCCAAATTCCGCGCACACATCCTTCGCCGTGCGGACGCGGAAGCGAAGGTCTACCTCACGGGGCGCGATGAAGGCAGTAACGCCACGGGAGACCTCAAAAGCCTCATCGAAGGGGTCCTCGCGCCCGAGTACGCCGGGCGAACCGTCATTGAGCTGCTCCAGAACGGCCATGACGCCCACTCCGCAGAACGCGATGATGGCGAGCTCGCAGTTCTGCTCGACCTGCGCGAAGGCGAGTTCGGGACGCTCTACGTAGCCAACCGCGGCGAGCCGATCTCTGACGAGAACTTCAGGGGCATCACGGGCACCGGCAACAGCAGCAAGCGTCCCGACGAGAGCATTGGCAACAAGGGGATTGGTTTCAAGAGTGTCCTCGAACTAAGTGCGTTCCCCGAGGTCTACTCCGCTACCGGGGAAGGAGCCTCCGGCCTCGACGGCTATCGGTTCCGATTTGCTCGGCCCGACGACTTCGACACCATCGCACTGCGCATCGCGCCGACCGAACCTGGGCTCGGCAATGAGTTGCGCGACAACCTCGCCAGTCTGCGTGTACCCGTCCCGCTGGACAAAGACCTCCCCGACGCCGTAGAGCGATTCGCCGATGAGGGCTACTCGACTGTGATCCGGCTGCCGATCAAGTCCGTAGATGCAGCCGTGAGCGCCCGGGCCCAGGTCGACGCGATCATCTCTGTCGACGTGCCGTTTCACCTCTTCTTGGACAGGATCTCGCTCGCGTCTTTCACAGTCGCTCGGCCCGAGGGCGACCCGGACGAAACCGTACTGGTGCGCGACCAGCGCGAGTTGGCCTGGAGCGGCGCGATCGGACACGGTGTAGCGGTACGCGAGCTCGACCTCAGCAGCGGGGCCCGATACATAGTCGCGGACTACGACATAGCCGAAGATGACTTCACGAAGGCGATCCACCAGAGCATCGACACTCCGAACTGGCAGGGGTGGAAGGGCCCTGCGAGGGTCAGCATCGCTTTTCCGCTCGGTGATCCGCTGCCAGGCGGCCGTCTCTTCACGTTCCTGCCGATGGGCGAGGCCGCAATCGCGCCGCTACCGGCATTCCTCAACGCGCCGTTCGTCACTCGAGCTGACCGCACTACTCTCGACCATAGCCTGATCGTGAATCGCGTACTCCTCGACGCGGCGGCGCATATCTGTGCTGCGTTGCTCGGTGCGGTTGCCAACGACGCCGTGCCGGTCCCGGACGAGCTGGTCCTCGACGCTGCATCGTGGACCCAAGACGCTGTCGCGCTGGAGCGCGCGCTGACGAACCTCGGCGAAGATCTTTGGGAGTTGCCCTTCATCCCGACTTTTAAGGGTTCGGCGAACGCCCATACATCCTTCTCGCGGGCGTACCGGTGGCCACAAGGGTTCCTGGAGTTCACGGCCCAGGCGATCACCACGGCGGAAGTAGCCGAGCTAATCGATCCACGGATCGGCGAACTGCGCACGGGCCACCTACTCGACGTCCTCAAGTCACGCGGGTGGGTATTCGATCCGACGCATTCCGATATCGCCGAGTGGGCTGAAGCGGTCGCCAGGACGCTCCATTCTGCGAGCGCGTCGCCGGAGCGGTGGGCTGACTTCTACGACGACCTCGCCGACACTGGGGCCAGTCCGGCAGAGTTCACCGGGCGAGCGCTCATCCTGGACCAGACCGCGGGGATCTCGCGGGCAGGGCGGTCCGAGGCCGCCCCGGCAATCTACTTCCCGCCGCAGCAGGCTTCGGAAGACTCTACCGAACTGCCCCAGCTCCCGAACGCGCTTCGCGGCCGCGTCGTCTTCACGTCGCCCCACGTGCCGGCGCGCGTCTCGAGGACAGACCAGCGTCTGCGGCGCGGGCGGGAATGGCTTGCCCGCTTCGGGCTGGTCAACGAGTACGGAACCGAGACCGTGCTTCGCGCCGTGGCAGCGACGATGACAGAGCTTGCCACCAGCCCAGGCGAGGCATCGAAGCGCGACCTCGCCGAGTGCTTCTCATTCGCTTTCAACCTGTACCGAAGAACGTCGCGCGACATCGGCCAGGAGGTTCTCGCTGGCCTCGGTATGCGGGTCCCGACCGCGACAGGCTGGCTGCCCGCGAGCGAGGCGCGCTTCGGGCTTGGGTGGGGAGGGCCGTCCAAGGACCTCGATGGCGAGCTCACCAAGTTGGTGGCCGCGGCCGAACATGTCGCTCCAGAGGTTGCCGAGATCGGGCGCTGGCTTACTGCCCCTCCGCAGGAACTGATCGGCGACGTAGTCGGCGAGGACCTCGACGCGCTGCGCGCGTTCGTCGAGGCCCTCGGTGTGAAGCACGGGCTCTGGCCCGTTGCTGGACGTCTGCCGAGTAGCCGAAAGCAGGCTGAGTTCGTGAATCCCGCGGGGGCGACCTCCGACCTACCAGCTGCGGGGTTCGACATCGATGCTTGGGTGAACCTAGCGACCGGATGGACGCAGGCTCGACCGCAGTACACGACGACGCAGTACGGGCCGAAGTCGCCGTGGCATCTGCTGCCGGGCCAAGGTCAGTTCGCCCAGCTCGACGCAATCGCGCAACGTCTGTACAGCAATCTCGTCCTCAGGGGCATCGCCGAGTGGCCCGAGTCAGCGCTCGAGGTCCGATTCGCTCGTCCTGGCGACCAGACCGAGGGCGCACTTCCTTCGCCACTCGCGGCCTTCTTGTCCGCTGCTGCCTGGGTTCCGCAGACGACGCCTGGCGCCCGCGATGACGTCACACTCGTCACCCCGGCTGATGCCTGGTGGATGGCCGAGTCAGAGACCATCGAGTTCCTCCCAGCTCAGCCTCCGCAGGCACGGGCATGGAGCAGCCCGCAGCTCCTGGAGCGCGCCCGCCGGCTCGGACTTCGCATCTGGGACTCGGGGGAAACCTGGGCGGACCGCCTGCACTTCCTCGCCGACCTCGTCACGGAGAACCCAGTCACTGGGCGGACAGGCTGGCTCGTACGTCGAGAGGTCGAACGGGCCTGGAACGACTTCATCGAGATCGATCCGCCTGAAGTCCCAACGAGGCTCATCGTCTCGTCGGAGGGCCAGCTCTCCGCCGTCGAATCGCAGTCACCTGATCGTGGCAAGGTCTACGTCAATGACGTCGACCGCCCGCGTCATGCCAGGCTCGTCGAGTCGTCCGCTGCGCGTCTACTACCGATACAGAACCACCGTGTCGGCCGCCGGCTCCTTGAGTCGCTCGCACAAAGAGGGGTCGTGCTCGACAGCATCCTTGATGTCGACGTCGAGGTCCTCATCGACGGGCAGGCGGTGGACGCCGTTTTCCACACACCGATCCACGATCTCGGACTGGGCTGGTTGATGCCTCTGGTCGTGACGGCGTTGACGCTCAAGTACCAGTCCTTCCCCCCACTCTCGCCCAACGCAGTCGCTGAATCACTCGCCCGGCTTGAGGAAACGCGGGTTGCCGTCGGCCGAACCGTTTCGGTGACGATCGGCGGACAGGTCGCGGGATCTGGCCGGATGGCGCATCTCGTCGAGAGCTCGAACGGACATCTCATCGCAGTCGGAGCTGGAGACTCGACAGCCGCAGCTCGGATTCTCGACCTCGCAGCCGAGCCGCTGGCACAGGTCATCGGAGCCCCGTCACTTGCAGACAGCCTGCGACTCGCGATCCGAGATCTCGCCGAGGGGGGACTCGGCGGCGACCCGGCAAGGGACATCGCGCGGTCTCTTGGACTGTCGGCCGATGCTGTTCACGCCGTAATCGACATACACCGACCCACCTTCGACACTGCGCCGACCAAGTTCGTTCTCCTGGGTCTCTACCCGGAGACCGGCTTCGAACTGCACGAGAGTGCAACAGAGTTCGAAGACCAGTCACAGGTGCAGGCGTGGCTAGCGCGGCGTCTGACCGCTAACGAGGTTCAGCGAGTCCTCAGCCTGAGCGTCGCCCAAGACCGAAACGCGGAAGTGGCGCGCGCGGCCGCCGACCTTCGATCGCTCAACGAACGACTCCGAGCCATCGGATTCACGGCGATCACCAACGTCGACGGACAGGCGGTGGCCTTCCGGGCCTACTTGCAGGAACACGGTTCTCGCCTTCGCACTGAGCTACGCGACCGATTTGCGCCCGCCTTCAATGAGGACGACGGACTCGACCAATATGTCCGCGCGCGAGTGCAACTGGCGGATCTACCGCCGGATCCGACCTGGGCACAGGATCGTTGGGATCTCCTCGACGAGGAGGTCGGGGCCTACCTCCGACGTTGGCTGAACGAGCATGCGCCAGCGGCACCGCAGACCATCGACACGGACCACAGTGGCGTAGATGAGACGCGGGTCCAAGCCCAACGCTCGCTCCGCTCCTTCTTCGGCAAGCTTCCGGAAACCATCGAAGCGTGGTGCCACGCACACCACGTTCCACGGCCAGAAAGGTTCGATGCGACGGCCCTCCTCGAAGATGCCACTGCGAGCGGCAGACTCGATTTCCGCTCCCTCAGCGCATCCGAGGTCGCTCATCTGCTAGCGCACCGTGGGCACTGGCCGCACGGAATGCCGCACGCCACTGCACCGACGGAGCTGGGCCTGACGAGCGCGCATCTCCAGGCGGCCAAAGCCCGACTGTCTGCTCGAACCCTCGAGGAGCAGAGCAGGGTGAAGACGATGACTTTCGAGGGTTCGGACTTCGCTGCCGACGACGAAGACCTAGCTCGGCTCTACGAGGCAGCACGGACGGCGGTGCCCCAGGAAGCGCTGGCTACCGACGTAAGCACGGTCGAACTGGCCGCTTCAACGGTCTCAGAGACAAGCCCCAAACGCGCTGGACAAGTCTCGCCAGGGCGCCGCGGCTTCAAGGCGACTTCCGTGCCGCCGGAGAAGGCCCTGCTGATTGGCCTACTCGGCGAGGCGGCCGTCGGCGAGTGGATTCGAGAGCAATTCTCGCGTCCGCCCGAGGACACCTGGGTCTCCGGATACCGCAAGACGGTCTTCGGCGACGACAATGGCGACGACAGCCTCGGATACGACTTCCGCGTCAAGCTCCCGGACGGGACATTGCTCTTCGAAGTGAAGTCGAGCGTTGCCGACGACGGTGTTATCCACCTTGCTGAGTCGGAGGTTCGGCGGGCCCAAGACCTCCTTCCCGGCGAGGAGTACAGCATTATCTACGTCTCCCACGTCACCGAGCCCGCCAGGATGCGGATCCACCGGCTACCCAACCCCTTCTCCCCAGGCGGGCTCATGAGGTACCGAGTCGTGGGCGAGGCCGTCAGCCTGAAGTTCGAGCTCGCGGGTCGGAACAATGATCAGAGTCCGTGACGCGAGCACGCCCGCCCGCCCAGAAGGTGCCCGAAGGCGGGCCCTCGACAGGATCGGCGACAACCCGCAGATTGCTTCTGACCGGCAAGCTCCTCGATGACCTCTAGACGTCCGGCGTCGCCCTGCTCGAGGCCTGCGAGTTCGATCCCGACCTCGCCGCACCGCACCTACTCGGTGCGGAGATGGCGGCGCTACTCGGGTCCGCATCGGTCGGGGATCACAGCGTGAGCGCCGCGCCGATCAACGCCAATCCTGCTGCGGCCGAAAGGAGCGCCCACGCCCAGACGACGCGCCACATTCGGCGGTACGCAGCGGCCTCGGCGGGACTCTCCCGCATGAGCGCCGAAACGATACGGCGATGGTCACGCCTGTGCAGCGGCCGCCACCAGGCAACTTCCCGCTTCATCGACTCGACGGCCGTCGCCGAGACAATTCCGGGATCGTGCTCATGCATCTCCCGCAACGATGCGAGTGCCTGCATCACCGTTCCGATGAGTGCCATGAGGGCTGCCAGCAGATTCCACACGCCGAGGACCCTCCCTCACTGGTTGCCGGTTCCGATGCATCGCACAGAGCGCGTCGGCGCTACAAAGTGGGGCCAATCGCCCGACATTGAGGCGGCTGTTCCACGAGTTTCGGGGTTCTGGCGATGCTTGGTCGACCGAGAACTTGACCCTCCGAGAGAAGACAGTCCGCGCGGAGTCGCGACACACGCCGCGCCTTGGGCACGTAGTGGGATCCGTCCAGGACCACTCCTGCCATCGAACTGCACACTGGCCCAGCTACGGGTTGTGTACTCTCGCGAAAGTGTCGGACCTCGAGCCCCGGCTTTACGAACTTCTTGTCACGCGAGAGTTGCGAGACAGGCTGAGTAGCCTCTCGAGCGCGCTGGTTCCGCGTGACAGCACACTGAACAGTGCCGACGCCGCCGACCGCATCGCCTGGCATGTCAGCCAACACGTCGAGCGCGCTCTGCTCGACGTCAGCGAAGAGAAGCGTGTCGAAGTCGCGCTCCGCGTCGCACACGCAATGCTGGATCGACTCGGCGACTTTGCGACCGCCGATGAGAGCGCGCAACTCGCGGAGCCCGCGTCGGTGCTTCACGCGATCTTGCGTCGCCGCCCCGACGGCAAGCCCGAGGAGATCTCGGCTCCGGCAATACCGCTGCTGGATACAACACTTCTGACCAACGCACCTGGCGAACCAACGCTCTGGAGTCAGTTGGGCTCCGAGATCGACTCCGCGTCGTCGATTGACCTCGTCATGGCATTCATCCGGCGCAGCGGCATCACGCCACTCCTCGATCGATTGCGAAAGTACTGCGCATCGGGCCGGTCGCTGAGGGTTCTGACAACGACCTACACAAACTCGACTGAGCGTGAGGCGCTCGAGCAGCTCGTGGAGCTCGGGGCCGAGGTGCGAGTGTCCTACGACCTCAGCTCGACACGGCTGCACGCCAAAGCCTGGGTCTTCCACCGACACCCGTTCTCGACCGCCTACGTCGACTCGTCAAACCTGACCCGATCCGCCGCCGTAACAGGCCTGGAGTGGAACGTCCGGCTGTCTGCCGCCCGCAACCCCGACGTCATCGCCAAATTCGAGGCGGTATTCGAGAGCTACTGGTCGAGCGGCGACTTCGTGCCTTACAACGCCGAGCAGTTCGAAGTCGAGCAACAGCGTGCCGGGCGAACAGACGCCGGACCCAACATCATGCTGAGCCCAATTGAGGTCCCGCCTCACCCCTACCAGTCGCGCCTCATCGAACTGTTGGAGGTCTCACGCCGGCAGGGGCATCACCGGAACCTCCTCGTCTCCGCGACGGGGACCGGGAAGACGGTGATGGCGGCGCTCGACTACGCCACCTTGCGCGACCGGCTCGACAGCTCCCGGCTGCTCTTCATCGCGCACCGCGAAGAGATCCTCGACCAGAGCCTCGCCACCTTCCGTCACACGCTCCGCGAAACTCAGTTTGGTGAGAAGTGGGTCGGTAAGTCACGGCCTCGTGACTTCCACCACGTCTTTGCGTCGATTCAGAGCCTCAACGCGAACGGCCTGGCGTCTCTCGACCCAGAGCACTTCGATGTCGTGATCGTCGACGAGTTTCATCACGCCGCCGCTGCTTCATACGCTCGTGTGCTCGGCGGTCTGCGTCCCAAGGAGTTGCTCGGCCCACCAACAACACCTCGCACCGTTCGTGTACTACGGCGTTCATGACGGACTGGACCTGCGCGAGATTCCCTGGCGACGTGGGCAGGGATACGACATCGATGGACTTACGAATCTCTACACCAGGCTCTGACGCCTGGGCTCGTATGGTCGTCAAGCAAGTCGCCGACCATTCGGACATCGGTTCGATGCGGGGGCTTGGATTCTGCGTGAGTATCAAGCACGCCCAGTTCATGGCCCACCACTTCAACGCGAACGGAATCCCAGCGGTCGCGGTCTGGGGCGACAGCCCATGGGACGAACGCGACGCTGCGCTCCGAGATCTCGCGGCCGGACGAGTACGGATTCTCTTCTCGGTCGACCTCTTCAATGAAGGCGTCGACGTGCCCAACATCGACACGATCCTCATGCTTCGGCCAACGGAGAGCCCGACACTGTTCCTCCAGCAACTCGGACGAGGCCTCCGAAAGACCGGCACCAAGGGCGCATGCACGGTGCTCGACTTCGTCGGCACACACCGCACGGAGTTTCGCTTTGACCGTCGTTACCGGGCACTCCTAGGTGGTTCTCGACGGGACGTCGAGCGTGCCGTCGCGGACGGGTTCCCCTTCCTGCCCGCCGGATGCTCCATGCAGCTCGACCGTCGGTCTTCCGAGATTGTCTTGCGCAGCCTGCGAGAGGCGTTGCCGTCTCGGTGGCCGGCGAAGGTTGACGAGCTCCGGTCGTTGCGTCGAGGTGGCGACGACCTCACACTCGCGCGGTTCCTTGACGAGTCTGGGCTCGACCTGACGGACGTCTACGAGGGCAACCACTCGTGGTCGGATCTCCTCTCGGCGGCCGGCGCTCCGTGCCTCCCCGAGGGGCCCCACGAACGATCTCTTCGACGAGCCGTGGGGCGCCTCCTTCACGTCGACGATCGCATCCGAACGTCGGGCTACGGACGATTGACGGCCCGAGGGCAAGCCCCGCAGGTCGCAAACCTCGTCGAAGCCGATCGGCGGCTGCTCCACATGATGATCGCGGGACTATCGGATCAGGTGGTATCCAAAACTTCGTCACTGCAGGACGCTGTGGACCTCGTTTGGGAGCACCCGCAGGTCCTGGCGGAGATCTCGGAAATGTCGGCGATCCTCGGCGCCGGGATCGATCATGTCCAAACGCCGCTCGCGAGCCACCCGGACGCACCCCTCCAGATTCACGCTCGCTACTCCCGGATCGAGATCCTGACCGCGCTCGGCCTTGTCGATCGCGCAAAGGCGTTCGCCTGGCAAAGCGGCGTGTTGGACGCCGGGACGGCAAATGCCGACCTCCTCGCGTTCACCCTCGACAAAAGCAGCGGCGGCTTCTCGCCGACCACGAGGTACCGGGATTACGCGATCAGCCGTTCGCTCATTCACTGGGAGAGTCAGTCCACGACCCGGGCCGACGGACCTACGGGTCGGCGCTACCGCGGCCACGAACGCGATGGCAGATCCATCCTCCTGTTCGCCCGGCTGCGGTCTGACGACCGCGCCTTCTGGTTCTTGGGACCGGCTACCTACCGGGGCCACGTCGGCGAGCGGCCGATGGCGATCACGTGGGAACTGCACACACCGCTTCCCGGTGATCTCTATCAAGCTTTCGGTGCCGCAGTCGCCTAGCCGGAACCTAGCCGGCCACTCGCTTCGTCCAAGGCCGACCTGCGGTTACGGTCATGTGTAGTCAGTTCGCCCAGCAGCGTCGCCTCGGGCGGACCGAGCCACCCGCCGGCACCGGAGCGCGAAACGATGAACGCAAATCCATCCGACGACGGCGGTGTCGCCGCCGCATCGGCATCACGGCCGCTATACGACATGGCGATCGCGCACGAGGTCGCCCCGATCTTCGACCAACTGTTCGGCGACGGTCGTTCCGTGATCGATCCCGATGTGGCGATCTGGACCGCCGATGCGGCGGAGGACTTGCGGCGGCGGATCGAGGACAACCCGATCCTGGGCGCTGGCTCCAGTCAGTGGGACAAGCTGGAGCACCAGCTCGTCGGAGCCTCGCGCGAGGTGGCTCTTCTGGCTTCGGAACTCGTCTTTCTACGCGAGCAGCCGGTCTTTAACGCGGCACCTGCCACCCGTCGCGAGCATCTCGCGCGCACGCTGAAGATGTCCGAACCCATTGCGGCGATCCCTGATTGGATGAACGCCTGTCTCGACCGGCCCGCCGGACAGGCGGGGTTCAAGGGTGGTCAGGGCTACAACGGTCGCCTGTGGCTGCACCTCATCTGGGCGGCCACGTTCGTCCGGGAATGGTGCGGGCTCTCCGAGGCTGAGCGCGACCTCGCCAAGGGTGACCCCTGGCGGATGCAGCGAATCATGCTCAACTCGGGGGACGGCAACCCCGACATCCGCAACGCACTGCAATTCCTCGCGTTCCCCAACACGTTCGAGCCAATCTCGTCGGCGAACATGAAGGCGCAGATCCGCTCCGGGTTGGCGGACCGGATCGGTGGACCGCGCGGGACCGACGCACAGTCGCTGGACCGCGACCTCCTCACGATCCGCGCTTCGCTCGCAACGCAGATCGCGGAACCCTTCAACTTCTGGTCGCCCGATCGTGCGCGATCTGTGGGACACCACGCCGTCGCCGGCTCCCGGTCCCGCCCTCGAGGAACCGCACCCCGTCACTACTGGCTCTACTCCCCTGGCGCGCAGGCGTCGGAATGGGACGAGTTCTCGGCCGACGGGATCATGGCCATCGGGTGGCAGGAGATCGGCGACCTCGCCGGGTACTCGAGCCGCGAGGCGATCCGCACGGATCTCGTCGGGGCGTCCGGCTCAGCGTCGTCGATGAAGAACGACGTGCTGTGCCTGTGGCAGTTCCAGAACGAGATCGCGATCGGCGACATCGTCTACGCCAAGCGCGGCCGGCGAGAGCTCGTCGGCCGCGGTGAGGTCGTGTCCGACGCGAGGTTCGATCCCGAGCGCGGCGAGTATCGGCACGTCCGCTCGTGAAGTGGACCTACGTCGGCGCGTGGGAGCACCCTGGCGACGCGGCGACGAAGACTCTGACCGACATCACGTCTTACCGCGACTACGTTGGCAAGCTCGAAGCGCTCTTCACGGAGGGCGACGAAGACACCATCGCAGATGAGCTCGTTCAGCCGGCGCCCCCTTACGACCGAGCCGCCCTCCTCAGCGAGGTCTATCTAACCGAGGACGCATACGACCGACTGCGCGCCCTGCTTCTGCGCAAGAAGAACGTGATCCTCGCCGGCCCTCCCGGGGTCGGGAAGACGTACGCCGCGCGGCGCCTCGCCTACTCGATCATGGGCGCGAGGGACCGAACGCGAGTCCAGATGGTCCAGTTCCATCAGAGCTACTCGTACGAGGACTTCATGATGGGCTACCGGCCCACCGAGGCCGGCGGCTTCACCCTCACCGAGGGCCCGTTCTACCGGTTCTGCGAGGAGGCACGGAAGGACGACGCTAACCGGCCCTACTTCTTCGTCGTCGACGAGATCAACCGCGGCAACATCTCGAAGATCTTCGGCGAGCTGCTGATGCTGATCGAGACGGACAAGCGCGGCCAGGAGCTGCGGCTCCTCTACAAGAACGAGACCTTCTCCGTCCCGCCCAACGTCCACATAATCGGCATGATGAACACCGCCGACCGCAGTCTCGCCGTGATGGACTACGCACTCCGGCGCCGCTTCGGGTTCTTCGAGATGGCCCCCGGGTTCGACTCGACAGGATTCACCGCATGGCAGCAGTCCGCCGAGAGCCCGGCCCTCAACGCGCTCGTCGACGTCGTCGTCGACCTGAACCGGGCAATCGCCGGCGACGACGCACTCGGACCCGGCTTCGCGGTCGGCCACAGCTACCTCTGTCCGCCCGGGGACGACGACGCCGACGACGACTGGCTCTACTCCGTCGTCGAGGACGAGCTCGTCCCCCTCCTCGACGAATACTGGTTCGACGAACCGGAGACCGCCAAGCAGTGGGCCGGCAAGCTGCGCGGCGCCGTCAGGTGATCGACCGCAGCATCGTCATCCAGAACGTGTACGTGATGCTCGCGTACGCGTTCCGGGCGATGCGCGGCACCGGCACGAAGAAGATCGCCGCCGAGGAGTTCGACCACCCGCACGATCTGCTCGCGGAGATACTCGCCCGCGGCGTGGGCACGCAAGTCAAACGCGGCCTGCACCACGACTACCTCGCGCAGAGCGAGGAGCTCGCCACGGTCCGCGGGCGCATCGACGTCACCCGCACGGTGAGCGCCCGGACGATGACGCGCGGCCGACTCGTGTGCGACTTTGACGAGTACGAGATCGACACGCCTCACAACCGAGCCTTGAAGTCGGTCATCGTGCTCCTCATCCGGCACGGCGAGGTCTCCGCGCCGCGCAAGGACGCACTTCGTCGAGTTCTGCCCTACCTCGACGCGGTCACGCTGATTGCTCCGAGATCGATCAGGTGGGACTCACTGACCTACCACCGCTCGAACGCGTCCTATCGACTCCTACTCGGCGTCTGCGAACTCATCGTCCGCGGGCTTCTGCCCACCGAGACCGCGGGCACCGCCCGACTCTCGTCCTGGATCTCCGACGACAGCATGAGCGCGCTGTACGAGCGATTCCTGCGCCAGTACTACACGATCCACCACCCCGAGCTTTCGCCGGGCGCACCGACCGTCCCCTGGGACCTCGACCAACCGAGCCTATTCAGCCGGCAGCTCCCCGAGATGCGCACCGACGTCACACTCCGCCGCGGCGACCGCACGCTTGTCATCGACGCGAAGTACTACGGGCAGACGATGCAAGTTGGCCAGTGGGGCAAGGCAACGATCCATTCCGGGAACCTTTATCAGATCCTGACCTACGTGAAGAACGAAGACCGCGCCCGCGACGGATCCGTGTGCGGCCTGCTCCTCTATGCACGGACCGACGCGGAGGCGCAGCCCGACCTCGACGTCGTCATCCAGGGCAACCGCATCGGCGCTCGGACACTCGACCTCAATCACCCGTGGCAACAGATCGCAGCAGAACTCGAAGACATTCGGCTATGGCTTGAGCCCTGAGCCTGACGCCGGGAGGTGTCACGAGCTGCGAGGTCGGCGATCGTCTCGCTACTGGCGCGACGCTGCCGAGCCGGGACTCGCCCAACGTCGCGCCGCGCCCGACGAGGCTCGGCTGCACCGGCCTGGTGCTTGACCGCCGAGCGGAGCACTCGACGCAGCGCAGGCAGCAGATCGCAATGCCAGCGAGTCACGTTCGTTGCACTCTCGCGCGGCGCCGTGCACGGCATCCCAGCGTGTGGATGCCGTGCACGGCAGGCGCCGCACCGACGCGAGCAGCCGCTGGTTGTTCGTCAGGCCGCGTTGGGCTCGCTCGGCGCCTCGAGCTCGGCAAACTTGGCCTTCATCGTCTCGTTGCCCCGGGTGAGCTTCTTGACCGTGAGGGCGGTCGCCTTGTCGTTGGCGAGCCGGAGGTGGTTCTCCGAGCCGAGGAGCGACTCCTTGACCTTCTGAAGGCGGTCGATCGCGGCGTCGATGTCCTTGATCGCGGCATCGAACCTCCGCTTCGCGAGGTCGAAGTTCTTGCCGAACGCCGTCTTGAATCCCTCGAGCTCGACCTCGAAGTCGGTGATGTCGATGTTCTGCTTCTTGACCTGCTCTAGCTCTGCCCTGACCACGATGGTCTCCTGGGCCGCGTTGCGGAGCAGGGCGATGATGGCGAGGAAGAACTGCGGCCGGACGACGAACATCCTCGGGTACTCGTGCGAGACGTCGGTGATGCCCGTGTACAGCTCGGAGTCCTCCTCGAGCATCGACACGAGCACGGCGTACTCGCAGCCCTTGTCGCGCCGGTCCTTGTCAAGCTTCGCAAGGAAGTCGGTGTTCTTCTTCTTGGTCGACGACGTGTCGGCCTCGTTCTTCATCTCGAACATGATCGAGATGTACTCGACACCGTCGTCGTTGAAGTCGCGGAAGACGTAGTCACCCTTGGTCCCGCCGGAGGCGTCGTTGTCCTTGCCGAATTTCGCGTTCGGGAAGGCGAGCGATCGCATGCGGTCGAACTCGATCTGGCAGTGCTGTTCGAGGGTCTCGCCGAGGAGCTTGACCGACAACCTCGCCTTCATGTCCCTGAGGCGCTCGATGAGGTCATCCTTGAGGGCGAGTTCCTTGGAGTGGGAGACCTTGAGGGAGGCCTCCTTCACCTGCTGCTCGGACTCCTTGAGGGCAAGCTTGTGCTTGGTTTCGTCGAGCTTCTGCTGCACGGCCTGAACGGCCTTGGTGAGGACGAGTTCCTGAGACGTGCCCGCCTGCGCGAGGTCCGTCTTCAAACCCTGAATCTCAGCATCCTTCTGGGCAGCCGTCCGCTGGGCAACCTCGCCGACCTTCGCGACGGCGAGGTCCTTGGCGGTATCGGCCCCTTCGAGCTGAGTCCTGAGGCGTTCGATCTGGGCGTCCTTGTCGCCGAGAGCCTTCTGGGCCTTCTCGGCGGCGTTCGCAATCGCGAGAGCCTGGGCGTTGCCGGCCCCCGCGATCTCGTTCTTCAAACGCTGAATCTCAGCGTCCTTGTGCGCGGCAGCCTGCTCCGCCTGCTGGGCGACCTTCACCTCCGCAAGCGCGATCTCGACCTTCTTTGCCTTCTCGGCCTCGGCGAGCCGCGTGTGGAGCTCCTTTTCGAATTCCGCGGTGCGCACCTGCTGCACGAGGCTTGCATATTCAGCCTCGTCGATGGTGAAAACGGTCCCGCAGTGCGGGCACTTGATCTCGTTCAAAGGACTACCTCCTTCCTGTGTCACGTAGATCAATCCGCCGTGAACAGGGGGATGTAAACCTCAGGACAAGAAATCCTCATCGTTGGCAGCAAAGAGCTCGGCCTGCTCGATCACAAACTCGATCGCCTCAAACTCGGCGTCGGGCGGGTAGTCGTAGCGGACGAGGATGCGCCGGACGGCCGATCGCATCTTGGCGCGCACGCTCTCCTTGACGTCCCAGTCGATGGTCCAGTTATCGCGGATCGTGCGCACCAGGTCGCGGGCGATGGCCTTGAGCGTCTCGTCGCCAAGCTCAAAGACGGCCGACTCGTTCTGAGTCACGGCGTCGTAGAAGGCGACCTCGTCCTCACGCAGGCCAAGGGCGGCGTACCGCTCCATGTCGTCACGCATCTGCTTCGCGAGCGTGACGAGCTCGGTGATGATCTGGGCGGAGGTGAGCGACCGGTTGTTGTACCGGTTGACGGCCTCGTCGAGCATCTCAGAGAATTTCCGGGTCTGCACGACGTTGCTGCGCTTGACGGTCTTGATCTGGTCATCGAGCAGGCGGCGCAGCAGCCCGATCTGGAGGTTCGGCTTGTCCTTGTGGACTAGTCCGTCGAGGAACTCATCCGAGAGGATCGACAACTCGGGCGTGTTGACTCCGGCGAGGCTGTAGATGTCGATCACTTGGTCGCCTAGCACTGCCTCGTTGACCAACTGGCCGATGGCGGTGTCGACGTCGACCGCGCCGGAGCCGCTCCGCCCGGAGTCCGGGTTCAGAACCTTCAAGATCGCGGCGCGCACGTCGACGAACAGCCTGACGTCATTGCGGATCGCGTCCGCCTCGTCCCGGGCGCCGCAGAGCGCGAACGCCTTGGCGAGTGCGAGCACCTGGTCGTTATAGCGCTTCGTCCGGTCCGGGTCGGCCATGACGAAGTCGAGGACCTTCGCATACTGCGCGAGCCGGTCAGATGCGGGCAGGTCGGGAGAGGAGTCGAACGTGACCCCGTGGAGCAGCCCGCTAATAATGTCGTGCTTCTCGAGCATGACGGCGACCATCTCGTCGATGGGCACGCCGGCCTGGTCGCGGTCGGTCGGCGAGTAGACCGTGAGAGCCTCTTGCAGGCTGGCGTACACACCGATCAGGTCGACGATCAAGCCACCGGGCTTGTCGCGGAAGGTCCGGTTGACGCGAGCGATGGCCTGCATCAGCCCCGCACCCTGCATCGTCTTGTCGACGTACATCGTGTGCATCGCGGGCGCGTCGAAGCCGGTGAGCCACATGTCGCGGACGATCACGAGTTCCAGCTCGTCGTCGGGGTTCTTCGCCCGGAGCTGGATCTCCTTGCGCGTCGTCTTGTCGTGCAGGTGCGGCTGGTACTCCTGCGGGTCGGATGCCGAGCCGGTCATGACGACCTTGATCTTGCCCGTGCGGTGGTCGTCGGTGTGCCAGTCGGGTCGGAGGGCGACGATCTTCTCGTAGAGCTTGACCGCGATGCGGCGGCTCATCGCGACGATCATGCCCTTGCCGATCAGCGACTCGCGCCGCTTCTCCCAGTGCTCGACGATCTCTTGGGCAACGAGGTCGAGTCGCTCCTCCGCTCCGACGATCGCTTCGAGCCGCGCCCAACGTGACTTCGCCGCCGACGCAGCGGTGTCTTCAACCTGCTCGGTGATCTCGTCGGCGAGTTCGTCGAGCGCGCCGTGAACCGAGTCACTCAGCCCGACCTTAACGAGCTTGGGCTCGTAGAAGATCTTGACCGTCGCGCCGTCCTCCACCGCGCGGGTGAGGTCATAGATGTCGATGTAGTCACCGAAGACGGCCCGGGTTGACTTGTCGGTCGTCTCGATCGGCGTGCCCGTGAAGCCGAGGCACGTTGCGCCGGGGAGTGCGTCCCGCATGTGCTTGGCGAGGCCGGCCTTGAGCCGGCCTTCGGAGTCGAGGGTCTCACCGAACCCGTACTGCGAACGGTGCGCCTCGTCCGCGACGACGATCACGTTGCGGCGGTCCGTGAGAACGGGGTTGGTGTCGCCACGCTCCTCAGGGCCGAACTTCTGCAAGGTCGTGAAGATGATGCCGCCGGAAGCCCGTTTGAGCAGCTCGCGCAGGTGAGTGCGATTCTCCGCTTGCACTGGCCTCTCGGGGAGGATCGTCGCTGGCGCAAACGCCTCGCCAAACAACTGATCGTCGAGGTCGTTGCGGTCGGTAATGAAGACGAGCGTTGGGTTCTCCATGCGCGGGTCGCGCATGATCTTCGCTGCGTAGAACACCATCTCGAAGCTCTTGCCGGAGCCCTGGGTGTGCCAGACGACGCCGCCGCGCTTGTCACCTTCGGGGCTCGCGGCCTTCGCGGTCGACTCCACTGCAGTGTTTACCGCCCAGTACTGGTGGTACTTCGCGACGCGCTTAATGAGGGATCGAATCGGCTGGCCGGTCGCCTTGTCGGTGACCGTCTCATCGCTAAAGACGACGAAGTTGCGAAGGATGTCGAGGAACCGCGCCGGCTCGAACACCCCACGGATGAGTACTTCGAGGGAGGGCCGGTCGCTGACGACATCGCGGCCATCGATCGTCTTCCACGGGGCGTAGTGCTCGAAAGCGCCAGTAAAGGAGCTCATCGCGGCGCTGGGGACGCCGTCGGAAATCACTGTCATGACGTTGAAGTCAAAGATGGGAGCGATGTCGTGGCGGTAGGTCTGGATTTGGTTCCAGGCCCCCCGCATGTCCGCGTTCTCGTCGGCCGGGTTCTTCAGCTCGAAGAGGGCAAGCGGAAGACCATTGACAAAGACGACGACGTCGAGACGGCGCTTCTTGCCGTCCTTTGTGACGGTGAACTGGTTGACCGCAACCCAGTCGTTCATCTCGGGGGCATCGAATTCGATGAGCTTCACGCGGATCGTCCGTGTCTGACCATCCGCACCGCGGTGCTCGACCGGCACGCCGCCCACAAGGAACTGGTGGATGCGGTAGTTCTCGTCGATTGGGTTCTGCGACTCAGGGCGGAGCAGACGCTTGATCGCCTGATCGATGACAGCATTGTCGAGCCCAGGGTTCAGCCCACGTACCGTTGGCAGGAAGCGGTCGATGAGCACGACATCGGCGAACGAGTCGCGAAGCTGAGGACCGTCGCCGCCTGGCGCGATGTTAGGCCCGTAGAGGGTCAGGTAGCCGAGGTCGGCGAGCCACTCCAGTGCGGCTTGCTCGACGATGGATTCGTTGAAGCTGCTCACGGCGATGTCTCGACCTCCTTGTCATCCACCCATCGGGCGAGGACGCTCAGGGTGGCCAGGTACTCCCGACCGGTCTTCTCGTCGATGCCCTCGGGGTTCTCATCAGGCTCTCGCTTGTACCTAATGTCTTTGCCGGACGCGTCGGCGAAAGCACTGCGTAGTCGACCGATCGCCCAGGCGGAGTCGAGCACACTCACGCGGGCACCTCCGGGAGCACGCGAATGCGACCGGAGAGGAGCTCCGGGAGGAGGGCATCACGCGTCTGCACGAGTCGCGCCGTCTCGGCCTCCAAGTGCCAGCTGTGCTCGATTAGTGCACGCGACCGGTCGAGCGACCGATCGAGGTCGGCGGGGACGCTGATTTCGAAGTCGAGGATCGCCTCCGCGGGAAGCGCGGTCACCGTCGTCCCCGTCGCGAAACCCTTCGCACGCTCGCGAAACGCCGGAGATTGGATCTGGGCCCACAGGACCAGGGCGAGTTCCTCATGGTCGAAGAACTGCACCTTTGATGTGTGATGCGTGTGCAGGGCGCCATCGAGCGTCGGCGGGACGAGAAGCCCGCGCCCGAGAATCTCGCGCTGCTGTGTCAGGTCCGTATTTGCTGTAACGAGATCCCAGGTCGCGAGCCGGTGCTTGGGCCTAAAGTCGCCGGTGTAGTACTTCATCCCAGCCGCCTTGAGCGCACCAGTCGTGGTGAAGTTCGCCAGATTGAGCATCGGCTGTGCTCCCGCTGATGAGCCGTCGTCAAGACCTGCACCCTTGTACGACAACCCTTTGCTCAGGCTGGCAATGCGGCCGACCCGGATACGCTCAGGGCCGACGGAGAGAGTCGCGATCGCAAGCTTCCGTTCAAGATTGCTTGCACGCCGATTCGACTCGATCTTGTCGTCGAGGGCGCCGAGGGTGGTGGCGATCGCCTTCTGCTCTGGGAGAGGTGGCACGAAGACGTCGAGACGAAGCACGTCGTCGCGCCCGACCCGCTGATGGCTGCCCGTAGTGCCCTTGACCGACCGCTCGATCGCCGATGCGTTCGCCCACATCAAGTAGTAGAGGTACCGCAGCTGAAGGTCAGCGTTCTTGGGGACGACCTGTAGGAACTCCGGTGAGCAGTAAGTGCGAGCATCCGGATCCTCGACGAGCCATATCCGTGGGATGCGTGGGTTGAGCTTCGAAACCAGCACGCACGGTGAGTCCACTCTGGACTTGCTCGAACCGATCTCGGTGGGAATCGAGACCTCGGGTGTGCGTGAGTTGTCGTAGGAAGGGATACTAAAGACGCGAACGGGGTCTAAACCCATTCGGGAAGTCGGAACTGACGTTCCGTTTATGGTCGCATAGTCGGTAAGCGTCGTCATTCGACGTGCTCTCCCAACCGCCGACGGACTTCGGCTTCGAGCTCGCGGCCGCGGTCGAACTCGGCGAAGAGGTCCGCAGTAAGTCGAGCGATCTTCTCGCCGGTCGGCTCGTCGTCAGCTTCGGGCTCTTCGGTGCCGACGTAGCGGCCGGGGGTGAGGACGAAATCGTGCTGCTCGATCTCGGCGAAGCTGGCAGCCTTCGCGAAGCCGGGGATGTCGTCGTACTCGCCATCGACGTTCCGCCAGGCGTGATACGTCCCGGCGATCTGCTGGATCTCGCTGTCCGTGAGCTCGCGGAGGCGGCGGCTGGCCATCGTGCCGAGCTTGCGGGCATCGATGAAGAGCACCTCGCCCTCGCGCTTGCGGTGGCCATTGCCGTGTCGGTCCTTGCTGACGAACCAGAGCGAGACGGGGATCGCGGTGTTGAAGAAGAGCTTGTCGGGCATCGCGACGATGCAGTCGACGAGGTCGGCTTCGACGAGCTTGCGGCGGATTTCGCCCTCGCCGCTGCTCTTCGAGCTGAGCGAGCCGTTCGCGAGGACGAAACCGGCAGTGCCGCGCGGGCTGAGGTGATACAGGAAGTGCTGGACCCAGGCGAAGTTCGCGTTGCCCTCTGGCGGTGTGCCGTACTTCCAGCGGGGGTCGTCGGCGAGCTTGGCGTTCCACCAGTCACTGACGTTGAACGGCGGGTTGGCGAGCACGAAGTCGGCCCGGAGGTCCGGGTGCAGGTCCTGGGTGAACGAGTCGGCCGACTTGTCGCCGAGGTCAGCATCGATGCCGCGCAGGGCGAGGTTCATCTTCGCGAGCTTCCACGTGGTTGCGGTGAACTCCTGGCCGTAGACGGAGATGTCGTTGCGCTTGCCGCCGTGCGCCCGAACGAACTCGGCGGACTGGACGAACATGCCGCCTGAGCCACAGGCAGGGTCGTACACGCGGCCGTGGTAGGGCTCCAGCATTTCGACGAGTGTCCTGACGACAGAGCGCGGCGTGTAGAACGCGCCAGCGTCCTTGCCGGTCTCCTTGCCCGCGAACTGGCCGAGGAAGTACTCGTACACGCGGCCGAGCACGTCGTCGGAGCCGTGATCATCGCTTCGGGTGAATCCGATCGAGCCGATGATGTCGACGAGCTGGCCGAGGCGGCCCTTGTCGAGGTCCTCCCGGCCATAGTTGCGCGGCAGCACGCCGCGCAGCTTCGGATTCTCGCGCTCGATGAGGTCCATCGCATTATCGATGGACTCGCCGATCTCAGGCTGCTTGGCAGACTTCTGGATGATGCTCCACCTGGCAGCGGCAGGGACCCAGAACACTGAGTGGCTGGTGTATTCGTCACGGTCCTCGACCAGGCGCTCAATTTGTTCAGGCTTGAGGCCGTCGGCAGCGAGCTCCGCTTCGATCTCCTTGCGCCGCCCCTCGAACCGGTCGGAGATGTACTTGAGGAACACCAGGCCGAGCACGACATGCTTATACTCGCTCGGCTCCTGGTTCCCTCGCAGGGCGTCGGCGGCATCCCAGAGCTTCTGCTCCAGGGTCTTGGTCTCGATCTTGCGTGCTACTCGTGCCATGCGGCGCCTCCCTTCGTCGTTGTCGTCAATACCTCTCGGCCTGACACCAAGACCAATCCGGCTTGGCGGTGCCGATGTAAAGGGCTCCGGCTACTCGGCCTTCGAGGCCTTGGCACGGCGCTTCTTTACCGCCGCAGAGAGAATCGCGTGCTCCTCCTCAGTGGCCTGGTCGAAGAAGCTCTCCGGCCACTCGTCAATGCCGCCGTACTCGTTCTGCTCCACGAGCTCGTAGGTGGTCGCGCCCTCGACGCGCTTGGCGAAGTAAATGCCAATCGTGTCTTGGAGGCTGTCCTTCTCGTCCTCCGCCACGCGTCGGCGCAACCGCGAGATGAGGTACTCGCTATGAGTCTCGACGAGGAGATGCCGCCCGCTCTGCGCGATCGCCAACAGGAAGTCGGCCAACCGCTGCTGAACCCGCGGGTTCAGGTGCAACTCGGGCTGTTCGATGAGGAGCAGCGAGCCGGCAGGTGCCTGTGCACACATGACGATGACCGGTAGCAACTGGCTGACGCCAGTGCCGACGCTGGTCAGGTCAAGATCGCCCTCGACATCCTTCTGCCGTACCTGCATCTGGATGCCGAAGCGGCCTTGGTCAGAGACGGAGAAACTCTCACCGATATCGAGGTACTTGGCCCAGCGGCTCACCGCCGTCATGAGCTGGATCGGGCGGCGCGGCGTCTTGATCGTTCCGTCGTCTTGCGGAGTCGGGACGCTGACTCTTCGGTCGCCGTGGCGTTGCAGCACGGAGGCGGTGAACTCGCCCCTCGGACCGACGTAGGTGTCGTCACCTTCGGGCGAGTCGGGGTATGCCGCCCTCGGCTCTTCGCGAAGCGGGCCGAGGTACCGAATCCCCGTACTGAGATAGGAGGACGCGAGATTCGAGGCCCTGCCCAGGTCATCCAGGCGGTGGGGGAATGGGACCTCGCCCTGAACTCCGTTCCTGGTCACCCCCTCGATGATCGCGTCGCGGAATGTCTCGGACGACGCGATATTGAGGTCGATCTTGGAGCGCGTATCAGGAGCCTTGGAACTCAGCTCAAAACGCGCCGCGTCGGCGTACTCGGCCTTCGCTAGGACTGAGGCAGCATGAACTGCGAGCAGATCACGGCTCACCTCGTCGATCGCATTGATCTCGGTGAGGAGGTCTTGCTCGATCTCATCTCGCTCGTGCATAGAGCGGCGAAGGAGCATGTCGCGCCAGGTCTCGAACAGGACGTCGGCGCGAGGGCGCATCACCGAGGACTCGAGTGGGAATCCTCCAGTGACAAGTATGTCGACGACTTCCAGCAGGTTGCCGTTGGCCCCGGCGAACTGTCCCGAGAAGTAGTGCGGAATGGAACCGGCATCGTCGCTCTCGTCGAGCGGTACAAGATCCTCGGCGTCGTCATCTGCGATGGCGAGCACCCATGCTCGGTCCAGGCGGGGGACGTTCGTGGCGAGCGTTCCAGGGTCCTCAGGCTTCAGGTCGACGTTGAGTCGTTCGATCTTGGCGATTCCCTTCTGTTGCGAAGACTCGCCGAGCTTGACCTCCCACGACAGAGTCGCGAGCACGGGCGCTGCCTGTACTGGAGCCAGAGCCTTGCTGTCCTGGTAGGAGCCTCGCGGGGCCCGGATCTCGAAGTCGGCGCCGATAATCAGCGGCTCATCGTCGTTGCCGGGCCCCCGATACTTCACCTCGGCGACGCTACCGAGTCGGACCCCGCGACCATTGAGCGGGTAGAGATAACCCGTGGTACCGGTTGCCTGGCTCGCAGCGCGGATGCTTTGGAGGAGCGTGCTCTTTCCCGCGCTATTCGCGCCGACGACGACAGTCAGCGGACGAAGCTCAACCTCGGCGTGACGGACGGACTTGAAGTTTTGTAGCCGCCAGCGGCGAAGTGTGATGCCCCGACGCGTCGCGAAGAAGCGGCGGTCGATCGGTGGATTACTCATGCGTAGACCTCTCGGTGCTGGGCAACGCGCTCGCTGGCGGAGACAAGGCTTACCTGGAGGAGGCGTCCGCCACGAGTGCGGGCGGGGCGCGCCTCGATCGGCCCTTGGATGTCAGTTGACCGCCCCAGGAGCCAGAGGCTCGAATGCCCCGCAGAGGCGGCGATCTCTACCTGGAACTCTTGGAAGAACTCGAAAGAGGCGTTCGCAAGTTGAGGCGCGGCGGGCGCGTCTGTGGTGTCGGCAAGCTTCCATAGAAGACGAAGTGCGTTGTAAAGGCCGACCCCGCGGTACGCGGCGACGAGTTCATCGTCCATGTCGACGAGCCAGGCAGGGACTCGAGTTGTCCCGCGTTCGACACCCTCAACGAGCTCCACCACGAACTCCTCAAACGCTGCGATCTCAGCCGCCGTGGAGGGCGTCCTAAGTGCGTTCGGGTCGATCGAGGCAACCCGCTCACCGTCGAACAGCTCCCGAGTGCAGTCTGCGGTAAGGCTCTCGAGCCGCTTCAACTCCTCGAGCTTGAAACTCCATCGAGGGTCTGTGCGGCCCACGACTGGCGGCCCGGCAACCGGACGATCGACGGCTTCATCGTCGCGCAAGGCGGCAAGGGCATCGAGTACCTGCGCGTCGACTCCGCCAAGGCGACGGTCGAGCTGCACGACCCAGGCGTAGCCGAAGATGTCGGACTCCGCCAACAGATCGTACGCGCGACCAATTTCGCCCCCCGACAGGAGGACGTCCATGCTGGAACCGAACTCGACGTCCGGGCTCAATAGGTTCACAGTGAGAGATTGCGTAGCCTCGTCGAAGTCGGTGACGAGGACCAGCGCAGCTGGAGTGTCGCGGTCCATAGCCACCGCCCGGTAGATGCCGCCGATCTCGATGTCGGTCATGGCGCACCTCCTCCTGCCTTCGTGACAACAAGTGAATGAAGACGTTCGAACACGTACCCAACGACGGACTCGCTATGCGAATTGAGTTCGTCGCGAACCTTCGCGTACGCAGACTCCTTGTACTTCGCCACCGTGGGTCGACTGACACCGACGCGCTGGGCGATGTCCCCGTCAGAGTCGCCGATCCACTTGCCGGCGAGTAGAGCCGCTTCCTCGTAGGTCAGCGCCGTGATGAGTCGCTCGGTGAGTTCGTTCGCCATGATCAGTTCGCTTGGGTCGAGTTCGCCGGCCCGGTGTTCGATCCCGGCGTCATCAGAGACAACCTCTGCTGTTGCGAAGACTGTCAACGAGTCATCGAGAATTCTCCGAAGATCCAGGTCCTGGAGCTTGCCGACAGCGTGGCAGACGAGCGTCAGAGCGTCGGTGAGCGTCTCGGTAGTCCAGATCGCGCTGGCACGCTCCGTTCCGTTGCCGGGGAGCCGGGGCAGTGCCGCGAGCGATGCCGTGAGACGTCGAGAGTATGGCAGTGCATCCGCGGTTGAGCCCGCGAGTCGCCAGGATCGCGGCTTCTTCGTGACCTGCTCGAATGGCGAGGAGCCGAGGCGTTCGACGGCCCGCGCGAAGAGGTTGTCGACCGCAGTCCGTTGTCTGCGGTCGATGAGAGTCATCTTCAGCTGACGGTAGATCAGGGCTCGGGCGTGGCCGAAGTCGTTCGCCACATCACATATGTACTCGGCCTGCCCCTTCGCCAGCATGCGCTCGGCGACATCCTGAACGAGGTCGTCGATGGCATCGCCGTCCCACGATGCGGAGCGTGCATAAACGGTCGGACTGTAGCGGCGAGCAAGACGAGACGCCGCGGTCCGAATCTCCTTGAGCCAGAGCGGACCGATGCCGTCGCGCTGGTGTTCCTCGATCAGGGCGCGGAGGTCTCCAGTACTCACATCGCCGATGTCGATCTCGTCGTCGAGGTCCGCGAGAGGGCCGCCGTCGATCACTTCGTTTGCCATCGCGCCTTCTTCACTGCGTCGATGGTGTTCCGGTCGTCCTCGCTGCACAGTCGGTGCGCCTCATCCAAGGCGTCCTTCGAGACTGGCAAAGGTCGGGAGACAACGATGTTGCCGTCCTCACGGAGCCAGCACTTCGGCCAGTTGTGGCGATGGTCGTGGCCTGGGTTGTTGACCTCGACACGGTCGAGGCTCGACGTGCGTGCAAAGACGTAGGCGATGGCTCCGGAGCTCGGCCAGTGGCGCAGGATGATCGGCCGCTTCGCAGAAGGCTTCTGCGGGGCGAAACCGACGATCGACTCGGTCTGCTCGAACCACGCCTCCCCCACGGGCGGCCCCATGTTGAGCAGCCCTGCCAGGTCTGACAGATCGAACCCCACCGATATCCTCCGCTGCCGAAGCGGAGCCCGGCGTGTGCGCATCTCTGCAACGTGTGCTGCCACCCTAGCGACTCGCGTGGCGCCCGCGGGGCTCGCGACACGAGACGCCGTGCGCGACTCGATTCAGGTGAGGAACCGAGCTCGCGGCGGGCTCATCCGCTTGACGCCTCGGCGACGTATGCCTGTCCACGGACAATCCGTCCTGGATTCGATCGCGTCAACCCGGCGCGTGAGAACTTTCCTCACTGACAGTCAAGTCGCTGGGTGGTTTAGCGCGGCTGGGTGATCCTATTGCTGGTCAGGCAGTCAGTCCCAACGGCTGGGTCGTCGACCTTCACGGCGTCGGGGACGAGGATGAGGCGGGACTTGGCCAGGAGCTCCGGGCCGAGGTAGCGCGCCCTGCGGCCCAATCGTCGTGCTGCTCGGCCAGGACCGCGCCGACCAGGCGGGTTACGGAGTCGCGGTCGGTGAAGATCCCCGGTGCGGCGGAGGATCACGCGGAGACGGCCTCGTCGTCTACGACAACGACCCTGGCCACCCGCGATACACGATTTCTGAGACGCCACTAGGAGCGACTCACTCAAATGCTCGAGGCCGCTGGCGAGCCGTGTCTCCCGTCAGCGATGTGGTGGTGCCAGAAGAGTCAACGCCCTGAAACCTCCGTTGTCAGGCCACAACCAGGCCTAGTCGCCGATCAGCACCGCCGGCACCTCGCAGCCGTTGGGTCGTCGCATCTTGCGCCGATCGCCGCACACCTGCCGTCGAGGGAGGTGATCAGGATGGGACGACGGGACTTGATCCGCCGGGAGCGCGCGAAGCGGGCGGCGGTCGAAGCACGCGACGCGGCGGGGTCAGGTCCCGCAGAACCGTTGCCCGCTTGGCTCGGGACCGGCGGGGAGGTCGCGTCGTCGGAGTCGACCTGGGTGCGGTCAGCACCTGCACGCACGACTTCGACGCAGCAGCCTCAACGGCCGGCGCCCCGACGGGACCCGTCGGCACAACGCCGGACCTACGGACGGCCGCCAGTACCTCCGTTCGAGGGTGCTCCCCTGAGGGAGCTCGTCCGGCGCCGCGACGAGGCCCGGGCGACCCTGCGGGCGCTCGACGCCGAGATCGCGAACGAGGTCGAGCGGGCGCGCGCGTTGGGCGCGCCATGGACGGCCATCGCTCAATGCCTGGCGATCACACGGTAGGGCGCTCGTCAGCGATACGGCACCGGCGGCACACACGCTCACCCGGTGCGGGCGTGGTCCACAGATCTCCGGTAGTGCCTTGCGGCGTCGCTCGCGGCGCGGCGTGATGAGTTCGGGAGGGAGTAACGATGACCATCGGGTACACGGCGGCCACCCCGCAGGAGGTCGCGGAGTCGTTCGGCATCTCAGTCGAGTGGGTGCGCGAGCAGGCGCGGCGCGGTCGGGTGCCGCACCTGAAGTTCGGGAGGGGCAAGATTCGTTTCCTTCCCGAGCACATTGACGCGCTCGTACGGCTTGCAACGGTAGACGGCGTCGACCCCGAGGCGGAGCCGCCAGCTGAGGCGTCAGCCAATCTCGGTTCGCTCGGGGCCACGGTCCGGTCGCTCCGAGCGCACCAGCGTCGCCCGCACGTGCAGGGCGACCCGCAGATGTTCTGACGGGCCGGCCATCGCAGAGGCCGCTGCTGGGCGAATCTGGGGCGTTCAGGACGGCGGCGAAGCTGCCGATGCACAGGCATGGCGACAAGCGGCAGCGAGTCAGTCCCCGGTCCCAAGACGATGCGCCTGCGCTACGCCGGGACGTGCCGCGCATGCAGGACGGCGCTTGCGGCCGGGACCACGGGCGTCTATGACCGGAGCACGAAGTCGGTCACGTGCGTGCAGTGCCCGGCACCCGCGCCGCTCGAGACGGCAACCGGCGACACCGTGCCCGAGCCCCCTCCCCCGCCGCCTGCCGAGGTTGAGACAGGGGTGGCAGGCAGTTCAGCGCGGCGAGAGTTCGAGCGTCGCAGCGCGGCCCGCGAGACGCGTATCCGAGACGCACACCCGCGCCTCGGCGGTCTCATGATCGCGGTCTCGGAGCAGCCGCAGAGCACGACCGCGTGGGCGCGCGGCGCTAAGGGTGAGGAACAGCTCGGGCGCGGTCTGGACTCGCTCGCCGACAGGGGCGTGCGCCTGCTGCACGACCGCCGGATCCCTCGCACCAGGGCCAACATCGACCACATCGCCGTGGCGCCCTCAGGCGTTTACGTCATCGACGCCAAGCGCTACGCCGGGCGTCCGACGCTGCGGGTGGAGGGCGGCGTCATCCGCCCGCGCACGTCCCGGCTCGTCATCGGCTCCCGCGACGGCACCAAGCTCGTCGAGGGTGTTCACAAGCAGGTCGGGCTCGTACGGACACGCTCGCCGCTGCGGGCCACAACGACATCCCGGCGCGCGGGATGCTCTGCTTCGTCGACGCAGACTGGCCGCTGTTCGGCGCGGCTCGTTCCAGATCGACGCCGTCGACGTCCTGTGGCCGCGAAAGGCCTACGAACGACTGACCACTCCCGGCGTGCTCGCTCAAACGAAAGTCGATGAGCTCCATCGGCGCCTGGCGGATGCGTTCCCGATCGCCTAACAACCTGCCGATCACGGCCTCCCCTACACCATGCCTATAGACACGGCGATGACGCCGGCCCCGGTCACCCGTCATTGCAGCTGGACGACGAGGCAACTCCGGCCGTAGGTCTATGGTCCTCCCAGCTCTACCGATCGGCACTGCAGGCTTGAGTCACCGGCGACAACGGCCGATGTCCTTCAGATGGCGGCGCCGACCGAGTCCTGACCGCTGGACAGTGTTCCAAGTCGACGCCTTCGGTGGATGCGAGTGTCGGAGCTCCCATCCGCGAAGATATCTCGGCGCCACGTGAGGGTCGCCGCCCACAACCCGACTCTGCCCACAACTGGGCCAGCCGCTTTCCCCGCCCAGATCCAGGAGCCGACGATGGACAACGAGATTCAGCTGATCAGTGATGGTGATGGCCTGGCGGTCATCGGGAATCCGGCGGCTGTCGAACGCTTCCTCGTCTCCGAGGGACTCTCGTCGAAGGACCTCGGACTGCAACGGCTCGGACCTGCGCTCGGCACCGCGGCCGGCGTTGCACAGACCGGTTCGGAGATCGCCGCCAACTCGGGTCGCTGGGTGCAGCTAACCAAAGAGTCCGCGCAGCTCGCCTCCAAGTACCCGATGGTGAAGAACTCCGCAACGGGTCTCAGCACGGGCGTGGTACGCGGAGATAAGGGGCAGTTTGTTGGCCTGCTCCAGTTCGCAAAGGGACCCGGATCGATGCTCGCCAACCCTGCGTTGCTGGCTGGCGCCGCCGGGATCATGGCGCAGGTCGCCATGCAGCAAGCCATGGAAGAGATCACCGACTACCTCGCCAGGATCGAAGAGAAGGTCGACGACGTGCTCCGCGCCCAGAAGGACGCTGTGCTGGCGGACATGATCGGCGTGCACCTCGTGATCGAGGAGTCCATGACCGTTCGCGAGCACACGGGCCGGGTCTCCGAGGTGACGTGGTCGAAGGTTCAGGCGACGCCGGCGACGATCGCTCGAACCCAGGCGTACGCACTGCGTCAGCTCGACGCGCTCGCCGAGAAGCTCGAGAGCAAGGCCCAGATTGGCGATGTTGCCAAGGCGGCCAAGGAAGCCGAGTTGAAGGCTCAGGAATGGCTCGCTGTTCTGGCTCGGTGTTTCCAGCTGCAGGACGCGATCGCCGTGTTGGAACTCGACCGCGTGCTCGACGCGTCTCCCGACGAGCTAGACCGTCATCGAGTTGCACTGAAGGTCGCCCGGCAGAATCGGCTGGACCTCATGTCCAGGAGCACCGAACGCCTCATGGCGCGCATGGATGCGGCGGCGGACACGGCCAACACGAAGGTGCTCCTGCACCCGACGACGTCCCGGGCCGTCGTGCATTCGAGCAACCACGTCGCGACCGCCATCGACAACTTCCATGTGGGTCTCGGGATCGAAGCCAATCGCGAGTCGTTGGAGGCGAAACGATGGATGGACGCGGCCGCGGATGCGAGAGACAAGGTACTCGTGACGGGCGCAGGCGGGGTCGATGCTGCTGGGCGCATCGGTAGCGAGACCCTCGGACGGGCCAAGTCGGTGACGGGCAAACTGTCCAGCGGGATCGCCGAGCGAACGTTCCGTCGACGCACAGACGACTAGAAGGTCTGAGCGAACCGTCGACCACCTGGCGCTCAGCTCGGACCAGTCAGGCGCTTGCCTGGGAGGCGCAGCTCTTGGCAGCGAAGTGATCGATCAGTCTTTCGATCAGCCAGATTGCTCGACCTTCGAGCTCGTGAGCATCAGCCCGGCGAGCGTGCGCCGCGCAGCGGCAGCCGCGGCCGCCTGCTGATCGGGCAGCAGATGCGAGTACGTCTCGGTCGTGGTCGTGATCGACTCGTGCCCGAGCCGGCGCTGCAGCACGAACAGATCGACGCCGGCCGCGATCATCCACGAGGCATGCGTGTGCCGCAGGTCGTGCACACGAGGCCGCTTCGTCAGCCGCGCGGCAATAAGGTCCGGCGCCCCGTCGGCGAGCACCGGCGCGGTCGCGGCGTCGAGGGCCGGCGTCCAGGTCTGGGTCCAGAAGCGCGATGACGAGAGCTGTGACCCGACCGTGTTGGTGAAGACCAAGTCCCCCGGCGCCTTGCTCGCTACAAGCGGTCCGAGCACCTCGACGAGATCGTCGGGCAGCGCCACCGTTCGTCGCGTGCGTCGCGTCTTCGGCGGCCCGACGTACCAGCGCCCCTGCGCGTCGCGCTTCCACGCCTTCGTCACGCGCAGCGTCGGCGGCGTGGCGGTCAGGTCGAAGTCAACGCCGTCGCCTCGCCCCACCGCAGCCCGGTCGCCACGAGCGTGACCACGAGCGGTTGGTAGAACGGCGACACCTTCGAGAGCAGCAGAGCGAACTCGTCGCGCGTCAGCACCGTCATCTCGTCGTGCGTCGCCCGCGACTTGGGCAGCTCGACGCCGGCACACGGGTTGTCCTCGCGGTACCCGAGCCGCACCGCGGTCGTCATCGCCGCGGAGAACAACCCGTGCACGTTGGAGATCGTCTTGGGCGCCAACCCCTTGTCATCCATCTCCCGCACCCAGCCGGCGATGTGCCTGTACGTCATCGCGGCGACCGGGTTCGGCCCGAGCGAAGGACTGATGTGCGCCTCGAGCTGCTTTCGATAGTGCTTGCGAGTATCCGGCCCAACGGACGTCAGAAGGTCGATGTGCTCGGAGATGACATCGTCGACCGTCGGTCCGGTCTTGCGAATTCCCTCGGCGATCCGGGCCGCCTCAAGGGCGTGTCCGCCGGCCGCCTCGATGAGCTGACGAGCCACCGCCGCGTCGCGAAGATCGTCATACGTGAGCGACGTCTGGCGTCCGGTATCCGGGTCGCGCCACAATACGGCGAAGGCCTTCGTGCCATCGCGACGCCGGCGCTCACGGATGCTCGCCATAGACACAAAAATAGCCATCCGTGTCAACGAATGGCTACTTTTGGTCTGGTCAACATGACTTGCGTTTCCGCAGGTCAGGTGGGTGGAGGTGGCGGGAATCGAACCCGCGTCCGATGACGTGGTACCAGGGATTCTCCGGGTGCAGCCTGCTGTGATTTTCTCGGCCCCCACGGTCACACAGGCAAGCCGTGGACGGGCTCAGTCAGCTAAAAGTCCCGGCAATCGCACTGACGACGATTACCAGCAGTGGCTCTCTAGATGACGCTGGTTACTGAGTTGAGAGCGTACTCAGGCCAACGGACTTCGGGACTCGCTCAGGCGGCGAGGGCGAAGTCGGTGCGGTTTGTATTGGCACCTATTGGTTTGCACGGAGCGTTGACGAGATAACCGTGCGTCCTCGACCCGCTTCTCCTGGTTCGACGATCACCGTCGAAACCGATCACCCCCATGTTCAGTTTTCAAGCGCCGACGGAGCGTGAGCAGCGCCAGCTCCACCAGCCTACCTCCCAACCGCGTGCCCCTCACGCTCATTCCCTCGGGCGGGTGTGGCCTGTGGACAACTCGCGCGGCGTGACAGGCGTGCGTTGCTACGGTGCCCGCTCCCTCGTCCAAGGAGTCCTGCGCATGCGTCGTCTCGCCTTCGTCCTGTCCGTCGTCATCGGCTCGCTGATGCTGCTCGTGGGCGGCGTGGCCGCTGCCCTCATCGGGCCGGACGACACCGTCTCGGCGTCACCGATCGAGGTCCCAGCTGCGGCCAAGGTCGCGGTGACGGCGCCCGACCTGTTCCCGTTCAGGAACACCACGTTGCATCTGACGGCGGCGAGCACCGGTGGCGCGGTGTTCCTCGGGACGGCGAACCCGGTGGACGTGGACAGCTATCTCAGCAACGTCACGAGGTACCACGTGCACCGACTAGGCGTGGGCGGAGGTACGGGCAGCGTGAAGGACGGCGAGCTCGCCGTTCCGGGGCTCTCCCCCGAGACCACCACGTTCTGGGTCGACTCCGTCACGGGCGCGGGTGAGCAGTCGCTCGACGTTCCCCTGACCGGCGATCTGTTCACGATCGCCGTGGTGCCGGTGGGTGAGCCTGGCGCCATCAGCTTCTCGGTCGGCGTCACGCTCGGCGGCGCATTCCGTGCCGCTGTCGGCGTCGCGGCGGTCGGCCTGCTGCTCGTCGCCGTGCCGCTGGTCTGGCGACGCCGCGCCGCTGCGGGTGCTTCGCCGGGCGAGCCGGGCCACCCCGGGGTGCGGGAGGGTGCGGCAGACCCCCAATCGACGAGCACGATCGAGGAAGCCCGGAACGCCGCGGTACACCGTGCTCAGAAGCTGAGCGTGCTCGGGTTCGTCGGAGCCGTCGCGCTGACCGGCTGCTCGTCACTCCCCCAGCCTGCGACGTTGCCGACCGAACCACCGACGCAGGTCGCGATTCAGCTGGACGACGTCCCGGCTGCGCTCGCGTCCTACGACGAGCGGAACAATGCGGCGAGGACGCTGTCGGCCGGCTCCTTCGATCCTTCGGGCTGGGCTGCCGCCGACATGGGGCCGGTGCTGAGGTCGGACGAGTTCGACACCGCTTACCGGAAGGCCGTGGGTACGCCGGAGGCTTCCCCGCCCGGCACCCACACCGCGGATGCCGTGTACTCGCCGGCGTTCGACGCGTACCCGATGTGGTTCATGATGGTCGGGACACCGACGACCGACGGCGTCGAGCCGGATCCGGCGGCCGCGACCGGTCGGATCCTCGTGTTCGAGCGAGCGTCCGTGGTCGAGCCGTGGCGGATGAGCCGGGCGGTCGGGCTGCCGAACGACGAACGGCCCACTCCGCTGCCTGTGGGTCCTGCCAGCACGGCGTCCGACGCTCAGGAACTCGCCGCGGTCGCCGCGATGGAGAGCGTGCGCAACTTCCTCGCGACGGGCACCGTGACGACGGTGATGCCCGACGAGAACCTGACCGCTGTCCGAGAGGACTTCGCGAGGGACCACGATGACGCGAGCGTCGGAGCGCTCACGGTCACGCCGATCGGGTCCGCCGAGGATCCGACGGGACCCGACGGCGCGATTCGGCTGGTCGCGGTCGAGGGTGGTGCTCTCGCGACGATCACGTTCGACTACCAGTACAACGTCTACCCTTCGGCGGGGAACACCCTCCACTACACCGACGGGGCCTTTGCGCAGGCGACGGGCCAGGTGGGTGAGCGCCAGACCCTGTCGAACAAGTCCGTGGTGACGGTCGCCGTGAGCATCCCCGATGACGGCCCGCCCGTGGCGCTGAACTCGTGGCCCTTCCCGGTTCTCTGAGGTGCTCCGGCGATCAGGCCGCAGGTCCCTCGCTCAGGGTCACCTGGGCCGACTCCGCCGCGCCTGCTGCGGTGGTCCAGGTCACGGTCACTGTGTCGCCGGGCTCATAGGACGCGATCGCCGCCGAGAGGTCGGCGGCCGACGAGACAGCGGCGCCGTCGATCGCGGTGATCGTGTCGCCCGCGGCAAGTCCGGCGGACGCGGCGGGAGTGCCCTCGAGGACACCGGCCAGCGAGCCGTCGGTCGACAGGGCGACCCCGAGGAACGCCGGGTAGCCGAGGACGATGTCGGCGGAGGCGGTGCCCTGCTCGATCTCGATCGCGATCGCCACGGCGTCCTCGATGCTGATGGCGTAGGCGACCACCGAGCCGTTGCCGGTCGACGCGGCAGTTGTCATGCCGACGACCTCTCCCTCGTCGTCGAGCAGGGGGCCGCCGGAGTCACCGCTGACAACGTCGGCAGCGAACTGGATGAGGCCGGACAGGGTCTCGGCGCCCGAGCCCGAACCGTCCGACGCCGTCATGGTCTGCTCGGTCGCCGTCACCGCACCCGCTGCAGCCACGAGCGTTCCGGTGCCGTCGGCGTTTCCGATGGCCGTGACGTCGTCGCCGGTCGTCACGCCGTTGTCGTCGTCGAGCGCGACCGGGGTCACTCCGCCGGCACCCTGCAGCTGGAGGACGGCGACGTCGTGCGTGGCGTCCGTGCCGACGACGGTCGCCACGTAGGTCTGGCCCGTCGACTCGACCGTGACCGCGATGGACGTCGAGCCTTCGATCACGTGGTTGTTGGTGAGCACCAGGCCGTCCGACGTCAGCACCATGCCCGTGCCGGCGGACTGCGCGTTCTGGTAGCCGAGCGTGCTGGTGATCGTCACGACGCCGACCTGCTGGTCGGCGGTCGCCGCGGTGGCGGCCGACTCGTCGGGGGTCGACGGCTCACCCCACGACGGCGGGACGATCGACGGGACCTGCTCCTGGGTCGTCGGCGGCGCGTACGCCGCACCCTCGATGGTCGACGTGGCCGCGGTGTCGGTGTCCGACGACGCCAGCGCCGCGGCGACCAAACCACCGCCAACGCCGCCGGCAAGCAGGCCGAGGGCGAGTGCCCCACCCGCGGCACCGAACGCGACGCCGCGTCGGACCACCGGCTTCGTCGCGACGGCGACTCCTCCCGACGTGGACAGAGAGGGCTCGGCCGACGGAGAGCCGTGCGGCGACGGCGTCGGACCGGCGGTCGGGGTGACCTCGCGCTCCATCGGCGTCGACGACCCCGACCCCTCGACAGGAGCGCCCGACGCTCCAGAAACCTGCTGCTCGTCCATGGCAAGAACCTCCCCGACGGCCGCCCGGTGGCGCCGTCAAGGAAGAGACAACCGCCCGCACCCGGGAGGTCGCTGGAGTGGACCCATGCGCAGCCTGTGGACCGGTCAGAGGGTCGCGAGCACGTCCTTCAGCGAGTACGAGACCGGCTCCTCGAGCTGTTCGAAGGTGCACGACGATGGCGTGCGGTCCGGGCGCCACCGGCGGAACTGCGCGGTGTGCCGGAACCGCACACCCTCCATGTGGTCGTACGCGACCTCCACCACGAGCGACGGCTCGAGCGGCACGAACGACAGGTCCTTCCCCGCCGACCACCGGCTCCCCGCCGCCTCCCGAGGGGTGCGGGCCTGGGCCGAGTAGTCCCACGGGTGCCCCTCGAGCGGCACCACCAGCGGAGCGAGCTCGGTCACCAGCTCTTTGCGACGCGCCATCGGGAACGACGCCGCAACGCCCACGGACGCGAGCGTCCCGGAGGAGTCGTACAGCCCCAGCAGCAGCGACCCGACTGCATCGTCCCCGGACTTGTGCGGCCGGTAGCCGGCGACCACGCAGTCGGCGGTGCGCTCGTGCTTGATCTTCTGCATCGTGCGCTTGCCGGGTTCGTAGAGACCGTCAGGGTCCTTGGCGACGATCCCGTCGAGCCCTGCGCCCTCGAACTGCGAGAACCACTGCGAGGCGACGTCCATGGAGGACGTCTGCGCGGTGATCGAGATGGGCCCACCAGGCGTCACGATGGACGACAGCACCGCACGCCGCTCCGAGAACGGCCGCCCGGTCAGGTCGTCGTCCCCCAGCGCCAGCACGTCGAACAGCACGAGCAACGCGGGCGTCTCGACGGAGAGAAGCCGCACGCGCGACTCGGCTGGGTGGACCCGCTGCAGCAACGCCTCGAAGTCGAGACCACTGTGCGACGACGACGGCACGATGATCTCGCCGTCCACGACGCAGCGATCAGGGAGGTAGGACAGGACCGCGTCGACGATCTCCGGGAAGTACCGCTGCATCGGCTTGGTGTTCCGCGAGCCGATCTCCACGGAGTCCCCGTCGCGGAACACGATCGCCCGGAACCCGTCCCACTTGGGCTCGTAGAGCTTCCCGGGAGGGATCTTGGCGGCTGACTTGGAGAGCATGGGGTCCACGGGCGGCATCACCGGCAGCGTCATGGACACCAGTCTTACCAGCCCCCGCCACCACCGCCGCCGACGCCCCCGCCGGAGAACCCACCCCCACTGAACCCGGAGCCGCCGGAGGTCCCGGGCGTGGGTGCGGAGATCGACTCGGTGGCCACCGCGGCAAACCGGTCGAGCGACGACGCGAAGGCGGTCGCCCAGTAGATGTTGGCGCCGGGGTAGTACCCGCCGACGTACCAGGAGGGCTGTTCGAAAGCACGTCCCTGCGCGGCGAGCTCCGCGAACACGCGCGCCCACCGGTCGGCGAGCCCGAACACGATCGCGTAGGGCAGGTACCGGCTGAAGATGTCCTCGCCCTCCTCGAACCGCAGCTGGTTCGCCTCGGCGGTGGCCAGGTAGCGGCGGAACCCGAGGGACTGCGCGAGCACGGCGGTGCCGTCGGCGGTGCGGGCGGGGGCGGCGTTGCCGAGGATCGTGACGACGACGCCGACAGCCGCGATGGCCAGGGGCACCAGGGCGATGCCCGCGACGGACGCGCCGGCGGCGAACGCGAAGAACGTCAGGATGGCGCCGACCACGACGAGGACGATGCCGGTGGCGTGCCAGGCGGTGCGGACCGACTTCGGGTTGGCCCGGAACCACCCGGACTCGGTCACGTGGTCGTAGAGGCCGTCCTGGACCTTGGCCATGGAGGCAGCGAACGTGGTCTTCAGGTCGGAGAGCTTGACCGTGGTCGACGACGCGAAGATCGAGGCGAGCAGCTCGTCCTCGTAGGGCAGCAGCGAGCCGTCCTTGTTCTTCAGCTGCACCAGGGTCCAGTCCTTGGCCTTCTTCTTCGGGTTGGACCGCGGCACCTCCTCGATGCGCAGCCAGCCACGCACGGCGAGGTCGACCAGGGTCGCGGTGACGTCGACGGGGTCGGCCTTCTCGTCGACGAGCGTGCCTACCTCCCCCGGCCGCACACCCTCGGGCGGCTGGAACTGCACGGAGACGGCGCCGCGCTTGTCGCGGAATCCGACCATGGCACCGCCGGGCTGGTTGTCGGCCGGGCGCAGGCCGGGGGTCAGGCCGAGGTAGGCCTTGTCGCGGCCGACGCGGCGCATCCGGACGAACGCGAAGATCCCGCCGCCGACCAGCACGAGCAGGCCGAGGACGCCGAACACGGAGACGGGTCGGACGGGGGCCAGGGGGTCGGGCTTGTCGACGAGGATCGGCTCGACGCCGGGGAACGTCCCCGCGGGCCAGCCGGTGACCGTCGAGAGCTGCGAGCCGACGGGGACGAGGTCCTGCGTGAACGACGAGGACGCGCCGGTGAAGGTCGCGGACGTGCAGGGCGTGGTCGAGCCGTACGGTCCGGCGAAGCACACGGCGCCCTCGACGGCTGCGGGACCGGTGACGGCGACGGTGATGTCGCCGAGGGGGATCTCCCAGCCGGCGCCGATGACGTTCCAGTACAGCTCGTCGCCGGAGTGCTGCGCGTTCGCGGGGTTCAGGAGGCCGTCGGCCGTGTACTCGATCCGGTACGTCTGCACGCCGGACACGTCGTCGATGTCCTCGTCGCCGATGCGCAGGATGAGCGCGCTGTCGGTGGACTCCTGGTTCACGTGGGCGGGAGCGCCCGTGGACGACGAGGCGGAGATGTCCGTGTAGCGGAACGCTCGATCCAAGGAATCGTCGTACGACACCCTCGTCGGCAAGGTCAGATACGGACCGTGCCCGGGGTCGTCGCCGAAGTCGAAGTCGAAGTCGAGCGTGACGCGCATGACGCCGTCCGCCTCGAGCGAGGCCGTGACGTCGTACCGCGTGATCTCCTGACCACTGGTCTGGTCGGGAACGGCAGCGGCAGTCAGCGCGACGACGAGCCCCAACGCCAGAAGGAGCGCGCGGAAAGCCCTCACAGGTCGCGCTTCTCGCGGATGGCGCGGGTGGCCTCCAAGTTGTCCTGCCTCTCGCGCAGCGCCTGCCGCTTGTCCCACTCGCGCTTGCCCCGGGCCAGTGCGATCTCCACCTTGGCGCGCCCGTCGAGGAAGTACAGGGACAGCGGGATGATCGTCTGCCCCTTCTCCCGCGTGCGGGACTCCAGGCGGTCGATCTCCTGGCGGTGCAGCAGCAGCTTGCGCTTGCGACGCGGCGCATGGTTGGTCCACGTGCCCTGCGAGTACTCGGGGATGTGCACGCCCTCGAGCCACAGCTCGTGGTTGGTCACCTCGCACCAGCCGTCGACCAGCGACGCGCGGCCCATGCGCAGCGCCTTGACCTCGGTGCCGCTGAGCACCATGCCGGCCTCGAACACGTCCTCGATGACGTAGTCGTGCCGCGCCTTGCGGTTCGAGGCGACGACCTTGCGCCCGACGTCCTTGGCCACGGTGGTCAAACCTCGTTCCCTTGTGATCAGACAGTGCGGGTCGAGACTACCGTCCGCGCGCCAGCGGAATCAGAGGCCCAGCAGCGGGCGCGGGTCCGTCGTCGCGCCGTTCACGTAGACCTCGAAGTGCAGGTGGCAGGCCGCCGACGTCCCGGTATTGCCGGACCGCCCGATCAGCTGCCCCCGCTCCACGTGCTGACCCTGGCTCACCGCGAAGCTGGTCAGGTGGTTGTAGCTGGCGGACAGGCCGTTGCCGTTGACGAACCCGCTGTCGATCATCACCTGGTTGCCGAACCCGAACCGCGACTTGGCCCACGCGACCGTGCCGGAGCGCCCCGCGTAGATCGGGGTGTTGCAGTAGGTCCGCAGGTCGATGCCGGCGTGCAGCCGCACGTAGTGCAGCGTCGGGTGCATCCGCATGCCGTACTCGGAGGTCACGTACATCGGGCTGATGCTGGTCGGGTTGCCGAACAGCCCGCCGCCGATCGCTCCGGGCGGTCCCTGCGGACGGCCGGCCGCGGCGTCACGTGCGCGCTGCTCCGCGATCGCCTGCTCCAGCTCCCGCTGCACCTGGGCGGCCTCGGCGTCTGCCTGCGCGAGCTGCGCCTCGAGGGCCGCCTTGGTCGCGTCGAGGGCTGCCTGCTGCGCCACCTGCTGCGCGAGCAGGTTGTCGAGCGCCTGCTTGGCGGCTGCCGCGGCCGCCTTCGCCGCGTCGGCCTCGACCACCTTCTGGTCGGCCGCCGCCTTGAGCTCGGCGATCTTGTCCTTCACAGCGGTGAGCCGGGCCTCGGCGTTGCGGTTGGCCGACTCCGCGGCCTTGAGCTCGTCGAGGATCTGCGCCTGCGTGCGCAGCGCGGTGGCCATGAGGCCGTACCGCTGGACGAAGTCGTCCGTGCTCTGCGAGTCGAGGATCACGTCGACGCCGGAGACCCCGCCACCGCCCTTGTACGCCTCGCGGGCCATCTGCCCGATCGCGGCGCGCATCTGCTTCGCGTGCTCGGTGTCCGTCGCGATGGTCGTCGTGATCGTCGCCTGCTGCTCCTCGGCGTCGACCAGCCGGGCCGCGATGATCGCCGCCTCCCGCTGCGCCTTCTCCAGGGCGGCCTTCGCGGCGTCGAGAGTCGCCTGCGCGCCCGGGATCTTTGCCTGCGTGTCCGACAGCTGCACCGCGAGCGCCTGGATCTCGGCGCTGACGCCCTCCATCGCCGCCTCGGTCTGCTCGCGCGCCTTGGCGATCGCTTCCTTCTGCGCCTCGGCGGCCTTGCGGCGGTCGTCGATGCCGTCGGCGGCGGCCGGGCCGGCGACGAACGCCGTGATCAGCAGGGCCAGCACGGCCAGGACGGCGGAGAGGCGGAGTCGGTTCACGGGTCAGACCTTCGTGTACCGGCTGAGCGTGACCAGGGAGGAGATCCCCGCGAGCAGGATGGCGACCGCGATGAGCGCGGGCGCGATGGTGAGCACGTCGGCGGTGCTCACGTACGGGATCCAGCCCGCGGACTCCCCCAGCCAGTCGTCGACCAGGTACGTGACACCCACCCAGAGCCCGCCGACCGCCAGCAGGGCGCCGATCGTCGCGGCGATCGCGCCCTCGAGCATGAACGGAAGCTGGATGAACACCGTCGACGCCCCGACCAGGCGCATGATCCCGGTCTCGCGCTTGCGGCTCAGGGCAGACAGCCGGATGGTCGTCGTGATCAGCAGGACGGCTGCCAGCAGCATCACCGCCGCGAGTCCCCCGGCGAGCAGGGTCGCGTTGTTCAGCACCGAGAAGAGGCGGTCGAACAGCCGCTGCTGGTCCTTGACCTCCTCGACGCCGGCCCGGCCGGAGATCACCTCGGAGACGACCGAGTACTTCTCCGGGTCCGTGAGCTTGATGCGGTAGGAGGAGTTCATGTCGTCGACCGTCGCGGCCGACGCCCAGAACTGGTCCTTGAACTGCTTCTGGAACGCGTCGTACGCCTGTTCCTTGGTCTCCGTGTAGACCTTCTCGACGTACGGCTTCACCTCGGGCGACGCGAGCGCCGCCTGGATGTCGGCCTTCTGGTCGTCGGTGACCTCACCGCTCGCGCACGTCGGCGCGGTCGAGTTCTGCGGGCAGAGGAAGACGGAGACCTCGACCTTGTCGTACCAGTCGTCCTTCATCTTGCCGATCTGCGTCTGCAGCAGGGCCGCGGCACCGACGAAGGTGAGCGACACGAAGGTCACGAGGATGACGGAGATGGTCATCGACAGGTTGCGACGAAGACCCAGGCCGATCTCGGACAGGATGAACTGGAGACGCATCAGCGGTCCGATCCGTACACACCGCGCGACTGGTCACGGACCAGGGCGCCGGTGGACAGCTCGATGACGCGCTTGCGCATCTGGTCGACGATCTCGTCGTCGTGCGTCGCCATGACGACGGTGGTGCCCGTGCGGTTGATCCGGTCGAGCAGGCGCATGATCCCCAGGGACGTCGTCGGGTCCAGGTTTCCCGTGGGCTCGTCGCACAGCAGGATGTTCGGGCGGTTCACGAACGCGCGCGCGATGGCCACACGCTGCTGCTCGCCGCCGGACAGCTCGTGCGGACGGCGCTTCTCCTTGCCGGCCAGGCCGACCATCTCGAGCGTGTCCGGCACCGTGGTGAGGATGTGGTGCCGCGGCTTGCCGATGACCTGCAGCGCGAACGCCACGTTCTCGAACACCGTCTTGTTGGGCAGCAGGCGGAAGTCCTGGAACACGGCGCCGATGTGGCGGCGCAGCGTCGGCACCTTCCACGACGACAGGGTGCCCAGCTCCTTGCCGGCGACGAACACGCGGCCCGCCGACGCCCGCTCCTCGCGCAGCACGAGGCGCAGGAACGTGGACTTGCCGGAGCCGGAGGCGCCGACGAGGAACACGAACTCGCCGCGCTCGACATCCAGGGACACGCGGTCCAGCGCCGGTCGGGCGCCGCGCGCGTAGACCTTGGTGACGTTCTCGAATCTGATCACGATGCTCGCGGGGGCCAGGTTCGGGGACGGGGCACTGCTGCTGGCCTCAACGAGCGTAGGCAGCGGCCCGGTGCACCGGCGGTGGTGACACGCCGACTGTTGCCTGTGAGAACGGGCGGACGTCTGCTTTGGTGCAGAATGTCGGGTCGTCAGGTGCCCGACAGCAGCTCTGTCTCCTGGTCCGCACGCCCCAGGAGGGTTCCCGCCGGGTCCTCCAGCACGTCCGCGAACGCCACCTCGGCGGCGCCGACGAGCTGTGCGTCGGAGCCCAGGTCCGAACGCACCAGCAGCGCCTGCTCCCGGATCGGCCCGAGCGCCCGCGAGTAGGACGCGGCGAGCGTCGGCTCCATCGTCGGGTAGAGCGCCCCGAGCGTCCCGCCCAGGACGACCACGCGCGGGTTGAACAGGTTGACCAGGCTGGCCAGCCCCAGCCCCACCCACTCCCCCGTCTTGCGCACCCCGGAGATGCTGCGGCGGTTGCCGACGGCGACGTCGTTGAGCACGTCCTCGATGTCGGACTCGCGCGGGTCCCGGCCGACGGCGCGAATGATCGCGGCGTCGCCGATCTCCGCCTCCCAGCACCCACGCGCCCCGCACGAGCACACCCGGCCCCCGGGCTTCACGACGATGTGCCCGACCTCACCCGCGTACCCGCCGGCGCCCTTGAGCAGCTCGCCGTCGACGACGACACCCCCGCCGACCCCGACCTCACCGCGGACGTAGAGAACGTCCTGCTTGCCGCGCGCGGCGCCGCGCAGGTACTCGGCGACCACCCCGAGGTCCCCGTCGTTGCCGACGGCGACGGGGTACTCGTGACCGGTGGCCTCACTGAGCATCTCCGCGAACGGCACCTCGTGCCAGCCCAGCGGGGGCGATCGCCGCACCATCCCGTCCGGCTGCCGCACGCTGCCCGGCACCGACACGACGAGACCCAGGCACACGGACCCGGGGACGGACTTCGCCTGCATCTCCCGGGCGAGGGTCGCGATCAGGTCGACGACCGCCGGCACGTCGTGCGGGGACGCGCTGTGCAGGCGGCGACGGACCTGCAGCATGTACCCGCCGAGGCCGACGCGGGCCGCTCCCACGCTCGACGGCGTCACGTCGAACGCGAGCACATGGACGCTGGTGCTGACGGGTTCCACGACGTTCGACGGCCGGCCCTTGCCGGAGACGACGCCGGGTCGCTCACGCACGAGACCGAGCTTGACCAGCTCGGAGGTGAGCGACCCGACCGTCGACCGGTTGAAGCCTGTGGAGGCGACGAGGTCCGACCGCGTGGCGGGCCCGTGGAAGTGCAGCAGGCGGAGGACCGCCGACAGGTTGGCCCGTCGCACGTCGTCCTGCGCAGCCGCATCGGCGCGCCGGACCGGCGGACCAGCGCCGAGCCGCACCAGCAGCCTCCCTCAGGTCGTCTAGCCGCGTCCCGTGGCTCTCGCGCGCCGACGGGAGATCGCGTCGACGGCCGCAGCGGCCGCCAGCACCGTGCCGGTGACAACGTACTTGATGCCCGAGGAGTACCCGAGCAGGGCCATGCCGTTGTCGATGACCGCGATCACGGCGCCACCGATGAGGGCGTCGATGATCCGGCCCTTGCCACCGAACAGCGACGTGCCACCGATGACCGCGGCGCCAACGGCGTAGAGCAGCACGTTCGAGCCGCCCGCGTTCGGGTCCACCGACGTCGCACGCGACGCCGCCAGCACACCCGCGATGGCCGCCATGAACGAGCAGATCATGAAGCACGCCATCTTCACGGCCTTGACGTTGATACCCGCGCGACGCGTGGCCTCGGCGTTGCCGCCGACCGCGTAGATGTGCCGGCCGAACGCCGTCCGCGTGAGCACGAACCCGAGCACGAGGGCGAGCACGACGATGAGCGGCACCACGATCGGCACCCCGATGATCGACGTCCGCAACGGGTTGAGGCTGCGCTCCTGGTTGAGGATGGCGACCATCGCGATGACCACCGCACCGAGCGCCACCACCTTGAGCACGACGAGTCCCAGCGGGGCGGCGAGCAGCCCGCGCGCCCGGCGCTGACGCCAGGTCAGGATGCTCGAGCCCGCGTACGCCAGCACGGCGATGATCGCCAGGGCCCAGCCCAGCAGGGGCGGGACGTTCTTGTTCTGCAGCGCGATGATCACCGGGTCGGTGATCGAGATGTTGCCGCCCGCACCGATGATGAGCAGCACGACGCCTTGGAACGCCAGGAACGCGGCGAGCGTCGTGACGAACGACGGGATGCCGACGCGGGCGACCAGCGTGCCGATGAGCAGGCCGATGACGATGCCGGTGGAGAGCGCCGCGATCAGCGCCACGTACCAGGACCAGTGGTAGACGGTCAGGCCGGTCGCCAGGACGGCGCCGCAGACCCCCGACGCGAAGCCGGCCGACAGGTCGATCTCGCCCAGCAGCAGGACGAAGACGAGGCCCATGGCGATGGTCACGACGACAGCGCCCTGCTGGAACAGGTTGGCGATGTTCAGCGTCGAGGGGAACGTGTTCGGCTTGAGGATGACGAACACGAGCGTGAGGACCGCCAGCGCGAGGATGGCCGGCAGCGAGCCCATGTCGCCGCCACGCACCTTGCTGACGTAGTTGCCGACCGCCTCGCTGAACGTCGGCTGCTCGACCGAGCCGGCCAGCAGGGACGGCGACGCGGAGGCCGAGGATGCCGGAGGAACCGTGGACGTGCTCATGCGGAGGTGCTCCCGTTCGTGGTCGTCGCGTCGCTCGTCGTCGCTGTCGCGCTCGTCGCACGCTCCGGTGCGTCCGGCGAGATCTTCGGCGCGACGGCACCCGGTGCCATGCCTGCGGACCCGCTGGTGATCAGCTCGATGATCTCGGTGCGCGAGGTGTCCCTGGTGCGGACCTGCGCCGCCGTCTGCCCCAGGTAGAGCACGTTGATCGAGTCCGCGACCTCGAAGACGTCGTTCATGTTGTGCGAGACCAGGACGACCGCCAGGCCCGCGTCGGCGAGCCTCCGGACCAGCTGGAGCACCTGCTCCGTCTGCGCGACGCCGAGTGCCGCCGTCGGCTCGTCGAGGATGACGAGCTTGGAGTTCCACAGCACGGCGCGCGCGATGGCCACGGTCTGGCGCTGGCCGCCCGACAGGCTGGCGACGTGCTGGCGGATCGACCGGACGGTCCGCACCGACAGGCTCGCGAGGACCTCCGCCGCGCGGGTCTCCATCGCCGACTCGTCGAGCCGGATGCCCTTCTTGAGCTCGCGGCCGAGGAACATGTTGTGGACGATGTCGAGGTTGTCGCACAGCGCGAGGTCCTGGTAGACGACCTCGATGCCGAGGTTGTTGGCGTCTGCCGGCGAGCTGATGTGCGTCATCTCGCCCTCGAACAGCACCTCGCCCGCGTCGAACGGGAAGATGCCCGCGACGCACTTGATCATGGTCGACTTGCCGGCGCCGTTGTCCCCGACCAAAGCCGTGACCTCACCGGCCCGGGCGACCAGGTCGACGCCGCGCAGCGCGTGCACCGCGCCGAAGTTCTTCCGCCCTCCCCGGACCTCGAGGGTCGGCGGTGGGGCCAGGTCGGGTGCGGCATGCGCTGCTTGTGTCATCGTCCACCTCGTGGGGTCCGTCGGTTCACCCCGCGTCGTCGCGGGTCTGTGCAGGTTCGTCGGCAACTCTTCGGGCGACGTCGTCGTCGCAGGTCCGGTGTCGTTCCCCGGACGCCAGGCCGGGGCCGGCCGCTCGCGCGTACCGGCCCCAGCCTGGTCACCGCCGGTGGCCTGTCGACCACCGGCGGTGTCATGCGTCAGGAGATGCCGGCCTCGGCGCACTTGTCCGCGTAGTCGGCCGTGCAGACTGCGTCCTTCGTGGTGTACCCGTCGGCGATGACGTCCTTGACGTTGTCGAAGTAGATCGCCTGCGGGTCGAGCAGGACGGCCGCGACCATCCCGCCGGACTCGGTGTCCTCGACCTCGCCCGTGGCCAGGTCAGCGGTGTCCTCACCCTTGGCGGCCGCGATGGCCAGCGCCGCAGCGGCGTCGGCCTCCTTCTTGACGGCCTTGTAGACGGTCATGCACTGGTCGCCCGCGAGGATGTTCTGCAGGCCCTGGTCCGTCGCGTCCTGACCGGTCACCGGGACGGTGCCGTTCACGCCGTTCTTCTTCAGGATGGCGATCGCGGCGTTGCCGAGACCGTCGTTGGCTGCCAGGACGCCGTCGATCTTGCCGGCGTTCTCGGTGTACATCTGCTCGAAGATCGTGCCGGCCTGCTGGTTGTCCCAGTCGGGCACGGCCTGGTCCGCGACCACGGTGTACTCGCCGCTCGTCGTCTTCTCCTGCAGCGCGGCAACGGCACCCGCCTTGAACAGCGTGGCGTTGTTGTCCGTCGGCGAGCCGTTGAGCATCGCGATGTTCGCCGTCGTCTTGCCGGCGTCGTCGAGGCACTTCTGCAGGCCCTCGCCCTGGAGCTGGCCGACCTTGGTGTTGTCGAACGACACGTAGAAGTCCGCGCCGCCGCCGAGCGTGAGCCGGTCGTAGTCGATCGTCGCGATGCCCTGGGCCTGAGCCTTCTGCAGCACCGCCTTGCCGGACCCGGAGTCCAGGTTGACGATCATGAGGACGTTGACGCCGCTCGTGATCATCTGGTCCGCGATCGTCTGGAACTGCGTCTTGTCACCCTGCGCGTTCTGGATGTCGTAGTCGACGCCCGCGGCCTCGAAGGCCTCCTTCAGGTACTTGGCGTCGGCGGTCTCCCACCGGGCCGAGGACTTGGTGTCGGGCAGGATCACGCCGACCTTGGGCGTGACACCTCCACCGTCTCCGCTCTCCGTGTCCGTCCCACTGGGCGTGTCGTTGCTGCTACAACCGGTCAGCAGCAAGCCGGAGGCCATAACGGCCGCCGTCGCCAGGATCATGCTTCGTCGCATCGTGCTCCCTCTCTGGACGACGCCCCGTTGCGCTCGTCTCCACCCGGCGCTCGGGCGCTCGGACTATGTTGCGGGCGACAACATATGGCTGGGCGGGATGTGTCACAAGGTCAGAACCGCTTTCCGTGGTCAAACCGTGACCTTGGGGGCGGAGCAAGCGCTTTCTGGGGTGTCCGATTCGCCCACCTGGACTAACCATGTTCCCCCCGGCAACAAAGCCTGACCCTCCCGTGACACCCGGGGTCGAGCCGTCGGACCGACCACCGGTCGCCGACATCCAGCGCCCGACCACCCGGGACGTCCGCACGATCGGTTGTCGGAACGACCGAATTCCCGGACGGGACGTCCGCACAATCGGTTGTCTGGACGACCGAATGTGCGGACGTCAGCGCCCGACCGTGGGGACGTCCGCACGATCGGCTGCCGGGACGACCGGATGTGCGGACGTCAGCGCCCCACCGTGGGGACGTCCGCACGATCGGTTGTCGGGACGACCGGATGTGCGGACGTCAGCGGCCTCTTGGTGAGCCGGGGTTCCGCGATGGTGGGACGAAGGCCCGGCATCGCGACGGATGCCGGGCCTTCGGGCGCCGGGTCAGCCGGCCGCGTTCTCCGCCGAGCGGCGCCAGCGGATGCCCGCCTCGATGAAGTCGTCGATGTCACCGTCGAACACCGCGGCCGGGTTGCCCACCTCGTGCTCGGTCCGCAGGTCCTTGACCATCTGGTACGGCTGCAGGACGTACGAGCGCATCTGGTCGCCCCAGCTGGCCTTCACGTCCCCGGCGAGCGCCTTCTTCTTGGCGTCGTCCTCGGCCTTGCGGACCAGGAGCAGGCGGGACTGCAGCACGCGGAGCGCGGCCGCGCGGTTCTGGATCTGCGACTTCTCGTTCTGCATGGACACCACGATGCCGGTCGGGATGTGCGTCATGCGCACGGCGGAGTCGGTGGTGTTGACCGACTGGCCGCCGGGGCCCGACGAGCGGAAGACGTCGACCTTGATCTCGGACTCGGGGATGTCGATGGAGTCGTTCGACTCGATCAGCGGGATCACCTCGACGGCCGCGAAGCTGGTCTGGCGTCGGCCCTGGTTGTCGAACGGCGAGATGCGGACCAGGCGGTGCGTGCCGGCCTCGACGGACAGGTTGCCGAACGCGTACGGCACCTTGACCTCGAACGTCGCCGACTTCAGCCCGGCCTCCTCCGCGTAGGAGGTGTCGAGCACCGTGGTCGGGTACCCGTGCCGCTCCGCCCAGCGCAGATACATGCGCAGCAGCATCTCGGCGAAGTCCGCCGCGTCCACGCCACCGGCGCCGGAGCGGATGGTGACGACGGCCTCGCGCTGGTCGTACTCCCCCGACAGCAGCGTGCGGACCTCGAGCTCGCCCAGGTCCTTCTTGATCTTCAGCAGGTCGGCCTCGGCCTCGGCCAGGGTGTCCTCGTCGTTCTCCTCGAGAGCCATCTCGACGAGGGTCTCCAGGTCGTCGATCCGCCCGTCGAGCTTGCTCATCCGGTCCAGCTCGGCCTGCGTCGACGACAGCGCGCTCGTGATCTTCTGCGCGGCGTCCGGGTCGTCCCACAGGTCGGGGGCCGAGGCCTGCTCCGACAGCTGCGCGACCTTCGCCTGGAGCGCGGTCGGGTCGCTCACCGCCTGGATGGTGCCCAAGGTGGTGCGCAGATCACGGATCGCGACGGGGAAGTCAGTGGTGGCCACAACCGTCCAGGCTACCGGGTCCGCGCTGCCCGATCCTCCCGCAGGTCGAGCGCCGCGCTCGCGTCACGACCCGCGCGCGACCGACTCGGCCTCCAGAGCGATCCCGTCGGACCACGGCGCGAGCACCCAGCTCATCAGCACGGGCCGCACCACCGCACCGAGGCGCACCTGCGCGGACTGCCCGTCGGGCGTCGTCGCGTCGAGCACCGCGAACTCGTCCCAGGCGGTGGCGGCACCGGGGTTGTCTCGGAGGTAACCGTCGACGGACGCGCGGACGGCCGCGTCGGTGAGCGGGACGCCGCCGGTCCCCGGGGTCTCGCGGCCGGCACCCGGCACGAAGTACCGGTCGTCGCCGACCGCGTCGGCTCCCTCGAGCGCGAGCAGGTCCGCGAGCGCGAGCAGGCGCTTGCGCTCCAGGTGCACCCCCGCGGCGGACACGACGACGCTCAGCAGGAGCAGTGCGACGATCACGAAGCCCAGGGTCAGGATCATCACCTGCCCCTCCTCGCCGCCCGCGGCCGGGCGCGGCTCGGCCCGGTTGGCTCTACTCATCGGTCGTCCGGTAGGTGTCGACCGGCGCGACACGCTCGACGCTGACCGGGACTTCCAGGGGGATGACGTCGCGGACGAAGCTCGGCACGAACGGCAGCGGCACGCGGACCTCGATCCGCGCGGAGACGTCACTGCCGGGTGCCAGGCACGGCACGGCCGAGCAGGTGAGCGTCAGGGCGGTCGCGGGGTCGTCGTCGAAACCCTGGTCCCGCAACGCGATCCCGACCGCGGCGACCGCGCGCACGGCACCCTCGTCGGCACCGTCGGCCGCGACGTACGTCCGTGCCGCCTCCCGTGCCGCGCCCTCCGTGGCGAACGTCGCGGCCTCGAGACGCCCGAGCGTCAGCACCAGGTAGACCAGCGGCACGAGCAGGACGATCGAGAGCCCCAGGAACTCGATGACCGAGCTGCCCTCGTCGCCCGTCGGTCGCGCCCGGCGTCGAGCCCACCACCGGCTCACGGCTCCTCGACCAGCGCGTGCCCCCGGACGGTCAGCGTGCCGGCCGGACCGACCAGACCGACCAGCGGCAGCGGCGCCTCCACCTCGACCTCCACGACCTCGAGCCCGTCGAGCGTGGTCCGCCCGGACGTGACCCCCTGCGCGTACGCCGACGACAACGACTGCGCGATGAGGTCTCTCGACCGCTGCGCCCCGTCGGCGGGCTCGTGCCCGGCCAGCGCGCCGTACCGGGCCCCCTCCCCCGCGGAGTCGACGAGCGTGTTCCGCACGTGCAGCACGATCGTCAGCTGCAGCAGGGCGACGAACAGCACCGTGACCAGCCCGCCGACGAGGGCGAAGTCGACGATCGCCGACCCCGCCTCCCCCGTCAGGGTGCCTTGACGGAGTTGATCGCGTCCTCGAACACCGTGCCGAGGGCGTCCCCGGCGATGACCCACAGCGCGGTCACCAGGCCTGCTGTCATCAGGGTCACCAGCACCCAGCCCGGCACGTCGCCGCGCTCGGGCTCGGGCCCCGCGACGCGTCGGCGCACACCGCTCCACGCGGTCGACCCCCACACCAGCGAACCCCACAGCGCCGCCCCGGTGCGCGACGTCGGCCGGCCCCCGGTGCTCTCCGACTGGCTCTCGGTCCCGCCCGTCATCGGTACTCCCTTCATCGGGCGCCATCGCGGCGCCATGCACGACTCCTGCGTCGGTCACAGACCGACCCGCAGGACCACCATCGAGGGGAAGACGGCGAAGACGACGGTCACCGGCAGGATCAGGAACACCACCGGGACCATCATCAGCACCTCCTTGCGCCCACCTGTCTCCATGAGGGCGCGACGGCCCTCCTCACGCACGTCCTGCGCCTGCGCGCGCAGGACGTCGGCCAGCGGTGTGCCTCGTTCGACCGCCACGGCGACGCCCTCGGCGAAGCGCGCGAGCGCGGGCAGCCCCGTCCGGTCGGCCAGGTTGTCGAGCGCCACGGTCAGCGGTGCCCCGGCACGCGCGTCCGAGAGGGTCCGGGCCAGCTCCGCGGTCAGCTCACCGTGCGTCGACCGCACGACGCGCTCCAGGGCGCCGACCGCCCCTTCTCCTGCACCGACGGCGAGGGCGAGCAGCTCCGCGATCGTCGGGAGCTCGGTGAGCATCCGCGACTCGCGGGCGTGCAGCTCACGCGTCAACGTCCAGTCGCGCGCGAGCACACCGACCAGACCGCAGATCGCGACGAGCACCACGAGCGCGATCACAGCCCCGCCGCGGGTCGCGGCGAGCAGCAGCGCGAGGGCGAGCCCTGCGGCCAGCCCGAGCACTCCCCAGACCACCTGCCCGGCGCGGAACTGCTCGACGGTCTCGGTGCGTCCCGCCCGGCTCAGCCGGCGTCGCAGGTCAGCGGTGGGTGAGCCGAGGCGCGTCACCAGGCGGACGGCGTCGGTCATCACCGGGGCGACCAGCCGCTCGACCGTGACGAACGGTCCGCGCACGCTGGGCGCCCGCAGGAGCCCCGACGCGGTGGCCTGGGGCCGCAGGTACGGGGCGAGTCTCTGGTCGAGGCTGATCCGGCGGGACCGCAGCCGGAGCACGACGATCGTCAGCCCGAGCCCACCGAGCAGACCCACGAGCGCACCGATCATGCCCGGGCTCACCGCAGCACCCGCGGGTCGTCGGGGAGCCGCGCGATCCGCAGCATGACGAGGTAGGCGACGATCGTGCACGCGCCGCCGACGGCGAGGACGGCGAACCCGGCAGGGGTGTCGTACGCGGCGGCGGCCTCCGAGCGGGTGGCCAGCAGGGCCAGGACGACCCACGGGGCGGCGACCGCGAGCCGCGCCGCGTACACGGTCCAGCTCTGCCGAGCCTCCAGCTCGCCGCGGGTGCGGACGTCCTCGCGCAGGAACGTCGACAGCGTGCGCAGGAGCCGTCCGAGGTCGGTGCCGCCGACGTCACGGGTCAGGCGCAGCGCCTCCACGATCCGATCCGCGACGGGATCCGCGAGCCGGGCCTTGAGCGCGTCGAGGCTGTCGCTGAAGCGTCCGGTCGCCCGGTAGTCCTCGGCGAACGCCGTGAACGCCTCGCGCAGCTCGACGGGTCCGCGTTCCCCGATCTGGGCCACAGCCTCCGGCAGTGCCAGCCCCGCGCGGATCCCTGATCCCAGATGATCGACGACCTCGGGCCAGAGCTGGCGCAGCCGAGCGCGCCTTCGCCGGGCACGTCCTCGCACGACCGCCCACGGCGCCATCGCGGCGAACAGGGCGAAGCACAGCGCGATGGACGGGATCCGGGTGACCACCGTACCCAGGAGCAGGACCACCAGCCCGAGCATCACGCTCGTCGCGACGAGCCCTCCGGGCGTCACACCGGCCACACCGGCCTGGACCAGCGCGTCCTGCGTCCGGGCATGCCACCCTGCGGCGCGCGTCGAGGCCGCTCCCGCCGGCGCGGCCCAGAACGACCACCAGATGCACGCGACCCCCGCCCCGAGCAGCAGCCCGACGACGACCCCCATCAGCCCCGCCCTCGCAGCAGAGCGGCCAGGTCGATCCCCGTGCGGGCGAACCGCTCCGGGTGCGGCGGGTAGCCGTCGGCGCGGACCAGGTGGCCGTCGCGGGCATGAAAGACATCGGCGGTCTCCACGATCCCCTGCTCCACCCGGCCGGGGACGGCGACGATCTCCCGGACCACGCGACGTCCGGCGGAGTCCAGGTCGAGGTGCACGACGAGGTCGACGGCCGACGCGACGGTGGGGACCACGAACCGGTCCGACACGTTCTCCCCGGCGAGCAGCGGCAGCGTGCAGAGCTTGGTCAGCGCCTCGCGTGCCGAGTTCGCGTGGATGGTGCACATCGCCGGCACTCCCGCGTTCAGCGCGATGAGCAGGTCGAGCGCCTCAGCCTCCCGCACCTCCCCGACGAGCAGCCGGTTGGGCCGCATGCGCAGGGCCTCCTTCACCAGCCGGCGCAACGGGATCTCCCCGGTGCCCTCCAGGCTGGGCTGCCGGCACTGCATCGCCACCCAGTCCCGCGCGACGAGCCGCAGCTCGAAGACCTCCTCGCACGTGATCACCCGCTCCCGCGCCGGGATGGCGCCGGCCAGGGCGTTCAGCAGCGTCGTCTTGCCCGCCTGGGTCCCGCCGGAGACCAGCACGTTGAGCCCTGCCCGGACGGCCGCCTGCAGGAACGCGGCAGCGTGCGGCGTCACGGAGCCGAGGCCGACGAGCTCGTCGAGCGTCGTCGCCCGCACGACGTACTTGCGGATGTTCACCGACCAGTGCCGCCGCGTCACGTCCGGGATCACCGCGTGCAGCCGTTCCCCGCCCGGGAGGCTGGCGTCCACGAACGGGCTGGACAGGTCGAGCCGGCGCCCGGACACCTTCAACATCTTCTCGACGAGGTCGCGGACCGAGGCGTCCGTGAGGATCGTCGTCGTGAGCTCGGCCTCACCGCGCCGCGCGACGAACACCTGCGTCGGCGAGTTGATCCAGATCTCCTCGACCTCCGGGTCGTCGAGGTACTTCTGCAGGGGACCCAGCCCGGCCACCGCGTCGACCACCGACTTGTGCGCCGCCACGGCGTCCACCAGCGGCGGGACCGCACCGACGACGGACCGCTCGTCGTAGTCGGCGATCGCGTCCGTCACGAGCGCGACGATGCCGGGACGGTCCCGGGCGGGGTCGAGCCCTCGCCGCCGGATCAGCTCACGGACCTCGGTCTCGAGGATCGCCACACCATCCACGGTGCTCCTCCTCGATGGGTGTCACAGATGCCCGGTTCATCCGTCATGTCCGGGTTGCACTGGCCGGAACCCTAGGGGACATCGCGGGGGTGGCACAGCCCGCTGTCCACAGACAGGACGTAGGGCCCACGCCCGGCGCACCCCGCCTTGCGAGACTTTGTCGAGCGACATCGAGCAGAGGGATGGCGCGGACGCGGTGCGACCACCCACCGACGCTCCGCGACGCCTTTCACGTCGGGCCCGGGACCGGGTGTCCTCCGACCACCAGACCGAGCGCCGCCCTCGACGGCCTCGGCGCCCGCACACGATCACCCCAGAGGATCCGTCCCATGCCTGCCCGCACGCTCGGCGCCGCCGCGATCACGGCCGCACTCGTCCTGCTTCCCACCGCCGCGCACGCCGCGGCTCCGGACGTCGCGACCCCGTCCCTGGTGAGCTCCGCCGAGCGGGGCGGTCACGTCGTCGACGGCTCCGTCGTCGCCGGCCCGAGCGAGATCGGGTCGACGGGCAGCCCGAGCACGTCGCTGGTGGTGCTGGGACTCGTCACCCTCGTGGGCGGCGCCCTGATCCTCGTCCTGGTCGGCCGTCGTCCGGACGACGACGAGCCCGCCGACTGAGCACGACCGGACACACGACGCGCTCCCCCGGTCGGGGCGCCGCGCCCGCTAGCGTGTGAGCGTGTCCACGACTCTCACCACACCCCTGCCGACCGGTCGCCAGCACGTCCTCGAGCTGGAGGGCCAGCGCGCTGTCGTGACCGCCGTCGGCGCGAGCCTGCGCGAGTACACGGTGGACGGCCGGGACGTCGTCCTGCCGTTCGACCAGGCGGCGATCGCGCCGGCGTTCTCGGGCGCGGTGCTCGCCCCGTGGCCCAACCGCCTGCGTGACGGCGTGTACTCCTACGACGGGAGCACGTTCGAGGTCCCGCTGACGGAGCACCTCCGGCACACCGCCCTGCACGGGCTGGTCGCCACCACGACCTTCGACACGACGGACGCCGATGCGACGTCCGTGACGCTGGAGCACGTCATCGTCCCGACCCACGGCTACCCGTGGCCGGTGCGCGTGCGGCTCACGTACGCGCTGACCGGTGCCGGCCTGCACGTCACGGCCGAGGGGACGAACCTCGGGACGACGACGGCGCCGTACGGCATCGGTTTCCACCCGTGGCTGTCACCGGGCGACGGCCAGGTCGACGACTGCACGCTGCAGGTCGACGCAGCGCGGCACGTGACGGTCGACGACCGCCTGCTGCCGACCGGGACGGAGCGCGCGTCCGGCGACGTCGACCTGCGGACCCCGCGACCGCTGCGCGGGCTCGACCTGGACGACGCGTGGATCGACGTCCTCCGCGACGCGGACGGGCTGTCCTGGATCCGGCTGGGCTGCCCGGACGGGCGGACGGTCGCGATGTGGGCGGATGCCGCGACCATGGCCTGGCAGGTGTGCACGGGGGACACGGTCGCGCACATCGCACGTCGAGGCGTGGCGGCGGAGCCGATGACCTGCATCGCCGACGCGTTCCGGACGGGCAACGACCTGGTGCACCTTGCGCCGGGCGCCGGCCACACGATCACGTGGGGTCTCGCTCTGCTCTGAGCGCTCTGCGCCGAGCGGGGACCTATGCGGCGCCGGCGTCAGCCGTCGTAGTACTCGCCGTCGGCCTGGACGCCCTTCTTGAACTCCCAGTGCCAGCGCTCGTACGGTCCGCTGCCGCCGGGCTGGGCCCAGGCGGGGTTCTCCCAGCCGTACGTGGGGGCGTTCTCGGTGATCCAGCGCCACTTCGTCCCGGACGTCTGGTCCTGGCAGAGGTCGACGGCGAGGCCCCAGCCGTGGTTGCTCTTGCCGGGGACTGCGGCGAGGCCACCCTTCTGCGCCTTCACGGAGCGCTGCGCGGCCAGCGTGCGGTAGCCGCCGCTGATGCACAGGTCCCCGCCGAACCGGGCGGCGAACGCCTGGTTGAACTCCGCGAGGGAGACCGCCGCGTCCGCTCGCAGCTGTGTGTGGTTGTCCCACAAGTTGCACAGGTCGGACGTCTTGAGCAGTCCGTTCTGGCCGGCGGGCCTCATCGAGCCGTCACAGCCGGGGAGCGCGGACCTCTCCTCGGTCCTGCTGGCGGCTGCGAGGTCGCGCGCCTGGAGGGCACCGTCGGTCGCCATGAGCGAGGTCGGGGGCAGCGCGGACAGCGGGGCGCCGGCCAGCGCCGAGACGGTGGAGGGGAGCGTGGAGTCCGCGAGGGCGTCGGAGCCGAACGCCACCGAGCTGGGCACGAGCCCCTGGCTGACCGGGATGACGACCGTGATGCCGGCCAGGACGCCGAGGACGCTGAGCCGCGCGGCGGCGCGGGTGGGCTTGCGGGAGCGTCGCGGGAGCGTCGCGTGCGGCGTGACCTCGAGCTCGGGCACGTGCTGCTCGGCCCGGACCGGTGAAGGGAACACCGGCGTGGCGAGCTCGGGAACTGCGGGCGTCTCCAGCGGCGCGGCGTCCAGCCGGATCGCGGTGGTGGGCAGGGCCCGAGGCGACGGGGCTGCCGACGTGGTGGGCGCGACGGCCCGGACCGACGTCGGGACCGTCGGCGCGGCGACCGGCCGCGGCGCGGGGACGAGCGGCGACTCGATGTGCGCGGGCAGCGTCGGGAGCGGCATCGGAGCGCGCGAGGCACTGAACGGCGCCGTCGTCCCTGACGGACGCTGCGGGGGTGCCGTCGGTGCCGGCGCCGCGGGCCGGGCCTGCGGCGGGGTGCCCTGCGAGGTGGGGCGACCCGGCGACGTGGCCATCGGCGCAGCGGCGCGAGCCTGCTGCGGCGGCTGCGGGGTGGTGCGTGTCTGCGGCCCGGCGGACCAGGCGGACCGAGCCTGCTGCGGGGGCGCGGAGCGGGTGAGCGCCTCGGTGACCGGTGTGGACGGACGCGGGGCGTCGGGTCCGTGCGCCCAGGAGGGCACGTGGTGCGCGGCCGGGGAGTCGGGGGCCGGACGCGCGCCGGTCACGGGGGTGGACCCGGACTCGGAACGGCGCTGGGCCTCACGGAGGCTGCGACGGGTGGGGGGTGCCGTCACGGGCTCCTCGCTGTGCGACCCCACGAACACCTCCAGTCCGTTCACGCGTCTCTGGTCTGCCGCGACGTCATCGTCGGGCGCGCTGCGGGCGACCCGGCGACTTGCGGTCACGAAACCATAACGGCTGGTGGACTCGCTTCCAACCCTCTGGACGCTTGTCCAGTCCGGGAAATGGACATTCCGGGCGACACGCGGTGCGACACGCCGACAACGCACACGTGATCGCTACATCGGACCAACGATCAGGACAGCTGGCCCCGCTGCATCGCGTCGCGCACCTCGCCGACGAGCTCCTCGAGGATGTCCTCCAGGAACACGACCCCGACGGTCCGGCCGTCCTCGTCGACCCGCGCCAGGTGCGCCCCCGACCGCTGCATGGCCGCGAGCGCGTCCTCGACCTCGTCCTGCGGGCCGACCACCGCGAGCGCGCGGACCCGCCACGGCGGCACGGGCACGCTGCGCGAGGGGTCGTCGGCGTACAGGACGTCCTTCAGGTGCAGGTAGCCCGTCGGCACGCCTGCGTCGTCGACGACCGGGAACCTGCTGAAGCCCGTCCGGGCGACCAGCTTCTCGACGTCCTCCGGCGTGCTCCCGGCGCCGACGGTCACCAGGGCGCCGGTCCGGATCATGACGTCGGCCGCCGTGCGGTCCGAGAACTCCAGCGCACCGGCCAGGAGCCCCTGCTCGTCGTCGAGGAGGCCCTCGGCCTGCGACCGCTCGACGATGGACTGGACCTCCTGCGCGGTGAACGCGGAGGCCACCTCGTCCTTGGGCTCTACCCCGACGAGCCGCAGCGTGTGGTTGGCGACCCAGTTCAGCGCCCAGATGAGCGGGCGCACGACGCGCGCGACCCAGACCAGCGGAGGGCCGAAGAGCAGGACGGCACGGTCGGGGCCGGCGACGGCGAGGTTCTTGGGCACCATCTCGCCGAGCACGACGTGCAGGTAGACGACGATCGCGAGCGCGACGACGAACGAGATCGGGTGCGTGAGGCTCTCGCTGACGCCGAGCGCGTGCAGCGGCGCCTCGATGAGGTGGGCGATCGCGGGCTCGGCGACCACCCCGAGGCTCGTCGAGCACACCGTGATGCCCAGCTGCGCGCACGCGAGCATGAGGGAGACGTTCTCCATCGCCCACAGGACGGTCTTGGCGCGCCGGTCGCCTCCGCGGGCGAGCGGTTCGATCGCGCTGCGGCGGGCGGAGATGATGGCGAACTCGGCGCCGACGAAGAACGCGTTCGCGGCGAGCAGGAGGGCGCCGAGGACCAGCGCGACGGTCGAGCTCATGACTCGTCCTCGTCGTCGCTCTCGACCGTGCGCACGCGCACCCGCTCGACGCGGCGGCCCGCCATGGCCTCGACCTGGAGCTCGACCCGGCCGACGACGATCTGGTCGCCGGTGCTGGGGATCCGCCCCAGCTCGGACATCAGCAGCCCGCCGAGCGTCTCGTAGGGGCCGTCGGCCGGGACGTGCAGCCCGGTGACCTCCGTCAGCTCGTCGGGACGCAGGACGCCCGGCAGCAGCCACGAGCCGTCGGCGGAGCGGGTGTGGGAGGTGCGCCGGCGGTCGTGCTCGTCGGCGACGTCCCCGACGAGCTCCTCGACGACGTCCTCGAGCGTGACGACCCCGGACGTGCCGCCGTACTCGTCGACGACCACGGCCATCTGCAGGCCCAGCTCGCGCAGCTCGACCAGCAGGGGCCCCAGGTGCACGGTCTCGGGCACGCGCGGCGCCTCGACCATGAGAGCGGCCGCGGGCACGTCGGACCGGCGCTCGTACGGGACACCGATGGCGCGGCGCAGGTGCACCAGGCCGACGATGTCGTCGCTCGAGTCACCGATGACGGGGAACCGGGAGTGCCCGGTGCGGCGGGCGAGGTCGACGACGTCGGCCGCCGACTCCTCCCGGCGCACCACGACGAGCCGCAGCCGGTCCGTCATCACGTCGACGGCGGTGAGCTCGGTGAACTCGATCGAGTTGGTGAGCAGCGTCGCGGTGGACTCGTCCAGCGTGCCGACCTCCGCCGAGCGCCGCACGAGCGCGGCGAGCTCCTGCGGCGAGCGGCCTCCGGACAGCTCCTCGCGCGGCTCGACCCCGAAGCTGCGGAGCAGCGCGTTGGCGCTGCCGTTGAACGCGACGATGAGCGGGCGCAGCGCACTGGTGAACCCGCGCTGCAGCGGCGCAACCATGCGGGCCGTGGGCAGCGGGCGGCTGATCGCGAGGTTCTTCGGGATGAGCTCGCCGACGACCATCGAGAAGCCGTTGACCAGGATGATCGCCAGGATGCCCGCGACGATGCCGCCGACCACCTGACCGAGCACCGACTCCTCGAGCGGGAGCTGCAGCAGCCGCACGACGGCGGGCTGGGTGGTGTAGCCGAGGAGCACGGTGGTCAGCGTGATGCCGAGCTGGGCGCCGGAGAGCTCGGTCGACAGCCGGCGCAGCGCCTTGAGGACCGACTGGCTGCGCCGGTCGTCGGGCGAGGTCTGGCTCTCGACCAGACCCGGGTCGAGCGTCACGAGGGAGAACTCGCTGGCGACGAACACCGCGGTCCCGAGCGTGAGCAGGACGCCCAGACCGACCAGGAGCCACTCGATCAGCACGCCGTGCTGCCGTTCGGACGACCAGGCGTACGACGAGCGCCGACCCGGAGGTCGGCGCTGTTGAGGGCAGTAGAGAAGAGGAAGAGGTGGCCGGCATGGTCTCCCCCGGGCGCATCAGCCCGGGAGTGACGCCGGCAGCGACTTGAGCTGCTCATGGTGGGGACGATCATACGGGCGGCCGCACGTCTTCACACGGCCCGCCCACCAACGAAGAGTGATCGGCCCGCTGCTGTGCCACCCTGACCACATGGCGAACGTGAGCGGTGGGCCGACGACGGCGGCCGGCGGAGCTGCCGGCACCACGGTCCTGGTGGTGGAGGACGAACCGGCGATCGCGCAGGCGATCGTGCACCGGCTCTCCGCGGAGGGCTGGACGGTCGAGTCGGTCGGCGACGGGCTCGCGGGGGTCAGTGCGGCGTCGCGGCTGCGCCCGGACGTCGTGGTGCTGGACGTGATGCTCCCCGGCATCGACGGGCTCGAGGTGTGCCGGCGGATCCAGGCGGAGCGGCCGGTCCCGGTGCTGATGCTCACCGCGCGCGACGACGAGACGGACATGCTGATCGGTCTCGGCGTCGGCGCCGACGACTACATGACGAAGCCCTTCTCGATGCGCGAGCTGGTGGCCCGCACCAAGGCGCTGCTGCGCCGCACGGAGCGAGCCACGCGGGCCGCCGAGATGGCGTCCGCCGAGCAGCCCGACCCGCCGCTCGTCCTGGGTGACGTCACCGTCGACCGCGCCCAGCGGCGCGTGCTGCGCGGGGACACCGAGGTGCACCTGACCCCGACCGAGTTCGACCTGCTGCTCGCGCTGGCGGCGACACCGCGCACGGTCCTGACGCGGGAGCGTCTGCTCGCGGAGGTGTGGGACTGGGTCGACGCCAGCGGCACCCGCACGGTCGACTCCCACATCAAGGCGCTGCGCCGCAAGCTCGGCCCCGACCTGATCCGCACGGTGCACGGCGTCGGGTACGCGTTCGAGCCGAGCGACGGCAGCACGGGTGCCGGCGGGGCAAGCGTCCCCGAAGGCGCGTGAACGCACCCCGGCACGTCCGGGGCGCGTTCGCCCGCTCGCGGCTCCCGGACGTCCGGCCGCTCGACCGTCTGAGCTCGATCAAGATCAAGCTCGGCGTCCTCGTCGCCGCCACGGTCACCGCGGCCGCGTTCATCACGTGGCTGGGTCTGTACAACCACCTCGGCCCGTCCCGGACGCTGCCGATCGCGATCGCCGGCTCCCTCATCGTCACGCAGCTGCTGGCCAGGGGCATGACGTCGCCGCTGCGGGAGATGACGTACGCGGCGCGGCGCATGGCGGCGGGCGACTACAGCCGCCGGGTGCGGGCGACCAGCCTGGACGAGGTGGGCCAGCTGGCGGACGCGTTCAACACGATGGCCGACGACCTCGAGCAGGCCGACGTGTTCCGGCGCGAGCTCATCGCCAACGTCTCCCACGAGCTGCGGACCCCCGTCACCGCGCTCCAGGCCCAGCTGGAGAACATCGTCGACGGCGTCACGGAGGCGGACCCGGCGACGATGCAGGCGGCGCTGGCGCAGACCGAGCGGCTCGGCCGGCTGGTGACGTACCTCCTGGACCTGTCGCGGCTGGAGGCGGGTGACGTCCCGCTCGAGATCGCCGACGTGCGGCTGCAGGACTTCCTCGAGGAGGCGGCCGAGGGCGCGATGCTCGTCGGCGCCGCCAAGCGGCTGACCTTCCCCGTGGTCGTCGAGCCGTCGGACCTCACCGTCCCGGCCGACCCGGACCGGCTGCACCAGGTCGTCGCCAACCTGCTGCACAACGCGGTCCGGCACTCCCCCGACGACGACGAGGTCCGGCTCGAGGCGCGGCTGGTGGGGTCGGACGTGCGCATCGACGTCGTGGACCACGGCCCCGGGATCTCGCGCGAGCAGCGGCCGCACGTGTTCGAGCGGTTCGTGCGGGGCAACAACCCGGCCGTCACCGGCCAGGTCTCGACGGGTGGCACCGGCCTTGGCCTGGCGATCGTCCGGTGGGCGGTGGAGCTGCACGGCGGGCAGATCGAGGTCGCGGACACCGAGGTCGGCTGCACGATGCGCGTGACCCTCCCAGCGGTCAGCCGGACCCTGCCCTGACCTTGGGTTCTGCTCCCGTCGGAACACTAGGCTCTGGGGCCATGACGACCGACGGCACGATCCTCGTCGAGCACCTCTCCAAGTCCTTCGGCCCCGTCCGCGCCGTGGACGACCTCTCCTTCCAGGTCACCCCCGGCCGCGTCACCGGCTTCCTCGGACCGAACGGCGCCGGCAAGACCACCACCCTGCGGATGCTGCTCGGGCTCGTGCGGCCGACGTCGGGGACGGCGACGATCGGCGGGCAGACCTACAGCCAGATCCGCCGGCCCCTGCGCACCGTCGGGGCGGCGCTGGAGGCGGCGAGCTTCCACCCCGGTCGCACCGCGCTCGACCACCTGCGGCTCTACACGCCGCAGGTGGGCGTCCCCGACGCGCGTGCCGGCCAGGTGCTCGAGCTCGTGGGCCTGTCCGCCGCGGCCGACCGTCGTGTCGGCGGCTTCTCGCTCGGCATGCGCCAGCGCCTCGCCCTGGCCACCACCCTGCTGGGCGACCCCCGGGTCCTCCTGCTCGACGAGCCCGCCAACGGCCTCGACCCCGAGGGCATCCGCTGGCTGCGCGGCTTCCTGCGCATGCTCGCCGCCGAAGGGCGCACGGTGCTGGTGTCCAGCCATGTGCTGTCCGAGGTCGAGCAGACGGTCGACGACGTCGTGATCATCGCCCGCGGCCGGCTCGCGCACGCGTCCTCGCTGCCCGACCTCGCCCGCATGGCGCGCGTCCAGGTCCGCGCCGTCTCGCCCGACGCCGCCGGGCTCGCCACGCTCGTGGAGCGCTCGGCGTGGACGCGTACCGACGCGGGCGACCCGCGGGTGGCCGACCTCTGGGACGTGGACGCCGCCACGGTCGGCGCGGCCGCGTTCGCCGCGGGCGTCGAGCTGCACGAGCTGACCAGCCGAGATCCCGGGCTCGAAGGGCTGTTCCTCCAGCTGGTCGGCGCCGTCGAGACCGCCGGGGTGGCTGCCTGATGCGCGCCGCCCTGCTCACCGAGTACCGCAAGCTCGTCACCACCCGGCTCTGGTGGATCCTCCTGCTGTGCATGGCCGTCTACATGGCGTTCCTGTCCGCCGTCCTCGGCTGGGGCATCTCGCAGGGCAACGGGATGGCCAGCACGAGCCCCGGGGGGCAGGACGACCTCGCGCTCGCGCCGGACGCCGTGGTGCGAGCCGTCTACACGGTCGCCGTGACGTTCGGCTACGTGTTCCCCCTGCTGGTCGGCGCGCTCGCGGTCGCCTCCGAGTTCCGGCACCAGACCATCACCCCGACGCTGCTCGCCGAGCCGCGCCGGACGCTCCTGGTCTCGGCCAAGGTCGTCTCGGCAGGCGTCCTGGGACTCGTCTACGGCGTCGTCGGCACGCTCGCCGCCGTCGGGGCGGGTGCCGCCGTCCTGGCCCTGCTGGACCAGCCGACGTTCCTCGACCAGGCCTCGACGTGGCGGACCATCGCCCTGTCCGCGCTCGCGCTGGCCCTCTGGGCGGTCGTCGGCGTCGGCTTCGGCTCCATCCTGACCAACCAGGTCGCGGTCATCGTCGTGGTCCTCGCGTTCACGCAGTTCGTCGAGCCGGTCCTGCGGTTCGTCCTGGCGCTGACCTCGTGGGGCGCCGACGTCGCCGCGTACCTGCCGGGTGCCGCCGGGGAGGCCGTCTCGGGCGGCAGCTTCTACGCCGAGACGGGCGTCGGGTCGCTGCTCGAGTGGTGGCAGGGCGCCCTCGTGCTGCTCGCCTACGGGGTCGGTCTGGCCGCGATCGGGCGGGTGACGACGTTCCGACGGGACATCACCTGAGGCAGCCGGGTCCGGCCAGCACAACCATGACCTCGAAGGGGTCCCGACAACCTCGTCTTGAGGGGCGGCGCACGGGCACGTTGCTCCCTGTTGACCCGCGTGTGCTGACCAGGTGAAGACGCCTGTGGATCCGTCCCGAACGGCCGTCCTGAGTCGGGTCCGAGCGCGCTGAGGCCGTAGTGTTGTCGTCAACAGAAGTAGCAGTCGGACTAGCAGAGGCGCGGTCACGAACCGCAGCGGAAGTGGGCGATCCCAGCGTGACCCAGATGGCGGATCCTGACTCGACGCGTGCCGTTTTCGGCGCAAACGAGTGGCTCGTGGACGAGCTGTTCGAGCAGTACCAGAAGGACAAGAACTCGGTCGACCCGGCGTGGTGGGACTTCTTCGAGGGCTACAAGCCCGAGGAGCCCTCCACCAACGGTTCGGCCCCGGCGAACGCGACCGCCACGCCGGCCGCGCCGTCCGCGAACGGCACCCCGCGGGGGGCGACGACCGCACCGCGCGGCGCACACGCCGCCCCGGTCGCTGCGCCGACCGCGCCGCCGCCCGTGGCACCCGCGGTGCTCCCGCCCACCAAGGTCGCGCCCTTCGTGGAGCCGCCCCCGGTGACGTCGCCGATCGCGACCGCCCAGCCGGCGACCGCCCCGTACGCCCAGGTCGCCCAGCGGCCGTCCACCGCCGACGAGGCCGAGGCCGCGGACGACGTGCAGAAGCTGCGCGGTCCGGCGGCGCGCGTGGTGACCAACATGGAGGCCTCGCTCGAGGTCCCGACGGCCACGTCGGTGCGCGCCATCGCGGCCAAGCTGATGGTCGACAACCGCATCGTCATCAACAACCACCTCGCCCGTGGCCGCGGCGGCAAGATCTCGTTCACGCACCTCATCGGCTACGCGATGGTCGAGGCGCTGGCCGAGATGCCGGCGATGAACACCTCGTTCACGGTGGTCGACGACAAGCCGAGCGTCCTGACGCCCGCGCACGTGAACGTCGGCATCGCGATCGACCTGGCGAAGCCGGACGGCACGCGTCAGCTGCTCGTCCCGTCGATCAAGAAGTGCGAGACGCTGGACTTCGCCGGGTTCTGGACGGCCTACGAGGACGTCGTCCGTCGTGCACGCGGCAACAAGCTCACGGTCGACGACTTCGCGGGCACGACGATCTCGCTGACCAACCCCGGCACCATCGGGACCGTCCACTCGGTCCCGCGGCTGATGCAGGGGCAGGGCACGATCGTCGGCGTCGGCGCCATGGACTACCCCGCGGAGTTCGCGGGCACCTCCGAGGACGCACTGAACAAGATGGGCGTCTCGAAGGTGCTGACGCTCACCTCGACGTACGACCACCGGATCATCCAGGGCGCCCAGTCCGGCGACTTCCTGCGGATCATCGCGCGCAAGCTCCTCGGTGAGGACGGGTTCTACGACCGGGTCTTCGCGGCGCTGCGCGTGCCGTACGAGCCGGTCCGCTGGGTGCGCGAGTCGGCCGACCCCGACGCCGAGGCCATCAAGCCGGCGCGGATCGCCGAGCTCATCCACTCCTACCGGTCGCGTGGCCACCTCATGGCCGACACGGACCCGCTGGCCTACCGCCAGCGCAAGCACCCCGACCTGGACGTGCAGACGCACGGCCTGACGCTCTGGGACCTCGACCGCACGTTCCCGACGGGTGGCTTCGGCGGCAAGCCCCGCGCCAAGCTCCGCGAGGTGCTCGGCCTGCTGCGCGACTCGTACTGCCGCACCGTGGGCAGCGAGTACATGCACCTGCAGGACCCGCGCCAGCGCAAGTGGCTCCAGGAGCGGCTCGAGTCCGGGTACGCCCGCACCCCGCGCGAGGACCAGCTGCGCATCCTGCGCCGGCTCAACGCGGCGGAGGCCTTCGAGACCTTCCTGCAGACGAAGTACGTCGGCCAGAAGCGGTTCTCGCTGGAGGGCGGCGAGTCGGTCATCGCCCTGCTGGACGCGATCCTGTCCAAGGCCGCGAACAGCGGTCTCGACGAGGTCGGCATCGGCATGGCCCACCGTGGCCGGCTGAACATCCTGGCGAACATCGCGGGCAAGTCCTACGCGCAGATCTTCAGCGAGTTCGAGGGCAACCAGGACCCCAAGTCGGTCCAGGGCTCGGGCGACGTGAAGTACCACCTGGGCACGGAGGGCACGTTCACCGCGGAGTCCGGCGCGACGACCGCGGTGTACCTGGCGGCCAACCCCTCGCACCTCGAGGCGGTGGACCCGGTGCTCGAGGGCATCGTGCGCGCCAAGCAGGACCGCATCGACCTCGGTGGCGACGGCTTCTCGGTGCTGCCGATCCTCATCCACGGCGACGCGGCGTTCGCGGGGCAGGGCGTCGTGTTCGAGACGCTCAACCTGGCGCAGCTGCGCGGGTACCGCACCGGCGGCACCATCCACGTCATCATCAACAACCAGGTCGGCTTCACCACGGGCCCGTCCTCGTCGCGCTCGTCGCAGTACGCGACCGACGTGGCCAAGGGCCTGCAGGTGCCGATCTTCCACGTCAACGGGGACGACCCCGAGGCGTGCGTGCGGGTGGCCGAGCTGGCGTTCGAGTACCGCGAGCAGTTCGACCGTGACGTCATCATCGACATGGTCTGCTACCGCCGCCGCGGCCACAACGAGGGCGACGACCCGTCGATGACGCAGCCGCTCATGTACAACCTCATCGAGGCGAAGCGCTCGGTGCGCAAGCTCTACACCGAGACCCTGGTGGCGCGCGGCGACCTGACGATCTCCGACGCCGAGCAGGCGCTGCAGGACTACCAGCAGCAGCTCGAGCGGGTGTTCACGGAGACGCGCGAGGACGGCTACACGCCGGCCCCGCCGGAGGCCGAGGCCGTCAAGGGCCTGGAGCGCCCGGAGTCGCAGCTCGAGGACGCGGGCGTGATGGTCGGCTGGAAGACCGCCGTCGACGCCGCCACCCTGGAGCGCATCGGCCGCGCGCACGTGCGCCCGCCGGAGGGTTTCACGGTCCACCCGAAGCTGGCGCAGCTGCTGGCCAAGCGTGAGGCGATGTCCCGCGAGGGCGGCATCGACTGGGGCTACGGCGAGCTGCTGGCGTTCGGCTCGCTGCTGGTGGAGGGCACACCCGTCCGGCTCGCCGGGCAGGACTCGCGCCGCGGCACGTTCGTGCAGCGGCACGCGGTCATGCACGACCGCGACACCGGCGCCGAGTGGACGCCCCTGCTGTACCTGTCGGCCGACCAGGCGAAGTTCTGGGTCTACGACTCGTCGCTGTCGGAGTACGCAGCCCTCGGGTTCGAGTACGGGTACTCGGTCGAGCGTCCGGACGCCCTCGTGCTCTGGGAGGCGCAGTTCGGCGACTTCGTCAACGGCGCCCAGACGATCATCGACGAGTTCATCTCGTCGGCCGAGCAGAAGTGGGCGCAGCGCTCGTCGGTCGTGCTCCTGCTCCCCCACGGGTACGAGGGCCAGGGCCCGGACCACTCGTCGGCGCGCATCGAGCGGTTCCTCCAGCTCGCGGCCGAGGACAACATGACGATCGCGCAGCCGTCGACGCCCGCGTCGCACTTCCACCTGCTGCGCCGTCAGGCGTACGACCGCCCGCGTCGTCCGCTCGTGGTGTTCACCCCGAAGTCGATGCTCCGCCTGAAGTCGGCGTCGTCGGACGTCGAGGAGTTCACCTCGGGGACGTTCCGGACGGTCATCGGTGACGATCTCGCGGCCGCGAAGGCCGGGCAGGTCACCCGCGTGCTGCTCTGCTCGGGCAAGGTCTACTGGGACCTGCTCGCGCACCGCGTGAAGACCGGCGACGAGCACACGGCGATCATCCGGCTGGAGCAGCTCTACCCGCTGGACGCCGAGGCAGCCCGTGCCGCGGTCGCGCCGTTCGACGGCGCCGAGCTGGTGTGGGTGCAGGACGAGCCGCGCAACCAGGGTCCGTGGACGTTCCTGTCCATGCACCTGCCGCAGCTGCTGAACCGCACGCTGCGCGTGGTCTCCCGCAAGGAGTCCGCGTCACCGGCCGCAGGGTCCGCCAAGAAGCACCAGGCCCAGCAGGCGAACCTCGTCGAGACCGCCTTCGCGCGCTGACGACACGCTGACCGAGAGCCGCATCCCGACGGGGTGCGGCTCTCGGCGCGTCAGGAGACCGGTGCGGGCGCGAACGTCCTGCGGTAGGCCTGCGGGCTGGTGCCGAGCGTCCGGGCGAAGTGGTGCCGCAGCACGGAGGCGGTGCCGAAGCCGCACAGCCGCGCGATCTCCTCGATGCTCGCGTCGGACCGTTCGAGCATCTCCTGGGCGCGCACGACCCGCTGCCGGGTGACCCACGCTGCCGGCGTGGTCCCGGTCTCCGCGCGGAACCGGCGGGCGAACGTCCGCTCGGAGACGAACGCGCGGGCCGCCAGGTCGGGCACGCTGAGCTCCTCCTCGAGGTTCTCCACCATCCAGGCGAGCAGCGGGGCCAGGGTGTCGGCGTCGCACGGCAGCGGCGTGTCGACGTACTGCGCCTGGCCGCCGTCGCGGTGCGGCGGCACGACCATCCGGCGGGCGATCGCCGACGCGGCGGTGGCGCCGAGCTCACGGCGCACGAGGTGCAGGCACGCGTCGATCCCGGCCGCGGTGCCCGCGCTGGTGATCACCCGGTCGTCGTCGACGTAGAGCACGGCGGGGTTGACCCGCGCCTGCGGGAACGTCCGGCCCAGCTCGTCGGTGTACATCCAGTGCGTGGTGCACTGGCGGCCGTCGAGCAGTCCCGCCTGACCCAGCGCGAAGGAGCCGCTGCAGATGCTCAGCACCCACGCACCGCGCGCGTGGGCGTCCCGCAAGGCGTCGAGCACCACCTCGGGCACCGGCCCGGAGCTGCCGTACGCGGGCACGATGACCAGGTCGACGTCGCGCGTCGCCTCCAGGCCGTGCTCGACGACGATCGAGAAGTAGCCGGCGTCCTTGGTCTTCACGATGCCGGGCTCGATGCCGCAGATGGTGAAGTCGAACGCGGGTCCGCCGGTGTCACGGCGGTCGATGCCGAAGACCTCGCACGCGACCCCCAGCTCGAAGGGCGCGACGTTCGGCAGGACGATGACGGCGACGGATCGGAGCATGCGGCCAGCATCCGACGTCGCTTGGCGGAATGTCAACGGTCACCGTCAGTTCTGCCACTCGTGGCGCGTTATCAACGAGCATAGATTTTCAGCCATGACCACCTTCTGGATCGTCCTCGCACTCGTCGCAGCGGCCTGGCTGGTCGCCCGCCTGGTCGTCACGCTGCGCCACGACGGACTCGGCAGCGCCCAGCCGCCCACGTCCCACGCCGACTGGTCCTCCGACCTGCCGAGCCACCCGTACCGCAGCGCCTGACAGCTCGCCGCCGTTCACACGTTCCCCCCACGACAGGCCCGCCGATGAACCCGCGGCCGTCGTCGCACCCTGAGACACTGTGCGACGACGGCCGTCACCCGGCGGCCCGTCGGGGTCGGACGGCGAGAGGTGACGCACGTGGGAGAGCTGCCGCTGCGACTGGCGGTGGTCGGTGACGAGCTCGTCGCCGGGGCAGGCGACCCCAAGGGCCTGGGCTGGGTCGGCCGCGTGACGGCCCGCACGCCCACCCCGGAGCCGCTCACCGTCCTGACGCTCGCCGTGCCCGGTGAGACCACCACGGGGCTGGGCGCCCGCTGGGACGACGAGGCCTCGCGCCGCTGGTCGCCCGACACGGACAACCGCCTGGTGGTCGCCCTTGGTCGCGCCGACGCCGCCGCCGGGCTCTCCCTGGCGCGCAGCCGGCTCAACCTCGCGAACATCCTCGACGTGGCCGAGCAGCGCCGGATCCCCGCATTCGTCGTCGGCCCCCCGCCGGGCGCCACGGCGGACAGCGAGAAGCTTGCCGACCTGTCCGCGGCGTTCGCGGACGTGGCCGCCCGACGGCGAGTGCCGTTCGTGGACACCTACACGCCGCTGGCCGCGCACGACCAGTGGCTGGGCGACCTGGCCGCCGGTGACGGCGTCCTGCCCGGTCAGGCCGGGTACGGCCTGATGGCCTGGCTGGTGCTGCACACCGGCTGGCACGCCTGGCTCGGCCTCCCCGACGACGGCGCCTGACGGCCCGACCGTCCGACGATCGGGCCGTCACGCCGTCACCGCAGGGTGCCTCGCACCGCGGTCAGCGCCGAGTCCAGGACGGTGCGCAGCGTGTCGAGCGTGAGCTGTTCGACCTTCCCGCCGGCGTCGGCCCGACGCAGGTCCGCCCGGATCTCGTCGCGGAACCGGCTGATCATGGCCTCGGCGTCCATGTACCGCACGTGCGACGCGAGCCGCGGGTCGTCCGGCGCCATCCCGGACTGGTGCGGGACCGCCGACGCCCGAGCCTGCTGGGCGGCCGCCGCGAGATCGGCGCGCAGCCCGCGCATGGAGCCGCGGACGTCCTCGCGCACCTGCGCGGCACGTTCCCGGACCGACTCCGCGATGCCCTCCTCGAGGTGGCTCAGCTCGGCCCGGCGCGCGTCGAGCTCGGCGTAGCCGGCCTCCGTGAGCGCGTACGTGCTCTTGCGCTCCTCGTCGACCCGCTGCACCAGGCCTTCCTCCTCGAGGCGGGCGAGGCGTGGGTAGACCGTGCCCGGGCTGGGCCGGTAGGTGCCGCCGAAGCGGTCCGAGAGCGCGGTGATGAGCTCGTAGCCGTGCTTGGGGCCGCTCTCGAGGAGCGACAGCAGGTAGAGGCGCAGCTGTCCGTGCGCGAAGACGGGCGCCATCATCACGCGACCCCGGTCCCGGCACCGCGCAGCACCGTCAGGTGCCCGGAGACCGTGCTGGCCGAGACGAAGCACGCTCCGTCGCCGGTGCGCAGGTCGACCTTCCGGTGACCCGGCGTCGTGCCCTTGTACTCCTCGCCGTCCACGACGAGACGCCCCGACACCGACTGGCCCTTGACCTGCACGCCCTTGCCCTCGGGCAGCCGGACCGTGACGTCCCCCGAGACGGTCGTCGCGGTCACGCTCGACGTCCCGGAGGTCACGTCGAAGGTCAATGAGCCCGAGACGGAGTTGGCCTGCACCAGGCTGAGCTCCCCGGACGCGGCGAGCTCGCCGGAGACCGTGTTGAGCTTGAGGTCACCGCGGTGGTCGCGGACGACGATCTCGCCGGACACCGTGTTCGCGCCGAGGCGTCCGCGGGTGCCGTCGGTGATGAGCGTGCCGGACACCGTGGACACGGACGCGTCCTGCTCGATCCCCGCCAGGAGGCCGTCGGCCGAGACCGTGCCCACCTTCGCGTGGACCTCCCGCGGCACGGCGATGTGGACGTCGGCCCGGTCCTTGCCGCTGAAGTTCCGGAACTTCTCCAGGAACCCGTCCCAGCCGCCCAGCGTGAACTGGTAACCCACCCGGAGCTCTCCGTCACCGGACAGGCTGACCTCCAGGGGCCGGCCGTCGACGGCGTGCACCTCGATCCGTGCACCGGGCCCGTCGTGCGCGACGACGTCGACGCGACCGCCGGCCAGCTGGACGCGCAGGCTGGTGATCGACTCGATCTCGATGATCTGCGGGCCGGCGACGACCCAGGACTCGCTTGCCATGACGCTCTCCTCATTCGCGATATATCTCGTTCCGTCGAACACGTTATATCGCGTTCCGACAGGATGCAATATCTCACGACATATCGCGTCTGCGGGAACGAGACGAGCCCGCGACCGGGGTGGTCGCGGGCTCGTCTCGACGGGCGGGTGGGTGGGGTCAGGAGACCAGGCCGGCCTGCCGCAGCTCGACGGTGAGGTCGTGCGGGCTGGTGGAGGCGGAGAGCGCCTCGTCGTAGGTGATGATGTCGTCCCGCACCAGCTCGAACAGGTGCTGGTCGAACGTCTGCATCTTGTAGAAGTCGCCCTCCTTGATCAGGTCGATCAGGGGCGGGGCGTCCTCGGGGTCCAGGATCGCCTCACGCGTCCGGCCGGTGTTGATCATGACCTCGATCGCGGGCCGCCGGCCGGTGCCGTTGGCCAGCCGGACCAGACGCTGGGACACGATGCCGCGCAGCGCCTGCGCGAGCGCGATGCGGACCTGCTTCTGCTCGTGCGGCGGGAAGAAGTCGATGATGCGGTTGATCGTCTCGGCCGCGTCGATCGTGTGCAGCGTCGACAGGACGAGGTGGCCGGTCTCGGCGGCGGACAGCGCCGCGCGCACGGTCTCGACGTCACGCATCTCGCCGACCAGGATCACGTCGGGGTCCTGCCGCATCGCGGCGCGCAGCGCGACCGTGAAGTCGGCGGTGTCCTGGCGGACCTCGCGCTGCGACACGATCGACTTCTTGTCCTGGTGCAGGATCTCGATCGGGTCCTCGATGGTGACGATGTTGACCTCACGCAGCGTGTTGATGAGGTCGACCATCGACGCCAGCGTCGTCGTCTTGCCCGACCCGGTGGGCCCGGTCACCAGGACCAGCCCGCGGGGCTCCAGGGCCAGCTCGCCGATGACCTCGGGCAGTGCGAGCTCGGCCAGCGCCTGGGCGCCCACGGCGACCCGCCGGAAGACCATGCCGTACGTGCCGCGCGCCTGGTAGGCGTTGACGCGGAACCGGCCGACGCCGGAGACCGAGTAGGCGAAGTCCGCCTCGTGGTGCTCACGGAACGTGTCGACCAGGTCGTCGGGGAGGACCTCCTCGAGCATCCGCTCGGTGTCCGCAGGCTTGAGGTCGGGCACCTGCAGCTTGCGCAGCCGCCCGTCGACACGCACGCGAGGCGCGGACCCGACCTTGCAGTGCAGGTCGGAGCCGCCCGTGCTCGCGAGGGCGTGCAGGAACGGGATGACGGACTGTGTCGGCTGGCTCACGCACTGGATATCGGACGTCAGCACCCCGCACTTGAGGACACGAGAGATGTGGGACGATGGAGACGAGTCCGGCGAGCAGCACGGGCGCCGACCCCCCGTACGTCGACGAAGGAAGATCCCATGAGCAAGCGAGGCCGCAAGCGCCGTTCCCGCAAGGGCAGCGCCGCGAACCACGGCAACCGTCCCAACGCCTGAGCGTTGCGCGACTGAGTGTCAGAAGGCCCGGAGCAGCAGCTGCTGCACCGGGCCTTCGTCATTCGCTCAGTCCTGGGTGATCCGCATGACCGTGAGCTGCTCGTGGATCTTCAACCGCAAGCCGTCCGGCGCCGCCTCCTGGCACCCGCGCTTCACGATCGTCTTGACCACGACGTCGACGTCGTACTCCTCGAGGCACCCCTCGCACTCGGCCAGGTGCGCCCGCACGGTCTCGGCGTCGGGGGCGCCCAGCTCGGCGTCCAGGTACTCCCACAACCGGTCGAGCGCGTCGGCACAGTTGTTCCCGCAGTTGCCGGCCGTGGCCGACGGGTCGTTCTCGTTCATCGTTCGCCCTCCGGCGCGGTCGGGGCCGCCGCGACCAGACCACGCCCCCGCGCGTAGTCCGACAGCATCTCGCGCAGCTGCGCGCGGCCGCGGTGCAGACGGGACATCACGGTCCCGATCGGCGTCCCCATGATCTCGGCGATCTCCTTGTACGCGAAGCCCTCGACGTCGGCGAGGTACACCGCGATCCGGAACTCCTCCGGGAGACGCTGCAGCGCGTCCTTGATGTCGGAGTCCGGGAGGTGGTCGAGCGCCTCGGCCTCGGCAGACCGCAAGCCCCTCGACGTGTGCGACTCGGCGCGGGCCAGCTGCCAGTCCTCGATCTCCTCGGACCGGGACTGCTGGGGCTCGCGCTGCTTCTTGCGGTACGAGTTGATGTACGTGTTGGTCAGGATGCGGTAGAGCCACGCCTTGAGGTTGGTGCCCGGCCGGTACTGGTGGAACGCCGCGAACGCCTTGGCGAACGTCTCCTGCACCAGGTCCTCGGCGTCGGCCGGGTTGCGCGTCATGCGCAGGGCAGCGCCGTACAGCTGGTCCAGGTAGACCAGCGCCTCCGCCTCGAACCTCTCGGTCCGTGCCGCGTCGTCCTCGGCCTCAGGCGCGCGGTTCGTGTCCTCGCTCATCGCGGTCGAGCCTAGCCCCGCAGCCTGGGGACCACCGACCGGCGTGGTCCACGCCACATCCACCCGCGACGACTGCATCTGCGCGAGGGCCTGGGGCGGAAGAGTGTCCACGGGGATACCGATGGCCCAGCCCGTCACGGACGACGTGGCGGGTGGCGCCTCGGTGGTGCAGCTCATGGTGGGCACAACGGCGAGGGCGCGCGAGCCATTCCCTCGTGCTGAACCCCGGGCGACGGCACTAGGTTGGCGGCATGACGAGCACCGCCGACGACTCCACGTTCCTGCGCCTGCTCCGCGAGCAGATCGGCCACGAGTTCGACGCCCACCAGCAGTACGTGGCGATCGCCGTGTGGTTCGACGGCCAGGACCTCCCCCAGCTGGCGCGGCACTACTACCGCCAGGCGATCGAGGAGCGGAACCACGCGCTGATGATCGTGCAGTACCTGCTCGACCGGGACCTGCCCGTCGCCATCCCCGGCGGCAATGCGGTGCGCAACGACTTCACGCAGGTCACCGAGCCGATCGGCCTGGCCCTGCGGCAGGAGAAGCAGGTCACGACGCAGATCGAGGCCATCTTCGCGGCGGCGCGCGCCGAGGGTGACGCGCTGGGCGAGCAGTTCCTGCTGTGGTTCCTCAAGGAGCAGGTCGAGGAGGTCGCGTCGGCGACCACCCTGCTCACCGTCGCCACGCGTGCCGGCGACAACCTGTTCGACCTCGAGAACTACGTCGCCCGCGAGCAGATCGGTGACGGTGGCGAGTCCACCGACGCACCGTCGGCCGCCGGCGGCGTTCTGTAGGAGGAGCTGCTGTGCTGCTGCGTCGTCTCGCGCGTCCCCTGTTCGCCTCGTGGTTCGTCACCGAGGGCCTCGACGTCGTCCGGCACCCCGCCGCGCACGCCGCCGACGCCCGCGGCGCCCTGACGACGCTGCGCGCCCGGCTGCCCGAGCCGGTCCGCGAGGGTCCTGCCGGCGAGGCCCTGGGCCACGAGCTCAGCGACCGCCAGCTGACCACCATCGTCCAGGTCCACGGTGTCGCCCTGGCCGGGGCGGGCGTGCTGCTCGCGGTCGGCAAGGCGCCGCGCACGGCTGCGCTGGCCCTCGCGGTCCTGACGGCGCCCCTGATCGTGCTGAACCTGCCGTTCAAGCGCGTCAAGGGCGAGGACCCTGCCCTCCGGCGCGCCCGCCGCGACCGCTTCGTGCGCGCGCTCGCGTTCACGGGCGGTGCCCTCATCGCCGGGGTCGACCTCGAGGGACGCCCCGGGATCAGCTGGCGCGTGCAGAAGGCACGCTCCGACCACGCCGCCGCGAAGACGTCGGACTGAGACGTCCGCCAGGCTCCGTCGGCACCCCCGATAGCCTGGGTGCCATGGATCTCTGGACCGCACCGCTCGCCCGTGGCCCGCTCGACGCGCTCGTGGACGTCCCCGGCTCGAAGTCCCTGACCAACAGGTACCTCGTCCTGGCTGCGCTCGCTGACGCTCCGGGTCGCCTGCGCGGCGCGCTGCGGTCCCGCGACACCCTCCTGATGCGGGACGCGCTGGCCGGCCTGGGCGCTCGGATCGACGAGGACGGCGCCGACTGGGTGGTCACGCCGGGGTCGGTGCAGGGCTCGGCGAGCGTCCAGTGCGGCCTGGCGGGGACCGTCATGCGCTTCCTGCCGGCCGTCGCGGCGATCGCCGACGGACCCGTGCGGTTCGACGGGGACGACTCCGCCCTGGCCCGGCCGATGGGTCCCGTGCTCACCGCGCTGCGCACGCTGGGCGTGCGGGTCGAGGAGCACGGCGAGCCCGGTCACCTCCCGTTCACGGTGCACGGTCGCGGGTCGGTGCGCGGCGGTCAGGTCGACGTGGACGCGTCGGCATCGAGCCAGTTCGTGTCGGGCCTGCTGCTCGCCGCCGCCCGGTTCGAGCAGGGCCTGACCCTGCGGCACACCGGCCGGACGCTGCCGAGCCTCCCGCACATCGAGATGACCGTCGCGCTGCTGCGTGAGGCAGGCGTCGAGGTCGACGACTCCCGTCCTGCGATCTGGCGCGTCACGCCCGGTCCGATCGCCGGCCGGGACGTCCGCGTCGAGCCCGACCTGTCCAACGCGGCGCCGTTCCTGTGCGCGGCGCTGGTCGCCGGCGGCACGGTGCGCGTGCCCGGTTGGCCGACGAGCACGACGCAGCCGGGCGGTCTCCTGCCCGGGATCCTGGAGCGCATGGGCGCCACCACGCGCCTGGACGGCGACGTGCTGAGCGTGTCCGGCACCGGGACCGTCCGCGGCGTCGACCTGGACCTGCACGCCGCGGGAGAGATCGCACCGACGATCGCCGCGCTCGCCGTCCTGGCCGACTCCCCCACGCGGCTGCGCGGCATCGCGCACCTGCGCGGTCACGAGACCGACCGGCTCGCCGCGCTGGCCGCCGAGATCACGCGTCTGGGCGGGCAGGCCGAGCAGACGTCGGACGGGCTCGTCATCACGCCGCGCCCGCTGACCGGCGGCACCTGGCACACGTACGAGGACCACCGGATGGCCACCGCGGGGGCGCTCGTCGGGCTGCGGGTGCCGGGCGTGGAGGTCGAGGACGTCGCGACGACGGCCAAGACGATCCCGGACTTCGCGGGACTGTGGAGCGGCATGCTCGCCGGATCGGCCGTGCTCGCCTGATGGGGACCCGGCGCTACGACGAGCGGGACGTCCGCATCCGTCCTGGTCGTGGCTCGCGCCCCCGCACCAAGCAGCGTCCCGAGCACGCCGATGCCGAGACCGCGCTGGTCACGGCCGTGGACCGCGGCCGCTACGCGATCCTGGTGGACCCCGACGGTCCCGACGAGCGCGTCGCGATCGCGATGAAGGCCCGTGAGCTGGGCCGCGACCGCGTGGTCCCGGGCGACCGCGTGGACATCGTCGGCGACACGTCCGGCGACGACGGCTCGTTGTCCCGGATCGTGCGGATCAGTGAGCGGCGGACCGTGCTGCGACGGACGGCGGACGACACCGACCCGGTCGAGCGGATCATCGTCGCGAACGCCGACCAGCTGGTGATCGTGACCGCCCTGGCCGACCCCGAGCCGCGCACCCGCATGATCGACCGATGCGTCGCCGCCGCCTACGACGCCCGCATGGACGCGCTGCTGGCGCTGACGAAGGCCGACCTGGCGGACCCGGCGGAGCTGGTCGGGATGTACGCGCCGATCGGCGTCGAGGTCGTGGTCACCAGCGCGCAGTCGTCCGTCGGGGGCAAGATCATCCACGGCCTGGACGACGTGCGGGCCGCGCTGGAGGGCAAGACCTCGGTGCTCGTCGGGCACTCGGGCGTCGGCAAGTCGACGCTGGTGAACGCGCTCGTCCCCGGGACCTACCGGGCCGTCGGGATCGTCAACGACGTGACCGGTCGCGGGCGGCACACGTCGAGCTCCGCGGTGGCGCTGCGCGTGCCGGGCACGAGCAAGCCGACGTGGGTCATCGACACCCCCGGCGTCCGGTCGTTCGGGCTCGCCCACGTGGACCCGCAGCACCTCCTGGGCGCGTTCGCCGACCTCGCCGCGGTCGCCGAGGAGTGCCCCCGGGGCTGCACGCACGCCGACGACGCCCCCGACTGCGCGCTGGACGAGTGGGTCGAGGCCTCCCCCGACGACGTGACCCGGGCGGCCCGGGCGGCCCGCATCGAGTCCTTCCGCCGCCTGCTGGCCAGCCGGCTCGGCAGCGGCGAACCGGACAACCGGGAGCCCGCACGTCCCTGACGTGCGAACTCGACCCACTACGGTGTCGGGCATGAGTCTGCGCCCCGGGTACGACGACGACCTGCGCCTCGCCCACGTGATCGCGGACCAGGTCGACGGGATGACGATGTCCCGGTTCAAGTCTCAGGACCTGCGCGTGGAGACCAAGCCCGACCTGACGCCGGTGACCGACGCCGACAAGACGGCGGAGGAGATCGTGCGCGGTCAGCTGTCCCGCGCGCGGCCGCGCGACGCGGTGCACGGCGAGGAGATGGGCGACACCGGCCACGGACCGCGCCGCTGGATCATCGACCCGATCGACGGGACCAAGAACTTCGTCCGCGGCGTGCCCGTGTGGGCCACCCTCATCGGGCTTCTCGACGGCGACCAAGTGGTCGTCGGGGTGGTCAGCGCCCCCGCTCTCGGCCGGCGGTGGTGGGCCGCGCAGGGCTCCGGCGCGTGGACGGGCAAGTCGCTCGCGGCCGCGAGCCAGCTCCACGTGTCCGCGGTCGACCGCCTGGAGGACGCCTCGCTGTCGTACTCGTCGCTGAGCGGCTGGGAGGAGCGCGGGCAGCTCGATGCCTTCCTGAACCTGACCCGTCGCACGTGGCGCACCCGGGCGTACGGCGACTTCTGGTCGCACGTGCTGGTCGCGGAGGGCGCCGTGGACCTGTCGGCGGAGCCCGAGCTGTCACTGCACGACATGGCGGCGCTGGTGCCCATCGTCACCGAGGCCGGCGGCATGTTCACGTCGATCCGGGGCGTTCCCGGCCCGTTCGGCGGATCGGCGCTGGTGTCCAACGGGAAGCTGCACCAGGCCGCCCTCGAGTACCTGGACCCGCTGCCTGAGGCGTGACGGGCCGGTCCGCGGCACGATCGATGCCATGAGCACCGACCACCGCGACGACCGTGCCGCCTCGTTCGACCGCGCCGCCGCCGTCTACCAGGCCACCCGTCCGAGCTATCCCGACGAGGCCGTCCGGTGGTCCGTGCCGGCGCTGGCGCGCGACGTCCTCGACCTGGCCGCCGGGACCGGCAAGCTCACCGAACGGCTCGTCGCGCTCGGCTGGCACGTCGTCGCGGTCGAGCCGTCGGACGCGATGCGCGCGGAGCTGACCGCCGCTCTGCCCGACGTCGGGGCGCTGCCCGGCACCGCGGAGCGCATGAGCCTTCCCGACGCGTCCGTGGACGCCGTCACCATCGCGCAGGCCTGGCACTGGGTCGATCCCCCGATGGCCGCCGCCGAGATCGCCCGCGTCCTGCGCCCCGGCGGTCAGGTGGCGCCCCTGTGGAACGTGCGCGACGAGGAGACCGACTGGGTCGCCCGCTGGACGGAGATCGTGCACCGGGGCGACGGCCTGGAGACGAGCTACCGCGATCCCGAGCTCGGCGACGCGTTCACCGAGCCTGAGCACGCCACGTTCCACTGGACGCAGCGGCTGCGCACCGCCGACCTGCGCACCCTGGCCGCGAGCCGCAGCCACCTGATCCTGCTGCCGCCCGACGAGCGCGACGCGCTGCTCGACGAGATCGACGAGCTCGTCGCCACCCACCCGGACCTGCGCGGGCGGGAGTGGATCGACGTGCCGTACCGGACGGAGTGCTACCGGGCACGGCTGCGCTAGAGACCGAGCACACCGGGGAGCTGGTCGAAGGACTCGATCGTCACGACGTCGGCGGCGGCGATCTCTGCGTCCGTCAGCGGGAGCCGGCGCGCGCCCGGTCGGTCCACCCAGATGCCGAGCAGCCCCGCGGCGCGCGCGGCGACGGCGTCCACATCGAGCTCGTCGCCCACGTACGCGGTGCGCTCGGGGGCGGTGCCGAGCCGTCGGCACGCCTCGACGAACACCCGTGGGTCAGGCTTGCCGAACCCGTCACAACGACTGTCAGCCCTACGGCTCAAAGCCCTGCCTCCTCCGCCAGTCTTCGATCAGGGCCATGTCGGGGTCGCCAGGGAGCACTCCCCGACTCATCGGCTCCGCGACAGCGGGACGCGGCACGACGAAGCGACACGCGACGAGGTCGTCCAGTTCGACCCGTCCCTTCGTGAGGTCACGGGCCGACGGCCGCGTAGGAAACTCCTCGACTGCAAGAAGCCTCTCGAAGCCAGCACGCTCCACGAACGAGACCGTGTCGTGCAGAAGCGATCCCGCCTCCCGTTCGCTTCGGGCCGCCACGAACGCGTAGTACGCGGCTCGGCCCGGTGGGTCATCGAGACGAACGAGCCATCGCCGCAGCGGTTTCTTACGCAACAGGTGCACGTCTCATTCTTTAAATGCCCAGTGTCTCCGGCAGTGCGCCTAGAGAATCGATGACGAGAACCCCGCTCGCACGCGCGGAAGCGATATCGGTGTCCGTGATGGCGTGGCGGCGCCCGCCGGGGCGATCGACCCAGATCCCAAGGAGCCCGGCCCCCACTGCACCGAGCGCATCGACGTCGAGCTCGTCGCCGACGTATGCGGTGCGCTCTGGCTCCGTGCCCAGCCGTCGACATGCCTCGAGAAATGTCGCGGGATGGGGCTTGCCGAAGCCGAGTGTGTCGACGCCCACGAGCATCGGGACGCGGTCGAGCAGACCGACCCGGTCGAGCTTGGAGGTCTGGAAGGCGACCGACGCGTTGGACAGTGCGCCGACCGCGAGACCCGCCGCGAGAAGCTTGTCGAGGACCACGTCGACGTCCGGGTGGGCGGTCCACGCGTCCGCGAACGCCTTCTGGAAGGACTCGTCCCAGACGGCGAACCCGTCGGCGTCCAGCACCGGTCCGCCGAACTGCTCGTGGAGCTCGTTGGCGCGCGTCATCCGCTGCCCGGCGTAGCCGACCTCGCCGCGCGTGTACGCCGCGTAGTGGCCGCCGACGTCGGCCCGCCAGACCGTGACCAGCTCCGGGTAGCGCTCGGGCGGGAGGTCCGGCAGGTACCGCCGGGCGGCGTCGGACAACGCGTGCCCGAACGCACCACGGGTGTCGACGAGCGTGTCGTCGATGTCGAAGAGGACGCCGTCGACGCGCATCAGAGCGTGGCGCGCAGGGCGGCGATCCGCGCGAGCGTGGACTCCTTGCCCAGGATCTCCATCGACTCGAACAGCGGCGGCGAGATGCGGCGACCGCTCAGGGCCACCCGCAGCGGCGTGAACGCGAACCGCGGCTTGATGCCGAGACCCTCGACCAGGGCGGCCTGGAGCGCCTCCTGCGTCGCGGTGGTCGTGAAGTCCTCGATGCCCGCCAGCGCGGCGGCCGCGGCGTCGAGCACCGTCCCGGACTCCTCCCGGAGGGCACCGCGGGCGTCGTCGGCGATCTCGAGGGCGTCGTCCGCGACGAACAGGAAGCCGAGCATGCCGACCGCCTCGCCCAGCAGCGTGATGCGCTCCTGGATGAGCGGCGCGCCGGCGTCGAGCAGCGCGCGGTGCTCCGCCGAGAGGTCCGCGTACGCGTCCGTCGGGACCAGTCCCCCGCGGTGCAGGTACGGGACGAGCCGGTCGCGGAAGTCCTCGGGCGCCAGCAGCCGGACGTGCGCCGAGTTGATCGCCTCGGCCTTCTTCACGTCGAACCGTGCCGGGTTCGGGTTGACGTCCGCCGCGTCGAACGCGGCCGTCATCTCCGCCATCGAGAAGATGTCCCGATCCGGGCCGATCGACCAGCCGAGCAGCGCGAGGTAGTTGAGCAGCCCTTCGGGCGTGAACCCGTTGTCCCGGTGCAGGAACAGGTTGGACTCGGGGTCCCGCTTGGAGAGCTTCTTGTTCCCGTCGCCGAGCACCGACGGCAGGTGCCCGAACACCGGCTCGCCCGAGCCGACGCCGATCGCGGACAGCGCCCGGTACAGCGCGATCTGCCGGGGCGTCGACGACAGCAGGTCCTCCCCGCGCAGCACGTGCGTGATGCCCATGAGGGCGTCGTCCACCGGGTTGACCAGCGTGTAGAGCGGCTGGCCGTTGGCGCGCACGATGACGAAGTCCGGCACCGAACCGGCCTTGAACGTCACCTCGCCGCGCACCAGGTCCGTGAACGTCAGGTCCTCGTCGGGCATCCGCAGGCGCAGGACAGGCTCGCGGCCCTCGGCGCGGAACGCCGCCTTCTGCTCGTCGGTCAGGTCCCGGTCGACGCCGTCGTAGCCCAGCTTCGGGTCGCGGCCCGCGGCCTTGTGGCGGGCCTCGATCTCCTCCGGGCTGGAGAAGGACTCGTACGCGTGCCCGCCCTCGACCAGGCGCCGCACCACGTCCGCGTAGAGGTCCATCCGCTGCGACTGCCGGTACGGCTCGTGCGGGCCGCCCACCTCGACGCCCTCGTCCCAGTCCAGACCAAGCCAGCGCAGCGCGTCGAGCAGCTGGAGGTAGGACTCCTGCGAGTCGCGCGCCGCGTCCGTGTCCTCGATGCGGAACACGAACGTGCCACCCGTGTGGCGCGCGTACGCCCAGTTGAACAGGGCAGTCCGGATCAGGCCGACGTGCGGCGTCCCGGTGGGCGAGGGGCAGAAGCGAACACGAACACCAGAGGAAGTCACGGGCTCCAGGCTACTGGCGGTCCGTCAGGCCCTGGTCCACACGGTGGCGCTGCGGTCCTTGACCGAGACCTGTGCCGGGTCGTCGACGTCCACCGGCACCGGCCACTCGATGCCCAGGTCCGGGCTCAGCGGGTTGTAGGCGACACCGGGCATGCCCGGACGCCACTCCGTGTCGAAGCAGTACAGGTACTGCGTCTCGTCGGACACCGACTGGAACCCGTTGCAGACGCCCTTGGGCACGAACACCTGCGTGCCCTTCTCGAGCGGCACGGTGTGGACAGCCCCGTACGTCGGCGAGCCCTCCCGGGCGTCGAGGTAGGCGCCGAGCGCCTTCCCGGAGACGATGCCGACCAGCTTGTTCATGGCCTCGCCGTGCAGGCCGCGGATCGCGCCGCGCTTGCTCTCGGTCACGTTGACCTGCGCCCACGGGCCGTCGACCCGGGTGCTGAGGTCGTCGTGCTCCCACACCGAGGCGCGGTAGAACTCCCGCACGGTGCCGCGCGGGTCCTGCACCTGCTTCACGCGGAAGACGAGCAGGCCGTCGATCGGGGTGGTCTCCACGGCGACGTCGTCAAGGCTCACGGTTCTCCTTCGTTGGGGTGGGCGGCAGGGCCCGGGTCAGTGGCGGCGCAGCACCGGGTTGCGCAGCACGCTCGCCCGTCCGCGGCAGCCGGCGTGGATGGTCATCAGCGGCGCAGCACCGGGTTGCGCAGCACGCCGATGTCCTCGACCTCGACCTCGACGACGTCGCGGTCCACGATCGGGCTCACCCCCGCGGGCGTGCCGGTGAGGATCAGGTCGCCGGGCAGGAGCGTGAAGACCTCGGACACGTACGAGACGAGGTACGCCGCGTCGAAGATCATCTGCGACGTGCGGCCGTCCTGCTTCGTCTCGCCGTTGACGCGGGCGCGGACGTACAGGTCGTCGACGTCGAGGCCGGGCACGATCCACGGACCGACCGGGCAGGAGCCGTCGAACCCCTTCGCGCGCGTCCACTGGGCGTCGGCACGCTGGGCGTCGCGCGCCGTGACGTCGTTGGCGACGGTGTACCCGAAGACGTAGTCCAGCGCGCGGTCCGGCGGGACGTCCTTGGTGACCTTGCCGATCACGATGGCCAGCTCGGCCTCGTGCTCGACGTGCTCGGTCCAGTCGGGCAGGACGATCGGGTCGTCCGGGCCGATGACCGAGGTGTTCGGCTTGAGGAACAGCAGCGGCGCGGGCGGGAGCTCGTTGCCCATCTCCGCGGCGTGGTCGGCGTAGTTGCGGCCGACGCCGATGATCTTGGAGCGTGGGATGACCGGCGCCAGCAGGCGGACGCTGTCGTCGTCGAGCCGGATCTGCTCGCCCGTCGGCTGCACCGGCGTGTAGAGCGGGTCTCCGGTGATGACCACGAGCTCCTCGGACCCGGGAGCTCCGTCGACCAGGGCGTAGCGGGGGTCTCCCCCGGTGGTGAACCTCGCGATGCGCACGTCGGAAGCCTAGTTCAGGCGCGCGCGAGCACCTCGCCGTGCAGCACCGCGAACCAGCCGTCGGGCTGCTTGCCCCACTCGCGCCACGCGTCGGCGAGCAGCTCGAGCCCGACCTCGTCGGCGAGGCCGTGCGCGATGGCCTGCGCCGCGAAGTTCGAGGCCACGGAACGGTCCGCCCACAGCCCGGCCCACCAGGTGCGGTCCTCGGGGGTGGCGTAGCACCAGACCCCGGCGCTGGGCACGATGCCGTCCGGCTCGAACCCGGCCTCGCGCACCCACGACAGCAGCTTGCGGCCGGCGTTCGCGTCGGCCTCGTTCGCCTGCGTGACCTCGTGGTACAGCGCGAGCCACTCGTCCAGGCCGTCCGACTGGGGGTACCAGGTCATGCCCGAGTAGTCGGCGTCGCGCACCGCGACCACGCCGCCCGGGCGGGTGACGCGACGCATCTCCCGGAGCGCGGTGACGGGGTCCGTGAGGTGCTGGAGCACCTGGTGGGCGTGCACGACGTCGAACGCGTCGTCGGGGAACGGGAGCTCGTAGGCGTCCGCCACCTGGAACGTCACGTTGTCCGCGCCGGCGTCCGCAGCGGCCTTCTGCGCGATCTCCACGACCGCCGCCGAGGTGTCGACGCCGACGACCTCACCGGGCTCGAGGCGGGCCGCCAGGTCGATCGTCACTGAGCCCGGGCCGCAGCCCACGTTCAGCAGCCGGGTACCCGGGACCAGGGCCGGCAGCAGGTACGCCGCGGAGTTCTCGGCGGTGCGCCAGCGGTGCGAGCGCAGCACGGACTCGTGGTGTCCGTGGGTGTACAAGTCGGGGTGCGTCGGGGAGTTCACATCGAACTGTAATCATCGATGAGGCTCAGAGTTCAATAACCGGGACGAACCGTTTCGACATGCGAGATCACGCGGGTCGGATCGGATCGGCGGAGGATCGCTAGCATCCGACCATGCGCCGCATCATGGGGATAGACGTCGCCCGGGGCCTCGCCGTCCTCGGGATGATGACCGCGCACGTCGGGCCCGACGACCACGGCCCGATTCCGCCGGGCGGCTTCGCGCAGCTGGCGGACGGTCGGCCGGCGGCGCTGTTCGTCGTCCTGGCGGGCCTGTCGCTGGCGCTGCTCTCCGGCAGCACGGACCCCGTGACCGGTACCCGCCTCGTGCAGGCGCGCGTGCGCATCCTGGTCCGCGCGCTGCTCCTGTTCGGCCTCGGGGAGCTCCTCGTCATCCTGGCGACGCCGGTCGTCGTGATCCTGCCGACGTACGGGCTGCTGTTCGCGCTCGGCTGCGTCGCGCTGCGCTGGTCCCGGGCCGCTCTCCTGACGGCGGCGGGGGTCGTCGCCGTCGTCGGCCCCCCGCTGGGGCAGACCATCGCCGCCGGCCTCGAGGACGCGCGACCGACGGTGCTCACCGAGATCACGGTCGGCCACTACTACCCCGCGATCGTGTGGACGGCGTACCTGCTGGCCGGGCTCGCGATCGGCCGCAGCGACCTGCGCTCGCCGCGGCTGCGCGGCCTCGGCGCCCTGGCCGGGGTCGGGCTCGTGATCCTCGGGCACGGCGGCTCCTGGGTCGCGCTGCACCTGTTCGGCTGGCCCGCTGCGCTCGCGACCGCGGAGCCGCACTCGTCGACCACGTTCGAGGTCGTCGGCAACGTCGGCGTCGCGCTGCTCGTGATCTCCGGCTGCCTCGTGGTCGCCGACCGGTGGCCGCGGGTCCTCGCGCCGCTCGCGGCCGTCGGGTCGCTCGCGCTCACCGCGTACACCCTGCACATCGTCGTCATCGCCGCCCGCGGGCGGGGCGTCGTGTACGACGCGACCGTCGAGGTGTGGCTGGCGTTCATCCTCACGACGATCGGGCTGTGCTGGCTGTGGGCGGTCTCCGTGGGGCGCGGGCCGTTCGAGTGGGTGCTGCACCGCGTGTCGACGAGAGCGGCGGACATCGCACCCGACGTGCTGCCGGAACGCGCCGAGGCACCCGTCTCCCGCGACTGACCTGGACCTACACGCACTCCCACACAGCCTGGACCGCGTCCGAGCGCAGCGCGAGGAACCACTCGCCGGCGGGCCCCTGGAAGGCGTACAGCGCGTTCGCGGCGAGGAAGCCAGCGTCCGTCGGGTAGCGGTAACCGGCCTCGGCGCCTTCGACGAGCCCGTCGGCGCCCTCCGCGCCGACCGTCCAGGAGATCTCCTCCTGCCAGGCGCGCACGGCCTGGGACATCGCGTTGCCGCCCTCAACCGGCACGAACACCGGTCGACCTTCTGCGGTCTCCCCCGCCCGGCGCCACTGCGCGGCCACGTGGGTCGTCTCCTGCGAGAACGTCCGCCCGAAGCACGCCCCCTCGCCGGGCGACGCCGCGACGAGCGGCCCACCGTCGTCGGACGGCGTCGGCTCGAAGCCGGGCTGCCACCGGATGGCGTCGAAGTCCCCGCCGGGCACGTCGTGTTCCGTCAGGGTGATGGTCGTGCCGAACGGCGTGGTGATGGCGTAATCGAGGTTGGTGAGGCCGGGGACTTCCGACGGCGACGTCTCGGCGACGACCGCCAACGGACCGAGCCGGCGCAGCACCCGCTGGTCGCCTCTCTCGGCGTCCACGAGCGTGCCGCCGTCGCCGAAGACCCAGTACGGGAAGTACGAGGACTGCTGCGTCCGGGTCGTGGTCAGGACGAAGTCGCCTCCGAGGTCGACCTCGCGCGGCAGGGTGAGGGTGTCGTAGAACGTCTCGGTGTCCCAGCGGTACAGGCCGGCCACGAGCCCGTCGGGGCCGATCGCGGGCTCGTCGGCGCACGCGTCACCGGTCCGTGCGCTCGGGCAGGCCACTCGGCGAGGACCGGCCGCATCGACCTCGAAGAGGTCCACGCTGGCGCCCATCCCGTAGAAGTCGGCGGCCACCGCGACGTAGATCGAGGCCGGGCCGCGCGAGCCCACGAGGAAGACCGTGTCCGAGCTGTCGAGCAGCAGGACCGGCGCCATGTCGGGGGCCGGTGTCGGTGTCTGCCAGACCTCGCCCGTGCGCGGGTGCTCGAGGCGGTCCAGGACGGTGGCATCGTCGATCGACTCCTCGCGCACCACCGGACCGGTCGGCGTCGCGCTCGGCGTCGGCGTGACCGTCGGACTCGGCGTCGGCGTCGGTGTCGGGGTCACCGTCGGCGTCACGACGGGCACCACGGGCTCCGGGGTCTGCTGACCCAGCCCGAGCCACAGGCCGACCCCGAGCACGCCGACCACGCCGACGCCCGCGAACGACTCGGCGGTGCGACGCGCGATCCGGCGACGACGGGCAGCGGAGCGGACGAGGCCCAGACGGCCACCGTCGAGCCCAGGCGCAGCACCCTCGATGTCGTTCGACGCCCGGGCCAGCAGGGCGTGCAGCTCATCGCTCATGGCGCACCTCCGTCGGGGTCAGCGTCCGCACCGCGATCCGTTCACCGGCGTCCGTCGTGCTGCCGAGCTGCGCGTTCAGCCGCGCGAGCCCGTCGGAGGTGTACCGCTTGACCGCGCCCTCGGACAGACCCAGCGCCGAGGCCGTCTCGACCACGGAGAGGTCCTCCATCTGCCGCAGGACGACACACGCCCGCTCCCGCGGGCTCAACGTCGCCAGTGCCCGGACGACGTCCGCGCCCGGCAGCCTGTCGTCAGGGACGACCGCCGCGGGCGTCTGCGCGGCAGCGCGCTCCAGAAGTCGGTACTCACGAGTCCGTCGACGGCCCGCATCGATCGCCCGCGACGCGATCGCCCGACGGACGTAGGCCTCGGCCTGCTCGACCGACCCGAACCGCGCGCGCCCGGAGAACGCCGCGATCAACGACTCCTGCACGAGGTCCTGGGCGTCGGACGGAGACGCCGACACGAGGGTGGCGTGCGCGACCAGGCGCTGATAGCGCTCACGCGCGACCTGCTCCAGCAGGTCCTCCCACCGTCTGCTCACGCACCACGCTCCCTGATCGCGTCTCCTGAACCCATAACGCCTGTCGACCCGTGCGGCGTTGGGGTTGAGGTTTCTACGACAGGAGAGCGACCACGGAGAAGACGACGGCGAGCAGCGGGAACGCGCCCTGGGTCACCGCGGCGCGGGCCATGGCACGGTTCGTCGCGACGAGCACGAGGGCCGCCGCGAGCATCGACCCGCACGCGAGCAGGACCAGCGCGAGACCGACCGTCTCCTGCCCGGCGAGCGCCAGCACGACCCCGACCAGCGCGCCGATCGCGAGGAACAGGTTGTAGAAGCCCTGGTTGTAGGCCCACGGCTTCACTGCGGGTACGTCCTCGGTTCTCGTACGGAACCGCGCGTGCACCTCAGGGCGCTCGAACAGCAGCGACTCGTACGCGAAGAAGAGGACGTGCAGGAGGGCGGCGAGGACGGCGAAGACCGACGCGAGGATGACCACGAGGGCAGTCTGTCAGTCTCGCCTACCCTGGTGACATGCCCCTGACCGCTCCTCCTGTGCTTGACGCGGCGGCGTGGCAGCCGCTCGCCGACGCGCACGCGGAACGGGCGGACGCGTTCACCGCCGGCCGACGGGAACGCCGGTCGCGCCAGCAGAAGCACGCGATCGAGGACTTCCTCTTCGAGTACTACCCCGTGACGCCCGCCGTGCTGCGCCGCTGGCACCCGGGCGTCGGGGTCGCGCTGGACGCCTCTGCCCCGCATGCGGCCTGGCGCTGGTACCGGACGGCCGACGGCACCGTGACGCTCGACGCCGACGCGTTCCTCGCCGACCGCGGCGACGCCGTCCGGTTCATCCGCGGACTGTTGACCGCGACGCTCGGCCGCCCGGCCCTGACCGGCTGCTTCGGCATGCACGAGTGGGCGATGGTCTACCGGGAGACCGACGAGCACCGGCACCCGCTCCCCCTGCGGCTCGGCGCGGCGGGCACCGATGCCGTTGTCGAGACGCACAAGATCCGCTGCACGCACTTCGACGCCTACCGGTTCTTCACCCCCGAGGCGGTCGAGCTCAACACGCTGCGGCCGACACGCGCGTCGATGACCGCGATGGAGCAGCCCGGCTGCCTGCACGCCGGGATGGACGTCTACAAGTGGGCCACGAAGCTGGGCCCGGCGGTCCCCGGTGACCTCCTGCTGGACTGCTTCGAGCTCGCCCGGGACATCCGGACGCTCGACATGCAGGCGTCCCCCTACGACGTGACCACCTACGGCCTCGACCCCGTCACCATCGAGACCCCCGAGGGCAAGGCCGAGTACGTCGCCCGGCAGCGTGGCTTCGCGGAGCGCGGGAACCTGCTGCGAGAGCGGCTGGTCGGGGTGTGCGAGGCACTGTCCGGCTGACCGGCACGCTCGGCGGCGGTCGCCACCGTACGATGCGACCAGGTGCTGAGCAGGGAGGACGCGATGCCGGAGTCCGCACAGCTGCTCCTCGTCGAGGACGACCGGCAGCTCGCGTCGATGCTCGAGCAGATCCTCGTCGGCGAGGGGTATGACGTCGACGTCGCGCGCGATGGTCAGCGCGGTCTGCACCTCGGTCTGACCCGGACCTACGACGTCATCGTGCTCGACCGGGGCCTGCCCGCGATCGAAGGCCTGGACCTGCTGGGCCGGCTGCGCTCCCGAGGAGTGGTGACGCCCGCGCTCGTGCTCTCCGCCCTCGGCAACCCGGCCGACCGCGTGGCCGGGCTCGACGCCGGCGCCGAGGACTACATGAGCAAGCCGTTCGACGTCGACGAGCTCGCGGCGCGGCTGCGAGCTCTTCGGCGTCGGACGCGCGAGCACGTCGGGACTCTGCACGTCCCCGCCGGCACGCTCGACGTGGCCACCCGGCAGGTCACCACCTCGTCCGGTGCGCCCGTGGACCTCTCGGAGCGGGAGTGCTCGCTGCTGGAGCTGCTCGCGCGGCACCCCCGCCAGGTGTTCAGCCGCCCCGAGATCCTCGACCGGGTCTTCACGGACGCCGAGGACGAGGGCGTGGTCGACACCTACGTGTACTACCTGCGCCGCAAGCTGGGTCGGTCGACGGTCGCGACCGTGCGCGGCGCGGGCTACCGGCTGGGCGCCGGATGACCACGCCACGCACGACGCGCGCCGAGCACGACGCGCTGCGCCGGACCGCGCGCCGGCTCGGCGTGCAGACCGCGGTGCTCGTGCTGGGGTGCCTCGTCGTCGTCGGCGCCGCGGTCCTGCTGGTGGTCGTCCGGGCGCAGGACGAGTCGGCGCGGTCGAGGCTCGAGGGAACGGTGAGCTCGATCGACGACGCCCACGACGCTCCGCCCGGGATGTGGGTCGCGGTGGCGTCGCCCCGGGGTCTGTCCACGTCCGACGGCCTGCCGGAGAGCCTCCCGGACCTGGACGTGATGCGGGAGGTGGCCCGGTCGGGCGAGGACGTCTGGACGACCGCACCCACCGACGCGGGCACGGTCCGCGTCCTGACGGGCAGCCACGACGGCACCGTAGTGCAGGCCGCGGAGGACCCGACGGAGAGCCGCGAGGAGCTGGCACGGCTCGTCGCCGCGCTGCTGGTGGCGGGCGCCGTCGGGGTCGTCCTCGCGGGTCTCGGCGCCGTGTGGCTGACCCGGCGGGCGGTGCAGCCGATGGTCGCCGCCCTGGACCTCCAGCGGCGCTTCGTGGCCGACGCGAGCCACGAGCTGCGCACCCCGCTCACGCTGCTCTCGACGCGGGCCCAGCTGCTCGACCGGCACCTGACCTCCGACTGGGGCGCCGGGCCGCCCGACCGGGTGCAGCACGACGTCGACGGTCTGCTCGCCGACGCGGCGGCGCTGGCGTCCGTGCTGGACGACATGCTCCTGGCCGCGGACGCGCGCTCGGTCGATGCGGTCCCGGTCGATGCGACCGCGCTGGTGCAGGACGTCGTCGACGCGGCCCTGGCCACGGCCCAGGAACGGGGGGTCGAGCTCGCGCGCACCGGCGACGCGCAGGCGTCGGTCCTCGCGTCGCCGGTGTCGCTGCGCCGGGCGGTGACGGCGCTCGTCGACAACGCCATCGACCACGCCACGGCGGCCGTGGACGTCGACGTGTCCCGCCGGGACGACCGGGTGCTCGTGCAGGTGCTCGACGACGGTCCTGGCCTGCCGGAGACCGACCAGCTGTTCCGGCGGTTCGCCTCGCACCGGGACGCGGGGGCGTCGGGCGACGACCGTCGGCACTACGGCATCGGGCTCGCGCTCGTCGCGGAGGTCGCCGCCCAGCACGGGGGCTCGGTCAGCGCGTCGGCGCGCCCCGACGGCCGGCCGGGCGCCGCGGTCACGCTGGAGCTGCCTGCAGCGCGGTGAGCAGCTCGCCGTCGGCGTCCACGGCGAGCACCGCCACGGCGCCGTACTCCGCCGCCCAGGCGATCCCGTCGCGGCCGAGGGCCAGGACGCAGGTGGCCAGCACGTCGGCGGTGGTGAGGTCGGCGGCGACGACGGTGGCCGCGCGCAGATCCGTCGCGGGCTGCCCGGTGCGGCCGTCCCAGACATGCTCACCACGCTCGTACGTCCCGGAGGTCGCCACCGCCCCGTCGCGGACCTCGAGCACGGTGCGGAACGACTGCGGGTCGGACGGGTCCCGCACGCCGACGTTCCACCCGCGGCCCGGCTCGGGCTCGCCGCGGACGACGACGTCGCCGCCGGCGTTCAGGCAGAAGGTGGTCAACCCGGCCGCCGTCAGCGTGTCGGCCGCCCGCTGGGCGGCCCAGCCCTTGACCACACCGTCCGTGTCGAGCGAGCCGTCGGGTCGCCGGACCGAGAACGCGCCCCCGGACAGGTCGCCGAAGCGTGCCGCGATCCCCAGGACCTCGCGCAGGTCGGGGCTGGGCTCCGTGTCGTCGTCGTCGTACCGGCTCACCTCGCTGTCCGGACGGAAGCGACTGAACCGCCGGTCGGCTGCGTGCATGCGGGCGAAGGCCTCCTGGACCGCTGCACGTTCGACCCGCTCGTCCAGCGCGCCGCGGACGTCGACGGACATCGGGATGCCCATCACGAGCTCCAGGTGACGCACGCGTCAGCCCCGCTGGTCGATGGCGGACTGCACGGACTCGGCGTACGCCTCCGACGTGTACGTGGCACCCGAGACGGTGTCGATCTGCGCGGACTGGGCGTCGACCACCTCCTGCGCGAGGAGCGGCGTCGCCCGCGCGTTGATCTGCACGCTCTCGTGGTGGCCGCCGGGAACCTGCAGCGCCTGCACGTCGCTGATCTGCCCCGCGGTGAACGTCACGGAGACCTGCACGGGGCCGTACCGCGTCTGTACCGAGGAGCCGACGATCGTGACGGTGTCGTTGGTTGTGGTCCCGGCGTCGGACGTGGATCCTGCCCCGGTGCTCGTCGCCGGGTCCGTGGTCGAGTCGGACTGGCCGGTACCCACCGAGCCGGCGGCCGCTGCCGTGCCGTCGGTGCTCGACTCCGGAGAAGTCGACGTGGGGGCCAGCACCGCGAACTTGGTGAAGCCTGCCGCGCCGATCGCGGCCAGCGACCCCAGGTAGATCACGGTGCCGCGCCAGCGTGGTGTCGTCATGAGTCGAGCTCCTCTCGGTGGATGGCGGACCTGGGCACCCCGACGGCGCGGGCTGCGCGCACGACGGCGTCGGCCATCGCGGGCGGGCCGCACACGAACACGTCGCGCGACGCGATGTCCGGGACCAGCCCTCGCAGGTGCTGCGGGTCGAGGGGGTCGTAGCCCAGCTGCGCCCGGCGGCCCGGTACGGGCACGTAGGTCAGGTGGGGCGACGGGGTGAACTCGGCCGCCAGCGCCAGGCTCGCGGCGTCGTGCGCGCGGTGCAGGACCACGAGCTGACGGCCCTGGGCCAGCAGCTCCTCCGCGAGCGCACGCACCGGCCCGACCCCGGCACCCCCGGCCACCAGCAGGACCCGGTCGGACGTCGCCCGGTCCGCCGTGAACGTCCCGAAGGGCCCCTCGACCTGCACCCGGGTGCCCGGCCGCAGGTCCGCGACGGCGGACGAGTGGTCCCCGAGCGCGCCCACGGTGAACCGCAGGTGGTCGTCGGTCGGTGCCATGGACAGCGAGTAGGGGTGCGCCGTCGCGCGGTGGCCGGGGGTGAGGAAGCGCACCAGGAAGAACTGGCCGCCGCGGGCGTCGAGGCGCGAGAGCCCGTGGCCGTGCACCCAGACGCTCGCCAGCCCGTTCGCCTCGGGCACCACGGCGGAGACCCGCAGGCCGTACCGGCGGTGCGACACCAGCGGGAGCACGACCCGCCAGGTCAGCAGCGCGGCCGCCGTGCCGGCGTAGAGCAGGATCCAGAGCCCGCGAGCGACCGGCGAGTCGACGAAGTGCGTTCCGCCCGCCACCTGGTGGGCGAACGCCAGGAAGATCCCCACGTAGATGCTCAGGTGCACGGCGAACCAGACCTCGTACGAGAGGTGGCGGCGGGCGAGCCTGGCGCTCGAGACCCCGACGGCCACGAACAGGACCGTGCCGATGACCGCGGGCCACAGGTACGGCTGCGTCGCCAGCACCGCCGGCACCTCGGACCACACGCTGAGCCCGTCCAGCAGCGACCCGCCGACGATCATCAGGGCCACGTGGGTGAGGACCAGCAGGACGACGGAGGTGCCGAGCGACCGGTGCCACGCGACGAGCCGGTCGAAGCCGATGCCCCGCTCGAACCACGGCACGCGCCCGATGAGCAGCAGCTGCGCACAGACGAGGTACGACGCGAGCAGCCCCGCCAGCTCGCCGAGCGACATCAGGGCCCCGCCGGGCGTGCCCCCGGTCGACGCGGCCGTGCCCGTCCACCAGAACACCAGCACCGCGAGCACGCCGAGCCACAGCGTCGGCAGGACGCCGCTGCGTGCCCGGGTGCGTCGCGGCTGGGCGAGCGGCGCCAGTGGTGGCGCCTCCCAGGTCGTCGTTGTCATGTGACGAGTCTCGGCGGGGATTCTCCGAGGATTCTCGGAGCTTCCTGTCCCCGGGCTGTGCGACCGCGAACGACGACCGGACCCGTCACCCCACCGTCAGCGTCCACCCCCCGTTCGCCTTGACGTCGATGATCGACGGTCCCGAGCTCAGCGGGACGGTTCCCGAGTACGGCCCGATCTCGTTCACGAGCAGGCCGAACTCGAACAGGGAGCCGGTGTCCTCGCTGACCGAGAAGTTGCTGTCACCGTCGTGGGTCGCGGTGAGCGCGGCCGTCGCGCCGTCGTAGAGGAAGACCGCGTCGCCCGAGCCCGCGGGGGCCAGCAGCGGGGCGGTCGAGAACGGGGCGACCGTCAGCGTCCAGCTCCCGTCCGCGGTGATCTGCAGGGTCACGGGCTCGCTCAGCCCTCGACCGAACAGCGTCGTCCCGGTGTAGGGACCGATGGTGTTGACCAGCAGCTCGCCGGTCGAGCCGTTCTCGGCGTCCAGCACCGCGATCGCGAAGTTCGCGGCGCCGTCGTGCGTCGCCGTGACGATCCCCGCCGTGGCGCCCGCGGGGAGCGCCACCAGGTTGTCCCCGGCGCCGTCCTGGGTGGCGGGCGTGAACGTGCCGAAGGTCTCGTCGGCCCACGACTGGACGGTCGCCTCCGGCTCTGCGGGCTCGTCGGCCTCGGCGGCCGGAGCGTCCGCCGCATCCTCGGTCTCGACGGCTTCCGGCGCCTCCGCGGCCGGGGCGTCCGCGGCGTCGTCGACGATGGTGTCCGCAGCGTTGGGGCCGTTGATCGCCCCGATGATCGAGGAGATGACGAACAGCACGCCCGTGATGATCCACGCGGTCTTCTTGTACTGGTCATACCCCGCGAGCGGCCTGCCGACCTTGTCCTTCTGGGCACCGGCCAGCACCAGGATGATGTCGACGAGCACCCAGATGCCGCAGCCGCCGAGCGTGACGAGCTTGAGCACCCCGGTGCCGACCTTCCCCAGGTAGAACCGGTCGACGCCGAAGAAGCCCAGGAACACGCTGAAGAGCCAGGTGGCGATGAACGACTTGTCGGAGACACCGGCGACGGGCGGTGCGCCGTACGGACCGGGCTGGCCGTACGCCGCGGCAGCCGAGCCGTACGCGGCCGGAGGCGGTGCGCCGTAGGCGGAGGTCTGCGGCGGCGGAGCGCCGTAGCTCGCCACCGGCACGTCCTGAGCCGGAGCCGGCGGGGGTGGTGGGCCGATGACCTGGGTCTGCGGAGGTGGGGGCAGCGGAGCGACCGGCGGGGACGGCGGTGGCGGCGGGACCATGCCGGGGCCGACGGGCTCGGTCGGCGTGGCAGGCGGGACCGGGTCTGGTCGATCACCCTCGGGCGTGGTGTCGTCGTGAGACATCGTTGGCTCCCGCGTACGTCGGAGCCGACTCGGGGCGGGCACCAGGGCACCGCGGCCCTTCAGCCCCCCAGCCGCTGTCCACAGTATCGGCGCCCGCCGTCGCCCGGAAGGCTGCGGGCGAGCGACGGCCCGCGGCGGAGAGTCGCCGCGGGCCGTCCGGTCGTGTGCTCAGCGTGCGCCCGCACCGGAGGTGACGATCGACTTCACCGTGCTCGCGGTGTCGAGCGTGTAGGAGTACGTCACCGACTTCACCGAGCCACCGGTCTGGCCGGCGGTGGAGTTGACGAAGTAGTTGTTCCTCGCCACGAGCGTGCCCGCCGGGGACGAGCCCTCACCGAGGTGGAAGGTGTCGTCGGTGTTCTCGAAGTAGTTGCCCTCGACCAGGACACCACCTTCCATCGTGGAGGCCACCCCGTACGACCCGACCGAGCTGTACAGGTTGTTGAACACGTGCACCGGGTTGCCGAACCGCACCCGCGGGTTGCGCTGGTTG
>NZ_LMFC01000003.1 GCF_001426705.1 Cellulomonas sp. Root485 | reverse complement strand
CTGGAACGGCACCAACCAGCAGTGGCAGCTCGTCAAGGTCGGCTGACCCACTCGCACAGCAGGTGAGGGGGGCGCCGTCACGGCGCCCCCCTCGGCCGTTGCCCCTCCTCCCTGACCGCACGGGGAAGGCCCGCGCCGGACAAGGTCGGCCTGCTGGCAATTCACTTGTGCCACGGGTGTCCGTGGAGTCGGATCAGCCTGTGGCCGTCGCGTTGAGCACCCCCCAGGTCGACGAGCTCGGCAGCGTGGACCGCGCCCTGCGGGAGTGGCAGCAGGACGCCTTGCCGATCCAGCTGCATCCGGGCGACCTGGGCTGGTTCTGGAGGTTCGGGCCGGAGGCGCTCGCGGCCGCGCTCCGCGTGTGGCGGTCGAACGGGGAGATCGTCGCGTGTGGGCTCCTGGACGGTCCCGACGTGTTCCGGATGACCGTCGCCCCTCACCTGTGGCGTGACGAGGAGGTGGCGTACCGGGTGGTCACGGACCTCTCCCGGCCGGAGTGCGGTGTCCTGCCGGCGGGCAAGGTCGCCGTCGAGGCGCCTGACGGCTCGCTCGTCAAGGAGCGCTTGCCGGGCGCCGGTTGGAGTGCCAGCGACGCGTGGACGCCTCTGCGCCGCGATCTGAGCGCACCGGTGGAGGAGGCCGGCGTACGGGTCGCCGTGGTAGCGGATGCGCAGGTGTCCGAGTTCACCGCCGTCCACCGGGCCGCGTGGGGCAGCTCGCGGTTCACCGATCACCTGTGGCACACCATGGCGGCCGGGCTGCCGTACGCCGACGCCGGCTGTCTGCTCGCGTACGACGATGCAGGCGTACCGGTCGCAGGTGTCACGGTCTGGTCCGCCGGACACGGTCGGCCGGGATTGCTCGAGCCGCTGGGGGTCCACCCCGAGCATCGCCTGCGCGGCTACGGCCGCGGGGTGTGCCTCGCCGCGGCAGCCCACCTCAGGGAGCTCGGCTCGTCGAGCGCGACCGTCTGCACCGACCGGGCGTCCGCAGTTGCCACCTACCGGGCGGCCGGATACCAGCAGCTCCCGGTCCGGCGGGACATGGCTCGGGCTGGCGCCCCGCAGAGCGGCTAGGAGCTCCCCGTCGGGGGAGCGACCACCCGGTGCTCAGCCGGTCGCTGCGGGACCCGGCTCCGTGCGCGACGGAGCGCTCCTGTACCGCGGGTCGGACGGGACGATCACGACGCGGCCGCGTCGAGCTCCACGATCTCCTCGGGGGCGAGGATCAGCTCTGCGGCCCTGACGGAGTCCTGGATCGTCGCCGGGCGCGACGATCCCGGGATCGGGATGACGACAGGCGCCTGCGCGAGCTCCCACGCGAGCGCGACCTGCTGCGGGCTGACGCCGTGCGTCGTCGCGATGCGCTCGAACGCGCCGTGGGTGTCGCCGAGCGCGGACGCCCTGCTGATGCCGCCGAGCGGGCTCCACGGCAGGAATGCCAGGCCGAGCTCCGCGCACAGGTCGAGCTCGGCCTGCGACGAGCGGAACGCCGGCGAGTACTGGTTCTGGACCGACGTCAGTCGCCCGCTGAGCACCGTCTGCGCCTCGCGGATCTGGTCCGGGTTGGCGTTGGAGATGCCCGCGAGGCGGATCTTGCCGGCGTCCAGGAACTCGCCCAGCACGCCGACCGACTCGGCATAGGGGACCGCCGGGTCCGGGCGGTGGAACTGGTAGAGGCCGATCGCCTCGACGCCGAGCCGCTGGAGCGACGCGTCGAGCGCCCGCCGCAGGTGCTCGGGGGAGCCGTCGACGTACCAGGAGCCGTCGCCGGGGCGCAGGTGGCCGCCCTTGGTGGCGACGAGCACGTCCGAGGTGTCACCGCCCCACGTGCTCAGGGCCTCGGCGATGAGGGACTCGTTGTGGCCGACGTCGGTCGCCGTCAGGTGGTAGGCGTCCGCGGTGTCGATGAGCGTGACGCCCGCGTCGAGCGCGGCGTGGATGGTGGCCAGGGCACGCTCGCGGTCGGGGCGTCCCTCGATCGACAGAGGCATCCCGCCGAGCCCGATGGCGCTGACCGTGACGTCTCCGAGGTGTCGTGTCTGCATGCCGACCAGTCTCCGTCCACCAGGTGCGACCGGCAGGGCGAGGCGCAGATGGTTCGCCGCGGGCGGACACCGGGGGGCTGGCAGAGGACCGGCGTCACCTACCCTGGAGGGCGCACCGAGAAAGGACCCGGTCGGCACCAGCCGCCCGACCCCCATGACGAAGACCCTCCTGGCCGTTGACGGCAACTCCCTGCTCCACCGCTCGTTCCACGCGTTGGCTGGGACCGAGCTGCGCACGCGCGACGGGCGGCCGACGTGGGCCGTCAAGGGCGCCCTGTCGCAGATCCTCGGCGCCGTCGACCGGGTCGCTGCCGATGCGGTCGTCATCGGGTTCGACGACGCCCGGAGCAGCAGGCGCAAGGCGGCCCACCCGCACTACAAGGCGCACCGCACCGACAAGCACGCGGACCTGGTCACGCAGCTCGCGCTCGCGGTCGACGTCTTCGGGGCCGCGGGCCTGCACGTCGTCACCCCGGAAGGGTTCGAGGCTGACGACGTCCTCGCGTCGGCCGCGTCGGTCGCGACGGAGGCGGGTTGGCACACGGTCGTCTGCACGTCCGACCGCGACGCGTTCGCGCTGATCACGGAGACGACGTCCGTCCTGCGGATCATCAACGGCGGTGTCGAGGCCTCCCCCGTGCTGACACCGGCACGCCTGCGCATCCTCCTCGGCATCGACCCGTGGCAGTACCGCCAGTACGCGGCGATGCGCGGGGACGCATCCGACAACCTCACGGGCATCCGAGGCATCGGCGAGAAGACGGGCGTCGCGCTGCTGAACGCTTTCGGGTCCGTCGAGGCCGCGTTCGCGGACGTCGACACCAACGACGGCGCCCGCGTGGCGGAGGTGCTGGGCAAGGCGTGCGTGAAGAAGCTCGCGGACGCCGACGGGCGGGCTGCGTTCTGGCAGAACCTCGAGCTGATGACGATGCGCACGGACCTGGACCTCGGGCTGGGCCTCGGCGCGACGGCCGGGCGCGGGCTGCTGCCTGTCGACGCGCAGGTCCTGCACGACGCGCTGGCCGAGACGGAGCTGCACTCGCTGCAGTGGCTGGCGTCGCGCGTGCTGACCTCGGGTGCCGACGGCGCACCGGGCGCGGTCGTGGCGCGCGCGCCGGCTCCGGTCCGCGCCCCCGCGGCGATCGAGGACGAGCTGACCCTCTTCTGACGTCGGACGCCGACGTCACGCGTCCCTCGTCCTGCGACAGGGAGTCGCTGCACGCGGCCAGCACGCCGGCCGCGGCCACCAGGGCCACCACCGCCATCGCTCCCGTCGCGCGCATGGCACGCCACTCCAGGCGCGAGCCGGCCGGCTCGTCAGACGGGGGCCGGCCGGCGCACGTCACCGACGACTCGTGCGGAGAGCGGTACTCCTCGTCACGGGTAGCTGAGCATGTAGGCGTTGTTCGTGCCGCTGTTCACCCCCGGGCCGGTGCCGTTGATGACGTGGGAGATGCTGCCGACGCCCCCGAGGGACACGATGGCCATGTTCTGGAAGCGCACGTTCGGGTTCACGGGCGCCTCGAAGGTGGAGAAGAGGTTGACCGACGGGTTCGCCTGGAAGAACACGTAGCTGCCGAGGCCCTGGCCCAGGAACGAGGTCACGTTGTTCGCGACCTTGATCGAGGGGTAGCCCTGGGTCGAGCCGTTCATCCACGCGGCCTGGTTCGGCGGGTCGTAGGGCTTCTCGTTCTGGAAGAAGATGATCCGTCCGCCCTGGCCGTTCCAGATGACCTCGCTCTTCTGGTAGTGCTCGACGAACAGGCCGGTCGCCAGGACGTTGTTCCCGTTGACGACGAGGCCGGTGTCAGCGGTGTTGATCGTCCAGCCGATGGTGCCCGCGTTGCCGTGGTCGCCTCGCCACATCCAGGTGTGGTCGACGATCGTGTTGCTGCTGTTGACGACGAGAGAGCTGGTCGCCTTCCCGGCCACGCGGCCGCCGATGCGGAAGAAGACGTCCTGCACGGTGACGGGGTTGGCGGCACGGTTGGTGCCGATGCCCGCGGTGGTGCCGACCGTCATCAGGGAGGTGCTGTTGGTGGTGCCGGCGTCGATGAACATGCCCTTGACGCGGACACCGTCGACGTCGCCGATCGAGATGGCCGTCACGCCGCCCTGCGGGACGAGCGTGGCGTAGCCCATGCCGAGCAGGACCGTGTCGGCCCGGTTCACGACGATCGGTGCGGACAGGTTGTAGACGCCCGGCGAGAAGACGACGTGGCAGCCACCGGCGATGCGGTCGTTGATCGTCGCGACGCTGTCCGACGGACGTGCCACGAACACCTGGTTGAAGCTGACGGACGTCCCGGGGGTCGGCGCGCCGACGGCCCAGCTGGGACCGTTTGCGTTGGTGCGCAGGCTCGGCAGGAACAGCCGGTACTCGTTGTTGGTGAAGTAGATGTACGGGACGTCACGCGACGCCGGCGTGCTGCCGACGTTCGTGTGGTGCACGCCGCTCGGCGCGGTGGAGAAGTTCGTCGCCGGGGCACCGTTCACGCCGGCGAAGACCATGTTCCAGTTGGACCCGCTCCAGCTGCCGAAGGTGCTGTTCTGGCTGTACCACTGCTGCTGGGACGCCGACTCCACGGAGCCCGTGACGCGGGTGTCCGAGATGTAGCCGCCCGAGGACCAGCCGTAGGACGCCGGGAACAGGTCGAGGCCACCGTTGACGTTCATCCGGCGGAACGGTGCGGCCTGGGACACGCCCCAGCGGTTGCGCCCACCGTTCGTGTTGATCGTCATGTTCTCGGCGCTGCGCCAGAAGTTCTGCGTCGCGTTGCCGGCGTCGCTCGCGTTGAACGCGTCGACCGTGACGGCACCGTTGATGGTGACGCCGTCGGGGTTCTGCGCGAGGCCCTGGATCGAGGTGTTGAAGCCGATGTTCGCGTACACGTTGTACGAGCCGGGCTTGAACAGGAGCGCGTCACGGCGGTCGTGGAACTGGTGGGCCTGCGTGTCCTTCTGGGCCTCGAACACCTCGTTCAGCGAGGCCTGGATCGTGGCGTCCGGCGTGCTGTCCTCGAAGATGCGGACGTTCGGGCCGAAGTCGGGAACGGTCGGCTGGGAGGCGCAGGTGGTGGGGGTCACGGTGCCTCCGATGTTGACCTGGAAGTCCCAGAGCGAGTAGCCGTAGACCGTCGCGCGGACGGTGCCGGTCATGCGTACGTAGCGTCCACTGCCGTTGACGGTCAGGGTGTCCACGCCTCCGTCACCGGTCGTCGTCGTGGCGAGGCTCGTCCACGGGCCCGTGGGCGAGTCGCTCGACTGGACCTGGTAGGACCGGCCGTACGCCGCCTCCCAGCTGAGCACCACTCGGCAGATGCTCTGCGTGCTGCCGAGGTCGACCTGGACCCACTGCGGGTCGGAGGCGGCACTGGACCACCGGGTGGTGGTGCTGGAGTCGAAGGCGCTCGCGGCGGGGGTGCCGCCGTTCTCCGTCGACGACGCGGACGAAGGCTTGTTCAACGCTGCGTTCACGCCTGTGTTGCAGGTCGGGGGCGGCGGGTCGCCGGCGCCGAAGACCTGGAACTCCCACAGCGAGTAGCCGTAGCCCGTCGCCCGCTGGGTGCCGTTCATGCGGACGTAGCGGCCGGAGCCGGTGACCGCGAGCGTGTCGACGCCGCCGTCACCGGTCGTCGTCGAGTAGACGTTCGTCCACGGTCCGGTCGCCGAGGTGGAGACCTGGATCTGGTAGGCGCGTGCGTACGCCCCTTCCCAGGTGAGGACCACCTGGTCGATGGCGACCGTCGCGCCCAGGTCGACCTGGATCCACTGCGGGTCGGAGAACGCGCTCGACCAGCGGGTGCCGGCGTTGCCGTCGACCGCATTCGCCGCGGCGGTTCCGGCGTTCTCCGTCGACGACGCCGTCACGGGCTTGCCCTGCGAGATCAGTGGGCCCGCGGCGTGCGCGGTGGGGACGAGCGGCGTGACGGTCGCGTACGACAGGAGCATCGCAAACGCGGTCAACAAGGTGATGAGCAGGCGTCGTGTCAGCGGCGTGGGCGCCATGAGGTAGGCGGTCCCAGCAGATCGGGTCATGGTGACGCTCCTTGGGAGCTGCAGAAGGTTGGCGCATGCACCGCCGCTGGTGCGGCGGGGAGGGGCGCGCGGGCAGGGGTCGACCTGCGCGCACGGGACGATCACGACCTTGTGAGTCCGGTGCAATTCACCTGGGAGAGGCGCCGTTGCCTCGTCCTGGATAACTTACTGACAGGACAGTAAGTGGATTCGTCCGATTTGACCATAGGGCGAGACCGCAGCCGACCAACCAGAACCGGCACCGACGCTGCGCGTCGCGTGGCCCTGGGGCCCCGAACGCCTGATCAGGCTCGCGCACCGATCAGCCAACGCGTCACCCCTACGGACCTTGACCCGGCGCTCGTCAACCCCGAGCATGGTCGAACTGGAACCGGTTCCAACTATTTCCAGTGCGATCCACGGCGGCGCGCCGCTGCGACCGGTGGAGCGCGTACGAGCAGGCCTGATCAGGCCGGCACCTGAGAAGGAGCAGACGCCCCGGCCGACGCCGGGACGACACGAAGCACCCGTACCGATGGAGGAACACATGCGATCAATGGCGACGCATCATCACCGCTCCACGCTGCACCGATGGCTCCTGGTCACGGCGTTGGTGGCCGGCCTCTCGGCCACCCCGGCGTTCGTGACGCCCGCCCAGGCCGCCGGTGGCGGCTTCGTCGACAACCTCGACAGCTTCAACACGTCCCGGTGGGCCAAGGCCAACGGGTACAGCAACGGCTCGATGTTCAACACCGGCTGGCGCGCGGACCACGTCTGGCACAGCGGCGGGGTCATGGGACTGAACCTCAACACCACCCCCTGCCCGAGCGGCTGCTCCGGCAAGCCGTACGCCTCCGGTGAGTACCGCACCACCGACGTGTACTCCTACGGGCGTTACGAGGTCCGCATGAAGGCCGCCTCGGGTGGTGCCGGGACCGTCAGCTCGTTCTTCACCTACACGGGACCGAGCGACGGCAAGCCCTGGGACGAGATCGACATCGAGATCCTGGGCAAGAACACCTGGCAGATGCAGACCAACTACTTCACGAACGGTGTCGGCGGGCACGAGTCCGTGATCAACCTCGGGTTCGACGCCGCTGCGGGCTACCACAACTACGCCTTCGAGTGGTGGAACGGCGGCACCATCAACTGGTTCGTCGACGGCCGCCTCGTCAAGCAGGAGAACGGTTCGCGGGGGAAGCTCCCGACCAACCCGGGCCGCATCATGATGAACCTGTGGCCGGGGACCGGCGTCGACAGCTGGCTCGGAAAGTTCACGTACTCCGGGCAGCGCACCGCGACCTACGACTGGGTGAAGTACACGAAGTACTGAGCCCGACCGCGGCTGGTCAGGCGCCCGGCGCGACGATCACGTCGGGCCGGGCGCCGAGCCGCGCACGACCAGGCGCGTGGGCAGGATGATCGGGGTCGGGGTGTCTCCGTCGATCAGGCGGACCAGCATCGTGGCCATCTCCTGGCCGAGCCCGCGGATCGGCTGGCTGACCGTGGTGAGCGCCGGCTCGGTGTGGCGCGCGATCTCCAGGTCGTCGTAGCCCACCACGGCGACGTCCTCGGGGACCCGGCGGCCGGCCGCCTTCAGTGCACGCAGCGCCCCGGAGGCCATGTTGTCCGACGCGGCGAACACGCCGTCGAGGTCCGGGTGCGCCGCCAGGAGCCGCGTCATCGCTCGCGCGCCTCCCTCGTAGGTGAAGTCTGCGTGCTCGACCCAGTCCGCGGGCAGCCGCTCCACTGCCAAGGCGTCGGCGAAACCTTGGAGGCGGGCGACCGATGCGTGCAGGTCGTCAGGCCCGGCGATCGTGGCCAGGCGCCGTCGGCCCGACCTCAGCAGGTGCTCGGCGGCGAGGCGCGCACCCCCACGGTTGTCGACGTCGACGTACCACCGGGCCTCCGCGTCCAACGGGCGGCCACCGAGCACCACCGGCAGGTCGGTCGCGGCCGCGACCCGGTTCAGCGGGTCGTCCTTCCGCAAGGCCATCAGCATCACGCCGTCCGACCGGCGCGACCGCAGCAGCCGCTCGAGCCGTGCGCGCCCCCGCTCCGAGGACGTGAGCATGAGCGTCAGGTCCAGCTCCGACCTGTCGAGGGCGGCGGCCACCCCCACCAGGACCTGGGAGAAGAACGGATCCCCGAACAGCGCAGGGTCGTCGTGGGAGACCGCGAGGACCACCGACCCGACCGTGTTCGTCGCCAGGGCACGGGCAGTCGCGTTGGGGACGTATCCGAGCTCGCTCGCCGCGCGGGCGACCGCCTCCCGCTTCGGCGCACTCACGTTGCGTGCGTTGTTCATCGCCCGCGACGCCACGGACCGTGAGACCCCGGCCCGCAGGGCCACCTCGTCGAGCGTCGCCACCCGGGGCGAGTGCGGCGAGCCCGGCGCCGGCGACCCCTCGCGGTGACCGTCTCCAGGACCAGCCGTGGTGGGGTCTGCCATGCGGTCGAGCCTACTGGCGCGCCGGTCTGGCCTGCGCCGATGGGAGCCGGCGTCGCCCCGGGGGCCGCACGGCCGCGCGCGTGTGCCGAGACTCCACCGACGCACGCTCGGTGCGAGGTGACCTCTGCCCAAGTCACCCGAATTGGGGCACCCGGGGGCGTTGACGTGTTGGTCCGGCTATGCGCAGAATGACTGGAAATATGTGGGAGCGGTCCCACTTTGCCCGGTCAACGATGACTCAGGAGAGACATGCCCCGCACCCGCGCCCCGATGCGCCGCACGGCCCTGGCAGCGACCGCGACGCTCGCGGCTTCGCTGACGATGCTCGCCCCCGCCCACGCGGCCGAGCCCGCCCCGCAGACGGGCACGACGTTCTACGCCGACCCGCACAGCTCGACGTTGGAGGCCGCGCAGACCCTCAGCGGGCAGGCACGCGCGGATGCGCAGCTGCTGGGAAGCGTCCCGTCCGCGACCTGGTTCACCAGCGGCACGCCGCAGGAGGTGCGCGCCGACGTCGACCGGCTCGTGTCCGCCGCGTCGAAGGTCGGTCAGCTGCCGGTCCTCGCCGCCTACAACCTGCCCTTCCGGGACTGCGCGCAGTACTCGGCCGGTGGCGCCGCGGACACGGCGGCCTACTCCGCGTGGATCGACGGGTTCGCCGCCGGGATCGGCAACCGGTCGGCGACGGTCATCCTCGAACCCGACGGTCTCGGGATCATCCCGCACTACACGAACCTCGACGGGTCGATGGACTGGTGCCAGCCGGCCGAGATCGACCCGGCGACGGCCACCGCAGCCCGGTTCGCCCAGCTCAACCACGCCGTCGACGTCCTCGCGGCACTGCCCAACGTGAAGGTCTACCTCGACGGCACCTCGTCGGCGTGGCTGAACGTCGGCGAGATCAGCGACCGCCTGGTCAAGGCCGGCGTGCAGAAGGCCACCGGCTTCTTCCTGAACGCGTCGAACTACCAGTTCACCGAGAACGGCACGGCCTACGGAACCTGGGTCTCGTCGTGCATCGCCTACGCCACCGAGGTCGTCCCCGGCGACTACGCCAGCTGCGGCAACCAGTACTGGAACGGCGGGCCGGCCACCGACTGGCAGGGCGTCGCGATGTCGCAGTACGGCCGGTGGACGCCCGACGCCACCGATCCGACTCTGAGCACCGCGGGGGTCGACTCGCGCTACGCCTCGATCCTCGGGGGTGTCCAGCCGACCGCCACGTTCGTCATCGACACCAGCCGGAACGGGCTGGGGCCGTGGCAGTACCCGCCGGACGTCTACCCGGCGCACGAGGACTGGTGCAACCCGCCCGACCGCGGGCTCGGCGTCCGTCCGACCACCTCGACCGGTTCCGCGCTCGTCGACGCCTACCTCTGGATCAAGGTGCCCGGCGAGTCCGACGGCCAGTGCTTCCGCGGCACGGCCGGCCCGCTCGACCCCGAGCGTGGCATGGCCGACCCTGCGGCCGGTCAGTGGTTCACCCAGCAGGCTCGTGAGCTCATCGCCCTCGCCGCCCCGCCGCTGAACCCGCTCACCTGCAACGTCAGGATGATCGGTACCAGCGTCGGCGGACCGAGGAACCGCGGCTTCGTCGCTGCCCTCACCGTCGAGAACCGCGGGACGCAGCGACTGAGCCCCTGGCACCTGTCCTGGGAGTTCGAGGGCAACCAGCGGGTCCGGACGGTCGTCGGCGGCTCGTTCGTGCAGTCCGGCAACGCGGTCACGGTCACGGCGCCCCGAGCGTTCCCGACCCTGGCACCGGGCAAGAAGGCGACCCTGGTCGTCACCGGTACCGGTGCTGCCCAGGCGCCGCTGCAGTTCCGGCTCGACGGCCAGGCCTGCACCTCCTAGCGGCCACAGCACACCGTGGGGCCGGCTCCCTCCAGCCGGCCCCACGGTGCTGACCGTGCCCCCGGGGTGCGCCGGGGTCACGCGTGGCGGGCGTGCATCTCGACGGCGCCACGTCGCTGCAAATGCTCAGGTGCTGCCGGGCCCGGCAGGATGGGCGAGGTCGTAGGCGCGGGAGATCTTCTGCGGGACGACCATGCGCCAGGCGTCGACGACGAGCTCGCGCGCCTCGGTCGGATCGAGCGCCGCCAGGTCGGCGTGCACCCAGTTGAACCGCAGGTCGGACTCCCCCGGGAGCTGGAACGTGCGGGGGTCGCTCGCCACGAGTGCTGCCCGCTCCTCGCGAGGGAAGGCGAAGCCCATGACGCGCTCGTCGAGGGAGAACGCGACATAGACGATCTGCTTGACGCGGAACTTCAGCCGACCGCGCACGTAGACCGGGTAGGACCGCTCCAGCTCCGTGCCCAGCGGGCGGACATCCTCGAGGACGGCCATGCCTCATGCTCACACACCTCGGCACGACGTCCGGATGGCGCGGCACAGCGCAGGCGCCGACGATGGGGATCTAGTCCGCGACGGAAGGGCGACCATGAGCGACACACCGCAGGACCCGGACGCCGAGGTTCAGGAGGGCGGCTACGGGTACCCGACCCTCGAGCAGGAGGTCACCCCGGAGGTGCTCGCGGCGGGTGCCGAGTCCGACGGCTCGGGCGACTCCACGCCCGTCGGCACCGAGTCCGGCGAGGACGGCGACGGGCCGATGCCCGGCGAGCTCGTGGAGGACCCGGTGGCGGTCGAGCCGACCGACTGAGGACTCCCGGTCGGCCGGCCCGTCCCAGGGCGCTCGCCGATGCCGCGCCGTGGCATATCCGCTTCGGCTGCGCGCCACCCGGACCTACGCTGCGAGGCGCGCCCGAGCTGGGCGCGTCCGCGAGCAGGAGACGACGGTGCTGATCCGACCCGAACGCCCCGACGATGTCGACGCCATCGATCGGCTGACCGTCGACGCCTTCGAGCCGCAGTCGTTCAGCGACGGTTCCGAGGCGCCGATCATCCGGTCGCTCCGGGCGTCCGGCGACCTGACCCTCTCGCTGGTGGCGGAGGACGAGGGCGACGTCGTCGGGCACGTCGCGTTCTCGCCCGTGACGATCGACGGGTCGCACGACGGCTGGTTCGGGCTCGGGCCGATCTCCGTCCGGATCGACCGGCAACGGCGGGGTATCGGTCGGGCGCTCGTGGCCGAGGGTCTGCGCCGGCTGCGGGCCCGCGAGGCGCGGGGGTGCGCGCTGATCGGCGATCCGGACATCTACGGGCGGATGGGCTTCACGGGCAACGGTCCGCTCTCGCACCAAGGACTGGACCGGGCCATCGTCCAGCACCTCGCCTTCTCGGGCCCCTCGCCGAGCGGCGAGCTGCGGTTCGCGCCCGCGTTCGACACGGCGGGTCACTGAGCCACCCACCCCCGCCGGGACGGCAGTGGTAGGCAGGCCCTATGAACAGACAGGCCGTGCACACCGACCATGCCCCGGCAGCGCTGGGACCCTACAGCCAGGCGATCGTCGCGGGCGGGTTCGTCTTCGTCTCCGGCACCGCCGGGATCGACCCGGTGTCCGGGGCCGTCGCCGACGGGATCGAGGCACAGACCGAGCGCGCGCTGCGCAACATCGCGGCGACCCTGGAGGCGGCCGGCTCGTCGATGGACCACCTGGTCAAGACGACGATCTTCTACGCGGACGTCGCCGACTTCGCCGCGCTCAACGCCGTGTACGCGCGCCACATGCCGACGCCGCCGCCGGCCCGGTCGCCGCCCGCGAACGTGGTCCTGCCTCGCGGTCTGCTGGTCTCGGTCGAGGCGGTCGCCCTCCTGCCCGAGGCCTGACGGTGGAGATCCAGCTGAGCATGGTCGGGATGATCGTGCGGGACATGCCGACCGCGCTGCGCTTCTACCGGCTGCTCGGTCTCGACATCCCGGCGACCGAGGATGCCAAGCCGTTCGTCCTGCACCGGATGGGCAGCGGCGTGACGATCTTCTTCGACACCGTGTTCGCCGCCAGGTACGACGCCGACCACGCCCTGCCGACGGGCGCGGGCTACGGGGCGCTGTTCGAGTTCTACCTCGGCGACGACGCCGCGGTCGACGCCGCGTATGCCACGCTGACCGCCGCCGGGTACCACGGGCGGATGCCACCCGAGCAGACGTCTGGGCCGTACGCCGCGATGGTCGACGACCCGGACGGGCACGTCGTCCTGCTGACCTCCGACGACGCCCTGCGCACGGCGACGTGATGGTGCCGGCCCCGTCACACGGCTTCATCGACGACGTGGCGCGCGCTCGCGGCCTGGTCGTGACCCGGAGGGGCGCGCACACGGCTCGCCTCCAGCCCGCGGGTGAGCCTCCGGCCTGGTACTGCGATCTCAGCGAGGGCATCCCGGACGGCGAGAACAACCCCGCCTCGTTCGTCAGGTGGGTCTGCCCGGCGCTGCGGACGGTGCCCCCTGCCGGGTCGCCGACCCTCGACGTGCACCGGCCTGGACCGCACTCCGACCTGCGCCGGATCGCGGCCTGGTTCGGCCGCCTCGCAGGACGCTCCTCGTCGCCCGCCGCCGAGGAGCGGTACGCGTACACGGATCCGCACGGGATCCTCGACGCCGGGCTCCGGCACCGGGTCGAGCACTGGCCGGATGCCGTGCACGGCGACGGCATCGTGCGTCCCGCCGAGCTCTGGTCGATCCAGGTGACCCGCGAGGGGCTCGTCGTCACGTCGGTGTCCTGGTGGGGGAGCGCACCCGCGCTGGACCACCAGCTCGCCCTGGCGATGGACGTCGCCGACCGGCTCACCGCTCTCGGCGCCCCTCACCCACCGTGACCAGCGTCACTTGAACATGTTCAAACTGCGGGCTACGTCCGAGGAGTTGAACACGTTCAACTGGCCGACGACCACTCGGCTGCCGCCCGCGCCCAGGAGCGACCCGATGAACCCCACCGTCATCACCTACCTCGTCTACATCGTCGTCAGCGTCGCGCTGACGATCTGGGTCGCCAGGACCCTCACGCGGAACGGGGAGGTCTTCCTCATCGACGTCTTCCACGGCGAGGAGAAGGTCGCCGCGGCGACCAACCGGCTCCTGGTCGTCGGGTTCTACCTCGTGAACCTCGGCTTCGTGTCGCTCATGCTCCGGGTGAGCCAGCCGGTCGACTCAGCCCAGCAGGCCATCGAGGCCCTGGCCTCCAAGCTCGGGGCGGTCGCTCTCCTGCTCGGCGTGTTCCACCTTGCCAACGTCCTCGTCCTGAGCCGGGTCCGCCGACACCGCCACGTGCCCGCCCAGCCGCAGGGCGCCCACGACCGGTCTGCGCAGGGCGAACGGCCATCGGGCCCTCCCGCCTACGGCAACCCGTTCGTGCCGCGGGCATGAGCAGGACCCCGCGCCGACCGAGGTCGCACGCAGCAGCTACGGGAGGTCGACCGCGGGTGGCGGTGGCGAGACCTCGTGCGACGTCCCCTCCGGCACCCGACCACGCCGGCGCCGGCGGCGGATCCGGAGCCACACGACCACCAGCCCGACGAGAGCGACCAGGACCAGCAGCGGCGCCAGGATCGCCGCGAACGACAGCCCGACGCTCGTCGCGTCCTCGACCGTGCTCGCGACGGGCGCGCCGGCGCCGAGCGTCGCGGCGTTGACGAGCGGTCGCGCGGTGGCCTTCGCGCCGTGCACGACGAGGGCCAGCACGATCCCGATGACGATCGGCACCCACTGGCCGGACTCGACGAACGCTTCCGGATCCGTGACGACGGCGGTCTGCGAGCTCGAGCCCGCACCGAATGCGATGCCACCCGCGACGGGCCGCACGACCGTCTGCACGATGTCGTTGACGCTGTCGACGCCGGGCACCTTGTCGGCGACGATCTCCAGCGCCAGGAGCACGGCCAGCACCGCCAGGACCCACCCGTTCGTGAGCCACTCCCACCCTGCGGGTGTGTCCATGAGGTCCGTCCACCGCGCGAGCGCGCCGATGACGAGCAAGGGGATGTACGCGTTGAGACCGGCCGCGGTCGCCAGGCCGGTGCCGGTGAGCACCTCGAGCATGCGGTCAGCATGCCACTGCGGGGGTCAGGAGACCGGGGTGCCGCTCGGCGGGATCGGGAGTGGCTCCCCGGCGCGGAGCATCTTGCCGGCGGTGGCCTTGGCCTCGTAGACATCCACGTTCCACAGCGCCGCGAGCGCGGTGCCGTCGTCACCCGTGTAGCCCGCGTCCCAGTACGCTTCCGCCTCGAGCTCTGCGATGGTGTCGGGATCCGTCAGGTCGAGCGACGAGCCCGGTGCGATCGGCACGGGCTGCCCGTCGAGCAGCATCTGTCCCGCCCGCCCCTTGGCCTCGATGACCTCGACGTGCCAGAGGTCGGCGAGCGCGTTCGCGTCCTGCATGTAGTAGCCCGCATCCCAGAACGCGTCGGACCGCTCCTGCGTGTACTCGTCCGCCCCCGCGAGGACGTCCGCCGCCGTCGGCTCGTCCGTCGCCACCGCCGCGACGTCCGCCGCCGCCTGGGGCGCGGCGTCGCCCGCGGTGACCTCAGCGGCCGGCCGGTCGTTGTCCGCGAGCGCGTACGCGCTCGCGACGGCCCCGACCGTGAGGGTCACCGCGACGACCCCGACGGCAGCCCTGCGGCGGGGGGAGCCGGCCGTGCTCGTGTGCGGCTTCATCGGTCCTCCGGGGAGCTCGGGGTGTCGACGTCTCCCGACCGTGTCCCGGATGGACACAGGGTGCCGCGTGACGCTGTCCGCCGACATCAGGTGCGGCCGACCGAGCGCTCGCCAACCTAGACCGCGGGCGGCCTCGACACGCGGGGAACGCGGGGGCGGTCCTATTGGGCCGGACGCCGGAAGATCGCCACCGTGAGGGTCCGGGCGTCGTCGGCCTTGAAGACCTTGCCGACGACCGGTACTCGCGTCGTCGTGATGAACTCCCACCCCTGTGAAGAGAGGTCCGTCAAGCGCTGTGCAATGTGCACTGAGGAGTTATGGCTGCCGCTACCGGTCCGTCCGATCCACTTCTCCGTCATGCTGAGCAGCTCGGTGTGGTAAACGTACGACGACGATCCTGGCGGTCGCTGGTTGCCGCTCGCCACCGTGCTCTGGAATCGATCGGTCCATTGCTGGCCATCCCACCAGCGCATCTGGCCCGAGCCGAGGGGGTCGGGATGCCATCCCGCCGACGGTGACCCACCCTGCGCTTGATCTGCTGTGCTCACGTTCACGCGAATCCAGTCCCTCGTCCGTAGTCTGACGATCCAGTGTCGGTCCTCGATGTGCGGCGCCGCCGGGACCAAGGTCATGTGCTGGCTCAGCTGCCCGCGGCTCGTGGCCTCGCGGTCGGTGGACTGTGGGCGATTCCGGAGTTGGTGGGGCCGAGCTTCGCGTCGAGACGGTTCGGCCAGTCCGCGTCGGCAAGCCCGGCATGGACGAGCACGTCGCGCCAGTCGAGCGCCGCAAGCGCTGCCGCCTTATCGAGCTCGCACAGGTCCCCCATCGACGAGAAGACGATCGCCGCGTGAACGCGCTCGTGCTCGGGATTCCCGTGGAGCGACAGCTTCTCGAGGCGCCGCACCACGTCAGGTGCGTGAGCCCCGAAGTCGCGAGCGACGGCTTCGGCGACCCGCCGGCTGACGCTGCTCATACCGCAGCATGGCGGTTCACGCCGAGAACGCTCTCGGCGACGTGCCGAGCTGGAGCTCTACGCGCGGGCCGGGTCTCGCCAAGTCCAGCGCGGGGTGTGACGCTGGCCGGCATGGTCGACGACTTCGCCAAGGCGTACCTTCACGACGACATCCGAGCCGCCCGGCAGTCGGTGCTGGGCAAGCTGGACGGCGTCTCCGAGTACGACGTACGGCGTCCCCTGACGAGGACCGGCACCAATCTGCTCGGCCTGGTCAAGCACCTGACCATGACCGAGGCGTGGTACCTCGGGGCGGTCTTCGGTCGGCCGTACTCCGTGACGTTGCCGCGGTACGACGATCCCGGCTACGCGAACCGCGACAGCCTGTGGGTGGAGGCACACGAGTCGCGCGCCGACATCGTCGGGGGGTACGAGCGCGCGTGCAGGCACGCGGACGCCACCATCGACGCGCTGCCGATCGACGCGCCCGGCTACGTCCCCTGGTGGCCGCGGCCGGACGTGCGGCTGTTCAACGTGCTGGTGCACGTCCTCGTGGAGACCAACCGCCATGCCGGCCACGCCGACATCGTGCGGGAGCAGCTGGACGGCACCGTCGGCGCGGACGTGGCCAGGACGATCGACGTCGACGACGCCGGCTGGGCCGCCCACCGCGCGAGGATCGAGGCGGCGGCCCAGGCGGCGGCCGGTCTCGACCGCTGACCGACCCGTCCTGGGCGGTCCGCGGCCGGTCCTATCCGCCGAACCAGCGCTCGACCTGCTCGACGATGGCGGCGTCGAACCGGTCGTCGCTGTGCCGCGCGCGCAGCCACTGCGCGAAGCTCCCGCCGGCGGCGGCATCGGCCTCCCGACGGCAGGCGTCCGGCTCGGTGACCGCCCGCAGCAGCATCGCCTCGGCCTCGGCGGTCGTGCGGTACAGGAACGGGTAGCCGGCCGGCAGGATCGCGCGAGCCCACGGACGGTCGGGCAGGACGCCGACGGCGCCCGCGACGAGGGCCTCGATGTACTCCAGGCCGTAGGACTCGTCGGTCGCGGTCGCCAGGAACGCGGTGGTGCGGGCGAGTGCCGCCCAGTAGTCCTCGCGTGTTGCGGTGAGCGGGCCGACCCAGGCCCAGTCGCGCAGCGAGAGGCGCATGGCTGCCTCCGACGCGAGGTGCGACTCGTGCAGCCGGGCCTCGACGCGCAGGGGGGTGCGCCGCGCCAGCCGCTCGACCACGTCGAGGAACACCTGCGGCTGCTTGCGCTCCGACAGGTAGATGGCCGGGTAGAGCACGACGGGGACGTCGGGGTCGCGTCGTGGGAGCACGTGGTCGAGCCGGATGCCGAGGTTCACCCACGACACCTCGGCCTTCTCCGCGATCGCCGGGATCGTCCAGCGGTCGATCATCTCCTGGACCTCGCCCGCGGTCCGCTCGGAGTTGGCGAACGTGGGGAACAGTGCGCAGGACAGCGCGATGCCTGCCCGCTCGACGGGGTGGTTGAGGCTGGACGTGTTCTTCCAGATGAAGTTCATGATCTTCGGCTCGCGTCCGGAGCGGGCCAGGGTCCGCCAGATGCTCGTGGACTCGAGGGCCGCCATGTTGATCACGACGGTCTCGGACGGGTCGACGAGCTCGAGCGGGCGGACGGCGAAGCCCACACCGCTGCGAGGGTCGTCGCCGATCAGTGCCGACCCGGGGAAGATCCGCAGCAGGCGCCGCACCAAGGTCGAGCCGGCGTCGTGGTCCGCGACGTGCCCGTCGGGACCGACGCGCGCGTCCGGGTAGTTGATCGCGATCTTCACCGGTCACCCGCCATCGTCTCGACGAGTCGGTGGTCGCCGGCGGTCGTCGCGTCGGGAACCTCGACGACGTGGGGCGTGCCGTCGCCGTCGTCCTTCGGCTCTGCGGGCGCATCGCCCTCGGAGAGGGTCGACTGGATCCGCATGCTGTAGAAGGAGCGGTAGACGAAGACGAGCGACGCGACGAAGAAGGTCGCGGCCAGCCAGGCGACGAGCGTGTGCTTCCCGTCGTCCACGAGCTGCACCGAGAGCTGCACGGCGAGCAGGCCGAACAGCGTCGTGAACTTGATCACCGGGTTGAGCGCGACCGACGACGTGTCCTTGTACGGGTCGCCGACGGTGTCGCCGATGATCGTCGCCTCGTGCAGGGCCGTGCCCTTGGCGTGCAGGTCGATCTCGACGATCTTCTTCGCGTTGTCCCAGGCCCCGCCGGCGTTCGCCATGAAGAACGCCTGGTAGAGACCGAAGATGGCGATGGAGATCAGGTAGCCGATGAAGAAGTACGGCTCGACGAACGCGAAGGCGAGCGTCGCGAAGAACACGCCGAGGAACATCGTGAGCATGCCCTGCTGTGCGTACTGGGTGCAGATCTCCACGACCCGCCGGGAGTCGGCCTCGCTCGCCTTGGTGACGCCGTCGAGCCGGATGGAGGTGCGGATGAACTCGACCGCGCGGTAGGCGCCCGTGGTGACGGCCTGGATCGAGGCGCCGGTGAACCAGAAGATCACCGCGCCGCCCATCACGAGGCCGAGCAGGAACGGCGGGTGCAGGAGCGACAGGTTCTGCAGGCCGGTGGTCAGGCCGTCCGTCAGGCCCATGATGATCGAGAAGATCATCGTGGTGGCGCCCACGACGGCGGTGCCGATGAGCACGGGCTTGGCGGTCGCCTTGAACGTGTTGCCGGCGCCGTCGTTCTCCTCGAGCATCGTCTTGGCGCGGTCCCACTGGGGCGCGAACCCGTGGTCCTGGGCCAGCTCGGTCTCGATGCCGTCGATCTCCTCGATCATCGAGAGCTCGTAGACGCTCTGCGCGTTGTCGGTCACGGGACCGTACGAGTCCACCGCGATCGTCACCGGACCCATGCCGAGGAAGCCGAACGCGAGCAGGCCGAACGCGAAGACCGCGGGCGCGAGCATGAGCGCGGACAGCCCGATCCCTGACAGCAGGTACGCGCCGCCCATGAGGCCGACGATGGTGACCCCGAGCCAGTAGGCGGAGAAGTTGCCCGCAACGAGGCCCGACAGGATGTTGAGCGACGGTCCGCCCTCACGCGAGCTCATCACGACCTCGCGCACGTGACGGCTGCCGGTGGAGGTGAACGCCTTCACCAGCTCGGGGATCACGGCCCCGGCGAGCGTGCCGCACGCGACGATCGTCGCGAAGACCCACCAGTGGCTCGCGGTCGGCCCGGTGCCGAGGACCAGGTACGTCGTCGCGTAGGTCGCCGCGATGCAGATGCCCGAGGTGATCCAGACGAGCGAGCTCAGCGGGGTCTCGAAGTTCATGCGGGTCGCGGTCCGGTACTGCCGGCGGACCCACAGGTCGTTGACCAGGTAGGCGACGGCCGACGCGACGATCATGACCGCGCGCAGGGCGAACATCCAGACCAGGAGGGTGGCCTGGACGACCGGGTCGTGCACCCCCAGCAGCACGAAGGTGATGAGGGCGACCCCGGTCACGCCGTACGTCTCGAACCCGTCGGCGCTCGGGCCCACCGAGTCACCCGCGTTGTCGCCCGTGCAGTCCGCGATGACGCCGGGGTTGCGGGCGTCGTCCTCCTTGATCTTGAACGCGATCTTCATCAGGTCGGAGCCGATGTCCGCGATCTTGGTGAAGATGCCGCCCGCGATGCGCAGCGCGGCCGCGCCCAGCGACTCGCCGATCGCGAAGCCGATGAAGCACGCGCCGGCGATCTCGCGCGGGAGGAACAGCAGGATGACCAGCATCATCAGCAGCTCGAGGCTGATGAGCACCATGCCGATCGACATGCCGGACTTCAACGGGATTCGGTGCACGGGCAGCGGACCGCCCCGCAGCGCGGCGAACGCGGTGCGCGAGTTGGCGAACGTGTTGACGCGGATGCCGAACCACGCGACGGCGTAGGAGCCCGCCATGCCCAGCAGGCTGAACGCGATGACGATGGCGACGCGGCCCCAGGGGAAGTCGATGAGGAACCGGTAGTACACGACGATCACCGCGGCGATGAACGCCCACAGCATCATCAGGAACTTTCCCTGCTGGGCCAGGTACGCCTTGCACGTCGAGTAGATCAGCTCGGAGACCTCGAGCATCGACCCGTGCACGGGCAGGCGGCGCAGCTGGACGAAGGCGAGCATCCCGAAGCCGAGACCGAGCACGCAGACGACGAGCCCGAGCCCGAGCAGCAGCCGTCCGGAGACGCCACCCATCACGCTCACCGTGCTGAGGTCCGGGAGAACGAGGTTCGCCTCACCCCCGGAGCCGGTCCCTGGCGGCGAGGTCGCCGACGAGAGGGCGGTCCAGGCGGTCGCGGCGGTCAGCACGGGTTCCCCGATTCTTTTGGCGAGTTTCTCCATGGGAAGGCTCGCGGGACGCTGACCTGCACCACCAGGGCCTTCCGGCCCTGCCGCCCTCGTGGCCGCCCGCCCGGGGGGTTCCGTCGGCCGCTATGACGGTTCCGACGCGCGGCCGGCCCGGTCCTCTCGCAGGAGACGGCGTGCCCGCTCCACCGGCTCGTCCGTGGTGAGCTCCTGCCGCGACTCGGGGACCGTGGCGTACAGCTCGATCATCTCCTGGTACGGCAGCGGGGGGAGGAAGGTGTGGGGCATCGAGATGGCGTCGGCCTGGACGATCCTTCGGCGTCCGCCGAGCAGCGGCAGCGTGCGACGGCGCCGTGCCGGGCGGTGCGTCTCGACGATGAACTCCCTGCGCGTGGTGACCAGACCGCGCACGTCGTCCCACGGCACGAAGACGTCCGACCCGCCCCACAGCTGGTGGATGCCCTCCACGGTGAGCGTCAGCGTGCCGTCGCCGGCCCGTCCCGTGGCGCGGGCCCAGGCCAGGTAGACGAAGAAGGCCCCGACGGCGAGGAAGACAGCGGCTGCGTACGGGGCCGATCGGAGGTACCCGACACCGACGGCCAGCATGCCGAGGGCGAACGCCCACGCCAGCAGAGGAAGCAGCCGGTGCCCGCGCTCGGGGTGGATCGCCAGCCCCGACCGTCCGTCGGCCGACGCCAGGGTCACCACCTCGTCGACGGCCCGCCGCCGCACCGACAGCAGCACCGGCACGGCGCACACGAGCACCAGGGCAGCGATCGCCAGCACACCACCGACGACACCTCCCACGCGCCACCCCCTCGTCCGCGCGACCCCTTGCAGGCCGACGCGCCCTGAAGGTAGGAAAGCGTCTCGCGCGGACAATTTCTCGGTGAGCCGCGCACCGTCCTGCATCTCGACACCGCGGCACATCCCTCGTCCGCGCGACCTCGGAGGCACCGTGAAGCTCCTGCTGACGTCAGGAGGCGTCACCAACCCCAGCATCCGCACGGCGCTCGAGCAGCTTCTCGGCAAGCCGATCTCCGAGTGCGCCGCGCTCGTCGTCCCGACCGCGCAGTGGGGCCACCCGATGTGCGGACCGACGTCGGTGCGCGGCCTGGTGGCCGCCGAGCCCGGGTTCCAGCACTTCTCGGGTCTGGGCTGGGCGTCGCTCGGAGTCCTCGAGCTCACCGCCCTGCCCACCATCGGCGCGGAGCGGTGGGTTCCCTGGGTGCGCGAGGCCGACGTGCTCCTGGTCGACGGCGGCGACGCGACGTACCTGGCGCACTGGATGCGGGAGTCCGGGCTGGCCGATCTGCTGCCGTCGCTGCCGGACACCGTCTGGGTCGGAGTGAGCGCCGGGAGCATGGTGATGACGCCCCGGATCGGGTCGTTCTTCGTCGAGTGGCCGTCCGCGCCCGACGACCGCACCCTGGGCGTCGTCGACTTCTCGATCTTCCCGCACCTGGACGTCTTCCCGACCAACACCCTGGCCAACGCGCAGCGGTGGGCCGCCGAGATCGGCGTCCCGGCCTACGTCATGGACGACCAGACGGCGATCGTGGTCGTGGACGGCACGACCGAGGTGGTCTCCGAAGGGCAGTGGACGCGGATCGAGGGCTGATCGCCCGCTACGGGCACGTCTCGCTGAGCTTGACCGAGCCCAGGGTCACCAGGGCGTCGGTGGCGACGACTGCACCCGGAGCGGGGTCCTGGGTGCAGACCCGCCAGTTGGAGTCGTTGATCTGGACGCGGGACAGGCCCGACGCATCGGTCTGGTCCACGAGGTAGGAGCCCGCGGCCTGGAGCGTGTCCTGCGCGAGCTGCAGGTTGACGCCGACGAGAGCCGGCATCGTGAAGGTCGTCGGTGCTGCCTCTGCGGGTGCCGGTGCCGGTGCCGCCGCTGCAGGTGCGGGTGCCGCTGCTGCCGCTGACTTCACGTCGTCCAGTTCCTGCGTGAGCGTGTCGACCTGACCAGCGAGCGCCTTGTACTCCGGCGTCGTCGTCACGTCGACGTCCGCGGCCGGGGCCGTGACGGTGACGGCGGGCAGCGGCTCGGCGGCGGTCGGGGTGCCGTTGGCTCCTGCCAGCATCACTGCGCCGATCGTCCAGGAACCGATGGCGACCGTCGCGTAGCGGGCCCAGGTGGGAAACGTGCGCCTCCGCGGAGCGGGCGTCGGGACGACGTCGTGCACTGCGGTGGGGACGGACGTTGAGGTGCGCGTGGTGTCGTTGCTCACCGGTGCTCCTTCAAGAGGTCGGTCGCCGCGGCCTAGAGGCCCGTCTGGCTCACGCCGAACTCGGCCTGCTCGGGGGTGAAGCCTTCGTACGCCAGCTGGTCGACCAGGCCCTGGCGCGAGAAGGACGAGAACTCGAGGTAGGACTTGGCCGAGCCGGCGGCCTCGGCGTTCCAGTCCACGCCGCCCTCGGCCTCCAGGCGGGCGACGGCGAACTCGGCGTCCGCGGCGGGGAAGGCCTCGTACTCCAGCTGGCCCAGCAGCCCTGACCGCGAGAAGTCCGAGAAGCTCAGGTAGGACTCGGCCGACCTGTACGCGTTCTGCTGGGAGACGGTGCCCTTGGCGGCCTCGGCAGCGGCAGCAGCAGCGGCCTCCGCCTCGGCGGCGACCCGCTCGGCCTCGGCCTCGGCGGCATCCTCCGCAGCCTTCTGCTCGGCGGCGACCCGCTCCGCCTCCTCCTCAGCGGCGAGCTCCTCGGCAGAGGGCCCCTCGGGTGCGGCCTTCTCCTCCACCTGCTCCGCAGCTGCCGGTGCGGCCGCTTCACTGGCCGGCTCGTTGCCGTCACTCTGCGATCCGATGATGCCGATCAGCACTGCAAGGCCGATCGGGATGATGAAGCGCTTCTTCTTGTACCAGGACCGCTCCGACGCGCTCGCGGCGTCCCGGGGCGGCTGAGCGGCGCCCTGCGCCAGGTCGACCGGCTGGTCCGGGGTCGTGCTCGCGTCGTCGAGCCAGAGCTGCCACCCGGGAGGCGCGGCCGGCCAGCTCGGGTCCGGCTTCCAGCCCGGCTCAGGGCTCCACCCTTCGGGGGCGGCAGGCCAGCCAGGGGCGGGGTTGAAGCGGCGCGCTCGTGGGGTGTCCATGTCTCCAGTGTTCTGTCGGGCGCGGGGCTGTCCGTAGGTCCTTGGTCCTGTCCGTGAGGTGAATCGGAGCTCGCGGTGCGGTTTCTGGCTCGGGGCGGCGGGGACCGGCCTAGCCTGCGGGGGGACGGTCGCCCGACGGAGGGAGCACGCAGGTGTCGGACAGCACGCTCCAGGCCCTGGGCGGTGGCGCCAAGCCGGCCAAGCAGTTCGGTCACGACGCCCTGGTCGCCTGCGACAACCTGGTGCGCATCTTCCAGTCGGGCAGCGTCGAGGTACAGGCACTCCAGGGGCTGGACCTGCTCGTCGACGAGGGCGAGATGGTGGCGGTCGTCGGAGCGAGCGGCTCGGGCAAGTCGACGCTGCTCGCGGTGCTCTCCGGGATGGACGCACCGACGGCGGGCCGGGTGCGGGTCGGTCGCTGGGACCTCATGGCGATGCACGCCAAGGAGCGGGTCGCGTACCGCCGCCAGATGGTCGGGTTCGTGTGGCAGCAGACCTCGCGCAACCTGCTGCCGTACCTGACGTCCCGGCAGAACGTCGCGCTGCCCATGACCGGGCCCCGCCGGCACCGGGCTGCGCGCGCGGGGGAGCTGCTCGACCTGGTCGGCGTCGGGCACGTCGCCGACCGGCAGCCGCAGGAGATGTCCGGCGGTGAGCAGCAGCGCGTCGCCATCGCGACCGCACTGGCCAACGAGCCCCAGCTGCTGCTGGCCGACGAGCCGACGGGCGAGCTCGACACCGCCACGGCACGGGAGGTGTTCGACGCGTTGCGCACGGTGAACCGGGAGTCCGGGACCACCGTCGTCGTGGTCACGCACGACCCAGCCGTCAGCGGGCTGGTCGAGCGCACCGTCGCGATCAGGGACGGGCGCACGAGCAGCGAGGTGCTGCGCCGGGACGCGGGCGGCGACGTCACGCACGAGGAGTACGCCGTGATGGACCGGGCCGGGCGGCTGCAGGTGCCGCGGGAGTACCGCGAGGCGCTCGCGATGACCCGCCGGGTCCGCCTCGCGCTCGAGGCCGACCATCTGGCCGTGTGGCCTGACGGCAGTCAACGGTGAGCGCCGGCCTCGGCGCGGCGGTGCACGTCAGGGACGTGCACCGCACCTTCGGCAGCGGTCCGTCCGCGGTGCACGCCCTGCGCGGCGTCGACCTCGACGTGGAGCCGGGCGAGCTCGTGGCGCTCGTCGGACGGTCGGGGTCGGGCAAGACGACGCTGCTCAACGTCGTCGGCGGGCTCGACCGCCCGGACGAGGGCAGCGTGCTGGTCGACGGCATCGACGTGGCCGCGCTCAGCGACGACGACCAGGCCCTCCTGCGCCGGGACAAGGTCGCGTTCGTGTTCCAGACGTTCGGTCTGATGCCCGTCCTGACGGCGGCCGAGAACGTCGGTGTCCCGATGCGGCTGCGCGAGGCACCGGTGGCCGAGCGCGAGCGCCGCGTCGAGATGCTCCTCGAGCTCGTCGGCCTGACCCCGCACGCGCTGCAGCGCCCCGACGAGCTGTCCGGCGGCCAGCAGCAGCGGGTCGCCATCGCGCGGGCACTGGCCGGGTCCCCCCGCCTGCTGGTCGCCGACGAGCCCACCGGTCAGCTCGACAGCGAGACCGGCCTCTCCGTGATGGCGCTGATCCGCGGCGTCGTCGAGGCGGAGGGGATGACGGCGCTGGTCGCCACGCACGACCCCGTGATGATCGCGCTCGCGGACCGCGCGGTGCGCGTGGTGGACGGCCGGCTGGTCGGGGCTGCCGAGCGTGGCTGAGCTCGTGTGGCGACGGGCCCGCGCCCAGGTCGCCGTGCTGGTGGCGGTGCTGACGGTGATGATCGCCGGCGCGGCGCTGGTCGGGGCGTGCGTGCTGCTCATGACGGCCTCCCCGCAGCGGGCGCTGCAGCTGGCGATCGTCCGCACCCCGGTGGCCGACGTCGAGGTCGGCGTCGCGCTCGGCTTCCCGGAGGACACCGACGACCCGGAGGTGAGCGAGCGCGTCGCGGCGACCGCGCGGGACGCCTCGGGAGCCGTGGCCGAGGCGTCGGCGATGCTCGTCGAGCCGTTCGGGGACCTCCCGACGACGACGACCACGTGGATCTCCACCGTCATGCGGTACCTGCCGCCCGACGGACGGCCGCTGAGCCTGGCGTACCTCGCCGAGCTCGACGACGACGACGCCCGCGGGACGCTCGTCGCGGGGCGCTGGCCCGACGCGCCGGGCGAGGCCGCGCTGCCCACGTCGGCGGCACGGGCGCTCGGTCTCGACGTCGGCAGCGCGACCACCCTCGCCGGGAGCCTGGACGGCGGGGGCACCGGGCTGACGGTCGTCGGGACGTTCGTGCCCCGACCCAGCCCGGCGTGGGGGGAGGACCCTCTCGAAGGGACCGGCGTGGGCCTGAACTACCGCGGGTACATCACCGCCTACGGCCCGTTCGTCGTCGCACCCGGTGAGCTCGCCGCGAGTGGCATCCCGTTGCGCCGGGTCGCCCTGCGGGTGCAGCCCGACCTGACGGATGCGACCGCCGCCGACCTCACCCGGGCCGGGGCGGGGGTCGACGCACTGGACGGGGAGCTGGGCAGCGCGCTCGGTGACCGGACGCAGAACCTGGTGGTGGACCTGCCGTTCGCGCGCACGCTGCACGCCGCACGGGACCAGCGCGGGGTGACCAGCTCCGGCGTGCTCGCCGTGGCGCTGCTGGGCGGCGCGCTGGCGGCGACCACGGTGGTGCTCGCGGCGCGACTGGTCGCCGGCCGGCGCGCGGCCGAGGCGGCGCTGCTCACCGCGCGCGGGACGGCGCGGGGGCGCCTGGTCGGCCAGGCTGCCGTCGAGGCGGGCGCCCTCGCACTCCTGGCGATCGCCCCGGCCACGGTGCTGGCCCTCGCGCTGTACCAGGTGCTGGCGGGCGCCGTCGGCCTCGATCCGCAGGGCACCCCCGAGGGCGGTCTGCTCCCGCTCGTCGTGAGCGTCGCCGCCGTCACCGTCACGCTCGGCGGTCTTCTCGTGCTGCCCTGGCTGCGCACCGGCACGCCCCGGGGCACCCGTGAGGACCGGGTCGGCGTGGTGGCGCGCTCCGGTGCGGACCTGCTGCTCCTCGCCCTGGCGGGCATCGCCTACCTGCAGCTGCGTGCCCACCTCGTGACGAGCGGCAGCACGGCGGACCCGGTGCTGGTCGTGGCCCCGGTTCTGTGCTTGATGGCGGGAGCGGCCCTCGTCCTGCGCCCGCTCCCCCTGCTCGCCCGGAGCGTCGAGGCGCGTGCCGCGTCGTCACGCTCGCTGACCCTGCCGCTCGCGGCCTGGGGGGTGGCACGTCGCCCGCAGGGCGCAGCGGCGGCGTTCCTGGTGGTCCTGGCGACGGCGTGCGCGACGTTCGGCATCGGCTTCGCTGCGACGTGGACGCAGTCCCAGCGCGACCAGGCCGCTGCCACGGTCGGTACCGACCTGTCGGTCCCCGCGCAGCTGGACGCCCTCGGCGCGGGCGCGGCGTTGCGGGCGGCCACGAGCGGCCGGGTCAGCCCGGTCACCAGCCGGCCCGTCACGCTCGGCTCGCGAGCGCAGGGCGGCGACTCGGCCGTGCAGCTCGTCGCGGTCGACACGCGGGACGCCGACGGGCTGCTGCGCGGCCGGCTGCCGTCGGGTGGCTGGGCAGACGCCACGTCGGTCCTCGCCCCCGCGGGTTCAGTCGGAGGGATACGACTCCCCGGCACGAGCGCCGCACTGGTGGTGACGGGGCACGTCGCGGACGACGTGCCGATGACGGCCACGCTCAGCCTCGTCGTGCAGGACAGCGACGGCGCGCGCGCGGCGCTGCCCGCGGGAGCCGTCGTGCTCGACGGCACCCCGCACGACCTCGCCGTCGCCGTCCCGCCCGACGTCCGGGTGGTGGCCGTGGACACCCGGCTCTCGGCCGCGGGCGACGCCGACGACCCCGACCTGCTGAGCGAGGCGGCGTTCGACCTCGACGTGACGCTGCGCGGCGCGACCCTGGCGCCCGGCGGCACGTGGTCCCCGGCGCGGCCGCCGAGCAGCGAGTACGTCGTGGCCGCACTCGACCGCATCGCGGCCGTCGACGCGCCCGAGGGTGCCCGGCTGACGCTCGACGGCACCGCCTACCTGCCGGGGCTGTTCTGGTCCGAGGGCACCCTGACGGCGCTCGCGTTCGAGCCCGTCGACGACGTGCCCGTGGTGGTCTCGGCGCGGCTGGCGGACGAGCTCGGGCTCGCGGTCGGCGACGGCGTGGACCTCTCCCTCGGGGTGACGCCGGTGCACGCGAAGGTCGGCGGCATCGCGGACTACATCCCCTCGCAGCCTCGTGCGGCGGCGCTGCTGGCCGACGTGGACACGTTGTCCCGCGCCACTCTCAGCCAGGGGAACCTCGACACCCTGACCGACGCGTGGTGGGTCGGCGGCACCGTGCCGGTCGATGCTGCCGCGACGCTGGAGGCCGAGGGGATCGGCCCGGTCACCGACCGCACAGCCGTGGCGCGCGAGAGCGCGGACGGTCCCCTGCGTGCGGCGCAGCGGGCCGCGGCGGCCCTGCTGGTGGTCGCCGCCGTCGTGCTCACGTTCGTCGGGACCGCGCTGCACACCTCGACCTCCCTCGAGGCGCGCGAGGTCGACGTGGCCCGCCTGCGCGGCTTGGGCGCGCTGCGGCGCTCGGTGCTGCGGTCCGTCCTCGCCGAGCAGGCCGTGCTCCTCGGGGTGCCGGTGCTCGCCGGTGGCCTGCTGGGAGTACTCGCGTGCTGGACCATCGGCCCCCTCCTGACGGTCTCCGCGCAGGGCCTGCGTCCCGTGCCGGCCGTGGCGGTGAGCTGGCCGTGGCAGGCGCAGGTGGCGACGGTCCTCCTGCTGCTCCTCGGGTGCGCCGCGGTGGTCGTCCCCCTCGCCGCCCGCGCCGTGCGTCGCTCGACGATCGCCCGGCTGCGGATGGAGCCGGGCGCATGAGAGCCGCGTGGCGTCGGGCGCGCGCCGACCTGTGGCCGCTGGCCGTCACCGTGCTCGTCGTGGCGCTCACGGTCGGCGTCACCGACGCGGTGCCCCGGTTGCTGAGCAGCCGTGCCGACACCGCCGTCCGGGCCGCCGTCGCGGCCGCTGATCCGCCCGCCGACCTCGTCGTCACCAGCATGTACGGCCCCGGCGCGTCGGACCCGACGGTCGGTGCCGGGGACACCAGGGCCGGCGTGGACGATGCGGCGCAGGGGATCGACAGCTTCCTGCCGCCCTCGCTGCAACCCGTGCTGGGGCCGCCGATCGCCGACGCCACCGGCACCGACCTGACGCTCAGCACGCCCGGGCTGCCGACGGGAGGCGTCCTGTGGATGAGCTACCTCTGGGCGGGGCAGGAGCCGTCCGTCCGGTGGCTCGCGGGGAGCGCGCCCGGCCAGCCCGGGCCGGACGGCGCCGTGCAGCTCGGCCTCTCCAGCGAGGTGGCCGGGGTCCTGGGCATCGGTGCCGGTGACACCTTCCAGGCCATGAAGGCCGACCGCACGTTCGTCCCCGTGCTCGTCACGGGCGTGTTCGACGCGACGGACGCGACGGACCGCGTGTGGACGGCGCGGCCGGAGATCCTGCGGCCGAGGGTGGTGGGGCAGCGCAACGCTCCGACGACGGTCGTGGGTGGACTGCTGTCCGCGGCGTCGCTCCCCGCAGCCCGCGCCGCGCTCGAGCCCGACGGTGTGACCCGCACGTTCCGGTTCCCGGTGGAGCCGCAGGCGCTGGACTACGCCGGGTCCGGCGCCCTGGCCACGCAGGTCGCCGCCCTGGAGGCGTCGCCGGTGCTGGTGCTGGCTCCCGGGCCGGGCGCGAGGGTCACGTCCCGGCTCGACCTCGTGCTCACGCAGGTGGGCGCACGCGTGGCGGCGACGTGGTCGCAGGCCACGGTAGTGCTCGCCGGGCTGGCGTGGGGCACGGGGCTGGTGCTCCTGGTCGCGGCCGACCTCCTCGCGCGCCGCCGGTCGGCCGCGCTGCGCACGGTGCGCGCCCGCGGAGCCTCCCTGCCCGGCATCGCTGCGGGGGCCGGCGCCGAGGCGGCGGTGGTCGTCGGCGTGGGGGCAGCGGTGGGCCTGACGCTCGGCCAGCTCGCGGCGCCGGGCGCGCTGTCGTGGCCCTGGGTCGTCGTCGTGGCGGTGGGAGTCGTCGCGCCCCCCGCGTTCGCGACGGTGACGGCCGCGCGCAGCGACGCCCGCCGGGTCCCGACCGACCGGCACCGCCGGCGGCTCGCGCAGCGCGTGCGCTCGGTGCGGAGGCTGTCGATCGAGGCCGCGCTGCTCGTGCTCGCGGCGGCCGCGCTGGTCGCACTGCGCCGTCGCGGCGTCGTGTCGATCTCCGGCCCCGCCGACCTGGCGCTCGCGGCCGCGCCCGTGCTCGTCGCGGCGGCGGGTGCACTGCTGCTGTGGCGCGCGGTGCCGGTGCTGCTGCGTGGTGCGCTGCGTGCCGCGCGCCGGTCCCGCAAGGCGGCCCCGCTCCTCGCCGTCGCGCGAGCCGGTGCCACGGGGGCCGTGCTGCCGTTCGTCGCTCTCGTCGTGGTCACGACGCTCGTGGCGCTGTGCGGTGCCCTGGCCAGCACCGCGCGCGCCGGTCAGGCGGAGGGCTCGTGGGACACGGTCGGGGCCGATGTCGTGGTGCGCACGACGTTGCCCGACGCGTCGCTGCAGGACGTCGCCGACCGGCTGGCCGACGCCGACGGTGTCGACGCCGTCGCGATCGGCCGGGTGCAGGACCGCAGCGAGCTCTTCGACGTGCGGGGCGTCGACGCCGTGCGCGTGCTCGCGGTCGACCCGGGGTCCTACGGGACGCTGCTCGCTCGCACGCCGTTCGGGGCCTCACCGGCGTTCGCGCTGCTGAGCGACGCCTCCGCCCCCGCGGCCGCCGGCGCCGCTCCGGGAGCACTGCCCGCCCTGGTCCCCGAGCCTCTGCTGGGCACCCGGCCGTCGCTGCGCTGGGGCAACGTGATGATCGAGCTCGAGCCCGTGGGCCAGGTCCCCGCGCTGCCGGCGCAACAGGCCGACGGCGCACCGGCCGGACCCACGATCGTCGTGGACCGCGCGGCCCTCACGGCCGTCGTCCAGGCCCTCGTCGCCGCGCGAGCCGAGCGGACCGGTTCGGCGCGGGTGGGCACGGAGCAGCCGGAGGTGGGTCCGGACACGGTGTGGGCGGTCGGCCCGGACGCCCCCGCCACGGCCGACGCGGCCGCATCGGCTGTCCGGGGGAACGTGCTGGCCCGCGCACAGTGGCTGACGGATCGCAGGGCCGACCCGCTGGCCGGGGGGCTGCTGACCCTCCTCGGCCTCGTCGCAGCGCTGTGCGCCGGGTACGCGACGATCATCGTGGTCCTGGCCGCAGCGGCCTCCGCTCCGGGGCGTGCCACGTCGCTCGCCACCGCCCGGGTGCTCGGCCTGCGCCACCGGGCCACGACACGGGTCGCGGCCGGTGAGCTCCTGCCGTCGATCCTGGTCGCTGCGGTGGGCGGCGTCCTGCTCGGCACGGTCCTGGTCGGCGCGCTCGTCGCGCCCCTCGCGCTGCGGCTCGTCACCGGGCAGGCGGCCGATCCCGGGGTGGTGCTGCCGTGGTGGACGGTGGTGCCGGTCGGGCTCGTCGGCGCGGCCGTGCTGGTCGTCGTCACCGTCGAGTCCTCCGCCCGCCGGCGCGAGCGGCTGGGCCAGGTGCTGCGCGTGCGCTGAGCGATGATGCCGTCATCGCGTGAAGGGAGAAGTGATGTCGACCCGACCGACGCTGTTCCTCACGGTCGGCCTGCCGGGAACCGGGAAGACCACCGAGGCCCGGCGCATCGAGGTCGAGCAGGACGCGCTCCGCCTGACGAAGGACGAGTGGGTCAAGGCGCTCTACGGGCAGGCGAACCCGCGGTCGGCCTCGGACGTGATCGAGGGCCGGCTCGTCGCGATCGCGCTGCGCACGCTCGAGCTCGGCGTCAACGTGGTCCTCGACTTCGGCCTGTGGGGTCGGGACGAGCGCTCCGCTCTTCGGCAGGCAGCGGCCGACCGCGGTGCGCGGGTGGAGCTGCGCTACTCCGCCCTCACGGCGGAGGTGCAGCGCCGACGGCTCGACCAGCGTCAGGCCGAGGAGCCGCACACGACGTGGCACATGTCCGACGAGGAGCTCGCACGGTGGGCGGCCGTCTTCCAGGTCCCCACCCCGGGCGAGCTCGACGGCACCGAACCGGTGGACCACCCACCCGCGGGCTGTGCCACCTGGGACGAGTGGCGCCGGCGGCGCTGGCCTGCGTCGGTCTAGTCCTTCGTCAGCTCCTCGGCGAGCATGACGAGGATCCCGCTGGGCCCGCGGAGGTAGGTGAGCCGGTAGACGTCCTCGTAGGTCGCTACGCCGCGCAGCGGATGGCAGCCGTGCCGCGCGGCGATCTCCAGGGCCGCGTCGAGGTCGTCGACGGAGAAGGCGACCCGGTGCATGCCGATCTCGTTCGGACGGGTGGGCTCCGTCTCGATCGCGTCGGGGTGGAGGTACTCGAAGAGCTCCAGGCGACCGTGGCCGTCGGGTGTCTGCAGCATCGCGATCTTGGCGTGGTTGCCGTCCAGGCCGACGGCGGTGTCGGTCCACTCACCGCTGACGGTGTCGCGGCCGACGACCGTCAGACCCAGGTCGGTGAAGAACGCGATCGTCGCCTCGAGGTCACGGACAGCGATGCCGACGTTCTCGAGCGTGATGGGCATGCGGCGCATGCTACCGAGCCCCCGAACCGGCCTCACTGGGGCCGCCGAGGCGATACGGTCTGGCGGGGCTTCACCCGTCGCGCGCGGACGCCGTACCGCCGAACCCGACCGGGTGGATGACAAGGAGTGGTAGTGATGCGGACGTTGTTGCGCGCGCTCGGCCTGGCCGTGGTGCTGTCGGTGGTGGGTCTGGGAGCGGGTGCGGTCGCCGCGGCGGCGGACCCCGTCGCTGATCTCCGCGCGTTCGTCGAGGCGGGTTTTCACGGGACCACGGACGGGGAGTACCGGGCCTGGGCGGAGGTCCTCGCGACGTCCACCGACGGCCCGGCGACGCGTCAGGCGGCGACGGACGCGCTGGCAGGGACCGATGTCGAGCTGCGCGCCTTCGTCGACGGGGGCTACCTGGCCGCGTGGCACGCCGATGAGCGCCTGCGGCTGACGCGCATCCTCGCCGCGGCGACCGGCCCCGCGGTCACGGCCGGTGCGCAGACGGCTCTGGCCAGCAGCGACCCCGCCGTGTGGTCGGCGTTCCTCACCACCGGCTTCGCCCGGGCGCAGTTCGCCGACGACAGGCTGATGGCTGCGACGATGCTGACCGGTGGCGTGAACAACAGCGGCTCGGCGCTCGACGCGGCGGCGCAGGCAGCGCTGGCCGGCACGCCCGCCGAGCTACGCGACTTCCTGCTCACCGGCCAGTTCGCGGCGCGGGCGCTCGACGCGCAGGCGGCCGCACCCGCACCCGCGGTGCCGGCCGCCCCGGCGCCCGCGGCCCCGCAGGTCGCCGCACCCCCCGCCGCCACGACGCCGACGGTCGCGCTCGCCGCGACGGGTTCCTCCGGCGAGGCACGCGGGGCTGCACTCGCCTCGGTCGCGGTCCTCGTCGGTACCGGCCTCGTCCTCCTCGCCCGCCGGCGCCGCCAGGCCTGAGCACGACGGAGAATCGTGAGATGACGACGGTGCGCAACATCCAGGCCGCGCTCGACACGATCACGCAGCCCTGGAAGCCCCACCGGCTGGCCACGGTGAACGACTACGACGTCAAGGTGGTCAAGCTCGACGGGGAGTTCGTCTGGCACAGCCACCCGGACACCGACGAGCTGTTCCTGGTGGTCTCGGGACGGCTGACGATCCAGCTGCGCGACGGCGACGTCGAGCTCGGGCCGCAGGACGTGTACGTGGTGCCGAAGGGCGTCGAGCACTGCCCGAAGGCCGACGGTCTGGTGTGCGCGCTGCTGGTCGAGCCGGCCGGGACGGTGAACACGGGTGACGTGCGCAGCGATCGGACGGCCGCGCTGCGCGAGCTCGCCGACTAGCGGCGTCCTGACCCGAGCGCGAGTGCTGCCCGTGCGCTCGTCCGGACCGACGGCTGCCCCTTCGGGCAGTGACCGGTGCTCTTGGGGTACCGATGAGGACGGTGCGGTCTGCTCCGGATCGACGCTCCTACAATCCGGAGATCGCCGGTGTGACGGCGCGAGGGGGCGGACCATGCGGATGGCCATGGACGAGCCGGGCAACGACCACGAGGTCCGGCGGAGCCGCGCGGGGGCGCACCAGCACCCCCCCACGGAGCCGAAGGCCGACGAGACCGCCCTGCTCGGTGCAGGCAACCGCGCGGTGTCCCGTCTGCTCACAGAACCCGGCCCGGAGCGAACGGCCCGTCGTCGAGGGACGGCGCACGCGATGCTGGACGAGGGCAGTCAGGGCGACGAGGAGTTCGTCCCGCAGCAGATCAGCTTCGGGTCAGCCGGTCCGGACGTCGCTCCGGCGCCGGTCAACGACGAGGGGCTCATCGACGGGGAGTGGGTGTCCGAGACCGCGGCGACGGTCTTCGTCAATGCGGGAAAGGCGGGCTCCGGTCTGGTCAACTGGGCCGGGGGCAACGGCGGGACGACCCCGGGCATCGGGAGCGTGACGGCGGTCGCGCCGGTGATCGTGACCCGCGCTGCGGGCGACGCGGGCACGGCCGCGGCCTGGGTGCGCACCGGAACCGGCACGGTCAACGTGAGCCGCCACTTCTTCGGGGTGCCCACCGGGGCGAACGGCACGTACTACATCACGGCGACGGCGGCCGCCCGGATCGACACCCACGAGCAGAACCACATCACGCACAGCCGCACCGCCCACGACTCCCACCTGGTCCCGCTGGAGACCCGGGTCGCTGCGCGGACGGGCGAGGCGAACGCCCTCGGTGGCGCGACCGAGGCGGCGGCCAGGGCCGCGCTGGAGGCGGAGCTGAGATGGAACGGCGCCATCACGGACTTCCGCAACGCGGACAACGGCTTCAACCTGCCCGGTGGGTCGGTCGACACCGCGGACGCCGGGTCGGCAGGGTGGTACCACGACCTCGGCCCCCGGACTGTGGGCGGCGTCAATTACGCGCACTACGTCGACGTGTAGGGGGCTGTGGCTGCATGAAACTCCACCTGAGCCGGGTCGCGGACAGCGAGGAGCCGGGCCAGATCGTCGTCCGGCTGCTGCTGCTCAACGACAGCTTCGAGCCCGTGACGCTCGACCGCCGGCTGCTCGTCGGGCCCAATCCCGTCCCGTCGACGCCGACCGGGCTGCCGCTCCCGATCTCGATGGAGCCGCCTGCGGACGAGGAGGCCGGCAACCTCGTCGTCCTCAACCCGTGGTGCCTCTACGGGCGCGAGCGGACCTTCGACGCCGCCCTCGGCACGCTGACCTTCCACGGCTACCTGCTGCGGCAGGCGGAGGACGAGCTGCGGGCCGCCGGACCGGTGCGGGCCGACGCGGCCGAGCTCTCGGCGGGACCGCTGACCATCGCCGGCAGCAGCTAACCGGCGGACGCGGCGAGGCGCTCGAGGGGGCTCGGGCCGTCGCGCGGGATCGGTGGGGCATCGAGGTGGTGGACGCGGAGCTCGTCCATGAGCTCGTCGACGAACTCCGGACCCCCCTCGCGCAGGAGCTCCTGCCGCGCGCGGAGCTCGGCGGTGCCCGGGCGCCAGTCGAGACCCCAGTCCCCCAGGGCGACGATGACCGGGAGCGTCCGGATGCCGGCCTCGGTGAGGCTGTAGCGGGCGCGCTGTCCTCGGGCGGCGGTGCCGCGGGTGAGGATCCCGGCGTCGACGAGCCGGACGAGACGGTCGGCGAGGATGTTGGACGCGATGCCCTCGATCGACCCGGTGAGCAGCGCGCGGAAGTAGCGGCGGTCGCCGAAGATGACGTCACGCAGCACGAGCAGCGCCCAGCGGTCGCCGAGCACCTCGACGGCGGCGTTGATCGGGCACCCCGACCGTGGTTCCACGGCTCCTCCTTGACACCTGTTTCACCCTCAATATAGTGGTTGCAGATCGCAATCACTATTCCCTCGGGAAGGGGAGACGGTGGGCCGCTTCGTGTACGCGATGAACGTGTCGCTCGACCTGCGGATCGAGCAGGTCCCCGGCGACAACGGCGCCGGCGAGTGGCTGCGCATCGACACGGCGCTGCACCGCGAGCTGAACGCGCGGGCGCGGGCGGTTGCCATGATCGTCCACGGCCGGGTCTTCTACGAGGTCATGGAGGAGTACATGCCGAAAGCCCGCGACGACGCCTCGCTCCCGGACGTCCTGCGCGAGTACGGCGAGATCTGGACCGCCAAGCCCAAGGTGCTCGTCTCCCGCACCCGGCACAGCGCCGACCACAACACTCGCGTCATCGGCGGGGAGGACGCGATCGAGCAGCTCGCCACCCTCCGCGCCGAGACCGACGGCACCATCGGGGTGGGCGGGGCGACGCTCGCCACCCAGCTGCTCCGCGCAGGGCTCCTCGACGAGCTGCTGCTCACCACCCATCCCGCGATCCTCGGCTTCGGCCGGCCGCTGTTCGACGACTACTACCGGCCGCTCGAGCTCGAGCTGCTCGACCACCGGTCGTTCGACTCGGGTGTCACGGTCCGTCACTACGCGATCAGCGAGGTCGTCTGATGCTCCGACAGGTCGCCGACGGCGTGCTCGTCCACGAGAGCGCGTTCCTGCAGAGCAACGGTGTCGTCGTGCACGGTGGGGCGGGCGCCCTGCTCGTCGACCCCGGGGTGCTCGCCGACGAGCTGGCCGGCATCGCGGCTGACCTGCGCGGGCCGGTCGCCGTCGGCTTCTCGACGCACCCGCACTGGGACCACCTGCTCTGGCACGGCGGGTTCGGCGACGTCCCCCGCTACGGGACGGCGCGGTGCGCCGCTGCCATCCACGCGCGGTTGTCGGACCCCGACTGGAGGGCCTTCGTCGCGGGGATGATCCCGGAGGACATCGTCGAGCAGGTGCCGCTGGACGACGTGTTCGGCCGCATCACCGGCCTGCCCGCCGACGCGGTGCGCGTGCCCTGGGACGGCCCGGAGGTCCGGGTCGTCGAGCACTCCGCGCACGCCCCCGGCCACGCGGCGCTGCTGATCGAGGAGCGCGGTGTGCTCGTCGCGGGCGACATGCTCTCCGACGTCCTCATCCCCGTGCTCAGCCCGTTCGGGGAGGACCCGATCGGGGACTACCTCGCCGCGCTCCGGCTGATCGAGGACGCAGCGGGCGACGTCGACGTCGTCGTCCCCGGTCACGGGTCCGTCGGCGGCGCCGGTGCTGTCCGTGCCCGGATCGACCAGGACCGGGCCTACCTGGAGGCGCTGCGCGACGGCCGCACCCCCGACGACCCCCGGATCGGCCCGTCGGCCGCGGACGGCTGGGAGTGGGTGGCGGGCCTGCACGAGGGACAGCTGCAGCGACTCGGGAAGAGGGACTGATGGGACGGCTCATCTACTCGATGATCACCTCGCTCGACGGCTATGCCGAGGCGGCGCAGGGCGACCTCGGCACGGGGGCCGAGGTCCCGGAGGTGCACACCTTCATCGGCGACGTCTTCCGCGACGTCCGCACGTTCCTCTACGGCCGGCGCATGTACGAGACGATGGTCTTCTGGGAGACCGCGCACCTCGATCCCGACGCCCCGCCGCACATCGTGCAGTACGCGCGCGACTGGCAGGCCGCCGAGAAGGTCGTGTACTCCACGACGCTGCAGTCGGTGTCCAGCGAGCGGACCAGGATCGAACGGTCCTTCGACCCGGAGACGGTGCGCCGGCTCAAGGCCGAGTCCGACCACGACCTGTCCGTCGACGGACCGAACCTCGCCGCTCAGGCGATCCGGGCCGGGCTGGTGGACGAGTACGCCCTGTTCATGACCACGAGCGTGGTCGGCGGTGGCACCCGGTTCTTCCCCGACGACGTGCGGCTCGACCTCGATCTGGTCGAACAGCGTGCCTTCGACAGCGGACTGGTCTACGCGCGGTACCGGACGCGCTGAGCGGGCGGGCCTCGCTCCGCCCACCGGTGCGCGCCGCGACCGTCACGGAGGTGCGTGCCGGTCGATCCCGAGGGTGGCGACGAGGTCCTCGTGGAGCTCGAACCAGACGCGGTGACAGGAGTCGACGTCGGTCCGGTCGATCCAGCCACCGTCTCCGTCCTGGGCGCGGCGTCGCGCGACGGCGAACCGCCCGTCGTACCCCTGGAACCGCGCGAGGAGCTGCCCGAGCCGGTCGGCGAGCGGGGTGAGGCCTCGCTCGATTGCGGCGAGCTCGTCCAGGACGCGCGCGTCCCACTCGCCGTCCGTGTGGTCGTTGGTGGCGAGCCGGTCGTCGGAGGTCGGCCGGAGCTGCCAGTCGGTGCAGGCGCGCTGCAGCCGCGTGTTCAGCGGGAGGAAGCCGCGGTAGACGTCGCGGACCTCCGCCTGCCCGTCGACCCGAGCGAGCTCGGCCGCCAGCAGGCGCTCGTCCTGTGCGCGGCCCCGCTCGGTCAGGGACCAGCCCCTGAGGTCCGCGAACTCCGCGTGCTGCACCCAGCCGTACGCCTCGGCGTCGCGCAGCAGCTCCTCGGTCGCGGCCGGGTCGAGGTCGAAGCGGCGGGCGATCGTGGGGGTGCCGGCGAACCCGACGATGCGCACGGCGTGCAGCGCGAGCAGGTCGACCGCGGACGCCTGCGTCACGACGCCGCCTCTCGTCGGGCGGCGAGCCGTGCGTAGTGCTGCTGGCAGGCCTGCCGCGACCTGAAGCCCATGGCCTCGGCGATCTGCGCCCAGGTCAGCCCCGCGCTGCGGGCCACGAACAGCAGACCGTCCTCGAGCCCGTCGACCTCGGCGCGGGCGGCGGGCATCAGGGCGAGCGCGCTGAGGAGGTCGTCCGGGGCCAGGTCGTCGGAGCGCCACAGTGCGTACTGCACGAGGTCGACGGCCGACGGCGGGACGGGGGCGGGGCGCCACGGACGGTCACCGAGCCCGACGGCTCCCCGGCCGAGCAGGCGCCCCCGCGCCTCGTGCTCGCGCTGGGCCTGCGCCTGGTCCGCGTCGGCTGCGCGGCGGGCGTCGTCCTTGCTCTCCATGCGCGACATCGTGCATAGTCAACGAAACGTTGTCAACGAAGGGTTGCCCCGATGCTCGTCCCGCTCCGCGACGCCGTGAGCCGGACGTGCGGGGGCAAGGCGGGCACGCTCGGCGTCCTGCTGCGGGCGGGGCTGCCGGTACCCGACGGCTTCGTCGTCCCGCTCGACGCCGACCGCGCGACGGACCTCGACCTGCGCGACGCCCTCGACGAGCTCGGCGGCCCGGTGGCGGTGCGGTCCTCGGCCGACGACGAGGACACCGGCCGCGCGTCCGCGGCGGGCCAGTACGAGAGCGTGCTCGGGGTGCAGGGCGCCGAGCGGGTCGCCGACGCGGTCCGCACCTGCTGGGCATCCCTGCACTCGCCGCGCGCGGTGGCCTACCGGGGGGCCACCGACCAGCAGCCGAGGATGGGCGTCCTCGTGCAACGCCACCTGGACGCCGAGGTGGCCGGAGTGATGTTCGCGCCGGGCGGGCCGGCCGGCGTGACGACGATCGAGGCGTCCTGGGGTCTCGGTCCGAGCGTCGCCGGCGGCACGGTCACGCCGGACGCCTACCGCGTGCACGCGGACGGGTCGGTCACGTACACGGTCGCGGACAAGGTGAGGCGCATCGACCGGCGGGGCACGCACCTGGTGACGAGCGAGGTTCCCGAGCCGGACCGCCGGCGGCCGACCCTGGACGATGCCACCGCGGAACGGCTCGCCGGTCTCGGGCGTCGCATCGCAGGCGTGCTCGGCGGAGCGCAGGACGTCGAGTGGGCGGTCGTCGACGGTGACCTCTGGGTCCTGCAGGCCCGGCCGACGACCGCCGACCTCCCCGTCCGACGGTCGAGCACCGTCTCCGGCACCACCCTCGTCGGCACGCCCTGCAGCCGTGGCACCGCGACCGGCACCGCGCGGGTCGTCCGAGGCCCCGACGACTTCGCCCGCGTCCGCCCGGGCGACATCCTCGTCTGCCCCTGGACCGACCCCAGCTGGACGCCGCTGCTGCACCTCGCGGCCGGCGTCGTCACCGAGACCGGCGGGATCCTCTCGCACGCCGCGATCGTCGCTCGCGAACGCCGCATCCCTGCGGTCCTCGGTATCGCCGGCGCGACGACGACGCTGCACGACTCCACCACCATCACGATCGACGGCAGCGCCGGCACGGTCACGACCCACCCGTGAGGACAGCCATGGGCACTCGGCACCTGTACGTCGCCCGCCACGGCGAGGCCGACGCCTTCGGGATGCTCACCGACACCGGCCGCCGTCAGGCGGCCCTGCTCGGTGAGCGCCTCGCGCACCTTCCGGTCGACGCCGTCTGGCACTCGCCCCTGCCGCGCGCCGTCGCCAGCGCGCACGAGCTCGCCCGGCACCTGCCCGGAGTGCCCGTGGCGGAGGCCGCCGAGCTGGTCGACCACGTGCCGTACGTGCCGCCCCTGAGCGAGATCCCCCGGCCGCTGCTCGGCTTCTTCGACGGGTACGACGACGCCGAGGCCGCGTCGGGGCGGGCGACGGCCGACGCGCTCGTCGAACGGTTCGCGACCACGACGCAGGGTGACGACGAGCATCTCGTCCTGGTCACGCACGCGTTCCAGATCGGCTGGCTCGTGCGGCACGCGATGGACGCGCCCCCGTCGAGGTGGCTCGGCCTGAACAGCGGGAACGCCGCGCTCACGGTCATCGAGTACCGCCCCGCGCTGCCGCCCGCGCTCGTGGTCGTCAACGACATGGGCCACCTGCCGGCCGAGCTGCGCTGGACGGGCTTCCGCGAGGCCGCCAGACCGTAGCGCCTAAGCAGCGCCTCGGCGTCGGGTTGTCGGGCCGTACCGGTAGCCCGCCACGATGACGCACGCGAGACCGACCGCGCCCAGGGCCAGGCCGAGCAGCATCGAGGCTCCGATCCACGGTCTGGACGGGTCGTCCTCGGGTGCGCACGGCGTGAACCCGGTGTTCGTCGCTCGGAACTCGTCGGTCGGGCGCTGCTCGTACTCCAGCGTGACGACCCCCGGTGGGACCGGGCCGGCCGGGACGGGCGCCGTGCTGAAGTAGCAGCCGTTGGAGACACCGACCGCCGTGCCGTCGGTCAGCGGCACCGTCAGCGGCACAGCCTCGTCGAAGCCCACCGGCACCTCGCCGAGCACGATCTCGCCCGACCAGTCCGCCGGGACGTCCCCGGTCCGTTCGACCTTCCAGATCACCGGCGACTCGCCCCACGACGGATCGACCCCGGACATCACGACGAGCTCCTGCAGGTCGACGGCCGCCGCCCGGCCCGTCTCGACCGCCGTCCGGCCGTCCTCTGTGAGGGAGAAGCCGACCTCGGGCCTCAGCGGAGAACACGGGACGAACGCGCACAGCCCGTGGACGACCGCGCTGGGGACGACGAACAGCAGCACCCCGACGACGAGCAGGAGCGCGCCGATCCGCTTCAGCCGCTTCGCGCGGCGCTGCTCCTCGGGGGGGCGCACGACCTGGACGGGCGGCATCGGAGGTATCGGCACGGTCAGGAGCGTGGCAGAGGGCGAGCGCGCGCAGGTCACGGCGGGGCCTCGGGTCGACGACGATCCGGTCGCCGCAGACCTCATCGCCCTGTGAGCGATCACGGCCCTGAGGGCTGCCGTGCGAAAGGCTTAGGCACACTTCCGCGGTGACAGAGCGCCTGGCTACTGTGAGCGATCACAGTCCCCAGCACGACAATCACAGGAGATTGCGTGAACACTCGGCGACGTATCACCGCGATGGGAGCCGTGGCCGTGCTGACGGCATCGGCGGTGGCCCTGGCGATCCCCTCACCGGTCCAGGCAGCGAACAGCCTGTCGATGCTGGGCGGCGACGTGTCGAGCCTGCAACGCAGCCTCGACCTCGGCGTGCGGTACTACGACGCCGACGGGAGCCAGAAGCACCCGCTCGACATCCTCAAGGGCGCCGGCATGAACTACGCGCGGCTGCGCGTCTGGAACAACCCGGCGTCCGGCTACAACAACGCGAGCAAGGTCGCTGCGTACGCCAAGGAGGTCAAGTCACGGGGTCTGAAGCTCATGGTCGACCTGCACTACTCCGACACGTGGGCGGACCCGGGCAACCAGTGGAAGCCGGCGGCGTGGGCGAACCACACCATCCAGCAGCTGCAGAAGGACGTCTACGACTACACGTACGCGGTCTGCTCGACGCTGAAGGCGCAGGGGACGACGCCGGACAGCATCCAGATCGGCAACGAGATCAACGTCGGCATGCTGTGGAACGAGGGCAAGGTCTCCAACAACAGCTTCACCAACCTGGGGCTGCTGCTGAAGTCCGGGTACAACGCCGTCAAGGCGTGCAGCTCGTCCACCCAGGTGATCATCCACACCGCCAACTCCGACAGCACCGACCACCTGAAGTGGTTCTACGACGGCATCAACCGCCAGGGCGTGCCGTGGGACATCACCGGCCTGTCCTACTACTGCTTCTGGCACGGCGGGCTCGACGCCTTGTACTCGGCCGTGTCCACCGCCCGCACCCGGTACGGGAAGCCGGTCGTCCTCGTCGAGACCGCCTACCCGTTCACGACCGCGAACGCCGACTCGCAGGCGAACAGCGCCAACGGCACCTGTGCGGGCTTCGACGCGAGCTGGACCAGCCAGGCGACGATGTTCCAGTACATCCAGAACACCGTCCGGAACGCGGGGGGCATCGGCGTCTTCTACTGGGAGCCCACCTGGACCGCGGTGCAGGGCAACGGCTGGGACCCGTACAACATGAACGGCACCGGCGACGGCTGGGACAACATGGCGGTGTTCAGCTGGAGTGGCCGGGTCAACCCCGGGATCCGCTGGACCCCGTGACGAGCGGGTACTTTCGTCCACCATGAGCGGCCCTCACGTCATCCTCACGATTGCGATCGTCCTGCTGGTGCTCGGTGCGATCGCGCTCCCCGTGGGCATTCGTCTGCTGTCCCGCGCCCGTGCTGTGCCCCGCGTCCAGGTCCCCGCGCGCGCCATCAGCCAGGTCCCGTTGATGGCCGGCAACGTGATCACCGTCGAGTACCCCGGCCCGGACGGGAGACCCCTGCGGACCGACGTCTTCGCCGCGTTGCGCCGCGGCCTCGGGGCGACGCCGATGTTCAGCGGGTACGTCTACGTGAACCCGGCCGACCCGACCGACGTCAAGACCCGCCCCCAGGGCAAGGTGGGCCCCGGCTGGACGGTCATCATCATCGGCAGCGTCGCCCTCGGTGCGGGGGTCGTCCTGCTGCTGGTCGCCCTCGTCGGCCTGTGGATGCAGAGCATCCCCGTCGTCGGCTAGTCCCGACCGGGGTACAGCCTCCTGTGAATACAGGATTCCGTGTACCGTCGTGTGCATGGGGACGGCCACGCTCACGCACACGTCCGCGCTCGCCCGGCTGGGGCACGCCCTGTCCGACGAGACGCGCACGCGCATCCTGCTGGCGCTGCGGGAGGCCCCCGCGTACCCGTCGGACCTCGCGGACGCGCTCGGGGTGTCCCGGCAGGTCATGTCGAACCAGCTGGCGTGCCTGCGCGGGTGCGGGCTCGTCGAGTCCGTCCCGGACGGGCGCCGGACCTGGTACCGGCTGGCGGACCCGCACCTGTCGTCGGCGCTGGGAGAGCTGCTGCAGCTGGTGCTCGCGGTGGACCCGACGTGCTGCGGACCCGACTGCACCTGCGCATGAGCACCACGTCGGTCGACCGTCGTCCGCTGCTCGAGCGGCGGATCCGGTGGATCGTCGCGGTGACGATCACCTACAACGTCGTCGAGGCCGGCGTGGCGCTGGTGGCGGGCCGGCTCGCCTCCTCCTCGGCGCTGATCGGCTTCGGCCTCGACTCGGTGGTCGAGGTGCTGTCCGCCGCGGCGGTCGCCTGGCAGTTCTCCGCCCCGGACCCGCTCACGCGCGAGCGCGCCGCGATGCGGACCATCGCACTGTCGTTCTTCGGCCTCGCCGCGTTCGTCACGGTCGACGCCGTCCGGACCCTGCTGAACGCGACCGAGCCGGAGCACTCGACGGCCGGGATCATCCTGGCCGCGGTCAGCCTGGTGGTCATGCCGGTCCTGTCCTGGGCCGAGCGGCGCACCGGCCGGGAGCTCGGCTCGGCCTCCGCGGTCGCCGACTCGAAGCAGACCCTGATCTGCACCTACCTGTCGGCGGTGCTGCTGGTGGGGCTGGTGCTGAACAGCGCGCTGGGGTGGTGGTGGGCCGACCCGGTCGCCGCCGTGGTCATCGCCGCGTTCGCCGTCCGGGAAGGCGTCGAGGCCTGGAAGGGCGACGCGTGCTGCACCCCCGTCTCCCAGCTGGTCGCCGGCGACGAGGAGCGCTGCGACGACGGCTGCTGCGACGCCTGACCCTCCGCGCTGTGGACGGGACGCGCTCTCGCACGGGGAGCACGCCATCGTGTGCGGATGAGTACTCCTTCCCCCGACCTCCTGGTCCGCCGCGTCGTCCGGTCCGATCGCCCACGATGGGCCGAGCTCTACGCCGGCTACCGCGGCTTCTACGACCTCGGCACCGACAGCACGGCGATCGCCCGCACGTGGGAGTGGGTCGTCGGCGAGCAGCACGGGATGACCGGACTCGTCGCCGTGTCCGCCGACGGCACGCTCCTCGGCCTGGCCAACCTGCGGATGTTCGCCCGACCGTCCACGGGGACGATCGGCCTGTACCTCGACGACCTGTTCGCCGACCCGGGCGCCCGCCGGCGAGGCGTGGGCGCGGCGTTGCTCGACGCGACGGCGGACCTGGCCGCGCAGCGGGGCGCGAGCGTCGTCCGGTGGATCACCTCCCGCGACAACGCAACGGCGCGATCGCTCTACGACCAGCACGCCACGGCGACGCCCTGGGTCACCTACGACATGCCCCCCGCCGACTGACCGACGCGACGCCTCAGCCGGGCGGACGCTCACCGGTCCGCCGCCGGTCGCTGAGCAGGAGGAGGGCCGGCACGAGGACGAGGGCACCGGCCGCGAGCGTCAGCGTGGACCATCCGGCGAGCGCGAGGACCACGGTCGAGGTCAGGGTGCCGGCCGCGGCGGAGATCCACACGACGGCCTCGACGGAGCCCTCCACGTCGGCGCGCTGCTCCGCGGGCAGCCCGACGGCGAGCGAGGCGCTGCCGCCGACGAAGCACAGGTTCCATCCGTAGCCGAGCACGAACAGACCCACCGCCTGGGGGACGAGGGCACCGGACGCGGCGACCGCGGTCGAGACCAGCAGCGCGACGAGGCCGAGCGTCATGACCGCCCGCGCTCCCAGCCCGTCGACGAGGCGCCCGGTGACCGGGGACAGCACGAACATGCCGAGCGTGTGGGCCGCGACGACGAGGCCGACGACGTCCAGCCCGTGATGGTGCAGGTGCAGCTGGACCGGCACGGACGTCATGACGGCGGCCATCACGACCTGCCCGGTGACCATCACCGCGAGGCCGTCGCGGCCGGCCGGGGAGCCCAGGATCGTCCGCACGGGCACCGTCCGCCCACGCCCAGGTCGTCGGGCCGTGCGCAGCCTGCTCACCGCCAGCGCGGCGAGCAGGCCGGCCGGCACGCTGAGCAGGAACGCACCGGAGAGGGCAGGCCGCCCGAGGGCGTCGGCGAGCCGCGCGGTGGGGAGCAGGAGCAGGGGGCCGCCGACGGCGCCGACGGTGCCGGCCCAGACGATCAGGCCGATGGCGAACCCCCGTCGCCGGGCGGGCACGAGCTCGGCAGCCGCGTACCGGGACAGCTGCGCGGCCGCGTTCCCCAGACCGATCAGGAGCATCGCGCCGACCAGCAGCCCGACGTTGCCGAGCGGCACGGCGACCGCGCCGGCCGCGGCGCCGAGCGCGCTCGCCAGGTAACCGAGCCGCAGGGCGGTCGGGGTGCCGGCGCGGTGGGTGAGCGAGGTGACCAGGAGGGCGCCGAGCCCGGTGCCCACGACGGCCGCGGTGCCGGGCACCCCGCCCCAGGCCTGCCCCAGGACGTCGACCGCGACCAGTGCGGCCACCGTGCTGGTCGTCGCGATGACGGCGCTGTTCAGGGCGGCGCCGACGAAGAGCGCCGACGTCGCCGGGGTGACCGCGGTGGGGAGACGTGCCGTGCTCAGTGCCATGCGTCCGACGCTACGAAGGGGCGACGCGGCGGTGAATGGCCGATCGCAGGCGTTCGCCCCCCGTCGCCTCGCGATCGTGACGCGTTCCGGCGCTACGGTTTGCAGATGAGCAGACCGCTCGACGGCACCGACTGGCGCATCCTCTCCGAGCTCCAGGACGACGGCCGCCTGTCGTTCAACCAGCTCGCCCGCAGGGTCAACCTGTCCGCGCCCGCGGTGGCCGACAGGGTGCGGCGGCTGGAGGAGGCCGGCGTGATCGCCGGCTACCAGGCCCGGATCGACCCCGCTCGTGCGGGCCTCCCGCTCACGGCGTTCATCAAGCTGCGCTGCTCACCCGGGCGCTGCCTGCTCAAGACCACAGCGTCCGACGAGTTTCCCGAGGTCGTCGAGATCCACAAGCTCAGCGGCAGCTCGTGCACCCTCCTGCGGGTCCGCGCCTCGTCGATGCCGCACCTGGAGGAGATCTTCGAGCGCATCGGGAGGCACGGCGAGATGGACACCCAGATCGTGCTCTCCACCCAGTACGAGGGCCGCCCGGTCGCCGAGCCGCCGACGCACACACCCTCCGCCCAACCGTCGTCGGGATGGAGCCGCGAGGCTCGACCGGACGACACCTGAGCCGCCTCACTGCGCCGGCACGCACCCGCCGTCGGCGATCATCCCGTCGGTCTCCACCTCGGCGTGCTCGGCGTCGAGCGTCCCGACGAGGCACAGACCGCCCACGGAGATGATCACCCCGATCGCCGACGGTGCCGCAGGGTCGCCGGCCGGTTCCACCCACGGCACGTCCGGGTCGAACCCGGCGCCCTCGAGCGCGCCTAGCACGGCATCGACCGACAGCGGAGCGCCGACGAGGGCGGCCAGAGCGTCCTGCGCGGCCACCCGCTGGGGCTCGACCTCGGCCCGGCCGTCGTCGCTCGGCTCGAACCGCTGCCGGTACGCGTCGTTCAGGGCCATCGCCGCCTCGCCGTCGTACGGGACGCAGTCCGCCGGCATCTCCTGGCCCTCGACGACCGGGCAGGCCGCCGTCGGCGTCACGGACGGGCTGCCGGCCGCCGTGGCGCCGGCACGGCCGGCACAGCCTGCGGCGAGGAGAGGGACCGCGACGATCATGACCAGGGCGGCGCGCGTGCGAATGACCATGCCCGCCAGGCTCGCACCCGTCGTCGCCGCAGGTCGTCTCGTCGACCCGATCGTCATCGGACCGAGACCGGGCCGTGTCCGACGAGGGCGGGCGAAAAACCGGCACAAACCGTGACAGAAAAGGACGGCCTCAGCATCCTGGTCCGGAGCCCAGCGCACTCGCGCGGGCCTGTCAGCAGGGGGAATCCATGCGTCGTCATGCCGTCATCGTCACCGCCCTCGTGGGCGTCGCCACCGTGTTCGCCGGCAGCCCGGCCCACGCCGGTGCACCCGCAGGCACGCCCGTCACCGCGTGCGGCACCGTCGTCACCGGCGACGCCTATCTCGCGCACGACCTCTCGTGCGGAGACGGCTCCGCCGTCACGGTGTCTGGGAACGCCCGGCTCGACCTGCGTGGGCACACCATCAGCGGGCAGGGCCCGACGTCGTCGTCACAGGGCGTCTTCTTCGTCGAGGTCGGCGACGCCGAGGTCCGCAACGGCCGGATCACCGGCTTCTACAACGGCGTCTACGGCTCCGGCAGCGGCACCAAGACCGTGCGGGGCGTGACCGTCGACGGCTCCGCGAACGGCGTGGCCGCCCACGGCGACATGTTCGAGACGAACACGGCCGTCGTCCGCGTCGACCGCTCGCGGATCGAGTCCAACACCACCGGCATCAGCCTCGGCTGGTTCCACCGCGCGGAGATCACGCGGACCGAGGTCGTCAACAACAACTGGGGCGCCGACGTCGCCTGGCAGGGCTCGGCCGTCGTCTCCAGGAGCACGTTCCAGGACAACGCGGTCGGACTGCTGTGCAGCGACAACACCACCTGCGAGGTCACCGCCAGCACGTTCACCGGACACCAGGAGGAGGGCCTCTTCCAGTACGAGTCCGACGTGCAGGTGAGCGGGAGCACGTTCTCGCACAACGGCGCGGGCTGGGGAGGCGCGTTCGGCCACACGCGCATCACCGGGTCGACCTTCACGTCCAACACCGTGGGCGTGCGGAGCGGGTGGAGCCACGCGCTCGAGCTCGAGCGGAGCACCTTGCGGGACAACGCCACCGGGTACACCGGCGAGGCCGAGGACACGACGCTCGACTCGATCAGCCAGAGCAAGCTCGTCCACAACGGCGACGGCCTCGTCTCGGAGTCCACGGCGATCGCGCTGCGCTCCGTCTCCGCGATCGCCAACTCCGGCTGGGGCATCTACGCCCCCCACGCGACCGACCTCGGCGGGAACCGCGGGTCGGGCAACGGCAACGACCCCCAGTGCGTCGGCGTGGTCTGCGGTCCCACCTCCTGACCGGCGGCGCCGGGCGGCGGCGACCGCCCGGCGTACCGTGGGGTGGTTGCGTCGGGATGAGGGGGCTCACCGTGAAGCGCTCGTGGATGACCGGTCTGGTGGTCGGGTTGCTGGTCCTGTCCGGGTCGTCCGCGGTGGCGTCACCGCCGGGCGAGTCTCCGCGCCGGGGCCACCCGGTGCACGTGGTCATCGGCGACTCCCTGCCGGCGGGCCAGCAGTCCGTCCCACCCGCCGTCGACTTCCCGACGACGGCCGCGCTGTGGAAGGCCAGCGGCTTCGTCGCGCAGTTCCACGAGGTGCTCCGCGACGAGCTGGTCTGCTCGCCGGGACGGCCGCACCACCCGCCGGGGCACAGCTGCCACGCCCTCGAGCTGGTGAACCTCTCGCGGACCGGCATCCCGGGGGTCGCGGCGGGGGTGACCACCGCGACGGTCCTGCAGCCCGGTGACCAGCTCGACCAGGCCGTGGCGCTCATCGAGGAGCGCAACGACAACCGGTCGCCGCGCGACGACGTCGTCGTCATCACCGTCTCGGTCGGCGGCAACGACGTGTACGGGCCGGCCGTGCAGGCGTGCGTGCCACCGACCGGCTCTTGCGTCCCCGCGCTCCAGTCGACCTTCGCCGGCTTCGAGACCCGGTACGACGAGATCCTGGCGACGCTGCGGGAGGCGGCCGGGCCCGACACGGCGATCCTCGCCATGACGTACTACAACCCGCTGCCGTACTGCGCCCTCGGTGCGGCCAACCCCGGCGCCGCCCGCGTCCTCGGCGACTTCATCCTGGAGGGCGGCGACGTCGGCCTCGGTCCCATGCCGCTGGGCTTCAACGACCGGCTGCGTCAGGTGGCGGACCGGTACGACGCGATCGTCGTGGACACCTTCGGGACGCTCGGCGACGGGGACTTCGTCGGCGGCTCGGACTGCGTGCACCCGGACGGCGACGGCCACCGAGCGCTCGCGGACGTGTTCGCGACGACCTACCCGGGCTGACGCGTCAGGCGGCCGGCTCGGCAGGCTCCCGGTCGACCGTGCGCTCGGTGAGGATCTCGGCTCCGTCGTCGGTGATCGCGACGGTGTGCTCGCTGTGCGCGGTCCGGCAGCCGGTCGCGCTGCGCAGCGTCCACCCGTCGGCGTCGGTGACGAGCTCGGCGGTGTCCGCCATGACCCACGGCTCCAGGGCGAGCAGGAGCCCGGGGCGCAGCGTGTACCCGCGGCCGGGCCGTCCGGTGTTCGTCACGTGGGGGTCCTGGTGCATGGTCGACCCGATGCCGTGACCCCCGAACTCGGTGTTGATCGGGTACCCCGCCGCGCCGAGCACCGTGCCGATGGCGTGGGAGAGGTCGCCGATCCGAGCCCCCGGTCGTGCGGTGGCGATCGCCGCGGCGAGGGCGCGCTCGGTGGCGTCGATCATCGCGACGCTCTCCGGGGGTCGTGAGCCGCCGACGAGGAAGCTGACGGCGGAGTCGGCCGCTATCCCACCCGTGGAGACGGCGAGGTCGAGCGACAGCAGGTCGCCGTCGGCGAGCGTGTAGTCGTGGGGCAGTCCGTGGAGGACGGCGTCGTTGACGGACGTGCAGATGTAGTGGCCGAACGGTCCGCGCCCGAACGACGGCGCGTAGTCGACGTAGCAGGACACCGCGCCGGCCTCGACGATCATCGCCTTGGCCCACCTGTCGATGTCGAGCAGGTTCGTGCCGACGGTGACCCGGTCCTTCAACGTCTGCAGGATGTGCGCGACGAGGGCGCCGGTCTCCCGTGCGCGGGCCAGCTCGGTCGGGCTCAGGATCTCGATCATGCGGCGTCCTCCGTGCGGGTGACCAATAACTATCCCGGCCATATTATCCCGGCTACGATCGGACCATGGTCCGGTTGCCGCTCACCCCCGACGAGCTCGAGCGCGGACAGCGCCTCGGCGCCCTGCTGCGTCGCGCCCGCGGTCAGCGGCCGATGCTCGACGTCGCGCTCGAGGCGGGCGTCTCGCCGGAGACCCTCCGCAAGATCGAGACCGGCCGCATCGCGACCCCCGCCTTCCCGACCGTCGCGGCGATCGCCGCCGTCCTCGGACTCTCGCTCGACGCGGTCTGGGCGGAGATCAGCGAGGCCGGATCGAGTGCGCGGCTGGCCTCCTAGGGCTCAGTCGCCCAGCGGCCCCCGGACCAGCTCCCCGAAGGCGGCGAGCGCCTCGGTCACCCGCTCGGTCCCGGCGAACCCGTGCTCGGCGCCGTCCAGCTCGACCAGCAGGCAGTCGACGCCCGCGCGCCCGCAGGCGTCGGCCAGGGCGCGCGCCTCGGGCAGGAGCGAGTCGAGCGTCCCGACGGCGACGACGGTCCGGGGCAGCCGTCCGGCGACGAGGTCCAGCTGGGGGGCGTCGGCAAGATCTGCGACTCGCGCCCACGCCCGGAAGGACCACGCGGACAGCTCACGATCGGGACCGCCGGGTCGCTCGTCGTCGAAGGACGCGAGCGTCAGGTCCACGTTCGGGTTGGTCAGCAGGAGGCCGGCGAGCGGGAGGTGCGTCTGCGCCGCCGCCCGGATCGCGACCGTGCCACCCGCAGAGTCCCCGCAGAGGAACAGCCGGTCGAACCCGTCGCCCGCGAGGAGCGCGAGGCCGGTGACGGCGTCGGTCACAGCATCGTCGAGCGTCCATTCCGGCGCGAGCCGGTAGTCGACCGAGAGCACGACGGTGCCGAGCGCCTCGGCGAGCCGTCGGCAGTAGCCGTCCTGCAGGTCGAGGTCGCCGAGCAGCCCGTACCCGCCGTGCAGGAACGCGAGGGCCGACCCCGGCGCCCGGAGGTCGGGCACGTAGCGACGCAGCGGCACCCCGTCGTGCAGCAGGTCCTCGATCGTCCCGTCGAACGGTCGGCGCGGTCGGGCCGAGGCGCGGTCGTGAGCGTCGCGCCGGAGGCGCTCGACGTCGATGGTCACGTCGCCGATTGTGCGACGCGCGACCCCTCGTCGACCACGCGCACGAAGTCGAGGATCGCGTCCGACAGCGCCTCCGGCGCCTCCATCGCGGCGTAGTGCCCGACCCCGTCCAGCTGCACGGCAGCGATCTGGGCGGTCGTGACCTGACCGATCGTCGCGGCGGTGAACGGTCCACCACCGGCACCGACGGCCAGGACGGGCATCGTCAGCGGGCGGGCCTCGGCGAGCGCCCTGAGCTCGTCACCCTCCGTGAGCATCGACCGGTAGAGGCCGACCGCGCCGCGCCAGCCGCCGGGGCGGGCGTAGGCGCGGGCGAACAGGTCGACGTCGGCGTCGGTGATGGACCCGGCGACGGCGGTCATGCTCGGGAACGCCCACCCGCCGAGGATCTCGCGCTCGCGGCCGGCGAACAGCAGCTCGGGGATGCCGGGGGCGGCCAGGGCGCCGATGTGCCAGGAGCCACCGTGCGTGACGTCCGCCAGACCTTCGAGGCCGAACCCGGCCAGACCCATCTCGATCGCCGTGAGGCTGCGGACGTCCTCCGGGTGGGTGGCGGCGAGCCGGAAGACTGTCCCCCCGCTGATGTCCTGCCCGGTGACGTGCACGGGGCCGACGTCGAGGTGCTCGATGAGCCGGTGCAGGTCGTCGGCGGTGGTCGCGCTGTCGTGGTCCTCGGCGGCGGTGCTCGAGTCGCCGAACCCGCGCAGGTCGACGGCGAACACCCGGTGCGTCGATGCGAGCAGGGGGATGACCTTGTGGAACGCCCACCAGCTCTCCGGGAACCCGTGGACGAGCAGGATCGGCGACCCCGCGGTGCCGGCGGACACGTAGTGCAGGTCGACCCCGTCGAGCGGGGCGGTGTGGTGCTGCATGACGGCTCCTCAGTTAGACAACCAGGTTGTCTACTACAATAGACAACCGAGTTGTCTTTGTCCACCGGAGCCGCCTATCCTGCGGGCATGTCACGTGCCGGCGCCGACCTCGCCCTCCTCCTCCTCGGCGGGTTCCGCAGCCTCGTCGATGCGGCGACGGCCGAGCTGGCCGCCCGCGGCCACGTCGACTTCCGTCCGTCGCACGAGTTCGCGATGCGGGCCATCATCGGTGGGGCCGACACAGCCTCCGACCTCGGCCGGCGCACCGCCGTATCGAAGCAGGCGGCGGCCAAGACGATCGCCGTCCTCGTGCAGCGCGGCTACGTGTCCAGCGAACCGGACCCGGCCGACGCCCGCCGCAACCGCCTCCAGGTGACGCCGCTCGGGCGCGAGGTCCTGCGCGAGGGCGAAGCCGTCTTCGAGGAGCTGCGCGCCCGGTGGGAGCGCAAGCTCGGCGCCGACGCGCTGGCTCGGCTCGAGGCGGATCTCGCGACGCTGGTCGGCGACGACGCCGTGCGCGTCGACGCGCCAGGACGGGTCGCGCGCGACCCGGCCGGGGAGACGCCCTGATCGCCGTTGTGGCGAGGTGGCGCCGAGACGCCGATCGACGTCGAGACGGCCGTCGGGTCGAGCAGCCCGAACCCGACCTGGGCGTCGCGACGACCTGCCGCACGTCACCCATGCCGGGTGCGGTAGATGCCTACCCGTCGGAGCCGGAGCGGTCCGGCATGCCCGGCGCGAGGTCGCGGTCGAAGGGCATGTCGTAGCTCGAGCGCGGGCCGTCCCCCCAGTAGCCGTCGTCGTGGAAGGCGATGACGGCCACCAACGCCCACAGGATCGAGGCGAGGATCGAGAACAGGATCAGGGCGCCGCCGACGATGACGCTGATGATGCCCCACCGGCGGCCGTTCGCGGCCTCCCGATCGGCCGTCACGTCGTCGCCGGCGCCGATCGCGCGTGCCGCGCGGTGCGAGGCCAGGAGCGCGGGGATCCCGGTCGGCCAGAACAAGATCATCGCCGCGATGACCCAGCCGACGGGCGCAGTGGCCACGGGCGCGGGAGGTGCGGGGCGTGGTGTCGGAGGGGGCGGCGGCGGCGGGGGCGTCGGGTCGGGGGCGGCGCTGGGGATGGGCTCGGTTGCCATGATTCCTCCGGACATCTCGGCTTGTCCGGCCCACGGTAGGCCGCCTGCCTGGGAATGCGCTTTGAGTCGGCCGGCTCCGCGCGCGGCGTCGGGTGACGGACCTTACGGTTGCCCGACGTTCGTTCACGGCACTCGGAAGACGGTGTGTTCATGGCTGGTCCTCGGCACCACGACGTCCTGGTGGTCGGCGGCGGCAACGCCGGCATCTCGCTCGCGGCCAAGCTGCGGCGCGACGGCTGCCGCGACGTGGCCGTCGTCGAGCCGAAGCAGGTGCACGAGTACCGGCCGCTCCTGTCGTACGTCGCCTCCGGGATGGCCACCCTCGACGACCTGCGCCGTCCGCAGTCCGACGTCATCCCGCGCGGGGTCCGGTGGTACCCCGACACGGTGGTCGGGATCGAGCCGGAGCGGTCCCTCGTGAGGCTCGCGAGCGGGGGCGAGCTCACGTACTCCGACCTCGCCGTGTGCCCCGGGTCGCGGGTGGACTGGGATGCGATCCCGGGCGCGGAGCAGGCGATGAGCACCCCCGCGGCGTCGACGAGCTACCTGCCGGAGCTCGCCCCCGGGACGTGGACGATGCTGTCGTCGCTGGTGGCCGGGACGGCCGTGTTCGCGATCTCCGACCGGCACGTGCCCTGCGCACCCGTCGGCTTGAAGCCCCTCTTCATCGCCGCGGACCACTGGCGCAGGGCGGGTGTGCTCGACGCGATCACCATCGAGCTCCTCGTCGCCGGAGAGCGCCTGGTCGACCTGCCCCGTGCCGAGGGCGAGCTGCGCGCTGCGGCGGAGTCGTACGGCGTGCGGGTGCGCACCTGCACGAGCGTCGAGTCGGTCGACGCGTTCACGCGGTCGCTACGGCTGCGGACCCTCGACGGTCCCGCCGACCTGCGGTACGACGCGCTCTACCTGGCACCGCCGCACCGGGCGCCCGACTGGCTGGCCTCCAGCGGCCTGTCCTCGCCCGCGAGCGACGGCTTCCTCGACGTCGACCCGCGGACCCTCCAGCACCGCGCCCACCCGACGATCTGGGGGCTGGGCGACGCGGCGGCGGTCGACGCGCTGCCCTCGGGCGGTGCCCTGCGCAAGCAGGTGCCCGTCGTCGCGCACAACATCGCGGCCCGCCGCACCGGCGCGACGATGCGGCGGTACGACGGCTACTCCGTCGCCCCGGTCACCACGTCGCGCCGTGAGCTCCTGCTCGCCGAGTTCGACCGCGACGGACGCCCCGAGCCGACCACGACGGTGCCCGACCTGGTGCGCCCGCGCCGCAGCCTGCTGGTGTTCGACCGCTACGTCGAGCCGCAGGTGTACTGGCACCGGCTGCTGAAGGGGAAGGTGTCCTGAGGGACGCGGGCACGGGAAAGGCGAGCACCGGATGACCGTGCCCGCCTCTTCCAAGGTATAGCCGACGGGGGGTCTTGCGGCAAGGCCCCCATGGCGGCGCAGAATCTCCGACCGTGCCCGGGTCGCGTCCCGGGCCTGGCACCCCCCGTTCGGAGCTGATGACGACGTGACCCCTGTGTCCACCCGTGCGTTCGACCTTCCCGACGACCTCGCCGCCAAGGCGGACCCGGCCTCGATCGCGCCGGACGAGCAGCACTTCGCGGCCGTCGCGGAGACCCTGGAGCAGTCGATCGCCGAGCTCTCCGACCGCCTCGACGGGGCACGCAAGGCGCCCGGGCGCGGGGGAACGGCGGCACTGGAGCGGGACCAGGAGATCCACCGGCTGAGCTCGCGCCTGCGGACGCTGCGCCGGTTCGGCCTCGACCTGTGCCTGGGGCGGACGGTCGCCGAGGGCGGCGAGACCGTCTACGTCGGGCGGCTCGGCCTGACGGACAGTGCGGGCCGTCGGCTGCTGCTGGACTGGCGGTCGCCCGCGGCGGAGCCGTTCTTCGGGGCGACGCACGCGAACCCGATGGGGCTGGTGTGCCGGCGGCGATACCGCTGGACGGGCGGTCGGGTCAGCGACTACTGGGACGAGGTCTTCACCGCGGAGGGGCTGCGCAGCAGCGCGGCGCTCGACGACCAGTCCGCGTTCATCGCGAGCCTGGGCACGCAGCGGTCCGAGCGGATGCGCGACGTGCTGGGCACCATCCAGGCGGACCAGGACGCGATCATCCGCGCCGGGTCGGCGGGTGCGCTCGTCGTCGACGGTGGTCCCGGCACCGGCAAGACCGTCGTCGCCCTGCACCGCACGGCCTACCTCCTGTACTCCGACCCGCGCCTCGGTCACCGCCGCGGTGGCGTGCTGTTCGTCGGCCCGCACCAGCCGTACCTCGACTACGTCGGCGACGTCCTGCCCAGCCTCGGCGAGGAGGGTGTCCAGACGTGCACGCTGCGGGACCTCGTCGCGGAGGGTGCCGCCGCCGTGGTCGAGCCCGACCCGGAGGTGGCACGGCTCAAGGCGTCGGTGGAGATGGTCCGGGCGATCGAGCCGGCCGTCCGGTTCTACGAGCGGCCGCCGACCGACGGCATGGAGGTCGAGACGTCCTGGTTCGACGTGTGGGTCAGCGCCGACGACTGGGCGGAGGCCTTCGAGGCGCCCGAGCCGGGCACGCCGCACAACGAGGCGCGCGACCAGGTCCGGGACGCGCTGCTGGAGATCCTCGTGGACAAGCTCGACGACGACGAGGTCGATCGGGATCAGATCCACCGCGCTCTGCTGGGCAACAAGGAGCTGAACGCCACGCTCGACCGCGCGTGGCCGCTCCTGGAACCGACCGACCTCGTCGGCGACCTGTGGACCGTCCCCGCCTACCTGCGGCTCTGCGCCCCCGGGCTGACGCTCGACGAGATCCGCACGCTGCAGCGCGCCGACGCGCAGGCGTGGACCGTCTCCGACCTGCCGCTCCTCGACGCCGCCCGGCAGCGCCTCGGCGACCCCGGGGCGTCCCGCCGCCGGCGCCGCCACGAGGCCACGCTCGCCGCCGAGCGCGCGTACATGGACACGATCGTCGACGACCTCATCGCCACCGACGACTCCGAGCTGAAGCTCATGTCGATGCTCCGCGGGGACGACCTGCGCGACAAGCTCGTCGACGAGAGCGCCCTGCCGGCGGTGGACCCGGACGCGCTCGCGGGCCCGTTCGCGCACGTCGTCGTGGACGAGGCGCAGGAGCTGACCGACGCGGAGTGGCAGATGCTGCTGCGCCGCTGCCCGTCGCGGAGCCTCACCGTCGTCGGTGACCGTGCGCAGGCCCGGCACGGGTTCGCCGAGTCGTGGCAGGAGCGGCTGGCGAGGATCGGGCTGCAGCAGGTCGGGCTGGCGTCGCTGAGCATCAACTACCGGACGCCGAAGGAGGTCATGGCGGAGGCGGAGCCGGTGATCCGCGCGGCGCTCCCGGACGCCAACGTGCCGACGTCCGTCCGGAGCACCGGCGTCCCGGTCAGACACGGATCGCGGTCGGAGCTGGCAGCGATCCTCGACGAGCACGTCACCGGCACCGCCTGCGTGATCGGCGACCCGACCTTCGCCGGGGCGCCCCGAGTCCGGTCGCTGACCCCGGAGCTGGCCAAGGGGCTCGAGTTCGACCTCGTGGTCCTCGTCGACCCCGAGTCGTTCGGCACCGGCATCGAGGGCGCCGTCGACCGTTACGTCGCGATGACCCGTGCCACCCAGCAGCTGGTCGTCCTCACGACGGACGCGGCTGGACCCTCGGTGACCGGCTGACGACGCCGAGCGGGCCGTGGGTGTCGTGCAGGACGGTGCGCGTCAGGCCACCGCGCTCACTCCTCGATCGCCGCGTCGAGTGAGCGCAGGTGCTGGCGGAAGGTCACGCCGTCGCGCTCGCGGGCGGCGAGGTACTCCTCGAACCGGGTCTGCTCGCGCAACGTCGTCCCGGTCTGCATGCGCTCTGCCTGGCGTTCCTCGGTGTCCCGGATCCGGGCGGCGACGGCGGCCACCTCCGCCGCCCGGTCGGCCGGCACGAACACCACACCGTCGTCGTCGGCGAGCACGACGTCGTCGCCGGTGACGATGTGCGGGCCGCACCCGGCCCAGGCCAGCGCGTCCGCGGCCTGCGGGTCCAGGCGCTCGGGTCCGTTCGGGCAGGAGCCCAGACTGAGGACGGGCAGGCCGATGGTGCGCAGCTGCGCGGTGTCGCGGTGCAGCCCCCAGATGACGATCCCGACCAGCCCGGCGCGCGCGACCTCGAGCGCGACGAGGTCGCCGACGCAGGCCTCGTCGGTGCGGCCCTCGTTGTCCACGACGAGCACGTCGCCGGGCTCGGCATGCCCGAGCGCCTCGAGGAACACGTCGACGCTGCCGACGTGCCGCACCGGCCGGGCCCGCCCGACGACGTGGCTGCCGGCCCACACCGGGCGCAGCGCCGGCGGGGCGCACCGGACGGTGACGCCGAGGCGCAGGCACGCGTCGGCCACGTGCGCGGTGGTCAGGTCCTGGAACAGTGCCGGTGCGTCCATGTGCGCATCTTCGCGGGTCAGACCAGGGCCTGCTCGACGATCAGGGCGACGCCGAGCCCGGTCATCACGACCGCCGACGTGCGCGACACGATGCGGGCGGCCGCCGGGCGGGCGGACAGCACGCGCTGCGCGGTCAGGGCGACCGTCAGGTAGACGACGGCGCAGGTGGTCAGGTGGATCACGCCGAGCACCAGGATCTGCGCCCAGACCGGCCACGGCGCGGACGTCGAGGTGAACTGGGGCAGCAGCGCGAGGATCAGCAGGAGCACCTTCGGGTTCAGGCCGCTGACCCCGAACCCTCTCCACAGCCACCGCGCGCGGGACGACTCGGCGACGTCGTCGACGTGGGGCGACGCCGGTCGCGTGAAGGTCGTGAACCCGAGCCACAGCAGGTAGGCGCCGCCGACGAGCGTCAGTGCGCCGAGCAGCCCGGGGGCGCCGGCGACCAGCGCCCCCACGCCGGCAGCCACCAGCACCGTCGCCGCGAGGTGCCCGGCGAGCATCCCGCCGACCGCGGGGAGGGCCACCCGCCCGCGCAGCCCTGCGCTGATGGCGTACGCCCAGTCGGAGCCCGGGGCGACGACGAACACGACGGACACCACCCAGAACCCCAGCACGTCGGACATCTCCATGCGGGGAAGGCTATGGCGGAACGCGCGGAAGGTGGTTCCGACTTCTTCGCGACGCGACGTCGATCGTGGAAGGATCCACCGCATGGATGCGATCGACCGACAGATCCTTGCCGAGCTCCAGCGCGACGGCCGCCAGACGCTCACCGACCTGGCCGAACGCGTCCAGCTCAGTGTCTCGCCGTGCCACCGCCGGCTGCGTGCCCTGGAGCAGTCGGGCGTCATCACCGGCTACCACGCGCGGATCGCCCCGGCAGCGCTCGGCCTGACGTTCGAGGCGCTCGTGTTCGTCACCATGCGCGAGGCCACCCGCACGTCCATCGAGACGTTCGAGACGGCCGTCGCCGAGATCCCGAACGTCCTCCTGGCCCAGCGCCTGTTCGGGGACCCCGACTACCTGCTGCGGGTGGTCGCCCGGGACCTGAGCGACTACCAGCGCGTCTACGACGAGCAGCTCTCCGGCCTGCCCGGCGTCCAGCGGGTCAGCTCCACGCTCGTCATGCGCTCGGTCGTCGAGGACCGCCCGCTGCCGCTCTGACGGGTCAGAGCCCGACCATCGCCATCCCGTTGTCGTCGTAGCGGTTGCCCGCGACGCCCACGCTCGACGCGAGCCCGTCGAGCTCCGCGCGCTCGTCGGCGGACAGGGCCACGGCGGTCGCGCCGGCGTTCTCCCGGACGCGCTCGATCCGGCGGGTGCCCGGGATCGGCACGATCCAGGGCTGCTGCGCGAGCAGCCAGGCGAGCGCGATCTGGCCCGGCGTCGCACCGCGACCGTCGGCGAGGGACCGCACGCGCTCGACCAGGGCGGTGTTGGCGTCGCGGTTCTCCGCGGTGAACCGCGGCACGCGGTTGCGGATGTCGCCCTCGGCGAAGGTGGTCGACGAGTCGACCGTGCCCGTCAGGAACCCCTTGCCCAGCGGGCTGAACGGTACGAAGCCGATCCCGAGCTCGGCGAGCGTCGGCAGCACCTCGGGCTCCGGGTCACGGGTCCACAGCGAGTACTCGGACTGCACGGCCGTCACCGGGTGTACCGCGTGGGCGCGACGGATCGTGGCGGCCCCCGCCTCGGAGAGCCCGAAGTGCCGGACCTTCCCGGCGGCGACGAGCTCACCGACGGTCCCGGCGACGTCCTCGATGGGCACCGCCGGGTCGACGCGGTGCTGGTAGAAGAGGTCGATCACGTCGGTGCCCAGCCGCTGCAGGGACGCGTCCGCGACCCGGCGGATCTGCTCGGGGCGGCTGTCGGTGCCCTGCATCGTCCCGTCGACGATGTTCCAGCCGAACTTGGTCGCGATGACCACCCGGTCCCGCACGGGCGCCAGGGCCTCGCCGACGAGCTCCTCGTTCACGTACGGGCCGTACACCTCGGCGGTGTCGACGAGCGTGACCCCGAGGTCGACGGCGCCGCGCAGCACGGCGATCATGTCCTCGCGCGAGCCCGGGTTGGGCCCGTAGCTCATCGACATCCCCATCGCGCCGAGGCCGACAGCCGAGACCTCGAGCCCTTGTCCGAGCGTGCGTGTGTGCATGGGAGTGCCTCTCAGGAGGTGGGGACGGGCGTGGTCGCCGCCCAGCTGGCCAGCACCTGCAACGCGTCCGCGGACGGCGTCCCGGGCGCGGCGGTGTAGACGAGCATCGACAGGCCGGGTGCCTGGGCGATGGGGAGCAGGTCGTACATGAGGTCGAGGCGCCCGACGACGGGGTGGTTGATCTGCTTGGCCCCGCCGCGGTGCTGGTGCACGTCGTGGCGGGCCCACCGGGTACGGAACTCCTCGCTGCGCGTGGACAGCTCGCCGACGAGGTCGTGCAGGTCCGGGTCGTTCGGTGACCTGCCCGCCTCGGTCCGCAGGATGCCGACCGTGTCGTTGGCGGCCTTGTCCCAGTCGACCCAGAAGTCGTGCGCGGCGGGGTCGAGGAACGCGAACCGCGCGTGGTTGGCGGGCCGCCCCTCGCGTGCGGACGGACCGGTGAACAGGGGTGCGTACAGCGCACGTCCGAGGGCGTTCGTCGCCAGGATGTCGAGACGGTCGTTGCGGACCGCGGCCGGAGCACCCGTCATCGCGTCGAGCATCACCTGCACGCTGACCGGCACCGCCGGCGCCGGACGCCGACGCGTACGGGCCGGACGCGCTCCCGCGGCGCGGGCCAGGTCGACCAGGTGCTGACGCTCCGCCTCGTCGAGCTGCAGCGCCCCGGCGATGGCCTCGAGGATCGAGTCGGACGCGCCCGCCAGGTTCCCGCGCTCCAGCCGCACGTAGTAGTCGGCCGAGACGCCCGCGAGCATCGCGACCTCCTCGCGACGCAGCCCCGGCACGCGCCGGTTGGCGCCGTACGCGGTGAGGCCCGCCTGCGCCGGCGTGAGCTTCGCCCGGCGTGAGGCGAGGAAGTCCCGTACCTCGTCGCGGTTGTCCATGCCGTCGACCGTACGACCGCTCCCGCCGGCGTGGGAGGTCCTGCCAGTACCTGTGACGGCAGGGACTCCCGCGATCACCGGCCGCGAGGTTCCATGGAGCCATGGAGATCATCCCGTTCGGACGAGGAGGCCGACCGATGAACGCCTGGACCAGCGACGCACTGAGCAGGATCGGCTCCGCCGACGAGCTGCGGGTCTCGTCGTACCGGCCCGACGGCACGCTGCGTCCGTTCGTCGTCATCTGGGTGGTGCGCGTCGGGGACGACGTCTACATCCGCTCCGCGTACGGCCCGGGCAACGGCTGGTTCCGTCGCGCCCAGGCCTCGGGCACCGGCCGGATCCAGGTCGCGGGGCTGGATCAGGACGTCACGTTCGTCGCCCCGGCGCCAGACGCGCACGCCGCGATCGACGCCGCCTATCACGCCAAGTACGACCGGTACGGGCCGGGGATCGTGAACACCGTCGTCGGGCCCGACGTCGTCGCTGTGACTCTCCGGCTGGTCCCCCAGGACTGAGGACAGGGGTCTTCCGCTGCACTGTCAGGGGCAGACTGGACAACTGTCACATTCAGGACGAGACGGAACTTTCCGGACACTCCGCTCTGGTGGGAGTGTCCGACCATGACACAGGGGCCGATCGAGATCATTCCAGGGAACACCTACAAGGTCCGGGGGACCTTCGAGGCGAGCGTCGAGTTCGTCGGCGACGAGCCCGAGCCGCCCGAGGAAGGCTTCGTCCTCGGGCGCACCGAACCGACGAAGGAAGGGCAGTACACCCCGTCGGCCGTCACCGGGCCCCGGGTCCCGGAGACGTCGCTGGTGAACTATGCGGGCAGCTTCGACAACCTCTCGGACGGCGACGTCGTCGACCGGCTGATCATCACCGGGCAGTTCAACCCGGACGCCACCGACTGGATCCTGCGCGACAGCATCGTCGAGGGCGGTGTCCCGCCCGGCGGCGAGACCGACCCGATGGTCCGCAACGCGATCTGGCCGCTGTTCGACATCCGCGACGGCGCGGTGCAGGCCGGCCGGATCGAGCACTGCGAGGCTCGCCCGACGTACCAGTCGCACGAGATCTACGGGTTCAAGGGTGGCAACTGCACCCTGTACCGGTGCCTCATCCGGGGTGTGGTCGACGGTGCCCAGCCGCACGGGTCGGGCTCGAACCCGGCCAAGAAGGTCGCCATCCTCGGCACTCTGATCGAGGACCTGGCGACGTTCGACGACCCGAACCAGTCGGACGGCATCACCCACAACGACGGCTCGCAGGCGTCGGGTGCCCTGGACTCGTACGTGCTGTTCGGCAGCTCGCTCAAGGGCGGCCGGACGTCCGCGCAGCTGATCCAGCAGCAGTCCGGCACCTACGGCGACATCCTCATCGGCTTCAACTGGCTCTACGGCAACCCGGACACCGGCTCGACCCTGAACACCTCGCAGAACGGCAAGGGCGTCATCGCTGCGAGCGGCCTGTTCCTCGTCGTCGGCAACCGGATCTCCAAGGCCGGCAACACCCCGCACGTGCTCATCTCGGAGTCGACGCTGGAGTCGCCGACGTTCTTCTGGCGCAACAACACCTACATCGAGGACGGCAGCGAGGTCGTCCCGACGAAGGGGTCCGACTGACCATCCGCTGACGTACGGGGGCCCCCGCCGCACCAGGTGCGACGGGGGCTCTCGTATGGGTCAACCGCGACCCTGTCGGCGGGCGGTGGCACGATCGCCGGATGACGGAGTCCCGGCACCTGAGCGTGTTCATCGACCGCCCGCTGGCCGAGGTGTACGCGTTCGCCTCTGACCCGCAGAACCTGCCCCGGTGGGCGCCCGGCCTGGGCAGCGCGATCGGCCGCGACGGCGACGGCTGGTTCGTGGAGACGTCCCAGGGGCGCGTCGGTCTGACGTTCGCCCCGCAGAACGAGTACGGCGTCCTCGACCACGTGGTGCGGACGCCCACGGGGGAGACGGTGTACATGCCCGTGCGGGTCATCGCCGACGGCGACGGGTGCGAGGTGGTCTTCGCGTTGCGGCGCACGCCGACCATGTCCGACGCCGACTTCGAGCGCGACACCGCTCTCGTGACGGCTGACCTCGCGTTGCTCAAGCAGGTGGTCGAGGGGCGCTAGTCGCGCAGGACCGCCGCGATCGCGCTCACCTCGAGGAGCGCCCCCGGCACGCCCAGCGCGCTCACCACCGCGGCCGTCACCAACGGCGGTGCTCCGGAGCCGGCGAGCCGAGGCCCGATCGCCCCGTAGGCCGCACCGAGGTCGGCCCCCTCCGCGATGAACACCGTCCACTGCACGACGTCGGCCAGCGTCGCGCCTGCCGCCTCGAGCGCGGTGCTCACGTTGTCGATCGTGCGGACCGACTGCTCCGCGACGTCGTCCGAGACGACCGTGCCGGACTCGTCGACGCCGTTCTGGCCGCCGACGTAGATGGTCGTCGCGCCCGCGGGCACGACGGCGACATGGCTGAACGCCGGGCTCCGCACGAGACCGGCCGGTTGCAGACGTGTGATCTCCATGCCGTCCACGTTTCCACGCGGCGCCGACACCCGCCTGTCACCGAACGACGTCGTAGTACAGGTGCGCCGCGTTGCGCGTGACGACCGTCGCGGCCTCGTCGATCCGCAGGGTCACGCGCGAACCCTCGAACAGCCCGGTGCCGGCGCCGAGCAGCACCGGCGCGACGTGCAGGTGCAGCTTGTCGACGACCCCGTCGCGCAGTGCCGACCCCCCGAGCTCGCCGCCGCCCATGATGAACACGTCCTTGTCCCCCGCGGCGGCCGTCGCCTGGTCGAGGGCGTCACGCAGGCCCGTCGTGACGATCGTCATCCGGTCGGTGAGCCGCACGTGCTCGGGCGGACGGTGGGTGACGACGAAGCACGGCGGGGGCACGTCGCCCTGGTCGGCCCCGTAGTGCATGTCCTCGTTCCAGCCGTCCGGCCCGTCGACCACGTCGAACGTGTGGCGGCCCATGACGACCGCCCCGGTCGCGGCGGTGAGAGTGGCGAGCTGCTCGACATCCTGCTCGGTGCGGTCGTCGCCGACCGCCCACTCGTGCAGGGCCTGGACCGCGTCGTCGGGGCCGGTCACGAAGCCGTCCAGCGAGATGGTGATGTCCAGGATCACGGCCATGTCGATCCACGATGCCACCGTCGCCGCGGGTGCGCCGATCGAGCAGGAATCGAGAAGCCCCGGCGGCGGGGCCGCGCCTAGCGTCGTGGGCATGACAACCATCGACTCCCTGATCATCGGGGCGGCCGACCCTGCGGCCGCCGAACGCTTCCACTCCGCCGCCTTCGGCCCGGACCTCCCGGTGCGGGTGCGCGCCTCGGACGAGCCGACGACCGGCTTCCGGGCCTTCCACCTGTCGCTGATCGTGGCCCAGCCCGCCGACGTCCACGCGGTGTTCGACAACGCCGTCGCCGCGGGCGCGACCACGATCAAGCCCGTCCAGAAGTCGATGTGGGGCGTCGGCGGCGTCCTGCAGTCCCCGGACGGCACGATCTGGAAGGTGGTGACCCCGGCCAAGAAGGACACCGGTCCCGCCACGACGACGTTCGACCAGGTCGTGCTGCTGCTCGGGGCCGAGGACGTCGGGGCCAGCAAGCGGTTCTACGTCGAGCACGGGTTGACGGTCGCGAAGGGCTTCGGCAAGTACGTCGAGTTCGACGCCGGGACCGGCCCGGTCACGCTCGGGCTGCTGAAGCGCAAGGCGCTCGCCAAGGACGCGGGCGTGCCGCCCGAGGGCACCGGCTCGCACCGGCTCACGATCGTCGGCGACGCCGGTGCGTTCACGGACCCGGACGGGTTCGCCTGGGAGGTGATGTCCGTCGGGGCCCAGCACTGAGGGGATACTCGCCCGATGGTGTCGACCCTGCTCGAGGCGCACGTGGCATGACGGGCCCGCTCCAGTTCGGGTCCCCGTCGCCCGATGGTCACAAGGTGTATCCCCCACCCGACGACCTGCCGCGCTCGCCCACCGGCCGCACGCCCGCGTGGGTCGTCGACGAGTGGGCCGGCCCCGGCCAGGACCTGTCCGTCGTCTTCGTCCCGGTGCCGCGTCGGCGGCGCCGGCTCGGGCTGGTCGTCGGCGTGGTCGCCGTCGTCGCCGCCGGGACATGGTGGTGGACGAGCGGTGCACCGGCCCTCCCCGACGAGGTCGTCTCCGCGTTGCCGGGGATGGTGCAGCCCGCAGCCGCGCCGCCGGCCGCGGACGTGGTCGCGCTCGCGGATGCCGCCCACCTGTCGGCCGAGGGACGCGAGCTGCTCTTCGGGGCGCGCACGGAGCTCCTCGGTGCCGAGGCGTTCGCCGGACGGTGCCGCGACGCCGGCGTGTCCCCGAGCGTGCGCACCGCCGGCGCCGTCGGCTGCTTCCGCGCCGACACCAACGCGATCATCGTCTACGCACCGGCGGACCCGCGGCTGCACGGCTTCGTCGTCGAGACCGTGGCGCACGAGACCCTGCACGCGGCCTGGAACCGCCTCGACGTCGCCGAGCAGACCCGGCTGGCCGCGCTGCTCGAGACCGTGGTGGCGTCCCTCCCCGCCGACGACAAGGTGCATGCGCAGATCGCCGGATCCGTCGGGGGTCATGCCGAGAGCCGGCCGACGGAGCTCTTCGCGTACGTCGGGACGCAGGTGTGGGTCGCCGGCGGCCTGGACCCGCAGCTCGAAGCCGTCTACGCCCGCTTCATCGCCGACCGGGCCGCGCTGGTCGCGGTGCACACGGGCTGGTTGGCGGTGCTCGACGAGATGGGGGCCGCGGTCGACGCCGCGTCCGACGCTCTCGTCGCCCAGGAGTACGCGAACGCCGACGAGCTCGCGGAGGTCAGCGGTGCCGAGGCGAACGTGACGTTCTATCGCGAGTCGTACGACGCCAAGGTCGCCGAGGTCGCCGCGATGTCGGCGTCGCAGCGTCAGCGGCTGCAGCTGTCGTGGGTCTGGTGGGACGGCACGGTCCTGCCGATGGCGCCCGCCGACGAGACGCTCGCCGCCGCCGCTGCGCTGCTGGCCCGCGACGAGGCGGCCCTGCCCGTCCGGTACGCGGCGGTCGAGGCCGCCGAGGCGGCAGCCGCGACGGAGCGCGTGCGCGTCGAGGCGATGGTCGCGGACCTGAACGCCCTGCAGAGCGAACTGACTCCGGGGTCGGGAGAGGGAACCGGCTGAGGTTCACCGGCTGAGGGTCGTCTCCTCGTCGAGCCGAGCCATCTTGTGCGGGTTGCGGACGGCGTAGATGCGCGTGATCCGGCCGTCCTCGACCACCAGGCTCATCGCCGTGTTGAGCTCCCCGCCGAGGTCGACGCGCGCCGCCGGAGCACCGTTGAGCCACATCGGTGTCGTCGTGAAGTCGACGGTCAGCCGGGCCAGCCCGCTGAGGAACGCCGCGACCTTGTCGGACCCGACGATCGGGTGCAGGGCGGCGGACACCACCCCACCGCCGTCGGCCACGACGACCACGTCCGGCGCGAGCACGTCGAGCAGACCCTGCAGGTCCCCGCCGCGGACCGCCGCGAGGAACCGTTCGACGACCGCCGACTGCTCGGCCCGGCTCACCCGCTGACGCGGTCGCCGCGCGGCGACGTGCTCCCGTGAGCGGTGGGCGATCTGACGCACGGCGGCCGGCGACTTGCCGACCGCCTCCGCGATCTCGTCGTACGGCACGTCGAAGACCTCGCGCAGCACGAAGACCGCGCGGCCCGTCGGGTCGAGGGTCTCCAGGACGGTGAGCATCGCGAACGAGACGCTGTCCACCAGCTCCACGTCGTCGGCCACGTCGGGGCTGGTCAGCAGCGGCTCGGGCAGCCACTCCCCGACGTAGTCCTCGCGTCGACGAGCCAGCGTGCGCATCCGGTTGAGCGACTGCCGGGTGACGATCCGGACCAGGTACGCCCGCCCGTCGCGGACCTCGGCACGGCCGTCCTCGCCCAGGTCCGCCCACCGCAGCCACGTCTCCTGCACGACGTCCTCGGCGTCGGCGGCGGAGCCGAGCATCTCGTAGGCGACCGTGAACAGCAGGCTGCGGTGCGCGACGAACGGGTCGTCGGTCATGCCTGCGACGCTACGCGGCTCGGCTGCGACAGCGGCGGCAGGCCGCACGACGCCGCGAACCCCTCGGACTCGATGCCGAGGGCGAAGTTCGTCCGCGCGTACAGGTTCGCCAGGGCCACCCAGGACGTCAGCTCGACCAGCGCCGGCGCACCGAGCTGGTCCAGCAGGCGGGCCGAGAGCGCGTCGGTGACGGTCGGGGGCGTCTGCGACATCGCCTCCGCGTACTCCAGGACGTCCCGCTCCAGCGGGGTGAACACGTCGGACTCCCGCCACCGCGGCACCTCGCGGGCCTTGGTGAGGTCGAGCCCCTCGTTGTGCGCCTGGAAGTAGCCGAGGTCCAGGCACCACGAGCAGCCGATGAGGGAGGCCGCGGCCATGTGCGCGTAGGACTTCAGGTCCTCGTCGCACTCGTGCCATCTCGACGACTTCTGGCCCAGGCCCACGGAGAACTTCAGGACGGCGGGGCTGTGCCACAGCACGCCGAGCGACTCCGGCACCTTGCCGAACATCTTCTTGCTGAACGTCTTCACGACGGTCCCGTACAGGCCGGTGATCTCGAGCGCCGGGACGCGGGGGGTGCTGGTCATGTCTCCTCCTGGTGAACGGTGTCGAGCACAAGACACCGGTCGAGGAGGTTCTGTGACACCGCGCGGCGTATCCAGAGCCCGGCTCGGCAGTCCTTGGTGGTGACCCCGGGAGGAACCACCATGTCCGACGCCCCAGCGCGCCTCGTCCTCGACCGTCCCGCCGACGCGCTCGCCGCAGCCGCCCTGCTCGCCGCCGGCACGCCCGTCGCGCACGGCTTCGCCGGCATCTACGCGCTGACGTCCCGCGGTGTCGACGTCCGGCAGGTCAACGCGCTCAAGGGCCGGCCGCTCGACCAGACGGGCAGCGTCACCGCACCGGCCGGCCACGTCCTGGACGCGTTCGACCTCTCCGCGCTGCCGCCCGGGGTGTCCCCGGCGTTGGTGCGGGACGTCGTCGACGCGTTCACCGCGCTGGGCCCGTTCGGGTTCCGCGGTCCCGCCGCCGGTCATGTCCCGGCGGGCCTGACGGCGACGGACGGGGACACGACGACGACGCAGGTCATCGTGCCGGGAGACGCGTGCCCGTCGCAGACGTTCCTCGCCGCCGCGTCCGCGGCCGTCGGCGGCGAGCCGCTCGCGATCTCGTCGGCCAACCGGTCCCGGCACGTCACGGGCGGCCTCGACGCCCCCGCGCACTGGCAGGTCGACGGGCTGCGCGCCGGGCTGGGCGGCGCGGACCTGGTGATCCTGGAGCACGCCGACGACGAGGTCGCCCGCAACCGCTTCCCGCTGCACACCACCGTGTCGACGACGATCCTCGGGCTGCACCACGCCGAGCGGTCGAACGGGCGCGTGCACCTGGTGCTGGAGCGGCACGGATCCCTGCACGTCACCGGCGTGGTCGCGGTGCTCCGCGAGCTCGGCCTCGGCCTGACCGTCAGCCCCCGCGCGACGACCCGTCTCGTCCCCCGCACCTACGACCTCGTCGGCGCGGCAGCGGGCTGAGGGTCAGCCGCGCAGCTGCTTGCCGTGGGCGTCGCGCGCGTACCGGCCGCGGTGCACGGACAGGATCAGCAGGCCCTCGGCGAACCCCCACAGACCCATGGCGAGCGCGGCCAGACCGAGCGTGAAGAAGCCGCCGACCACCGTGATCGCCAGCATCGTCAGGCCGCGGCGCCAGTAGCCGAGGTACATGCGGTGCAGCCCGAAGGCGCCGAGGAAGATCGCGAGCAGGCCCGCCGCGACGCGGGAGCGGGGCCAGGTCGACGGCCGGAGCCGCACGCTGATGCGGCCGAGCCGGAGCCGGGGCCACGGCGACCGTCGGCGGGTGCGTACCGGCACGGACTCCGGGACGGCGTCCTCGAGGTCGGGCACGGGACCGAGGGGGTAGCGGACCGTCGCGGAGAGCGGCTGGTACGCGGGCGCCGGCGCGTGGGTCGGGCGTCGGGTCACGACGGGGCGCTCGCGGACGTCGTCGTCCAGGTCGAGGACGGGCCGGTCGAGGGTGTCGGTCACGGGTGCTCCCGTGGGTAGCGTCGCGGGCTGCGGCGGATCGTACGAGCGTAAGCCCCGACAGGAGCAGTCTCTAGTACCAGCCGTGGGACTCCGAGTGCGCCCACGCCCCGCACGGTGAGCCGTACCGCCCGTTGATGTAGGAGACGCCCCAGCGCACCTGCGTGAGCGGGTTGGTCTGCCAGTCCGCGCCGGCGGAGGCCATCTTGGAGCCGGGCAGCGCCTGCGGGATGCCGAACGCTCCCGACGACTTGTTCATCGCTGCCGGGTTCCAGCCGGACTCGCGCTGGAAGAGCGCGTCGAGGCAGCCCCACTGGTCCGCGGCCACCAACGACGCCGCGTACTCCTTGACGTCGCCGACGGGGACGCTCGACGGCACCGCACCCGGACGACGCGCCGCTTCCCGTGTGGCCTTCCGTACGGCCGCCTCGTGCTCCGCCGCTGCCTGCGCCGCCGCGTCCGCCGCGGCCTGCGCAGCCTCGGCAGCGACCCGCTCCGCCTCGGCGCGCTCCGCGGCGATGCGTGCCAGCTCGGCGTCGATCGCCGGGCCCAGCCACGGGAGGTCGGCGTCGGGGGCGGTCCACGTCGCGTCCGACGGAGCGCTCACGGCGGTGGCCGCCGGGAGCAGGGCCGCCGTGGGTGCCTGCTGGGCCGGCTCGGCGCTGCCGGTGCGCGGAGCCGAGCTGGCGCTCGCACTGGTCAGCACCGCGACGGCGACGATCCCGATGCTCACGAGGGGGGAGATGGTGCGCGACCGGGGCCACGAGGGCGCGCGCCGCGACAGCGGCTCGGCACGGTGTCGGTGCCGCTTCGGCGAAGCAGTCATGGCTGACGAGCTCCTCACGTCGCGTGGTGGGTGCCCGATCTGTGGTCGTCGGACGCAACCAGAGGATCGGCACGGCACGCGCCACGCATGAGCGACTGTCCGAGTCGCCCCTGCTTCGTCCTCACATCTGCGCGTCCCCGCCGGGCTCGACCTCGGCGCGCGACGCGAACAGGTTCAGGCCGAGGGCGCCCGACAGGTAGCGGGTCGCCAGGCCGCCGCGGACGCTGTTGCCGGCCGCGTCGAGCCGCGGGGAGAAGGTGCTCAGGCTCCCCTTGCCGGGGGCGATGGTCACGATGCCGCCCGACACCCCGCTCTTGCCGGGCAGGCCGATGCTGAACAGCCACTCGCCGGAGCGTTCGTAGAGGCCGCTGGTGGCCAGGGCGGCGAGCACGTAGCGGCACACGGACGGGTCGACGACGCGCTCGCCGGTGACGGGGTTGACGCCGCCGTCGGCGAGGGTGGCGCCCATGACGGCCAGGTCGGTCGCGGACACCAGCAGGGAGCACTGCCGCGTGTAGACGTCGGTGGTCTCCAGCGGGTCGTGGGCGATGCGGCCGTAGGACTCCAGCAGGCGGGCGATGGCCTGGTTGCGGCGGTTGTGGGCCGCCTCGGAGGCGTACACGTCGTCGTCGAGCGTCAGCGGTCGGCCCGCGAACGCGGACAGGCCGGCCTGCACGAACGCCCACTTGTCCTCGGCGGTCGCGCCCGGGACGAGGCTCGTGGTGGCCAGCGCACCGGCGTTGACCAGCGGGTTCATCGGGCTGCCACCGTTGAGCTCGAGCGCCATCACGGAGTTGAACGGGAGGCCGGTGTTGTTCACCCCGACCTTCCCGAGCACCTCCTCCGGACCGAGGGCGTCGCAGACCAGCGCGAACACGAACGCCTTGGACACCGACTGGATGGAGAACTCGTGCAGGGCGTCGCCGACGCTGTGGGAGGCGCCCGTGACCGAGACGATGCTCAGGCCGAAGAGCGCCGGGTCGGCGTCGGCCAGTGCCGGGATGTAGTCCGCGACAGCGCCGGTGTCGACCGTCACGTACCGGTCGTACGCGTCCTGCATGAGCTGCACCACCAGCTCCTCCCGGGGCAGCCGTCCGGTGGAGATCAGCTCGGGGTCGTGGAAGTCGTCGCTCACAGGCCCATCCGAGCACACGCGGGTGTCGGACGTGGGTCCTACCGTGGGCCGATGAGCGACGACCTGGCCGACCTGCGCGGTACCCGGTTCGAGAACGCCGACCTGCACGACGCCCGTTTCACGATGGTGGACCTGACCGGCGCCACGTTCCGGGCCGTCGGGTTCCACCAGGTGGTGATGCGCGGCGTCGAGATCACGCACTCCACCATCGACGGGGAGATCGAGGACCTCGTCATCAACGGCGTCGACGTCGCCCCGCTGATCGAGGCCGAGCTCGACCGCCGGTACCCCGACCGGCCCCTGTTCCGGCCGACCACCGCCGACGGGTTCCGGCACGCGTGGGACCTGAACGAGCGGCTGTGGGCGACGACGGTGGAGCGCGCCCGGCGGCTGCCGCCCGAGCGGCTGCACGAGTCGGTCGCCGAGGAGTGGTCCTTCATCGAGACGCTGCGTCACCTGGCGTTCGCGTCCCAGTCCTGGGTGGGCCGTGCGGTGCTGGGCGACCCCACGCCGTGGCACCCGCTGTCCCTGCCGTGGGACGAGATGCGCCCGCGCCCGGGTGTCCCGCGCGACCGTGACGCGCGACCGTCGCTCGACGAGGCGCTGGCGCTGCGGCTGGCCGCGATGGCGTTGGTGCGCACGGTGGTCGACGGCCTGACCGACGAGCAGCTCGACGTCCGGGGCGCTCCGTTGGTCGGTCCGGGCTGGCCCGACGAGGGCGACTCGTTCACCGTGCGCCAGTGCCTGCGGGTGGTGCTCAACGAGGAGTGGGAGCACCGCCGGTACGCCGAGCGTGACCTGGCCGTGCTCGAGGCTCAGGGCAGCGGCGACCAGAACGACCAGGGCTCACCCTCGGGCCCGAGCGCGCCGTACTCCCGCACGCCGTAGGACTGGTCGGCGGGCGGGAACGTCACGGTGCCCCCGCGTGCGACGACGGCGGCGTGGTGGGCGTCGACGTCCTGGACGGTGACCACGAGCATGCCGGTCGCCGCGCCGAGGGTCGCCGGGGACGCGAGCCCCCACTCCGGAGCGACGCGGTGGAGCATGACGACCCCGTCGGCGGTGCGGACCTCGGCGTGCACGACGGTGCCGGCGTCGTCCCGGCGCAGCGGCCCGGGCTCCAGCCCGAACACGTCCACCAGGTGCTGGCGGGCCGCCTCCAGGTCGGCGTAGACCAGGACGGCGATCCGGCGCAGCGGCTCGGTGGCGGCGACCGTGGTGTCCTCCAGGACGGCGAGGAGGCGCCGGCACACGTCCTCGTCGGCGGGCCCCGCCGCGGGGACGTCGCCGAGCCGGTGCAGCACGCGCTCCATCCGCAGCACCTGGTCCTCCAGCGTGGCGAGGTGGGTGCGCAGGGCGCCGTCGAGGGTCCAGGTCGGGTCGTCGAGCGCGGCCCCGATGTCCTCGAGCGACGTCCCGAACCGCCGCAGCACACTGATCCGGTACAGCCGCTCCACCTGCTCGCGCCGGTAGACGCGATGGCCCGCGGGGGTGCGGTCGGGCGTCAGGAGCCCGATGTCGTCGTAGTGGTGCAGGGTCCGGACGGTCAGGCCGGAGACGTCGGCCAGCTCACCGACCCGCCACTCGTCGACCATCTCTCAGCGGATCGGGGAGTGGATGGCCCAGCGGTGCCCGAACGGGTCCACCAGCCAGCCGCGCTTCTCGTCGCCCTGGTCGGAGGGCTCCCGGTCGGCGCTGGCACCGGCGGCGACCGCTGCCGCGTAGACCGCGTCGGCGTCGTCGACCCCGAGCACGATCGCGCACGAGCTGTGCCCCAGCGTCGCGGGGGCGTAGGCGCCGTACTCGTGGAACTCGTCGGAGGTAGAACGGGTCACCGCCGATGGTCAGGGCGACGAAGCCGATCTTCCCGTCGCCCTCGTCGCGCTCGCCGGACTCCTGGGCGCCGAACGCCGCCGCGTAGAACGCGATCGCCGCGGACGCGTCGTGCACCGTCAGGTACGGGACCAGGCTCGTCATCGCTCGCTCCTCCTCGACCCGCGGTCCACGGTCGGAACCGCTGCGCCCGACGCTAGGCCCTCACGTCACGTGAGGTGCAAGGGGTGTCGCGGCGCGCTCCGCCGCACGGCTCAGCCGACGGGTCGGGTGGCCACCGTGAGCAGATGCGGGCTGAGGCCCATCAGGCTGGGTTCCGCCTCGGTCGCGCGGGCCACGTCGAGCACCACCTCGCGGCGGTCCTCGTCGTCGAACGCGGACGCCAGAGACTTGATCCAGTGGCCCATCCCCTCGACGCCGACCGTCTCCCGCACGAGGAGCCCGGCCTCGGTCGCCTCCGCCGCGAGCTCGTCGGCCCGGTGGAAGTAGGCGGTCGTGAACCAGCGCGGGTCGCCGGTGGGGTTCTCGTGCACCCCCGTCGCCAGGTCCTGCGCGACGATCGCGCGGAACGCGGGGTCGAACAGGTAGGACTGCGCGAGCCCGTCGAACAGGGACGCGAACCGGTTGATCGCCATCGCGACCACCACCCCGCCAGGCACCACGACGCGCAGCGCCTCGCGCCAGCAGGCCAGGCGGTCGGCGCGGTCGGTCAGGTGGTACAGCGGACCGAGCAGGAGCACGGCGTCGACCGACGCGTCGGGCTGGGGGAGCGCACGGGCGTCGCCGACGGACGCGGTGAACCGCTCGTGGCTGCCCAGTCGCGCGTCGGCCCGGGCCACGTGTCCGGGCAGCAGGTCGACCAGGTGCACGGTGTGGCCGTCGTCGAGCAGCCACTCGGCGTGCACCCCCGTCGCGCCGCCCACGTCGAGCACCCGGGCGTCGGCGGGCAGGTGGCGGCGGACGATCTCCTGCACCCGCGCCAGCTCCAGCCGGCCGAGGCCCTCACGCAGACGCGTGTCCTCGTCGTAGAGGGTGTCGTAGTGGTCGTGGATGGGGGGCTGCTCCATCGCTGCAACCTACGAGGGCGCTGCGGCCGGGTGCACGGGGATATCCGTCGGCTCACGACACCGCTCTCCCGGTGAGCCTTCTTGCCGTACCGGTCCAGGTACTCGACGAACAGGTCGGCCTCCCGCTTCGTCGCGATCAGGTGGTCGAGCCGCCGCAGGTCCGGCAACACGAGCGCGCCCCTCGTGTTGAGGATGTGCAGCTCCTCGATCTGCGTGAGGTCCGCGAGGTCTCCAGAGCTCGAACTCGCGTCGCGACGCGTATCTGCGGACGAGATCCGACTCCGAGAAGGTCCCCTCGACGACGACGGTGCCTTTCACGACGCGCATGGTCGTGGGCTCAGCTGCTGAGATCGCGTGCGGCCACGACCAGGAGCACGACCGCCGTCGCGACCGGTGCGAGGGCCGCCAGGACGACGGTGGTGCTGCTGCGCCAGCGTGGTGCCCAGCCGCGTCGGGCCTGCGCGATCCCGACGGGCAGCGCCAGCAGCGAGGGCACGAGCGAGTACATCAGGACCACCACAGCGCCGAGCGTGCCGAACGACTGCGGGTTCCGGGCACCGTCGACCGCGTAGATCCCGGCGACGACGACACCGGCCGCCCCGACGACCGCCAGCAGCAGCGCGACCCAGCCGATCACGGTCGCCCACGGGACTCGTCGCGCCACTGCCTGGTCGGTCATGCAGGGACAGTACCGACGGTGTCGCGTCCCCAGCGCCGGTAGACCACGACGGCCGTCAGGATCAGGAGCGGGAGCACCACGAGGCTCTCGGGGCGGGCGCCGAAGAGCAGCGGGGTGTCGATGACGACGACGTCGGCGGCGAGCAGCGGCCACGCCACCGCGTTGGCCATCCCGTGCCCGAGCACGGCAGGCCAGACGCTGCCGGTGCGGTCGCGGGCGATGCCCCAGATGACGGCCATGGCGAGCACGGCGACGGAGAACATCGGGATCTGCACGGCCAGGGGGAGCGTGGTGTAGGCGTCGCCGAACGCGACGATGTACGGCACGTGCCACACGGCCCACAGGACGCCGACCGCGAGGTGCCGCCGCAGCGCAGGGACCCCGAGCGCCGCGAGCCGGGGCTCCAGGTATCCCCGCCACCCGAACTCCTCGAACGCGGCGAACGTCAGGCGGGCGACCAGCCCGGTGGTGAACAGCACGGCGAACCGCTCGGCCGCGCCCGGCACCACGTGCACGTCCCCGGTGAGCGCGCCGAGCACCACCGGGACCAGGAACAGGACGGGGAACAGCAGCAGCGCCACCGCGTACCAGCCGCGCTCGCGGCCGAGGCGGAGGCCCGCGTCGGCCCAGCCCTCACGCCCGAGGGTGCGCAGGCCGACCGCCAGGAGCAGCGGGCTCATCACGAAGAGGAGCGCGCCGGCGCTGGTCTCCGGGTCGGGCGACGACGCCATGACCAGTCCGGCGACGGTGGACAGGACGAGGACGCCGAGGGCGTAGATCAGGACGCCCTGCCGGGTGGCAGGCTTGCGTGTGCGGGTAGCGGTCATGGTCATGGTGGCTCCTTCGGGCGTGGGGCATCGCCCGGCCGCCGGGTAGCGGTCGGTCCGTTCGGGAGTGACTCAGTCGGTCAGCTCGGCAAGGAGGTCCTGGGCCCAGTCGAGCTCGGCGCGCGCGTGCACGAGCCCGTTGGCGAGGGTGGCGAGGCGCAGGCGCATCTCGAGCGTCGGCGTGATGCCGGCGGCCGCGAGCGCCTGTTCGGACGCCTCTCGGGTCTGCTCCAGGACCGCCGCGAGCTCGCGGGCCTCCGCAGCGCGCTCCTCCAGGACGGCACGGACACGGTCGGTGCCGAGGCGGCCGACGAAGAACAGCCGCACCAGGAACACCTCGCGCGACGGCACGTACTCGACGGGCGCCGCGAGCCAGGAGTCGAGCTCGGCCAGCCCGGCCTCGGTGATCGAGTGCTCACGCCGGTCCGGCTTGCCCTCCTGCGGGATGGTCCGCACGTCGACGAGGCCGTCTGCCGCCAGGTGTCCGAGGGTGCGGTAGATCTGCGCCTGGTCCGCCGGCCAGAAGTGCGCGACCGACTCCTCCATGTGCTTGCGCAGGTCGTAGCCGCTCATCGGGGCGATCGACAGGAACCCGAGGACGGCATGCTTGAGCGACATGATCCGAACCTAGAGGACATGTCTCCTATAAGACAAGTCCTCTATTAAATCTCATCATCTGGAAACCTCGCCCGTCACTGTTGTCACGCCCGAGCCGCACTGGCATGGTCCCGCCCCATGTCCACGAGTCGCGTGACCGACCGCACCGACAGCGCAGCGCTGTGGTGCCTCGTCGTCGACCCGTCGACCAGCGGTGCCTGTCAGCCCTGTCGCTGACCCCAGGCCATCTCCGCCCCCCGACGCTCCGGGGACCCGACCTCCTGCCGTGCTGCCTCGTCCTGCGCACGACAGCTCCGCCATGCCATCGAAAGGCTCCACCATGCGTTCTCGACCCCTCTCTGCCGTCGCCGCGGCCCTCCTCGTCGCCACGCTGGCCGCGTGCTCCGACGCCGCGGCGACCCCTGCCGCGAGCGGCGCGCCCGACGCGACGCTGCCCACGACCGTCTCGGCGGGCACCAAGCTCGTCGTCGGCGACCCCGCCATCCAGGTCGCCGTGAAGCTCGCGGGCGACGACCTCGACAGCGACCTCGGCTTCGAGATCGAGTGGGCCAACGTGTCCGGCGGGCCGGCCACGACGGAGGCGTTCCGTGCCGGGTCGCTGGACGTCGGAGCCGTCGCGGACATCCCGCCGATCCACGCGACGTGGACCGGGCTCGACGTGCGGATCGTCGCGGCCTCCTACCGGGAGGACTGGGAGGAGAACCCGATCTACTCGTTCGGCGTCGCGCCCGGCGTCGAGGGGATCGAGTCCCTGGAGGACTTCGAGGGCCACCGCATCGCGTACAGCCCCGGGCAGGCCCAGGGCGCCATCGTGCTGCGTGCCCTGCAGGAGGCCGGCCTGACCACGGATGACGTCGAGCTCGTCGAGCTGCCCAGCACGGGGGACGTGTACCCCACGGCTCTCGCGGCGAAGGAGATCGACATCGCCCCGCTCGGAGGGGTCCAGGTCGCGCGCTACCTCGACAACTACGGCAAGGACGGCGCCCACACGGTCGAGCACGGGCTCCGCGACGACCCGAGCGTCCTCTACGCACCGACGTCGACCCTCGACGACCCCGCCAAGGCAGCCGCCCTGCGCGCCTACGTCGGCCTGTGGGCGGCGGCGAAGCTGTGGATCTACGACCACCCCGAGGAGTGGAAGGCCGGGTACTACGTCGAGAACCAGGGCCTGAGCCAGGCCGACGCGGACTACCTGGTCGAGCACGCCGGCATCCCGGACATCCCGGCGGACTGGACCGAGCCGATCGCGCGGCACCAGGAGACCATCGACCTGCTCGCGAAGGAGACCGGCAACGAGGTGCTCGACGCCGCGGACCTGTGGGACCAGCGGTTCGCGCCGGTCGTCGCCGAGGCCGTCGAGCAGTACCGGGCTGGTTCCTGATGTCGGCGCTCACCGCACCCCGCGCGCTCGTCGCACCGCGGCCCACAGCGGTCCCCCGGGCGCGCCGACGGACGACGCGCCGGCTCGGACCCGGAAGGGCGATCCCGGGCGGAGCCGCGCTCGGCCTGCTCGCCCTGCTGGTCGTCTGGTCGATCGGCAGCGCCACCGGGTTGATCGACCAGCGGACCCTCTCGGCTCCGTGGACGGTGGTCACCACCACCGGCGAGCTGCTCGAACAGGGTCGGCTGCAGGAGAACCTCGCGGTCTCCGCCCAGCGGGCGTTCCTCGGGCTGGCCCTGGGCATCGTGCTGGGCACCCTGCTCGCGCTCGTGTCCGGCCTGAGCCGGGTGGGCGAGGCGCTCATCGACGGACCCGTTCAGGTCAAGCGGGCCATCCCCAGCCTCGCGCTGCTGCCGCTGCTCATCCTCTGGCTCGGCATCGGCGAGACCATGAAGGTCGTCACCATCCTGCTGGGCGTGTTCATCCCGGTGTACATCCACACCCACAACGGGCTGCGGACCATCGACTCCCGGTACGTCGAGCTGGCGGAGACGGTGGGTCTGTCGCGCTGGGCGTTCGTCCGCCGGATCGTGCTGCCGGGTGCGCTGCCCGGGTTCCTGCTGGGGCTGCGGTTCGCCGTCACGGGTGCGTGGCTGTCGCTCGTCGTGGTCGAGCAGATCAACGGCACCGCCGGGATCGGCTACATGATGGAGCTCGCGCGCACCTACGGGCAGACGGAGATCATCGTCGTCGGCCTGGTGCTCTACGGCGTCCTCGGGTTCGGTTCCGACGCCCTGGTCCGACTCGTGCAGAGGAGGGCCCTGACGTGGCGACGCACCCTCGCGGACTGACCGTGATCCCCGAGCGCTCGGCGGTCCCGCCGCCCGTGCACGGCGTCCTCGCCGACGAGCGGACGGCGACCACCGACGGCACGGTCGTCGTGCGCGACCTGGTCCGCGCCTACGGCCTCGGGGAGGGCGACGGTCGCGTGCTGCGCGGCCTCGACCTGTCCATCGCAGCCGGGGAGTTCGTGGCGATCCTGGGCCGCAGCGGCTCCGGCAAGAGCACCCTGCTGCGGGCTCTGGCCGGGCTCGACCACGACGTGCACGGCACGGGCACGATCGCCGTGCCGGACCGCGTGTCGGTGGTGTTCCAGGACTCCCGGCTGCTGCCGTGGGCCCGGGTGCTCGACAACGTGACCCTGGGCCTGCGGGGTCCGCGGGTGCGCGAGCTCGGGGTCGAGCGGCTGGCGGAGGTCGGGCTCGCGGGCCGCGAGCGCGCCTGGCCGACGGAGCTGTCCGGCGGGGAGCAGCAGCGGGTGTCGTTGGCCCGGTCGCTGGTCCGGGAGCCGCAGCTGCTGCTCGCCGACGAGCCGTTCGGCGCCCTCGACGCGCTCACCCGCATCCGGATGCACGGGCTCCTGCGGGACCTGTGCGCACGCCACGAGCCCGCGGTCCTGCTGGTCACGCACGATGTCGACGAGGCGATCGTCCTCGCCGACCGCGTGATCGTGCTCGACGCCGGCCGCATCGCCCTGCACGTGGAGGTCGGCATCGACGGCCCCCGCGACCCCGCCGACCCCCGTTTCGCCGACCTGCGCGCGCAGCTCCTCGCCGCGCTCGGCGTCCCCCTGACCGAGAGGACAGTCTCATGACCGACCACAGGCCCGGCCCGCTCCACCTCAACGCGTTCCTCATGAGCACCGGCCACCACGAGGCGTCGTGGCGGCTGCCGGAGAGCGACCCGTCGTACACGTCCACCAACATCGCCTACCTGCAGCGGCTCGCGCAGACGGCCGAGCGCGGCAAGCTCGACTCGATCTTCTTCGCCGACGGCCCCGCGCAGAGCCGTGACGTGGGCCGGCGTCCCGCGGGAACGCTGGAGCCGACGGTCGTGCTCGCCGCCATCGCGGCGGTCACCCAGCGGATCGGCCTGATCGCGACCGCGTCGACCACCTACAACGACCCCTACAACCTGGCCCGACGGTTCGCGTCGCTCGATCACATCAGCGGCGGCCGGGTGGGCTGGAACGTGGTGACCACCGCGTTCGTCGAGGCGGCGCGCAACTTCGGGCTCGACGAGCAGCCGGCCCACCACGACCGCTACGAGCGGGCGGCGGAGTTCCTGGAGGTGTCGCTCAAGCTGTGGGACTCGTGGGAGGACGACGCGGAGATCGGCGACAAGGAGGCGGGCGTCTGGGGCGACTCGTCGCGCGTCCACCCGATCGGCCACGTCGGGCCGCACTTCTCTGTGGCCGGTGCGCTGACCACCCCGCGCTCCCCCCAGGCGCACCCGCTGCTGGTGCAGGCGGGCTCGTCGGAGGACGGCAAGGACCTGGCCGCCCGGTACGCGGAGGCGGTGTTCACCGCGCAGCAGACGCTGGAGGACGCGCAGGCGTTCTACACCGACCTCAAGCGACGGGCCGTCGAGTGGGGTCGCGACCCGGCGAGCGTCATCGTGCTGCCCGGCATCGTTCCCGTCATCGGCGCGACCGAGGCGGAGGCGCGGGAGAAGGAGGACGAGCTCGACCGGCTCATCAAGCCCGAGTACGCCCGCGTGCAGCTGGCCAAGACGCTCCGGGTGGACCCCGACGACCTGCCGCTGGACCGCGAGCTGCCCGCCGACCTGCCGTCGGAGGACGAGATCGAGGGCGCCAAGAGCCGGTACACGCTCATCGTCAACCTGGCCCGCCGCGAGCACCTGACCGTGCGCCAGCTCATCGGCCGGCTCGGGGGCGGGCGCGGTCACCGGACGTTCTCCGGCACCCCCGTGCAGGTCGCCGACGCCATCCAGGACTGGTACGACCAGGGCGCTGCCGACGGGTTCAACATCATGCCCGCGGTGCTGCCGTCGGGTCTGGAGGACTTCGTCGACGACGTGGTGCCGATCCTCGTCGAGCGCGGGCTGTTCCGGTCGGAGTACGAGGGGACGACCCTGCGCGAGCACTACGGCCTGGCGCGCCCGGCCAACCCGCACACCCTGGCCCGGACGGAGGTGGCCGCGCGATGACCCGGCAGCTGCACCTCAACCTGTTCGTGTACCCGGGCGGTCACCACGAGGCCGCGTGGCGGTACCGGGAGTCGGCACCCGAGCGCGTCCTCGACCTCTCCTACTACGTCGAGCTGGCCCGGGCCGCGGAGGCCGCCACGTTCGACGGGCTCTTCCTCGCGGACGGCCCGTCGCTCGCGGACAACATCGCCTACGCGACGCGGTTCCGCCTGGAGCCGTTCACCCTGCTGTCCGCCCTGGCCGCGTCGACCACGCACCTGGGCCTGATCGGCACGGCGTCCACCACGTACTCCGAGCCGTACAACCTGGCCCGCCAGTTCGCCGGCCTCGACCACGTCAGCGCCGGACGCGCGGGCTGGAACATCGTCACCACGGGCGCGCCGGGAGCCGCCCAGAACTTCGGTCTCGACGAGCACCCGACGCACGCCGACCGGTACGAGCGGGCCGACGAGTTCCTCGACGTGGTGACCGCGCTGTGGGACTCGTGGGAGGACGACGCGGTGGTCGGCGACCGGCTCACCGGCCAGTACGCGGACACCGACCGCATCCACCGCATCGACCACGTCGGCCCGCACTTCTCCGTGCGGGGACCGCTCAACACCCCGCGCACCCCGCAGGGCCGGCCCGTCTACGTGCAGGCCGGGACCTCGCCCGCCGGGCGCGCGTTCGCGTCGCGCTGGGCGGACGCCGTGTTCGCCGCCCACCAGACGCTGGAGGAGGCGCAGGCGTACTACGCCGACCTGCGCGCCCAGGCAGCGGGCCACGGCCGCGACCCCGACCGCGTGCTCGTCCTGCCGGGCATCAGCCCGTACCTCGGCTCGACGGATGCCGAGGCGAAGGCGCTCCAGCGCGACCTCGACGAGCTGACGCAGCCCGCGTACTCGATCGACCTGCTGCGCCGGCTCGTCGGCGTCGAGCTCACCGAGGCCGAGCTGGACGACCCGTTCCCGGTCGAGGCCATCCAGGTGGAGGGCGACCGCGCGGAGTCGTCCCGGTTCCAGCTGGTCCGCGACCTGGCCGAGCGCGAGCGGCCCACGTCGCGGCAGCTGCTGCACCGCCTCGCGGGCGCTCGCGGGCACAAGCTCGTCGCCGGGACGCCGGAACAGGTGGCCGACGTCATCGAGACCTGGTTCACGCGCGGTGCGGCCGACGGCTTCAACATCATGCCGCCGTACCTGACCGGCGGGTTCACCGACTTCGCCGAGCAGGTGGTGCCGATCCTGCGCGACCGCGGCCTCTTCCGTCGCGAGTACACCGGCACCACCCTGCGCGAGCACTACGGCCTGGCGCGCCCGGCGTCCCGGTTCTCCCAGGGGGTGCTCGTCTGACTCAGCACCTCGGCCACGGCTGTCTTGCCGAGGTGCCGTGCCCAGTCCAGCGGGGTCGCACCGAACCGGGCGTCCCGCAGAGCCGGGTCGGCGCCGAGGCTCAGCAGGAGGGAGACGAGGTCGGGGTCCCCGAGGTTGACCGCGGCGTGCAGCGCGGTCTCCCACCGCTCCTCGACGGGGACGTCGGCCCGCCCGTACGCGTTCACGTCGAACCCTCGGTCGACCAGCAGGGTGACGGTGTCGTGCCGACCACGCGCCGCCGCCCAGACGATCAGCCCTGGACGCTCGTCGCGTGCCTGCGCCGCCACGGCGTCCCCCAGAGCCGCGAGCCGGTCCTGGTCGCCCAGCATCGCGGCTTCGACGAACGCCTCGACCGGCGGCACGTCGACGGGTGACGCGCCGCGTGACACGAGGAGGTCGACGACCGCGCGGTCGCCGCTGGCGGCGGCCAGGCTCAGCGGGGTCGGCGCAGGCGTCCCCGTGCGACCGCCCGTCGGCCACGCGCCGTCACCGAAGGGCGCCTGGAGGTCCACCCCGTGGTCGGCCAGCAGCTGGACCCGGGCGAGCTGGCCGTGCTGCACCGCCCAGCGCAGCAGGTCCCGCACCAGCTTCCGTGGCTCGTCGACCGCCTCCGGTCCCAGCCGTCTCCGCCACACCCCGCCGTCGCCGCGACCGAGGCCGTACTCGAACAGCAGGACCAGGTGGTCGTCGTCGGTGCCGAACATGCGGTTGTACAGGGTCTGCCCGTCGTTCGGCTCGGCGCCGCGGTCGAGCAGCAGTCGGGCCAGCGCGATCGACGCCGGGTGGCGCGGCTGGTTCCGGGGACCGCCCTCGCCCTCGCCGAACACGCCCGTGAGCAGCGTGAACAGGGTCGGTTCGCCGTGCCACAGGTAGCCCTCGTCCGGGTCCGCGCCCGCATCGAGCAGCAGCCGGGCCGTTGCGACGGGATCCCCGCCGCCGACCCGCGAGTAGGCCAGGTAGGCGAGCGGCCGCCAGCCGTGCGGGCCGCCGCGGCGACGCGCCAGCGTCGGGTCAGGGTCGAGGAGGCGGGCGACGACGTCCGGTCGGGACGCGGCAGCAGCCGCCCAGATGTCGTCGTCGACGAGGTCCGGGTGCGCGACGAGGAGCGCACGTGCCGCGGCGCGGCGGTCCGGTCCGTCGGTGCCCGCGTACGTCAGGCAGGCGAGCCGGCAGAACTGCGCGGCCACCGACTGGTCCTCGTCGGTGGGGGTCCACGTGTGGGCGGCCCGGGCGTCGAGATGGTGACGCAGCCGCGGCCAGCTCGGGAAGCCGTACTCGCGCGCGACGGTGAGCTGGGCGGCGCTCAGCTGGAACGTCGACAGGTCGGCCGGGGGGTGCGGATGGTTCCGCGTGATGCGTTCGGCCGCCTGTGGGTCACCGGCCACGGCGGCGCGCTGCAGCGCGCGGGCCTGCCGGCGCAGGTGTCCGAGGTCCGGGTGGGTGGGCAGGGTCGCCACGGCGACCTCCTCTCGTCGCCCGGCGTCCGCGGGTCGGGCCGAAAGGAGGCGGATGGTGCAGCCGTCTCGTACCCAGGTGGGCTGTGCCCTGCCCGCGGACCGGTCGGCTGCCTGGAAGCCACCGCCAGCGTATCGGCCGACGTACGCTTCCGGAGGCCCGGCAGCGAACCGGCGAACGAGGGGTGGCAGCGTGCGCAGCGAGTACTCGGGCGAGGGACTGAGCGAGGACGACGTCGCGTCGTCGACGCCGCTCCACCAGGTCCGTCGATGGGTCGCGGAGGCCCAGGCGCGGCAGGCCGAACGTGGCGACGTCGTCGAGCCCACGGCTCTGTCGGTGGCGACGGTCGACGCCGACGGCCGCGCGAACGTCCGCACGGTCCTCATGCGCTTCCTCGACGAGCGCGGACCGGGGTTCGTCACCGACCTCGGCTCCACGAAGAGCCAGGAGATCATCGCCACCGGATCGGTCGCCGCGTCACTGACGTGGCCGGCGATGTTCCGGGCGGTCCGGTTCCGCGGGCGCGCGGTCCCCGTGGGGCGCGACGAGATCACGGCCTACTTCGCCACCCGGCCGTGGGGGTCGCGGATCAGCGCGTGGGCGTCGGACCAGTCGCAGCCGATCGCCGACCGGGCCGCACTGGTCGCCGCCTACGAGCGGTACGCGGCCCTCTACCCCGACACCGGCTCACCGGACGACGTCCCCGTCCCCGACGGGTGGGGCGGCTGGCGGATCGAGTGCGACGAGGTCGAGCTGTGGGCGGGCCGCCGCGACCGGCTGCACGACCGGCTGGTGTTCACGCGCGTGGCCGACGGAGGCCTGGACACCGCCGACGCGTGGACGGTCCACCGCCGCCAGCCCTGAGCCGCCCGTCAGGGTGCTCGTCGGCGGCCGGCTGTCTGCTCGCCGGTCACGGTGCCGAGCAGCCGGGCCTGCCACGCGAGGAACTCCTCGACACGGTCCTCCTGCCCGGTGCGGCGCAGCAGCGCGACGAGCTCGTCGGCCACCTCGGTCGCGCGGTCGTCGTGCGTGACGACGAACCCCTCGACGGCTGACCTCAGCTGCGCGGCCGCGAGGTCGGTGCGACCGCGGGCGTCCTCGAGCCGCCCGAGGAACCACAGCACCTGCGCGGCCGAGGCCACGTCGCCGAGCTCGTCCAGGTACGTCGTGATGGCGCGGTCCGCGAGCTCGACTGCCTCGTCGCCGGTCGCCAGCTCACGCGCGGCCGCGAAGTCCTGGTCCGCGGCGGCGCGACGGTCCACGTCCACGTCGGGGGTCTTGTTCATGGGGATCTCCTCGTCGTGCGGCACGGCCGGTCCGAGACGTGCCTCGAGCAGGACGGTCATGGGGGTGGGGCGGCGTCGCACCCGTGCTGTGGCGCCCGGCGAGGAGCGTCGCGGTGACGTGCATCGAGCGGAGGCCTGCGGCGAACACCGGGCCTGCCGGCCGGGCGTGGTGGGGAGCCAGGGTAGCCGACCGAGAGCCGCCGAATGTCCGGAGTGTCGTATTCCACACCCCGTCAGAGCCGCCGCACCATCTCCAGCTCCGGGCCGATGGAGCTGGCGAAGGTGACGCCCGAGGGCACGAAGCCTGCGCGCCGGTAGGCACCCTGCGCCCGGGCGTTCTCGGCGTGCACCCCGAGGGTCAGCTCGTCGAAGCCCAGGTCACGGGCCCACTGCGCGGTCTCCTCGAGCAGCCGGTCGATGAGCCCGGAACCGCGCTGCTCGCCGCGCACGTAGACCCCGACCACCGTCGCGCGGCTCCGCTCGACCGGATGCCCGTGGTAGTCGAGCGACCCGGCCCGCTGCACGATCACCGTGACCGAGCCCACCCATGTCGACCCGTCGACGGCGACGAACTGCGCGACGTCGTCCCCGTCCGACGCGCGGGCGGTGCGCCCCTGGTAGAAGGCGTCGGGCTCGGTCGAGGCCCGCTCGTAGGTCTCCAGGAACGCGATGCCGGCAGCCTCGTCCTGCAGCGCCTCCAGCCGCAGGGCCCGCGCCGCGCGCCAGTCGTCGGGACGGACGCGGCGGATCGGGACCCCCAGGTCGACGTCCTGCGACGACGAGGCGCCGGGCCGGTAGTCGCCGTAGCGCGCCCAGGTCAGCCGGATCCGGACCAGGACGATGTCCGGGTCAGCCAGCGACGGCGTGAACTGCGGGAACGCGTCGAGGTAGGCCCGCGCACAGGCGTCCCGGTCGGCGCCGTCCGGCAGGTCGGCGGTCCCCTCGCACTGCAGCGTGGTCCCGTCGGCGCCCCCGACGACGACCGCCACCCGCGGGTCCCGACGGACGTTCGCGACCTTGCGCGACGACGCCCGCGCGTCGAGCACGAGCTCGCCCCGGTCGGTCGCGGTGATCGGCAGGTAGGCGGCCTGCGGCGACCCGTCCGGTCCGATCGTGGACAGGACTGCCTCCCGGTGCGACCGGACGTAGGCGATCAGCTCTTCACGATCCATCCGCCGCATCGTAGGTGGACCGGCCGGCACTGTCGTCGAGATTGCTCGGACGACGATGTCGATCCCGCGGTTCCGCCGTTCGACTCGTCAGTGAGAGGGTCCGAAGGGGACCCCGACACGGCAGGAGAACAACCGTGAAGTACATGCTGATCATGCGCGCCACCGACGAGGCCTACGCGGCGTTCCAGGACGTCGACTTCGACACGATCATGGAGGCGATGGGCCGGTTCAACCAGGAGATGATCTCCGCCGGCGTGCTCGTCGCGGCCGAGGGCCTGGACGATGCCGCCGACGGTGTGGTCATCGACTTCTCGTCCGACCCGCCCGTCGTCAGCGACGGCCCCTACGGCGAGACCAAGGAGCTCTTCGGCGGCTACTGGATCCTCGACGTCGCCTCCAAGGAGGAGGCCGTCGAGTGGGCCAAGCGGGCACCGATGACCGGGCCCGGCCAGAAGACCGAGATCCGCCGGGTCACGAGCATCGACGACTTCCCGCAGGACAACGAGTGGATCCAGAAGGAGCGTGCGTGGCGCGAGCGGGCGGGCCAGCTCTGACGTCGTCGGACGAGAGCCGCGGGAAGGCGAGTGCGTGCGTGGCGCGAGCGGGCGGGTCAGCTCTGAGTCGGTCGGGTTCCGGGCGGGACGCGGTCGAGGCGGTGTGGCGGATCGAGTCCGCGCGCATCGTCTCGACCCTCGCCCGCACCACCGGCGACTTCGGCCTGGCGGAGGACCTCGCGCAGGAGGCGCTCGCGGCCGCGCTGGTGGCGTGGCCGCGCGACGGGGTCCCGACCAGCCCGGCGGCGTGGCTGCTCACGGTGGCCCGACGGCGGGCGGTCGACACGTACCGGCGTCGCGTCGCGCTCGACGAGCGGCACGCGACTCTCGCGCGCGACCTGAGCGAGAGCGTCGGCGACGACCTGCTGTGGGACCCCGACCGGATCGACGACGACGTACTGGCGCTGATGTTCGTCGCGTGCCACCCGGTGCTGTCGCGCGAGGCACAGGTCACGATGACCCTGCGGGTGGTCGGCGGTCTGACCAGCGACGAGATCGCCCGGGCGCTCCTGGTGCCGACCTCCACGGTCCAGGCCCGGGTGACCCGCGCGAAGAAGACGCTCGGCGCTGCGCAGGTCGCGTTCGAGGTGCCGCCGCCCGGCGAGCGGCGCGAACGGCTGGCGGCGGTGCTGAACGTCCTCTACCTCGTGTTCACGGAGGGCTCGTCGGCGACGTCGGGCAGTGACTGGATCCGTCAGGACCTGGCCCACGAGGCCGTCCGGCAGGCGCGCGTCCTGGCGCAGCTGGTCCCCGACGAGCCCGAGGTGCACGGTCTGCTCGCGCTCCTGGAGCTGACCGCCGCCCGGTTCCCCGCGCGGGTCCGCGACGACGGCGAGCCCGTGCTGCTCGAGGAGCAGGACCGTCAGCGGTGGGACCGGGCGGCGATCCGCCGCGGACGCGCAGCCCTGGCCACCGCCGGTCGTGTGGGCCGCGGGCTGGGGGCGTACGGCGTCCAGGCCGCGATCGCGGAGTGCCACGCGGTCGCGCCGTCGGTGGAGGCGACCGACTGGGACCGGATCGTCGTGCTCTACGAAGCGCTCGGGCGGCTGGCCCCGTCACCCGTCGTCGAGCTGAACCGAGCGGTCGCGATCTCGATGGCGCAGGGTCCTGCGGCGGGGCTGTCGGTGGTGGACGAGCTGGTCGCGGCGGGCCGCCTGCGCGAGTCCCACCTGCTGCCGAGCGTGCGCGGCGAGCTGCTCCGCCGCCTCGGTCGTCACGACGACGCCCGGCGCGAGCTCGAGCAGGCGATCGCGCTGTGCGGGAACGAGCGTGAGCGCGAGGTGCTGGCCCGCAAGGTCGCGGCGCTGCGCTGACTGGGGGGTCACGCCAGGGCCTCCCAAGGTCCGCGACGCCGTCGTAGCGTCGACGGAATGTCCATCACCCTGACCCTCAACAACGGCACCGAGATGCCCGCGCTCGGCTTCGGTGTCTTCCAGACCCCGCCCGACGAGACGGCCGACGCCGTCGCCACCGCGCTCGCCACCGGATACCGGCACATCGACACCGCCGCGGCCTACCTGAACGAACGCGGGGTCGGCGAGGGCCTGCGCCGGTCCGGCGTCGCGAGGTCGGAGGTGTTCCTCGAGACGAAGGTCTGGATCTCCGACTACGGCTACGACGCCACCCTGCACGCCTTCGACAAGAGCGTCGGGAAGCTCGGCGTCGACCAGCTCGACCTGCTGATCCTGCACCAGCCCCTGCCCAGCCGGTTCGACCTGACCATCGAGGCGTACCGCGCGCTGGAGACCCTCCTCGCCGACGGCCGCGTCCGCGCGATCGGCGTCAGCAACTTCATGCCCGAGCACCTCGAGGAGCTGCTCGGTACCGCGTCCGTGGTGCCCGCGCTCAACCAGGTGGAGGTGCACCCGTACTTCTCCCAGCCGGAGGTGCTGGCCGCGAACGCCGAGCACGGGATCCTCACGCAGGCGTGGTCCCCGATCGGCGGCATCACGTTCTACCGGGAGGGGTATGCCGGCAGCACGCTCGACGACCCGACGATCACGGGCATCGCCGACGAGCACGGCCGGTCACCCGCGCAGGTGATGCTCCGCTGGCACCTGCAGCAGGGGCGCTCGGCCATCCCGAAGTCCACCAACCCCACGCGGATCGCCGAGAACCTCGACGTGTTCGGCTTCGAGCTGAGCGAGGCCGAGCTCGCCGCGATCACCGCCCTCGACCGCGGTGTGCGCGGCGGACCCGACCCGGCCGCCATCACCCTGGAGACGTTCGGACGGCCCATACCCGAGGCCTGAATCCCGTGGACGGGCGCGGCCGTCCACTGACATCGTCGACCCGATGGAACAGCTCTGGGACGCCGAGACCGCACGGCGCTACGACACCCCCGGCACCGGCATGTTCGCGCCCGAGGTCCTCGGACCGACAGTGGACAGGCTCGTAGCGCTCGCGGACGGGGGTCGCGCGCTCGAGCTCGCGATCGGGACCGGTCGCGTCGCCGTTCCGCTCGCCGAGCGCGGGGTTCCGGTCACCGGCATCGAGCTGTCGCCGCACATGGTCGAGCAGCTGCGGACCAAGGTCGACGAGGACGCGATCCCGGTCGTGCTGGGCGACATGGCGACGGCCACCGCACCGGGCGAGTTCAGCCTCGTCTACCTCGTGTTCAACACCATCGCGAACCTGCTCACGCAGGAGGAACAGGTCGCGTGCTTCCGCAACGCCGCCCGCCACCTCGTCCCGGGCGGAGCGTTCGTGATCGAGCTCTGGGTGCCCGAGCTGCGCAAGCTCCCGCCCGGAGTGGAGGCGACCGTCTGGCTGAACCAGCCCGGGTACATCGGCCTCGACACCTACGACGTCCTGCACCAGCGGGTGGTCTCGCACCACTTCCGTTTCGACGCGGGCCGGCAGGCCGAGCTCGGCCGCACACCGCACCGCTACATCTGGCCGTCCGAGCTCGACCTCATGGGACAGCTGGCCGGCTTCACGCTGGAGAGCCGCGACGCCGACTGGTCCGGCGAGGAGTTCACGGCCGACTCCCGCTCGCACGTGTCCGTGTACCGGCTCGGGTGAGCGGCCGATCAGCGGCGACGCGCCTGAGGTGACCAGCCGTCCGTGCCCGAGAGGTACGCCTGGACGGTGAACGCCTTCGCCTCCGCCGGGGTCAGCTGCGGCCGGTCGGCGGTGACCAGGGCGCCGGGTCCGCGGTTGTGGTGCTCGGCGAAGCGGGCGTCCCGCCAGGACCAGCCGCCGGAGAAGTCGCTCCAGGCGACCGCCCCGATGTGGTCCCCGATCCAGGAGTCCCGCACGAGCAGCTGGCCGATCGCGTTCGGGTCGTTGCTCGGGTGCCATGGCCGGCCGAGGAAGACGGTGCCGGCGGGGGCGTCGCTGGTGAAGCGGACGCGCGTGAACAGGAAGCCGTACGGGTTGTCGATCATGGTGCTCGGCGCGGTGACGTACCCGTTGTTCGTGGCCGATCCGCGGGTCAGCGAGCGGACCTCGCCGCCCTCGAACACGGCGGTCGCGCGGCCGAAGATGAAGTCCACGTCGCCCTCGACGTAGCAGTCGCGGAAGTACGCGCGGGCGACGACGGCCGCCGACGAGCTGTTCACGTAGAGAGTGTCCTGGTTGCCGAGGAACCGGACGCCGTCGAACACGAGCCGGTCGGCGCGCGTGAGGACGGCGACTGCCTGGCGGTTGGTGATCTCCGGGTGCGCGGCCTCGTCGAACAGGTTGGCGAACGTCAGGTTCCGGGCGGTGAAGTCGGCGCCGTCGAGCGTCACGCTGGCGCTGCCCGACGTGCCGTAGGGGCCGGAGCCGTCGGGCTTGGGGGTGCCGTTGGCGTTGTCGTAGGCGATCACGACGTCCTGGGCGCGGTGACCCGTGCCGACGATCGTGAGGAACGGCTTGGTCGCGGGGACCTTGACCAGCTCCCGGTACTCGCCGGGTCGCACCGCGATGACCCACGCCTCGGTGGCGCCCGCGGGGGCGGCGTCGATGGCCGCCTGGACGCTGGTGAAGTCGCCGCGACCGTCGGCGGAGACGACCGCATCGGGTCGGTCGTGACCGGGCCCGGCGTGCGCGGACGCTGCGCCGGCGACGCCGCTGAGCGCGACACCGAGCACGCTGAGCGTGATGAGGAACAGGCTTGTACGTCGTCGTACGTGCATCTCAACCCCTGCGAGAAAGCGCTTGCCCGGCGGCGGGTCGACGCTAGGGCAGGTGTTCAGGGGCCGTCAAGGGGTGACCGCAGGGTGGCGCGCACGGAGCCCGTGCGCGCCACCCACGGTCATCAGGAGGCGCGCTCCAGCATGACGCGGTCCTCGGGTCCGAGGTGCTTGCCGGGTCCGTGCCCGTGGCTCGGGTGCGGCTTGCCCTTGCCGGGGCCGGAGATGCCGTTGATGGCGGACGTGTCCCACGCGAGGCTGTACGTGGACGCTGCGATCGCCTTGGTCATGATGCCGAGGGCGGTCGCGTTGACGTTCGACAGGTTGTCACCGGCCGAGTGGTAGTTCGGGTCGTGCGTGATCCCCGCGGTGCCGCCGAAGAGGGCGACCTCCTCGTCCGTCTTGACGTCGTCGGCTCCGGTGAACAGACCGGACGCCGGGACGCCGTTGAGGATGAACGCCTGGTAGTCGGAGCGTCCGGAGAACTCGGTGTCGACCCACGGCTGACCGATCGAGTCGAACCAGTCGGTCAGCACGTCCTCGGTGGCCTCGGAGCCCTCGGGGACGTCGACCGGCGCGGGGTAGGTCGACTGGTCCGCGTCGTACACGCCGATGATGTAGTTGGGCGAGCCGACCATGTCGTAGTTCAGGTACGTCGCGATGCGGTCGAGCTCACCCTCCTGGGTGGCCAGCTCGTCCACGTAGGCCGTCGAGCCGATGAGCCCCAGCTCCTCGGCGCCCCACCACGCGAAGCGCACCGTGTTGTGGTGCGGGGTGTGGGACTTGGCCAGCTGGACGGCGACCTCGAGGATCGTCGCCGACCCGGTGCCGTTGTCGTTGATGCCGGGTCCCTCCTCGACGCTGTCGAGGTGCGCGCCGAGCATGACGACGTTGTCGTCCCGGCCCTGCTTGGTCTCGGCGATGACGTTGAACGACTCGGCCACCTCGGTGTGGCTGGTCAGGTCGAGCGTCACGTTCACCGCACCGGCGGCGAGCGCGGTGGCGAGCGCCTGGCCGTCGGCCTGCCGGAAGCCGGCCACGGGGATGGTCACGCCTTCCGCGCCGAGCGTGCCGAACAGCTGCACGTCAGGGACGTTGTTGTAGATGACGACGCCGACCGCGCCGGCGGCCTCGGCGTTCGCGGCCTTGATCGCGAACGCGCACGAACCGCGGCTGATGAGGGCGATCTTCCCGGTGGCGACGACGCCCGACCAGTCGGTGGCGAGGCAGCCGAGGGGGTCGGTGGGGGCGACCAGGTCGGCCGTCACCCCGCCGACGGGAGAGTTCGGGGAGAACTCCATCTGGTCCACCTCGTACGCGGCGGAGCCCGGGGAGTTCTCCGTCAGGGTGGCCGTGTCGATGATCTCGCGGTCGAACGTGAACGGGTCCCGTTCGGTGGTGTAGCCGGCCTTGCGCAGGGTGCGCTCGACGTAGCGCGCACTCGCCTCGTAGCCGGACGTCAGGGCGGCGCGGTTGCCGCCGTTCTCGTCGGCGATGCGCTGCAGGGCCGCCAGGTGGCCCTGGACTGCCCGGGTGGTGACCTTCTGGGCGAACTTCTCCGGGGATCTCCCGCGATCGTGCGCCGCCGCCGGGGACGTGAGCGCCCCCGCTGCGACGATGGCGATCGATGATGTTAGTGCGACCAGAGTTCGACGTGCCGCCATGCGGTGTCCTCCTCACACGTCGACGCGGCCTGTAGGCCACGCCGGGCCAACCCCCTGTCGGCCGCCCACTAGATCAGCACAGAACGGTCACAGGTGGGAGATAGTTCGCGCTGGCAACCGAGCCGGTCCGATGGTGCGGCGGAGCGTCGCCGCACCATCGGACGGAGCAGTCACAGGGCGCGCAGCACCTCGCGTGCGAACCGCACGGACCGCTCGCGCAGCCCGTCGATGCGGCGCAGGACGAGCCCGGCCGGGTCCTGACCGGCCTCGATGATCGTCGGCTTGCGCCGCACGTTGTGCGAGCACTCGAACGTGGTGCAGATGAGCGTGCCGATGGTGTCGCCGTTGCGGCCGGGACCGCCCGCGCGGCGGGCGACGTACATCGAGACGTCGTCCGTGGCGTAGACGTCCTCGCACCAGGCGCAGACGGCTCGGCGGCGGGACGCGGCGCCCTCCGGCGAGCGCAGGGTGATGCCGACGAGGACGTCGTCGACCGGCAGGACCACGTACGCGCGCTGGGGTGCCTTGCGGTCGACCCAGCCGAGGTAGTCGAGCCGGTCCCAGCGCAGGTCGGACAGGTCGGGGGGGAGGGTGAGCTGCGCGGCCTCGCGGCGCGAGCAGTTCACGAAGGACGTGCGGATCTGGTTCTCGTTCAGGGGGTTCATGGTCGGTGCTCTCGGGGAGGCGGGAGCCGGCACGGGGTCGTGACGGCGCGAGCACCCGCCGGGGTACGCCCGAGGACCGGCGGATCAGCGGTCCGTCGGTGGTGTCGCCGGGGACGGCGTCAGGCGTGCTGGGCGGGCGTCCGGGCCCCGGCTGAGCAGGCCAGGACGGCCGCCTCGCTTCCCTGCTGCATCGTGGTGCGCTCCGTGCTCGCGTCGTTCAGGAACGGGTCGATGGTGCGCCGCCGACGGGTGGGTAGTCCAGTCGAATCGTCCCGGCGGTTGCCGTCAGCCGGCCTCGGCCGTCACCTCACGGATCACGTGCCGCGCATTGGCGGCGAGCACCGGGTTGGTGTCGCGGTAGTACGGCAGCTGGACCAGCGCCTGGGCGAGCGCGCGTGCCCGGGCGCGGGTCCAGGTGGTCCCGTCGACGTCGAGCTCGTCCCGGAAGACCGCCCGGGCCGGTCGCGGCAGCAGATTCCAGGCGACGCCGAGGTCCAGCGTCGGGTCGCCGGTGGCGATGCCCGCGAAGTCGATCAGGCCCGTGAGTCGGTGGTCGGTGAGCAGCAGGTTGCCCGGCGCGAGGTCGCCGTGCACCCAGGTGCGCCGGCCGTCCCACTCGGCGGTGGCGAGCGCCTGCTCCCAGATCGCGGTCACCGCGTCCGCGTCGATCTCGTCGGAGACGGCCACGATGTCGTCGCGCACCTGTGCGTCGCGGTCGACCAGCCGTCCGTCCTTGACCCTGCCGCCGTCCAGGGTCAGCGCGCGGATCGCCCGCACGAGCGATGCGAGGTCGCGCGCGAGGTTCTCCGCATCCCCCAGCTTACCGAGGACCGGGTTGTCGCCCGGCACCCAGGTCAGCACCGACCAGGTCCACGGGTAGCCCGCGGCGGGGGTGCCGACGGCCCGCACCCGCGGGATCGTCACCGGCAGCAGCCCGTCGACCTGCGGGAGCCACCGGACCTCGTGGTCCACCGTGTCGCTGGCCCAGTGGATGCGGGGCATCCGCACCACCAGGTCGTCGCCGAGGCGGAACATCGCGTTGTCGGTGCCGCTCGACGCGAGGCGGCTGACGGGGAGGTGGGCCCACTGCGGCTGCTGGTCGGCGAGGAGGCGTTCCACGAGCTCGACGGGCAGGTCGAGCTCGTCGTCGTGCATACGGGTCGTCATCGCGGACCAGCCTCTCCGACGGGTCAACTCCTTTCGAGATGCTCAGCATGCTGAGTGTTGGCACGATGGCCGCATGGACACCGCACTCGACACCCACGCACCCGCCACGACCCGGGACCGGGTCCGCCAGGTCACCGTCCTGGTCGGTGCGGTCGTCGCGATCGCCGGCGCCGCCGTCGGGTCCGGCGCGTTCGGGGGCCAGCCCATCGCGGACGCCGCCGACGGCGCCCTGTCCGCGACCGCCACCCCGCTCGCCCCCGACACCCCCGCCTTCTCGATCTGGTCGCTGATCTACCTCGGCCTCGGCGTGTTCGCGGTCGCGCAGGCCCTGCCCCGCCAGGGCGCCGACCCGCGCCTGCGCGCGGTGTCGTGGTGGGTGCTCGCCTCGATGCTGCTCAACGCGGTGTGGATCGGGGTCGTGCAGGCGGGGTCGGTCGGCGGGAGCGTCGTCGTGATCCTCGCGCTGCTCGCCGTGCTCGCGGTGGTGTTCGTCCGGCTGGTGCGCATCGCGCACACGGGGACGGCGACCTCCCTGATCACCGACGTGACCATGGGCCTGTATCTCGGCTGGGTCAGCGTGGCGACGCTCGCGAACATCGCCGCGTTCCTCACGGTCGCCGACGTCGGCGAGCTCGGCTTGGGCGCCACGGCCTGGTCGGTGATCGTGCTCGCCGCCGGTGCGGCACTGTCGGTCGCCTACGCGGTGTTCGGCCGGGGCCGCCCGTCCGTGATCGTCCCCGTCGGCCTGGCGATGGCGTGGGGCCTGGCCTGGATCGGCCTCGGCCGCACGAACGGCCCGCTGGTGGACGCGACGGTCGCGACGGCCGCGTTCGTCGCGTCGGCGATCGCGCTGCTGGCACCGGTGATCACCAGCGTCGCGGCCCGCCGCCGCTGACCACCAAGCCATGAGTGCCGCGCGGCCCCTCCGCCGCGGCACCCATGGCTTGGTCCGCCTCGCACGCGTTGACGAGCAAGCCCTGAGCGCCGTGCGAGCGCTCCGCGGCGGGACGCATGGCTTGGTCGCCGGGGCGGGCTGTGCGCGGCGTCGGGGGTCAGGTGGTCGTGAACGCCGGGCCTTCGCCGTGGTCGACCAGCCGTGCGACCGTGCCCGTCGCGTCGAGGTCGGTCGCGATCGTGACGTCGTCGGACCAGCCGGCCGCCGTGAGCTCGCGACCGCTCGTCGCGTCCCGGACGGTTGCCGCCGGATCGGGCGTCGCGAGCCAGAGCCGGGTGGCCGCACGTGCCTCGCTCGACAGGTCGTCGTCGCGGAGGGCCGCCGCGATCGCGCCGACGCCGAGCAGGTCCTCGAGGCACGGTCGCAGGGCTCCGTCGGGCCACCGCTCGCCCGCCGGGACGAGGACGACGTCGTTCCGCGCGTCCGCGGCGAGGTGCTCGGTCGCGGTGCGAGCGACCGCCGACGCGTTGCGGAGACAGCCGGCGGCGACCGTCGCGCCCGTGCCTGCGAGTCCGTGCGCGATGGTGGCCCCGTTCGGAGACGGCAGGACCAGCCGACCGCCGCGCAGGCGGAGGAGTGACGCCGGCGAGAGGCTGAGCCGCCCGTCTCCCCGCGGTTGCGCCAGCGCAGCACCGAGTCGTGCGGCCAGCGCCTCCGCGCCCGCGCGATCGCGGTGCGGGTAGGGGTGGACGACGACACCCTGATCGCACGCGACCGTCACAGCGGTGGAGAACGACAGGACGTCGACGACGACGACGAGACTCGACGAGCCGTCCGGTCCGAGCAGCTGCAACGCCCCGCTCAGCCCCCACTCGACCCGGACCCGGGCCGGGCGCTGGTCGGGAAACGGCGAGGTCACCGGCCGAGTGTGCCACCGGCCCGACCGACCGCGGCACGTCCCAGCAACCCACGTCCCCGGACGTCGAACCCGACACGGGTGTCGTGAAACCGGTGCGTCGCGACATCCATGTCGGGTCCGCGGAGCATATGCAACTGATGGTTGCGTCGGTTGGATCCGGAGGCTATCGTCATCTGCAACCAAACGTTGCAGAAGGAGAAGCTCATGGAGTTCGGCAGCATCGAGCGGGAGATCCACGTGGACGCGTCGCCGGAGGTCGTCTTCGCGGTCGTCAGCAGTCCCGAGCACATCCGGGAGTGGTGGGGCGGCGCGGAGACGGACGTGTCACCGACCCCGGGCGTCGCGTCGTCGGTGGGCTGGGGCCTCGGTACCGCCGACGAGCACGTCGAGCCGCTCACCGTCGTGGAGGCCGACCCGCCGCGACTCTTCTCGTTCCGCTGGGTCTTCGACGAGGGCACCGACGGGCCCTCGCTGCTCGTCACGTTCGAGCTCGTCCCGTCCGGCGCGGGAACCCTGCTCCGGATGACGGAGACCGGGTTCCGGGAGAAGGGCTGGGAGATCGCGACCCTCGAGGCGGCGTACGCCGACCACGTCGAGGGCTGGGACCGGTTCGTGCCGGCCATCGCCCAGTACGCGGCCGGGCTGGTGTCGACGCCATGAGCGTCGCCGTCGACGACGACCTCTGGTCCGCGATCGGGGACCCGACGCGTCGCCGGATGCTCGACCTCCTGCTCGCCGACGGGGCCGGCACGGCCACCACGCTCAGCGACAGCCTGCCGGTGACGCGCCAGGCCGTCGCCAAGCACCTGGTGGTGCTGGACCGGGTCGGTCTGGTGCACGTCACGCCCGCCGGGCGCGAGCGGCGATACCGGGTGGACGAGGCCCAGCTCGCCCGCGCGGTGGCGCAGCTGGCCGACGTCGGGGCGGCGTGGGACGCGCGCCTGCAGCGGATCAAGCGGATCGCCGAGGCGATCGAGCGCAGTCAGAAGAGATGACGAGAGGAGAGATCGAGATGGTGGACATCATCCACAGGGTCGGCGTGAAGGGTGCGGCCCTGGACGACGTGTACGCGGCGGTGGCGACGGTCGACGGCCTGGCGGGCTGGTGGACGGCCGACACGACGGGTCAGGCCGAGGTCGGTGGCCTGCTGGAGTTCCGGTTCGAGCCCGGTGGCATCGACATGGTCGTGCTCGACCAGGTGCCGGGACGGAGCGTGCTCTGGGAGGTCGTCGACGGGCCGCCGGAGTGGATCGGGACGACCGTGCGGTGGGAGCTGAAGCAGGAGGGCGAGTACGTGATCGTCCTGTTCGCCCACGAGGGGTGGAAGGAGCAGGTCGAGTTCATGTCGCACTGCAGCACCAAGTGGGCGACGTTCCTGATGAGCCTCAAGCAGCTGGTCGAGACGGGCACCGGGGCACCCGCCCCGGCGGACGTCCAGATCTCCGACTGGCACTGACCACGGCACGGGCACCTCGAGAGGGGTGCCCGTGTCCGGCCGTGACGGCATCATGGCGCGATGGAGTTCGAGTTCACCGGCGAGATCATCTACTGGCGTGGGCCGTCCCCGTACCACTACGTGCCCGTGCCGGCCGCGGAGAGTGCCGCGATCAAGGCGGTGTCCTCGGAGGTCACCTACGGGTGGGGTGTCATCCCGGTGCTCGCTCGCATCGACGACACCGAGTGGGAGACGTCGCTCTTCCCGAAGGACGGCCGCTACCTGGTGCCGGTCAAGGACATGGTCCGCAAGGCGGAGGTCCTGGAGCTGGGGGACACCGTCACGGTGCGACTGATCCTGGGGCGTCCGTGACCGGCTGGCTGGCGGACGCGCGCGAGTCGTACGACACGGTCGCCGAGAGCTACGCGCGGATCATGCTCACGAGGCTCGACGACCTGCCGGTCACCCGGGGGGTTCTCGCGATGTTCGCCGAGTGCGTCCGCGCGGTCGGTGGCCCTGTCGTCGACGTCGGGTGCGGACCCGGGCACGTCACCGCGCTCCTGCAGGGTCTCGGGCTCGACGCGTCGGCCATCGACCTCTCCCCGGAGATGGTCCGGCTCGCTCGCCGTGCGCACCCGGGACTGCGCTTCACGGTCGGCTCCATGACCGAGCTCGACGTGCCCGACGGGTCGATCGGCGGCGTCCTGGCCTGGTACTCGACCATCCACGTCCCCGACGAGGACATGCCGACGGTGGCCGGCCACCTGCACCGCGTCCTGCGTCCCGGCGGCGTCGCCATGCTCGGGTTCCACGTCGGTGACCAGCGCAACCACAAGACGGAGGGCTACGGCGGCCACCCGATGCGGATCGACGTGTACTGGCGACCCGTCGAGCGGGTTGCCCGCTGGTTGCGTGACGCGAGCTTCGCGACGGAGGTGACCGTGCTGCTCGATCCCGACGCCGACGTGCCGGGCGGAGCGATTCTCGCCCGGCGTCCGGATCAGCGGTAGGGCCGGAAGAACTCGCGCAGCTCCTGGGCGTACTGCTCGGGCTCCTCGATCGGCGCGAAGTGGCCCCCGTGCACCGGCTCGGTCACGCGCACGGTGTTCGCCATGCGGTCGAGCCACGCGCGCGGCGGCCGCACCAGGTCGTGCGGGAAGAGCGTGAACCCGGACGGCACCTCGACCCGGCGGGCGTGCTGCTCGAGCGGGACCTGGGAGTTGGCGTGGTACATCCGCATCGACGAGCCGATGGTTCCGGTGAGCCAGTAGATCGTGATGTTGGTGAGGATGTCGTCGGCGGAGAGGTCCGCGTCGCTCCACGCGTGCAGCTTCTCGACGATCCACGCCGCGAGCCCGGCCGGGGAGTCGGTCAGGCCGACGGCCGCGGTCAGCGGCTTGGTCCGGTGCATCGCGGCGTACGCGCCCTCGCCCGCCCCCCACGCCTGGGCGCTCGCGATGAAGTCGCGCTCCTCGGGAGCCAGGTCTGCCGGGTCGCCGGTGTAGATCGGCATCCCGCCGTCCGTGCGGTGCACCGCCACGACGCGGTCGGGGTGGTCGAGCGCGAGGAACCGGCTGACCCCGCTGCCGATGTCCCCGCCGGCCGCCCCGAACCGGTCGTAGCCGAGCGCGGTCATCAGCTCGGCCCACAGGCCCGCGACGCCGACGACGTCCAGCGGCGCACCGCCCGAGTACCCGAACCCCGGCATGTCCGGGACGACGACGTCGAACGCGTCCGCGGGGTCGTCGGGGTCGGTGAGCAGCGTGATCACCTTGCTGTACCGCCAGAACGAGTCCGGCCAGCCGTGCGTCAGGACGAGCGGGAGAGCGCCCGGGGCAGCCGCGCGGGCGTGCACGACGTGGATCCGACGGGCACCCAGCGGGACGTGGAACCGGGGATGCCGGGACAGCGCCGCCTCCTGCGCAGCCCAGTCGAACCCGTCGGCCCAGTAGGCGACGAGCTCACGCAGGTAGTGCAGGTCGATGCCCAGCGACCAGCCGGCGTCCTCGGGCGACTCCGGCCACCGCGTCGCCCGCAACCGAGCCCGCAGGTCCTCGATGGCCTCAGGCGTGGTCGGCGAGACGAAGGGCTCGGGCATGGGCTTCACCCTAGGGGCGGCCTCCCACTCAGACCGGGGCGCGAGCCGTCGAGCCGCGCACGACGAGCTCCGGGGCGAAGAGCTGCTCCACGCGCGACGGCTTCTCCCCGCGCATCTCGGCCAGGAGCGCGTCGACGGCGGCCCGGCACACCGCGTCGACGGGCTGGCGGACGGTGGTCAGGGGCGGGTCGGCGAACGCGACGAGCAGGGAGTCGTCGTACCCGAGCACGGACACGTCCTCCGGGACGCGCAGCCCGTTCGAGCGCACGGCACGGATCGCACCGAGGGCCATGAGGTCGGAGCCGCAGACGATCGCGGTGTGCCCGGAGTCGAGCAGGTCGGTGGCGGCGGCCTGCCCGCCCTCGGCGGTGTACAGGGACGAGCTCACGTGGACCCCGCCGTCGTCGAGGCCGTGCCGCGCGAGGGCCGCGCCGAACGCGGCGACCTTGCGACGGGTGGGCACGAACCGGTCGGGGCCGATGGCCAGCCCGATGCGACGGTGGCCGAGCGCGACGAGGTGGTCGACGGACGCGTCGATCGCGGCCTCGTCGTCGGTGGAGACGAAGGGCGCGTCGATCTCGGCGTTGTAGCCGTTGACCAGCACGATCGGGACGCCGGAGTTGCGCAGCCGCTGGTACCGCCCGAGGTTGGCCTGCTTGTCGGCGTGCAGGCCGGAGACGAACACGATGCCGTTCACGGCGTGGTCGAGCAGCACCTCGACGTACCGGTCCTCGGACGTCCCGCCGGGGGACTGGGTGCACAGCAGCGGCGTGAACCGCTCCTCGGAGAGGCGCTGCTCGATGGCGTCGACGAAGGCGGGGAACACCGGGTTGGTCAGCTCCGGCACCACGAGCCCGACCAGGCCCACCGACTTCGTGGTCAACGACGCGGGGCGCTCGTAGCCGAGCATGTCGAGCGCCGCGAGCACGGACTGGCGGGTGGCGCCGGAGACGCCGGGCCGTCCGTTCAGCACGCGGGAGACGGTCGCCGTGCTCACCTGCGCCTGTTGCGCGATGTCGGCCAGCCGGGTCTGCACCCGTCGAGCCTACGAGTCCGCGCTGCCGGAGCCGGGCGCCTCGCCACAAAGGGGTCGCACGAGTCACGGGGGCGCCGGTTATCGTCGGCTCATGCCGACCTCCTTCCCCACTGACCCCGCCGGCTGGCCGGCCTTCCTCACCACGACCGTGGACGCGTCGCTCGACGACGCCCGTGCGCTGCTGGCCCGGCTGAAGGACGGCACGCCACGCTCGACGACGGAGGTGCTGGAGCTCTGGAACGACGCGGACATCGCGATCGCGACGGGGTCCGCGGCCGCGCACCTGCTCTCCGAGGTGCACCCCGACGCCGACCTGCGCGCAGCCGCTGAGGAGCGCGCGCAGGCCGCCGAGGACCTGGTCACGGAGCGCGGCCTGGACCACGACCTGTGGCAGGTGCTCGCCGCGACGGACCCGGGAGGTCTGGACGCGGGAGCGACCCGGCTGCGCGAGCACGTCCTGCGTGACTTCCGGCGCGCCGGCGTCGACCGCTCGCAGGAGGACCGCGACCGACTGAAGGCGCTCGCGCAGCGGTGCACCGAGCTGGGCCTGGAGTTCTCCCGGAACATCCGCGACGGGGTCCGCAGCATCCAGGTGCGGCCCGAGCAGCTGGACGGGCTGCCCGAGGACTTCCGCGCGGAGCACCCGGCAGGCGAGGACGGCCTGGTCACGCTGACCACCGAGTACCCGGACCTGCTGCCGGTCCGCACGTACGCGACGGACCCGTCGGTCCGGCTGGCGCTCACCACGGAGCACCAGCGCATCGGGTGGCCGGCCAACGAGCCGATCCTCGCCGAGCTGCTCCGGCTCCGCGCCGAGCGCGCGACGCTGCTCGGCTACCCGGACTGGCCCACGTACGACGCCGAGGTCAAGATGATCGGCTCCGGCCAGGCGATCGCGGACCTGGTCGACCGGCTGGACGCGCTCACCGCCGAGCCCGCGGCCCGGGACGTCGACCTCATGCTCGCGCGGTACCGCCAGGACGTGCCCGACGCGACCGCGGTGACCGCGGCGGACAACCTCTACTACGACCAGGTCATCAAGAACGAGCAGTACGACGTCGACTCCCGCGAGGTCCGCGAGTACTTCCGGTACGAGACGGTGAAGCCGGGCGTGCTGGACGTGGTGTCGCGGCTGTTCGGGATCGAGCTGCGGCCGGTCGACGCTCCGACGTGGCACGAGGACGTCGAGGTCTACGACGTCACCGACGACGGACGCGCGATCGGCCGGGTCTACCTCGACATGCACCCGCGCTCCGGGAAGTTCAACCACGCCGCCCAGTTCCCGCTGGTGCCGGGCATCGCGGGGCGCTCGCTGCCGGAGGGCACGCTGGTCTGCAACTTCCCGACCGGTCTGATGGAGCACGACGACGTGCTGACGTTCTTCCACGAGCTCGGTCACCTGGTGCACGAGGTGCTGGGCGGCAACCAGCCGTGGGCGATGTTCAGCGGCGTCGCCACCGAGTGGGACTTCGTCGAGGCGCCCAGCCAGCTGCTCGAGGAGTGGGGCTGGGACGCGGGCGTGCTCGGGTCCTTCGCGACGAACGCCGCCGGGGAGCCCATCCCGGCCGCGCTGGTCGAGCGGATGCGGCGGGCCGACGCGTTCGGCCGTGGCGCGTGGACCCGTCGTCAGCTCAACTACACGGCCCTGTCCTACGGCCTGCACGCCGCTCCGCCCGCGGACCTGGCCTCGTACACGGCCGACATCGACGCGCGCTTCGGGCCGTACGCCCCCATCGCCGAGACCCACCAGTACGCCGGGTTCGGGCACCTCGACGGGTACGGCTCGGCGTACTACACGTACCTCTGGAGCCTGATCATCGCGAAGGACCTGCTCACCGGGTTCACCTCTGGGCTCATGGACCCCACCGTCGGCCGCCGGTACCGCGACGCGATCCTGGCACCCGGCGGCACCGCGGACGCTGCGGAGCTGGTCGAGCGGTTCCTCGGCCGCCCCTCGTCGTTCGACGCGTTCGCGGTCTGGCTCGCGGAGGGCACCCCCGCCTGACGGGCAGGCCGTACCGTGCAGAGGTCACCGTCCGGCCGACCCAGGAGTGCCGATGCAGATCGCCCTACCGTTCGCCGAGGCGATCGCCGTCGTCGTGGCGAAGGAACCCCTGCCTCCGATGGTCCGAGACGTGCGGTGCGAGGGCTCGACGATCCACGCCGACATCGACCTGCGCGCGATACCGGACCCGTCCACCGCCCTGCGCCTCGCGGCCGCCGCGGCCGGCACGGTCGCGGTCACGGTCCGGTTCGCCGACTTCTCGGCGGGGGTGGTGACGCTCGTGGTCACCGCGCACGCCCGGGCGCTCCCCGCGCACAAGCTCGTGCCGTTCCTGGTCGGCCCGATCAACGCCGCGCTGCGGGACCGCGGACTGCCCCCGGGACTGGTCGAGGTCCAGCGCGGCGAGTCGGAGCCGTGGGTCGTGATCGCGGTGCAGGACGCGATCTCGGCCAAGGTCGACGGTGTGACCGTCACCGAGCTCGCGCTGCGGGACGCCGTGATCCACGTCGAGGCGACGGTGGGTGCGCTGCACGTCCGCTGAGGCACCATGACAGAACCCGACCGAGAGGAACCCGTCGTGCCCCGCACCGTCCAGCTCCGCCGCTACAACGTGAAGCCGCACCTGCTCGACGAGTTCCTCACGTGGTGGCCGACGCGCCTGGTGCCCGCGCGGGAGGCGTTCGGGTTCACCGTCGAGTCGGCGTACCTCAACCGGGAGACGGCCGAGTTCACCTGGGCGGTGAGCGCCGAGGGCGACGCCGACGAGTTCCGGCGGCTGGAGCAGGTCTGGGCGGACTCGCCCGAGCGGACGGTCGTGTTCGAGGGGATCGACGGCTGGAACGACTCGGTCGTCATCGCGCTGGTCGAGCAGCTGGTCTAGAAGGCCGCCGCCCAGAAGTCGTCGAACACCGGCGTCGGCTGCGGTGACGTCCACGCGTCGGTGGTGAGCAGGATCGCGATCGTGTCGGTCACCGGGTCCGTCCACCACGTCGACCCCAGGCCGCCGTCCCACCCGTAGCTGCCGGCGTGCCGACCGTCGGGCAGGTCGGCGAGCTGGACGCCGACGCCCAGGCCCCACTCCTCCCCGTGGCGCGCGGTGCGCCACGACGGGTCGGCCGTGCGCAGGCTCGCCGCGAACGCGTGGAGGTCCGCGACCGTCGACACCAGCCCGGCGGCGGCGTCGGGAAACGCGGGCGGCGTGGCCCACTGCCCGTCGGGCTCGTCGTAGACCTCGGTCCCGAGCCACTGCCGGCCGAGCCGCCCCAGCCGGTCGGGCGGCACGTGGAAGCCGGTGTCGGTCATGCCCAGCGGGCCGAGGACGCGCTCCGCCAGCAGCTCCGGCAGCGGTCGGCCCGCCGCGCGTGCGACGAGCACCCCGAGCACCTGCGCGCCGGTGTTGTACAGCCACTTCTCACCCGGCTGGTGGGACAGGGGCACGCTCCCGACGATCCGCATCCACTGGTCGGGCTCGGGGGCGGCCTGCGGCGACGGCGGACCGACCGGCAGACCCCGCTCCGCGAGCGCGCCGAGCACCGTGCCGGGGAACGGGCCGGCGAAGTCCATGCCGAGGCCGAGCCGGAACTCGAGCACGTCGCGCACGGTGATCGGGCGGTCGGCGGGGACGGTGTCGTCGATCGGGCCGTCGGGGGTCCGCAGCACGCGCCGGTCGGCGAGCTCCGGCAGCAGGGCGTCGACGGGGTCGTCCAGGCGGAGCAGCCCGTCGTCGACCAGCTGCATCGCGAGCGCCGCGACCACCGGCTTGGTCACCGACGAGATGCGGAAGACCGAGTCGACCGCGCTGCTGCCCGCCGCGCCGCTGGACACGTCCCCCGCGCGGTCCACGAGCCACGCGGCCCCGTGCACCTCACCCGACTCGACCCTGCGCTCGACCGCTGCCCGCACATCCATGCGCACACCCTGCCGTGAGGGTCTGACATCCGGGTTCAGTCGAAGAGGTCGTCCAGGAAGCTGCGCTTCTTCTTCTTCTTGTAGTAGTCGTCGCGGTCGCCACCGCGGTACCGGTCGTCGCGGTACCGGTCGTCCTCGGGGTAGCGGGCGGGTGCGGGTGCAGGTGCGGGGGGTGCCTGTCGCGAGCCGTAGTACGAGGCCTCGGCGTCGGTGAGCTTCTCCAGCTCGCCGCGGTCCAGGAAGATCCCGCGGCAGCCCGTGCACTGGTCGATGGTCACGCCGTTGCGCTCGTACGCGCGCATGTCCGAGCCGCACTTGGGGCAGACGAGCGGGTTCATGGGGTCTCCGTCCGGATGGGGGTGGCCGTCGAGGGGTGAACGACCGAACCGGCCGCAGGGTTTCCTCGGCCGAACGGCCGACGCCGGTGCGGCTGCTCGGCCGATGTGCGCGGCGTCCGCGGCGGCGAGGCTCACGGCATGACGAACCGCAGACGCGAGTGGCTCATCCCGGCGGGCCTGGTCCTGCTCAGCCTCGTCCCGATGCTGGCGGGCTCGATCCGGCTCACCGAGCTCGCAGGCGACCCCGAGGTCACCCCGGACAACGCGCGGTTCGTCGCGATGCCGCTGCCCGTCGTGGTGCACATCGTGTCCGCGAGCGTGTTCTGCCTGCTGGGGGCGTTCCAGTTCCACCCGGGCCTGCGTCGTCGGCGCCCACGCTGGCACCGCCTGGCCGGTCGGGTCGTCGCACCCGCCGGGGTCGCCGCTGCCCTGTCGGGTCTGTGGATGGCGTCGTTCGCCGAGCTGCCCGCCACCGACGGGCCGCTCCTGGAGGTGTTCCGGCTGCTGTTCGGGACCGCGATGGTCGCGTTCCTCGTGCTCGGGGTGGTCGCGATCCTGCGCCGGGACGTCGTCACGCACAGCGCATGGATGACCCGGGGCTACGCGATCGGTCAGGGCGCCGGAACCCAGGCGCTGATCCTCGGCCCGTTCCTGGCGATCGGGATGACCGGCGTGACCGTTCGCGCGCTGCTCATGGCACTGGCCTGGACCGTGAACCTCGCGATCGCCGAATGGGTGATCCGGCGGCGCTCGTGGCCAGCTGACGGTCGGCGCGAGCTCCGCGCAGGCGTGAGCGTGCCCCTCTCCCTGTCGTCGCCGGACGGGACCTAGTCGAAGTAGTCCATCCGCATGGCCTTGCGCACGTCGTCGAGGGTGTCGTCAGCGAGGGCGTTCGCGTGCTTGACCCCAGCGCGCAGCACCGCCATGGCGCCGTCGAGGTCGCGCTCCCACACCTGCCGGCGCGCGCGGATCGGAGCGAAGAAGTCGTTCAGCGCCTCGGCCAGCACGCGCTTGAGCTCTCCGCCACCTCCGTCACCGAGCGTCTGTGCCCAGGACTCGGGGGTCCTGTCGGTGCAGGCGCTGAGGATGCGCAGCAGGTTGGCGACCTCCGGCCGCGCGTCGGGGTCGTAGGTGATCGACCGCTCCGCGTCCGTCTTCGCGCGCCGGACGAGCGCCAGCGTCTCGTCCGCGGTCGACCGCAGGTAGATCGCGTTGTTGAGGCTCTTTCCCATCTTGCGACCGTCCGTGCCGAGGAGCAGCGGCGTCTCGCTGATCAGCAGATCGGGCTCGGGGAAGTAGTCGCGGCCGAAGTACGTGCTGTTCATCCGACGTGCGATGGTCCGCGTCACCTCGATGTGCGGCAGCTGGTCCTTGCCGCCGGGGACGAGGTTGCCCTTGCAGAACAGGATGTCGGCCGCCTGGTGCACGGGATACGTCATCATCAGGCCGCTCACCGCCCGCCCCCCGGTGAGCGCGATCTCGTCCTTGACGGTCGGGTTGCGCTGCAGCTCCGCCATCGTCACGACGCTCAGGAACGGCAGCAGGAGCTGGTTCAGGGCCGAGACCATGCTGTGCGTGAAGATCGTCGTGGTCTCGGGGTCCATGCCGATCGCGAGGTAGTCCAGCAGGATGTTCCGCACGCTGTCCGCGATGGCGTCGTCCGCGTCGCGGTCGGTGATCGCCTGGTAGTCGGCCATGACCAGGAACATCTCGACGCCCATGCCCTGGAGCGCCACCCGGTTCTGCAGGGAGCCGAAGTAGTGGCCGATGTGCAGGGCGCCCGTCGTGCGCTCGCCGGTGAGGACCCGGAACCCGGTCGGGTCCGTCCTCAGGCGGGCCCAGATGTCGTCCGAGCGCCGCGCGGCAGCCGCGAAGGAGTCGGTCATCGTTGCCCCTTGCCGTCGCCGAACCGGCGACCTCGTCATCCCCTGACGCGACCCAGGAAGCATGCTCCGGGCTCGACCTCGCCGGGACGCTATCAGAGCAGTCCGGACGATGTGGGCCACCGCGAGCACTGGCCGGGCGGCGGACCGCCCGGCCAGGGCACTCGGCTGTCAGGAGCGCGGCGCGGCACCCGGCAGCGGCGGCACCACCGGCGGGAGGGGTCGCGACGGAGCAGCGCCGCGCGACTGCGGACCAGGCTCGGAGCCCAGCGGGTCGGTGAACGGCTGCACGTCACCGGTGCAGACGGTTCCCGCTGCGGGCGTCTGACCCGTCAGCAGGTAGGCGTCGACGGCGTCGGTCACGCACGCCGACGTGCCGTAGGCCGTGTGGCCCCACGAGTCGCTCGACAGGAGGCTGCTCCGGGGAAGCAGCCCGGCCGCGGCCACGGCACCCTCGTAGTTCGTCGCGGGGTCCCAGTAGTTGCCGACGACGAGCACCGGAGCAGCGGTCTTCCGGGTGAACGGACCGGTGTACCCGTCCTCGTCGCGGACCGTCCACGTGGACGACGCGCACGGCGCCGAGGCCCACGTCCACAACGGTCCGAAGCCCGGTGCGGCTGCGTCGGCGGCGGCGGACGCCGGCACCCACTCCTCGGCGGTGGCCGGGTTGCGCCCGTCGGTGCACAGCACGCTCTGGAACGCGTCGAACGAGTTGTCGTACGGGAACCCGGCAGGGGCGCCGGCCGGCGAGCTGTCCGATCGGTGCAGGGCCTCGAACCGCGTGACGAATGCCGCCCGAAGAGCGGACAGGTCGGCGTCGGTCGGGTTCTGGAGGCTGTGCACGAAGGTCAGGTCCTGGTCCACCCAGCTCGAGCCCTCGGGCGCGTAGAGGTCGGACAGGAGGACGGAGATCAGCACGGCGTACGTGATCTCGAACAGCGGGTTCCCCTCGTCGTCCGTGACCAGGATCGGGTTCCCCTTCAGGGACGCGACGATCTCCGCGTAGACGGTGGCCGGGTCGCCGAGGCCGGCGAGGAGGCAGTACTCCGGTCCGGCTGCTGCGCACCGGGCGAGGACCTCGTCCAGCGCCTTCGACGCACCCTCGCCGGACTTCAGCCGCTGCGTCTGCGGGATGCTCGCGTTCTCGTTCGTACCCGCCCAGGCGAGCGGGTCGAGCACGCCGTCGATCACGACGGCCCGGACGCGGTCGGGGAACAGGTTCGCGTACACGTTCCCCAGGTAGGTGCCGTACGAGAAGCCGATGTACGTCAGCTTCGGGTCGCCGACCATCCGGCGCAGCACGTCCATGTCGCGAGCGACCTCGGCCGTCGACATCGAGCCGGACAGCGGGGTGCCGGTGCTCGAGCAGGCGGCGCCGAACGCCTTCGACGACGCGACGTACGCAGCCGTCTCGGCGTCACCGACGGGGAACGGCACGTTCAGACCGGCCAGGCCGGTCGCCTGCTCGCCGAGGTTGCGGAAGCACCGCACGTTGCTGCTGAAGTTGGTGCCGCGCGGGTCCATCCCGAGGACGTCGAACCGCTCCAGGACCTCCGGGGACAGGAAGAACGACGCGGCCGCGGCGATCTGCACCCCGGAGCCGCCCGGACCGCCGGGGTTGATGAACAGGGTGCCGATCTTGCGCGACGGGTCGGCGACCGAGAGCTTCAGCAGCGCGACCTCCGTCGTGGCCTTGCGCGGCTGGTCGTAGTCGAGCGGCAGCTGGACGGTGCCGCACGAGGTGCGCTCGCCGAAGGCGCTGCTGCAGTCGAACCACTGCGGGTCGGGCACCGGGACGCGGTCGACCCGGGCGGCCTCCGCCCGGCTCGTGCGGTCGGTGCGGTCGGACGACGGACTCGCGGTCGCGGTGGTCGACCCGAGCGTGACGGTGAGGGCAAGCACTCCGAGAAGTGCCCCCCACCTGCGGGCATGGTGACGTGCAGCAGTCATGCGATCCCCCTGCGTGTGCGTCCGCCGGCCGTCCGCCCCCTGCGTCCGGTCCGGCCTGGACCCGCCTCACCCTGCCGAACCCGACACCCCCGCGCCAAGGCGCGAATGTGAAGACTCAGCAAAGATGTCCCCCGCTCGCGTTATCGTCGCCGGGCCACGACGAAGGGAGCGCGGGTGACCGTCTGGGGACCGCTGGCGTACCACCGCGACGTCGCGACCGTCCTGGAGCGCGAGAACCCGGTCGCGTTCCGGTCGCTGCGGCCCACCACGCCGACGGCGGAGCTGGAGCAGCTGCTGCTGCGGCAGACGTACCGGGTGGACGCGGCCGGTCATGCGGAGGTGCATGCCGCCGTCCAGCGGGCCGCGGACGCCCTCGGCGTGGTGCTCCCCATCGAGATCTACGTCGACGAGCGCGGCCAGGGCGCCAACGCGGAGCTGGTGTTCGTGCCGGACCGGGCGGTCCTGATCCTCACCGGCGGCACGCTGAACCTGCTCGACCCGGACGAGCTGTGCGCGGTGGCGGGGCACGAGCTGGCGCACCACGTGCTGTGGACCGCGGACGACGGCCGGTACCTGGCGGCGTCACGCCTCCTCGACGCGGCCGAGTCCGACGCCCGCACCCCGTCGGAGTACCTGGAGACCGCACGCCGGTTCCGGCTGGCCACCGAGCTGGTCGCGGACCGGGGCGCGATGCTGGCCTGCGGCTCGCTGACGACCGCGGTCAGCGGGCTGGTCAAGCTGGTCACCGGGCTGGCCAAGGTCGACTCCGCGGCGTACCTGCGGCAGGCCGCCGAGGTGGACTACAGCGTGCCGAGCGCCGGCAGCACCCACCCGGAGACGGTCCTTCGTGCCTGGGCGCTGCAGGAGTGGGCGGAGCGCGGTGAGGGTGCCGACGCGATGGTCGGGGCCTCGCTCGGCCCGCAGCTCGACCTCGCGGTGCTCGACGTCCTCGGGCAGGACCGGCTGGCGGAGGTCACGCGATCGCTGGTGTGGATGCTGGTGGCCGACGATGCCGTGCGCAGCGAGGAGGCGCTCGACCTGGCGCAGCGGTTCGGGGTGGTGATCGGCGGCTCCCCGACGATCACCGACATGCCCACCACGCTGGCCGCCGAGACGCGCACCTACCTGGCGGCCGTGCTGCTCGACTTCGCGACGGCCGACGACCAGGGCGGTGCCGACGACCTCGGCGCGGTCCTCGCGCTGGCCCGCCGGGTGGGTCTGGGCGACGAGCTGTTGCGGATGATCGGCGCCGAGCTGGACCTGGGCGACCGGGCGATGACCAGGGTAATGGCGTCGGCGGACTCCCCGCGGGTGGTGCGCTGATGCGCCGGCTGATCGCGCGCTCCGTCGACCGGGGTGGTCTGCCGGCCGACGACGTCCTCGGGCTGCTGCTGCCGATGTTCCGCACGGTGCAGGCGCTGCACGAGACCGGGCGGGTGGCTCCGCTGCGTGGCCTCGCGGCGCTCGACGACGAGGGCGACGACCCGGTGTCGATCGACGTGTCGACGGCCGGGCCGCCGGTCCGGAACCGGGCCGCGATCGCCGCCGCCGAGCTGGGCGGCGCGGTGGAGGTGGAGTCCGACCAGAGCGTCGTCCGCATCGTCGCGGGCTGGCAGCGCTGGGAGCACCTCGCCGGCCACCACGACGAGCTCACCGACATCGCCAGCCTGGGCGAGCTGTTCGTCGCGCTCGTGTGCGGACTGGACCTGGCCGACGAGGGCGACGCGGCTCTGCTCCAGGAGCACCGGAACAACCTGTTCGCGCTGGATCCCGGCCTGCACCCGGTGCTCGCGACGGTCGCCAGCTCGATGATCGCGCCGGACCGCCGGCGCCGCGCCCAGGACCTCGCCGACGTCGTCTCCCGGCTCGAGTCGTACCGCGACCAGCCCGAGGACTTCGACCTCGACCGGGTGCTGACTGCTCGCTCCGATGGTCGGGCCGCCGTGCTGGAGAACCTGCGGGACCGGCTGTTCGACGCGTCGCGACGCAACCCGCTGCTGCACTTCCGGCCCACCGGCCGGACCCTCAACCTCACCGAGGCGTCGGTGCCCCTGGTGCTCGACGTCCGGCACATCCGCGCGTCGCAGCTGTTCACGTGGGGCGGGCCGGCGTCCTCGCGGCTGCTGGACGGCAAGGTGCTCGACGTCGGCTCGCTGGTCCGCTGGGACGACGCCCCGTACGCCGCGGCCGCGCTCGACGCGCTGATCTCGTCCGCCCGTCGCGACCGTGCCGAGTACGGCCGGGACCAGCTGCGGCTCGTCGTGGCGTTCCTGCGCTGGCACGACGTGAAGAACGACCCGACCGCGCCCATCGAGTCGCCGCTGGTGCTGGCGCCGGTGACGCTGACCAAGCAGCGCGGCGTGCGGGATGCGTACCGGCTGGAGCTGACCAGCACGGTCGCCGAGGTCAACCCCGTGCTGCGCCACCAGCTGGACGAGCTGTTCGGGCTGCGGCTGCCCGAGACGATCGACCTGGCCGCCGACGGTGCGATCGAGGAGCTCCGCGGGAGCATCGAGAAGCAGGCGCGCGCGACGCAGCCGGCCGTGGTGGTCGGCCTCGTCGAGAAGCCCCGCATCGAGCTGGTCCAGCACCGCGCGCAGGTGGCGCTGCAGGCCTACCGGCGCCGTCGGCCGTCCAGCCGGCCCACGATCGGCCGCCGCCAGTACGCGTACTCCTATCGTCGGCCCGCGTGGGCGCCGCTGGGCGTGCAGATCTACGCCGACCGGATCCAGCGGCGCCCGATCCCGCTGTCGGTCGAGCTGGGTGACGCGCCGGCGCCGCAGCACGTCGTCGAGACGTTCTCGGTGCAGACGACGGCCGACGACAACCCGTACACGTGGGACGTCGACCTGACGATGGTCACGCTGGCCAACTTCAACTACCGCACGCTCAGCCTGGTCCGCGACTACGACGCCCTGCTGACCGAGCCGATGGCGAACGCGGCGTTCGACGAGCTGTTCTCCACCGCCCCGCGGGACGTGGCCGAGCACGGCGCGACCATCCCGGTGGCCGACCGCTACCTGGTGGTCCCCGCGGACGCGTCGCAGGTGGGCGCCGTGGCGCTCGCCCGCTCCGGGGACAACTTCGTCATCCAGGGACCACCCGGCACGGGCAAGTCGCAGACGATCACCAACCTGGTCGCCGACTTCGTCGCGCACGGCAAGCGCGTGCTGTTCGTGTGCCAGAAGCGCGCGGCCCTCGACGTCGTGCACGCGCGGCTGCGCGCCCAGGGGCTCGGCGAGATCTGCACGCTGGTGCACGACAGCCAGCAGGACAAGAAGGAGTTCGTGCACGGCCTGCGGGACACGTACGAGCGGTGGCTGGCCGACGACGAGCCGCTGGACGCGGTGGAGGCCCGCCGGGCCGCCCTGATCGAGGCGACGACGGCCGCACTCGCCGAGGTCGGTGCCTACGAGCAGGCGCTCGCGGGCGTGCAGGACGTGCTCGACCGGCTGATCGCACTGCGCGGCTTCCGCTGGGGCGACGACCTGGCCCCCGCGGAGCAGGCGCTGCTGCCCGAGCCGGCGGACTGGGTGCCCGCCCGTCCGCTGGTCGACGCGCTGGTGTCCGCGCTGGCACGCGCGGGGGCCGCCCCGGTGCTCGCGCGCACACCGGTCCGGCTGGTCGACCCCGTGATCCTCGACGAGTCGCGCGCCGACGCGGTCGTCGCACAGCGGGCTTCCGAGGCGGCGGCGGCGATCGACGCCGTGCTCGCCCTGCTCGTGGCGTCGTCCGACGGCGACGGGCTCACGGTCGACGACGCCGACGCGATCGGGCAGATGCACGCGGTGCTCGCCCCGCTGGTCCAGCGCGACCTCGGCTCGGCGGTCACCCCGCGCACCCCGGCCGCGCGTCGGCTGCAGGACGCGACGGACGAGTGGCGAGCGGTCGAGGCGACCGCGGACGCGGCCGACCGTTCCGCGGTCGGCTGGCGCGAGCCGCTGTCCGCACCCGACGCGGTGGCTGCCCTGGAGATCGCCCGGCGACGGGAGACGTCGGCGTGGAAGTTCCTCGACGGGGGGTGGCGGCGCGTGAAGCGGCTGGTCGCGGCGGGGTTCGACGCGGGCGACCGCCAGGTCCGGCCGAGCGTGACGCAGGCGCTGGAGCTCCTCGTCGCGCGCTACGACACCGCGGCCCGCGCCGACGCCCTGTCGCAGCAGCTCGCCCGGGAGTGGGGGCACGGCGACCTCGCGGTGCTCAGCGACCGGATCACCGCGATCCGCCGGTACACGGGCGCGCTCGCGGTGTGGCGCACGCGCCTCGCGGACACCGAGCCCGACGACGTCCTCGACCGGCTCCCCGAACAGGTCGAGGCGGTGCGGGCGGCGTTGTCCGGGCTCGTCGTGGGTGCCGACGACCTCCCGATGACCGCGCTGCGCGACGAGCTGCGCGGCCTGACCGGCGCGGACGGGCAGGCGCTCGTTCGCGCGGCGGCGGGCACCCTGCGCGACCTCGCCGCGGCGCCGACCGTCCTGCGCGCGCTGCGGCACCTCGACGCGTCCCCGGACCAGCTGGAGCACGCCGTCGTCGCGGCGTCGATGCGTGAGGCCCGCGCGCAGGAGCCGGCCCTCAACCGGCTCGACGGTGATCGCCTGGCGGACCTGCTGGACCGGGTGGCCGAGCGCGCCCCGGCGCTCCAGCGCGCGAACGCCGACGTGGTCACCGCCCGCCTGCGTGCGCGGTTCACGGAGTCCGTCGCGCACTCGCAGCGCAGCGTCACCGGCATGAGCACCGAGGACCGCGCGCTCAAGGCGGTCTGGATGACCGGCCGGCGCGAGCTGGAGCACGAGTTCGGCAAGGTCCGCGCGTACAAGTCGATCCGGCACCTCGCGTCCTCCGAGCCCGGGGCCGTCGTCGCGGCGATGCGGCCCGTGTGGCTGATGAGCCCGTCGTCGCTGTCGGACACCCTGCCGCTGGACACGTCCTTCGACGTCGTCATCTTCGACGAGGCCAGCCAGATCCCCGTCGAGGAGGCCGTGCCGGCGCTGTTCCGAGGTGCGCAGGTGATCGTGGTCGGCGACCGGATGCAGCTGCCGCCGACGCGGTACTTCCAGGTGGCCGGGCCGGCCGCGGACCAGCCCGTCGCCGATGACGACGCCCCGGTCGGGGTGGTCCTCGACTCCGACAGCTTCCTGGCGGTCGGGTCCGTGCGGCTCCCGTCGACGATGCTCACCTGGCACTACCGCAGCCAGTACGAGGCGCTCATCCAGTTCAGCAACGCGGCGTTCTACGAGGGCCGGCTCACCACGATCCCGGACCGGACCCTGACGCACGTACGCGCACAGCCGCTGGAGGTGACGGGCGGATCCTTCTCCCCGGACGACGTCGTTGCGGCCGTCGACGGGATGCTGGAGCGGAGCATCAGCGCGATGCGCGTGCTCGACGGTGTGTACACGCAGCGCACCAACCCGCTGGAGGCCGTCTGGATCGCGCACGTCGTCCGCGAGCTGCTGGCGCGGGGGACCGGTCAGACGCTCGGGATCGTCGCGTTCTCCGAGGCGCAGCAGTCCGAGATCGAGCGCGCGCTGGAACGCCTGGGACGTGAGGACGCCGAGTTCGCGCGGCTCTACGACGCCGAGATCGCGCGCGAGGAGGACGGCCAGGTGGTCGGGCTGTTCGTGAAGAACCTCGAGAACGTCCAGGGCGACGAGCGCGACATCATCCTCATGAGCGTCTGCTACGCCGCCGGACCCGACGGTCGGATGCGCATGAACTTCGGGCCTATCAACAACGCGGGCGGCGAGAAGCGGCTCAACGTCATCTTCAGCCGCGCCCGCCGGCACATGGTGCTGGTCAGCAGCATCGACCACACCGCGATCACCAACACCTACAACGACGGCGCCAACACCCTGCGCGGCTTCCTGCACTACGCCGACGCGGTCTCCAACGGGGATGCGGCCGCAGCGGCGGGTGTGCTGACCGGGCTGCGCGACCGCAGCGGACGGGTTGCGCCCGAGCCGGTCGCGCCGATCGTGGAGCAGATCGCCGACGCGGTCCGCGCGGCCGGTGTCGAGGTCGTCGCGGGCGTCGGGCAGTCCGCGTTCCGCGCCGACCTCGCGCTCCGTCCGGTCGGCGCGGCCGAGCACACGGTCGGGGTGCTCGTCGACCAGCCGGCGCGCCTCTCCGCACACTCCCTCGACGAGCGCCGCGTCACCCAGCCCACCGCGCTGCGCTCCGGCGGCTGGCGTGTCGTGCAGGTGCTGGCCACGGAGTGGGAGTCGGACCCGGACGAGGTGGTCCGCCGCCTGGTGACCGCCGTGGGCGTCAGCCCGGGACGCTGAGCCCCAGCTCGGCGTGCCGGCCGCGGTAGACGGCGGTCCGCAGCTCGATCGACCACGGCTCCAGCTCGGGCATCCCGACGGACCGCGCGACCGCGATCTCCGCCTCGACGTCGTACGGCACGCGCACGACCTGCAGGCTGAACGTCTCCCCGACGCCCTCGAGGACCACGTAGGACGCGGTCGTCTCGTCGAGGGGGTTGCCGACGCTGCCCACGTTGACCAGGGTGCGGCCGTGGTCCGTCTCGACGTAGGCGTCGTGCACGTCGCCGTAGAGGACCACCGTCGGTTCCGGGCCGTCGCCGGTGAGCTCGGTCGTCGCGAACATCGCCGCGAACTCGTCGTCGGTGTGGTGGAAGTGCACTCGGGTGTAGACGCTCGTCGCCGACGCGTGGAACAGCCGGATGTTGCGGCCGGCGACCACCAGGTCGTGGCTGAGCGGCAGGTTCTTCAGCCAGCCGCGGTCGTCGGCGGTCAGCTCGTCGTGCCACCACCGAATCGACGGGTCCTCGTGCTCGGCCGACGCCGGCAGGAAGTCGTCCCAGTTCCCGCGGACCGTCAGCGCACAGCGCTCACGCGTCCGGGCGATCGCCGCCGAGCCGCGTGGACCCTTCCCGGCGACGTCGCCCAGATTGAGGATCGTGGTGATCCCGCGGGCGTCGATGTCGGCCAGCACGGCGTCGAACGCGGTCAGGTTGCCGTGCACGTCGGACAGGACGGCGATGCGCATGCGCGCCAAGGTAACGGGCAACTCCGCTGCGCGTTCTGGATTTCGCACCCCGCATGCCGGGCCGGCGTGCGGAGCCGTGCGGTTCGCCTGGGGCGCCGCGCTGGGGTGTCGTGCGCCCCGAGGGCGTACTCGCGACGTCATCCGCCCAGACGCGTCGCGCGGCGCTGTGCCTCGACGAGGATGAGGCAAGCACACCTAGAAGGGCGGATCTCCGAGAGGTGGCGGTGAGGTCGCTCGGTGGTGCAGGGCGTCGGGTGGGACCAGGACGCGGACCGGATGTCGGGCGTAGGTGATGCCGTGACGGTCGGTCCACCAGGAGACACCGGTGGCCGGGTCGTGGTGCACGGTCCACCAGCCCTCGGTCTTGGCCTGGTGGTGGTGCTTGCAGAGCGCGTGGAGGTTCGCCTCGCAGGTCTGCGGATCGTGCACCTGCTGCTCGGGGCTGCGGGCGAAGTCGTAGGGGATGCGGTGGTCGATCTCGCACCGGGTCGCGGGCTGGCGGCAGCCGGGGAACGTGCACGTGACGTCGCGGGCCATGACGGTGCGGGTCAGGTCCGCCCCCGGTCGGTAGGCAGCGGTGCCGACGGAGCAGACCTGTCCGGTGACCGGGTCGGTGAGCACCCGGCGCCAGGTGGCGTCCTGGGCAAGCTCACGGGCGACCTGCGCGGGGATCGGACCGTACGACCCGAGGTGCGCGGGCCGATCGTCCAGCCCGAGCAGGGTGGTGGCCGCGACGGAGACCTGCAGCGCGACCCGCTGCCCGTGCCGGGTCGGCAGCGGGCTACCGTCGGGGGTGGCCTGGCGGTCCAGGACCGAGGTGAACACGTCGGCGAAGGCGTCCGCGCGGCGCTGGTCCACCGTCCGGGTATCGCCGTCCGCCGCAGCGTGGCCGGCCAGGGCGTCGATCGCGGTGAACGCCGCGGTGGCCTCGGCCGCGGGGAGGTAGGCAATCAGCCGGGCCATCGCGTCGGGCGCCAGCTCGAGGAAGACACCTCGCCGCTCCCGCTCCACCACCCTCCGTCGCTCGGAGACGGCGGGGTCCGCGGCGATCAGGGTGGTGCGCACGTGCCGGGTCAGCTGAGGGCCGGTCATCGTCCCCGCCTTGTCCACGGCGTCGGCGACGACCGCGGCGACCTCGCCGTCCGACAGGCTTCCTCCGCCTCGGCGGACCTCGTCCAGGATGACGTCGACCTTGCGCGCGTCGACCGCTCCGGATGCCCAGGCGTCCGCCAGTGCCGGGTGCTGGGCGGCACCCCACGAGCGCAGGAACAGGTTCTCCGCATGCCGCTTGGTGGAGACGAGCGCGCACGCGAGCTCGTCCGGGACGTGCCGCAGCGCGTCCGGCGTGCGGGCCTCGAGCTCGCGGACCCACGCCGCCTGCGCGGCCTGGATCATGTTCACGGCCTGCTGCCAAACCGCGACGCCGTTCACGAGCGCCGCCCCCGACACCTCTGCGACGGGCACCGAGCCGAGCATCGCGACCAGCTGCGCGACGTCGATCCCGGGGAGCGGGAAGTCCTCCACCGCACCCAGGTCCACGACGCGCGCACCCGTCGGCACCGTCGGCGAGGCTCCCGGACGAGCGCCGCGCCCCGAGTCGGCCCACACCAGGGCGGGCGCCGGGAGCGACGCGAGGGAGGTAGAGCTCGGCAGGTCAAAGGCCGCGGGAGCAGGTGCGGAAGGAGGTGAGGCGACGGGGGAGATCGTGGCGCGGGACGGTCCTGACCGGAGTGAGGCAGCCAACGGCGCCAGCGAAGGCGTCGCGGAAGCGGACGGCGCGATCGAGCCGGCCTCGGCGGGCATGTCGAGCGACGCGGGGATGGCATCGGTGGGGATGCGACCGCGCTCAGGGGAACGAGTGACGACGGGTTCGGCGAGCAGCACCGTCACCGTGATCACCTCCAGTCGCACCGCAACCACCCGCACCGGGCTAGAACAAGTGTACGACTGGCCGCTGACATCCGGCGCTGACCTGTGCATATAGGCGGACCAGTTCCGCGCGGGCACCGCATCCACGGGCTCGGTCGCGGCCGGTCGGCGAGGTCGGGGGGCCGTCGGGAAGGCGGTGAAAAGCAACGGAGGATCGCGTCCCCGTCCGCCCTGATCGTCGGGAGGGTGCGCGGGACGCACAACAGAGGAGCGCGGCTACCGCCTCCGGTGCGGAGGCCGGTCCCCCTCGTCCACCGACCGCAGCACCCGGCACGGCGACCCGACCGCGACGACGCGCGGCGGGATGTCGCGCGTGACGACGGAGCCGGCGCCGATCACGCTGCCCGCGCCGATGGTCACGCCGGGCAGGATCACGACGTTCGCGCCGATCCACACGTCGTCCTCGATGCGCACCGGCAGGGAGAACTGCCAGCCGCCGACGCGCTCCTCGGGCACGGTGGGGTGGCCCGCGGTCGAGATGGTGACGTTGGGCGCGATCAGGACGCGGTCGCCGATGTGGATGTCGGCGTCGTCGACGAGCACCAGGTTGAAGTTCGCGTAGAAGCCGTCGCCGACGTGCACGTGCGAGCCGTAGGACACGTGGAACGGCGGCTCGACCCAGGGATCCGAACCGACGGATCCGAGCAGCTGCCGCAGGAGCGACGTCCGTCGGGCGGCCTCACCGGGGCGGGAGTGGTTGTAGTCGTAGGTCAGCTCCTTGCCCGCGACGCGATCGGCCTCGAGCTCCTCCAGCCCGGGGCCGAAGTCGACATACAGCGATCCGTCGTTCAGCTTCGCCCGAACCGCTTCGTACTCGTCCGTCATTGCACGCTCCTCTAGGGTGTCCCGCAGACATCATCCTCGAATCGATCCGACACCGGGACATCGCCATGAACGCGCCGTACCAGGACCCTTCTCTTCCCGTCGCCGAACGCGTCGCCGACCTCGTCGGGCGCATGACGCTCGAGGAGAAGGTCGGGCAGATGATGCAGCTGAACGCCCAGGGCAGCGTCGAGGACCTGGTCCTCAACCTGCACGTCGGGTCGATCCTGCACACGTCCCCGGAGCGGGTGCGCCAGGCGCACGAGCTCACCGCGCGGACGCGGCTGCAGATCCCGCTGCTCGTCGCGGAGGACTGCATCCACGGGCACTCCTTCTGGGAGGGCGCGACGATCTTCCCGACGCAGCTGGGCATGGCCGCCACGTGGGACGCGGACCTGCTGGAGCGCGGTGCGCGTGCCACGGCGGTCGAGGTGGCCGCGACCGGGATCCACTGGACGTTCTCCCCCGTGCTCTGCATCGCCCGGGACCTGCGCTGGGGCCGGGTCAGCGAGACGTTCGGCGAGGACCCGTTCCTCATCGGGGAGCTCTCGTCGGCGATGGTCCGCGGCTACCAGGGCGACGGCCTGTCCGACCCGACGGCGATCCTGGCCACCGCCAAGCACTTCGCCGGCTACTCCGAGACGCAGGGTGGGCGCGACGCCACGGAGGCGGACATCTCGCGCCGCAAGCTCCGCTCGTGGTTCCTGCCCCCGTTCGAGCGCGTGGCCCGCGAGGGCTGCCGGACGTTCATGCTCGGGTACCAGTCGATGGACGGCGTGCCGATCACCATCAACGAGTGGCTGCTGGGCGAGGTCCTGCGCGGCGAGTGGGGCTACGAGGGCACGCTGGTCACCGACTGGGACAACGTCGGCCGGATGGTCTGGGAGCAGCACATCCAGCCCGACTACGCGCACGCGTCGGCCGCCGCCGTCCGGGCCGGCAACGACATGGTCATGACGACGCCGGGCTTCTTCGAGGGGGCACAGGAGGCGGTGCACGACGGGCTCCTCGACGAGGCCGCCCTCGACGCGGCCGTCGGCCGGATCCTCACGCTGAAGTTCGAGCTGGGGCTGTTCGAGGACCCCCGGCACCCGTCGGTGGAGCGCCAGACGGCGGTCATCGGCTCGGCCGAGCACGCCGAGCTGAACCTGGAGCTGGCGCGGCGCTCGCTGGTGCTCCTGACCAACGACGGGACGCTCCCGCTGTCGGCCACCGCGAAGACGATCGCGGTCGTCGGCCCCAACGCCGACGACCAGCACACCCAGCTCGGCGACTGGGCGGGTGCCTCGGGCCAGGCCGACTGGCTGCCCGACGGCCACCCCCGCGAGCTGACGCAGACCGTGCTCGACGGCTTCCGCGCCCAGGTGCCCGACGGCTGGACCGTCACGCACGCCCGTGGTGCGGACATCCTCACGCTCGGTGTGGACCCGGACGGCGAGTTCTTCCCCGACGGCCAGCCGCGTCCGCAGGTCGTGTTCCCCGTCGACCCCGACGCCACGCTGATCGCGGAGGCGGTGGCCGCCGCGCGGTCCGCCGACGTCGTCGTGGCGGTCGTCGGTGACCGTATCGAGCTGGTGGGCGAGGGCCGGTCGACCGCGACGCTCGAGCTCGTCGGCGGGCAGGTCGCCCTGCTCGACGCGCTCGCGGAGACGGGCACGCCGATGGTGGTCGTCGTCATCGCGAGCAAGCCGCACGTGCTCCCGCCGTCGGCCAGGAACGCCGCCGCGATCATCTGGGCCGCGAACCCGGGCATGCGCGGCGGGACCGCGATCGCCGAGCTGGTGCTGGGCCGGATCGAGCCGTCTGGCCGCCTGCCCATCTCCTTCGCGGAGCACGTCGGCCAGCTGCCGGTGTTCTACAACCAGCTGCCCGGCCAGCACGGGACGCGGTACGCGGACCTGACGCAGCGGGTGCCGTTCGCGTTCGGTGAGGGACTGTCCTACACCACCGTCGAGTACGCGGACCTGCAGGTGCTCGAGCCCGTGCTCGGCGCCGACGACACCGTGCGCGCCCACGTCACGCTGCACAACACGGGGGACCGGCCGTCGCTGGAGACCGTGCAGGTCTACGTCCGCGACACCGTCACGTCGGTGACCTGGGCGACCAAGGAGCTCAAGACCTACCGGCAGGTGGACGTCGCGCCCGGTGAGCGAGTGGTGGTCGACCTCACGCTGCCCGTCGCGGACTGCACGCTGGTCGACGCGAGCGGCCGTCGGATCGTGGAGCCGGGGAGGTTCGAGCTGTTGGTGGGCCCGTCGTCGCGCGACGAGGTGCTGCTGCGGGCGGGCTTCGTGGTCCGGGACTGACCTGTGGGCCTCGACGCCACCCGCACGACGTACGACACCGTCGCGGAGGACTACGCGCGCATCGTCACCGGGCTGGACGCCGAGGGTCCGCTCGACCGCGCGATGCTCGCCGACTTCGCCGACCGGGTCGACGGACTGGTCGCGGACGTCGGCTGCGGGACAGGCCGGCTGACCGCGTACCTGTCCGGGCTGGGCATCGACGTGGTCGGCATCGACCTGTCCCCGGGCATGATCGCGGTGGCTCGTCGCGACCACCCGTCGCTGCGCTTCGAGGTCGGGTCGATGACCGCGCTCGACCTGCCCGACGCGGGGGTGGCCGGCGTGCTGGCCTGGTACTCGATCATCCACACGCCGCCGGACGGGCTGCCGGCGGTCGTCGGCGAGCTCCGTCGCGTGGTCGCGCCGGGCGGGCACGTGCTGCTGGGCTTCCAGGCGGGGGCCGACGAGCACCGGTCGCTGACGCACGCGTACGGGCACGACGTGCAGTGCGACGCGTGGCTGCACTCACCGGACACGGTGGCGGCGCTCCTGGAGGACGCGGGGTTCGTCGTGGACTCCCGCCTGGTCCGCGAGCCGACCGGCCGGGAACGCCGCCCGCAGGCGAGCCTGCTCGCGACCTCGGCGCGCGGGGCGTGAGGTTCCGACGCAGCATGAGGCGATGAAGACCTTCACCCTGCCCGGAACAGACATCGTCGTGCCCAACGTGGTGCTCGGGCTGATGCGCATCGCCGACAAGTCCGACGACGAGATCCGCACCCTGGTCGCCGCGGGACGCGACGCGGGGATCACGATGATCGACCACGCCGACATCTACGGCGGCGCGATGCACGTGTGCGAGCGGCGGTACGCCGAGGCGCTGCGGCTGACCCCGGCCGACCGTGCCGAGGTCGTCATCCAGTCCAAGTGCGGCATCGTCCCGCCCGACGGCTTCGACTTCTCCTACGAGCACATCATCGAGTCGGTGGACGGCTCGCTCGCCGCGCTCGGGACCGACTACCTCGACATCCTGCTGCTGCACCGCCCGGACGCGCTGGTGGAGCCGGAGGAGGTGGCGCGCGCGTTCGACGAGCTCGAGGCTGCGGGCAAGGTGCGTGCGTTCGGGGTGTCCAACCAGACGCCCGGGCAGATCGCGCTGCTGAAGAAGTTCGTGCGCCAGCCGATCGTGGCCAACCAGCTGCAGCTGTCGATCACGCACTCGTCGATCATCGCCCGCGGGGTGGCCGCCAACATGCAGGCCGAGGACCAGTCGATCGACCGCGACGGCGGCATCCTCGACTACTGCCGCCTGCACGACATCACCATCCAGGCGTGGTCCCCGTTCCAGGCGGGCTTCTTCACCGGCGTCTTCCTCGGCTCGCCCGACTACCCGGAGCTCAACGCGGTGATCGACCGGCTGGCCGCGAAGTACGACGTCCCGGCCATCGCGATCGCGACCGCCTGGATCACCCGGCACCCCGCGCAGATGCAGGTGATCCTGGGCACGACGAGCCCCGACCGGGTCACGGGTGCGGCGCAGGGCTCCGACATCCCGCTGACGCGGCCGGAGTGGTACGAGCTGTTCCGGACGGCGGGGTACATCGTCCCGTAAGTGGTCAGGATCGAAGAAGCGGTGCCGGGAACCGCGCTCCTAGGGTCGGTCTCATGACGATCTCACTCCAGTACACCAACATCACCGTCAGCGACGTCGACGAGGCGCTCCCCTTCTACCGGGACGCCCTGGGCCTCGAGGTCACGCAGGACGTGTCCGCCGGCGACCACCGCTGGGTCACCCTCGGCAGTGACGCCCAGCCCGGTCTGGGCATCGTGCTGTCCGACCCCCACGCCGGCCGTTCGCAGGCCGACGGCGACGTCATCCAGGAGCTGCTCGCCAAGGGCGTCCTGCCGATGCTCGTCTTCGCCTCTGACGACGTGGACGCGACCTTCGAGACCGTGAAGGCGTCCGGCGCCGAGGTGGTCCAGGAGCCGACCGACCAGGGCTGGGGCCCGCGCGACTGCGCGTTCCGTGACCCGTCGGGCAACCACATCCGGATCTCGCAGGCGTCCTAGGACTCGATCCCGGCGAGCGACCACTGCCGCACCGGCAGCGCCTGCGTGGCGGCGCAGGTGGAGAGCAGGGGTGCCGACGACGTCTCGACGAGCCCGACGGTCACCGGACCGTCGGGGGCGTCGAGCCGGACGGACCAGCCGTCGGGCGTGCGCTGCTCGCCCAGCGGCGGGTAGGCGTCGAGGCGGTGGTCGCCGAGCTGTTCCCGGGCGAAGTGCTGCGCGGCCTGCACCGGGTGCGAGTACGCGCTGCGGCCGCGCAGGAGTCGCGGGTCGACCTGTCCGGCGAGGTAGGCGTCGGCCACCGTGACCGCGTCGCCGTCGTCGACCCAGCCGTAGTACAGGCCGTGCGGGAGCAGGACCATCGTGCCCGCGAACCGGTCACCACCCAGGTGCGAGCACTCCCAGGTCTCCTCCGGGTACCGCGTCGCCAACCGCGCCGCGACCACCCGCCCGCGGACGGCACAGCACTGGTCGTGGCGGCCGTGGGCGCAGACGGCGAAGACGGGCCGGTCCGACGGCACACCCGCAGAGCCGTCGAGCGGCACGTCGAGCAGGTCGCGGGCATCGACGACGTGGCCCCAGCGCACCGACTCCCGGCCGGGGCGTGAGTCGACGAGCGCCCACCGGACACCGACCTGCGGGGCTCGTCGGCCCGGGCGGCGGATGGCGAGCGGGCGGATCCCGTCGCCCTCGATCCGGTGCACCAGCGCTCGGCCGAGGGCGTGGTCGAACGGCGGGTCGAGCAGCGCGTGCCGTCCCCACGCGGCCTGGTTCTCGACCAGGAACCAGCGGTCGCCGTGAGAGCCGGTGGCGACGAGCGGGTCGCCGCGGTCGCGGGCGCCGTCGCTGCAGGGCACCCACTCTCCGCTCACGACGAGGTCACGGCGACGTCACCACCACGCCCTCGCGCAGCAGGCGGCGGACGACGACGAGCGCGCTGGCCAGGTCGAGCCCGGGGAGCGACCCGACGGTGACCGGGTCGCCGGTGCGCAGCGCCTCCAGGGCCGGTGCCGCCTCGACCGGCAACGACAGCACGGTGCCCCGAGCGGTCAGCTGCACGCGGTCGCCCGCGGTCTCGATGCGGCCGCCGTAGCCGCTGCGCCACCGGACCCGGGTGTGCTCGGTCAGGCCCGTGATCGCGTCGAGCGTGGCCAGCGGGGCGACCGGCTCCGGGCGGGTGTCGCGGTCGAACCGGGCGCCGAGGCGCCTCGCGGTCAGGCTCGCCGGGTCAGTGGATTGCAGCGCCGCGACGAGGTCGATCACCGTCTCCTCGACGATCGGGCGCAGCTGGTCGGGGTCGCTGACGTCGATGCCCATCGGGAGGGAGGCGCGCAGGGCTGCGGAGTCTCCCACCAGGCTCAGGAGCGTGTCGACGACGTCGGCCCGGGTGTACGCGGACAGCCCGACGGTCAGGTGGATGGACGTGTCACCGAGAGCGGTCGCGGAGTGGATCCAGCCGCGCGGCAGGTACAGGGCGTCGCCGGGGCGCAGGACCCGGTCGATGACGGGCGTACCGCGGCCGGCGTCGGCGACCGCGGCGCGGTGGTCGGTCCACACCTGGTCCTGGAGCGGGTCGGGGTGCACGGGCGCGTGGATGACCCAGTGCTTCTCGCCGGAGACCTGCAGGACGAACACGTCGTGGGTGTCGTAGTGCGGCGAGAACCCCTGCGACGACGGCGGCGTGACGTACGCGTTGACCTGCGCGGGGTGCCCCAGCTCCTCGACGAGCTCGCGCGTGAAGTCGACCAGCGGCGGCCACATCCGGTGCAGGCCCTGGAGCACGATCGTCGCGCCCGCCGCGAACTCGGCGAGCACCTTGTCGCTCGACACCTGGTCGGACACCGCGGCGCCGTACCCGCCGGACGCGGTGAACCGGTCCGGCGCCAGCACGGAGCCCTCGTGCGCCAGCCGGACGAACGGCGTGCGCAGGGCACGTCGGCCGACGAGCTCGTCGACCGCCGCCGGGGAGAACAGGTCCGTGAAGTCGTCGTTCGCGGGGGAGAGCAGGGCGGTGCGGCCCCAGAACTCGTCGGCGAACTGTTCGGTCGGGACGCCGATGCAGCGGGAGAGCGCGGACCGCAGGACCGGTCCGCGCTCTCGTTCCTGCCGCCTCAGGATGCGCTCGGGCACTACGCCGAGCCGTCCGCCCCGCCGTCGTGCCCGCCGGGGTTCGCGCCGCCGTCGGCCGGTCCTTCGCCTGCGGAGCCGTCGGCGCCCCCGTCGTGCCCGGCGGGGTTCGCGCCGCCGTCGGCGGGTCCCTCGCCTGCGGAGCCGTCCGCGCCGCCGTCGTGACCGCCCGGGTTCGCGCCGCCGTCGGCCACGCCTTCCCCTGCGGGTGCCGGCTCGGTGGTGATGTCGTCATCGTTGATGCTCATGGACACTCCCCTCGTCTCGCAGCAGTGCAGCGGCGTCGCCGCCTTCGCGAGCGTATGCGCTTGACGAGCGGCGCGCCGCAGGAGCACTCTTCAACCAAGAGGTTGCACAACCGAGAGGTTTCACAGGTGGATCCGCTGAGCGCGACGTTCGCTGCCCTCGCCGATCCGACCCGCCGGGCGATCCTCGCCCGGCTGGCCGACGGCGAGGCGACCGTGGCCGAGCTGGCGGAGCCGTTCGACATGACCACGCAGGCCGTCTCCAAGCACCTCCGGGTGCTCGAGGAGGCGGGTCTGATCACCCGGGGCAGGCGTGCGCAGTGGCGTCCGAGCCGACTCCGCGAGGACGCGCTGGACGACGCCACCGACTGGCTCGAGCACCACCGGGCGGCGTTCCGGCAGCGCTTCGACGCCCTGGACCGCGAGATCGCCGCGATGCGGAGGGAACACGATGGGAACCACTGAGCTGATCGTCGAGCCGGGACGGCAGGACGTCGTCGTCGTGCACGACTTCGAGGCGCCGCCCGAGCTGGCGTTCCGCGCCTACACCGACCCCGAGCGGATGCCGCGCTGGAAGGGGTCGGAGCGGTTCGCGGTCGTCGTGGACGAGCACGACCTGCGGGTCGGCGGGCGGTGGCGGCTGGTGATGACGCGCGCCGACGGCACCGAGTACCCGATGCGCGGGGTCTTCCACGAGGTCAGCGCGCCGCACCGCCTCGTGTCGACCTCCGAGTTCGAGCCCGGCGGTCCGGGGGCGCTGCAGCTGGTGGTCGAGACGTTCGAGCCCACGCCGACCGGGTGCCGGCTGACGTCGGTGTCGCTCTTCGCGTCGGTCGAGGACCGCGACGGCTGGGTGCCGTCCGGCGGGCTGGAGTCCGGGACGCGCGCGTCGATGGCCCTTCTCGACGAGGTGCTGGCGTCATGACCGACCTCGAGGTGCAGCGGGCGTTCGACGCCCCGGCGAGTGCCCTGTGGGCCGCCTGGACCGAGTCCGACGTCGTGCGCGCGTGGTGGGGACCGCAGGGGTTCACGTGCCCGGTCGCGCGGATGGACGTGCGGGTCGGCGGGGTCTCGCTCGTCGCGATGCGGACGCCCGACGGGGTCGACCTCTGGAACACGTGGACCTACACGCGGATCGTCGACGGCGAGCGGCTGGAGTTCGTCAACGGGTTCAGCGATGCCGACGGCGGCTCCTACGACCCGCAGGAGCTCGGCTTCCCGGCCGGCATCCCGCGCGAGGTCCCTCACGTGATCACGGTGCGCGACGGGCTCCTGACCGTGGTCGAGCGCGGGTACGCCGACGCGCAGACCGCCGAGCTGTCCCGGCAGGGCCTGGAGTCGTCGCTCGACAAGCTCGCCGCGACGCTCTAGGGGTGCCGGGCGCGCATCGCGACGGCGATGCGCTCGACGAGCTCGGTCGGCACGGGGTTCTTGTAGAGGAGCTTCACGGTGTCCTTCGCCGCGCGGTACGGCGCCACCTCGGCCTCCAGCTCCGCTTCCAGGGGTGAGACCGGGTAGATCCCGACGTGGTGCTTCCAGCCGGCGAAGTGGAGCGCGTACCGGTCGCTCAGCATGAACGCGGGCATGCCGTACCGGATCCGCTCCTCGGCGCCGGGGAGCGCACGACGGAGCGCCTCGGCGACCTCGGTCAGGATCGGGCGGACCTCGTCGGGGAACGTCGCGATGTAGTCGTCGGTCGCGTTCATGTCAGCTGGGCTTCGTGGCCTTGCCGTCGAGCCACAGCGTCTCGGACTCGTCGCGGTGCACGCCGTCCGTGCCGACGTGCTTGGTGCTGATGGTGGGCCCCTTCGAGATCACGTGCCACAGCGCCATGGCGTGTCCGCGGCCGAGGCCGTAGTCGTCTGCCAGCCAGGTCACGACGCCGGCCGCCTTGGCGCCCGGGGCGTCGAGGCCCTTCGCGTGTGCGATCTCCACCAGCTGTCGCGGCGTGAGACCGGTCTTGTCCTCGATGGTGTCCAGGTAGGCCTGGAACGACATGGGTGTCCCCTCTCCGTCCTGGAAAACCTAGCGTGACCCTGACACGCACCCTTGACGGGATGTGCGACATGTTCGTAATGTCGCACCTCACTACTGCAAGAACTCGACAAACAGAATGCACAAAGCCGTGCATCCCGGTCGCGATGAACCGCACTCATCTCGCCGTCCCACTCCGCACCTCGGTCGCTCTCGCGCGCCCGGGGTCGACCCCGCAATGACGCGGGAGAACGAGGACGTTCATGAGAACTCGGTTGAAGCACGCGATCGTGGCCGGTGCCACGATCGCGCTCGTCGCGCCCCTGGGCGTCGCGCTCGTCGCACAGGGGGCGTCCGCCGCGCCCGTGCTGCTCTCCGCGGGCAAGCCCGCCACCGCCAGCAGCTCGAACCAGACCTACGTCGCCGGCAACGTCACCGACGGGAACCAGGCCAGCTACTGGGAGTCGGCGAACAACGCGTTCCCGCAGTGGGTCCAGGTGGACCTCGGCGCGGCGGCGACGGTTACCGACATCACGCTGAAGATCCCCGGCGGCTGGGGTGCCCGGAACGAGACCGTCACGCTCCAGGGCTCCACCGACGGGTCCAGCTTCACGACGCTCAAGGCGTCGGCGTCGTACGCGTTCACCGGCGGCAACGCGGTCGCGGTCGACGTGACCGACACCAGCGCCCGCTACGTCCGCGCCGCCGTGAGCGCCAACACCGGCTGGCCCGCCGCGCAGCTGTCCGAGGTCGAGGTCTACGGCACCTCCTCGACCCCGCCCGTCGACCCGCCCGAGGGCAGCAACCTCGCGCAGGGGCGGCCGATCACCGCGACCTCCGTGCAGCAGGCCTACGTCGCCGGCAACGCGGTCGACGGCTCCACCGCCACCTACTGGGAGGGTGCGCCAGGCGCGTACCCGTCGAGCCTCACGGTGTCGCTGGCCGCGCCGTCCACGCTCACGGGAGTCGTCGTCAAGCTGAACCCCGACGCCGCGTGGGGCAACCGGACGCAGACGTTCGCGGTCGAGAGCCGCACCGGCAGCGGCTCGTGGAGCACCCTCAAGGCCTCCGCGGCCTACGCGTTCAGTCCGTCGTCCGGCAACACGGTCACCGTCCCGGTCAGCGGCTCCGCGACCGACGTCCGGCTCGTGTTCACCGCGAACACCGGCTCGTCCAACGCCCAGGTCGCCGAGCTCCAGGTGTTCGGCACCACGACGCCCGTGCCGACGACCCCCGACCTCCAGGTCGCACTGACGACGAACCCGATCACGGTCACACCGACGCAGGCGATCTCGGTCGGCGCCACGGTCCGCAACTCCGGGACCGCCGGTTCGGCCGCCACCACCGGCGTCGTCGCGATCGGTGGAACCACCGTCGGCACGGTGAACGTCCCGGCGCTCGCGGCCGGTGCGCAGACCACCATCACCGTGAACGCGGGCACCCGAGCCACCGGCACCTACCCGCTCACCGTCACGGTCGACCCGGCGAACACCGTCGCCGAGTCCGACGAGACCAACAACGTGGCGTCCGGCTCGGTCGTCGTGTCGTCCGGTCCTGAGCCGACCACGGGAGAGGACCTCGCAGCCGCCCGCCCGGCGACGGCGTCGTCGACGGAGTTCTCGTTCGTCGCCGGGAACGCGGTCGACGCCGACCCGAACACGTACTGGGAGGGCGCCGGCGGCGCCTACCCGAGCTGGCTCGCGGTGAACCTGGCGTCGCAGTCGACGCTCCAGCAGGTGGTCGTCGGCGTTCCGCCGGTCGCCGCGTGGGGTGCGCGGACGCAGACCTTCTCGATCGAGGGGCGCGTCGGCACCGGGGCGTGGACGTCGCTGAAGGGGTCGGCCGCGTACGCGTTCGCGCCGGGATCGGGCAACAAGGTGACCGTCCCGGTCAGCGGGTCGGCCACGGACGTCCGGCTCGTGTTCACCGGCAACACCGGTGCGGGCAACGGGCAGGTGTCCGTGCTCCAGGTCATCGGCCTGCCGGCACCCAACCCGGACCTCACCGTCACCGCGGTGACGGCCAGCCCGGCGTCGCCCGTCGAGACCGCCACGATCACGCTCTCCGCGACCGTGCGCAACGGCGGCAACCTGGCGTCGGCTGCGACCACGGCTGACCTCACCGTCGATGGGACGAAGGTCGGGAGCGTGAATGTCCCGGCGATCGCGGCGGGGCAGTCGACGACCGTCTCCGCGGCCATCGGCACCCGCCCCGCTGGGTCATACACGATCGGCTCGGTCGTCGACCCCGCCAACACCGTCGTCGAGCAGAACGAGGCGAACAACGGCTACAGCAACCCCACCAAGGTCGTCGTGACCGAGGCGCCCGGCCCGGACCTGCAGGTCCTCGCCATCGCGTCGAACCCGGCCAACCCGGCCGTCGGCTCGTCGGTCTCCTTCACGGTCACGGTGAAGAACCGGGGCTCGTCGGCCGCGGCCGCGTCCACCACGCGGCTCGTCGTCGGCAGCACGACCCTGAACGGTGCGACGGGGCCCCTGGCTTCCGGAGCGACGGCCGCCGTCGCGATCAGCGGCACGTGGACCGCCGCCACCGGCGGGGCCACATTGACCGCCACGGCCGACGCGACGAACGCCGTCGCGGAGACCAACGAGAACAACAACACACTCGCGCAGTCGATCGTCGTCGGACGCGGGGCGGCCGTCCCGTACACGTCCTACGAGGCCGAGGCCGGCACCTACACGGGCACCCTGCTCGAGGCCGACGCGGTGCGGACGTTCGGGCACACCAACTTCGGCACCGAGTCCTCGGGCCGCAAGTCGGTGCGCCTCACCAGCCAGGGCCAGTACGTGCAGCTCACGTCGACCAACGCCACCAACTCCATCGTGATCCGGAACTCCATCCCGGACGCGGCGGGCGGCGGCGGCCAGGACGCGACCATCAGCCTGTACGCCAACGGGACCTTCGTGCAGAAGGTGACGCTGTCGTCACGGCACAGCTGGCTGTACGGGACGACCGACCAGCCCGAGGGCCTCACCAACACGCCGGGTGGCGACGCCCGCCGGCTGTTCGACGAGTCCCACGCGCTGCTCGCGCAGTCCTACCCGGCGGGCACGGTGTTCCGGCTGCAGCGCGACGCCGGTGACACGGCGGCGTTCTACATCATCGACCTGGTCGACCTCGAGCAGGTGGCACCGGCGCTCCCCAAGCCCGCGGAGTGCACCTCCATCACGACCTACGGTGCCGTCCCGAACGACGGGCTCGACGACACTGCGGCGATCCAGGCAGCCGTGACGGCCGACCAGAACGGCCAGATCAGCTGCGTCTGGATCCCCGAGGGGCAGTGGCGGCAGGAGAAGAAGATCCTCACCGACGACCCGCTGAACCGTGGGATGTACAACCAGGTGGGCATCTCGAACGTGACGATCCGCGGGGCCGGCATGTGGCGCTCGCAGCTGTACTCGCTGATCGAGCCGCAGGACGCGAACACCCTCAACCACCCGCACGAGGGCAACTTCGGGTTCGACATCGACAAGGGTGTCCAGATCTCCGACATCGCCATCTTCGGCTCCGGCCGGATCCGCGGCGGCGACGGGAACGACGAGGGCGGCGTCGGGCTCAACGGCCGGTTCGGCACGGGCACCGCGATCAGCAACGTGTGGATCGAGCACGCCAACGTGGGTGTCTGGGTGGGCCGCGACTACGACAACATCCCCGAGCTCTGGGGACCCGCCGACGGCCTCCAGCTCACCGGCATGCGCATCCGGAACACCTACGCCGACGGCATCAACTTCTCCAACGGCACCCGGAACTCGCGGGTGTTCAACTCGTCGTTCCGCACCACCGGTGACGACGCGCTGGCCATCTGGGCCAACCCGTACGTGAAGGACCGCACCACCGACAACGCCCACGACAACCACTTCGTGAACAACACGATCCAGCTGCCGTGGCGCGCCAACGGGATCGCCATCTACGGCGGCTCCAACCAGTCGATCGAGAACAACCTCGTCTACGACACGATGAACTACCCGGGCATCATGCTGGCGACCGACCACAGCCCCCTGCCGTTCGGCGGGACCACGCTCATCGCCAACAACGGTCTGTACCGGACCGGCGGGGCGTTCTGGAACGAGGACCAGGAATTCGGGGCCATCACGATCTTCCCGAGCACCCTGGACATCACCGGCGTCACCATCCGGGACACCGACATCGACGACTCCACCTACGACGGCATCCAGTTCAAGAACGGCGGCGGCGTCGTGCCGGACGTCCGGATCACGAACGTGCGGATCACCAACTCGCGCAACGGTGCCGGGATCCTGGCGATGAGTGGGATCCGCGGCAACGCGATCCTGTCGAACGTCACGTTCTCCGGGAACGCGACCGGCAACGTGGTCACCCAACCGGGCAGCCAGTTCGTCATCACAGGGAACTGACCTCCGCCGAACCCGACATGAGTGACGTCATGAACGTCATCGCGACACTCATGTCGGGTTCGGCACGGTCAGGTCGTGCGCGCGAGCAGGCGGACCTCGACCAGCTCGCCCGCTGCGCTCTTGCCGATCGTCGTGCAGAGGGCCTTGCGCAACGGGAGCCAGTGCGGGCCCGAGCCCGACGGCATCAGGGTCGCGGCGAACTCGTGGCCGTCGAGCGTGCCGGTCACCTTGACCGCCTTGCGGGTGCCGAGCAGCTCCGCGGAGCCGTCGAGCTCCAGGTAGGTGGCGAAGGCGCCGTCCTTGCGGATGGGCGTGGTGAAGGTGGCGTCGAGGCTCATGCGCCCAGGATCTCGCGGAGTCGCGCCGCGAACGCCTCGGGCTGCTGGGCGAACCCGATGTGGTCGCCGGGGAAGAGGGTCGGCTCGATGCCGAGCAGGTCCGCGAGCGCCCGTGACGTCCGGTCGCACAGCTCGCCGGCGGACTCCTCGCCGATGCCGACGACGAGCCGCGTCGGTGCCGCCCTGAGCGCCTCGATGTCGGGCCGGAACCGCACGGTCGCCCGGAGCATGTGCGCGAACTGGAAGTGCTCGTCGAGCGCGTCCTGACCCTCGCGCGGCGTGCCGAAGAACATCTCGAACACCTCGTCGGGCATCTGCAGGTTGCCGATCTCCATGAACTGCTTCCACGCCGAGCGGGTGTCGCCGGTCAGGTAGGTGGCGATCATCTGCTCGGTCCTGTCGTACAGGTCGGCGTGGTCGGGGAGCAGCTCGTCGAGGGGCGGCTCGTGCGGGATGGCGGTGTGCACGAGCTCCGGCGCGCTCTCCACCAGGGCCAGGACGGTCACGGCTCCGCCCGACGAGCCCAGGACCGTCGCGGGTCCCGCGTCGACGTGCCGGAGAAGCGCGGCCAGGTCGGCGGCCCGCTCGACCGGCGTCGAGTCGCGGTCGGGATGGTCGACCGAGCTGCGGTTGATGCCGCGGGGGTCGGTGGTGAGCACGGTGTGGTCGGTGGCGAGCAGGTCGGCCAGCGGGGCGAACGCGGTGGCGTCCATGGGGGCGCCGACGAGGGCGATCAGCGGGCCGGAGCCGCGCAGCTCGTAGTGGAGCCGGGCGCCGGGGACGTCGAGCGTGGTGGCGGTGGTGAGTGTGGTCATACAGGTAAGACTTGCGCGACGGGGGAGAATCATCGGTCATGACGGACCTGTCCGAGGTGGACACCTTCACCGAGCAGCTGGCGCCCCTGCGCGGTGAGCTGCACGCGCACTGCTACCGGATGCTCGGCTCGGTGCACGACGCCGACGACGCCGTGCAGGAGGCGCTGCTGCGAGCCTGGCGGGCGATCGACGAGTTCGAGGGACGCAGCTCGTTGCGGTCGTGGCTGTACCGCATCGCCACCAACGCGTGCCTCGACCTCATGGCCCGGCGCGGCCGTCGCGCGATGCCCGTGGACCTCGGACCGTCGAGCGAGCACGCCGTCGTCGGCGACCTCCCGCTGACCGACGCCGCCTGGCTCAGCCCGTACCCGGACGCGCGCTACGAGCAGCGCGAGTCCGTGGAGCTCGCGTTCGTCGCCGCCCTGCAGCACCTGCCCGGCAACCAGCGTGCCGCGCTCCTGCTGTTCGAGGTGCTGGGCTTCTCGGCCGCCGAGATCGCCACGTGGATGGACACGACGACCGCGTCGGTGAACTCCGCGCTGCAGCGGGCGCGGGCGACGGTCGCGGCGAAGGTACCCTCCCGCGACGCCCACCCCGCGGCCGACGCCCGCGTGCGGGAGGTCGTCGCGGCCTACTCGTCGGCCCTGGAACGCGGCGACGTGGACCTGCTCCTCTCGCTGCTGACCGAGGACGTCACCTGGTCGATGCCGCCGCTGCCGCACTGGTACCGCGGCCGTGCGGCGGTCACCGAGTTCGCGACCACGATCGCGTTCACGTGCGGCTCCTGGCAGCACGTCCCGACGAGCGCGAACGGCCAGCCCGCGGTGGCGTCGTACCTGCGAGCACCCGGCGACGACGTGCACCTCGCCTGGTCGATCGACGTCCTGACGCTCCGCGGCGACCACGTCGCTGCACTCACGGCCTTCATCGGCCCGGAGCACTTCGAGGCGTTCGGCCTGCCGCTCACGCGCGCCTGACCCGTCCGGGTGACCGCGGCCTGATCCGACGTCGTCCGGTCGGTGCCCGCCCTACTGTCGTGCGCGACGGAGGTGGGGCTGACCATGGAGATGGCCATCTTCTGGCTGCTGCTCTTCGCCGGGATCTGGCTCGGCGCCCGTGCGCTGCGGTCGAGGGGACAGACGGCACGGCGGAGGCAGGGCCGGCCGCCGCTGTCGCTCGGCGCGGAGCTGCTCCGGCTGCTGGTCCTCCTGCTCCCGTGGGGGCTGTTCCTGGCGATCGGGGCCTATGCGATCGAGCGGAACTGCTACGAGGACGAGGGTCCCTTCATCGACCTCGTCCCCGGCGTCACGGTCGAGGAGTACTGCACCGCGGCGCTCCAGGAGCGGTTTCCCGGCACCCTCGGCGCGGTCTCGGTGTTCTTCGCGGGCGTGGCGCTCGTCTGGACGGTGTCGATCCTCGTGTTCCGCGCGTCCGAACGGCGCCGCGCCCTCGTCAGCTGACCTCGCGACGCCGGCGCCCGTCGGCCGGCTTCTCCAGCACCAGCCACACGACGACGGCGACGAGGATCCAGACGAGCAGACCGACGTGCAGGTCGGGCCAGACGAACAGCAGCAGCAGGGGAACCACGACGCTCGGCACGCCCCGGAGCAGGATCCACCGGCGGCCCTTGCCGACGAGCAGAGCGGTCACGACGCCGAGTGCGCAGTAGGCGGCCACCGTCCCGCACAGCAGGGCGCGGTACTGCTCGGGCAGGTGCTCGTGCGTGTGCTCGACGGCGACCCCGAGGGCGGCGGCCAGGGCGGCCAGCGAGCCGGTGAGCAGGGCGTGCAGGAGCATGACGATCCGCGGCGCGACCACGCGCGGCTGCAGCTGCGGGATGCCCGCGGTCCCGTGCAGCAGGCCTGCGGCCCACACGGAGGCCAGCAGCGTGAACGCGCCGAGCGAGACGACGGCCGTCGCACGGTCCCACTGCGCGGAGTCGGCGGCAGCGTCGATGATCTGGATCAGCCCCTCGCCGAGCACGATGATGACGAAGAGACCGAGCCGCTCAGCGAGGTGCTCCTCCTCGGTGTGCTTCCCCTCGATGCTCAGGAGCCCGGCCGCCGGTCCGCCGCGGCGGCGCGAGGTCTTCACGCGCTCGAGCCGCTCCTCGGCCTCCTGCAGGGCGCGCTCGCCGGACGTCAGGAGCAGCACCGCCAGGTCGATGACGATCCCGACCCCCCACAGCCAGTACCGCTGCGGCGCGTCGACCCACAGCGAGACCAGCCAGGGCAGCGCGCCGAGCCCGTACTGCGCGAGCGGCCAGTCGAGCAGGACCCTGCCCCGCTGGACGACCGCCCCCGCGTACCAGCGCAGCGCGACGTAGGCGATGACGAACGCGGAGGCGCGCGAGCCGTGGATCCCCGGCACGGAGGCGGCCATCACCGCGAGGCCGAGCATGGCGGTGATCAGGACCCGGGTCTTGGCGTCGTCGCCGGCGACGTTGCCGTAGACGGCGAACCCGGCCCAGGAGATCCAGAACGCCAGGTACAGGACGGCGTACAGCCCGAGCGTGGTCGGTTCGGTGTCCTCGTGCAGCAGGTGCGCCAGCTGGCCGATGCCGGCGACCACCACCAGGTCGAAGAACAGCTCCTTCCAGGTGGCGTGGCGCTCGACGGTCGCGACGGGCTCGGATGCCATGCGGAAAGTAGACCGTACGGGCCTGCCCACGGGAACGCCCGCCCGCCTCCGGACCGGAGACGGGCGGGCGTCAGTGCGTCACTGCGTCAGTGCGAGCCGCAGGTCGCGGTCAGGCCGCTGCCGGTGCCGTTGGCGATGAAGCCGGCGGTCGCCGTGCCTCCCGCCGGGACGGAGCCGTTCCACGCGGCGCTCGTGATGGTGTTGGCGCCCGACAGGGTGCCGTTCCATGCCTGGGTCACCGTCGCGCCGCCGATCGCGGCGTGCCAGCCGGTCAGTGCGGTCGAGCCGGCCTTGACCGTGACCTCACCGACGAACGAGCCGTTCCAGGCGTTGACCACCTTGACCGTCGCCGTGCAGGAACCGGTGCCACCGGTCGGCGTGGGGGTCGGGGTGGGGGTGACCGTCGGGGTGGGCGTCGGGGTCGGCGTCACGGTCGGGGTCGGCGTCGGCGTGGCGGTCACCGTCGGCGTCGGGGTGGGGGTCGGCGTGGTGTTGCCGCCACCGATGTTGATGTCGCTGCACAGGTAGTACGGCTGGTCCAGGTGGCTGGCCTGCCAGATGGTGAACAGGACCGCGCGGCCGCTACGACCGGACAGGTTCAGGTCCGTCTGGTAGAGCCCGGTGGTGCCGTAGCGACCGGTCTCCTTGACGAGGTCCAGGTCGTCCCAGCCGAGCGCCTCGGTGGTCGGGTCGAAGCCGGCCTTCGAGACGTAGATGCGCAGGTAGTCGGCACCGTGCTTGGCGCTGTCGGTCAGTGTCAGGGTGAACGACGTCGGCACGCCCTTGGCCACCCAGGGTCCGACCGCGTCCATGGCGTTGTAGCGGGGTGCCTGCGTGCGACCGCCCGAGCAGAGCTGGCCGTTCGGGATGACGGCCTGGTGGTTGCCACCCACGTTCTCGCGGTAGAGCCCGTTCCAGTTCCACATGGCGTTCGGGTCGGCCTGCCAGGCCTGCCAGCACATGGGGTCCTTCTGCTCCATGGTCGGGTCGAGGTGGTTGGCACCCCACCGCTCCCAACAGCCGTAGGCGCGTTGCGGCGGGTCGGTCACCGACCCGTGGGCGGAGGCGGGCTGTGAGGTGACGATCGCGGCCACCAGCGCCATGGTCACCGCGAGGAGTGCGGTGACCAGCGTGCGTGGGCGTGCTCGGACTGACATGGGGTATCCCCTTCTCGAAGACGTCGACGTTGACCCCCCGGGAGCGCCCACCGCCAGGCAACCGGTTCCCTGACGGGTGACGGGGGCGTCCGTCCACCCTCACGACGAGTTCGCGCGGTGACCAGGCACCGAAGCGATTCACCCGCGCGGGGCGTCGACTTTCGAGAGCAACCAGTCCAGGGCGTCGGTCGCGGCGGTCAGCACCGAGACGTGACCGTCGCCCGGGCGCAGCCAGAGCTCCGCCGACGGGATGCGGTCGGCCAGCCAGAGCCCGTGGCTGCTGGGCACGACGCGGTCGGCGTCGCCGTGCAGGAGAAGGACGGGTGCGGTGATGGTCGCAGGGTCGAACCCCCAGGGTGCGACGTAGGCGAGGTCGTCGTCGACCATCCCGCCGATGCCGTCCTCGAGCGCCTCGCCCGCGATCCGGCCGAGCCAGCCCCAGTCGCCCTCGAGCGTCGCGTGGTCGGTCGCCGTGAACATCTCGGGGTCGTACTCGCTCGCGCTCAGCACCTGCTCGATCGCAGCGCGGCCCTCGACCGCGGCGCGCAGCTCGGCGGTGCCGCCGGGGTTGATGCCCGCGAACCAGTCGAGGCCGTCCGCCGGGTACGGCGCGAGGCCCGACCCGCTGACCGCCGCGACGACCCGGTCTCCCAGGAGCGCGGCGCAGGCCAGCGCGTGCGGCCCGCCGCCGGAGTGGCCGAGGACGGCGAACCGGTCGAGACCGAGGGCATCGGCGATGGCCTCGACGTCCCCCGCGGCCGACGCGATGTCGCGACCGGGGTGCGGCGTCGAGCCGCCGTAGCCGGGTCGGTCGTAGGACACCCAGCGGATGCCGCGGACGGCGCTCGCGGGCAGCAGGGGCTCCGGTGGGGTGCCGACGTTGGGTGTGCCGTGGTGCCAGACGACGGTGAGGACGGGATCGTCGACGGGGACGTCGTAGGCGCGCAGGGTGCGGCCGTCGCGTGCGGTGACCTCGATCATCGACTCTCCTTCAACAGCTCGATCTCCTCGCGGTTGATCTGGCTGGCGCGCGCGAAGAGCTCGTTCGCCAGCTCGATCTGCTCGTCGGTGAGGGTGTCCAGGTAGGCGGCCCAGCGGGCGCCGACGCGGCCGTAGATCGGCCCGACCTGTTCGAGGACCTTGTCCACGTCCGCCGTGACGATGACGCGCCGCCGGTCGGCCTGGTCGCGCCGGCGGCTGACGTAGCCGGCCTTCTCCAGCCGGTCGATCACCGCGGTGATGGCGCCACCCGCGCTCAGACCGGTGCGTTCCGCCAGCTCCCCGGGCGTGGCCGGGCCCTGGGTCATCAGCAGGCTGACCGCCTGCAGGTCCGTGCCGTTGAGGCCGCCGGTGCGCGCGACCGCGTCCTGGAACAGCACGGCGTTCGCCATGAAGTCGCGCATGACGTCCGCCATGCGCGCGATGGACTGCTCCCGCGTTGACACCGATTCCATCGGCCTCTACTCTCTCGCAATACGAGAGACTCTAGATTCGAGAGTCTCGTACTTCCACGGTATCAAAGGGGGACGCCATGCCCAGAGCACTCGTCATCGGTGGCGGGGTCGCGGGCCCCGCGGCCGCCCAGCTCCTCGCGCGGGACGGCTGGGACACCCGCGTGTTCGAGGCGCACGCGGAGCCCGACCCGTACGCGGGTCTGTTCCTCAACGTCGCGACGAACGGCCTCGCCGTCCTGGGGACGCTCGGGCTGCGGGAGCGGCTGCTCACCGACGGCCACCGCGCCGGGCGGATGGTCATGTGGAGCCGGACCGGCAAGGAGCTCGGCGTGGTGCCCAACGGCCCGGCGCGCGAGCCCGAGCGCGGCAGCGTCATCGTGCGCCGCAGCTGGCTGCACCAGGTGCTGCGTGAGGGGTCCGACGCGGCGGGGGTCCCGACGACGTACGGCGCGCGGCTCGTGTCGATCGACCAGGACGCCCACGGCGTGCGCGCCACGTTCGCCGACGGGACGGTCGCCGACGGCGACCTCCTCGTCGGCGCCGACGGCATCGGCTCCCCGACGCGGCGGCACATCGACCCGGGCGCCCCCGAGCCGACCTACAGCGGGCTCGTCGGGGTCGGTGGCTTCGCCCGCGTGCCCGGGCTGGAGCCGACGCCCGAGACGCAGCACTTCGTCTTCGGCGCCCGCTCGTTCTTCGGCTACCTCGTGCGCGCCGACGGCACCACCTACTGGTTCGCCAACGTCACCGCGCCCGACCGGGACGCGACCGTCACGCTGGCCGACCTGCGCGCGCTGCACTCCGACGACCCGTACCCGGTCCCGCAGATCCTCGCGGCGACGACCGACGAGCTCCGTCCGTACCCGATCGACGACCTCGTCGGGGTGCGGCACTGGAGCCGCGGCCGGGTCGTCGCACTGGGGGACGCCGTGCACGCCACCAGCCCGAGTGCGGGGCAGGGGGCGTCGCTGGCGCTGGAGGATGCGGCGGCGCTGGCCGGGTCCCTGCGTCGCGAGAGCGATCTCGCGACCGCGTTCGCCGCCTACCAGGCGGCCCGGCAGCCGCGGACCGATGCCGTCGTGAAGTACGCCCGCGCGATCAACGCGCAGAAGCGGGTCACCAGGAGCCGCCTCGGCGTGGCGATCCGGGACGCGATGATGCCGATGTTCCTGCGCAGGGCCGCGAACGACACCCGCAACGACTGGCTCTACAACCACACGGTCGGCTGAGAACGGTCTGCTGAGAGGATCACCGCATGATCCACCTCGACGACGACGAACGGCGCGCGCGCCTGGCTCGTCGGCACGCCGTGGCACCGCGGTTCCGGGTCGCCACCGTCGAGGCCGCGGCCGACGCGATGGTGTGCCTGCACGCCACCGACCCGGCCGGGCTGTACCTGTCGGCCTGGGCGCGCGTCGACGGGTTCACGGTGCCGGACCTGGACCGCGCGTTCTACGACGACCGCACCCTGGTCAAGCACCTCGCGATGCGCCGGACGCTGTTCGCGGTCGGTCGGGACCTGCTGCCGGTCGTGCAGGCCGCGTCGAGCGACAAGGTCGCCGGCGTCGAGAGGCGTCGGCTGGAGAAGGAGGTCCGGGAGGCGGGCTTCGTCGAGGACGCGTCACGGTGGTTCGACGAGGTGACGACGGCCGCCGTGGCGGGCCTGGCCGACGGGCCGCTCACCGCGGCGCAGCTCCGGGAGCGCGAACCCGTGCTGGAGGGGTCCATCGCGTACGGCCACGGGAAGTCGTGGGCGGGGTCGTTCCCGGTGGTGTCCCGCGTGATGACGTGCCTGCAGGCCGCCGGGACGATCGTGCGCGCCGGGAACCTCGGCTCGTGGACGTCGTCGCGACCCACGTGGGCGCTGGCGGCCGACTGGCTGGGGGAGCCGATCCCGTCGGTCCCCGAGGACGAGGCCAGGGCGGAGCTGGTCGAGCGGTGGCTGCGCCGGTTCGGTCCGGGGACCACGCTCGACCTGAAGTGGTGGCTCGGCTCGACGCTGACGGCCGTGCGCCAGGCGCTGCGGGACGTCGGCGCGGTCGAGGTGTCGCTGGACGGCGGCTCGTCCGGCTGGGTGCTGCCCGACGACACCGACCCCGTCGGCCCCGTCGAGCCGTGGGTCGCCCTGCTGCCCGCGCTCGACCCGACCACGATGGGCTGGTCCGAGCGCGACTGGTACCTCGGACCGCACCGCGCTCAGGTGTTCGACACCGCCGGCAACGGAGGCGCGACCATCTGGGTCGACGGGCGGATCGTCGGCGGCTGGTCGACGAAGGACGGCGCCGTCGACCTGGTCCTGCTCGAGGACGTCGGCGCCGACGCACGGTCAGCGCTGGACACCGAGGCCGACCGGCTCACCGCGTGGCTGCACGGCACGTCGGTCCTGCCCCGGTTCCCGGCGCCGCTGGTCAGCGTCAGCCGACCGCCGCAATCGCCTGCTTGATCAGGTCCGCGACCTCGTCGGGGTGGCTGATCATCGCGACGTGCGAGCTGTCGATCTCGACCGTCGTCGACCCGGCACGCGCGGCCATCGCCCGCTCGGCCTCAGGAGGGATCACGCGGTCCTGCGACGCGACCAGGTACCAGGACGGCAGCGTCCGCCAGGCGGGCGGCCCGGACGGCTCGCCGAGGGTGGCCAGCGCGGCGGGCCGCTGCGAGACCGCCATGATCGCTGCCGTCTCGGGCGGCAGGTCCTGGCAGAACGCCTGCGGGAAGACCGCCGGGTCCAGGTAGGCGTCGGCGTTCCCCTCACCGGCGTCGGGGAACGGCCGCACGACGATGATCTGGGTGAGGTCGGGCGGCGGGCCGTCGCTGCCCAGGGCGGTGGCGGGACCGACCGCCTCACCCTCCTCGAGCGCGAATGCGGCGATGTACACGAGTGCCTTGACGTTGTCGGCGCCCACGGCAGCGTTCGTGATGACCGCGCCGCCGTAGGAGTGCCCGACCAGGACGACCGGACCCTCGATCGTCGACACGAAGGAACGGACGTACGCCGAGTCCGCGGACACGCTGCGCAAGGGGTTGGCCGGCGCGTACACGGTGTGCCCGGCGGCGGTCAGGCGACTGATCACCCGCCCCAGCCGGAGGCGTCGGCAAAGGCTCCGTGGATCAGGACGACGGTGGGGCTCATGGTCTGTTCCCTTCGGGCGGCGTGACGGGTGACGCCAGTCTCCGTCCGGCCAGGCGGCGGGTGGGTGGACGGGACGTGCACGGTTCTGGTCCGTCCGTGCACGATCCGGTCTGTCGGACGCGGGGGCTCGGCGCTTACGGTGGGGACGTTCGCCGTGTCCGACATGTGAGGTTTATCCATGAGCCTTGTCCTGCGCTCGGACGACCTGCCGCCCGACGACCGCATCGAGCTCATCCGCGACGCCATCTGGGCCGGTGTCCTCCCGGTCGAGATCGACTACGACCGGCCCGCCGCAGACATCGAGGTGCTCTGCCGGGTCGTCGAGGCGGGACCCGTCAACTTCTCGTCGGCGCGGTCCACCCCCACGATGCTGCGCCGCACACCGCGCCTGGCCCGGCAGGACCACGAGCCGACGGTGTTCCTCGCGGTGCAGGTGGCGGGCACCACGATGGTCGCGCAGGGCGACAACCAGGCGGTGCTGCGCGCGGGCGACATGGCGGTCTACGAGAGCACCCGCCCGTACACCGTGCTGAACACGGACCGCACGGAGCTGCACTACTTCCAGGTGCCGCGCGGCGCGCTCGCCCTGCCCGAGGGCACGATCGACGCGGTCGCCGGGCTGCGCATCGGACCGGACAACAACGCGCTCGCGGCCGTCGTCGCGCCGTACTTCGACACGCTCGGCAGCACCGACGTCCTCGACCACCCGACCGCGGCCGAGCTCGTCGCCGGGCCCAGCATCGACCTGCTCCGCGCGCTCATCACGACGCACCTGGCCGACGAGCCGGCCGCGGCCGCACCGCTGCAGGGCTCGCTGGTGCCCCGCGTCCAGGAGTACGTGCGCAGGCACCTGGCGGACCGGGACCTGTCCGCGGCGACCATCGCCGCGGCGCACCACGTGTCCGTCCGGCACCTGTACGCGGAGCTGGAGCGCGCCGGCGTCGGGCTCCAGGACACCATCCGGTCGCTGCGGCTGCAGGAGTGCCGGCGGGCGCTGCGCGACCCGGCGTCCGCGCACCTGACCGTGTCCGGCATCGGCGCCCGCTGGGGATTCGTCGACGCCTCCCACTTCGGTCGCGTGTTCCGTCGCGAGTACGGCATGACTCCCCGCGAGTGGCGCGCCGCCCCGGGCTGAGCCGCCGCGCTATCTTGCGAGCACCCGCTCGTGGACATCGTCGAAGGAGCCCGCGCGACCCATGGCATCGCCCCAGGGCCTCGCGCCCTCCACCCGGACGCTGCTGTTCCTCTCGGCCGCCGTGGTCGTCCTCGCCGGCGTCCACGCCACGCGTGAGGTGCTCGCCCCGCTGTTCCTCGCCGCGGTGCTCGTCATCATCGTGCACCCGATCCGGCACCCCCTGGAGCGCCGCGGCTGGCACCGCGCCGCCGCGACGACGGTCGTCATCGCCGTCGTCTACCTGATCCTGCTCGTCCTGATCGCCATGCTCGTGTTCGCCGGCATCCAGTTCGCCGGGCTCGTGCAGGAGTACCTCTCCGAGCTGCAGGACGCGGTCGGCGGGGCCACCTCGTGGCTCGCGACGCTCGGGCTCGACCAGGAGGCCGTGAGCTCCGTGACGGACGCGTTCCAGCCGTCCCAGCTGCTGGGCGTCGCGACGAGCATCTCCGGGGCCGCCCTCGGTGTGGCGACCACCCTGTTCGTCGTCGTCACGTATGTCATCTTCATGTCCGTCGACGCCGCCCGGTACGACGGGGCGCACGTGCAGTTCGGGGCGACGCAGGGCAGCGTGCTCCGCCGCGCCACGACGTTCAACATCGGTGTCCGGCGTTACTTCGTGGTCAGCGCGTCGTTCGGTGCGGTGGTCGCCGTCATCGACGGGATCGCGCTCTGGGCGCTCGGCGTCCCCGCGCCGGCGGTGTGGGCGATCCTCGCGTTCGTCACCAACTTCATCCCGAACATCGGGTTCGTGATCGGTGTGGTCCCGCCCACGATCATGGCCCTCGTCGTCGGAGGCTGGCCGCTCGCCCTCGCCGTGATCGCCGTGTACAGCGCGGTGAACGTGGTGCTGCAGGTGCTGGTGCAGCCGAAGTTCGTCGCCGACGCCGTGAACATCACGCTCACCCTGAGCTTCGTGTCCGTCATCTTCTGGACCTTCGTCATCGGGCCGCTCGGCGCGATCCTCGCCGTGCCGCTGACGCTCCTCACGCGTGCGGTGCTGCTGCAGGGTGGGCCCGAGAGCGCCTGGTACTCGTGGCTGTCGGGCGAGGACCTGCCGAAGCCGCCGGCGGAGGAGCCGGACCCCGATCCCGAGCCTGCCGCCGTCGAGAAGCCGGCGGCGGACTAGCGACTGTCGAGCGCCAGCCTGGCGCCGAACGCGACCAGGACCGTGCCGGTGATCCGGTCGGTGACCTTCGCGACGGAGTCGCGGGCGAGCCAGCGCGCGGCGAAGCCCGTGGCCAGGATGATCACCGTGAACCAGGCCATGCCCAGGACGTTGTGCACCGCCGCGAGCAGGACGCCCATGAGCAGCGGCGAGGTGTCCGCGGGGACGAACTGCGGGATCGTCGCCAGGTAGAAGACGCCGATCTTCGGGTTCAGCAGGTTGGTCCACAGCCCGGTCGCGAACCCGTGCCAGATCGAGGCGCGGGGCGCGTCGACGGCCCCGGACGGCGCAGCCTCGCGCGGCCGCAGGCTCGCCCGGAACAGGTGGATGCCGAGCCACACCATGTACGCGGCGCCGGCGAGCGTGAGGATCCGGTAGGCCACCTCGGAGGCGGCGAGCAGGGCGGAGGCTCCGACGGCGGCGGCGATCCCCCAGACGAAGCAGCCCGCGTTGATGCCGGCCGCGGCGGCGAAGGCGTACCCGCGTCCGCGGCTGATCGCCGACCGCAGCACGAGCGCGGTGTCGATGCCCGGGATGATCGTCAGCAGCCCCGCGACGACGGCGAACCCGAGGACTGCCTGCGGCACGGTCACACGGGCCTCCGGGTCGGTGCAAGGAACGAGGTCGACGCGACACTAACGCGGTGGCAGGAGGTGACGGGTGCGGACCAGCCGGTCGGTCGTCGGAGCGTGGGTCGTCGTCGCCCTCCTGGTGGCGTGCGGCCCGGCGCGAGCCACGGACGACCCGCCGCCCGGTCCGGCGTCGTCGCCGGGCACGACCCAGCCCGGTGCCGGCTGGCGCCGCGTCCCGGACGGTCCGCTGTCGGCACGCCGGACCGCGACCGTCGCGTGGGTGGCCGACCGCTTCGTCGTCGTCGGTGGCGACGACGGTCCGCCGTGCCCCCCGAACTCGGACTGCGCGGTCCCGACGGGCGAGTGGCGTCGCGACGGCGCCACGTTCGATCCGGCCACCGGCGTGTGGGAGCAGATCGCCGACGCTCCCCTGGAGATCCCGTGGGCGACCACGGCCGTCGTCGACGGCGTCCTCTACCTCCTGACGGACCGGGGCAGCGACGGGCCCTCGGCACTCCTCGCCTACGACGTGACGACCGACCGCTGGGCGACGCTGCCGATGCCGCCGGACGGTTCGGGACGGCTGGTCGAGCACGGCGACGTGCTGCTCTGCGTGCCGACCTCCGACGAGTCGGGCGCGGCAGTCGACTCCTGGTTCGACCCCACGACCAGCACGTGGCACCGCCTCCCGGAGGACCCGCTGGGCCCGAGCTACGACCGGTCGGTGGTCGTCGTCGACGGACGCGTGATCCTCACGGCGAAGGACCTGGTGCCGAGTCCGGGGTCGGGCACGCCGTCGCTGGTGCGGCTCGCCGAGCTCGACCCGACGCTGACGACGTGGACGGTGCTGCCGGACAGCAAGGTCATCGGCTCGGACCCGGTGTCGGTCGCCGGGCGCTTGGTGTTCCCGGACGTCGGTGGCGCGGACGGCGGTGCCGTCGGCGGGTGGGGCCGTCCCTACCCGTACGGGGGAATCTATGACCCGGCGTCGGGGACCTGGGCCGACCTGCCGGAGGTCAGGGGCCGGAGCTCGTGGCCGCGTCTGGTGATGGGCGACCGGGTCAGGGTCGGCGACGTGCTGCTCGACCCGGCCGACGGCAGCACGACGGCCGTGCCGGCGCACCCGTGGACGGATGCGGACTCCCCGGTGGTCGCTGCGTCGCCGTCAACGATCTTGGCCTGGGGCGGGGGCGCCGCCGGGTATCTCCTGACCCCCTGACGCGGTCAGGGTCGGGAACGACCGTCGTGCCACGACGATGATCACCAGGCTCACCACCAGGAGGCCGACGCCCACGTAGGGCAGGGCTCCGAGTCCGGGGCCGACGAGCACGAGCGCCCCGAGCGCTGCACCGCCGCCGATCCCGATGTTCGCGCTCGAGTTCACCAGGGCGCCGATGACGTCGGGGGAGCCGCCGTGGGTGCGGATGGCGGCGGCCTGGAACACGGACGCCATCGCGCCGAACGCCCCGGACCAGACGGCAGCGGCGACGAGGACGCCGACCTGCGACGGGAAGACGAGGCCGAGGGCCAGCAGGCCGAGGGCCATGACGGCGTGCACGACGAGGGTGCCGCGGCGGGGGTGCCGGTCGAGCGAGACGGCGGCGTAGGCGGTGCCGACGAGGCCCACGGCGCCGAGGCCGAGGAGCACGGGACCGACGGCGGTCTCGGGGAGGCCGGTCGCGAGCAGGAGCACGGACACGTAGGTGTAGACGGTGTACTGGGCCAGGTAGGTCAGCATGTTGGTGGTCGACACGATGCCGAGCCGTCGGCGTCGGTCGGTGCGGGTGTGGTCGGCGTGGGGTGCGTCGTCACCGGAGACCGCGGGCAACAAGGTGGCGACGAGCATCGTGGCCAGCGCGCACCCGGCGGCGAGCACCAGGAACGCGTTGCGCCAGCCGACGGCGATGCCCAGGGCCGTGGACAGCGGCACCCCGAGGACGAAACCGGCGGACGCCCCGGCGGTGACGAGGGCGAGCGCCCGGCCGGTGACCTGCGGCAGCACGAGCCGGGACGCGTACCCGATGCTCAGGGAGAAGAAGAGCGCGTGCGCGATGCCCCCGACGGCGCGCCCGGCGGCGACGAGGCCGAACGACGGGGCGATCCCGACGAGCGCGTTGCTGACCGTGTAGGCGACCAGGGTCACCAGGAGCAGGCCCTTGCGGGGCAGCCGCCGGGTGCCCAGCGTCAGCGGGATCGCGAGCGTCGCCACCATGAACGCGTACACGGTGACCAGCAGCCCGGCGACGGACTCGGTGACCTCGAGGTCGGAGCTCATCTGCGGCAGCAGCCCGACGGGGACCAGCTCGGTGGTGATCGCGACGAACGTGGCGAGCGTGAGGGCGACCAGCCCGCCCGCGGCCTCGCGCACTGTTCCCGGGCGCCAGGTGGTGGGGTCGGCGCGGGTCACGGGTGCATGCTCGCACGCACCCCGGACAGCCTCACACGGGTCGCTGCCACTCGGCGTCGACGCTGGCCTGCCGGAAGCCGAGCGCCACGTTGATGGCGAGCATGTGCGCGTTCTCCTGCGCGTTCCAGGTGTGGATGCGCTCGGCGTGCGGGCGGACGCCGGCGAGCGCGTCGAGGACGGCGATCTTGGCGACCATCCCGAGCCCGTGACCGCGGTGCTCGCGCAGCACCAGGGTGTCGCCCTGGTAGACGACGGCCGGCCGGTCCAGCGGGTACCGGACCTCGGAGAAGCCGGCCAGCGTGCCGGTGGGCACGTGCTCGACGACGGCCACCAGGAAGCCGTGCCCTCGACGACGGATGTCGGCGCCGTCGGCGAGGACGCGCTCGGCGTCCCACGGGTCCTCGGTGAGCTCGAGCCCGGCGGAGGGGGCGTCGGTGCTCATCCGCGTCCGCAGGACGGCGAGGCCGTCGAGCCACTGCGGGGCGAACTCGTCCTGCATCAGGTGGACGCGGTAGTCGGTGCCGGGATCACGTCGGAGGTGGTCCACCGTGGCCGGCAGGTCCAGGACCGAGTGCCGGACCACCTGCTCGAGCGTGAACCCGCGCGCGAGCGCGAACCGGGTGGCGTCGTCGTGCGCGGGGATCCGGCCGCTGCCGGTCGGCGACTCGAGAGCGTCCGGTCCGGGGGGCGGCTCGGTCCGGTAGGAGGAGTCGGAGATGACGGTGCGCCGCCCGGCCGCCCGGGCGAGGTCGAGGCCGGCGTCCCAGAGTGCCGACCCGATGCCGCGCCGCCGCCAGTCGGGGTGCACGCCGACGTAGACGACGGCCAGGTGCGCGTTGCCCACCAGTGGCAGACCGATCATGGCTCGGCCGACGACGGACTCGGGAGTGCGTGGCGCTCCCGCCGGGAGGGCGACCAGCCGGTGCACCGTGCGGTGGGGCTCGGTCAGCGTCGCGCGCGTGGTGGGGACGTCGAGCGAGAAGTCGGTGGAGCCGTGGATCGCGAGGTCGACGGCGTCCCCGACCCGGACCGTCCCCTCGACGGCCCAGGCGTCGGGGTGGTCCGGGTCCGCGGGGACGTGCACGAGGTCGACCATCGGGTCAGCCTCGCGCGCCGTCCCCGCGGCGGGCAACGTCAATGCCGCGTCACACCCGGACCAGGTAGGCCTCGATGCGGTCGAACGCCCCGTTCCAGGCCTGCTCGGCGAAGAAGTCGCGCAGCTCGACGGACGGGAACCCGGTCTGCACGACGGACATGAGCGTGGCGTCGCCCTGCGCCTCGAACGTGACCTCGATGTGCGTGGTCATGGTCATGCCGTCGGGGCTGCTGCCGGACGACTCGGTGACCAGCCGGTGCGGGCGGTCGATGACGAGGAACGTCTGCGTCTCCCGGAAGAGGTGGTCGCGGTCGGGCCCCCACACGGCGGTCTGCTGGCCGCCGACGCGCAGGTCGACCTCGATCTCGACGACGCCGGGCTCCTCGTCGAGGATCGAGAACCAGATCTTCTGCTTCTCGGCGTCGGTGTAGGCGTCGAACACCTGCTCCGGGGTGGCGGGCAGGACGCGCGAGGTGCGCAGCTCGAGGGTGGTGTCGGTGGTCATTGGTCCGTGCCTTTCTGCAGGGTGAAGTAGGCCTCGAGACCGTCGAGCCGACGCTCCCAGAGCCGCTGGTAGAAGGAGATCCAGGCCATGGCGTCGTCCAGCCGTTCTTCGCCGAGGCGGCACTGCCGGAACCGGCCGACCTTCTCGGTGCGGACGAGGCCGGCGTCCTCGAGGACCCGTACGTGCTTGGTCATGCCCGTGAGGGTCATGCCGTGCGGCTCGGCGAGCTCCCCGATGCTGGCGGGGCCCTCTCCGAGCCGGGTGAGGATGTCGCGCCGGGTCGAGTCGGCCAGGGCCGAGTAGATCCGGTCGAGAGTGTCATGCTGAACCATGTGGTTCACCATACGACACTGAACCGATGGGTGCAATGACGGATCGTAGGATCAGGGGGTGCGAGCGATCAGAGGCAGGATCGGCGTCGTCGCGGCCCTCGTGCTCGCGGTGGCGCTGGCCTTGTCGGCGCTCGCCGGGCTGAGCACGCGACCGGCCGGGATCCCCGGTGACGGACCGTGGGCGGTGCAGCTCTCCGAGCCGGAGGGCGACTGGGCCGCCTGCCTCGACGACCCGGCGCTGACGAGCCCGACGACCTGGGGGTCGACGGTGACGGCCGTGTTCGAGGACGGAGCGACCGAGCCGGACGTGCAGCGCGTGCTCGACTGCCTCGACGACGCGATGACCGGCGGAACCGTCCAGGTGGGCACCGTCGACCCGGTGGACGCCTAGGCAGGATCGCGCTCGCGCACGAGCCAGACGATCTCGCCCGCGTCGTCGACGGTCACGTGGTCGCGGCGGAACCCGAGCTTGTCCAGCACCCGCAGCGAGGGCGCGTTCCACGGCCGCACGGTCGACCAGATCCGCGTCCGACCGGTGCCGAAGGCGGCGTCGAGCACCGCGCGGGCCGCCTCCGTGGCGTACCCGTGACCGTGTGCGGACGGCAGCAGCTCGTAGGCGAGCTCGGGCTCGTCGAGCGTCCCCCGGCCGACGATGATCGCGCAGTACCCGAGCGGCTCGTCGTCCTCGCGCCGCCGCAGCACCAGGGCGCCGATCCCGATCGTCCGCACGAGGAGCGCCATCGCCGCGATCCGCTCACGCGCGTCGTCGACGGTGAACGCGCCCGTCCCCCGCGCGGTCAGCAGCTCCGCGAACCACGGGGCGTCGGACTCGACCTCCGGCGTGAGGACCAGCCGCTCGGTCTCGAGGCGCAGCGGCATCGGCGCGAAGCCGGTCACCGGTCGGTCAGGGCCAGCTTGGCGCCGAGCGCGACGAACGCCCCCGCGAAGGTCCGGCGCATCCACAGGACCACGCGCGGCCGGGAGACCACCTGGGAGCGCACGGCGGCCGCGAACGCGCCGTAGACCGCGAACACGACGAACGTCATCGCCATGAACACCCCGCTCAGCGCCGTCATGTGCAGGAGCGCGCCGGGCTCGTCGGGATGCACGAACTGGGGCAGGAACGCGAAGAAGAAGATGGTCAGCTTGGGGTTGAGCACGTTGAGGAGCACCGCGGACCAGATGACGCGGCCCGCCGAGAGCGGCTCGGTCTGCCCGCTGACCACGATCTCCGACCGGTCCCGCCACATGCGCACGGCCATGTAGAGCAGGTACGCGACGCCCAGGAGCTTGAGCGTCTGGAACGCGACGGCGCTCGCGTTGAGCACCGCGGCGAGCCCGGTCATCGCGGCGACGACGTGCGGCACGATGCCGAGCGTGCAGCCGAAGGCCGCCACCAGGCTGGCGCGCGTGCCCCGCGAGAGGCCGGCGCTGAGCGTGTAGATGACGCCCGTGCCCGGGGTCGCGACGATGACCAGGGTGGTCAGCAGGAACGCCACGGTCATGCCGAGCAGTCTGCCCGTGCGGGCTACCGGGTGGCCAGGACCTCGTCGATGACCGTCCGCACTCGCACCGCGAAGTCGTCGGGCGTCCCGTCGGGAAGGTCGTCGACGTCGAACCAGGCCACCTGCTCGCTCTCGTCGCTCACCACGGGCACCGCGTCGGCGGCCGCGTACGCGACGAACCCGACGTCCCAGTGGGTCCGGCAGCGACCGAAGGAGGCGGACAGCTCGTGGCGGTGCACGTCGGCCGGCAGCCGTCCCCCGGGCGTGAGCGACGCGATCCCGCCCTCCTCGCGCGCCTCGCGGTACGCGGCCTCGGCCAGCGAGACGTCGCCGGGCTCCAGGTGCCCGCCCAGCTGCACCCAGAACTGGCCCTTGCGGTGGAAGCAGAGCAGCACGCGCGCCAGATCGGGGGTGAGTACGAAGCAGCTGGCCGTCAGGTGCGCGGCGGCCAGCGACCGGTCGACGGCAGCGGCTCCGGAGGCGGTGACGAACGCGCGGTACTCCTCCAGCAGCGCGACCTGGGCGGGGTCGTGCGGCGTCCACTCGTCGAGCACGTCGGAGATCACCGCGGCAGCGTACGGTGCCGTGGTGAAGCTCGAACGCCGGACCGCACGCCTGCTCATGCGCCCGTGGCGGGAGGCGGACCTCGAGCCGTTCGCGGAGCTGAACGCCGACCCCGAGGTCATGGAGTACTTCCCGAGCACCCTGACGCGGGCCGCCAGCGACGCGCTCGCCGCCCGTGCGCAGGCGCGGCTGCAGGAGAACGGCTGGGGGCTGTGGGCGCTCGAGGTGGACGGCCGGTTCGCCGGGTTCACCGGTCTGGCGCGGCCGTCGTGGGACCGGTCGATGGTCGAGGTGGGCTGGCGGCTGCCGCGCTGGGCCTGGGGGCACGGGTACGCGACGGAGGCTGCGCGCGAGGCGCTGGCCGTCGGCTTCGACGAGGTCGGTCTGGCGGAGATCGTCTCGTTCACCGCGGTGCACAACGAGCGCTCCCAGGCGGTGATGCGACGGATCGGTATGACGCGGGACCCCGCCGACGACTTCGACTTCCCGACGATCCCCGTGGGTCACCCTCTGCGGCGCTCGGTCCTGTACCGGATCACACGCCCCTGAGTGGCCGGTCGGGGTGCCCCGGGACATACTCGCCACCGTGACGACCCCCCAGGACGCGACCACCCAGCCCGCCGCCGAGCAGCGCGACGGGGGCGGTCCGCTGCGGACGGCGGTCATCGTCAACCCGAACCGGGTGGAGGGTCTCGACGAGCTCCGCGCGGGCATCACGGAGCAGCTGGCCGAGGCGGGCTGGCCGGAGCCGGCGTGGCTGGAGACGACGGCCGAGGACCCGGGCACCGGGCAGGCCGAGCAGGCGGTCGAGGACGGTGCGGCGGTCGTGTTCGTGGCCGGCGGCGACGGCACCGTGCGCGCGTGCATCGACGGGCTGGCGGGCACCGAGACGGCGCTCGCGATCCTGCCGGGCGGCACCGGCAACCTGCTGGCGACCAACCTGGGCGTCCCCACCGACACGATCGAGGGCGTGCAGCTGGCGCTGGACCGCGGCCGGCGCGTGGTGGACCTGGGTGAGGTCGAGGGCAAGACGTTCGCCGTCATGGCCGGCATGGGCCTGGACGCGGCGATGGTCGACGACGCCCCCACCAAGCTCAAGGCGGTGCTCGGCCCGGTCGCGTACGTGTTCTCGGCGCTCAAGCACCTCAACGACGCGGAGATGAAGGTCGAGGTGCAGGTCGACGACTACCCGGTCCTGCGGCGGCGCGCCCGGACGGTCATCGTCGGCAACGTCGGACGCCTCCAGGGCGGCGTCAACCTGCTGCCCGACGCGGAGCCGGACAACGGCCAGATGGACGTCGCCGTCCTCGCGCCCCGGAACCTCGGGCACTGGATCCAGACCGCGTTCCACGTGCTGCGCCCCGGCCGCAACAAGGTGCCCAACATGGAGGTGCTGCGCGGGTCGCGGATCACCGTGACCAGCGACCGGCCGCAGCCGCGCCAGCTCGACGGTGACGTCATCGAGGAGTCGGCGACGCTCGACGTCACGGTCCGTCCCGATGCCCTCTGGGTGTGCGTCTACCAGCCGGACACGTCGGAGGACCTGGCCGAGGGCTCCACCGAGCAGGACTAACCCAGCGCCGTCACCTGGTCGGCGCTCAGGGACAGCCCGAGGTCGCGGAGCACGTCACCCAGCTCGTCGTCGCCGATCGTGCGGTCCTCGACCTTGCCGTCGGAGGTCTCGACGGTGAACCGACGCCCGATCAGGGCGCGCACCCGTTCGTCGTCCTTGCGGATCACCACGACCTGCAGCACGAACCGGGACGTCGGCCGGTGCGACGTCGCGAAGTTGGCGACCTCGACGTCGACCAGGTAGGTGGTCTCGGGCGGGATCGTGTAGTGGGTCTGCCAGGCACCGTCGTGCAGCTCGTGCAGCTGCCAGGAGCCGTCGCCGAGCCGGACGGTCCGGAACGTCCAGGCGCCCTGGTGCGAGACGAACCCGTCGACGAGCGGGACGGGTTCGAGGAGCCCGGAGCCGAAGCCGGTGTCCGCGAGCCAGCGGCCGTCGACCACCAGCACCAGGTGCGAGCGCGGACGGGCGAGCACCGCGGGGTCGCCGATGCGGGCCAGGCGCCGCTCGACGGTGTGGCCGAGCCGTTCGAGCGCGGCACCGAGCAGGATGCCGTGCTCGTAGCAGTAGCCGCCGCGGTGGGAGTCGACGAGCTTGGCCTGGACGTCCGGGAGGTCGACGCTGACCCCGACGCCGAGCTGCACGTCGAGGTTCTCGAACGGGATCGCGGCGAGGTGGGCCCGGTGGATCGCGGCGAGCGCGTCACCCGGGGCGGCGTCGATCCTGGCCAGGTACGCGTCCAGGTCGAGGCGGTCGACGCCCCACGGGTCCGTCACAGCTCGTCGCGCGGCACGACGAGGACGGGCACGGGCGAGTGCCGGATGATCTTCGTCGCGCTGGTGCCCAGGAACACGCGCTGGAGCGTACCCGCGCTGGAGGACCCGAGGACGAGCAGCTCGTTGGGCATCCAGTCGACGGAGCTCAGCGCCTCGCTCCAGCTGGTCCCGGACGCGACGACGAGCTCGGTGTCCTCGTCCAGCTCCGGACGCAGAGCGGCCTGCGCCTCCGCCATCTGCTCGCGCCACTGCGCGGTGACCTCGGACTCGATGTCGGTGCCGATCTCCGGCGGGTACATCGTCGCGGAGCGGACCCCGAACGACGCGACCCGCAGCTGCACGTCGATCTCGCGCGTGAGCCGAGCTGCCCAGCGCACGGCCGACGTGGCGACCCCGGACCCGCTGAACGAGCAGGTCAGCCGGTGCGCGGCCACGTCGGTGGTGCTCGGCGCGCACCGGTACGCCCGGGGGGCGATGGCCAGCGGGACCGGGGAGGAGTGCAGCAGGTAGTCGGCGGTCGAGCCCACGACGACACGGCCCTCGGGCCCGTCCGGCGACGAGCCGAGCACCAGGGCGGTGGCGTCCCGCTGCTGGGCGAGGGTGGCCAGGGCGCGGGGTGTCGACCGGTCCGTGAGGCGGACGAGCTCGACGGTCAGGTCGTCCGCGCGGCCCGCGAGGAGCTCGCGCACCGCGGTCTTCGCCTCCTCGGCGCGCGCCTCGATCCACCCCTGCATCTCGCCGTCGACGCGCGCCATGGACGGCACGGTCCAGCCGGGCGGGATGACCGTCGCGACGACCAGGACGTTCGCGCCGGTGGTCTCGGGGAGCGTGCGGGCCAGGGTGATGCCGAGGTCGATCGCGCCGCGGAGGTCGCCGAACGGGTTGGCCCCGACGACGATCGTCATCGCCGGTCCTCGTCGTGGATCAGGTCGGCCTGGACGGCGCGCTGCAGCAGGGAGTGCTTGCGCCCCCACAGGAAGTAGAAGCCGAGCACGACGGCGAGCCACAGCAGGAACCACGCGTACGTGTACCAGTGCAGGCCGGACAGGATGTAGATGCAGGCGAGCACCGCGAGCACCGGGGTGACCGGGTAGCCGGGGACCTTGAACCCGCGGGGCAGGTCGGGGCGGGTGCGGCGCAGGATGATGACGCCGACCGAGACGACGATGAAGGCGATCAGGGTGCCGATGGACACCAGGTCCCACAGGTAGTCGAGCGGGATGAACGCGGCGAGCAGGCCGACGACGACCGCGACGATGACCGTGTTGTTCACGGGCGTGTGGGTGCGCGGGTTGACGCGCGCGAACGCCCGCGGCAGGAGCCCGTCGCGACCGATAGCGAAGAGGATGCGCGTCTGCCCGTACATCGTCACGAGGGTCACCGAGAAGATCGAGATGACGGCGCCGGCCGACAGGATGGTGCCCGGCCACGACGCCCCGACCACGTCCTGCAGGATCTTGGCGAGGCCGGCCTCACCCTGCTCGGGGTCGGCGAACTCCTCCCACGGCTGCGTGCCCAGGGCGGAGACGGCGACGAGGACGTAGATCGTGGTGACGATCGCCAGGGCGCCGAGGATGGCGCGCGGCATCGTCCGCTGCGGGTCTCGCACCTCGTCGCCGGCCGTCGAGATGGCGTCGAGGCCGATGAACGTGAAGAAGATCGTCCCGGCGGCGGCCGTGATGCCCGCGACGCCCCGGGGGGCGAAGTCCGCGAAGTTGTCGGCCTGGAAGCCGGTGAACGCGACCGCGACGAACATCAGCAGGACCGCGAGCTTGATGACGACCATCGTCGCGTTGACCTTGGCGGACTCGGACGCACCCCGGATCAGCAGGAGCGCGCACATCGCGACCAGGATCAGCGCCGGCAGGTTGATGAGGCCCGGCTCGGCGTCCCAGGGGGCGGCCGACAGCGCGGTCGGGATCTGCCAGCCGAACAGGTTGTGCAGCAGCTGGTTCAGGTAGCCGCTCCAGCCGACCGAGACGGCCGCCGTCGAGACGCCGTACTCCAGCAGCAGGCAGGCCGCGACACCCATCGCGACCACCTCGCCGAGCGTCGCGTAGGCGTACGAGTACGTCGACCCGGAGACGGGCACCGTGGACGCCATCTCGGCGTAGGACAGCGCGGACAGGCCCGCTGCGAGCCCGGCCAGCACGAACGAGACGATCACGGCGGGTCCGGCGTCCGGGACCGCCTCGTGCATGACGAAGAAGACTCCCGTGCCGACCGTCGCCCCGACGCCGAACATCATCAGCGAGAACGTCCCGATGGACCGTTCGAGGCCTTCGCTCGACCGCACCGTCATGGCGGTGATCGGCTTCTTGCGCCACAGCTGTGCCCTCAGGGACGCCTGCGGGACCGTCATGGGCGGGCCTCTCTGGAGGGCGTGTGTCGTCAGCCACCGTAGGAGCCGGGCGAACACGCGGCAATCCGTATCTCCTGCCGCTACCCGGGTCTCCTCCTTCCCATCGATCGCACGTCGCGGTCGGGAGACACGCAGGGGGCACATCATGAACACACGCAGGAAGCTGCTCGCCACCGGGGCGAGCGTGGCGCTGGTCGCCGCAGGGGTCGTCGGTGGGGCGGTGCCGGCCTCGGCCGCAGCGCAGTACGCGACGCTCTACATCACTCCCTCGGGGGAGCACCCGGGCTACTACGACGTAGTGGTCTCGGGACACATCAACGCCAGCAGCGGGACCGTCGGCATGCGGCTGATCGGCGACGACCCCGTGTTCAACGACGACCTGGGCGTGTCCCGCAGCGGTCAGGTGATCGGCGGGGAGTTCGCCCTGTACGCGCTGGTCTGGCACGGCACGCTCAACGAGGACTGGGAGGGCCGCGACGAGATCTTCGCCAAGGTCTCCGGTCCTGGTTTCAGCACCAGCACCGCGAACGTCAACGGCTACTTCTGAGTCGACCTCGGGCCGCTGCGGGGCACGCACCCGCGGCGGCCGCTCAGCCGCACAGGTGGCTCCCAGAAAGACACGGTGAGACGTGCGGCCAAACCGGTCACGGCGGACGACGTTTCTCGCTACTCTCCGCCCATGATCACAACTCTCGCCACCGAGGTGGCCAACACGACCGCTGCTGCGGGCGGCGGCGCAGGCGCCCTCGTCGGTGGCCTCATCGGCTACCTGCTCGTCGCATTCGCCCTGGTGGGCGTCTTCAAGAAGGCGGACGAGCCCATCTGGCAGGCCTTCGTCCCGATCTGGAACACCATCGTCCTGATCAAGATCTCGGGCAAGCCGATCTGGTGGATCGTCCTGCTCCTGATCCCGATCGTGAACATCGTGATCCTGGTCCTCGTCTACCACGGTCTGTCGACCTCGTTCGGCCACGGCGCCGGCTTCACCGTCGGCCTGATCTTCCTCAGCATCATCTTCCTGTACATCCTCGGCTACGACTCCAAGCCCTACCAGGGCGCCACGGGCGGCGAGCGCATCGGCGGCTACGCCACCGCCTGACCCAGCACTCCCCGAGACGGCCGTACCCCCACGGGGTGCGGCCGTCTCGTGCATGGGTGACCATCGCCCGATGACGACGATCGATTCCCTGGCCGACGAGGGCTTCATCTCCCTGACCACGTTCCGGAAGTCCGGCGTCGGTGTCCCGACGACCGTGTGGGTGGGCCGCGACGGCGACGCGCTGCTCGTGACGACCCCGAGGGGCAGCGGCAAGGTCAAGCGACTGCGCCGGGATCCGCGCGTCGAGCTGTCGCCGAGCAGCCGCCTGGGGAACGTCGACGACGACGCGGTGGTCGTGCCGGGAGTCGGGGAGGTCCTCGACGACGCCGCCGCGCGCGAGCGGTGCAACGCGATCATGCTGGAGAAGTACGGCCTGGAGTACCGCGTGATGATGGGCATCGAGAAGCTGGGCCGCAAGGGCGACGACAACCGGGTGATCCTGCGCATCACCGGGGCGTAGCCTTCCCGCCGTGCCCGCCACCCACGCTCAGATCACCGCGACGCTGCGTGCGGCCGGCTGCGTGTTCGCCGAGGACGAGGCGGCGCTGCTGCTCGACGCTGCCGCGGGCGACGACCTCGTGCGGATGGTCGAGCGGCGGGTCGCCGGGGAGCCGCTCGAGGTGATCGTCGGCTGGGCGGAGTTCTGCGGGCTGCGGATCGAGATCGACCCGGGGGTGTTCGTGCCGCGGCGGCGGACCGAGGTGCTGGTGCGGGAGGCGGCGCGGCTGGCCGACGGGCCCGTGGTGGTGCTCGACCTGTGCTGCGGCTCCGGGGCGTTGGGCGTCGCGCTGGCGCACCTGCTCCCGGTCGAGCTCTACGCCGCCGACGTCGAGCCCGCGGCCGTCCGCTGTGCGCGGCGGAACGTGGCGACCGTCGGCGGTCAGGTGTTCGAGGGGAATCTCGACGAGCCGCTGCCCGCGTCGCTCCGAGGCCGCGTCGACCTGCTCGTCGCCAATGTGCCGTACGTGCCGACCGACGACATCGCGATGATGCCGCCCGAGGCGCGCGACCACGAGCCGCGGGTGACGCTGGATGGCGGCGCCGACGGGCTCGACGTGCTGCGCCGGGTCGCCGCCGTGGCGCCGCGGTGGCTGGCGCCGGGCGGGCACCTGCTGGTGGAGACGAGCGAGGCGCAGGCGAACGCGGCGATGGAGGCGTTCACGGCGGGGGGGCTCGCGGCGCGGGTCGTCGTGGACGAGGATGCCGGCGCGACGGTGGTCGTCGGGACCTGGTCGACGACCGCAGGCTCCGGGCGAGACGATGGGACCCGTGCTGGGACGAGCGTCCGATGAGTGACGTCGTCGAGCGGCTCGTCGCGCTCGCCGACCCGGAGCGGGCGGCCGGGATGGCGCAGTTCTTCCAGACCGGCCCGGGGCAGTACGGCGAGGGTGACGTGTTCCTCGGGCTGACGGTGCCGCAGGTGACGGCGGTCGCCAAGCAGGACCTCGGCCTGTCCGTCGCAGACCTGGAGGAGCTGCTCGAGGACGAGCGGCACGAGGTGCGGCTGGCCGCGCTGAAGATCATGGCGTTGCAGTGCGCGGCTGCGAGGACGTCACCGGAGCGCCGTCGGGAGCTGCTCGACCTCTACCTGCGGCGGACCGACCGCGTGAACAACTGGGACCTGGTGGACCTGAGCGCACCGGACGTCCTCGGTCGCGCGGTGCTCGCCGGGCTGCCGGACGAGATCCTCTACCGGCTCGCCGCGTCGGACGTGATGTGGGAGCGCCGGATCGCGATCGTCGCGACCTTCCGGCTGACCCGCGCCGGGTCCCTGGACGACACGTTCGCCCTGGCCGCGCTGCTGGAGCGCGACCCGCACGACCTGATGCACAAGGCGGTCGGGTGGATGCTGCGCGAGGCCGGCAAGCAGGACGAGGCTCGGCTGCTGGCGTTCCTCGACGACCATGCGGCGACGATGCCGCGGACCGCGTTGCGGTACTCGCTGGAGAGGCTCTCCCCCGAGGTTCGCGCGCACTACATGGGCGCCAAGAAGAGGACAGGAACTGTCCGCTCACGCTCCTAGCGTTGTCCGTATGAGCATCGAACCGTTCGCCATCGACATCCCCCAGGCGCAGCTCGACGACCTGAGCGAGCGCCTGCACCGGACGCACCTGAGCGCGCCCCTGCCCGGAGACGACTGGTCCACCGGCGTGCCCACGTCCTACCTGGCCCACCTGGTCACGTACTGGCGCGACTCGTACGACTGGCGTGCGCAGGAGGCCGCCCTCAACGCGTTCCCGCAGTTCGTGACCGAGATCGACGGGCAGCGGATCCACTTCGTGCACGTCCGCTCGGCGGAGCCCGACGCACTCCCGCTCGTCCTCACGCACGGGTGGCCGGGGTCGTACATCGAGTTCCTCGACCTCGTCGGACCCCTGACCGACCCCGTCGCGCACGGCGGGTCCGCCGCCGACGCGTTCCACGTCGTGATCCCGTCGCTGCCCGGGTTCGGGTTCTCGGGGCCGGTGCACGAGAGCGGCTGGGGCCCGGCCCACATCGGTCGCGTCTGGGCCGAGCTGATGAGCCGGCTCGGGTACGACCGCTACGGCGTGCAGGGCGGTGACATCGGCGCGGCCGTCTCGCCGGAGGTCGCCCGCGTCGCGCCCGACGCCGTGGTCGGCGTCCACCTCAACGGGAACATCGGCATGCCGTTCCACGAGCTCGGTGCCGACGAGCTCGGCTCGCTGACCGACCTCGAACGGGACCGGCTGCGGCGCATCGGTGAGTTCATGCAGGCCGAGTTCGGCTACATCTCCATCCAGGGCACCCGGCCGGCGACGATCGGCGCCGCGCTCGCGGACTCCCCGGTCGGACAGCTGGCGTGGATCGTCGACAAGCTCCGCGCCTGGACGTTCCCCGCTGAGACGCCGCCCGAGGACATCCTCGGCATCGACCGGTTGCTCACCGACGTGATGCTCTACTGGCTGACCGACACCTCCGCGTCGGCCGCGTACGTCGGTTACGCGCAGGACACCGCGTGGGGCGAGAAGGCCCCGCCGAGCGGCGTACCGACGGCCGTCATCGTGTTCGCGCACGATGTCGGGATCCGTCGGTACGCCGAGCGGGACCACACGATCGTCCGGTGGACCGACGTCGAGGACCGGGGCGGTCACTTCGCGGCCCTCGAGGAGCCGGAGCTGCTGGTCGACGACGTGCGGGAGTTCTTCCGGGCGGTCAGGCGTTCGTGATCTCCAGCCAGTGCGGGTTGGTCATGATGCCCAGGAGGTTGCCGAACGGGTCGACCACCGACGCGGTGATGAAGCCGCCACCGCGCTCGCGGACACCCTCGTGCTCGGTCGCGCCCAGGGCGATCAGGCGGTCGAACGTGCCGGCGAGGTCGTCGACGTGCCACGACACGACGGCGCCGCTGGGTCCGCCACCGTCCGGGACGTAGCGGCGGTCGATGATCCCGAGCTCGTCGAGGTGGTCGCCGATCCGGAACTCGACGTACCCCTCGCGGACGAAGTACGGCTCGACGCCGAAGACCTCGGTGTACCAGGTGCGGGCGGCGTCGAGGTCGTCGGCGAAGAAGGAGACGTTGGCGAGACCCCGAAAGCCGCTGTAGGTGCTTGTCGTATCTGTCATGTCTCCACTCTCCCCGTCTAAGTGCTCACCTTCTGAGCACTTTGTTTGCGATCCTGACGACATGCGCGCAGACCGGTTGGTGGCCACCCTCCTGCTGATGCAGGCGCGCGGGCGGGTGACTGCCGCCGAGGTGGCCGACGAGCTCGAGGTCTCCGTCGCGACAGCCCGTCGTGACCTCGAGGCGCTGTCCACGGCGGGCATCCCCGTGTACCCGCAGCCGGGACGCGGCGGCGGCTGGTCGCTCGTCGGCGGCGCCCGCACCGACCTGACCGGGCTGACCGCCTCCGAGGCCCAGGCCCTGTTCCTGCTGGTCGGGTCGTCGTCCGACCGGTCCGCCGACGCGACCTCCGCCCTGCGCAAGCTCGTCCGCGCGCTCCCGGCGACGTTCCGCGCGGAGGCCGAGGCCGCCGGGCGTGCGGTGGTGGTGGACCCCGTCGGCTGGGGGTCTGCCGCCCGGGCGCGGCAGCCGTGGGTCGAGCAGCTGCAGGGTGCGGTCGTCCGTCGGCGGCAGGTGGCGCTGACGTACAGCGGGCGCGGCGGCGAGTCCGAGCGGACCGTCGACCCGTGGGCGCTCGTCGACAAGGGCGACCTCTGGTACCTCGTCGCCGGCACGCCCGCCGGACGCCGGACGTTCCGGCTCGACCGGATCGTCGGCCTGACGGTGCTGGACAGCCCGGCGCCCCGGCCCGACGACCTGGACGTCGCCGGGATCTGGGAGTCGGTGGTCGACGAGGTCGAGCAGCGGCGCTCGCGCGTGACGGCCGCCGTGACGACCACGCCGTTCCTCGTGCGCGTCGTCCGGGACCAGTTCGGGCGGCACGTCACGGTCCTGGGCTCCGACGGCGACGGTCGCGTGCGGCTGGAGGTCGCATCGCACACCGCGCGGTCGGTCGCCGAGAAGCTCGCCGGGTTCGGGGCCGCGGTGCAGGTGCTGGAGCCTGCGGCGGTCCGGGACGAGCTGGCCGTGCTGGGGGCCGAGCTGGTGTCGGTGGCGAGCGCTAGCGTGCCGCGCATGATCACCGAGGGAACGTTCACCGTCAGCGGGTTCACCGGGGTGCCGATCACGGAGGAGCGGCCGGTCGTCACCGCGCTCGGCGTCGGCGTCGCCACGATGGAGAAGCAGTACGCCGGCGCGGTCGAGGGCCGGTCGACCACGCTGTTCACGTCGGCGTTCGACCCCGAGCGCGGCGTCGGCACCTATGTCGCCCTGGAGTCGTTCGAGGGCAGCCTCGACGGGCGCTCGGGCACCTTCAACTTCGTGCACGCCGCCTCGACGAGCGGCACCGACCGGTCGGACGAGCACTTCCTGATCGTGCCGTCGAGCGGGACCGGGGCACTCGCCGGGATCGTCGGCAGCGGCGCGCTCGTGGTCGACGCGGACGGGACGCACCGGATGCGGTTCGACTACACGCTCGACTGAGTGCGCGACCGCTCGGCGTGCTCGGTCGCGGCGAGCGTCGCGAAGGTCAGGAGCTGCTTGCGCATCATCAGCAGGTCACCCCACGCGAGCAGCCAGTTGCGCAGCGCCGCCGCCCGGCTCGTCGGTGCCGCGCCGCGGATGACCGCCAGGAGCCTGGCGCGCTCGGGCCCGACCGGGACCACCGCGTACGTGACCACGATGTCGCCGAACACCCGGGTGCTGGGCCTGGGGATCATGCGGAAAGTCAGGTGCTCGCCGACGACGAACGACTCGAGCCGGAAGATCCGCGAGAACGTCTGCCCGACCTCCAGGTCCCAGCACCACGGCAGCGGCCGCCGAGGGCTGCGCCGGCCCAGGTTGTCGATCCAGTCGTAGCTGTACGGCGCGGCGCGGAACTGGCAGACCCACCGGTAGACGACGTCGGCGGGGGCGGCGACGTCCACACCGCGCAGCAGCCGATCGGCAGGCGCTGGCAGCAGCGTGTCGCACGGGTAGGTCCGGTCCTGCTCGGCGGTCGTCACGCCCCAGCTCGATGCGATGCCCATGGCTGCCCCTGCCGTCGTCGGGACGTCTCACGCTACGGGCGGTGCCGGGGTGCGCGCGCTGATCTCTCAGCGGCTCCACAGCCTCCCGGAGCCGAGACCCGGCGGGCCGTCGCTCAGCGCGGGAGGGCGCGGACCCGGTTGTTGCGGGCGTCGTGGGTGAGCTCGACCAGACCGAGGGCCTCGAGCAGCGGCGGCAGGTACATCCCGAACCGGCCGCGGTAGCCCTTGCGCAGCCCGTACCAGCCGCCGACGGGGTTGGCCTCGTCGCGACCCCACGCCTCCACCGACCCGGCGGCGGCCGGCTTCAGCTCGTCCGCGGCACCGAGCGGCACCCAGTCGCCCTGCGCGAGGAGCCAGGCGTGCAGGTCGTCGACCGCGCTGAGGTGGTACTTCAGCGTCGTCGATCCCACCTGGCACACGAGGGCGGGAGGGTCCGCGGACTCGTCGCGGTACATCGTGTACGCGGACGAGCCCGGCGCGGTCGTGAGCTGCCAGGGGTCGTCCTTCGTCCCGGCGCCGGTCATCGGAGCCTCCCTCGTAGCGGGGTCTGTGGGATCCACTATCGACCCTCCGTGGTCGGTTCCTCCCGATACGCTCGCCAGCGTCGTCGACGGACCCCGACCGGAGGAGTGCCCACGCCGTGATCACCACCGTGCTGGACGTCGCTGCGTCCGACGAGCCCTGGCTCGTGATCGTCGCGACCATCGGGCCGCTCGTTGCGGCGCTCGCGGCGATCGGAGCGCTGGTCGTCGGGATCCAGACCGTGCGGCAGCGCTGGGTGGCCGACTCCCAGGCGCAGTGGTGGGCACGGGTGCAGTGGGCGGCCGACCTGGTCCTCGAGCCCGAGGAGAGCAAGCGGGCTGTCGGGTTCGAGGCTCTGGCGCTGCTGGCGTCGTCGCCGCTGGCCGGCCCGGACGACGCCGCGTTCCTCGCCGGGCTGTCGTTCGACGCCCTGGCCGCGGTGCAGGAGCGCGGGGTCGCCGACGACGTGGTCTTCGTGCCCGCCGACGACGAGTCGTTCGTCCGACCGTCCGACGCGCGGCCGGTGGTGGAGGTGACGCGCGCGGAGGTCTCCGCCGCGAGGCTGCGCGTGGTGGCCGATCGTGGCCGGGCCCGCACGACGCCCGCGTGGATCGCCCGGCTGGCCGCATCGGGCGCCTGACCGGCACCGACGTCCCGGCGCGGGACGCCCGGCTCGCGTCCGGCGCCTGACCCGGCCCGCCGCTGTCGACAGGCCCGTCGGGGCGCACGTCCGAGCGAGGGCGGGTGCGTCGGAAAGCCGGGAAAATACTGACTGCCTTGTCAGTATTGACACGTGACACCAACCCGGTACCTTTTGTCCTGGCCGGCAACAAATGTCCGGTCGCGGCGCCAACGGCGGTGCCTCCCGCGTGCGGGGAACCGTCTTGCGACGTGCCCTGTGCGCAGAGAGGTCCCCCCATGCACCTTGGTAGGCAGAGCCCAGCACATCCCCGTCGCAGGCGGACGGCGACCGTGCTCGCCACCGCGCTCGCCGTCGCGCTCGTCCCCCTGGTCGCGGCCCCCGCCGCGCAGGCGGCAGCGCCGGTCGACCTCGGCCCCAACACGATCGTGTTCGACCCCAGCCAGCCGATCGAGGAGATCCAGGCGACGGTCGACGCCATCGCGACGCAGCAGGTGCCCGCGCACTTCGGCGAGGGCCGGTACGCGCTGCTGTTCAAGCCCGGCACGTACGGCACGCCCGAGCAGCCGCTGCGGTTCGAGGTCGGCTACTTCACCGAGGTCGCCGGCCTGGGGCAGGACCCGGGCGACGTGGTCATCAACGGCGCGATCGAGGTCTACAACCAGTGCCTCCCGGTGCCCGAGGGTGCGCCCGCGAACTGCATCGCGCTGGTCAACTTCTGGCGCTCGCTGTCCAACCTGACCATCCAGTACGCGGCCGGCGACGCCGACGGGTGCCGCAGCTCCGCCAACTTCTGGGCCGTCTCGCAGGCCGCCCCCATGCGCCGCGTGAACGTGACGGGCGCCAACGTCAGCCTCATGGACTACTGCACGGCCGGCCCGCAGTACGCGTCGGGCGGCTTCATCGCCGACTCGACGCTGCCCTTCGTCGTCAGCGGCAGCCAGCAGCAGTTCCTGGTCCGCAACGGCTCGGTCGCCGGCTGGAGCAACAGCGTCTGGAACCAGGTGTTCGCGGGCGTGCAGGGTGCTCCCGCCACCAACTTCAGTCCCGTGGTCGGCGAGCCCAAGTACACGACCCTCGACACGACGCCGGTCTCCAAGGAGAAGCCGTACCTCTACCTCGACGACGCGGGGAAGTACAACGTGTTCGTGCCGTCGGCGCAGAAGGACTCCGCCGGCGCCACGTGGGCGACGGGCAGCACGCCCGGCAAGTCGCTCCCGATCAGCAAGTTCTTCGTCGCCAAGCCCGGCGACAGCGCCGCGAAGATCAACTCCGCGCTGGCGCTCGGCAAGAACGTCCTGCTCACCCCGGGCGTCTACCACGTGAACAGGACGCTCAACGTGCTGTGGCCCAACCAGGTGGTGCTCGGGCTCGGGCTGGCGACGATCATCCCGGACAACGGGGTCGTGGCCATGCAGACGCTCGACGTCCCCGGCATCGACATCGCCGGGATCATGTTCGACGCCGGCACCAAGAACTCCCCGGCGCTCCTGCAGCTCGGCACCAAGCTCTCGACGCTCGACGGCAAGCACAAGAAGCCGCTCCTGAGCAGCGCGAACAACCCGACGGCGGTGCAGGACGTGTTCTTCCGCATCGGCGGCGAGGCCGTCGGCAAGGCCACCCAGAGCCTGGTGGTCAACACCAACCAGACGATCGTCGACCACACCTGGGCGTGGCGGGCCGACCACGGCACCGGCGTCGGCTGGGACGTGAACACGGCGGAGACCGGCGTGCTGGTCAACGGCAACGACGTCACCGCGACGGGCCTGTTCGCCGAGCACTACCAGAAGTACAACGTCATCTGGAACGGCGAACGCGGCAGGACAATCATGTTCCAGAACGAGCTGCCGTACGACGCGCCCGACCAGGCGTCCTGGCAGCACGACGGCGTGAACGGCTGGGCCGCCTACAAGGTGGGCGACAAGGTCAAGGTGCACGAGGGCTGGGGCATGGGCGCGTACATCTACACCAACGTGAACCCGACCCTGCACGCCACCCGGGCGTACGAGGTGCCGGTCACACCGGGCGTGAAGCTGCACAACGTGCTGACGGTCTCGCTGAACGCGGCGGGCACCATCGACCACGTCGTGAACGACACGGGCGACCCGGTCACGCCGACCTTCGCTGGTCCGAGCACCGTGCTGGAGTGGCCGGTGCCGTGACCTGAGAGTGGTACGGAGGGGGGCCCGACTGCGCGAACAGAGTGCGGTCGGGCCCTCAGTCGTCCGGCAGGGCGAGCCCGAAGATTCGGCGCTGCGGCGGGGCGAGGGTGTCGGCGCCGGGCTCGGGGGCCGGGAACCCGCCCGCGCGGGGTGGCCCGACCCAGAGCCGCCACCCGTGCAGATCCCGGTACACCTGTCCCGACGTCGTGAGGTGCGCCCGGCCGGCGGCGGCGAGCTGCGCGCGCACGTCCTCCTCGTGCGACGGCGGCACGAAGCCGACGGTGTGGTTGCGGCACACGAGCACGACGTGCTCGCCCCCCTCGGTCTCGAACGTGAGGTCGACCCGCACGGGCGCCGACGAGCCGCGCTCGGTGCCGGTCAGCGCCGCCGACAGGCCGGTCTGCAGCGCGGCCGCCTCGCCCGCGACGAAGCCGTCGCCGACGTCCGCGGTGACCCTGCGCCGACGCGTGAACATCCTCACGGGACCAGCGTCCCACCAACCCCTTTACCGGACTAGGTGATCCAGCGGCAGCCCGGCCGCCTAGGAGTAGAGGCGGAACTCTGGACGGGTCGCGGTCCCGTCCATGTCCCATGCCTGGTGGGTCTCGTCCCACCAGACGTATCGCTCGCGAAGGGCGCGGAGCCAGGTCGTGACGACATCTGCAAGAGACCGCTCAGCTGTCTGCATTGCGTCAACGTCTTGACCGTTGCCCATGGCCCAGAAACCGACATGTGCGTGATCGGTGGTCGAGGTCCTGAGGAGGATCGCGAGCCGGTTCTGTTGACCGCCGCCAGCGATGGGAAGCCACGACGGATCCCAGGGCATCTCGCTGCCGGGGGGCCAGGTCTCCATCCAACGGGCCCGGTCGGCGAGGGAGTCTTCGAGTGAGAAGAGCGTCCAGAAACCGGGGCCGACCATCTCGGCACCCCAGCGTCCGGGAACTTCCCGGGAGCCGTTGTGCCATTGGAACCATTCGTACAGTTCGATCGGCGCGGGTCCGAGGCCGGCCGCCTCGAGGGTGGCGGCGATCTGCATTTCGGTGATGCCTGTGTTGGCGAGTTCCAGGAATGGGGCGCCGGTCGCGTCGAGCGCCGCATCGAGTGTGGTGAGCAGGGGGGGCAGTGCGGTGGACTGCATGCTCATAGTCTCGGGCACACGAAGAACGTCGCGACAGGGACGCTCACCAGCGGAATGGTCAGGTACTTCGTACCACCCGATCCCGGATTGCCCGTCGCGGGCTGCATCCCGCACGCCGCCGTGGCGTACATCGCGTTCAGCGCGACGCCCTCTGCGGTGTTGTCGGCGCCGGAGATTGGCTTGAGCACTTGGGATCCGTAGGTCGTGAACGAAGACGTTCCTCCCTCGACGGACGTGAAGAATGGGTACTCATCGCAGTGCTGGCCGATTGTCTTGCCGATGCATGGCTCCCTGTAGGCAACGAGGGTGGGGGACCTCAGGTACCGGATGCACCGCGAGAACCTAGGACTTTCACGGGTGTCACCATGCATCGGTCCCGGACGTTCACCCGGGTGGCCCAGCAAGTCCGGTCAACACCCCCACGAGGTTCGTCGTCTCCCCGTGTCGAAGAACGCGATCGCCGTTCGACGACCAGGTGAAGGCCCGCCACCGGCACTAGCGTCGAAGCGGCACCCACACGAAGGAGATCACCATGAAGGTCCTGGTCATGATCAAGGGCGACGGCGCCGACGAGGACAAGGTCGCCCCCACCGACGAGATGTTCGCCGAGATGAACGTCTACAACGAGCAGCTGGTGAACGCGGGGATCATGCTCGCCGGCGAAGGCCTGAAGTCCAGCAGCAACGGCGCGAAGGTCGTCTGGGACACCAGCGGGGAGGTCTCGGTCGTCGACGGCCCGTTCACGGAGTCGAAGGAGATCATCGCGGGCTACTGGATCTGGCAGGTGAGCTCGCTGGACGAGGCCGTCGAGTGGGCCAAGCGCTGCCCGTCGACCCCCGAGCTGCGCTCGGAGCTGGAGATCCGGCCGTTCTTCGAGATGGAGGACTTCGCCCAGGTGGTGTCGCCGGAGATCCTCGCGAAGGAGCAGGCGCTGGTGGACCGGGTCAAGGAGCAGCACGGCTGATGGCGGACGCGCGGCGGACGGTCGAGGTCATCTGGCGGATCGAGTCGCCGCGCCTCATCGCCTCGCTGACCCGCCTGGTCCGGGACGTCGGGCTGGCCGAGGAGCTGGCGCAGGACGCGTTCGTCACCGCGCTGGAGCAGTGGCCCGTCACGGGCGTCCCGGACAAGCCAGGTGCCTGGCTCCTGGTCACGGCACGGCACCGGGCGATCGACCTGATCCGGCGGGAGCAGAACCGGGACGCCAAGTACGCGGTGCTGGCGGCGGGGATCGCCGACGAGGGGCCGGCCGACCGGATCGTCGACGAGCCCATCGGCGACGACCTCCTGTCGCTGGTGTTCCTCACCTGCCACCCGGTGCTGCCGCGCGAGTCACGGATCGCACTGACCCTCCGCCTGTTCGGCGGGCTGACCACCGAGGAGATCGCGCGCGCCTACCTGGTGCCGTCGCCGACCATCGGGCAGCGGGTCTCGCGCGCCAAGCGGACGCTCGCCGAGGCGCACGTCCCCTTCGAGGTGCCCCAGGCCGACGAGATGCCCGCGCGCGTGGGCTCGGTGCTCGAGGTGCTCTACGTGATCTTCACCGAGGGGCACGCCGCGACGAGCGGTGCGACGTGGATCCGTCGGGACCTCGCCGACGAGGCGATGCGGCTGGGCCGGGTGCTCGCCGCCCTCCTGCCGCGCGAGCCGGAGGTGCACGGGCTGGTCGCGCTGATGGAGCTGCAGGCGTCCCGGTTCGACGCCCGTGGCGACGGAGTGCTGCTCCAGGACCAGGACCGCCGGTTCTGGGACCACACCCTGATCGAGCATGGGCTCGCGGAGCTGGACCGTGCCACGACGCTGGGCAAGCCGCTCGGTCCGTACACCGTGCAGGCGGCGATCGCGGCGTGCCACAGCCGGGCCCGGACGTTCGAGGACACCGACTGGGAGGCGATCACGGCCCTCTACGACGCGCTCACGCAGCTGACCCCGTCGCCCGTCGTCGAGCTCAACCGCGCCGTGGCGGTCCTGCACGCGGACGGGCCGCAGGCTGCGCTCGTGGCGCTCGACGCGATCCGCCACGACCCGCGGCTCGCCCGGTACCACCTGCTCGGCGCGGTGCGGGCGGACGTGCTGGCCCGGCTCGGGCGGACCGACGAGGCCGCCGAGGAGCTGGAGCGCGCTGCGGCCCTGGCCCCGACCCAGCGGGAGCGGAACCTGCTGATGGCCCGGTCGGCGGCCGTCGCGGAATCTCCCGTGCTCGATGTCGGAGGCGACTGACACGATGAGCGGCATGACCGAGGACACGCAGACGCCCTCTGCCGTCGAGGCGCGACCGGGCTGGCGTCGCGACGTGACCATCTTCCTGTCGGGGCAGACGGTCTCGCTGTTCGGGTCGATGCTCGTGCAGTACGCCGTGATGTGGCACCTGACCCTGGAGACCAAGTCCGGCGGGGTCATGGCCCTGTACGCGGTGTTCGGGTTCCTGCCGCAGGCCGTCATCTCGATCTTCGGTGGCGTCTGGGCGGACCGGCTGGACCGCAAGAAGCTGATCATCGGCGCCGACGCCGCCATCGCGGTCGTCACCCTGGCGCTCGCGATGTTCATGGCAGCCGGTGCCACCGACCTGTGGCTGATCTTCGTCGCCATCGCGATCCGCTCGGCCGGCGCCGGGATCCAGATGCCCGCCGTCGCGGCCCTCCTGCCGCAGATCGTCCCCGCGGACAAGCTCATGCGCGTGAACGGCATCAACGGCACCATCCAGTCGGCCATGATGCTCGTCGCCCCGGCGGCCGCCGCCGCGGTCTACGCCAGCATGTCGATCGTGGCGGTGTTCTACATCGACGTCGTCACCGCGGTCATCGGCATCGGCCTGCTGCTGCTGGTCACCGTGCCGCGGCTGGTCCGCTCCGAGGAGTCGAAAGACCTCGGCTACTTCGACGACCTCGTCGGCGGCGTGCGGTACATCGCCACCCACGCGTTCGTGCGCTGGATCCTCGTGCTCTACGCGGTCGTGTTCGTGCTCATCGTCGCTCCCTCGTTCCTGACGCCGCTGATGATCGTGCGGACGTTCGGCGAGGAGGTGTGGAAGCTCACCGTCAACGAGCTCGCGTTCAGCATCGGCATGGTCCTCGGCGGTGCGGCCGTCGCGGCGTGGGCCGGAACCTGGAACCGCGTGCGGATGATCCTGATCTCCACGGTGGTGTTCGGCGTCATCTCGATCGGCCTCGGCCTGTCCACCAACCTCTGGGTGTTCTTCGCGTTCATGTTCCTGCTCGGTCTCTCGGTCCCGACCTTCTCGACGCCGTCGTTCACCGTGCTCCAGGAGACCGTGGAGCCGGAGATGCAGGGGCGGGTGTTCGGGTTCGTCGGGATCGTGATGGCGCTGTCGATGCCGTTCGGCATGGCGGTGTTCGGGCCGCTCGCGGACACCTTCAGCGTGGAGTCGCTGCTCATCTGGGCCGGTGTCGCGCTGCTCCTCGTCGTGGCGCTCGCGCTGGCGGTGCCCGGCGGCCGGCGCGCGATGCACGCCGCGAACGAGCACGCCACGGTCTGATCGGCAGGTGTGTGGGCGGTCGTCGCGTCCCGGCGATGGCGGCCTCCGGACCGCTCGGCGTGCGTCCGCGACGTCGGGCAGGATGACGCCATGCTCGCGCCGATCACCCTCACCGGTCGTCACGTCCGGCTGGAGCCGCTCGCCCTGACGCACGTCGACGGCCTCGCGGCGGCCGCCGCGGAGGAGCGCGGCAGCTACGGGTACACGTGGGTGCCCGACGGTCCCGACGAGACCCGGGCCTACGTCCAGGCGGCCCTGGAGCACGCGTCCGGCGGGCGGTCGATCCCGTTCGCGGTCCGACTCCTCGCCGACGACACCCTCGTCGGCAGCACCCGGTTCCTCGACCTCGAGGTGTTCCAGAACCCGTCGCCCTGGCCGCCCGGCATCGGGTACGGCGGAGCGCCCAGCGACGAGAACCCGCCGTCCGTCGCCGAGATCGGCAGCACCTGGTACGCCGCGTCGGCGCAGCGGACCGCGATCAACACCGAGACCAAGCTGCTCCTGCTGACCCACGCGTTCGAGACGTGGCGGTCCCTGCGCGTGACGCTGAAGACGGATGCGCGCAATGCGGCGTCCCGACGGGCGATCGAGCGGATCGGCGGCCGGTTCGAGGGCGTCCGCCGCGTGCACACCGTCGCGACGGACGGCGGCCTGCGCGACACGGCGTACTTCTCGATCGTCGCCGCGGAGTGGTTCGTCGTCCGCGCCGCCCTGGTCAACCGCCTGACCTGACGCACAACGTCCGCGCTCCGAAGGGTCCCAGCGCGACGTAGCGCGGACGTCCTGCGTGACGATTCGGGACGTCCGCGCTCGGACGGGTTCCAACGCTCTTTTCTGCGGACGTTGTTGGCTGTGCCGTCGGACATCCGCACGTCAACGCGTTCCAGCTCTCGTGCGCGCCCGCCGGCGCGCCTAGGACTCTGCGGTCGCGCGCTGGCGCAGGAGGAAGTCGCGCTCCGGGTCGACGGTGGTCAGGGCGAGGGCCTCGTCGTAGGCCGCGACCGCCTCGGTCGGCCGGTCCAGGCGGCGCAGGAGGTCGGCGCGGACCGCGTGGAACAGGTAGAAGCGGTCGAGCGGCAGGTCGTCCACGAGGGCGAGCCCGGCAGCCGGCCCGTCGAGCTCAGCGACGGCGACCGCGCGGTTGAGGGCGACCACCGGGCTCGGCGCGATCGACATGAGCTGGTCGTAGAGGATCACGATCTGCCGCCAGTCCGTCCCGGCGGGCTCGCTGTGCACCGCCTGCATCGCGGCCTGGAGCTGGTACGGACCGAGGTGGTCGCGGCGCAGGCACCGGCGCACGAGCTCGCGGCCCTCGTCCAGCCGCGACTCGTCCCAGAGGGACCGGTCCTGGTCGCGCAGCAGGACGAGGGAGCCGTCGGCAGCCACGCGGGCGTCGCGCCGGGCGTCGGTGAGGAGCATGAGCGCCAGCAGGCCGAGCGCCTCGGGCTCGTCGGGCATGAGCTCGACCAGGACGCGGCCCAGCCGGATCGCCTCGGCGCACAGGTCGTCGCGCACGAGGGCGCCCGAGCCGGTGGTGAACACCAGGTAGACGACCGCGAGGACGGCCCGGAGCCGGTCGGGCAGGTCGGCGTCCGACGGCACGCGGTAGGGGATGCGGGCGTCGCGGATCTTGCCCTTGGCGCGGACCAGGCGCTGCGCCATCGTCGGCTCGGGCACCAGGAACGCCCGTGCGATGTCCTCGGTGCTCAGCCCTCCGAGCAACCGGAGCGTGAGCGCTACCTGCGCCTCGACGGACAGCGCGGGGTGGCAGCAGGTGAAGACGAGGCGCAGCCGGTCGTCGCGCACGGGCCCCTCCTCCACCGGGTCGTCGCGCTGGTGCAGCAGGACCGCCTGCGCGTGCCGGTCGTCGCGCGACGCCTCCCGGCGCAGCCGGTCGATCGCCTTGCGCTTGGCCGTGGTGATGATCCAGCCGGCCGGGCTGGGTGGGACGCCGTCCGTCGGCCAGTGCTGCACGGCCGCGACGAACGCCTCCTGGACGGACTCCTCGGCGACGTCGAGGTCGCCGAACGACCGGGCGAGAACCGCGACCGCGCGGCCGTGCTCCGCGCGGAACACCCGCGCGATCGCGTCCTCGTCAATCACCGGACGCCGGTCACTGGTAGCGGAACGGCCGGACCTCGATGGGCAGCCCGGTGGCGACGGCCAGCTGCCCGCCCCAGTCCATCGCAGCGTCGAGGTCGTCGACGTCGACGATGGTGAAGCCGCCCAGGTGCTCCCGGGCCTCGACGAAGGGTCCGTCGGTGGTGACCACGTCACCGTCCTTCGCGCGCAGGACCGTCGCGGTGCTCGGGTCGTGCAGGCCGCCCGCGTAGACCCAGATGCCGGCGTCGCGCATGGCCTGGTCGACGACGCCGACCGCCTGCATGATCGGTTCGAGGACCTCGGGGGCGGGCATCGGGCCGTCGGGTTCCATCACGCTCAGCAGGTAGTGGCTCATGGCGTTCTCCTCGGGGTGCGGCACCGGCCCTGCGCCGGCTGCTCACCCCTCATACGAAGGGCGAGCAGCCGGATCGACAGTCAGGAGGGAACGTAGTCGAACGTGTCCGGGTTCGGGCCGGTGCGCTCGTCGCGGTTCAGGCCGGTGATGTCCGCGACGTCGACCTCGGACAGCTCGAAGTCGAAGAGCGCGAAGTTCTCCTCGATGCGGCTGCGGGTCACGGACTTGGGGAAGACGATGTCGCCGCGCTGGAGGTGCCACCGCAGCGTGACCTGCGCAGGGGTGCGGCCCAGCGACTCGGCGATCCGCACGATCGTCGGGTCGTCCAGGACCTTGCCCTGCGCGATCGGGCTCCATGCCTCGGTGGCGATGCCGTGCTCGGTGTCGAACGCGCGCACCTCCGCCTGCGTGAGGTAGGGGTGCACCTCGACCTGGTTCACGGCGGGCGTGATCGTGGTCTCCGCGTGGAGGCGGCGCAGGTGCTGCGGCTGGAAGTTGGAGACGCCGATCGCCCGGGCGCGGCCCGACCGGTAGAAGTCCTCCATCGCCTTCCACGTCTCGACGAAGTTGCTCACCGTCGGCAGCGGCCAGTGGATGAGGAACAGGTCCACGCGCTCGAGGCCGAGCGTGTCCAGCGTCAGGTCGAACGCGATCGCTGCGTCCTCCGGGTCGTGCGCGTCGTTGTTGAGCTTGCTGGTGATGAACACCTCGTCGCGAGCGAGCCCGGACTCAGCGAAGGCCTCGCCGACGCCCTGCTCGTTCTTGTACATCTGCGCGGTGTCGATGTGGCGGTAGCCCACCTCGAACGCCTGCAGGACCGCGTCCTTGGTCTCCGCGGGGTCGATCTGGAAGACGCCGAAGCCCAGCTGGGGGATCTGCACGCCGTTGTTCAGGGTGATGTTCGGGACTGTGCTCATGTCTCCATTCGACCCCGCGTCGGCCCTGTCTGCCTGTTAGGGTCACCAACTAACCAGTTGGTTGTCGCCTCGCGAGGAGCCCCAGATGTACGTCGTCCCCGACCAGACCGGACGCACCGTCGTCGTCACCGGCGCCAACAGCGGCACCGGCCGGGAGGCCGCCGAGCGCCTGGCCGCCGCCGGTGCCCACGTGATCCTCGCGGTCCGCAGCGAAGAGAAGGGTGAGAAGGCGCTCGCCGAGATCCTGGCCGCTCACCCGAACGCGACGGCCGAGGTGCGGATCGTCGACCTCGCCTCCCTGGCCTCGGTGCAGTCGTTCGCCGACGACCTCCTTCGCGACCTGACGCACCTCGACACCCTGGTCAACAACGCCGGCGTCATGACCCCGCCCACCCGCTTCGAGACCGAGGACGGGTTCGAGCTCCAGCTGGGCACCAACTACCTCGGCCCGTTCGCGCTGACCAACCGGCTCCTGCCGCTCCTCCTGGCGGCGCCCGAGGGCCGGGTCACGACGATGAGCAGCGGCATGGCGGCCGTCGGTCGTATCCGGTTCGACGACCTGCAGTGGACCCGACGCCGGTACAGCCCGACGCGGTCGTACGCGCAGTCCAAGCTGGCCGACCTCCTGCTCGCCCGGCAGCTCGCCCGCGTGTCGATGCAGCGCGGCTGGTCCCTGCGCAGCAACGCGGCCCACCCGGGGTTCACGCAGACGAACCTGCAGACCGCGGGCGCGTCCCTCGGCAAGGACGCCGTGCACCGCTCGTCGATCGCCAGGTTCACGTTCGTCCCGTCGCAGCTGCCGCCCGAAGGTGCCGAGCCGATGCTGTTCGCGGCGGCCGACCCCCGCGCGGTCGAGGACGGCTACTACGGTCCGACCGGCCGGTTCGGGCTCGTCGGCCCCACCGGTCCTGTCCGCCTCACCCGCCGCATGCGCGACGACGACACCGCCGCCCGCCTCTGGGCGGTCGCGCAGGACCTGACCGGCACCGCTCTCCCGGCGTGATGGTCGTCGACACCCCGCGCCGGATCCTCGACGCGGCCGCCGACGAGTTCGCCGAGCGCGGGCTCGCCGGCGCGCGGGTGGACCGGATCGCCGAGCGCGCCGGCGCCAACAAGCAGCGGATCTACGCGTACTTCGACAGCAAGGACCGGCTGTTCGACCGGGTGGTCGAGGACCAGATCGAGCAGCTGCTGGACGCCGTCCCGTTCGACGCGGTCGACCTGCCCGGCTACGCGGTCCGGCTGTGGCAGTTCAACCTCGCGCACCCGTCGCTGGTGCGGCTGCTCCTGTGGCACGCGCTGGAGCGGCCCGGCGAGCAGCTGACGCACGCGGCGTCGTCGCACGCCCGGAAGGTGGCGGCGCTGCGGGCCGTCCGGGGGGACGACGACTGGCCCGCGGAGCGGCTGCTCGGCCAGGTGCTGGGGTTGGTGCACGGCATCACTCTCGCCCCCGGCCCCGACCCGGAGCAGACCCGCGCGGACCTGCACCGCGCGGTCAGCCGGCTGGTCGGCTGACGGCCTCGACGACCGCGCGCAGGTTCTCGGGCTGGGCGCCGTCCTCCGTGGCGATGGAGCGACGGATCACGCGGGCGATGAGGCTCAGTGGACCGCGGACCTCGACGTCGGCGAGCAGGCGGAGGTCGGTGCCCGCGGCGGTCGCGGTCAGCGTGTAGGTGTACAGGGCCGTCACCGGGCCGGAGCGCGACAGCAGCGCCAGCGTGCGCGGCGCGTCGAGGACCTCGACGACGGCGGTGCGGTCCTTGCCGCGGACGGTGAACGTCACGACGGCGCCCGGTGACACCGGCCCGCTCATCGCCGTCACGCCCGGCATCCACCGCGGCGCCAGGGACCAGTCGGTGAGCGCCGCCCAGACCGCGTCGGGCGGTGCGGCGATGGTCGTCGTGGCGTCGATCGCGGTGGTCATGCGCGCGACGCTAGGCGCCGGCGCCCGGACGGTCTTGGACGGGATTGACCACCGGTGCGAACCCCGGCTCCGTCGGCACGTCGCCGTAGACCGCGCGGTAGGCCGCCACGTACGCGGTGGGCGTCGTCCCCGTGTGCCGTCGGAAGTGCCGGATGAGGTGCGCCTGGTCGTACCAGCCGCGGTCCGCGGCCACCTGACCCCAGCCGACGGGCCGCCCGGTGTCGAGCGACGCCAGCAGGTCGCGCATCCGGGTCATCCGCGCGAACGTCCCGGGGCTGAGCCCGACCACCCGTCGGAATCCGCGGTCCAGGTGGGCGTGCGACAGGTGCAGCGCACGGGCCACGTCCGCGACCGGGCGGCCCGGGTCGGCGACGAGGGCGGCCACGGCGGCCTCGACCGCGTCCGTGCAGCGCGGCAGTGCAGGCTCGTGCACCGCGACCGACTCGCGCAGCACATCCTCGACCGCCGCGATCATGGCGGTCGGCTCGTCGAGCCCGAGCAGGTCACGACGCAGGTCGGCCCACGGCTCGGCGCCCACCAGCCGGCCCCGCAGCACGCGGGGGTCGACCCCGAACGCGGTCGCGCAGCCGATGGGCGTCGCGACGACCCCGACGCACCAGGTCTCCCCGAGCGGCCGGTTCAGCATCGGCTGGTCGTCGGGCCCCAGCAGGAAGCCGGTCCGCGCCAGGTGCACGTCGCCGCTGCCGTTGCGTGCCACCTGCGCGATCGGCGCCCCGAGCACCAGCCCCAGCACCGCCGACCCCGTGGGCGCGACGCGTTCGGCGGGCGCCCGCAACCGGCCACGGGCGTACCAGATGCTCGCGACGTACCGCGCGAGCGGACCCGTCGGCTCGTGCGTCACGTACGTGAAGTCGTCGGCCACCCGCTGATCGTCGCGCACTGTCGGAGGTCGGTGGAAAGGTCGTGCTCACGTGCGTGCTCGCGTGGCACGCTGCCGTGACCGACAGACCTGCAAAGGAGCTCCGGCATGTCCCACCCCCTCGCGTCAGAGATCACCGGACCCGTGCTGACCCCGGACGAGGAGGGGTTCGCCGAGGAGGTCACCCCCCACAACCGCGCTGTCGTGAACACCCCCGACGTGGCCGTCGGTGCGACCAGCACCCAGGACGTCGTCGCGGCCGTGCGCTGGGCCGCCGAGCACCGGGTTCCCCTGACCATGCTCGCCACCGGGCACGGCGCCACCACCCCGGTCACGTCCGGGGTCCTGCTGACCACCCGCCGCCTCGGGGCCGTCGAGGTGGACCCGGACACCCGGGTCGCGACGGTCGGCGCCGGCGCGTCGTGGACGGATGTCGTCCCCGTCGCCGACGCCCACGGGCTCACGCCGGTCGCGGGCTCGTCCGCCCACGTCGGGGTGGTCGGCTACCTGCTCGGGGGCGGGATCGGCCCGTTCGCCCGCAGCCACGGCTACAGCTCCGACCGGATCGAGTCGTTCACGGTCGTGACAGGGTCCGGTGAGGTGGTCGAGGCGTCTGCCGACGAGCACCCCGACCTGTTCTGGGCGCTCCGCGGCGGCAAGGTCGGACTCGGCGTGGTGACGCAGGTGCGACTGCGGCTGGTCGCGATCCCCGAGCTGTACGCCGGGTCCTTGTTCTTCGACGCGGAGCACATCGAGACCGCCCTGCGCGGCTGGCTGGCCTGGACCGCGTCCGCCGACGCCGAGACCACGACCAGCGCGGCGATCATCCGCTTCCCGGACTTCGAGGCGGTGCCGCCATTCTTGCGGGGTCGGACCGCACTGACGCTGCGGGTCGCGCGGCCCGGTGACGAGGCCGCGGGCGAGGCCGCCACGGCACCCCTGCGGGCGCTCGCCCCGACGTTCCTGGACACGGTCGGGGTGCTGCCGGTCGCGCGGTCGGCGGAGATCCACAACGACCCGGTCGACCCCGCGCCCAGCTGGGTGCGCGGGTTCATGCTCAGCCACGCGGACGACGACCTCGCGACCGCCTGGCTCGGCGTGGTCGGGCCGGCCGCCGACCAGCCGTTCGTGGCCGTCGAGCTGCGGCACGTCGCCGGCGCCACCGGTGTGGACGTGCCCGGCGGGTCGGCCGTCTCGGGGCGCGCGGCGGACTTCGTCGCCGGTGTCGTCGGCGTCGACCCGACGCAGTTCGGCACCACGATCCCGGCCGCGGCCGACGCTGTGGCCGACGCCCTCGCACCGTGGGCGACGGCGGAGCTCAACCCGAACTTCGCCGGCAGGGCCACCGCGGTGTGGGACCCGGCGACGGCCGACCGTCTGGCCGAGGTGCGCCGGACCTACGACCCCGCCGGGGTGTTCGCGTGACGCTGTCTGGGGAGGAGTGGTGAAGGCTGCGCCGTTCTCACCCGCTCGGTACCCGGGCGGTGGCACGCTCACGGAGCGTCGCCCCAGCACCCGCCAGCAGTGTGTCCGTGAGCGCGACGCAGTCGCACGTGACGAGAGGACAGCATGACGTTCGCAGGTGAACGGGCAGCGCACGCACGACGGCTCCTGGTCGGCGGGATCGCTCTCGTCACGGTCGCTGCCGGTCTGACCGCGTGCTCGGCCGAGCCGCCGGACCCCGAGAGTGCGACCAAGGCCCTGGCGTCCGCGCTCGCCTCCGGCAACTTCGCCAAGGCGCCGTTCGCCGGTGGCGCCGCCGACGCGTCCGCCGCGACGGCGGCCCGGACCGCCGCGTACGAGGGCCTCGCCCCGTGGGAGCCGCAGGTCGCCGTCGTCTCGACGACGATCGACGAGCAGGACGAGGACCTCGCCACGGTGACGCTCGGGTACACGTGGGACATCGACGAGAGCGACGCCGACTGGACGTACGAGACGCACGCGAAGCTCGCCCGGGACGACGAGGACGTCTGGCACGCCACGTGGTCGCCGTCGTTGCTCGCACCCGACCTGGTCGCCGGTGAGGTCCTCACGGTCGCGCGAGCCCGGGCGGACCGCGCCAACGTGCTGGGCGCGGGCGGTGCCGTGATCGTCGAGCCGCGCAGGGTCCACCGTCTCGGCATCGACAAGACGCGCGTCGCCGCCGCCGACCAGGACGCGGCCGCCCGGGCGCTGGCCCGCGAGCTCGGCATCGACGCGGACGCCTACGCGACGCGGGTGGCCGAGGCGGGCGAGAAGGCGTTCGTCGAGGCCATCACCATCCGTGAGGGCGACCTCGGCTACGACCTCGCCCGCCTCCGGGCGCTTGCCGGTGTGAACGACGTGACCGACACCCTCCCGCTGGCCCCGTCCCGGTACTTCGCCCGGCCGATCCTGGGGACCGTCGGACCGGCGACCGCGGAGATCATCGAGAAGTCGGACGGAGCGGTCGCAGCCGGTGACCTCGCGGGTCTGTCCGGGCTCCAGCGACAGTACGACGCGCAGCTGCGCGGGTTGCCCGGCGTCACGATCACGGCGTCGCAGCCGGACGGCGCCGCTCCGCGCCAGCTGTACACGGTCGCCCCCACCCCCGGCACGCCCCTGACGACCACGCTCGACGTGGGCCTGCAGCAGGCGGCCGAGTCGGTCGTCGCGACGGTCGCGCCGGCCAGTGCGGTCGTCGCGATCCGGCCGTCGACCGGGGACGTGCTCGCCGCCGCCAGCGGACTGGGGGGCGAGGGGATGTCGACCGCGACCCTCGGCCAGTTCGCTCCGGGCTCCACGTTCAAGGTGGTGTCCGCGCTGGCGCTCCTGCGGTCCGGGATGACCGCCGACAGCGACACGACGTGCCCGGCGACGGTCTCGGTCGACGGGCGGTCATTCACCAACTTCCCCGAGTACCCCACGGACAAGCTGGGCACCATCCCGCTGCGGACCGCCTTCGCCAACTCGTGCAACACCGCCTTCATCTCCGCCCGTGACACGGCGGACCAGGACGCGCTGATCGACGCCGCCGGCTCGCTCGGCCTGGCCCCCGACGCCACGCTCGCGTTCCCCGCGTTCCTCGGGGACGTCCCGGCCGACTCCGACGGCACCGACCACGCCGCGTCGATGATCGGCCAGGGGCGGGTCCTGGCGTCGCCGCTCGGCATGGCGACCGTGGCCGCCTCGGTCGCGCACGGGGCGACCGTGGTCCCGCGGCTCGTGGTCCCGGCGGACGGGGCCGCCACGCCGGAACCGACCGACGACGACACCGCGTCCAGCGCGGAGCCGACCGACGCACCTCGGCCGATCGACCCGCTGACCGCGGACGAGGCCGCCACCCTGCACCAGCTGATGCGCGGCGTGGTCACCGACGGCGGCGCGACGTTCCTGCTGGACCTCCCCGGCGACGAGGTGGCGGCCAAGACCGGCACCGCGCAGTTCGGCGAGGCGGGGAACCTGCAGAACCACGTCTGGATGATCGCGATCCAGGGTGACCTGGCCGTCGCGGTGTTCGTCGACGTCGGCGAGTACGGGTCGACCACCGCCGGCCCGCTGCTGGAGCAGTTCCTGCGGGCGGCACAGGGCTGACGCCTCGTTAATGCAGGGACCCGGGTCGGAGCGGTCGACACAATGGCCCGGTGTTCCTCACCTTGACGTCGACGGCCGGGTCCGCGAGCGACCTGGGCTTCCTCCTGCACAAGCACCCCGACCGCGCGCAGACGTTCGACCTGTCCGTGGGCAGGGCGCACGTGTTCTACCCGGAGGCCTCCGACGAGCGGTGCACGGTCGCGCTGCTGCTCGAGGTCGACCCCGTCGAGCTCGTCCGCGGGGGACGGTTCGGGGACGGGTTCGCCCTGGGTGCCTACGTCAACGACCGCCCGTACGCCGCGAGCTCGCTGCTGTCCGTGGCGCTCGGGCGGGTGTTCCGGTCCGCGATGGCGGGCACGTGCGCGGTGCGCCCGGACCTCGTCGGTGTCGCGCTGCCGCTGGAGATCCACGTGCCGGCGGTGCCCGACGACGGCGACCCCGGCCTGGTGGCCCGGTTGTTCGAGCCGCTCGGGTGGACCGTGGACGTCGGCGTCGGACCGCTGGACCCGCAGGTGCCGTCCTTCGGTGAGTCGCCGTACGCGGACGTCCGTCTGACCGGCACGTTCACCCCCGCCGACGCGCTGCGGCACCTGTACGTGCTGCTCCCGGCACTGGACGGCGGCAAGCACTACTGGGTGGGTCCCGACGAGGTCGACAAGCTGGTGCGCAGCGCGGGCGAGTGGCTGGGCGGGCACCCGGAGCGGGACTGGATCCTGCGCCGGTCGCTCGCGCACCGTCGCGAGTACGTGGCCGACGCGGTGGAGCGGCTGGGCGTGGTGGAGGTCGCGGAGGAGCAGGTGGCGGCCCCGACGGACGCGCGGCCGCTCTCCGAGGTGCGGCGCGAGGTCGTGCTGGCCGAGCTGCGGGCGGCGCGGGCGTCGTCGGTGATCGACTTGGGGTGCGGCGAGGGGGCGTTGCTGCGCGAGCTGCTGGCGGACCCGGCGTTCACGCGTGTGGTCGGTGCGGACGTGTCGCACCGAGCGCTGCGGAAGGCGGCGGAGCGCCTCGGTCTGGACCGGATGCCCGACTCTGTGCGGGCGCGGCTGACGCTGCTGCAGTCGTCGGTGACGTACCGGGACGCGCGGCTGGCGGGCGCCGACGCCGTGGTGCTGATGGAGGTCATCGAGCACGTCGACCTGGACCGGCTGCCGTCGCTGGAGCGGACGGTGTTCGGGGACGCGCGGCCGCGGACGGTCGTCGTGACCACGCCGAACGAGGAGTTCAACGTCCGCTACCCGACGCTGCACGCCGGCACGATGCGGCACACGGACCACCGGTTCGAGTGGACGCGGGCGCAGGGGGAGCAGTGGGCGGCGCGCATGTGCGAGACGTACGGCTACACGTTCCGGGCGGGGGCCGTCGGGGACGTCGACCGGGAGGTCGGACCGCCGACGCAGCTGCTCGTCTTCACGCTGGGGGCGGCCGCATGAGCGCGCTGGAGATCCCGGAGCTGGCGCTGGTCGCGCTGGTGGGGGCGTCGGGGTCGGGCAAGTCGACGTTCGCCGCCGAGCGGTTCGGCCGGTACGAGGTGGTGTCGAGCGACGCCTGCCGCGGCATGGTGTCCGACGACGAGACCGACCAGGACGCCACCAAGGACGCGTTCGAGGTGCTGTCGTTCGTCGTCGGGAAGCGCCTGGACCGCGGGCGCCTCACGGTGGTCGACGCGACGAACGCGCAGCGTGACGCCCGCAAGCACGTGGTGGAGCTGGCGCGGGCGCACGACGTGCTGCCGGTGGCGATCGTGCTGGACCTGCCGGAGGACGTGTGCCTGGAGCGCAACCGCGGGCGCGGTGACCGGGAGCTGCCGGCGCGCGTGGTGACCCGGCAGCGCGACCTGGTCCGCCGCGCGGTCGGGGGGCTGACGCGCGAGGGGTTCCGGCAGGTGCACGTGCTCCGCACGGTCGAGGAGGTGGCGGAGGCGACGATCGTCCGCACGCGCCTGCGCAACGACCTGCGGGACGAGCGCGGTCCGTTCGACGTCATCGGCGACGTGCACGGCTGCCGCTCGGAGCTGGAGTCGCTCCTGGAGAAGCTCGGCTACGCCCTCGTCCGGGACACCGCCGGGCGGCCGGTCGACGCCGTGCACCCGGACGGCCGGACGGTCGTGTTCCTCGGTGACCTGGTGGACCGCGGACCGGACACCCCGGGCGTGCTGCGCCTGGCCATGGGGATGACGGCGGCGGGCCACGCGCTCGCGGTACCGGGCAACCACGAGCACAAGCTGGTGCGCGCGCTGGACGGTCGCAAGGTCACGGTCAGCCACGGGCTGGAGACGTCGCTGGCGCAGCTGGCCGCCGAGGGCGGGGAGTTCTCGGCGCAGGTCAGGGCGTGGGCCGACGGGCTGGTCTCGCACCTGGTGCTCGACGACGGGCGGCTGGTCGTCGCGCACGCCGGGCTGAAGGAGGCGTACCACGGGCGCGCGTCGGGACGGGTGCGCAGCTTCGCGCTGTACGGGGACACCACCGGGGAGACCGACGAGTTCGGGCTGCCGGTGCGCTACCCGTGGGCCGACGACTACCGCGGCCGCGCGATGGTCCTGTACGGGCACACGCCGACGCCGGTCCCGCAGTGGGTCAACAACACGATGTGCCTGGACACCGGGGTGGTGTTCGGGGGGCACCTGACCGCGCTGCGGTACCCGAGCAAGGAGGTCGTGCAGGTGCCGGCCGAGCAGGTCTGGTACGAGCCGGCCAAGCCGTTCCTCGTGCCGGCGGCCACCCGGCCGGACGACGTGCTCGACATCGAGGACGTGCTGGGCCGGCGGTCCGTGGAGACGCGGCACCACGGCCGGATCACCCTCGACGAGGACAACGCCGTCGCGGCCCTGGAGGTGATGAGCCGGTTCGCGCTGCACCCGCGCTGGCTCCCGTACCTGCCGCCGACGATGGCACCGGTGGCGACGTCGCCGCTGCCGGGCGTGCTGGAGCACCCGGCGGAGGCGTTCTCCGCCTACGCGGCGAACGGCGTCACGCACGTGATCTGCGAGGAGAAGCACATGGGCTCGCGGGCGACGGTGCTCGTGTGCCGGGACGGGTTCCGCTGGATGGGTGCGCCGGACGGGGAGACCGGAGCGGTCTGGACCCGGACCGGACGCGCGTTCTTCGACCGTTCGCTGACCGAGGTCTTCCTGGACCGGCTGCGCGCAGCCGTCACCAGGGCCGGGCTCTGGGAGGAGCTGGCCACGGACTGGCTGCTGCTCGACGCCGAGCTGCTGCCCTGGTCGCTCAAGGCAGGTCCGCTGCTGCGCGAGCAGTACGCGGCGACGGGCGCGTCGGCGCGCGCGATGCTGCCGCCCGCCGTCGCGTCCCTGGAGGCGGCCGCGTCGCGTGGCCTCGACGTGGCCGACCTGCTGGACCGGACGCGCCGGCGTGCCGCGGACGCCGATGCCTTCGTGGAGGCCTACCGCCGCTACGTCTGGCCGACCGACGGCCTCGACGGCGTGCAGCTGGCGCCGTTCCAGGTGCTTGCCGCGGAGGGGCTGACGTTCCACGACCGCGACCACGGCTGGCACCTGTCCGTGATCGACCGCCTGGTCGACGCCGACCCGACGCTGCTGCGCCGGACGCAGCGGCTGGAGGTCGACGTCCACGAGCCCCAGGAGGGGATCGACTGGTGGGAGACCCTCACCGCGGCCGGCGGCGAGGGGATGGTGGTCAAGCCGTTCGCCAACCTGGTGCACGGTCGGCGCGGGCTGGTCCAGCCCGGGCTGAAGGTCCGCGGCCGGGAGTACCTGCGGATCATCTACGGGCCGGAGTACACGCAGCACCTTGACCGGTTGAAGGTCCGATCCCTGGGGCGCAAGCGGGGTCTCGCGCTGCGCGAGTACGCGCTCGGGCTGGAGTCGCTGGACCGGCTGGTCGCGGGGGAGCCGCTCTGGCGGGTCCACGAGCCGGTGTTCGCGGTGCTCGCGCTGGAGTCGGAGCCGGTCGACCCACGGCTGTGAGAGCGTCGGAGGCATGAGCGACGAGGACACCCGACGTGATCGAGGAGAACCGATGACCGAGCGCGCCGTCGGCGTCATGCTCCCGCGGGACCTGCCCGCCCACCTGTTCCGGACGTACGCGCAGCAGGCGGAGACCCTGGGATTCGACGAGCTCTGGGTGGTCGAGGACTGCTTCTTCCGCGGCGGCGTCGCGCAGGCGGCCGCGGCGCTCGCGATGACGGAGCAGATCCGGCTCGGCGTCGGCATCCTGCCCGCCGCGGTGCGGAACGCGGCGTTCACCGCGATGGAGGCGGCGACGCTCGCGGAGCTGTTCCCCGGCCGCGTCGACATCGGCATCGGGCACGGGATGCGGGGCTGGATGCGGCAGGTGGGCGCGTGGCCGGCCAGCCAGCTGACCATGCTGGGCGAGCACCTGGACGCGGTGCGCGCGATCCTGACCGGTTCGCGGGAGAGCGCCGACGGTCGGTACGTGCACCTCGACGGCGTCGAGCTGAACACCCCGCCGAGCAGCGTCCCGCGGATCCTCGCGGGTGTCCGCGGACCGAGGTCGCTCGCGCTCGCGGGCCGGTCCGCCGACGGCACGATCCTCGCGGAGCCGGTCACCCCGGAGTACGTCGCCGAGGCCCTCCGGCACATCGCCCCGACGCGCGAGCACCGGATCGTCGCCTACTGCGTCGCTGTGGTCGACGAGGACGCCGCGCGGGCCCGCGACACCGCCCGGCCCGCGCTGGAGTGGATCGGCGACCCGGACTGGGACGTGCACATCGCGCCGCTGCCGTTCGCCGACGAGTTCCGCGCGCTGCGGGCGGCGTCGGCCTCGCGCGAGGCGTTCGCCGCAGCGATGCCCGACGCGTGGGTCGACCAGCTCGCCGTCGTCGGCACGGTGGACGACGCCCGGACGCGCATCGGTCAGCTGCACGACGCGGGCGTCACGACGACGGTCCTCATGCCGGTGGGCACGGACCCGCTGGCCGCCCTGGAGGACCTGGCTCGGGTGCTCCAGAAGACGCCCGGCTCGCTAGAACCCGAGCAGGTCCACGATCTCTGACGCCACCGCCGAGGGTGGCCGGTCGACGTTGGTGACGGCAAGGTCCTCGACGCCGGCCTCGACGAGCAGGAGAGCCAGGACGTCGGTGCGGGCCAGGTGCCAGTCGCGCTCCGGGCCGGGTGCGTGCCGGGCGACCAGGCGGGCGTGCCGGGTGGCGGTCGGCGCGTCGATCCGCACGACGCGGACGGGCTCGCCGAGGGCCTCCGCGTAGGCGTCGCGCTGCGCGGCGGTCTCGATGACGCGGGGCAGGATCAGGACCTCGAGCCCGGCGTCGCGCCAGAGCGGGCGCATCGTGCGCAGGTGCGCGACGACGACGCGCTCGTTGAAGGGGTCGTCGGGCGGCGACGGTGTCTCGTTGGCGATCGCGTCGACGTCGACCTCGCCGACGGCGATCCCGCGGGCGAGGAGAGCATCGCGCAGCGCGACGGCGACCGTCGACTTGCCTGCACCGACGGTTCCGGAGAGCGCGAAGACCTGCATGCCGCCCATCCTGCCGCCCATCCTGCAGTGTAAAGAACTCTTGACATGATGTCTGGTTCGCCATACCTTCGCCGTGTCAACAATTCTTTACACAGGAGACTTCGATGGACGTCAGGACCCGTTCCATGCAGGCGATCGTGCAGCGCGCGTACGGGTCGTCGGAGGTGCTCGCCCACACGACGGTGCCGCGTCCGTCGCCGAAGGCCGACGAGGTGCTGATCGCCGTGCGCGCCTCGTCGCTCAACTTCGCCGACATCGCCATGATCACCGGCCGGCCGTCGCTGATCCGGGCCGTCTCCGGCCTCCGGAAGCCGAAGCACCCGGTGCCCGGCAAGGACCTGGCCGGCGTCGTCGAGGAGGTCGGCGCGGACGTGACCGACCTCCAGGTCGGCGACCAGGTGTTCGGTGAGGCCGTCGCGGGCGTGTGGGCGCAGTACGTGTGCGTCCCCGCGAAGCTCCTCGCGCGCAAGCCGGCCAACCTGACCTTCGAGCGGGCCGCGACCCTCCCGCTCGCGGCCGGCACCGCGCTCGACTGCGCGGCCGGGGTCCAGCCGGGGCAGAAGGTGCTGGTCAACGGCGCGTCCGGCGGGGTCGGCACGTTCGCGGTGCAGGTGGCCAAGGCGCTCGGCGCCGAGGTGACCGGGGTCTGCAGCGGGCGCAACGTGGAGCTGGTCCGCGGCGTCGGCGCCGACCAGGTCATCGACTACGAGCGCTCCGACTTCACCAGCGACGGGACCCGGTACGACGTCGTGATCGACCTCGTCGGCAACCGCAGCCTCGCGGCCTGCCGGCGTGCGCTGGCCCCGCACGGCACGCTCGCGCTCTCGTTCGGTGGCCCCGGCCGGATCATCGGGCCGATGGCACGGCTCGCGCAGGCGGTCGTCGTGAACCTGTTCGTGGGCCAGCACCTGCGGCCGGTCGTGGCCACCGGGAGCCGCGCGAAGCTCGACCGGCTCCGTGAGCTCGCCGAGGCCGGGTTGCTCACGCCCGCGATCGAGCGGACCTACCCTCTGACCGACGCCCCGGAGGCCGTGCGCCGGCTGGTCGCCGAGCACGCCCGGGGCAAGACCGTGATCACCGTCGCGCAGGAGAGCTGATGTCGTACGAAGAACGGAACGTCTGGGTGTTCCTCGTCGTCTCCGTGCTCTTCTACACGGCGTACGTCGTCGTGGTGCTGAGCCGGGCGCAGGGCACGCCCCTGACCGAGGTGGCCTACGTCGGCCCGCTGCTGTGGTCCATCGGGGGCGCGATCATCGCGTCCATCCTCGGCACCATCGGCGTCGCGCTGGTCAACCGGCGCGACGGCCACCTGAAGGACCAGCGCGACAAGGAGATCGACCGCGTCGGCGAGCGCACGGGCCAGTCGTTCGTCGTCATCGGCGCCCTCGCCGCGATGGCCCTGGCGCTGCTCGAGGTGGACTGGTTCTGGATCGCCAACGTCATCTACCTCTGCTTCGTCCTCTCGGCGATCGTCTCGTCCATGACCAAGCTGGCGGCCTACCGGCAGGACTTCTCCACGTGGTGAAGCCGCCGACGCGCGTCACCAACTCGATCCGCACGCTGCGCTTCACCCATGGCGAGATGACCCAGGCCGAGCTGGCCGAACGCATCGGCGTCACCCGTCAGACCGTCATCGCCATCGAGCAGGGGCGCTACTCCCCGTCGCTCGAGATGGCCTTCCAGATCGCCCGCGTGTTCGACGTCCCGCTCGACGACGTCTTCCAGTACCCGGGCTGATCCCGCCGCACGCCGCAGGAGGCCGCGAGGCCTCGCGATCCGTCATGCCCTCAAGGAGGAACTCACGATGAACGCACGCCTGGCAGGACTGCTGTACCTCGTCGTCGCCGTCTGCGGCGGTTTCGCCGAGCTGGCCGCGCGAGGGTCGGTCAAGGCGGCCGACGACGTCGCCCAAGCCCTCCGCGACAGCGCGGACCTCATGAAGATCGCGTTCGCCGCCGACGTCGTCGCCTACGCGTGCTTCCTGCTCGTCGGCCTCGCGCTGTACGCCCTGTTCAAGGACGTCCACCGTTTCGCGGCGGTTGCCATGCTCACCATGAACGCGGTCAGCGTGGCGATCCAGAGCCTCAACCTGGTCAACCACGCGGGGGCCGTGCTCGCGGCGCAGCGGGGTGCCGACGAGATCGCGGCGCTGTTCCTCGACCTGCAAGGCGTCGGGTACCTGATCGCGCAGGTGTTCTTCGGTGGGTGGCTGATCCCGCTCGGCTACCTGGTGGTCCGGTCGGGCACGGTGCCGCGGATCTTCGGGTACGCGCTCATGGTCGGCGGCGTCGGGTATCTGCTGGGCCTCGTCGTCGAGCTGGCCGTGCCCGGTGCGGACGGTGTCGCGCTGGCCCTGGGCCTGGTGGGCGGGTTGTCCGAGATCGCGTTCCTGGGATGGTTGCTGGTGCGGGGCGTCCGCACGCCGGTCCCAGCGCCCTAGTGTGACGATGTGTCCGACGCCACGCTGAGCCTGCTGGTCCTCGCGGGCTGCGTCGGCCTCTTCATCTGGAACCGGCTCAGCGTCGGCGTCGTCGCGATCCTCACGGCGCTCGCTCTCTTCGCGACCGGGCTGGTCACCGCCACCGAGGCGGTCGCCGGGTTCGGGGACCCGGTCGTCGTGTTCATCGCGTCCCTGTTCGTGCTCAGCGAGGGCCTCGAGTCGTCGGGGGTCACGGCGTGGGCCGGTCAGCAGCTGATCACCCGCGCCGGGACAGCGCGCAACCGGCTGCTGATCGCGCTCATGGGGCTCTCCGCGGTCATGGCGGCGCTGGTCACCCCCAACGGTGCGGCCGCCGCTCTGCTCCCGGTGGTGGTGCTGGCGTCACGACGGTCGAAGCAGTCGACGTCGCAGATGCTCATGCCGCTCGCGTTCGCCGCGAGCGCCGGAGCGCTCCTGGTGCTGAGCGGCAGCACCGTGAACGTGATCGTGTCCGACGCCCTGTTCGAGGCCACCGGCGAGCGGTTCGGGTTCTTCGAGTTCGGGCTGATCGGGCTGCCGCTGGTGCTGGTCACCATCGCGGTCTCGGTCCTCCTCGGCCGCCGGCTCCTGCCCGACCGGTCGCCGACGTCGCTGCCCGCCGACTACTCCGCGCACGTCGACACCCTGGTCGAGCACTACAGCCTCGACGTGGGCTTCTTCCGGCTCGCGGTCCAGCCGGGGTCCGACGTCGTCGGCAGCCGTCGCGAGCAGGTCGAGGTGCCCGACGGCGTGGTGCTGATCGGGGTGCAGCGGTCCTCGGGTGCGCCGGCGGGCGAGGACGACGTGCTCGGCGTCGGTGACGTCGTCGTGGTCACCGGCGAGAGCGACGGGATCACCTCGCTGGTGGACCGGCACGGGTTCGCCGTCGCGACGACCCCCCTGACCCGGGGAACCCGCGAGGCGCTGCTCGGCCGGGAGGTGGGCGTCGCGGAGCTGGTCGTCCGCCCTCGCTCGCGGGTGATCGGCGAGGTCGTATTCGCGGGCCTGGTCCGGTCCGGGGTCACGGTCCTCGGTGTCCGGCGGCTCGGCAAGGACCGCGGCGGCGACCATCTTGCGCTGGCCGAGGGTGACTCGCTCCTGGTGCACGGGCCGTGGTCGTACGTCGAGTCGTTCGCGGCCGACGACGACGTGCTCATCGTCGACAGCCCCGAGCTGGTCCGACGGCAGACAGTGGCACTGGGCCCGAAGGCGTGGCGTGCGATCGCGGTGCTGGTCGTCACGGTCGCGTTGCTGGCCACGGGCGTGGTCCCGCCCGCGATCGCGGGGCTCGTCGGGGCGACCGCGATGGTGATGACGGGGGTCGTCGGCGGCCCGCAGGCGTACCGGGCGATCTCCTGGCAGACCGTCGTGCTCGTCGGCGGGCTCATCCCGTTGTCGGTCGCGATCGCCTCCTCCGGTGCCGCGGACCTGGTGGCCGGCTGGCTGGTCGGCATCGTCGGCGACGGCAGCCCGCAGGTGGTCCTCGCGGCGATCTTCGTGCTCACCGTGCTGCTCGGTCAGGTGGTCAGCAACACCGCGACCGTGCTCATCGTCGCGCCCATCGCGGTGGCCATGGGCAACGAGTCGGGGGTCGCGCTGGCGCCCGTCCTCATGCTCGTCGCGGTCGCCGGGGCCGCGTCGTTCCTGACCCCGATCGCCACCCCCGCCAACATGATGGTCATGGGCGCGGGCGGCTACCGGTTCTCCGACTACTGGAAGCTCGGCCTCGCGACCACGCTGGCGTGGTTCGTCGTGGCGGTGCTGCTCATCCCTGTCATCTGGCCCACGTAAGGAGCACGATCATGCCGTTCGACCCGATCCCGTCCCGCGCCCGGTTCGAGGAGCTGTCCGTCCGGGTCGCCGCGCCCGGCGCCGACGTCGGCCGCGCCCTCGGGCTCGCCGTGACCGCCACGGGCGAGGTGCCGTCCGGGGTGCCGCTGGACCGCGCCGCGCTCACCGAGTGGGGCTTCCGCGGGGCAGTCGGGGAGACGCTGGTCCTGCCGCGCGAGGGCGGCGCCGTCATCGTGACGGGCGTCGGCGACGACCCGTCCGAGGCGGCCCTGCGCGACGCCGCCGCCGCGTTCGCCCGGGCGGCCGGTCGCGACGAGGTGCTCACCACCGACCTCGCGGCCGCAGGAGTGTCCGTCGCCGGCTCGGCCCAGGCCGTCGTCGAGGGCATCCTGCTCGGCCGGTACCGGTACGACGCGCTCAAGTCCGACCCGTCGACCGTCCCCGTACGGGAGATCGTGCTGCTCGTCGACGACGCGTCCGCCGACGACGCCCGCCGCGGCGCCGACCGCGGCGTCGCGATCGCCCGCGCGGCCTCCCTGTCCCGGGACCTGGCCAGCACCCCCGCCGGGCACCTCACCGCCCCGGACCTGGCGGACATCGCCGTCTGGCTGGCCGGCGAGCACGGGCTCGACATCGAGGTGTTCGACGAGGAGGCGCTGATCGAGATGGGCTGCGGCGGGCTGCTCGGCGTGAACGCCGGGTCGGTGGTCGAACCGCGCATGATCGTGATCCGCTACGTGCCGACGACAGAGCCCACCGGCCACCTCGGCCTCGTCGGCAAGGGCATCACCTACGACTCCGGCGGCATCAGCCTCAAGCCGTCCAACGCGATGCACGCGGCCATGAAGATGGACATGAGCGGCGCGGGCGCCGTGCTCGCGGCGATGACGGCGCTCGCGGACCTCGACGTGCCGATCGCGGTCAGCGCGTACCTGGCGTGCACGGACAACATGCCGTCTGGCTCGGCCACCAAGCTCGGGGACGTCCTCACGTCGCGGAGCGGCCGGACCATCGAGGTGGTGAACACCGATGCCGAGGGGCGCCTGGTCATGGCGGACGCGATCGCGCTCGCCAACGAGGACGGCGTCGACGCCATCGTCGACATCGCGACGCTGACCGGCGCCGCCCTGGCCGCGCTCGGGATGATGACCGCGGCCGTCATCGGCAACGACGACGGCATCCTCGACCTGGTCGAGGCGGCAGCGGAACGCACCGACGAGCAGGTCTGGCGGCTGCCGCTGGACCGCCGGTACCGCAAGCAGCTCGACTCCGAGGTCGCGGACATCAAGAACCTCGGCGGCGAGTACGCCGGGGCGATCACGGCGGCGCTGTTCCTGGCCGAGTGGGTGGGCGAGACGCCGTGGGCCCACCTCGACATCGCGGGGACCATGCGGTCCGACGGAGACGAGGCCTGGCGGACCAAGGGCGCGACCGGCTTCGGCGCCCGGCTGCTGCTGGAGGTCGCGTCGACGTTCAGCGCGAACCGGTGAACGAGCGGCGCGCGCTGCACGAGTCGATCGCGGGGGCCGCCGTCCTGGGCACCCTCGCGGTCGTCTGGGGGATCGCCGCCCAGTCGCGCGTGCTGCTGTTCGACGGCGCGTTCATCCTGCTCGGCATCGTGCTGTCCGCCCTGTCGCTCATGGCGTCCCGCGCTGCGGCCGACGTGCCGAGCGCGCGGTTCCCGTTCGGCAAGGCCGCCGTCACACCGCTGGCGATCGCGGTCCAGGGGGTGGCGCTGCTGGGCACCCTGATCTACGCCGCGGTCGACGCCGTCGCGGTCATCACCGCCGGTGGGGCCGACGTCGAGCCCGGCACCGTCCTCGCGTACGGGCTGATCACGATGACGTGCTCGTACGCGATCGCCCGCTGGCTCGCCCACCGCGCGCCGGACTCCGAGCTCGTCGCCGCGGAGGTCGCCCAGTGGCGGGCGGGTGCGCTGCTGAGCCTGGTGTTCGCCGCCGGCGGGGGACTCGCGCTGGCGCTGGCCGACGTCGGCGACGTCGTCCGGTACGTCGACCCGGTCCTCGTCCTGGTGGCCTGCCTCGTGCTGCTGCCGATCCCGTTGCGCCTGCTGCGTGCCGCGGCCCTCGAGCTGCTGGAGGCGGAGCCGCCCGCCGACGTGCGCCGGGCGCTGGCGGAGGCCGTGACGTCCGTGCGGGCGGAGTTCGGGCTCGACGAGCCGTTCGTCCGGTCCACCAAGCTGGGCAGCCGCCTCTACGTCGAGGTCGACTTCGTGGTGCCGGAGGGTGCGTGGGACGTCACCGGTGAGGACCGCGTCCGCCGCTCGCTCATCGGCCGGCTGGAACCGCTGGGGTACGACCTGTGGGCGAACGTCGAGCTCACCGCCGACCCGCAGCTCGCCCGCTGACCGTCGAGACCCCCGAACGCACCTCGACCGCCCACGAAGACCGTGGACGGTGGAGGGCTTGCTGGTCAGATGTCGATCAGCTGATCTTGCGGCGGTACGTGCGCATCGCGAACACGTAGGCGACGACGAGGATGCCGACGCACCAGGCCAGCGCGACCCAGATGTCGTTGCCCACCGGCGTGCCGGCGAAGAGGTCCTGGATCGTGTTGACGATCGAGGTGACCGGCTGGTTCTCCGCGAACCAGCGCACCGGACCCGACATCGTCTCGGTGGGGACGAACGCCGAGCTGATGAACGGCAGGAAGATCAGCGGGTAGGAGAACCCTGCGGCCCCGTCGACGGACTTCGCCGAGAGGCCGGCGATGACGGCGACCCACGTGAGCGCCAGGGTGAACAGGGTCAGGATCCCGGCGACGGCGAGCCACGCCCCGATCCCGGCCGACGTGCGGAACCCCATGAGCAGACCGACGACGACGATGATCGCGATCGTGATCCCGTTGGACGCCAGCGACGTGAGCACGTGCGCCCACAGCACGGACGGCCGGGAGATCGGCATCGAGTGGAACCGTTCGAAGATGCCGCTCTGCAGGTCGGTGAACAGCCGGACAGCCGTGTAGGCGATGCCCGACGCGATCGCGATCAGCAGGATCCCCGGCAGCAGGTAGTTGACGTAGTTCTCGGTGCCCGACGAGATCGCCCCGCCGAACACGTAGACGAACAGCAGCATCAGCGCGATCGGCGTGACCGCGGTCGTGATGATCGTGTCGACGCTGCGGGTGATGTGCCGCAGGGAGCGACCGGTCAGGTCGGTCGTGTCGCTGAAGAAGTGCGTGGTGGTCATGACAGGTCCTCACTCAGCTGGTTGTGGTCGGTGGTGGTTCCGGTGCCGACGAGCGCGAGGAAGATCTCCTCGAGCGTCGGCTGCTTCTCGACGTACTCGACGGTCGCCGGGGGGAGCAGCGCCTTGAGCTCACCGAGCGTGCCGTTGGCGATGATGCGGCCCTGGTGCAGGATCGCGATCCGGTCGGCCAGCTGCTCGGCCTCGTCGAGGTACTGGGTGGTCAGCAGGACGGTGGTGCCCTGCGTCGCCAGGTCCTTGATGACCTGCCACACCTCGATGCGCGCCTCCGGGTCCAGGCCCGTGGTCGGCTCGTCGAGGAAGAGCACCTTCGGCCGGCCGATGAGGCTCATCGCGATGTCGAGACGACGACGCATGCCGCCGGAGTACGTCGCCACCTTGCGCGAGCCCGCCTCGGTGAGGCTGAAGCGCGCGAGGAGGTCGTCGGCGATCTGGTCGGTGTTCTTCAGGTGCCGCAGCTTGGCGACGAGGACCAGGTTCTCCTTGCCGGAGAGGATCTCGTCGACCGCCGCGAACTGGCCGGTCAGGCTGATGGACTCCCGGACGCTGAACGCGTCCGTCGCGACGTCGGAACCAGCGACGACGGCCGTGCCGGCGTCCTGCTTCAGCAGCGTCGACAGGATCCGGATCATCGTGGTCTTGCCGGCGCCGTTCGAGCCGAGGAGGGCGAAGATGCTGCCCGGTGCGACCTCGAAGTCGACGCCGCGCAGGACGTGCAGCTCCTTGTAGGACTTCTCGATGCCCTGCACACGGATGGCAGGTGCGGTGGTTGTCGACATGGTTCTTCCTCTCAACGGGCGCGCTGGACGGTGATGTTGCCCGCCTGGGTGCGGGCGCGGACGGCGACGGTCTGCTCGGACTCGGCCGGAGCCGTGTCGCCGTCGAGCTGGTTGCGGACGTGGCCGCTCTTGGAGGACAGGTCGAGCCAGGCGGCGACCCCCGGTCGGATGCCCACGGTGACCTGGCCGTAGCCGCTCTCGATCTGGACCGAGCCGCTGGAGACCTCGTGCAGCGAGATGCTGCCGTAGGCCGTCTTGGCCGTCACCGAGCCGAGCGCCTGCGCGATGTCGAGGTCGCCGTAGGAGAGCTTCGCCTCGAGGTCGCCGCCGGACTCCCCGATCTGCACCGACCCGTGCGACGCCTTGAGCACGGCGTCACCGGTGACCGTGCCGATCCGGATCTGCCCGTGGTCGGCGGTGATCTCGGCCGAGCCGTCCGCGGTGCCGACGGTCGCGTTGCCGTGCCCGGCACGCAGCCACAGGTCGCCGGTGGACTCGATGTCGACCGGTCCCATGGAGCACTTGATCCGGGTGGCTCCGAGGCGCCCTGCTGTGCGGACACCGCCCATCGAGCCCTCGGCGGTGAGCCGTGAACCGGTGGGCACCTCGACGCGGACGTCGACCGACTCGCTCGGGCCGATGAAGCTGAACCGCGGCTTCGGCCCGGTGATCGTGAGGACCCCGGCGGCGAAGTCGACCGCGGTCTCCTCCGCGCCGCGGCGGTCGACCGCCTTCGCCGGGTTGGTCGGCGCGACCGTCACGACCGTGTCGGAACGGTCCCCGGCGACGACCTCGATGGCGCCCACCGGCAGGTGGATGGCGACGTCGATCGGGGTGGGCGTGGTGTACGTGGGCATGGCGATGCCTGCCTTCCTCGGGGTGTGTTCGTCCGGCCCCGCGGGGTTCGCGTGGCTGGTGTTCTGGAGGGCTGGGTGGTTAGCGGGCCCAGCCGGCGAAGCTGTCGCCGGTGCGCAGCGTGCGCTGCGCGGATCGTCGTTGCTTGGGCTGGAGTGCGGCGGCGACCGCCCGCACCAGCCACGTGTTGACGGACAGGCCGTCCGCCACTGCCGCCTCGTCGACCTTCGCCTTGAGGGCGTCCGGGAGGCGGAGGGTCGTGCGCGAGGTGCTCACGTCGTCGAGGTCCACCGAGGTGGCGGGCTCGTCGTCGCTGTCGGCCTCGGTGCTCGCCTGGGTGACCACGAACTCGACGTCGCGACCGCGCAGCCGCAGGTCGACCGAGCCGGGTGCCAGGTCGCGGGTGATCTCCCCGACCGCGGCCGAGAGGACGTCGAGCAGCACGAGTCGCGCCGCGGAGTCGAGGCCGGCGACGAGCCGCTCGGCGACCGCACGGGTGTCGTCCGTGCCGTTCTCTGCGGAGTCCAGCAGCTGGCGCTGCAGGTCGTTGACGTACTGTCCCAGGTCCATGGCACCAGCATGACACCACTGTGGTGTCAGGTCAAGCACTTGTGGTGTCAGATTGTGCGGAAGTGGTGTCATGCGATCACGATGGGGCTATCCGCGCAGGTCAGGCCCCTGTCGCGTCGTCGAGCTCGACCAAGCCCTGGGTGATACAGACGCGTCCGCGCGAGCCGTCCATGGCTTGCTCGCCGTCACGCGGACCGTCAGTGGTGTCGTCGAGCGGTTGGCGGTGTCACTCGTCAGCCCGCCGACGTCGGGAGGGTGTGCCAGGTGTCGAACGCGACCGCGGCGGCTCCGTCGACGTCGCCCGCCGCGCACAGCCGGATGAGCTCCTCGTGACGGTCGGGCGATCGCCGGCCGTCGGCCGACGCGAACCGCAGCCGCTCGATCCTGCGCAGCACGGGCATGTACTGCTCGAGGACGGTGGCGGCCGCCCGGTTGCCGGCCACCGTGACCGGGACGGAGTGGAGCTCGTCGTCGGCGCGGAGCGCGGCGTCGATGTCGCCCGCGTCGAGGGCGTCGCTGAACCGGCGGGCCGCATCGCGCATCGAGTCGAGGTCGAAGGCGGTGAGGTGGGACACCGCCTCCCGGACGGCGAGCTCGTGCATCGCGGCGACGACGTCCCGCGCGTCGCGCGTCGCCCGGTCGTCGAGGGAGCTGACGACGGTCGACCGGCCCGGTCGGGCGACGACGAGCCCGCCCTGGGCGAGCCGGAGCAGCGCCTCGCGTACCGGGGTTCGGCTCACACCGAGCCAGGTCGCCAGCTCGCCGTCCCGGAGCTGCTCGCCGGGGGCGAAGGTGCCGTCGGTGATCGCGTCGCGCAGGCGGCGGTAGACGTCGTCCCGTAGCAGGGAGCGGTCGACCGGCGGGCGGTCGGTGGGAACTGGCACGCGTCCCATGGTGCCCGCATCGGCGCCCGTGGCGGGGAGGTTCTTGACGGAGTGTCGGCAGTACGCAATATATTGCATGTGATTCGTGTTGACGCTGTCGTCCCCACCAACGAGAGGAAGACCATGAACAAGCAGACGATCGTCCTGGTCCACGGCGCCTACGCGGACTCGTCCAGCTGGAACGGCTCCATCGACGCCTTGCAGGAGGCCGGCCACCGCGTCATCGCGGTCGCCAACCCGCTGCGTGGCCTGGAGAGCGACGGCGACTACCTGCGCAGCGTCCTGGAGACCATCGACGGCCCGATCGTCGTCGCCGGTCACTCCTACGGCGGCTCCGTCATGAGCCAGGCGGCCGAGGGCAACCCGAACGTGACGGCTCTCGTCTACGTCGCGAGCTTCCTCGCCGAGGTCGGCGAGAGCCTGCTCGAGCTCGTCGAGAAGTTCCCCGGCGCCCAGCTCGGCGGCGCCGCCGTCCCGACCCCGTACCGGACGCCGGACGGCAGCACGGAGACCGAGCTGACCATCGACCCGGAGCGCTTCCCGGCCCTGTTCGCGGGAGACGTCGACCCGGCGGTCGCACGGCGGATGGCCGCCACGCAGCGTCCGCTCGCGCTCGCCGCCTTCACCGCCCCGGCGACGCGTGCGGCCTGGCGGACGATCGAGTCGTGGGTGCTGCTCGCGGCACAGGACCTCGCCGTGCCCGCCGAGCTGGTGCACTTCATGACGGAGCGGGCCGACGCGCACCTGGTCGAGGTCGACGCGTCCCACGCCATCACGGTCTCGCAGCCCGGCGCCGTGACGGACCTGATCCTCGACGCGGCGCGGTCGACCACGCGCTGAGCCGCCGCAACCCGGGTGGGGCCGGGCCTCACCCGGGTGTCAGGGTCACCCGGCCGGCTGAGCCTGCGCCGGCGCGCGGGCCGGTAGCGTCCGGTCGCATGGCGGCGCGCAGCGAGATGGCGGTGGTCGAGCTCGTCGAGCACGACGACGACGTCGTCGAGCCCGTCGACCACGTGGACCGTGCTCGTGGTACCGTCCGCGACCGCGCGTCGGGCGTCCTCGGCTGGCTCGGTAGGCACCGGGTGCTGGCCCTCACCACGGTCGCCGTCGCCGTCGTCGCGGTCGCCGTCCCGGCCGCCCTGTCCGTCCGGGCGGACCGCGCCCGGACAGACGCCCTCGCCGCGCAGCCCGGCATCGCCGCACCTCTGGCCGCCGCACCCGGCGTGGCGTGGACGTCCCCTCCGTGGCCGGGGTCCTACGCCCTCTCCCTCTCCGATCACGCCTGGATCCGGGACGACGTCCTGATCCTGTGGGAGCAGACCGGCGACGCGACCAGCTCGCTGCGCGCGGTCGACGCCGGCACCGGGAACGAGCTCTGGACGGCACCGCTCTCCAGCGTCCCGGACCTGGGCGACCCGATGCACCGCTCCACCTACGACCCGACGACCTGTGCAGCCCCGGACCAGGGCGTCGTCGTCTGCCTGATGACCGACTCCTGGCAGCTCACCCCGTCCGCCGACGAGTCGCAGCCCGCCCTGGTCGAGGCCGCCACGGTGCGCCTGCGTGCGTTCGCCGCCACGACCGGTGAGGTGGTGCTGGACCGGCCCGTCGCTCCCACCACGTCCTTCGCCCCGGTCGGCGCGGACGTGGTCGTCGCGCAGACCCCTCCGAGCGGGCCGGCGAGCCTGGTCCGGTTCGACCCGTCGACGGGGACGGAACGGTGGAGCGTCGACGTCCCCCGTCCCACCGGCGCCGCCGGGTCGGCGTTCGCGACGGTGCAGGTGTCCGGCGACGAGATCGCCGTCTCGTGGCTCGGGACCACCGCGCTGTTCACTGTCGACGGGGACGCGGCCGGCGAGCTCGACGCCGACAATGTCTGGCAGGTCCGCGGGCACCGTCTCACGCCCGGGGTGGGGGCGACCGCGCAGCTGCGCGACCTCGACACCGGACGCGTCGTGGACCTCGGGGACGCCAGGGTGCCGTGGATCGGCACCGACGACGGGTCCGAGCCCGACCTGCTGCTCCTGGCGTCCGACGACCGGCTCTCCGCGCGCGACCTCATGACCGGGCAGCTGGCATGGCGGGTCGACTGGCCGGCGGAGCGGACGCTGAACCTCGTCGTCGTCGACGACCTGCTCGCGCGCCAGTCGGACGACGGGCTGGCGGTCCTCGACCTGCGCACCGGCGAGCCGCTCTGGAGCCGGTCGATGTCCGCCGTCGGCCAGAGCATGGCCGCCGACGGCCGCCGCCTGTTCGTGATCGCGTCCGTCGTCGGAACCGGACCTGTGGTGGCCGCCTACGACGCGCGCGACGGCCGACGCGTCTGGCAGGCCCCCGTCCCGATCGCCGTGGAGAGCCTCGCCGTCGTCGACCACCGGTTGTTCGCCGTCGGCACCGAAGGCGTCGTCGCGTTCGGGCCGGACGCCGGGTGACGACCGCGATCTATGTGGGCCTGGTCGCGCTGCTGGTGCTGTGCCTGGCGCGCGACATCCGGCGCAGACCCGCGGGGCAGAGCAGGATCGTGACGCTGAAGAAGCCGTCGCGCCTGAGCTGGGTGGTCATGACGCTGACGGTCCTCACGATCGTCGTGCTGGAGGCGTCGTAGAGGTCAGTTCAGGTAGATCGACGCGCCCGGGCCCAGCGGGATGCCCAGCAGGTACCAGACCACCAGCAGCGCGGACCAGGTGATGAGCAGCACCACGGTGTACGGGAGCATCAGCGAGATGACGGACCCGACGCCGACCTTGCGGCGGTACCGCTCGGCGAAGATCACGATCAGCGCGAAGTACGGCATCAGTGGCGTGGCCACGTTCACGGGCGAGTCGCCCACGCGGTAGGCGGCCATCGCGAGGTCCGGCGAGATGCCGAGCTGGATGAACAGCGGCACGAACACGGGCGCGAAGATGGCCCACTTGGGCACGACGCCGCCGATGAAGATGTCGATGATCGCGGTCATCGCGATGAGCCCGAGGATCAGCCAGACGGTGCTCAGGTTGGCGGCCTCGAGGGTGTCGGCCATGTTCACGGCGGCGATGGTGCCGAGGTTCGAGTAGTTGAAGTACGCGATGAACTGGCTGATCACGAGCAGCAGGAAGATCAGGCCGGAGAGGCCGGCGATGGTCTTGGTCATCGGGTTGATGACGTCCATCGAGCTGTTGATCGTCCCGGCGCCCTTGCCGTAGCAGAGCCCCATCACGAAGAAGTAGACCAGGATCAGGAAGATGATCGAGTTCAGCAGCGGGGAGTCCTCGATCAGGCTGCCGGTCTCGGGGTTGCGCAGGAGGGCGTTCGGCGGGAGCGAGAGCGCGAGCACCACGACGGTCGTCCCGAGGAAGCCCCAGAACGCGTACTTCAAGCCCTTCCGCTCCTCGTCGCTGAGCTCGCCCGACGGCGGCGGTTCGTCGGCATCGGCAGGCCCCTCCGACGGGTGGTAGGCGCCCAGCCGGGGTTCGACGAACTTCTCCGTGAGCAGCGTGACCACGACGGTGACCAGCAGCGTCGAGACGATCCCGAAGTACAGGTTGCCGGTGATCGACACGTGGTTGGCGGGGTCGGCGATGGCCTCGTTGGTGATCTCGGCGAGCATCCCGTCGACCGGCGTGATGAGCATGTTCACCGCGAACCCGCCGCCGACGCCGGCGAACGCGGCCGCGAGGCCGGCCAGCGGGTGCCGGCCCAGGGACAGGAACACCGCGGCGGCCAGCGGGATGAGCACCAGGTAGCCGGCGTCGGTGGCGATGGAGGACAGCACGCCGAGCAGCACGATGATGAACGTGATGGCCCGCGGCGGGGCGATCTTGACCAGCCGCTTGATGAACGAGGAGATCAGGCCGACCTCCTCGGCCATGCCCACGCCGATCATGGCGACGACGATGACGCCGACCACGCCGAAGTTGTTGAAGTTGGCGACCGGCGACGTGAACACGAACCGCAGCCCGTCCGCGTCGAGAAGGCTCTGCGCGGCCACCGTGACGGTGATCGGCTCCTCCGCACCGATCTGCGCCTGCTCGAACGTGACGGTGCTCCCGGCCGCCTGGAAGATCGCCGAGAGCACCATGATGAACGCGATGAGGATGAGGAAGATGATCACCGGGTGGGGGACCTTGTTCCCCGCCACCTCGATCCCGTCCAGGACCTTCTGGAGGACCGATCGTGGGGGTGCGACCTCGACCTGGCTCATGCGCGCTCCTTGGCTCGAACCGCTTCCCGCCCGACGCTAGCGCTGGACCCGACATCTCGGGCGGCTCCGTGATGGGATGTCGCCATGAAGCAGCCCGTCTACGCACCCGGCCAGCCCGGATGGATCCGCGAACTCGGTCGCACCGGCCTGCAGGTCTCGGCCGTCTGTCTCGGCGGTGGACCGCTCGGCAGCATGCCCGGGCTGTTCGGTCGTGACGTCACCGCCGACGAGGGCGTCGCGACGGTCCTCGCCGCGCTCGACAGCCCGATCCGCTTCATCGACACCTCCAACGGGTACAGCGACGGCGAGAGCGAGCGCCGGATCGGTGCCGCGCTCGTCGAGGCCGGCGGGGTGCCCGAGGGCGTCGTCATCGCCACGAAGGTGGACCCGTCAGGACGCGACTACTCCGCCGACCGCGTGCGCGCGTCCGTCGCGGAGAGCCGTGAGCGCCTGGGCATCGAGAAGCTGCCCCTGGTGCACCTGCACGACCCGGAGTCGTTCGACTTCGCGGAGATGTCCGCGCCGGGCGGCCCAGTCGACGCGCTCGTGCAGCTCCGCGACGAGGGTCAGGTCGGCGCGATCGGCCTGGCCGGCGGCCGGGTGCAGGAGATCGCGAAGTACCTGGACCTCGGCGTCTTCGACGTCCTGCTGGTGCACAACCGCTGGACGCTGGTGGACCGCAGCGCCGGGGCGCTTCTCGACGAGGCCGTCCGGCAGGAGATGGGGATCCTCAACGCCGCGGTCTACGGCGGCGGGATCCTGGCGTTCCAGGCCGGGGGACCGACGAGCTACGGCTACCGCCCGGCCCCGCCCGAGACGTTGCAGGCGGTCGAGGCGATGCGCCGGGTGTGCTCCGACTTCCACACCGACCTCGGCACCGCGGCGCTGCAGTTCTCGCTGCGGGACCCCCGGATCGCGTCGACCGTCGTCGGCATGAGCCGCCCGGGCCGCGTCGCCCGCACGCTCGACCTGGCCTCGGAACCGCTGCCGGACGCGCTGTGGCCTGCGCTCGAAGCGCTCGTCCCGCCGGCGCACGTCTGGCTGGACGCCGAGGGAGCGGACGCATGAGCCGCGTCGTCGTGACCGGCGGGAGCGGCAAGCTCGGACGCGCGGTCGTCGAGGACCTGGCGACGCACGGGTACGACGTCGTGAACGTCGACACCGCCCAGCCGCCCGCCGGTCAGAAGGCCGTGTTCAGCCGCGTCGACCTCACCGACCTGGGCCAGGTCACCGAGGCGCTCACCGGCATCGACGACCGGTACGACGGCGTCGACGCGGTGGTCCACCTCGCCGCCATCCCGGCGCCCGGTCTGCGCCCGAGCGGCGCGACGTTCGCCAACAACGTCGTCGCCACCCACCACGTGTTCAGCGCCGCCCGCCGCGCGGGTATCACGAACGTCGTCTGGGCATCGAGCGAGACCGTCCTCGGGCTGCCGTTCGAGACACCCCCGCCGTACGTCCCCGTCGACGAGGAGTACGCCGTCCGCCCGGAGAGCACCTACTCCCTCGGCAAGGCCGTCGAGGAGGAGATGGCCCGGCACTTCACCCGCTGGGACCCGTCGCTCAAGCTCATCGGCCTGCGGTTCTCCAACGTCATGGACGTCGCCGACTACGCGGCGTTCCCGTCGTTCGCCGACGACCCCCGCAGCCGCATCTGGAACCTCTGGGGCTACATCGACGCCCGTGACGGAGCACTGGCCGTCCGGCTCGCGCTCGAGAGCGACCTCACCGGGTTCGAGGCGTTCATCGTCGCGTCCCCCGACACCGTCCTGGAGCGACCCTCCGCCGAGCTCGTCGCCGAGTACTTCCCCGACGTCCCCGTCCGCCGCCCGATCGAGGGACGCGAGACGTTGCTGTCCATCGACAAGGCCCGCCGCCTGCTCGGCTACGACCCGCAGCACACCTGGCGCGACGAGGTCTGAGCACAGGGTTAGCGCCGGTTGTCCGGCGACTGTCCCGAGGGGTTCTCATCGGACCCGAGCGCATCGGGGCCGACGGCGCGGACCCAGGCGAGAAGGCGTCGGCGATGAGGCGCGGACAAGGGTGCAGCTTCGAGCCGTTCGACCAGCAGCGCTGGATCGAGCAGCTGCGCCCCGATCAGTGCGGCGACGAACTCCAGATCCTTCTCGCGGAACGCGGCGAGCGTCGCCACGGCGAGGTCGTGCGGCTCCAGGCAGTGAGCGCGGGCGGGTGCCGACGAGTTCGAGCTCCACACCACCACACGATCGCTCCAGCCGTCGGGTAGCACGACGAGGCCGTCGATCTCGACGCCCTGGCCGTAGTACCCGTACATCGAGTGGAACGGCGAGTCTTCACCGATCGCCGCCTCGACCAGGAGCGCCTTGTGCTCAGCGTGTGGTCCGAAGAACGTCACGTCGGCCTCGATGGACCCGGTTGCCTCGTCCGGCAGGTCGTCCTCGTCGTAGCTCCCCAGGATCGACTGCGCCGACGATCACGACGTCCGGGTCGTTCGCGATCTGGCTTGCCGCGCGAAGGATGTGCGCCAGCTCGATGCGCTTCATCGCACGGAGGCCAGGATCGCGTCCCGTTGGTCGGAGCTCAGCACTCCAGCGAACGGGTTGTTCTGTCGCAGCTCGCGTGAACGCTGGCTGGGGGAGGTGAGCGCGTAGAGCAGGTCGTCGAGCGGACCGTCGAGAAGTTCCTGCCACTGTTCGAGCCAGCGCGCCGCTTGTCCGCGGGAGTGCCGTGCGCGCATGGTGGTCAGGTTCTCCTGCGCCACGGCGAGCGACGCCTGCGGATCGATGCAGATCGCGCCGGCCACCGCGTACGCCAGGCGCAGCGAGCGGCGCTGGTCCGCGGACATCCGGACGGTGGAGTGCCGGAGCCGGTTGACGTCGGAACGCCGCACCCGTCGGTGGCTGCCGGAGGTCTCGTAGGGCAGGTCGCCGCGCTTGATCAGGTTCACGACGTGCTGGCGTGAGACGCCGAGGAGCGACGCAGCCTCGCCTGTTGTCAGCAACGCGTCGCTGTCGCCGCGGATCGCCTCGTCGAGGATGGTCGCTCGCATGGTCCCACTCTAGTTCCAAACCCAAAAAACACAATGGACCAACGACGGTGTTGTGTCTCTTGGGTTTGGCAGTTCGGACGGGCAGGACGGCGGATGCTCGAGCAAGAAGAACCGGGGTCCGACGCCGACTACCGGGGTCCCCGGTCGTGGGACACGCGTGCGGGCCTCCCGTCTGCCGCCCTGTACTGACGTCGGTCTGGCTTGCGCCTCGGGCGCCCCCGGGGCACCTGTTGTCGGGATCTCACCAGCCTAGGTGCAGCACTCATCGGCCACCCACCTCGATACGACAGCGACCCACCTCACCCGGTACCAGCGGTATCAGGAGCGAGTCCCGACGTCCCTTCGAGGCACACCCCGAGCCGCAGGAGCCCCCGATGAGCAGCGCCGTCCCGTTCGCCTTCCTGGTCCACCCGCGTGCCCGGATCGCGGAGGACCTGGCCCGCGTGTGGCGTCCGCTCGGTCGGGTGCCGGAGCGGTTCATCGACTCGGCCGTCCGGAAGCTGCCGCTGCCGTCGTACGCGATGGCGCGCGTGCACCTGGACTCGGCGCCTGTCGGCCATGTCGTGCTCGTGCCGTTCGGTGCCAAGCACCTGCTGTCCGAGCCGCACGAGGGCCGGGCGCGCGTCGGTCGGGCGATCGACCACGCCGCCCGGCTCGGTGCGGGGGTCGTCGGGCTCGGGGCGCTCACCGCGACGGTCACCGCGGGCGGCGCGACGCTGCGGGGGCGCTCGGACATCGGTGTCACCAACGGCAACGCGTACACGGCGGCCATCGTCGAGGACCAGCTCATGGCGCTGCTCGCGGACCTGCCGGACCGCCGGGTGGCGGTCGTCGGCGCGACCGGGTCGGTGGGGACCACGCTGGTCCGGCTGCTCGCGCAGTCGGGCGAGGTCGACTCGCTCCTCCTGGTCGCGCGCGGCCTGCCGAAGCTCGACGCGCTCGCCGCGGAGGTGGGTCGCCGGGTGCCGACGGCCACGTCGACGGACATGCACGACGTGCGCGGCTGCGACGCGGTGGTGCTGCTGACGGCGTCGGCGGACGCGCTGCTCGGGGCCGAGCACCTCGCGCCGGGCGCCCGCGTCCTGGACGCGACGCAGCCCCGCAACACCTCGCCGGACCTCGCGGCGGCCCGTCCGGACGTCACCGTGGTCGACGGCGGGGTCGTCCAGGTGCCCGGCATGCACCTGCGCGGCGGTGACATCGGCCTGCCGCGCGGTCAGGCGTACGCGTGCTTCGCGGAGACGTTCCTGCTCGGGCTCGCGGGGCACGTGGGGCACTTCTCGACGGGCGTCCCGACCCTCGACCACGTCGCGCACATCCGCGGTCTGGCGGACCGGTTCGCCCACCACGGGTTCGCGGCTGCCGCACCGGCGAGCTTCGGCCGGCCGCTCGTGGGTGTCCGGTGAAGCGGGTCGTCCTGCTGGGTGGCGGCTACGTGACGCTGCACGCGTACGGCGCGATCGTCCGGCGCCTGCGCGGCGAGCTGCGCCGGGGCGAGGTCGAGATCGTCGTGATCAGCGCGGACACGGTGCACAACTTCCACGGGTTCACCGGCGAGGTCGTCGCGGGGCTGCTGCCGATCGGGCTGACGCAGACCCCGCTGACCGAGGCGATGCCGAAGGCCCGGGTGCTGCATGCGCGGGTCACCCACGTCGACGTCGTCGCGCGGACGGTCTCGTTCACCGGCGGGGACCTGACCTACGACGCCCTCGTCGTCGGGACCGGTGGCCGCGAGCCGCTCGACGCGGTCGACGGGCTGACCGGGCACGGACTCACGCTGCGCGGACCGGGCGACCTCGCCGACCTGCTGCAGCGGGTCCGGGTCATCGACGGTCCCGTGGTGGTCGTCGGCGGCGGGCTCGCGGGGGTCGAGCTCGCCGCAGCGCTCGCGGCCCGCACGACCCAGGTCGTGCTGGTCCAGTCGGCGGACCGGGTGGTGCCCGCGCTGCACGCCGAGCAGCCGCGGCTGGCCGCACGCTGCACGCGCGAGCTGACGCGGCTGGGCGTCGACGTCCGCACGGGGGTGCGGGTCGCCGCGGTCGACGACGGGTCGGTGACGCTGTCCGACGGCTCCGTCGTCCCCACGCACGTGGTCCTGGCGACCACCGGTCAGCGTGCGGTCGCCCTGCCCGGCCTCGAGTCCCTCCCGCGCGACGACCGCGGCCGGCTGGTGACCACCCGCGACCTGCTCGTCGCGCCCGACGTCTGGTCGGCCGGCGACGCCGCGTCCGTCGCGCACCCGCGCAGCGGCCTGCCGGTCACGTCCAACGCGCTGTGGGCGATCAAGGCCGGCGACCAGGTGGGCCGCAACGTCGCGCGGGCCCTCCGGGGCCGGGCGGGCAGGCCGTTCCGGTACCTCGGGCTCGGTCAGGCCGCGTCCTTCGGGGTCGGTCGCGGCGTCGCCGACCTGTACGGGTTCCCGCTCACCGGGTGGCTCGCGTGGCTGATGCGGGTCGGCTTCTTCCTGCGGTTCATGCCGTCCCGGTCCCGAGCGGTCCGGGTGCCCGGGGAGCTCGTCCGGCGCTCGCGGAACGCCCAGGCCCCGTCGCGGGTGGTCGTCCTGCGCTGAGCAGACCATGGCAGGGTGGCGGTTACGATCCTGCGTCGGATCAGGACGCGGAGGTGACCATGGCGGACGAGGACGGGACGACGTTCCTCGCACCCGGCGAGCCGGTCGACCTCGACAACTGCGCGCGCGAGCCCATCCACGTGCCGGGCAGCATCCAGCCGCGCGGGATCTACCTGGCCGTCACGGAGCCGGACCTGGTGGTGCGGCACACGTCGCAGAACGTCGCCGAGCTCCTCGGGCACCCGGTCGACGACGTCCTGGGCCACTCCCTGGAGCACGTCCTCGGAGCCGAGGCGGCCGGCGCGATCGAGCACCACGTCCGCACCTGGGGGAACCTGCGGGCCCGCAACCCGCTGGTGGTCACGGTCGGTGACGTGGAGCTCGACGTGGTCCTGCACCGCATCCTCAGCGGCGAGAGCACGCTGCTGATCGTCGAGCTGGAGCCCGCGTCGGGACCCCGCCCGTTCTCGTTCCCGAACACGTACCAGGCGGTGCGCGGGGCGGTCGAGCAGCTCAACCACGCGCACGACCTGGCGCAGCTCTACGAGATCACCGCGCGCGAGGTCCGGGCGCTCACAGGGTTCGACCGCGTGATGATCTACCGCTTCGACGACGAGTACAACGGCGAGGTCGTCGCGGAGGCGAGGCGCCCCGACCTCAACCCGTTCCTCGGCCTGCACTACCCCGCGTCCGACATCCCGCCGCAGGCCCGCGCGCTGTACGAGCAGAACTGGGTACGGCTCATCTCCGACGTCGCCTACACCCCGTCGCGGATCGTGCCGGGTCTCGACGAGGAGACCGGCCTGCCGCTCGACCTCACGCACTCGATCCTGCGCAGCGTCTCGCCCATCCACCTGGAGTACCTGCGCAACATGGGCGTCGCCGCGTCCATGTCGATCTCGCTGCTGCGGGAGGGCCGGCTCTGGGGCCTGATCGCGTGCCACCACTACTCCGGACCCCACGACCCACCGTTCGGGGTGCGGGCCGCGGCGGAGTTCCTCGGCTCCAGCCTGTCGCTGCGGCTGGTGGCACGCGTCGAGGAGGACGAGCTGCAGGCCCGCATCCGTGCGGCGGAGACCCTGTCGGGGCTGCTGGCGGCGGGTCGGGACCACGACCGCTCGCTGGCGTCGGCGCTGGTGACCGGTGCCTCCGTGCTCGACCTCGTCCCGGCGCAGGGTGCGATCGTGTCCGCCGACGGCGTGGTCGACTCCGTCGGCCGTGTGCCCGCCGACCCGACGTCGCTGCTCGCCTGGGTGGCCGCGCAGGACGCCGAGGTTGTCGTGCGCGACGCGATGGCCGAGCAGGAGCCGGCACTGGCGCCGGCGCTCCCGGAGGTCGCGGGGCTGCTCGCGCTGCGGCTGCCGGACGGCCAGGCCGTCGTGTGGCTGCGGCACGAGGCCGTGCACAACGTGGACTGGGGCGGCGACCCGCACAACAAGGCGATCGCCACCCGCGAGGGTGACGACGTGCGTCTCAGCCCCCGCAAGTCGTTCGCGCTGTGGCGCGAGACCGTCCGGGGGCGCAGCGAGGCGTGGACCGAGCGGGAGGTGCGCTCCGCGGAGGACCTGCGCGCGCGGCTGCTCGAGGTGCTCCTGGAGCGGTCGCGGCTCCAGGTCCGCGCTGCCGAGACCGTGCAGCGCAGCCTCCTGCCGTCGTCGATCCCCGACCCCGAGGGCTGGGCGGTGCACGCGCGCTACGAGCCGGCTGCGGGTGGACGGGTGGGCGGCGACTGGTACGACGCCCTCGTGCTCCCGGACGGCCGGCTCGCGGTGGTGGTGGGTGACGTGGCCGGGCACGGGCTGTCGGCCGCGGCGGCGATGGGGCAGATCCGCAACGCGCTGCGGGCGTACCTCCTGCGCGGGGACTCCCCGGCGCAGACCCTCGCGTCGCTCGACCACGTGGTCCGGTGGACCATGCCGTTCGAGATGGCGACCGTCGTGGTCGCGCTCGTCGACCTGGCCACCGGCGAGGTCGAGCTCTCCGTCGCGGGACACCCGCGGCCCCTGCTGCTGCAGCCCGGTGGCTCTGCGGCGCTGCTCGAGGTCCCCGTCGACCGGCCGGTGGGCGTCGGCTCGGGTGAGCCGCCGACGACCAGGCTCACCCTGCCCCCCGGTGGTGGGCTCGTGCTGTACAGCGACGGGCTCGTCGACTCCCGGGAGACGTCGTTGCGCGACGGGCTGCGTCGCCTGCGTGCGCAGTTCGACGGGTCCGACGGGCGCCCCATCGACATCGACGAGGTCCTGCGCGAGTGCCGGGACCCGGCGTCGGTGGACGACGTGACGCTGCTGCTGCTCTGCCGGGACGTGGACCAGTAGAGGTACGGCGACGGACGGTCGGGACCGCACACCGACCGTCCGCCGTCGTACGCCCGGGCCGGGGGAGGGGACCCGGCCCGGGCGTCGGTGACGAGTCCTAGTTCCGGTTGATCGTGAACGTGGACGTCGTGTTCCTGATGTCCTGCGCGTTGCCGCTCATGCGCAGGTTGGTGAAGGTCACCGAGCCGACGGCCGGCCCCTGACCCTGTTCCGGCATCTCGTTGACCCAGATGCCGAACCCGGACTTGGCGTCCCAGGCGTCCCCGCTCTTGCGGGCCCCCGTGATCGACACGTTGGTGAACGTGGTGTCGGTGATCGGGTTCTGCGGCTGGGTGCCCACGTAGTTCGTCTGGAACATGATTCCCGAGTAGGTCGGGTCGACGATGTCGACGTCACTGACCCGGATGCCCTGGAACGTCTTCGAGGCGGAGAACACCCAGATCGCGGGGAACGTCTGGTTGCCCCAGAAGTGGCCGCCGGCCCGCACGATCGAGATGTTCTGGAAGCTCGTCGGCGCCGCGGAGCCGAACTCGTCCATCGGGTACCCGAAGTCGAGCGAGCTGATCGTGATGCCGGAGTACACGAGCGTGTCCGCGATGTAGATGTTCCGGAACACGTTCCCGTACCCGCCGTAGACCGCCAGCCCCGCCGCACGCCACGTGACCAGGGACGTCAGGTTCTCGTAGACGTTCCCGGTCTGGCCCGTACCGCCCGCGTCGGTGGCCGCGAACAGGGCGAACGAGTCGTCACCCGTGCCGCGCGCCTCGATGTTGGCCACCCGGTTGTTCGCGCTGCCGTTGGTCATGTTGATGCCGTCGGCGAACGTGTTCCGGATGCGCGAGCTGGTGATCGTGCTGTTGTCCATGTTGGACGCCCAGAACATGCAGATCATGTGCTCCACCCAGAGGTCGTCGACGGTCATGGTCGAGACGTTGGTGAAGTCGAGCACCTTGCCGGGGCCGTCGATGCGGCTGGTGTAGTTGCCGAAGTACGCGAACCCGCGGAACTTCGACCCGTTCGACGACGCCTCCGCGCGGAAGCCGACGTCGGTGTTCTCCTGGCCGGTCGGCGCGAAGAACCGTGTGAACCACGGACCGGCGCCGACGATGTCGACGGCCTTGCCGTACACCTGGAACTTGCTCGACGTGCTGTAGTCGCCGGCGGGCAGGTACACGCCCTTGATCGCGCCCGTGGTGTCCATGCGGGCCTTGTCGAGCGCGTCCTGCACGGCCTGGTGCGTGAAGCCGGTGGGCTGCACGTACTGCGCCGGGTTGGGGTTCGGGTTCGCGGTGGCCAGCTCGGTGTTGATGAAGTCGATCGTCACCGGCTGCGGGTTGCTGGCCGTGCGCTGCAGACGGATGGTCGCGCCGGCGGGGACGGTCGTGCCGAGCAGCGTGCTGGCCTCGTCGTAGATGTGCCGCGGTCCTCCGGAGCCGGGATGGTTGTTCGGGTTGGTCTCGTTGCCGTACAGCCACGCGAACCGCGACGTCAGGTCGAGGCGCTTGAGGTAGGTGCCGTTGACGAAGACGTCGATGCTGCCCGACTGGCCGGTGCCGGCCGCGTTGTCCGGGATCGAAAAGCGGGTGACCAGCGTGTTCGTCGGGTTCTTCGTCGTCCACTCCACGTAGGAGCCCGTGGCGCTGAGCGTTGCCGCGCGACGACCCGACGCCTCGCCGGCGAGGTCGCCGACCGTGCGGTTGGGTCCGACGAGCACCGCGCCGCCGCCCGTGCGGCCGTCCTCGGCCTCGTACATGTCGAACGGCAGGCGTGCCCCGCGGCCGACGAAGATCCCGCCGGTGACCACGTTGTTCGCCTGCTTGCCGGGCACCTCGGTCGAGTCCGCGGCGACCGCGCTGGACACGTCGTACGTGCCGTTCCCGGCCGTCCAGGTGCCCAGGTTCACGGTCCCGCTGGTGGCACCGGCGCCGATCGCGCCACTGACCGAGCCGGTGAGCGTCTTGACCACGGTGCCCGTCGTCGAGTCCTTGATGGTGACCGTCAGGCCGTGCGCGGCGGTCGACGTCGCGATGGTGCCGTTGTTGGCGACTGCCCCGGTGAACGTGACGACCGCGCCCGCTGCCGGGTTGCTCGGCGACCAGCTCACCACCGGGACCAGGTCCGAGCTCGCCACGGGGGCGACGACCAGCTTGGTGGGGTTGCTGTACGCGTTGTTGGACTCGTTCTGCTCGACCACGGTGTTGGCCGGGTCTGCGGTGGCGCCGATCGTGTACGAGCCGGCGGCCCGGGCGCCGATGCTCGCGGTGACCGTCGCGGTCGCGCCGGCGTTCAGGGCGCCGACGGAGGCGTTGGCCGCGTTCTGCCCGTCCACCTGGAAGGCGACGCTCGTGGCGGCCGACGAAGTCGTGCCGATGTTCTTCACCGTCGCGGTGAGGGTCACCGGGCTGGACTCCGTCGCGTTCGCGGGTCCGGTCACCCCGGTGACGGTGAGGTCAGGGTTCGGAGCCGCGGCGCCGAACACCTGGAGCTCGGCCACCTGACCGTTCCCGGCTCCGGTGTTGCCGGTGAAGACGAGGCGGACATCCGTCGCGGTGCCGCTCACGGGCACGGTGACCGAGTTGCCGGTCGACGGGCTGAAGGACCGGCCGGCCGACGATGCCAGCGTCGTGAACGCGCCGGTCCCGGTCCGGCCCTCGACGGAGAACGTCTGTGTGCGGTTGCCCCAGGCGCCGTCCGGGTTGAGCTTGACCGTCACCGCGGACAGCTGGCTGGCGGACGCGAGCGTCACCGTGAGCTTGCTCGGGTACTGGCCGCCGGCGCCCTCCCAGTAGGTGCCGAGATTGCCGTCGACGGCGTTGGTCGCGGCGTAGGTCCACTCGGTCGACGACGCGACGATGGGCCGGCTGAGGGCGAGGTTCTGGCCCGTGACCGGGGGTGTCGTGGTGGTCGGCGTCGGGTCGGGGGTCGTGCTGCCGTGGACCTCGAGCTCGGAGAGCTGCCCCGCCGGCCAGCCGGTGTTGCCCGTGATGCTCAGCCGGACGTACCGCACGGACGTGTCGGTGACGTCGACGTTCACGGTGTTGGCCTGCGCCGGGTCGAACACGTAGCCGGCCTGGTTCTTCAGCGTGCTGAATGTCGAGCCGTTGGTGGAACCCTGCACGGTGATGGTCTGCGTCCGCGTGCCCCAGGCGCCTGTCGGCAGCTTGAGGGTGAGGTCGGTGACCGTGGCGGCGGTGCCCAGGTCCACCTGCACCCACTGCGGGAACTGGTTGTTGGTCGACTCCCAGTACGTGCCCTGGTTGCCGTCGGTGACGTTGCCCGCACCGTAGACGTCCACCGTGCTGCTGGCGGTGGCCGGCTTGCCCGCGGCGAGGTTGGGCTCCGCGGCGGTCGCGCTCTGTGCCGCGAGGGCGAGGCCGAGCGGTACGACGAGCGCGGCCGTGGTGACGCCCGCGACTGCGAGCCTGACGTTCCTTCTCATGGTGGTCCTCGTTCTCCCGCCCGGGCGGGCTCGGTGCCGGGCGCGCTGCTCGGACCGCCTGCCCGGTTCCGGGCGCGCGGGACCGGCCCGTCGGGGGCGTCGGTGCCCCGTCGGCGCGCACGGCGGTGAACTGCGGAGCTGTGTACCGTCCGACAGTTGCGACCATGCGCACTACTTTGTGCGCCAGTCCTGTCGAGTTCTTGCGGCTTCGTGACCAGACACTACGAACGGTGATCGGGGGAGTCAAGGGATCGGGAGAAATCGCACAACGACCTGTGACTGCACGCGCTCCCATGGCCTCCTGGGCGGCTCGGGTACCGTCCACCCGTGACGCTGCGACGAACCCTGGCCCGCGCCTACTGGCGGCTCAGCCGCTGGACCCTGCAGACCGAGCGGGTACCGGTGGACGGGGCAGGGCTGCTGATCGGGGCCCCGCACACGTCCAACTGGGACTTCATCCTGATGCTCGCGATCTCCGGCGAGGCCGACCTGACGATCCGCTGGCTCGGCAAGCACCAGCTGTTCAAGGGCCCCGCAGGGCCGCTCATGCGAGCACTCGGCGGCATCCCGGTGGACCGTCGCGACCCTGCCGGGCTCGTCGACGAGCTCGTCGCGCGCATCCAGGGCGGCGACCGGTTCTACCTCGTCGTCACGCCCGAGGGCACCCGCGGCGGTTCCGGGTGGAAGTCGGGGTTCTACCGGATCGCCCGCGCCACGGGCCTGCCCGTGACCCTCGGCTACGTCGACCGGACCACCATGACCACGGGTCTCGGACCGACGCTGCGGCTGACCGGCGACGTCGCCGCCGACATGGACGTCGTGCGCGCGTTCTACGCCGACAAGTCCGGCTTCGTGCCGTCGCGCCGGACCGAGCCGCGCCTCCGGGAAGAGCTCCCGGAGGCGTCCTGACCCGGGCGAGCGAGCGGAAGGACGCGTCGACGTCGTTCACCAGCACGTCCGTCGGCCCGAGCTCGGTGCGCGGTGGATCCCCGCCCTGAGTGTCGGAGGGTGTCGCTACCGTCGGCACGCACCCTCACTCAGGAGCCTTGATGGACGAGTTCGACTGGTCGATCCTCACCGTCCCGACGCCCCGCGCCGTGGTCCGCGGGCAGCTGGAGTTCTCCTGGTGGGAGCTCGGGCAGCGGCTCGGTACCGTCACGCAGGACGAGTTCGCCTGGGAGCCGGGCCCCGGAGCGCTGAGCGTCCGGCGCCGGGGGGAGTCCAGCGCACCGCGGGCATTCGGCGTCGGCGAGTGGGTGGTCGAGTGGCCCGCCTCCGGGGCGGACCATCCCGGGCCACGGACGATCGCCTGGCTCGTCGCCCACCTGACCGACGTGCTGGCCGAGCGCTACGACTGGACCTTCGGCGACCACGAGGCGCGTCGCGACTCCCTCACCTACTCCGGTGAGGTCGGGCCGGCCGTCGCGGGGCTCACGCGCGTGGTCGACCTCTGGCGCGCGGGGATCGCGGCGATGTCCGACGATGACATCTTCACGGTCGGGTTCAGCCAGGCCACCGAGATCGACCAGCAGGCGCCGTTCGCGCACCTCGTGGCGCACGTCAACCGCGAGATCATCCACCACGGGTCGGAGATCCACACGCTGACGGACCTGTACCGCGTGCGAGGAGGCACCCATGTCTGAGAACCACGTCGCCAGCGCGACCGTCGAGATCCCCGCCGACGCCGAGACCGTCTGGGACACCCTGGTGGACCCGGACGCCACCTGGATGCTCGGCGCGCGCGTGACCAGCGCGTACGTCGTCGGCGTCCCCATCACCTTCGACGGCGAGTGGGACGGCAAACCGTTCCAGGACCACGGAGAGATCCTCGAGGTCGACCGGCCCAGGCGTCTGCGCTACACCCACTACTCACCGCTCAGCGGGCAGCCGGACGTGCCCGAGAACTACCACCACCTGACGTTCACCTTCGACGAGCACGACGGGTCGACCGAGGTGACCCTGGAGCAGGACGGCAACGGTTCTGCCGAGGAGGCGGAGCACGCGACCGCCAACTGGGAGCAGGTGCTCGGGGCGCTGCGGGACGCCGTCGTTCCGGATGCGGGAGCCGCGTCGTCGTCGTAGCGTCGATGCGTTGCCAACCCGAGAGGAGTGATTCTGATGGGTCTCGACGACAAGATAAGCAACGCTGCGGAAGAAGCCAAGGGCAAGGTCAAGGAAACGGCCGGCAAGGCGACTGACGACGAGCGTCTCGAAGCAGAAGGCCAGCGCGACCAGGCCAGTGCGAACATCAAGCAGGCTGGCGAGAACGTCAAGGACGCGTTCAAGTGAGCTGAGCTCAGCGCGACACGACGAGGGCCCTCACCGATGGTGGGGGCCCTCGTCGCGTCTCGGACGCCTGACCACTACCCGCAACACTTCTTTCGCAATAACTGTTGCGCAATGAGTGTTGCGAGGCCTATGATCGACGCATGAGCACCCCCGAGGTCGGCGACACCCGCCACAGCACGAGCGACCCCGAGCGCATGCGAGCGCTCGCGCACCCGCTGCGGCTCGCGCTCCTCCAGTTCCTGGACGACGTCGGCGAGGCCACCGCGACGCAGTGCGCCAAGCACACGGGCGAGTCGGTCGCCAACTGCTCCTTCCACCTCCGCCTCCTCGCCCGCTACGGCTTCATCGAGCCGGCCGAGCAGCGCGGCCGCGAGCGTCCGTGGCGCAGTGCCGCGCGCACGCACTTCGAGCCCGACCCCGCAGTGCCCGGATCGATCCGCGCGGTCGTCGAGCTGGCCGAGGTGACCGTGCGCCAGGAGGCCGAGGGGTTCATCACCTTCCTGCGGGAGCGGGCCGACCGTGCCGACGAGCTCGCCGGAACCCCGCTGCCGGTCTCGATGACCAAGGACGCGTTCTGGGCCACGCCGGACGAGACCGACGAGCTCCTGAAGGCGGTCAACGACCTGCTCGCGCCCTACGTCCAGCGCGTCCAGCACCACGCCGACCGCCCCGCGGGCGCGCGGCTGATGCGCTGGTTCGCGACGAGCCACCCCGATCTGACCTTTCCTCCCGCACCAGGTCCGGAGGCGTCCGACGCCCCCGACGCGGTCACCGAGCCGCCCGAGCCGCCCTCGCCCCAGAAGGAGGCGTGACATGGTCGCGCTGACGTACGACGTGCGCACCGTGCGCATCCCCGTCCCCCGGATCGTCCTCCCCGTGCGCGCGCCGAAGAAGCGTGCCCGTCGCGTCCTCGAGCCGTGGCAGCACACCGAGCGGGTCGCGTCCGAGCGGCGCCTCGACGCCCATCGCGACGCGGCGCTCGCCGCCCACCGCTGACCGCTGCCGTGACCGAGCAATCCGCGTGCCCGTCGGCGACGAACTCCGTGTGACCCATCCGCGACGGACGACAGGACCCGATGTCCCACGCCCAGCTCTGTGCGCCCCCGGCGCGGCCCGCCGAAGGGCGGGCCGCGAACCGGTGGGGCACACTGGCCCGCGTGGAGCGAGGACCGGACGAGGCCGACGCGCCCCGCTCCGCCGAGTCCCTGCTCTCGGACGTCGCGCGGGGTGACGACTCGGCGTTCGCCGTCCTGTACGACACGCTCGGCCGCGGCGTCTTCGGCACCTGCCTCGGCGTCCTGCGGGACCCGGACCACGCCGCGGAGGTCGCCCAGGAGGTGTGGGTGGAGGTGTGGCGCACCGCCGCGCGGTTCGACGCCGGCCGCGGCTCCGCCCGCACCTGGACCCTCACGCTGGCCCACCGGCGGGCCGTCGACCGCGTCCGCGCCGTGCAGGCGCAGCGCGACCGCGACCAGCGCGTCCTCGACGAGAGCACCGAGCGCGAGTTCGACGTCGTCGCCGACGAGGTGGAGTCCGCCCTCGAGCAGGTCCGCGTCCGCGACTGCCTCGGCACCCTGACCCCCACGCAGAAGCAGGCGGTCGTCCTCGCCTACTACGGCGGCCGGACCTACCGTGAGGTGGCCGCCGAGCTCACCGCGCCGCTGCCCACGGTCAAGACGCGGATCCGCGACGGCCTGCTCCGCCTGCGCGACTGCCTGGGGGTGACGTCATGAGCGACTCGTTCTCCGCCGCCGACGACGTGCGCTCCCTGCTCGGCGCCTACGCGCTCGACGCGGTCGACCCCGACGAGCGCGCCGCCGTCGAGCGCCTGATCGCCACCGACCCGTCCGCCGCCGCCGAGCTGGCGCAGCTGACCGCTGTCGCAGCGACCTTGGGCGACGCCGTCGCCGGTGAACCCCCTGCCGCCCTGCGCACCTCCGTCCTCGCCGCGATCACCGACGTCCCCCAGCTCGGGCCCCTCGCCGGCCCCGCACGGCTCCGCCCCGGCGCTCCCGCCGGCACCGGTCCGCTGGGCTCGCCGGCAGCGGTCGACGCACCCGACGCGTCGACGGCCGTCGCGCCCGAGGTCACTCACCTCGCCGCCCGCCGTCGCCCGTCGCGCACCCGCTGGCTGGCCGTCGCTGCCGCGCTCGTCGTCGGCGCCGCCGTGCCCACCGCGCTCGCGGTCCAGCAGGCGCAGCGGGCGAACCAGGCGGAGCAGCAGCAGCAGGCGCTCGCGGACCTGCTGACCGACCCGTCCGCGGTGGTCGTGCACGGCGACGTCACCGGCGGCGGTGCAGCGACCGCGATCCTCACGGACGACCGCGCGCTGTTCAGCGCGACCGGCCTGCCGGACCCGGGCGACGGCAAGGCGTACCAGCTGTGGGTCGTCGACGCCGACGGTGCCGCGTCCGCAGGCGTTCTCGCGGACGACGCCGGCACGGTCCGCCAGCTCGCCGACGACTTCTCGACGGGCGACGCCCTGGCGATCACCATCGAACCGGCCGGCGGCTCCACCCAGCCGACGACAACGCCCCTGGTCGTCCTGACCACCACCTGACCACCGCGCCGCACCGGCAGGCTCCAGCTCGGCACTCCGGGCCGAGCTCGGTGTCCGGAACCACCAAGCTCGACCGGAACCACCGAGCTCGGCGGCGACCGGCGAGCTCCGCCGCGGCCGGGCGCGACGGAGCCCCCTCGCCGTACCCTGCGAGGGGGCTCCGCGGCTCGTCCGGCGTCAGGGGTGCCGGACGTGCGCAGACGGACCGGCCGCCGCAGGCGACCGGTCCGCCGGGTCGTCACATCGTCGGCATGAGGACCGAGTCGATGAGGTAGACGGTCGCGTTGGCGGTGTGGACGCCGCCGCAGATGACGCTGGCGCCGTTGACCATGAGCGAGTCGCCGGAGCCGGTGACCTCGACGGTGCCGCCCTGGACGGTGGTCTGCGTGCCGTCGATCATGTCCGGCGACAGCTGCCCGGGCACCACGTGGTACGTGAGGATCGAGGAGAGCGTCGCCGAGTCGGTCTTGAGGGACTCGATGGTCGCGGCGTCGATCTTGGCGAACGCGTCGTCGACCGGCGCGAAGACCGTGAACTCGTCACCGTTCAGGGTGTCGACCAGGTTGACGTCCGGGTTGAGCTGGCCGGACACGGCCGCCACGAGCGTGGTGAGCAGCGGGTTGTTCGACGCGGCGACGGCGACAGGGTCGGTCGACATGCCGGTCACGGAGCCGGGGCCGTCGGGGACGGCGGCGGCGTAGTCCGCACAGCCGGGGCCGACGAGGTCCGCGGCGGGGTCGGCGGTCATCGTGTCGTCCATGGGCGTCTCCGTCTCCATGGGCGCCTCCATCGACGGGGACGAGTCGGAGCCTGCGGTGTCGTCGGCCGCGCCCGAGCTGCAGGCGGTCAGGGCGAGGCCCGTGACGCCGGCGAGCAGGACGGCGGCGATGCGGGTGCGGTGCGTGGTGCGCATGGTGGCTCTCCCTTGAATCGTGGTCCGGGTGGGTACCCGCCCGGTGATCTCTCGGGTGGGGTTCGGGGCCGTCCGGGGAGCGGATGGGTGGGATCGCCGACGACTTCTCGACGGCTTCTCGACCCATCCCCGGGACGCCCGGCGGCGAACCCCCGCCATGGACCTGCTCACGCTCGCGCTCATCGGCCTCGTCGGTGGCCTCATCACCGGCATCTCGCCGTGCATCCTGCCCGTGCTGCCGGTGGTGTTCTTCGCCGGCGGCGTGGAGGGTGCACGCGGACGACCCACCGTGACGACCGGCAACAGAGCCAAGGGGGCGGCCGGTTCGGTGGGCGCGATGGCACAACCGTCGTTCCTCTCAGGCGGCGTCGCGACCCTCGACCGCCCCGACAGCACGCCCGACGACCGGCGTGACCGCGTCGCCGCCCGCCGCCCGTACCTCGTCATCGCGGGCCTGGTCACCAGCTTCACGCTGGTCACGCTCGTCGGCACGGTGCTGCTCAACCTGCTGGGCCTCCCGCAGGACCTGCTGCGCTGGGCGGGCATCGCGGTGCTGGCGCTGCTGGGCCTGGGGCTGCTGGTGCCACGGTTCGAGGAGGTCCTGGAGCGACCGTTCCAGCGCCTGACCCCGACGCGGGCACCGGGCGCAGCGCGGGGCGGGTTCGTGCTCGGGCTCGGGCTCGGCGCCGTGTACGTGCCGTGCGCGGGTCCGGTGCTCGCGGCGATCACGGTGGCGGGCGCGACGGGGTCGGTGGGTCCGGGCACGGTGGTCCTGACGGTGTCGTTCGCGCTCGGCGCGGCGGTCCCGCTCCTGATCCTGGCGCTCGCGGGCCGCAGGGTGGCCGAGCGCATCGCCGCGTTCCGCACGCACCAGCGGGGGATCCGGGCGGCGGGCGGGGTGCTGATGATCGCGCTCGCCCTTGCGCTGGCGTTCAACCTCACCGACGCGATCCAGCGCGCGCTGCCCGGCTACACGGAGTCGTTGCAGGCGAGGGTCGCGGCCAACGAGACCGTGCGGGAGCAGCTCGACCTGGGCGGGCTGGTCACGGACGAGAACCGGCAGCTGGCGCAGTGCAGCAACAGCTCCGCCGAGCTCGAGGACTGCGGGCCGGCGCCCGCGATCCGTGGCATCGACACGTGGCTGAACACGCCGGACGGTGCGCCGGTCGACCTGGCGGACCTGCGGGGCAAGGTCGTGCTGATCGACTTCTGGGCGTACTCCTGCATCAACTGCCAGCGCTCGGTCCCGCACGTGACGGCGTGGGAGGAGGCGTACCGCGACGACGGCCTGGTGGTCATCGGCGTGCACACGCCCGAGTACGCGTTCGAGCGCGAGACCCGCAACGTCGTCGACGGCGCCCGGCGTCTCGGCATCACGTACCCGGTGGCGCAGGACAACTCCTACGCCACGTGGACCGCCTACCGGAACCGGTACTGGCCCGCGCACTACCTGATCGACGCCGACGGCCAGATCCGCCAGGTGTCCCAGGGCGAGGGAGGGTACGCGAACACGGAGGCGCTGATCCGCGAGCTGCTCGAGCAGGCCGACCCGGGCGTGGACCTCCCGGCGGTGACGCAGGTGGACGACACGACGCCGGTGGGCGACGTGACGCGGGAGACGTTCCTGTCGGTCAGCAAGAGGTCGAACGTGGCCGGCGACTACCGCGAGGGCGAGGCCACCTACACGCTCCCGCAGGACCAGGCGGCGGACTCGGTGGCGTTCGGCGGCACGTGGACGACGGACTACCAGGGCGCGACGGCGGGTGCGGACGCGGCCCTGAGGTTGCGATATCACGCGAAGGTCGTGCAGGTGGTTCTCGGAGGATCCGGGAGCGTCCGGGCGACCGTCCGAGACGAGGACGGGGACGTGGTGGACCGCCTCGAGGTCGCGGTGGACGGATCGCCACGCGCGTATCCGCTGGTCAGCGACGATTCCATCGGTGAAGGAACAGTCGAGCTGTCGGTCTCGGCGGGTGTTCAGGCCTTCTCGTTCACGTTCGGGTGAACGCAGGCGTGGAGTGTTTCGAAACTATCGGTGATACATCCGACCGGGTGAAATGGACGGATGTCCGATTTTGCTCTGTTGACACGCTTCCACGAACTCTCATGTTGCTCTAATGTCTGACTTGTCAGCGAAAACGGCAAACCCTCTGCAAAGAGGGGACGCAAAGCCACGGGACCTACATGGTCAGCCGGGCTACCGAACAGACAGGACCTGTCATGGACCAGCGTGGGTACTCAGCAGACCCGTCCGAGACCTCCACCCCGGCTTTTCCGGCTCCCCGCGTCAAGGCGTGGGCCGGGCTCGCTGCTCGTCGCAGCGTGATCGAGCTGGTGCCGGCGCAGCGGGAGCACGCGGCGGCTTGAGAGCGGTCTCATCCAGACCACCCTCACTTCTCATTCTCAGAACCCCTCGGACCCACCGGTCCGGGGGGTTCTGTGATGTCGCAGGTCAGGCGTATGTGAAGACTCTCGCAATTCGGGCGACTCGTCGGTTAGCCTCGGCGCAGCGGGCTTGCCAGTAGAGGTCAGCCGCCGTTGAGAGAAGGTCACATGGACAGCTTTGCGCAGTGGTTCTGGCTGCTGATCTGGTGGTTCCTGTTCTTCGCCTACCTCGTCATCCTCTTCCAGATCATCGGGGACCTCTTCCGCGACTCCGCCCTCAGCGGGTGGTGGAAGGCCGTCTGGATCATCTTCTTGATCGTCGTGCCCTTCCTCACGGCCCTGATCTACATCATCGCCCGGGGCAAGGGGATGGCGGAGCGGCAGCTCCAGGCCGTGCAGCAGGCCAAGTCGGATACGGACAGCTATATCCGCGAGGTCGCCGCGGGGAAGTCGCCGGCGGAGCACATCGCCGACGCCAAGGCCCTCCTCGACGCGGGCACCATCGACCAGAGCGAGTTCAACCAGCTGAAGGCCAAGGCGCTGGCCTGACGAGCTCGACCCTCCGGGCCGGTACCGCTCAGGTGCCGGCCCGGAGGTGTGTCTAGAGCTCGCCGGTCTTCTGCAGGTACCGCATGGCCGCCCAGCCGATCGGGATGCGCAGCCAGTAGGTGGCCACGCGGAAGAGCACCGCGACCGACGTGGCGACACCGGGGTTGATGTCGGTGGTGGTGCTGAGCGCCGTGGCGAGCGCCAGCTCGATGGTGCCCATCCCGCCGGGGGTCGGGACCAGGGCGCCCGCGGTGTTGCCGGCCAGGTAGACGAGGGCCACCTGGATCAGGCTGGCCTCCTGCCCGAACGCGGCCAGGCTCGCGTCGAACGCGAAGATGAAACCGAGCGTCATCAGCAGGTTCCCGCCGACGGCCAGCGCCAGGCGCCAGGGCTGACCGAGCACCTCGATGAGCCGCGGCCAGGTCTGCCGCAGGGTGGGCATGGTCTTGGCGAGCACCCACTGGCGCACCTTGGGCACCAGGAGCCCGGACGCGATGAGCGCGGCGACGATCCCGATGGCGAACAGCACGCCCGGGGAGATCGGCAGGGCGGACTCGCCGGAGCCGGACGCGATGCTGAGCACCAGGAGCAGGCCCAGGGTGACCACGAACTGGCTCACCTGGACCAGGGCGACGGTCGCGGCCGAGAGGGTGGTCGACACGCCGCGACGGGTCAGCATGCGCAGGTTCAGGGCTGCCGGGCCGATCCCCGCGGGAGCGGCGAGCCCGACGAACGTGGCGGCGGTCTGCACGAGGGTCGCGCGCCAGACGGGCAGCTTGACCGGGGAGAACGCGACGAACGCGAGGGCGGCGCCCAGCAGCGTGACGAGGCCGAGCAGGAAGGCCACGACGGTCCAGCGCCAGTCGCCGTTGGACAGCGCGGACGTGATCTCGTCGACGTTGATGCTGGTGATGACGAAGACGACGGCGATGATCGGCACGACGATCGTCAGCACGGTGCGCGCGCCGAACCGGACCAGCTGCTGCGGCTCGACGTCGGCCTCGGGCAGGTGCGCGACCAGCGCGGACCGCAGCTCGGCGAGCACCTTCTTGTTGGCACGCATCTCGTCGCGGGTCAGGCGCGGCAGCGTGATCATCTGGAGCAACGGTCCGATGGCGGCGAGGTGCTCGTCGGGCAGGACGGTCGCCGCCGAGTCGAGGGCACGCGTGGCGCCGACCCGCAGGGCCAGCAGGGCCAGCAGCTGGGTGACGTCCATCCGTCGCGCCAGGTCCGAGGATGCGACGTCGCCCTGCTCCCAGCTGGTCAGCCACACGATCGGGCGCCCGACGACGGTCTCGACGAGCAGGACGTCACTGGTCAGCGACCGGTGCGCGATGCCCGCGTCGTGCGCGAGCTGGAGCTGGGCCCAGATCTCCTGGAGCACCTCGTCCGTGAGCTCGTCCGGGTCGAGGTCGCCCAGCGGGACCGCACGGTCGGGGCGTTCCTGGACGAGCAGCATCGAGTCGTCGGCCTCGGCGATGCTCAGCAGCCGGGGGGTGCGGACGCCGGCGGCCCGGGCGGCGTAGGCCAGCAGCGCGGCGCGCTCGGCGGCCTGCCGCAGCGACACCACGGAGCGTCCTTCGATCCCGCGCATCCGCAGCGACCGCCACAGCCGCGTCAGCATGCCGACCACCTGGCGGTCGCCGTCGATCACGACGAGGTCGAGCTCCTCGCGGTCGCGCGTCGTCAGCTCGTAGAGGCGGTGGTCGGTGGACCGGGTCAGCGCTCGGGCCGCCTGGTCGCCGTCCAGCTCGGGGCCCCCGTCGGCTCCGGTCCCCGTGGTCTCGTCGGCGACGCGGAGCAGCCGCACGGGCTCGAACCCGGCCCGCCGGACGCCCGCGACGAGGCTGTCCCCGTAGGCGCGCTCGGACAGCACGCCTGACAGGTACCGCACGGCCAGTCCGGTCACGCGACCGATCAGGAACGAGACGACGAGGCCCGGCAGCGACACCCCGGCGGTGATGAGCAGCACGCCGATGGCGACCCAGAGCAGGTTCCACGACCACTTGACGGTGCGGCGTCGACCGCGCGGCCCGACCACGGTGAGCAGCCCGACGAGCAGCGCGACGTATCCGGGCAGCGTCACGACCCAGCTGCCGTTGACCCGGATGGCCATGCCGACGACCAGCTCGTCGGAGCCGAAGGTCTCGATCGCCCACAGGACCGCGATGTTGAGGAACAGCGCCGCGAACGCGGCAACCATGCCTTCGAGCAGCTGGCGGCCGAGCCGCCGGAACGCGAGCTCGGTGATGACGGCGAGCGGCACGGCGAGCGTCACGAACATCTCGAGGCCGACGCGCGGGACGAACAGGATCCGGTTGAGCAGGCTGGCGAAGCCCTGGACGTCCTCGGCCACGCCGGTCGTGGTGTTGTGCGCGTAGGTGGCCAGGACGAGGACCAGGCCGACGCCGAGGGCCGACAGCACCATGCCCAGCAGGTCGCTCGGGTGGTGCACCCGCACGGCGGGCACGTCGACGATCTCGACCTGCGGCGGCTCGTCAGCGACGGGCGCGGGGTCGCCGACGGGCGCTGGGACGTCGGCCGCGGTCCTCGCGTCGACGTCCGCGCGGCTGGCGGGCGTCGCGGACATACGGGCGAGTCTAGGCAGCCGCGCCACCCGCGCCGGTCAGGGCGGTCCTGCGCGGTCCTTCTGGTGGCTGACCTGCCGATACGGAGGTCCCCGCGAGTCGGGGCGGTTCGTCCGGGTCGTCCACTACCGTGGCGCCCGAAGGCTCATCGCACCGACTCCTGCTGGAGGCACCGATGTCAGACGACCTGACCACCGCCGACGTCCCGTCCGCGCTGAGCCGCCGCTCGTGGTGGCTCCCGGTCCTGCGCGGGGTGGTGCTCCTGGTCCTGGGCCTGCTCATGCTGGTGCAGCCGCTGTGGTCCGTGACGGCGCTCGTCTGGATCTTCGGCATCTTCGCTCTCCTGGACGGCATCGTCACCGTCATCCAGTGGTTCGCGAACCGCAAGGAACCCGGGGCGGGGTGGTTCCTGCTGTCGGGCCTGATCGGCATCGCGTTCGGCGTCGTGGTCGTCGTCTGGACCCCCGAGACCGCCCAGATCCTCTTCTACCTGATCGCCGGCTGGGTCCTCGTCCTGGGGATCCTCGGCATCATCGCGTCGGTCGTGCTGTACCGGGCGCGGGATGCCGGCTGGACCTGGGTGCTGACGTTCGGCCTGGTCAACTTCCTGTTCGGCCTGCTGCTGCTGACGCACCCGCAGGAGTCCGTGACGGTCGTCGTCGTGCTGCTCGGGCTCTTCGCGTTCGTCGGCGGTGTCGTGCTCGTGGTCAGCGGGTTCGCGACGAAGTCGGCGGTCAACCAGCTGGGCAGCAGCTCGGCGACCGTCTGAGGCTCAGTTCAAGCCCAGCGCCGCGATCCACGCGGCGGGGATCAGCGCGTAGCCGACGAACACGAACGTGTCCATGAGCGTGTGCGCCATCACGAGCGGCATCACGCGCCGCTTGCGGCGGTAGTACTCGGCGAACAGCAGACCCATGATCGCGTTCCCGACGAACGCGCCCCAGCCCTGGTACAGGTGGTAGGAGCCGCGCACGAGCGCGCTGGTGACGACGATCGCCGGCGCGCTCCAGCGCAGCTCGCGCAGCCGTTCCATGAGGTAGCCGACGACGATGACCTCTTCGAGCAGCGCGTTCTGCAGCGCGGCGAGGAGGAGGACCGGGATGGTCCACCAGGCGGCGTTCAGCGCGGACGCCTGCACCTCGACGGCGAGACCGAGGGTCCGCGCGAGCGCGTAGAGGCCGAGCCCGGGGATGCCGATGGCCGCGGCGAGCCCGGCGCCGATCCCGAGGTCCCGCCAGGGGCGCGTGAAGTCCAGCCCGATCCGGCGGACCGCCGACTTCCCGTTGGCGGACAGCAGGTAGAGCGCCAGCGCGACGGGGACGAGCGCGAACCCGACCTGGAGCAGCTGGTAGGTCAGGTCGAGCCACGGGCGGGCGGACCGGCTGGGGTTGAGCGTGGTCGTCTGGTCGGCCAGCGGGGGTCCGGCGGTGAGCCGGTCGATGAGGTTGACCGCCGCGTAGAGGCCGGACTTTCCGAGCGACAGGCCGAGGACGATCCAGATCTCGGTGGTGATCCGGCGGCGGTAGGCGCGCTGGGACGGCGGCGGGGCGCTCCCGACGGTCACGGCGTCGTCCGGGCGCGCGTCGGTGGGCGGCAGCGCTGTCATGCCCGAAGCGTAGGCCGCGTGTCTGGACGCCACCTGGACGCCGCCTGGGCAGGGGGTTGCCAGGACCAGACCATGCAAACTAGTTTGTGATGCAAACCTCAGGAGGAGCGATGACGAGCGACGAGCCCGACGCGGCGCCGGATCTCGCGGACGCGCTGGCGATCATCGCCGCGCAGCGGGCGCGCGCCGACGACACCCGACCCTCGGGTCCGCTGCTGTTCGGGATCTGGGGCGCCGCCTGGCTCCTCGGGTACGGCGCGCTGTGGCTGACCACCCGGGACGACGGCTCCCCGTCGGCGCTCGCCGTCACGGTCGCGATCACGGCGGGCGTCGTCGCGCTCGTCGTGACCATCGTCCACGTCATGCACCGGACGCGCGGCATCGCCGGGGCGAGCGCGCGGGAGGGCGCGCTGTACGGCGTCGCGTGGCCCATCGCGTTCCTGGCGCAGAGCATGATCGTCGGCGGCCTGTCGCAGGCGGGGGCGTCCGGCGAGGTGATCTCGCTCGCGGCCAACGCGATCGCGGCCCTGGTGGTCGGCCTGCTGTACATCGCCGGGGGCCTGCTCTGGGACGCGACGTCGATGTACGTGCTCGGCGCCTGGATGGCGCTGACCGGCGCGGCGGCGGCCCTGACGGGGTTCCCCGACTCGTACCTGGTGATGGCGCTCGCCGGCGGTGGCGGGCTGCTCGCCGGTGCCCTCGTCGAGACGGTCCGCACCCGTGGCTGACATCGAGCTGGACCCGGTCATCCACGCGCAGGCCCGGCTGCGCGTCGTCGCCACCCTGGCGTCCCTCGGGGCCCACGACCGCATCGCCTTCCCGCGGCTGCAGAAGCTGCTCGACATGACCGCGGGGAACCTCTCCACCCACCTACGCCGACTCGAGGAGGCGGACTACGTGCTGATCACGAAGACCCATGAGGGCCGGACCCCGGCCACCTACGTGGAGCTGACGCTGGCCGGACGGCTGGCGTTCCAGACGTACACCACGTCGCTGCGACAGCTGCTGGGGGACGCATCATGACCGCGGTCGTGGAGCTGACCGGCGTCACCCGCACGTTCGGCGCGGTCACCGCGCTGGACGACGTGTCGCTCACGGTCGGTGAAGGGGAGCTGGTCGGGCTGCTCGGACCCAACGGCGCGGGCAAGACGACCCTGCTCAGCCTGGTCAGCGGCCTGCGCCGCGCGGACTCCGGCACGGTCCGGCTGTTCGGCGGGGATCCCCGCGACGCGTCGTCGCGCATCGCGCTCGGCACCACGCCGCAGGAGACCGGCCTGCCGCCGACGCTGACGGTCGGGGAGGTCGTGGACCTCGTCGCGAAGCACTACCCGTCGCCCATGACCCGGCCCGAGGTGCTGTCGCGGTTCGGGCTGGAGGACCTGGTCGGGCGCCAGACCGGCGGGCTGTCCGGCGGGCAGAAGCGCCGGCTCGCGGTGGCCCTCGCGCTCGTCGGCCGCCCGCGCCTGGTGCTGCTGGACGAGCCGACCACCGGGCTCGACGTCGAGGCACGGCACATCCTCTGGCAGGCGCTGCGCGACTATCACGCCGACGGCGCGACCGTGCTGCTGACCAGCCACTACCTGGAGGAGATCCATGCTCTGGCGCAGCGGGTCGTCGTCATCGGCGGGGGTCGCGTGCTGGCCGACGACAGCCTGCAGTCGGTGCTCGGGCTCGTCGCACTCCGCCGCGTGATCTTCACGCTGCCGGGTGCGGTGGCGGACGACCTCGCGCGGCTGCCCGGGGCCTACAGCGCGCAGCAGGGTGCCGATGGCCGATGGACGGTCCTCGCCAACGATGCGGACCGCTTGGTGCGGGCGCTGGTCGTCGAGGACGTCCCGTTCTCCGGCCTGGAGCTGCGGGGCGCGTCGCTGGAAGAGGCGTTCCTGGCACTGACGCAGGACGAGGAGGCAGTCCGATGAGCACCACCACCCTGACCACGCGGCCGTTCTGGGCCCTGGCCGTCGTCCACGCGAGGTTCCAGTTCCTGGAGACCGTCCGCATCCCCATCGCGGTGATCGGGAACCTGCTGTTCCCGTCGCTGGCGCTGCTGTTCTTCGTCATCCCGCAGCGCGCCGTGGCCGACGACCCGGGGATCGCGACCGCGGCGGTCGCCCAGCTCGGGGTCTTCGCGGTGATGTCGACGTGCCTGTTCTCGTTCGGTGTCGGCGTCTCCGAGGACCGCGCGATGCCGTTCGACCCGTTCCTGCGCACCCTGCCCGCCGGCGCCGGACCCCGGCTCATGGGCCGGGTGCTCAACGGCGTGCTCTGGTCGTACCTCGCCCTCGTGCCGCTGGTGCTGCTGGGGGCGTTCCTCACCGCGGCGACCGTCACGCCCACGCAGGCGCTGGCCGCGATCGTCATGGTGCCCGCGGTCGCGGTGCCGTTCCTCCTGCTCGGGCTCGCGATCGGGTATCGGCTCAGCTCGAAGGCCGCGATCGCGGTCGTGCAGGCCACGCTGTTCCCGCTCGCGTTCGCCGGCGGGCTGTTCCTGCCGCCCGAGGCGTTCCCGGCCTGGCTCGACGCTCTCTCGAAGCTCCTGCCGTCGCGGGCGGCACGCGACCTGGCCGTCCAGGCGGTCACCGGCTACCCCGCGTACGGCTACGCGTTGCTGGTGCTCCTGACCTGGACGGCCGCGTTCGCCGCGATGGCGGTCACGGCGTACCGACGCGACGAGGGTCGCCGCTTCCACTGAGGCCCACGGTCACTCGAACCGACGCAGACGCAGGGAGTTGCCGACGACCAGGACGGACGACATGGCCATCGCAGCGCCTGCGATCATCGGGTTGAGCAGCCCGAAGGCGGCCAGGGGGATCGCGGCCACGTTGTAGGCGAACGCCCAGAACAGGTTCTGCTTGATCACCCGCAGGGTCCGGCGGGACAGCCGGATCGCGTCGCCGGCGGAGCGAAGGTCGCCCCGTACCAGCGTGATGTCGGACGCCTCGATCGCGACGTCGGTGCCGGTACCCATGGCCAGGCCGAGGTCCGCGGTGGCGAGTGCCGCCGCGTCGTTGACCCCGTCGCCGACCATCGCGACGCGTGCGCCCTCGCGCTGCAGGCGTTCCACGACGGCGACCTTGTCGGCGGGCAGGACGTGCGCGACGACGTCGTCCTCGGAGATGCCGACCTCGCGCGCGGCTGCCCGGGCGGCACCGGCGTTGTCCCCGGTGAGCAGGACCGGCCGCAGGCCGAGTGCCCGGAGCTCGGCGACCGCCTGGGCGGACGTCGGCTTGACCGGGTCGCGCAGCACCAGCACGCCGCGGGGCGAGCCGTCCCACGCGACCATGACGGCGGTGGCGCCGTCGGCCTCGGCCGTGTCCACGGCGTCCTGGAACGTCGCCGGGTCGATGCCCTGGTCGCGCAGCCAGGCGGGCTTGCCGACGAGGACCCGACGACCCAGCCCGACGCCCGAGTGCGCGGTGCGGACGACGCCGGAGACGCCGTGCCCCGCCTCGGCGCGGAAGTCGTGCACCTGGTCGGCGCCGATGACGACGCCGTCGCCACCGGTCGGACCGTCCGTCTCGGTGACAGCAGCCGCGATGGCGCGGCCGATCGGGTGCTCGGCCAGCTGCTCGACGGCCGCGGCGTACCGCAGGACCTCCGGCTCGCCGATGACGTCCACGAGAGCCATCCGGCCCTCGGTCACCGTGCCGGTCTTGTCCAGCACGACGGTGTCGATGGTGCGGGTCTGCTCGAGGATCTCCGGACCCTTGATGAGGATGCCCCGCTGCGCGCCGCGACCGGTGCCGACCAGCAGCGCGGTCGGTGTCGCCAGCCCGAGGGCGCAGGGGCACGCGATGATCAGCACCGCGACGGCGGCGGTGAACGCCGCCTGCGCACCGGCACCGCTGACCAGCCAGACCACCAGGGTGCCCAGCGCGAGGACGAGGACGACCGGCACGAACACCGCGGAGATGCGGTCGGCCAGCCGCTGCACGGGCGCCTTGCCCGTCTGGGCGGTGGCGACGAGCCGGCCGATCTGCGCCAGGCGGGTGTCCGCGCCGACGCGGGTGGCCCGCACGACGAGCGCGCCGGAGGTGTTGATGGTCGCGCCGGTGACGTCGTCGCCGGGGCCGACGTCGACGGGCACGGGCTCGCCGGTGAGCAGCGAGGTGTCCAGCGCGGACGTGCCGCTGACCACGACGCCGTCGGTGGCGACCTTCTCGCCGGGCCGGACCACGAACTCGTCACCGACCGTCAGCCGGTCGACGGGGACGCGCTGCTCGGTGCCGCCGACCAGCAGCGACACGTCCTTGGCGCCCAGGTCGAGCAGCGCACGCAGGGCATCCCCGGCACGCCGGCGGGACCGGTGCTCGGCGTACCGGCCGGCCAGCAGGAACGTCGTGACGACGGCCGCGACCTCGAAGTACAGCTCGGGGATCTCCATCCCCATCTCGGCACGCGGCCACAGGGAGGGCGTCATCTCGAGGCCCAGCTCGCCCGCACCGCCGAACAGCAGCGCCCACAGCGACCAGCCGGTCGCGGCGATGATGCCGATCGAGACGAGCGTGTCCATCGTCGAGGCGCCGTGCCGGGCGGCCCGGAACGCGGCGCGGTGGAACGGCCAGGCGGCCCACGTGACGACGGGCAGCGCCAGCGCCGTGACCACCCACTGCCAGCCGGTGAACTGGAGCGCCGGGATCATCGACAGCAGCAGCACGGGAACCGTCAGCACGCTCGCCACCCGCAGGCGGCTGCGCAGCTCGGTGCCGCGCGCGTCGGTCGGGGCCGACGTGTCCTCGTCCGGGTCCATGTCGTGGCCGGGCGCCATGGCGTGACCGGACAGCGCGTGCTCGAACGGGTCCATGTCGTGGTGCATGAACTCCGCCGAGGAGCCGTGGTGGTCGTGCGGGGACGGCTGCGGTGCCGGGGGCGTCGGCGCACCGACGACCGTGGCGTCGTACCCGGCGGACCGGACGGCCGCGACGAGCGCGTCGGTGTCCGTGGTCTCGCCTGCCGTGATCGTCACCCGCGCGGACTCCAGCGGCAGGTTCACGGTCGCCTCGACCCCGGGCAGCCGGTTCAGCTTCTTCTCGACGCGCGCGACGCAGGAGGCGCACGTCATCCCCTCGATCGCGAGATCGACGGTGCGTTCATCGAGCCGGTCGGTCACAGCAAGGACCTCCTCGGGGTGACGGCGTAGCCCGCCTCGACGACGGCCTCGGAGACGGCGGCGTCGGTCAGGGGTGCGTCGGAGACGACGGAGACGGTCGACGACCCGCCGACCGTCAGCTGGATCGCGACGTCGTGGACGCCGGGCAGGGCGGACAGCTCGGAGGTGACCGCGGAGACGCAGTGGCCGCAGGTCATGCCGTCGACGCCGAAGGTCTGTGTTGTCGTCATTGCGGGGCTCTTTTCGTTGGTCGTACTAGCTGCGGACGAGGCGGGCGATGGCGTCGGAGGCTTCCTTCACCTTCGCCGCTCCCTCCTCGGGGGACTGGCGGGCGGCGTCGACGACGCAGTGCGCGAGGTGGTCCTCGACCAGCCCGATGCTCACGGCCTGCAGGGCCTTCGTGACGGCGGCCACCTGCGTGAGGATGTCGATGCAGTACACGTCCTCGTCGACCATCCGGGCGATGCCGCGCACCTGCCCCTCGACCCGCCGCAGGCGCTTGAGGTAGTCGTCCTTGGCGTCCGTGTAGCCGTGAGCTGCGTGCTGCATGGTCCCTCGTTCCGGTCGTCGAGTGGGTGCTCTTTGCTCAACACCATACCCCTAGGGGGTATTCCGGCGGGATGCGGGGGGCACAATCGACGGCATGCGGGTCTCGGCGAAGGCGGACTATGCGGTGCGGGCGTGTGCCGAGCTGGCGGCGTCCCCTCACGGGGACCCCGTGCGGGCGGACGACCTGGCGGGCGGGCAGCAGCTCCCGGTCGCGTTCCTGGAGCGGATCCTGGGTGATCTGCGCCGCGGCGGCGTGGTCACCAGCGTCCGCGGTCGGTCCGGTGGTTACCGGCTGGCGCGGCCGGCGGACGAGATCACGCTGGCCGACGTCATCCGTGCCGTCGACGGTCCGCTGGTGACCGTCCGCGACGAGCGACCGACCGCGCTGGAGTACGGCGGCTCCGCGCAGGCGCTGCTGCAGGTCTGGGTCGCCCTGCGCGTGAGCGTCCGCGACGTGCTCGACCAGGTGACGCTCGCCGGCCTGGTCTCTGGCGAGCTCCCGCCGCACGTCCACGAGCTCGGCGCTCGCGAGGATGCCTGGGTCAACCCCTAGCCGTCCACCATACGGCCGTCCATCTCACCTCGTGATACTGGGCTACCGGTAGACCAAGGCGGTCGGGATTATCGGGTGTTCGCTTCCCCATCCGAGGTGGTCTCTCGTGCGCTCGTTGATCCTGCTCGCCTTCGTCGGGCTCGCCGCCCAGCTGGTCGACGGCGCCCTCGGCATGGCGTACGGCGTCACGTCCACCACCCTGCTGCTGGCCATCGGCACCAACCCGGCGGCCGCGTCGGCCACCATCCACCTCAGCGAGATCGGCACGACGCTCGTCTCGGGTCTCTCGCACTGGAGGTTCGGGAACGTCGACTGGAAGGTCGTCCTGCGCATCGGTGTGCCCGGGGCGGTCGGCGCGTTCCTCGGGGCCTACGTGCTCTCGAACCTCGCGACGGACGTCGCCAAGCCCGTCATGTCCGCGATCCTCCTGGCGCTCGGCATCTACATCCTGATCCGCTTCACGCTCTTCGGGCTGCGCAAGGACCGCCTCGGCCTCCCGCTGCGCAAGCGGTTCCTCGCGCCCCTCGGCCTGTTCGCCGGGTTCGTCGACGCCACCGGTGGCGGTGGCTGGGGACCCGTCGGAACCCCCGCGCTCCTCGCGTCGGGCCGCATCGAGCCCCGCAAGGTCATCGGCTCGATCGACACGTCCGAGTTCCTCGTCGCCATCGCCGCCAGCCTCGGCTTCCTGATCGCCCTCGGCACGCAGGGCATCAACCCGGCCTGGGTCGCCGCGCTCCTCCTCGGCGGCATCATCGCCGCCCCGATCGCCGCGTGGCTCGTCCGCAAGATCCCCGGCCGCATCCTCGGCTCCGCGGTCGGTGGCCTCATCGTCCTCACCAACGTCCGCACCCTCCTGCGCAGCGACTGGGTCGGCCTCGGCGACACCCCCGCGGAGGGCCTGATCCTCGCCGCCATCGCGCTCGTCTGGGCCGGTGCCGTCGTCTGGTCCGTGCGCGCCTACCGCCTCGAGCTGGCCCTGGAGGCCGCGACGGTCACGGTGGACGACGAGGCGATGCTCGACGTCGAGACGGTCGGCGCAGCCCGACCTGCCGGCTGACGACGCTCAGGTCGGCGCCGCGCCGGCCTCCTGACCGACACGACGAAGGGACCCGCCGCGGGGCGGGTCCCTTCGTGCGTGTCAGGCGTCAGTCCGTCGGTGCCGTGGCCTGCGCTGCGGCGCGGACGGCGGCCGGGAGGGCCGAGACGATCCGGTCGACCGCGTCGTCGTCGTGCGCGGCGGACACGAACCACGCCTCGAACGGCGACGGGGGCGCGTACACGCCCGACTCGAGCAGCGAGGCGAAGAACGGCGCGTACCGCCACGACTCGGTGGCGAGCACGGCCGTGTAGTCCCGAGCGCCGTGCGCGGCGGCGTCGGCACCGAAGAACGTGCTGAACAGGTTGCCCGCCCACTGGACCGCGTGCGGCTGGCCCTCCGCCGACAGGGCCGCCGTGAGCTCACCGCGCAGCAGTGCGGAGACGGCGTCGACCCGGGCGTAGACGGACGCGTCCGCGAGCCGCAGCGTCGCCAGGCCGGCCGCCGTCGCCACCGGGTTCCCCGACAGCGTGCCCGCCTGGTAGACGGGACCCGTGGGGGCGAGCAGGTTCATGACGTCACGGCGTCCACCCACCGCGGCGACCGGCAGGCCCCCGCCGATGACCTTGCCGAACGTGTGCAGGTCGGCCGACCAGCCCTCGCGCAGGCCCTCGAGCCCCCACCAGCCGGAGTACCCGACGCGGAAGCCCGTGAGGACCTCGTCCTGGATGAGCAGCGCGCCGTGCGTGAGGGTGATGCGGCGCAGCGCGGCGTTGAAGCCGGGCAGCGGGGGGACGACGCCCATGTTGGCGGGGGCGGCCTCGGTGATGATCGCGGCGATGCGGTCGCCGTGCTCGGCGAACACCGCCTCGACGGCCTCGACGTCGTTGTACGGGACCACGATGGTCTCGCCGGCGACCGCGGCGGAGACGCCGGCCGAGTCGGGCAGGCCGAGGGTAGCGACGCCGGAACCGGCCGAGGCCAGCAGGGCGTCGACGTGCCCGTGGTAGCAGCCGGCGAACTTCACGATCAGGTCGCGGCCGGTGAACGCGCGCGCCAGGCGCAGCGCCGTCATCGTCGCCTCGGTGCCGGTGGAGACCAGACGGACCTTCTCGGCCGGGGGGACCCGCGAGCGGATCTCGTCGACGAGGTCGGTCTCGGTGAGGGTCGGCGCGCCGAAGCTCAGGCCGCGGCCGGCCGCGTCGCGGACCGCGTCGACGACCTCGGGGTGCGCGTGGCCGAGCAGTGCCGGACCCCACGACCCGACGAGGTCGACGTACTCGTTGCCGTCGACGTCGGTGACGTAAGGGCCCCGCGCGGAGGCGAGGAACCGGGGCGTCCCACCCACGTTGCCGTAGGCGCGCACCGGAGAGTTGACGCCTCCAGGGATGACGGCCTGCGCGCGCGCGAACGCGGTGGCGCTGGTCGTCGCGTTCGAGGTGGTGACGCTCATCGGATCTCCTCTGCCAGCCAACCGGCCAGCTCTGTCGCAGAGTACGTGAGTACGTGATCGGCACCGGCGCGGCGGATGCTGAGCACAGACTCCAGGATCGCCCGTCTGCGCTCGATCCAGCCTCGCGCAGCGGCGGCCTCGATCATGGCGTACTCACCCGAGACCTGGTAGGCCGCGACCGGAACTGTGGACATCGCGGCCACGTCGGACAGGATGTCGAGGTACGCCAGCGCGGGCTTGACCATGACGATGTCGGCGCCCTCGGCGAGGTCGACGGCCACCTCACGGACGGCTTCGCGACGGTTCGCGGGGTCCATCTGGTAGGTGCGCCGGTCGCCCTCCAGCTGCGACTCGACCGCGTCCCGGAAGGGTCCGTAGAACGCGGACGCGTACTTGGCGGCGTAGGCCAGCACGGCGACGTCGTCGCGACCCGCGGCGTCGAGGGCGTCCCGGACGTACCCGACCTGGCCGTCCATCATCCCGGACAGCCCGACGACGTGGGCGCCGGCCGCCGCCTGGGCGAGGGCCATCTCGGCGTACCGGACCAGGGTCGCGTCGTTGTCGACGGCCCCGCCGGGCGTCAGGACGCCGCAGTGCCCGTGGTCGGTGAACTCGTCGAGGCAGAGGTCGGCCTGCACGACGAGCGCGTCACCCACCTCGGCGACGGTGTCGGCGATGGCGAGGTTGAGGATCCCGTCGGGGTCGGTCGCCTGCGAGCCGACCGCATCCCGCACGGTGGGGATCGCGAAGAGCATGACGCCGCCGAGCCCGGCCCCGGCGGCCTCCGCGACCGCCTTGCGCAGCGAGTCGCGGGTGTGCTGGTGGACGCCGGGCATCGAGCTGATCTCGCGCGGCTCCGTCAGGCCTTCCTTGACGAACACCGGCAGCACCAGCTGCGCGGCGTCCAGCCGCGTCTCGGCGGTGAGGCGGCGGAGCGCCGGGGTGGCGCGCAGGCGGCGGGGGCGAACCCTCATCGAAGCTCCTCGGGGCTGGGGATCGGGGCGGGCAGGACGGTGGTGACCGCACGAGTCAGCGCGTCGACCATGCCGAGCATCGTCTGCTCGGTCGCGATCCCGGCCAGGGGCAGGCCCAGGCGCGCGGCCTCCGCGGCGGTGGACGGGCCGATGCCGATCATCAGGGTGGTCGTCGGCGGGGTCCCCAGGCGGGAGGCCAGCTCCCGGACGGTGCTCGCCGACGTGAGCAGCGCCGCGCGGATGGTGCCGTCCGTCCAGGCCTCGCGCACGTCCGCGGGCGGCGGGGCGGCCGGCACGGTCCGGTAGGCGACGACGTCGGCCACGTCCCAGCCGCGCTCCTGCAGCCCGTCGACGACCGTGGTCGCCGCCAGGTCGCCGCGGGGGAACAGGACGCGGGCCGGCTCGGTGGGCGCGGGGAACGCCTCGACCAGCCCGCGTGACGTCGACCGGCCCTGGGGCACCAGGTCGGGTTCGACGCCGACCTCGCGAAGCGCGCGGGCGGTGCCGGGGCCGATGGCCGCGACGCGCACGTGACCGTCGGCGAGCAGCTGCGGGAGGCTGCCGGCGCTCTCCTGCGCGCGGTCGACCAGCACGGGCACCGCGGCGGCGCTGGTCACCACGAGCCACCCGAACCAGCCGGACTCGAGGGCCAGCAGGGCGTCGTCCAGCTCGGTGGGGTCCTCGGGCGGCACGGTCTCGATGAGGGGCACGACGACCGCCTCGGCGCCCGCAGCGGCGAGCGCGACGACCGCCGGGCTGCGGCCGGCCGTCGGGCGGGGTACCAGCACCCGCCACCCGGACAGCGGCCGCACCGGGGTCGCGGTCATCGGAGTGCACCCAGCGCGGCGAGGTCGGCGGCGCCGGCGTCGAGCAGGGTCTCCGCGAGCCGGGCGCCGAGGGCGCGGGCGTCGGCGGCGCTGTCGGAGCCGAGCGTCGCGGTCAGACCACGGCGCAGCGTCTCGCTGCCGTCCGGGCGGACGACCACGGCGTCGAGACGGAGGGTCCGGCCGTCGTCGGCCAGGTGTCCCGTGGCGCCGATCGGCGCCGCACAGCCCGCTTCGAGACGGCCGAGCAGGGCCCGCTCGGCGAGGACGGCGAGGCGCGTGGGGCGGTGGTCGAGCGCCCGCAGGGCTCTCGCGAGCGGCTGGTCGGCCTCCAGCCCTGCCCGGACCTCGACGGCGAGCGCGCCCTGGCCGGGTGCGGGGGACATGACGTCGGGGCCGAACGCCTCGGTGACGGCGTCGAGCCTCCCGAGCCGGGCGAGCCCCGCGCGGGCGAGCACGACGGCGTCCAGGTCGCCCGGTCCCGTGCCGGAGCCGCCGACGCGGCCGAGCCGGGTGTCGACGTTGCCCCGGATGTCGACGACGACGAGGTCGGGACGCGCGGCGAGCAGCTGGGCCGCGCGGCGAGGGGAGCCGGTGCCGATGCGGGCGCCGGCGGGCAGCAGCGCGAGGGTCAGGCCGTCCCGGGCGCACAGGGCGTCGGCGGGGTCCTCGCGCGGCGGGACGGCACCGAGGACGAGCCCGTCGGCGTCACCCGTCGGCAGGTCCTTCAGGGAGTGCACCGCGAGGTCGCAGCGACCGTCCAGGAGGGCGTCGCGCAGGGCAGCGACGAAGACGCCGGTGCCCCCCAGGCTCTGCAGGGACCCGGTGAGGCGATCGCCCTCGGTCCGGACGTGGACGGTCTCGAGGGTGAGGTCGCCACGGCCGAGGACGGCGAGGGCGTCGACCACATGGCCGGTCTGCGTGAGCGCGAGCGCGCTCGCGCGCGTCCCGACCCGCACGTGCTGGAGCATGCGGTCAGTGTCCCTCTCCGGTGCGGGGATGTCGAAGCGCGAGAATGACGGTGACGGGGTCGTGACAGCTTGTCAGAAAATGCCGCGAAGAAATGTGACCCACGACATTCTTCCACCGCTTGGCGACGCGTTGTCAGATAATGACGAAGGAATTCTGGTCAGAGCAGCGACCGTGCCGCAGCCCGGGCATCGGGAACCACGGACGCCAACCCGTTGCCGGCCACCCACGCACCGCACACGGCGACCCCCGCGAGCGGCTCGACCGCTGACCGGACGGCGGCGACCACCCGCGTGTGCGCGACGCTCGGCCGGGGCAGCGCCTCGGTCCACCGGACGATCGCGTGCCCCTGGAGCTGGTCGCGGGACAGGGGTGTGCCCAGCAGGACGGACGCGTCGCGCAGGGCCACGTCGATGTCCGGTGCCGCGTCGTCGCCTCCCCGCCCGTACGACAGCCGCACCACGTGGCGGCCCGGTCCCGCGGCCAGTGCGAGCCACGCCCACTTGGCGGTGGCGTGCGTGAGCGCCTTCGCGGTGACGTCCGTGGCCTCGCGCGCGACGAGCACCCCGGTGCCGCGCGGTGCCGCGTCGAGCGCGGGCGCGTCGAGCACGAGCGTGACCAGCGTGACCTGCGCGCCGGGGTCGGGACGACCGACGGCAAGGCCCAGCAGGTCGACCGCCGACGGGGTGGCCAGGACCCACCGGTCGGCGTCCTCGTCGTCCAGGGACCCCACGGTCACCCCCGTACGGACGGTGCCGCCGTGCGCCTCGATGTCGGCCACCAAGGCGTCGACCAGCACGTGCAGCCCGCCCGCGACGCCCTGCACGGCCGACCCCGCGGGAGCCGATGCGCGCAGGCTCCGGACCGCTCGTGCCAGCGACCCACGCTCCCGGCCGAGCGCGTCGGGAAGCCCCGGCGCGACCGCGTCCACCGCGAGGTCGTCCGGATCGGCGGCGTGCACCCCGCCGACCACCGGCCGCACCAGCCGGTCCAGCACGCGGGCGCCCATGCGGCGCCGGACGAGGTCGCCGAGACTCGTGGCGCTGCTCGCCGGAAGCACCAGGTCCAGGCTCGCGCGCGCGGTCCCGACGAGCCCGAGCGTCCCGCGCGCGGCCCACGGGTCCGCAGGGATGCCCAGCAGGCCCGTGCGCGGCAGGGGGCCGTCGCCGTGCGGGAGGTGCACCCACGCGCCGAGCGGCTCGGGCGTCCGGACGCTGTCCGTCAGACCGAGCTCGTCGAGCAGCGCGGCGACCGTGCCGCCGCGCGTCGCGAACGACTCCGCCCCCGCGTCGAGCCGCAGGCCCGCGACCGTGTGCCCGGCGACCGCTCCGCCGACGGTGTCGCGCGCCTCCAGGACGAGCGTCCGCAGGCCGTCGTGGACCAGCTCGCGTGCGGCGACGAGTCCCGCGATCCCGCCGCCGACGACGACCGCGTCCCAGGTCATCGTCAGATCTCGTGGACCAGCTGGGCCACGCGCGTGAGCACGGTCGGGTCGGTCTCCGGGGGGACACCGTGACCGAGGTTCACCACGTGCCCGGGAGCCACGGAGCCGCGGGCGACGACGTCGCGCACGTGCGCCTCCAGCACCGGCCACGGCGCGGCCAGCAGCGCCGGGTCGATGTTGCCCTGCAGCGGCGTGGTGCCGCCGAGCCGGCGGTTCGCCTCGTCCAGCGGCAGCCGGTAGTCGACGCCGACGACGTCCGCCCCGACGTCGCGCATGGCCACCAGCAGCTCGCTCGTGCCGGTGCCGAAGTGCACCTTCTTCACGTCCAGGTCGGCGACGTGCGTCAGCGCCCGAGCGGACGCCGGCGCCACGTGCGCGGTGTAGTCCGACAGGCTCAGCGACCCCGCCCACGAGTCGAAGAGCTGCGTCGCGCTGGCTCCGGCCAGCACCTGTGCGCGCAGGAACGCACCCGTCACGTCGGCGGCCCACTGCGTCAGCGCCGTCCACGTGGCCGGGTCGGCGTGCATGAGGGTGCGGGCGGCCAGGTGGTCGCGCGACGGGCCGCCCTCCACCAGGTACGCGGCGAGCGTGAAGGGGGCGCCCGCGAAACCGATCAGGGGCGTCCCGCCGAGCGCGTCCGCGGTGAGCGCGACCCCGTCCGACACCGGCTGCAGGGCCTCGGGCGTCAGCGGGCCGAGGTCGCGCAGCCGGGCGACATCGTCGGCCGTGCGGACCGCCGAGCCCATCACGGGGCCGACGCCGGGCTTGATCTCCACGTCGACGCCCGCGAGCCGCAGCGGCACCACGATGTCCGAGAAGAAGATCGCCGCGTCCACGTCGTGCCGGCGCACCGGCTGCAGGGTGATCTCGCTGGCCAGCGCCGGGTCCAGGCAGGCCTCCAGCATCGCGGTGCCGACGCGCGCCGCGCGGTACTCGGGCAGCGACCTGCCGGCCTGTCGCATGAACCAGACCGGCCGTCGCGACGGCACCTCGCCGGAATATGCACGGACCAGCGAAGAATTCTTCGTGCGGCCGTCGGCGAGGGGGTGCGAGGAAGGAAGGTTCACGTCACAGATTGTGCCGGACAAATGTCGAGATGATTAACTCGGGCACGTGGTGCTGCTGTCCCTCGCCGCCAGTCACCACGACCTCGACCTCGATGTGCTGGAACGTCTCTCGTCGGACGTCCACGCCGTCGCGTCCGAGCTCGTGGGCTCGACGGCCCACAGGTTCGTGTCCGGTGCCGTCGTCCTGGCGACGTGCAACCGGTTCGAGCTGTACCTGGAGGTGGACGACGCGGCGAGCACCCCGTCGGCCCGCGCGGCGACCGCCGAGGCCGTGGCGCGGCGCTCGGGCTACACCGCGTCGCAGGTCGACGCGCACCTGCGGGTCCGGACCGGCACCGACGCCGCCGCCCACCTGTTCTCCGTCGCCAGCGGGCTCGACTCGATGGTCGTCGGGGAGCGGGAGATCCAGGGGCAGGTCCGCCGAGCACTGACCGCCGCCCGCCGCGACGGCACCACGACGTCCGGGCTCGAGGCCCTGTTCCAGGCCGCCTCCCGCGTCTCCCGGCTGGTGGAGAGCCGCACCGGGCTCGGCGCCACCGGGCGCTCCGTGGTCGGCGTCGCCCTCGACATCGCCGAGCGGGAGCTGCCGGACTGGTCCGAGGTCCGCTGCGTCCTCATCGGCACCGGCTCGTACGCCGGGGCGTCGCTGGCTGCGCTGAAGGCCCGCGGCGCCGGTGACATCCGGGTCTACTCCGCCTCCGGCCGGGCCCGCGCGTTCGCTGCCGCCCGTGGGGTCCGGTCGCTGCCCGCCACCGCGGACCTCGCCGCGGAGGTGTCCGACGTCGACCTCGTGGTGGCCTGCAGCGGCGCCGCCGGAGCGGTCCTCGGTGTCGACGCGCTCGCCGCCGCACGGCAGGGTTCGGCGTCACCCCTCACGGTCGTCGACCTCGCGCTGCGCCACGACGTCGACCCGGGCGTCCGCTCGCTGCCCGGTGTCCGGCTGGTCAGCCTGCACACCGTGGCCGAGCACGCGCCCGCGGAGCACGCCGCCGTGCAGGTCGCGCACGACGTCGTGGTCGCGGCCGCGGAGGCCTACGAGGCCGACCGCCGGGTGCGGGACTGGAACCCCGCGGTCGTCGCGGAGCGCACCCGGGTCCTCGGCGGTCTGGAGGCCGGCCTGAGCGAGCTGCCGGAGGCGCTGCGCGACGAGCGGGCCGAGCGCGCCCTGCGCCGACGGACGCGTGCCGCGCTGCACGCCCCGACGGTCCGCGCCCGCGAGGCGGCCCGGGCGGGCGACGCCATGACGTACGCGGCTGCGCTGACGGAGCTGGCGTCGATCCCGGTGCCGACCGTGGCCGCCGACGCGCGCTGACGCGTCAGCTCCTCGTGTCGGTCGCGATCCGCGCGACGAGCTCTGCGGCGACGTCGGCGACGGCAGAGCGGCGACCGTCGGCGATCGATATGACGAGCTCGGTGTCGGCGTCGGTGTCCACACCGAGCTCGACACCGTTGAGCGAGAGGAACAGGAGGCAGCCGACCCACCCGAGCCGCTTGTTCCCGTCGACGAGGGCATGGTTGCCCACCAGCGACAGCAGCAGGGCGGCTGCCTGGAGCTCCAGGGTCGGATAGGCGTCCTCGCCGAACACCGTGGCCTGCGGACGGGCCAGAGCGGCTTCGAGCAGCCCGTAGTCGCGGACCTCCGGGGGGTGCCCGAGGAAGGCCTCGGCCACCACGAGCAGGTCGTCGAGGTCGAGGTGGTCGATCGTCACGCGAGCCGGTCGAGCGTGGCGGCGTGGTCGCGGACCAGGCGGGCAACAGCCTCGTCGCGCCGCCGGTTCCGGTCCGCCGTGTAGACGCGCACGGCCTCGATGACGACCGCCTGCATCGAGCGTCCCTCGCGGTCCGCCGTCTCCCGCAGTGCGTCCTGCACGTCGTCGGGGAGCCGCAGAGTCATCGCCATGCGCGCGATGATACCTGCTGGTATCACCGCAGAGAAAGAGCGTGCCGGGCCTGGACGGGGGGGAGGGCCAGGCCCGGCACGCGTCCCGTGAGGGTCACATCACGTCGGCGACGTGACCCTGGTTACGGAACCCTCGGAGCGGCGCGCTCAGGAGCGCACCACCTGCTGTTGGGGGGCAGCAGGCCCGGGGGCCCAGGTGTGGGGGACCACCTGGTTGGTCTGGATGTCGGTGAGCTCGGCGGCATAGACGATGCCTTCGTACACGCCGGCCTCGACACGGGTGAGGTGGAGCCGCTCGGCGCGCTCGATGTCGTCGCCGAGGTGGGAGATGCGGGCGACGACGTAGCGCTGGGCGTCCTGCCACTGGTCGACGACGCGGACGCTGAGGCCGTTCCAGCGGGCCGTGAGGTCCAGCTCGAACAGCTCCGTGACGTCCTCGCGGGCGACGCGGCGGTACCAGCGACCCGACGGCGACTGGTGGAAGCCGGTCTCCGCGAGCGGCGGGTTGGCCAGGGCGAGGACGACCGTGTGGCCGCTGTCGACGACGTCGGCCTCGAGGTAGGCGCCGTGCCACTTGGCGACGGGACCGACACAGCGGGAGAGGGACGCGAGCGACGGGCGGGGGGCACCCAGCTGCGTGACCGTCCAGCCGGCGCCGACGTCGCCGTAGCGCGCCAGGAGCGTGGAGGTCCCGTTGTCGTAGATGCGGATCAGCTCCGCGCCCGGGGGGATGCGCGAGTGGCGGAGCCACCACAGCGGGAGGATGTAGCCGGGCACGTCGCGGTACTGGAGCTGGGGGGATGACTCGAAGCGCAGGACGTCGATCGAGCGGTCGTACGGGCTGAAGGGCGAACCCTCGTACCCGAGTCCGTGCACCTCGAACAGCTGAGCCGGGGTCGTCGCGAAAGCGACGTCCTCGGCACGCACCACGTACCCCGCCAGACGGTCATGGCCCGCGGTGAGGTGCGCGCGGGTGAGCGCTGGCGTGATCGCCTTCTGCATGAGCGTCACGATGGGCATCCTTGCCAGAAAAGGGGTGAACCGGATGTTTCAGACCGGTCGGTGCACGATTGTGCAGGGCATACCGGGCACCTGTCCAGGAGCGATCACCCTTTCGGATGAAATCGCAGGTCAGACGGCCTGGGAGCGGTTCCGTCGAAACGGTTCCTCTTCTGCTCGTGCGTCGACAGAAGATGCCCGGAAGGAGTCGATCGTTCACCCGTTCGGCCTAGCCTGGACTGGACGGTGCCGCCGAACGGGTGTATCGGGCCTGCTCAGGCGTCGAGGTAGGCCACGAGGGAGTCCGCGAGCCCGGTGTACGACGCAGGAGTGAGCTCGGCCAGCCGCGCGGCGACGTCGTCGGGAAGCCCGAGGCTGCCGATGAACTCGCGCATGTCCGCGGCCGTCAGGCGCCGGCCACGGGTCAGCTCCTTGAGCCGCTCGTACGGGTTCTCCATGCCGGTGACCCCCGCCACGGAGGCGGCGCGCATGGCCGACTGGACGGGCTCGCCGAGGACCTCCCAGTTCTCGTCGAGCTCCCGCGCCAGCAGCGCCTCGTCGACGGACAGCGCGCGCAACCCGCGCGCCACGTTGTCGATGGCCAGCAGCGAGTGCCCGAACGCCGGGCCGATGTTGCGCTGCGTCGTGGAGTCCGTCAGGTCGCGCTGCAGCCGGCTGGTCACCAGCGTGCTGGCCAGGGTGTCCAGCAGCGCGCTCGACAGCTCGAGGTTGGCCTCGGCGTTCTCGAACCGGATCGGGTTGACCTTGTGCGGCATCGTCGACGAGCCCGTCGCCCCCGCCACCGGGATCTGGATGAAGACCCCGCGGGAGATGTACGTCCAGACGTCCGTCGCCAGGTTGTGCAGCACCCGGTTGAACCGCGCCACGTCCGCGTAGAGCTCGGCCTGCCAGTCGTGCGACTCGATCTGCGTGGTCAGCGGGTTCCAGGTCAGTCCCAGGTGCTCGACGAACGCCTTGCTGACGGCCGGCCAGTCCGCACCCGGCACCGCGACGACGTGCGCCCCGTACGTGCCGGTCGCGCCGTTGAGCTTGCCCAGGTACTCGTCGCCGCCGATCCGCGTGAGCTGGCGCCGCAGCCGGTGCGCGAGTACGGCCAGCTCCTTGCCCAGCGTCGTCGGCGTCGCCGGCTGCCCGTGCGTCAGGGCGAGCATCGGCTGGTCCTTCAGCGACCGCGCGAGCTCGGCCACCTGGTCGACGAGCGCCGTCGCCGCCGGCGCCCAGACATCCTGCACGGCACCGCGGACCATCAGCGCGTACGAGAGGTTGTTGATGTCCTCGCTGGTGCACGCGAAGTGGACCAGCTCCCCGACCTCACGCAGCGCCGACCCCTCCGGCGCAGCCGCGAGCCGGCTCTTGAGGAAGTACTCGACGGCCTTGACGTCATGCACGGTGATCTTCTCGATCGCCGCCAGCTCCGCCACCTCGTCGGGCCCGAACGTCGCGACGACCTCCCGCAGGTACGCCACGTCCTCGTCCGTCAGCGCCGGGGCACCCGGGACCACTCCGTTCGCCGTCAGGTGGATCAGCCACTCGACCTCGACGTGCACCCGCTCCCGGTTCAGCGCCGCCTCGCTCAGGTGGTCGACCAGCGGCGCGACGGCGGCACGGTACCGGCCGTCGAGTGGGCCGAGGGCGATGTGCGGGGTGACGTCCGCGAGCCGGACACGTGCGGGGGAGGTCATGGAGGCATCATCCCAGAGCGGGCAGGACGGGATCGGCCGTGTCCGGGACCGAGGGAGGTCGGGCATGCGGAGTGAGGACGCCGCACTTCTCGACGCCCTCACGGCGCTCGCCTCGGTCGTCGGGATGGACGTCCCGCCGGACGCCGTCGACGACGACGAGCACGGACGCTGGCCGCTCTACGACGAGGCGCTGCGTCGCCCCGAGGCGAATCCGGTGCTGCTCCGGCTCGTCGGTCTCGAGCCGAACGAGGGCATCGCGGTGAGCATCGTCCTGCAGATGGTCGAGGCCGTCGACGAGGCCGAGCAGGACCGATGGGTGTGGGCCCTCCCTGCGGACCGGCGGGGGTTCGCGCGCTGGAGGGCGCGCGAGGTGGGGATCGCGAGGCGGGTCGCGGGCGAGGGTGTCGGCCCGGACGAGCTGGACGTCGAGCAGTGGTCGGACTGGCTCCAGCGGAGGGTCGCGCGCGACGGCGGCCAGCTCGCGGTGCTGGATGCGCTCGCGGTCGACGGGCGGTCGCGGCGGGTGCGAGCGCAGGCGGCCGAGCACGCCCGTCGTGCGCGCAAGCGCTTGTCGTCCTGAGGCGGTACGCGTCGGTCAGCTCGCAGGTGGACCGGGATGGGCGGAGTCGTAGGACCGAGAACGCGAGGCCCTAGGCTGCGCGCGACGGTCCCGGCCTCGGCTCCAGCGGCGACCGGTCGACCCGCGTCCCTCCCCCTCGTCGGAAGAGCCCATGAACTTCGCCCTGTGGATCGCCGCCGCCCTGCTCGCCCTCGCGTTCCTCGCCACCGGCCTGCTGAAGATCACGCAGTCGAAGGAGAAGCTCGCCGCGGCGGGGCTGGGCTGGACCGAGGACTTCAGCCCGTCGGTGATCAAGGCCATCGGGGTCGCCGAGGTGCTGGGCGCGATCGGCCTGATCCTGCCCGCCGTGCTGGACGTCGCGCCGGTGCTGGTGCCCATCGCCGCCGTCGGTCTGGCCCTCGTCATGGTCGGCGCGATCACCACGCACGTGCGGCGCAACGAGAGGCCGATGGTCGTGCTGAACGTGGTGCTGCTCGCGCTGGCGCTGTTCGTCGCGTGGGGGCGGTTCGGTCCGTACGCGTTCTGACACCGAGCCGCGCCGACCCGTCCCAGCTGCCGATAGCTCGCGATCCGACGAGGGCAGGACTGCCCCTCATGACGCAGGGAGCTCACGAGGACGACGAGCGCGACGCCGAACGGCTCGCGCAGTGGCTCGAGCTCGTGCCGACGGCACCGCCGTGGCTGGAGTGCCGGCTCGGCGTCACGCTGACCGGAAGCCCCGACGACCTCGTCGCGCTCTGGACGGCGGCGATGCCGCTCGGCGCGTTCGCAGCGCCTGTCGAGCCCTACGAGGCGCTGCCCGCTTGGGCCCGCTGGCCGCAGATCTCCTCACCGGGGCACGTGGTCGGTCGCAAGTCCGCCGCGTGGGTGCAGATCCTCGGTGCGCTGGCGGCTGGCCGCGCTGGTCCGCGAGACGGCGGGCTGAGCCTCTCCGGTCAGTAGCCTGTGCGCACCGGCGTACACCCCGTCGGTCCCCGACGACGAGGAGCCCCGTGGCGACGCAGACGCGCAGGCCCGGTGCGGTGCTGCTGGTCGGTGCGTTCGTCGTCGTCGCGGTGATCGGGTCCGCGCTGGCCGGGCCGTTCCGGCTGGTGCAGCGGAACGCGGAGGGCGGCCCGTTCGTGATCCCCACGTTCGCGCCGCCGACGACCACCGGGACGCCGGTGCCCGTCGAGCAGGCGCTCGACGGCGACCAGGTGCCGCTGCAGACCCAACGGTGGATCTACCTGGTCGCCCTGTTCGTCGCCGCGCTGCTGCTGGCCGTCGCGCTCGGGCTTCTGGTCCGGTGGATCCGTCGGATGCTGGACCAGCGGGCACCGCACGACACCGATGCCGCCGACCCGGACGTCGAGCTCACCGGGGACGTCCAGGACGGCGCGACCCCGGCGCTGCGCGAGGGTGTGAAGCGGGCGGCGCAGGTGCTCGACGAGGAGGTGCCGCCCGGCGACGCGGTGATCGCGGCGTGGGTGGCGCTGGAGGCGTCGGCGGAGCGCAGCGGGCTGGTGCGAGACCGAGCGCAGACGGCCACGGAGTTCACCGTCGAGGTCCTCGACGCGACGCGGGCGGACCCCGGGGCGACGCGCGTCCTGCTGGACCTGTACCTGGCAGCGCGATACTCCGAGCATGTCCTCACGCCCCGCGACGTCGACCAGGCCCGCACCAGCCTCGCGGCGATCGCCGACGACCTGACCCGGCGGGCGGACGACGCATGAGGTGGGACTGGCGGCCGCCCCTGGGGTTCCTCGTCGGCGCCGTCGCGTGCCTCGCGGGAGGGCTCACGGTGGCGTCCTCGGCCCTCGTCGGTCTGCTCGTGGCGGCGGTCGTGCTGCTGCTCACACGGCTGGACGGGGCACCCGATCCCGCCTGGGACCGAAGGCACTACGACCGTCGGCACGGCGCTCGCGGCGAGGTGCAGGACCTGGCGTGGGCGATGGTCGGCCGGGACGGGCGGGTCGGTGAGCGTGCCCTGCGGCAGCTGCGCGACGTGGCGCGGAGCAGGCTCGCGCGGCACGGACGCTCGATCGACGACGCCGACATCGAGCAGGTCCTCGGCGCGCGGGCCCACCGCACCCTGACCCGCACGCGCTCGCCGCTGCCGAGCGTCGCCGACCTGCGGCACACCCTGGACGTGCTCGACCGCCTCGGACCGAGGCGCACACCGACCGACGACGACGCTGGGAGCCCCCTCTCATGACCGATCAGTTCGCCCAGCAACCCACCACCCTGACCGTCGCGCAGGTCGCGGACCGCGGGAGCGCGGTGCTCGACGAGGTCGCGACGCTCGTCGTCGGCATGCGCGAGCCCCTGAAGGTCGCGCTCGCGGCCATCCTCGGCGGCGGTCACGTGCTGTTCGAGGACGTGCCCGGACTGGGCAAGACGCTGGCGGCCCGGAGCCTGGCGACCGCCCTGGGCCTCGCGTTCCGGCGGGTGCAGTGCACGCCCGACCTGCTGCCGTCGGACATCACGGGGTCGAGCGTGTTCGACCCGGCGACGGCGTCGTTCGCGTTCCGGCCCGGCCCGGTCTTCGCCGGGCTGCTCCTCGCCGACGAGATCAACCGGACCGCCCCGAAGACGCAGTCCGCGTTGCTGGAGGCGATGGCGGAGCGGCAGGTCACCGTCGACGGTGAGACGTACCAGCTGCCCGACCCGTTCCACGTGGTGGCCACGTCGAACCCCGTCGAGTACGAGGGCACGTACCCGCTGCCGGAGGCGCAGCTCGACCGGTTCATGGTCCGCGTCGCGGTCGGCTACCCCGAGCGCGACGCCGAGGTCGACGTGCTGACCCGTCGGCTCGCACGGCGCCAGGAGATGGGGTCCGTGCGGACCGTCGTCGACGCCGCCACGCTGCGCGCGATGCAGGCGGGCGTCGAGGCCGTGACGGTCGACACCGACATCCTGCGGTACTGCGTCGACCTCGCGGCGGCCACCCGCGCGCACGACGCCGTCGAGGTGGGTGCCTCGCCGCGCGGGTCGCAGGCGCTGGTGCTCGTCGCGCGGTCGCTCGCGGTGCTGTCCGGCCGGGACTTCGTGACGCCCGAGGACGTCAAGGCCGTGGCCGTGCCCGCGCTGGCGCACCGGCTCTCGCTGACCCCGCAGGCGTGGGCGACGGGCGCCGCGCCGCAGGGGGTCGTCGCCGACGTGCTGACCCGCGTCGCGGGCCCGACGACGGCGCGACGCCTATGACCTGGGTGCGCTCGCGCGCGGCGACGGCCGGGGTCGCCGCCGGCCTGGCGCTGGTGGTGCTCGGCGCCCTGCTCGGGCGCCCGGACGTCGCCGTGCTCGGTGCAGCGCCGCTGGTCGCGGGGATGCGGGACTGGCGCCGGCGGCCGTCGGTGGCCCCGACCGTGCGGCTGGAGGCGTCGGACGCGCCGCCGACCGCCGGGGCGCTGCCGGCGGAGGTGGTCGTCGCGTCCCCGTCGGGCGTGCTCCTCGGAGCCCGCCGCGGGTCGCGCGTGCTGTTCGACGCGTGGGTGCTGGTCGACGGCACGCGGCGGCTCCCGATGGTCGTGCGCACCGTCCGCACCGGGCCGCAGGAGCTCGCCCTCGTCGACGTGCAGGGCGTCGGGCCCGGTGCCGCGAGCGTGTCCGAGCCGAGCCCGTCGGCATCCCGCTCGGCCCTCGTGCTGCCCGCGCCGCGCCCGCTGGGCGATCTGCCCCTGCCGCCGCGGCTGCGCGGGCTGACCGGCGCCCACGAGTCGCGGCGGCCAGGCGAGGGCGGCGGGCTGCGTGACGTGCACCCGTTCGCGCCCGGCGACCGGCTGCGGCGCATCGACTGGCGCGTCACCGCGCGGCGGGCCCCTGACCTGCACGAGCTCTACGTCCGGCGCGAGCACGCGCTCGCGGAGGCGGTCGTCGTGCTCGTCGTCGACTCCCGTGACGACGTCGGCCCCGACCCGATGACGTGGCGCGGCTCGATCCCGCCGAAGGCCGACGAGCCGACCTCGCTCGACCTCGCCCGGCAGGCGGCCACGTCGGCCGCGCAGGGCTTCCTCAACCTCGGCGACCGGGTGGGGCTCGACGACCTCGGCGCGGTGCGCCGGCCGCTCCCACCCGGCGGGGGGCGACGACAGCTCGACCGCATCCGGCACGCCCTGGCCCTGACGCGGCCCGAGGGCGACCCGCTGCGCCGCCTGCGTGCCCCGCAGATCCCGTCGGGCGCGCTGGTGATGCTCTTCTCCACGTTCCTCGACGACGAGGCCGCCCTCGTCGCGTCCGTGTGGCGACGCGCCGGGCACCGGGTGGTCGCCGTCGACGTGCTGCCGACCCTGCGCGAGCGTCACCTCGGGGACCGGGAGCGGCTCGCGCTGCGGATGATCCGGATGGCCCGCGAGGACCGGCTGGCCGAGCTGGCGGACCTCGACGTCGAGCTGGTGACGTGGCGGGAGCAGCCGCACGTCGCGCTCGCGTCGCTGGCGCGGCGGGCCCAGCGCAGGGCGGGGGCGGCGCGATGAGCGAGGTGACCGTCGAGCTGGTCCGACCGCTGCCTGCCTGGTCGGTGCGCGGGGTGGCCGGCCTGCTCGGTGCGGCGACCCTGCTGGTCGCGTTCGCCGGGTCCCGGCCCCACCCGCTGCTCGTCGCCGGGCTCGTCGCGCTGGTCGTCGCGACCGTGGTGATCCCGGGGCTGGGCCTGGCCGCGCTCGTCGTCCTGGGGGCCGGGGCGGGGGTGGTCGCGGGCGACCCGCCCGCGCTCGGCGTCGTCATGCTCCTGGTCCTGCTGGTGCACCTGACGCTCTGGTCGGGGGCGCTGGCTGCGCGGACGTCGTGGCGGACGCGGGTCGAGCTCGGCGTCGTGGTGCACGGGCTGCGCGACGTGGCGACCGTGCAGGTGGGGGCGCAGGTGCTGGCCGTGGTGGCGACCGTGCTCGGCGGTGTGGCGCTCGGGGACGGCGACCTGTGGCGCGCGGTCGCGCTGGTCGCGGTCATCGCGGCGGCGGCGCTGCTCCTGCCGCGGCAGCCCTAGGTGGCGACGGTGTCGGGCAGCAGCGCGCGATCCCGTCCGCTGCGGGCCGTCTCGGCGAGGATCACGCCCCCGATGACGACCGCCGCACCCACCAGCTGCACGGCGGTCATCGACTCGCCCAGGACCACCCACGCGGTGGCCGACGCCGCGACCGGCTCCACCATCCCGAGCAGCCCCGCGCGGGCCGCCCCGACCCGCTGGATGCCCACCAGGAACAGCAGGTACGGCGCGACGGTGCCCAGCAGGATGATCCAGACGACGAACACCCACATCGGCGGGTCGAGGGTGGTCCCGGGGACGGCGACGTCGGTGCCGAGGGTGCTCGTCGGGAAGGTCCACAACGGCTGCAGGACCACCCAGAACAGGGCGGCGAAGCCGAGCGACCACGCGTGGGTGGTCAGCGGGTCACGCGTGGTGAGCAGGCGGTCGCCGAGCAGGTAGTACGTGGCGAGCGCGATCGACGCCCCGACGGCGGCGAGCAGGCCGACGGCGTCGAGCGTGACGTCCTCGCCCACCTGCGCGACCAGCGTCAGCCCTGCCAGGCAGGCGGCCAGCGCCCACCAGACCCGCTCGCGCACCTGTTCCCGGAACACGAACCGCGCCCACAGCGCCACGATGAGCGGCGCGGTGTACTCGATGAGCAGCGCCAGCCCGACGGGCAGCCGGCTGATGGCCACCAGGTAGAACCACTGCACCAGCGCGACGCCGACGACGCCGAGCAGGGCCAGCACGGCGACCTCGCGGCGGCTCGTCGGGCGGAGCTTGCGGGGGGACACGACGAGCGCGGCGGTGACGAGCACGACCGCCGACCCGAGACAGCGCAGCTCGACCAGCCGCGTGGGACCGAGGCCCGCGTCCATCGCCAGCTTGGCCACCGTGCCGTTGACGGCGAACAGGAGGGAGCCGGCGACCACGGCGGCCACCCCGAGCGCGGAGGAGGTGGGCCGTGGCACCGCGCGAGCGTAACCACCGAGCCGCCCACAGCCCCCCACCGTCCACAGGTGTCCGACGGCCGGCACGCGCTCCTTCGTAGCGTCTCCGCATGCCTCCCGCCGACGGTCTGCCCCTGGTCCTGCGAGCGCTCGACGACGTCGAGAGCGCGTCCCGGTCGCTGCGCGGTGCCGCGGCGATGTCGTGGTCGTCCGAGGCCGCGGACCGGTTCCGCACGGCCCTCGACGAGGCGAGCGGCTGCGTGCACGCGGTGCGGACGGCGGTCGAGCGCACCGTGCAGCCGGTCGCCGCGGCGGACCTCGGGACGGGGGTCTGGTGAGCGGGGACGGGTACCGCGTCCTCGGCGGGCCTGGGCCGACGGTCGCCGACCTGGAGGAGCTGGCGTACACCTGCCGGCTGCTCGAGGGCGCGGCGGCCCGGCTCGACACCGCGTCGTGGACCCTGATGCGGGCGGCGCAGGCGTGCGACCCGCTGAGCCCGGCCGGGATCGAGGCGCGGCGGGCGCTGACCGCCGTGTGCGACGGGTCGAGCTCACCGTGGCGGGCTGCCGACCACCTGCGCGAGCTGGCGGCGGCGCTGCGACGCACGATCGAGCTGTACACGGAGGCCGAGTCGTTCGCGAACCGGGCGCTGCGTGGCGGGATCGTCGCGGTGGCGAGCGAGCTCGGGGAACGGCCGCTGGTCGGGGTGGCGGTCGGTGCGGTCGGCGCAGGGTCCGCGGCCCACGGGGCCGCTTGGGTGGTCGCTGGCAGTGCGGCGCACTCCTGGCTGACCCGGCGGCCCGGTCCCGTCCTGCCACACGTCCTCCGCGGATTCAGCCGGTCCGGGGAGACCCTCGTCGGCCGGCTCGCCGCTGACGGTCGCGGGGAGCTGGCGACCCTGGCGTTCGGCTCGTTCGTCCGTTCGCTCGCACCCGGGCGGCAGATGCCGTCCACGCGACCGGTGCCCGAGGCAGCCGGCCTCCTCGCCCGGCTCCTGCCACCGGTCGGGCCGACCGCGCTGCTCGTGCGCACCAACCCGCCGCAGCTGCCCGTGCCGCGGAACGTGGCGCAGGTCCTCGACAACGTCGCCTCCGGATACGACCGCACGCCTGCCCCGCACACCCTGGCAATGCCCGAGGGCGCGATCTCCGTACAGGAGCTCACCCACCCCGACGGCACGCGGGCCTGGGTCATCGAGATCCCCGGTACGGAGACCTGGGAGTTCAACGCGCACAACCCGATGGACGGGACCACCAACCTTCGGCTCATCGGGGGCGTGCCCGACGACATGACCGACATGGTGCTGGAGGCCATGCGGCTGTCCCGGATCGGGCCTGACGAGCCCGTGATGCTGGCCGGGCACAGCCAGGGCGGGATGGCGGCGATGTCGGTGGCGGCAGCCGTCGGCGGCCTGTACTCGGTGCGCGCTGTCGTGACGGCCGGGACGCCTGACATTCCCCGTGGTGCGCCGTCGGGCGTCCAGGTGCGGCACTACGAGCACACCGGAGAGCTGGTACCCCAGCTGGATGGCATCGCTCGCCAGACCAGTGAGCAGGTGACGGTGGTCCAGCGCGACCTGAGCGTCACCGGGAGGCCGGACGCGCGCTCGATCGACGACGCGCACGCCATGCGCCGCTACGTCGAGACCGCGGTCCAGGCGGAGGACGAGCTGGCGGGGAGTCCCGGCATGCGGGCGTTCGACGCGGCTGCCCGGGACGTGCTCGGGCCGGAGGGGACGACTGCGGTCACGCGGCAGTTCCAGGTGACGCGGGACCCGGCCGTCGTCGCCGCGCAACCGCCCCGGCTGTGGCCTAGTAGCTGACCTCGGTGGACGACGAGCGCTCCACGCGGGGGCCGGGGACGAGGACCGAGAGGACCAGGCTGACGACCGAGATGATGATGGCGCCCCAGCACGCGACACCGAAGTTGTCGATGCGCAGACCCCAGTCGGTCGCCTCGGTGATCCAGGCGGTGAGCATGAGCATGAGGGCGTTCACGATGATGGTGAACAGGCCGAGCGTGAGGATGTACAGCGGGATCGAGATGAACGCGACGATCGGCTTGACGATGGCGTTGACCAGCCCGAACACCAGCGCGATGAGCAGGATGATCCCGAGCGTCTCCCAGTTGCTGTCGCCGCCGACGATCGTCAGGCCGGGCAGGATCAGCGTCGCGAACCAGATGGCGACGCCGTTGATGAGCACGCGGACGAGGAAGGCCATGCGCCGATCCTGCCATCGGGCGCGCGGGTGCGCCGCGAGACGCGCTGTCGGATTCGTCCGGCCCCGTGCGACGCGGCGAGAGCCGGCCCAGCGGTGCCGGCGACCTCGCCCCGCCTCTGTCAGAGTCTCCCGGTCGGTCGTGCCCGCGACGGGCGGTGGCATGCTGAGCCCCGTGACTCGCGTCCCCTTGCGTCCGGCCCTGGCAGACCTGCCGCCCTACGTCCCGGGGGCTCGCGTCCCGGTCGGCGCCGCGGCGTTCAAGCTGTCGTCCAACGAGAACCCGTACCCGCCCCTGCCGTCGGTGGTGCTCGCCATCTCCGACGCAGCCGAGGACATCAACCGGTACCCGGACATGTACGCCACCGAGCTGGTCGCCGCCATCGCGACGTCCCTCGGGGTCGCGCCCGAGAACATCGTCGCCGGGTGCGGCTCCGTCGCGGTGCTGGGGCACGTGCTCACCGCGGTGTGCCAGCCGGGCGACGAGGTCGTCGTCCCGTGGCGGTCGTTCGAGGCGTACCCGATCGCGGTGACCCTGGCGGGCGCCCAGGGCGTCCACGTCCCGGTGGGGGACGACGGGCGGCTCGACCTCGAGGCGATGGCGGCCGCGGTCACCCCGAGGACCAGGGTCGTGCTGGTGTGCACCCCGAACAACCCGACCGGTCCGGCCGTGCACGCCGACGAGCTGGCCACGTTCCTCGCGGCGGTCCCGAAGGACGTGCTCGTCGTGCTCGACGAGGCGTACGTCGAGTTCGTCCGCGACCCGGAGGTGCCCGACGGCCTGGCGGTGTTCGCGGAGAACCCGAACGTGGTCCTGCTGCGCACGTTCTCCAAGGCCTTCGGTCTGGCGGGTCTCCGGGTGGGCTACGCGGTCGCGCGTCCTCGCCTCGCGGCGGGGATCCGGGCGGCGTCCACCCCCTTCGGTGTCTCCCACGTCGGCCAGCTCGCCGCCCTCGCGTCGCTGCGCGCGACCGCGGAGCTCATGACCAGGGTCGACGCGATCGTCACCGAACGTGCTCGGCTCCTGGGCGGTCTCCGCAAGCAGGGCTGGACCGTCCCGGACAGCCAGGCCAACTTCGTCTGGCTCGCGCTGGGCGACCACGCGTCGGCGTTCGCGGAGCGCTCGGGGCGTGCCGGGGTGCTCGTCCGGCCCTTCCAGGGAGACGGTGTCCGGGTGAGCGTCGGGGAGCCCGAGGCGACCGACCTGCTGCTCGAGATCACCGCGGAGTGGCTCGCTCGCTGACGGTTCGGGGGGAGGTGTAGACACTCCACAAGGTCGCTCATCGAGGCTTGTCGGGGTCCTTTGCGAGAAACCTACGGTGCCGTAGCCTACGCTGTCGTAGGTTTCGAGCCTCACCCCGGCGCGGCCCACCCGCCGCTGCACCGCGAAGGAGAACCGCGTGGTCCCGAACGGCCCCCAGACCGACGACGGCCTCGTGCAGCTGCTGACCCCGACCGGGCAGCGCACCGCACACCCCGACTACGACCCGCTCATCGCCCACCTCGACGCCGACGCCCTGCGCGCGCTCTACCGCGACATGGTGCTCGTCCGGCGGTTCGACAACGAGGCGACGTCGCTGCAGCGCCAGGGCGAGCTGGCCCTCTACGCGCAGTGCCTGGGCCAGGAGGCCGCGCAGATCGGCTCCGGCCGCGCGCTGGCCGCGCAGGACCAGGTGTTCCCCAGCTACCGCGAGCACGGGGTCGCCTACACGCGCGGCGTCGACCTGGCGGACGTGCTGCGGTTGTTCCGTGGCATCGACCACGGCGGCTGGGACCCGACGGCGTACGGGTTCCACCTGTACACGCTGGTCATCGGCTCGCACACGCTGCACGCCACGGGTTACGCGATGGGCCTGCAGCGCGACGGCGCGGTCGGCACGGGCGACCCGGCACGGGACTCGGCGGTCGTCACGTACTTCGGTGACGGGTCCACCTCGCAGGGTGACGTCAACGAGGCGCTCGTGTTCGCCGCGGTGAACAACGCCCCGGTCGTCTTCTTCTGCCAGAACAACCAGTGGGCCATCTCCGAGCCCACCAGCCGGCAGTCCCGCGTCCCGCTGGCCGACCGCGGCCCCGGCTTCGGCATCCCGAGCGTGCGGGTGGACGGCAACGACGTCCTGGCCACGTACGCGGTGACGGCCGAGGCGCTCGAGCGGGCGCGATCGGGTGGGGGTCCGACGTTCATCGAGGCGTTCACGTACCGGATGGGCGCGCACACCACGTCGGACGACCCGAGCCGTTACCGCTCGGCCGCCGAGGAGGAGTACTGGCGCCAGCGCGACCCGATCGACCGGCTGCGGGTGTATCTCGAGGACTGTGGCGAGCTGCCGCAGGACTACCTCGACACCCTGGCTGCGGAGGGCGACGCGCTCGGTGAGCGCATCCGGATCGCGGTGCGCGCCATGGGCCGCCCGTCGGCCGCGTCGATGTTCGAGCACGTGTACGCGACGCCCCACTCGGTCGTCGAGTCCGAGCGCCAGTGGTTCGAGGCGTACGAGGCCTCGTTCCTGGAGGGCGAGGGGAGCCACCGATGACCACCATCACGTTCGCCAAGGCGATCAACCACGGGCTGCGCAAGGCGCTGGAGCAGAGCCCCAAGGTGCTCCTCATGGGCGAGGACATCGGGGCGCTCGGCGGGGTCTTCCGGGTGACCGACGGTCTGCAGAAGGACTTCGGCCAGGACCGCGTCGTCGACACCCCGCTCGCCGAGTCGGGCATCGTCGGGACCGCGATCGGGCTCGCGATGCGCGGCTACCGGCCCGTGTGCGAGATCCAGTTCGACGGCTTCATCTTCCCGGCGTTCGACCAGATCACGACCCAGCTGGCCAAGATGCACTACCGGTCGAAGGGGCGGCTGAACCTGCCCGTCGTCATCCGCGTGCCGTACGGCGGCGGGATCGGCGCGGTCGAGCACCACAGCGAGTCGCCCGAGGCGCTGTTCGCGCACACGGCCGGCCTGCGGGTCATCAGCCCGTCCAGCCCGGCCGAGGCCTTCACGATGATCCAGCAGGCGATCGCCTCCCCGGACCCGGTGCTGTTCTTCGAGCCCAAGGGCCGCTACTGGGAGAAGGGTGACGTCGACCTGGACGCCGCGGTCGACGCCCCGCACCCCGCGCTCGACACCGCGAAGGTCCTCCGCACGGGCACCGACCTCACGCTCGTCGCGTACGGACCCACCGTGCAGACCGCGCTCAAGGCCGCCGAGACGGCTGCCGCCGAGGGCACCAGCATCGAGGTCGTCGACCTGCGGACCCTCTCGCCGCTCGACACCGCCACGGTCGCGGCGTCGGTGCAGCGGACCGGCCGCTGCGTCGTCGTGCACGAGGCCCCCGTCCTGTACGGCACGGGCGCCGAGGTGGCCGCGCGCATCACCGAGGACTGCTTCTTCCACCTGGAGGCGCCCGTCCTGCGCGTCGGCGGCTTCCACACCCCGTACCCGGTGGCCAAGATCGAGCACGACTACCTGCCCGGGCTCGACCGCGTCCTCGACGCCGTCGACCGCTCGCTGGCCTTCTGAGGAGACCCCCGTGCCGACCTTCCAGCAGTTCCCGCTCCCGGACGCGGGCGAGGGCCTGACCGAGGCCGAGATCGTCGCCTGGCACGTCGCCGTGGGCGACACCGTCGAGGTCAACCAGACGATCGTCGAGATCGAGACCGCGAAGTCGCTCGTGGACCTGCCGAGCCCGTGGTCGGGTGTCGTGACGCGCCTCCTGGTGGAGCCCGGTCAGACCGTGGACGTCGGGACGCCGATCATCGAGGTGGACACGGACCCGGGCGGCGCCGCCCCCGAGCCGGCGCCGGCTGACGAGGCCTCGGTGGCTCCGACCGGCGGCGGCGCCATCGAGCACGGCCACCGCGGTGGAGGGAACCGGCACGCGGGCGTGGAGCCCGGGGGTTCCGACGAGATCGCCGCAGCCCGCGCAGGCCGCGCACCTCAGCCTGACGCCGAGCCCGCTGCGCGCGAGGCAGTCCTCGTCGGCTACGGGCTCGCCGAGCCGGCCACCGGCCGCCGCGGCCGGACCGCCGACGGCTCCCCGGCCGCGACCACACCGTCGGCACCTGCTGCCGCCACCCCGTCGGCACCTGCTGCCGCCACCCCGTCGGCACCTGCTGCCGCGACCCCGTCGGCACCTGCGGCAGCCACCTCCTCGCAGCGCGAGGCCACCCGCCACGCTCTCGCGAAGCCCCCTGTCCGCAAGCTGGCGCGCGAGCTGGGCGTGGACCTGGACTCGATCTCGCCGACGGGCCCGGGTGGGATCGTCACCCGCGAGGACGTGCTCGGCCGTGCGGCGCAGGCGGAGGCGCGGACCCTGGCCACGTACCCCGGCGACGACGCCCCCTGGCTGGCCAGCGGCACGGTCTCCTCGGACGGCCGCCAGACGCGCGTCCCCGTGAAGTCGGTGCGCAAGCGGACCGCGGAGGCCATGGTCACCAGCGCGTTCACCGCCCCGCACGTCACGGTCTTCCACACGGTCGACGTCACCAAGACGATGAAGCTGGTCGAGCGCCTGCGGGCCGACCGCGAGTTCGCCGACGTCCGCGTCACCCCGCTGCTGATCGCCGCCAAGGCCCTGATGCTCGCCGTGCGCCGGCACCCGGAGATCAACGGGAGCTGGGACGAGGCGACGCAGGAGATCGTCTACAAGCACTACATCAACCTCGGGATCGCGGCGGCGACCCCTCGCGGGCTCGTCGTGCCCAACATGAAGGACGCGCACCGCCTGAACCTCAAGGATCTGGCGACCGCGCTCGCGGACCTCACGGCGACCGCGCGGGCCGGCAAGACGTCGCCCACGGACATGTCCGACGGCACCATCACGATCACCAACGTCGGCGTCTTCGGCATCGACACGGGTACGCCGATCATCAACCCGGGGGAGGCGGCGATCCTCGCGTTCGGCGCCATCCGGGAGCAGCCGTGGGTGCACAAGGGCAAGATCCGGATCCGGCACGTCACGCAGCTGGCGCTGAGCTTCGACCACCGGCTGGTGGACGGGGCGCTGGGCTCGCAGGTGCTCGCGGACGTCGCCCGCGTGCTGCACGACCCGTCGCACGGCCTCGTCTGGGGCTGAGCCGGCATCGGCCATGTGACACTCACCCGATGATCCGGACCCTGACCGAGCACGACGACCTCGAGCTCGAACGGGTCGGGTACGAGCGCGGGGTCGTGCTGCGGCCGGGCACGGGCAGGCCGGACGCGCACCGGTACCGGGTCGAGGTGGCCAACCCCCTGGTCGTCGACGGTCTGGTGCTGCTGGAGGAGGACGCCGGCACGTACCGGTTCCTGGACACCACCCGCGTCCCGCTGACCGTGCGCGACCTGCGCCGGTTCCGGATCCTGGTCAAGGTGTCCGACGCGCGCCCGTCCGGACACGTGGCGACCGGCGTCGCGTCGCAGCCGTCGTCCGCGGACCTTGCCGACCTGCGCGACGACGCCCTCGACAACGACCTGGTCGACGGGGTCGACTTCGCGATCGGCGCGACGACCGCACACGAGGCGATCACCTTCGACGAGGGCTTCACCGTCGGCTACCGGGACGCCGGCACGACCAGCACCCTGTTCGCGTCGCGGTCGTTCGCGCAGGCGCGTGCGGTGTTCCTCGACGAGGCGTGCTGGCTGGGTGCCGAGCGGGGGCGCGGGCCGTACGTCGGTCGCGACCAGGCCGTCGGCACCGAGGAGTGGACCGTCGCCATGGTGGTGGCGGCCTACGAGCGGCGTCTGCTCGACGGGTCGTAACCGATCCCGGAGCGGACTGCACACCTGGGCGTCGAGCCGCGTTCTAGGTGGGTACGCACATCCGCACGCAGCCCGGAGGCCCCCATGGACGTCACCACCTCGAACCACCGCCCCACCCGCCGCTTCGTGGCCATCGGCGTCGTCGCCGCCGGTCTGTGCGTCGCCGGCACGGGGATCGCGGCCGCGGCGGCGCCGACGTCGGCCCTGTCCCGGTCGGTCACCGGGATCCTGCAGTCCGCGGGTGTCGACTGGTCGACGATGCCGGAGGGGTACACGCCGGAGCAGTACGAGGCGTTCTGGGGTGCGGGGTACACCGCCGAGGACGTCGACGAGCTCAGCGCGCTGTGGAACCTCGGCACCACCGAGACCAAGGCGCGGGCCGGGCAGCTGCTCCTCGACGGGCAGCCGGTGCCGCTGCCTGCCGGGGGCGCCGAGACGACCGAACCCACGGCCGTGCTCACCGACGAGCAGTTCCAGGCGTACTGGGACGCCGGGTACACCGCGGAGGACATCCAGGCGATCGGCGCGATCTGGCACACCGAGTTCGTCGAGACCAAGGCGCGGGTGGGTCAGTTGATCCTGGACGGGCAGACTCCTCCCGTGGCCCCCAGCGGGACGCCCGCCGGCCAGTCCTGAGCCCGTCGCCCGGCACGACCCTGCGTGAGGAGAACGACGTGGACGAGCTGTCGCTGCGGACCGGGTTCGAGATCGAGCTGCTGGCCCCCGCGGGATCGGACCGGCAGGTGCTGGCCGACGAGCTCGCCGCGCGCCTGGGCGGTCAGGTGCGGCGGTCCTTCCACACGGACTCCGAGCCGTCGGTCGTGCCGGGCGTCGGTGTCTTCCGGCACCTGTCGCCCGCGTTCGACGTGGTCGACGCTCACGGGCGTCCGGTAGCGCGGCTGGTCGACGACATCACCATCGAGGCCGACCTCCAGCCCGGGGGCCCGGGGCGTCGCGGGTGGTACCGCGTCCTGTGCGACGACGCCCGGCTGCTGCGGCTGATCGAGCGGCACGCCGACCCCGACGCCTCGCTGACCACGGTGCTGGACCCGGTCGCCGAGCTGTTCGGGGTGCGCACGGAGGTCATCGGCCGCGCAGCTCGGGTCGACGACGCCCGCGGCGCCACGGTCGCGGTCGCGATGCCGCTGCCGGCGGGGCGCGAGCGTCCGTGCGAGGTCATCACGCCGCCGATCGAGACCGGCCACGCGGCGGCGCTCGAACGGCTGCTGGTCCCCGCGCGCGAGCTCGGCTTCACCGTCCCGCAGGAGGCCGCGGTGCACCTGCACGTCGACGGGGCACCGTTCCGCCGGCCCGAGGCCTTCGCCAACGTCGTGCGGCTGTTCGGGCACTGGCGGCAGCAGCTGTGGGCGGCACTGGAGACCAACCCGGTATGCCGCCGGCTGGCTCCGCTGCCCGACGCCCTGCTGGACCTCGTCGAGACGAGCGACGACGCACGGGCGCAGGCCACGGGCCTGACCAAGTACGCCGACGTCAACCTCACGCAGCTGGTCACGGGCACGCCGCTGCGCGACACGCTCGAGGTGCGGATCCTGCCCGGCGCGATCGACGGGCCGACCATCGTGCGGCGCGCAGCCCTCGTCGAGGCCCTGCTCGCCCGGTGCCTCGACCCGGTCCCGCTGCCGCGCCCCGGCGAGGACGCGACTCTGGGCGACCTTCTCGGGGTCCGCCTGTGATCGCCGGGACGGACAGCGCGGCGATCCCGGTGGTCGACCCGGAGCCGGTGCTGGACGACCTGGTGCGGGTCCACCTCGCCGGGCTCCTGCGGTACGCGACGGTCCTGACGGGCGACGGGCACACCGCCGCGGACCTGGTCCAGGAGGTCCTCCTGCGCGCCCACGTGCGCTGGACGCGGATCTCCCTCATGCAGCGGCCCGACCTCTACCTGCGCCGGATGGTCACCAACGAGCACCTCTCGTGGCGTCGCCGGTGGCACGTGCGGACCATCCGGCCCGCGACCGACGAGACCCTCGCCGCCCACGCGGAGTCGCACGGCGACCACGCGCACGGTGTCGTCGAGGAGGACGCGATGTGGGGGCGACTCGAGGCGCTGCCCCCGCGACAACGCACCGTGCTGGTCCTGCGGTACTACGAGGGCCTCAGCGACGCGGAGATCGCCGAGGTCCTCGGCACCTCCCCGGCCACCGTCCGGTCCCACGCCAGCCGAGCGCTGGCCACCCTGCGCGACACCGACCTCTCGACCCGACCGGAGCAGCGATGAGCACCCACCCGCACGACGACGAGCTGATCGCCCGGATCAGCCGCGCCCTGCACTCGCGCGAGGCCGACCAGCCCGACCCGGCCGTCGTCGCGGCGCGGCTGCAGACGGCCCTCGCGCACCCGCCGCAGGCGACGGTCACGACCCTCGTGCGCCGGGGCGGGAAGGTCGTCGCCGCCGGTGCGGTCATCTCGGCGCTGGCCGTCGCCGGTGCGGGCGCAGCAGCCGCGGCCAACCCCTACTCGGGCGTCGCCCGGGTGGTCGAGGACGTCGCGCAGTCCGTGGGCCTCGAGTGGTCGGCGATGCCCGACGGGTACAGCCGTGAGCAGTACGAGGCGTTCTGGGGCGCGGGCTACACCGTCGAGGACATGGAGGCGCTCGCGGACCTGTGGCACCTCGATGCGACTGCGACCAAGGCGCAGGCCGGGCAGCTGCTCCTCGACGGGCAGATGCCCCCGGTCGCGCCGGGTGGCGCCGCCGCGCAGCCGGTGGACGTCGACCAGGCCCTGGTCGATGCGTTCTGGGCGGCCGGCTACACCAGCGAGGACGTCGCGACGCTCGGGGAGCTGTGGCACACCGAGCCGTTCGAGACCAAGGCAAAGGCGGGACAGCTGCTGCTCGACGGGCAGACGCTGCCTCTGGACTAGGCGACCGGTACGGGCGCGCGGCGCTCCACCAGGAGTGCCGCGACGCCCAGCACGATCGCGCCGATCTCCGAGATCGCCGACAGCCACACCGGGATGCCCACCCACTGCTCGTGCACCCCGAAGAACCCGCCGGGCGTGGTCGAGATGATGAACGCCGTCAGCGTCGCGACGCCGAACCCGATCGCGCCGAGCAGCGGCAGCCAGTGCCGCCAGACCAGGACGAGGACGCCGAGCACCAGCCCGCCGACGCCGTTGAGCAGGAACGCGGGTCCGACGACGTCGAGCGTGTTCATGCCGTTGGCCCACAGGTCCAGGTGCACGACGGCCGAGAGCATGACGCACGCGGACAGGAGTGCCCGAAGGAGGTCCGAGCCGGCCAGCCAGCCGGTACGCCAGCCCATCTCACGCCTTCCCGTTGACGACGGCTCCGTTGCTGATGTGGACGTCGAACTGCGCGAGCGGGGAGGGCGCCGGGCCGGAGACGTTGGCGCCGGTCAGGTCGTAGACCGAGCCGTGGCACGGGCACTTCAGCTCGGCACCGTCCGGCGCGACGGTGCACTGCTGGTGCGTGCAGACCGCCGTCAGGGCGACCACGGTGCCCTTCTCGGGCTGCACCAGGATGATCGGCTGGCCGTCGGAGAGCTGCGCGGAGATCGCGCCGCCCACAGGGATGTCGGACAGCTGCGCCAGCGTCCCGTCGCTCGCCGCGGGCGCCGCGTCGGTCGGGGTGTCGGAGCCGCCGCACGCGGCGAGCACACCCGCGGCGGCGACGCCCATGGTCACCAGACCGGCCCGGACCAGCACCTCCCGCCGGTCCAGGCAGCCGTCGCAGGTGTGGGGGGTGCTCTGTGCAGTCGCGGACATCGGGACCTCCGGCTCGGACCTGGTGGGGCTGACACCTGTGTCACGATGCCGGGCCCGTCGAGGTTCACCCGGGCGGGGCACCAGTTCCAGGGTGCTCCGACCCGACACGCTCCGCACGGTCCACGGCGGCCTCGTCGGCGACGACTGCGGTGACCCCGCCGACCGCGGTGGCGCCGGCAGCCGCCGCGGCGTCGTCGTCGAACCGGCCCTGGATGCCGGACACGTTCCGGAGGGGCAGCTCGGGAAGCATGATCGTGAGGATCACGCCGAACACCATGATGAACGCGGCCAGCAGCAGCACGGTGTCCACCGACTGGGCGAAGCCGTCGAGGAACGGCTGCGCGAGCCGCGGGTCGAGGGCGTTGATGAACGACGAGTCGTCCAGCGACGGCACCGCGCCGCCGCCCTGCAGCATCCCGAGGACGGGTGCGTTCGCGGGGTCGGCCACGACCGCCGGGTCGGCGACCGCCGCCTGGAACTCCGGCGTCTGCGACGCGGTCCGGAACGCGGCAGCGATGTTCGGGCCGACCGTCGAGAACAGCACCGACAGGAACACGGCGGTCCCCAGGGTGCCGCCCATCTGCCGGAAGAACAGCGACGACGACGTCGCGACGCCCATGTCCCGGACCTCGACGGCGTTCTGCACGGCCAGCACCAGCGGCTGCATCGTGAAGCCCAGCCCGAGCCCGAAGAGGATCGACACGGCGAACACGAACGGCAGCGTGGTGCCCGCCTCGAGGCGGGAGAAGAACAGGGCGCCCAGCCCCATGAGGATCGTGCCGATCACCGGGAAGGCCTTGTAGCGGCCGGTACGTGAGGTCGTCTGACCAGCGACGATCGAGCCCGTCATGATCCCGAGCGTGAAGGGGATGAGGGTCAGTCCGGCCTCGGTGGGCGTCTGGCCCTTGACGATCTGCAGGTACAGCGGCAGCGTCGCGAGCCCGCCGAACATGCCGAGGCCGATCACCGTGTTGGCGGCGGCACCCACCGAGAACGTGCGGTTCCGGAACAGGTACAGCGGCAGGATCGCGTCGGCCTTGGCGTACCGCTCGGCCAGGATGAACGCGGCGACACCGAGCACGCCGATGACGTAGCAGGCCAGCGAGCGCGGGGAGTCCCAGCCCCAGATCCGGCCCTGCTCGGCGACCACCAGCAGCGGCACGAGCGCCACGACCAGCGCCAGCGCACCCGGGTAGTCGATCTTGTGGTCGACCCGCTTCAGCGGCGGCAGGTGCAGCACGCGCGTGACGACGATGATCGCGAGGATGCCGATGGGCACGTTGATGAGGAAGACCCAGCGCCAGCCCGTGATCCCGAGGATGGTCTCCGCGCCCGCGAAGAACCCGCCGACGACGGGCCCGAGCACCGACGCCGTGCCGAACACCGCGAGGAAGTAGCCCTGGTAGCGGGCGCGCTCGCGGGGGGCGACGAGGTCACCGAGGATCGTGATCGCCAGCGCCATGAGGCCACCGGCGCCCAGGCCCTGGATGCCGCGGTAGACCGCCAGCTGGTACATGGAGTCGGCGGTGCCGGAGAGCAGCGAGCCCACCACGAAGATCGAGATGGAGATCAGGTACAGCGGCTTGCGGCCGTAGATGTCGGAGAGCTTGCCGTACAGCGGCGTCGAGATCGTCGCGGTCAGCAGGTACGCGGTGGTCACCCACGCCTGCAGGGACAGGCCGTGCAGGTCGTCGCCGATGGTCCGGATGGACGTCGCGACGATCGTCTGGTCGAGCGCGGCGAGGAACATGCCGAGCATCAGGCCGCCGAGGATCGTGAGGATCTCGCGGTGCGTCGGGGGGACGAACGTCTGCCGCTCAGGGACGGCGGTGTGCTGAGGGGGCATGAGACCTTCTCGGCCGGGGAATGATTGCGCAGGACAACTAACGTGCCGCAACAACGGTGCACCCGCGATATGTTCCCCGCCACAGGGTTTCTCGCCCCGCGTCCGAGCGGCGGATAAACGCTTCAGCGCGAGGGACGCCGGTCGCCCGTCACCGTTACGGTGTCGAGCATGCCTACGCCCGCGACCGGCCCGCTGCGCCTCGCGCGCGGGGCCGTCGTCGCCGTGGTGACCGTCGCGCTCGCGGCCCTCGCGCACGTGCTCGCCGGAGGGGCGCTCCCGCCGTTCGTGGTCGTCGTCAGCCTGACCGCGATCGTGCTGGCCGCCGCCGTGGTCCTCACGGGCCGCCGGCTCGGGCCGGTCGGAGCGGTCGCGCTCCTCGGCGTCGGGCAGCTCGCGGTGCACTCGTCGTTCAGTCTGTTCACGTCGATGGCGTGCATGCCGGGCGCGACGGACCAGGCTGCCCTCTTCGGGCACGAGCACCACCCGGGCATGGTCATGCAGTCGCAGACGGCGTGCACCGCGGTCGACCCCGGACTCGCACAACCGCTGCTCGGTGCGTCCGCGATGCTCGTGCTGCACGTCGTCGCGACGGTCGTGGCCGCCCTCGTCCTCGTCGGCGCCGACCGCGCGCTGTGGTGGCTCGCGGCGTGGCTGCGTCCGCTCGTCGGTGGCCCCGCGACCGTCGTCGTCGTCCCCCGTCCCTCGCTGCCGACGCCGGCCGAGGTCCCCTGGTCCGGGCACGCCTGGTGGCGTGACGTCGTCCCCCTGCGCGGTCCGCCCGCGTGGCAGTCGCCCACGGTCCCCCCGCGCTGATCGGCAGCGGTCGGGGGGTTCGTGCGTGCGCGCCCGCCGTCGACCCACCACTGCCTCCCCGAAGGGGACCTCTCATGCGTCCGATCAGCCGTCTCGGCGCGACCACCCTCGTCGCGCTCGCCCTCGCCGTCCTCCCCGTCACCAACGCGTCCGCACACGTCCGGGTGGTCCCCGAGCAGACCACCGCAGGAGGATGGACCGTGCTCACCTTCCGCGTCCCCAACGAGTCGCAGACCGCCGCGACGTCGCAGGTCACGGTCGACCTCCCGACGGGCACGCCTCTCCTGTCGGTCTCCACCAAGCCGCTGCCCGGCTGGACGGCCACCGTCGAGACCGCCCCCCTGCCCGAACCCGTCGACTTCTTCGGGACCACGCTGACCGAGGCGCCCTCGCGCGTCGTGTGGACCGCGGAGCCCGGCGCCGAGATCGTCGACGGCCAGTTCCAGGAGTTCGAGGTGTCCACCGGCCCGCTGCCCGAGGCCGGCACCCACCTGGTCCTGCCGGCGCACCAGACGTACACCGACGGCACGGTCGTGGACTGGGTCGACGTCGCGGAGGAGGGTGGCGAGGAGCCCGCGCACCCCGCACCGGAGCTGACGACGACCGACGCGGAGTCCGACGCCGCCGTCGTCGAGCAGGCCGCGGTGGTCACCGCGGCCACCCCGACGACGTCCGAGCCCGACACACTCGCCCGCGTCCTCGGCGGGGTCGGTCTCGCCCTCGGCGCGACTGCCCTCGTGATCGTGGTGCTGGGTCGTCGGCGCGGTGACGCATGACCCGGCTCCTCGGCGGGCTCGTCACCCTCACGCTCGCCCTGGCGGCTGTCGTCCTCGGCGCGCCCGCCGCCCAGGCGCACAACGTCCTGCAGAGCACCGACCCGGCCGCCGGGTCCACCGTGCCCTACGTCCCCGAGACCGTCTCGCTGACGTTCAACGAGCCGGTGCTGTTCGTCGGGACGACGATCATGGTCCACACCGCCGACGACGTGATGGTGAACATCGGGCCGCCGATCCTCGTCGACAACACCGTCTCGCAGGCCGTCACCGGTGAGCTGCCCGCCGGCGAGTACACCGTCATCTACCGCGTCACGTCCGCCGACGGGCACCCCATCGAGGACCAGTTCACGTTCACGGCCGCCGAGTCCATGACGTACGGGGCGACGACGCCGGCGCCGAGCCCGACCCCGACGACCTCCGCCGAGGTCCAGGCGAGCGAGTCGGCGTCACCGAGCCCGTCGCCGTCGCCGACTCCGGCCGCCTCGGAGGGGCGCGTGTCCGGGGCGGTCCTCATCGGGATCGTCGCCGCGCTCGTCGTGGTCGGCGGCATCGTCGCGTGGCTGCTGCTGAGGCGGCCACCGACCGGACCGCCGACGGACCCGGGTGTCCCGGCCCCGTGAGCATGCTCCACGTCGCAGCGTCCGTGGGCGGCCGCTCGATGTCTCCGCCCGTACGGCCCGGCGCAGGGTCCGTGAGCGGGCCGTACGCAGGGGTCGTCCGGGCGTCGTCCGGAAACGACGTCGAGCGACCCACCGCGGTCGTCCGGGACGTGACCGACGGCATGTCGGACCGGTCGCTGCGGCGACCTACGCTGGTCGGATGACTGCGCCGGTGACGAGCGCCGGCCGCGCGGGTGCCGGTGGGCCGGGGGTCGACGCGCGTCGGCCCCCGAGCCCCTGGCGCGTGCTCGCGCTGGTGCTCGCCGCCGTGGCCGCCGCGCTGCTCGGTGTCGCGTTCTCGGGTGCGGCGCTCCCGGCGCTGCTCCGCGACCCCGGCGCCGCCGTGCGCTGGGGCCTGCCCGCGACGGAGACGCTCACCGAGCTCGCGGGGTCGGTGACGCTCGGCGCGCTCGTCCTGGCAGTGTGCGTGCTCCCGCGCCGCGCCTCCGTCGCGTCGACCCGCACCGCCCGCGCCGGCATCGGCACCGCGGACGGGCGGGCGTACCCGCGCAGCACGCTCGTGGCCGGGTTCGCCGCGGGCACCTGGACGCTCCTGTCGATCGTGCACCTGGTGCTCACCTACGCGAACGTCGCGGGCCGCCCGCTGAACTCGGACTCGTTCGGCGCGGAGCTCGGCGTCTTCGTCACGCAGATCGACCTCGGCCGCACGCTGCTGCTCATCACGACGGTCGCGGCGGTCACCACCGCGCTCGCGCTCGTCGTCACCACGCCCACCGGGGCCGCCTGGACCGCCGCGATCGTGCTCGTGGCGCTCTGGCAGCAGGCGCAGCTCGGCCACGCCGCCGGCGCCTCGGGGCACGACATCGCGACGTCGTCGATGGTGGTCCACCTGGTCGGCGCCGCGATCTGGATCGGCGCGCTCACAGCCCTCGCGCTCCTGGTCCGACGGGTGGGCACCGACCTGTCGGCGTCGGTCGCGCGGTACTCGGTCATCGCCGGCTGGTGCTTCGTCGCCGTGGCGGTGTCGGGGCTGGTCAACGGCCTGCTGCGGACGACCACCTGGAGCGACCTCACCACCACCTACGGTCTGCTGCTGCTGGCCAAGGTCGCCCTGTTCGGCGTGCTCGGGCTGCTCGGGCTCGCGCACCGCCGGACCGTCCTGCCGCAGCTGGCCACCCGCACCACCGACTGGCTGTTCTGGCGCCTGGTCCTCGTCGAGCTGACCGTCATGGGGGCCGTCTCGGGGGTGGCCGTCGCGCTCGGGGAGACCGCGCCGCCCGTGCCCGAGGAGCCGCCCGCCGACCCGTCGCCCGCCTACCAGCTCACCGGGCACCCGCTGCCGCCCGAGCCGAGCGGGCTGCTCTGGGTCACCGAGTGGCGCTGGGACCTGGTGCTCGCGTCCGCGGCCGTCGCGGGGCTGTTCGTGTACTGGCGGTGGGTGCTGCGCCTGCGTCGGCGCGGGGACTCCTGGTCGATGGCCCGCGCCGCGTCGTGGACGCTCGGCATGGTCCTGTTCTTCTGGGCCACCAACGGCGGACCCGCCCTCTTCGGGCACGTCCTGTTCAGCGCGCACATGGTCCAGCACATGGTGCTCGCGATGGTCGTGCCGCTGTTCCTCGCGCTCTCGGCGCCCGTCACCCTCGCTCTGCGCGCCCTCCCGGTCCGCTCGACACAGCTGCGCGACGACGACTCCCGCGGCCCCCGCGAGTGGATCCTCACCATCGTCGACAGCCACGTCGGCCACTTCCTCGCGCACCCGGTCGTCGCCGCCGTGAACTTCATCGGGTCGATGCTGCTCTTCTACTACTCGGGCCTGTTCGAGTGGTCGCTGCGCAGCCCCGTCGGCCACCTGGCGATGGTCGTGCACTTCACCGCCGCCGGGTACCTGTTCGTGAACGCGCTCGTCGGCATCGACCCCGGCCCGCGCCGGCTCCCGTACCCGCAGCGGCTCCTCCTGCTGTTCGCGACGATGGTCTTCCACGCGTTCTTCGGCGTGACTCTCGTGTCCGGCGACGTGCTGCTGGTCGCCGACTGGTTCGGGCTCATGGGCCGCCCCTGGGGACCGTCCGCGATCGCCGACCAGCAGCTCGGCGGCGCGATCACCTGGGGCATCGGCGAGATCCCGACCCTGGCCCTGGCGATCGGCGTCGCGCTCGCGTGGTCCCGCGACGACGACCGCACCGCCCGCCGCCGCGACCGCCAGGTCGACCGCGACGGCGACGTGGAGCTGGACGAGTACAACGCGATGCTGGCCGACCTGGCCGACCGCGACACCCACCCACCGGCCTGACCACCGGCACCGGACGGCTCCCGAGGGCGCCCCCCGTCGGTCGGCGGCGCAACCAAGCCATGGGTGCCGGGGAGCGGTCCGGTCGCGACGCGAATGGCTTGGTCGCAGGAACCCGGCACGGCGACCAAGCCATGGATGCTGCGGGACGCGCCCGTCGCGACACTCATGACGTGGTCGTCGCAGCTCGGCGAGACGACCACAGCCCGGCGGGGCGACGCGACGTCCACCGGGCGGGTGGTGGATGCGTTCGGCGGGCGTCGTCCGCGCTGTGATGACGCGGTGGGTGCGACACAGGCAGTTCCGCGGTCTCTGGTGGCGCTCGCTCTGCGCCAGGAGGGTCTCGTCTCGGCCGGACAGTGTGCGGACGCGAGCGTCACGGCCGGACAGCGAGCGCGCCGCGTCCACAGCGGCGAGTGGCGACGTGCGACCCACGGGGTCTACGACCTCACCCCGACGGTCGACCGACGGTCGGACGCCGATGGTCGACGCCGACGCGCGGCGTGGCTCGGGATGCTCGCCCACGGTCCGACGGCAGTCGCCGTGGGATCGTGCGCACTCGCCCTGCACGGGGTGCGCGGCCTTCCGGCGAGCATCGTGCCGGAGGTCGCCCTCCCGTCGACTCATCCACGGCGGGTGCGCGACGGCATCCGTGTCCGCCAGTTCCGCGAGGTCGAGGCCGAGCGGTTCGGGAGCCGTGCGGTCAGCGCGCTCGTACCTGCGCTGGCACAGTCGGTCCCCGAGCTGCCTCGGGACAACGCGATAGCGGTTCTGGATGACGTGCTCTTCCGAGGGCTCCTGACCGGGCAGTCGCTCGACGAGGTCCGGCAGCGAGTCCTCGGACGCCGGGGCTCGTCTCGGTGTGCCGAGTGGTGGGACCTCGTCGACCCCGGCGCGGAGTCGCCGTTGGAGACGTTCGCGAGGCTGCAGTGCATCGACGCCGGGGTTGCGCCCGACCGGCTGCAGGTCGAGATCCGCGACGACGATGGGCGGTTCCTCGGACGAGGCGACCTCGGGTGGCAGCTGGGCGGCGACCGGTGGCTCATCGCGGAGATCGACGGGCGCGAGTTCCACGAGACACCGGACGCGGTGCTGCATGACCGCCGACGTCAGAACGCGCTGCTCGCGACGGGCCGGGTCGAGCTGCTGCGGTTCACGTCGGCCGACATCGCAGCACGCACCGTCATCCCGACAGCGATCCGCGCGGCACTGACCCGACGACCGACCATGCCATGACTGACGCACACGACCACCCGAACGTCCCCCATGGCTTGGTCGCGGCCGCCCTCTGGGACTGCTCCCGGGAACAAGCCGTGGGTGACGGTGATCGGGGCGGATACGTCAGCCATGGCTTGGTCGCGGGCGTCGCCATCGGGACATCGCCCAGCAACCGGTGATAGGACGGGCCGCATGACTTCTACGCCCTTTCATGAGCTGGAGCAGTACGTCGCCATTCCTCGGGTCAGTGGGTTGGTGCTGTCGCCGGACGGGTCGCGGCTGGTGACGAGCGTCGCGACGCTCGATGGCAAGTCGACCAAGTTCGTGACCGCGCTGTGGGAGGTGGACCCCACCGGGGAGAAGCCCGCCAGGCGGCTGACGCGGAGCGCCAAGGGGGAGGCCAGCGCCGCGTTCACGCAGAACGGGGACCTGCTGTTCACCAGCGCGCGGCCGGACCCGGACGGCAAGGCGGACGACGACGAGCCGGTGCCGGCGCTGTGGCTGATGCCGCGCGACGGTGCGGAGGCGCGTGTGGTCGCGGACCGGGCGGCGGGCCTGGGCGGTGTCCAGGTGGCGCGGGACGCCGACGTCGTGCTGGTCGGTTCGGACGTCCTGCCGAGCGCGACCGACGCGGAGACCGACGAGAAGCTGCGCAAGGCCCGCAAGGAGAAGAAGGTCGCGGCGATCCTGCACGACGGCTACCCGGTCCGGTTCTGGGACCACGACCTGGGGCCGGAGTCGCCGCACTGGTTCGTCGCGGACATCGGCACGGACGTCGTCGCGCCCCTGGCCGGCGCCAAGGACCCCCGGCTCACGCTCACGGACGTGACGCCGGGGGCACGGTCGGCGCTGGTCGAGCAGGCAGCCGCCATCAGCGCCGACGGGCGCACGGTGGTGACCGGGTGGAACCAGCCGCTCGCGCGCGGGTCGCAGCGGGGGCGGCTCGTCGCGGTCGACGTGGCGTCGGGGGAGCACCGGGTGCTCGTCGACGACCCCGCCGCGGACCTCTGGTCGCCCGCGATCTCGCCGGACGGGCAGTGGGTCGCCTACGTCCGCGAGACCGTGTCGACACCGCACGACGCCCCTCGAGTCACGCTCCAGCTCGCCGCGCTGGCGGGTGGTGAGCCGCGGACGCTCGTCGAGAGCTGGGACCGGTGGCCGCAGCACCCGGTCTGGCTGCCCGACAGCACCGGCCTGCTCGTGTCGGCGGACGACGACGGTCGCGGACCGGTGTTCCGGATCGACCTGGAGTCCGACGAGGTCACGCGGCTGACCAGCGACGACGCCACGTTCACGGACGTGTCGGTGAGCCCCGACGGTTCGGTGGCGTTCGCGCTGCGGACGTCGTACGAGGCGCCGTCGCACCCGGTGCGGATCGACCTGGAGACCGGCGCGACGACAGCGCTGCGCAGCCCGGCCGCGACGCCGGAGCTGCCGGGCACGCTCACCGAGGTGGAGACGACCGCGTCGGACGGTCGGCGTGTCCGCGGATGGCTGGCGCTGCCCGAGGGCGATGGGAAGGCGCCGCTGCTCCTGTGGATCCACGGCGGTCCGCTGGGGTCGTGGAACGCGTGGTCGTGGCGGTGGAACCCGTGGATCCTCGTCGCGCGCGGCTACGCGGTCCTCCTGCCGGACCCGGCGCTGTCGACCGGCTACGGCCAGGACTTCGTGCAGGCCGGGTGGGGGGCGTGGGGTGCGGCGCCGTACACGGACCTGCTGGCCATCACCGACGCCGTGGAGGCGCGGGACGACATCGACGAGACTCGGACGGCCGCGATGGGCGGGTCGTTCGGCGGCTACATGGCCAACTGGGTGGCGGGGCACACCGACCGGTTCCGGGCGATCGTCACGCACGCGAGCCTGTGGGCGCTGGACCAGTTCGGGCCGACGACGGACGCGGCCTACTACTGGGAGCGCGAGATGACGCTCGAGATGGCGCTCGAGAACTCACCGCACCGGTTCGTCGAGCAGATCGTCACGCCGATGCTCGTCGTGCACGGCGACAAGGACTACCGCGTGCCGATCGGCGAGGGGCTGCGCCTCTGGTACGAGCTGCTGTCCCGGAGCGGTCTGCCCGCCGACGACGAGGGGAAGACGCCGCACCGGTTCCTGTACTTCCCCGACGAGAACCACTGGGTGCTCAGCCCGCAGCACGCGATCGTCTGGTACCAGGTGGTGGAGGCGTTCCTGGCGGAGCACGTGCTCGCCCGGACGGGTGAGAATAGCCCGGTTTATCCCGAGATCCTGGGGTAAAGAGCGCTCTCAACATGCGAGGTCGCCCGGTCCGGGCCAGACTCGCCGGTCGAGGCCGAGCGACCCGCGCCCGGCTCGACGGAAGGACCGACTATGGGTATCGGAGGCGGAATCGCCCTCATCGTCATCGGCGCGATCCTCTCGTTCGGCGTCAGTGACGCCATCGACGGGATCAACCTCACGGTGATCGGGTACATCTGCATGGGTGCGGGCGTCATCGCGCTGATCCTGGCGATCGTGCTCAACGCGCAGCGCAGCAACACGTCGCACACCGCGGTCGTCGAGCAGCGCACCACCCCGAACGCGCCGCCGGCGCAGGCCGCCCCGGTGGCGCAGCCGGTCCAGCCGGTGCAGCCCGTGCAGCCCGTGGTCCAGCAGCAGCAGCCGCCGGCAGCGCCCCCGGCTGTCTGACCGAGCACGACGAGAACGCCCCCTCCGGATCGGAGGGGGCGTTTCTCATGCCGTCAGCGTGCTCAGGCCTCCAGCGGGCCGCGCACGATCGAGTCGCCGGAGTGGGCGGGGTCGCCGTCGAACTGCTCCTCGGACACGTCGACCACGGAGAACTGGTCGAGATCGAGGCCTGCGGGCAGGTCGAACCGGCCGGAGCTCCCGTCGAGGGTGCCCAGGCTGACGAGCCCGCTGACGTCCGGCTTGAGCAACCAGACCTCGCGGAACCCGTCGTCCGACGACGCGCTCTGGTCGAGGTCGACCACGAGCACCCGCGAACCGTCGGACAGCGTCTCGACGACAGCGGACCCGGTCGCGTCCCAGCCCGGCAGCGGCTCCAGGACCGCGGTGGCGATCACGGTCGTGGGGTCGGGCTGGTTGGCGATCCACCACGTCGCGCCACCGCCGACCACCAGACCGACGGCGGCGGCTGCGGCGATCCAGCGCCCGGCGCGGGGTCGGCGCGAGTCGAGCGGGACGACCGGGGCGATGGTGTCGGCAGACGACGACGCCGACGTGGCGTCCGCAGCCGACGGGGCAGCAGTGCGGGGCGCAGGCGACGAGGCCGACGCGGGCGCAGCCAGCCCGAGCTCCGCGGCGACGCGGTCCCAGACCTGTGGCGCGGGCGCGACGAGCACGGCGTCGGCGCCCCCGGACCGCGCGAGGCCGACGACGTCGCGCAGGGACGTCAGCTCGTCGGTGCACCGCTCGCACTCCTCGATGTGCGCGAGGTCGGCGGTGGTGCCGGCGGTCTCGCCGAGGGCGAGGAGCGCGAGCAGGTCGTCGTCCACGTGGGACTCATCGAACGGCACCGTCCACCTCCCATCGGGTTCGCAACCGGGCAAGACTGCGCCGGACGTGGCTCTTGACCGTGCCCAGCGGCAGGTCCAGCTTGTGCGCGATCTGGTCGTGCGTGAGGTCGTCGAAGAACGCGAGCCGCAGGATGGTGCGCTGCGGGTCGCCGAGGCGGTCGAGCTCGTCGGCGACGACCACCCGGTCGACCACGCGGTTGTCGACGGACGGCACGGGCAGCTCGGCCGCGCCGGCCACCGACTTGTCCCGGAGCCGCCGGTCGCGGGCCCGCTTCTCGTGGGTGTCTGCGACGACGTGCCGCGTGATGCCCAGGATCCAGGCGGGGAGCCGCGACTTGTCCGGGTCGAACCGTCCCCGGCTGCGCCACGCCTCCACGAACACCTGCTGTGTCACGTCCTCCGCGTCGGTGACGCTGCCGAGCGAGCGGAGCGCGACGGTGTGCACGAGCCCGGACCAGCGTCGGTACGCCTCGGCGATCGCAGCCTCGTCGCCTCGCGCGAACGCGGCGCCGAGCTCCTCGACGTTCTCGCCGTCCGGGTCGAGCCGGTGCGCCGGGCGCGACGAGTCAGCAGACCCGGGCGCGGGTGCGCTCACGGACGGCTCCTCCCTCGTCGGCTCCCGGACGGCAGGAGCGCTCAGCAGCGTAGTCACGGCTACCCACTGATCGGCTCGGCCGTGACGACGACGTTGTCCGTATAGTGCCCGATGTCGCGGCGGAACGTGCCACCGCAGGTCACGAGCACCAACCGTGGCGCGCCGGCACGGTCGAACCACTGGTCGACCGGCGCTCCCTCCTTCGGCAGCTTCTCGACCGTCACGACACGGTACTCGTGGACCCCGCCGTCGGCGGACGTCACCGTCACGACGGCCCCGACCCCGACGTCACGGAGCTTCGCGAACTGCCCGATGCCCGTCTGGACGCTGTCGACGTGCGCCGCGACGACGGTCGCTCCGGCGGGGTCGGCCGGGGCCGGCCCGAACCTGTACCAGCCGGCACGGTCGGCGTCCTCGGGGATCTCCATCTCGCCGTCGTCGCGCACCCCGACCGGGTCGACGGCCATGTCGATCCCCACGTCCGGCACGGCGAGCCGCACGGGCGGTGGGGTGGCGGCGACCGGTGGACCGAGGGTCGCCTCGACCACGGGGACGGTCGGCCCAGTCGGGTCCGGGGGCGGGGTCGGTCGCGGCGTCGCCGTGGAGGACGGCGACGCCGCGACCACCGGTCCGGAGGCGGGGTCCGGGCCGGTGCACGCGGTCAGCAGACTCGTCGCCGTGCCGAGTGCGGCGACGGTCGCGAGCACGCGTGCCGAGACCCGGGAGGGCGCGGACGCTCTCCCGGGTCGCGACGTGGTGATCATGGGAACGGTCAGCTCCGCTGGGTGGCGGCGCGACGGGCGGACTGGGTCGCCGCGCGACGGACGGACGCTGCTCCGATCAGACCGGCGACGGCCAGCCCGGCGATCGCGAACGTCCAGGCGGACGTGCCGTCCTCCGACACGAGGCCGACCTCACCGGCGTTCACGCCGGACGGGTTGGAGTGCAGGCCGGTGATGGTCTGCGTGGCGAGCGCCAGCGTGGCGGGCGACGCGGTCGCGCTGCCCCACGCGTAGACGATCGTGCTGGTGCCCTCGACGACCGGCACGTCGGCCGGGCCGAGGAGCGCGGGCGTCGTGGTCCCGGTGGCGGTCACGCTGGCCGAGACCGTGCCGGCGGGGAGGTTCAGGACCTTCTCGTTCGGGTTGGTCAGGTTGGTGATCACGGGCGTGGTGCCGGCGAGCACGTCGACCCCGGGTGCGGCGGCGACGTGGCGGACGGTGAGCCGGCCCTCGCCCGCGGCGGTGGCGGAGATGTCGTTGGTGAACAGGGTGGCGGTCGGGGCGCCGGCGCCGTCCAGGTGCGCGACGGCCGTGTAGTTCTTGCCGGCCTCCAGCGCCAGGTCGACCGGACCGATGGCGGGGGAGCTCGCGTCGGCGGCGTCGGCCGCGGTGATCGCGACCGTGTACGTGCCGGCGGGCAGGTCGAGCGGTCCCGCGAGGCTGCCCGGCGTGAAGTCGTCGAGCGTGCGCTCGCCGTTGACCCAGACGTCGACGGTCAGACCGGGGACGCCGTGCAGGACGGACAGCTTGGCGGGGTCGGCTGCCGAGGCCGGGACTGCGGCGAGGGTGACGAGGGCGAGGGTGCCGGCTGCGATGCCGGACAGGAGGCGTGCGCGCATGGTGCGTCCTTCGAGGACTGGCCCGGCGGGTACGTCGGGCGGCCGATGTGCTGACACCCCCTCTTCACTCGCCGGGCCGTTCTCGGATGCACCTACGCGCGAGCGGCCTGCGCGATCGCTGCGGCGAGGTCGGCCGGCCGCGAGAACATCGGCCAGTGCCCGGTCGGCAGGTCGACGTAGGTGAGGTCGTGCGTGTAGCCGAGCTCGGTGTGGAACGGCGGGCCACCGTGCGCCATGGGCTTGAGCTGCTCGGACGGCAGGCTGGTGCAGATCACGGTCGCGGGGACGTCGAACCGGCGGGGGTCGCTGACGTGCACCGCACCGCGGACGACCTGGGCCGGGTGGGGCACCGCGCGGCGTCGGAACTCCGCGAGCCCGTCGTCGTCGATGCCCTCGATGCTGGACCCCTGCGCGGCGAACTCCTCCCACGTGGGCAGCGGGACCTCGACCTCCTCGGTCGCGGAGGCGTCGATGGCGGCGCCGGTCTCCAGGGGACCGGAGTCGACGTAGATCGCGCGGCGCACGCGGTCGGGCCGCTGGTCGACGACCTCGCCGACGAGTGCGCCGCCGCCGCTGTGGCCGACGAGGACGACATCCTCGTCGAGGCTGTCGACGAGGTCGGTGAGCGCCCGGACGTGGTCGGCGCGCGTGATGTGGCGACGGTCGGCGTCGGGCTCGAGGCCGGGCAGGGTCGGCGCGTGGACGTCGAACCCGTCGGGCAGCGCGGCGACGACGTCGTCCCACGCCCAGCCGCCGAGCCAGAAACCGGGAACCAGGATCAGTGCAGTAGTGGTCATGGATCCAGCGTGGACCTCGACCGGTGACACCGGGATGTCACCTTTGTGTCACCATGCTGGCACCATGAACCGGACCGATCGTCTGTACGCCCTCGCCGAGGAGCTCCGCCGCGTCGGCCACGCCGGCACGACGAGCACCCGGCTGGCGCGGCTGTTCGAGGTGTCCCCCCGGACGGTCAAGCGCGACGTCTCGGCGCTCCAGCAGGCGGGCCTCCCGGTGACCGCGCAGGCGGGGCTCGGCGGTGGCTACGTGCTGGATGCGTCCGTCGGCCTGCCGCCCGTCAACTTCACGCCCGCGCAGGCGGTCGCGCTCGCGCTCGCCGTCCGGGCGCTGCCGCCGGGCAGCCCGTTCGGCACCGACGCGGAGGCCGCGCGCGGCAAGGTGCTCGACGCGCTCCCGCCCGCCGACCGTCGCCGTGCCGACGAGCTCTCGGGCCGGGTGTGGTCGCGGCCGGAGCAGACCGGTGAGGTGGCGACCGCGCAGGTGCTGCGCGCGGTCGAGGAGTCGCTCGGGCGGCACCGCGTGCTGGCGATCGAGTACCGCAGCGGGGACGGGACCGTCAGCCGACGTCGGATCGAGCCCGTGCTGCTCGCCCGCACGGGGGGCCACTGGTACGTGGCGGCGTGGTGCCAGTGGCGGGTGGCGATGCGCTGGTTCCGGCTGGCGCGGATCCTCCGGGCGGACCTGACACCGGAGCGCTACGACCCGCGCCCGGTGGCCGACGTGGGCGAACCCCCGCCGGACGCCTACCCGGTGTCGTCGCGCCCGTCGGACTGAGGGCGGCGCCCCGCCACCGTCGCGGCCGCCCCAGCGAGATCGTGGGTCCGCCGCGAGATCGTGGATGGGACTGCACGATCTCGGGCTGAACCCACGTTCTCGATCCCATCCGGGAAACCCGTGGAGCCGGTGACCGGGACGCACTACTTTGAGAGCGCTCTCAGCCGGTCGAAGGAGTCCTGCGTGCGTCCAGTGCTGCCCCTGGCGGTCGTCCTGCTGCTGGCGACGGCCGTCCCCGCCGCGGCCGCGGACGGTCCCGAGCTGATCCCGAACGGGTCGTTCGACACCGAGGCCGCGCCCTGGTGGACCACGCCGGACATGGTCGCCGACACCTCGTCGGGAAGCCTCTGCGTGGACGTGCCGGGTGGGTCGAGCACCGCGTGGTCGTCCATCGTCGGGGTCGACGGCGTGCCGCTGGTGAAGGGGCAGACGTACCGGTTCGCGTTCACGGTGAGCGGGACGGCCGAGGTGCCGATCCGGGCGCTCGTGCAGATGAACACCGAGCCGTGGACGTCGACGTCCGAGGTGGGGCCGATCATGCAGCCCGAGCCGCAGCCGTACGAGGTGGGGTTCACGTCGACCCTGGACTGGCCCGCGGGGCAGGTCGTCTTCCAGGTGGGTGGCGCACCGGACGACTGGCGGTTCTGCGTGGACGACGTGTCGGTGCACACCGGTGAGCTGCCGGCGCCGTTCGAGCAGGAGACCGCGACGCGCGTCCGCGTGAACCAGCTCGGCTACCTGCCGACAGGCCCCAAGCGCGCGTCCCTGGTGACCGAGGAGACCGACCCGCTGCCGTGGCAGCTGCTGGACGCGGCGGGCGACGAGGTGGCGGCGGGGACGACGACCCCGCGGGGCGAGGACCGGACCGCCGACGAGTTCGTGCACGTCATCGACTTCACCGACGAGACGGTGACCGGGGAGGGGTTCACGCTCGTCGCCGACGGCGAGACGAGCCACCCGTTCGCCATCGACGCCGACCTCTACACCGGCCTGGCGACGGACGCGCTCGCGTACTTCTACCTGGCGCGCAGCGGCATCGAGATCGACGGGGAGCTCGCCGGCGACGAGTACGCCCGCCCGGCGGGTCACCTGGACGTGGCACCGAACACCGGCGACACCGCCGTCGGCTGCCAGGCGCCGCAGCCCTGGTACGCGGGCTGGACCTGCGACGACACGTTCGACGTGCGCGGCGGCTGGTACGACGCGGGCGACCACGGCAAGTACGTGGTCAACGGCGGGATCGCCGTGCACCAGGTGCTCGACACGTGGGAGCGGGCGCTCGTGGCGCAGGGTCGCGCATCGGCCGAGGTGGGCCCCCTGGGCGACGGCACCGCCCGGATCCCGGAGGCCGGCAACGGGATCCCGGACGTCCTCGACGAGGCGCGCTGGGAGCTCGAGTGGATGCAGCGGATGCAGGTGCCCGCGGGCTCCGAGAGCGCTGGGTACGCGGACCTTGTCTTTCACAAGGTGCAGGACGACGGCTGGACCGGGTTGCCGCTGGCGCCCGACGAGGACCCGCAGACCCGGCAGGTGCACCGGCCGTCGACCGCGGCGACGCTCAACCTCGCCGCGGTCGCGGCCAAGGGTGCCCGGCTGTGGGAGCCGTACGACGAGGAGTTCGCCGCGAGTCTGCTCGACTCCGCGCGCACGGCGTGGGCCGCGGCGGTCGCGACCCCTGACCTGTACGCGTCGCCCCTCGACGGCAACGAGGGCGGCGGCCCGTACGACGACAAGGACGTGTCCGACGAGTTCTACTGGGCGTCCGCCGAGCTGTTCCTGACGACGGGTGACGACGAGTTCGCCGACGCCGTCACGGGCTCGCCGGTGCACTCCGCGGACCTGAAGGGTGCGGTGGCGTTCGACTGGCAGCGCACCGCGGCCCTCGGCCGGATGGACCTGGCGCTGGTGCCCAGCGAGCTGCCCGGCCGCGACGCCGTCCGCGACTCCGTGGTCACGCTCGCCGACTTCGCGCTCTACCAGCAGGGCAAGGCGTTCTTCGGGCAGCCGTACCAGCCGTCCGACGCCCGGTTCGAGTGGGGCTCCAACGGGATCATCCTCAACAACGCGGTGACCCTGGCCGCCGCCGCGGACATCACGGGCGACGAGACGTACCGCGCGGCGGCGCTGGAGAGCCTCGACTACGTGCTGGGCCGCAACGCGCTCGACCAGTCCTACGTGACCGGCTACGGCACCCAGTTCTCGCAGAACCAGCACCACCGGACGTTCGCCGCGCAGCTGGACCCGACGCTCCCGCACCCGCCCGCCGGCACGCTGTCGGGCGGTCCCAACAGCTCGATCCAGGACCCCGTCGCGGGGCAGACCTGGCCCCAAGGGTGCGTCGCGCAGCGCTGCTACCTCGACAACATCCAGTCCTGGTCCACCAACGAGATGACGGTGAACTGGAACTCGTCGCTGACGTGGATGGCGGCGTGGGCGTCCTCCGACGAGGTCGTCGAGAACGGGCCGGCGATGTTCCTGCCGATCCGGCTGTGGATGATCGGCGTCGTGGTCGTGGTCGTGGGCGTGCTCGCACTCGCTGTGGTCGGCCTCGTCGTCGTCGTCCGGAGGAGGAGGTCCTGATGCTCCGGTCCTGGTACCGCTCCGCGGTCCTGCCACGGAGGGGGATCGCGCGGCTGCTGCCGACCGCGGGCGGCGGCCTGGTCGCCGGCCTCCTGCTGCTCGACGTCGTGCTCGGTCTCCTGCCGGTGGCGTTCGTGCTGGCCACCTCCGTGGTCGTCGGGCAGGTGCCCGCGGCCGTCGACGGCGGCACCGGGTCGGCGGCGTGGAGCGACCTGGTGCGGACGTTCGTGCTGGCCGCGGTCCTGTTCCTCGCCCGGCAGGTGCTCGCCCCGCTGCAGACCGCGCTCGGCGTCCGCATGCAGCGGCGCATCGACGGCGCCCTGCGGGACCGCGCGCTGAGCGTGGCGCTGCGGTCGACGAGCATCGCGCCGATGGAGGACCAGGCCACGCTCGAGGCCCTGACGGAGGCCACCCGGGAGTTCGAAGCCGAGTTCCGCAGCCCGGGGTCGTCGGCCGCGGGGCTGCTCGCGCTCGTCGCGCGGTACGTGCAGCTGGTGGGGTTCGCCGCGGTGATCGGTGCGGTGGTGTCCTGGCCGGCGGCGGTGGCGATCGTCGTCGCGACCATGGTGTTCCGGTACGGGCAGCGCGGCGGGCTCCGGCGGTACTCGCAGGTGTGGTCACAGGTCATCGGGTTCCGCCGGCGGTCGGTGTACCTGCGCGAGGTCGCGATGGGCCCCGAGGCCGCCAAGGAGATGCGGGTCTTCGGGCTCGCGGGCTGGTTCACCGACGAGTACAGCGACGCGACGAAGGCGATGCTCGATCCTGTGGCAGCCAGGCGGCGCCAGCTCTACCTGGTGCCGTACCTCGTCTACACCGCGATCGGGCTGGTGATCAGCGCGGTGGTGCTCGTGTCCATCGCGCGGTCGGCCTCGGCGGGCGAGATCACGCTCACCGCGCTTGCGCTGGGCATCCAGTCGGTCGTCGCCGCGATCGCGCTCGGCGAGTACTACCCCGAGTCGGACGTGCAGACGCAGTACGGGATGCAGGCCGTCGCGGCGCTCGCGCAGTTCGAGGCGCGGATGGCCGACGCGGAGTCGCGGCTCCCCGCCGCCGGCGCCGGGCTGCCCGTCCCGGCCGGAGCGCCCGAGGAGGCCATCCGGTTCGAGGACGTCCGGTTCGCCTACCCGGGCAGCAACCGGCCCGTGCTCGACGGCCTCGACCTGGAGCTGCCGGCGGGGCTGTGCACGGCGATCGTCGGCGTGAACGGCGCGGGCAAGACGACGCTGGTCAAGCTGCTGACCCGCCTGCACGAGCCCACCGCGGGCCGCCTCACGGTGGACGGCACCGACCTCGCGGACCTCGACGTCGCCGCGTGGCGCCGCCGGGTCAGCGTGGTGTTCCAGGACTTCGTCCGGTACGAGCTCTCGGCCGCGGACAACATCGCGGTCGGCGCCGTGCACGCGCCGCGCGACCTGGCCGTGCTGCGGGGTGCGGCCGAGCGCGCGGACATCGCGGAGGCCGTCGACGCGCTGCCGTCCGGCTTCGACACCACCCTGTCCCGCGCGTACGAGGGCGGTGCCGACCTGTCCGGCGGGCAGTGGCAGCGGATCGCGATCGCGCGGTCGCTGTACGCGCTCGAGGCCGGCGCGCGTCTGCTGGTGCTGGACGAGCCGACGTCCGCGCTGGACGTCCGCGCGGAGGCCGCGTTCTTCGACTCGTTCGTCGAGCTCACCCGCGGCGTCACGTCGGTGCTCATCTCGCACCGGTTCTCGAGCGTGCGGCGGGCGGACCGGATCGTCGTCATCGACGCCGGACGGGTGGTCGAGCAGGGCACGCACGACGAGCTCGTCGCGGCCGACGGGCACTACGCCCGGCTGTTCCGGCTCCAGGCCGAACGGTTCGCCGCAGGGCTGGACGCCGACGGGAACGAGGTGGAGTCATGAGGCAGACCGTGTCCGGGAGCTGGGCGCTGTTCCGGCTGGCGGGGCGGATCAGCCCCGGCAAGCTCGCGCTCTCGTCGGTGCTGATGGTGCTGCAGTCTGTGGCGCTGCCGCTGGCCGCCCCCGCGCTCGCCGTCCTGACCGACGCGGCCATCGCGGGGGACACCCGACGCGCGTCGATCGCGGCGGTGCTGGTCGCGGTGCTGGTGGTGGCTGCGCTGACCGCGGGCCACTTCGCGCACATCTTCTACTTCGAGCTGGGCGACGAGGCGGTCATGCGCCTGGAGCGCGACCTCATCGGGCTCTCGCACGACTCACCGGGGATCGAGCACCACGAGCGCCCGGAGTACGCGGACCGGCTGCAGGTGCTGCGCACGGAGCTGAACCGGTCGGGCTGGGGGTCGATGCAGGCCCTGCTGTCCGCGGTCGGTCTCGGCGTCGCGCTGGTCATCACGGGCGTCCTGCTCGCCGAGCTCAACCCGTGGCTCCTGCTCCTGCCGCTCGCCGCGCTGCCGCCGCTGGTCCTGGGCCGGCGCGCGGAGAACGTCCTGGGTGCCGCCCGCGCCGACGCCGCCGCCGACAACCGTCGCGCGCGGCACCTGTTCGTCCTGTCGCTCGACGCCGCTGCCGCCAAGGAGCTGCGCACGTGCGGGCTGGAAGGCGAGGTCCGCTCGCGGCTGCGGCGGTCGTGGGACGCCGCGACCGCGATCCTGTGGGCGGGCGAGGTGCGTGCGGACACCCTGCGCGCGGCCGGTCAGCTGGCGTTCGCAGTCGCCTACGTGGCGGCGACGCTCCTGGTCCTGCGGGACGCGGTCTCGGGGCAGCGCACGGTCGGCGATGTGGTGCTCGTCATCACGCTCGCCTCGCAGGTGAACCAGCAGGTCACCGCCGCGGTCACGATCCTCCAGCAGCTCCAGCGGGCGGCCCGGAGCATGACGACCTGGCGTGGATGCGGTCGCTGGTGCAGGCGCAGACGGTGCACGGCGCTCAGGTGGCGGCGCCCGACGCGCTGCGCGACGGCATCCGGTTCGACGGCGTCTCGTTCACCTACCCCGGCACCGACTCCCCCGTGCTGGAGGCGGTCGACCTGGTGCTGCCCGCGGGGACGAGCGTCGCGATCGTCGGCGAGAACGGGGCCGGCAAGACGACGCTCGTCAAGCTCCTGTGCCGGTTCTACGCGCCGACGACGGGCACCATCACCGTGGACGGCGTCGACCTGCACGACCTCGACCCCGTCGGGTGGCGCGACCGCACCGCGGCGGGCTTCCAGGACTTCTGCCGGTTCGAGCTGCTGGCGCGGCAGAACGTCGGCGTCGGGGACCTGCCGCGGATCGAGTCCGACGAGGCGGTGCTCGGCGCCCTGGACCGCGCGCACTCCTCCGACGTCCTGACCCGCCTCGAGGACGGGCTCGACACGCAGCTGGGCACCAGCCACGCGGACGGCGCGCAGCTGTCCGGCGGGCAGTGGCAGAAGCTCGCGCTCGGCCGGGCGATGATGCGCGAGCAGCCGCTGCTCGTGGTGCTCGACGAGCCGACGTCGGCGCTCGACGCCCAGGCCGAGCACGACCTGTACGAGCGGTACGCGGCCCACGCGAAAGCCGTCGGCGCCACGACCGGCGCGGTGACCGTGCTGGTCTCGCACCGGTTCTCCACCGTCCGCATGGCCGATCTCATCCTGGTCGTCGCCGACCACCGGATCGTGGAGTCCGGCTCGCACGAGGAGCTGGTGGCCCTCGGCGGCCTGTACGCCGAGCTGTTCGGGATCCAGGCCGCGGCCTACCTCTGAGTTTCGCCTGTGGGTGCCGGCGGGCAGACTGGCACCCGCTCGGGAGGTACCGGGCGAAAAGACAGGGGGAGCTCCATGGACCACGGCACGGCACGCGAGACCAAGGCGCAGGCGGTCGACTACGCACGGGAGCTGTCGGAGCAGGTCATCCGGCCGTCCGACGTGGCAGACGGCGGTCCCGCACTGGCCATCGGTCTCGCGCCGCAGCCCGACGGGACGTACGCGCTGGCGGTCCGCTACCGCCTGGGCCTGCCGTCGGTCCGGAGCATCGCCCGCAAGGTCGCCGCGGAGGTCGGGACGAACGTCGACGTGCGCCGCACGGGCCGGATCTCGACGCTGGCGGACGACCCCGCGAAGGTCCGTCCGCGGCCCCCGGTCATCACGGCGCACGCCGTCGGCGAGACCGGCCGTACACGCCCGCTGCGCCCGGGCGTCTCCATCGCCCACGTCCAGGTCACGGCGGGCACCCTCGGGGCGTTCGTGCACAAGGACGGGGTGGTCCACGCGCTGTCCAACTTCCACGTGCTGGCGGGGTCGCCGGAGGCGAAGGTCGGCGACACGATCGTGCAGCCGGGTCCCGCCGACGGTGGGCGCGCCCCGCGCGACACGGTCGGCACCCTGGCCGCCTGGGTGGACCTGAACCAGCACCGCGCGGCCCTCGTCGACTGCGCGATCGCCCTGCTGGACGACCAGGAGGTGGACCCGGAGTACCCGGTCGGCCGGGTCACCACCACGGCCGTCGCGCTCGGCGGTGAGCAGGTGGCCAAGATCGGCCGCACCACGTCGGTCACGCGCGGGCGGGTGACCGCGATCGAGCTGGACAACGTGGTCGTCGGCTACGGCGAGGACATGGGCGAGATCAGCTTCGACAACCAGATCGAGGTCGAGTCCACCGGCACCGGCCCGTTCTCCCGCGGGGGTGACTCCGGTTCGTTGGTGTACCGGGCGGACGGGGTGGCCCTCGGGCTGCTCTTTGCAGGGTCCGAGTCCGGGGGCGAGAATGGCACCGGGTTGACGTACATCAACCCCATCGATGCCGTTCTGGACGCTCTTGGGGTCACACTGGTCTGACGACCGTCGGACCAGCCGCCCCCGCGGCCGCGTCACGGTCGGCGGGAGGCGGTACCACCATGGCGGACCTCGAACAGGCCCGGGCAGCGAAAGAGCGCCTGCGCATGACGTTGAAGGGGCGCTCCGACGTGCGCGGGATCGGGATCGCCCGAGCCGCCGACGGGTACCAGCTCCAGGTGAACGTGGCACGCGACCACACCGACCTGCCGGGCGCGGTCGACGGCGTCGACGTGCGCGTCCGGGTGGTCGGTGCCATCCGCGCCAGCGCCTGACCGCGTCCTCACCGCCTTCCTCGCACGACGAGGGGCCTGACCCGCCCCGGCGGAGCTCGACACGTCGAACGTGACCGCAGCCCGCGTCCGGGAGGCGATTCACCTGCGCGGGTGAACGAACGCAGGTCACCCTTACCTTCTCGGGTAGTGTTTCTGACAGTACGTCAGCACATGAGGAGCCCCGTGACCACCACCGCCGTCCTGTCCCCGCTCTCCGTCGCGCTCCGCGAGGGAACCCGCGGCGAGCACGAGGCGGCCGAGCGCTCCGGTTTCGTGGAGCTGCTGCTCTCCGGCCGGCTGGACCGTGCCGCCTACGCCGACCTCGCCGCCCAGCAGCTGGTCGTCTACACGGCGCTGGAGGCGGCCGGCGCCCGCCTGCCCGACGACGGCGGTCTCGTCTTCGACGAGCTCACCCGCGTCCCCGCAATCGAGCAGGACCTCGCCCACCTGTACGGCGCGGGCTGGCGGACCCAGGTGCGCGTCCTGCCCGCCACCAGGGCCTACGCCGACCGCCTCGCGCAGACCGCGGTCTCGCTGCCGCGGTACGCCGCGCACGCCTACACGCGCTACCTGGGCGACCTGTCCGGCGGCCAGATCATCAAGCGGATGCTCCAGCGCCACTACGGGTTCACCTCCGAGGGCATCGCGTTCTACGACTTCCCCCAGATCCACAAGCTCAAGCCGTTCAAGGACGTCTACCGCGAACGGCTGGACGCCCTCCCGCTCGACGACGAGGCCCGCGCGGCCGTCGTCGAGGAGGCGCGGCTCGCGTTCCGGCTCAACGCGGACGTGTTCGGCGAGCTCGGAGCGGCACACGTCCGATGAGCCATGTGGGGCCCCGCCGGCGTGGGACCCTGGCACGCAAGCGCTTCCGCTACGCCAGGACGGGTGATCTCATGCACCTCTCATCCGTCTGCGTCGCTGCATCCGGGATCGAGGGTCGATGATGGGCGACGTGACGCGTCGCGGTTCGGCCGCCCCGGGTGCGCGCGCGGACAGCAGGTCCGCCGCGGACGTCGTCGGCGTGCGCGCGCTCGCCCTGGCTGCACACCGCCTCGACCGCTGCCGGTCCATCGACGAGGTCGCGCACGTGGCCACCACCACCGGCCTCGACGTGCTCGACGCCCGGCACGTCGCGTTCTGCCGTATCGACCAGGACACGTGCCGGACCGTCGTCGTCGAGCCGCCTCCCGTCTCTCCACGCGCGGTCTGGATGGTGCGGGCGTCGTACCGCGCGGACGACCGCCCCGCGCTGCGCGCCCTCATCCGCGACCGCGCCAGCTGGGTCGCGCACGCCCGCACCGTGCACGACGACCCCACCGTCCCGGACGACCCGGACGCGGGTGACCCGGTCGAGGTCGACACGCTTCGCGAGCTCGACGCCGCGACCGCGCTGGCCACGCCCCTGGTGGTCAACGGCAGCGTCTGGGGCCAGCTGTACGCCGTCCGCGGCCGCCCGGGTCCGCCGTTCCGGGTGGACGACATCGCCCGCGCGGAGGTGCTCGCCGCGCTCGTCGCCGGCGCCGTCGCGCGCGTCGACCTCGAGGCGCAGGTGCGACACCTCGTCGCCGACGACCCGCTGACGGGCCTCGCCAACCGCCGCATCGCGGACGCGGAGGCGGAGGCGGCGCTCGAGTCCGGCCACGAGACCTGCATCGTCATGTGCGACGTGGACGGGCTCAAACGGGTGAACGACGAGCTGGGCCACGACACGGGCGACGACCTGCTGCGCTCCGTCGCGGACGTCCTCGGTCGCGCCGCCGCGGCGCTGCCGGGCTCGACCGCCGCGCGCATCGGCGGCGACGAGTTCTGCCTGGTGACCGTCGGGCGGCGGCGCGCGGAGGTCGCGGACGTCATGGCGGCGACCATCGGGGCGTTCCCGCTCCCGCACGGCGCGGCGATCTCCTACGGCATCGCCTCCACCGCGGTGACCGGTTCGGTGTCCGCGCGGCACCTGTTCCGCCAGGCCGACACCGCGCAGTACAAGGCCAAGCGTGCCCGGGCGCGGGCGCTGCGCTCGATGGTGCCCGCCACCGCCGACCCCGCGGTCACGGCCGAGCGGGTGCTCGTCGCCGGCACGGCCGCGATCGTCGCCGCACAGTCCGGCGTCGTCCCTCGGCTGTGCGCCTTCGCGGCGGCGGCCACCGAGACCCTCGGCGGGTCCGCGTGGGCGGTCCTGACCCGCCGCAGCGCCGCCGAGCCGCCGTCCGCGGTGGCCCGGGGCGGCAGCCCGGCGGAACTCGGCGTCGAGTCGTCGACCGCCGTGGTCATCCACGACCTTTGGCAGGTCGAGATCGGCATGTCCGCGACGGCGGCCACGGGTGAGGTCGTCGCGACGTCGCTGGACGCGCTCGCGGCGGTCGCGATCCTCGGGGCTCGCTAGCCCCTCAGCCGTGCAGCGGCAGGGTGAGGGTGGTCGGTGCACCGTCGACCAGACGGACCGGCACACCCCAGTCCTGGGCGTTCAGGTGGCAGGCCGGGTACTCGATCGCGGGGTCGGCGTCGCAGCTGGCCGCGTGCGCGGTGACGTGCAGGACGCCCTCCGGCACGGCCGGGTCGAGACGCAGCACCCGGTCGAGGGGGACGTCGTCACCGGCGCCCTCCAGCAGCAGGCCCGGCGGGGTCGATGACACCTGCAGGCGTGTCGACGGCCCGTAGCGGTCGTCGTACTTCTGCCCGGCTGCCGGGGTGAACACCACGTCGAGCCGGACCTCGCCGGGGGACAGCTCCGTGACGGGCCGCTGCGTGCGGTGCGAGCCCGAGTCCAGGATCTGGCCGACGAGCGTCGCGGGCAGGGCGATCCGGGTCAGCCGGTGGGCGGCCGACTCGACGACGAGCAGCGTCGACCCGCCGTCCAGCACGACGATCCCGCTGGGCTCGGCGAGACCGGTGGCGAGCGTGCTCACCGACCCGTCGGCGTACCGGCGGACGGCACCGTTGTAGGTGTCGGCGACGACGACCGAGCCGTCGGGCAGCACCGCGACGCCGAGCGGGTGCTGAAGGCGTGCCTCGTCGGCGGGTCCGTCGCGGTGGCCGAAGTCGAACAGCCCTTCGCCGACGACGGTGTGCACGGTCCGCTCCACCGGGTCCACCCAGCGCAGCGCGGACGTCTCGGAGTCGGCCAGCCAGAGCTTGTCGTCGGCGCCCACGGCCAGCCCCGACGGCTGCGCGAACCACGCCTCGTGCAGGGGGCCGTCGAGCAGGCCCTCGTTCATGGTGCCGCCGAGCAGCTCGATCGAGCCGTGCTCGTCGTCGAACGCCCAGAGCGTGTGGTTGCCGGCCATCGCGACGACGAACGCCCCGAGCGGCTCCGACCAGGCCACGTCCCACGGGGAGGACAGCTTCTGCCGACGAGGGCCGGGGACGAAGGGTGCCTGCGGAGACGTGCCGGTCGTGAGCGACGACGCGTACGCGGCCACCTCGTCGCCGGGCGTGCCGACGACCGGCATCGACGCGAGCTCCTCGTCGGCCTCGTCCTCGTCCGTCACCAGGAAGTTGTCCGCCGCACCGACCATGTACTGCTCGCCGGTCCCGGCGACGGTGCTGACGACGCCGTCCGCGAGCCGCACCCCGCGCAGCGCGTGGTTCACCGTGTCGGCGACGAGCACGTCGTACCCGAGCACCGACCGCAGCTCGTCCGGGACCAGGCACAGGCCGTTCGGCTCGCTGAACCGGGCCTCGTCGGGACCGCCGTCGACCAGCCCACGCTCGCCCGAGCCGATGCGCCGGACGAGCGTCTCGCCGTCGGCCTCGAGCTCCGCCAGGCTGTGGTGCCCGGCGTCGGCGACCAGCAGGTGCCCGTCCGGCAGGACGATCGCCTTGGCGGGGAACCGGAGCGTGCCCGCCGCGGGCGTGGGAGCCACGTACGGTCCGTCCCCGCGGTGCAGCGTGCCCTTGGCCTCGTGCTCGGCGATCAGCTCACCGACGAGGATCTCGACGTTGCGCTTGTGCCCCTCGCCGGCCATCTGCGCCACCACGTACCCCTCGGGGTCGATCACCACGAGCGTCGGCCACGCCCGCGCGGTGTAGGCCGACCACGTGACCAGCTGCGGGTCGTCGAGGACCGGGTGGTGCACCTCGTAGCGCTCGACCGCAGCGGCGAGGGCCACCGGGTCGGCCTCGTGCACGAACTTCGGGGAGTGCACCCCGACGATCACGAGCACGTCGCGGTGCTGCTCCTCCAGCTCGCGCAGCTCGTCCAGGACGTGCAGGCAGTTGATGCAGCAGAAGGTCCAGAAGTCGAGGATGACGATCTTCCCGCGCAGGTCGGCCAGCGTGACGGTGCGGCCGCCGGTGTTCAGCCACCCCCGCCCGACGAGCTCGGACGCACGGACCCGGGGCAGTCGACTCTCACGCACGCCCCCATTCTGCGCGACCCGGACAGGACGTCCGCACATCCGGTCGCCAGAACGCTCGAATGTGCGGACGTCGCGGCTGCTCGTAAGCAATGTCCGCAGATTCGGTCGTCGGGACGCTCGATCGTGCGGACGTCCGAGCGTGTGGTTGCTCCAGCAGCCACATCCTCGGACGGTGCGGGTCAGGCGCGGTCGAGGACGTAGATGCGCGGGTGGTGGCCCTTGGCGAACACCTTCGTCGTGGAGCGGACCCGCCAGAGGGCGTCGGCGTCGCGCAGGCAGCGTTCCATGACCTTGACCTCGTGCGTGAGGACGACGAACCGGGCGCCGGGCGCGGCCACGTCGTAGGCGGCCTGGAGCATGCCGGCGTGCACCTCGGCGTTGGTGGCGTGCGTGCCGTGCAGGGTGCCCCACGGTGGGTCGGCGAGGAGCAGGTCCCAGCCGGTGCCGACGGCCTCGGTCAGGGCGGGGCCGGTGCAGTCGGCCTGGAGCAGCCGGGCGTCGACCGCCCCCGCGCCGAGGTTCTCCGACGACGCGGTCAGGGCGTCGGCGGACAGGTCGACCCCGACCGCGTCGGCAGCGGGCCCTGCGGAGAGCCGCTCGACCAGGAGGGTCCCGGAGCCGCACATGAGGTTGAGCACGCGATCGCCGTCGTCGACGCCACCGAGGCGCACCATCGCCGCGGCGATCGTCGCGTTCGCCGCGCCGGGGAAGTCGGTGACCCGCCACCGGCGTGCGGACAGCGGCCGGGCGCCGATGCGGACCAGGACGTCCCAGCCGGGGTCTCCGGTCGACCCGGGGCGCACCCCGCGGCGCACCCGCAGGACCAGCTCGCCCTGCGACTCGTCGTACCGCAGACCCGTGGCCTCGGCCAGCAGCTCCGCGAGGCGCGCGAACACCGTCGAGTCGCTGCCCGCAGCCTCGAACCGGAACGACGAGGAGCTCCCGACCCGGAGCGAGGAGTACATGGCGTCGACGATGCGCTGGAGGTGGTCGCCGCTGGTCAGCGACTTGGGTCGGGGGACGTCGAACCGCAGGACGACGAACGCGGCGACGGCGGTGCGCAGGTCGAGCACCGCGGTCAGCGGTCCCCAGTGGGACACCTCGAGCGCGTCCTCACGGCCGGGCACGGGCATCGGGGCGCCGTCGAGCATGAGTACCTCGGCGGCCTCGTCGGCGAGCACGTCACCGAGGCCCGGGAGGAACGTCAGCTCCAGGCTGGTGGACCGCCGGACGGGTGGGCGGGTGCGTGGCCGGCGCCCGACCGGGTGGCTGCCGTGATGGGCGGGAGGAGTGCCACCGCGTGCGCGCTTCGCCACCGGGTCAGGCCGGCTGAAGGGTCGGCTCGGGTACGGGGACGAATGCCGTGGCACCGACGGCGCGGAGCACGAACGCCTCGGTCTGCGCGATCGCGCGGTCGCGCTCGGGGCCGTCGGCGGGGACACCTCGTCCGGACAGGCACGCGTTGATGAGCGGCACCGTGACGTCGAGGTCCTGCTCGGGGAAGGCGCCGGACTCGATGCCCGCGGCCAGGATCCGGCGGAGGATCTGCTCGACCACCACGACGTGCTCGCGGACGCGCTGCTGGGTACCGCGCGAGAGCACGGACCGCAGCTCCGGACCGGGGGCCAGGTGGTACACCTTCGTCAGCGCGGCCTGCTGGCGGACGTACGTCTGGAGCTGCTCGGTCGGGTCCTCGATGTCGTCCAGCGCGCGCTGCAGGGTGGCCGCGTACTGCTCGGTCTCGTGGGTGATGAACCCGAGCAGGAGGGACTCCTTGTCGGGGAAGTGGTTGTAGACGGCGGTGCGTCCGACGCCCGCGGCGGACGCGATCTCGGCGAGCGTGATCGCGTCGAACCCCTGGTCGGCCATGAGCGCCGAGAGGGCCGCGAAGAGCTTCTGGCGGGTCTGCTCGCGGTGCTCGTGCAGGGACCCGCCGATGATCTTGGGCATCGTGACATCATCGCACGTTCTGTCATCAAATGCGTCCGGGCTTCTGGTCGGCTGTCGCTGTACCGATAAATACGGCCGTTCCGCGTGATCACGCGGCAGAACGGCCGGAATTGTGCCCGATTCGGTGGTTCGTGTTCGTACACTCGAAACTGCGCGGGGGCCGGGTGGTCCCCGCGCGAGCATGCGTTCTCGACGGCGCAGTCGGGAGGAGTCGAGATGACGGAGATCGTGGACACCGCCCGAGTGCGTGCTGCCCACGAGCGCTTCGTCACCACCGGCCAGCTCTCCAGCCGTGCGGTCCGCTCCGTCGTCGCCGACTCCTGGCGCCGCAGCCAGCGCAGCGGCGTCGACCCCGAGGTGCAGAACGCACCCGTCGACATGGGCGGCAACGACCTCACCGGCTACCGCAGCTCCCTCGCGCTCGCCGCCGCCATGCCCGTCGTGCGGGACCTGCTCGTCGCACCCGGCGCGGACGCCGGCTGGGTGACCGCACTGACCGACGACGTCGGCCGGATGCTGTGGGTCGAGGGCGACCAGTCGCTGCGGCGCCGGGTCGAGGGCGTGGGCTTCGTGGAGGGCGGGGTGTGGCGCGAGGACTCCGCCGGCACCAACGCGCTCGGCACCGCGCTGGTCACCGACCAGCCCGTGCAGGTGGTGGAGGCCGAGCACTACGCCCGCAAGGTCCAGCCGTGGAACTGCACGGCCGTCCCCATCCATGCCGCGAGCGGGCAGGTTCTCGGCGTCCTCGACGTCACGGGCGGCCCGACGGTGGCGACCGGCCTCGTGATGGCCCTGGTCCGCGCGACGGTCGCCGCCGTCGAGGCGGAGCTCGCCCGCGTCGCGCCGACGCCCACCGAGAAGCACCCCGTCATCGTGCTCAGCGGCACGTCGACCGCGCGACTGCGGGTCCTCGGCACCCCGACGGTGCACATCAACGGGATCGACGTCCGGCTCAGCCTGCGCCACGCCGAGCTCCTCCTGCTCCTCGCCCGGCACCCCGCCGGGCTGAGCGCCGACGAGCTCGCCGTGCTGCTCAGCGAGCACGAGCTGTCGGACGTCACGGTGCGGGCCGAGGTCTCGCGCCTGCGCCGGCTCGTCGGCCCCCTGCTCAGCGAGTCCCGCCCCTACCGCCTGACGGCGCCTCTGCGCACCGACGTCGACATGGTGCACGCCCTGCTCGACACCGGCGACGTCGACGCCGCCCTCACCGCCTACCCGGGGCCGGTCCTCGCCCGGTCCGTGGCGCCCGGGGTGGAACGGATCCGCGACGAGCTCGCCGCCGACGTGCGCGCGGCCGTGCTGGCCAGCCCGCTGCCCGGGGTGGTGAGCCGCTGGCTCGCCTCCGACGCGGGAGCCGACGACTGGCAGGCCTGGGAGCGGCTGGCCTGGCTGGCGCCCAAGGGGTCGCCGGTGCACGTCCGCGCCGTCGGCCGCCTCGACCTGCTGGGGCACCGTCTCGGAGCGCCCCGGCACGCCTGACGAGCGCGCACAGCCCCACCCTCACCTGCAACCTTCCTGCAACGTGCCGCGCCCTACGTTCCTCACGTAACGAGGCGGCCCTTGCTGGTCGGCGGGGTAGACGAGCGGCGGCTGGGCGAGGATCGGAGGGGAGCTTCGCCCGGCCGCAGCGCTCACAGCAAGGGATGACCAGGGGGGCACGATGATCATCGACGCAGGAGAGCCCGGACGCGACGTCTGGCTCGACACGCGTGACGACGGCTGGATCGCGGGGGAGTTCGTGTCCCCGGCCGCGGGCCGGATCGACGAGACCGGATACCGCCGCCGCGACCTCCCGAGCGCGACGTGGATGACGTACTCCGGCTACGAGGCGGACCACTAATCTTCCGTTCATGACGAACGAGGAGATCCAGCCCGACACCAAGGACTGGACCTGGGTCCTGTCGCAGCGGTGCCCCGAGTGCGGGTTCACCGCGACGGACGTCGACGGCCCCGCGATCGCCGGGACCGTGCGCGACCTGTCCCCGCGGTGGGTGTCCGCGCTGCACCGCGCCGACGCCCGGGACCGCCCGGACCCGACCACGTGGTCGACGCTCGAGTACGGCGCGCACGTGCGTGACGTGATGCGGATCTTCGGTGCCCGCCTGGACCTGCTGCTCTCGCAGGACGACCCGCTGTTCGAGAACTGGGACCAGGACGCGACGGCGATCGCGGACCGGTACGACCTCCAGGACCCGCAGGTGGTCGCCGTCGAGCTCACCGAGGCGGCGGACAGCACGGCCGACCTGTTCGACTCGGTGTCCGGCGACCAGTGGGGCCGTTCCGGGCGACGGTCGAACGGGTCGCAGTTCACGGTGCTGACGCTGGGGCAGTACTTCCTGCACGACGTCGTCCACCACCTGCACGACGTCCACGCCTGACTGGGGCAGAGCGACCTCACGTTTGTCCACAGGCTGTGTCCACAGCCGTGTGCAACACCGCTGAACCTGTGGACAACCCGCTGACCAGCCCGGACTCGCCGGATGGCGCGCCGAAACTTCACCCGCTCGAATCACAACCTGTGTACGGTCCTCCGGCATGAGCCTGCCGCTGGTCGACCTCCCCAGGGACCTGGAGGGCCGGAACGTCCTCGTGGTGCCGCGGGGCACCGACGTCGTCGTCCTGGCGACCGCCTGGTTCCCTGACGCATCGTGGTTGCGCGAGCCGGTGAGTGCCGACGAGGCAGCCAAGGCGCGCCCCATGACCGGCGCGCGATTCCGGGGCATCTCCTCGGTCGTCGCCGAGGCAGCACCCGGCCTGCTGCGGCTGAACGGCGCCGCCTCGCTCGAGGGACCGACGTCGATGGGTCGGGCGCAGGCCCAGTCCGCCGGCCTGGCCGTGCCGGAGGTCGACCTGTACGCGCTCGTCCCCGCCGACCCGCGGGCGTCCCTCGACCTGGTCTACGGCTGGATGGCCGCGGCCGCGCGCCGGGCCGCCGGCAGCATCATCCCCGCGGACCGGGCGCTGCCGGTGGTGGTGCCCGACCCCGGCGCCGCGGTCGACCTGACCCTCTGGTCGCCGATGCCGCTGTCCGCCCAGGACGCGCTGCCGCTGGTGCGGCCGGCCATGACCGGCGCGCGCGTCGGGCCGACGGACGTCCCGCACCCACAGCCGTCCGCGGGGACCTCGGCTCCGCCGACGTTCTCCGTGACCGCGACCTTCGAGTACGACGGGGCGATCACCGTGCGGACCGGGCGCTCCACCGAGGTGCCGGTGGCGCTGTCTCGGCTGGACTGGCGGGAGTTCGGGCCCTGGTCGTACCACATCACCTGGAACCCGCCGGAGCCCGAAGAGCTGCGCAGCGAGCACCCCTCGCAGCTGCACCTCATCGCGCGCTCGCGGGTCGAGCCGTCGGTCGCACGCATCGCGGCCGCGCTGTGGCGGGCGGTCGGCGGGACCGTCGTGGACAGCGGCGGGTTCATCGTCCCGCCCGGCGAGCTGCAGGACCGGGCGACCGCGCGGCGTTAGGCGAACGGCTCGCTTCCCGCGGGCACCAGGTCGACCGACACGGTGAGCCGGGAGCCGGACCCTTCGGTGAAGATGACTCCGCGCAGCGGCGGGACGTCGTCGTAGTCGCGACCCCAGCCGAGCAGCACGTAGCGGTCGTCCACCAGCTGGTCGTTGGTCGGGTCGACCTCCACCCAGCCGGCGCCCGGCACCCAGGCGGACACCCACGCGTGCGAGGCGTCGGCTCCCCGGAGCTTCTCCCGGCCGGCCGGGGGACGGGTCTCGATGTAGCCGCTGGAGTACCGCGCGGGCAGCCCGTGGAGGCGCAGCGCCGCGATCATCAGGTGCGCGAAGTCCTGGCAGACGCCCGCCTTCTGCGCGAGCAGCTGGGCCTGCGTGGTGTGCACCGTGGTGGAGCCCGAGCGGTAGGCCAGCTCGGTGCGGATCCGGTGGGCGAGCTCGATGAGGACGTCGACCACCGGTCGGTCCGACGCGAACGTCGGGGCGGCCCAGTCGCGGACCTCGTCGACGAACGTGACGTGCGGCGACGGCAGCAGCGCCTCGCGCAGGTCCACGATGCTGGGGTCCAGCCGGCCCACCTCGCCGGCGGCGACCCGGCGCGCCACGTCGTGCCACCCGACCGTGGGCAGCACCGCGGGGTCGGGTGCCTGTCGGGTCACCTCGATGGTGGACCGCGCCGTGACGACCAGCCGGGTGTGCGGTGTGATGACGCCGAAGTACGTGGTCCGGTTGCCGAAGTAGTCGACCCACTGGTTGGTGTCCGCGGGTGCCGGGTCGATCTCGACGGTCGTCGACAGGCACGTCTGCCCGGGGACGTCGCGGGGCGTCATCGTGGTGCGGCCGTAGGAGTCCGTCACCACGTTCGCGTACGAGTACGTCGTGCGGTGCACCAGGTCGTAGGTCCGGCTCACTCGCCACCACCGTCCCGGGCGTCCCAGGGGTCCTCGAGCGCGCGGCTCGGGGCGAGCCGGACGAAGTGCACGCGCTCGATCTCGTCGGCGGCGGAGTGGAGGCGCCACAGCATCGACTCGAGCGTCTCGGCCAGCCGCGCGCGCCGGCCGTCGTCGGTGACCGCGGCGCTGACGGCGACCGGGTCCACCTCGGCCAGCAGGTCGACGACGTCGGACAGCAGGTGGTCGCGCTGGTCGGGGGCCCGCCCGGCCAGCGGCACGAGGGCGAGCGACTCCTGGAGCCGGTCCAGCTGGTAGGCGAGCGAGCGGGGGTTGGTGCCGTCGAGCAGCAGCAGCTCGAGCACCTCCGCGAGGCCGGCCCCCGTCTGGTGGCGACGCCGGAACGTGATCGCCGACTCGTGCGCCAGCAGCACCGACTCGAGCACCACGGCGTCGACGTCGGCGGACCGTTGCTGCACGACCGTGGCCAGCAGGCGCTCGACCAGGTGCTGCGCGCGCTCGATGCGCCGCCCCGCGTCGAGGAACTGCCAGCCGACGTCCCGCACCAGACCCTCCGCGGTGATCCCGGCGACGGCGAGCAGCCCTTCGAGCACCTTGTCGAGCGCGGGCCGCAGGCCGGCCGTCATGGTGCTGCCGGCGTCGACCCCGAGGTCCAGGGAGTCCCGGCCGTGCGTCCGGCCGCGCGTCTTGCCGCGCTCGTCGCGCAGCGCCCGCTCGATGCGCGCCAGCGGGCCGAACGTGTCGGTGGAGAGCTGGTCGCGCACCGCGGCGGCCGCGGCGGCCAGCCGGCGGACCGACCGCGCGACCGTCCCCGCGGTGCGCGGGTCCAGGACCAGGTCGCGGAACGCCGGGAGGCCCTCGTCCGTGGGGGTGAGCGAGGAGATGAGGACGTCGAGCGCGCGACCGCCCGCGGAGGCCGGGTGCTGGTGGAAGTCGTCCCAGCGGTCGACCACGACGCGCAGCACGCGGCTGGCGTCCTCCGCGCGCTCCGCGTAGCGGCCCATCCAGTACAGGTTCTCGGCGGTGCGCGGCGAGATGCCGGTCGCCGGTCGGCGCGGTGTCGCGACCTCCCCGGCCGCCGACTCGTCGGACGGCACCCACGGCTCGACCGGCGCGTCCGGCTGCGTGGAGAGCACCCACACGTCCTTCGCGGCGGCGCCCAGGGCCGACGAGACGACGTGCCCCGACGCGACGCGCGCGAGCCCGCCGGCCAGGACCGTGTACGTGCCGCCGTGCGCGACGGCGTAGGTCCGCAGCACCGCGGCACGCGGGCCGAGGTCGGCGGGACCGACACCCTCCGCGGATGGCAGGTCGCTGCCGACGCCCACCGGCATCCCGTCCACCGTCGGGCCGGCCGGGCCCACCGGCTCCTGGCCCACCCAGTGCCACGGCTCCGCGGCGATCCGTGCGGCCAGCTGCTCGCGCTCGCGGTGGCTGAGCGTCCAGCCGAGGATCGTGCCGACGTCGGTGCCGCGGACCGTCGGCAGCACCACGAGCCGTTCGAGGTGGGTCAGGACGTGCTGCAGAGACTTGGGCTCGCCGCACCACCAGGTGGGGGCGGACGCCAGCGCGAGGTCCTGGTCGAGCACCGCGTTCGCCAGCCGCGGCAGGTACGTGAGCAGGGCCGGGTTCTCCAGCACCGAGCTGCCCAGGGGGTTGACCACGCTCACCGTCCCGGCGCGCACCGCCCGGACCAGCCCCGGCACGCCGAGGCGCGACCCCTGCCGCAGGTCCAGCGGGTCGCACCACTCGGCGTCGACGCGTCGCAGCACCACGTCGACCGGCTCGAGGCCCTCGACACCGCGCATCCAGACGCGGCCGTCGCGGACCAGCAGGTCGGAGCCCTCGACCAGCGGCAGGCCGAGCATCGAGGCCAGGTACGCCTGGTCGAACGCGGTCTCGCTGGACGGCCCCGAGGTGAGCAGGACGACGCGGGGCTGCTCGGCGCGGCCCGGGGCCACGTCGCGCAGCGCGAGCCGCAGCGCACGGAAGAACGGTCCGAGGCGCTGGATGGACGCCTGCCGGTAGACCCCCGAGAGGACCTGGGAGACGACGCGGCGGTCCTCCATCGCGTAGCCGACGCCCGACGGCGCCTGCGTCCGGTCCGCGACCGCGCACCACCCGCCCGCGCCGTCGCGCACCAGGTCCGTCGCCGTGAGCACCAGCTCGCGCCCGCCGGGCAGCCGCAGGCCGTCGACCGCCCGCACGAACCCGGGGTGACCGAGCACGACCGTGGGCGGCAGGAGCTTGTCGGTCAGCAGCAGCCGGTGGCCGTAGGCGTCCTGCAGGATGGCGTCCAGCAGCTCGGCCCGCTGCACCAGCGCCGCGTCCAGGCGAGCCCACTCCGGCTCGTCGACGATGACCGGCAGCGGGTCCAGGTGCCAGGGGTGCTCCCCGTCCTCCTGGTCCGCCCCGTACGTGACGCCGTGGTCCGCGAGCAGCCGCTCGGCCTCGTCGCGCGCGCGCGCCAGGCCAGGCTCCGTGGGTGCGTCCGCGGGGTCGGGGAGCCACGACCAGTCGGGACGATGATCGACGAGTCCCGACTCGCCCTGCAGGCGGGGGGAGGAGAGCAGGTCGGTCACACAGAGGAGTGTGTCCTACGACGACGCCGTCCGCGGAGGTCGGCACGCAGGTGACGGCTCAGAGCAGCCGTGGGTCGGGGGTGACGTCCTGCACGGAGACGTCGACCCGGACGCGGTCCACCGGGGCGTCGGCCAGACCGAGCGTCTCGGCGACCGTGTCGGCGGCAGCGCGCCGGACCTTGTCGGCCAACGGCACCAGCGGGGTGCCGTACAGCGCGACGAGCTCCACGGTCAGGCGGTCCAGCTCGTCGTCGGCGGTCGTCGTGCACGTGATGCGCAGCGCGCCGGCGTCGGCCACCTCCGCGACGGCCGAGCCGACGCGGGACACCAGGACGGCCGACGCCACCAGGAGCTCCCCGCCGGGCAGCCGGCCGCGGACCGGTGCGGAGGGTCGGAACGCGCGGACGGCCGCCGCCACGACGTCGTCGCGCAGCGTGACCCAGCCGCTGTCGGTGTGCTCGCGCAGCGTCCGGGCGGCCTGCGTGAGGAGCTGCTCCCCGTTCATCGCCACTCCTCCATCCGCTGGACCAGGTACCCGCGTGCCCGGTGGAGCTGGCCACGGACCGTGCTCGTCGTCGTCCCCGACACCTCCGCGATCTGCTCGTACGACAGACCCTCGACCTCCCGCAGCAACCAGGTCGAGCGCGGGCCCGGCGGGAGCTCCCGCAGCGCTGCGTTCAGCGCCTCGAGCAGGTCCGTGCCTTCCGCCGAGAGCGCCGGGTCGAGCGCACGAGGATCGACCTCGTCGACCGGGGCGAACGGCAGGGGCATGGCCGTACGGGTCCGTCGACGTTGCAGCGAGCGCACCTTGTGCGCCGTGATGGCGAACAGCCAGGTGCGCAGCGACGACCGGCCCGCGAACTGCGGCAACGAGGTCCACGCGGCGGCGAACGCCTCCTGCACGCAGTCCTCGGTGTCCTGTGGATCATCGAGCATGCGGCGGGCATAGCGATAGAGCGCCGGGCCGTGCCGGTCGACGATCACCCGGAACGCGGCACGGTCCAGCAGCGCCGCCCTGCGGGCGAGCACCGCGTCCGGGATCTCGTCGGCGTCCATCCCGAGCAGCGTGCGTCCGGAGGTCGGGCACCGCATCCCGGGAAGTGTGACCCAGGTCACACGAGGAGGCCGTGACGAACCGGGCGGAACAGCGACCAACCGTATGCACGTCACCAGCCGAGAGAGGTCACCATGAGCGAGCCCGCCACGACAGTCACCGCCCCCGCCGCCCGTGCCCGACAGAGCGCGCTCGTCACGCCCGAGGGCAGCACCACCATCGCGGACACGGTGGTCAGCAAGATCGCCGGCATCGCGACGAGCGAGGTCACCGGGGTGCACTCCCTCGGCGGCGGCACCGCCCGAGCGATCGGCAACCTGCGCGAGCGCATCCCCGGCGCCCGCACCAACTACTCGCAGGGCGTCTCCGTCGAGGTCGGCGAGACCGAGGCGGCCGTCGACCTCGACCTCGTCGCCGAGTACGGAGTCTCGATCGCGGACCTCGCCGACGGCATCCGTCGCAACGTCATCAGCGCCGTCGAGCGGATGACCGGCCTGCGCGTGGTGGAGGTGAACGTCACCGTCAACGACGTGCACCTGCCGCAGGACGACGCACAGCAGTCTGTCCCGCAGGAGCAGCGGGTCCAGTGACCGACGTCCCGGAGCACGTGCCGACGCCGCTGGAGGTGGCGCAGGACGTCGTGCCCCTCGACCTCGTCGAGCCCGGCCCGGAGGTCGTCGTGCTCGACGACGTCATCCCCGACCCGGTCCCGCTCACCCCCGCCGAGGTCGTCGCCGCAGCGGTCCTGGCCGTTCCCGGCGTCGTCGCGCTCCACGGCGGGCGCTTCGGCGGGCTGGGCACCTACCTGCCCGGCCGTCGGGTCACGGGCGTCCGGATCGACGACGAAGGCACCGAGGTGCACGTCGTCGTCTCCGACCTCGCGCCCGTGCCCGAGACGGCCGCGCGGGTCCAGCGAGCCGTCTCCGCGGTCGCACCCATGCCCGTCCGCGTCCACGTCGAGGACATCGACACCATCGTCTGAGGAGTCACCGTGTCATCTGTCGCCATCGGGCTGTTCGCCGGCCTGCTGCTCGCCCTCGTCGCCGCCGTCGGCGGGTTCGACATGTTCATGCTGGCCCTGGTCCTCGCGGCCGTCGGCGTGGTCGTCGGCCTGGCGGTCGACGGCCGGATCGACGTCACCGGTCTGCTCTCCGGCCGTGGCCGTGGCTGACGTGCGCGGCACCCTCACCATCGCCGACCGGGCGCTGACGCGGATCGCGCGTCAGGTGACGCTCGACGTCCCGGGCGTCGCACCCGAGCAGGAGTCCGTCGGCACGGTCGGCCGGACGCTCGGCCGCGGCTACCCGCGGGTCCGCTGGCAGCGGGCGGGGACGAAGGCGCGCGTCGAGGTGGAGGTGGCGATCAGCTGGCCGGCCTCGGCCGCGCAGGTCACCACCGGCGTCCAGGCGGCGCTGCACCGCGAGCTGGAGCGGCTGGCGGGTCAGGAGCTCGCCCACGTCAGCGTCGCGGTGCGTGAGGTCGTCCGCGCCTCTGCCTCCGCCCGACCGGTCGCGAGGGTGCGATGACCCACGTGGACACCCCTCGCGGCTTCGCCCCCGCCGCAGCGGCCACCCGGGCCGGCCGGGTCGCGTGGTGGAGCATCGCGCTCGCGGTCCTGCTCGTCGCGCTCGGGGTGCTCGTGCTCCGCGAGGCGCTCGTCGCCGCCGGCCGGGTGGACGGTGAGCCGTGGATCGCCCCGGTCGTCGACTCCCTCGACGGGGTCGTGCCGTCGGTGCTGGTGAGCGTCGTCGGTGTCGTCGTCGCCCTGCTCGGGCTGTGGCTCGTGGTCGTCGCGCTGGGCCGTCGGGTCCGCACGCGGCTGGACGTCACGTCGTCGACCGGGACGACCCTCGGCCTCAACGACGCCGCACGGCTCGCCGCCTCGGCCGCCGACGAGGTCGACCGCGTGCTGTCCGCGCGGGCGTCGGCCGGCCGCCGGTCCGTCACCGTCACGGTGACCACGCTCGAGGGTGACGACGTCACCGACGCCGTCCGCACCGCGGTACGCGAGCGCCTGGCGCCGCTCGCGCAGCCGCTGTCCGTCAAGGTGGTCAGCCGCGTGACCGCCGGTCTGCACGCAGGAGGTGACGGGCGATGAGGCGGTCGGTCCTGGCGTTCGACCGGGTGCTCGTCGTGCTCCTCGGCCTCGTCCTGATCGTGCTCGGAGTGGCCGCCGTGGGCTGGCAGGCGGGATTCCTGGGGTCCGTGTGGGCCGACGTCCCCGACGAGATCTCCGTCGACTCCACGACGGTGACCGAGGCATCGAGCTTCGCCGTGGTCGCCGGCGTCGTCGGCGCGGCGCTGATCGTCGTGGGGCTGTGCTGGCTGGTCGCGCACCTGCCCCGGCGATCCGTCGGGTCGCTGCGTCTGCCGTCGGGGGAGCAGCCGGGCAGGCTCGTCGTCGACCCGGGACCCGCTGTGGCGACCGCCGCGGAGGTGCTGGCCGACGACCCCCTGGTCCGGTCCGCCCGTGGTGCCGTGCTGGCCGACCGCGGGGAGAACGTCGTGCGGCTGCGGGCCACGGTCGACCCGGACGCGGACCTCGGTGAGGTGGTCGCCGCATGCGACCGGGTGCTCGCCGACCTCGCGCACGTCCTGCCCGCCGACCAGCTGCGCTCGCGCGTCGAGCTGTCGGTCCTGCGCCGCGGAGAGGTCGGACCGAGAGTGCGCTGAGGTCGCTCTCACCCTCGCGTCGGTGGTCGGGTGGAGACTCGGAGCCACACGCGAGCGAAGGAGTCACCGATGGGTCGGGACGCGGTCACGGGATGGGTCGAGCGGTACGAGGAGGCGTGGCGGGCGCAGGACGTGGACGGCCTGGACCTGCTGTTCGCTCCGGACGCGCGCTACCTGCGCTCGCCGTACGACGCGGAGCCGCTGGAAGGGCTGGACGCGATCAAGGGGTTCTGGGTGGATCCCACGCCGTTCACCATGACGGCGACGGTGGTCGCGGCGGACGGCCCTGACGCCGTCGTCAGGGTCGAGGTCCGGTACGGCGGCGAGAAGCCGCAGGAGTACCGGGACCTGTGGGTGCTGCGGTTCGGTCCGGACGGGCGCGCAGAGCTGTTCGAGGAGTGGGCCTACTGGCCCGAGAAGACGTACTCCGCGTCCTCGTGACAGCGGTCGGCGGACCTCAGTGCAGCAGGGAGACGATCTCCCACGATCCAGGGTCGGGCTGAGCGGCGATCTGCTCGCGGGCGAGCGCGAACGCCTCCTCAGGTGTCGGGACGACGACGCTCGCATGGAACGTCGTCGCGCTGCTCAGCACGCTGTACAGCGGGCCCAGGGGGTTGCCGTCGTCGTCGCACTTGCCGACGGCGACGATGAACGCCTGGTGCAGCAGGTCGGGGGCGGAGTCAGTGATGAGCGTCACTCCCTGGATATCGGCACGTCGGGGCCGATCCTGGAACGAAGATCGCAGTGAACGCGTGAGAAAGTCGTGTGCATGCCTGCCGCACCCGGGATGATCCGCCCGTTCCACCCGTCCGACCTCCCGGCGATCTACCGCATCTGCCTGCTCACGGGGGAGGCCGGCGGCGACGCGACCGCGCTGTACCGCGACCCCGACCTGCTGGGGCACCTCTACGCCGGCCCGTACCCGGTGGCCGACCCGGGGCTGACGTTCGTGGTCGTCGACGAGCTCGGGCCGGTGGGCTACATCGTGGCGACGGCCGACACCCACCGGTTCGAGCAGTGGCTCGAGCGGCAGTGGTGGCCGGCGCTGCGGACCCGGTACCCGGTGCGTGAGGACCCGCACGACGGCACCGAGGACCACGTGCTCGTCGGCCGCATCCACGAGTGGGCCGCTGCCGACGACTCCCTGTTCGACCGGTTCCCGGCGCACATGCACATCGACCTGCTCCCGCGGGCACAGGGGCTCGGGCTCGGTCGCCGGCTCGTCGAGACCCTCGCGGCGGCGCTGCGCGAGCGGGGCGTGCCGGGGCTGCACCTCGGGGTGGACAGCCGCAACGAGGGGGCCATCGCGTTCTACACACGCGTCGGCTTCACCGAGGCCGCGCGCCACGACTGGGGCAGGACGCTGACGCTCGACCTCAGGTGACGGGGCCGTCGCGGCGCAGCGCCAGCACCCGGTCGACGTCCTCGACCGTCACGCCCGGCAGGTCGAGGACGTGCCGCAGCTGGGTCAGCGTGTCCACCGGCTCGGGCGCCTTCTTCCGTGGCGCCAGGAACACGTTGGCCAGGTAGCCGGTGAACGTCCCGAAGATGCCGACGCCGACGACGATGATCATGGAGCCGACGATCCGCCCCGCGTTGGTGACGGGGTACTGGTCGCCGTAGCCGACGGTCGAGATGGTGGCGATCGTGTACCAGAGCGCGTCGGACGCGGTCGTGATGTTGGCGCCCGGGGCGTCGTCCTCGATGCGCAGGATCGTGAGGCTGCCGAACTGCAGCACGAGGACGCCCGCGAGGAGCAAGGTGTAGAGCGCACTGCCCGCGCGGTCGCGGATCAGCGTCCGCAGCACCTTGCGGCCGCCGACCCCGCGCAGGAGCCGGACGACGCGGACCAGCCGGAAGATGCGCAGGAACTTGAGCTCGGGGAACGGCAGGCTGGCGAGCAGGTCGGCCCAGCCGAAGTGCCGGAAGAAGTAGCCCCTTCGCGACGGGGCCGTCGCCAGCCGGTAGCTGAAGTCGAGCAGGAAGACGCCGCTGAAGATCGCGTTCATGATCAGCAGGACGTTCTGCAGGTCCTCGTCCTGGCGGGTGAGCACGACGAGGAACAGGTTGAAGATCGACAGCAGCGAGAGCGCGCCGATGAAGATCTCGTAGCCGATGCCCTTCAGCTCACTGCGCGGCGCGCTCACGCCAGGAGTCTGGCACGCAGCGCCGGGGCCGCCGGGCTGTTCGCCGGACGTGTCGGGGCTGCCCGCTCGTGGGCGCGTGTGACACCGCTTGTCACGGCATCCGTGTGACGACGGTCAATACTATCTTGACTCTGCGCTGCGGACGGGGCACCCTGTGTACGACGTCGCAGGGCCGGGATCTCCAGGAGGGTGGGGATCCCGGCCCTGCGCGCACGTCCGGCTGTCGCGCCGGGAGCGGTCCTCGTCGAGGCTCCGGACTCACCCGGACGAGGGACCTGGTTCAGCCCAACGGCCCCCTCCTACTAGCATGCGCGCCTGAGGTGCTCCGTCGCGCCGCCGCCCAGCTAGGAGCACCGTGCGTACCCGTACCGTGACCGCCCTGCTCGTCGCCGCATCGCTGACTGCGGCCGGGACCGTCCTGGGGGCGCCCGCGAGCGCCTCCGACGGCTCGTTCTCGCGGATGCAGGACGTCGCGCCCGAGGAGACCGCACCCACGGCGCTGCCGGACGAGCAGGCGGACCACGTCCTCGTGGAGTTCGCCCCGACAATGACCGAACGCCAGCAGCGGACGGCCGTCGACGAGGTGCAGGGGACGCTCGAGGGCGAGGTGCCGGGGACCGGTCTCGTCGAGGTCGCGCTGGGAGCCGGCGACCCGGCGCAGGTCGCTGACCGGCTGGAGGACGTTCCCGGCGTCGTGTCCGCACAGGTCGACCACGTCCGCCGGGCGAGCGTCCGGCCGGACGACGAGCTCATCGAGTCCGCCCTGTGGGCGCTCGCCCCCGTCCGGCTTCCCCGCGCGTGGGACGAGAGCATCGGCGACGGGGTCGTCGTCGCGGTGCTCGGCACGGGCGTGGAGGCGAGCCACGACGACCTCGACGGCGGGGTCCTGCCCGGCATCGACCTGGTCGACGACGACGCCGACCCCGCGGACCCGACCGGGACGGGGACGTTCCTGGCGGGCGTCGTGGCCGGGACCGCGGACAACGGTGTCGGGGGGGCGGGTGTCGCGCCCGGCGCCATCATCCTGCCGGTGCGCGTGGTCGACCGGTCCGGGACGAGCACCGACTCGGACGTCGCCGCGGGCATCGCGTGGGCGGTCGGCCACGGCGCGGACGTCATCACGCTGCCGATGAACGGGCCGCAGCCCAGCCCGGTGCTGCTGTCGGCGGTCCAGCAGGCTGTCGGCGCCGGGACGCTCGTGGTGGCGTCCGCCGGCGACGGCGGTCTCGACGTGCCGATGTACCCCGCGGCCTACGCGCCGCAGGTCGCCGGCCTGCTCTCCGTCACGGCGACCGACGAGACCGGCCGGCTCGCGCTGTTCGGCCCCCGGGGCGACACGATCTCGCTCGCCGCACCCGGGAAGGGCATCTACGGTCCGTGGCTCGACGACACGTACACCGCGGTCGACGCTCCGATGGCCGCGGCGGCCGTGGTGAGCGGCGTCGCGGCGCTGGTGCTGGAGCGCGGTGACCTGGACCCCGCGACACTCGAGCGACGCCTGGAGACGACGGCCAACGACGCCGGTCACCGGGGCGTGGACCCGTTCTACGGCTTCGGCGTCGTGGACGCGGCCGCCGCGGTGACGGCCGGCGACGACGATCCGGCGGCGGTCGCGGTGCCGCTCGGTCCGATCCCGTCGGACGGCGCTACCGACGACACGAGGGCGACGGCGCGGACCCTCCCCGCCGAGGGCGTGCAGGCGACGCTGTCCCCCGACGCCGACGTCGACTGGTTCCGCTTCGACGCGCCCGCGCGTGGGTGGTACCGGGTGACCGCGGCCGTCGGCCATCGCTACTGGAACTCTGAGCCGCTCGATCCGGTGGTCGAGGTCCGGGACGCGGCCGGAGACGTGCTCGCGCGAGCCGCACAAGCGGGATGGTGGGGGGACGAGACCGTCGTGGTCGCCGCCGCAGCCCCCGGCCCGCTCTTCGTCCGGGTCTCCGACGCGCGGGACGTCGCGACGCGCAACCCCTACCGGCTGACGGTCAGCGCGACCACGGTCTCCCGGTTCGAGATGATGCCTCCGATCTCCCAGAGCTCCGCGGTGAACGCGATCGAGGTCGGTGACGTCACCGGTGACGGGGTGCCGGACGTCGTCTCCGACTCGTGGGTGTGGCCCGGCACGGGATTCGGTGACGTGGCGACGCCGGTCAGCCTGCGCCCGGCGGGCATGTCGGGCTTCGGCCCCGGCTTCGACCTGGCCGACCTGGACGGGGACGGCGACACCGACGTCGTCGTCGCGAACGGGGACTCGCACCGGATCCTGCGGCAGCAGGCCGGCTCGCTGGTCGCCGGTGCGACGATGCCCTCCACGCCCCAGCACGCCGGTGACGTGACGGCCGCCGACCTCGACGGGGACGACGACGTGGACCTCGTGCTGCAGGACACCTCAGGTGCCGGGTCGGCCACGATCTGGCGCAACAACGGTGCCGGTGTCTTCACCGCCGTCCCGACGACGATCGGTGCACCCGGTCCGCTCGAGGTCGGGGACGTGACCGGAGACGGCCGCCCTGACCTGGTCACCGGCCGCACGATGCTCGCCCAGAAGGCCGACGGCACGTTCGGCGCAGCAGTGCCTCTGCCGCCGTCCTCCTCGACCAACCTGCCCGACGTCGCGCTCGGCGACGTCACGGGTGACGGTCGGCTCGACGTCGTGCGCAGCGACGGGTCCGGTGTCCGGGTGGACCCGCAGCTGCCGGGTGGAGGTGTCGGCACGGGGAGCCGGTACGAGACCGGCGGTGCCAGCGGGTCGGTCGCCGTAGGAGACATGGACCGCGACGGGCGGCTGGACGTCCTCGTCGCGGACTCGGACGCGTCGCGCGTGTGGATCCTGCCGCAGCGCGCGGACGGCACCCTCGGCCCCGGCGAGGCTGTCGCCGGACCGTGGTCCAACGGGATCTGGGACTCGCTGCAGGTGGCCGACCTGGACGGCGACGGCTGGTCCGACGCTGCGATGGGCTGGATCTACGGGGTCACGACGCTGAAGCAGAACCGGCTCGACCGGGACGCCCCGGTCACGACGGGGTGGGTCAAGGACGTCGTCCCGCACCAGGACGCGTCCGGCGTGGCTGTGCGACCCACGGTCCAGGTCACGTTCGAGAAGCCGCTGGACGCCGGCTCGGTGACGGTCGCGACCGTGCGGCTGCTGGACGGTGCCACGGCGGAGCCGGTGACTGCTGTCCGCAGCTATGACGCGGCCACGCGCACGATCACGCTGAAGCCGTCCGCCGACCTCTCGCCCGGACGGCACTACCAGCTGGTCGTGTCGGGGGTACGTGACGCCGACGGTCACCCGTCCACCGAGCACGTCCGGTCGTGGTTCACGGTGGCCGCGGGCGGCGCACGCTTCACACCCGTCGACCCCGTGCGGGTCCTCGACAGCAGGACCGGCTGGGGGCTGCAGGAGCCGCACAGGATCGCGTCGGGCCAGCCGGTCGTGCTCGACCTGCGCTCCTACCTCGAGCTCGGTGCGACCGCCGTCGTCCTCAACGTCACGGCCGCCGCACCATCGACCTTCGGCAACATCCGGGTCTTTCCGCACGATGCGGGTGGGGAACCTCCTCGCGTCTCCAACATCAACGTGGCACCGGGCATCGACCAGCCCAACCTGGTGACGGTCAAGCTCGGCGACTCCGGATTCGTGACCCTGCTCCCCGAAGCCACCTCGACCGACCTCATCGCCGACGTCTCGGGGTACTACTCGCCCGCGGGTGCCGCGGCGTACGAGCCGGTCGCGCCGGCGCGGCTGCTCGACACCCGCAGCGGCGTGGGTGCCCCGAAGGGGTCGCTGGTCGGCGGGTCGGCGGTGGACCTGCGCGTGAGCGGGATCGGGGCGGTTCCCGCCGACGCGGTGGCGGTCGTCCTCAACGTGACGGCGACGCAGGTGGCGCAGGCGACGCACGTCCGGGTGTTCCCCACCCCGGCGGACTCCGAGGACCAGACTCCTCCCGACATCTCGAACCTCAACCTCACGCCCGGTCGTGACCAGCCCAACCTGGTGACCGTCCGGGTGGGCGACGCCGGGCGGGTGCGGCTCTACCTGCACCAGGGCCGCGCCGACCTGATCGCCGACATCGCCGGCTACTACTCCGCCACGGGCGACCACGGGTTCGTCCCGGTGGCGCCGACGCGCATCGCCGACACGCGTTCCGGGCAGGGCATCGCGACGACGCTGCGGCGGGGCACCGTCGCGAACCTGAAGGTCGCGGGGGTCGGTCCGGTCCCGGCGGGTGCGGCCGCGGTCGTGCTCAACGTGACCGGGGTCCAGCCGCGCGGCATCACGCACGTCCGGGCGTTCCCCGCGACCACGGCGGCGCCCCCGGACATCTCGACGATCAACCTGGTCCCGGGCAGGGACGAGGCGAACCTCGCGCTCGTGCCGATCGGTCTCGGCGGTGCCGTCTCGTTCTACCCGGCGACGGCGGACGTCGACGTCGTCGTGGACGTGGGGGGCTACTTCACCCGCTGACGGTCCGCCGGTGCGGGAAGCGCCGCTGACGTCGAGCCGGGGTGAAGAACGAGGCCGGTTGCCCGCGTTCACTGTTGACCCGTTCGGGCGATGACTGCTGGTCACGGGGACCGTTACCGTGACCCCCGTCTGTCGGCTGCAGGATCCAGGGGCCGGCTCTGAACCGGGAGCTCACGTGCTGCTGCACCGCCGACTTGCCCTGCGGTGCGCCGCACCCCTCACCCTCGCGCTGGTCGTGGCGCTGAGTGCTCCCGCGCAGGCAACCCCTCGGGTGCCCGCCGCCCCGGCACCGGCACCGCCCGAGGTGCACACCACCCCGTTCAGCGCGGACGAGGAGCGGCCGGCCCGGCCCGCGCCGCCGTTCCCGGAGCTCACCGTGCCGAGCACGTCCGACGCCCCGGAGCACGCGCCGGACCACGTCCTGGTCCGGTTCACGAAGGCGTCCACGCCGAGCCAGCAGCGCTCGTCCCTGTCCGCGCTCGGCACCGAGGTCGAGGGCACCGTCGACGGCACCGGCTGGGTGCAGGTCGACGTGGGCGACCAGGACGCCGTGGCGGTCGTCGCCGAGCTCGAGGACGACCCGCAGGTCGCCGACGTCCAGCTCGACCACGTGCGGCACGCCTTCAGCGTCCCGAACGACCCCTGGGTCACGTCGGTGCCCTACTTCGACCTGGTCCGCCTGCCCCGCGCCTGGGACGCCAGCACCGGCGCCGGCACGGTCGTCGCGGTGCTCGACACCGGCGTGTACGGCGGGCACAACGATCTCTCCGGATCCGTCCTGCCCGGCACGGACCTGGTTGCGGGGGACTCGGTCCCCGAGGACGCCAACGGGCACGGCACGCTCGTCTCCGGCGTGGTCGCGGCGCACGCGAACAACGCCGAGGGCGCGGCCGGTGCGGCGTACGGCGCGAAGATCCTGCCGGTCAAGGTGCTCGGCGACGACGGGTCGGGCACCGACTCGACGGTCGCCGCCGGCATCGCGTATGCCGTCTCGCAGAACGTCGACGTCATCAACCTCTCGCTCGGTGGGTCGGACCCGGCACCGGTGCTGCTGACCGCCATCCAGAACGCCGTCGCGGCGGGCGTGGTCGTCGTCGCCGCGGCCGGCAACGAGGGCACGTCGGCCCCGATCTACCCCGCCGCGTACGCGCCCCAGGTCGACGGGCTGCTCGCCGTCTCCGCGACCGACGACTACGGCTCGCTGAAGAACTTCAGCAGCTGGGGCGACTGGGTCAGCCTCGCGGCCCCCGGCGACGCGATCATCGGACCGTCGACGACCGGCCCCGGCGCCTACACGTGGGCCAGCGGCACGTCCCTGGCCGCACCGCTCGTCAGCGGCACGGCTGCCCTCGTGCTCGCGCACGCGACGAGCCTGACGCCGTCCGCGGTGGAGCAGCGCCTCGTCTCCACGGCGGTGGACGCCGGGCCGCGCGGCATGGACCCCTACTACGGTCGCGGCGTGCTCGATGCGGCGGCAGCCGTCACGGCAGCCGACGCGTCCCCGGCGGCCCCGGCCGTGCCGTTCGACCGCGCCCCTGCGGACGCCGGCGGCTCCGACGACACCCGGGCGACCGCGCGGTCGCTGCCCTGCTGCACCGGGCTCCGGGGCACCCTCAGGCCTGAGGGCGACGCGGACTGGTACCAGTTCAACGCCTCGCCCGCCGGCTGGTACACCGTGCACGTCGAGGTCATCCCGAAGGGCTTCCTCGGAGAGTTCCTCACTCCGCTCGTCGAGGTCCGCAACGAGGCCGGGGACATCCTGGCCACGGGGAGCACGCAGGGTGACTTCTTCACCGTCGCGTACGTCCCCATGCCGGTCGCCGGAAAGTTCTACGTCAAGATCTCCAGCTCCGACGGTGCGCCACTGCCCGACGAGTACCTGGTCTCCGCGGGGCGCACGCTGATGAACTCGTTCACGCGGGCGGACACCGTGCAGCCCGGCGAGGACGGTCCGATCGCCGTGGGTGATGTCAGCGGGGACGGGCGCAGCGACGTGGTGAGCGCACCGACGGGCGGGACTGCGCTCCGCGTCTACGCCGGGCAGGCGAACGGGACCGTCGCGGTCCCGACCTCCGTCGCGCTCCCCAGCGGCACCCTCACCGGTCTGGGCGTCGCCTCCGTCGACGTCAACGGCGACACACGCCTCGACGTCGTCGCCGGGACCACGACGGGCTTCCGCGTGTTCACACAGCCGGCCGGCGGCGGGCTCGTCGCCGGGACCGCCATCGCTGTCGCGAGCCCCCAGAAGGTCCTCCCCGCCGACCTCGACGGGGACGGCGACCAGGACCTCGTGCTCACGGGCGACGGCGGCGCGCAGATCGCGAAGAACGACGGTGCCGGGGCGTTCACGCTCTCGGGGGGCATCGCGTCGTCGACCGTGATCGGGGTCGGCGACATCACGCGGGACGGCCGTCCGGATGTCGTCGACCCCGGCCAGTACTTCGCGCAGAACGTCGACGGCTCCTTCGCCGCCGCGGTCGCCCTGCCCGCCATGAACGGGGGCAACCCTCGTACGATCGCGGTCGCCGACGTCACGGGTGACGGGTTCGCCGACGTGGTCCGCCCGAGCGAGACCAACAGCGGGTTCGTCCAGGTGGACTCGTTGCTGGCGGACCAGACCTTCGTGACGCCGCGCACGTACCCGGCTCACGAGATCCCCGACGTGATCACGACCGGAGACGTCAACAGCGACGGCCGGACGGACGTGATCGTCGCGAACAGCGGATGGGTCACCCTCTCCGTCCTGCCGCAGAAGGCCGACGGGACGTTGGGTGCGCTGATCGCGATGAGCACGCGCTCCTACGTGTCGTGGTACCAGGCCGACGGCCTGAAGGTGACCGATGTGGACGCTGACGGGCACAACGACCTGGTCCTGTCGAACGGCGGCATCTCGGTGTTCCGGCAGAACGTGCTCGACCAGGCGCCGGTGGGTCGCGGGTGGCTCAAGGGCATGTCGCCGGCTCCGCACAGCGCCGGGGTGGCGCTGCGTCCGACGGTGACGTTCACCCTCGAGCGGGCGTTGAAGGCCGGCGTGGTCACGGCGCAGACCGTGAAGCTGATCGACGGGGCGACGGGGCAGCCGGTGGCGGCGACGCCGACGTACACCTCGGCGACGAAGACGATCAGTCTGACCCCGAACGCGAACCTGTCCGCGGGTGGGNGACGGGGCGACGGGGCAGCCGGTGGCGGCGACGCCGACGTACACCTCGGCGACGAAGACGATCAGTCTGACCCCGAACGCGAACCTGTCCGCGGGTGGGCACTACGAGGTGATCGTGTCGGGTCTGGTGGACGCGGCGGACGCGGTGCAGGACGAGCCGATCCGCACGTTCTTCACGGTCGCGGCGAACGGGTCGAGGTTCACCCCGATCGATCCGGTGCGCATCTTCGACAGCCGGGACTACGGCTGGCCGATCGAGTCCGGTGAGCAGCTGATCCTGGACCTGTCCGGTCTGGCGCAGGCGGGTGGCACGGCGGTGGTGCTGAACGTGACCGCCACCGGGGTGGCCCAGCCGGGCAACGTGCGGGNACGATCGATCCGGTGCGCATCTTCGACAGCCGGGACTACGGCTGGCCGATCGAGTCCGGTGAGCAGCTGATCCTGGACCTGTCCGGTCTGGCGCAGGCGGGTGGCACGGCGGTGGTGCTGAACGTGACCGCCACCGGGGTGGCCCAGCCGGGCAACGTGCGGGTCTATCCGACGCCGGCGGACGGGGTGCCGCCGGTGGTGTCCAACCTGAACGTGATGCCGGGGGTGGACCAGCCGAACCTGGTCACCGTGGCGTTGGGCCAGGACGGCACGATCAGCCTGCTGCCGGAGGCGACCTCGACGCACCTGATCGTGGACGTCTCGGGGNAACCTGAACGTGATGCCGGGGGTGGACCAGCCGAACCTGGTCACCGTGGCGTTGGGCCAGGACGGCACGATCAGCCTGCTGCCGGAGGCGACCTCGACGCACCTGATCGTGGACGTCTCGGGGTACTACGCCGACGGGGGTGCGGCCGCGTTCGAGCCGTTGGCGCCGGTGCGGGTGATGGACCTGCGGGACGGCACCGGTGGTGTCCCGGCCGGTCGGCTGACCAAGGGTGAGCATGTGGACCTGCAGGTCACCGGCCGCAACGGGGTCCCGGCGGACGCGGTGGCGGTGGTGCTGAACGTGACGGGCACCCAGACCGATGCCCCGACCCATGTGCGGGTCTACCCGACCCCGGGCGGCGCGGAGGACCAGGGTGGTCCGGACGTGTCGAACCTGAACCTACGGGCCGGGCGGGACCAGCCGAACCTGGTGACCGTGAAGGTCGGGGACGGGGGCCGGGTCCGGTTCGACGCCCCCGTGGCGGCGACGTACCTGCTGGCCGACCTGGCCGGGTACTACACCGCGACCGGGGACANGTGAAGGTCGGGGACGGGGGCCGGGTCCGGTTCGACGCCCCCGTGGCGGCGACGTACCTGCTGGCCGACCTGGCCGGGTACTACACCGCGACCGGGGACAACGGGTTCGTCGCGCTGACCCCGGCCCGGATCGCCGACACCCGCTACGCCCAGGGGTTCACCGGGATCCTGCGCGCCGGGCAGCCGCAGGTCCTGCAGGTCACCGGGGTGGCCGGGGTGCCCGCGGACGCGACCGCGGCGGTGCTGAACGTGACGGGCTCCCAGCCGCGCAACGTGACCCACATCCGGGTGTTCCCGACCACGGTCCCGGCGACCCTGCCCGACGTGTCCAGCCTGAACCTGGTCCCCGGCCGCGACNTCCCAGCCGCGCAACGTGACCCACATCCGGGTGTTCCCGACCACGGTCCCGGCGACCCTGCCCGACGTGTCCAGCCTGAACCTGGTCCCCGGCCGCGACGAGGCCAACCTGTCCATCACCCGCATCGGTGCCGGCGGGAAGATGTCGTTCTACACCCACACCGCCGACACCCACCTCATCGTCGACGTCTCCGGCTACTTCCGGAAGTGAGTCCGGTCGCGTAGGCGACGGACACCGCCGCCGACCAGTCCGAGCTTCGGCCTGGTCGNCCTGTCCATCACCCGCATCGGTGCCGGCGGGAAGATGTCGTTCTACACCCACACCGCCGACACCCACCTCATCGTCGACGTCTCCGGCTACTTCCGGAAGTGAGTCCGGTCGCGTAGGCGACGGACACCGCCGCCGACCAGTCCGAGCTTCGGCCTGGTCGGCGGCGGACCTCGTCGCGCCCTCGTCCGGTCGGGCTGCTCCAGGCCGAGGAGCGTTCCGCGCGACACGTCGCCCGTGCGCTCCGGGCCGTTCTGGACGACACGTGTCAACGACAGGGCGGACACGTGTCACTCTTCCGGGTTCGCCCGGACGATTGTCGGATACGTCCACATCTTCCGTTGCGCCCGAACTGTCCCTACCGTGGTTCCGGGCCGCACCGCCGCGACCCGCTCGCCCGCCCTGGAGGGTCCCCTGCGATGCCCGACACCACGATCGACCCCGCCACGTCCCACCAGTCACCCCGGCCCGTCCTCCCGCCGCTGAGCCGGCGGTCGTTCCTCGTCCTGACGGGAGCGGCGGCCGCGGTCGCTGCGAGCGCGACGAGCGCCACCGCCCGCAGCCTGCCCGCCGGCCCGATCGCCACGCACGGCCACCCGCACGGCAGCGCCGCCGCCGCGGGCCGGGCCGCCGTCGCGTTCCTGCAGGCCGCCACCGATGCGTACCCGACCCTGAACACCGGGCCTCGGCTGCCGCAGAGCTACGCCGACGAGCTCGGGCTGTTCAGCACCGCGTTCGTCTACGACAGCGCGCTGGCCGTCATCGCGCTGCTCGCCGACGGGCGCCGCAGCTCGGAGCAGACGGCGCGGGCGATCGGCGACGGCCTCGTCTACGCCCAGGAGCACGACCCCGGCTACTCCGACGGGCGCCTCCGGCAGGGCTACAACGTCGGCCCGTACACGTTCTACGACGGCAACCCGCAGCCGTACGGGTTCGTCCTGCCCGACGGGTCCGCCAACATCGGCTGGCAGTTCGGGTTCCTCGGCACCGCGGTCGGCGACATGGCGTGGCCGGGCATCGCGCTCGCCCAGCTGTTCGCCCGCACGCGCGACCGCCGCTACCTCGACGCCGCGGTCCGGATCGGCACCTGGATCACGACCAACACCTGGTCCACGCAGCCACTCGGCGGCTTCTCGTTCGGGGTCAACGGCTCGAACGTGCCCGTGCCGAACGGCTCGACCGAGCACAACATCGACTGCGTCGCGTTCTTCACGATCCTGCGCGAGCTCACGCGCGACAGGGCGTGGTCGAAGGCCGCCGACCACGCCCGCGCGTTCGTCGACCTCATGTGGGACCCGGCCCAGGGAGCGTTCTGGACGGGCACCAACGACGGCGTCGAGATCAACCGCTTCCCGGTTCCGCTCGACACGGCCACCTGGAGCTGGCTCGCGCTGCGCGAGAAGAAGTACGCGGGCGCGCTCGACTGGGCAGGGTCGGCCCTCGCGGTCACGGACGACGCGAGCGCCGCGACGTCCCAGCTGCCCGACGGCGAACGGCTCTCCGGCGTCACGTTCAGCACCGCGAGCCTCACCTCGACCGCGCAGTACAACGGCATCACCGTGCACCCGCAGGGCGTCTGGCTCGAGGGCACCAACCAGCTCGCGACCGCCCTGGCCGACCGGAACCGCCGCGGGGACAGGTCCGCGTCCGACGCGCTGCTCGCGCAGGCCCGGCATGCGCAGGACGTGCTCGGCGTCGGTCAGCACCTGGGGGGCGTGGAGGTCGACGGCGGGATCGTCGCGGCCTCGAGCCTGCTGGACACCGGGTTCGGGTTCGGCTACTTCCAGGTCCAGCACGTCGGCGCGACGTCCTGGTTCGTGTTCGGCGAGACCCGCACGAACCCGTACCGCCTCCGCGGGCGGAGCTGAGCCGGCGCAGGGCCGGTCACTGCGGGAGACCGGCCCTGCGGCACGTCGCGCGACTCCAGCGGCGCCCAGCCACCACGGCGAACGAGCCGCCGGGACCGCCGACGTGCGCGGAGAACGGCGGCCGTGCGGTGCGTGCGGCAGGATCGAGGTCGTGCCCGAGGCGATCCGTGAGCTGGCCATGTTCCCGCTGGGCTCGGTCCTGTTCCCCGGCATGCCGCTGCCGCTGCGCGTCTTCGAGCCTCGCTACCTCGCGCTGCTGTCCGCCGTCCTCGACCAGCCCGCCCGCGAGTTCGGGGTGGTGCTGATCGAGCGCGGGTCCGAGGTGGGTGGCGGTGACACGCGGTTCGCCGTCGGCACGGTGGCAAGCATCGTGACCATCGAGGTCGGTGAGCAGTCGATCATCCTTCTCGCGCGCGGTGCGGGGCGTTTCGAGGTGATCGACTGGCTCGACGAGGAGCCGTTCCCCCGGGCCCGCGTGCGGGAGCTGGCGCCACTCCTGCTCGGACCGGGCGACGCGGAGGCTCTCACGGACGCCGAGCGCGTGGTGCGGACCACCCTGGCCCGGCGCAGCGAGTTCACCGAGCTGCGCTGGCCGGCCGACGTCGCGCTGTCGGAGGAGCCGACCGAGCGGCTGTGGCAGCTGGCCGGCATCGCACCGATCGGCTCCCTTGACCAGCAAGCGCTGCTGGCTTCGTCCACTGCGGCGGAGCTCATCACCTGCCTGGTGTCCGAGACGCAGGCGGCGGGCGAGAGCATCGCAGCGGGCTGGTCCGATGACGAGCCGGACGACGAGACCCTGGGGCCCTGACGAGCTGCGCGCGAGGTGCTGGCGCCAACCCTGGCGCCCGTCGATATCAGGTGTCCGTGGTGGCCGGGCTCGCGGAGCTGGCGGGCTGTCCGAGGCCCGCCGACGCTCCTGGCGCCGTTCGTCGTCGCACGGATTCCTCCGCGGCGAAGTAGTGCCGCTCAGCGGGGTCGCCGGTGCAGAGATCGAGGACGGCGGCGCGCATCTCGCGGTCGCGGCCGGTCAGCCGCTCGGTCTGCTGGCGGCGGTACTCGCCCCACGACGGGACCACGAACGACTCGAGCAGCACGTCCTGGTCCTCGCCGCTGCGGTACAGGCCCCATCGGGTCGCACCTGTACGGCGCCGCGAACCCTCGACCTGTCGCATCGCCGAGCGGAACGAGGCGAGCGAGGCGGTGTCCACCGCGTACGTGATCTCGACGAGCACCGGTCCGTCGTCGGGGTCAGGCTCGAAGACGAGGTTCGGGGTGGCCCACGTCGTCACGATGCTGCGGTCCACGGTGCCTGTGCCCGGCAGCAGGGGGAGCACACGGACGCTCGCGGCGACCAGCACCAGCAGCACACCGGCGGTGAGCAGCGCGACCGAGGTGCCGAGCTTCTCCGCTGCAAGGCCCCAGCCGAACGACCCGGCCGCCATCGTGCCCATGAAGACGAGGATGTAGATCGAGGCGCCGCGCGACCGCACCCACTGCGGCAGGGTGAGCTGCAGGGCCGCGTTCAGGACGGTGAGGGTGCCGATCCAGGCGATGCCCGCGACCACCAACAGCACGAGCGCCCCGGGAAGCGGCAGCACGGCTGCGGCGACCATGCCCACGGCGAACAGCACCGCGCTCGCCGCGAGGACGGCGTTGTCGGACAGGCGCCTCCGGACGACGGGAAGCACGACGACGCCGAGCACCGCGCCGACGCCGAGCGCGCCGAGCAGGAGCCCGTACCCGCTCGAGCTGAGCTTCAGCCGCGTGGCGGTGACCGGGAGCAGCGCCCACAGAGCGCTCGCCGGGAGGGCGAACAGGGCCGAGCGGAGCAGGATCCGGCGCACCAGCCGGGCCGAGGCGACGTAGCGCACGCCGGCCCGGAGCGCCGGCACGAACAGCTCCCGGTTGTCGAGTCCCGTCTGCGGCGGGCGGCGCCACCACAACAGAGCGACGACTGCGCCGACGAAGCTCAACGCGTTGATGGCGAAGACCACCGGGACCCCGGCCACGCTGAGCAGGACGCCGGCCAGGGCCGGGCCGACGGCGCGGGCGCCGTTCACCGTGACGCCTCCGAGGGCCGAGGACGCGCCGATCATCGACCGCGGCACGAGCTCGGGCTGGATGGCCTGCCACGCCGGCGAGGTCAGCGTCGAGGTGATCCCCAGCAGGAAGGTGAACCCGAGGATGGTCCACGGCGTGAGGTGGTTCAGCGCGGCGATCACGGTGAGCACACCGGCGATCAGCGCGCTGACTGCTGAACCGACGATGAGGAGACGGCGTCGGTCGAGGGAGTCGGCCAGCACGCCGGCGGGCAGCGAGAAGAGCACCGCCGGTGCAAGGCTCGCGGTCTGCACGAGAGCGATGACGGTAGGCCCAGCCGACGCCTCGACGAGGAACCACTGCGCACCCACGGTCTGCATCCAGGTGCCGATGTTGCTGCCCAGCTGGGCGAACCACAGCACCCGGAACGCGGTGATCGCCATCGGCGCCCACGCCGAGACCTTGGGGGCGGGCGAGCCGGGCTGGGTCGACATATGACGTCCTCAGTGCCTGGAGCGGACGGAGAAGCAGACCATAGCGGCGGTGGACCCCGCCGACCATGGTTCGTCCGGCGGTGTCCACCCGACCATGGAGAACGTCACGTCTCGAAGCGGCGCTGCAGCTCTGCGTACGACGCCGCACCCTCGAGGAACCCGAGCGTGCCGGTGTCCAGCAGCTCGCGCCCGGCGCGCTCCACCAGGCTGAGCGCGGCGCGCGCCACGCTGCCGCCCAGGCTGACCCGCCGCACGCCGAGCGAGAAGAGCGTCGGCGCATCGGTCGTGCTCGCCAGACCAGCGACCACGTTGAGCGGAGCAGGGATGGCCGCGGCCAGCCGCTGGATCGTGTCCGTCTCGACGACGCCCGGCACGAAGACGCAGTCGGCCCCGGCGTCGACGTAGCGCACGGCACGCTCGACGGTCTCCGCGAACGGATCGCCCGGGGCGCCGACCATGTACGTGTCCGTGCGCGCATTGAGCACGAAGGTGCCGCGAGGAGCGGCTGCCCGTGCAGCCTCGATCCGCCGGACCGCGTCGTCGACGTCGAACAGCACACCGGCTGCGACGTCCTCGAGATTGCCGCCGACCGCCCCGAGCTCCACGGCTCGCCTCACGGTGCGGCCGACCTCCTCCGGGGTGTCCCCGTAGCCGGCCTCCAGGTCGGCGGTCACCGGCACGTCGACGGCGGCGACGATGCGACCGACGTGCGCGAGCATGGTGTCGCGGTCGATCCCGGCGCCGTCCGGGACCCCGCACGACCAGGCGATGCCGGCGCTGGTCGTGGCGATCGCGGGGAAGCCGACCTGCTCGAACACCCGTGCCGACCCGGCGTCCCACGCGTTCGGGAGCACGAAGCCGGGACCGGCGTGCAGGGCGAGCAGGGTGGCGACCTTCTCGGTCGTGGAGGCGGCGCGCATCGATTCATCGTGTCGACCGGGGCCGTTCGCGACAACCCGTGCCCGGTGGATGCCGTGGAGAGTGCTGGAGCGGGTGACGAGAATCGAACTCGCGCTATCAGCTTGGGAAGCTGAAGTTCTGCCACTGAACTACACCCGCGTGGACCGACGGATCGGTCCGGAGAGAGAGCATACCCGGACCGATCCGAACGGCGAACTCAGGTCCGCACAGTCAGGGTGAACGCCCCGCAGCGCTCCTCCCCCGGCTCGAGGACGAAGACGCCCGTGCCCGGCACCCCGGCGTCGTGCAGCGCGAAACCGTCGTTCACGTTGGTCACGGGCTCGACCGCGAAGTACGGGCGCTTGCGGGGCGCGTACAGGACGAGGTGGGCGTACACCGGGTCGACGTGCAGGTCCACGTTCACGCCGAGGTCCTGGTAGCTGATCCGCACGGGTGCGCCGGGCTCCCACGCGGTGAGCACGTCGTCGATGAAGGACGAGGTCAGCGGACGCGCCACCCGGAAGTCGGCGCGCTGCGGGACCGTGCCTGCCGGACCCGACGGGAGGGCGTTGACCAGCGCGTAGCCCTTCTGCGCGGGGACCTCGAGCACCGGCTGGCCCGGGGTCGGCGGGGCGGACGTGCCGAGCGGCGACAGCGTGCGCTGCAGGTACGGGTGGTGCCCGAAGCCGGCGGGGAACGACTCGAGGTCGATGTTGCGCACGGACGTGCCGACCGTGAGCTTGTTGTCGCTGAGCGCGTAGGTGATCTGCGCGCGGAACCGCCAGGGAAAGTTCACGCCGACGAGCCCGGTGGTGTCGAGCTCGAGGACGACGCGGGTCTCGGTCTGGTCCGTGACCGTCCAGGCGGAGTGCCGGGCGGCGCCGTGGATCGCGGTGCCGTCCGCGCCGTTGCGCTGCAGCTGCCAGCTGCGGCCACGGAACGGCAGCAGCCCGTCCCGGATCCGGTTGGACCACGGGACCATCGGGAAGCTCGAGCACTTCTCCGCCTCGCCCATCGCCGTCGGGCGGGTGGGGCGCAGCAGGTCGCGCCAGACCCCGTCGGACGTGCGGATGCGGCCGCCCGCGAGGGCGCCGCCCGTCGCGGGCAGCACGTCGAGCTCCCACTTCTGGTTGCGGAGCGTGACCATGCGCGTGTCGACGTCGAGCGACGACGTAAGCGCTTCGACTTCCTGGAGTGCCGTCATCGGTGCATCCCGTCAGGCCCCCGGCGGGGTCAGACGGTGACCTCGACGCGGACGACCGAGCCCTCGGCGGCGTACGGGACGAGGTTGCCCTCGACCGGGGTGCCGTCGACGGTGAGGCGCCCGCGGGCGCCCTCGGTGCCGGAGTTGGTCACGTGGATCTCGTAGGTGGCGCCGCGGGCGACGCGCGTGACGGTGAACGACGGGACGTCCGGACCGATCTGCGGGTCGACGACGAGGCCGTCGTAGTCGGGGCGGACGCCGAGCAGGTACTGGGACACCGCGACGAAGTTCCAGGCGGCGGTGCCGGTCAGCCACGAGTTCTTGGCCTCGCCGGCGCGCGACGCCTCCTTGCCCGCGATCATCTGCGCGTAGACGTACGGCTCGAGCTTGTGGACGTCGGAGATGTCCTCGCGGTACGCCGGCGTGATCCGCTTGTAGTAGTCGAACGCCTTGGCGCCACGACCGACCACGGTCTCGCCGATGATCACCCAGGGGTTGTTGTGGCAGAAGATGCCACCGTTCTCCTTGTACCCGGGCGGGTACGTGGAGACCTCCCCGAGCTCGATCTGGTACGTGGTGTACGCGGGGTACTGGAGCACCAGGCCGTGCGGGGTGCCGAGCATCTCGCCGACGGAGTCCAGCGCCTTGATGGCGGGGGAGTCGGCGGAGGTGCCGTCGACCCCGATGCCGGCCATGACCGCGAAGCCCTGCGGCTCGATCCAGATCTTGCCCTCGGGCTTGGCGTCCGTGCCGATCGGGTTGCCGTAGTAGTCGTACGCGCGCAGGAACCACTCGCCGTCCCAGCCGTGCTCGAGCACCGCGGCGCGGACCTCGTCGACGACCTTGCGGGCCTGCGAGGCGACCTCGGTCAGCCCGCGGCGCGACGCCAGCTCGGCGAACTCGGCGCCGTAGAGGACGAACTGCGCGGCGATGAACACCGACTCGGCGTGCCCGCCGGCCTGGTTCTCGGTGGTCTGGAACGACTCGCCAGGGGTGGTGGAGAAGCAGTTGAGGTTCAGGCAGTCGTTCCAGTCGGCGCGGCCGATCAGCGGCAGGCCGTGCGGGCCACGGTTGTCCACCGTGAACTGGAACGAGCGGACCAGGTGCTCGAACAGCGGGACCTCGGAGCCGGGCTCGTTGTCGAACGGCACGGGCTGGTCGAGGATCGCGGCGTCGCCGGTCTCCTTGATGTACGCGGCCACGCCGGCGATGAGCCACAGCGGGTCGTCGTTGAAGCCCGAGCCGATGTCGTTGTTCCCCCGCTTCGTCAGCGGCTGGTACTGGTGGTACGCCGAGCCGTCCTCGAACTGCGTGGACGCGATGTCGATGATGCGCTCGCGGGCACGCTCGGGGATGAGGTGCACGAAGCCCAGCAGGTCCTGGTTGGAGTCGCGGAAGCCCATCCCGCGCCCGATCCCGGTCTCGAAGAACGACGCCGAGCGCGACATGTTGAACGTGACCATGCACTGGTACTGGTTCCAGATGTTGACCATCCGGTCGAGCTTCTCGTCGTCGGACTTCACCGAGTACGTGGACAGCAGGCCCGTCCAGTGCGCGCGGAGCTGCTCGAACGCGGCGTCCGTCTGCTCCGTCGTCGCGAAGCGGCCCAGCAGCGCGTGCGCGCGCTCCTTGTTGATGACCTGGTGGGCGTCGTCGGCCCACTTCTCCTCGTCCGGGTTCTCGATGTAGCCGAGCACGTACGTCAGCGCGCGGGACTCGCCCGGTGCCAGCGTGAGCTCGACGGAGTGCGACCCGATCGGGTACCAGCCGGACGCCACCGAACCGGTGGACTTCCCGCTGCGGGGGACCGTCGCCTCGCCGAGACCGTTGTAGGCACCGACGAACGTGTCGCGGTCGGTGTCGAAGCCGTCGGCGCGCGTGTTCACGCCGTAGACGGCGTAGTGGTCGCGGCGCTCGCGGTACTCGGTCTTGTGGAACACGGCCGACCCGTACGGGCCGTCCTGCTCGACCTCGACCTCGCCGATCGACAGGTTGCGCTGGTAGTTGGTCTGGTCGTCCTGCGCGTTCCACAGGCAGAACTCGACGAACGAGAAGAGCGTGATCGTCTTCTCGGCGTCGGAGGTGTTGGTGACCGTGACCTTCTGGATCTCGGCGGTCTCGCCGATGGGCACGAAGAAGAGCGTCTCGACGGAGATCCCGCGGCGCTCACCCGTGATGCGCGTGTAGCCGAGGCCGTGCCGCGTCTCGAAGTGGTCCAGGTCCGCCTTGACCGGCAGCCACGACGGTGTCCACACGTCGCCGCCGTCGTTCACGTAGAAGTACCGGCCGCCGGCGTCCGCGGGGATGTTGTTGTACCGGTAACGCGTGAGGCGCCGCATCTTGGCGTCGCGGTAGAACGAGTAGCCACCGGACTGGTGCGAGATGAGCGAGAAGAACTGCTCGGAGCCCAGGTAGTTGATCCACGGATAGGGCGTGTGAGGCGTCTCGATGACGTACTCGCGTGCCTCGTCGTCAAACTGGCCGTACCGCATGGACTTGCCCCTCGAGTGCTCGGCAGTGGCGCCCGCGGCTCGTCGGCCCCCGCTGCAGTGCGGGGCGCGTCGTCGCCGGCGCTGTTCGGTGTGCGAGAGCGCTCCCACGCAACTCCCGGACGAGAGCATAGCCGCCAGCGTCGGATCGCGAAACGATCGAAGCGATTCCCCTCTGTCGGCTGCGGCCGACCACGCCCGATCGCGCGGGATCGGGCGTGGTGAATCTTTTCGCACGCGCCTGCGGGCCGGGGTGCCCCCTAGCGTGCTCGGCACCTGACACGTGGGGAGCTCGACGATGAGACGGACCCGGCTCGGCCTGACCCTCGGCGCGGTGCTGGCCGCCGTCCTGCTCCTCCCGGCGCCGGCGTGGGCGGGTGAGGTCCACCGGGAGGAGTTCGGGCGGACGCTCGGTCCCGGGTGGGAGGTCGCCGGGTTCAGCGGAGACCCGGTCGCGACGTTGCGTGGCGGCACGATGACCATCGGCGAGCAGACCCTCGTCATGGTGCGGGAGTACACCGCACCGTCGGAGTGGACGGGCTCGGCCGGCCGGCTGTCGGGCTGGGACGTCGACTTCCGCATGCGGCTCGGCGCCGACGCGACGCAGGCGTGCCTCGACGAGACCGGCACCGCACCCGCGACGACGCTGTGGGTGGGCGACACCATGGACCTCGTGCAGCTCGGCTTCGGGCCCGGCGAGCTGTGCCTCGCCTACCCGTACGAGGACCGCGAGGTCATCGCGCTCGACACCCAGCGGTGGCACCGGTACCACCTCGAGGCCCGCGGGCAGCACCTGCGGCTCACCGTCGACGGCCGCGCCGTGCTCGACCGGACGCTCGCGGGACGTGGCGCGGGCACGGTCGCGCTCGGTTTCGAGACCCACCAGGGCAGCTCGAGCTGGGACTACGTCCGCTACGACACCGCGCCGGGACGTGCGTGCACGATCCGCGGCACCGACGGCCCGGACGACCTCACCGGCACGCCCCGGGCCGACGTGATCTGCGCGGGTGCGGGCGACGACCGGGTCTCCGGGCTGGGCGGTGACGACGTGCTCGTCGGCGGCGACGGGGACGACACGCTGCTCGGCGGCGACGGCCACGACCTGCTCCAGGGCGGCTGGGGCTCCGACGTGCTCGACGGCGGTGCCGACAGCGGCCGGTCCGAGGGTGGTCAGGGTGGCGACCGGTTCGTCATGGGCGCGGTGCCCGACGGCGCGCACCAGCTCGTCGGTGGGCCCGGGCACGACGTCGTCGACTACACCGCGCGCACCGGCCCCGTCACGGTGACGCTCGACGGGTTCGGCGGCGACGGGGAGCCCGGCGAGGGCGACGCAGTGGGCGCGCCGGCCCCGTGGAGCTCCTCGCCCGACATCGAGGAGGTGCTCGGCGGGTCCGGTGACGACGTGCTGACCGGCGGGCCGTGGCAGGAGACGCTGGTGGGCGGTCCCGGGGCCGACGTGCTGCGCGGGAACGGTGGCCAGGACACGCTGCGCGGCACCGACGGCGTCCAGGCCAACGACCGTCTCGACGGCGGCGACGGCCAGGACGTGTGCACGGCCGACCCGCTCGACGCGATGACCTCGTGCAACGACACCCTCCCGTGGCCGCCGATGCCGACGCCGACCCCGTCGGGCGGGACCTCGCCGGCAGCTCCGTCGAGGCTGCTGCCGACCGTGGCCCCCGCATCGTCGGGCGCTGAGCGGTAGGCGGGTCAGAGCGCCCGGACGCGCGCGCGGCGGGGGTCGAGACCTGCGGCGACGGTCACGCCGACGACGAGGTGCAGGGCGACGAGCGTGCCGACGGCGGCCGGCGACGTGCCGCCGAGCGGGCCGAGCAGGGAGACCGCCAGCACGGCCCCGCAGGTCACCCACCAGGCGACCGGGGTGCGACGGCGGAGCAGGGTGCGCACGCCCCAGGCGGCCAGCGTGACGACGAGGGTCGCGACGACCACCGAGGCGACGCCGACGGTCTGCGGCGGCGTGCCGGCGGACAGGTCGACACCGCCGACGGGGACGGCGAGCACCCAGACGGCGAGCGCGAGGGCCGTCGCGGTGACGGCGACGAGCCAGACGGGGACCGGACGGGACATGGGCTTCTCCTGACATCGTGGGTGGACGGCTCGACCCTGGTCGCTGTCCGGTGCCGTCGACCTCGGCCGGAGGTGCGGCACGCCCCCTCCTTTGGTCGGTGGTGGGCGCGCGGAACGCGTTCCTACGCTCGGCGCATGGCCCGACCGCGTGACGTCCCCTCGCTCCCCGTGCTCCTCGGGCTGCTCGCGGGGATGGTCGTCCTCACGTCCCTCGCCGCCTGGTCCGCACAGGTGGACGGGGTGCCGCTCGCGGTGGACCTGGCGCTCGGGCTCGTGGCCGTCGCGATCCTCCCGCTCCTGCGCAGCCACCCGCTGATCGGCGGCGCTGCGCTGGGCGTGCTCGCCGCCCTCAGCCCCGCCGCGACACCCGCCGCGACGGCCGGGACGTACGTCGTCGCCCGTCGTGAGCGGCTGGGCGTCGCGATCCCGGTCGCGTGCGCGAGCATCGCCGGGCACGCCGTCCAGGCGCTCTGGCGGTCCGTCGGGCTGCCGCTCGGCTGGTGGCTGCTGTGCGACGTCGCGGTGCACGCGGCGCTGCTCGGCTGGGGCGCGTACGGCCGGACGCGGGACGCGCTGGTCGCGCAGTGGCGGGACCGGGCGCGTGCCGCGGAGCGGGACCAGGCGCGCAAGGTCGCGGAGGCACGGTCGGCGGAGCGGACCCGGATCGCCCGCGAGATGCACGACACGCTGGCGCACCGGCTGACCCTGCTGGCCACCACGGCGGGCGCCCTGGAGTACCGGACGGACCTGTCCCCGGAGCAGGTGTCGGCAGCGGCCGGGGTGGTGCGGGCCAGCGCGGGCGAGGCGCTGGAGGAGCTGCGGACGGTGATCGGGGTGCTGCGCGACGGCCCGGACGAGCTGCGGCCGACGCCGGGCCTCGCGGACCTGCCGGCGCTGGTCGAGCAGGAGCGCGCGGCCGGGGCGACCGTCCGGCTGGACGCACCCGGTCTGGACCTGCCGACGCCCCTCGGCCTCGCGGTCTACCGGACCTGCCAGGAGGGGCTGACCAACGCGCGACGGCACGCACCGGGGGCGCCCGTCGACGTGCGGGTGCTGGTCGAGGACGGGCTGCGGGTGCGGGTGGCGAACGGGACCGGCGGGCGCGGCCTCGGACCGGGCACGGGGACCGGGCTGATCGGGCTGACGGAACGGATCGAGCTGCTGGGCGGGACGCTGCGGGCCGAGGCGGTCGCCGACGGGTTCGTGCTGGACGCGTGGCTACCGTGGCAGCCGTGAGCGTGCGCGTGATCATCGTCGACGACGACGCCCTGGTGCGGACCGGGCTGTCGCTCCTGCTCGACGGCGCCCACGGCATCCGCGTCGTCGCGCAGGTGCCCGACGGCTCCGGGGTGCCTGCGGCCCTCGACGCGCACCCCGCCGACGTCGTCCTCATGGACCTGCGCATGCCGGGCACCGACGGCATCGCGGCGACCCGCGCCGTCCGTGCGCGCCGGGACCCGCCCGCCGTCGTCGTGCTCACCACGTTCGACACCGCCGACGAGGTCGAGGCCGCCCTGCACGCCGGCGCGAGCGGGTACCTGCTCAAGGACACCGAGCCGCAGCGGATCGTCGAGGCGGTGCTGGCGGCGGCCGCGGGGGAGCCGGTGCTGTCGCCTCGGGTCGCGCGCCGGCTGATGGACTCGACCGCACGCGCGAGCGGGTCACGGGCTGCGGCGCGCGCGTCGTTGGCCCTGCTCACGGACCGGGAACGGGACGTGGTGGCCGCGATCGGGCGGGGCGCGAGCAACGCCGAGGTCGGTCGCGAGCTCTTCCTCACGCTCGCCACGGTCAAGGCGCACGTGTCGAGCATCCTGCTCAAGCTCGGGCTGGAGAACCGCACCCAGGTCGCACTCCTCGCGCACGACGCCGAGCAGCCCTGACGGTCCACGACCCGGACCCGCCCTGGGTGCACGGTGAACCGGACTACCGTGGCCCCGTGCTGCTCTCCGACCGTGACATCAGGGCCGAGCTCGAGTCGGGCCGCGTGGCCCTCGACCCCTACGAGCCCGCCATGCTCCAGCCGTCGAGCATCGACGTGCGGCTCGACCGGTACTTCCGCCTGTTCGACAACCACAAGTACCCGTTCATCGACCCCGCGGCGGACCAGCCCGACCTGACGCGGCTGGTCGAGGTCGCCCCGGGGGAGTCCTTCGTGCTGCACCCCGGCGAGTTCGTCCTCGGGTCCACGTACGAGGCCGTGACGCTGCCCGACGACATCGCCGCACGGCTGGAGGGCAAGTCGTCGCTGGGGCGGCTCGGCCTGCTGACCCACTCGACGGCGGGGTTCATCGACCCCGGGTTCTCCGGGCACGTGACCCTCGAGCTGTCCAACGTCGCGACGCTGCCCATCCTGCTGTGGCCCGGCATGAAGATCGGCCAGATGTGCTTCTTCCGGCTGTCGTCGGCGTCCGAGCACCCGTACGGCTCCTCCGAGTACGGCTCGCGGTACCAGGGGCAGCGCGGCCCGACCGCGTCCCGGTCCTTCCAGAACTTCCACCGGACGGACGTCTGACGCGATGGCGAAGCTCACCCGCCTCCCCGCCGACGATCCCGGTCTGCGTGACCGCCACATCCTGGCGCTGCCGCCGGACGTCGCGGAGGACGAGGTCGAGGTGCTGGCCGTCAGCCGGTTCGCCAACGCGCGGTGGGAGGAGCGGCCGCAGGACACCCTGCAACCGCGCGGGATCATCGGGCCCATGACGGCCGCGCTCGGCATCCGCGCCGTGGGCTCCGCGACCATCCCGACGCGCACGCTCCGGCTCGCGCGGCTCTCGACCCTGAACGGGCCGTTCCGCATGGAGACCGGGGACGCCGTCAGCCTCGGCCTGCCGACGACGGCAACCCTCGCGTACGTGCTGGTCTGCCCGCGGGAACGTGGCGAGAAGCCGTATCCCGGAGGCGACCGCGACGGCCTCAAGCGCGCGTTCCCCCACGGCATGCCGATCCGGGAGGAGGAGCGCGTCCTGCAGTGGATGGTCGCCGCCGCCCGCCGCCTCGGCGGCTCCGTGCGCACGGGCGAGAACGGCATCGTCCTCACGCCCGACGTCGACAGCGCCATCGACCTCACCGTCCTGTCCGACTCCTGGCTCGAACCGGCTGAAGCGCTCGCCGTGGTCCAGTCCGTGCTGCCGCGCGCGCGGCTCAGCGAGGCCACCAGCACCTGGACCGGGCCCGCGGCCGGCGTCGGCCGGGACGCCGGCGGCCGCCCCGGGTGGGTGGCCGAGGCCGGCGGCCGCGGGTTGTCCGCGGCCCTGGAGCGCTACGGGGTCGACGACGAGGCCGAGCGGCAGCGACTGATGGACGAGGCGTCGGCGTACGACGAGCTGATGCTCGCGGTGCCGCCCGTGCCCGAGGCATACGGCGTGCTCGTCGACCTCGGGCACGACGGCACGCTGTCCGTCGAGGCCGGTGTCGAGACCGCGCTGCCGCCCCTGATGCGTGACCTGCCGTGGACCCGGGACGGCGTCGTCGCCTACCGCGTGCACTGGGAGCCGCCGTTCATCGAGGAGCTCGAGGCGGAGCGGCCGTCGTTCGAGCACCGCGTCGCCCGGTCCCGGGCCGCACCGCTCGTGCAGGCCGTCGCGCGCGTGGTGCACGCCGCGATCGGAGGCGAGATCGCCGACGAGGCGGACTTTCTGGTGGACCCCGAGGACGTCTGACCCGTCTCGTTAGGCCGGACAGGTGACGTGCGCCCGTCCGGTTGCCTCGTCGAACAGGCCTTCATACGGTCGACGGACGCGCAGGGTCATGGGGGCTTGACGATGACGTCGCTGGAGCAGGAGCACGCCGGAGCGGGAACGTGGCTCCTTCGCGGCCTGCTCGCGCTCGCCGCCCTCGTGCTCGTCGTCCTGGTCCAGGCGCTCCTGGCAGCTCCGCCTGCGCGTGCCGACGACTCGCCACCTGACGCCGAGGTCGTCTCCGGCCTCCTGACTCCGGTGGTCTCCGCAGCCATCGCACCGCTGGAGCCGGTCGTGTCCGGAGTGGTCGCACCCGCCGTGTCGGCAGTGGTGGCCCCGGTGACGCCCGTGGTGTCCAGCGCCGTCGCCCCCGGAGCACCGATCGTCGCTGCGGTGGCCGCGCCGGTCGTGCCGGTCGTCGAGGCGGTCGCCGGACCGGTCGCTCCGGGGGTCGAGGGCGTCGTCGCGCCGGTGGCTCCCGTCGTCGCACCCGTCGTCGACGTGGCCTCGCCCGCGCTCGACGCCGTGACCCCCGTGGTCGCGGCCGTCGCACCGGTGACGAACGCGCTGGCCCCGGTCGTCGAGCCGCTCGACGACGCGCTCAAGCCCCTCGGCGGCGTCCTCGGATCGCTCGTCGACCCGCTGCACCCCCTCGTCGCGATCCTGGAGCCCGTGACGGAGGTCCTCACGCCCGTCCGTCCGGTCGTCGACGTCCTCGGCGCGGTCCACCCGCGACCCGGCTCGGACGCGGTCCCGGCCTCGGCCTCCGGCCCGACCCCGAACGACGACACGGTCGCCGCCGCGCCGGACCTCGGCTCCACGTCGGAGCGCGCGGGGCCGCGCGCACGGGCCGCCGCGGGTACGGACAGCGAGCCCACGCCTGCGGGGCCTTCACCCAGCGATCCCGCTCCGTCCGGGCCCGCGCCAGGCGTTCCCGCCGTCCCCGGGCCTGCGGGCTTCGCCGCGAACGGCTGCCGCACGGCTGTCGACGTGGCCGTCGCCGGCGTCCCTGCCCACGCTGCCGCTCCGCAGGGCCGGTGCCTGCTCGGGGGCGTCCTCGTGACGTCCGCCGCCCCGCCCGCCGCGGAGGTCCCCAGCTCCCCCGCCTGACCGGAGACCGGTCGCCTCGGGCGACGCGCGTCCGGGCCCGTCCGGGCCATCCGATCAGCAGGAGGAGCTTCGCCATGCACAACTACGTCCGACGAGCGCTGCAGACAGCGCTCCTGACAGGCGGTCTCGTCGCCGCCGGGGCCCCGACGGCCCACGCAGAGGAGTCCGCCACCGCCGGGGCAGCGGTGCTCGCAGACACGGGCTGGACACCGTGGCTCGCGTTCGCCGGCCTGTGCCTGGTCGCGCTGGGCGTGGCCCTGCGACGGGCGGCGACCACGCGTCGGTCGACGACGAGCCCGTTCACCCACCCGGCGCTCCTCGACCGGGTGCCGACCCAGCGGGGGGAGACGACCGCGCGGTGACGGACGCCGTCGCCGGGCCCGCGGGGATCGCCTCGCGGGCCCGGCGGTGGTGACCGGACTAGGGTCGCCTGCGTGATGACGGAGGTATGACGGTGGCACCCCGCACGAGTGCCGGCCTGCTGCTGTTCCGGCGGACTGCCGGGCTCGAGGTGCTGCTCGGGCACATGGGCGGACCGTTCTGGGCGCGCAAGGACGCGGGCGCGTGGACGATCCCGAAGGGGGAGCCGTCGCCCGGCGAGGACCCCTACGCCACGGCGCTGCGGGAGTTCGCCGAGGAGCTCGGGGTGCCGGTGCCGTCGTCGTCCGAACCGCTCGCGCTCGGGGACGTCAAGCAGAGCGGCGGCAAGGTCGTGACGGCGTGGGCGGTGGAGGGGGACCTCGACGCGTCCGCCATCGCCAGCAACCTGGTCGAGATCGCCTGGCCGCCGCGGTCGGGGCGGACGCTGCTGGTGCCCGAGCTCGACCGGGCCGGCTGGTTCGCGCCCGACGAGGCACGACGGCTCGTCGTGACCGCGCAGGCGGCGTTCGTGGACCGGCTGGAGGAGCTGCTCAGGTGAGGTGGTCGAAGTCGCCGTTGGCCCAGCCGATGTGGCGCTCGGCCGAGCGGCGGACGATCTCCTTGGCGTCGGCGGCGATCACGTTGGCGAAGTTGCCGTAGAGGCGGTCGAACTCCAGGCGGTCGACGTGGTCGGCGACCCGGCGCGCGACGGCACCGGACAGCGGCAGGTGGTTCGGGTAGCTGCGCATGAACGCGACGGACCGCCGGTCGGGGTTGGCGAAGATCGTGTCGCCGCTCAGCAGCACCCCCTGGCCCGCCGCGCCGGCCGTCCAGTGCGCGATCGCGCTGCCGGGGAAGTGGCCACCCGGCTGGGAGAGGGTCACGCCGGGCAGGACCTCCAGCTCACCGGACCACGTCCGGATCACCGGGTCGGGGCGGTTGATCCAGTGCGCGTCGGCCTCCGCCACGAGGACCGGTGGGTCGCCGAGCGCGCGGCTCCACTCCACCTGGACGCCGTACATGTGCGGGTGGCTCGCCGCGATCGCCCGCACCGGGCCGAGGGCGAGGATGCGCTCGACCACGGCGTCGTCGAGGAACCCGATCGGGTCCCACAGCAGGCTGCCCTCCGAGGTGACGAGCAGCTTCGACTGCTGACCGATGCCGGCGCTCGGGGAGCTGGTGACCGCGAACAGGTCCAGCTCGAGCTCCTCCAGCTGCGCGCGGTACCCCTGCGCGCGGAGCTCCTCCAGGGTGGTCCAGCGCTGGCCCGACGCGGGCACCCACTGGCGCTCGTCGGCGCAGATCGCGCAGACGTCGGACGGCTCGGCACTCTCCACGGCGCACGTGGCGCAGATCCAGAAGGTCATGCGCGTCACGCTAGCCGGAGGTACAGGTCGCGGAGGAGGGCGATCTCGGCGCCGTGGTGGACCACCTCCTGGTTCATCCACCAGACGACGTCGAGGAACGTCTCGTCGGAGTCGGAGCCGTTGGGGTACGTGCTGTAGCCGACCGTGTCGAGGGCGGCGTCGTCGGCCCCCAGCAGCGTCGCGCGCCACGCGGCGATCGCGGCGGCCAGACCGGCGATGGCTCCCGCGGCGGTGCCCTGCGGCTCGTCGGACGCCTCGGTGTGGGTGTGGGTGCCGTCGGTGTGGTCCGCGCGGCCGGCCAGCGTCTTGGCGACGTGGTTGATCCGCCAGCCGATCGAGGTGACCGGCGGCGGCCACGGGTGCGGGCGGCCGCCGTCGTGACCCCACTCGCCCGACCCGACCAGGCGCGTCGCCCCGAGCCCGCCGGGTCCGTCCGACTGCCGTCGGATCGTCCAGGCGCCCGGGACCGGCTCCCAGAGGAGCTCCGCGTCGGTCAGCGGGGGGACCTCGACCTGCAGGCCGTCGCCGCTGTCCACGGTGGGACCGGACAGGCGCTGCAGGAGGCGGTCGCTGGCGAAGTCGTACTCGGCCAGCAGGGGGGCGAGGCGCGCGGGGACGGTCACGGATCGACAGTTCTCCGCCGCACCGGCTGCCGCAAGAGGTTTACGCGGGCTTCACCACGCACCACTCGTTGCCCTCGGGGTCGAGCAGCACCTGGAACGAGCCGGCGGTGTCGACGTGGAGCTCGCCGACGCGCGTCGCGCCGAGCGCCTCCGCCTGGGCGGTCGCCGCCGGGATGTCGTCGACCTCGACGTCGAGGTGCACGCGGTTCTTCACCACCTTGCCCTCGGGCACCCGCTGGAACGCCACGCGGGTCCAGCCCGGGGGGTCGACGTAGTGCCAGCCGTCGTTGCGACCCACGGGGGTGCCGCCGAGCACGTCGGCCCAGAAGCGCACGAGGACTGCCGGGTCCGCGCAGTCGAAGACGACCTCGTCGATGCGTCCGATCATGCGGAGACGGTAGTGGCCTGCGCCGGCTCCTGCGCAGGCGCCGCCTCACGTCGCATCGTGCGCGAGCCCCACGCGCCCACGCGGCGGGCCCACTCGTGCGACCGCTTCTCGACCAGCCAGTAGAAGCCGTACGCGACGAGCACGCAGAGCGTCAGGGCGATCGGGTTGATGAGGTAGCGCGACTGCCCCGCCATGAGGTGCGACGTGAACACCAGCACGGGCGCGTGCACGAGGTAGAGGCTGAACGAGATCAGCCCGAGCTGGCGCAGGACGCCGCGGCTGAGCACCGCGGCGAGCGGGCGCCAGCCGAGGGCGCACACCACGATGACGACGGCGGCGAACGGCACGAGCGCCCCGGCGAGGTTGCGCGGGAGCGTCTCGAGCCGGCGGTCGGCACCGATGAGCCACGGCGCCACCAGCGCGAGCCCCGCACCGACCAGCAGCGCGATCCAGACCAGGTGTCCGGTCCAGCGGGCCGCCAGCCGGTCCGCGAGGCGACGGATGTCCGGGAGGCCGACCGCGAGGAGCGTGCCGGCGAAGAAGACCGGCAGGTAGGTGAGGGACGGCGTGCCCGTGATGAGCCCGATCCACGACGCCACCAGCGCGGCGAGCACGCCGACGAGCCAGAGCCGCCGCAGTGCGAACGCGCCGAGCACGAAGACGGGCAGGCACACCGAGAACGCGATCTCCCACTGCAGCGACCAGAGCGGGTTGTTGAGCTGGAAGTCGCCGTCGAACAGGCTCATCGCGTGGATGACCTTGGGCCACGACAGCTCCGGGATCGAGTGGAGGAACAGCCACTTCGAGCCCGACGGCACGTCGACCTGCGGCACCGCCAGCACCAGGACCACCGCGAGCAGCACGGACGCGATGACCGGGACGTAGAGCCGGACCATGCGCCGGGGGTAGTAGGCCGACCAGTCGAAGTCCGTGCGGCGCAGCACCGGCAGTGCGAGCACGAGGCCGCTGAGCACGAAGAAGACCAGCACCGCCTCCGACCCCGCACTGGCGATCTTGAGCGGCGTGTAGGACAGCCACCACGCCATCGAGCCGCGTTCCGGGAACGGACCCTGCATGTAGACGTTCGAGATCGCGGGGGTCAGCAGCAGGGTGTGGTGCAGCACGACGATCGCCGCCGCCACCCCGCGCAGCCCGTCGAGTGCCGACAGCCGGCTGTCGGTCCGCGCGGCCGTGCCCTGGGCGCGGGGCGTCTCGGACATGGCACTCCTGGGACCGTCGGGCGGGGAAGGTCGCCCAGGGTACGTCAGGGACCGTCGGGCAGGGAAAGGGCGCCCGTCAGGCGGCCGCCGTCGCGACGCTGCTGGCGAACTGCGTCCGGTAGAGCTCCGCGTACACGCCGCCACGCGCGAGCAGCTCGGCGTGGGTGCCCTGGTCGACGACGCGGCCGTGGTCCAGGACCACGATCGAGTCGGCCTGCCGCACGGTGGAGAGCCGGTGGGCGATGACGATGCTGGTGCGGCCGGTCAGGGCCTCGTCGAGCGCGGCCTGGACCGCGGCCTCGGATCCCGAGTCGAGGTGCGCGGTGGCCTCGTCGAGGATGACGACGTCCGGTGCCTTGAGCAGCATCCGCGCGATCGCGAGCCGCTGCCGCTCCCCGCCGGACAGCCGGTAGCCACGGTCGCCGACCACGGTGTGGATGCCGTCGGGGAGCGTCGCGACGAGGTCCGCGATGTGCGCCTGCTCCAGTGCGCGCTCGATGTCCGCATCCGTGGCCTCCGGGCGGGCGTAGCGCAGGTTCTCCGCGATGGTGTCGTGGAAGAGGTGGGCCTCCTGGCTGACCACGCCGACCGTCGCGCGCAGCGAGGCGTGCGTGACGTCCCGCAGGTCGGCGCCGCCGATCCGCACGGCGCCCGCCGTCGGGTCGTACATGCGGGTGACCAGCTGGGAGATGGTCGTCTTGCCGGCGCCCGAGTGGCCGACCAGCGCGACCATGTGACCTGCGGGGACGGTGAGGCTCACGTCCTCGAGGGTGTTCTGGTGGACCTCGTTCTGCAGGGTCGCCACCGACTCCAGGGACGCCAGCGACACCTCGTCGGCCCCGGGGTAGCGGAAGCTGACACCGTCGAGCTGGACGGTCGCGCCGTGCGTCGACGTCGCGGTGCGCAGGTCCGTCGCGTCCGGCTTCTCCGCGACCGTCGGCTCCAGGTCGAGGACCTCGAGCACGCGCTCGAAGCTGACCAGCGCGGTCATGACGTCGACCTGGACGTTCGACATCGCGGTGAGCGGACCGTACAGGCGGCCGAGGTAGGCGGTGAGCGCGACGACCACGCCGACGGTGAGCTCCCCGCGGATCGCCATCACGCCGCCGAGGCCGTAGACGAGCGCGACGGCGACGGACGCCAGGGTGGTCAGGCCGACCCGGAACCACGTGGAGTACAGGGCGCGGGTGACGCCGATGTCGCGGACGCGGTCGACCTGGTCGGCGTAGTTCTGGGACTCGCGCTGCGGGTCGCCGAAGATCTTGACCAGGTGCGCGCCCGCCACGTTGAACCGCTCGTTCATGATCTGCGCGGCGTCGGCGTTCAGGGCGTAGCTCTCCCGCGTGATCGCGGCGATCTTCTTGCCGAACCAGCGGGCCGGGAAGATGAACGCCGGCAGCAGGACCAGGCTGAGCAGGGTCAGCTGCCAGGACATGCTGAACATCGCCGCGAGCACGAACACGATGGTCAGCGAGTTGCTCACCACGTTCTGCAGCGTCGACGTGAAAGCCTGCTGCGCGCCGAGCACGTCGCCGTTGAGCCGCTGCACCAGCGCGCCCGTCTTGGCGCGGCTGAAGAACGCGAGCGGCATGCGCTGCACGTGGTCGAACACCGCGGTGCGCAGGTCGCGGATCAGGCCCTCGCCCACCTGCGACGAGACCCAGCGGTCGGCGACGGACAGCCCCGCGGTGACGATCGCGAGCACCGCGACGATGGCGGCCATCGTGAGGACCACCCGCGTGTCGCCGGCCGTGATGCCGTCGTCGATGAGCGTCTTGAACAGCAGGGGAGTGACCGCGCCCGCCGCTGCCTCGACCGCGATCAGCGCGACGAAGACCGCGAGCCTGCCCCGGTACGGGCGCGCGAACCGCAGGATCCGCTTCAGGGTGTCCCGGGTGAGCTTGTGGTCCGCGACCGTGCGGTCCTTGGCGAAGCTGCGCATGTTGGGGCTGCCGGAAGTCATCGACACGGGCCCACCTCCTTGGTCCTGGGCCTTGTGGGCCGATGGTGAGGTTAACTCACTATGTGCCTGGATCACAAGTTGCGGTAGTCTCACCGCCGTGACCTCCTCCGACGGCTCCGGAGAGCTCCTCGAGCTCCTGTACGGCGTGCTCCGTGGCGTCCGTCGCGACGCCGCCGCCCGGCTCGAGCTGCAGGGCACCACTCCCGGGCAGCTCCGGCTGCTGCGCACCCTCGAACGGTGCGACGGTCCCCGCCGGCTCGGTGAGCTCGCCGCCGCGCTCGACGTCGCACCGCGGTCGGTCACCTCGAAGGTGGACCTCGCCGAGGAGGACGGGCTGGTCAGGCGGCTGCCCGACCCGACGGACCGGCGCGCCACGTTGCTCGAGCTCACGCCTGCCGGGCACGCCTTGCTCGCCGCGATCTCGACGCAGCGCCACGAGGGCGCCGCCGAGCGGCTGGGGCGGCTGTCCGCCGAGGAGCAGGCCGAGCTGTTGCGGTTGCTGCGGGTCGTGGGGGACGAGGCGACGCCGCCGGACGCGTGAGGTCGTCGGGACCTTCGGTTCCGTCGTCGGCGGTGCCCACGGGCCATCATGGGTCTGTGCCCACCGCTCCGGACGACGACGAGCTCGAGCTGATCCGTCGGTCCGGTGTCGTGCTGCGGGTCGGACGGCTGAGCCTGTCGGCGGGCACAGGCTCGTACCGGGTCAAGGCCTCCATGGCCCGGATCGCCACGGCGCTGGGCATCGACCGGCACGAGGCGCACGTGACGCTCACGGAGATCACGACGACGTCGCACCGCGGTCCCAGCTTCCGCACCGAGGTGACCGAGGTGCGCTCCATCGGCGTCAACGTCGACCGGCTCACCGAGCTGGAGCGTCTGGCGGGTCGCGTGGACGCCGCCGGTCACGTGACGCCCGACGAGGTCACGGCCGAGCTGGACCGCATCGCCGACAAGCCGCCCCTGTACCCGGTGGTCCTCAACGCGCTGTGGGCAGCGATCGCCTGCGCGGCGTTCTCGTTCCTGAACAGCGGCGGTGTCGTCGAGATCATCGGCGTCTTCGTCGGCTCGTTCCTCGGCCAGGCACTGCGCCGCACGATGCTCCACCGCGGGTTCAACCAGTTCGGCGTCACCATGCTCAGCGCCACCGTGGCGTGCCTGGGGTACCTCGGCTTCGTCTGGCTGCTCCAGGTCGCGGGCATGGTGGGGTCCGGCCACGAGGCGGGCTACGTCTCGGCCGTGCTGTTCCTGGTCCCGGGGTTCCCGCTGGTCACCGGCTTCCTCGACCTGGCCAAGCTGGACTTCTCGGCGGGGGTCGCGCGCCTCGTCCACGCGCTGATGATCCTGACGTCCGCGGCGCTCGCGCTGTGGGCGGTGTCGTTGGTGGTCGGCCTCAGCCCGGACCCGCCGGCGGCGCCCAGCCTCGACCCGGGCCTCCTGCTCGCGCTGCGCTTCGTCGCCAGCTTCCTCGGCGTCCTCGGGTTCGCGCTGATGTTCAACAGCCCTTGGCGCATCGCGATCGCGGCGGCCGGCGTCGGCATGCTCGCGAACGTGCTGCGCATCGAGATCGTCCAGACGCACGTGCCCCCGCAGGCGGCCGCGGCCGTCGCGGCACTGGTCGTCGGGCTGCTCGCCGCCGTCATCGCGCCGCGTCTCGACGTCCCGCGCATCACCGTCTACGTGCCGGCCGTGACGATCATGGTGCCGGGTGTCCTCGCCTACCGGGCGGTGTTCCACATCTCCAACGGCAACACGGTCGAAGCCCTCGCGTTCGGGGTCGAGGCCGCGCTCATCGTCGCCGCCCTCGCGATCGGCCTGGCCATCGCCCGCATGCTCACCGACCCCACCTGGGCGTACGAGCGCTGAGCGGTCACACCTGCTGAGCGCGCTGCAGCCGGGCGTAGCGGCCGTCGGCGGCGAGCAGGTCGTCGTGCGTGCCGACCTCGACCACGCGGGCGTCGTCGAGGACGACGATGCGGTCGGCGGAGCGGATGGTCGACAGCCGGTGCGCGACGACGAGCGTGGTGCGCCCGCGCATGAGCCGTGCGAGGGCCTCCTTCACGAGAGCCTCGGACTCGGGGTCGAGCGCGGAGGTCGCCTCGTCGAGCAGCAGGATGCGCGGGTCGCGGACCAGGGCCCGGGCGATGGCGATGCGTTGGCGCTGGCCGCCGGACAGCCGGGCGCCGCGCTCGCCGACGACGGTGTCCCACCCGTCGGGCAGGGCGTCGACGATCTCGGCGGCGTTGGCGTCGACGAGCGCCTGGCGGATGCGCTGCTCGGACACCTTCGGCAGGCCGTAGGCGACGTTGTCCCGGATGGACCCCTCGAACAGCACCGACTCCTGGGGCACGACGGACACGTGCGTGCGCACGGAGCGCAGGTCGAGCAGGGCGGTGTCGACGCCGTCGAGCAGGAGCCGGCCGCCGGTGGGTCGCAGGAAGCCGAGCGCCAGGTTGAGCACGGTCGACTTGCCGGAGCCGGACGGGCCGACGAACGCGACGGTCTGGCCGGCCTCGATCGTCAGGTCGATCCCGTCGAGGGCGTCGGTGTCGGCGTCGGGGTAGCGGAAGTGCACGTGCTCGAGGGTCAGCCGGCCGTCCACGCGGTCGACGCGGCGCTTGCCGGCGTTCACCTCGAGGTCGGGCTCCTGCATGACCTCGGCGATGGACCGGACCGACTCGAGGCCCTTCGCGCCGATGGGCAGGAGCATGAGCAGGCCGGTGACGGACCCGGTGATGAGCGCGAAGTAGGAGCTGAGCAGGACCACCTGGCCGGCGGAGATCGTGATGATCCCGGTGATCGACACCCAGGCCGCGAGCACGAGGCAGAGCACGCCGAGCAGCTGCAGGCTCACCCAGCTGAGCGAGGCGAACCGGCCGTTGAGCACGTCGAGGCGGTAGCCGGCGGACCGCACGCCCTCGGCGCCGACGGCGACGCGCTCCTCCGCGGTGGCCTCCAGCCCGTGCGCACGCGTGATGGGCATGAGGGTGGCCATCTCGCCGACGCGGGCGGAGAAGTGCTCGACCTCGCGCCGGAACGACTCGTTGCGCTCGCGGGACCGCCGCGCCAGGACGAACCGCAGCAGCACGGCCAGCGGGATGGTCAGGGCGTACACGGGCAGGAACTCGGGGACGGCCAGCGCCGTCATGACGATCGCGCCGAGCATGACCATCGTCGCGGAGAGCAGCGGGTGGGCGATCTGCTGGAGCATCACCTCGACGTTCTCGACGTCGCGCACCACCTTGGTCTGCACGATCGACGCGCTGACCCGGGAGTGGAAGCCGATGGAGAGGCTCTGCAGCCGGGAGGTGAGCCCGTTGCGCAGGTCGGCGCCGATCTCGCGGACCGCGCCCATGAAGAGCTTGGTCCACTGCACGTGGTTCGGGTAGTTCTGCACGAGCGCGGCGACGGCGACCGCGGCCCAGAGCCACAGCTCGCTCGTCGGGCCGCCCGCGACGACGACGTCGATGACCTTGCCCGTGATCACCGGCATCAGCCAGAGCGGGATGTCCTTCAAGGTGAAGAACGCCACCGCCGTGAGCACGCGCCTGCGGTGGGCTCCGAGGAGCCGGACGACCGAGCGGACCGGGTGCGCGCCGTCGATGTCGACCACGGCGAGATAGGGCTGAGGGCCAGATGTCACGCGCTCCATCGTGACATCTGGACCGGCGGGATGGATAGCGCCTTCCCGGGCCAGAACGTATCGATTCGACCCAGCCCCCGCGACGGCGACGCGCTACTCGACGGATCGGCGCGCGGGATGGTCGACGTCGGCCCGCTCACGCACCGGAATCTGCGTGCGCACCCGCGCCCGCTGGTGCACTGTGTGCCCATGCCGCACGGCGAGAGCTCCACAGGCCCGCGCGGTCTCGCGCGTGCTCGTGACGGACGCGGGCGAGGGGTCACGATGCTGATCTCCGCGGGCACGCTCGCCCACCCGGTCTCATGACCGTCTACCGCGACGCCCTGGGCGTGCCTCACGTCCGGGCGGCCGACCACCTGGCGCTGGCCCGCGAGCAGGGGCACGTGACCGCGCGCGACCGCGGGTGGCAGATCGAGGTCGACCGGTGGCGGGCCGAGGGGCGGCTCGCGGAGCGGGTCGGAGCCGGCGGCGTCGAGTGGGACCGGTTCGCGCGGCGTGCGCGCCTGGCGGACACGGCTCAGAAGGCGTACGCGGCGCTGGCCGATGGGGACCGTGCGTTCGTCGACGCGTACGTGGCAGGCGTGAACGACGGCCGCGACGCGGACGCCCTCGACGAGCGGCTCGGGTATGCCGCGCTGCACGAGCCGTGGCCCGCCTGGACGCCGCTCGGGATCATGCTCGTCCACCACGCGCTGTTCTCGATGTTCCCCCGGCTGCTGTGGAACGAGCACGTCCGGCTGACGCTCGGGGCGGACGCCGTCGGCCTGTTCGACTCGGCCGAGACCGCGTCGTCGGGCTCGAACGCGTGGGCGCTGCACGGGTCGCGGACGGCGTCCGGCCAGCCGATCCTGGCGGGCGACCCGCACCGCATGATCGAGCTCCCCGGGGTGTACCAGCAGGTCAGGCTCGCGTGCGACGAGTTCGACGTGCTCGGGCTCGCGTTCCCGGGGGTGCCGGGCGTGCAGCACTTCGGGCACACCGGGACGGTCGCGTGGGGGATCACGAACGCGATCGCGCACCACGTCGAGGTGTTCCGCGAACGGCTCTCGCCCGACGGGCTGTCGGCGCTCGGGCCCGACGGGTGGGCGCCCGTGGACCGGCACGTCGAGACGATCCGGGTGCGCGGCGGCGACGACGTCGACGTCGACGTGGTCGAGACCGAGCGCGGTCCGCTGGTGCTCGACGGGCTCAGCGTCCGGTTCCCCGCCCGGGTCGCGTCCGACGTCGGCTTCTCCTGCCTGCTGCCGCTGCTCCGGTCACGGTCGGCCGCCGACGTCGCCGACGCCCTGCGGGGGTGGGTGGACCCGGTGAACCGCGTCCTCACCGCCGACGCCGACGGGACGGTACTGAGCCTCGACGCGGGCCTCGTCGTGACCCGGCCCGCCCCGGAGCGCCGGCTGCCGCACGACGCCTGGTCCCAGGCCGCACGGCCCGCGCCGTGGCACCGGCTGGCGGATCCCACCCGTGTCACCGGCGTCGCGGTCGACGCCAACGAGCGGCCCGCGGACCCCGGACGGGACCTCGGTCGCGCCTACGTGGCCCCGTACCGGGCACGACGGATCCGGGACCTGCTCGACGCGGGCGGCACGTTCGCGCCCGGGGACATGGCGGCGATCCACGGCGACACCCTCCTCGGCAGCGCCGGCGAGCTCCTCGGCTGGGTGCGTCGGACCGACGCCCTGTCACCGCCGGCCGCAGCGCTGCGGGACCGGCTGCTCGCGTGGGACCGGCACATGGACGCCGACAGCGCCGACGCGGGCGCGTTCGCCGCCTGGCGGGCCGAGGTCGCCGTGCTGCTCACCGCCCACCCGGCCCTCGCCCCCTTGCACGCCCCCCACGACCACGGCGCCCTGCTCGACCCGTGGCTGGCCGTCGGACCCCGGGTGGCCGACGCGCTGTCGCGGTTGCTGGGCGCGGCGACGCGCGGGATCGACGGGGTGGCCGTGGCGCGTGAGGCGCTCGAACGGGTTGCCCTTGACCGCGACCTGAACACCACCTGGGGCGATCGCCACCGCCTCCAGCCCGTCCTGACCCCGTTCGGCTACCCCGGACCGACTGTGGACGACGTCCCGCTGTCCGGCGACACCGACTGCGTCCGCTGCACCGCGAGCGTGGCCGGCGTGAGCGACCGGTCGTGGCGCGGCTCGGTCGCGCGGTGGGTGTGGGACCTCGGCGACCGCCGCCGCAGCCGGTGGGGGGTGCCGTTCGGGGCATCGGGCGACCCGGCGAGCGCGCACGCGACCGACCAGCTGGGCACGTGGACGGCCGCCGAGACCGTCGAGGTCGTCACCGACTGGGACCTGCTCGAGGAGGAGACCCGGCGAGCGTGACGCCGGCCCGGCGTCCTCGACCCACGCTGCGGGGGCTGGACGAGGAGGTCGCCGCTGCGCCGAGCGGGTGACGTCGTCCCCGGTGGCCCGCCGGATCCCGCAGGATTGCCGCACCCGCGCGACGGGGACCCAACGTTTCGACGCCCGAGCACGTTGTGGCATCAAGCAGCGGGTCCGCGGGGGAGGAGACAGGTGGCGCACTGGAGAGGTGTCCTGGACGAGATGGTCCGGGAGCGGCGGTCCGCACTGGTCGCGTACGCATGCCTGTTCGTCGTGGACCGCCGCGATGCCGAGGACCTGGTGCACGACGCGATCGTGCGGACGTTCGCGCGGCCGCGCGCCGTCACCGAGGTCCACGCCGCCGAGGGCTACGTCCGCCAGGCCATCCGCACGGTGTTCCTCGACCAGACGCGCAAGCGGCAGACCTGGCGCGGCAAGGCGCACCTCTTCGACGGCGCGTCCTCTGCGCCGGGGGCGGAGGACGCGGCGGCCGCGGCGACCGACGTCGGTGCCGCGCTGCGGGTCCTGACCCCGCGGGAACGTGCCTGCGTCGTGCTGCGGTACTTCGACGACCTGCCGGTCGCCGAGATCGCCGCGGCACTGCACCTGTCGCAGGGAGCGGTGAAGCGCTACCTCTCCGACGGGACGGGCAAGCTGCGGACCACCCTGCAGGTCGGGCCACCCGATCACCAGGACGACTTCGAGTCGGTCCGCGTCACCGACCAGGGAAGGAGCGCACGATGACCGACGACATCACGGCCGCCCTCCGCGGCTTCGCCGAGTCGCAGCGCCGCGCGGCTGACGCGTCCGTGCCCGACCAGGTCGTCGAGACCGCGTCGCTCGCCCGGCGGGTGACCCGTCGCCGGGCCGTCCGCACCGGCTCCGCTGTGCTCACCACCGTCGCCGTCGTGGGCGCGGTCACCGTCGGTGTCCTCCTCTCCGGGAGCCGCACGCCTCCACCGCCCGCCGTCCCGGCCCCCACGACCACCGCACCGACGCCGACACCGACACCGTCACCGACCCCGACGCCCACCCCGACCCCTGTCGTCACTCCGACGACGCCGACGGTCACGGCGCTCCGGGGTGCCGAGCCCGCGACGCCGGGGATGCTGGAGGCGGCCGGCGAGGGGTGGACCCTGATCGGCTACGAGGCTCTGGACGAGGAGCAGAAGGCGATCCTCCCGGGCGCCACGTACCTGCTGAGCCCCGAGGGGAAGCCGTACGTGGTGCCCACCGCCCACCTCGGGGGCTGGACCGTCGTCGACTGGCTCCCACGGAGCCCACTCGTGGTGGCCATCGCGGAGGACGCGTCCGTGCACGTGGTCGACCTGAACACCGGGGAGGCGGGTCCTGGCCTGGGGTTCGGGATGACGGTCGGACCGACCTACGAGGTCAGCGCGCAGTTCGTCGGCGACGGCAGCTCCGACGTCCTGGCAACCTCCTGGAGCACGTCGTCGGCGCAGCTGAGCCTGGTCGGCGCCGATGGTGCGGTGCGCGCGACGACGGGCGCGTTCGACACCTGGTACGGCACGGCGCACTGGATCCAGAGTCCCGACCGGATGCGTGTCGTCGTGAACGACGCCGCGGGTCCGCGGGCCTTCCTGACGGCCGGGCTCCAGCAGATCGTCCTGCCCAAGCCCTACCTCGGCCGGCTCAATGCCTGCCGGGTGTGGATGTGGGCGGACGCCCTGCACGTGCTCATGGAGTGCACGCCCGGCGGCGAGACGGACTTCGCCCTCAGCAGTGCGGACAACGAGCTCTGGCTGGTGCGCGTCGACTCGGGCACCCCACGACGGCTCGTCGGACTCCCCGTGCCGGAGCGGCTGGCAGGCGTGTGGCGCGTGGGTGACCGGCTCGTCGCCGGCAGCTTCGGACCGACCGAGAGCGTCGCCTCGTGGTGGGAGATCACCGACGACGGCGTCACGCCCCTGAGCACAGGCGGGTCCCCCGCGCTCGAGGTCTTCGACGTCCGCGGGTCCGAGCTGCTGGCCACGCTCCGACCGACGGCGGCAGCGGGCGCTCTCGCGACGAGCTCGATCGTCGCGATCGACCCGGTCCGGGGTACGACGCGCACGATCGTCGCGGGGGAGCCGGCCGCGTACTCGGGGCTGGGCGTCGGCCCGCGGAGGTACGCCGCGGCGCCGCAGACCAGCTACGGGGACTGACGCCCGTCGCTACTGCCAGACCCCACCGCGCATGACCCAGCGGCCGGCCAGCTCGTCCTCCTCGCGCCACACCTGGATCGTGCGGGGCATGAGCCGGAAGTACGGGTAGGCGGTGGACAGGGTGCGCGGGTCGAAACCGGCCTTGGCCGCGAACGCGTCGCCGAGCTCCTCGGAGATCGCCGGGAGCGTCTCGACCGTCCCCTGGACGAGCACGACGTCCCGCGTCAGGCCGATGCCGACCTGCACCGAGGGGTTGGTCGCCAGGTTCCGCGCGGTCGGGCTGCCGGCCGACGTCGAGAAGAGCAGTGCCTCGTCGTGCCACAGGAACGACAGCGGCGTCAGACGGGGTGTGCCGGTGTCGGTGTCGGTGGTCGCGACCCACGCGTCGACGTCGTGCCCGAGCCGGTAGAGGGCGTCCTGCCGACGCTGCTCGGTGCTGCGCGGCCCGGTCACTCGCGCACCCGGTCGAGCAGCAGCAGGGCGATGTCGGTGACCTCGGGCACCCCGACAGTCTGCGACGCCGCGACCCCGTCGGACAGCATGACCGTGCAGAACGGGCAGGCGGTCGCGATGACGCCGGCGCCCGTGGCGATGGCCTCCTCGGCACGGGCGGTACCGATGCGGGTGCCGATCGACTCCTCCATCCACACGCGCGCACCGCCGCCGCCGCAGCAGAACGACTGCTCGCGGTTGCGGGGCATCTCCGTGACCTGGACGCCGGGGATGGCGCCGAGCAGGTCCCGCGGCGGGGAGTAGACCTGGTTGTGCCGGCCCAGGTAGCAGGGGTCGTGGTAGGTCACGGTGCGCTCGTCGGTCGGCTCGAGGAGCGTCAGCCGGCCGTCCGCGACCAGGGTGTTCAGCAGCTCGGTGTGGTGGACCACCTCGTACCGGCCGCCCAGCTGTGGGTACTCGCGGGAGATGGTGTTGAAGCAGTGGGCGCAGGTGACGACGATCCGCTGCGCGCCGACCTCGTTGAGCATCTCGACGTTGCCGCTCGCGAGCATCTGGAACAGCAGCTCGTTGCCGGCCCGTCGCGCGGGGTCACCGGTGCAGGACTCCCCGTCGCCCAGCACCGCGAAGCTGACGCCGGCGGTGTGCAGCAGCTCCGCGACGGCCTTCGTCGTGCGGATCGCGCGGTCCTCGTAGGCGCCCGCGCAGCCGACCCAGAACAGGTAGTCGACCTCGGCGGCCGACTCGACGTCGACACCGACCACCGGCACCTCGAAGTCGAGTCCCTTCGCCCAGTTGAGGCGGTTGCGCGCCGGCAGCCCCCACGGGTTGCCCTGCCGCTCCAGCTTGGTGAACGTGCCGCCGAGCTCCTTGGGGAACGCCGACTCCATGAGCACCTGGTAGCGGCGCATGTCGACGATCGCGTCCACGTGCTCGATGTCCACCGGGCACTGCTGCACGCACGCGCCGCAGCTGGTGCACGCCCACAGGGCGTCGGGGTCGATGACGCCGGTCCCGAGCAGGTCGAGACCGGAGTGGTCGGCCGAGCCCTCCTGCAGGTAGGGCGCTGTGGCCGCCGCGTGGTCCCGCAGTGCCAGCGTGACGAGCTTCGGTGACAGCGGCTTGCCCGTCGCCCACGCCGGGCACTGGTCCTGGCAGCGGCCGCACTCGGTGCACGTGGAGAAGTCGAGCAGGCCCTTCCAGGTGAAGTCCTCGATGGCACCGACCCCGAGACGGGCGTCGTCGGGAAGGTCCTCCAGTGCGGCGAGGTCGACGGGCTGTCCTCCCAGAGTCATCGGCTGGAGGGGACCGAGTGCGACGCCACCGCGCGGGTCGCGGCGGGCGTACACGTTGACCAGCGCGAGGAACCGGTGCCACGCGACGCCCATCGTGGGCTGCAGGCCGACGACGACGAACCAGGACATCGACACGACGATCTTCACGGTCGCGATCACGACGATCGCGTTCTCCAGCGTCGCCGGGGCCGCGCCGATCCACGACGCCCCGAACCAGGCGGTGAGCGGGAAGTGCCACGCGTCCCCGGAGTAGAGCGCGTACTCCAGCCCGCGCAGCAGGATCACGCACAGCACGACCGCGAGCACGGTCGCCTCGACGAAGAACGCCTGCCCCTGGTTCGACCCGAAGAAGCGCGAGCTCTTCGCCCGGGAACCGAGCCGGATCCGCAGGGTGATCAGCGCCAGGATGCCGAGCAGCGACAGCCAGGCGATCGCCTCGATCACCCATTCCAGCGGCGGGAAGCTCCCGATCAGCGGCAGCGTGAACGCCGGATCGACCACCTGCCCGTACCCGGTGACCAGGGTGAGGAACAGGATCGGGAACGAGACCATCACCACCCAGTGCGCCACCTTGACCACCGGCCGGTGCTGGAACCGCCCGTGCCCGAGCACCTCCCGGGTCAGCGTCGCCAGGCGCGGCCCCACGGGCGTCCACCGCCCACCGGCCGCACGTCCGACCCGCACGGTCCGCACGATCTCGCGCGCTCCCCGCGCAAAGATCGCGACCCCGACCACGGTCGCGACGACGACGATCCCGAGACACACCACCTGCAGCACAGTCACGCCGCCACGCTAGCGGCGCGGGGTGCCCGCACCCGCCGAACTCGTCACTCCCAGCCGAACTCGTGGGTGACGACGGACGAGCTGGGCCGGCGGTGAACGCCGTGGCGAGCCCGGGCGGCTCCGCGCATTCCCGGTGCGGGCGTGACATGCCCGACGCCCGACGCCCGGCCCCGTGGGAGGAGGTGTGGGAATTCGGTTGGTAGAGTCTTGACCAAATCTTCAGTGCATCGCGGGGGCGCTCTCTGTCGCTCCTGACGCGTGCCCGCACCTGTGCCTGACCTCGAGAACCTGACGACCCCGACCGACCGACCACCCGCCCTACAGGACGGAGCCGGACGTGCTTCTGCTGCTCGCCGTTCACCTGGCTGCAGCCGTCGTCGCGCCCGCTCTGGTCCGCTGGATGGGCCGTAAGGCGTTCTGGGTCCTCGCGCTCGCCCCCGCCTCCGCCGCCGTGTGGGCGCTGTCGTGGACGTCGCGCGTGCAGGCCGGGAACGGCCCGGTCGAGAACGTCGAGTGGATCCCCGTCCTCGGCCTGGATCTCACGTTCCGGCTGGACACGCTGTCCTGGCTGATGACGCTGATCGTCGGCGGCGTCGGCGCCCTGGTGCTCATCTACTGCGCGGCGTACTTCAAGACGAGCGCGTCGGGGCTGGGCCGTTTCGGTGGCGTGTTCGTCGCGTTCAGCGGCGCGATGCTCGGCCTGGTCACCGCCGACGACCTGCTGCTGCTGTTCACGTTCTGGGAGCTCACGACGGTCACGTCGTACCTGCTCATCGGCCACTACGCCGAGCGCAAGGCGAGCCGGCGCGCGGCCATGCAGGCCATCGTCATCACGACCGCGGGCGGCCTGGCGATGCTCGTCGGGCTGGTGCTGCTGGGCGAGGCCGCGGGCACCTACCTGCTGTCGGAGGTCATCGCGAACCCCCCGCAGGGCACCACCGCGGTGACGGTCGCCATCGTCTGCCTGCTGGCCGGGGCGGTGACCAAGTCGGCGCTCATCCCGTTCCACTTCTGGCTGCCCGCGGCGATGGCGGCACCGACGCCGGTGAGCGCGTACCTGCACGCGGCCGCGATGGTGAAGGCCGGTGTCTACCTGGTCGCCCGGTTCGCCCCGGCGTACTCGACGGACCCCACGTGGGTGTGGATCGTCGTCGTGCTCGGCTGCGGGACCATGCTGCTCGGCGGCTACCGGGCGCTGCGGCAGCACGACCTCAAGCTCATCCTCGCGTTCGGCACCGTCAGCCAGCTGGGCCTCATCGTGCTGCTGGTGGGTCTGGGCACGAAGGCGACCGCGCTCGCCGGTCTGGCGATGCTCGGCGCCCACGCGATGTTCAAGGCGGCCCTGTTCCTCGTCGTCGGCGTGGTCGATGCCGCCACCGGCACGCGTGACCTGCGGCGGTTGTCGGGGGTCGGCCGCGAGCTCAAGCTGACGGCGCTCGCGGGCGCCCTGGCGACGGCGTCGATGATCGGGCTGCCCCCGTTCGCGGGGTACGTCGCCAAGGAGGCGGGGCTCGAGGCGCTCGGACACCTGGACGACACGACGGCCGGGATGATCGTGCTGGTCGCGGTCTCGGTCGGCTCGGTGCTGACGGTCGCCTACGGTCTGCGGCTGTGGTGGGGCGCGTTCTCCACCAAGCCCGCCGTGGTGCCGGAGGCCGTGAGCGAGTCGACGGAGCCGGGCACCTCGATCCACGAGGCCGCGCACGACGAGGCCGAGCCCGCGCCCATCACGCACCCGTCGCTGCTGCTGGTGTGGCCGGCGATGATCCTCGCGGTCCTCGGCCTGGCCGTCGCGCTCCTGCCGCAGCTGGGCGAGCACCTGCTGGCGCCGTACGCGGACACCTACCCCGAGGGCGAGCCCGGGCACCTGGTCCTGTGGGCAGGGTTCACGCCGACGTTCGTCCTGACGCTCGCGATCCTGCTGTCCGGCGCGCTGCTGTTCGCGATCCGCGACCGCGTCGAGCGCTGGCAGACCGCCGCCTACCACGGGCCCGAGGCGGACCGGGTGTACCGGCGGTTCATGCGGCGGCTCGACGACGTCGCGGCCGACGTCACCGCGGTCACCCAGCGCGGTTCGCTGCCGCTCTACCTCGGACTGATCCTCGTCGTGTTCGTCGTGGCGGTCGGCGGCACGGCGCTGGCCAGCACCGTCTTCCCGTCGCAGGTCCGGTGGTGGGACACGCCCGCGCAGCTGGTGTTCGCGGCGGGTGTGATCGCGTCGGCGCTGCTGGTGACCCGGGCGCGACGCCGGCTCAAGGCCGTCATCCTGCTGGGCATCGGCGGCTACTCGGTGGCCGGCCTGTTCCTGCTGCACGGCGCCCCCGACCTTGCCCTGACGCAGGTGCTGGTGGAGACGGTGACCCTGGTCGTCTTCGTGCTGGTCCTGCGCCGGCTGCCCCCGTACTTCTCCGACCGACCGCTCGCGGCCAGCCGCTGGGTGCGCCTCGCGCTGGGGCTCGCCGTGGGCCTCACGGTCGCCGGGATCGCGCTGGTGGCACCCGGTGCGCGGATGCACCTGCCGGTCTCGAAGGACTTCGCCGAGGAGGCGTACAGCTTCGGGGGCGGCAAGAACATCGTCAACGTGACCCTGGTCGACATCCGGGCATGGGACACGATGGGCGAGATCTCGGTGCTGCTGGTGGCGGCGACGGGGGTGGCGTCACTGGTCTTCCTCTCGCGCCGGGCCGGGGCGATCTACCGGGCCGACGAGGCCCGCACCGAGCGGGCCGTCTGGGGCGGCGTACCGGACCCCATGGCGGCGCTGCGGCGTCCGGGCGGCGACGACGCCCCGGTGGACGCCGGCGGGATGGTGGCCGACCGTGACGAGTCCGCGGTGCCGTCGAGCGCCGCGCGCGGCCGCGAGTGGCTGCACGCGGGACGGACCCTGGCCCCGCAGCGGCGGTCGGTGATCTTCGAGGTCGTCGTCCGGCTGCTCTTCCACACGATGATCGTGTACTCGGTCTACCTGCTGTTCAGCGGCCACAACGCTCCCGGCGGCGGTTTCGCGGCGGGCCTGGTGACGGGCATCGCGCTGATCGTCCGGTACCTCGCGGGCGGTCGGTACGAGCTGGGCGAGGCGGCCCCCGTGCAGCCGGGTCTGCTGCTCGGTCTCGGGCTGTTCCTGTCCGCCGGGGTCGGCCTGCTCGCGCTGCTGGCCGGGGGCGAGGTCCTGCAGTCCTGGATCATCGACATCCACCTGCCGGTCATCGGCGACCTCCACCTGGTGACGTCGCTCTTCTTCGACCTCGGCGTCTACCTGGTGGTCGTCGGCCTGGTGCTCGACATCCTGCGCAGCCTCGGGGCGGAGATCGACCGTCGCGCCGAGACGGGCGAGGACCCGGTCGGGGGCGACGCGGTCGGCGGCGACGCCGAGGGCGACGTGCCCGCGCAGGTCGGTGCCACCGCCAAGCCGGCCGGCTGGGACGGGAGCGTGCCGTGATCGACATGAGCCCGAACATCGTCCTCGTCGTCACCATCGGCGTGCTGTTCGCCGCGGGCGTCTACCTGCTGCTCGAGCGCAGCCTGTCGCGCGTGCTCATCGGCGTCATCCTCATCGGCAACGGCGCGAACCTGCTGTTCCTGGTGGCGGGCGGCGCGGCCGGTCGGCCCCCGATCGTCGGCGACGAGCCGGAAAGGCAGATGAGCGACCCGCTCCCGCAGGCGATGGTCCTGACCGCCATCGTCATCACGCTCGGCATGACCGCGTTCCTGCTGGCCCTGGCCTACCGCTCGTGGCAGCTGCACCGGCACGACGAGGTGCAGGACGACGTCGAGGACCGCCGCATCGCGCACCTCGCGGCCGTCGACGAGCGCGCCTTCGCCGACCTGGACACGGAGGTCGCCGCCGGGACGCTGGACGAGGAAGCGGCGGAAGCGCGCGACGAGACCGACCAGGGCGCGCCCGGGACGGTGCGCGAGGTGCGCCCGTGACCGACTACACCTGGCTCGTCCCGCTCCCCGTGGTCATCCCGCTGTCCGCCGCGGGCCTCGCGCTCGCGCTCTACCGGCGGCCGAACGTGCAGCGGTTCGTCACGGTGGTGGCGCTCGCGCTGGTGCTCGTCGCCAGCGTGGCCCTGCTCGTGCTCGCCGACGACGGCCCGCTCGTCGTGGACGTCGGCGGCTGGGCGGCTCCCGTCGGCATCGACCTGGTGGCGGACCGGCTCTCGGCGCTCATGCTCACCATCTCCAGCGCGGTCACCCTCTGCGTGCTCCTGTACTCCCTCGCGCAGGGCAACGAGGACGACGAGGAGTCCGCGCCGGTCTCCATCTACCACCCGACGTACCTGGTGCTGACGGCGGGCGTCGCCAACGCGTTCCTGTCCGGGGACCTGTTCAACCTCTACGTCGGCTTCGAGATCCTGCTGGCCGCCAGCTACGTGCTCATCACGCTCGGCGGGACCGGCGAGCGCATCCGTGCGGGGACCATCTACATCGTCGTCGCGCTGCTGTCCTCGGTGCTGTTCCTCGTGGCGATCGCGATGATCTACGCGGCCACGGGCACGGTGAACCTGGCGCAGCTGGCCCTGCGGCTGCCGGAGATCGATCCCGGCGTGCGGCTGGTCCTGCAGGTGCTGCTGCTGCTCGCGTTCGCCATCAAGGCGGCCGTGTTCCCGCTGTCCGCGTGGCTCCCGGACTCCTACCCGACCGCTCCTGCACCCGTCACGGCGGTGTTCGCGGGCCTGCTGACCAAGGTCGGCGTGTACGCGATCATCCGCACGCAGACGCTGCTGTTCCCGGACGGCCGGCTCGACGACGCCCTGATGTGGGCGGCGCTGGCGACGATGGTCATCGGGATCCTCGGCGCCGTCGCGCAGGACGACATCAAGCGACTCCTCTCGTTCACGCTGGTCAGCCACATCGGCTTCATGGTGTTCGGCATCGCGCTGGCGACCGACCTGGGGTACACCGCCGCGATCTACTACGTCGCCCACCACATCACCGTGCAGACCGCGCTGTTCCTGGTGGTGGGACTCGTCGAACGCGCCGGTGGGTCGACGTCCCTGACCAAGCTGGGCGGCCTGGCCAAGCTGACGCCGGTCCTCGCGATCCTGTTCTTCATCCCCGCCATGAACCTGGGCGGGATCCCGCCGCTGTCCGGGTTCCTGGGCAAGATCGGGCTCATCGAGGCCGGTGTGCAGCTGGGCACCCCGCTGGCGTACGTGCTCGTCGTCGGCAGCGTCGTGACGTCCCTGCTCACGCTCTACGCCCTGGTCAAGGCGTGGAACAAGGCCTTCTGGCAGACGCCCGAGGAGCCCCGGCCGCCGGTGCGGCTGCCCTTCGGCATGGTCGCCCCGACCGCGGCGCTCATCGTCGTCGGCCTGATGCTCACCGTCGCGGCAGGCCCGCTGTACGCCTACACCGAGCGCGCCGCCGTGTCGCTGACCGAGCGCACCCCCTACGTCGACGCCGTGCTGCCCGACGGCGAGCGCGGGCAGGGCGTGTCGGCCGACGTGGCCGAGGAACAGCCAGAGGGACAGCCATGAGCCTGCACCCGCGCCGGCACCGGTGGCGCACCCAGTGGGCGACGATCGTCTGGCTGACCGTCGTGTGGGTCTTCCTGTGGGGCGACCTGTCGGTGGGCAACGTGCTGGCCGGCCTGCTGATCGCGCTCGCCGTGACCACCGGCCTGCGCATGGCGCCCATCGACTTCCACGGACGGTTCCGGCCGCTGGGTTTCCTGCGGCTGTCCGCGCGGTTCGCCGTCGACCTGGTGAAGGCGTCGTTCGAGGTCAGCCTCATCGCGATCCGTCCGCGGTACGTGCCGCGCGGCGCGGTCATCGGCGTGCAGCTGCGCAGCCACTCCGACCTGTACCTCACGCTGACCGCCGAGCTGTGCTCGCTGGTCCCCGGCTCGCTCGTCGTGGAGGCGCACCGCCTGACCGGGATGCTCTACCTGCACGTGCTCGACGTGCGCCAGAGCGGCGGGATCGAGGCGGCACGGCAGTCGGTGCTGGACCAGGAGGAGCGGGTGCTGCGGGCGTTCGCGTCGGACGAGGAGCTGGTCGCGGCCGGGCTGGTGGGGGTGCGCACATGACCGCCGTCGTGTGGGTGTGCGGGGTGCTGCTCACCGTCGGGGCGGTGCTGGCCGTCGTCCGGGCGGAGAAGGGTCCGTCGATGCTCGACCGGACCATCGCGCTCGACATCGTGGTGACGACGATGATCGCCGCCGTCGCGCTGTACGCCGCGATCGAGCGCCGCACCGACGTCGTCCCGGTCCTCGTGGTGCTGTCGCTGGTCGGCTTCGTCGGGTCGGTGACCATCGCGCGGTTCGCCGCCGTGGAACCGGAGGGCGAGGGTCGCGTGCGGACGCGCGAGGAGATCGCCGCCCAGGAGGCCGAGCGGATGGACGCCGAGGACGAGGCCGAGGGCTCCCGCCGGACGGGTCGACGCGAGGGGTACGACGAGCACCACGGCGGCGGCGCCGAGGGGGAGGTCCGGGGATGACGCAGGACCAGTGGACGACCGTCGCCGACGTCGCCTCGGCGGTGTGCCTGCTCGGCGGGGCGTTCCTCGCGTTCGCGGCCGGGGTCGGCGTGCTGCGCTTCCCCGACCTGCTGGCGCGCATGCACGCGGGCACCAAGCCGCAGGTGCTCGGTCTCGCGCTCGTGCTGATCGGCCTCGCGCTGCGGCTGCGGTCGGGCGGCGCGGTGTGGGCGCTGGTGCTCGTGGCGGTGTTCCAGATGCTCACCGCACCCGTGGCGGCGCATATGGTCGGCCGCGCCGGCTACCGGACGGGCAAGGTCCGCAGCGACCTCCTGGTGGTCGACGAGCTGACCGACGACCAGGAACGTGCGCAGGTGCGGGACCAGGGTCGCCCGGACGACGACGACCCCCGAGACTGAGGGCAGGAGGACAGCGCGATGACGCGACCGGACGTGGTGGTGGTCGGCTCGGGCCCCAACGGGCTCGCCGCCGCCGTCACCCTCGCGCGCGCAGGCCTGCGCGTGACCGTCCTGGAGTCGCAGCCGACCGTCGGAGGCGGCGCGCGGACCCTCGACCTGGGCCTCGCCGAGGGTGTCACGCACGACGTCTGCTCCGCTGTGCACCCGATGGCCTGGGCCTCCCCGTTCTTCGCGAGCTTCGACCTGCGGTCCCGCGGGGTCGAGCTCCTGGTGCCCGAGGTGTCGTACGCGCACCCGCTCGCCGACGCGCGGGCCGGGGTGGCGTACCGGGACCTGGAGCGCACGGTCGAGGAGCTCGGCGTCGACGGTGCGGTCTGGCGGTCCCTGGTCGGCGGCGACGCGGCCGCCGCGGTCCGGGTGGCGCTGTCCGACAAGCGGTCGGTGCCCGTGGTCGACCCCCGCGCCGCGCTGCGGTTCGGGCTCGGCATCCTGGAGCAGGGCACGCGCGCGTGGGACCGCCGGTTCGTCGGCGACGTCGCCCCCGCCCTGCTCACCGGTGTCGCGGCGCACGCGATCTCGCGGCTCCCGTCGATCGCGGCCGCGGGCACGGCGCTCCTGCTGGGCACCCTCGCGCACGCCGCGGGTGGCTGGCCCATCCCGCGCGGTGGCTCCGGGGCGATCACTGCAGCACTGGTCGCGGACCTGGAGGCGCACGGCGGAATCCTCCGCACCGACCACCGGGTACGCCGCGAGGCCGACCTGCCGATCGCGCACTGCTACGTCTTCGACACCACCCCCCGCACGCTCGTCAACGTGCTCGGCCACCGCATCCCCCCGCGGGCGCGGGACGCGCTGGCCGCGTTCGAGTACGGCGACGCGGCGGCCAAGGTCGACTTCGTGCTCGACGGTCCGGTGCCGTGGACCGTGCGTGACGTCGGGCGGGCCGGCACGGTCCACGTCGGCGGCACACGCGCCGAGATGGCCCGCGCGGAGAACGCGGTCGCGCGCGGCGAGCACGCGGACCTGCCGATGACGCTGGTCAGCGACCCGACGGTCGTGGACGCGACGCGTGAGGCGCACGGCCGGCGCCCCCTGTGGACCTACGCGCACGTGCCGGCCGGCTCCGATGTCGACGTGACCGAGGCCGTCACCCGGCACATCGAGAGGTACGCCCCCGGGTTCCGGGACGTCGTCGTCACGTCCCGGTGCATCCCCGCGGCCCACCTGAGCGACCACAACGAGAACTACGTCGACGGCGACATCTCCGCGGGCCGCGCCAGCATCGGCCAGCTCTTCGCGCGGCCGACCCGACGGCTCGACCCGTACTTCTCCGGTCGTGCCGGGGTCTACCTGTGCTCGGCGTCGACCCCGCCGGGACCCGGCGTGCACGGGCTCGGCGGCTGGTACGCCGCGAAGCGGGTGCTGCGCGAGTTCGGGATCATGGCGCCGCCGAGCCTGGCGCCGTAGTCCGTCGCGTCAGTCCAGCGGGTTGAGGTCCGGGCCGTCGTCGACCTTCGCCGTGAACCGCGCGGTGCCGCGGGTGGCCAGCACCCGGGACATCGCGACGAGCGCCCCGGTGATGGCTGCGGCGGCGACGACCTCGGCCAGGCCGGCGTCGCCCTGGTCGTCGGCGGCCGGCGGCTTGTGCCCGGTCTTCGCCTTCCACGCCAGCCCGAGCACCTTCTGGACCACGAGGGCGGCGCCGAACGCGGCGGCCGCGCCGATGAGCTTGGCGACGATGGACTGGGTCTGCTTGTCGGTCACGGGAGCCTCCGGGTGTGGGTGACGTGGTCTGCGACGACCGTAGCCCGGTGCGCGCGCGTGCGCTGCTCAGCGGCGGCGTAGGATCACCGCGAACGACAGGGGAGCGTCGGACCCGCAGGGGTCTGGACGCTGAGAGTGCGGACCACCGCAGACCCTCGAACCTGATCCGGTTGATACCGGCGTAGGGAGTCGGGCTTCTCAGTCCTCGCGGGTGCTGCCCGCGATGACCCCCTCCTTTCCGACCAAGGAGGAGCAACACCCATGGCGAGGATCCACTCGCTTCTCGCAGTCGCCGGCGTCCTTGCCCTGGCGGGCTGCTCGGCCATCGGCACCGACGACGCCGCCCCCAGCGCGTCGACCGGCACCGTCACGCTCGTCACGCACGACTCGTTCGTGCTGTCCGACGGGATCCTCGACGCGTTCGAGGAGGAGTCCGGTCTCACGGTGGAGCTCGTGCAGCCCGGCGACGGCGGCGCGCTGGTGAACCAGCTCGTGCTCACCAAGGACGCCCCGCTCGGGGACCTGGTGTTCGGCATCGACAACTCGTTCGCCTCACGGGCGGTCGACGAGGGTGTCGTCGCACCGACCGAGGCCCCGGACGCGTTCGAGGGCGCCCTCGTGCCGGTCGACTACGGCGACGTCTGCATCAACGTCGACCACGCCTGGTTCACCGCCCAGGGCGTCGCGGAGCCGGTCACCCTCGAGGACCTGACCGAGCCGGAGTACAAGGACCTGCTCGTCGTGCCCAACGCCGTGACGTCGTCGCCGGGCCTGTCGTTCCTGCTGGCGACCGTCGGCGCGTTCGGCGAGGACGGCTGGGTGGACTACTGGACCGCGCTGAAGGCGAACGGGCTGAAGGTGGCCGACGGCTGGTCCGACGCGTACTTCACGGACTTCTCCGGCGGCGGTGGCGGCGGTCCCCGCCCGATCGTCCTGTCCTACGCGTCGTCGCCCCCGTCCACGGTGCCCGAGGGCGGCACGGAGCCGACGACCGGCGCCCTGCTCGACACGTGCTTCCGGCAGACGGAGTACGCCGGGGTGCTGGAGGGTGCAGCCAACCCCGACGGCGCGCAGCAGCTGCTCGACTTCCTGCTGTCCGACGAGGTCCAGGACGACATCCCGGTCTCCATGTACATGTACCCCGTGAGCCCCACGGCCACGCTGCCCGAGGAGTGGACCGCGTTCGCGCCCCTGGCGACCGACCCGTTCGAGGTCGCGCCCGAGGACATCTCCCAGAACCGTGAGGCGTGGCTGGCCCTCTGGTCGGAGACGGTGATCGGCTGACCATGTCCCTCTCGACGCTCACCCGGCCCGACGTTGCTGCAGCGTCGGGTCGGGGACGTGTCGTCGTGTTCTGGTCCGCAGCCGTCGCTCTGCCGCTGATCTTCTTGGGCGTCTTCTTCGCGTGGCCCGTCGCGGTGATGATCGCGAAGGGGTTCGTCGTCGACGGACAGCTGGACCTCAGCGGGTTCGCCGACGTGTTCTCGCGGCCGCGGACGTGGCGGATCGTCGGGCTGACGATCGCCCAGGCGACCCTCGGGACCGTGCTGAGCGTGCTGCTCGGGGTGCCCGGCGCGTACGTGCTGTACCGGCACACGTTCCGCGGGCGCACCCTGGTCCGCGCGTTCGTCACCGTGCCGTTCGTGCTGCCGACCGTCGTGGTCGGCGTCGCGTTCCGGTCGTTGCTCGTCAGCGGCGGGCCGCTCGGGTTCCTGCACCTCGACGGCACCTTCGCCGCCATCGTCGCCGCGCTCGTGTTCTTCAACTACGCGGTCGTCGTGCGGGCGGTCGGCGGGCTCTGGGAGCGGCTCGACTCACGCGCCGAGCAGGCCGCGCGGGCCCTCGGCGCGTCGCCGTGGACGGCGTTCCGCACGGTGACCCTGCCCCAGCTGACGCCCGCGATCGCGTCGGCCGCGTCGCTCGCCTTCCTGTTCTGCGCGACCGCCTTCGGGACCGTGCTGGTGCTCGGCGGTCTGCAGTTCGGCACGATCGAGACCGAGATCTGGATCCAGACGACCCAGTTCCTCGACCTGCGCGCCGCCGCCGTGCTGTCCGTCGTGCAGCTCGTCGTCGTCGCCGGGACGCTGATCGTCGCCGGCCGCGCACGGTCGCGCCGCGAGCAGGCGCTCGGGCTCACCCTGCCGTCCGCCTCCGTCCGACCGCTCCGGCTGCGTCGGCCCGCCGGCATGCCGCCCGGCGACGGGCACGCGCTCACCCTCGTCGCCACCGCCGTGACCGCGCTCGTCGTCCTCCTGCTGGCCCTGCCCCTGGTCAACCTGGTCGTGCGGTCGCTGCGGACCGGCGACGGCTGGGGGCTCGACCACTACACGGCTCTCGGTGGCTGGGGCACCACCGGCGGGTCGCTCTCGGTGACGGTCTGGCAGGCCACGGTGAACTCCCTGCGGGTCGCGCTCGACGCCACGATGATCGCGCTGGTCGTCGGCGGGCTCGTCGCGCTCGTGGTGTCCCGACGGCCCCGCCGTGCGGTCGGTCGCCGCGCGGTCGCCGGGCTCGACGCGTTGTTCATGCTGCCGCTCGGCGTCTCCGCGGTGACCGTCGGCTTCGGGTTCCTGCTGTCCATGCACCACCCGTTCGGGCTGCCCGTCGACCTGCGGACCAGCCCGCTGCTGGTGCCGATCGCCCAGGCGGTCGTCGCCGTGCCGCTCGTCGTGCGAGTGGTGCTGCCGGTGCTGCGCGCGATCGACCCGCGCCTGCGCGAGGCGGCCGCCACGCTGGGTGCCACGCCCGGTCGCGTGCTGCGGACCGTGGACCTGTCGATCGCCGGCCGGTCGCTGGGCCTCGCGGTCGGGTTCGCGTTCGCCGCGTCGCTGGGGGAGTTCGGCGCCACGTCGTTCCTGGCCCGCCCCGACCGGCCGACCCTGCCCGTGGTGATCTTCCGGCTCATCGGCCGGCCCGGACCGGAGTCCTACGGCATGGCGCTGGCCGCGTCGGTCGTCCTCGCGGTGCTCACCGCGGGGATCGTCGCCGCCTGCGAACGACTGCGCGCCCCCGGCGCCGGAGGTGAGTGGTGAACGGTCTGTCCCTCCAGGACGTCGTCGTCAGGTACGGCGCGGTGCCCGCGGTCGACGGTGTCTCGCTCGACGTGGCACCCGGTTCGGTCGTCGCCCTGCTCGGCCCCTCCGGCTGCGGGAAGTCGTCGCTGCTGCGCGCGGTCGCCGGGCTGGAGCCGCTGGCGGAGGGGACCGTGTCCTGGGACGGTGCCTCGCTCGCCGGCGTCCCCGTGCACCGGCGCGGGTTCGGGCTGATGTTCCAGGACGGGCAGCTCTTCGCGCACCGGACCGTCGGGGGGAACGTCGCCTACGGTCTGCCGGCCCGCTCGGCCGCTCGCGTCGCGGAGCTGCTCGAGCTCGTCGGCCTGTCCGGCTACGAGGACCGCGGCATCGCGACCCTGTCCGGCGGCGAGCGTCAGCGGGTCGCCCTGGCCCGCGCGCTCGCCCCCGCACCCCGGCTCCTGCTTCTCGACGAGCCCCTGTCCGCCCTCGACCGCGCCCTGCGCGAACGGCTCGCCGTCGACCTGCGCGCTGCGCTCGTCACCACCGGCACCACCGCCGTGTTCGTCACCCACGACCAGGACGAGGCCTTCGCCGTCGCCGACCGCGTCGCCGTCATGGCCGCCGGCCGGCTCCTCCAGGTCGACGCGCCCGCGGACCTCTGGGTCCGGCCGGCCACCCGTGAGGTCGCGTCGTTCCTCGGCTACGAAGCCTTCGTTCCGCTCGACAGCCCCGCCGCGGCGCCCCTGCGCGACGCCCTCGACGTGTCGCCGTCCGGCGCGACCCTCGCGCTCGCGGAAGGCGCGTTCGTCGTCGGGCGCACCGGCGTCGCCAAGGGCACCGTGCGCGGGGTCTCGTCGCGACGAGGACGGTCCGAGGTCCGTGTCGACGTCGACGGGATCGGCGTGGTCACCGCGCTCGGACCCGTCGGTGGGCGGTGGACCGTGGGCGACATCGTGGAGCTCGGTGTGGAGCCGGACGCGCTCGCGGTCCTCGACGCCTGATCGCGGTCGGCGGCCGACCGGGCTACGGTCGGAGGATCAGGTCGTGTGGACGAGCACCGAGGTGATGGCGATGACGCTGGAGCTCCGTGAGGTCGTGTCGGTCGACATCGCCGTACCGCTGTCGAAGGTCTGGGCCTCCCTGCGAGATCCGGCGCTGGTGCGCCGCTGGTACGGGTGGGACCACGACGGTCTGGACGCCGAGGTCCGCACGTTCGTCGACACGGCCGTCGAGACGCAGGACGTCGTCGGCGACGCGACCATCCACACGCTGAGCTGGCCGCACCACGACCGGCTCACCCTGCGGTCAGCCGCGCACGAGCCCCACCGCACGCACCTGACCGTCACCCGCCGCAGCCACGAGGGCATGGCCACGTTCGACGGCGTGCGCGACGAGAGGGACGAGGGCTGGATCGCGAACGCCCACCAGCTGCAGTTCGCGCTGACCGTCCACCCCGACCAGGAGCGGCGGACCCTGGCGACGTTCGGGCTGCCGTCCGGCGACCGCACCGACCGGCTGCTCGACCGCGCCGGGCTCGTCGGCATCCGCGGCGTGCCCGTCGGCGGTCACGTGCAGGCGCGCCGGCCCGACGGGACCCTGCTCGGCGGCACGCTCGTCTACGAGACACCGCTGCAGCTCGGCCTGCGGCTGCACGGGATCTCCGAGATGTTCCTGGTCCTCCTGGAGACCCCCGCCGCGCACACGCCGCCGCACGGCACGGTCGACGCGATCCTGTCCACGTACGGGCTCGACGACGAGACGTTCGAGCAGATCCGCGAGCGCTGGTCGCGCTGGTGGGAGATGGCTGTGCCGCGCGGGTCGTCCCGCGTCAGCTCAGCCTGAGCTGCCACTCCCCGGAACCGCCGGCCGGGCGGAAACCCAGCGCCACGTTGATGGAGAGCATCCAGGAGTTCTCCTCGGCGTTCCACGTCCCGACGCGCCGGATGGTGGGCCGCTCCGCCGCGAGGCGCTGCAGGTTCGCCGTCTTGACCAGCATCCCGAGGCGCTTGCCGCGGTGCTCCTTGATGACCAGCGTGTCGTCCTGGTGCACGAACTCGTCGCTGTTGGGGACCGCCATGAAGCACGTGAACGCCGCGAGCGTGTGCGTGGGGATGTGCTCGGCGGCCAGCACGAGCAGCTCGAGCTCCCGCTCCTGGTACTGCTGCTCCGTGACCCGGACCCGCTCGGCGTCCCAGACGTCCTCCTCGAGGTCGAGACCACCGAGTGGTGCGTCCGTGCTCATGCGCGTGTTCAGCACGGCGTACTCGTCCACCCACTCGTCGGGCGCGTGGCTGAGCCAGGTCACGAGGCGGTAGTCGGGTCCGGCGTGCGCCTCGGCCTCGGCGCGGTGCTTGGCGACGAGGTCCGCGTCGAAGGGCAGGTCGAACACCGAGTAGCGCTCGACCTGCTCCAGCGCGAAGCCTCGCTGTGCCAGGAACCGCGGACCGTCGTCGTCGGCCGTGACCCGACCGACGCCGGTCGTCGCGGCGAGCGTGCCCGGTCCCTCGGGTGGTTCGGCCCGCTGGTCGCTGGACGCCGTGACGGTGGTCCTGCCCGCCTCGCGAACCCGCGTGAGGACGGCGTCATAGAGGGAGGAGCCGACGCCCTGTCGCCGCGTCGCGGGTCGGACACCGATCTCGACCTGCGCCGTGTGCGTGTTGTCCTGCAGCGGGAGGTTCACCATCGCGTAGCCGAGCACACGGTCCGGGTCGGGGGAGTCGTGCTCGTCGTCGGCCACAGCGACCAGGCGAGGCTTGCTGATGTAGCGCTGGTCGTGCATCGACCCCAGGATCTCCGTGGCCGTGCGCTCGAAGTCGCGGTTGCCCCACGAGTCGAGCAGCACGTCGTTCATCGCGGCCGTGTACCCGTGCAGGAGCCACGCCCCCTCGGGCGTGTCCGTCACGGGCACCTCGCGGATCGACCACGTCGTCATGTCGTCCACGATCCGCCTGTCGCTCCGCGGTGGCGAGCCCTTTTTGCCGACGCGCGTCGCGGGCCTCTCCGGGGATGCGCTCACCTCCGACGACGGCTCGTCCCTGCGCCGTCGCTACTCTCACGAGATGGTGTGGTTGGAGATCGTCGGCTGGGCCGGCTCGCTGCTGGTCATCGTCTCGCTCACGCAGGCGCGCGTGCTGCGCTTCCGATGGCTGAACCTGGCCGGGGCCGTGATCGCCACGGTCTACAACACGATCGTCGGCATCTGGCCGTTCGCCGTGATGAACGGGGTCATCGCCGTCATCGACGTCTACTGGCTGTTCCGGCTGCACCGGGAGCGGCACGACGCACAGGTCTACGGCGTGCTCGAGGTCCCCGCCGACGACTCCGTCCTGCGCCACCTGCTCGACACCCACGCCCCCGACATCGCCCGGTTCCACCCCGCGTTCGTCGCCGCCGACCCTGCTCCGTCCGCCGCGTTCGTCGTCGTGCGCGGCGACGAGCTGGTCGGCGCCGTCGTGGTCCGGTCCGCCGGTGACGGGGTCGGCCGCGTGGACCTCGACTACGTCACGCCGCGGTACCGGGACTTCACGCCCGGCGAGTTCGTGTACCGGGACAGCGGCGTGTTCGCCGCGCACGGGTTCCGCCGCCTGGTGGTCGGTGGGGCACCCGCCCCCGAGTCGCGCGCGTACCTGGAGCGCGTCGGGTTCCGGTCGACGTCCGACGGCTGGGAGCGCGAGGTCCCGACGGCGGCCTGACCAGCGCGGCGTTGCCCCGCACCCGCGCGACGCCGCCGGCACACACCACGCCTCAGACCGACCTCGCCCTCGCAGCGGCTTGCCGCACACACGGCGTCCACTTCGACGCGTCACGTGGACCGCCAGCTTCGCCGCTCGCCGCGCATCGCCGTCCGGCACACCGGCGCCTCCGGTCGACCGCTCGTGGTCGCACCCCGCCGGGCCGCGAGTGTTCCGTATGTCCGCTAGCATGAGTTCGGACGTCCGAACTTCCTGAGGTGGCCCATGACCAGCAGCGCGACGGACGATGCCGTCCAGGTCGCTCCGCCCCGCCCGCGTCGCGCCCCGCTGCTGCTCGGTCCAGCGTTCGTCGCGGCCATCGCCTACGTCGACCCGGGCAACGTCGCCGCCAACCTGACCGCCGGCGCGCGGTACGGCTACCTGCTGCTCTGGGTGCTCGTCGCGGCGAACGCCATGGCCGTGCTCGTCCAGTACCAGTCGGCGAAGCTCGGCCTGGTCACCGGCGACTCCTTGCCGGGGGTGCTCGGGCAGCGGATGCGTCGCACCCCGCGGCTGGCGTTCTGGATGCAGGCCGAGGTGGTCGCGGCGGCCACCGACATCGCCGAGGTCGTCGGCGGCGCCATCGCCCTCCAGCTGCTGTTCGGCGTCCCCCTGCCGCTCGGCGGGCTGATCGTCGGCGTCGTGTCCCTGCTCCTGCTGGCCACCCAGAACCGGTACGGGCAGCGGCGGTTCGAGCACGTCATCATCGGGCTGCTCGCCGTCATCAGCGTCGGGTTCCTGGCGGGCCTGTTCGTCTCGCCACCCGACGCCCGCGGTGTGCTGTCCGGGCTGGTCCCGAGGTTCGACGGCACCGACTCCGTCCTGCTCGCCGCCTCGATGCTGGGCGCCACCGTGATGCCGCACGCCATCTACGTCCACTCGGCCCTCGCCCGCGACCGCCACGGCCGCACCACCGGCTCGACCCTCCGCGATGTCCTGCGGTCGACCCGCTGGGACGTCGGCATCGCGCTGGCCATCGCCGGCGCGGTGAACATCGGCCTCCTCCTGCTCGCCGCGTCGGGCCTGCGTGGCGTCCCCGGCACCGACTCGATCCCCGGCGCGTACGACGCCATCGCCGACGCGCTCGGCATCGGCATCGCGATCGCGTTCGCCGTCGGACTGCTCGCCTCGGGCCTGGCGTCCACCTCCGTCGGCGCCTACGCCGGCGCGACGATCATGGAGGGCCTGATCCACCGCCGGATCCCCCTGCTGGTCCGCCGCGTCGTCACCCTGATCCCGGCGATCATCCTGCTGGCCGTCGGCGCCGACGCCACCTGGACCCTGGTCCTCTCGCAGGTGGTGCTGAGCTTCGGCATCCCGTTCGCGGTCATCCCCCTGGTCGCACTGACCCGCAACCGCACCCTCATGGGCGCCCACCGCAACGGCCCCTGGCTCCACGCCACCCTGCTCCTGGTGGTGACGTTGGTGGTCGCCCTCAACCTCACCCTCCTGACCCTCCTACTCCTGAGCTGACAGGTCCCCTGCTCCGCCCACCCCTGGAATCCCCCACGCGCCCACATCCGCGCGTAGGCGAGATCGTGCGTTTGGCGCGAGATCGGGAGTCCGCACCCACGATCTCGGGTCGAAGCCACGATTTCGGCATTGGGGCGGGGGGCGTGGTGGCGTGGTGGTCAGCCGAGGTCGCGTCGTGGGCGGAGCGACGCCGCGACGGCGGGCGGGAGCAGTGCGGCGACGCGGCGAACGAGCAAGGCGGAGTCTCGGACGTCGTCGCGCGTGACCCGCAGCATCCGCCAGCCCTCCTCGACGACGGCGTCGTGGCGTCTCTTCTCGCGCATGAACTCCTCCGTGGACCGCCCCACGTACTTGGTCCGACCGTCGTACTCGAGCAGGACCTTCCACTCCTCCCAGCCGAGGTCGGCCCAGAACGTGCCGAGTCGCGTGGCCACGGGAATCTGTGTCTGCGGCACCGGAAGTCCCGCGCGCAGCAGCGTGAATCGGCAGGCGGACTCCCATGCCGACTCCGCGCCGCCGTCGGCGAGACGGAGGACCGCCATGCCGCGGGCCGACCCGCGTCCACGGGCGGCGGCTGCGGCGCGTGCCTCCAGGTCGGCCCTCTGCACCCCGGCACGCAGCGCCGCGTCGACGATCACCAGCCCACCCAGCGCCCGGAGGTACCTCGCGCAGTCCCACGCCGTCCGCCCGAGTGTCGTCGCGGGGATGCCGTCGAGGACGACCACGTCCTCGGGAAGTGGGAACGGGGTGTGCCTGACGATCTCCGACGAACGGTCCCCGCTGGCCGAGGAGCGCTGGAAGACGTGTGTCACTGCGGCCGCCTCCCACAGTGGCAGTCCGTGCAGAAGTGCGGCGGACGTGTGGCCGAAACAGGTCGCGCTGGCGAGGCGCGCGTGGAGGCCGACGATCCGCGCCAGGGCGTCGGCGCGCTTGTCGGGCGGCCCGTCGACCGGGACGTAGACGCCACGACCCACGCGTCGCCACTCCTCGGCGGCGAGGCGGGCTGCGACCGCGTGCCGGGGAGTGTCCCGGGCGAGGTGCACCACCGGCCGGTCCGGAGGTGTGGGGGCGATGGATCCGGGTCGTCGAGGCATCACCCGATCGTCGCCGTCCGGCTAGGCGTTCACCGACGCCACGCAGCCGAGCTGTGGACACCCCCATCTGCACCGATGGCCGTGGGCGGATCGGCGAGATCGTTCGTTCGGTGCCAGATCGTTGGTGCACACCCACGCGCTCGGGTCGAACCCACGACCTCGGCGACGAGCTGGCTACTCCGGCGGGGCAGGGGTGGGGGTGTCCAGGTCTGACAGGCGGGTCTCCAGGTGGGTGCGTTCGGTGGGGTTGGTGACCAGGGACAGGGCTGCTCGGTATGCCGCGGCGGCGGCGGTCGGGTTGCCGGCGCGGCGGAGGAGCTCGGCGCGGACGGCGGGGACGCGGTGATGGCGGGGGAGGGCGTCGTCGAGGCCGTCCAGCAGCTGCAGACCTGCGTCGGGGCCGAACGCCTCGGCCACGGCGACCGCTCGGGCCAGCCGGACGACCGGCGAGCCCGTGAGCGCTTCGAGCTGGGCGTACAGGTCGGCGATGACGGACCAGCGGGTGTCGGCGGCGGTCGGGGCGGTGGCGTGCTCGGCGGCGATCAGGGCCTGCAGCCGGTACTCCGTCGCGAGCCGCGACTGGTGCCCGGCCGGGGCAGGAGCGTCGCGAGCCACCGACGGACGTGGATCTGGGGGAGCACTCGGTCGCGACGGGAAAGGACGCGCGGTGGCGGGGGGCGTCGACGGGCCGGAGGCCGGGGTCGCGGGTGGTGCCGACGGGCCGGAGGTCGGGGTGGCGGGTGGTGTCGACGGGCCGGAGGTCGGGGTGGCGGGGGGTGTCGACGGGGCAGGAGGCTGCGTCTCGACGAGGGGCGGTGGGTCGCTGGAGGGTGTGCGCGGCGACAGGGACTCGAGGAGATCCACGCCTTCGGTGATCTCGTCGCGGTGCCAGCGGGTGCGGTCCTGGTCGGGGAGCAGGACGAGCGCGCCGGACGGGTCGAGGCGGGTGTCGCGGCGGGAGTGCTGCAGGAGCAGGAGGGCGAGCAGGGAGCGGACGACGGCGCGGTCGGGCAGGAGGGAGTCGAGGACGCGCAGGAGCCGGATGGCCTCGTCGCCGAGGTCGACGCGCAAGGGGACGTCGCCGACGCCGGGGTGGTAGCCGGAGGTGAAGGCGAGGTACACGACGGTCGCGACGACGTCGAGGCGCTCGTCGAGGCGCTCGGGCGCGGGGGTCGCGAAGGGGATGCCGGAGGACGCGAGGCGCTTCTTGGCGCGGGTCAGCCGGGCGGCCATGGTCGCCTCCTGGACGAGCAGGAGCCGACCGATCTCGGTGGTGGTGAGGCCGACGACGAACCGCAGGGTCAGGGCGACGCGGTCGTCGGGGGCGATGGCGGGGTGGCAGCAGGCAAAGATCAGCCGGAGCTGCTCGTCGGCCACGTGGGCGCCGGGGTCGACGACGGCCGCGGCCGCGGCACGCATCTCGTCGTCGACCACCATCAAGGGTTCCTTCTTCCGTTGGACCGCCTCCGAGCGGAGCCGGTCGAGCACGCGCCGGCGCGCGGCTGTGAGCAGCCACGCGCCGGTGTTCGTCGGGACGCCGTCGTCGGGCCAGTGCCGTGCGGCGGCCTCGAAGGCGTCGGAGACGGCGTCCTCGGCCAGGTCGGGGCGGGCGAACTGGCCGATGAGCAGGCCGATCAGGCGAGACCAGTGGGTCTGCCAGGCGTCGGCGAGGGCGTCGTCGGAAGCGGTCACGCGACGGGCCGCACCTCGAACGTGCCGACCGCGGGCAGCTGCTCCAGGACGACGTCGAGGTCGGGGGCGTCGATCACCTGGAGGCCGGTCAGCGCCGACGCGTGCCCGTCGAACGTCCCGTCACGCAGTGCGCGGTCCTGCACCGAGGTCGCCGTGTCCACGGAACCCAGTGTGATGCCGGCGGGCAGCACCGCGGGCCCGAACGCGAGGACGACGAACCTCACGACGCGGTCAGCGCGTCGGCGCCGTTCACCGGGACGCCGTCCTCGAACCGTTCGGTGGGCCGGATCTCGGCGGTCTCGCCGTTCAGGACGAGCGCGGACACCGCCTCGGTCAGCGCGTCCAGCGAGGTGCGGGCGACCAGGTAGAACCCAGCCACCTGCTCCGCGGTCTCGGCGTAGGGGCCGTCGGTGACGACGACTCCCGCGCGCCCGTCGGACCGCAGCGACCGCGCCCGGGTGGCCGCGCCGAGGGCCCTGGTGGCGACGATCTCCCACCCCTGGTCGGCGCAGTGCTGGTGGAACCCGCTGTGGGCGGCCCACGCGCGCGCGGACTCCTCGGCGGTGAGCGCGGCGGCGCGGGCGTCGTCGCGGTAGAGGATGACGGTGAACTCGGCCATGTCAGCTCCTGCTGGTCGGAGGACGTCTGGTGCGTCCCGCTGCCCCGATGACGGGCGGGACGCACCAGGATCGACAGATCACATCTGGGCGATCTCGCGGACCTCGATCGTGTACTCCGGGAGCAGCATCGCGTGCTTCAGGACGGCCTCCCGGTCGGGTGCGGTGACGAGGTAGAAACCGCCGAGCTGTTCGACGGTCTCGGCGAACGGGCCCTCGGTGATCTCGGCGTCGTCGCCGGTCCGCCGCAGGGTGACGGCCGTGGTCACCGACTGGAGCGCCTCGCTGGCCAGGAACGTCACGCCGAAGTCGGCGGCCCGGTCGTCGTAGTCGCCGTGCTGCCGGTAGTACTCGGCCTTCGTCGCCTCGTCGGCGTTGTCCCAGTCGCCCTCCGTGGCGTACATGAGGAGGACGAACGTCTTCGGGCTCATGCGTCGTGCACCACGACGGGTCGCAGCTCGGCGCCGCCGCCGTCGGTGAGCAGCAGCTTCCCGGTGAGCTCCGCGAGGCCCTGCGCGTCGTCGGTCTCGATGACGTAGTAGCCGCCGAGGTGCTCGGCCAGCTCGACGAACGGGCCCTCGGTGACGATGCCGTCGGGACGCACGGTGAGCGCGTTCTTCGAGAAGCCCAGCTCCTCACCGCCGAGGATCGTGTAGCCGCGCTCGGTGCAGGCGTCCGAGTACGCCTGGTGCTCGCCCATCACGCGCTCCTGGGTCTCGGGCGACGCGTTCTCCCAGAACCCCTCGTCGCCCCACAGCAGGACCATCCATCGGTCGGTCATGTCGTCATCTCCTTCGTCGGTCCCACCCTGCCGGTCAGGGCGATGACGCGCGAGGGTTCCGGAAATCGACAGTCCCTTGACAGGCAAGTGAATGCTTGCCTATACATGGTGCGTGGCAGCCGACGTCTTCAAGGCCCTGTCCGACGCCACCCGCCGCGCGATCCTCGACGAGCTGCAGGAGCGCGACGGGCAGTCGCTGTTCGAGCTGTGCACGCGGCTGACCATGCGGCACGGGCTGGGCTCCACCCGGCAGGCCGTCTCGCAGCACCTGGAGGTGCTCGAGGAGGCCGGCCTGGTGACCGTCCGCCGCGAGGGCCGATACAAGTTCCACCACCTCGACACCGGACCGCTGCGGCAGATCGCCACACGCTGGCCCGTCCCCGACGAAGGAGAGTCCCCATGATCCGCATCACCGTGACCAGCGTGTTCGTCGACGACCAGCAGAAGGCCCTCGACTTCTACACCGACGTCCTGGGGTTCGTCCTCAAGAACGACATCCCCCTCGGCGGCGACGACCGCTGGCTGACCGTCGTCTCCCCGGCCGTCCCGGACGGCGTCGAGCTCCTCCTCGAACCCAGCGGTCACCCGGCGGTCGGCCCGTACAAGGCGGCGCTGGTCGAGGACGGCATCCCCGCCACGTCGTTCGGCGTCGACGACGTCCAGGCGGAGTTCGAGCGGCTGACCGCGCTGGGCGTGCGCTTCGTGCAGGAGCCGACGGACCTGGGGCCGGTCATCGTCGCGGTGCTCGACGACACCTGCGGCAACCTGATCCAGCTCGCGCAGATGACGTCCTAGAGGCCGTCCGGCGGAGCGATCGACTCGCGGATCTCGGCGACCTCGCCGGTCCCGCGGATCGGCTCGCCGGCGAGCACGGTGAGCCCGTCGACGTCGTCGCGCCCCTGACGCGCGTGGCCGTCCCGATCGACAGAGCCGCACGCCGATGCTTCGGTGGACCGATGAGAACTGCGGTGGTGACGGGCGGCGGGACTGGCATCGGACGCGCGGTGGCGCGCAGGCTGGCGGCCGACGGGGACGACGTGGTGATAGTCGGTCGGCGTCGGGAGGTGCTCGAGGAGACCGCTGCGGGGACGATGCGCGTCGAGGTGGCAGACCTTCGCGACCCGGCCGAGGTGGCGGCGCTGGCGGAGCGGCTGGGTGCGGTCGACGTGCTGGTGCTCAACGCGGGTGGGTCCCTCGAGCCCCGCGACGACAGCCTGGCGGCGACGGCCGACCTGTGGGTCGACGAGTTCCGCCTGAACGTCCTGACCACCGTCCTGCTCGGAGAAGCGCTGCTGCCGGCGATGCCGCGACCGGGTGGGCGGATCATCGCGATGAGCTCGGTGGCCGCCCTGCGCGGCGCTGGGTCGTACGGCGCGGCCAAGGCGGCGATCAACTCGTGGGTCACCGGGACCGCCGCCCGGGTGGCGGCCGACGGGATCGCCGTCAACGCGGTCGCGCCCGGGTTCGTGCCTGACACCGAGTTCTGGGCCGGCCGGCTCGACGACGCCGAGTACGCGCGTCGGCTGGCACGCGTGCCGATGGGCCGGCCGGGGACGGTCGAGGAGGTCGCCGCGGCGGTCGCCTACCTGGCGTCGCCGGACGGTGGCTGGACCACAGGTCAGGTGCTCGGTGTGCACGGCGGGGCGGTGCTCGCGCGGCTCTGATTATCGCTAGGGGTTGTCAAAGATAGATCGACGATATATCTTTACGTCATCCGGTCGAGATCGCACGACCTCCCGGACGCCGCGGCCGAGCGACCCCGCCCCCGCGACCCACATCGTCAGGAGACACCTCATGCGACACCCACGTCACCCCTACGTCAGCACCACCACCGACCCGACCGCCGAGCGCGGCCGCACCCGCCGCCGTCGCGGCGACTTCCCCGACGCCCCCTACGAGGAGGGCTTCGACCCGCGCCGCGGCGGACCCCGCGGAGCGTTCCCGCACGAGCACCACGGCTTCGGCCCGGGCGGCCCGCGCGGCTTCGGCGGTCCTGGCTTCGGCCCGGGCGGCCGCGGTCGCGGTCCCGGCCGGCGTGCCGGACGCGGCGACATCCGCGCCGCGATCCTGCTGCTCCTGGCCGAGGAGCCGATGCACGGCTACCAGCTGATCCAGCAGATCGGCGAGCGGTCGGGCGGCACGTGGCGGCCCAGCCCGGGCGCCATCTACCCGGCGCTCAACCTCCTCGAGGACGAGGGCCTCATCGCCATCACCTCCGAGTCCGGCCGCAAGATGGCCACGCTCACCGAGGCGGGCGGCACGTACGTCACCGAGAACGCCGAGCAGCTGGGCAGCCCGTGGGAGGACGCCGCGAGCCGGCCGACCTCGCCGGGTCGCGCCCTGCGCGGGGCCCTCGAGGCACTCGGCGCGGCGGCCCACCAGGTCGCCCGCACGGGCACCGACCAGCAGGCGACCCAGGCGCTCGAGGTCCTCGACCGCGCGCGCCGGGACCTGTACCTCATCCTGGCCGGCGACCCGCAGTCGGTCCCGGACCCGAACCCGGAGGCCTGACCTCCGGATCTCCCACGAGGCACCCCACCGCTCAGGCGGTGGGGTGCCTCGTCGCGTTCACGCGAGCTGGTCGAGCACCGACACGACGAGCAACGACGCCGCCGCGATCAGCACGGTCGCCACGATCGGGTAGGCGTGCGCCCACGAGATCGCCTCCGGCCAGCGCCGCCGCACGTCCTTGGGCCGACCGAGCGTGGACCGGTCGCGCGTGACCGGGACACCGAGCGGCTCCCAGAGATCCTGCGGCGTCGAGCGCCTGAGCCGGACCCGGAGGCGGACGCTGCCTGCGTGGTCGAGGACGAAGGCGAAGTCGGCGACGCTGCTGGTGGTGCCGTTGTACTCGAGCCGGACGGTCAGCACCTGGGCGATGTCGGCGACCGCGAGCCGGCCCGGACGCAGCCACCGGGAACGCCAGGTGAGGCCGTCGCGAGCGACCGTGACGTGCCGGGCCGAGGCGCGCACGGCTCGTGGCGGCGTGACCGGTCGGGGATCGCCGTCGTACGGCTCCCCGACGAGCACCGTCCCGAGCACGTGGCGGACCATCTCGTGCCACGGCACCGGGGTCGCGGACTCGTCGTCGAGCACCTCGGCCGTCCGCGGGGACGCCAGCGTCACCCGCACCTCGTCGAGGAACGCGTCGACCTCGGCCATGTCGTAGCCCTCGCGCCACCGCGTCTGCCGGAGCCGGGCCGCGTCGACGTCGACGTCCCCGCCGGTCTCCAGCGCGTCGACGACGCGGTCGAGCAGGGTGCTGACGTCGACGCGGTCGTACCCGGGGCGGAGCCTCGTGGAGGCGAACCGCGTGCGCAGCACGTCGTCGATGGAGAGCATGGCGACGATGGTGCCGCATGCCCGCGATGAGCGGTGCCAGACGGGTGGGCGTGACCGACCTCCGCTACAGCGGCATCGCGAATCGTGCGTGCACGCCCGGCGAGTACAGCACGGAGTCGGGCGGTCGCGAGGCCACCCCGGGCAGCCCGCCCGCAGCGACGAGCTCGTCGTCCAGCGACACCAGCGCGGCCCGTCGCAACGGCCAGGGCTCGTGCTCGTTCGGCACGAACCGGGTCCGGCCGCGCAGGACGGTGTGCATGCCCCAGCGCGCGGTGAGGAAGTCGGCCAGCGGATCGTCGACGACCGCCTCGCGCGTCGGCCGGACCACGATCCGTGACGACGGGCGATCACCCGTGAGCCGGGTCGAGCGGTAGTCGATGGCGTCGTCGGCACGCCGGATCGACATGGTCGCCCACTGGTACGGCACGTTCATGACGGTCCGCGCGCCGAGCACCGTCAGCACCCGCGATGCCTCCAGCGACCGGAACAGCACGCCGCGCCGGCCCTCGTCGTCGACCGTGTAGAGCCGCACGTTGATCTCGGGGAAGTCACCGATGTACGGCAGCGCCGGGCCCGGGACGAGCGTGAACCGCTCCATCCGGAACGCGATGAGTCCCACCCAGGAGCTGCCGTCGAACTCGTCGGGCCGGGTGCCGGGCGGGAGCAGCGGCGCCACGACGTCGGACGGCACCCGCCAGTGCAGAAAGCTGACCCGCACCCAGTCCTGCGACAGGATCACGCGCCCACGCAGCGGGGGCGCGACGGTCTGGATCGGATCCACCCGCCCACCGTAGGCGCCCGCACCCGCCCCGGAACCCAGCACATCCGGCGCGAACCACCGAGTTCGGCTGCGGGGCGGGGCGGGGAGGCGGTGGCGGTCGGAGGGGCGGCGGGTCAGGCGGGGGTGGCGACGAGGGGGGCGGGCGTGCGCGACGGGGAGCGCAGCAGGGCCACGCCGAGGACCAGCAGGACCAGGTACCAGACGGAGTAGATCGACGAGCCGATCACGGTCAGCGGGTCCGAGGCCAGCCAGCCGGCGGGGACCAGCGTGACGGTCCAGGCGACCGCGACGACGGCCAGCGTCCGACGCAGCCAGGCGGGGGCGACGTCGGCGGCGCGCCAGGCGAGGATCGCGAGCCCGACAGCCCACACCCCCTGCAGCAGCCAGCCGAGGTTCTCGCCGAGCGCCCCTCCGGCGTAGGCGTTGATCAGCTCGTAGGTCGCGGCGGTGGCCTCCGTGGTCGCGGCGGAGGCGGTCGGGTCGAGGTAGCGCTCGGCGAGGCCGGGTACGACGAGCGGCCAGCGGATCCAGCCGAGGCTCTGGATGACCGGTGCGAGGACGCCGAACGCGGTGACGGTCAGGAGGACGGCGTCGGTGCCGCGGCTGCGGGCGAGCAGCAGGTGGAGCGCGATGACGCCGGGGATGAGGACGAGGCTGCCGGCCATCTGGAGCAGGAAGAGCGTCTGGACGGTCCCGGCGATCTCCGCGAACGCGGGGAGAACCTCGCTGGCGGGGGCGTCGAGGATGTCGGGCCAGCCGAACTGCACGCTCAGGCCGACGCTGGCGAGAAGGGCGAGGGTGCCGGAGGCGATGAGGGAGAAGGCGGCGGTGCGGCGGTCGCTGACCATGGGAGGCTCCTGACGGATGAAACGAGAACACTGTTCTCTCTTGTGTGAACAGTGTTCTCGCGAGTCGTCCGGAAGTCAAGAACAGTGTTCTCGTTTATGCTGCGCGGATGGCTGCCACCGTCCGCGAGCGCCGTCGTCAGGAGACGACCGACGCGATCCTGCGCTCCGCCCGCACGCACCTCGAGCAGGCCGGCGTCGAGGGGGTCACGCTGCGCGCTGTGGCTCGCGACCTCGACATCGCGGTGTCCGCGCTCTACCGGTACGTGGACAGTCGCGACGACCTGCTCACCGAGCTGCTGGTCGAGGCGTTCACCGAGCACGCCGACGCGGTGGACGCCGCCGTCGACGAGGCGCTCGCCGACGACGCCGAGGACGTCGCCGCCGCCATCGCCGCCGGGCTGCGCGCCTACCGGGCCTGGTCGGTGGCGCACCCGGCGCAGTTCGGCCTCGCGTTCGGCGCCCCGGTGCCCGGGTACCACGCACCTGCGGGCCGCACGATGGCGGTCGCCGTCCGGCCGGGCGGCCGGATCATGGGGCTCTTCGCGACGGCCCACGAGCGCGGCCTCGTCGACGAGGAGGTGCTGACCGCGCGGGCGGCGACCCTCGACGACGGCACCGCCGCCGGGTTCGACGCGCTGGCCGCCCGGCAGTCCTACCCGCTGCCCGCCCCGGCGATCGCGCTGGCGGTCGACGCGTTCGTCCGTGTGCACGGGTTCACGGTCATGGAGGTCTTCGGCCAGCTCCGGCCGCTGGTCATGCCGGCCGACGCGTACTACGAGCAGCTGCTCACGGAACTGGTGGCCTCCCTGGGCCTGTCCCGGGCGTCCTGACCGCGCGAGACCGTGGCTCCGGCACGAGATCGTTGGTTCGCCCCCACGATCTCGCGTCGAACCAACGATCTCGCGCGTGCGGGGGATGGCACGAGGCGGCGCTGTGCGACGAGCGCGGTAGTTGCAAGTGCGCCCTCGTCGGCTGCGTCCTCGTCTGAAGTCAGGCGGCCGGGATCGTCGACGTGTCGATGACGAAGCGGTACCGGACGTCGCTGTTCACCACGCGGTCGTAGGCCTTGTCGACGTCGTCGGCCGTGATCGTCTCGATGACCGAGCCGAGCCCGTGCTCGGCGCAGAAGTCGAGCATCTCCTGGGTCTCGCGGATGCCGCCGATGTTGGAGCCGGACAGGTTCCGACGCGCTGCGGTGAGCGAGAAGACGCGGAACGACTGCTTGTTCTCGGGCAGCCCGACGAACACCAGCGACCCCTCGAACCGGAGCAGCGACAGGTACGCGTCGACGTCGATGTCCGCGCCGACGGTGCTGATGATCAGGTCGAAGGACCGGCGCAGGTCCCGGAACGTCTGCCGGTCGCTCGTCGCGTAGTAGTGGTCGGCGCCCAGCGCGAGGCCGTCGGCCTGCTTGGACAGCGACTGGCTGAGCACGGTGACCTCGGCGCCGAGCGCGTGCGCGAGCTGGACGCCCATGTGCCCGAGCCCGCCCATGCCGACGATGGCGACCTTCTTGCCCGGACCCGCACCCCAGTGCCTCAGGGGCGAGTAGAGCGTGATCCCGGCGCACAGCAGCGGCGCGGCGACGTCGAGGGCGATTCCCGACGGGATGCGCAGCGCGTAGTTCTCGTCGACCACGATCTGCGTGGAGTAGCCGCCGTAGGTCGGCGACCCGTCGTACGACTTGCTGTTGTAGGTGCCGACGTTGCCCTTCAGGCAGAACTGCTCCTCGCCCGCGAGGCACATCTCGCACTCGCGGCAGGAGTCGACGAAGCACCCGACCCCGGCACGGTCACCGACGGCGTGCTTGGTGACAGCGGAGCCGACGGCGGAGATCGTCCCGGCGATCTCGTGGCCGGGGACCATCGGGAACCGCGCCCTGCCCCACTCCTCGCGCGCCTGGTGGATGTCGGAGTGGCAGATGCCGGCGAAGGCGATGTCGATGAGGACGTCGTGCTCGCCGAGCTCGCGGCGCTCGACGGTGCCGCGCTCGAACGGGGCGCCGGCGGACGGGGTGAGCAGCGCGGGAACGGTCAAGGACACAGTGATCTCCTCAGAGGCACGACGGGTGGGCTGGTCCCATCATGCGCCTGCGGCGATCCAGGCGCGTGTCATCGTCTGCACGGCGGTCCCGTCCAGGTCGGCCAGCTTGGTCCCCGCGAACGCGCGCGCGGTCGGCGACGTCTGCACGCGGACGGGCGGGTCCTCGTCCATGAGGAGCTCGACCAGGAGGGCGGCGACGTCGTCGCCGGACTGGGCGTGGGCGAACGCGCCCGCGGTCCGCTCGAGATAGGCGGCCAGCAGGGGCGCGTAGGGCCCGTCGTCGGACGGGGGTCGCCCGACGTTCGCGACGAACTCGCTGGCCACGGCGCCGGGCTCGACGATCACGACCCGCACACCCACCGCCGCGGCGACGGGCGCGAGGCTCTCGAGGAACCCCTCGACGGCGAACTTGGCGGCGCAGTACGCGTCGTTGAACGGCTGGCCGACGACGCCCCCGACGCTGGAGATCGTCAGCAGCCGCCCGCCGGACGCGCGCAGGTGCGGCAGCGCCGCCTGGGTCATGGCGACGACCCCGAAGAAGTTCAGCTCCATGCTCGCGCGGAACGCGTCCATGCCGAGGGTCTCGGCGGTGCCGACCTGCCCGGCGCCGGCGTTGTTGACCACCGCGTCCAGGGATCCGTGGTCGGCGACGACGGACGCGACCACGGCGTCGACGGCGGCGTGGTCGGTCACGTCCAGCGCACGGACGTCGAGCGGGAACCCGGCGCCGCGCTCGCGGAGGACCGAGTCCTTGGACAGGTCCCGCATCGTCGCGACGGTGGTCCAGCCGGCGTCCGCGGCGGCCAGCGCGGTCTCCAACCCGATGCCGGTGGAGGTGCCGGTGATGAGGACGGTGGGCATGAGGACCTCCGGGGACGGCTCGGGTGTGCGGTTCCATCCTCCGCCCGCACTCGTCGGTCCGCCCAGGCGTCGTGGGGTGATGGCCGACCCGAGGACGACGTCGATCTCCGTCGCGTGGCTGAGGTGGCGCGGCCCGGGCAGAGGTCACCATGGCGCCATGACCACAGCCGCGCCCGACCAGGTGCACCGCCCGCGTCCGGTGGCGCCCGTCCTCGGGTGGCGGGCATGGATCACGCCGGCCGTCTTCGCGACGATCGTGGGCGCCTTCCTGGTGATCACGCCCAGCCTCAGCTTCCTCGGCATGGAGCAGGTCGACATCGCCTGGGTGGTCGTCGCGTCGAGCCTCACCCTCGCCGCGGGGGCGACGGTCGTCCTCGGCGTGCTGCTCGCGCGGTGGTCCCCGGGGTGGGCGACGCTCCTCACGGTCGTCCCGTGGGTGCTCGTGCCGTTCACCGGGTGGTTTGTGTACGGGTGGTGGCTCGGCACCATGGCGGTCGCCGTCGTCGCCGCGGTCGACGGGCTGCGCAGGGCGGTCCTGCCGTGGGCCGTGGCGGTGGCCATCGCGGCCTACTACTGCGGATCGGGTGCGGAGGCGGTACTCCCGATCGGTCTGGTGAACTCCGGGACGGGCAACGGCCCGGGCTTCCAGTGGGTGGTGTTCATCGCGCACGTCGTCATGTTCACCGCCGCCGTCGGTATCGCTGCCGCAGTCGGCGCCGAGCGACGGGCGAGGTTCCGGCACGTCGCCGCCCAGGTCACGGAGCGGCACGCCCTCGAGGTCGAGTCGCTGGCAGGCGAGCGTGCCCGGCTCGCGCGGGACCTGCACGACGTCGTCGCGCACCACGTGTCGCTGGTCGCGGTCCGCGCGGAGTCGGCGCCGTTCCTGCACCCGGGTCTGAACGACGACGCCCGCGAGGTCCTGGCGGCCATCGCGACGGACGCCCGCGAGGCCCTCACGGAGCTGCGGCAGGTGCTCGTCGTGCTCCAGCGGACGTCGGACGAGAGCGAGCGCGCGCCGCAGCCGACCGCGTGCGACGTCGACGACCTGGTGGCCGGTGCGACGGCGGCGGGGCAGCCGATCGCGCTGGACGGACAGTGGCGCGACGTCGCCCCCGCCACGGGCTACGTGCTCTACCGAGCAGTCCAGGAAGGGCTCACCAATGCCCGACGGCACGCGGCGGGGAGCCTGACCACGGTGACCCGGACGCAGTCGGAGACGGCCGTGGGCTTCCGGATGGGCAACGCGGCAGACGGCACTGCGGAACCCGGGCGCGGCCTGATCGGGATGCGCGAACGCGTCGAGGCACTGGGTGGCACGATGACGGCCGTGGTCGTCGACGGGGAGTTCGTGCTGGACGTCGAGGTGCCCGCGTGACCCGCGTGGTGGTCGCCGACGACCAGCCGGTCGTCCTGCAGGGGTTCGCCGCGATCATCGGGGCGGCACCGGACCTCGAGGTGGTCGGAGCAGCAGCAGACGGGCGCGCGCTCCTCGGGCTGGTGGCGCAGCACCACCCCGACGTCGCGGTGGTCGACGTGCGGATGCCGGTGCTCGACGGCATCGCGGCGACGCAGCGGATCAGCGCGGAGCACCCGTCGACCCGCGTCCTGATCCTCACCACCTTCGACCTGGACGAGTACGTCTACGACGCGCTGCGCGCGGGTGCCAGCGGGTTCCTGCTCAAGGACGTCACGGCGGACCGGCTGGTCGAGGCGGTGCGGATGGTCGCGGAGGGTTCGATGCTGCTGGGCCCGACGGTCACGCGTCGGCTGGTGGAGGACTTCACCACGAGGTCGCCGGCCCCGAGGAGGGCGAAGGGTCTCGACGACCTGACGCCGCGCGAGCTCGAGATCCTGCGGGCGGTCGCGCGCGGGCTGTCGAACGCGGAGATCGGCGCTGAGCTCTGGATCGCCGAGCCGACCGTGAAGTCGCACGTCTCGGAGGCGCTGCGCAAGCTCGGCTGCCGCGACCGGGTGCAGCTGGTGATCGCGGCCTACGAGTCGGGGCTCGTCGGCGGCTGACGGCGCCCGACGTACAGCAGGTGCCCGGCGGTGGCGAGCGTTCCGGGGTCCGACGCCGTCGCGACGAGCCGGTCCAGCAGCGTGCTGTACGCCGCCGGGTGCTCGACCCGGAGCGCCTCGAACCCGTCCTCGACGCCCGTGAGGAACCCGTGCGTCGAGGCCAGCGACACCGTCGAGAACCCGTGCGACTCGAAGAACGGCGCGACGTCGGCCGGCTCGACGCCGTAGACGTGCGTGAACCGGTCGGGGACGGCGTTCTCGAACACGCCGTCGTCGAGCAGACGGTCCAGGAACGCCGGATCGGCCAGCTGCCACCGCTCGTCGGGCAGCGACAGGAGGCGGCGCACGGACACGTACCGCGGCATGAGCGCGACGGCGACCAGGGCACCGGGGCGGGTGACGCGCGCGAGCTCGACCGCGGCGCGCGCACGGTCGGGGGCAGTCGTCAGGTGGTACATCGGGCCGAGGCTGAGGACCGCGTCGAACGTGGCGTCGCCCCAGCGGGACAGGTCGCGCGCGTCGATCTGGACCACCTCGCGCACGGTCCCGGGGGGCAGCGACGACTCGGCGATGGCGAGCAGCTCGGGGGACAGGTCGGCCAGGGTGACGTCCCAGCCGAGCTCGGCCAGCCAGACCGAGTACGGCCCGGTGCCGCCGCCCAGGTCGAGCGCGCGGCCGGGGGCGCCGAGGTGCGGTTCCAGGAGCCGGGTGGTCAGGACGCGCTCGAGGAGACCCTCCGCGGAGAGCAGCCGGTCGCGCTCGTGCTGGCTCTTCGCGGCGTAGTAGGCCTGCACGGCCGACGGGTCCATCACGGCCGCCGCACCAGCGCGAGGACGCCCCAGCCGAGGTACGGCCGCTGGTTGGTGACGTACTCCAGAGGTGCCGTCGACAGCTCGTGCCGCAGGGACGGTGCCAGCTCGTCGTCGGGGTGCTCGTCGAGGAACCGGCGCACGTTCAGCCACTGCGCGGCGACGTACCGGTCCCAGCTGTGCTCGTCGGCGAGCACCATCTCCACCAGGTCCCAGCCGGCGTCGCGGGTCTGCTCCACCAGGGCGGGCAGGGTCAGGAAGTCGCCGATCGCGCGGGCCGCCTCCGGGGGGTCGGTGCGCCAGAACGGCTCACCGACGAGCGCGATGCCGCCCGGCTTCAGCGACCGCGCGAGCAGGTCGAGCGTGCCGACGACACCGCCGCCGATCCACGTCGCGCCGACGCAGGAGGCCACATCGACGGGCGTGCCCGACACGTAGCCGGAGGCGTCGCCCTGCACGAACGTCACGTCGACCCCGAGCTCCGCCGCCCGCGACCGGGCCGCGTCGACGAACACCGTGCTCAGGTCGACCCCCGTCCCGACCGTCCCGTGGTCCCGTGCCCAGGTGCACAGCAGCTCGCCCTTGCCGCACGCGAGGTCGAGCAGCGTGGTGCCGGGGGTCAGGTGCAGGGCGCGGCCGAGGGTGGCCAGCTGCGCGTCGGTGAACGGGTCGAGGATCTGGTGGCTGCTCTCACGGATCGTGTGGTGGCGGGGGAGGTCCATGTGCCGGACGTTACGACCGGCGGCGCACCCGGGCGAGCAGATATGACCCGCGGCCGCGGTATCTCCGCCCGGAGGAGCCAACTCGTTCTCGGTGACAGGACCGACGGCGAAGGGGGACGACGATGTCGTACGGCATCGGCACCGAGTGGATCAACGCGTACAACAACCTCAACGCGCTGACCCACGAGCACGAGGACGCAGGCGGGTTCTACGACGAGCTCCGCAACCACGACAGCGGCACCGGGATCTTCAACTGGGGCGACGGGAACGCGTTCGAGGACGACTTCAAGGCGAACGCCCGCGGCGGGCACGCCGACCAGTGGGTGGAGCAGGCGGACATCGTCTACTTCACCGGCCACGGCAGCCCCAGCGGCTTCTACTTCCGCAGCGACGTACCCGACGACTCGCAGGTACGCGGCGACTTCACCTCGACGTCCGCGGGAGACGACGGCGACCTGCGCCTGGGCCACGGCGACCTGGAGTGGCTGGGCCTGGAGGTGTGCAACACCCTGCAGATGGACGCGTTCCAGCAGGGTGCCAACCGCGACGTGTTCGACCGGTGGGCCGACGCGTTCGAGGGCCTGCACGCCCTGCTGAGCTTCACGACGACGAGCCTCGACCTGGCCAACCCGGGGCGGGCGTTCGCGTCCGCGCTCGACGGCCGCTGGATGACGGCCATGTACGGCATCCCGGAGTTCCTCATCGGCCGGCACCCGATGCGCGTGGTCGACGCGTGGTTCTGGATGGCCGAGTTCACGCAGCCCAGCTGGGTGGAGTCGGCGGTCCTGTACGCCAACAGCGCAGGCACCAACACCGGCGCGGACTTCCTGCACGACCACGGCTTCGTCAGCTCCGACCCGCACCGCGGCGGCTCCTGGTTCTCCTGGACCTGGATCCCGCACGCCTGCTGAGCGCCCGCACACTCCCGGAAGGAACAGTCATGACCACGATCTCGGTCGCCCGCGTGCGACCTGCTGCCCTGGACGACGACCGCCTGCGAGCGCTCGCGGAGTCGTTCCGCATCGACGGTGACGTCGTCCGCACCGAGGAGGCGTTCGCGCTCGTCGGCAAGGAGGCCACCCTCGTGCACGGCGGACCGGGCAACCGGCTCGCCGGCGTCACCACCCTGGTGGACACGGTCCGCGGAGTCGCTGCCGCCGACCCCGAGAAGGACCACCCCGAGCCGCTCCCCGCGGAGAAGGCGCTGGGCGTCACCGCGGAGCTCGCCGAGCGCTTCGGGCTGGGCCCGGCGGTCGCCCGGTCCGACGGTGTGCGGCTCGAGTCGAGCATCGACGCTGCCGTCGTCCACGCCGTGCGGTTCGACGGCAAGGAGCGGACGCGGTTCGCGGTGAAGACCGACGTGCGCAGCCGCGTGACGCTCGACGGCATCCCGGTGACGGGTCCGCGGGCGGGCGTGAACGCCACGTTCCTCGACGACGACCGGCCGCTGCGACTCATGGCGACCACCTGGGACGCCGTCGAGCTGCACCACGAGGCGGAGCTCGTCGAGGAGGGCGAGGCGCTGGAGAGGGTGCTGGAGGCGGCGCGGCACCGCAAGGACCGCCGGGGCACCGACCTTCAGGTCGTCTCGTCGGTGCTGGCCTACTGGGCCGCGCCGTACGAGGGCGGGGCCGACCTGCTGGAGCCCAGCTGGTTCATCGAGCTGGCGCACCCGTCCGACGAGTTCGGGAACGACGGCCCGAAGCAGCTGGTCCGGGTCGGAGCAACCCGCTGAGGGACCGGACGGCCTGCGCCCGGAGGGGAGCGCAGGCCGTCCGGTCGGTGTCACATGTCGCGGTAGCGCACGGCCTTCGTCAGCGCGTCGCGGAGCCCGTCGGCGTCGAACCGCTGCACGTAGGCCGCGGTGTCGCGCTGGTAGCGCCAGCCCTCCGCGAGCGGGCCGACGTCGACCGTGTCGAAGCCCAGCTCGTCGATCAGCTCCGCCACCGCGGCGCGAGCCTCGTCCGAGTCGCCCGCGACCGCGAGCGCCCGACGGTCCGGCGTGCCGGCGGGGGCGCCCTGCGTCGCCAGGTCGCCGGACGCGATGTGGTTGAACGCCTTGACCACGTGCGACTGCGGCAGGTGGGTCTGCAGGAGCTCCGAGACGGTGGTCGACTCGTCGTCCAGGGCCGGGATCTGGCCGTCGCGCTGCGGGTAGTAGTTGTTGGTGTCGATGACGACCTTGCCGGCCAGGGGCTCGACGGGCACGTCCTTCACGTTCTTGGTCGGGATGGTCACGACGACCACGTCACCCGCCGCGGCGGCCTCGGCGGACGTGGCGGCGCGCGCCCGGTCGCCGAGCTGCTGCACCAGGTCGGTGAGGGTCTGGGGGCCGCGGGAGTTGCTCACGACGACGTCGTAGCCCTGCGCGATCGCGAGCTGGGCGAGGGCGCCACCGATGTGTCCGGCGCCGATGAATCCGATGGTGGTCATGGGTCACAGCAACCTCCGCGGCCCGACGGGTGTTCCCCGGTAGCCTCGGCAGGTGACCCGGTCCGCCCCGCACGCGTGGCACGGCTCGCCGACGCCGGGTGCGCCGACGGTCGTGGTCGGTGTGGTCCCGCGGCAGGCACCCGTCGTCGTGCGCGGCGCGGCCGACCTCGCCCGCGCCCTCGGAGGCTCGCTGGTCTGCGTGTGGGCCGACCCCGCCCGCACGTTCGTCGCCCAGGAGCCGGACGGGACGCTCGTGACCACCCCGCTCGACCCGGACCACGTCGACAGCCGCGAGGGCGACGGCGTCGCCGAGACCGCGATGGCCGACGAGCTCGTCCGGGACCTCGAGGGGCACGACGTCGCCTGGCGGTTCGTCTACACGGTCGGGGAGGCGTCGCGTGCCCTGGCCCGCGTGGGACGCGAGGAGGGTGCGACGATGATCGTCATCGGCAGCCGCCGACCCGGGCTGGGCGGGTGGATGAACCACCTGATCGGCGGCTCGACGGCTGGGCACCTCGCGCACACCCAGCCGCTGCCGGTCACGATCGTGCCCCAGGCCCCCGAAGAGATCCCGTGACCCGTCCGCCGCACCTCGACCTGCGCCTCGTCGCGGTCGTCGCGGTCGGGGGTGCGGTCGGGACCACCGCGCGCTGGGCGGTCGCGGAGACCGTGGGGGCGTCGCCGTCGGGGTGGCCGACCGCGACCTTCGTCGTGAACCTGCTCGGGTCCTTCCTGCTCGGTGCCCTGCTGGAGGCGCTCCTGCGCAGGGGCTCCGAGTCGCGACGAGGGCGCCTGGTCCGGCTCGGTGCGGGCACCGGCGTGCTGGGCGGGTTCACCACCTTCAGCAGCCTGGCCCTCGAGATGGAGCGGCTGATCGCGGCGGGCCAGGTGACGATGAGCCTGCTGTACGGGGTGCTCAGCGTGGTCCTCGGACTGCTGGCGTGCATCGCGGGTGTCGTGCTCGCGTCCCGGCACCATCGCTGGCGCGCCCGATGACGGTCCTGCTCATCGCCGTGCTCGGCGGGGTCGGAGCGGCCGCGCGGTTCGTCGTCGACGGCTCGGTGCGTGCCCGGTGGACCCGGGTGTTCCCGCTGGCCACCTTCGTGGTGAACGTGACGGGTTCGTTCCTCATCGGGCTGCTCGCCGGCGCCCACCTCTACCGCGGCCTGGGCCCGACGTGGCTGGCGGTCGCCGCGACCGGCTTCTGCGGCGGGTACACGACGTTCTCGACGGCGATGGTCGAGACGGTCCGGCTGATCCAGGCGGGGGAGGTCCGCCGTGCGACCGCCAACGCGGTCGGCTCCGTCCTCCTCTGTCTCGGCGCAGCAGCGCTGGGCGTCGCGGTGATGGCGCTGTAGCGCACGATCGTGCTATTACTTGCGGATGAGCAAAGGTGACGCCACGCGTCAGGCGGTGATCGACCAGGCGGTCGAGATCGCCGGGCGCCTCGGTGTCGCCGGTCTGACCATCGGCACCCTGGCCAGCGCGAGCGGCATGTCGAAGAGCGGGCTCTACGCGCACTTCCGCTCCAAGGAGGCGCTCCAGCTCGCGGTCCTGGGCAGCGCGCGCGAGCACTTCGTCGATCAGGTCTTCCGGCCGGCGCTCGCGGCCCCGCGCGGGGAGCCACGCGTCCGCACCCTGTTCGAGCGGTGGCTGCTCACGTCGTCGTCGGGCTCGTCGGGCTGCCTGTTCGTCTCGGCGGCCACGGAGTTCGACGACCAGCCGGGACCGGTCCGCGACCTGGTGGTCAAGGACCACTGGGACCTCATGGACTCGCTCGCGCAGGTGTACCGCTCCGGGGCCAAGGACGGGGCGTTCCGCGACGACCTGGCACCCGAGCAGTTCGCCCACGACCTGCACGGCCTGATGCTCGCGCACTTCCACGCGTGCAGGCTGCTGCACGACCCGGCCGCCGAGGCCCACACCCGCTACACCTTCGAGCGGCTGCTGCAGTCGCTCCTGCGCTGACCCCATCTGGAGGAACCTGCCATGACCGCAGCATCGACCGAAAAAAGCACGACCGTTCGTACGCAACTGCCCCCGGTGCCGCCGGTCGTCCGGTCGGCCGTCGGTGTACTGGACCGCGTCGCCCCGGAGCTCGTGGCACGCGGGGCGCTCCGGCTGTGGTGCACGCCCGCCCGGCCCAAGGACCGGGCGGCGATCCCCGGCGGCACCACCTTCCGCACCGGCACGATCGTCGGCCAGGTCTGGGGCGACGGACCGACCGTCTACCTGGTGCACGGCTGGGGCGGCCACCGCGGGCAGCTGCGGTCGCTCGTCGAGCCCCTCGTCGGTGCCGGCCTGCGGGTCGTCGCCTACGACGCGCCCGCCCACGGCGACTCCGGGCCCGGCGCGCTCGGGGGCCGACGCACGACGCTGCCGGAGATGTCGACCGCTCTCGACACCGTGATCGCCGAGCACGGTCCGGCCCGCGCCGTCGTCGGCCACTCGATGGGTGCCGCCGCGAGCGCGCTCGCCGTCCTGGACGGCACCCCCACGGAGCGCCTGGTCATGGTCACCCCGCTGGCGGACCCGACCACCTACATCGAGGGCTTCGCGCACACCCTCGGCTTCAGCGAGCGGACCCGGCACCGGTTCGAGGTCCGCATGCAGGTCCTCGCCGACCGCCGACTGGCGGACCTCGACATCCCGCTGCGCGCGGCCAACACGCGACGGACGCTGCCCGCCACGCTCGTGCTGAGCGACCGGGACGACAAGGAGGCCGACCACGCCGACGGCGCCCGCATCGCCCGCGCCTGGCCGGAGGCGGAGCTGGTGCTCAGCGACGGGCTCGGGCACCGCCGGATCCTGCGCGACGAGGAGACGATCAAGCGGATCGTCGCGCACGTGAGCTAGGGAGCCGGCCGATGGCAGAAGCTCCGTCGGGGACCTACTTGATGACCCGGACCTCCTGGGGCCAGCCACACCCCTCGGCGACCCTGCCCGCCCACATCTTGGCCGTCTCCAGGTCGGGCACGTCGATGACGGTGATCCCGCCCAGGTACTCGGCGGTCTCGGTGTAGGGACCGTCGGTGATCGAGACGGTCCCGCTCGTCGCGTCGGCGCTGAAGGCGTCGGCCATGTTCTCTTCGAGCCCGCCGGCGAAGACCAGGACCCCGGCCGCCTCCATGTCACGGACGACCGCGGTGCTGGGCTCCACGCGGGTCTGGAACCACTCGGCCGGGTGGTCTCCGACCCACTGCTGGTGGAAGTAGATGGCGTACTGCGTCATGTCGGCTCCTCCTGTGCGGCAGCCCCGTGTGGCCTGCCACCACTGTGACGGACGAGCCCCGCCGGAATCGACAGGCAGCACCACGCGACCGCGGCCTTCGGAGGCGCGTCCTAGCTGTCGCAGGAGCAGACGAGGTTGCGTTCCAGCACCTCGTCGCCCAGCTCCGGCCGCGCCCACGCCTCGGCGGCGGCGCGGTCGGCGAACCTCCGCGGCGCGAGCCGCCCGTTGGCCATCATCACGACGGCTTCGAGCTGGTCGCGCGGGTCGGTCCAGGTGGTGTCGGTAGTCATCGGCAATCCCCTCTCACGCCCCTCAACCACGACGGGCCGCCACATGTTTCGTCCGAGCCCGACGCCGAGCTCGTCGCCCAGCTCGTCGCCCGACGCCGAACTCGGCACTTCGCGCCGAACTCGTGAGCTGGAACCACCGAGTTCGGCCGCAGCCACCGAGTTCGGCCGGTGGTCGTCAGTCCCGGGTGCGGTTGCGGCGGACCGCCCACGTGATCGCGCCGGCGAGCGCGACAGCCAGGCCGCCGAGGATCGAGGGCAGCGGCAGCGTGCAGGCGAGGACCGTGCAGCCGACCAGCCCCAGCACCGCGACCCACCGCGGCGGGCGCCCTTCGTCCGGTGCCAGCCGCAGCGCGGACGCGTTGGTCAGGGCGTAGTAGGTGAGCACCCCGAACGACGAGAACCCGATCGCACCGCGCACGTCGAGGGTCGCGACCAGCACGATCACGACGGCCGCGACGGCGAGCTCCGCCCGGTACGGCACGCCGTGCCGCGCGTCGACCGCGGCGAGGAACGGCGGCAGCTCGCGCTGGCGCGCCATCGCCAAGGTCGTGCGTGACACCCCGAGCACCAGCGCCAGCAGGGCGCCGAGCGACGCGACCGCTGCGCCCACCTGCACGACCGGGCTCAAGGCGGCGAACGACCCGGCCTCGACCACCGCGCGCAACGGGGCGGCGGTCGCGGCGAGCCCGTCGGCGCCGACGGCGAGCAGGGCGCTCACCCCCACCACGAGGTACACGACGAGGACCAGGCCGAGTGCCAGCGGGATCGCGCGCGGGATCGTGCGACGCGGGTCGACCACCTCCTCGCCGAGCGTCGCGATCCGGGCATACCCCGCGAACGCGAAGAAGAGCAGGCCGGCGGACTGCAGCACCCCGCCGGGGACGACGCCGGTCAGGTGCGCGGTCGATGCCGTGCCGCCCGCGAGCGCCGCCACGACGACCACGGCGAGCGTCGCCAGGGTGAGCACGACGATCACGAGGCTGACCCGGGCCGACCGCTGGACACCCCGGTAGCTCAGGGCGGTGACGGCGACGACCGCGAGGATCCCGACGAGGCGGACCTGCCCGGGTGCGGCGTAGGAGGCGAAGGTGAGCGCCATCGCCGCGCAGCTCGCGGTCTTGCCCACGACGAACGACCAGCCTGCCTGGAACCCCCAGAACGGCCCGAGCCGACGGTGGGCGTAGACGTACGTGCCGCCTGACTGCGGGTACTGCGCCGCCAGCCGCGCCGAGGACGTCGCGTTGCAGAACGCCACCACCGCGGCGATCAGTAGCCCGACCAGCAGGCCCGCGCCCGCCGCCTCCGCCGCGGGGGAGAAGACGGAGAACACCCCGGCGCCGAGCATGGCGCCGAGCCCGACGACCACCGCGTCCGTGACGCCGAGTCGACGGACCAGGGCGGTCACAGGGTCACGGGGGTCACGCCCAGCTCGTCGAGGAGGGTGAGGATCCGGCCGCGGATCTCGTCGCGGATCGGGCGCACCGAGTCGATGCCCTGACCCGCCGGGTCCTCGAGCACCCAGTCCTCGTAGCGCTTGCCGGGGAAGTACGGGCACGCGTCGCCGCAGCCCATCGTGACGACGACGTCGGACGCCTGGACGGCCTCGGTGGTCAGCACCTTCGGCTGCTCGGCGCGGATGTCGACGCCCACCTCCGCCATGGCGTCGACGGCGACGGGGTTGACCTGGTCGGCCGGCATCGAGCCTGCCGACCGGACCTCGACGGCGCCGCCGGACAGCGCGGTGAGGAACCCCGCGGCCATCTGGGAGCGGCCGGCGTTGTGGACGCAGACGAACAGGACGCTGGGCTTGGTCATGGTGCTCCGATGGTGTCGAGTGTGGTGAGCAGGGTGCGGACGCGGGTGTCGATGTCGGTGCGGATCGCCGTGACGCCCTCGGGGGATGCGAGCGCGGGGTCGCCGACCGCCCAGTCCTCGTAGCGGGTGCCGGGATAGACCGGGCAGACGTCGCCGCAGCCCATCGTCACGACGACGTCGGCGGCGCGGACGGCGTCGTCGGTGAGCGGCTTGGGGAACCCGTCCGCGCCGAGCGCCTCGAGCTCGGGCCGGACGTGGGTGTGGATCGCGGGGGCCGGCGCCGACCCGGCCGACCGGGCCAGGACCGCGTCGCCCGCGTAGTGCTGGAGCAGGGCGGCCGCCAGCTGCGAGCGCCCGGCGTTGGCGACGCAGACGAACAGGACGCGCGGGACGGTGGTGCCGCCCTCGATCCGCACGAGGTCGTCGAGGCGCTGGCGGGCGAACCGGTCGGTGAGGTTGACCAGCCGTGCGCCCACGCCGGACGTGCGGGCGAGCGCCGTCGCGGAGTCGCGCACGACGTCCCGGACGCGAGCCGCGTCGATCGTCGGGTACCGCGGGGCGAGGTCGGCGGCGACGCGGTCGAGGTGGCCGTCGAGGTCGGGGACCGTGCCGGCCGGCCGGCCGTCGACGGCTGCGAACGCGCCCAGGACCGCGCGGACCGCCCCCTGGTGCTCGGGCGCGAGCCGGTACCAGACCCACGTCCCGCGACGCTCGGACGTGACGATGCCGGCGTCCCGGAGGACCTTGAGGTGGTGCGACACGGTGGGCTGCGACACCGCCGTGAGCTCGCTGATGTCGAGCACGCACGCCTCGCCCGACGGGCTGGCGGTGATCAGCGAGAGGGCGCGCAGCCGGAGGGGGTCGGCGAGAGCGCGCAGGGCACGGGCGACGTCCTCGGCGGCGGGGGCGCCCATGGCTGTCGTCGTCACGCCGCTATATTGAACATCTTCTATACAGACGTCAAGCCTGGGCGGGCGCATCCAGCTCGTCGGTGTGCGCGACGTGCCGCAGCTGGTGCCAGATGAGCACCACGAAGATCGCCGACCCGACGAACGCGAACCAGAACGGTGCCGCCACGCCGTACCGCTGCGCGAGCAGCCCGCCGATCGCGGCGCCGACCACCAGCCCGCCGAACACCCCCACCAGGTGCACGCTGCCGACCCGCCCCTGCAGCTGCGTCGGCACCGCCCGCTGCCGGATGGTCACGGATGTCGTCCCCCACACGAACGCGTGCGCGCCGAACACGAAGAACACGCACAGCGCGAACCAGGCGGTCGTCGTCAGCGCGAGGGCCAGGTGCGTGAGGGTCTCGATGATCAGGCCGATCCGCATGAGGTTCGCCAGGCTGACCCGCTGCGTGATCCACCCGTACGTCAGGGTGCCGACGAGACCGCCGACCGCGCTGACCGTCGTGATGAGCCCGAACCCGATCGCCCCCAGCCCCAGCTGGTCCCGCGCGTACAGGACGAGTACCGACCAGGCGGCCCCGAACGTCACGTTGAAGATGAGGATGGTCAGCACCAGCGTCCGCACCGCCGCGTGGTGCCGCACCCAGCGGACGCCCTCGGCGATGTCGTGCCGGATGTGCGTCGTGTGCTCCCCGCTCCGGTGCGGCGGCAGCGCGATGCGGGAGATCAGCACCGCGCCCGCGCCGACGAGCACCGCCTCGGCGGCGAACGGCAGCGCCTGCCCGACGGCGAACAGGAACGCCCCCAGCGGCGGCCCGACCAGCTGGTTGACGGTGACGAACCCGGCCATGATCCGGCTGTTCGCCAGCGCGAGGTCGTCGCGCTGCACCAGCATCGGCACCAGCGTGCTCGACGCGTTGTCGGCGAACGTCTCCGCGGTGCCCAGCAGGAACATCGCCACCAGCACGAGCCAGATGGTCGCGACGTCGAGCACGACCGCTGTCGCGAGCAGCAGCAGGACCAGGGTCCGCAGCGAGTCGACGACGATGATGAGCCGTCGCCGGTCCAGCCGGTCCGTCACCGCCCCGGCCCACAGCCCGAACAGCAGCGGTGGCAGCCACTGGAGCAGCGCCGCCAGCGCGACCAGGAACGCGTCGTCCGTCCGCGACGCCACGAGCAACGGACCCGCGGCCAGCACGATCCCGTCGCCGAGGTTCGAGCTCCACGACGACGCCAGCAGCCACCGGAACCGGGTGCCCAGCCGGCGCGGGACGACGGTGTCGAGGATCCGGCTCACGAGGACGGGACGGTACGCCGTCGGACGGTGCGGATCACACCCGATTGTCTGCCGCGTCGCGGTACCAGGCGACGAACGCCTCGCCCGGCTGCCCGGTGCGACGACGGAACGCGGAGCGCGGCAGGCTCGTCGGCCGCAGGTTCAGCCAGCTGGCCTTCGGCAGCCCGGGGACGCCCTGCGGTACCCGCACGTGGTCGCGGCGACCGTTCTTGTCCTGCGACGTGAACCGTGCCACCTCGCACGAGCGACCGCTGGCCGACAGCACCAGCACGGGCCGGTCCTTGCTCCCGGAACCGTCCTCGAACGGCACCTCGGCGAACCACACGTCGCCCGCCTGCGGGCCTCCGGCACGCGGCCTGCGCCGACCGAGGAGGACGAGGACGAGGAGAAGCACGGCGAGAACGCCGACAGTCATCCACGGGTGGTCGAGGGGCAGCTGGGCGAGCTCGGTCACCCGCGGAGCGTAGATGCTCAGAGCGACGAGAAGCCGCCGTCCGACGCGATGGTCTGGCCGGTCACCCAGTCGGCCTCGTCGCTGAGCAGCCAGGCGATCAGCTTGGCCGTGTCCGCCGGCGTGCTCCACCGGCCGCCGGGGCTGTGGGCGCTCAGCGCTGCACGTGTGGCCTCGTCGGCGTAGCCGGTGTCGTTCGGGCCGGGGTTCACGCAGTTGACCGTGATGCCGCGGGGCATCAGGTGCACCGCGAGGCTTGCCGTGAGCTCGTGCAGGGCGGCCTTCGACGCGATGTAGGGCAGCTCGTCGGGCATCGCGCCGCGGTACTGGCCGGACGTGAAGACGATGACGCGGCCGCCCGGGGCGTCGTCGTGCCGGGCCGCGAACGCCTGCACGAGCAGCAGGGTGGCGCGGGTGTTCACCGCGTAGGACAGGTCGATCTCCGCGGCGGTCAGCTGCTCCAGGTTCTGCCCCGAGCTGCGCGCGTGGTTGGCGACGACGGCGTCGAGCCGCCCGAACGCGTCGTGCGCGGCGTCGACCAGCGCGTGCGGCGCCGCCGGGTCGGCGAGGTCCATCGACACGTGCTCGACGGTCCCGCCGGCCGCGCGCAGCTCGTCGACCAGGGCGTCGACCCCGCCCTCGTCGGCACCCCACGGCTGCTCGGCGTCGTGCGGCGACCAGGAGTGCAGCAGCACCGTCGCGCCGTCGGCGACCAGGCGGCGGGCGACCCCGGCGCCGATCGCGATCCGTCGGCTGGCGCCGGTGACCAGGACGACGCGTCCGTCGAGAGCGGGCATGGTGACCTCCAGTGGCTCGGGCGGCGTCACTCTGTCAGGAGGCGGGCGCGCCTGCCATGAGTAATTCTCGGAACCCGTCAGGTCACCCCCGCGTTGGACGGGGAACCGAACACGAGAGGTGATGAGCATGGGATTCCTCGACCGGTTCCTGGGTCGTGAGGAGCAGCCGACCGCGCCGTACGGCAGCCGGCCCGCAACCTCTGACGAGGCCGCCATCGACCGCTACCGCTACCTGCTGCGCACCGCGCCGCCCGACGCGATCGAGCAGGCGCACGCCGAGGCGTTCGCGCAGCTGACACCCGAGCAGCGCCGGCAGGTCCTCGACGGGCTCTCGCAGGACGTGCCCGAGGCCGAGCGGGCTCAGTCCGACGACCCTCGCGCGCTGGCACGCATGGCCACGAGGGCGGAGCTGCGCGCGCCCGGGACGCTGGAGAACCGCTTCGGCGGCGGCGGCGGCGGTGGGGGCATCGGCATGGGCGGGATGCTCGCCGGCAGCCTCCTGGCCAGCGTCGCCGGTGCGTTCGTCGGCACCGCGATCGCAGACAGCTTCTTCGACCTGTCCGACGGCGGCGGCGCGGATCCCGCAGCCGACGGTGGCGGCGACGTCGCGGCCGACTCCGGTGGGGACGCGGGGTTCGACGGAGGCTTCGGCGGCGACTTCGGGGGAGACTTCGGCGGCGGCGACTTCTGACTGCCCGGACGACGCGGGCTGACCCCAGCCCGCTGCGACGTGACGGCGGCGCCGCCGGTCACCGCTCCGGGGTCGGGGCCACGTCGACGATCGGGATCAGCTCGATCGACGGTCGCGGGTCGGTGGACAGCCGGGCGTGCGTCTCGACGTCGTACCGGTCGCTGCCGTAGCGCAGCTTGGCCCGCTCGATCCCCTCGGCGGCGAACCCCGCGGCGGTCGCCACCCGGCAGGACGCCGGGTTGTTCACGCGGTGCCCGAGCTCGAGCCGGAACAGGCCCAGGGTGTCGAACGCGTGGGCGGCGATCGTGGCCAGTGCGCGGGAGGCCAGCTTGTGGCGGCGCCGGCTCGCAGTCACCCAGTACGACGCCCAGGCCGAGTCGTTGCGGCGTTCGATGTGGCTCAGGGCCACGTGGCCGACCGCGACGCCGTCGACGCGGATCGCGAACGCGACCGTGCCCTCGTCGTCGGTCAGGTACCGCGTGATGTAGTCCCGGGCGGCGGCAGGCGTCTCGACCGCCTCACCGAGCTGGACACCGAGCTCGGGGCTCTCCCCGACAGCGGCGGCGAGCGCGTCGGCGTCGGCGACCGACCACGGGCTGAGGGTGATGTTCACGTGGGGGATGGTGGCACGAGCCGGTCAGTCGGACGGACCGAAGCGGCCCGACACCGCACGCCAGCCGTCCGGCGGGTCCTCGCCGACGCGGCCGTCGACGGCCTCACGGAGCAGGTCGGCGTGCCCGGTGTGCCGCCCGTACTCCTCGACGAGGTCGAACATGATCCGGCGAAGGTTCGCGTGGGTGCCGTCGAGAGCGGCCAGGTCGACCCGCTGGTCGAGCCCGCCGGCGGTCAGCGCTGCCCCGAGGCGGTCGCGGGACCTGCGGACGGCGTCGTCCCAGTACGCGTAGAGCTGCTCCGGGGTGTCGTCGGCGGCGGTGCTGAAGAGCCAGTCGTTGCCGCCCCGCCACGGCGTGGACTCCCAGGGCTCACCGATCCGGCCGCCTCTCAGCTTGACCGTGAACTGGATGTCCTCGACGGCCGCGAGGTGCTTGAGCAGACCGCCGAGGGTCAGCTCCGACGAAGCGATCCGGGCACTCAGCGCGGCGGCATCGAGGTCGTCGGCCTTCCAGCGGAACGTGGTGCGCAGCCGCTCGAGAGCGCCGACCAGGTGCTCCAGCTCGGTGCCCGCCATCGGGGGCTCCCACCAGTAGTCGTCCATCTCTGCACCCTAGGACCGGGGATCGAGGAGAGCGTCGAACGGTGCGGTCGGCACGACGCCCTGCACGGCTCGCGCGAGGTCGTCGTCGAGCGTCACCAGGTAGTCCGCCTGGAGCCGGGTGAGCGCGACGTACTCGGCGGCGTACGTGGACTCCCAGCCGAGGTCGTCGGCGATCGTCCAGGCCACCTTGCGCAGGACCCCGTCGCCGAGGAGCCGGATCTTCAACCGGTTCAGCCGCGCCAGCCGCTCGCGCGCCTCGGCCGCGGTCAAGGAGCCCTGGTGCACGGCCTCGTGCATCGCGGACAGGGCCTGGGAGCGCAGGAGGGTGGGCGCGAGGAGCTCGTGGGCGTCGGGCAGCGGGGTGCCGGTCGCGGCGAACCGGAGGGCGGCACCCGCGTCGACGACGAACTTGGTCATCCCGGCATCGTCGCACCGGGGTCCGACACGTGTTCTCATCGAGGCATGACCAGCACCGTCGTGATGCGAACGCTGAGCTGGCTCCACCGCGCGGGCATGAAGGTCAGCGGGGGCCGGTTCGGGGCGACGCTGGTCGGTCTGCCGTCCCTGGAGCTGGTGACGGTCGGGCGGAAGTCGGGCAAGGCACGGTCGTCGATGCTGACCGCTCCCCTCACTCTCGGGGAGACGCTCGTCGTCGTCGCGTCCGCCGGGGGCAACGACGAGCACCCGTCCTGGTTCCTCAACCTGCGCGACCACCCGCAGGTGCGGGTCTCGGTGGGTGGCGGCCCGATGGTCGACATGGTCGCGCGGGTGACGACGCCCGACGAGCGCGACGAGCTCTGGCCTCGGATCGTCGAGGCGCTGGCCAACTACGGGGAGTACCAGACACGGACGACGCGCGTGATCCCCGTCGTGCTGCTGGAGCCGGTCTGAGCGTCGGTGGCCGCCGCTAAGGTCGCGCCATGATCCGGACGCTCGCCGTCGAGGGGTACCGCAGCCTGCGTTCGCTGACCCTCGGCCTCGGCAACCTCACCGTCGTCACCGGCGCCAACGGCAGCGGCAAGACGAGCGTCTACCGCGCGCTGCGCCTGCTCGCCGAGGTGGCACGGGACGGCGCCGTCTCATCGCTCGCGCGCGAGGGCGGGATGCGTTCCGCGATGCACGCCGGTCGGCGCCAGGACGGTCCCGTCGCGGTCCGGTTGGGGGTCGCGACGGAGGACCTGTCCTACGCGATCGACCTCGGGCTTCCGCAGATGGGTCCGTTCAAGCTCGACCCGGAGATCAAGTCCGAGGTCGTGTGGGCCGGCCCGGTGCTGCGGCCGTCGACGGTCCTGACCGAGCGCACCGGGTCGCGCGTCCGCACCCGTGACGACGACGGCGCGTGGACCACCGTGCCGCTCACGGTGAACGCGCACGAGTCGGTGATGGCCCTCCTCGCGGACCCCGCGGCCACCCCCGACCTGTTCGCGCTGCGGGAGCAGGCCCGCCGGTGGCGGTTCTACGACCACCTGCGCACCGATGCGGACAGCCCGGTCCGGCGCCCGGGCGTCGCGACGTACACCCCGGTCCTGTCCCCGTCCGGAGACGACCTCGCCGCGGCGCTGATGACGATCGAGCTCATGGGCGACGCGGACGCGCTCCAGGCGTCGGTCGACGCCGCGTTCCCCGGCTCGCGCGTGGTGATCACCGAGGACGACGACGGCGCGTGCCGGGTCGCGATGACGCAGCCCGGCCTGCGGCGACCGCTCTCGGCGGCCGAGCTCTCCGACGGCACGCTCACGTTCCTGCTGCTGGTCGCCGCGGCCCACGCGACCCGCCCGCCGGACCTGCTGGTGCTCAACGAGCCGGAGTCGAGCCTGCACCCGAGCCTCATGCCGGCCGTCGGCGCCCTGGTCGCGTCGGCCGCCGAGCGGTCGCAGGTGCTCGTCGTCACGCACGCCGGGGACCTGGTCCGTGCCCTGCGCACCGTGGACGCCACGACCGTCGAGCTCACCAAGGGCGGCGCAGGCGCGACGTCCGTGGAGGGTGCGGGGATGTTCGACAGCCCGGCGTGGACGTGGCCGAAGCGCTGACGACCTCCCGAGGGGTGTGCCGGACGGGGGACCGGTGGCAGCCTGGGGCGCCATGGGCGTGACGCGGGCGGAGTACTGGGACGGGCAGGCTCCGAACTACGACCGGACCACGGGGTTCCTCGAGCCGCGCCTGTTCGCACCGGCTCGGCGCTGGATCGCCGAGCGGGTGTCGGGCAGCACCCTGGAGGTCGGCGTCGGCACCGGCGCGAACCTGCCCTACTACGCCGACCGCGTCACCGACCTGACGCTGACCGACGTCAGCCCCGCGATGCTGCGGGCGGCCGCGGCGCGAGCGAAAGAGGTCGGTGTGCAGGTCCGGCTCCTGGAGGCCGACACCGCCCACCTGGACCTGCCGGACAACTCCTTCGACACGGTGGTGTCCACGTTCGCGATGTGCTGCGTGGCGGACGAGCTCGCGGTCCTGCGCGAGCTGGCGCGCGTGCTGCGTCCCGGCGGCCGGCTGCTCATGGCCGATCACGTCGAGTCGTCCGCCCGGCTGGGCCGAGGGGTGCAGCGCGTGCTCGACCGCGTGACGCCCGAGCGGGCGGGGGAGCACCACCGTCGACGCCCCCTGCTGCTGCTGGACGCCGCCGGCCTCCAGCTGGCCGAGACGACGGCGTCCCGCTGGCGGCTGGTCGAGCAGCTCGCCGCGACGCGGACGGTGGACGCGGGCGGTTGACGGGTCGATTGCGGCCCGCGGCCTGGCGGTGACCCGGTACCGTGCACGCGACCGGGCGCCCGGTCCGTTCCCGCCTGATCGTCGAAGGGACACAGCGACGTGCCGACGGACCTCGCCATCTCCACCCGGGGCCTGCGCAAGACGTACCGCCACCGCCGCGGTCAGCGGTCGGTCGCCGTCGGCGGGCTCGACCTGGACGTGCCCATCGGTGGCGTGCACGGCTTCCTCGGCCCGAACGGGGCGGGCAAGACGACGACGATCCGGATGCTGCTGGGCCTGATCCGCGCGGACTCCGGGACCATGACGCTGTTCGGCCAGACAGTGCCGGAGCGGCTGCCGGACGTCATCGGCCGGGTCGGGGCGATCGTCGAGCAGCCGAAGTTCTTTCCCAGCTTCTCCGGCCGCAAGAACCTCACGATGCTCGCCCGGGCGATCGACGCCCCGACGACGCTGGTCGACGTGGTCCTCTCGGACGTCGGGCTGCTGGACCGGGCAGACGACCGCTACAAGGGCTACTCGCTGGGCATGAAGCAGCGGCTCGCCATCGCGGCCACGCTGCTGAAGGATCCGGACCTGCTCATCTTCGACGAGCCGACGAACGGCCTGGACCCGGCGGGCATCCGCGAGATCCGCGGCACCATGCGCGGGCTCGCGGAGCGTGGCAAGACCGTCCTGGTGTCCAGCCACATCCTGGCCGAGGTCGAGCAGGTGGCGGACACGGTGTCGATCATCGCCCGCGGCGAGCTCATCGCCAGCGGCCGCGTCGCCGACCTCATCGGGGCGGGCGCCGCAGGCACCGTGCGGGTGGGGATCGCCGACGTGCCGGGCGCCCAGCGCGTCCTCGGTGCGCAGGGGTGGACGGTGCGGACCGAGGGCCGGTACCTGCTGGTCGACGGCGGGGTGCCGCCGGCGAGCATCACCGAGGCGCTCGCGAGCCAGCAGCTTTTCGTCGACGAGCTGGTGCCCGTCCGCGTCGACCTCGAGTCCGTCTTCCTCGAGCTCACCGCGGGCCGGGGACCGGGGACGCACGCGCCTCCACCGGCGGGCGAGCACCGACCCGCGCACCACGCCGAGGAGGCGTCATGAGCCGGCTGCTGCGGGTCGAGCTCGACCGGTTCGCGTCGCGCACGCTGATCCGGCTCGGGGTCGCGGGTGTCCTGGTCATCTGCTGCCTCGCGGCGTTCGCGGCGTGGCAGGCCGCCGCTCCTCCGTCGCAGGCGGAGATCGACCAGGCGCAGGTGTACTACGAGCAGGCGCTCGCGGACTTCGAGGAGAACGGCGAGCAGTGGGTCGCCGACTGCGAGGAGGGGGAGGCGGCCGAGAAGGAGATCGCTGAGGACCCCGACGCCGTCGACTGGGCCTGTGACCAGATGGAGCCGAAGCTCGAGAACTGGCTGGGTGGGGAGCCGTCCTTCGACCGGGACACCTCCGGCCTGCTCACGTCGGTCTCCGTCGTGTTCGTGCTGGCGCCCCTCCTGCTCGCCGGGAGCTTCGTGTCCGCCGAGTTCTCGACCGGCTCGATCGGCAACTGGCTGACGTTCGCCCCGCGCCGCGTGCGGGTCTACCTGAGCAAGGTGCTCGCGGCCGCGTTCGGGATCATCCCGGTCGCTGCCGTCGGGGTGGGCATCATGCTCGGCGCCTCGTGGCTCTCCTACCGGTACTTCGACACGATGGACGCCGCGGGGACGTCGGAATTGAGCTCGCCCGTCGACGTCGCGCTGCGCATCGTCGCCCTGGCGCCCGTCGTGGCCGTGATCGGTGCCGCCCTGGGCTTCCTGGCGCGGCACACGGCGGCGGTGCTCGGGGTCGTGATGGGCTGGCTCGTGCTCGTCGAGGTGATCCTCGCCAACCAGGTCGAGCAGCTGCAGCCGTGGACGCTGGTCACCAACGTGACCGCCTGGGTCCAAGGGTCGGCCACGTACTACCTCACCGAGTGCGCGACCACCGCGGCCGGGTCGTCGTGCACCGGGGTCTCCCACGTCGTCTCGCAGACGCAGGGCGGGATCTACCTGGCCGCCGTGGCGGCGGTCATCGCAGGCGCCGCCCTGCTCGTGTTCCGCCGCCGCGACGTCGGCTGATCCCGCCGGACCCGGTCGAGATCGTGGGTCCGGCGCGAGAACGTCGGTGCGCACCCACGATCTCGGGTCGAACCCACGATCTCGTCGCTAGCGCGGGAGGCCGTGCCGGCGGGCCAGGTGCTCGCCGGTGAGGGAGTCCTGGACGGCCACCAGGTCGGCCGGGGGGCCGGCGAAGACGACGCGTCCGCCGGCGGCACCCGCGCCGGGGCCGAGGTCGAGCACGTGGTCGGCGCGGGAGATCACGTCGAGGTTGTGCTCGATGACGATGACCGTGGACCCGGCGTCGACGAACCGGTCGATGAGCCCGATGAGCCGGTCGACGTCGGACATGTGCAGGCCGGTGGTCGGCTCGTCGAGGACGTAGACGTCGGCGGGTGAGGCCAGCTCGATGGCCAGCTTGAGCCGCTGCCGCTCGCCCCCGGACAGGGTGGACAGCGGCTGGCCGAGGGTCAGGTAGCCGATGCCGACGTCGTCCATGGCGGCGAGCGTGGAGGCGAGGGCCTTCTCGGAGCGGTCGACGAAGAACTCCCGGGCCTCCACCACCGACATCTCCAGGACGTCCGCGATCGACTGCCCGCGCAGCGTGTAGCCGAGCACCTCCTCGGTGTACCGGCGCCCGCCGCACACCTCGCACGTCGACTTCATCGGCTCGAAGTTGCCCAGGTCGGTGTAGATGATCCCGAGCCCGCCGCACTCGGGGCAGGCGCCCTCCGAGTTGGCGCTGAACAGGGCGGGCTTGACGCCGTTGGCCTTGGCGAACAGCTTGCGGATGGTGTCGAGCATGCCCGTGTAGGTGGCCGAGTTGGACCGGCGGGAGCCGCGGGTGGTGGCCTGGTCGACCACGACGATGTCAGGGAACCGCTTGGGCAGGACGCCACGGATCAGCGAGCTCTTGCCGGAGCCCGCCACGCCCGTGACGACGGTGAGGACGCCGCGCGGGATGTCGACGGACACGTCCTGCAGGTTGTGCAGGCTCGCGCCCGTGAGGGAGAGCGCACCGTCCGACGAGCGCACCTGAGTCTTCAGCGGCTGGTGGCTGGTGAGGTGGTTGCCGGTGAGGGTGCCCGACGTCCGCAGCCCGTCGAGGCCGCCCGCGTAGACGACCTCACCGCCGGCGCCACCGGCTCCCGGACCCATGTCGATGATGTGGTCCGCGATCTCGATGACCTCGGGCTTGTGCTCGACCACCAGGACGGTGTTGCCCTTGGCCCGCAGCGCGACCAGGAGCTCGTTCATGCGGTGCACGTCGTGCGGGTGCAGCCCGACGGAGGGCTCGTCGAACACGTACGTGACGTCGGTCAGCGCGGAGCCCAGATGCCGGACCATCTTGACCCGCTGCGACTCCCCGCCGGACAGGCTGGTGGACTCGCGGCTGAGGGAGAGGTACCCGAGCCCGATGTGCACCAGGGCGTCGAGCCGGTCCGCCAGGTCGTCGAGCATCGGCCGGTGCTCGGGGGCGTCGAGGCCGCGGATGAACGGCGCCAGGTCGCTGACCTGCAGGTCCGCACACTCCGCGATCGACCGTCCGCCCACCAGCGAACCGCGCGCGGCCTCGTTGAGGCGTGAGCCTCCGCAGGCCGGGCAGGCGCCCCGGGTGGAGATGCGCTCGACCGCGGCCCGCATGTGCGGCTGGAGCTGCTCGGGGTTCTTGGTCAGGTAGAGCCGCTTCAGCTTCGGGACGAGGGCCTCGTACGTGAGCGACATCCCCGAGACGGCGACCTTCGCGCCCTTCTTCGGCGCCTCGTCGGGACCGTAGAGGAACAGCTGGCGCTGCTCGGGCGTGAAGGACCCGACCGGCTGGTCTGCCGGGTAGAACCCGCACTCCGCGTAGACCTTCCAGTACCAGGAGTCGACCTGGAAGTTCGGGAAGTCGATCGCCCCCTCCAGGAGCGACTTGGCCGGGTCGACGAGGGCGTCCTCGTCGATGGCCGCCACGTTCCCGATGCCCTCGCAGTCGGGACACATGCCGCGGGGGTCGTTGAACGAGAACGCGATGGGCGTGCCCAGGTTCGGGACCCCCATCCGGGACCAGACCCGGCGCATCCCGGCGTAGGTGTCGGTCGCGGTGCCGACCGTCGAGCGCGACGAGCCACCCATCGGCTGCTGGTCGACGACGATCGACGCGGTCAGCCCGGTGAGCTCGTCGGCCTCGGGCTGCGGCGACGGCGGCAGGAAGTTCTGGATGAACGCCGAGTGCGTCTCGTTCAGCAGGCGCTGGCTCTCGGCCGCGATGGTGTCGAACGCCAACGACGACTTGCCCGAGCCGGACACCCCCGTGAAGACGGTGATCTGGCGCTTGGGCACGTCGACGTCGACACCCTTGAGGTTGTTCTCCCGACCACCGCGGATCCGGATCGCGTCGTGCACAGAGTTCTCCTTCGAGATCGTCATCGCCCCAGCCGCGCCCAGCGCCGCACGGCCAGTGTCGCAAAGACCGCCGACAGGACGACCGGCCAGACGACCGCCAGCAGCACCACGTTCTCCGACGCCCAGCCCGTGCCCGCCACGGTCGGGTTCCCGAACAGCTCGCGCGTCGCGGCGACGGTCGCCGTGACCGGGTTCCACGCCGACACCGCCTGCAGCCAGCCGGGCATCGTCGAGAGGGGCACGAACGCGTTCGACAGGAAGACGAACGGCCACACGAGGATCTGGACCGCCACCACGCCGCCCTGCCCGCGGAACAGCAGGCCGAGGTAGATCCCGACCCAGAGGAACGCGAACCGCAGGAGCAGCAGCAGGGCTACGCCGGCCAGCGCGTTGCCGATGCCCTCGTGGATCCGCCACCCGATCACCAGACCCGCGACGAGCAGCACGGCGAGGCCGACGACGCTGGCGAGCATGTCCGCGGTCGCCCGACCCAGCAGGACCGCCGCGCGGGACATCGGCAGCGACCGGAACCGGTCGGTCACCCCGCGCTGCACGTCCTGCGACACGTAGGTCATGGTGCTCTCGAGCCCGAACGCCATGGTCACGGCGAGCATCCCGGGGAAGAGGAACTCGATGTAGCCGCCGGGCACGTCGATCGCGCCGCCGAGCAGGAAGCCGAACATCAGCAGCAGCAGGATCGGGAACGCCAGGCCGATGAGCAGGTCCCACGGCTGCCGCCGCCAGTGCCCGAGGTCGCGCAGGGTCACGGTCCAGGAGTCACGCAGCGCCCAGGTCATGAGGCCTCCTTCATCGAGCCGGTCAGGTGCAGGAACACTTCGTCGAGCGTCGGCCGGCGCAGGATCACGTCGTCGACGGCGATCCCGGCGTCGTCGAGCGTCCGGACCACGTGCGTGAGGGCGGCGACGCGGTCCGTGACGGTCGCGGTGACCCGCCGGCCGTCGAGGTCGATCTCGGCGTCGCCGGCGACGGCCCGCAGCGCGGACTGCGCGGCGGGCAGGTCGGCCTCGTCCCGGACGACGACGTCGAGCCGGTCCTGCCCGATCGACGCCTTGAGCGCGTCGGGCGTCCCCTCGGCGGCGACCCGTCCGTGGTTGAGCACCGTCACCTGCGAGGCCAGCTGGTCGACCTCCTCCAGGTACTGCGTGGTGAGCAGCACGGCGGTGCCGCCCGCGACGAGCGCCCGGACCGCCTGCCACACCTCGCGCCGACCGGCGGGGTCCAGGCCGGTGGTCGGCTCGTCGAGCAGCAGCACGGTCGGGTCCAGCACCAGCCCGGCCGCCAGGTCGAGGCGGCGTCGCATCCCGCCGGAGTAGGTGGACACGGGACGGTCGGCGGCGTCGACGAGGTCGAACCGATCCAGCAGCTCGTCGGCCCGTCGACGCGCCTGCCGGGTACCCAGGTGGGACAGCCGCCCGAACATCACGAGGTTGTCCCGGCCGCCGAGGATCTCGTCGACCGCCGCGTGCTGGCCGACGAGGCCGACGTGCCGGCGCACCTGCGCGGCCTGGCGGACCACGTCGTACCCGGCGACGGTCGCCGTGCCGCCGTGCGGGTCCAGCAGCGTGGACAGGATCCGCACGGCGGTTGTCTTGCCGGCGCCGTTCGGGCCGAGCAGCCCGTGCACCGTGCCCGCCTCCACCCGGAGGTCGAGCCCGTCGAGCACCGTCGTCTCGCCGTACCGGCGGGTGAGCCCTGTCGTCCTGATCGCCATGTGTCCTCCTGAAGGCTAGTCGTACAGTGTACGACAAGGAACGCCGAGGGTCACCCGGTTGTTCCCGACGGGGCAGGATGAGGGTCATGACGGAGATCACCGGCACGGGCGACCCGGCCCGCAGCCTGTCCCTGCTGTGGCGGCTGGTGGAGCCGTCCCCCCGCGGCCGCGGTGCCGAGGCGGGGCTCTCCGTCGACCGCGTGGTGGACGCCGCGATCGCGCTCGCGGACGCCGAGGGCCTCGGCGCACTCTCGATGCGACGCCTGGCCGCCGACCTCGGCGTCGGCGCGATGACTCTCTACACCTACGTCCCGGCGAAGGCCGAGCTGCTCGACCTCATGGTCGACACCGCGCTCGGCGAGTTCCCGTCGCTGTACACCCCGGCGGCCGACCACTGGCGTGCCCGCCTCGAGGCGGTCGCTCGGGCGAGCTGGGCGCAGTACGAGCGGCACCCGTGGCTGCTGCAGGTCGCCGCGTCGGGTCGTCCGCCGCTCGGCCCCGGCGTGCTCACCAAGTACGAGCTCGGCCTCCGAGCGGTGGACGGAACGGGTCTCGACGAGGTCGCGATGGACGCCGTGTTCACGCTGATCGAAGGGTTCGTCGCCGGGACCGCACGGGGGGTGGTCGACCAGGTCGCCGCCGAGCAGGCCACGGGGATCACCGAGACCGAGTGGTGGGAGGCCACCGCTCCGATCCTCGACCGCGTGTTCGACCCGGAGCGGTTCCCGACGGTCACCCGCGTCGGACCCGTCGCCGGCGAGGCGCAGCAGGCGGCCTACGACCCGCGCCGGGCGTTCGAGTTCGGTCTGGCCCGGCTGCTCGACGGCGTCGCGGTGCTGGTCGACGCCGCGCCGTAGGCGCCAACTCGCCGATCGGGAAGGGCTGCCCGAATAGTCCGCGTGGCCCTAGTCTCGGCCCATGCTCATCCTCGGACTGATCCTGTTCGGCATGCTCATCGGTGCGCTCGCGCAGCTGATCCTCGGTCGCAAGCGCGGCCGGATCGACTGGACGATGGCGATCATCGCGGGGCTCGTCGGCTCCTTCGTCGGCGGCCTGCTGGCCAGCCTCCTGAACGGCGACGGTCTCGAGCTGCGCCCCAGCGGCATCATCGGCTCCATCGTCGGCGCGATCATCGTGACCGCGATCTGGCGCTTCGTGGGCGACCGCTCCAAGGCCTGACGCCCGCCCGGGCAACGAGAACGGCAGCCCCCCTCGCGGGAGGCTGCCGTTCCCTCAGCGGTCCGGACCGGCCCTGTCCGTCCGGACCCCCGCCGTCAGCGAGGCGCGCAGGTGGCGCCCGGCGTGGTGTTGTTGCCGTTCTTCAGGATGGTGACGCCGAACGTGTTGGAGCCGGTCGAGGTGACCGTGCGGCCGCTGACGCTCGCGTTCCAGCTGTTCTGGATGCTCTGGCTCCCGTTGAGGCCGAGCGTGACCGTCCAGCTGCTGGCGCCGCTGACCGTGTAGCTCACGTTGAACCGGTCGGACCACTCCTCCGCCCGGGTCGCCGTGACGGAGCACGACCCGCTCGAGGGCGGCGGCGTCGTCGACCCGCCTCCGGAGCTGGACGGTGCGACCGCGCGACCCGTGCTGCTCGAGATGTGCCCCGTGCAGAGGTTGCGCGACCTGAGGTCGTTCAGGATGTTCGGCAGCGCCTGCAGGGTCGCCGCGGGCCAGTCGTGCATGAGGATGATCTGGCCGTTGGTGAGGCGGGAGGCCGCCTGTCGGATGGCGTCGGCGCTGGCGTTGTTCCAGTCGTTCGAGTCGATGTCCCAGATGATCTCGCGCAGGCCGAGCGAGGACTCGACGTTCTTGAGGGTCTGGTTGGTCTCGCCGTACGGCGGCCGGAAGAGCGTCGGGGTGACCCCGGCGGTCTGCTGGATCGCGGTCTGGGTGCGGGAGAGCTGCGACTGGATGTCCGACTGGCTCATGTTCACCAGGTGCGGGTGGTCCCAGCTGTGGTTGCCGATCTGCAGGCCGGCGTTCTTGTAGGCCTGCATGAGCGACGCGTTCGACGAGGCGTTGGACCCGGTCGGGAACACGGTCGCCGTGGCGCCCGCGTTGCGCAGCGTGGAGACGAGCTGGTTGGTGGTGCCGGTGTTCGGACCGTCGTCGAACGTCAGCCCGACGTAGCCGGCCGAGCAGCTCGACGAGGTCGGCGGCGGTGTGGAGGTCGTCGGGGTCGGCGTGGGCGTCGAGCCTCCGCCCCCGGACGTCGCGCAGGTGGCCGACGGCGTCGTGTTGTTGCCGTTCTTCATGATGGTGACGCCGAACGTGTTGGAGCCGGTCGAGGTGACCGTCCGGCCGCTGACGCTCGCGTTCCAGCTGTTCTGGACGGTCTGGCTGCCGTTGAGGTTGAGGGTGGCGGTCCAGCTGGTGGCGCCGCTGACGGTGTAGCTCACGTTGAAGCGGTCGGACCACTCCTCGGCGCGCGTGGCGGTGATGGAGCAGCCGCCCGTGTTGCCGCCACCGCCGGTGGGGGGAGGCGTGGTGGTCTGGCCGCCGGAGCCCTCGCTGACGGTGATGTTCGAGTTCCCGCTGCTCTGGTAGCCCTCGGTCGCCATGATCATGTAGTTGTGGTTGCCGAGGTTCATGCCCTTGGACGCCCACGCGTCGAAGTGGTTGCCCGACGTGATGGTGCCGCCGGTCTTCTTCGACTGCCGCACGCTCCAGTACTGGTAGAACGTCGAGTTGTCGCCCTCGATGGACGGCTTGTTCACGCGCTGGGTGCGGTAGATGTCGTACGTGCCGCCGTCGCTGTTCACGGTGCCCATGAAGGTGCCCGTGGGTCGGTAGGTGCCCCAGTTGTCGACGATGTAGTACTCGACGAGCGGGTTGGTGGTCCAGCCGTAGAGGGTCAGGTAGGCGTTGCCCGACGGGTTGAAGCTGCCGGAGTAGTTGACGGTCTTGCGCCCGCCGGTCTGCCAGCCCTTGCCCGCCACGAAGTTGCCGGTGTTGCTCCACTGGGTGGAGTACTGGCCGCCGGAGCCCATGTCCATGGAGACGGTTCCCTGGCTGTCGGTCCAGAACGAGTAGAAGTACCCGTTGTTGGTGCCGGTCCCGTTCGTCGAGATGGCGCTGGCGGGGGCGGCGACGGCGAGGCCGACGGCGACCATGGCGCCGGCCGCGATGAATGCCATCAGGGCGCGGAAGGGGCGCCGCCGGTCGGGCGCCCCCCGCGTGTGGGCGATACTTTCGAGCATCAGACACTCCTTTGTGCGTGGGGAGCTGCGCGGGCGGCCCTCGAAGGGCGCCGGCGCCGTACCGACGCGCAGGCGGGAGCAAGGCGTCGATAACGTTATCGACGCCAGTGTGCAGCGCTACCCGTGCGCCGGGAACACCTGGGCGCAGGAACGAAGCGTTTAGGATCTGCCATTCGAAAGTATCGGAAACTCAGAGCGCGTCCGGGGTGATCCCGACGACGACGTTCCCGCGCTTGCGCCCGCTCTCCACGTACTGGTGCGCCGCCACGATGTCGGCCAGCGGGACCGTGCGGTCGATCACGACCTCGAGTGCGTCGTCGGCGAGCAGTCCCGCCACGAACGCCATCGACGCGTTCTTGTCGACCGACATGCCCGACAGCACCCGTCGTCCGCGACCGAGCCGCGTCACGAGCGACAGCACCGTGCTCACCGGACCGGTCGCCGTCGACATGTAGCAGCCGCGCTCGGTGAGCGACCCCCGGGACCGCGCGAACGAGCTGCGGCCCACGGTGTCGAAGATGACGTCGTAGCGCTCGCCGGTCGTCGTGAAGTCCTCACGCGTGTGGTCGACGACGTGGTCGGCTCCGAGTGACCGGACGAGGTCGGCGTTCCGGCCGCTGCACACCCCGGTGACCTCGGCGCCGAACCGGTGCGCGAGCTGCACGGCGTACGTGCCGATGCTCCCCGACGCCCCGACGACGAGGACCCGCTGGCCCGCGCGGACGTGCGCCTTGCCCTGCAGGAAGTACAGCGCGGTCGTGGAGCCGTCGACCGCGGCCGCCGCTCGCGCGAACGGCACCCCGGCCGGCTTGGGCGCGAACGACGCGGACTGCGGCAGGCACAGGTACTCCGCCGCGGCGCCGAGCCGGAAGCCGGTGAACCCGAAGACCTCGTCGCCGGGCGCGCAGCGCGTCACGTCCGACCCGACCTCGACCACCTGGCCCGCGAACTCCAGCCCGAGCCGCCGCATCCGCCGCCGCGGCCGGAGGAAGCCGAGGATGACGCGCCCCCACAGCGGCCGGCCCCGCCGCATGTGGCACTCGGCGGCGGTCACGGTGGTGGCGTGGACCCGGATCAGCACCTCGCCGGAGCGTGGCGTCGGCCGCGGCCGGTCCACCACCTCGAGGACCTCGGGCGGGCCGAACCGGGTGTACTCAGCGGCCTTCACGGGACCACCTGGCCGGGGAGCGGGCCGTTCGTCCGGATCGGCATCGCCGGAACGTAGCAGCCCGGTGCGGGCGACCGCACCGGGCTGCTCGGGTCAGCCGATGCTGCCGACCACCGCCGTCCCGGTCCTGACCACGGTGTACGTGACCGTCGCGCCGCTCCAGAAGTGGAACGTGAGCACCACGGGGGAGCCGTCGGCGACCTCGGCGAAGAACGCCGGCCGCAGCAGGATCGTGCCGGTCGAGGCGTCGGGGGCGAAGGTCACGTCGAACTCCTTGAACGACGTCCACCCGTGCGGGCCGGCGTTGGAGCCGTCGAGGTAGCGGGCCTCCATGGTGGCCAGGCGGTCGCCGCGGAAGTCGGTCGGGACCGCGAACGCGTCGGTCGTCCCCGTCGCGTCGGAGAGGACCGGGGTGTCCGCGTTGACGACCTCGATGGACCACGGCACGCCCTGCGAGAACCGTGCCACCAGCTCCGCGCTGGTCCCGTAGGCACCCGTGCCGGACAGGCGCTGCAGCAGCGCGGCCGGGAGGGTCAGCGTGCTGCCGGAGAGCTGGTAGTCCTTGCCCTTCCTGAGCTTCTGCCTCCCCAGCGACAGGTCCCGGAACGTGGTGCCGTTGAGGTTCAGGGTGACGGTCTGCTCGGTCACGGCACCCGGGTGCACGAACACCTGGTCGGTCGACGCCGTGCCGGAGCGCTTCTTCCAGCTCGACGACATCTGCGCGAACAGCTCCGGGTCCCGCCACGTGAACGCGGTGCGGTCGAGGTGCTGGCCGTTGTCCCAGAGCATCGTCGTGACACCCGTGGTGCGCGCCTGGTGCCCCAGGTGCTCGAAGAACTTCAGCTTCTCGCCCTGCTCGATGGTGCCGGTGTGCCGGTCGAACCCCAGCAGCCCGTACTCGCCGAGGATCACGGGGATGCCGCGCGCGACGAGGGTGTCGTGCACCCGCGCGAAGGCGTCCGTGGCGTCCTGCTGGGCGGTCGCGTCGAACCGGGTGCCGCCCGCCACGTTCACGCTGAACGGCCAGTAGCCGTAGTAGTGGAAGGTCGCGGCGAGGTTGGCGTCGTCGAGCGCGTCGAACGTCGAGACGAGGGAGTCGAGCCGCGCCTGGCCGGAGTCCGTGTGCAGCGTCGGCAGCACCAGGACGCGGTCGGCGTTCTTCCCGCCCGAGGCACGCACCACCTGGTGGAACGCGACGTTGAGCTCGTCGAGCAGCGCGTACTCCTGCGCCTCCCCGGTCGACCCGGAGAACTGCGGCTCGTTGATGCTCTCGAACAGCAGGGTGCGCGGGTGGTCGCGGAACCGCTCCGCGAGCTGCTCCCACGTGGCCGTGAACTGGGCGAGCACCTCGTCGTGGCGCGCGGGCATCGCGTTGGTCCACATCCACGAGTCGTGGTGCAGGTCGAGCAGCACGGACAGGTGCTCGTCGAGGGCCCAGTCCACGACCTCCTCGACGCGGTCCAGCACGGCGGGGTCGATCGCGTAGTCCGGGGCGGGGCCCTCGTGCTGGCCGAGGGTCACGGGGATGCGCACGCTGCGGAAGCCGTTCTCCTGCACCTCGCTCAGCAGCTCCTGGGTGACGCGCGGGTTGCCCCAGGCGGTCTCGTCGGCACCGACGGCGTCGAAGGTGTTGCCCAGGTTCCAGCCGGGCTGCATCGCAGCGACGACCTTGGCGGCCGACCGCGGAGCGCGCTCGACTGCCTGCGCGGGGCCGGCGAGCCCGGCCGTGAGTGCTGCCGCCGCCGCGAGTGCCGTGAGGGTGGTCCAGAGGGGTCGTGTCACGTGCGTGCCCTTCGTCGGATGGTCACGCTCGACAGGGCGGCCGGCTCTCCGTCGAGCGTCGCGCTCGTCATCGAAGCGCTTCGACCGGAGTGTAGGGATACGACGTCCGCGCAGGAAGGGGGCGAAACGGATAGGACGTTCGGCCCGCGACGGCGCAGGCGATCTGCGCGACGGTGGGTCCATGGCTGCACTCCTCGTCTTCGAGTCGATGTACGGAAGCACTGCTGCGGTCGCCGAGGCGGTCGCGGCCGGGCTGGCCGACCTGCGGATCCCGGTCACGATGTGCGAGGTGGGTGTGGCGGGGATCCCGACGTACTCCACCCGTCCGAGCCTGCTCGTCGTGGGCGCACCGACCCACCAGCGCGGCCTGTCCACCCCTCGCACCCGGGAGGCGGCGCGCGGCGACGTTCCCCGGACCGTGTCCCGCGGTGACGGTGTGCGCGAGTGGCTGGACCTGCTGGTCGCACAGGCCTCGGGCCAGGCCGTCGCGGTCTTCGACACCGCGCTCGCGGGGCGGCTCGCGGGGTCGGCCGCGCACGCGATCGGCAAGCGGCTCACCCGGGCGGGGGCGGAGCTCGTCATGCCGCCCGAGTCGTTCACCGTCACCGGCCGCACCAGCGGTCTCCTGCCCGACGAGCTGGAGGAGGCGCGCTCGTGGGGCCGGAGCCTCGCGCTGTTCGCCGCCGCGGCCGCCGCTCGATGACGTCCGTGCGGTGTCGGTAGTCAGACCTCCCGGCGCAGGAGGTCCCCCGGCTGGCACTCCAGCACCTCGCAGAGGGCCTCGAGCGTGGTGAACCGGACGGCCTTCGCTCGCCCGTTCTTCAGCACCGCGAGGTTGGCGGGCGTGATGCCGACGCGGTCGGCCAGCTCCCCGACGGACATCTTGCGGCGCGCGAGCATGACGTCGACGTCGACGACGATCGGCATCAGATCACCTCGTCGAGCTCGGCGCGCAGGGTGGTCGCCGTGGTGTCCAGGGCCACGGCCTTGGCCAGCAGCACCCGCAGCACGAGCACCAGCAGCGCGATGCCCGCGGTGCCCATGCCGCCGATCACGATGAGCAGCACGATCCCGGGCGCCACCGCCTCGCCGGGCGCGAGGACGAACGACAGGACCACCGCGAGCAGGGTCGCCGCGACCGCTGCGCCGATGATGACGTCGACGTACCGGAACGCGGCGGCGCCGAACACCGTGTCCCGGCGGACCATCGTGAGCAGCTGCCAGATGCAGATGAGCGCGACCTGCACGGCGAGCACGCCGAGGAACAGCACGATCACGACGGGCCAGCGCAGGTGGCCGACCTCGGCACCGCCGTCGTCGATGTCGCGGCCGATGGCGGGGATGACCATGCCCTGCACCACCAGCAGGCCGGCGAACATCAGCGTGATCACCGCCCGCAGGGCGAGGATGGCGAGTCGACCCATGGTGGAGCTCCTTCATGCGATCTATTGATTAACGATAGAAAACTATCGTTTCACAAGAGGGATCGCAAGGTGCGCATCAGGTCTGGCTCCGCTGGACGCGGCCGCGGACGAAGATCAGCCCGACGATCGCGATCAGGATGAAGATCATGTTGGACGGCCCGGCGAGCGTCAGGAGCTCGCTCTGCGGGCCCGAGTGGACCTCGTCGATCCCGCCGGTCGCGAGGAACAGCGTGGGGTCGTAGAGGCCGTGGATGAGCATCGGCCAGGTCAGGTTCCCCGTCGCCCGCAGGGTCAGGTACATGCAGATGCCGAACCCGAAGGCGAAGACGACGGTCAGCGCGACCGTGGCGATCTCCTGGCCGGACAGGATGTTCGAGGCGTGCAGCAGGCCGAAGATCAGCGACGAGACCACCATCACCACCCACTCGGACTTCCCCGCGTCGCGCAGCATCTTCACCGCGATGCCACGCGTGAGGATCTCCTCCACGAAGCCCACGAGCAGGCCGGACACGAAGGTGATCGCGACGACGCCGGCCGCGTACGAGGCGTAGTCGATGCCGAGCAGCCGCAGCACGATCGCTGCCACGACGGCGACCGGCGCGAGCCACATCCACCACCGGCCGCCGATCGGCTGGCGCGCGAACAGTGCCGGGAACCAGTGCAGCGAGGCGACGAACGCGATCAGCACGACAGCGCCGATGGCGAGCGGGAGGAACAGGCCGAAGATGACGCTCTGCGGGGTCGCGAACAGGTCCTCGGAGTCGACCTGGTCGCCGAAGAGGGCGCCGACGAGCTGGCCGCCCGCCAGGTAGAGGGCCAGGTACACGACGGCGACGAGTACCGCTCGCCACCACCCGCCCCGGTTCCAGAACGAGCTCCATCCGGAGGTCGGTGAGGGAGTGGTCACGGGCAGGCTCCTCGTCTCGGGGCTCGTCGTGGCGTGGCACGCACCACTGGAACCCACCCTGAACGACGACGCGCCACGCCGCACTCGGACCGTCCGTGCGGTCGCTGATCGGCGGCGCCTGAGCTGGTCGGCGCCGAACCCCGCGCAAGCACGGCCCCGATCCGGTCCGGGGCAGTACGGTCGGCGCACGGGATCGGCAGGGGGCGCCGGGCGATGAAGGTGACAGGGACGACGGTCGTCGTGACGGGGGCCGGCGACGGCATCGGCCGCGAGCTGGTGCTGGGGCTGCTCACGAGAGGGGCCAGGGTCGCGGCGGTCAGCAGGTCCGCGGAGCACCTGCAGGAGACGGCGACGCGTGCGGGCCGCGCGGCCGACCGGGTGTCCGTCCACGCCCTCGACGTCGCCGACCGACAGGCCGTCGAGGCGCTCCCCGCCGCCGTCGTCGCGGAGCACGGCCAGGTCGACGGCCTGATCAACTGTGCAGGCATCATCCAGCCGTTCGTCCCCCTGCTCGACCTGGAGTACGCCGACATCGAGCGGGTCATGGCCGTGAACTTCTGGGGACCGGTGCACACGACGAAGGCGTTCCTGCCGCACCTCGTCGCCCGGCCACGGGCGCACCTGGTCAACGTGTCGAGCATGGGCGCGTTCCTGCCGGTCCCCGGGCAGACCGCCTACGGTGCGTCGAAGGCCGCGCTCCAGCTCCTCACGGAAGGGCTCCATGCCGAGCTGGCCGACACGTCGGTGTCCGTCACGGTCGTGTTCCCGGGTGCGACGCGCACCGGGATCGTCGAGAACTCGGCGGTGCGCCCGCCGGAGATCTCTGGCGCGGCGGCCCGGCGCCTGGAGAGGACGATGACCTCGGCGTCGACCGCCGCGCGTCGCATCCTCGACGCCGTCGAGCGGGACGCCTACCGGGTCACCATCGGCAAGGATGCGGCCGTCATGGACGTCCTCGCGCGCCTGGCGCCCGAGCGAGCGGCTCGCCTGGTCCGCACGAGGATGAAGGCGCTGCTCAGCACGTGAGGAACGCGGCGACCCAGACGAGCGGGGCGTTCCAGCGGATGCACACGTCGTTGGTCACCTCGGACGTGGGTTCATCGAGGTAGCAGAGCTGCGGCGGCAGCCCCACGAGGCGCCGGTCGTAGGGGAAGTCCGGCGCGGGGACCGAGTTCGCTCCGCCTGCCAGGGCGCCCGGCGGAGGCGGCGGCAGCGACGGGTCGAGGTCGTGGCCGAACTGCCGGGTGCGCTGGTGGTGGCTGTGGTCGGGGCCGTAGCCGGTGACGTAGCTCTGCCCGAGGGCGTTGCGGCCCAGCAGGTAGTCCGTCCCGGCGGCGACGGCGTCCCGGTAGACGGTGTCACCGGTGACCCGGTGGGCCACGCCGAGCACGACGAGGTTGTTCAGGATCCGGCCGTTCGAGCCCCAGCTCCACCCGTCGGCGGGCGCGTACGGCTGGCCCCACGGCTGCTGCGCCTGCAGGGCGAGGAGCCGGTCGGCGCCGGCGCGCAGGCTCTGGACCACCCGGTCGTGGTCGGCGAGCCCGTCGCCGTGCAGCGCCAGGTCGAGCCGGGCCGTGGCGCTGACGGCATCGAAGTCGAAGCCCGCGGCGTCGAAGGGATCGGTGGCGTGCTCGGGGCTGCGCAGGACCTCGGCCTGGTAGGCGTGGTCACCGGTCGCCAGCCACAGCTCGGCGGCCGCCCAGTACAGGTCGTCGCCGACCGCGCTGTCGTCGTACGGGCCGCCACCGTGGCGGGCGTGGTCGTCGGGCGCGAGGACGTCGGGGTGGCGACGGGCCGCGTCGTAGGCGGACCGTGCCGCCAGCTCCAGCCGGTGGGCGTAGGCCGCGTCGACGGGCCGGAAGTGGCGCGCGCCTGCCGCGGCCGCGGCAGCGAGGTGCAGCGCCGCGGTGGTCGACGGGCGGTGCAGGACGCGCTCGGTCGGGTCCAGGTGCGGCCACCCGGGCAGCGGTGACCAGGTGGTGCCGTGCACGCGGTGGAACGCCAGGCCGGCGAGCGGGCGTCCGGCAGGCACCTGCATCCGCAGCAGCCAGTCGAGCTGCCACCGGCACTCGTCCAGGACGTCGGCGCGGCCCGGAAGGAGGTCGAGCGTGCCCAGCAGCTGCCACACCGCGATCGCCCCGCTGGTCACGTACTTGCCGTAGTCGCCGGCGTCGTACCAGCCGCCCGACACGTCGTACGTGCCGTCGTCGTGCCAGCCGGGGTAGAGCTCCGTGGCTGCTCGGACGGCGGTGTCCGGGTGGCCTGCGGGGCGTTCGTAGCCGGGCACGACGATCTCGGTGCCCGACCGCATGAGCGAGAAGAAGCGCAGGGCGTCGTCGCGCAGGTCGGCGTACAGCCCGGCGTCGACCCGGAACGGATGGCTCCCGGACGGCGACGTGCGGACGTGGAAGGTCCCCTCGGTCAGGATGCCGAGGTCGACCACGTGCACGGGCAGGCCAGAGGTGGGCTCGGGCCGGACGGGCCACGGTGCGGAGCGTCCCCGGTGGACGACGAGACCGTCGTCGCGCACGACGGTGAACGCGACCGGCTCGACCTCCGCCGAGACGAGCGTCGCGTGCATCGGCCGGCCCGGCAGGTACCCGAGCTGGTTGACCCGCACGGCCGGGCGCTGTGCCGCTCCGCTCACGCCGGCCCTCCGGAGAGCCGGGCCACCTGCGCGTCGAGGTACCGGCGCTCCGCCACGTTCGTCGCACGGCCGGACGCCCGCACGTAGTGGGTGAGGGCCAGGTCGCGGTCGCCGGCGAGCTCGTGCAGGTGCGCGCGGAGCTGGTCGACGCGGGGGAGCGTGCCGTCGACGTCGTCGAGGACCGCCAGGCCCGCCGCCGGACCGTGCACCATCGCGGACGCGACCGCCCGGTTGAGCATCACCACGGGACTGCCCGTCATCCGCTCCAGGAGCTCGTACAGCGCGAGGATCTGCGGCCAGTCGGTCGCGTCGGCGTCGGCCGCACGGTCATGGAGCGCCGCGATCGCCGCCTGCAGCTGGTACTCGCCGACGGCGCCCCGGCCGATCGCGCCGTCGAGCAGCGCGGTCCCCTCGGCGATCCGGGCGCGGTCCCACAGGCTGCGGTCCTGGTCGGCGAGGGTCACCGGGGTGCCGGACGCGTCGGTCCGGGCGGGCCGTCGGGCGTCCGTGAGAAGCATCAGGGCGAGCAGGCCGGAGACCTCGGCGTCGTCGTCGGCCGCGTGGACGTGCCGCGCGAGCCGGATCGCCTCGTCGGACAGGTCTGCCCGCGTGAGGTCGGTGTACCCCTCGTTGAACATCAGGTAGAGGACACGCAGGACGCTGCGCAGCCGGGCAGGGCGTTCCTGGGGCGACGGCATCGAGAGCTCCTCGCCCGCGACCCGCTGCTTGGCGCGGCTGATGCGCTGCGCCATGGTCGCCTCGGGGACGAGGAACGCCCGGGCGATCTCCGCGGTGGTCAGCCCGCCGACGGCACGCAGGGTCAGCGCGATCGCGGACGTGGGGGACAGCACCGGGTGGCAGCACAGGAACAGCACGGTCAGGGTGTCGTCGACCTCGGAGGCCGTGCCGGTGTCCGGTTCTATGGCGACACGGACCTCCCGGTCGCGGCGGGCGGTGTCGCTGCGCCACTGGTCGACCATCCGTCGCGACGCGGTCTGCAGCAGCCAGCCGCGCGGCTGCGCGGGCACGCCGTCCACGGGCCAGTGCCGCGCCGCAGCGATCAACGCCTCCTGCACCGCGTCCTCCGCGGCGTCGAAGTCGCCCCACCGGCGCGCGAGCGTGCCGAGGACCTGCGGCGCCAGCTCGCGCAGCAGGTCCTCGACCTCGCGGGAGACGTTCAGCGCGGGTTGCTCGCCGTCTCGAGGTAGGCGTTCATCTCCTCGACGCCCGACGGGCCGTCGTCCATGATCCGGCGCACCTGGATGGGCTGCTGCGTCGGGACGCCGCCGCGGCCGGGCACCGCGGAGACGAGCCCGGCGATCTCCAGCGCACGCTCCTCGGACTCCACGTCGACGATCTGGTAGCCCGCGATCCACTCCTTGAACTCCTGGAACGGACCGTCCGTGATCACCGGCGTGACCCCGTCCGACCGCACGACCTTGGCCAGGTCGGGGCCGGTGAGCACCTCGCCGCCGACGAGCTCACCGTTGGCGGCCAGCTCTGCGTTCAGCCGGCCGTAGTAGTTCAGGTGAGCGGCGACCTCGTCGTCCGTCCACTGGGACATCGGCGACTCGTCGGGACCGCTCTGGAAGTCCACGATCAGCAGGTACCTGGCCATGACTGCTCCTCCTTCGTCGTGCCCAGACTGGCACTCTCACTCGAAGAACGGAGCCCGCTCCCGTTTCTCTACGTGCCGCGCCGGAGTAGGTTCCGCGCATGGACCCGTCGTCCTCGACCCGGATGCCCGGCCGGCTGGTGCCCGCCGGTGGCGGTCACGTGCCCGTGCGCGTCCGAGGGTTCGTCGAGGACGCCGCACCGCCGCGCGCGCGCCATTCGGAGCGCGGGTTCGCCGTGGTGCTGGCGCGCACCGAGCACGACGTGGTCAAGGTCGTCGACGGTTCCACCGTCCTCGGCTACCTGCCCGAAGGGTGGTCTCAGGTGGTCGACTTCGAGCTGTGGTCGGCCGAGCAGGCAGGCGAACCGGCGCTGGCTCGCGCGGTTCTCGAGGGTGCCCGCGGCGAGCGGGACCTGTTCGTCATGCTGGCCTGGCCCCGGCGCAGGGCGTGAGCCTCGACGCGATCGTCGCCCGGCTCCGGTCGGCGGTGCCCGGTGACAGGCGGGTCCTGGTCGCGATCGACGGCGTCGGAGCCAGCGGGAAGACGACGTTCGCCGCGCAGCTCGCCCAGCGCCCCGGCCCACGCCCGGTGATCGTGCTGCACGTCGACGACTTCTTCCACCCCTCGGAGGTCCGGCATGCGAGGGGACGGCACTCACCGGAGGGGTTCTGGCTCGACGCCTACGACTACGACGCACTCGTTGCCCTGACGCTCGCACCCCTGGGACCCGGCGGCTCGGGCCGCTACCGACCCGCGGTCGCGGAGACCGGGACGCGGCAGGCGCCACCTGACGCGCTCGTCCTGGTCGAGGGCACGTTCCTCCACCGCGACGAGCTCAACAGGTTCTGGGACTACTCGATCTACCTCGACGTCCCGTTCGAGGAGGCGACCCGGCGCATGGCGCTCCGAGACGGCGAGCACAGACCGATGGACCGCTACGTCGGAGGCCAGCGCCTGTACTTCGACGCCGCCGCGCCGTGGGAGCGCGCCTCGCTCGTCGTCGACAACCGTGACCCGGGCGAACCCCGGATCGTCGACGCCGCTGCCGTCGTTCGGCTCGGTTGACGGGCGGGTCAGCTCCCTCCGACCGCCGCGACGAGGCGGCGGGCCTCCGTCGCCGTGCGGGTCCGTGACCGGCCGGCCGCCAGCTCGAGGACCGCGGCCGGGGTGTCGCCCCGGCGACCCAGCCGCTCGGCCAGCTGTGCCGCCACCGCGACGATCGCGTGACCCCCGGGGCGGCCCATCAGCTCCGGGAGCGCGGCGAGCACGGCTCGCTGCACGACGTCGGCGGTGCGGTCGTCGATCCCTGCGGCATCGGCCAGGCCGTCCGCCGTCCTCGACAGCATCGGATGGGCGGGCCTGAGCTGGCCGATGGTGATGTGCCCGAACGGGCCCGCGTCGGGGCCGACGGTGCCGAGAACGGCATCTGTGAGCGTGGCGGGGTCGAGCATCCCGCGCGACGCTCCCGCGGCGACCGCCTCGCTCGCGGCCAGGCGGGTCGGCCGGTGCTCGGCGCTCAGCCCCATGACGACCGCCCATGCGCTCGGCCGGCCCCACGGTGCCCGGAGTGTCCCCAGCGAGCGCACGAGCACCTCCACGCTGGTCGTGTCCGGGTCATGCAGGGCCTGGCGCACCGCCTGCTGGAGGTGGGCCACGAGGACGTCAGGATGTGAGGGGAGAGTCGCCGCCCACTGGGCGGGGGAGGAGAGCCCGGACCCGCGCGGCACCCAGGCGCCCCTGGCTCTGTGCGGCTCGACCGTCGCACTCGGGTCGAGCCAGGCGTGGACGGGATCGTCCATCGAGCCGGCGACGGCGCCCGGGTCGTGCCAGATCTTCGCGTCGTAGCCGACGTATCCACCGGCGACGACGCTCTGCTCCCAGTGCGGCGCGCGGGCGACCGCCCGCAACCACGCGGTCAGCTCGGGGGAGTCGCCGGCGGCGAGGAGCCCGTCACGGTCGCGGGGGTGCAGCCGCAGCACCGCCCAGGCGAGGTCGAACCGCTCGAGCGGCAGGCCGTGTGCCGCGCGACCCCGGATCCGGGCGAGCAGCTCGTCGGCGCCGACGGTCCCGTCCTGCGAGGACGGCAGCGACAGGAGAGGTCCGGGCCCTGCGGCGAGATGGGCGAGACGCACGAGACCGAGGCGGCGGGACGTGAGGAAGCCGGGATCGTGCGCCGGGACCACGCGCGTCCACGTGCGCCACGGCGGTGTCCCGTAGCCACTGGGGTACTCCACCGCGTCGGGCGGCAGCTCCTCGCCGAGCGGGGTGGTCCCGTGCACGGTCCGCCCGGCCGCGAGGGGAGGCGTCTCGTGACCGAGCCACGCCGAGGCGACCAGGTGGGCGTCGCGGTCGGGGTCGCTGGCCCACCAGCTCGACGCCGCCCGCTCCGCCCGGCGCCGCACCGGGGTCAGGACGTGGTCGAGCCGGAAGCGGACCATCCCGTCCAGGACGCGCTCGAGCTCCACCGCCGTGGTGCGGACCGGGAGGACCTCCTCCATCAGCACGAGCAGCTCGTCCAGGTCGGCGACGGGCGTCACCGCGTCGAGGACGCCCAGGTCCACGGGGTCGGGCACGGCGGCGACGACGGGCCGGACGGCGGCGACCGGTCCGGGGGCGAGGGGTCCGAGCGCGCGACGCAGCGCGGGCCACGGCTGGGGACCGACGAGTCGATCGTCGCCCGCAGCGTGTCGCGCTGCTCCGGTGCCAGGTCCGACGACCAGCGGCCGAGCGCGGCGGCCAACGCCTCCGCCACGTCGGAGCGCTCGGGGTCGAGCGCGTCCGCGACGGCGTCCGCGGCAGGGGCGACGTCGACGACACCGCGCGCGATGGCGTCGTCGAGGAGCTGCAGGTGGTCACGGATGCGGTTCTTCTTCGGGCCCTGGAGCGCCTCGGTCGTGATGTCGAGGAGGGTGTCAGGGTCGAGAGCTCCGTCGTCCAGCACCCGGCGCACGGTCGAGGCGGCGCGCGCCTGCGCCGGGGGCGACGCTGCGAGCAGGAGCGCGGCGAAGCGACCCTGCCGGCGGCTGACCTCGTCGTCGGTGAGCTCCAGGTGGTCGAGGACCGTCGTGAAGCCCAGGGCCTCGGTCGGCAGCGCGAGGGCGAGCTGGGTCAGGCAGCCATCGATCACCGCGTCGCGACGGTGCGGGTCGAACCCGCCGCACGCCTCGACCAGGGACCGCCACGCACCGCCCGTCCCGTACTTCGCGCGGTAGCCGAGGATCCGGCCCGCGCCCGCGGTGTCCAGCAGCCGCGCGAGCAGGGGTGCGACCACCGCGTCCTCGCGTGCCACCTGCGGCAGGTGGTCCCACGGGTAGGCGTCGAGCACGCCCAGGGTCCACTGGTTCGACGACGGCGGCGCGACGACGCCCGTGCTGACCCAGGCACGGACGAGGTGCCACCCGCCGGCGCGGGACAGGGCGGAGGTGGCGAACCGGCGCTTCCACGCCACCGGGCGCGGGGAGAGCGCCTCGATCTGCTCGTCGAGCGACGCACGTGCCATCGACGCGAAGGACCAGGCGGCGTGCTGCGGCGTCACGGCGGTCCCCAGACGGGCGAGCTGGTACGCCGCCTGACGGTCCCGGCCGGCCACGCTCGTCCAGTCGTCGCCGTTGAGCGCGTACTCCTTCATCAAGGCCGGGCCGAGCACGAGGCGCTCCGCGTCCTTGACGCCACGGACCAGGTCGAGCACCCCGCGGCGGTCCCCCGCCAGGATCGCCTCCCGCAGTGCGGGCGGGATCAGGTCCGTCGTCTCCGTCATCGGGGCATCCCCTCGGTCGGCCCGGGCGAGCCGTCCACCAGCAGGCGGACGGCGAGGACGTGCGCGCACGGCCCGCGCGTGCCCTGGTGGTCGACGTACCACTGGCACGTGCAGCGGTCGCCGCCGGTGGCGAGCCGCACGACGTAGTCGCGCCACCGCCCGCGCACGACGTGGTGGTCGCTCTCGGGCCGGACACCGCCCTGGTCCAGCAGGGCCCGTGCCTTGACCAGCCGCGGCTGCTGGTCGAGGAGGTCGAGGCCGACCGGGAGGAGCCGCGCGAAGTACCGCCCCTCGGCGAGGTCGTACCCGAGCCGCCCGCGCACGGCGTCGGCCGCGGCGGCGGACCGGTCCCCGAGCGACTCCAGCAGCGCGCCCTCGCCCGAGAACCCCCGTGACGTCTCCGGGCTGAGGCCGATGCCGAGCCGGGCGTGGGGCAGGTCGAGCTCCCACCAGGACGCGGCGAGGCGCTCGTCGGCGCCGGCGTACACGCGGACCCCGCGGCTGTGGCGCAGCAGGGGTTCGAGCACGCGGAGCCGTTCGGGTCCGCCGAGCGGGACCGCTCCGGGGGCCGGCATGGAGCCGAGGCGCAGTCCGGCTGCCGTGGGCTGCGCCCAGAACCGGGACCCCGGTGGCGAGCTGGGCGGGAGCCCTCGCAGGAACGTTCGGGCCTGCCGCTGGTCCAGGGTCGCCCGGAGCGTCATGTGGCTCGCCAGGACCTGCAGGTCGGCCAGCGACCGGATCCAGCGGTCGGCAGCGCGACGGTCCGCTCGTGCGACTGCCCGTCGAGCGTCGTCATGAGCAGACCGGTGTCGCCGACCGCCAGGTGCAACGGGTCGCGCGGCAGCACCCCTGCGAGCAACCGGCGCGATCCCGCCCCGAGGTCCACGTTCGTCGTCCCCGCGCGCTGCGTCGTGATGTCCAGCCCGTCGGCGAGCAGGTCGAGCCGCGCGGCGACACCGCAGCAGGCCGACAGGCTCTCGAACCGCACGGTGCCGTCGCCCGTGGTGATGATGGGGTCCGCCAGCTCGGCCAGCTGCGCGGCCGTCATCGGGTCGTAGAAGCGGGTCGCCGCGACCCGCCCGACGAGCAGCAGCGCCGCAGCGACGACGTCCGCCCGCTCGGTGAAGGCGTCGAGGTACGTGCCGGGATCGGTTGTGCTCAGCCCGAGGGCGACGCGCCCGGGGTCGACCGACAGCGACGACGCGCTGCCGTACCGGTAGGTCACGAGGGCAGACGACACGCCCTGGCCATCGGCAGGAGCAGGCCGGGACTGAAGGGCACCTACACGTCGACAGCCCGCGGCTTCCCCGGCTCCGCCCAGACGGTGGTCCCTCCGTCGGGCGCGAGCTCCGGCCGTTCCAGCGCCGCGGCGCTGTCCAGGAAGTGCGACCACCCCTCGTGGTGCACGGGCAGCACGGTGCGCGGCTTCAGCTCCCGGCACAGCTCGCGCCCGTCGGCGACCGTCATCGTGTAGCGCAGCGGGCCGGTCGTGGGGAACCGGACCCCGCCGAGGTGCACGACGACCGTGCCCACCGGCAGCCGCTCCCCGACCCGACGCACCTCCGAGGTCAGCACGGTGTCCCCGGTCACCCACACCGCGCCGTGCTCCTGGCCCTCCCACGTGAGACCGAAGCCGGTGACCGCCCCCACGAGCACCTGGGCGCCGACGGGTCCGTGCCGCCCGGGGGTCGCCGTGACCGTCAGGGTCGGACGGTCGGGATGGGTCAGCGTCGTCGTCTCCCACGCGCGCAGGCCCCGGGCGGGCGCGCCCAGCCGACGCGCGCCGGGCACGGTGGTGAGCACCGTGGGGACACCGGCGAGCATCGCGCGGCCCGCGTCGTCGAGGTTGTCCGCGTGGTGGTCGTGGCTGAGCAGGACCGCGTCGACCGCCCCGACCTCCTCCGCCGACAGCGCTGGGCCGGCCGTCTTGCGCGACGACGTCCCCCAGCCGAACTTGTAGGTCCGGCCGGGGGCGTCGAACGTGGGGTCGGTGAGGATGCGCCAGCCGTCGACCTCGAGGAGCGCCGTCGGGCCGCCGACGTGCGTGAACGTGAGCGTCGACACCGTCAGGCGGACGTGACGTTCGAGGTGGCGTGGGCGAGCGCCCACTCCAGCGCGCGGTCGGCGATCTCCTCCCAGCCGGGACCGGCGACCATGAGGTGCGGCCGGCCGTCGTAGGTCTCGTGCTCGGTGACGGTGCCCTCGCCCTTGTAGTGCTTCGCGTTCGACGCCTGCACCGCCGGCGGCATGATGTGGTCCTCGGAGCCCGACAGGAACAGCAGCGGCACCCGGTTCGGGTTGCTGAAGTCCACCCAGGCGTCCTGGTGACCGGGCTGCACGTTCGCCAGCACGGAGTCGATGAGCACGCGGCCCGACGCCGGGATGTGGTACCGGTCGTAGAAGTGCCGCGACTCCTCCTCGGTGTACGTGTTGGTGAACGCGTACGTCCACTCCTCGAACGACAGACCGACCGCCCGGTGGTGGTTCGCGGGGTTCTTCACGACGGGGAACACCGACTTGAGCTGCGACCACGGGGTGACCAGCACCCCCTCGACCGGCGCCGAGTTCAGCGCGACCGCCGCGCTGCCGTGCCCACGGTCGAGCATCAGCTGCAGGAACGTCCCGCCCGCCGAGTGCCCCATGAGGATCGGCTTGGTGGGGGTGTCCAGCGAGCCGATGAACTCGTCCAGGTGGTTCGCGATGGCCTCGACCGTGAGGTCGGCGATGGGCGTCGGGTCGGCCCGCAGCGCCTCGACCTCCCCCTCGAAGCCCGGGTAGCCGGGCGTGTGGACCGTGAACCCCTTGGCCTCGTAGTACGCCTTCCAGCCCTCCCAGGAGCGCGGAGTGACCCAGAAGCCGTGGATGAGCACGATCGTGTCAGGAGCAGTCATGACGCCACCTCGTTCGTCGCCGCCTGTCCGGTTGGTCCGGCCGGTTGGGGAGACTGTGGCACCGGCGCGCGGCGCGCAGTGGTCTACGGGTGCACCGTTCTGGCGCTGGAGTGCAGAGTCGGCGCTCAGGGATCCCATCGACGTCCGACGATGGTCCGCTCAGACGGGGTCGAGGCTCGCGCCGTCGACCAGGGCGGCGAGCGCGGAGGCGGTGACGTTGGCGCCGAATGCGGGGGTCCCGGGCTGCAGGCGTGCGCCGGTGCGGAGCGGTCCGACGACGACGGGGTCGAAACCGAGCCGCTCGACGAGGTCGGCGACGGCCGCGGTGTCGTCCGGGTCGTCTCCGGCGACGGCGATCGCCTTGCGCCCGGGCGTGCCGGCGGGCCGGGCCTCGCCGTCCAGGTCGTGGTAACCCATGTGGTTGAACGCCTTCACGACGCGCGACCCGGGCAGGTGCTCCTGGACGAGCTCGCTGGTGGTCGTCCGGGGGTCGGTGAGGTCGTCGCGGATGCCGTCGATCTCCCACCAGTAGTTCATCGCGTCGACGACGAGCTTCCCGGCGAGGGCGTCGACGGGGATGGTGCGGTACTTGCCGAGGGGCAGCGCGAGGATCACGACGTCCGCCTCGGTGGCCGCGTCGAGGGCGGTGACGGCCGTGGCGCCGGGGACGAGGACCTCGACCGTGAGGGCGATCTTCGCCGGGTCGGTCGAGCCCGCCACGAGGACGCGGTAGCCGGCGGCGACGGCCAGGCGAGCCAGGACCGTGCCGACCTTGCCGGCGCCGAGGATGCCGAGGGTGGTCACGCGTCCGCCACGAGGTCGCGGACCATCGGGATGACCTTCGTGCCGTACAGCTCGACGTTGCGCAGGCGCGCGTCGGCCGGCTGGGCGCCGGTGGTGTAGATGAGGTCGAACCGGCCGACCCCGAGCGCGGTGACGGCGCGGGCGATCTTCTGCGCCACGGTCTGGGGCGATCCGACGTACAGGGAGCCGTGTGCGACCTCGGCATCGAACTCCTCGCGACGCACCGGCGGCCAGCCGCGCAGCGCGCCGATCCGGTCGCGCTGGACGCGGTAGTGCGGCCAGAAGACCTCGACGGCCTCGTCGTCGGTGTCCGCGACGAACCCCGGCGAGTGCATCCCGACGGGGTGCGCGGTGGTGCCGAACTGCTCGGCCGCCCGTCGGTACAGGTCGAGGTACGGGGCGAAGCGCTGGGGATCTCCGCCGATGATGGCGAGCATGAGCGGCATGCCGTACTGGGCGGTGCGGACGACGGACTGCGGGGAGCCGCCGACGCCGACCCACGTGGTCAGGTGGCCGGACTCGGTCTTGGGGAAGACGTCGGCGTTCGTCAGCGCCGGGCGCGTGGTGCCGGACCAGGTGACCGGCTGCTCGGTGAGGAGCCGGGAGAACAGCTCGATCTTCTCCTCGAAGAGGACGTCGTAGTCGGCCAGGTCGTAGCCGAACAGCGGGAACGACTCGGTGAAGGAGCCGCGGCCGAGGATGACCTCCGCGCGGCCGTCAGAGATCGCGTCGAGGGTGGCGAAGCGCTGGAAGACGCGCACCGGGTCGTCGGAGCTGAGCACGGTGACCCCGGAGCCGAGCCGGAGGCGCGACGTCCGCGCGGCGATCGCGGCCAGGACGGTCTCCGGGGACGAGACGGAGTACTCGGGGCGGTGGTGCTCGCCCAGCGCGATGACGTCGACGCCGACCTGGTCGGCCAGGACCGCCTCCTCGACGACCTGCCGGATCGCGGCGGCGTGCGAGACGAGCTGGCCGTCGGTGCCCTGCGGGCGGTCGCCGAACGAGTCCAGGCCGAGCTGGAGCGTGGTCATGGGCGTCTCCTCGATGCGTCAGTAGTTGACAGTTCAACTGTACTCCGACGCGATCGATTCCTGCCGGGTGGTAGGAACGGGTGTGCCCATCCTCCCGACCCCGCGTGACCCCCGGCTGATCACGCTCCGACGCGGCGGGACGCTCACGGACGAGGACCACCGGCTGCTCGCCGGCTGGGCCCTGCTGTGCGCGGAGCACGTGCTGCACCTGTTCGAGGACGACCATCCGGACGACCACCGCCCGCGCGACGCGCTCGCGATCGGGCGCGCCTGGATCCGTGGAGAGGTGCCCATGAAGACCGCCCACGACGCCGCGTTCCAGGCGAACGCCGCGGCGCGCGGGCTGCCCGATCCGGCGAGGTTCGCCGCACTCGCCGCGGGCCAGGCGGTCGCCGTGGCCCACGTCGCCGCGCACGACCTCGGCGCGGCGGCGTACGCGATCAGGGCGGTGGGTGCCGACAGGCGGCTCGCCGAGCGGGACTGGCAGCGCGAGCAGCTCCCGGCCGCGGTCCGGGAGCTCGTCCTCGACGACCAGCGCCTCCGGAGCGCCATCTGCTGGCACGTCTTCGACGACTGACGCGGCTCACACCAGTTGCAGGAGTCCGGCCTCGCTGTGCTGCATCCCGCACGCCCCCTCGTAGAAGTCGACGAGGCGCGGCTCGTAGTCGGCGTGCAGCCAGTGGCACCCCGCCCGTCGCGACTCCTCCGCCGCGGCGGCGACGAGCGCCCGTCCCACACCGCGCCCCTGCGCGTCGGGTGCGACGCAGGTGTCCAGCAGGATCGCGTGGGCGCCACCGTCGCCGATCACGTTGACGAACCCGACGAGCCGACCGCCCACGCGAGCGGTGACCCAGGTGAGGCTGTGCTCCGCCAGTCGCTCTCGCCACGGGGTCGCACCGGGCGGGTGGCCGAACGCGACGGCGTGCAGCGCCTCGAGCTCGGCGTCCGCCAGCTCACCCCGCACCTGCAGGTCGAGCTCGGCATCCATGTCCGGTCCCGTCAGTAGAAGTAGCCGAGGTGGTCGACGACGACGTGCACGGTCGACGAGCCGCCGGTCACCGCGATCCGGCCGTCCGCACCGGCCGTGACGGTCGCCAGGTTGGGCGAGTCCTCGCCGCGCGCGAAGTTCACGACGGACGTCCCAGGCACCACACCGTCCCCAGACCAGCCGATGAGGTGCCCAGGGCCGGTCGACTGCGTGGCGGTCACGTTGACCACGTGCGCGACGGCTGCCTCCTCCTGCTCCGTCGGGCGCGGGACGACGAGGGTCTGCCCCGGTGCGAGGGGATGGTTGCCGACCCGCGTGTCGGCGATGCGTCGGGTGTCGGTGGGCCGGTACCGCAGGCCGGCGGGCAGAGAGCCGTCGTCGTAGAAGCCCTGGAGATCGATGATGACGTGCGTCCGCCCGCCCGAGTTGTTCTTGAGCGCGATACCGGGCCAGCCCATCGCGTTGAACGTGACGGGGACGACGGCGCGGTTGGGCACCGTCTGGCCGGGGACGAAGTTGACGTTGGAGACGCCGGGCGCGGGGGACTGCCCCGGCCAGGCGACGAGGTGGCCCGGCTGGGTCGGCTCGGTCGCGGTCACGTTCACCTCGACGGCGGTCACCGGGACCGACATGAGCGCGTAGAGCGGGATCCAGACCTCCGTGAAAGGGCCGAGCGGACCCTCTCCGAGCGGGCTGTCGCCGTCGGCGGCGTGCTGCAGACCGCGCTCGGGCAGGCGGGTGTCGAACAAGCGGAGCGAGGGTCCGGCGTAGTAGCCGACGCCGTCGACGCCGTCAGCGGTCGAGTAGAAGCCCTGGACGTCGGCGATGAGCTGGGTGAAGCCGGCGTTGTTGTGGAGCGACACCGTGCCGTCGGCACCGAGCGGGACGACGACCTGGTTCGGCCGGCTCGTCCCCGGGACGAGGTTCAGCGAGGACGTGTCGGGCAGCGGCTCACCGGTCGGCCACACGCGCACGTGCGTGGGCTGGGTGGACTCGGTGCCCGTCACGTTGAGGAGGACCGCGGACACGCCGTCGCCGGGGAGGGCGTCGGTGAGCCGGGGGTCGAACGAGACGACGCCCCCGGGTCCGACAGGGCCGACCGGTGCACCGAGCCCGATCCTGGTGTCGAGCGCCCGGAACGGGTCGATCGGAGTGAACTCGCCGTCGTGCCCGTCCGCCGGAGCCAGTGCCATGACCGTCGGTGCCGGCGCGGAGAAGTCGCTCTGCACGCCTCCGAACACGGCGCGGGCGCGGTAGCTGTACCGGACGCCGGGCGTCAGGTCCGTGTCCGTCCACGGCATCGTGACGTCGTGGGCGACCTCGGTCTCGGGCCCTGAGCCGACGGCACGGAACACGCGGTAGACCGTGCAGCACACCGCGTCCACGCGAGCGATCGTGATCGCCCCGCGCTCCACGCCCACACTGAGGAACGGCGCCTCGGGCGCTGCGACGGCGGTTGCCGCGCTCCCCGGGACGACGAGCGCCAGCCCGAGGGCGGCGGCGAGGGCGAGAGCGACGAGCGGGCGCCGACGAGGCTGCATGCCGGGACAGTACGGCACAGCGTCCTGCGCGCGGGGCCGAAACCAGGAGCAAGCGTGCAGGTGAAGGTCCGGGAGCGTTGCCGCGGCGTGACAGCAGCGATGCGCAGTCGTTGTGGAGAACTAGCCCGACCGAGGGGCATCTGACGACATGCTTGCCGTGGGCCGTCCCGGACCAGCACCATCAGGCCCGCGGCTGGCACGGCGCCACCCCATCGACCCCCGGAGCCTCACATGTCGCAGCAACCCGTCCCGGCCCGACCGACCGCGGCCTTCGTCGGCGCGTCCTGGGTCGCCCTCGCCATCGCGCTCATCGCCTACGGCGTCGGACTGTGGAACGCGGAGATGGACCCGGCGGAGAAGGGCTTCCTCGGCACGCTGCTGCTGCTCGGTCTGTTCTCCGCGATCGCCGTGCAGAAGTCGGTCCGCGACCGCGCCGAAGGCGTCCCCGTGACGTCGATCTTCCTGGGCCTGTCCTGGGCGATGGTCCTGACGTCCCTCGTGCTCGTCTCGACGGCCCTGGTCAACGCGCCCCTGGAGCTGTCGGAGAAGGGCTTCTTCGGGCTGAGCTTCACGATGGCGCTGTTCTCGGTGGTCGCCGTCCAGAAGAACGTGCGCGACCTGGCCGCAGCCGGGCCTGCACCCGCAGCGCCGAAGCCGGCCGTCGAGCCCGACGTCAAGGCGACCGTCTGGCAGTGAGTGCCCAGCGGACCGCCTGAGGGGATCAGGCCGGCGTGAGCTGGTCGGCCAGGTGGCGCAGGACCAGCCGGCCGGTCCGCTCCGACGGTGGGGTGATGGCAGGGGCGTACGACACCCGCCGGATCACCCGGCGGCCCGTCGCGTGGCGGCGGGTCAGCCAGCGCACGACGAGGATGTGCCCGACCCCGGGAACCGCGCCGTCGGGGAGCGGCGCCGTGACGACCTGGCGTGCACGGCCCTCGCTGCGAGCCCGCCGGGCGTGCTCCTCGACGAGGTGCTCGATGAGTGAGGCGAGGTTCCGGGGCGTGTGCGGCACCTGGTCCAGCAACGCCGTGAGCCCGTCCGGCGCCGGGTCCGCCGTCGCGTCCGTGAGCCTGCGCTGGAACGTCGCCAGCCGGTCGGCGGACCAGTCGTCGTCGTGCTCGGGGAGCGGGTCAGCGAGGGTGGTGCGGCTGCCGAACACGTGATGCTCCTCCTGGTGCGACGACGACGCGCTCCGCGCCGGGGTCGAGTGTGCGCCGCACCGGGGGCTGTCCGTGCCCGATTCGTCCCTTTGTCGCCCGATCGGTGGAGTCGGGCCCTCCGTCGCCTCGCCGAGGGGGTGAAGCGCAGGTCGTCGGTATCAGCCGATCGTGGCGCCCCTCCTGCCTACCGCACGGACGGCACGGTCCGTGCGGGAGCGCACCAGGAGGGGTCGTGGACTCCAGCAGGTCCGGCGGTCGCTCGATCGTGCCCGGCCGGCGCGCGGTCGCGTGGCTCTCGACGCTGGCCGTCGCGACGGCCGCGCTGGCGGGCACGACGCTGCTCGGGCGGGGATCGACGGCGGAACGCCTCGCGCTCGGAGCGGGGTCCGTGTGGGTCGCCTCGCCCGCGGAAGGGCTGCTGACCCTGATCGACGGTGCGTCGGAAGAGGTGGTCGCGAGCGCGCGGGTCCGCGGAGCCGGGCACGACCTCGGGGTCGTCCAGGCGGGCACCGACGCCTACGTGACCGACTCCACCGACGGCGCGGTCGCGCGCATCGACGGGGCGACGTTCGACGTGTCGGACCCGGTGCCGTTCGCCTCGGCCGGCGGCGGTGTCCAGGTGCTGAGCGGTGGCGGTGAGCTGTACGTGCTCGACCCGGCGGGGGCCCGCGCCCGGCTGGTCGACCCCCGCGCGCTCCAGGTGCGCACCGACCTGTCGCTCGCCGCCACGCCGGGCCCGGGCCAGTCCGTCGTCGACGACGCCGGGCGGCTGTGGCTCATCGACGAGGTGAACGGAGGCCTGACCTGGTTCGACGCGCACAAGCACGTGCTGCGCGACGTCGCCGGACCGGACGACCGGCTCGTGCTCGTCCAGGGCAGGCCTGTGCTCGTCGACACCGCACGCTCGCTCGTGCACACGCTCGACGCGGGCGGCCGGCCGGCGGTGGAGTCCTGCCTCGACGTGCGCGACGACGACGTGCGGCTGCTCGGCTCGTCCACGGGTGCGGAGCTGTACGCCGCGCAGTCGGCGACCGGCTCGTTCGTGACGGCAGCCGTCGGCCGCGACGACTGCGAGCAGGTCGTCGAGCTCGCGGAGCCGGGTGCGGCGGACTTCGGGGAGCTCGTGCAGTCCGGACCGTTCGTCTTCGTGCCCGACCGCGCGTCCGGCCGCGCGTCCGTGGTCGACACGCGCGACGGGGAGGTCACGCCGATCGACCTCGTCGACCCCGGGCACGACGTCGAGCTGGTCGCCGAGGGCGGCTTCGTGTTCTACAACGACCGCGACGGTGAGCGTGCGGGCGTCCTGAGCCTCGCCGACGGGGTGTGGAGCGTGTCGGAGGCGCTGCAGAAGTTCGACCCGGGGACGGGGGAGCCGCCGCCCGCCCCGACCCCGTCGGAGCCCGCGCCCGACGCCGCCCCGCCCGCCGAGCAGCCGCCGGCGGACGCCGCCGTCCCGCAGGCGCCGCCGACGACGACGCCGCCCGTCGCGCGACAGGCCGCCCCGCCCGCCTCGGGCGGCCGGCCCACCGGTCGGTCCGCGCCCGCCCCGGCCTCGTCGACGGCGCCGCCACCACCGGTCCTGCCGACGGTCGGACCGATCACCGTGACGCCCGCCGTCCCGATGCTCGGCGAGCCGGCGACGTTCACGGCGACGGCGGACCAGGCTGACGGCGCGACCTGGGCGTGGTCGATCGCCGCCGGTGCCGGCGCCCCCTTCGCCACCGGCGCGGACGCCGGGTCCTTCACACCGACGCTGCCCTCCGACCAGGGCCTCGCGTTCGTCGTGACGCTCACGGTCACCACCGCCGCGGGTGCGCAGTCGGCCGCGCCGCTGGCGGTCACCGCGACACCGTCGACCGTGCCCGTGATCTCGTCGGTGACCACCAGCGAGAGCGTCTACTACCCGTACACCGACGCGACCTTCACCGCCGTGCACTCCGACGTGCCACCGGGCGGGAGCCTCGCGTGGTCGATCACGCGTGACGGCGCGCCGTTCGAGGGGCCGGTCGCGGGGACTCCCGGCGTGCCGTACGCGACGTCGGTGGGAGAGCCGGGGCTGTACCGCGTGACGCTCACGATCACCGTCGACGGCCGCAGCGCGAGCGGCTCGGCCGACTTCAAGGTCGAGTACGTGTGCGGGCCCAGCCTCTCGCCGGACGTGATCGACCTGCGCGCCGCGACGTCGGCCGTCGTCACGGTCACGTCCGACTGCGTGGGGACCAACGTGTTCGAGGTCGCCGTCGCTCCGTGGCTGTCCGGGCCGGCGAGCGTGACGGTGCCCCAGGGCGGCTCCGGCACGATCACCGTCGTGCGGTCGACCGGCCAGCCCCCCAGCGACGGCGACCACCAGGACGCCGTCGTCGTCACCTACCGCTCGGGCAGCCTCGGCGTGATGGAGGGCAGGGCCACCGTCCAGGCGAACCGGTCGCCGGACATGTCCTTCCCGGCCGACGTGTGCCGCGACATGGGAGATCTCGGCATGGCGTTCTTCGCGCGGGTGTCGGACGACTCCATCGACAGCGTGACCCTCTCGATCAACGGGGCGAGCTACAGCATGGATCTGATCGGGCCGCCGGACGGCTACCGCGAGGTCGTCGACAAGGCACTCCTGGGCTCGGCGACAACCTGGCGGATCACCGCCGTCGACACCAACGGCCTCGCCAGCACCCTCGACGGCACGAGCCCCTGCTGGTGACCCAGGCTCCGCGCGAGCCCTGATCGCACCGGACCGCGATGATCGGGTGCGGCGGCGCGCGAGCACGCCAGGGTGGACACCGGAAGGGGGCACCGTGATCGCCTGGCTCAACCGGCTCGTGGACCTCGTGGAGGAGAGCCTCACCGAGGACCTCGACGTCGTCCGCGTCGCCACGTCGCTCGGGACGACCGAGTACCACCTGCGTCGCATGTTCTCCACGCTGGCCGGGATGCCGCTGTCGGAGTACGTGCGCCGCCGGCGGATGACGGTCGCGGCGGCCGACGTCGTCACCGGGTCGGGGGACCTGCTGGGCATCGCCGTCCGGTACGGGTACGGCTCGGCAGAAGCCTTCGGCCGGGCGTTCCTGTCCGTGCACGGCGTCAGCCCGGGACGAGCCCGGCGCGATGGCGGCCCCCTCCGCAGCCAGCCACGCCTCAGGTTCCGCCTGACCGTCGAAGGAGCACTCCCCATGGACGTCCGCATCGTCACCCGACCCGCCTTCCGCCTCGTGGGGCACGCCACGCGCGTCCCGCTCGTGCACCAGGGGGTCAACACCGCCATCCAGGAGCACGTCACGTCGCTGGCCCCGCAGGAGCACGTCCGGCTGAAGGGCCTGGGCGACACCGAGCCGCACGGTCTGCTCGCCGTGAGCGCCGACATCGACCCCGACCGGCGTGAGGGCACGGAGCTGACGTACGTGCACGGCGTCGCCGTCACGGACGCGGTGGAGGTCCCCGACGACCTCGACGTCATCCCCGTCGCGGCCGGCTCGTGGGCCGTCTTCCGTGCGGCCGGTCCGTACCCGAGCACGCTGCAGGCCGTGTGGGCCGCGACGGCGACCGAGTGGTTCCCGTCGAACCCCTGGCAGCTGCGTCCCGGGCCCGAGGTCGTCGCGGTGCTCGACCGCGCCGACGACTTCAGCACCGCCACGGTCGAGCTCTGGCTCCCGGTGGAGGGAGGCAGCACGGTCCAGCGCTAGCTGCTGACGGTGTCCCCGAGGTGCGACACAGCGGTGAGCGCGAGGACCGGACCGATGGCGAGAACGGCGAGCGCCACGACGAGCGCGGTCCCCACCCCGACCCAGGCGGCCGTCGTGAGCGCAGGAGCGCCCCGGAACGTCGCGTTCTGGTAGTCGCGCCAGGCCCGGACGCAGAGGAACCCGGCCCCTGCGGTGCCGACGAACCAGATCGTGTCCGTGCCGCCCATGGCGATGCCGACCGTCCCCGCCACCAGGAGCGCCACGAGGGCGCCACCGAACAGCAGGGCACCCCGGCGACGCAGCCTGAGTGCGTCGTCGAGCCGGTTGCGCCGGTACTCGGCGCCCTCGGTGACACGGTCGGCGAGGTTGAGGGACTGCCCGAGCCGGCCGGCGGGGACGCTGCCGAACGTCGACGCGGTGGCGGCGACCGGAACCGGGACCTGGACCGGCACGGCGGTCGGCGTGGTGTGCTCGGTCCACGCCGAGCCGTCGAACCACCGCAGGACCCCCGCGGTCGCGCCGTCGTCGTACCAGCCTGCGGCGGGGAGCGATGTCATCCGTCAATGGTCGCAGCGCGCGTGTGTCGCCCCCGCGAGATCAGCGGCCATTCACCCGGACGCGGCGGTGGTGCCGGGGGCGAGCCCCGATCGACCTGTCGCTCGTGTGAGCCCTTGGTCCCAGGAGGACTCGCTGTAGAGCCGCGAGCCTGGACGCACGCGCCTGGACCATCGTCCGGTGCTCCCGTACCGCCACCGCGATCCAGGAGAGACCCATGATCGACTTCGCCAACGCCGCGTTCGTCAAGCTCCACCTCCGGGACTCGGCCGAAGCCCACGCCGAGCTCGCGGACCTACTGCTCCACGACGAGCAGGTGTACGTCGCATTCCGCGGTATGCGCGACTCCGTCACTTTCACGTCGAAGCGGATCCTCGCGCTCAACGTGCAGGGCATGACCGGGAAGAAGAAGGACTACACGTCGCTTCCGTACAGCCGCATCCAGGCCTTTTCCGTCGAGACCGCCGGCACGTTCGACCGGGACACCGAGCTGGAGCTGTGGTTCAGCGGCCTCGGTCGCGTCAAGCTCGAGTTCGGCGCCAGCGTCGACATCCGCGGGCTCGGTCGGCTGCTCGCGGAGCGCTGCCTCTGACTGCCCGGCTCAGCCGACGGACGCGGGGATGGCTCGACCGCCCTCCCGAGCGGCTGCCCCGCATGTTCACGAGCTCGTGCACGTCAGGGTCGGCGTCGGGGAGGTGCCGCTGCCGAGCAGCCCGAAGGTCGTCGTGCCGCCGGTCGGCAGCTGGCCGTTCCAGGTCGCGTTGCGGACGACGACGAGGTCGCCCTGGGTCGTCACCGTGCCGTTCCACACCTGGTCGACACGCTCGCCGGACGGGCGCCAGCTCACGCTCCAGGACGTCGCGGCGGCGCCGGCCCGGACGGTCACCTCGCCCTGGAACCCACCGGGCCAGAAGTTCACCGTGCGGTAGGTCGCCGAGCAGCCACCGGTGGGGGGCGGCGTCGGGGTGGCGGTCGGCGTGGGCGTCGGTGTGGGCGTGGGTGTCGGGGTCGGGGTGGCGGTGGGGGTGGGCGTCGGGGTCGGGCTCGTCGACGTCAACGAGCTGAAGAACCGCCAGATCTCCCCGGGGACCCACGACTGCTGCTGCCCACGGTCACGCGCGTCCCACTGGTGGTCGCTGTCGGACGCGAGCCAGACCACCGGGAACCCGTCGCGGCACGTGTAGGCCGTCCGCGTGTGGGTACCGCTGCCCGCGGCCGGCTCGGGCGCCTGCTGGGCCTGGCACCCGTTGTTCCGCAGGGCGCGGTCCCGCAGCGCGCGGCCCTGCGAGATGTTCAGGACGCTGTCCACCACCCCGTGGGAACCCAGGTACGCGATGGGCTGGGTCCCACCGGCGCACCCGGACAGCTGGGCACCGTTGAGGACCGCGACCGCACGGAACACGTCGGCCCGGGCGCACGCCAGGGCGTTGCTCATGCCGCCGCCGTAGCTGAAGCCCGTCGCGAACCGTTGCGTCGTGTCGATGCACAGGGCGGACTCGACGGAGCGCAGCACGGCGTCCACGAACGTGACGTCCTGGCCGTTGGTGTTGGGCCAGGCGTTGTCGATGCCCTGCGGGGCGACGAACACCGTGCTGCCACCTGCGAGCGCCTTGAGGCCGTAGAAGCCCTGGTTCACCACGTCCGCGGCTGTGCCGTGCCACCAGTGCAGCCCCACGACGAGGCGGTAGGGACGGTTCGGGTCGTAGCCGGAGGGCACGTCGAGGCGGAACGACCGGGACACGCCGCCACTGGTGAGCGTGTGTGTACCGGTCGCCAGGCCCGCCGGCCGGCCGCAGCCGACCGTGGACGCGGCCGCGAGGGCTCCCGGCGTCGCGGAGGCGGGTGCGGTCAGACCACCGAGGGCGAGCAGGGCGGCGGCGGCCGTCAGCAGGAGCCGCCGGCCTCGGGACGGGGTGGGGTGTCGCATGGTGTCGCTCCCTCCAGCAGGGTCCCCGGCCGCGCTGCCGGGGATGGAACCAGCGGGACGACGCTCGCTGACTGCGGAGAATGTATCGATAAAAGCGCCGCGCCGAACGGGTGCTAATCGGTTCACGTCCGAGGCGTGCGCGTGCCGTCGGCTCAGCGGATCCGAGCCTCGTCCAGGTGGTCGCGGATGAAGCCCACCGTCTCCGCGACCGTCCACCCCGTGGTGTCGACGTGCAGCCCTCCGGGCGTCTCGCGGGCGGCGGTCGCGAACTCCTCCGGGGTCCAGGCGCCGTACCCGCGCTTGTGCCGGGCGGCGTCGCGTGCGGCGAGCGTCGCAGCGTCGGGCGTCAGCACGACCGCGTAGCAGGGGCGGGTGCGCACCTGCTCCGTGAAGCGCTCCAGATCAGGCCCGAGCAGGATGTCCTGGACCACCGCGGTGATCCCCGCGGCGGCGTAGGTGTCCGCGGCCTGCGCCGCCAGGGTGTGCCTCAGGTCGAGCTGGGCGCGTCCGGCCGCAGACAGCGGTGGGGCCATGGACGCCTGGCCGCTCACGACGAAGCGTCGGAAGATGTCGCCCCGCACGTGCGCGGCCAGCGCGAAGGACCGGGCAAGCGCGTCGGCGACGGTCGACTTCCCGGAGGCCATCGCCCCCGTCACGACGAGGACGGCGGCCGGCTCGGCGAGGGGCGGCATCGTGGAACCGTACGTGCAGACCCCCTCCGCGGACGACGTGATTCAGCGTCTGGCCGAGTAGGCAGCCCGTATGGCGCCGTCCGTCGACATGCGCATGCGAGCGCGCTCAGCGGGGGCCGAGCGCGGCGGCGACCAGGACGTCGGCGGCGCGGCGCGCCTGCTCCGCAGCGTCGGCGCGGCCGGCGATCGCCGCCGTCGTCTGAGCCCCCTCGGCGAGCAGCGCGAGCTGCGACCCGAGCGACTCGTCGGCACCTGCCTCGACGGCGAGACGTGCGATGTCGTCCTGGAAGGACTGCTTGTGCTCGCGCACCGCACCCGCGACGGCCGGTGACGTCGCGCCGAGCTCGCCGAAGGCGTTGACGAAGCCGCAGCCGCGGAAGGTGTCGTCCCGGAACCACGCCTCGAGGAAGTCGAACACGGCGAGGAGGCGCTGACGCGGGTCCTCGAGCCCGGCCGCCGCCTGCGCCAGGCCGCCCTCCCACTGCTGGTGGCGCGACGCGAGCACCGCGAGGACGAGCTGTTCCTTGCTCGGGAACTCGGCGTAGAGGCGCTTGAGGGAGACGCCCGCGGCGGTGCGCACCTCGTCCATCCCGACGGCCTGGATGCCGCGGGCGTAGAAGAGCGCGTCGGCCGCCGCAACGATGCGCTCGCGCGTCTCGCCCACCGTCTCCGTCATGCCCCACCCTCCTTCGCCGGGGCGTCACCCGGAGTTCATGCCCGGGCACTTGCGCCGAGAACGCTCGTTCTCTAGTGTAGGCGACATCGACGGAGAACGAGCGTTCTCCCCGGATGAGATGAGGGACGTCATGGGTCGCATCACGGTCGGTACGGAGAACTCGGTCGACATCGAGCTCCACTACGAGGACAAGGGGACCGGCCAGCCCGTCGTCCTCATCCACGGCTTCCCGCTCGACGGCAACTCGTGGGAGGGCCAGACCGCCGCGCTCCTCGACGCCGGCTACCGCGTCATCACCTACGACCGCCGGGGCTTCGGCCAGTCGAGCCAGCCGTCCGTCGGCTACGACTACGACACGTTCGCCGCCGACCTCAACACCGTCCTCGAGACCCTGGACCTGCACGACGCCGTCCTCGTCGGCTTCTCGATGGGCACCGGTGAGGTGGCGCGCTACCTCGGCACCTATGGCTCCGCCCGCATCGCCAAGGCCGCGTTCCTCGCGTCCCTCGAGCCCTTCCTCACCCAGACGGACGACAACCCCGACGGCGCGGTCCCGGCCTCGTTCTTCGAGGGCATCTCGGCGAGCGTCCGCGCGGACCGGTACGCCTACTTCACGGGCTTCTACCAGGACTTCTTCAACCTGGACGAGAACCTGGGCACCCGCATCAGCGAGGAGCAGGTCCGACACGCATGGGACGTCGCCGCGGGCTCGGGCTCGATCGCCTCGGTCGCCGCACCGCTCACGTGGGGCACGGACTTCCGCGCCGACATCCCCCAGGTCGACGTGCCGGCCCTCATCCTCCACGGCACGGCCGACCGCATCCTGCCCATCGACGCCACGGCCCGCCGGTTCACCACCGCGCTGCCGGCGGCCGAGTACGTCGAGATCGAGGGTGCGCCGCACGGCCTGCTGACCACCCACACCGCCGAGGTCAACGAGGCACTGCTCGCGTTCCTCGCGCGCTGACCTGCGCACTCCCCGAGGCGCCCGACCGTCCGGTCGGGCGCCTCGTCCGCTCGACGGCGCTGCCACGACCCCGGGTTCTGTCAGGGACACTGGGTGACAGCAACCTGAGCTCGTCGAGAAGGAGTCCACCGTGCCCGAGGGAACTGTCCGCTGGTTCGACGCCGAGCGAGGCTTCGGCTTCCTCTACCTCGGGGACGGGGCCGACGACCTGTTCGTGCACGCGTCCGAGATCGTGGGCGACGCCGACGTGCTCCGCGAGGGGCAGGTCGTCGAGTTCGAGATGGGCGAGGGTGACCGCGGCCCGCAGGCCCGCCGTGTCCGGATCACGGGCGACCACGCCCCGGACGCACTCCTGGGTGTGCTCGGCACGGTCTCCTGGTACGAGCCGGGCAAGGGGTACGGCTTCGTCACGCCCGACGGCGGTGGTGCGGAGATCTTCGTGCACAGCTCGGCCATCGTGGGCGGCGGCGTGATCTCGGACGGGCAGCGCGTGGCGTTCCTCGTCGTCGAGGGGGACAAGGGGCCGCAGGCGGACCACCTGCTGCCGCTCGGGGCGGAGGCCGCCGGGCGGCCGCGGGCGTCCGACGGAGCAGACGGCACCGTGTCCTGGTACGACGGGGAGAAGGGCTTCGGGTTCGTCACCCCCGACTCGGGCGGCGAGGACCTCTTCGTCCACGTCCGCGCACTGCCCTCGGGGGTGACCGAGCTGTCCGAGGGCGATCGCGTGACCTTCGACGTGGGCACCAGCGAGAAGGGTCTCCAGGCCCGCAACATCCGGCTCGTCCAGGGCGCGCCCGCGGCGCCGGGCCGCGGACGGTCGGGTCCCCCGAGGGAGTCCGGCGGCCCGGTGCGCGGCGGCGAGGGCGTCGTCGCGCGCTACGACGCGGAGCGCGGGTTCGGCTTCATCACCCCCGACGCGGGGGGTGCTGACCTGTTCGTGCACGTGTCGGTCGTGCGGGGTGCCGACGCGCTGCAGGAGGGCGACCGGGTCCGGTACCAGGTGCGCCAGAGCGACCGGGGACCCCAGGCCGACGGCGTCGAGCGGGTCTGAGAGGCGGACCACCCGTCGGGTTCAATCAGGAACCCATGATGGCGTCGATGATGCCCTGCTGGGTCACCGTCGCCGAGCTCCGGTCGAACAGCGCGAACCCGTACTGGCCGTTGTGGCCGTTGTCCCAGTAGGCCGTGGCCGCACCGTACTTCTTCGCCGTGGCGACGAGGGTGCGCGCGTAGTCGGCGCGGTACCTGTTGTTCGACGAGTCGAACGCCGTCTTGTCGATCGAGCCGTACTCGCCGATGAACACCGGGTACCCGTTGACGACGAACTTGTCGTACATCTTCTTCAGCTGAGCGTCCATGAAGTCCTGCTGACCCCACGTCGACTTCTTCGAGGCGTTGGTCGCGTTGGGGCCCCACTGCGTGATGGCGCCGCTCTCGGTCCCGGTGAAGTCCCACGGGTCGTAGTAGTGCGCGGAGATCATGAGGCGCTTCTCGTTGCTGGGCACGGCTGACGACCGGTACTGGTCGGTCGGCACGACGAAGCCGTAGCTGCCGGCCGTGTAGTCGATGTTGGTGTTCCAGCCGGGCACGAGCAGCCACCGGGAGGTGTTGTTGCCGCCGGTCTGGCGCACGGTGTCGACGAAGACCTGGTTGTACGCGTTGATGTTGGAGTAGCACGGCTGCGTGGGAGCGCCGTACTGCCCGTCGAAGTTCTCGTTCATCGACTCGAGGATCAGGCGCCCGCCGTAGCCCTGGAACGTCGACGCCACCTGCTGCCAGACCTTCTGGTACTTGGCCTTGATCGTGTCCTGCCCGGACGCGTCGCAGATGAGCCAGGAGCCGCTGACGCTCTTGTAGCCGTCACCGTGCATGTTGACGACCACGTACAGCCCGCGGTCGTAGGCGAGGTCGACGACCTCCTTGACCCGGCCGAGCCAGGCGGGGTCGACGGTGTAGCTCGGGGCGGAGCCGATCTTGCCGAGGTAGGAGACCGGGATCCGGATCGTCGTGAAGCCGGCGGCCTTGACCCGGTCGATCAGTGCACCCGTCACCACCGGGTTGCCCCACGCCGTCTCGCTGGGCACCCCGTTGATGTTGGCTTCCAGCTGGTTGCCGAGGTTCCATCCCTTGCCCAGGCCGGCGACGAGCTGAGCGGCGCTGCCCGTGACCGGTCCGGGGGTCGGTGAGGGCGTCGGCGTGGGCGTGGGCGTGGGCCGTGGGGTCTGGGACGGGGTCGCGGACGGCGACGTCGAGGGAGAGCTGGACGGGGTGACCGGGCTCCCGGTGCACGCGACACCGTTGAGCGTGAACGCGGTCGGTACGGGGTTGCTCCCGGTCCACGCGCCGTTGAAGCCGAACGACGCAGTGCCGTTGGTGGCGACGGTCCCGTTCCACCCGGCGTTGCGCACCGACACCGCCGCTCCGGACTGGGTGACGGAGCCGTTCCAGAGCTGGCTGACGGTCTGGCCGGCGCCGAAGGAGAAGCGGAGGTCCCACCCGGTGATCGGATCGCCCAGGTTGGTCACCACCACGTTGGCGCCGAAGCCGCTCTGCCACTGGTTGGTCACCGTGTAGTCGACCCGGCAGCCCGCAGCGGCGCTCGCCTGGCCGGAGACCGCGATCGATCCGGTGATGGCGACGACGGCCGCGGTGGCCAGGGTCAGGACCTTGCGAAGTGAGTGCACGGAAGGGAGCCCTTTCAGGAACGGGTCCGCGCACGGATCGCGGCGACGCATGTCAGCGACGGCGCAAGCCCACCAGACGGACGTCGCCCGCGCAGCCTTGTGAAGCGATTCACGTCGGGGCGCTCCCGGTCGCGCGGGTGGTCAGCCGGGAGGTCTCGTGCCTGCGAGGTCGACACGCATGACCGGCCGGCTGGGGTAGGTGCGGCCGATCTCGTGGAAGCCGGCCGCCTCGAACATCGCGAGCGTGCCGGTGAACACGGCCGAGCCGGAGACCGTGGCGGCCCGGAGCCTCGTGACGTCGACCGGGTGGCCCTCCACGACGGACGCCCCGTGGCCACGGGCGTGCTCGACGGCGGCCACCAGCAGCGCCGTCCCCACCCCTGCGCCCCGGTGCTCCCGGCGGACCGCGAAGCAGGTCACCCACCACGCCCCGGGATCGTCGTCGAGCAGGCGTCGCAGCGCCCGGTTCCCCACGACGCCCGGCAGGGTCGCTCGCGGGACGACCCGGGACCACCCCGCCGGGCTGCCGTCGACGTAGGCGACCAGACCTACCGGGACCTCCGCCGCCTCGATCTCGCGGTGCAGCTCGTCGCGGTTGCTCGGCTGGTCGTGCGTGCGGAACCGCTGGCACCAGCACGAGTCGGGTGCGGAGGCGCGGGCGCCGAACGCCGCGACGACGTCGGACCAGCGGTCCGGGGTGGCGGCCTCGACCCGCACGTCGCCGGGATCCGCAGACGTCGTCACCGCGCCATCGTGTCACCAGGCCCAGACGAGGGCCGCCGGTCAGCTGACCGGCGGCCCTCGCCGCACTTCAGGTGACTGTCGCTCAGGCGCAGGGCGCCCCGTTCACCGTGAATCCCGTCGGCGCGGAGTTCGTGCCGCTGTACGAGCCGTTGAAGCCGATGCTCGTCGAGCCGCCGGCCGGCACGGAGCCGTTCCACGCCGCGTTCGTCACGGTCACGGCCGAGCCCGTCTGGCTGTAGGTCGCGCTCCAGCCCTGCGTGACCAGCTGGTTGCCCGGGAAGGTGAACGCCAGCTTCCATGACGTCCACGCGGTCGACCCCGTGTTCGTGAGGGTGACGTTCGCGGTGAACCCGTTGCCCCACGAGTTCGCCGAGTACGTCACCTTGCAGCCGCCGGGCGGCGTGGTGACGGTCGGCAGGGTCCGGAACGCGACGGTGGTCGAGACCGACGAGAGCTGCCCCGCGGTGTCCTTGGCCCGGATCGCGAACACGTGGTCCGTGTCGGCGGTCAGCCCGGTGAGCGTCGTCGAGGTGCTGGTCGACGTCGCGACCACCGTGGACGTGCCGTTCTGGATGCGCAGGACGTCGTACCCCGCGACGCCCTTGTCGTCGGTCGAGGGCGTCCACGTGAGCGTCGCACCCGTCTGGGTGATGCCCGAGACCACCGGCGTGCCGGGTGTGGTGGGCGGCTGGTCGACCGGGTCGCCTCCGGTGGTCGTCACCGTGATCGACGACGACGTCGAGGACAGCTGGGCGCCGTTGCGGGCCGTGATGACGAACGTGTACGCCGTGCCCGCGCGCAGGCCGGTGACCGTGGCAGAGGTCGCGGTGGTCGTCGCCATGACCTGCAGCGAGTCCCCGGCGACGCGCACGACGTCGTACCCGGCGATCCCGCTCTCCGCGTCCGTGGACGGCGACCAGGTGAGCGTCACGGACGTGTCACCCACGGCGCTCGCCGTCGGCGTTCCCGGCGTGCTCGGCCGAGTGGTGTCGACCGCAGGGGTGCTTCCCGCGTGCTCGGCCGCCCAGCTGGCCAGCCACGCCAGCGCGGAGTTCCAGTTGATGGCGACCTCGTTCACCGAGTAGGCCTCGATGTGGTCGACGAAGCACTTCATCGCTGCGCAGCCGGCGGCCTGCGCCGCGGCGATCGGGTCCTGGAGCTCGCTGTTCGGGCCGCCGGAGAACGAGCCGGGCGGCGCGATCGGCAGGGACGCGTTCGCCTGGTGCGCCCAGAACCGGTGGTGCACGTTCTGGACCGCCTTCTCGCCGTAGCCGGCGATGTAGGACTGGTTGAGCGGGTTGCGGCCCTGGAAGTAGTCGAGCGCGGCGTACACGCCGGTGCGGTACTTCGCCTGCCCGGTGAAGTCGAACGCGAGCGCGAGGGCGTTCGCGTTGTTGGCGACCTGGCCGTTCGAGCCCCAGTAGTAGACGCTCCCGGCGTTGTTGGGCGCCGGGTACGCCTGGCTCGTGGCGCGGGCCAGAGCCGCGTCGGCGAACGTCACGATGGCCGCGCGCGTGGCGGCCACGTCCGACGACGGGAGCCCGGTCGGGACCAGCGCGAGCGTCGTGTCGCCGAGGCCACCGGTCCAGCCCCAGTCGTACCCGCGCTGCGCGAAGCTGCCGCCCTTGTACAGCGACGACCCCGTGACATCCGCGCGGTAGGTGCTGGAGCCGGTCGTCGCGTAGAGCTCGGCCGCCGCCCAGTAGAACTCGTCCGTCACGGACGTGTCGCCGTAGGCGCCGCCACCCGTGCCGTCGTTCGCGGACGCGATCCGGTTCGGGTTCGCCTTGGCGGCGGTGTACGCGGTCTGCGCCGCGGCGAGGGCCTTGGCGGAGAACGTCGGGTCGAGCGTCTTCCACAGCCGCGACGTCTGCGCCGCCACGGCCGCCATGTTGAGCGTCGCCGCGGTGCTCACCGGCGACAGGAGCCGGCGCTGGCTGTCCTGCGCGGGGATCATCGGCAGGCCGGTCCAGTTCTCGTCGTGGATCTTGTGGTGCACCATCCCCGCGTCCGTGCGGCCGGCCGGCACCTGCATCCGGAGCAGGAACTCGACCTCCCACCGCGCCTCGTCGAGGATGTCGGGCGCACCGTTGGCGCGCTCCGGGATCGCCATGGTGCCGTCGGCCAGCGCCGACTTGTCAGCGCCCGCGACGTAGAGGGTCCGCTCGTAGGCGTTCTGCAGCTGCCACGTGGCGATGCCGCCGTTGACGACGTACTTGCCCTGGTCGCCCGCGTCGTACCAGCCGCCGCGCACGTCCAGGCTGTAGCCGCACGACTGCCGGCACGGGACGCTCGTGTCGCCCTGGTTCGGCGCCACGCCCAGATGACCGGCTGCGCGCGCGTAGGTGTTGCCGACGTACTGGGCGTCGATCGCGATGCCGCTGCGCTGGTGGTAGAAGAACGCCAGCGAGTCGTACCGCAGCCGCTTCACCGGGTCGGCAGAGATGTCGAACGGGTAGCTGCTGGCATTCGCCGCGGACAGCACGTAGCCCGAGCCCGGGGTGTCGAACGTCGAGAAGTCGATGAGGTGCGTCGAGTCGCCGGACAGGGCGTCGGAGCCCTTGACCGTCGACTGGCCCGACGCGACGACCGTGCCGGCCGCGTTCCGCAGCGTCCACGCCACCGGCGAGGTCGACGAGCTGACGAGCGTCGCGACCTTGGCGACCCCGGGGACGTACGCGACCTGGTTGACCTTGACCGGAGAGCCGGGGTCGGTGGCCGCAGCGGCGACCTGCGGCGCGGCGACGAGGCCGGAGACGGCCAGCGCAGCCGCGACCGCCAGGCCGGCGGTGCGCCGCCGGGGGAGCTCTCGGCGACGGTGGGTACTCGGTGACATGGCAGTCCTCTGCTGGGCGGCGACGTGGTGGGCGGCGATCACCACGCACGGCACCGTCCCGGCGCTGGGACACGGGCCGTCGCGGGAGCGCTCGGGCCACGCTAGGGCCGGATGCGGGCCTGTCCGGCCGGCGCCGGGCGTCGGAATCGATTAAGCGCGGTCGTTCGTGCTCGTTCCAGAACGCGTGCACCTCGTCGACGGGCACCGACCAGTCGAGGGGGCGAACGCCCGAGGGACAGGGTCTCCGCGCAGGTGGGCGGGGCAGTCAGGTGCCGGGCCCACGCTCCGTGCCTGCTGCTGTCGGTCGATCGTGCGGCGCGCCGTACAGACGCGACGCGGTGCGCACCAACCCGGCCACGCCGGACGAGACGCTCTGCGGCGGCCAGGCGATGACCGTCGTGACCCGCGCAGCGTCGGAGACCGGCACGACCGCCAGTCCGTCGCGCACGTTGACGCGGGCCGACTCCGGCATCACGATCGCGGCGCGGCCGAGCCGCACCAGCTGCAGCACCTGTGTCAGGTCGCGCAGCTCGGGACCTGGCCCGTCGGGATAGGTGCCGTCGAGCCGAGGCCAACGCGGCAGAGGAAGGTCGGGGATCGACGTCGCCTCAGCGACGGTCAGCGACGTCACGCGGCTCACGGGATGGTCGGCGGGCAGGATCAGGACCTGGCCCTCGACGTTCAGCCGGTCCACGTCGAAGCCGCTGATGTCGTCGAAGGGCTGGTGTAGGATCGCGACGTCGGCGCGCCCGTCGCGCAGCATGGGGCCTTGGTGGCCCGGCGGGCTCAGCACCACCTCGACGTCGACGGCATCCGGTTCGGCGGCGTACGCGTCGAGCAGCTCGGCCATCAGCTCGCTGGACGCGCCCGCCTTGGCCGTGAGCACCACGGACGCCCGGCCGGCCGCCGCGATGGTGCGGCGGGTACGCCGCTCGGCGGCCTCGACCGCAGCGAGAGCTGCCCGACCCTCGCGCAGGAGGGTCTGGCCGGCGCTCGTGAGGGTCATGCCGCGGGGAGAGCGGATGAACAGGTGAGCCCCGATCCGGCGTTCGAGCCGGGCGATGGCCCGCGACAGCGGAGGTTGGGCCATCCCGAGGCGCTGGGCCGCCCGGCCGACGTGCGACTCCTCGGCGACGGCGATGAAGTAGCGCAGCTCGCGGGTCTCCACACGGGCAGCGTACGCGGTTGGCCTCGCGTCATACCGTTGCGGTATCGCGCCGCACCTGATCGGTGTTGGAGAGCGTGACGTGGCGACAGCACGATCGACGCATGACCGAGAACAGCACCGCGAAGAAGAAGACAGCGCTCGTCACCGGCGCCAACAAGGGCATCGGCTACGAGATCGCCGCTGGGCTGGCCCGGCTCGGGTTCCGCGTCGGCGTCGGTGCGCGCGACACCGGTCGCCGGGACGACGCCGTGCAGAAGCTCCGGGCCGAAGGGCTCGACGTCTTCGGGGTCGCGCTCGACGTGACCGACGACGCGAGCGTCGCCGCGGCCGCTGCCCAGCTGGAGGAGACGGGCGGCCTCGACGTGCTCGTCAACAACGCGGCCATCACCGGTGGCGTGCCGCAGGAGCCGAGCAAGGTCAGCGCCGACCAGGTCCTGAGGGTCGTCGACACGAACGTCGTCGGCGTCATCCGGGTCACCAACGCGATGCTGCCCCTGCTGCGTCGAGGCGAGTCGCCACGCATCGTCAACGTGTCCAGCACGGTCGGGTCGCTCACCCTGCAGACGGCCCAGGCCGAGGCCGTCGGCCCGATCTCCGGCGCGTACTCGCCGACGAAGACCTACCTCAACGCCGTCACGATCCAGTACGCCAAGGAGCTCGCCGCGACCGGGATCCTGGTCAACGCCGGCTGCCCCGGGTACGTGGCGACCGACCTGAACGGCCACCGCGGGACGCGCACGCCCGAACAGGGCGCCGCCGTCTTCCTCGACCTCGCCACGTTGCCCGACGGCGGGCCGACCGGCACCTTCCGCGACGACACGAGCGCCCAGCCCTGGTGAGGTAGACGATGGCGCGCGGCCGCCGCCCGCGGTGACGCGGATCCGGTGTCAGCCCACCCGGACCAGCTGCCACTGCTGGTTGGAGCCGTTCCAGTCGGAGTACTGGACGATGTTCCCGCCGTCGGTGGTGGAGGCACCCTGCACCTCGACCGCCTTCCCGCTGTTGCGGCTGATCAGCTGGATGTACCCGTCGATCGTCTGGATGCTGAACTGCTGGTTGGCACCGTTGTTGTCGCTCCACTGGATGATCGCCGCACCGTCGGCGGTGGACTTCGCGGTCACGTCGAGGACCTTGCCCGACAGCCGCGACTTCAGCCGGTAGTAGCCGTCGCCGGAGCTGACGAACTGCCACTGCTGCTGGGTGCCGGTGTTGCGGGACCACTGTGTGATGCGTGCGCCGTCTGCGGTGGACAGGTTGTACACGTCGATGGCCTTGCCGCTGTTGCGGTTGACGAGCGAGTACCAGGCCGCGGTGTCCACCGGACCGGAGTTCCCGGGGTTCCCGGCCGGGTTGCCGATGCTCCCCGGCACGGCGCGCAGCGCGGCGAACCAGGCGGCCGCCATCTTGTCGTAGCCCGTCGCGTTGGGGTGCACGCCGTCGGGGAGGTCGGCGGTGCTCACCGCCTGGTACATGTCGACGAGGTGCACCTTCTTCCCGGCGGCGGCTCTGCTCGACACGATGCCGGGGATGGCGGCGTTGTAGGCCCGGACCTTGGCGTCGGCGAACGACACCGGGATCAGGGTCGCGACGAAGACGTCGGTCTGCGGGGACGTGCTCGTGATCTTGTCGACGACCGCCGCGAGCCGGGCGGGTGCGTTCGCCAGGTCGCGGTTCTGGGTGATGTCGTTGGTGCCGATGTGCAGCAGCACGGTGCGCGGCTGGTACGTGCGCACCCAGTTGACGATGTTGGCGTCGACCTGGTCGATCCGCCAGCCGGAGTGCCCCTCGTGGTCGTGGTCCCCGAGACTGGCCGGCCCGTTGTAGCCCGACCCCACGAAGTCCGTGGTGTAGCCGTTCTGCGCCAGCCGTTGCCAGAGCCCGACGCGGTAGCCGCCGCCTCCGGAGACCCCGACGCCGTCCGTGATCGAGTCGCCCAGGGGCATCACGCGGGTGCCCCCGTTGCTCTCGGCGGAGGCGGGCCCGACCGGGGCCACGACACCTCCAGCCAGTGCGACGCAGAGCGTGACGGCGAGCAGCAGCCGTCGGGCAATTCGGTGCATGTCGTCTGCCTCCTGGAGATGGCAGCGCGGCGCGACCGTCCGGGCGCGCGGCGCTGCACTGCGGTGGTCAGCGCGTCCTGCGACCTCTGGTCGGCGCGCCGTGCGGTCACTCTGTACGGACGTGCTCGGGATCGGTGACGTCCCTGGGCGATGAGGTCCCGCCAATGTGAGCGCTCACACGGCGGGATCTGCCCAGTTTGGCACGGGGCTCGTGGGACGTGCGATCGGCACAAACGATTAGGTGCGGGGTGGAGACAGCCAGGCGCCGCGGCGACGGAGGTGCCTGAAACGGCCCCTCAAGCCACGCTCGTCAGCGTGGACGAGCGGCGTCTCGCCTACGTGTCCACTTCCTCGTGCAGGACCGAGAACCGTGCCGTCGGCGGCTCGGCTCCAAGTCCATGTGCGGTGGGTTCTGGCAAGGGGTTCCGGCTGCCACGCTCTGACGGACGGGCTGCTCATGAGTCAGAGGGTGGCGCGCATGACCCACCGCCACTTGGCGATGCGCCGGTCCCTCACGAATCCATGCCGCGCATACAGCTCTTCGGGTCCGGTGTGGAGATACGCGCCTCGCTGCGGGGGTCGATCCGCCGTCTGTTCGGGATACGCCTCGACGACCCCTCCGCCGGCGCGCTTGATCTCCTCCAGGGCCCCGTGCACGGCGGCCGCAGCGATCCCGTTGCCGCGGTCCTTCGAGTTGGTGAAGATGCAGCCGATCCGCCAGTCGGGCGGATCCTGCGCTTCAGCGTCGTAGGCGCGGCGGCTCTTGATGTTGGGGAGCTCCGGCGGGGTGCCGAACTGACACCAGCCGACGCATCTCTCCTCGTCGTAGACCAGTACCTGGTGCACCGCACCCTGCTGCACGAGCTGCTGCTTGGCGTCGTGGTTGCCCTGGCGTGTCCCGGTGGAACCGCCTGGATGGAATCCCATGCACCAGCAGCCACCCCACACACCGTTGTTCGACTCGACGAGCGCAGCGAAGTCGTCCCAGGTGTCTGGCGTCAGCATCCGGGTGGTCAGCCCCATCGCGCAATTCTCACCGAACTCGGCAACAGGCTCAACGGGTCCGAATCCTCAGCTCGGAGACTCCTGATGCTTGATGGCCTGGAGCTGCAGTCGCGGGCCGAGCACCTGCACGCGGTACACCTGGCGACCGCTCGCTACACCGGTGCCGCTGCCGGTGCCGGCATCGACGACGACGGTGGCCAGGCGTGCGGTCACGGGCCGTTTGCCACCCGTGCCGGGCGACGCGGTGCCAGAGGCTCCGGTGCAGTGCTCACGCGGCGCCGACGTACTCCAGGTGCCGGCGCCGGCGCAGCCGCACCGCGGTGATCGCGAGGGCGACGACGGCCATGCCGACGCCGTACGCGACCCAGTGCACGATCGCGGCGTCGACGTCCCCGACACCGTCGACGGCGTGCCCGACCAGCTCGCGAGTGGACCACAGCGGGAGCGCCTCGGCGACGGCTTTGGTGGGGTCGATGATCATCTGCAGGCCCACGATCGTGATCAGAACGAGCATGCCCTCGAGTTCCCGGGGGATGACCGCGCCGACGAGCAGGCCCAGGACCGCGGCGATAGTCCCGGACGCGACAAGCGCGAGCACGGCGGACCAGGGGTTCACGGTCTCCTGGTCGAGCGTGACGAGTACGGCATACAGCGCCGCGACGAACGCGCCCAGCCCCACGGTGGAGGTCAGCCTGCCCAGGTAGAGCCCGACGCTGCTGTGCCCGGCGAGACGGAGCCGCGGCTCGAGCGCGCGGACGCTGTTCGTGGCGAACAGCGCCACGGTGCTGACTGCCCACGCCAGGCCGAGGCTCGCGAACCGGATGGCCTGCCCCTGGAAGTCGTCGCGGCGGGCGGCGTAGAAGACGAGCGGGACGAGGACGAGCAGCAGGACCACGGTGCGACGGCCGAGCAGGTCACGGAGGGTCATCTGGGCGGTCACGGCGAGGCCACGCATCAGTCGACCTCCGTCCCGGACAGGTCGAGCACGTCGTGGACGCGGTTCAGCTCGTGCAGCATGTGCGTGACGATGACCACCGCGCGGCCCTCGTCGCACCACTGGTCGACGAGGCCCCAGAAGTCCAGGTAGCTGCCGTGGTCGAAGCCCTGATAGGGCTCGTCGAGCAGCACGACGCCCGGGTCGGAGAGCATCGTCGTCGTGACGTTGAGCTTCTGCCGGGTGCCGCCCGACAGGTGCCGGACCTGCTGCCGGCGGGGGACCGACCAGTCGAGCGCCGCCGCGACCCTGCTGCCCTCGGCGACCGCGGCCCGGCGGGACAGCCCTCGTCCGCGGCCGAACCACGCGAGGTGGTCCTCGGAGGTGAGGAACCCGTCGAGCCCCATCTCCTGCGGGCAGTACCCGAGGCGGCCGTGCACGCGGACCGTGCCGCGGTCGGGCGAGACGAGGCCGGCGCAGACCTTCAAGAGGGTCGACTTGCCGCAGCCGTTCGCTCCCACGACGGCCAGCGACCGTCCTGCGGGGACGTGGAACGAGATGTCCGTCAGGACGCGGCGCCGCCCGTATGACTTGGTCACGGAGCGGACCTCGAGGCCACCGACCTTGGGCGAGGGGACGGTCGGCGATGACGCCGGCGCGGGCACGGACCGGAAGACGGCGTCGTCGGAAGCCATGTGGCGACTCTAGCTAGGCGCCGTCCGGGAACAGTTGCTCTTCGCCGCCCGCCGTGAGGTACATCTCTTGGGTCACCCCGACGCTACGGCGAGGAGTTGTCCAACGTGACGGACGTGGACATCGGTGTGGACGCCTAAGTCCCGCCGCAGGTCAGGGTGCTGGATAAGCGGAACCGTGGGGAGGTATCCGGCGGTTCATCCACCTGCCTTCAGCCGGAACGCGAGGCGGCGGGGCGCCTGCACTCGATAGCTGTCCGTCACCAGCTCGGCAACCTCGACCCAGTCCGTCTCGTCGTCCAGCACCATTCCCACGACATTCACACCCCAGTCGGCCCGGAAGAACGGAGGGCCGACATGCGTCAGCGCGGCCAACTCCCCGGGCGGCGCCCGGAAGGTCATCAGGATGGCCGGATCGTCCGTATCGATGTACGCCGACCGCCTCCCGTCGGTGGTGTAGACGTGCAGGAACGTCCGCCGGCGAATCCGCCACCGCAGGCCGATCCACGCCGGCTCCTCATACGACTCGGGCAGCTCCCCGCAGATCATCCGGAGCCGGCTCACAACGGAGGGTGGAACGTCCGCGATGTCGCTCACCTGCACCTCCCGCGCCCATCCTGCCCGCCGGCTAGGTACCAGTAGAGCCTCCCGTCGCGCACAGGTGCCAGCAGGCGGCATGTGTCCCTGTCGGGAATGCGTGACGCTTCCCCAAGGTTGAGCCCAACAGACTCAAGTTCGCCCACCTCGGGTTTGCGTCGCGCGACAAGCCGACGCAGACTTGAGCCAGCCGGACTCAAGAGCGAGACGACACACCCCCAGTACGACACGAAAGAAGGCACACACATGGCACGAGCAGTCGGCATCGACCTCGGTACCACCAACTCGGTGGTCTCGGTCCTCGAGGGCGGCGAGCCCACGGTCATCGCCAATGCCGAGGGGTCGCGCACGACGCCGTCGGTGGTCGCGTTCTCCAAGACGGGCGAGGTGCTGGTCGGCGAGATCGCCAAGCGCCAGGCCGTCACCAACGTCGACCGGACCATCACGTCGGTCAAGCGTCACATGGGTACGGACTGGTCGCAGGCCGTCGACGACAAGAAGTACACCGCGCAGGAGATCAGCGCGCGGGTGCTCTCCAAGCTGAAGCGTGACGCGGAGGCCTACCTGGGCGAGCCCGTCACCGAGGCCGTCATCACGGTCCCGGCGTACTTCAACGACGCCGAGCGCCAGGCCACCAAGGACGCGGGCGCCATCGCGGGCCTCAACGTCCTGCGCATCATCAACGAGCCCACCGCCGCCGCCCTCGCCTACGGCCTGGAGCGCGGCAAGGAGGACGAGCTCATCCTCGTCTTCGACCTCGGTGGCGGCACGTTCGACGTGTCCCTGCTCGAGGTGGGCAAGGACGACGACGGCTTCTCGACGATCGAGGTCCGCGCGACGTCCGGTGACAACCGGCTCGGCGGCGACGACTGGGACAACCGGATCGTCGACTTCCTCGTCTCCGAGGTGAAGAACTCCACGGGCGTCGACCTGGCCAAGGACAAGATCGCCGTGCAGCGTCTGCGCGAGGCGGCGGAGCAGGCCAAGAAGGAGCTCTCGTCCGCGACGAGCACCAACATCTCGCTGCAGTACCTGTCGATGAGCGAGAACGGCCCGGTCCACCTGGACACCAAGCTCACGCGCGCGCAGTTCCAGCAGATGACGCAGGACCTGCTCGACCGCACCAAGGCGCCGTTCCAGTCGGTGATCCGCGACGCGGGCATCAAGCTGTCGGAGATCGACCACATCGTGCTCGTCGGCGGCTCGACCCGCATGCCCGCGGTCACCGAGGTCGTCAAGGAGCTCACGGGCGGCAAGGAGCCCAACAAGGGCGTCAACCCGGACGAGGTCGTCGCCGTCGGTGCCGCTCTGCAGGCGGGCGTCATGAAGGGCGACCGCAAGGACGTCCTGCTCATCGACGTCACCCCGCTGAGCCTCGGCATCGAGACCAAGGGCGGCGTGATGACCAAGCTCATCGAGCGCAACACGGCCATCCCCACCAAGCGGTCGGAGATCTTCTCCACGGCCGAGGACAACCAGCCGTCCGTGCTGATCCAGGTGTTCCAGGGCGAGCGTGAGTTCGCGCGGGACAACAAGCCGCTCGGCACGTTCGAGCTCACCGGGATCGCGCCGGCGCCGCGTGGTGTGCCGCAGATCGAGGTCACGTTCGACATCGACGCGAACGGCATCGTGCACGTGTCCGCCAAGGACCGCGGCACCAACAAGGAGCAGTCGATGACGATCACCGGCGGCTCGGCCCTCCCCAAGGAGGACATCGAGCGCATGGTGCGCGAGGCCGAGGAGCACGCCGCCGAGGACAAGGCGCGTCGCGAGGAGGCCGAGACCCGCAACACCGCCGAGCAGCTGGCCTACTCGACCGACAAGCTGCTGGCGGACAACGCGGACAAGCTCCCCGAGGACGTCACGACCGAGGTCAAGACGGCCGTCACCGAGCTGAAGACGGCGCTCGCGGGCACCGACATCGACGAGGTCAAGGCCAAGCACTCGGCCCTGCTCGCGGTGAGCCAGAAGATCGGCGAGGCGATCTACTCGGCGGACAACATGGCGGCGAACGCGCCGGCCGACGAGCAGCCCGCGGCTGACACGACGGCCGACGAGGACGTCGTGGACGCCGAGATCGTCGACGACGAGGACGAGGCTCGCAAGTGACGACGGGTTCCGACGACCAGAACGAGGAGCTGACCCCCGAGGAGCAGATCCTCGCCGACGCGGAGTCCATCGCGGCCTCCGCCGAGGAGGAGGTCGTGCTCGAAGGGCTCGTCACGGTCGAGAAGCTCGCGGCCGAGCGGCTCGAGGAGCTGCAGCGGTCGCAGGCGGCCTACTACAACCTCGAGCAGCAGTACTCCGGGTTCGTGAAGCGGTCGAAGGCCGACGCCCTCGCCGCCCACGAGCGCGGGGTCCACACCATCGTGGAGGCGCTCATCCCGGTGCTGGACGACATCGAGCTGGCCCGCCAGCACGGTGACCTCACCGGGCCGTTCGTCTCGATCGCGGAGAAGCTCGAGGGCACCCTCGGGCGGTTCGGCGTGGTCCGCTACGGCGAGGCGGGGGAGACGTTCGACCCCGCCGTGCACGAGGCGCTCATGCACTCGCACTCCGCGGACGTCACGGAGTCGACCGTGCAGATGGTGCTCCAGCCGGGGTACCGCACGCCCGACCGGGTCATCCGGGCGGCCCGCGTCGCGGTCGTGGACCCCGAGGCGTAAGAACCGCAGTAGCGTCCGAGGTCCCGCGGGTCTGTCAGACCCGTGGGGCCTCGGACGAAGATCAAGGAAGGAGCGGCGTGACCGGTCAGGACTGGCTCGAGAAGGACTTCTACTCGGTCCTCGGCGTCCCCAAGGATGCCGACGCCGCCACCATCAAGAAGGCGTACCGCAAGCTCGCGCGCCAGGAGCACCCGGACCACAACCCGGGGGACGCCAAGGCGGAGGCGCGGTTCAAGGACGTCGGCGAGGCCTACGCGGTCCTGTCCGACCCGGAGCAGCGCGGCCAGTACGACCAGCTGCGCGCCATGGCGGGCGGTCCGAGGTTCACCTCCGGCGGCCGCGGCGGCGCGGGGTTCGAGGACGTCTTCGGCGGCATGTTCGGCGGCGGACAGCCCGGCGGCGGTCGCGTCCGGTACACCAACGCCCCCGGTGGCGCGGCCGGCTTCGAGGACCTGCTCGGCGGGCTGTTCGGCAACGGCGGCGGTGCCGGCGGGTTCGGTCCGCAGCAGGGTGCCGACCTGGCCACCAGCGCGACCCTGCCCTTCCGGCAGGCGGTCGAGGGGTCGACGGTCTCGCTCAGCGTCGAGGGCCGCACCGTCAACGCGCGCATCCCCGCGGGGGTCCGCGACGGCCAGAAGATCCGGCTGCGCGGCAAGGGCCGGCCCGGTGCCGCCGGCGGGCCTGCGGGCGACCTCGTCATCACCGTCCGCGTCACCCCGCACCCCGTGTTCACGATCGACGGCGACAACCTGCGGATGACGGTCCCGGTCGCCTTCGACGAGGCCGCCCTGGGCGCCACCATCGAGGTGCCGACGCTCGACGGGTCCACCGTCCGCGTCCGGGTGCCCGAGGGCACCCCGTCGGGCCGTGTCCTGCGCGTCAAGGGCAAGGGCGTCCCCGGTGGCAAGGGCGACCTGCTCATCACCGTCCAGGTCGTCGTCCCGCAGCGCCTCAGCTCCGCCGCCCGGGAGGCTGTCCAGGCCTTCGGCATCGCGACGTCCGGACAGGACGTGCGCGCAGACCTGCTCGACGCGGCGAAGAAGTAGCCGTGCCGGGCGAGGACGCCAAGGTCTACGTCATCTCGGTCGCCGCCGAGCTGGCCGGGATGCACCCGCAGACCCTGCGCCAGTACGACCGCCTGGGCCTGGTCACCCCCAGCCGCGCGAGCGGCCGCGGCCGGCGGTACTCGCTGCGGGACATCGCGACCCTGCGCGAGGTGCAGCGGCTGTCGCAGGACGAGGGCGTCAACCTGGCCGGCATCAAGCGGATCCTCGAGCTCGAGGCGGAGCTGGAGCAGCTCAAGCGGCAGGTCGAGTACCTGCGCGCGTTCGTCGATCCGGGCCGCCGCATCTTCACGGCCGACCCCCGCGGCGACGTCGTCGCGGTCAACCGCACAGCCAGCCGCAGCCGCCGCCCGACGACCACCGCCGACCGCGCCGCCGTCGTCCTCTGGCACCCGAGCAACCGCTGACCCCCCCGCAACGTCCGCACTCGATGGGGCTGGGCCCCGCACGAATGCGGACGTCCTGTATCCACCCTCTGCAACGTCCGCACTCGATGGGGCTCAGCCCCGCACGAGTGCGGACGTCCGCGCGTTCGGTCGTCCTGACGCTCGGATGTGCGGACGTCCGGTGCGGGGTCCTGCCTAGACTCCGGGATCGTGACGATCGATCTTGACCGCGCCCGCCGGGACACGCCCGGCATCGAGCATGTCGCCCACCTGAACAACGCCGGGGGAGCACTGCGGCCGCAGGTGGTCACCGACACGGTCGTCGCGCACCTGCGCCGGGAGGCGGAGATCGGTCCGTACGAGGCGGAGGCCGAGTCCGAGGCGCGCGTGGCCGACGTGTACGGCTCGGTCGCGCGGCTGATCGGTGCACAGCCGGACGAGATCGCGCTGGTGCAGAGCGCGACCGCCGCCTGGAACGTGGCGTTCTCGTCGATCCCGCTCAAGCCGGGTCAGCGCATCCTCACGGCCCGCACCGAGTACATCAGCAACGCGATCGCGCTCCTGCAGGCGTGCGAGCGCTCCGGCGCCAGCCTCGAGGTGATCGAGGACGACGAGCACGGCCAGGTCGACCTCGACGCGCTGGAACGCCGGCTCGACAGCGATGTCGCCGTCGTCGCGCTCACGCACGTCCCGACCGGGGGAGGCGTCGTCAACCCGGCGGCCGAGGTCGGCGTGCTGACCCGCAGAGCCGGGGTCCCTTTCCTGCTGGACGCGTGCCAGTCGGTCGGCCAGCTCGACGTGGACGTCGAGACGCTCGGCTGCGACCTGCTGGCCGCGACGGGCCGCAAGTTCCTGCGTGGCCCCCGCGGCACCGGCTTCCTCTATGCGAGCCGCGCGATCACCGACGCCCTGGTCCCGCCGGTCCTCGGGCTCGGCGCGGCCACCTGGACGTCGCCGACCACGTATCAGGTGGTCCCCGGCGCGCTGCGGTTCGAGACGTGGGAGCGGTCGATCGCGGACAACCTCGGCCTCGGCGCGGCCGTCGACTACGCGCTGTCGTTCGGGCTGCCGGCGATCGAGGAGCGCGTCACCGGGCTCGCGGAACGGCTGCGCGAGGACCTGTCGCAGACCCTCGGCGTCACCGTGCGCGACAAGGGTGTCCGGAGGTCGGGCATCGTCACCTTCACGGTCGACGGGATGCGTGCCGACGAGGTCCGCGCCCGGGTCGCCGCCGCGGGCGTCAACGTCAGCGTCACCCGCATCTCGTCGGCCCAGCTCGACTTCGGCGCGCGCGGCCTGACGGAGGTCGTCCGCGCGAGCCCGCACTACTACACGTCGGACGACGAGCTGGACCGACTGCTGGCCGCGCTGCGCTGACGACGTCCGAGGAAGGAGTCGCTCCAGCGCTCACTTCCTCGGACGTCCAGGTCGAGCGCGCGCAACGTCCGAGGAAGTGGCTGCCCGAGCGCGCACTTCCTCGGACGTCCGCGTGATCGGTGTCGGATCCGCTGACACCGGCCGTGTCAGCCGCGTGTCGGTGGGCTGTCAGCGCGTCCCCCCAGCCTGGAGCCATGACACAAGACCTGGTGATCGAGGCGCACGGCCTCGTCAAGCACTTCGGCGAGACGAAGGCCCTCCAGGGCGTCGACCTCGCCGTCGCTCGCGGCACCGTCCTCGGTGTGCTCGGCCCCAACGGAGCCGGCAAGACGACGGCCGTCCGCATCCTGTCCACCCTCCTCGTCCCCGACGCCGGCCACGCCCGCATCGGCGGGTTCGACGTGGTCAAGGACGCCGAGCGCGTCCGCCAGTCGATCGGCCTCACGGGCCAGTACGCCTCCGTCGACGAGGACCTCTCCGGCCGGCAGAACCTCGTGCTGTTCGGCACGCTGCTGGACCTCGGCAGGGCTGGCGCCCGCACCCGCGCCGCCGAGCTGCTGGAGTGGTTCGACCTGACCGCGGCGGCCGACCGCCCCGCCAAGACGTACTCGGGCGGCATGCGCCGCCGGCTCGACCTGGCGGCCAGCCTCGTCGGCCGCCCCGACGTGATCTTCCTCGACGAGCCGACCACCGGACTGGACCCCGCCAAGCGCGAGGACATGTGGGACGTCGTCCGCTCGCTCGTCACGGACGGCTCGACCGTCCTGCTCACCACGCAGTACCTGGAGGAGGCGGACGCGCTGGCCGACGAGATCACGGTCATCGACCACGGTCGCGTCATCGCGCACGACACCCCCGAGGGCCTCAAGCGCGTGGTCGGCGGTCAGACGCTCGAGGTCCGCCCGTCGGACCTGACGCGCATGGAGGAGGCGGCGACGATCCTCGGCCAGGTGTCCTCGGGCACCGGCGGGCCGGAGGAGATCCGCAAGGGCGTCCTCGCGGTCCCCGTCGCCGACGACTCCGCGCTCACCGCGACCGTGTCCCGCCTCGCGAGCGCCGGGATCGGCGTCACCGAGCTGTCCCTGCACCTGCCCAGCCTCGACGAGGTGTTCTTCTCGCTCACGGGCCGCACGGCCTCGGAGGACGACACCACCGTCACGACCCAGAAGGAGGTGGCCTGATGACCACGCTCACCGAGCAGCGTTCCCCGCGCGCCGTCCCCACGTCGGCCGCCGCGGTCACCCGCAAACCGTTTCCGCTGGTCCGGCACTCGCTGTCGCTGGCCAAGCGCAGCCTGATCAAGACCTGGCGCACGCCTGAGGCGCTCATCGACGTCACGCTGCAGCCGGCGATCTTCCTCGTGATCTTCGTCTACATCTTCGGCGGTGCGGTGGCGGGTGACACCCACACCTACCTGCAGTTCCTGCTCCCCGGCATCCTCGCGCAAACCATCGCGACGGGCGCCATCGCGATCGGTGTGAACCTCAACACCGACCTGGAGAAGGGCATCTTCGACAGGTTCAAGTCGCTGCCCATCCCGCGATCGTCACCCCTGATCGGTGCGGTGCTCGGCGACGTCGTCCGCTACGTCATCGTCACGGTGATGACGCTCGGCATCGGCTACCTGATGGGCTTCCGGATCCTCACGGACCCGTTCAGCGCGCTCGCCGGCTGCCTGCTCGCCGTCGTGTTCGCCCTGTCGCTGTCCTGGGTGTCGGTGTTCGTCGGGATGAAGGTCCGGACGTCCGGTGCCGTGCAGGGGATCATGTTCCTGATCATCATGCCGCTGAGCTTCGCGTCGAACGTGTTCGTCCCGGCGACCACGCTGCCCAGCTGGATGCAGACCTTCGTGGAGTGGAACCCCCTCACCCACCTGGTCGCCGCGATGCGCGGGCTGTTCCTCGGCACGCCGATGGGCGACAGCGTCTACTGGACGCTGGCCTGGTGCGTCGGGCTGGTCGCGGTGTTCCTGCCGCTGGCCATGCGGGCGTACCGCCGCAAGGTCTGACGACGACGTCGCCGGCTGGGACGGGAGACCGTCTCAGCCGGCGTCGGCCGTCAGCTCTCGCACCCGTGCCGCGGCCTGCGCGGGGCGCTGAGCCTGCCACCGCGCGAGCAGCGCCGCCCGGACGGTCCCGTCGCCCACCGGCTCGGCCTTCGACCCGCCGAGGCCCAGCTGGAAGTACGGCACCAGGTTGGCGCCGAGCCGCGTGCCGAGAGCCCACAGCTCGTGTGCGCGGTCGACCTCGCCCCGGTACGCGGCCAGCTCCGCGTAGCCCAGCGCGTAGGTCCCGAGCACGGGCATGTCGCTGGTCACGGCAGCATCGGCCGCCGCCGCCCGGAGCACCTCGACGGCCCGCTCCGCCGAGGCCGTCGTGTGCTCGCCGGGCAGCGCCGCGACGTGCAGGTGGGTGACCGCGACGGCGACGAGGAACACGACGCGTGCCTGGTGCATGGGGACGCGCGTGGCGGTGACCAGCGCGGCCGCGGCCTCGGCGTGGTCGAGCGCCTCCTGCACCCGTCCCGCCTGCGACGCGACCTGCGCCAGGCCGAGGTGGGCCTGGGCGGCGTCCACGTCGTCCGCCTGCGTCGAGGTCGTCACCTCCCGGAGCTGTGCGGTGGCCCGTTCGTCGCCTGCCAGGGCGCGCTGCATGTCCAGCTGGACCCGGAGGCTGCGCACGTCCTGCATGGCCCCGACCAGCTCCAGGTGCTCGAGGCTCTCGCTCAGCCACCTCTCGGAGTCGCTGCCGCTGCGCGCGCTCTCCCACTGGCCGATGCCCTGCGCGGCCATCCCCATGCCCCAGTGGTCACCGATGGCCTGGAACCGGCGGTACGCCTCGCGCGCGTCCGAGCTGGACATCGACGGGTCGCCGGCGTTCTCCCGGACCGCGGCACGCATGAACAGTCCGAGGCCCTGGAGGAAGTCGTCGTCCGCCTCGATCATCCGCTCCGCCGCGGCCAGGCTCTCGTCGACGTCGGGGGAGCCCAGCGCGGGCAGCGTCGCGGCGAGCGCGCGCATCCGCGGCGACACCTCCGCCGGCCGGTCGGCGAGCACCCGACGGATCGCGCGCCACGCGAGCGCGACGGGGCGCTGCGAGGTGGCGACGCCGGCGTTGACGGCCGCGAAGACGCCCGCGGTGGTCACGCGGTCGGCGTCGGGGAGTGCCCGCCCGGGTACGGAGCCTTGGAACAGAGTCGACACCCGTCGTGCGGCCGGGTCGTCGGCGTGCAGGAGCCGCATCGCCCACTCGACGCACTCGACGTGCAGCCCGCGGATGCTCCAGAGGTGGAACAGGGCGCTCGCGATGTCGACGGCGCTCGCCTCGTCCCCGTGGTCGACGGCCCAGCGCAGGGCGGCGACGAGCGTCTCCTGCTCCGCGGCGCAGCGGTCGAACGCGACCAGCTGCCCTGCTCCGACGAAGTCCGCACCGACCCGGACGGCGGTCTCCGCCGCCCAGCGGACCAGCCCGGCCATGGCCGCCGGCCGTTCACCGGCGACGTCGAGCCGCACCTCGCCGTACTCCCGGACCGTCTCGAGCATCCGGTAGCGCGCCAGCCCGCCGTCGTCCTCGTCGAGCGTGAGCAGCGACTGCTCGACCAGGGTGGCGAGCCCGCGTCGGACCGTGGCGGGGTGCGCGCCCGACACCGCGACCGCCGTCTCGGCGGTGAACGACGTGGGCACGACGGCCAGCCGCTGGACCAGCGCGCGGTCGGACGGGTCCAGCAGCTCCCGGCTCCAGTCGACCATCGCCCACAGGCTGGCGTGCCTCTCGGGCAGCCCGCGCAGCGCGTCGTCGAGCAGCGCGAACCGGTCGGACAGGCCCTCCAGCACGTCCTCGACGGTCATGGACCGCAGGCGTGCGGCCGCGAGCTCGAGGGCGAGGGGAAGGTTGTCCAGGCGGTGGCACAGCTCGAGCGCCCGCTCCGGGTGCCAGCCCAGGCTCGCCCGCCCGGCGCGGGCCCGCGTCTCCAGCAGCTCGAGGGCGTCGGCGTCGGGCAGGGCGCGCAGCCGGTGCACGTGCTCGCCGACGAGGCCGAGCGGTGCCCGGCTCGTCGCCAGCACGACGAGGTCGGGGGAGACGACGGAGAGCAGGTCGCCGACGACCACGGCGGCGGCGTCGAGGACGTGCTCGCAGTTGTCCAGGACCAGGAGCCCGTCGAGGTCCTGCGCGGCGAGCCGCAACCGGTCCTCGGGGGTCAGCAGCCGGCGCTCGGTCGTCAGGTCCGCGCGTGCGGCGGACACGTCCGACCCGCCGATCGCGGCCAGCACCGTCGGCAGCACCTCGGTGGCGGCGCGCAGACCGGCCAGCTCGACGACCCGCACCGAGCGGCCCTCAGCGACCGCGCGGCGGGCGACCTCACCGGCCAGCCGGGTCTTGCCTGCGCCGCCCGTCGCGACGATCGTCACCAGTGCGTCCTGCCCGAGCGCCGACTCGACCCGTGCGACGTCGTCGTCGCGGCCGACCAGCGCGGTCGCGGGCCTCCGCCACGGGGCGGGCAGCGCGACGACGGCGCGGCCGGGGGCGGCGTGCTCGGTGGCCAGCTCCCCGCGCAGCAGGGCGAGGTGGGCCTGGGCGACGACGGGTGACGGGTCGGTGCCGTACCGGTCGGCGAGCTCGGCGCGCAGCTTCTCGACGACCTCGAGCGCCTCGGCGTCCCTGCCCTGCGCGGCGAGAACGCGGACGAGCAGGGCGACCAACGGCTCGTCCGGCGGCGTCCGCAGCGCGAAACGTCGCAGGTCCTCCACGAGGTCGTCGACCCGGCCGAGCGCGAGCCCGGCCTCGGCCTGCAGCGTCACGACGTCGGCGAGCAGGTGCGCGGTGGCCGGGTGGTCCAGGTCGGGAACGGCCGGCAGCAGCCCACGGGCCTGGCGGCCGAGGTCCTGGGCGCGGGCCGCCTCGCCCGAGCGCAGCGCGTCCCGCCCGTCGGAGAGCAGCGCCTCGGCGTCGACCACGTCGATCCGCAGGCCGTCGGTCGGGAGCCGGTACCCGCCCGGGGCGGTCTCGATCGCGAACCCCAGCCGTCGCGCCCGCGAGACGAGCGCCTGCACGGCGCCGGCCGCGTCGTCGGGCGGGATGCCCTCCCACACGTCCTCGACGAGGGCAGCCGACGACACGCCGCGCCCCCGTGCGTCGAGGAGCGCCCCCACGAGTGCCACCAGGCGGTCGCCGCGGACGGGGCGGCCGTCGACGGCGAGCGCCCCGAGCGTGGTGATCTGCACGGGGACAGCATCCCGCACCGGGGTGACACGGGGCTCCCGTCAGCCGTTCGGGTGCTCGTCGTGACACCGTCCTGGCGTGTCGCGAACATCCGTTCTGGCGTGTCGTGCGCGGCATTCGCGACGAACCGGACAGTGCGGGTGTGGACTGCCTGTGGAGCACGTTGTGGGCGCCGGATGGCCCCCTGTGGATGCCTGTGCACGGCCGTGCATCGGTGCTGGTCGGGGGCTGTGTCAGTGGTCGGCGGTAGCCTGGAACTTCTCCACAGGGTGAAGAATGACACGCTTGTCACTACAACCCCTAGTGGTCCATTGCGAGCCGGACCCCTAGGTGTAGTGTCTAGTCACGACGCAGTGCAGAGAGCTCATCAGGGTCTCAGCGCAGTCGCAGCGTGAACCAGGCCCGCAGGACGGGCCCTTCAGCTTCAGAGAAACACAGCTTCGCGAACGCTCCGGGGGGAGCGTGCCGCAGACAGGACACGGGGAGCCACCATGACGATCACGGTCTACAGCAAGCCGGCGTGCGTGCAGTGCACCGCGACCTACCGCGCGCTCGACAAGCTCGACACCGACTACACCGTGGTGGACATCAGCGAGGACGCCGACGCACGTGACTACGTCATGTCGCTCGGTCACCTGCAGGCCCCCGTCGTGATCGTCGACGGCGAGCACTGGTCGGGCTACCGCCCGGACCGCATCAAGGCGCTGGCCGACCGACTGGCCGCCGCAGTCGCCTGACGAAACTCCCCGGATCGGCGCTGGTCTCGACACCGCGCCGATCCGGCGGGCTTCTCTGCGCTCTCCAGCACCACCGCACGACCCGAGGTGAGGGGATCTGGTCGATGAGCTCCCTGGTCTACTTCTCCTCCGCCTCGGACAACACCCACCGCTTCGTGCAGAAGCTCGGTCTGCCGGCGCAGCGCATCCCGTTGCGTCCGACAGACCCGTTCCTGCACGCCTCCGAGCCGTACGTGCTGGTCCTGCCGACGTACGGCGGGGGCAACGAGGGTGGCGCAGTACCGAAGCAGGTCATCAAGTTCCTCAACGACGAGGACAACCGTGCGCTGATCCGCGGCGTGATCGCGGCAGGCAACACGAACTTCGGCGAGGCCTACTGCATCGCAGGGGACATCATCGCGACCAAGTGTCGCGTCCCCTTCCTGTACGGGTTCGAGCTCATGGGTACGACAGAGGACGTGCACAACGTCCGCGAGGGATTGGGAAGATTTTGGCAACGACAGTCGCAGATACCCGCGTAGAGACGTCGGGCCTGGATTACCACGCCCTCAACGCCATGCTGAACCTGTATGGCGCGGACGGTGAGATCCAGTTCGACAAGGACCGTGAGGCGGCGCGCGCGTACTTCCTGCAGCACGTCAACCAGAACACGGTCTTCTTCCACGACCTCAACGAGAAGCTCGACTACCTCGTCGAGAACAAGTACTACGACCCCGAGATCCTCGGGCAGTACGACCGCGCGTTCATCAAGACGCTCTTCGAGTACGCGTACTCCAAGAAGTTCCGCTTCCAGACGTTCCTCGGCGCGTTCAAGTACTACACGTCGTACACGCTGAAGACGTTCGACGGGAAGCGGTACCTGGAGCGCTTCGAGGACCGCGTCTGCATGGTCGCCCTCGCGCTGGCGGAGGGGAACCAGGACTTCGCGATCTCCCTGGTCGACGAGATCGTCTCCGGCCGCTTCCAGCCGGCGACGCCCACGTTCCTCAACCTCGGCAAGGCGCAGCGCGGTGAGCCGGTCTCCTGCTTCCTGCTGCGCATCGAGGACAACATGGAGTCCATCGCGCGCGGCATCAACTCCGCCCTGCAGCTGTCCAAGCGTGGCGGCGGCGTGGCCCTGCTCCTGAGCAACATCCGCGAGCACGGTGCGCCCATCAAGCACATCGAGAACCAGAGCTCCGGCGTCATCCCTGTGATGAAGCTGCTCGAAGACTCCTTCTCGTACGCCAACCAGCTGGGTGCCCGCCAGGGTGCCGGTGCGGTGTACCTGCACGCGCACCACCCGGACATCTACCGGTTCCTCGACACCAAGCGCGAGAACGCCGACGAGAAGATCCGCATCAAGACGCTCTCGCTCGGCGTCGTCATCCCGGACATCACGTTCGAGCTGGCGAAGAAGAACGAGCCGATGTACCTGTTCTCGCCGTACGACGTCGAGCGCGTGTACGGGGTGCCGTTCGCGGACATCAACGTCACCGAGAAGTACTACGAGATGGTCGACGACGCGCGGATCAAGAAGACCAGGATCAGCGCCCGCGAGTTCTTCCAGACGCTCGCCGAGCTGCAGTTCGAGTCCGGCTACCCGTACGTCATGTTCGAGGACACGGTGAACCGGGCCAACCCGATCGCCGGCAAGATCACGCACTCGAACCTGTGCTCGGAGATCCTGCAGGTCTCGACCCCGTCGGAGTACAACGAGGACCTCTCGTACAAGACGGTCGGCCGCGACATCTCCTGCAACCTCGGGTCGATGAACATCGCGCTGTCGATGGACTCGCCCGACTTCGGCAAGTCCGTCGAGGTGGCCATCCGTGCCCTGACCGGCGTCTCCGACCAGACCGACATCGAGTCCGTCCCGTCCATCAAGAAGGCGAACGCCGGCGGCCACGCCATCGGCCTCGGCCAGATGAACCTGCACGGCTACCTGGCCCGCGAGCGCATCTTCTACGGGTCCGACGAGGGCCTCGACTTCACCAACATCTACTTCTACACGGTGGCGTACCACGCGATCCGTGCCTCGAACCTGCTGGCCCAGGAGCGCGGTCGCGCGTTCGACGGCTTCGCGGACTCGAAGTACGCGACGGGCGAGTACTTCGAGAAGTACACGTCGAAGCCGTGGGTGCCCAAGACCGAACGCATCGCGGCCCTGTTCGCCGACGCCGGCGTGCACATCCCGACCCAGGACGACTGGGCCGAGCTGGCCGCGCTGGTGAAGGAGCACGGCATCTACAACCAGAACCTCCAGGCCGTGCCGCCGACCGGCTCGATCTCGTACATCAACCACTCGACGAGCTCGATCCACCCGATCGCGTCGAAGATCGAGATCCGCAAGGAAGGCAAGATCGGCCGCGTCTACTACCCGGCGCCGTTCATGACGAACGACAACCTGGAGTACTACCAGGACGCGTACGAGATCGGCTACGAGAAGGTCATCGACACCTACGCCGAGGCGACGCAGCACGTCGACCAGGGCCTGTCGCTGACCCTGTTCTTCAAGGACACGGCCACCACCCGTGACCTGAACAAGGCGCAGATCTACGCCTGGCGCAAGGGCATCAAGACGATCTACTACATCCGCCTCCGCCAGCTGGCACTCGAGGGCACCGAGGTCGAGGGCTGCGTCTCGTGCATGCTCTGACCTCCCCGCCGACCCTGAACGACACGAAGGAAGCACTCCGATGAGCGAGAAGCTCAAGCTCGTCAGCCGCGTCTCCGCGATCAACTGGAACCGGCTCGAGGACGACAAGGACGCCGACGTCTGGGACCGGCTCGTCGGCAACTTCTGGCTGCCGGAGAAGGTCCCGGTGTCCAACGACGTGCAGTCCTGGGCCACGCTGACGGAGCAGGAGAAGACGCTCACGATGCGCGTCTTCACCGGCCTGACGCTGCTGGACACCATCCAGGGCACCGTCGGCGCCGTGTCGCTGATCCCGGACGCGATCACGCCGCACGAGGAGGCCGTCTACACGAACATCGCGTTCATGGAGTCGGTGCACGCCAAGTCCTACAGCTCGATCTTCTCGACGCTGTGCTCCACCAAGGAGATCGACGAGGCGTTCCGCTGGTCGGAGGAGAACCCGAACCTGCAGCGCAAGGCCGAGATCGTCATGGACTACTACCGCGGCGACTCGCCCCTGAAGCGGAAGGTCGCCAGCACCCTGCTGGAGTCGTTCCTCTTCTACTCGGGCTTCTACCTGCCGATGTACTGGTCCAGCCGCGCCAAGCTCACCAACACGGCCGACCTGATCCGCCTGATCATCCGCGACGAGGCCGTGCACGGGTACTACATCGGTTACAAGTACCAGAAGGGCCTGGAGAAGCTGTCCGCGGCCGAGAAGGCGGAGCTCAAGGACTACACGTTCGAGCTCCTCTTCGAGCTGTACGACAACGAGGTCGAGTACACGCAGGACCTCTACGACGGCGTCGGCCTGACCGAGGACGTCAAGAAGTTCCTGCGCTACAACGCCAACAAGGCCCTGATGAACCTCGGCTACGAGTCGCTCTTCCCGCGCGACGAGACCGACGTCAACCCGGCGATCCTGTCGGCCCTGTCCCCGAACGCCGACGAGAACCACGACTTCTTCTCCGGCTCGGGCTCCTCGTACGTGATCGGCAAGGCCGTCAACACCGAGGACGACGACTGGGACTTCTGACCCCGTCGCCCAGCGCACACGAACGGCCGGCCCTCTCCGGGGTCGGCCGTTCGGTCGTTCCGGGCCCCATCCGCTCAACCCGGCGCACCGACCCGCCGATCTGGGTCGCGGGGCGGGCCGGTCGTGCCTGCGCCACCTTCGTGCGACGGGAGCCGACGTGACCACACCACCGCCTGGCTGGTACCCGAGCCCCGACGCCGCCGGGATGCGTCGCTGGTGGGACGGCACGCGGTGGACGGCTCACGTGCGAACCGCGATGTCGGACGCGCCCGCCCCCGTGCCGACCGTGGCGATGCCGTCGGAGTACGCGGCGGCATTCGAGGCGACCGCCGTCCTGCAGCAGCGCGGCGGGCTCGCGGGGGCGATCGGCGGGCTCGGGCAGCAGTTCCTCTCGACGGCGCTGGCGCAGGCGACCCCCGCGACGCACGCCGGGGGCGGTGTCGTCCCGCAGCCGCACGCCGCGGCGGACCCGGCAGGCACGCTGCAGCCCTACGGATCCGTGGTCGAGTCCCCGGACGGCGCCCCTGACCAGGTGCAGGGCATGGCCGAGGTGTTCGAGGGGATCGCCGGGGGCCGGCGTGGTGCCGGTGTCGGCAACGGGCTCAAGCTGATCGTCATCGGGCTCGTCTTCGCCCTGAGCGGCTTCTTCGTCGTCCCCCAGATCACGAGCGCACGCGCAGGTGCGGGCGAGACGACGATCTCCGGGACGGTGGTCGACCTCCACGAGTCGACCGACGACGAGGGCTCACGACTGTGCTCGCCGGAGGCGACGTTCTCGGTGGACGGTGCGACGTACGGCGCGCAGGCGGGGTACTCGTCGAGCAGCTGCCCGTCGATCGGCTCGTCGATCACCGTCATCTACCCGACGGCGGACCCGACCGACGCCCGCATCCCGACCTCCGTCGGGTTCCTCCTGCTGCTGGGCATCTTCCCGGTGATCGGTGTCGCGCTGCTCGTCCTCGGGATCCGTGGGCTCGTCGTGGGCTCGTCGTCGATCACGTCGGGCCTGCGACGGCTGCGCTCGTGACCTCCCGCAGCGAGTGGCTGGTGAGGCTAGCCTCACCTGAATTGCCGCTCTGACCTGCGGGTAAGTCAGGCCTGGCTGCCTATGCAGGGTGTGCGGGACGGGTCTACCGTCGAGAGAAGCGCACGCCCCGCCCCCAACGGAGGTCGACATGAGCACCCTGATGGACATGCCCGCCGTCGCCGAGTGTTCGGTCGCCGGCTGCTCGTACAACGACCACTCGCACTGCCACGCGGCCGCCGTGAACATCGGTGGCGCGACCGGCGACGCGCAGTGCACCACGTTCTTCCCGCTCGGCACCAAGGGCGGTCTCGACAAGGTGATCACCCACGTCGGGGCGTGCCAGCGCGCCGAGTGCGTGCACAACACGTCGCTCGAGTGCACCGCGGAGTCGATCCGTGTCGGCGCCGGCCACGAAGAGGCGGACTGCCTCACGTTCAGCGCCCGCTGACCTCAGACACGACGACGGCCGCCCCGCTGACCGGGGCGGCCGTCGCCGTGTCACCAGCGCAGGGTGATCTCAGGGGTGCGCTGCGACCTGGACCAGGTCCCGGACCAGCACGGCCGCCGCCGGGACCAGCTCGCGCTCGCCGGGGACCAACGAGGGATCCTGGGCGCGCAGTGCGGCCGCGACGTCCAGCTCGGCGAGCGGGTCGGTGTCGGTGGCCGCCAGGAACGCCGCGAGGAGCGCACGGGCGGCCTGCGAGTACACACCGCCGGCGTCGACGGCGACCTCGGCGATGATCAGCGCCGTGAGCGAGACGTCGAGCTCTGCGGTGCCGGTGCGGGCGTTCGCCCAGTCCACCAGGGCCGGCCCGTGGTTCTCGGTGAGGATGACGTTGCCGGGGTGCAGGTCCAGGTGGACGACCGACGGGCCGGACGTGACCAGGGGCCAGGCGGCGGGCTCGGACGGTCCCCACCCCTCGGGTGCCGGGATCGCGTGCAGCCGGGTGTGCAGGTCGTGCAGGATGCCGGCCGCGTCCGGCAGCGAGACCTCGCCGGCGCCGAGCGCCTGCAGGAGGGTCGGGCCGTGCATGCGTTCCATGACCAGGTCGGACCCGCTGGCCTCGTGGACGGCCGGGGCGGGGTAGCCGTGCGCGACGACGTGCCGCAGCAGGTGGACCTCAGGAGACGCGTCGGCTCCGGAGCGGTAGCGGCGCAGGACGTGGAGGTCATCGAGGGCGAACACGTCGGCGGTCGCCCCGGAGGCGAGGATCGGGCCGGGTTCGGCGGAGGCGGCCAGGGCCTCGTCGACGGGAGGCAGGGGCTGGTCGACGGGGATCGAGGACCGGCGGTCGGGCTGGGTCGGGAGGTCGGGCGGGTACGACTCAGCGACCTCAGCGGCCCTTCGTTCTGAAGGCGTCGTGGGGTCGCTCGGAGCAAGTCCGGCGGTGTTCATGGATCGACGGTAGACGCATTCGCCCGAGATGTCCCCCGCCGGCTACCAAGAAGTCCCTGACCTGCGCTTTACCTCCCGGACACCTGTCGGCGACGGGATCAGGCGCGCGCGACGCGATCGAGCATGCGCAGCGCCTGCTCGTGGGTGGTCGGCAGCGGCTCGATCCAGACGCGGACCGGCTGCCGTGTGGACGCGCGGACCTTGAGCAGCTCGCACCGGCGGGCGATCTCCCGGTGGAGTGCCTCGAGCGGCGGGTGCGGGTCCTCGTCGGCGCGCGCGAGGACGGCGAAGACGCCACCGCCGAGGGTCGCCATCGGGTGCCCGTCGCCGTAGGTCTGCGTCATGGCGGCGCCCACCGCGGCGGACCGGGCGGCCCGGGTGAACGGGTCGACGTCCCCGGTGGCGACGTCGATGACCACCAGGTGGTGCCCGAGCTCGGCGACGGTGCGTGCGCGCTGCGTGGGCAGCATCGCGTCGCGGTAGGTCTCCGCGAGCCGCAGCGCCAGGTACTGGCGGCTCGGCAGGCCCGACTCGGGGTCGAGCGCGGCACCGATGACGACGGCGCCCGCCTGGGCGTCGGCCCAGCCCTCGCACAGCGCGCGGGTGACGGCCATCGGCGGCTCGGCGGCACCGAGGGTCCGGTACAGGCAGGCCAGGTCGTCCAAGGTCTCGCCGATCCCGACGCCGTCGTAGCCCCGGGCGTGGCCCAGCTCCGTGGCGGCACCCGTCGCGTCGCCCGCGGAGAGCAGCGCGGCGGCCAGCGCGTCGACGGCCGGGTGGTACCAGTCCGAGGGGCGCAGCCAGACCGAGCCGACGCTCTCGTCACGCCAGCGCTCCCGGAGCGCCGCGGGCATCGCGTCGGTGGGGACGGGCGCGCTGTTTGACCCTGAGTTCATCGTCACGCTGGATGAGAGGCCAACACCTGTCGGGTGTGACGCCACTCGGCCGGCTTTTCACCCGGCGAACTTTCACCCTGCTTATATGGAAACGCCGCATATGGCAGGCTGTGCCGTCGGACGAGGAATGCCGACGGGAGCCGTTCGTGTCAGCAAGCACGCAGCTGGAGGGCGGTGTCACAGGGGACGCGGAGCTGATCAGCTCCGCGCGCTCCGGAGACACTGCTGCCATCGGCGCGCTCTACGAGCGGCACGCGGGCGCTGCCTGGGTGGTCGCCCGGCAGTACTCGGACTCCCCGGAGGACGCCGACGACGTCGTCGCGGACTCGTTCACCGCCGTCTTCGGTGCCATCGAGCGGGGGAACGGACCCGAGTCGGCGTTCCGTGCGTACCTGTTCACCGTCGTGCGCCGGGTGGCCGGGCTGCGGCGTGAGAAGAACCGACGCGTCCAGCCGACGGACGACATCGCCGTGCTCGAGGCGGGAACCGCCCTGGCCGGTACCGCGGAGGAGCCAGCGCTCGCCGGCTTCGAGCGCGGGGTCGTCGCGCGCGCGTTCCACTCCCTGCCCGAGCGGTGGCAGGCCGTGCTGTGGCACACCGAGGTGGAGGGTCTGACGCCGGCCGAGATCGCGCCCATCCTCGGGCTCACCGCCAACGGCGTGGCCGCCCTGGCCTACCGGGCGCGCGAGGGTCTGCGGCAGGCGTACCTCCAGCAGCACCTGCAGGACCCCCTCGACGACGCGTGCCGCAGCGTCGCCGGCAAGCTCGGTGCCTACGTGCGCGGTGGGCTGGGCAGCCGCGAGACCGCGCAGGTCGAGGCGCACCTCGAGGACTGCGGCACGTGCCGCGGCCTCCTGCTGGAGCTCGGCGACGTGAACCACGGCATGCGCGCCGTCATCGCGCCCCTCGTGCTCGGTCTGCTCGGCCTCGGCGCACTCGGCGTCGCGCTGCCGGTGGGCGGCGGGCTCGCGGCCGGTGCAGCAGCGGCCGGAGCCGCGGGTGCAGCGGGGGCCGGCGCCGGTGCGGGTGGTGTGGCAGCAGGGAGCGGGACGGCAGCGGGTGCCGCGGCGACGACCGGAACGGTCACTGCCGTCGGCGCCGGAGCCGCAGGTGGTGCGGCAGCCGCCGGCGGCGTGGCGGCGTTCCTGGCCGCGATCCCGCTCGGCGTCGCCGCGGCGGTCGTGGGCGGCGTGGCGCTCGCCGCGGTGGCCGCGGTCGCCATCGTCAACCTCCTGGGCTCTCCCGACGACGCGACCGCCGAGCCCGAACCGACGGTCAGCGAGTCCCCGAGTGCCTCGCCCGAGCCGACGGCCAGCGCGGCGGTGGTGGTCCCGACGCCGCAGCCCACCGACGTCCCGACGCCCGAGCCCAGCGACCTCCTGGCGGACGGCCTGATCCTGGACGACGAGGACGCCGACGCCGACGTCACCGGTGACGTGACGGCCGACGGGCCCACGGACACCGCGACGACCCCGGCAGTCCCCGTCGTGCCGCCCGAGCCCCCTGCGCCGGCTCCCGCCTCGGTGTCGGTCGACGTGCCCCCCGGCGGGCTCACCCTCGAAGCGGGGCTGGGCGGCCAGGAGCTCGTCGTCGGGTTGCTCAACAGCGGCGGCACCGCAGCGACGAACCTGGTCGCGGAGGTGACTCTGCCGGAGGGTGTCGCGCTCGACGGCGTCGCGGCGGCCGCCATCGAAGGGCTCGCCGCTGGGCGCTTCGCGGTCATGGGCTCTGCCGGCTGGATCTGCGTCGACGGTGCTGGGACCGGCGTCACCGTCGCCCGGTGCACGCTCGACCGCCTGCCTGCCCTGTCGACGTCGACGCTGGTGCTGCGGGTCTCGATCGACGAGTCCTTCGACCGGGCGGACGGCGAGATCGGCCTGCGCGTCACGGGTACCGGCATCAACTACGTCGCGCCGCCCATCCGGGTCGCGATCGCACCGTCGCCGGCCCGCCTCGGGCTGCGCAGCGTGCCGACCGGCCTCTCGCTGGTCAACGGACGGACGCGCCAGCTGGACCTCCCCGTCGCCAACATGGGCGGGACGGGGCTCCCCGCCGGAGCCGGGGCCGTGTCGGTGCACCTGCCGGCGGGCGTCACCGGCGTCACCGTGGCGGGCTCGCCGTGGACCTGTACCGGACCGAGCCCCCTGATCTGCAACCCGGGTGCCGTCGCGGCCCGGTCCGACGTCCCGCTCTCGTTGGTGCTGTCCGCGGCACCGACCGGGGTGCCGACCGCCGGTCTGCTGGCGGTGGAGATGGCGCCGAGCGGACGGAACGCCTCGGAGACCGTCACCTTCCCGTTCACCGTGCAGCGCCCCGCCGCGCTGGCCGTCACCGGGCCGGACGCCGCGACCGTCGCCCTCGGGTCGCCCGCGACCGTGCAGCTGCGCGTCTCGAACACCGGGGACCTGCCCGCGCAGGGTGTCACCGTCACGCTCGGTCGGCCCGCGGGGGTGGGCTTCGGGTCGCCGGCGGTCGTCCCGGGTGCCTGGACCTGCTCCGACGGCTCGGCGTCGACCGTGGAGTGCACCACCGGAGTGATCGACCCCGGCGCCACGCTGGACCTGCCCGTCACCCTGCAGGCCGTCACCGGCTCCTTCGGTGCCGTCGGCACGGTGACCGCGACCGCAGCGGCACCCGACGCCGACCCCGCCACCGAGCTCCGCATCGTGGTCGACGCCCTGGCACCCGTGCTGACCCTCGACAAGGGCGACCCGCAGGTGTGGATCGGCACCGGCGGCACGGGGACCGCGTCGTTCACCCTGCGCGCGAGCGGCGCCGACGCGGAGAGCACGCGCGCCACGCTGAGCCTGCCCATCAACCTGCGCGCCGACCTCGACGCCGGAGCGTCGCCCCTGAACGCGTGCACCGCGTCGCCGGACCTGCGCACCGTCACCTGCGACCTCAAGACGGTGACCGCGGGCGCGACCGTGCAGGTGCTGGTGGGCGTCCGGTCGGTCGGGAGCGCGAAGGGTGTCGCCTCCGTCGCCGTGGAGGCCGTGGGCGCGACGACGCAGAGCCAGAGCTCGGTGCAGACGTCGTCGGCCGGCCTGGACGTGCGCGACAGCTTCACCGCGGCGGACGTCACCGAGATCGGCGCTCCGCTGCTGTCCTGCTCGCTGACCGTCACCACCTGTGCCCCGGCGATCGAGAAGGGCGACCGGGACAACAACTCGTTCGCCATGGTGCCGCTCGACGAGGCGTCGCCGGCACCGAAGGCGCCGCGCAGCTCGGTCCCCGTGTCGTCGACGGCGCGGCTCGCCGTCCCCGCCGGCCGCGAGATCCTGTTCGCGGGGCTGTACTGGTCGGCGAACGCGGGAGCCAAGGACACGTGGAGCGCGCCCCTCACGACGGCGCGGCTGCGGGCTCCCGGCGGCGCCTTCACCGAGGTGACCGGCACGACGCTCGCGCAGCCCACCGACAACGCCAGCCGGCGGTACTACCAGTCCTTCTCCGACGTCACGGAGCTCGTGGCTGCGGGTGGTGCTGGGGACTGGTCGGTCGCCGACATCGCAGTGAGCGCCACGTCCACCGACTCGGAGCGGACGTACTACGCCGGCTGGTCGCTCGTCGTCGTGTTCTCCGACCCGACGTCGGACGCGTCCGTGACCGTCTACGACGGCGGGCAGTGGATCGGCCACGCGGTGCTGCCGCTCGCGTTCGAGTTCGCCGCCGACGCGGGCACGCTCGCCCGGATCGGTGTGGTGGCCTGGGAGGGTGACCGCACCGGGACCGGTGACAGCCTCGTGCTGGGCGACACGTGCCTCGGCACCCCGACCGCCCCCGTGCAGCGCGCGCTGGTGCCGACGCGATGGGGCGGGACGGACGGCTCCGCGTCGAACGCCTTCGACTCCACCGCGACCGGCTGGCGGGCCACCAACTCCCTCGGCACCGACGCGAAGGGCTTCCGCCCGGTCAGGCTCGCGTGCGACGTGAGCTCGCTGACCGCGGTGACCGCCGGGGACCAGTTCCTCATCGGAGCCATCACGCTCCGGTCCGAGCCGGTCCCCGAGGTCGAGTCCCCGCGCGGCTGACGGTCAGTCGGATCGTTCCGTGACGGCGGCGACCGCCGCGTCGGTGGGGACGACCCCGCCGATCAGCTCGAGGGCCAGCCCCGCCGTGCGCGGCTCGTGCAGCAGCGCGACGAGGACCGCGGCGACGTCGGCCCGGGGGATCGAGCCGCGCGGCACCGAGTCGTCGAGCCGGACCGAGCCCGTCGGGTCGTCGTCGGTGAGGCCACCGGGACGCAGGATCGTCCAGTCGAGGTCGCGGGTCCGCAGGTCGAGCTCCGCGGCGCGCTTGGCGACGAGGTAGGCGGCGAACACCTCGTCGGTCCCCGGGGGCGGGGGTGCACCGGCGCCCATCGACGAGACGAGCACGTACCGCCGGACCCCGGCCTGCTCGGCGCCGTCGGCCAGCAACCCTGCCGCCGCCCGGTCCACGGTGTCCTTGCGGTCGATCCCGCTGCCCGGACCGGCGCCCGCGGCGAACACGACGGCGTCGGCGCCGGCGATCGCCTCGGCGACGTCCCGCGCGTTCGCGCGCTCCAGGTCGAGGACCACCCCCTCGGCGCCGTCCGCGACGACGTCGTCGACGTGCCGGAGCTGACGCACCAGCGCGACGGGGACGTCACCGCGCGCGGTCAGCGCCCGGGACAGGTGTCGCGCTACCTGACCGTGGCCCCCGGCGATCGCGATGCGCATGGCACCCACGGTAAGCACGCCGACCGGGACCTGCGAGCGGGGGAGCGGGGGTCAGCCGGCGTCACCCGGGTCGGCGAGCACGTCGAGGAGCCGCAGATGGCTCATGCGGTCGCCGAGCCGGTGCACGTCGTCGGACCCGGCCGGTGCGAGCGACAGCGCGGTGTACGTCTCGGCGCCGGGCAGCATCTCGGTGGCGAACTCGCGCAGCACCTCGGCGACCTCGGCCAGGTCGCCGGGCGCTCGGGCAGTCCCCTCAGGCAGGCTCACGTACAGGAGCAGGCCCGGCTGCGGGGCGGGTAACGGTGCAGGAAGTGCCATGACGTCTCCGGGGTGTGCGCGGTCCGCGGGCCCGGTGGACGGGCGGCGGTGTGGTCGGGGCCTGGTGGATCAGGACCGATGACACGCGCACGGATACGCGGCGGCGAGGCGCAGCGCAGACGTGGACATGAGGCGACTGTCGCACGCAAGCTCGCCCGGACCAAGGGGGAATCGGCGCTGTCCCAGGGCGTGGGACGAGCGGATCCGGGGTGCAGCGAAGGGCGGGAGCGCCGCGAAGCGCTGCTCCCGCCCGTGGCGGAAAGCAGGATCAGACGACCCCGTACAGCCGGTCTCCGGCGTCCCCGAGCCCCGGCACGATGTACGCCTTGTCGTTGAGGCGCTCGTCGACGGCGGCGACCACGACAGACACGTCGGCCCGGTCGCCCACGGCCTGCTCGACGACCGCGAGGCCCTCGGGCGCGGCCAGGAGGCAGACCGCGGTGACGTCGCGAGCGCCGCGGGCCAGCAGGAAGTCGATCGCGGCGACCAGGGTGCCGCCGGTGGCCAGCATGGGGTCCAGCAGGAAGCACTGACGGCCCGACAGGTCGTCGGGGAGCCGGTTCGCGTACGTGATGGCCTCGAGGGTCTCCTCGTCGCGCTGCATCCCGAGGAAGCCGACCTCGGCCGTCGGCAGCAGGCGCGTCATCCCGTCCAGCATCCCGAGGCCGGCGCGCAGGATCGGCACGACGAGCGGGCGCGGGTCGGCCAGCTTGACGCCGGTCGTCGCGGTGACGGGGGTGACGATGTCGACGGACTCGACGTGGACGTGCCGGGTCGCCTCGTAGGCGAGCAGCGTGACCAGCTCGTCGACCAGGAGCCGGAAGGTCGGCGACGCAGTGTTCTGGTCGCGCAGGACGGTGAGCTTGTGGGCGACCAGGGGGTGGTCCGCGACGTGCAGGCGCATGGCCTCAACCTACCGGGCACTGGGTGCGCCATGATGCCCCCATGACTCTCCGTCCGTGGCAGGCGGCCGACGCGTGGGCGATGGGGCTCGCGCTCGACGAGGCCCGTCGCGCGGTGCTCACGGGCGACGTCCCGGTGGGCGCGGTGGTCGTCGGCCCGACCGGTGACGTCGTCGGCCGCGGGCGGAACCGTCGGGAGGTCGACGACGATCCCACCGGTCACGCGGAGATCCTGGCGCTGAGGTCCGCCGCCGACAGGCTCGGGCGGTGGCGGCTGGACGACTGCACCCTCGTGGTGACCCTGGAGCCGTGTCTCATGTGCGCCGGCGCCACCGTGCTGGCCCGCATCCCGCGCCTCGTGCTCGGCGCATGGGACCCGAAGGCGGGGGCCTGCGGGTCGCAGTGGGACGTCGTGCGGGACCGGCGGCTGAACCACCGCGTCGAGGTCGTCGGCGGCGTGCGTGCGGAGGAGTGCGGGCTGCTGCTGCAGAGGTTCTTCGAGGCTCAGCGCGACTGACGGGCCGCCGGAAGGGTCTCGGCCAGGTCGGTCAGCGTCTCCGACGTCCCCGCGTCCAGCGTCACCGCCGCGTACCTGTCGCCACGCGTGGCACCCCGGTTCACGACGACCACCGGCTTGCCCGTCTGGGCCGCGTGCCGCACGAACCGCAACCCCGACTGGACGGTCAGCGACGACCCCGCGACCAGCACAGCATCCGCCGCGTCGACCATCGCGAACGCCCGCTCCACGCGCTCCCGCGGCACGTTCTCCCCGAAGTACACGATGTCCGGCTTGAGCATCCCGCCGCACGCGCTGCAGTCCGCGACGACGAAGTGGCTGGTCTGCTCGATGACCGCGTCGGCGTCCGGCGCGATCTCGATGTCCGCCACCGCAGCGCTGAACCCGGGGTTCAGCGTGTCGAGGCGGTCGGCCAGCTCGGCGCGGGAGATGACGATCCCGCAGGACAGGCACCGCACCCGGTCGTAGCGACCGTGCAGGTCGATGACGTGCCGGGAGCCCGCCGCCTCGTGCAGGAGGTCGACGTTCTGCGTGATCAGGCCCGTGACCACCCCGCGGTGCTCCAGGGCGGCCAGCGCGCGGTGCCCCGCGTTCGGCATCGTCCGGTGCACGTGCCGCCACCCGACGTGGTTGCGCGCCCAGTAGTGGCGGCGGAACCCCTCGTCGGCCGTGAACTGCTGGAACGTCATCGGCGTGCGTGGCGGCGAGTCGGGCCCGCGGTAGTCGGGGATGCCGGAGTCCGTCGAGACACCCGCCCCCGTGAGCGCCGCGAGGCGATGGCCGGCGAGCACCTCGACGACGTCCGCCAGCGAGCCTGCGGTCATCGGGCGCGCCTCCATCCGTCCACGGTACGGCGGATTCGTGAGTCGGGGTCCCGACCAGGTACCCTTCTCGCCGAGGTAGCGTGTCCGAGCGGCCTAAGGAGCACGCCTCGAAAGCGTGTGTGGGTGAAAGTCCACCGTGGGTTCAAATCCCACCGCTACCGCCAGTCGAAGGGCCCCACCCGCATGAACATGCGGCTGTGGGGTCCTTCGTCGTTCCCGCTGCTCGACTTTGGCTCCACAGTGCCTCAAATCGAGGCCTCATCCGACGCCTGAGCGACGAGCTGGGCGGGGACAACGCGCAGGTCCGGGGCGAGGTGGATTCGCTGCACGTAGTGCCGTGCCGTAGTGCTCTCGTCCGCATGGCCGAGCAGGGCTGTCGCGTGGGCGAGAGTGCTGCCCCTGGCTACTTGCGTCGCAACGGTGCGGCGGAAGTCGTGCGGTGTGACGTCGGTGCCAAGGTTCTCCTGCGCCGCACGCAGCTGGTCGCGCACTCGACCCGGTGACCGTGGCGAGCCCTTGGTGGAGGGAAAGACCAGATCGTCCGGCCACCGTCGAGCCCAAGGTCCAGCGCCGTCCGGATCTCTCTCACGATGAACGTCGGCAGCGTGATGGTGCGCCGGGAGGAGTCCGACTTGGGCTTGGGCTGTCTCGTCAGCCGGCCGTCCGCCCTCTCGACCGTTCCGGTCACGGTGAGCGTGGGATATGGCATCGAGGTCGAGGTCCTCCACGCGCAGCGCCAAGCACTCTGTCCCGCTCCGGGTCTGATGGAGGCTCTTATTCGCCGGAAGGATGAGAGTCATGGCGGCACCGAGGAAGTACCCCGAGGAACTTCGGGAGCGAGCGATCCGGATGGCGGTCGATCTGCGGCGTGACCCGGCTACGCGTGTGGGGGCGTTGCGGCGGGTCGGTGAACAGTTGGGGATCAATCCCGAGACGTTTGCGGATCTGGGTCATGCAGGCCGAGATCGACGGCGGCGAGTGATCCGGCACGTCGAGCAGTGACGCGCAGCGGTTGGCTGAGCTGGAGCGGGAGAACCGTGAGCTGCGTCGGTCGAATGCGATCTTGCGGGCGGCGTCGACTTTCTTCGCGGCGGAGCCCGACCGCCCACACAGCAGGTAGTCGCGTTCATCGACACCCACCGCGAGGAGTTCGGGGTCGAGCCGATCTGCCAAGACCTGCAGGTCGCCCCGGGCACGTACTACGCGGCCAAGTCGCGTGCAACGTCACGACGCATGCGCAGCGATGCGGTGACCGGCGCGCTGATCGAGCGAGTCCGCGCCGAGAGCTACGGCGTCTACGGGGTCCGCAAGGTACACCCCAGCCGCACCGCGACGGGCACCAGGTCGCCCGTTGCACGATCGAACGGTTGATGCGGGCGGCCGGGCTGCGCGGCATCAGCCGAGCCAAGGGGCCAAGCGCCACGATCCCGGGAACCGGCCCTGACCTGCGCCCGGACCTGGTCGAGCGGCAGTTCACCGCGACCGGACCGGACCAGCTGTGGGTCGCTGACATCACCTACTGCCGAACGTTCTCCGGCTGGGTCTACGCGGCGTTCGTCACCGACGTCCACTCCCGACGAGTGGTCGGCTGGCAGCTGTCCAAGAGCTTGCGCACCGACGTCGCCCTGGACGCCCTCGAGATGGGCATCTGGACCCGGCAGCGCGAGGGCCGCGACGTCACCGGGTTGGTCCACCACAGCGACAAGGGAGTCCAGTACCTCGCCATCCGCTACACCCAGCGCCTCGCCGAGGCCGGCGTGGTCGCGTCCGTCGGCTCGACCGGCGACTCCTACGACAACGCCCTCGCCGAGGGCTTCAACTCACTGTTCAAGGCCGAACTGGTCCGCAACCGCGGACCCTGGAAGACCATCGACGACCTCGAGATCGCGACGGCCGAGTATGTCGACTGGTTCAACCACCGACGCCTGCACGGCGAGATCGGCACCATCCCACCCGTCGAGCTCGAGACGAACAACTACGCACACAACCCCGCCGACTACCGTCGACGCGTCAGTTCCGAGCCTCCACTAAGCCCGGAGCGGGACAGCGAGAAGGGGTACCGACTCCGACTAAACCGAGGTCCTCGGGCAGTCCGGTCGCCACGCCGTCCTGGTCCGGCGTCGCACCCAGTGGCGTACGCACTGAGATGAACACCGGAGCCTGCATCGATTCCGATGCCGGCCCGCAAGAGTCAAGCGTGTCCTCGGCCCCGAGCGCTACGCGCAACGGGTGACTTTGCAGGCTTACGAGAGGACGTAGGCCATGAAAGGGCAGTTTGGAGGCCTTCCGTGTCAGCGGTCGGGTCCACCATCCTGACATCGGAGGCCAATGAGGCAGGAGTAGCAGTGGACGCGACGTGGCGGCAGTACGGACGTTGGACGGAGGCAATCGCCGATGTTGTGTATACCGAGACAGCCGACGCGGTGCCTGCGTACCTCGATCTCGAAGCGGACGTGCTTACGGCGATAGCCGCCAAGGTGGGCTTTCAAGGCGCCGCGCGAGATGGGCTTCGGGACGCCGTCCTCGGCGTAACGTCTGCCGGCGGCTCGTTCTCCCTGGCTCCCCTTATGCAGCACGAGGACGCTTGGCGCCAAGCGCGGGGGGTCGAGGACCCCCCACCCGGCCTCGGCTTCCTCGCCGTCACCGTGCTCGCAGCGGAGGAGATGGGCGCCGCTGACGACGGATTCAGCCAGAATGCGTACTATGCGCGGTTGAGCACCTTGCTCGGACTGCCCGCCGACTCGCACGACGTCCGCTCGCAGTACATGGCTCGTGCCGAGCAGCTCTGGGGCGACCTCAACCGGTGGTTGGAGCGACTCGAAGGCCGGCGGGGGACGCCCACCGCGTATTCCCTGTCCTACCGCTACGTGGGTCTCCCGGTCTCGCAGGCGTTGGTACGCGAAGGGGACCGAAGAAGGTTCCCCGTCTTCTTCGCGCAGTACGGCCTTCCCGCGGGGAGCGAGATGGCTCCGGAGGCGCTGGAGCGGTATCTCGACGCTTGGTTCGCGAGCGAGTCGTGCCCCATCTCGGCGTTGCTGAAGAAGCTCTGGGGTAGGGGATCAGCTCGGGAACGCATCGCCACGGTCGCCGCAGTCGAGCTTGCTGGATGGGACGGCACGGTCGAGGCCGGGCAGACGCCGCAAGCCTCGTCCGTCCAACGGACTGCCCTGATGGCGCAGCTACGGCGGGGCTTCATGGGAGAGAGCCTCGACCTTGCGCTCACAGTCCGCGCGGCCGCCGACGACGACATCGCCTCCGGTGTGGAGGTGGAGTCAGCCGAGGGCCATTGGATGCCCGTGGGCTTCGTGCCAGCAGCGGCGAACGTCTGGCGGACGAGCTATTCAGGCGACATCGACGTCAGCTCGGTGCTTGAGGGCGTAGTCAGGCTCCGAACTGCGGCCGCCGTTGACAGGCCGATGCTGCATCACCCTCGGAGCGTTGTGCCACTTGTGCTCGACGAGCTCCAGGCCGCATATGTCGAGGCGGAGCGTCTGCAGCTGAACGTCGACACCATGGTGCTCGTGCGCACGTCAGCGCGAGGTCGACCGCTCGCCGCGAGTGTCGTCAAGATCCTTGAGACGTGCGCACGTCCTGGATTCGTTGTCCATGAGCATCTCGCCGGCCTACCTGAGGGATGGACGCTCGTATCGGACGTCCAGCTGTTCAGCTCACCCGGCGCAGCGACCCCGTACAACGAGCTCGTGCCGCTCGCCCGCGACCAGCTCACCATCGCGGGCGGCATGAGGATCCCTTCGCGGATCCGCAAGTGGTCTGCTGTCGCACCACCAGAACTCAGAGCGTCCGTGGAATCGGCAGCGCACCTATCGATCGTTCTCAGTGATGGCGATGACCGCAAGAAGGAACTGCACCGTTGGACGACCGAGGGCGGTGCACTGGTCGTAGCTCTGGCTGATGCGGACCTACCGGTTGGCGACTACGGAGTCGCACTGTTCGCGGGAGAGGCGAAGTCTCCACTCCAGCAGGCAACGGTCAGGCTCCGCTCGGCGGACGAGACAGATCCGGGCTGGGAGTTGGCCCCGCGCTTGGTCTACGGGCTGACAACCCCTGGCGGACCCGTAGCAATGCTGACGGCACGCGAACTCGACGGAGTCGTGCCTGACGTGTTCATCGACGGGGCTGCCGCCGAGGGCGACAACCCGGCGCGTCCAGCTGCCCTTCTGAAGGCGTCGAAGTCGTTGGTTTGGAAGGCGAAGGGCGAGTCGTCGCCCGCCCCTGTCGTACGCATCGGCACGCCAGACCCTAAGTCGTGCGTCGTGACCGGCGCCCACCACCTCGAATACCCGACGTTCATGGGCGGCTGGCAGCCGAAGTACATCGACGGCGTCTGCAAGTACTGCGGACTGGTCAAGCGATCGCCGGGCTGGATCCCTAGGCATGCCCAGAAGAGACTTGCCGCACCCGATGGCGGACACATCGAGGTCGCCGACCTGCCGCCCGTCGAACACGCGCCGGCGCGCCTTTGGGACGCCGCGCTCGACGCGATCATGCACCTCGGCGGGGGGACAGCCGCTGGCTTGACATCCATCGCATCCCAGATCGACGGCAGCGCGCTCTTTACGAACGGCTTTCCGGGCCGCCTCGAGGCACTGAGCCACGTCGCCATCGAGCGTGCCGCAGACGGCGCACCCGAACGATGGGAGGTCTCGCCCTCCTGCCTCGTGCCGCGAGGCTCCGACTCCGTCGAGTTAGTCGGGTTCTGGCCCGACTCCTTGATTGACGACCTGCTCGACTCCGCCGGCCTGGGCCGAGATCGCCTCCGGCGTGAACCTGCTGACGGCCAGCCCTCTCGTCGCCTGGTCGACGGCGCCGACGCGATGGCCGTCACTGCGGCCGCGGAGGAGTCCGGTGTCGCGCGCGTGGTCTGGGACGCAACGGACGACATGCTCCGGGCACTGCCGCCACTGTCCGCCGTCGCCTCGGAACTGCCTCGACGGCCAATGCCTGGCTTTAGCCAGGCGGAGCGATTCGTCGTTGACTCTGCGTCCTGGGTCGAAACGAGCGATGTCTCGCTGCCTGGCGCGTACCGACTGGCCCGCGGCTTCGAGAGGCTGCACGTCTTCCGCTCCGACGACGATGTCGCCGCCGGCGAAGCGTTGCAAGCCTCCGTCTACCTCGTCAAGCACCTCGCAGCCAACGCGCTCGGACGATCGCTCGCCATGCACCTGTCCAAGCACGGGTACCTCGCCGTCCCGCTCGGCTCCGACCTACCAGGGCTCTACGAGCGGGCCGCAGTACTGGCGAGCGGTGTCCTCCCGAGAGTAACCACGCTCGCAGGAGGCGGCATCAAGCGCCGCTGTCTCATCTACCCAGAGATCACCTCGGAGCAGGCCGACCTGCTCACCACGCTCCTCTCGCGATAGGTGTCCTTCATGGAACCGACGAACCCGTTGCACCTCGCGGACGACCTCCGCGAGGCGTACCTCAAGTACTTCGACACGGCGTTCTGGCTCGCAGACGAGTCGTTGATGCGCGAGCGGCGGGCGCTCCTGGAGGAGCCCGGCGCGCTCGTGGGCGAGGTGCTGCTCGAGCCCGTGCTGCCGTATCCGAACGTCGTCCCTCTCCTGGACCTGGCGCCAGAAGTCGGTGTCAGCCCCGACACCGCGCGCCGCGTGGCGAAGGCCGTCTTCCCGGCCGTTGACCCGGCAGACCTGAAGCTTCGGAAGCACCAGGCCCAAGCAATCCGCCATGCCCTGGGCGCTCACGACGTCGTCGTTACCTCGGGAACCGGCTCGGGCAAGACGGAGTCGTTCCTGCTCCCTGTCCTCCTCAGGTTGGTGGAGGAGTCGCGGTCCTGGGGTCACCAGGCCGGCGCGAACTGGTGGTGGTCTGCAGCGGACCCTCAGTGGACACCGATCCGTCACGCGGAGAGCCGTCCAGCGGCCGTCCGCACGCTGGTGCTCTATCCGACAAACGCACTGGTCGAGGACCAGATGACGCGCCTACGACGAGCTGTGCGGATACTACGCGAGCAGTCGCCTCACGCGCCGGTCTGGTTTGGGCGATACACAGGGATCACGGAAGGATCCGGTGTCAAACCGTCGAAGAGTGCAGCGGCTGAGGTCGCCGCCGGTGTGCGCGGCCTCGAGAAGGAGTATGAGGCGCTGCAGGAGGCAAACGATAAGGCGGTCGCTGGGGGCACGGGGTCGGACCACCTCATCGACCTCAGTCAGTTCCAAGATCCCCGCGGTGGAGAGATGCTGACCCGCTGGGACATGATCGCGAGTCCACCGGACGTGCTGATTACGAACTACTCGATGCTCAACACAATCATGATGCGCTCGTTCGAGGCCCCCATCTTCGACAAGACGCGTCAGTGGCTCGAGTCGGACTCCGGCAACGTGTTCACACTCGTCGTCGATGAGCTGCACCTGTACCGCGGCACGCAGGGAAGCGAAGTGGCCATGGTCGTTCGCTCGCTGCTACGCCGCCTCGGCCTTGACCCCGACTCCCCGCAACTGCGGATCATCGGCACGTCAGCGTCCCTCGACGTTTCGCAGGGTGGCCTCGAGTACCTCGAGCAGTTCTTCGGCGTCCGCCGAGAGAGGTTCCAGATCGAGCCCGGCGAGCCCGCTCACCTACCCGAGCCCAAGCCGCTCGCCCGCGACGAGGTCGAACACTGGACACGTATCCCTGAAGAAGTCTCACAGCTCGTTGCACGAGCATGCGCCGACCCCGCATCTGGGCGCCTCCGCGCCACACCAGTCGGCGACCTCGCTCAGCGGCTCTTTCCAGCCGAGCTCGACAAGGACGCGCTTATGCGCAAGGTCTTGGAAGGGCTCGCGACCCACGTCCCAGCCGCGACGGCGACGGCCGGCCCGTTCGTCCCCATCCGGTCACACGCGTTCGTCCGCACACCCCGAGGCATGTGGGCCTGCTCGAATCGTCACTGCAGCGGCGTCGAGGGCGCATCCGGAACCCGCACCGTCGGCAAGCTCTACACGGCACCCGTCAACACATGCTCGGCATGCGGCAGTCGCGTGCTCGAGCTGCTCTACTGCTACGAGTGCGGAGACGCCAGCCTCGGCGGCTACGTTCTCGATCGCCAAGGACAGCAGACGCTGCTCGGACCTGGGCCGATCGATGAGTGGCAGAGCGGTAAGCCGGTATTCCTCCGCCCTCGGGAGCACTACACGTGGTACCGCCCCGGCGTCCTGCCGTTGGGCACGCAGTGGACCGCACAGGGACTGAAGTTCGCCTTCCAAGCGGTCGGGTGGGACCCCGCGCTCGGCTGTCTCGACGCCGCCGCCGGCGGAGCGCCCAGTGGGGTAGCCGTCACGGTCGCCAACGCCGGAGAAGGAGACCGAGTCCCCGCCCTGCCAACGCGCTGTCCCTCCTGCGGGTTCGACGCCAAGCAGCAGGACGGCGCCGCCTTCCGTTCGGGCAGGGTGCGCTCGCCCATCCGTGCGCACACGTCGGGGCTCGCCGCCGCCACGGAGCTGTACCTGTCGCAACTAATCCGGTCGCTCGCGCAAGGAAGGGAAGGGCGCGACGCGATCGTCGATGCGAAGACCATCGTCTTCACCGACAGTCGCGACGACGCAGCGCGGACGGCCGCCGGTGTGAGCCGAAACCATCACCGGGACCTCGTCCGCCAGGTCCTACGCCGCGAGGTGGGGCGCGCGCCTGACCCGGCCGCCCTCCTCGACGCTATGACGCCAGAAGTTGCGAAGGCCGCTGGCCTTGGACTGGCGAAACTCGCCAGAGCCAGCCAGGAGTACGGCCAAGACCTCAGTGAAGAGCAGCGCCAGGCGCTTGAGGCCGCGTACGAGGTGCTCGGTCGACAAGTCACCGTGCCGGTCGGTGATCTCTTCCAGCGCGTGAGCTCCTCGCTGGTCGCCTTGGGCGTGAACCCCGGGGGGACCAGCCCGTGGAACCGCTACCTGGAGGACACGCTCCAGGGCAGCACGCCGTGGTACCGCGCTTTCCCGCCCCCCTCGCCAGACGCGTGGTCGGGCATCATCGTGGCGCAGGGCCAGGCGAAGCTCCTCAAGCAACTGCGAGCGTCCGTCGTCGAGGCCATGTACGACCGCGCACGACGCGACCTAGAGTCCGTCGGCATCGCTCGCATCACCGTCGCTGACCTCGAGCCCGTCGACGGGCCCGTATCCCCGCACCATCAGCGCGAGGTGTTCGATTCCGTCATCCGCATCCTCGGCACCCTCAAGCGACACGACGAGAGCAACGCCGGCGGCGTGCAACCGGAAGCCGTGATGCCCGCACCGGTCCGCCGTTTCGTGGAAGCCGCAGCTGGCCGTCTCGAGTTGCCGGCTCAAGAGGTGCTCGCGCAGGTCGAACGCCTGGCCGCGACTCCGGCCGCCCTTGCAGCTGTCTCGGGCTGGCTTCTCATGACCGCGTCGGCTGCGACGTCGCTCGTTGTCGTCCCCGCAGGTGACACACGCTGGCGGTGTCAGTCGTGCAACTACATCCACCTGCACCCCAGCGCCGGTATCTGCGCGAACAGGCAGTGCCACCATGGGCCGCTCGCCGAGGAGCCGCTCGACGAAGAGCTCAACGACTACTACGCGTGGCTCGCGCACCAGGACCCGCGCCGCCTGGCGGTCGCGGAGCTCACCGGGCAGACCAAGCCGCTATCAGAGCAACGCGGCCGCCAGCGCCGGTTTAAGGGGGCCTTCACGAGGACCGAGCACCCGCTTCCGGACGAGCTCGACGTCCTCTCGGTCACGACGACGATGGAGGTGGGGGTCGACATCGGATCGCTGCGCGCGACGATGATGGCGAACATGCCGCCCCAGCGGTTCAACTACCAGCAGCGTGTGGGCCGCGCCGGACGCGGGGGGCAGGCGTTCAGCTATGCCTTGACGCTCTGCAGGGACCGAAGCCACGACGAGTACTACTTCCAGCGCCCCGGCAGGATCACCGGCGACGTACCGCCGCAGCCGTTCCTCGACCTCAGTCGCCGCCGCATCGTGCAGCGCGTGATCGCCGCGGAATGCCTCCGAGCGGCCTTCCTCACGCTGCCGGACGGCCCGCGGTGGACTGCAAGCAGCAACCACGGGACGTTCGGTCAGACGCACGAGTGGAACCAGTACCGGGCCACGGTCGCTGCATTCCTCGCAGCAGACAAGAGCGTCCGGCCCGTAGCGGAGCGCCTAGTGGCGCACACGCCCCTCGAAGAAGGGCACGTCGAAGACATCATCTCCTGGGTGCGGAACGACCTCGTGAGCGCCGTCGACGCCGTGGTCGCGAGCGAGGCTGGCAGCTCGGACACCGAGCTCAGCGCCGCACTGGCGCGCTACGGGCACCTCCCAATGTTCGGGTTCCCAACCCGCGTACGGAGCCTGTGGGATCAACCGATCCGGAGTACGGCGTGGTTGGCGGACCACGCGGTCGCGGACCGTTCGCTCGACATGGCGATCGGCGCCTTCGCACCTGGCGCCGAGGTCGTCAAAGACGGGCTGGTGCACACCGTTGCTGGCTTCGCGAGCTACCGCCCCGTCGGCAAGAGCGTCCAGGCGCTCGATCCGCTTGGCTCTGCAAAGACCTTCGGCCGGTGTGACAAGTGCGGGCGCAGCCAACTGAGCCCCTCGGGCGATGTCTGCGAAGCTTGCTTCGGACCACTCACCATGCTCGACGTCTACGAGCCCCGAGGCTTCCGCACGACGTACAAGGCCCGGCCGTTCAACGATGACAGTGACATGCCCTCCGGGGCCGGGGCACCCGAACTCTCGGTCGGCGGCGCATTCTCAGCGCTCCACACCCTCCTCGCGGTCGACCTTGAACTTTACGAACAGAGCCGTCTCGTCACCGTCAATGACAACTTCAAGCAAGGCTTCACGTTCACACCAGACACCGACAACACGGTTCTCGCGAGCCAAGGCAAGCCCGGCGCCCTCCGACTGCAGGCCATCGGCGAGATCCGTGTTACCGATGCACTGCTCGTGACACCCAAGCGCCTATCTATCCCGACCGGAGCCATTGGCCTCCACGACCAACCCTCAGGGCGCGCGGCCTACACCTCGCTCGCCGAACTACTCCGCAGGGGCGCGAAGGACGTCCTCGACCTGGATCCCGGAGAACTCACCGTTGGGCTCGTGCCGGTCCGTGTCCCGCTGCTGGCCTCCGAGGAGCCCGACGCCAAGTCACAGGTCGCCGCAGCCATCTACCTCGCTGACACTGCTGAGAACGGTGCCGGCTACGCCGCCGAACTCGGCCGCCCGGAAGTCTTCGAACCGCTGTTGGGCAAGACACTCGCGGACACGATCGACCGGTGGCAGAACACCACTCATGGCCGGACATGCGACCTATCGTGCCCAGACTGCCTCCGCTCATACGACAACTCGCGACGCCACGCCCACCTCGACTGGCGCCTAGCCATCGACCTTCTCGAACTCATTGCGGGCGGGGCGTTGACCGTAGACAGATCTCTGCCGGCCGACACGGAGCTCCTCGCTCCTTCCGCGGCCGCGCTCGGGGGCTCCGCCGCGCGCATGATCGGAGAGGTGCCCGCGATCACCCGTGGCAGCCGCTGCGTCCTCTTAGCCCACCCGTTGTGGCGGTGCGATGAAGACTGGTTCGTCACCGAACAGGCGGACGCGCACGTGCTCGCGAGCGACGAGTACGACTCCGTGATGTGGCGCGACGTTCGGGACTTCCGCCGCAACCCGCTTTCCATCTGGCCGCACCTGCAATGACGATCTCAACGCCACAGCCACAGCCGGCCGCGCCGCCCTACGTGTCGGCGACCCTGCTCGCTACCTACCGGGCATGTCCCCTCCGCGCCGCGTACGGGGCGGATCCGCGGTGGCGCCATCTTCGCCGCAGCGGCCTTCGCGCCGCCCTCGGCACCGCCGCGCACGCCGTTGCAGCTCGCGCCGGGACCGGAGCGACCTTCAACGAGGTCTGGGGGCAGGAGACAACGAAGGCGCGTACGAATCTCGCGCAGGAATGGGCGCCGGCGACGCCGCCGGCAGTCAACAACTGGCCCGGCGCCGCCCTCACGAAGGCCAAACTCGCCAAGGGCTGGACGTCTGGTGTCACCCAACCCGGATCGACTGCGCCCACCAGCCCCTCGAAAGAGATGTGGCCGCACAAGGCGAGCGCCGGGCTGCATCCACCTCTTCCGTGGCGCGAGCGTTGGCTCCACCCCGACGGTTCGGGGCTCGCCGGGCGGCCCGACCTCGTAGAGCACACCGACCATCTGCGAGTCGTGGACCTCAAGACGGGGGTCTGGCAGCGGGCGATGACCGGGGCGCAGAGAACTCAGCTCCTCTTCTACTGCCGGTTGGTACAGCTCGCCCTCGGAGAACTTCCTGCGCGTGCATCCGTGCGGACAGCCGATGGAAAGGAAGACGAGATCAAGGTCCGTGAGGAGGAGGTTCTGGAGGTCGAGAGCGCCGCGCTCCAGGTCCTCCACGACCTCCAGGCTGCTGCTCACGGTGCGACGCTCGAGGGGCGGCCGGCAGAAGACACTTGCGCGACGTGCCCCTTCCGAGTCGCATGCGGCCCGTTCCTCGAGGCTTACCAGCCTGACTGGCGATGCGGCGCCGTGCGCGCCGGCGCCCTCGTCTCGGTACCGACCCCTGGCGCCTCGCCTCCCTTGGCGGAGGCAGACGTCCTGCTACCTGCGTGGGCGACCGGCCGAATGCGACTGGTCGGACTTCCGATTCCCAACGACGCGCAGCCCGGCGAGATCTGGGCCTTTAGCGACTTCGAGGGCCATAGGGGCACTGCGATGGCTCGATGGAACACCGTCGTCGCGCCGTGGGTCGAGGCTGACGCGGACTGGTCGGACGACGCGCGCGACGCAGTTGTCCCTTCGCCCGGTTGACTTTCGGCTCCGGCGGCCCGCCTCCTCCTCGAGCACCGGCTCGAAAGGCAAATGCGCTCTCGCGCGACGGCGAGAACGATGGCAGCGCGCACGGGAGTTCAAGTGCCACGCTCACCGTGCTGCGGCCGGTTGCCTGTTATTCACCGGGACGACGAAATCCCTCAAAATCGAGGGTCGCCTGCTCCCACCTTGCATCAGGCCGGCGCGGACTAGTCCCGGCGTACGAGCCAGCCGGATGCACATTTCGGAAGTGGAAGGACTCGTATAAGAACGGAAAGTCCTCCGCCGATGGTTCGTCACCTTCCGGCGCCTCGTGAAACAATACTGACATTTCGCCAATCATCGAGACGATCGTCTCCACGGTCACCATGCTGCTCGACGGGTCACCCTCACCCACATAACCGGAAGCAAGTGCGACCGAAGACTCAAGTCGCATCCTCACTAGGAACTCGATCGGAAACTCATACGAGACGCTATGTGATCCGTCAGGATTCTTTTCGTGCCCAACCCTCTCCAGCCATGCGCCGCCGCTTCCGAAATACGAGACTTCCTCCAGCTCTGCTCCTTCCGGAAGGCCGAGTTCGTCCTCGGTGAGATCTGGCGCCTCGAAAAAATCCCACGGCGCGAAGAGCGAGGCAAGCACTTCATCCCGCGCGTTCGCGACCGCCTCCTTAAGATCGTCCACCTCGCTCCAGGGTATTAGCGTCATGAGCCAGGATCCAAGGTTTCGCACAAGCGTCACGGCTCCGGAGCTTCCCTTGACTTCCTCCGTAAGAACAGTCGAAAGCGCGCCCTTGCCGTTCCCAAAATCATTGTCTTGGCTGACCAAGAAGACTCGCTCCCCGTCCCGCGCGAGTTGGAGGCAAGAAATCCAGACCAGCGTATCCCGATAGCCACTCCCGGATGGGTCGAATGGAGGACGACGACTCGCGGCCCTCGCGACGATCTCTTCATGCGTAACTCTGGGATACGCCAGCCGCTTGATCGACATCGCCTCCAGTCGATCTGACAACCGTCGCTCGTAGTCATCTGGGGCAAGCTCGATCGCAGGAAGACCGCGCCGGCCGCTGAGTCGGCCAAGAGCGGCGCTCAACTTATCCGGCTGTTTCACGGCCGAATTCCATTCGCGCTCCTGGTTGGCCACCACTTCCACGAAGACGGACTCAGGAACGACGGCATGGATTCCGGCTTCGCGAATGAGAAAGCGCAGCAATTGGAACTCAAGGCCAGCGAGGTGCCAGTCGCGCTGAATCTGGCTTGCATCCAGGATGATGTAAACTCCGCGTGCGCTGTTAAAGTCCACGAACTCAGTCTAGGTGTGCGTCATCATGCAGTCATTGGCCGGTTCGGTGCGCTTCCCATGCGGATCTACTTGCCTCAAGGACGCAAGCCCAGCACTCGGACCTACCTGGGTGTCGGGCCGTAATCGTGCTCGAAGTCGACCGCCTAACCTGCCCCATGGCGCGTCGTGGGAGCTGCCAGTCCGCCTAGGGCGTGCACCAAGTCGATCTCCGTTCGAACGCCCCAGGGCATCCGGCGCGGCAAGTGGCCCGTGAGAACTTTCCTTACTGACTCAAGCGCGCGGCTCCGCCGCGCGGGTCGGCCTCCGGGGCGGGGCCCCCGCGCTCCGTTCGCAATCTCTCTGCGCGCACCCCACCCCTCCAGCCGACCTCGGGCATGACAAAGCGGCCCCGAGCCTTCCCGGAACCGCCCCTGCTTTCACCGTGCCCTTGCACCGTCCTGACGCCCGGCCCCGCACCGACCGCCGAGCATCCGGCCGTCTCCACTCCGCGTCAAGGGCGCCTACGGCGTCACTGCGTGATGGCTGGCGCCACCCTGACCCGGACCTCCGACAGCCTCTTGTGCTCCGCTATCGGTTCAGCGCCTCGGAGTGTTCCCACCGCTCCAGAGGTCGCCGATTGCCCTCCTCTTTGGTGTCCAGCCGAGTCCGAAACCGTACAACGCGTTACACGATGCGGAGGGACGTCCGACCAGGTCAGATGCGAGATCGTCGAGCCAAGCCAACCCCGTCCAAGGCAAGCGACCCAAGTCCACCGCTACCGCCAGTCGAAGGGCCCCACCCGCAGCATGCTGCGAAGGTGGGGCCCTTCGTCGTTCCTCTCCTCATCGTGCTCTCGGAAGCCGGCGCGGAGTACGTTGCCCGCATGGCTGACCTGGTGATCAAGGCGCTCACCGAGGAGACGTTCGAGGACTTCGCCGCTCTCAACGAGCGGAGCGGGGGCATGTTCGCAGGCTGCTGGTGCACGAAGTTCCATCCCGACTGCGCGGAGAAGGACCAGAGCGTCGAGGGGAACCGGGCGTTCAAACGACGTCTCGTGGCTGACGGGCTCGCGCACGCGGCGCTGGTCTACGACGGTGACCGGGCCGTCGCCTGGGCGCAGTACGGGTCACCCGAGGAGCTGCCCAGCATCCACCACCGCAAGGAGTACCTCGCGACTGCCGAGCGTCTGCCCGACTATCGGGTGACCTGCATCCAGGTCGAGCGTGGGCGTCGCGGTCAGGGGCTGGCGGCGATGGCCCTGCGGGGAGCTCTGGAGCTGATCGCGCGGGCCGGCGGCGGCCTGGTCGAGGGCTACCCGCACGACACCGGCGGGGTCCGGAAGAAGAACTCGTCGTTCCTCTACAACGGCACTCGCACCCTGTACGAGCGGGAGGGCTTCGTCTACGACCGGCCCAAGGGCCTGGTCAACTGCGTGATGGTGCGTGAGGTTGCGCCGAGCACGGGCGACTGAGCTCTCTCAGCCGTATCGCTCGGCGAGTGCTCGTCCGAGTGAGGCCAGGCGGTCGCGCACCTCCGGAGGGCCGGTCACCTCGACCCATTCGATCAGCCCGGCGAGCTCGCCGGCGGCCACGTACTCGTCGGAGCCGCGGATCGCGACCTCGATGCGGCCGTCGGACGTGGTGCCTCCCACCTGGAGCCGAGAAGCGAAGGCGATCCGGAGGATGGCGATCCCGTCGGGCACGCACACGGCCCGGATCTCGAGGGGTGTTCGCTTGCGATCGACCTCGTCGGCGATCTCGCGCCAGCTCTCGGCGAGGGAGAAGTCGTCGGGGCGGTGCACGGGATCGTCGGTCGGGTCCACCGACGACACGCGGTCGATCCGGAAGGTTCGCCGGCCGGCCTCGGTGGTGGCGACGAGGTACCACGCCGGACCTTTGGCGACGATGCCGAGCGGGTGGACGGTCCTCTCGGTCTCGGTGCCGTTGCGGTCGACGTAGCCGAGCCGGACCTGGACGCCGCGGATCACGGCGTCCTGGAGCTCGTCGAGGAAGCGGGGTGGTCGGTGCTCGACCTGGCTCGTCCCCCATCGTTGCGGGTCCAGGACCAGCGACGACGCGGCTGCCTCGGCCTGCACCCGGAAGGGCTCCGGGAGGGCTCGGACGAGCTTGCGCAGGGCTGCCTTCACGGCGGGGGACGCGGCCGAGGCCGGGCCGGCGACGAGGAACAGGGCGCGGGTCTCGCTCGCGGTCAGGCCGGACAGGTCGGTGCGGGCGCCGCCCACGAGGCGCCAGCCGCCGCCGCGGCCCTGCGTCGAGTACACGGGAACGCCGGCCATGGCCAGCGCGTCGAGGTCGCGGCGGGCGGTGCGCTCGGAGACCTCGAGCTCTCGGGCGACCTCCGTCGCCGTCACCTGCTCGCGCTGCTGCAGCAGGAAGAGGAGGGCCATCAGCCGGTCGGCTCGCACCCCGGCAACGTTTCCACAGAAACAGGTCATGAGGTGACCGGTTTCGGTCCGCAGGATGGCGGCATGACCTCACAGACGAGTCCGACCACCGAGTTCCCGGAGCCCACTCTTGTTGCCGTCAACGGCGTGGAGCTCGAAGTCTTCGAAGCCGGCCAGCACAACGCCGGACGTCCGATCGTGCTCTGCCACGGCTGGCCGGAGCATGCCTTCTCGTGGCGCTACCAGGTGCCCGCCCTGGTCGCCGCGGGCTACCACGTCATCGTCCCCAACCAGCGGGGGTACGGGAACTCGTCCCGGCCGACCGAGGTGACGGACTACGACATCGAGCACCTGGCGGGCGATCTCGTCGCGCTGCTCGACCACTACGGGTACGACGACGCCACGTTCGTCGGGCACGACTGGGGCGCCATGGTCGTCTGGGGGCTGACCTTGTTGCATCCCCACCGCGTGAACAAGGTCATCAACCTGAGCCTGCCCTACCAGGAGCGCGGGCCGGTGCCCTGGATCGCGCTCATGGAGAGCGTGCTCGGCGGCGACTTCTACTTCGTCCACTTCAACCGGCAGCCTGGCGTCGCCGACGCCGTGCTCGACGAGAACGCGTCGCAGTTCCTCCGCAACCTGTACCGGAAGAACGAGCCCCCCGCGGAACCGGCGCCGGGCATGGCGATGATCAACCTGGCCCGTACGGAGACGCCGCGCGGGGAGCCCGTCATGAGCGACGACGAGCTGGCCGTGTTCGTCTCGGCCTTCGAGGCGTCGGGATTCACGGGCAGCATCAACTGGTACCGGAACCTGGACCGCAACTGGCACCTGCTGGCGGACGCGGACCCGGTCATCCGCCAGCCCACCCTGATGATCTACGGCGACCGAGATGCGGTCGCGCGGTCCGAGAACCTGACCGAGTTCGTGCCCAACGCGGACGTCGTCACCCTGGACTGCGGTCACTGGATCCAGCAGGAGAAGCCGGAGGAGACCACCCGCGCGATTCTCACGTGGCTGGAGTCCCGCGCCGGCTGACCTCAGTGCCGCCTGCGGGCGCGTTGCTCCTGGGTGCGCCGACGGCTCGCAGGGGTGACGTCCCACAGCAGGGGGATGCCGAACGCCGCGACCACGGCTGTGCCGACGAGCGTGAGGGTGCGGTCGACAGCGACGTCGCTGTGGAGGCGATGGCGCGTCGCGTCGACCTGCTCCATCACCCGCCGGGGATGTGCAGGGTCGAACAGGACGGTGAACCGGCCGCCGTACCGGTTGTCGTCCGGGGCGGGTGACCAGGCGTCGTACTCCAGGCCCTCGACGTCCGGGTCGGTGCCGCGCAGCGTGATCCGCTCGGCTCCGCCGGGCAGGTCGACGACGGCCCGCACGGACGGCACGGTGGGGCAGCCCCTGCCGTCGCAGGGGTGGAAGATCTCCGCGTCGTGCGCCGTCGTCGTCACCCCGCTCGTGTGGAGCCGCACCGCGAGGGTGTGGTCAGCCGCGTCGCCGAACCAGACGAACGCGCAGGAGATCGCGAAGAGACCGGCCAGCGATACGCAGAAGGTCAGGAGCTTCGTCGGGTCGAACGGCTTCCGGCGGCGGGGACGGTCAGAGGCCATCGTCGCGGAGGAGTTCGGAGCTCATGCGTTGCATTGTGCAGGAGCGGCGGGCCCCGGCGGTCCGCGCACGCCAAGATGTCCGCGTGATCCTCTACGCGCAGACCCCGTGGCGACGTGCCCGTCAGCTCCTCGGCGACCTCCTCGTGCTCGGCTGGGTCGTCCTCTGGGTTCGGGTCGGCCAGTGGGTGTACGACGTCGTCGGCCTGCTCGCGGCCCCCGGACGCACCCTCGAGGCCGCCGGCTCGTCGCTCGCGGAGAGCCTGACGTCCGCCGGAGACACCGTCGCGCGGGTCCCGCTCGTCGGCGACGACGTCCGTGCACCGTTCGCCGCGGCCGGTGGCGCCGCGGACTCGATCGCGGACGCGGGCGTCGAGGTGCAGGAGGGGGTGCACCAGATGGCGCTCCTGCTCGGGCTCACGGTCGCCGCCATCCCGATCCTGCTCGTCGCCGGGGTCTGGCTGGCGGTCCGCGCCCGGTTCGTCAGCCGCGCCCGGGCGGCCGGACGCATCCTCGACTCGGCGGCCGACCTGGACCTGTTCGCGCTCCGGGCGCTCGCGACCCAGCCCGTCCGCGCGCTCGCCCGCGTGAGCGACGACCCCGCGAACGCGTGGCGCCGTCGGGACCCCGAGGTGGTCCGCTCGCTCGCAGCCCTCGAGCTGCGCTCGCTGGGTCTGCGAGAACCGTCAGCTGCCGACGACGCTGTGGGCAGTCGATGACGTCGAGGTTGCCGACGACGTGTCGCGGCGCAGGTAGTTCCACGCCAGGAACGCGCAGACCAGCCCGTTGAGGCAGCCCATGAGTACGTCGGACAGGCTGTGCATGCCGCGGTAGAGCCGCGCGGTGCCGACGGCGATGGGCACCAGCAGGCAGACGACGGTGACGATCACCCGCAGGATGCGGTTCTCGATGCGCTGCGCGAGCATCGCCAGGACGACGTAGAACGCGGTCGACGCACCGGTGTGGCCGCTGGGGTAGCTGGACGTGGGCGGCGACTCGTCGAGCTTCTCGACGTCGGGGCGCTCTCGGCCGACCACGAGGGCAGCGGTCATGAACACGATGGCCTGCACGGCGATCGCCTGCGGCGGCACGAGCGCGAGCCACCACTGCTTGGTGCGCCACCAGAACAGCGCGACGAACAGCACGCACGCGCCGATGATGAACTCGGTGGTGCCGATGGCGGACAGGACCGCGGTGACCGCGTTCAACGTGTCGGTGCGCTGCGTCACGAACCACTCGTTGACGGCGGCCTCGCCCGGCAGGTTGTTCAGCGGCCCCGTGATGAGGAACCCGACGCCGACGATGACGACCCAGAGGCCCACGGCGGGCAGGAGCACGCGCTGGGCGAAGTCCCGCCACGCCTCCTTGCGCGTCGGTGCGGAGGTGTCCAGCTCATAGCGGTGCAGGAAGGTGTGCATCACTGTTCTCCTGGTCGGAGGGCGTCGCGGACCAGCCGCTGTAGCCCAGGTAGGACGCCCCCGCGAGGGCCGTCCCGAGCGCGATCCCTGCGACGACGTCGGAGGGGTAGTGCACGCCGAGCATCACGCGGTCGACGGCGGTCAGGATGGTGCAGGTGGCGGCGACGAGCGGGACGACCACCCGTCCGCGCCGGCCGAGCAGCGGCCAGACGAGCAGGGTCAGGGTCACCGCGACGGCGGCGGTGTTCGTCGCGTGCCCGGAGGGGAAGCTGGAGCCGGGGGCGTGCGCGACGGCGTCGTCGACCACGGGACGGGCCCGTTGGACCAGCCCCTTGGCGGCCAGCTGGATGATCCACGCGGCCATGATCGTCAGGAACGCCCAGAGGGCCCGGGTGGTCAGCCCGTGCCGCCGCCACACCCAGACGCAGACGAGCGTCGCCGCGAGGTTGACCCACTTGGCCTGGAAGACCTCCTGCCAGACGAGCAGGGCCTGGTGGAGGGCGGGGTGGTCGCGGGTGTACTCGGTCGCCGCCTGGATCACTCGTTGGTCGAACGCGACGACGGCGTGCACCTGCGCGCGGACGAGGTAGGCGAGGACGGCGACCGGGACGGTGAACGCGACGCCGAACGCTCCCGCGCGCAGGAGCGCACGGCGGCGGAGCGGCATGGGTCGCATTCCCGGAGGGTAAGTGTGAGCGCGTGGGTGCGCGCGTCGAACGGGTCAGCCGACGGTCGTGACGACCGTCCCGGCGGGAGCCTGCCAGACCAGGTCGAGCACCTCGTCGCCCACCCGGACGCAGCCGTTGGACACCGCCCCCACGCCGCGCAGGGTGGTCGTGTGGATCGCCGTGACGGCCGTGCCGGTCGGCTTGTCGTAGTGGTCGATGGTCTCGCTCTGCGTCGAGAGCAGGAGCACGCGGGGGGTCGTCGTGCCGGGCTCCAGCCAGCGCGTGCCCAGCAGGAACGCGGGGACGTGCGGCGTGGGGGTGCCGGGTGCGCCGGTGGCCGTCACGGGCAGGACGTGCGTCGTCGTGCCGTCGTCGATCGTGATCGTCTGCGCGGCGGTGTCGACCTGGATCGACCAGTCGGTGCCCGCTGCCTCGGTGTCCGCGGAGTCGATCCAGACGCTGCGGCCGTTGGTCTGCGCGACGTCCTGGCTGGGCAGGGCGCCACGGGTGGCCACCATCACGCGCAGCCACCGGCCGCGCTGGTCGATCACGGGGAGCGTCGTGCGCACCTCGAGGGTCAGCGCGGGCACGACGCCCACGGCCGCGCCGGCCGGTGCGACGCGGCCCGCGGTGTCGCGCACCACGACGACGGTCTGCCAGCGACCGAGCGCCGGGTCGGCGTTCTCCCGCTGCGTGAGGCCGTCGATGCCGGGCAGGCCGGGGACGACGTGGAGAAGGTCGATGACCGGCAGGGTGCTCAGGTCCGCCGCGGGCGGCGGGGGGACGGTCGGTGCGGCCGCCTTCTCGACGGCGACGGGTGCGGCGACGACCACCGGGACGGGGACCGCCGGGGTCACGGGCTGCTGCGCGCACGCTCCCGCGAGGGCGGCCACCAGCGTGAGCGTGACCACCGTGCGGGTCGTGCGTCTCCGAGTCATCCCCGCCATGGTGCGCCCGTGTGCCCGCACCGGCCAAACGTCACCTGACAGGATGCGTGTCGAGAACGTGCGTGCGGCTCCGACCATCGGACGAGAGCGCCGCCCGTGGCCCGCAGAGACGGAGTGCATCGTGAAGTACATGCTGCTCATGAACTACTACGTCGAGGGCGTCCCGCCGATCGACCAGTGGGCGCCCGAGGACGTACAGCGCCACATCCAGTTCCAGCAGGACCTCGGGGCGGAGCTGGTGGCCAGCGGCGAGTTCGTCGACGGGCAGGGGCTCGCCTGGCCCGATGCCGCGAAGCTCGTGCGGAGCGACGGGGTGTCCGCCCCGGTGGTCACCGACGGCCCGTTCGCGGAGTCGAAGGAGTTCTTGGCCGGGTACTGGACGGTCGACGTCGAGGACGAGGCGCGCGCGATCGCGATCGCCGCCCGTGCGTCCGCCGCCCCCGGGCCCGACGGCGTCCCGATCCAGCAGGTGATGCAGGTCCGAGCCGTCATGGAGGCACCCGCTCCTGCCGAGTGACCAGCCGATCGAGGACCTGCTGCGCGAGCTGGCGCCGCAGGTCCTCGGCGTGCTCGTCCGTAGGTCCGGGGACCTGGCGGATGCCGAGGACGCCCTGCAGGACGCGCTCCTCGCGGCCACCACGCAGTGGCCGGCGGACGGTGTGCCGGACAACCCGCGCGGCTGGCTGGTGGTCGTCGGGCAGCACAAGCTGGTGGACCGGTACCGCAGCGAGGACGCGCGACGACGCCGTGAGGTGCTCGTCGTCACGATGGAGGCGGCCGAGCAGCCGGACGCGTCGCAGGCCGATGACTCGCTCCTCCTGCTGTTCGGCTGCTGCCACCCGGCGCTCAGCCCCGCATCCGCGATCGCGCTCACGCTGCGGTCGGTCGGCGGCCTGACCACGGCGGAGATCGCGCGGGCGTTCCTGGTGCCGGAGCCGACGATGGCGCAACGCCTCAGCCGGGCGCGCCGGACGCTGCGCGAGCTCGACGGTCCGTTCCGGATGCCGGCGCCGCACGAGTACGCCGAGCGGCTCCGCGCCGTGCTGCGCGTGCTGTACCTGATGTTCAACGAGGGCTACGCCAGCACCACGGGCTCGACCGTCGCCCGCGCCGACCTGGCGGTCGAGGCCCTGCGCCTGACCCGGACCCTGCACGCGAGCCTGCCCGACGACCCGGAGGTCACCGGTCTGCTCGCCCTGATCCTGCTCACCGACGCCCGCCGTCCCGCCCGCACCGGCCCGCTCGGCGAGCTGGTCTCGCTGGCCGACCAGGACCGCGGGCTGTGGGACCGCGCGATGGTCGACGAGGGCGTCGCGCTCGTCGAGGACGCGCTGGTGCGCGGCGCGGTCGGGGAGTACCAGCTGCAGGCCGCCATCGCGGCCGTGCACGACGAGGCGCCGAGCACCGACGCCACCGACTGGCCCCAGCTGCTCGCGCTCTACGCACTGCTCGAGCGGATGACCGGCAACCCGATGGTCACGCTCAACCGCGCCGTGGCGCTCGCCATGGTCGACGGCCCCGATGCCGGCCTGGCGCTGCTGGCGACGCTCGACGACCGCCTGCCCGGGCACCACCGGCTCGCCGCCGTGCGCGGTCACCTGCTGGAGCGCGCGGGCCGTCCGCAGGAGGCGGCCGAGCAGCTGCTGCTGGCGTCGCACGGGACCACCAGCCTCGCCGAGCGCGACTACCTGCGGGTGCAGGTGGCGCGGCTGCGACAGGGGCTGACACCCTGAGCCGCGTGACCGTCGACCCGCACATCCTGCTGTCTCCCGCCGTCACCAACCTCCGGGACATCGGTGGCCGCGCCACGGCCGACGGTGGCACGGTCGCTACGGGGGTCGCCTACCGGTCGGCCGAGCTGTCGGCCGACTCCGTCGTGACGGACGACACCCTGGCCGCACTCGGCATCCGGACCGTCGTCGACCTGCGCACGGACGCCGAGCGGTCGTCGCGCCCCGACCAGGTGCCGGTCGGCGCGGAGCTCGTCGTGCTCGACGTGCTCGAGGACCTGCCCGGCGGTGCGGCGGCACAGCTGCCGACCCTGCTCGCCGCCGGCCGCGTCGACGAGTTCGCCTCGGTCGACATGCTCGGGGAGATGCGTTCCGTCTACCGGCACCTCGTGCTCGACGAGTCCGCCCGAGCGGCGTACGCGACGTTCGTGCGAACCGTGCTCGACCCCGAGCGGACGCCGGTGCTGTTCCACTGCACCGCGGGCAAGGACCGCACGGGCTGGGCGGCGACGATCCTGCTGCTGGGCGCCGGAGTCGACGTGGCAGGGGCGACGGACGAGTTCCTCGAGGTGAACCCGGCGGTCCGCGAGACGTTCGCCCCGCTGCTCGCCCAGTTCGTCGGCGCCGGGGGCGACCCCGACCTGCTGCGGCCCGTGCTCGAGGTCCGGGCCGAGTTCCTGGAGGCCGCGCTCGCGGCGGTCGAGGAGCGGTTCGGGTCGTTCGACGGGTACCTGGCCGACGGTCTGGGTCTGTCCGCGGTCGAGGTCGAGGCCCTCCGCAGGACGCTGCGCGCCGACGGGTGACACGTTGGACCGTTCGGGTGGTCCGGTATGTCCGATATTGCCGACTCACCCGGCCGGACCCACGATGGGCAGATCGCACCTCCCGCGACGCAGCGTCGTCTGAACCCAGGCGCCGAGGGAAAGGCATGCCTGTGGCTGACGAGATCACGTCCCCCATCCGACGAGGCGCGCACGACATCGCCGTCGAGCGCGACCGGGTCCGCCGCCGGCGGGTGTACCGCGCCGCCGCGTTCGTGATCGCGATCGAGACGTGGGTCATCGTCAACGCGCTCCTGGGTCGTGCGATCGTCCCGCCGATGCCCTCGATCGACCCGCTGATCCTGGTGCCGGTGCTGTTCTTCGCGGCGCTGCTGCTCCTGCTGGTCGGGACGCAGATGGGTTCCGCCCGCTCCCCGCACGTGGTCTACCGGCCGGAGCAGGTGGACGTGCGGCTCGACGACGTCATCGGCATCGACCCCGTCAAGGAGGACGTGCGCCGCTCCATCGACCTGTTCCAGACGCACAAGCAGTTCGCCGAGCAGATGGGTGGCACGCCCCGCCGCGGCCTGCTGTTCGAGGGTCTGCCCGGCACCGGCAAGACGATGACCGCCAAGGCCATGGCGGCGGAGGCCGGGGTGCCGTTCCTGTTCGTCTCGGCGACGTCGTTCCAGTCGATGTACTACGGCGCCACCGCCAAGAAGATCCGCGCGTACTTCCGGGCCTTGCGCAAGGCGGCCCGCACCGAGGGCGGCGCGATCGGCTTCATCGAGGAGATCGACGCCATCGCGATGCGGCGCGGCGGCATGGCGTCCGGCATGGTGGCGGCGAGCCCGTTCGACGCCTTCCGCATCCCGCACACGGTCACCAACGCGGTGATCAGCGAGGGGACCGGCGGCGTCGTGAACGAGCTCCTGGTGCAGATGCAGTCGTTCGACCAGCCGACCGACTCCGACAAGCTCGTGAACTGGTTCATCGCGCGCATCAACCTGCTGCTGCCCGCGTCCCGGCAGCTCCAGCAGCGCAAGCCGGTCAAGGCGCCGATCCTGCTGATCGCCGCCACCAACCGCGCGGACTCCCTGGACCCGGCGCTGCTGCGGCCCGGCCGCTTCGACCGGCGGCTGACGTTCGCGACCCCGGACGCGGTGGGCCGACGCGCGCTCGTCGACCACTTCCTGGCCCGGCGCTCCACCGACTCCGAGCTGGACGACCCGGCCCTGCGCGACCGCGTCGCCGCCGCGACCAACGGGTGGACGCCGGTCATGATCGAGCACCTGCTGGACGAGGCCCTGGTCAACGCCCTGCGCCGCGGCTCGATGGCGATGACGTACGCAGACGTGGAGCACGCGCGGATCACCGAGATGGTCGGCATCGGTCACCCCGTCCGCTACACCGACGGCGAGCAGCGGCTCATCGCCACGCACGAGGCCGGCCACGCCGTCACCGCGTGGCTCGCAGCACCGAACCGCACCCTCGAGGTGCTGACGATCATCCGCCGCGGTGACGCGCTCGGGCTGCTCGCGCACGGCGACTGCGAGGAGGTCTGGACCCACTCGCACTACGACCTGCGTGCCCTCGTGCAGATCGCGATGGGCGGCTGGGTGGCCGAGGAGCTGTTCTTCGGGCAGACCAGCACCGGTCCCGCCGGCGACCTCGCGTCGGCAACTCGGACCGCTGCGCAGATGGTCGGCGCGGCCGGGATGACCGGCTCGCTCATCTCGTTCGCCGCCACGCCGCACGACCTGGTCTCCGCGGTGCTCAGCGACTCCCAGGCGCGCGCCCAGCTGGAGGCCGTCCTCGACGACGCCCGGACCACCGTGCGCCGGCTGCTGTCCCGGCACCGCCACCTGGTCGAGGCGCTGCGCGACGCCCTGCTGGAACGGCACGAGCTCATCGGCGAGGAGATCACCGACGTGCTCGAGGCCGCGACCCTGGCCCAGGAGCAGCTGCTGGCGCGCGAGGAGAGCGACCGGACGGCCGCGACCGTCGCAGGGGCGGCGGCTGCTGTGGGCGCGGCGGCGGAGCGGCTGCGCGTGGCCTAGCCTTCGGGGCGTGCCCGAGGGTCATACCGTCCACCGCATCGCCCGCCAGCTCTCCCAGGACCTCGTCGGTCGACGGCTCGCCGTCAGCTCCCCGCAGGGCCGGTTCGCGGGCGGCGCGGCGCGCGTCGACGGGCAGGTCCTCGTGGCGGCGGACGCCGTGGGCAAGCAGCTGTTCTGCACGTTCGAGTCCGGTGACGTCCTGCGCGTGCACCTGGGTCTGTACGGCGCATGGGACTTCTACGGGTCGCTGACACCGCTGGTGCCCGGGGGGTTCGCGGCGGGCAGCATGGGTGCTCCGCGGCTGCGCCGGGCTGTGCGGATGGGCGAGGGTGAACGCGAGGTCCCGGCCGGCGAGGTGTTCCCGCCCGAGCCCGTCGGCCAGGTGCGGGTGCGGCTCGCCTCCGACGCGACCGTCGCCGACCTACGCGGGCCGTCGGCGTGCGAGGTCCTCGACCCGGCGGGTGCGGCAGCGGCGATCGAGCGGCTGGGTCCGGACCCCGCGTCCACCGACGACCTCGCCGCGGCGGGCGACGTGATGGTGCGCCGGCTGACCTCCCGGAACGTGGCTGTCGGCCAGCTGCTCATGGACCAGACGGTGGTCGCGGGGATCGGCAACATCTACCGTGCCGAGCTGCTGTTCCGGGCGCGGCTCGACCCGCACACCCCGGGCCGGCGCGTCCCGGCCGACGTCGCCCGGGCGCTCTGGGACGACTGGGCGATCCTCCTGGCCGACGGCATCGAGCGGGGCTTCATCCTCACGCGCGAGGACCTGTCGGACGCCCAGCGCGAGGAGGCGGTGGCCGACCCGACCCTGCGCCACTGGGTCTATCACCGCGCCGGCGACCCCTGCCTGATCAGCGGCAACCCGGTGGTCGTCGAGGAGATGGCCACCCGCAAGCTGTACTGGTGCCCCACCTGCCAGGTCTGACCGTCGACCAAGCCACGGCTGCCGTCACCGGCCGTCGACCCGTCACCCAGGGCTCGGTCACCGATCGCGTCGGTGTGGACCAAGCCCTGGGTGACGTGCGCAGGTGTCGGTACGTCATCCAGGGCTTGGTCGACGTCGACCGCTGACGGTCGGCCGTCGGCTGGCGGCCGTCAGTCCAGACCCAGCAGTGCTCGCCAGGCGCGGTGGTGCTCGACCGTGACGCCCTCGTAGCCGGGGAGGGTGCCGAACGCGTCCGCGACCAGCGCGGTCTCCTGCTCCAGGACCGTCGGGCCCTCGTCGATGAACGTGAACTGCGCCCCTCCCGCGACCTCGGCGGTGTCCGTCTCGACGCCCACGGTGAACGGCAGCCCTGCCGCCGACGCCGCCACGACCGCCGGGGCGGCCAGCGCGACGATCCCGTCGGGACCCTGCGCGTGGTCGCTGAACGCGACGACGCCGACGCGACCGACCCGCGCGAGGATGGCGTCGAGCAGGGTGCCGCCCTCCCACGGCTCGTGCGCGAGCCACCACGGGGTGTCGACCCCCAGCGAGACGCCGGCCGGCAGCGCCGCGAGGACACCGTCGAGCAGCGTGAGCCATTGCGCGCACAGAGCGTCCCGGTCGGCGGGCCAGCCGGGGGTCGCCCACGGCTCGACGTCGAGCTGGACGCTGTCGCTCGGGCCGGAGCGCAGGGCGGTCAGCGCCCAGGTGACCGCGAGTGACGGCTCACCGAGCCACCCGGGGTCACCGCCCAGCGGCCCGACCGCGACGCCGGCGCCCTGCAACGCCGTGGTCGCCGCACCGAACCAGTCGCCGACGGGCCCCTCGTCGGCCGCCCAGGGTGCCGACAGGAAGACCCGCTGGATCGCGCGGTCCTGGCAGAACGCGACGAGCGCGGCGGGTTCGGCGGGGGCGTAGTCGCGACCGCGGGCGTCGAGGGTGCGGGCGACCGGGTTGTCCCAGGCCCACATCGACGTCAGCGCGCTCACGACCTCATCCGTTCGCCCACCGGGACCTCGACGGCGAGCGTGTTGGCGCGGGTGGCCAACGGACAGGTCCACGCCGGGTCGTAGGCGCACGACGGGTTGTACGCGAAGTTCAGGTCGATGACGAGCTTGTCCTGTGCCATGCCGAGATCTGCCCCCTTGATGGTGTCCAGCAGGTACCGCCCGCCGCCGTACGTGCCGCCGGGTGTCCCCGCGAGCGCGTCCTTCAGCGGGACGAACAGGCCGCCCCCGTAGCCGCGGATCACCCACACGGCGAGCCTGCCCAGGTCACCCAGCTCGACGGTGCCGATGCGCTCGAACGGCACCACGCCATCGGCACCGGTGCTGACGTCGAGCCGCTGGGCGGTGGCGGGCAGGACCTCGCACTCGAACCGGTAGGCGGGGTCGTGGTGCGGGATGTCGAGACCCTCGAACGACGCCTTCGCGACGGCGTCCAGGGGTGATGCCGGGTGCTCGGCGAGCAGCTCGTCGCGTCGCTGGACCCACACGGCGTGCGCGGCCGCCGGGTCGTCAGCAGCCATCCGGCGGACGTCGGCGTAGATCCCGGCGACGCGACGGCGCCAGTCGGCCACCGCGAAGGGCTCGTCGGCAGGATGGCGTCCGGTCACGATGGCGGGGATCACGTCCACACCGTCGCACGGCGCGCTGCCCGGGGTCGACCTGTGTGAGGGTGGTCGGCATGGATCTGCGCATCTTCACCGAGCCCCAGCAGGGGGCCACGTACGACGACCTGCTCGCCGTCGCCAAGGCCACGGAGGACCTCGGCTTCGACGCCTTCTTCCGCTCCGACCACTACCTGAGCATGGGCTCCGGCGACGGTCTGCCGGGTCCCACCGACGCGTGGACGACCCTGGCCGGGCTGGCCCGCGAGACCAGCCGCATCCGGCTGGGCACCCTGGTCTCGTCGGCGACGTTCCGGCACCCGGGCGTGCTGGCCATCCAGGTGGCGCAGGTCGACCAGATGTCCGGCGGCCGCGTCGAGCTGGGCCTGGGGGCCGGATGGTTCGCGCAGGAGCACGCCGCGTACGGGATCCCGTTCCCCGAGAAGCGGTTCGGCCTGCTCACCGAGCAGCTCGAGCTGATCACCGGCCTGTGGGGGACGCCCGTGGGGGAGCACTACGACTTCGCGGGCGAGCACTACCAGCTCAAGCGCTCACCCGCGCTGCCCAAGCCGGTGCAGGCCCGGGTGCCGATCATCGTCGGCGGCAGCGGCCCGAAGCGCACACCCGCGCTGGCCGCCCGGTACGCCGCCGAGTTCAACCAGTCGTTCCCCGCACCGGCCGACGTCGAGGGTCGCGTCGCCACCGTCCGGGCGGCGTGCGAGGAGGCCGGCCGGGACCCGTCGACCCTGACGTTCTCCGTGGCGCAGGTGCTCTGCGCAGGTCGCGACGACGCCGAGGTGGCTCGCCGCGCCGAGGCCATCGGGCGCGACGCCGCCGAGGTGCGGGCCGTCGGGTTCGCCGGCACGCCGACCGCCGTCGTCGACCGGATCGGCTCCTACCGGGAGCTCGGCATCACGCGCGTGTACCTGCAGGTGCTCGACCTGCACGACCTGGACCACCTGGAGCTCGTCGCATCGGAGGTCGCGTCGCAGCTGGGCTGACCTGGGGGTTGCTGCCGTCGTCGCGTGCCGGGACTCGCTAGGGTCCCGGCATGCGCGGCCTGTATGCACTCAAGCCCTGGTACACCCGACAGCTCGACGGCGTCGTCCGGTGGGCCGTCGCCCGCGACGTGTCACCGGACGTGTTCACGTGGCTCGGCGTGGTCAGCGCAGCGCTGGCCGCCGTCGCGATCGCGGTCGGCGTCTGGCCGCTCGTCCTCGTGCTGCTCGCCGGTCGGCTCGCGGGTGCCAACCTCGACGGAGCCGTCGCGCGTGCCCGCGGCGTGTCCCGGCCCTGGGGGTTCGTGGTCAACGAGCTCGGGGACCGGGCTGGCGACCTGCTGATGTTCGTCGGCCTCGCCGTGCTGCTGGGCCGGTTGCAGGGCGGTGCAGGTCTGGTGCTCGTCCTCGTCGCCGCGCTCGTCGCGACCCTGCCGACGTTCGTCTCGTTGGCTGGCGCCGGGGCGGGCGCGCCCCGGATCAACGGGGGCCCGTTCGGCAAGACCGAGCGGTGCCTCGTGGTGGTCGTCCTGGCGGCGGCCCCCGGGCTGTCGCCGATCCTGCTGCCGGTGATGATCGGGCTGTCGCTGGTGACGGTCGGGACGCGCCTGCGTGAGCTGCACCGGGTCCTCGCGTGAACCTCGTGCCGGATCTCGAGATCCACCTGCGGCTCCTCGGGTGGCACCTCGACCTCGACGGCCGGGCCGTCTGGCTCTTGGCCGTCAGCGTGACGATCCTCGTGCTCGCCGCGATCCCTGTGTTCCTCTCCGGCAAGCCGGAGCTGCGCCGCCGCTGGACCACGTGGGCGCTGATCCTGCCCGTCATCGGCATCCCGATGTGGCTCGGTCCGGGGCCGACGGCGGCGCTCGCGGCGCTGCTCGCGCTGCAGGCGGTCCGCGAGTTCGCCGCGATGATGCGGTTGCCCCGCGCCGAGACGATCCTCCTGCTGGTGCTTGCCGTCGCGTACCCGGTGGCTGCCTGGCTGGCCCCCGACCTGCTCGCTCTGGTGCCTCTCGTGGCGCTGCTCTGCGCGGTCCCCGCCCTGCTCGCGGGGGACTCGGAGCGCGGCCTCGAGCGCGCGACCCTGACGGCCTTCGGGTCCATCTGGCTGTGCTGGTCGCTGGCCAACCTCGTCCTCGTCGGCAGTGATGCGTACCTCCTGTGCTTCGCTGCGGCCGCCACCGACATCGCAGCCTGGTGCGGGGGGACGGGCCTGCGCCGGTACGCCTGGGCCCGACGACCACTCTCCCGGCTCAGTCCGAACAAGACCGTCGGCGGTATGGTCGGAGCCGCCGTCGGGGCAGCCATCGTGCTGGTCGTGCTGGACTCCGCCTCGCCGGGGCTGTACGTCGCCGTGCTGCTCGGGAGCGTCGGAGGAGACCTGTTGGAGTCGATGGTGAAGCGCCGGGCCGGGGTCAAGGACGCCGGGGCGTGGCTGCCCGGCTTCGGCGGTCTGCTGGACCGTGTGGACTCCTTGCTGCTCGTGCTGCCGCTCGCCGCGGTGCTCGCATGACGTCGCGTCGACGCGTCGGCCTCCCGCCCGGGTTCAACCTGGCCGGCGCCGTCCGTCACACGCTCTGGCGCAACGTCTTCCACCTGGTCGGCGGGTACAAGGTGCGTGGCTCGGCGCCCTACGAGGCGATGGTGATCGTCGCCAACCACAGCTCGCACGCCGACACCCCGGCGCTGATCGCCGCCTTCCCCGCGCCGTACAAGCCGGTGGTCGTCGCGGCCGAGGACTACTGGTTCGAGAAGGCGTGGATGCGGCTCGGCCTCAAGCTGGCCATCGGCGCGGTCCCGGTGCACCGCAAGGGCGGCGGCTACTCGGGGCTGGTGGACGGCGCGCAGGCCGTGCTCGGCGCCGGATCCAGCCTGCTCGTGTTCCCCGAGGGCACCCGCAGCACCGACGGCCGGCTGGGGGAGCTGCGCAGCGGGGCCGTCCGGATCGCCCGCGAGTTCGACGTGCCGCTGCTGCCCGTCGCCATCGTCGGCACACGTGACCTGCTGCCCAAGGGCGGCGGGCTGCACCCCGGCCCCGTGGAGGTCCGTCTCGGCCACCCCATCCAGCCGGAGGACCTCGTCGACGACGACATGTCCCCGGTCGCCCACCAGCTCGAGGCGCTGCTCGCCGAAGGTCCCGCGACCGCGTCCGAGTCCCGCACGTGGCGCACCCTGCACCGCGCGATGGACGGCAGGGCCGGCATGGCGGGTGCCGCCGTCTGGGGGTTCGCCGAGGCCGTCAGCTGGCCGGTGACGATGGAGATGTACCTGGCGGTCGTCGGCGTCGCCAACCCGCGCCGGATCCTGCCGGCGGCCGCGTGGCTCACGGCCGGGTCGGTCGCGGGTGTCCTGGTCACCTCCGAGCTGACCCGGCGCGGACTGCGACCACCGGCTCCGCTGACCACGGCCACGATGCGCGACGCTGCGGCGCAGCACATGGCGGCGGGCGCGCGCGGTGTGTGGAAGCAGGCGGCGAACGGTGTCCCGGTCAAGCTCTACGCCGCGGCGGCCGGGGAGGCAGGCATTCCCCGGATCCCGCTCGCGGTGCACACGGCCGGCGCACGCGGGGCGCGTGCGGTGGCGATGGGTGCGGCGATCGGGGGAGCGGCCGTGGTCGGGCACCCGGTCCTGCGCCGGTTCTACGTGCCCTACCTGGGCGTCCTCGGCGTGACCTACGCGGCCGGGCTCGCGCTGGTGATCCGCTCCTGGCGGCGCAAGTCGTCGGGGTGATCGTCGGGCGGTAGGGGCCTGACCAGCGCGACGACGGTGTGCACGAGCAGCACGACGAGCGCGACGTTCCGGGCGGCCAGCGTCAGCGTCACCGCAGGGCCGCCGTAGACGACCTCGTTGTAGAACCAGGGAAACACCACCTGCGTCGCCGCCGCGGTGCCCAGCACGAGCCACGCGGTCGTCCGCCAGCCGGGCAGCCGCAGCGCCAGGGCGACCGCCACGGGAGGGGCCAGCCAGCCGATGTACTGCGGTGATCCCACCTTGTTGAACACCAGCATCGCCAGCGTCAGCAGCATCGCACCCCGCACCAGCAGCTCCGTGCGCGCGATCCCGCCGGACCACATGCGCGCACCCAGCCGCTCACGTCGCCACCAGAGCAGCAGCGCGGCCGCACCGAGCGCGAGGAAGAAGAGCGCCCCGAGCACGTCCGCAGCACCCTGCGTCCCCGGTCCCTTGATCTCCCAGGTGACGATCGGCTGGTTCAGGTACCGCGTGATCGACGTGGAGAACAGGCCGGCCACGAGCCACGGGGTGGCCCCGGGCGACTCGATCTGCAGCCCGCGCTCCTCCTGCTCGGTCAGGAACGACGACACGTGGGGCAGCCCGCCCAGCGCCGCGACGGTCCCGACGACCACGACGCTGACGATCGCCGCCGGCACCACCACGCTGCGCCACGGGCGGCGGACCGCCACGAACAGCGCGATCAGCAGGGCACCGGGCGCGACCTTGACCCAGGCTGCGGCCGTCAGGAGCGCGGAGGTGATGCGCGGATGGTTCAGCGCGATCGACAGCGCGACTACGACCACGGGGGCGATGACGGCGTCGAGACGACCCATCGCCACCGGTCCGAGGAGCGCCAGGAACGCGAGCCACCACCAGGCACCGAGGGCGGTCGGCGGCTCCTGCGGCCGGTCCGGCCGACGCGTGTGCAGCAGGAACGCGAGCGCGACCGCGTCGAGCACGGTGATCATCAGCGCCCAGATCGCGGCGTACGGGGAGCCGCCACCCGCTCCGCCGACGGCGGCGGCGAGCATCGGGACGATCGCGCCTGCGGGGTACACCCAGGAGCCCGAGAGGACCGGCCACTGGCCCTCGTTGAGCCCGAGCCACATCCAGTAGCGGTACAGGTCGAGGTCCCAGAACGCCTGCTGCGGGATCAGGACCAGGCCGACGAGCGCGAGCCAGCCGTGCACGAGGACGAACGCGACCCAGACGGCGGTGGTGGAGTGCAGCAGGCGGCGGAGCAGCGCGACCTCCGAGGCAGTGGCCGGACGCGGCCGACGAGCGGGCAGGAGATCAGGCTAGCCCGCTCGTGGACCTCGGCGCCGCCCCGCTGCCTGTGAGTATCAGACCCCGCGGCCCGGGGTCGGCGGCAGCGGCACGGTCCCCGCAGCCGTCCCGGCGACGGGGAACACGGCCGTGCCCTCAGGGTCGACGTACTCGTCGTCGCGCGGCGCGTCGTCGGGGGCGGGTGGCGCGTCCGGGGCCGTCTCCAGGACGGGGTCGGGTGTGGTGTCTGACTCGGTCATCGTCGACCTCCCTCGTCGTCCGCGGTCGGTGACCACGGCAGGGATCCACGGTCGCACGGACGTCATCGCCGTGCACGACGGGCGTCAGCCGGCGGGGGCCTCGGTCGCGGCGGGAGCCACGGGAGCGACCACCTCGTCGAACGGCGTGCAGCCCGCGGGCGCCACGAGGGGGGCTGCCGGGTCGAGGACGACCGTGTCGATGGGGTTGAGCTCGGCGAACTCGGCGCCGAGCGCCAGGTCCAGGCTGGCGTCCGCGCGGGGGTCGAGCACGAGGACCGCGCCGTCGATGTGTGCCGCGAGGGTGTAGGCCTGGGCGACACCGCCGACCCCGAAGATGATGCGCGCCGTGCCGTCGTAGGTGGCCGTGGCGTTCTCGGCGGACGCGACGACGAAGCCGCGCTCGGACAGGGCCGCACCCGTGGCACCGGCCAGGCCGACGCGGGTGGTCGCGTTGAAGACCTTCACGGTGATCTGGTTGGCGGCCACCGGGAGCGCCCCGGCCGGCGGGCACGGGTACGGGTCCTGCGAGGCCGTGGGGCTGGGGGCGGTCGCGAAGTCACGCGCGAACACGGGCAGGTTGAGGCTGCCGGTGAAGATCGCCGCGGCACCCAGCCCGGCCAGCGCGAGCGCGGCGAGGAGCACCCCGAAGATGACGGCCTGCCGCTCGTGCATGTGCCGCCGTCGGAGCTGCCGGGCGCGGTCCTGCTCCGTCACTTGATCACCAGCACCCGTGCGTGCAGCAGTGCGCGCTGGTGCAGCGCCGCCCGGACCGCCCGGTGCAGGCCGTCCTCCAGGTACATGACGCCGCGGTACTGGACCACGTGCGCGAACAGGTCGCCGTAGAACGTCGAGTCCTCCGCGAGCAGCGCGTCGAGGTCGAGGGTGCGCTTCGTCGTCACCAGCTCGTCGAGCCGTACCTGGCGCGGCGGGACCTCGGCCCACTGCTTGGCCGTCTCGAGCCCGTGCTCCGGGTAGGGCCTGCCCTCGCCCACCGCCTTGAAGATCACGGAGGGAGTCTAGGTGACACGCCGCCCGCCTCGTGCCGACTGCGCGGGTGACGTCCCCGAGCCGCCGCGTGGGGCGATCCGGGCGTGGTCGAGCTCCCGGATGGATAGCGTTTTCCTCTGCCGGGAGCGCTCCCGTCAACGGTTTCCGGCGAATGTCGCAGGAGGGGTTGACTCGGGTGAACCAGGCGATACGGTCGTGGGCGGTCGGGGTCAAAGGCGCCCCCGGCTTTCCTCATCGGGGCGACCCTCTTCACCCGTGGGGGACGCCTAGCCGATTGAAAGGATTCAAGGATGAGTCTGACGCAACGACGAGGACGAACGCTCACGGCGATCGCCGGGTCCGTGCTGCTCGTCGGCACGCTCGCTGCCACCCCCGCCACCGCCGCGCCGATCGCTGGGACAGGTATCGGGCACGGACCCGGCAAGGGTCCCGACGGCCTGACCCTCGAGCGCCTCGATCGCGGGCTCGTCGTCGCGGCCACGTCCGACGGCGTGTTCCTGTCCTGGCGGCTGCTCGCCGGCGAGGTCACCGGCGCCACGGCGTCCGGGCTCACCGGTCCCGACTTCGCCGTCTACCGCGACGGCACCCTGCTCGGCACGGTCACCGACTCCACCAACTTCGTCGACCCCGCCGGCACCACCGCCTCCCGCTACCGGGTCGCCGCGGTCGTGGACGGCGCCGAGGTCGACGGCGCCGAGGCCACCCCGTGGGCGCAGGCGAGCCTCGACATCCCGCTGCACAAGCCGGCCGACGGCGTCACCCCGGTGGGCGAGGCGTACACGTACTCGGCGAACGACATGTCCGTGGCCGACGTCGACGGCGACGGCCAGTACGAGTACATCGTCAAGTGGGACCCGTCGAACTCGAAGGACGTCAGCCAGCTCGGCTACACCGGCAACGTCTTCGTCGACGCGTACGAGCAGGACGGCACGCAGCTGTGGCGCATCGACCTGGGCGTGAACATCCGCGCCGGGGCGCACTACACGCAGTTCCCCGTCTACGACTACGACGGTGACGGCAAGGCCGAGCTGATGATGAAGACGGCTCCCGGCAGCAAGATCACGCAGTACAAGGCCGACGGAACTGTCGCGTCCGAGAAGTACGTCTCGCTTCCGGGGCGCGATCGCGCCGCCGGCGTCACCGACACCGTCGACTACCGGCTGAGCAAGCAGGGCTACTTCGACCACCTGGTCACCATGCTCCAGGGCTGGAGCAGCCACCCCGAGGTCGTCGCGGGCCACTGGCCGTCGACCGTCGAGGCTGCGCTCGGCATCGCGCCGCAGTACGCGTACCCGCTGTCGCACGAGGACGCCACGGCGCTCGCGAACTACTTCATCGACGTCTACGCCCCCAGCCGCAGCGCCCGCAACGTGCTGCGCAACTTCGAGGGCTTCATCGTCGACGGTCCCGAGTACCTCACGGTGTTCGCGGGGGCGACCGGCAAGGAGCTCCAGACCATCGACTACAAGCCGGGCCGCGGCGACGACGGCCTGCTCTGGGGCGACTACGCGATGGCCCGCATCGAGCCGGGCAACCGCGTCGACCGCTTCCTGGCCGGTGTCGCGTACCTCGACGGGCAGACGCCGTCGGCGGTCTTCGCCCGCGGCTACTACACGCGCACCACGCTCGTCGCGTACGACTGGGACGGCAAGAAGCTGAAGGAGCGCTGGTACGTCGACTCGGGCCACGTCCCGATGACCAACCCGTTCAACGACGGCCCGCACGGCCGCGACGGCACCGACCCCGTCTACGGGAAGATCACCACGCAGGGCTTCCACTCGCTGTCCGCGTCCGACGTGGACGGCGACGGCAAGCAGGAGATCGTCTACGGCGCGGCGACCATCGACGACGACGGCTCCGTCCTGTACTCGTCGTTCGACACCCTCCCGGCCGGCAGCGCGGCACCGGGCCAGGTCGTGCGGCTCGGGCACGGTGACGCCATGCACGTCACGGACGTCGACCCCGACCGTCCGGGCCTGGAGATCTACACCAGCCACGAGGGCGCCACCTTCGCCCCCTACGGCATGGACCTGCGCGACGCCGCCACCGGCGAGGTCATCTTCGGCAAGTACTCCGGGGCCGACACGGGCCGCTCGATGATCGGGGACGTCCTCCCGGACGTGCGCGGCCTCGAGGTCTGGGCGAGCCTGCCCGGCGGGTCCGGGTCGCTCGGGCTGTACTCGGCGACGGGGACCTTCACGCCCGGCGCGATCCCCGGCACCAACATGAGCATCAAGTGGCTGCCGGACGGCACGACGCAGATCGTCAACGGATCAGCGGCGCAGGACGTCACGATCGACGACTGGACCCGCGGCCGTCAGCTGACCGCCACGGGCACCCGCTCGAACAACGGCACCAAGGGCAACCCGTCGCTCGTCGCGGACGTGCTGGGCGACTCCCGCGAGGAGCTCCTGGTCCGCACCGAGGACTCGTCGGCGATCCGGCTGTTCACCAACACCGTGCTGAGCCACACGAAGATGTACACGCTCATGCACGACCCGCAGTACCGCGTCGAGGTCGCCCGTCAGCAGACGACCTACAACCAGCCGTCGGACGTGGGCTTCTACCTCGCGTCGGACACCGACTACACGCAGGTGCCGGTGCCGTCGTTCTACGCGCCGGGCAGCATCGACGCCCTGCGCGACGCGACGAAGGCGCAGATCGCCGCCGGTGCGATCACGGGTGTCGCGGCCGCAGGGTTGCTCGCCGCGGTCGAGGTGGCCGACAAGGCCGCCGACGCGGGCAACGAGAAGATCGCGGTGAAGTCGCTGACCGCGTACGTGCAGCTGCTGACGCCGCGGACACGACTGTCCACCGTCACGCCTGCCGCCCGGGCGATCCTCGGGTATCAGGCGCAGCAGGTGATCTCGATGCTCGACTGACCCTCGAGGATCGAGGGGTCGCGAGGGCAAGCGCGACCCACGGGCGCCGGTCGGGGTCACTACCGACCGGCGCCCTTCTGCGTGCGACCGTCGCGACAGGACCCGACCCGACCCAACGCCGCCCCCGTGTGGCCGCGTCCGTCTCTCCTGCAGCGAGCAAGCCATGAGTGCCGCGACAGCGCGCCGCCGCGGCACTCATGGCTTGCTCGCGCGGCTGAGGCCGTCGCGCGACCACATCCACAGCCGGCTCTCCCGCGGCGCCGACGACGAAGCCCCCGCCACCCAGAGGGTGACGGGGGCTTCGTGGAGCCGAAGGTCAGACGCGGTAGAGCGCCGTCATCGGGCAGTTGAACGGGTCGCGGTCGGGCTTCCCGACGGTGTTCAGGTACTTCACGATGATCGAGTACGACCGCGGCAGCGACACCTGGACGTACGGGATGTTGTGCTCGCGGCAGTACGCCTCGACGATCGGCTTCGCGCGGCGCAGCGACGGGCGGGGCATCGACGGGAACAGGTGGTGCTCGACCTGGTGGTTGAGCCCGCCCATGAGCACGTCGACCCACTTGCCGCCGCCGATGTTCCGGCTGGTCAGCACCTGGCGACGCAGGAAGTCGAGACGCGAGTCCTTGGGGATCAGGGGCATGCCCTTGTGGTTCGGGGCGAACGAGGCGCCCATGTAGAACCCGAACACGCCCATCTGCACGGCCAGGAAGACCAGCGCGATCGGCCAGGACATCGTCAGGAAGACGAGCGCGGTGCCACCGACGAGCCGGATGGTCATCATGACGATCTCGGCTGCGCGGTGCTCCAGCTTCTCGCGCGACGAGAGCCGCTTGATGGCGGCGACGTGCAGCGCCACGCCCTCGAGCAGCAGGAGCGGGAAGAAGAACCAGCCCTGGTGGTTCAGGTACCAGACCGACAGCTTCGACGTCCGCTTCGCGGCCTGGGCCGGCGTGAACGCCAGCGCCTCGATCTCGATGTCGGGGTCCGTGTCGATCTTGTTGGGGTTGGCGTGGTGGCGCGTGTGCTTGCGCTGCCACCAGCCGTGGCTCAGGCCGACGAACAGGTCAGCGAGGACGAGGGACGTCCAGTTGTTGGCACGCCCGTCAGCGAAGATCTGGCGGTGCGCGGCGTCGTGGCCCAGGAACGCGACCTGCGTGAGGATCACGGCGGCGACGAAGGCGACGGCGATCTGCCACCAGGAGTCGCCCACCAGGATGATCGTCGCGACCAGCCCGAGGACGGCCAGGACGGCGGCGGAGAGCCGGACGGCGTAGTGCGCGGGGCGGCGCTTCATCAGGCCGGCGGCCTGGACGGTGCGCGTCAGCTCGGTGAAGTCGCTGACCGCGCGGTCGCGAGGCCGGGTGGGGGTGGGGCTGAGCGTCGAAGAGCTCATGGACATCCGTCCTGTCGGGTCGTGCAGAGCGCGGCGCGAGTTCGGTCGGGGGATGAGCAGATCGGGGGCGCCTCGGTGGTGATGCGACGAGACCCCGGCCACGGGGCCGGGGTCTCGTGCGATGGAGCTATGAGCTCAGTTCAAGCTCAGAGAGGCGTGATGTTCGACGCCTGCGGGCCCTTGGGGCCCTGCGTGACCTCGAACTGGACCTTCTGGTTCTCCTCGAGCGTGCGGTAGCCGCTCGTCGTGATGGCGCTGTAGTGCGCGAACACGTCGGGTCCGCCGTCCTCGGGGGCGATGAAGCCGAAGCCCTTCTCGGCGTTGAACCACTTCACGGTGCCAACAGGCATGATGTTCTCTTCTCTCACGTGCGGTATGGACAACTCCCGGGTGACCGGGACCGGTATTCACGGTGTTCGTCGTCCGTCTCCGAGGTGGTCCTCGAGAACGTCCTGCCAAGTTTCCTCGGCCGTCATGACAAGCGATTCACTGCGACTACAGGGACAACCGTACGGCACGACGGGCCGGACGGGAACGGAAGTGACGCATTCGGCGTCCTGGGCAGCGGAGAGTTCTTGCTACGTTCGCCCCGACGACGGGGTGGGGAGGGCCGATGAGCGAGGACGACGACCGCTGCCCGTGCGGGACGGGCGAGACGTACGGCGAGTGCTGCGGCCGCTACCTGGCCGACGGCCGTCGGGCGCCGACCGCCGAGGCCCTGATGCGCTCGCGGTACACGGGCTTCGCGACCGGCGCCGCCCACTACCTGCTGGTCACGTGGCACCCGAGCACCCGGCCGGACCTCCTCGACGTCGACGACGAGATGTCCTGGTACCGGCTCGACGTGGTCCGCAAGGACGCCGGTGGACCGTGGGACGACGCCGGCACCGTCGAGTTCGTCGCGCACTACCGGCTCGCCGACGGTCGGCGCGGCCGGCTGCACGAGACGAGCCGCTTCGTGCGCGAGGACGGCCGCTGGCTGTACGTGGACGGCGGGATCGGCTCGTAGCGCCGGCGCGCGGGATGTCGGTGCCGAGCGGCAGGATGCAGGGATGCTGCTGGTCGACCTGGCGACGACGTCGTCCGCCCTCGCGACGACGCGGTCCCGGCTGGCCAAGCGGGCGCTCCTGGTGGACCTGCTGCGCCGGACACCGTCCGAGGACGTCGGGATCGTCTCGCGGTACCTCGGGGGTCAGCTGCGTCAACGGCGGACCGGGCTGGGCTGGCGCTCGCTGACGTCCCTGCCGACGCCCGCGTCCGAACCGTCGCTCACCGTGACGGGGGTCGACGCGGTCTTCGAGGAGATGTCGCGGCTGGAGGGACCCGGGTCGGTCCTGGCCCGGAACGCGCTCGCCGCCGAGCTGTTCGGCGCGGCGACGGCCGACGAGCAGCGGCTCCTGGGTGGCCTGGTCACCGGGGAGCTGCGGCAGGGATCGCTCGACGCGCTGCTCCTGGACGCCGTCGCGGAGGCTGCGGGGGTCCCGCCGGAGGTCGTGCGCCGCGCCGCGATGCTCGCGGGTGACACCGAGCCCGTCGCGGTTGCCGCACTGACGGCTCCCGACCCGGTCGCTGCGCTCGCCGCCTTCACGCTCGTCGTCGGCCGGCCCGTGCGCCCGATGCTGGCGCAGTCGGCGCCCGACGTCGACGGTGCCTGGGCGAGCCTCGGACCGGGTCCCGTGGTCGTCGACTCGAAGCTCGACGGCATCCGGATCCAGGTCCATCGCCAGGGTGACGAGGTACGCGTGTTCACGCGGAGCCTCGACGACATCACCACCCGGGTGCCGGAGATCGTCGCGGCGGTCCGGGCGATGCCTGCGTCGGACCTCGTGCTCGACGGGGAGGCGCTGGCCGTCGGACCGGACGGACGCCCCCGGCCGTTCCAGGAGACGGCGGCACGCTCGGCCACCAAGGACACCGAGGTCGCTGCGGTGACCACGCTGACCCCGTTCTTCTTCGACGCCCTGCACGTCGACGGCGTCGACCTGCTCGACACCCCGCTCCTGCGCCGCCTCGACGCGCTCGACGCCGTCGCGGGGCCGTCGGTGGTGCACCGCCTGGTCACCGCCGACGTCGACGAGGCCCGTTCGTACTTCGCCGACGTGGTCCGCGCCGGTCAGGAGGGTGTCGTCATCAAGGCCGCCGACGCTCCCTACGAGGCAGGGCGGCGCGGTGCGGGGTGGATCAAGGTCAAGCCCCGGAACACCCTCGATCTCGTCGTCCTCGCGGTCGAGCGTGGCTCCGGGCGGCGGCAGGGGACCCTGTCGAACATCCATCTCGGGGCGCGCGACGGCGACGGGTTCGTGATGCTCGGCAAGACGTTCAAGGGCATGACCGACGAGATGCTCCGCTGGCAGACCGAGCGGTTCACCGAGCTCGCCGACGGCCCGACCGACGGGTACGTGGTGCACGTGCGGCCCGAGCAGGTGGTCGAGATCGCGTTCGACGGTTTGCAGCGCTCGACGCGGTACCCCGGCGGAGTCGCCCTCCGGTTCGCGCGGGTGCTGCGCTACCGGGACGACAAGACTGCGGCCGAGGCGGACACGATCGAGACGGTGCTCGCGCTCGCTGCTGGCGTGTCTGCCGGTTCATGACAAGGTTCGGCAGATGGAAGCGCTGACAGCCGAGGACTATGCGTCCATCGACCGCGCGTCCCAGCACCTGCATGGTCGGGGGTGGATCAAGGCATTCTCGCTGAACGAGATGACCGACGCGTGGGCGGCTCTCGTCGGCGAGGTCGAGGAGGGGTACGACCAGATCGTCGACGAGTACACGAACGACCTCGCGTGCCGCGACTGGCTTGCTCTCGCGTGGCCGATGTTGAGTCCGCGCGTCCGGGAAGCGAGAGCCGAGGAGCTGGCGGCCCTGGACGACCGCTTCATCGCGGCGACCGAGGACGACGGCGGACTGGCGATCGGCCGCTTCTCCCGCGTCGAGACCAAGGACGGCTGGTGGTGGCGTCGACGGCCGCGCAAGGCCGCGGGCGAGTTCGCCGCCGACCTGGCTGCCGAATGAGCCGCAGCGGGTTGCTGGAGCGCCGTCGACCGTGACCGACCGCACACGACGACAGGGCGGGTGCGGGGGCGTCACCTTCGACTTCGACTGACCAGCGCTGAGAAGCGTCGGGCCGTGACCGCGCGCTCCCCGGGCGGGCACCCGCTGGCGGCACGCGCGACGAGCGGCGGGGTCGTGATCGGTGAACGCGACGGGACCGGGTACGGTTCCGACCCTGGCGGCGGGCTGCGAGAGGGAGCGAGGATCCGGCGTGATCGTTGAGCTTCTGGGGTCCCTCGTCGGCGGCGCACTCGGTCTTGGTCTGTACGACCGGCACCGGCGTCGACGGCTGGCGCGTGACGACGCCTCCGGGCGTCCGCTCGTGTTCTCCGGCTCGGTGCTCGGCGGAACGTCCTACTGCCATCCGGCCGGAGGGATGCTTCGCGTCGATGGGACGTCTCTGACCTGGCTGACCGGCGTCGGTGGCATGTCGTTCCCCGTCCCGGTCGAGCGGCTCGAGGTGCGAGGCCTGACGGAGGTGTCCCGGTCCGAGTCCTACGCCGGAGGCATCAACGTCGCCGTGGTCTGCGACGACGCCGGGGCGACCGTGCGGATCGTCGTCCTCCGGTCGGACCTGCCGTATGTGGCACGTGCGCTGCCTGGCCTCCTGCCGTTGCTGGCGAGCGGCGAGTCAGCAGGGGCCCGGACGTGAGCCTGTTCCGTCGGCGGACCGAGTGGGCGCTGGCCGACGCCGCGTCGATGCACGCCGTTGCGCCCGAGAGATTCCGTGTCCCCAGCGACGACGCGTTGGCTGCGGTCCAGGTGGGCGACCGGGTCAAGCTGATCGTCGAGCCGTCGACGGGCCTCGCCGAGCGCATGTGGGTCACCGTGACCGAGGTCGGCGAGGAGTCGTTGGAGGGGACCTTTGCTTCCGACCCGGCCGAGCTGCGCGGGCTGCACTCGGGGGACGCGGTGCAGTTCGAGCGTCGGCACGTCGTCGCGATCAGCCGGCGGTCGACCTGACCCCGAAGGTGCGACGGCCGTACTCGAGCCACGCGCCGAGGTACGCCAGGCCGCAGAGCACCCCGACGACAGCGACGACGGCGTTGCTCGCACCGGCCGCCTCGGAGATCAGGGCGCCGAGGGTGCCGGCGACCAGGGCGTTCACGACGTTGACGAACATCGACGTGCTGCCCAGGACATGGCTGAGCGTCGAGCGCTGCAGACCCATCGTGTAGGTGCCCATCAGACCTGCCCGGCCGCCCTCCCAGGAGGTCATCAGGTAGTCGGCGACGCCGGGGTCGATGGCGACGTAGGCCGCGCGGATGCGGTTCATGCCGAGGATGAGGGCGCTGTCGTCGTGACTGGCGTTCATCACGCGCACGCCCGTGAGCGTGCCGAGGATCAGCGCCGCCGACGCCAGCCCGATCGACAGCACCGTGAACGGCGTGCCGAACCCGGAGGCCTGCGCGACGAGCGCCAGGACCACGAGCGACGCCGACACGACGGTCAGGTGGATCGTGATCCTGCTCATGACCTCGGACCACATGGTGCTGCGCGTGCCCAGCAGGCTCCAGTGCTCCGTCGCCAGGATCTGCGCGCGAACGGCAGGGGAGGGCGGGTCGGGCAGCGACATCGGTGTCTCCTTCCGGTGGCCCCACGCTAGGTCTCGCGATCGTGGCCCGGAAGTCGATTCGCGCGTGGCCGTGCGCCGTCCGTTACGTTCGCCCCGTGTCGACACCCAGGACTGCGAGCGTCGTCGGCGGCGGACCTGCCGGGCTGATCGCCGCCGAGGTGCTGGCTCGGGCGGGCGTGACCGTGACCGCGTACGACCGGATGCCGTCGCCCGCGCGCAAGTTCCTGCTGGCCGGTCACGGCGGGCTGAACCTCACGCACACCGAGGATCGTGACGGTTTCCTGGCCCGGTACGGCGACTCCGCCGAGCGGCTCGCGCCGATGCTCGACGTGTTCGGCCCGGCGGACCTGCGCGACTGGTGCGCGGGCCTGGGGGAGCAGACGTTCGTCGGGTCGAGCGGGCGGGTGTTCCCGCGGTCGTTCCGGGCGACGCCGCTGGTCCGGGCGTGGTTGGCGCGGTTGGCGGACCTGGGGGTGCGGATCGAGCGGCGGACGCGCTGGACGGGCTGGACCGACGACGGGCTGAGCCTCACCGGCGTCGACGGGCAGGAGACCGAGGTGCTGTCCGACGTGACGGTCTTCGCGCTCGGCGGTGCGTCGTGGCCGAGGCTCGGCTCCGACGGCGGGTGGGTCGGCCCGTTCGCCGACCGTGGTGTGACCGTGGCACCGCTGCGACCGGCGAACGTCGGGCTGCGCGTCGGCTGGTCGGACACGTTCGCCGACCGGTTCGAGGGGACGCCGCTCAAACATGTCGAGCTGACGGTGCGAGGGCGTCCGGGCGTTCAGGGCGACGCGATGGTCACGCGGGCGGGGATCGAGGGCGGACCGGTCTACGCGATCGGCGCCGCGGCGCGTGACGCCCTCGACGCCGACGGCCGGTGCGTCCTCCAGGTCGACCTGCGGCCCGCGCTCACGGTCGACCAGCTCGCCGAGCGGCTGCAGCGTCGCCGGCCGAAGGACTCCACGTCGAACTGGCTCCGCCGGACCCTGGGTCTGGACCCGGTCGGCATCGCGCTGCTGCGCGAGTCCGGCGCCAGTGCCCTGCCGACCGACCCGCGGGAGATGGCCGCACTGGTGAAGGAGGTGCCGGTCGTGGTGGTCGCGACGATGCCGATCGAGAAGGCGATCTCCACCGCGGGCGGCATCGCGTGGTCGGAGGTCGACGACGCGCTGATGGTCCGTCGGCTGCCCGGCACCTTCGTGGCCGGCGAGATGCTCGACTGGGAGGCGCCCACCGGGGGCTACCTGCTGCAGGCGTCGTTCAGCACCGGGGTCGTCGCGGCCCACGGTGCACTGGCGTGGCTGGAGCGCTGAGGCTCAGCCGCACTCGTCGCAGATGCCCGTCGCCGGGAGCGTCATGAAGCACGTGGGGCACATCGCCGGTGGGGCCTCGCGCACGGCGGTCGCCCGCACCACCGGCGTCCGCGCAGCCCGCGGCGCTCGGGCGGCACGCGCCGGCGCCGGACGAACCGCGACCGCCGGCTCGGTCACGTCGAAACCCCGCTTGCGCAGGATCGCGACGGCGCCGTCCCTGCTGCTGCCGAACTCCTCGGAGGTGGCGAGGCGGCCGGTCGCGAACCGGTGCGCGACGCCGACGACCGCCCGCAGGTCGTACGAACGGCCCTCGTGGACGAGCGCGTAACCCGGGAACGGCTCGAAGCCGTAGACGTCGAGGAAGCCGGTGTCCCCGCGGGAGTCGTACTCGGCGATCGCCTGCAGGACGTTCTGTCTCGACACGGAGGAGAAGGTGGCCACGACTCCGAGCCTACGTCGCGCGCCTGAGCCGGCTCCCGGCCTGGCTTCGCAGCAACGCACCTGCACGCTTCTCCGAGACCGTCACAGGGCGGGCCTGCGCGTGACGAAGGGCCCGTCACGCGCACAGTGCGGATGACGGGCCCTTCGGTGCGCGGAGGATGGGGGATTCGAACCCCCGAGGGCTTTCACCCAACACGCTTTCCAAGCGTGCGCCATAGGCCACTAGGCGAATCCTCCCGGCCGACAGAGGATACCCGACCCAGGACGTGGGACCGAACCGGCCGCCGACGAGCGGCGGTCCGTCGAGCTGGTCGGCGCCAGGGTGTCGAGATCCGTCGTCGCGCGCGTCATGAGGGCATCGACGCGATCCTCCGAAGGAGCCCGGATCATGCCCACCGCCTCAGTCGTCACCGTCGCGCTCCTCGTCTCCACGGGGATCACGTTCGCCCTGGGAGTCGTCGGCTGCTCCCGCCGCACCGCCCGGCGGTGGGCGGGACACAGCGCTATGGGGTTCGCCATGGTGGCCATGGTCGTGCCCTCCCGGGACCCGCTCGGCCCCGCGGCGTGGGCGGTCGTCCTCGGGTGCGTCCTGCTGTGGACCACGGTGGCCGCGCTGCAGGAGCGCGCGGCCGAGGACGTTCCGGGACCGTCCGCGTTCGAGTCGGCACGGGAGGTCGTCGAGCTGGGCCTCATGGTGGTGCTCGTCCTGGTCATGCCAGCGGTGCACGGTCGGAGCGTCGCGCTCCCGGGCGGACACCATGGCGAGTCCGCCGGCGACGTGCGCACGCTCGTGCTGACGGTGCTCGTCGGGTGGTTGACGGCTGCTGTGGCGCTGCACGCGCGCGCGGCGTCGGCGGGCTCGCGCCACGGACACCGCACCCCCGCCGCGGTCGGCGGGTCGGTCGCGGCGGTCGGCACGATGGCCGCGATGGTCGCGATGTGACTCAACGCTCGTCGGCAGCGCCCAGCACCGGCTTGATGTCCACGACGGGGGTCCCGTCGACCGCCTCGCAGCCGGACACGTACAGGTGGAGACCGTCGACGCGCAGGAGCCGGACCCGGTGCAGTCCGATCGGGTTGGGTCGGTCGGGCGAGCGCGTCGAGAACACGCCCGTCACGGGCCGGGTGGTGTCGCCGCGCGGGTGGACGGCGAGCGTCGTGCGGTCGGCGAGGTGGAACCAGGTGAGCAGCAGGAGGTCGTCGCCGGGGCGCAGGTCGGCGGCTGCGGCGGCGACGGAGGGGTCGAGCTCGACGACGACGTCGGGCGCACCCTCGTCGCCTTGTCGAGCGGCGTCGGACGGGTCGACGACCGGGCTGCGCACCCAACCCACGGGTTCCATCTGTCGATGGTAGAAGGCCCCCGAGAACAGCCGGAAGACTTCGTCCTGCCTAGCGCGACAAAGTCTGCTGGCTGAGTCAGAGGCTGAACCGGGCGACTTGGCGGATCTTGTTCGTGGCGTCCAGGGCGGCGACCTTGTAGGCCTCGGACAGCGTCGGGTAGTTCAGGACGGTGTCGACGAGGTAGTCGACGGTGCCGCCGCACGCCATGATCGCCTGGCCGATGTGCACCAGGTCGGTGGCGGACGTCCCGAAGATGTGGACGCCCAGCAGCTCGCGCGTCTCGGTGTGGACGAGGAGCTTGAGCATCCCGTAGGAGTCGCCGACGATCTGGCCGCGGGCGAGCTCGCGGTACCGCGCGACGCCGACCTCGTAGGGGACCGCCTCGGTGGTGAGCTCCGCCTCGGTGCGGCCGCAGTAGGAGATCTCCGGGATCGTGTAGATGCCGATGGGCTGGACGGACTGGAGCTCGCGGGCCGGCTCGTCGAACGCGTGGTACGCCGCGAGGCGCCCCTGGTCCATGCTCGTCGCCGCGAGCGCGGGGAACCCGATGACATCGCCGACGGCGAAGATGTTGGGGACCTCGGTGCGGTACTGCTCGTCGACGGAGATGCGCCCGCGGGAGTCGGCGGACAGTCCCGCCGCCGCGAGGTTGAGCGCGTCCGTCTGCCCCTGCCGGCCCGCCGAGTACATGACGGCGTCGGCGGCGATCCGCTTGCCGGACGCCAGCCGGGTGACCGTGCCGTGCGTGTTGCTGTCGACGCCGGAGACCTCCTCGCCGAACCGGAACGACACCGACAGGTCGCGCAGGTGGAACTTCAGCGACTCGGCGACCTCGGGGTCGCACATCTCGAGCATCGCGGGGCGCTTGTCGATGACGGTGACGCGGGTGCCGAGCGCGGCGAACATCGACGCGTACTCGATGCCGATGATCCCGGCGCCGACGACCACCATCGAGTTCGGCACCTTCTCCAGCGCGAGCACGCCGTCGGAGTCGAGGACCGTGCTCCCGTCGAACTGGACGGTCGTCGGACGGTGCGGCTTGGAGCCGGTGGCGATGATGACGAACCGGGCGGTGACCTGGGTGCGTCGGATGCCGTCGTCGTCGAGGATGCCGAGCGTGTGCGCGTCGAGGAACGAGCCGGTGCCGCTGAGGATGTCGATGTGGTTGCGCAGCAGCTGGGCGCGGATGACCTCGTGCTCGCGGCCGATGACGTGCTGGGTCCGCGCGAAGAGGTCCTCCATCGTGATGTCGGACTTCACGCGGTAGCTCGCTCCGTACACCTCCCGCTGCGCCATGCCCGTCAGGTACATGACCGCCTCGCGCAGGGTCTTGCTCGGGATGGTCCCGGTGTTCGTCGAGACGCCGCCCATCATGTGCCGGCGCTCGATGATGGCGACCTTGTGCCCCAGCTTCGCGGCGGCGATCGCAGCCTTCTGCCCGCCCGGACCGGTACCGACGACGACGAGGTCGTAGTCGTAGCGCTCGGGGGTCTCGAGGGTGCCGTCGCTGGCCATCCTCGAAGTCTGCCCGCGAACGTCGCGTCGCGAGAGTCGAGCGGGTGACCGGCGTGTGAACGAGGGCCCGCGCTGGGTTAGGCTTTTCCCCGACCCCTCGTGCGGCGTCATCTCGCTGAACTCCCCCAGGGCCGGAAGGCAGCAAGGGCAGGTGAGCTCTGGCGGGTGTGCGGGGGGTCCTTTCTATGCCCGCAGCGCCAGGCGGGTGAACGTCTGCCCGGCCCCCGCCTCGCGCTTGAGCCGCCGGACGAACAGGTCGAGGGCCGCCGGGTCCGCGACGACCGCGTGCAGCAGGTAGTCGTACGAGCCGGTGACGTGGACGGCGTCGAGGACCTGCGGGAAGCCCCGGAGCGCCGCGGTGAACGACTCGTTCGTGGTCCCGTCGGCCAGGCGCACCTCGACGAACACCTCCAGCCCGGTGCCGGGGCGTGCGGGCGGCGACGACGCCGTGACGATGGTGAACCCGCGGATGGTGCCGTCCTCGACCAGGCGGCGGACGCGGTTCGCCGCGGCGTTCGGGCTGAGGCCGACGCGCGCGCCGAGGTCGCTGTAGGAGAGCCGCGCATCTGCGGTGAGCTCGCGGAGGATCGCGTCGTCGATGCTGTCCATACGGCGATGATCGCAGAGCGGCCGCGATTTCCGCAGCAGGGGTGAGCCCATTCGGCCACCCTGGAGAGCGTGTCCCCAGCGTTCGCCCTCGGTGTGCTGGCCGGGCTGTCGGTCGCGATGCCCGTCGGCCCCGTCGGCGTCCTGCTCCTGCGCAGCGGGCTGGTCGACGGCGTCCGTGTAGCCGTCGCGGCCGCGTGCGGGATCGCGACGGTCGACGTCCTGTACGCGGTGGTGGCGGTGGCCGTCGGGACCCCGGTGAGCCGGGTCGTCGGCGAGCACGCCGCCCTGGTCCGTGGGGTGAGCGCCGCGGTCCTCGTCGTGATCGGCATCGTGGGGCTCGCCGCCGCCGCCCGCAGGGCAGCACCCGAACCCGGGCAGGACCGGACGACGTCGGCGACGCGCACCTACGGGCGGTTCGTCGCGCTGACGGCCGTCAACCCGCTCACCGCGGTCACGTTCACCGCGATCGCGGTCGGGCTCGCGGTGCAGGTCGACGGCGCTGGGTCCGTCGCGGCCTTCGTCGTGGGCGTCGGCCTCGCCTCGCTCGCCTGGCAGCTCCTGCTCGCCGTCGGCAGCGGGCTGCTCGGGCTGCGGCTCCCACCGGCCGCCCGAACGTGGGTGTCGGTCGCGGGCTCGGCCGTCGTCGTGCTCGCCGGCGTCGCGCTCGTCGTCTGACGATGCCGTCATCCGACGGTCCGACGCCGGTCCCCCTGCGGGTGCACGCCCGGCCAGGGTGAAGGATCCCGGGGTCCGACGCGGAGACCCGCCCTCGCCGGGGAGCCTGGGCAGCATGAACACCGCCACCCCACGCCTGTCCGCCCGCGGCCTGGTCAAGCGCTTCGGCTCGACGACCGCGCTCGCCGGGGTGGACGTCGACCTCGCCGGCGGGGAGTCGCTCGCCGTCATGGGTCCGTCCGGCTCCGGCAAGTCCACGCTGCTGCACTGCCTCGCCGGGATCCTGCTGCCCGACTCCGGCACGGTCGCGCTCGACGGCCGAGAGGTCGGCGGGCTGTCCGACCGCGAGCGCTCGCTCCTGCGCCGCAAGCACTACGGCTTCGTGTTCCAGTTCGGCCAGCTGCTCTCCGAGCTGCCCGCGATCGAGAACGTGGCCCTGCCGGCGATGCTCCTGGGCACCCCGCGTCGTGATGCGACCGAGCTGGCGGGCCGGTGGCTGGCATCGCTGGGTCTCGCTGGCATGGAGGGGCGACGGCCCGGTGAGCTGTCGGGCGGGCAGGCGCAGCGGGTCGCGGTCGCGCGGGCGCTCATCACCGGTCCCGCGGTCGTGTTCGCCGACGAGCCGACGGGTGCCCTCGACCAGAGCACCGGCCACGACGTGATGCAGATCCTCACGGAGACGACGAAGGCCGCGGGGGCGTCGCTCGTCGTCGTGACCCACGACGCGCAGGTGGCCGGCTGGTGCGACCGCCGCATCGAGGTCCGTGACGGACTGGTCCGTCACCCGGAGACCGCCCGATGAACACGGTCCTCGCACTCGCCCCTCGGCTCCAGCGCGCGGGGGGCCGGGACGCGCGCATCACGACGAGCCTGGCGATCACGGCGTTCGCCGTGACGACGGGCCTCACGCTCAGCGTCGTCGGCGGTCTGCTGGGGTTCACCGCCCGTGCGGAGGTACCGGTCCCGGAGGGGCAGGGCGACGACGCGAGCGTCTACGTGATCCTGGCGTGGATCGCCGTGGTCCTGCTCGTCGTCCCGCTGATCACCCTCGCCGGTGCCGCTGCTCGCCTGGGAGTCGCGCGTCGGGACGCCCGCCTCGCCACGCTGCGACTGCTCGGCGCCACCCCGCGCGAGGTGGTCGGCCTCACCGTCACCGAGACCGCCTGGCAGGGTCTCGTCGGGGCGTTCCTCGGCGTCCTGCTCTACGTGGTGCTGCTGCCCCTGTGCGCCCTCCTGCCGTTCCAGGGCACCACGTTCACCGTCGGGGAGCTGTGGGTCGGGTGGGAGGGCCTGGCGATCGCGCTCGTCGGGGTGCCGGCCCTGGCCGCCCTGTCCGGTGCGGTCTCGCTGCGGCGCGTAACCGTGTCGCCGCTGGGGGTGGCCCGTCGGGAGACGCCCAAGAAGATGACCTGGCTGCGCGTGGTCGTCGCCGTCGTCGGGATCGGCACCTTCATGGTCGTCAGCTCCGCCGCCGGTCAGCTCGGGGCCGCGGCCGGTGCTGCGCTCCTCGGGGCGATGGCGGTCGGCTTCATGACCCTGAACGCCGTAGGCCCGTGGGTGCTCGGACTCGTCGGCAAGGCGCAGCTGCGGCGTGCGTCGACGCCCGCGCGACTGCTCGCCGCGCGCCGGCTCCTCGACGACCCCAAGGCAGCGTGGCGCGTGGTGGGCGGGCTCGGGCTCGCCGGGTTCGTGGCCGGGGCGCTCTCGATCCTGCCGACGATCGTCGCGGTCGACACCTCGCAGGACCCGCAGGGCGCGATCCTCATGGACGACCTGGTGACCGGTGCGATGGTCACGCTGGTGGTCGCGTTCCTGCTGGCGGCCGTCTCCGCGGGCATCGCGCAGGCCGCCTCCGTGCTCGACCGGCGCCGCGAGATCGCGCTCCAGAGCCTGGCCGGCACGCCCGCCGAGCTGCACGACTCCGTCCGCCGCCGCACCGTGCTCGTCCCGCTGCTCTTCGTGGCGGTCGGGTCGGCGGTCACGGCCCTCGTCATGTTCTACCCACTGCTCGGCGTGCAGTCCATGCTCTCCCCGCAGGGTCCCCTGATGCTCGTCGGGTTCCTGGCGGGCGGCTGCGCGCTGGTGTTCGCCGCCACCGAGACCTCACGGCCGCTGCTGCGGTCGGTGCTGGCGGACACGGTGGTCCGCGCGGACTGAGCACGCGTCTGTTGCCCGTCCGGGCGGAGTGCTCCTCGGTTCCTTGACGACGTGCGTGGACCCCGCTGCACTGGACGAGGTCGCGGTCTGGTCGCACGGCAGGGGGCCTCTCGACATGACGCAGACGACGAGCTCCGAGGTGGGTGCCCGCGTGCGCGCGGCCGTCCGGGGTCGGGTGTGGCAGCCGGACGACGACGGGTACGACGACGCCCGGCGCGTGTGGAACGGCGCGGTCGACCGCCGACCGGCGGTCGTGGTCCGGTGCGCCGATGCGGAGGACGTGCGGACCGCGCTGCTGGTCGCGCGCGAGTGCGACGCCCCGCTCTCGGTGCGCGGCGGTGGGCACGACTGGGCCGGCCGCGCGCTGGGCGACGGCGCTGTGGTGCTCGACCTGTCCGCGCTCCGCGACGTCCAGGTCGACCCGCGTGCCGGCGTGGCCGTGGCACAGGGCGGCGCGCTCGTCGCGGACGTCGTGGACCCGGCTGCCGCGCACGGTCTGGGCACCGCCACCGCCGTCGTGCGGACGGTCGGCATGGCGGGGATGACGCTCGCCGGTGGGTACGGCGGGCTCGCGGGCCGGTTCGGGCTCGCGCTCGACAACCTGATCTCGGCCGACGTCCTGCTCCCCGACGGGACCCGGGTGGTCGCAGGGCCGGACGGGGACCCCGAGCTGTTCTGGGCGCTGCGCGGCGGCGGCGCGAACTTCGGGATCGTCACCGCAGCGCGTTACCGGCTGCACCCGCTGGGTCCGGTGCTCGGCGGCATGGTCCTGTTCCCCCAGCAGCAGGCTGTCCAGGTTCTGCGCGGCTACCGCGACCTGATCGCCATGGCGCCCGACGAGCTCACGGTGATGGCCGGCTTCGTCGCCGGGCCGACGGGGGAGGCGGCGGTGTTCCTCGCGCCGACGTGGAGCGGCGACCCCGTCGCGGGCGACACCGTGCTCGCACCGTTCTTGCGGCTCGGCACAGTGGTCGCCGGGGGCATCGGCCCGCTGCCCTACGGAGACCTGATCCGGATGTTCGAGCAGGGCGCCCGACCCGGTCAGCACTACACGCTGGGCACCCGCTGGCTCCCGACGCTCTCCGACCACGCGATCCAGGTGCTCGCCGAGGCGGCCTCGACCTGGTCGTCGGCGTCGTCCCTGCTTGCCCTGCACCACTTCCACGGCGCCGCCACCCGCGTGGCCCCGGACGCGACCGCCTTCGCACTGCGCTCCGAGCACCTGCTGGCGGAGGTCATCGCGGCGTGGCCCGGCGGTGATCCCACGCCGCACCGCGCCTGGGTCGAGCGGGTCACGGACGCCCTGGCGCCCGGGGCGCTGCCCGGTGGCTACCCGAACATCCTCGGTCCGGACGACGCCGAGCGCGCTCGGCTCGCCTTCGGCGCGAACGCCGACCGGCTGCTCGCCGCGAAGCGTCGCTACGACCCCGACGGCGTGCTCACCGCGATCGCTTCTCTGCCGACCTGAGCGGCGACGGCTGTCGGCGCGGGCGTCTAGAGTCCGTGGCGTGACGACAGCCCTGTACCGCCGCTACCGGCCCGAGAACTTCTCCGAGGTGATCGGCCAGGACCACGTCACGGCTCCGCTGCGGCAGGCGCTGCGCAGCGGTCAGGTGAACCACGCCTACCTGTTCTCCGGCCCGCGCGGCTGCGGCAAGACGACGTCGGCGCGCATCCTCGCCCGCATCCTCAACTGCGCGCAGAACACCGAGGAGAACCCCACCGACACCCCGTGCGACGTGTGCCCGTCGTGCGTGGAGCTGGCGCGAGGGGGACCGGGCAGCCTGGACGTCGTGGAGATCGACGCGGCGAGCCACGGCGGTGTCGACGACGCCCGCGAGCTGCGGGAACGCGCCACGTTCGCGCCCGCGCGGGACCGCTACAAGGTGTTCATCCTCGACGAGGCGCACATGGTCTCGAACCAGGGCTTCAACGCGCTGCTCAAGATCGTCGAGGAGCCGCCGCCGCACATCAAGTTCATCTTCGCGACGACGGAGCCCGACAAGGTCATCGGCACCATCCGCTCGCGCACCCACCACTACCCGTTCCGGCTGGTCCCGCCGGACGTGCTGGTGCCGTACCTGCAGCAGCTCTGTGACAGCGAGGGCGTGCCGGTCGCGTCCGGCGTGCTGCCGCTCGTCGTGCGCGCCGGCGGCGGCTCCGTGCGGGACACGCTCTCCGTGCTCGACCAGCTGATCGCGGGCTCGGGCGGGGGAGAGCTCGGGTACGAGGGTGCCGCCGCCCTGCTCGGGTACACCCAGGCCTCCTTGCTGGACGACCTGACCGAGGCGATCGCCGCCCGCGACGGCGCCTCGGCGTTCCGCGTGGTCGAGCGCGTGATCTCGACCGGCCACGAGCCGCGGCGCTTCGTCGAGGACCTGCTCGAGCGGCTGCGCGACCTCATCGTCATCGCGGCCTCCGGCGACGCCGCCGATGCCGCCCTGCGCGACGTCCCCACCGACCAGCTCGACCGCATGCGGCTGCAGGCCCGGCACCTGGGTGCCTCCGAGCTGTCGCGGTCGGCGGACCTGTGCAACGCTGCGCTCACCGAGATGACGGGCGCGACGTCGCCGCGGCTGCACCTCGAGCTCCTGATGGCGCGGCTCCTGCTGCCCGCCGTCGAGGACACCCGCTCCGGGTTCGGCGCCCGTCTCGACCGGCTCGAGCGTGGGCTGCCCGCCGACGGCGCCGCGGCGGTCCGGGTGCCGGTCGCCGGCCCGCCGGCTGCGCCGCAGGTCGCTGCTCCTTCGCGACCGGAGCCAGCGGCCGCCGCGCGTGAGGCCGCGCCTGCGCCGGCTGCGCGTGAGGCCGCGCCTGCGCCTGCTGCGCGTGAGGCCGCGCCTGCGCCGGCTGCGCGTGAGGCCGCGCCTGCGCCGGCTGCGCGTGAGGCCGCGCCTGCGGCTGTTGCGCGTGAGGCCGCGCCTGCGGCTGTTGCTGCGCGTGAGGCCGCGCCTGCGCAGCGTCCGGTGCCGGTGGCTGCACCGACGACCGGGCCGGGTGGGCACGACGCGTCCGCCGACGTGCCGCCGACGGCCGGCCCGACGGACCTCGGCGACGACAGCCCGCCGTGGGATGTCGCTGCGCCGACGACCGACGCCGACTCCGATGCCGTCGCCCCCGCCGCGCACCCCGCAGGAGCCGCGGACGCAGCCCCCGCCGCGCACCCCGCAGGAGCCGCGGACGCAGCCCCCGCTGCGTCGGCGCCCGTCGTCCAGCCGGCTGCCACCCCGCCCGCCGCGCCGGCGGCCGCGACGCCGCCCCCTGCGCGCTCGACCGGGGGGCCCGACACCGAGGTGCTGCGACGTCGCTGGCCGGAGGTCCTCGAGACCGTCAAGGGTCTGCGCCGCGTCACGTGGGCGCTCATCGACCCGCGCAACGCCCAGGTCGCGGAGCTCGACGCCTCGACGCTGAAGGTGGCCTTCGACAACCCCGCGCTCGCGACCACGTTCCGCAACGGCGCCCACGCGGACGTGGTCGCCCGGGCCGTGCGGGAGACGCTCGGGTTCGACGTACGGGTCGAGGGCATCCTCGCCGAGCAGGCGACGTCGGCCCCTGCTCCCGCCGCGGCTGCCCCTCGGCCTGCCGCCGACGAGCGCAGCAACCCCCGGGCGGTGACCCCTGCGGAGGCGGCGGCGTCGTGGGACGACGAACCCCCGATGCCTGAGCCGCCCGACGACGAGCCCGGTGAGCCGGGCGTCCCGGACGCCCCGCCGCACGACGTCGCACCGCCGGCGCCCGGCACGGCCCGCGAGCGCGGCATGGCGGCTGCGCGGGAGTCGGCGGCACGCGTGATCCCGGGCGTGCCGGACGAGCCGTCGCCCGACGACCCGGACATCACGACGTCGAGCCTCATCGGCGCGCCCCTGGTCGCGCAGATGCTCGGCGGGACGGTCATCGACGAGCAGCTGGACGACGGCACGTCCTGATCGCGTGGTCGGTCAGAGGGTGGCGTCCGACGGCGGGACGGCAACCACCCCGTAGGCTGACGGTGTGTACGAAGGCGCGGTCCAGGACCTGATCGACGAGCTCGGGCGACTGCCCGGGGTCGGTCCCAAGAGCGCCCAGCGCATCGCGTTCCACATCCTGTCGGCGGACCCGGCGGAGGTCCGACGGTTGTCGGACGCGCTCACCGAGGTGAAGCTGCGGGTCCGGTTCTGCGAGATCTGCGGGAACGTCGCGCAGGAGGCGCAGTGCCGCATCTGCCGGGACCCGCGCCGCTCGCCGACGTCGATCTGCGTGGTCGAGGAGTCCAAGGACGTCGTCGCCATCGAGCGCACCCGGGAGTTCCGCGGCAAGTACCACGTGCTCGGCGGGGCCATCAACCCGATCGCAGGCGTCGGTCCGGACGACCTGCGCATCGCGGGTCTCATGACGCGCCTCGCGGACGGCACGGTCACCGAGGTCATCCTGGCCACGGACCCGAACGTCGAGGGCGAGGCGACGGCCACCTACCTGGCGCGGCTCCTGGTCCCGATGGGGCTGACGGTCAGCCGGCTGGCATCGGGCCTGCCGGTGGGTGGGGACCTGGAGTACGCCGACGAGGTCACCCTCGGCCGGGCGTTCGAGGGCCGCCGACGGATCAGCGCGTAGGAGGAGCACGATGAGCACAGCCGACGCCGACCTCCGCGACATCGCCGAGTCCGTGGCGACCGAGGCCCGCAGCTACCTGACGACGATCACCGAGGTCGCGTCGGGGGCCAACCCGGACGCGTCCCTGCCCTTGCTGCTGCTCGCGGTGAGCGACATGCTCGCCGCCGGCGCCCGGCTGGGGGCGACCACCGACGTGGTGCCCTCCGAGCGGTTCGAGCCGGACGTCGGCCCCGACCCGGACGTGGAGCCGCTGCGGGCCAACCTCGCGAACGTGTTCGAGGGCATCGACGAGTACGCCGAGGTGGTCGACCCGCTCCTGGGCGTCGACGTCCAGCCGGCGAGCGTGTCGGGGGACCTCGTCGCGATCGCCGGGGCGCTGGCCCAGGGGCTGCGGCACTACGAGACCGGTGGCGTGCTCGAGGCCCTGTGGTGGTGGCAGTTCTCGTACCTGTCGGACTGGGGCGAGCGCGCGTCGTCCGTCCTGCGCACCTTGCAGACGATGCTGGCGCACCTGCGGCTGGACGTGGAGGACGATGTCGCCGCCGAGGCCGAGTACGACGCCCTGCAGCCCTGACGCTCCCCCGTGTTCCGCACAGCACGCGGACGGGGGCATCCGTCCGCGTGCTGTGCGCAGCTGCTGAGGAGGGTCAGCAGCCGACCCGGTTGTTCGCGACGACGATGTCGTCGAACCACAGGGTGTCGCTGCCCTCGCCGTAGCTCTCCCAGCCGAGCCGCAGGTCCGTCAGGCGCGGCGACCACGCCTTGGCCAACCACTGACCGTCGATGTCGTGCGTCGGCGTGCCGTCGACGATCAGGCCCCGGATGGCGTAGCCGTCGACCCGCGTGAGCATGCGACCCGTGCCGTCCACCTCGATCTCCACGCAGGCCCAGTACGACGCCGGCAGCGACGCGCTCAGCGCCACGCCCGCGGGGCTCTGCTCAGGGAGGGTCGCGTCGTCCGACGAGCGGTTCCACTGCAGCCGCCCGTTCTGGCCGCCCATCCGCAGGTCACGGTTGCCGTCGTTCGCGTCGTTCATCGCGAGGAACGTGACGTGCGAGGTCGGCAGCTCGGTGGTGTGCCGGACGTAGAACCGCACGTAGTACGTCTGCGAGAGCCGGGTCAGGTCGGCCGCTGCCTGGGCGAACACGTGGTTGCAGTAGCCGGCGGCGCCGGTGATCTTGAGCGAGCGGGTGCCGGTGTGCGCGACCGTGCTGTCGATCGAGGCGGTCCCGGTACCCGAGCAGTCGGGGTGCTTCACGCTCCAGGGGCTGCTGACCGTCGTCCCGGTCTGGGACTCGAGGCCGTCGCAGAAGAGTGCCGTGCTGCAGTCCGGGTTGGGCGGGACGGTGGGCGTGGGCGTGGGCGTGGGCGTCGGTGTGGGGGTGGGTGTCGGCGTGGGCGTCAGGGTGGGGGTCGGGGTCGGCGTCGGTGTGGCCGTCGGGTTCCCGCCGTTGCACGTGACGCCGTTGAGCACGAACGTCGTCGGAGCCGCGTTCGTGCCGCTGAACGTGCCCTGGAAGCCGAACGACGTGCTCCCGGCCGCGGGGATCTCGCCGTTCCACGCCGCGTTCGAGGCGGTCACGCTGGACCCGGTCTGGACCACGTTGGCGTTCCACCCCTGCGTCACGCGCTGCCCGGAGGGGAACGCCCAGGTGAGCGTCCAGCCGTGTGCGGCCTCGCCGGGGCTGATGCGCACGTCGGCCGTGAAACCACCGGGCCAGGAGTTCGCCGTCCAGCTGACCTGACAGCCGGTGGCGGCCTGGGCGGTGAGCCCGACGAGGGTGCCGACGCCGGCCAGCACGGCGACGACGACGGCGGTGAGTGCAGCGCGGACGCGCATGACGGTTCCTCTCGGTCGCGCGCCCGGTGCCCCCTGCGGTCAGGCGTCGCACTGGCAGCGTGCTGTGCCGCGGGCCGCGGCGGGAGGGCCCCAAACGCTTCACCATGAGCGGGGACGATCCGGCATCTGAAACTCGGTGCCCACCTGGTGGGCACGGCCGTACACTCGCCCGGACCTGTCCGAGCCCGCGAAAGAGCTCTCCCCGTGGCCCTGATCGTGCAGAAGTACGGCGGTTCCTCCGTCGCCGACGCCAGCAGCATCAAGCGCGTCGCCAAGCGCGTGGCCGAGGCGAAGCGCGCCGGTCACGACGTCGTCGTGGTGGTCAGCGCGATGGGCGACACCACGGACGAGCTCATCGACCTGGCCCAGCAGGTCACGCCGCTGCCGCCGCAGCGTGAGATGGACATCCTGCTGACCGCGGGCGAGCGCATCTCGATGTCGCTGCTCGCCATGGCCATCCACAACCTGGGCGTCGACGCGAAGTCGTTCACCGGGCAGCAGGCCGGGGTCATCACCGACGAGGCGTACGGCAAGGCGCGGATCATCGACGTCACGCCCAGCCGGATCCGGGACACCGTCGCGCGGGGCTCCGTCGCCATCGTCGCCGGGTTCCAGGGCGTCAACCCGTCCACCAACGACGTGACCACCCTCGGTCGCGGCGGGTCGGACACCACGGCCGTCGCGCTCGCCGCGTCCCTCAAGGCGGACGTCTGCGAGATCTACACCGACGTGGACGGCGTGTTCACCGCGGACCCGCGGATCGTGCCGACCGCGCGCAAGCTGGACCGGGTCAGCTACGACGAGATGCTCGAGCTCGCGGCCAGCGGCGCCAAGGTGCTGGTCCTGCGCTGCGTCGAGTACGCGCGCCGGTACGGGGTACCGATCCACGTGCGCTCGTCGTTCACCACTCATACGGGCACGTTCGTCACCGACCAGCCCGCCGCCGAAGGAGAGATTGTGGAACAGCCGATCATCGCCGGCGTCGCGCACGACCGCAGCGAGGCCAAGATCACGGTCGTGGGCGTGCCCGACGTGCCCGGCAAGGCCGCGCGGATCTTCGAGGTCGTCGCCAGCGCCGGCGTGAACATCGACATGATCGTGCAGAACGTCTCGGTCGCCGCGACGGGCCTGACGGACATCTCCTTCACGCTGCCCGCCACGGACGGCGCCGCCGCCACGGCCGCCCTCAGCGAGCACCAGCCGGACATCGGTTTCGCGTCGCTGCAGTACGACGACACGATCGGCAAGCTCTCGCTCATCGGCGCGGGCATGCGGTCGCACCCCGGGGTCTCGGCGCGGCTGTTCGCCGCGCTGTCGGACGCGGGGGTCAACATCGAGATGATCTCGACGTCGGAGATCCGGATCTCCGTGGTCACGCGCGCCGACTCGCTCGACGAGGCGGTCCGCGCTGTGCACACGGCGTTCGACCTGGACTCCACGGAAGACGAGGCCGTCGTGTACGGCGGGACGGGACGGTAGGGACATGGGACTGAACATCGCGGTGGTCGGTGCCACCGGCCAGGTCGGCAGCGTCATGCGCCGGCTGCTGGAGGAGCGCGACTTCCCCGTCGCCTCGATCCGCTACTTCGCATCGTCGCGCTCGGCCGGGACCACGCTGCCGTGGAAGGGCACGGACGTCGTGGTCGAGGACGTCGAGACCGAGGACCTGTCGGGCATCGACGTGGCCCTGTTCTCCGCCGGTGGTGCGGCGTCGAAGGTGCACGCCCCCCGGTTCGCCGCGGCCGGTGCGCTGGTCATCGACAACTCCTCGGCGTGGCGTCGCGACCCCGAGGTCCCGCTCATCGTCTCCGAGGTGAACCCGGGTGCGATCGCGGTTGCCGTCAAGGGCATCATCGCCAACCCGAACTGCACCACCATGGCCGCGATGCCGGTGCTCAAGGTCCTGCACGACGAGGCCGGACTCCGGCGTCTCGTCGTGTCCACGTACCAGGCGGTCTCCGGGTCGGGCCTCGCCGGGGCCGACGAGCTCGACAGCCAGATCCGCGCAGCCGTCGAGCAGGACACGCTCGCGCTGGTGCACGACGGGTCCGCCGTGACCCTGCCAGCTCCCGTGAAGTACGTCCGGCCGATCGCGTTCGACGTCATCCCGCTCGCCGGGTCGATCGTGGACGACGGGCTGAACGAGACCGACGAGGAGCAGAAGCTCCGGCACGAGTCGCGCAAGATCCTCGACATCCCCGGGCTGCTGGTGTCGGGCACCTGCGTGCGCGTCCCGGTGTTCACGGGCCACTCGCTGTCGATCAACGCCGAGTTCGCCCGTCCGCTGAGCCCGGAGCGCGCCGCCGAGCTGCTGGCCGACGCCCCGGGTGTGCAGCTGACCGACGTGCCGACGCCGCTGGAGGCCGCCGGTCAGGACCCGTCGTTCGTCGGCCGCCTGCGCCAGGACGAGGGCGTCGAGGGCGGCCGTGGTCTGGCGCTGTTCATCAGCAACGACAACCTCCGCAAGGGCGCCGCACTGAACGCGGTCCAGATCGCCGAGCTGGTCGCAGCCCAGCGCCTCACCGCCGTCTGACACACCGCAACGTCCGCACTCGAGGGCCCCCCAGCCTTCCCGAGTGCGGACGTTGCTGTGTCCCGACCCGTTGCGCGGGTCAGGCCAGGGCGCCGACCACGCCGGCGGCCGTGAGCAGGTCCGTGATCCCGAACTCGTCGTCGGTGCCGTAGGTCGGGGTCCAGTCGGGGTCCTGGGACAGGTACGACGACGGGTCGCCGTCGATGAGCCCGTGGAACACCTCGGCGACGATGCGCCCGCCCACCGGCCCCAGGTGCTCGCCGCCGGCGCGGACGTCGGCCTCCCGCAGCACGTAGAACCACAGGGGCGTCCGCTTGTGCAGCCCGAAGGGCTCGAGGTCGGCCAGCTCGGACTCGTGCAGCGGGGTCTCCTGCATGGCGGCGGCGACGCGCTGCCCGGAGGGCACCTCCATCGTCAGGCCGCGGACCAGGTTGCGGATGGCGAGCGAGTCCGGCTCGTCTGACGGCTGGCCCAGCAGGTGGAACAGCGCCGACGACAGCTTGGTGTCGATGCGCTTGTTCCGGCGCACCTGGCCGCCGCCGAAGTCGAAGAACGTCTGCCAGTCGATGAACCGTCGTGGTGCCCGGCAGCCGCCGCGCAGGTCGGCGGGGTCGGTGCCGGTGGCGGTGTGGTCGAAGATGACCGCGAAGAACTGGAGCGTGCGGTCGGTGGCGGACGTGCCGAAGTTCGCGCGGTAGCTGGGCCGCACCTGGGAGTGCCCGAACCGGTAGGCGGCGACGGAGAACTCGACGGGGATGTACGGGGAGTTCCGCCACCGGTAGAACTTCCGGCCGTTCGTCAGGATGTCCGCGACGAGGGCGTCACCGCAGGTCAGCGGCAGGAACTCGTGCAGGATCATCCACTGGTAGTGCCACCGGGCGATCCGCTGGGCCTCCGCGAACAGCTCGCCAGGTGTGGCGAGCGGGCCGAGGTCGTCCCGGACGTCGGCGACGACCCGGTTGTGGAAGCGCAGGAACGCCAGGTGCAGCTGGTCGACGATGAGGTTCTCGTCGTTGCGCGGGTCGCCGATGAGCGCGGTGCCCTGGGCGTTGCGCGGGACGTCGTACCGCACGACTCCGTCGATGCAGACCGCCTCGGACCCGGCGTTGGGCTCGACCAGCATCGTGGTGCGGCCGTGGTCGACGCTCTGGTCGTACAGGTGCGGTGAGACGCCCGGTCCGCCGCCGTAGACGCTGTCCAGGTCCAGGGCAGGGATGCGGAAGTTCCGGAGCGACTCGGGGTCCTGGGTGCGGGCGAGGCTCGAGGTCGGGTCGAACGTCATGTCGTGGTCGAGGAACTGCCCGAGGAACGTCATGCCGGCGGTGAGGCGTGGGTTGTCGGGGTTGTCGACGCTGAGGGTCGGGTCGACGATCAGCGCGAACGGATCGGCTGTCGGGCTCTCGTTGGTGTCCATCGGACCCCCGGGTCTGCCCAGCTGGACGAGCGCGGCGCGGACTGTGGGCGTGTCGGCGGCGAACCCCGGCAGTGCCGGGAAGAGCCTGCCGAACCGGCCCTGGTCGTAGAACGTGGACTTCGGTGTGCGGATGCCCTGGTCGGCGTCTCCGTGCGGCATGGCTCCCCCTGCGACGTCATTGGCGGTCATCCGGGATGAGCGCCCCGCGGCGTGGCAGATACCCCTTGTGCAGCGGGCGGGTCCTATGGTTAGTTGGTCAAGTAACGAACCACAGAACGGAGGCGCGCGATGTTCGACGGGCGCGACCCCCTGTACGTGCAGATCGCCGACCAGATCCGCATCGACGTGCTGTCTGGAGCCCTACGAGCGGAGGAGCAGGTCATGTCGACGACGCAGTACGCGACGACGTTCCGGATCAACCCCGCGACCGCCGCCAAGGCGTTCACCGAGCTGGTCGACGAGGGCGTCCTCTACAAGCGCCGCGGCATCGGCATGTTCGTCGCCGAGGGCGCACGTGAGCGGCTGCTCGCCCAGCGCCGGGAGTCGTTCTTCGCCGACGTCGTCGAGCCGATGCTCGAGCAGGCACGCGTGCTGGGCATCGGCGTCGACGAGATCGTCGACCTGCTCCGCGAGAAGGAGGGACCGCGATGAGCGGCTTCGGCGTCGAGGTCCGGGACCTCACGGCCCGCTACGACACGACGGTCGCGCTCGACGCGGTGTCGTTCACCATCCGACCGGGCGTGATCACCGGGCTGCTGGGCCGCAACGGCTCCGGCAAGACCACCGCGCTGTCCGTGCTGGCTGCCTTCCGTCGCAAGACGTCCGGCACGGTGCTCGTCGACGGGGAGGACCCGTGGGAGAACCCGCGGGTGCTGGCCGGCACATGCCTGGTGCGTGAGAGCGGCGACGTCCCGGTCGACCAGAAGCTCCAGGCGACCCTCGAGTTCCTCGGCGACCGCCGACCGCTGTTCTCCCGTGAGCTGGCGGACTCGCTGATGGACCGCTTCGAGCTCGACCCGCTCACCAAGCCGAACAAGCTGTCCCGTGGCAAGCGGTCCGCGTTCGGGGTCGTCGTCGGGCTCGCGAGCCGCACCCCGCTGACCCTGCTCGACGAGGTGCACCTCGGCATGGACGCGCCCTCGCGGTACGCGTTCTACGACGTCCTGCTCGCCGACTGGCTGGAGCACCCGCGCACGATCGTCCTGTCCAGCCACCTGATCGGTGAGGTCGAGCGGCTGCTCGAGGACGTCGTCGTGCTCGACCGCGGCAGCGTGCTGACGGCCGCCGACGCGGACACGCTGCGCAGCGGCGGCGTCACGGTCACGGGGGCGGCGGAGGCGGTCAGTGCGTTCGTCGCCGACCGGGATGTCGTCGCGCGCCAGCAGCTCGGCCGCACCGCCCAGGCGACCCTCATCGGGACCCGGCCGGACGACACAGCCCGCGCCGCGCAGGCAGGTCTCGAGCTGGGACCGGTGGCCCTCCAGGACCTCTTCGTCCACCTGACCGACCGCCCGAAGGGGGCCGCGCCCACGCGGCCGAGCACGGAGGAGTCCCGATGAGCATCGACACGGCACGCGTCCCCACGCGCAGCTCGGTCCGCGCCACCGCGACCTGGGTGTTCTGGATGAACCTGTACATGGCGGGATGGTTCTGGTTGATGGCGACCATCGTCATCACCGCCGCTCTCGTGGTGATCAACGTGGTGGGCGAGGTCAACACGAGCGTGGTCGCGTTCGCCCGGCAGGGTGCGATCTGGTTCCCGTTCTCCGTGCTCATCGCGATCACGGCGGCGTACCTGCCGGTGCACGTCGCGGCCGGCCTGACCCGTCGCTCCCTCTCGTTCGGGTCGCTGATCGGCGCAACCGGGACTGCCCTCGTGTACGGGGGTGCGTTCGCCGGGCTCCTCCTGCTCGAACGAGCGGTCTTCTCGGCGTTCGGGTGGCAGTGGCGGATCCTGGACGACATCACCTACACCTCGTGGGGGATCGGACCGGTGATCGTCAGCACCACGCTGATCTTCGTCGTCGCCTACGTGTCCGGCCTGCTGGTGGGGATGACCTACCAGCGCGCCGGCGGCTGGTTCGGGACGCTCGCCCTGCCGCTCACGGCCGGTCCCGTCCTGCTGGTCTTCGCCCTGTTCGCGCAGGACGCCGGCCCCTTCTCCACCTCCGCGCTGTTCGGCGGCGACCAGCCGTTCCTCGTCGCCTCCGCGGCGACTCTGCTGATCGCGGGAGCCATGGCCTTCGCGTTCGACCGCCTCACGCGCGGCGCGTCCGTGCCCAACCGCACGTCCTGACCCCGTCCATCGCTCCGGGACCGGCATTCGCCGCTCCCGCGGCACCGCACACCCTCGTGAGAAGGAGCGACCATGCCCGTCATCCAGGTCGAGCACCTGCACAAGCGCTACGGCGACACCGTCGCGGTCGACGACGTCAGCCTCGAGGTCCACCGCGGCGAGATCTTCGGCGTGCTGGGCCGCAACGGGGCCGGCAAGACCACCACCGTGGAGATCGTCGGCGGTCTCCGGCAGGCCGACTCCGGGACCGTCCGCGTCCTCGGGCTCGACCCGGTCCGGGACCGCAGCCGCCTCCGGGAGGTGGTCGGCCTCCAGCTCCAGGAGAGCCAGCTCCAGCCGAAGCTCGGTGTGCGCGAGGCCCTCGACCTGTACGCGTCCTTCTACCCGGACCCCGCCGACCCGGCGCAGCTGCTCGACGAGCTGGGCCTGACCGATCGGGCCGATGCGCGGTTCGAGCAGCTGTCGGGCGGCCAGAAGCAGCGGCTGTCGGTCGCGCTCGCGCTCGTCGGCAACCCGCAGGTCGCCATACTCGACGAGCTCACCACCGGCCTCGACCCGCACGCGCGCCGCGACACGTGGGAGGTCGTGGAACGGATCCGCGACCGCGGCGTGACGATCGTGCTGGTCACGCACCTCATGGAGGAGGCCGAGCGGCTCTGTGACCGGATCGCCCTGATCGACGCCGGCCGCGTGGTGGCGACGGGGACACCGGGGGACCTGGTGGCACGGGCGACCGCCGAGCAGGTCCTGCGGTTCCGCCCGTCGGGTCCGGTCCCCGTCGGGCTGCTGGAGACCGTCGCGACCGTCACGCACGCCGACGACGGCACCATCGAGGCCCGGGGCCGGGACAACGTCGTGCAGGACGTGCTCGTCGCCCTCGCCCAGCACGGCATCCGCCCCGAGAGCCTGCGCCTCGAGCAGAGCTCGCTGGAGGACGCCTTCGTCGCACTCACCAGCCATGTGGAGGTCTGACATGTCCAGCAGCAGCGCGCTCACCCGCCTCACGGTCGTCGAGTCCCGCCTGTTCCTCAGGGAGCCGTCCAACGCGTTCTTCGCCGTCCTCTTCCCCGCCGTCCTGCTCACCGTGCTCGGCCTGGTGATGCCCTGGGCGGACCAGCCCTTCGACGACACGGACCCGGTCCTGTCGCAGGTCAACGGCATCACCGGCTACGCGCCGACGGTCCTGGCGCTCGCGGTCGCGACGGTCGCGCTGTCCACCTTCCCGACGACGATCGGCAACTACCGCGGCCGCGGCGTGCTCAAGCGGCTGTCCACCACCCCCGTGCCGCCGTCGCGCATCCTGGTCGCGCAGGTGCTGGTGAACCTGGGGGCGCTGCTGGTCGCGGCGGTCCTCATGTACGTGCTCGGCGCCGCCGTGGTGGGCGTGGCCGCACCCGCGGACCCGCTTGTCCTGCTCCTGGCGCTCGTGCTCACCGTGCTGGCGGCGTTCGCGGTGGGCTCCGTGATCGCGGCGCTCGCGCCGACGGCGGCCGCGGCCACGGCCTGGGGGATGAGCGTGTACTTCGCGTCGCTGTTCTTCGCGGGGGTCTGGCTCCCGCTGCCGCTGATGCCCGACGTCATCCAGACGATCGCCGGCTTCACCCCGCTCGGCGCGGGCAGCGAGGCGCTCGCGGCCGCGTGGTGGGGGCAGCCGTTCCCGACGTCGTCCCTGCTGGTCATGGCGGTGTGGACCGTTATCGGGGTGCCCGTGGCGGCGCGGTTGTTCCGGTGGTCGTGACGGCCATGTGGTCGCGCTCCCACTCGAATCGTTTAGGAGTCTGGACGCTGGCTGTGGACCGCCGGAAAGTGGGCGCCGACCCGGCCGCTGTCTGCCCGGAGACCCGCGCCGCTGCGGGCCGAACCGGCATCGACGGCCAGTTCCTTCGTGCACCTCCGTCACCGCTCCCACGCGCACGCGCGTGGGAGCGCCGGGACGTGCCCGCGGCGTAGCGGGACGTGCCCGACAGCCAGAAAGGTACGAATGATGTCCTCATCGACCCGACGGCGAACTGCCTGGGTGGCCACGGCCACCCTGAGCGCAGCTTCGCTGCTGGCCATCTGCGGGGTTCAGCCCGCGATGGCCGCCACACCGGCCGCTCTCCCGGCCGCCGTACCTGCCGCGGTCGCGGCTGCGACGCCGACCGGCGAGTACGCGCAGCGGTTCCTCGCGCAGTACAACAAGATCAAGGATCCAGCCAACGGCTACTTCAGCGCGCAGGGCATCCCGTACCACTCCGTCGAGACCCTCATCGTCGAGGCTCCCGACTACGGCCACGAGACGACGTCGGAGGCGTACTCCTACTGGGTGTGGCTCGAGGCCCTCTACGGCCAGTTCACCGAGGACTGGGCCCCGCTCAACAACGCGTGGGACACCCTCGAGAAGTACATGATCCCGACGTCGGCGGACCAGCCGACCAACTCGTTCTACAACCCGAACAGCCCGGCGACGTACGCCTCGGAGTTCAACCACCCGAGCAGCTACCCGTCGCAGCTCAACAGCGGCGTGACGTCGGGCAAGGACCCCATCGGCGCAGAGCTGAAGTCCACGTACGGCAACTCGGACATCTACGGCATGCACTGGCTCGCCGACGTCGACAACAAGTACGGGTTCGGCGCGACCCCGGGTGCGGGCTGCGAGCTCGGCCCGACAGCGACCGGCACGTCCTACATCAACACGTTCCAGCGCGGCCCGCAGGAGTCGGTCTGGGAGACCATCCCGCAGCCGTCGTGCGAGGAGTTCAAGTACGGCGGTCCCAACGGCTTCCTCGACCTGTTCACCAAGGACGCGTCGTACGCGAAGCAGTGGAAGTACACCAACGCCCCCGACGCCGACGCGCGCGCGATCGAGGCCGTCTACTGGGCCAACCAGTGGGCGACCGCGCAGGGCAAGCAGTCGCAGGTCGCCGGGACGGTGGCCAAGGCCGCCAAGATGGGTGACTACCTGCGGTACGCCCTGTTCGACAAGTACTTCAAGGCGATCGGCTGCACCTCGCCGTCCTGCCCCGCCGGCTCCGGCAAGGAGAGCTCGCTCGGTCTGCTCTCCTGGTACTACGCCTGGGGTGGCGCGCTCGACTCGTCCGCCGGCTGGGCCTGGCGCATCGGTTCGTCGCACGCGCACTTCGGCTACCAGAACCCGCTCGCGGCCTGGGTGCTGTCGACGGACGCGGCCCTCACGCCGAAGTCCCCGACGGCCAAGTCGGACTGGGCCGGCTCGCTCGAGCGCCAGCTGGAGTTCTACACCTGGCTGCAGGCCCCCCAGGGCGGCATCGCCGGTGGCGCGACCAACAGCTGGGACGGCGCGTACGCGACGCCTCCGGCCGGCACGCCCACGTTCTACGGCATGGGCTACACCGAGGCGCCCGTCTACAACGACCCGCCGTCGAACCAGTGGTTCGGCATGCAGGCGTGGGGCGTCCAGCGCGTCGCCGAGCTCTACTACGCCTCGGGCAACGCGCAGGCCAAGAAGGTCCTCGACAAGTGGGTCCCCTGGGTCGTCGCCAACATCTCCACCGACGGCGCCAACTGGAAGGTCCCCTCGGAGCTGACCTGGACCGGCAAGCCGGACACCTGGAACAAGGCCAACCCGGGCGCCAACTCCGGCCTCTCGGTCACGGTCAAGAGCTACGGCCAGGACGTCGGCGTCGCCGGCGACACCGCCCGTGCGCTGCTCTTCTACGCCGCCAAGTCGGGCGACACCGCGTCGCGCGACAAGGCCAAGGCGCTGCTCGACGCCATCTGGGCCTCCAACCAGGACAGCCTGGGCGTCGGCAGCCCCGAGACCCGTGGCGACTTCCTGCGCTTCGACGACACCTACGTCGCCGGCGGCAACGGCGTCTACGTCCCGTCCGGCTGGACCGGCAAGATGCCCAACGGCGACGTCATCAAGCCGGGCGTGTCCTTCCTGGACATCCGCACCTGGTACAAGAACGACCCGAGCTGGTCGAAGGTCGAGACCGCACTGGCCACCGGTGTGGCGCCGACGTTCACGTTCCACCGGTTCTGGGCCCAGACCGCCATCGCGGGTGCGCTCGGTGACTACGCGCGGCTGTTCGAGGGCACCACGCCCCCGCCGGTCGACACCACGGCACCGTCCGTCCCGACGGGTCTGCTCGCCGGCACCACCACGTCGACGTCGGCCACGATCTCGTGGACGGCCTCGACGGACAACACCGGTGGCTCCGGCGTCGCGGGCTACGACATCTACCGCGGCACGACGAAGGTCGGCTCCTCGACCACCACGTCGTTCACGGACACCGGCCTGACCGCGTCGACGGCGTACTCGTACACCGTCCGGGCCAAGGACGTCGCGGGCAACGTGTCCGCCGCGTCGTCGGCCCTCTCGGTCACCACCAAGGCCACGCCGTCCGACACGACCGCGCCGAGCGTCCCCACGGGCCTCGCCGCGAGCGCTGTCACCCAGAACAGCCTCACGCTGTCCTGGGCGGCGTCGACCGACAACAGCGGCGGGTCCGGCATGGCCGGGTACGACGTGTACCGGGGCACGACGAAGGTCGGCTCCACCACGACGACGTCGTACTCCGACACCGGTCTGACGGCGGCCACGGCGTACTCGTACACCGTCCGGGCGAAGGACGTGGCGGGCAACATCTCCGCTGCGTCGTCGGCCCTGTCGGTGACGACCCTGCCGGGGACCACCACCGACACGATCGCCCCGTCGGTGCCCTCGGGCCTCGTCGCGACGACCGTCACCCAGACCAGCGTCGCCCTCACGTGGACCGCGTCCACGGACACGGGTGGCTCGGGCCTGGCCGGGTACGACGTCTACCGGGGCACGACGAAGGTCGGCACGCCGACCTCCGCGTCGTACACCGACAGCGGCCTCACGGCGGCGACGGCGTACCAGTACACCGTGCGGGCACGGGACAACGCGGGCAACGTGTCCGCCGCGTCGTCGGCCCTCTCGGTGACGACCCAGCCGGTCACGTCGACCAGCTCCTGCAAGGTGACCTACACCGCCAGCAGCTGGAACACGGGCTTCACGGCCTCCGTCAAGGTGACCAACACGGGCACGTCGGCACTGAACGGCTGGACCCTCGGGTTCTCGTTCGCCAACGGCCAGAAGGTCACCCAGGGCTGGAGCGCCGACTGGTCGCAGTCCGGCACGGCGGTCACGGCGAAGAACGCTGCGTGGAACGGCACCCTCGGGGCCGGTCAGAGCGCGGACATCGGGTTCAACGGCTCCCACACGGGGACCAACACCAACCCGACGGCGTTCACGCTGAACGGCGCCACCTGCACCATCGGCTAGTGCACTGACGAACGGGCCGGTCCTCCTGCGAGGGCCGGCCCGTTCGGCTGTCCGGGGGTAGGGCCAACCCCACGCCCCGCTCGTGGGTGGTCAGGCTGTCTGCGGGTCCGCCCCGACCCCTAGCGTCACTGTCATGACCTCACCGACGCCTCCGGGCAGCGTGTCCGACGACCTCCGGGTCGTCGCCCCCGCCTTCGTCGACCTGCGCGCGCTCGCGGCCGCCCCCGTGTCGGTGGCGACCTGGCGCGGCATCTCGCAGGTCGTCATCGGCTCGTTCGTCCTGTTGTTCGCCTTCCTCGTGCTCACGGTCGCGGTCTCGCTGTCGCTGAGCCTCGTGATCCTGTTCGTGGGCATCCCGATGCTCATCGCCACGCTGTGGTTGTGCCGCCCGTTCGCGCAGCTCGAGCGGGCGCGGCTGCACGCCCAGCTGGCGGTGGCGATCTCCGCCCCCCGGTACCCGCAGCGGCAGGGTGTGTGGGCCTCCTGGGGCGGCGTGCTGGCCGACAGCCGGACCTGGGCGCACGCGGCGTACATCCTGGTCGCCGGGCTGATCCTGACGGTGCAGAGCGTCGTGGTGAGCGTCGCCGGCGGGTTCGCCGTCGGCGGTCTCGTCTACCCGGTCGTGGCCCTCGCCAACGGCATCAGCCACCCGCCGGTCCCACTGGTCCTCATGGTCCCCGCGGCCGTCCTGCTCGTGTGGGTGACTGCTCTGGCCACGCAGGCCGGCTCGCTCGCGATGGTCCGCACGGCGCGGGCGCTCGTCGGCGGGTCGGCCCGGGCCGAGGCGGTCGAGGCCGCGCGGCAGGCCCAGGCGCGAGCCGCGCAGGCCGAGGGTCGTGCGGTCCAGCTCACGCAGACGCGGACCGCCGCGGTCGGGGCCGCCGACGAGGAGCGCCGGCGCATCGAGCGCGACCTGCACGACGGCGCGCAGCAGCGGCTGGTCGCGCTCGGCGTCGAGCTTGGTGCCGCCCGGCGCAAGGCGTCGAGCGACCCCGAGGCGGCCGCCGCCCTGGAGCACGCGCACCGTGAGGTCAAGGAGACGCTCGCCGAGCTGCGGGACCTCGTCCGGGGCATCCACCCGGCCGTGCTGACCGACCGCGGGCTCGACGCCGCGCTGTCCGCGCTCGCGGCCCGCAGCCCCGTCCCGGTCCGCGTCGACATCCCCGACCCCCCGTCACTGAACCGCGCGAGCACGTCCGCACAGGCCGCCGCGTACTTCGTCGTCGCCGAGGCCCTGACCAACGCCGCCAAGCACGCGTCGGCCAACGCCGTGACCGTGCGGGCGGACGTCACCCCGGCCGCCATGCTGCGGCTGGTGATCGCCGACGACGGTCGCGGGGGAGCGGTCGCCACGCCCGGCAGCGGGCTCGACGGACTGCGCTCCCGTGTCGCCGCTCTGGACGGCACCTTCGACCTGGACAGCCCGGCCGGAGCCGGCACGCGAGTGACTGTGGAGGTGCCGTGCGCATCGTGATCGCGGAGGACTCGGTCCTCCTGCTGGACGGCCTCACCCGGCTGCTCGTCGCCGAGGGGCACGACGTCACCGGCTACACCACCGCCGACGAGGTCGTCGCCGCCCTGGGTCCGTCCGCCGCCGTGCCCGACATCCTGGTCACCGACGTCCGGATGCCCCCGTCGCACACCGACGAGGGTCTGCGGGCCGCGGTGCACCTGCGCAGCCTCCACCCGCGGCTGCCCGTGCTGGTCCTGTCGCAGTACGTGGAGCAGCGGTACGCCCGCGAGCTCTTCGCCGGCGACGTGCGCGGCCTCGGCTACGTGCTCAAGGACCGCGTGGCGGACGTGGACGAGTTCCTCGACGCCCTCGGCCGCGTGGCCGGCGGCGGCACGGTGATCGACCCCGAGGTCGTCGCCCAGATCCTCGCCCGGACCCGCCGGTCCGGCCTCGAGACCCTCACCCCGCGCGAGCGGGACGTGCTCGGCCTCATGGCGGAGGGCCGCTCCAACGCGGCCATCGCCGACCGCCTCGTCGTCGGACTCCCGGCCGTCGAGAAGCACGTGACCTCCATCCTCACCAAGCTCGACCTCCCGCAGGCTGCCGACGACCACCGCCGCGTGCTCGCCGTGCTGCGCTGGCTCGAGCACGAACCCACGAACGGAGAACGACCATGACCAGCACCCTGGAGCGGCCGGTCGACGCCCCGAGCCCCGCCCCGCGCGGCCCCGGCGCCCACGCCCTGACGTGGACCGGCGCGATCGTGGGAGGTGTCCTGCTGCTGTCGGGCGCCTACAGCGCGGTGGACCTGCTCGTCATGGGGTCCGACGACGCGACGACGACCTCCGAGGAGGCCTCGTACGCCGCCGCGTCCCTGGTCGAGATCGTCGCCGACGGGCACGTCACCGTCACCACCGGAGGCGACCGCGTCGAGGTCGCGCGCACCGCGAGGACCGTGCTGGCGGCCGCGCACTACCGGGTCGACGAGCTCGGCGACGAGCTGCGCGTGAGCTACCGCTGCGACTGGTGGCGGCCCGGGTTCTGCTCCGCCTCCCTCGACGTGACCGTCCCGGACGGGACCGCGGTCGTGGTCCGCGCCAGCGACGGCTCGGTGACCGCCACGTCGCTGAGCGGGGCGCTCGACGTGCACGTCAGCGACGGGGAGACCGACGTCTCCGACATCGACGGCGACGTCACCGTCCGCACCGCCGACGGCCGGACGTACGTGAGCGACGTCCGCGGCTCGGTGGACGTCAGCGCAGCCGACGGCGACATCACCGTCTCCGACGTCTCCGGCGCGGTCACCACCCGGGCCAGCGACGGGCGCACCGAGATCTCCCGCGCCCGCAGCGACATCGACGCTCACGCGAGCGACGGCAGCGTCACCGTGTACGGCACGGGGGAGCCGGTCGCGCTCGACCTCTCCACGAACGACGGCGGCCAGACCATCGAGGGTCCCGTCGACCCGACCTCGTCGATCAGCGTCCGGATCCGTACCAGCGACGGCCACGCGGCGTACCTCGGCCCCCGCGACTGACTGCACGAGAAAGGCCCCTGATCAGCAGATCTGCTGATCAGGGGCCTTTCTCGTCTGTCGGGGTGGCGGGATTCGAACCCACGACCTCTTCGTCCCGAACGAAGCGCGCTACCAAGCTGCGCCACACCCCGTGGAGCCTGGCAAGGATAGCCGACGACCGGGGGTGGAACGAAACTGGATCAGGCTGCCACGAGTGTGAGCAGCGTCGCCTCGGGCCGGCACGCGAACCGCACGGGGGCGTACGGCGACGTGCCGAGCCCTGCGGAGACGTGCATCCATGTCGAGCCCGCGCCGCCCGGCTGGTCCGGACGCGGCCCCGGCCAGCCGTGCAGACCCTTGGCGCGGCGGGTGTCGAGGTCGCAGTTGGTCACCAGCGCACCCCAGAACGGGAGCGCCAGCTGGCCGCCGTGCGTGTGGCCGGCGATCGCCAGGTCGACGTCGTCCGCGTGCATCGAGTCGAGGACCCGGCGGTAGGGAGCGTGCGTGATGCCGAGGTGCAGGTCGACGGGCGCCGAGCCGGTGCGGGCGTCGTCGTCGCCTCCGGCTGCCGGGAACTGGTCGCGGTCGAGGTGCGCGTCGTCGGTGCCGACGAGGGACAGCACCCGGCCGTCGACCTTGACGACGTCCCGACGGTTGGTGAGGTCGATCCAGCCGGCCGACCGGAAGCGGGACGTGAGCTCGCGCCACGGCAGCTCGGCCGGCCGCTGCGCCGGGCTCCGGCGGGCGTCCGGCAGCAGGTACCGGGCGGGGTTCTTGGGCGTGGGTGCGATGTAGTCGTTGGAGCCCAGCACGAATGCCCCGGGGACCGCGAGGTGCGGCTCCAGGGCCTCGAGCAGGGCAGGCATCGCGTCGAGGTGCGCCCAGTTGTCGCCCGTGTCGACGACCAGGTGCGGGTCGAGCGAGGCGAGGTCCTTGACCCAGTCGACCTTCTTGCGCTGGCCGGGCGTCAGGTGCAGGTCCGAGATGTGCAGGATGCGCAACGGGTCCTGACCGGCGGGGAGCACCGGCACGGTGACCTGCCGCAGCGTGTACCAGCGCACCTCGATCAGCGACGCGTACGCGAGCGCGCCCGCACCGGCGAGAGCGAGTGCTCCCGCGGTGCGGGTGACGCCGGACATGGTGACCACTAGGGCTTGGGGTTGTTGCCGTTGCCGTTGCCGCGGCCGTCACCTGGGCCCGGCCACCCGGGCAAGCCCGGCTGGTTCGGATCCGGGGCGGGCGCCTGGCCGTTGGACAGCGTGAGCGTGATGTACGAGCCGCGCGCCGCGGTGCCCGACGGGCTCTGCGACACGACCGTGCCCGCGGGGAGCGCGGAACCGACCTGCTCGGGCGCGATCGACGCCCGGAACCCGGCACCGGCGAGCCGGTTGCGGGCGTCCGCCTCGTTGAGGCCGACCACGGACGGGACGGCGACCTTCTCGCCGAACACCTCCTTGTCCCCAGGCGGGGCGAAGTCGGGGTTGGGCGTGCCGTCGTTCAGGGCGCTGATCATGAACCGCTTCCAGGTCGGCGCCGCGACCGACGAGCCGTACGCCCTGCGCACGAACTTTCCGCCGATCCAGACGTCCTTGACCGGGATCACCCCGTCGCTGTGCCCCACCCAGACCGCTGTCGCGAGGCGCGGCGTGTAGCCGACGAACCACGTGTACTCGTTCTCCGACGTGGTGCCCGTCTTGCCCGCCGACGGGAACGGAGGAGCTCCGACGGAGTCGGCGGTGCCCTGCCAGACGTGCGAGAGCGCGAAGTTCAGGGCGTTCGCGATCCGAGGCTCGAGCACCTGCTTGCAGTCGGCGTTCGGGACGGCGAGGGACTGGCCGTTGGTGTCCGTGACGCTGAGGATCGCGATGGGCTTGCAGTACACGCCGCCGGAGGCGAAGGAGGCGAACGCCGCGGCCATGGTGAGCGGCGCGACACCGTCGGAGCCGAGCACGTTGGCGGGGAGGACCTTGAACGGCTCCCCGTTGCTCGCCTGGTGGACGCCCAGCGAGGACGCGGTCTCGATCATCCCGCAGAGGTCGATCTGGGTGGCCATGGCGATGTACCCGGAGTTGACCGAGTTCTTCGTCGCGTCGAGGACCGACATGACGGCGCCCTTGCCCTCGGCGTTCCCGAACTTGTACGGCGCGCCGGCGAGGGTGGTGCAGGACGCCTTGAACGCGGACATCGGGTACTGCATGGGCTTGCCGTCGATGACCTCGTTGAGGCTGTGGCCTTCCTTCAGCCACTGGGCGAGCGTGAACGGCTTGAACGTCGATCCGGGCGCGAACCCCTTCGAGGCGCCGTACGCGGCGTCGGTGTTGTAGTTGACCGCGTCCTCGCCCGGGCCCGGGCTGGAGGTCGGGTTGAACACGGTGGTCTGCGCCATCGCGCTGATCTTGCCGGTGCCGGGCTCGACGACGGAGATCGCGGACTTCACGCCGGACGCGTCGCCGACGGGGACGCCCGCCTTGACCTCGGCGTCGGCGGCTGCCTGCAGCCGGGGGTCCAGCGTGGTGGTGATGGTGAGGCCGCCGGTGTAGAGCAGGGCCTTGCGGGCGTTGCGGTCCGGACCGAACGCCTCGTCGTTGAGGATCACCTTGGTCACGTAGTCGCAGAAGTAGCCGGAGCCGGCCACGACGTCACCGGCGGCCATGCAGCCCTGCTTCAGGGGCTGCACGTGCATCGTGTCCGGAAGCGGGGTCGCGATCCCGGCAGCGTACTCCTCGTCGGTGATGAAGGCCTGCTCGTTCATGAGCTTGAGGACGCGGTCACGGCGGGTCTGGGACGCCTCGGGGTTGAGCACCGGGTCCCACTTGGTGGGGCTCTGCGTCACGCCGGCGATCGTGGCGGCCTCGATGTAGTTGAGGTCCTTGGCGGGCTTGCTGAAGTAGTACTGCGCGGCGGACTCCGCCCCGTACACCGACGCCCCGAAGGGTGCGATGTTCAGGTACTTCTCGAGGATCTCGTCCTTCGTCATCGTCTTCTCGAGAGCGATGGCGAGCTTCGCCTCCCGCAGCTTGCGGGCGTACCCCTCGGTGCCCTCGGCGCCACGTGCGTCCTGCAGGGCGTCGAGCCGCTCGGCCTCGGTCTCCTTCGCCAGCGCGGCGTCGATCAGGACGTTCTTGATGTACTGCTGCGTGAGCGTCGACGCGCCCTCCTGGCCGCCGTCGGAGTCCGCCTGGTTCTTCACGAACGCCCGGAGCATGCCCGTGGGGTCGACGCCCACGTGCTGGTAGAAGCGCTTGTCCTCCGTCGCGATCACCGCGTGCTGCAGCAGCGGGGAGATCTCCGCGAGGGGGACGACGACCCGGTTCTGGTCGTAGAACGTGGCCAGCAGCGTGCCGTCCGCGGCCCTGATGACCGACTTCTCCGGCAGCTGCTTCTGCTCCAGCTCGGTCGGCAGGTCGTCGAAGGCGGTGACCGTGATGTCGGTGACCCCGTTGGCGACGGCGACTCCGGGCAGGACGAGGCCGGCAGCGAGCACGCCGCTGATGCCTGCGACGAGCGCGAAGGTGAGCAGGAGGGCCAACGCCTGGAAGGCGTTGACCTGTCGGCCGCGCGGACGCGCAGGGTTCGGCATGCCGTCAGGGTAGTCGGACGGGCTGTCACGACTCCGGCAGAACGGCGCCAGGCGCCCCGACCTGCACGGGACCTGCACATCGACGCTGGGTCGGTTCTGACCCGGTCATACGTCCATCTGACGATATGACCCGAACGGAGTCTCGCCAGGAAGGTGTTCGGACCAGTAGTTTCCCGGCAGGACTCGGTGCGGATGCCACGGCAATCCCCCGTCAGCGTGCTCGGGAGGATGAGTGACGACACTCGCGCAGGACGCGCACTGGACAGCGCTCGCAGCGTGCGGGACGGGCAAGCTCGCACCCGACGCGCTCTTCGTCGAGGGCGCTGCCCAGCGTGAGGCGCGCACGGTGTGCACCGGCTGCCCCGTGCGGTTGGCCTGCCTCGCCGACGCGCTCGACAACCGGATGGACTTCGGGGTCTGGGGCGGCATGACGGAGCGCGAGCGGCGGGCCCTGCTCCGTCGTCGCCCCGAGGTGCGGTCCTGGCGGAACGAGCTCGTCGGGACGGACGTCGTCGACGCGGTGTGAGAGCGCTCCGACGGCGCGCAGGGCCCTAGGGTGACCCCATGGCAACGACGTGGGAGTACGCGACGATTCCGCTCATCATTCACGCCACGAAGGCGATCCTCGACCAGTGGGGAGCCGACGGCTGGGAGCTCGTCCAGGTGATCCAGGGGCCGGACGCCGGCCTCGTGGCCTACCTCAAGCGGCCCAAGGAGTCCTGATGGGCGCCGCCGCGCGGCTCGCTGACCTGGGTCTGGAGCTGCCCGAGGTGGCACTGCCCCTCGCGGCGTACGTACCGGCCGTCCGGTCCGGCGCCTACGTCTACACCTCCGGTCAGCTCCCGCTCGTCGCCGGTGCGCTGCAGGCCACCGGCAAGGTCGGTGTCGGCGACGGTCTGGTCCCACCCGACGACGCCGCCGGGTACGCGCGGACGTGCGCGCTGAACGCGCTCGCCGCCGTCGCCGCGGTGGTCGCCGCCGAGGGTGGGCCGCAGGGCGCCGACGCGCTCGACCGGATCCTGCACGTCACCAAGGTCGTCGGCTTCGTGGCCAGCGACCCGGCGTTCACCGGTCAGCCCGCCATCGTCAACGGCGCCAGCCTGCTGCTGCACGCCGTCCTCGGTGACGCGGGCGTGCACGCGCGGTCGGCCGTGGGCGTGGCCGTGCTGCCGATGGACGCACCGGTCGAGGTGGAGATCGTCGTCGAGCTGGCCTGAGCCCGTTCGAGGGCTCAGCGCGCCCGGCGCTCCAGGCGTTCGACGTCGAGCAGCACGACTGCGCGGCCCTCCCGGCGTACCCAGCCGCGGGCCGCGAAGTCGGCCAGCGCCTTGTTCACGGTCTCGCGCGACGCTCCGACGAGCTGTGCGAGCTCCTCCTGGGTGAGGTCGTGCGCGACGCGGATCCCCTCGTCGACCTTCTCGCCGAAGCGGGTCGACAGGTCCAGCAGCGCCTTGGCGACGCGACCGGGGACGTCCGAGAACACCAGGTCGGCGAGCGCCTCGTTGGTCCGGCGCAGCCGTCGGGCCAGTGCCTGGAGCAGGTGCTGTGCCACGGTCGGCTTGTCCTGGAGCCAGCGGATCAGGTCACCGTGCCCGAGCTCGAGCACCACCGCGTCGGCGACGACGGTCGCGGTCGCCGTGCGGGGGCCGGGGTCGAAGAGGCTCAGCTCGCCGAACATCTCACCCGGGCCGAGGACAGCCAGCAGGTTCTCGCGGCCGTCGTTCGAGCGTCGGCCCAGCTTGATCTTGCCCTCGCGCACGACGTAGAGCCGGTCACCGGGCTCGCCCTCCTGGAACAGGGCGTCGCCACGCGCGATCTCGATCGGCTTCATCGTCGCGACGAGCGCCTCGGACGCCTCCGGGTCGAGCCCGGCGAACAGCGGCGCCGACAGCACGATGTCGTCCTCCACGGGGACACCTCACCTCTCTGGCCGCACCCCGGTTCTTCCCGGTCAGCGGCAACGTTCACGATGAAGACGGCCGAACCGGCCGCTGGTCAGCGGCCTGATCCGCACTCAGTCTGCCCCATGGTGGGCGTCATCCGCGGCCCAGGTGCTCCCGGAGGCCGGCGACGATGACACCGGGGTCCGCCGCGAGGCGTGCGACGAGCCGGTCGGTGGCCCGCGTCAGGGCGTCCTCCACGCCGGCGGCGTAGGTCGAGAGCTGCTCGTCGAGCGCCCTCAGCTCGCCCAGCCGGTCGACGGCTTCGGTGCTGGAGTCGAGCACCGCCGCGAGGGCAGCGGGGCGGGGGACGTCGAGACCCACGTCGAGCGGGAGCTGGAAGGCCATCTCCTCGCCGAGGGTCTGCGGGCGGGCGGCCTGCGCGACCGCCAGGTCGAGGCGGGCGCGGACGAGCCGACGCCACCAGGCGACCCGGGCGCGCTCGGCACGCAGGGCGCGCCGGTCGAGGCGGAGATCGTTGACCCGTTGCTCGACGGGTGACGTCATGGGGCAGGTCCTCCTCGGACGGGCACCTCGAACGGGTGCCGTGGGTGGATTCGGCCCGGTACGGGTCGACCTTGAGCGCAGAGGCCGGGGTGGGGGCCCAGATCACTCCAAGGGAGCAACGCCGCAGGTCAGAGGTGACGCGTTCGGGTGTGGGCGCCGCGTCATAGGCTGCCGGTCGTGACCGGAGCAGACACAGAGGTGGAGTCCGCCCTCGCCCGCACGCGCCGCGCCCGACGGGTGGACCGTGCCCTGGCCGTGCGGTACCCCGACGCGCACTGCGAGCTGGACTTCACGTCGCCGTTCGAGCTGCTGGTCGCGACGGTGCTCTCCGCGCAGACGACCGACGTCCTCGTGAACCTCACCACCCCGACCCTCTTCGCGCGCTACCCGGACGCCGCGGCGCTCGCCGCAGCGAACCCCGAGGAGGTCGAGGAGATCCTGCGACCGACAGGCTTCTTCCGGGCCAAGACGAAGTCGGTCATGGGGCTGTCCCGGGACCTCGTCGACCGGTACCACGGGGAGGTCCCGGGGCGGCTCAAGGACCTCGTGACGCTGCCCGGCGTGGGACGCAAGACGGCCAACGTGGTGCTCGGCAACGCGTTCGGCGTGCCGGGCATCACCACGGACACGCACGTCATGCGGCTCTCCCAGCGGCTCGGCTACACCACGAGCAAGGACCCGCTGGTGGTCGAGCAGGAGCTCGGTGCGCTGCTGCCCCGCAAGGACTGGACGATGGCCTCGCACCGGCTGATCTTCCACGGCCGGCGCACCTGCTTCGCCCGCAAGCCCGCGTGCGGTGCGTGCCCGGTCGCGTCGATGTGCCCGTCGGCGGGGATCGGGGAGATCGACCCCACGAAGGCGCTGGCGATGGTCAAGCCGTGACGGGCTCGACCTCGCGCAGCCACGTCAGGAGCAGGTCGGTGACGCGGTCCGGGGCCTCCTCCGCGGGGTAGTGCCCGGCCTGGGGCAGCAGCTCGAACTGGTAGCGCGAGGCCACCAGCGCGGCGGTGTCCTTGGACAGGGCGGCGCGGGACGCGGGACGCAGGCCGTCGCGACCGCCGTGCACCTGCAGGACCGGGACCGGCCGGGTGCTCTCCTCGAGCGTCGCGTGGTAGCGGCGGCCGTCGGGACGCGGCATCGACCGGACCATCCAGCGCAGCTGTTCCATCTGGCTGTGCGCCGCGAACGGCACACGCGCCGCGGAGCGGTACGTCGACTCCGCACGGGCGTCGAGCCAGCCGGGGGAGCCGCCCCACTCCCGCAGGAGGCGCGCCACCAGGTCGCCCTCCATGAGCGCCTGCTCCGGGAACGACGGGAGCTGCACGAACGCGAGCCGGCGCAGGGCGGACGGGCGGATCGCGGCGCGGGGGTGCCCGCGGGTGTCCAGCGGGTGGGGGGCCGCGAGCGCGGCGACGGCGCGGACGCGGTCGGGCTGCAGGCCGGCCATCGCCCACGCGATCTCGCCGCCGGTCCCGCTGCCCACGACCACCGCGTCCGCGGCACCGAGCGACTGGATGACGCCCGCGACGTCGGCGGCCAGCGTCGGGACGTCGTACCCGACGGGCGGCTTGTCGGAACCACCCGTGCCGCGCACGTCCATGGCCGCCACGCGGTAGCCGGCGTCGGCGAGGACCGGCAGCTGGTGGCGCCACGCCCACCAGAACTGCGGGATCCCGTGCAGGAGCACGACGAGCGGGGCGTCGCGGTCGTCAGGGCCGGCGACGGCCACGTGGAACCGGGCGCCGTTCGCGGCCACGTAGCGGTGCTCCCAGGGGCCGTCGATGAGGAGCGAGGCGGAGTCGACGGTGCTCATCGGTGCCGAACCTACCCGGTCCGGTCGGTGTCGCGTGAGGCTCCGCGCGCCACGTGCGCGTGATGCCGGTCGCGTTGGTACAGGGCGATGCCGCCGAGGACGGCCGCGACGAGGGACGCGACGAGCACCGCGACGACGACGTGCTCGTCGTGCGGGCTGCCCGCGCCGAACGCGAGCTCGCCGACCAGCAGCGACACGGTGAACCCGATCCCGCCCAGCAGGCCGACGGCGGCGACGTCCGCCCAGCCGAGACCCGGCGCGAGCGAGGCCCGCGTGAAGCGGGCGACGAGCCAGGTGGCGCCGAGGATGCCGAGCGGCTTGCCCACCACGAGCCCGAGGGCGACACCCTGGGCGACGGGGTCGGTGAACGTGGTCTGCACGGTGCCCAGGCTGAGGGTCACACCGGCGGCGAAGAGCGCGAACACCGGCACGGCGACACCGGCGGACAGGGGCCGCCACACGTGCTCCCAGCGTTCCGCGAGCGACTCCCGTGGCAGGGCGTCGAGCCGGAGCGCCCGCCGGGTGGCCTCCGGGGTGGCCGGGACGACGAGCCCGAGGGCGACCCCGGCGATCGTCGCGTGGACGCCGGACGCGTGGACGGCGGCCCATGCGACCAGGCCGAGGGGCACCAGCAGCCACCCGCTGACCCAGCCGCGTCGGATCGCGAGGGCGAACACCACGACCGTCGCCGCACCGGCGCCGAGCCAGAGGGCGGAGACGGACTCGGTGAAGACGGCGCCGATGACGATGATCGCGAGCAGGTCGTCGACGACCGCGAGCGTGAGCAGGAAGGCGCGCAGCGCGTTCGGGAGGCTGCGGCCGACGATCGCGAGGACCGAGACGGCGAACGCGATGTCCGTCGCCGTCGGCACCGCCCACCCGCGCGCGTTGCCGTCCGGGGAGGTCAGGTTGACGGCCAGGTACAGCGCCGCGGGGACGACCATGCCACCCACCGCCGCGACGATGGGCACCACGGCCGTGCGCGGGTTGCGCAGCTCGCCGGCGACGATCTCGCGCTTGAGCTCGAGCCCGACGACGAAGAAGAAGATCGCGAGCAGCCCGTCGGTCGCCCACGTGGCCAGGGTGAGGTCGAGGTGCAGGGCCGCCGGTCCGACGACGGTGTCCGAGACCGCCGTGTACGACGTGGGGGCGATGTTGGCCCAGAGCAGCGCGACGACCGTGCCGGCGAGCAGCAGGGCGCCGCCGACGCGCTCACCCCGCAAGGTGTCGAGCAGGTTGCGCTCGGACCCGGGGGAGAGGACGTCGAACAGGCGACGGGCGGGCGTGGGCACAGAACCTCCTGGCGGGCTCCGGGCGCGCCCTGGCGTCAGGCTAGCGGCGACGCTCAGGCGTCGGCAGGCTCCGGGACCTCGTTGCGACCGTCGACAGCGCCCCGGCGGTCCTTGGGCGGGTCGAAGCGGTAGCCGACGTTGCGGACGGTGCCGATGAGCTGCTCGTGCTCGGGCCCGAGCTTGGCGCGCAGGCGTCGTACGTGCACGTCGACGGTCCGGGTGCCTCCGTAGTAGTCGTAGCCCCAGACCTCCTGCAGCAGCTGGGCGCGCGTGAACACGCGGCCCGGGTGCTGGACCAGGTACTTGAGGAGCTCGAACTCCTTGTAGGTGAGGTCGAGCGGCCGGCCACGGAGCCGGGCGGTGTAGCCGCCGGCGTCGATGGTGAGCTCACCGGAGGAGATCTCCTGCGGGGTGTCGTCGTACCCCGCGGTGGCCGCACGCTCCATGACCAGCCGGAACCGCGTCTCCACCTCGGCCGGGTTGGCCGTCTCCAGGATGATGTCGTCCGCGCCCCACTCGGCCGTGACGACCGTGAGGCCGCCCTCGGTGAGCACGAGGATCAACGGGACCGTCAGGCCGGTGGCGCGCAGCAGCCGACACGTGGTCCTGGCGGTGACCAGGTCGCGGCGTGCGTCGAGCACGACGATGTCCGCGTCCGGTGCGTCCACGAGAGCCGACGGTTCGACGGGAAGCACACGGACGCGGTGGGACAACAGACCGAGGGCCGGGAGCACCTGGGCGGAGCCCCCGGACGCTGGAGTGAGCAGCAGCAGATCTGCCACCTGGGACCTCCCCGCGTGCGAGTGGGGGCAACGGTACCGCGCGGCCCGAGCATGCTGCGCCCACGGCCCGGGTGATGGCACGTTCCACCAGGACGGGTGACCGGTTGGACGGGCCGCGTCGCGCCGGGATGCGACAATCGGCGGCGTGCTCCTCCCCTCCTCGCTGACCGCTCGACCGGCCGCGCCCCGGGCAACCTCCCGGGTGACCCTGGTCGCGGGACGGTAGGGGACCCATGCAGCTCGCCACCCGGGCGGTCGTGACGGCCGTCCTCGCCGCCGCCGTGGCCGTCGCCGGGTACCTCGGCGGCCTGCCCCTGACCGGCACCGCCGCTGTCCTTGCGCTCCTGTTCGCCCTCGGCTGGCCCGCGCTCGCGGGTCTGCCGTTCAAGCCCGGCTCCGCCACGGTCGTGGCGCTGGGCGGCGTCGGCGCCGTGGCGGTCGTGCACCTCACGGAGGAGCAGCCCTACCTGCGGGACCTGCCGGTCGTGTTCGCGGCCGCGATCCTGCTGGCGTTCGTCAACGAGCTGCTGCGGCGCGACGGCCGCACGCGGCTCGTCGAGTCGGTGTCCGGGACGGTCGCCGGCACGCTCGTCGCGGTCGCCGTCGCCGGCTGGGTCGCGATCGGCCGGACGCCCGGCGGTGAACCCATCGTCGTCGTCGGTGCCCTGGCGCTGGCCGTGGGCTCGGTGGTCGTGGCGCTGCACCTGAAGCCGTGGGTCGGCGCGCTGGTCACGGCCGGTGCCGCGGCCGGTGCGGGCGCCCTGGGTGGGCTGCTGCTCCCCGCGATCGACCCCGTGGCAGGTGCCCTGCTGGGTCTCGCGGTCGGGGTACTCGTCGCCACGCTGCACGCGCTCTTCGACCAGCTGCCCTCGCTCGAGCGGCGCTGGCCGTCGCTCGCGGCCGTGACCCTCCCGGTCACGGTGACGGGCATCCTCGTGTACGTCGTCGGCCGGGTCCTGGTGGGCTGACGTGGACCGCGTCCTGCTCGTCCTCGCCCTCCTGGTCGTCGCGGCCGCCCTTGGCCTGTGGTGGCGGTCGCGCAACGGCCGGTACACCGCGGTGGACCCCGCGCTCCTGGCCGCGGCACCGACGGACGACGCCGACGACTCGCGCCTCACGGCCGCGGACCTGGGGGTGCCGCTGGGAGCCCGCGCGACGTTCGTGCAGTTCTCCAGCGAGGTCTGCGCGCCCTGCCGTCGCACCCACGCGGTGCTCGCGCAGCTGGTCTCCGAGCACGACGACCTCTCACACGTCGAGATGGACGTGGTCGAGCACCTGGATCTCGTGCGACGCTTCGGCATCATGCGCACCCCGACCACGCTCCTGCTCGACGCCGACGGCGTCGTGGTCGGCCGCATGTCGGGTGCGACGGACCGTCGGCACGCGCTGGTCGCGCTCGACTCGTGTCCGGGCGGGGTCTCCGCAGCCTGAGCCGGCTCCCGGCCCGGGCGCGCAGCCCCCGGCCGTCGGACCCCTCACCCCTGCACGACCCCCTGGAGACCCCATGAGCACGCCCGTCCGCACGGATGCCCCCGCCGGCATCGACCCCCGCGGCCCTCGCTTCGGTGCCGCCGTCAACCTCGTCCTGCTCGTCGCCGTCCTCCTGCTCGGCACCACACCCGGCGCCTACGTCGTCCTCGCCGTGATCGTCGCGGGCTTCGCGCTCGGTGCGTTCGGCGGTATCGGCCGGACCTGGCAGGGCTGGGTGTTCCGGAAGCTGGTCCGCCCGCGCCTGGCGCCGCCGACCGAGCTCGAAGACCCTCGTCCGCCCACGTTCGCGCAGCTGGTCGGCCTGGTCATCACGGGTGCGGGACTGGTCCTCGGGCTGGCCGGGGTGGCCGTCGCCGTGCCGGTCGCGGCTGCGTTCGCGCTGGTCGCGGCGTTCCTGAACGCGGTGTTCGGGCTGTGCCTCGGCTGCGAGCTGTACCTGCTCGGCGTGCGGCTGCGGGCGGGGAGGACGGCCTAGTAGACGAGCGCCTGAGCGCGCTCCGCCAGCGACTCCTCCACGAACACCGCGGCGCCGGCGATCCGGACGCCGGGCAGCACGTCCTCCGGACCGATGCCCCGGCGGGCGGCGCACTGCGTGCACACCGTCACGCGACCGCCCTCGAGCACCAGGTCCAGCAGCTCGCCCAGCGGGGTCGCGTGCTCGAGGACCAGGTCGGCCGCGCGCCCCGGCAGGGCGAACCAGGCCGACTCGCCCGTGAGCCAGAGACTGACCTCGGCGCCGGCCGCGACGGCCGCGGCGGCGACCGTGAACGCCTGGTTGGTGGCCTCCGGCCGCTCCGTGCCGGACGTGGTCTTGATCACCAGGGGGCGTGGCGTGGGACTCATCGGAACAGGTTAGGGGTGTGCGCTCGTTAGGATCGTCAGCATGACTGGGCTCGAGATCTTCTTCATCGGCCTGCTGGTCGCGGCGACGCTGGTGATCGGCTGGTTCTCCGTCTTCGTCGTGTACCGGCTCTACAAGGGCCAGCGCTGACGTCACCCTCTGACAGACCGGGAGGCCTGCTGTGCCGTTCGTCCTGCCCGACCCCGACGGCCTCGCTCCCGAGGTCTACCCGCTGGCCTGGCTCGTAGGCACGTGGCGCGGTGAGGGAGTCGTCGACTACCCCGGGATCGACGAGGCGACGTTCACGCAGGAGATCGTCATCGCCAGCGACGGCGGGCCGTACCTGTCGTACACGTCGACGATCCGGCTGATCGTGGCACCGTCCACGACCGCGGCGCTCGAGGACGAGCCGCCCGCTCCCGTCTGGCAGACGGAGTCCGGCTACTGGCGCATCCCGCCCGAGCGGCCCGCCGACTGGGGTCTCACCGAGGACCAGCACGCCGTCGAGCTCCTGGTCGCCGACCCGTCGGGGCACGTCGCCGTCTACATCGGAGCGGTCGGCAAGGGCCGCATCGACCTGGTGAGCGACGCCATCGTGCGCACCGCCTCCGGTGCCGACGTCAGTGCCGGGAAGCGCCTCTACGGCCTGGTCAACGGCGAGCTCATGTGGGCGCACGACATCGCCGCGTTCGGTCATCCCATGCAGTCCTACGCCTCCGGCCGCCTCGCGCGCGTCGAGGCCCTCACCGACGACGAGGCCTGATGACCACCGACGCACCCGTCGAGACCCCCTCGGCCCACGGCGAGCCCCCGCGGCACGTCAGCCCGCTGCTGGCGCGCCGAGGAGCGGTCCGGGGTTCCGGCCCCGACGACGGGGTCGCGTGGCACTACGGCGACCCGACGGCCGAGCAGCGCGCGCTGTCCCGCGGCGGTGCCGTGGTGGACCAGTCGCACCTGGGCGTCGTCACCGTGACCGGCCCGGACCGGCTGACCTGGCTGAACTCCATCACCTCGCAGGAGCTGACCGCGCTGGCGCCGCGGACCTCGACCGAGCTGCTGGTGCTCAGCCCGCAGGGGCACGTCGAGCACGCCGCGGGCGTCGTCGACGACGGTGCGACCACCTGGCTCGTCACCGAGACGCCGATCGGGCTGGCCGCGTGGCTGAACCGCATGAAGTTCATGCTGCGGGTCGAGATCGTCGACGCGACCGACGCGTGGGCCGCGATCGGCGAGCCCGTCGACGCGGAGGGCACGCCCGACGAGCCGATCACCTGGCGGGACCCCTGGCCCACCACGGCGGCCGGTGGCACCCGGTACGGGCCCGCCGACGACGAGCACCCCGGCGCCGACCGCGACTGGCGGCTCGTCCTGGTCCCGCGCGACCGGCTGGTCGAGGAGGTGCGTGCACGGGAGGCGGCCGGCTGGCCGCTCGTCGGCACGTGGGCCAGCGAGGCCGCGCGCGTCGAGGCGTGGCGCCCGCGCGCGTCCCACGAGGTCGACCACCGGACCATCCCGCACGAGCTCGACTGGCTGCGTACCGCGGTGCACCTGACCAAGGGCTGCTACCGCGGGCAGGAGACCGTGGCGCGCGTGCACAACCTCGGCCGACCGCCGCGGCGTCTGGTGATGCTCCACCTCGACGGCTCGGGGCACCTGCTGCCCGAGCCCGGCGCGGCCGTGCACGATGTCGTGAAGACCGCCGACTCGCAGGAGCCCGGGCGGGTGGTTGGACAGGTCACCACCGTCGCCCGCCACCACGAGCTCGGCCCGGTCGCGCTGGCCGTGGTGAAGCGGTCGGTACCGGGCGACGCCGAGCTGGTCGTGGAGTCCGAGGCCGGGTCGGTCGCCGCCGGCCAGGAGCAGATCGTGCCCGGCGACGGTGTGTCCGTCGACCGGCCCGCCGCCCGCGGCCCTCTGACCCGCGGCCTGGGGCAGCACCCGAGCCTGTGAGCACCTCCGACTCGCGTCCTCGCGTGGTCATGGAGGTGCGGGTGCGGCAGGGGTGGGCCCGGGTACGGGCCGCGTGGTTCCCGATCCTGCAGGCGTCGGTCGCGGCCGCGATCTCGTTCGCGATCGCCCGGTACGCCGTCGGGCACCCGTACCCGTTCTTCGCGCCCGTCAGCGCCTGGATAGCGCTCGGGTTCACGACGGACCGGTCGGTCCGGCGGGTCGCGGAGCTGGCCGTCGGCGTGGCGATCGGGGTCGCGCTGGGGGACCTGCTGGTGCACCTCATCGGCAACGGTGCCTGGCAGGTGGCCGTGGTGCTGTTCCTGGCGGCGATCATCGCGCGGTTCATCGACCGCGGGCAGATGCTCACCACGCAGGCGGGCGTCCAGGCGCTGGTCATCGTCGGGCTGCCCGCGATCTCGGCGACCGGGGGACCGCTCGGACGCTGGATCGATGCGGCGATCGGTGGCGCGGTCGCGCTCGCGGTCGCACTGCTGACGCCGCGCGACCCCCGTCGGCACCCCCGGACGCTGGCCCGTGCGGCGGTCGAGGACCTGGCCGGGGTGCTCCGCATCCTCGCGCGCGGGCTCCGGGAGGCCTCGACGGCCGACGTCGAGGACGCGCTGGTGCGCGGGCGGGCGTCGCAGCCGGCGCTCGACGAGTGGTCGGAGACCGCGACCAACGCGGGCGAGCTGGCACGGGTGTCCCCGACGATCCGCAAGTACCGCGAGGAGCTCGCGGGGCTCGCGGCCGGCGCGGTGCTCATCGACCGCGCCATGCGCAACGCCCGCGTTCTGGCGCGCCGCTGCCTGGCGGCCGTCGAGGCGCAGACGCACGACATGACCACGATCGCCGCGCAGGTGGAGGCCACCGCGCGGGCGACCGACGACCTCGCCGCCGCCCTCGGTGCGGGCCGGGACCCCGAGCGCGCGCGGACGCAGCTGCTGGCGGTCGCCGGGGCGCTGGACCCGTTCCGGCTGGCCGCGCTCGACTGGCAGGTGCAGAGCCTCGTGCTGCTGCATCGCTCGCTGGTCGTCGACCTGCTGGAGGCGGCGGACGTCGACCCGCAGGTCGCCCGTGACTCCCTGCCGGAGATCTGACCGCCAACAGCTCGCCGACCTGCGCGCCACCTCCCCCGTGCGCGGGGCGGGTTCGGTACGGTCGCTGCGTGGACGTCTCGGTCAGCGCGTTGCGCGCAGAGCTCAGGCAGTGGATCGAGGCCGCACGCGGCGGGGAGGACGTGGTCATCACCGAGCGCGGGATCCCCGTGGCGCGGCTCAGCGGCATCGAGGCGGCGGACCTGCTGACACGGCTGGAGCGGGACGGGCTGCTGACTCCGGCCGCGGCGCCCCGACCACCGGCCCGGTCCACGGAGCGCGGCTCCCCGGCGGCCAAGGGCGGGGTCTCGGACCTGGTCCGTCGGCTGCGGCGCTGAGATGGCGGTCGTCTACCTGGACACCAGCGCGCTGGTGAAGCTGTGCGTCACCGAGCCGGGGTCCGCGCTGGTCGCGGCCCTGTGGGACGGCGCGGACCTCGTGGTCACGTCCCGGCTGGCCGACGCCGAGGTGCGGGCGGTGCTCGCCGGCGGCCGGCGCGCGGGACGGCTCGGCGACGAGGCCGCCGCCGCCGCGCTCGCGGCGTGGGAGCGGCTGTGGCCCGGCCTGCACGTCCTCGAGCTGCAGGAGGTCGTGGCGACGTCGGCCGCCGCGCTCGTCGGCCGGCACCCGTTGCGCGCCGCCGACGCCCTGCACCTCGCGTCCGCCCTGGAGCTGCGCTCGCCCGACCTCGTCGTCGCCGCGTGGGACGAGCACCTCGCCGCCGCGGCGCGCGCCGAGGGCCTGCTCGTCGTCCCGTGATGTCTCGTAGGCTCGCTCCGTGATCGCGAGCCTGCAGGTCGTCATCTTCTTCGTCTTCTACATCGCCATCTTCGGGCTGAGCCTGTGGGCGCTGATCGACCTGCTCCGGCGGCCGGCGACCGCGTTCCCCCAGGCGGGGAAGCGGACCAAGGGGTTCTGGGGCGCGATCGTCGGTGTGGCCACCGCGGTGTCGTTCAGCGTCATCCCGATCCCCGGGGTGCCGCACCTCCCGTCGTTCCTCGCCCTGCTCGCCGCGGTCGGCGCGATCGTGTACCTGGTCGACGTGAAGCCCGCCGTGACCCCGTACTCGGGCGGGCGCGGCCGCGGACCCCGGGGGCCGTCCGGTCCCTCCGGCGGCTGGTGAGCGTGCCGGACATCGGCGCCGCCGCGGTCCCGCTCGCGCGGGTGCTGCGCGGCGGTCTGGTGGAGTCGGTGCACGCCGGCCACGTCGTGGTGCTCGCGCCGGACGGGTCCGAGCGGTTCGCCCTCGGTGACCCCGACGCCACGATGTGGGCGCGGTCGTCGCTGAAGCCGTTGCAGGCGGTCGCGATGCTGCGCGCGGGGCTCGACGTGGACGGTGCCGAGCTCGCCCTGGTGTGCGCCAGCCACAACGCCGAGCCCGGGCACCTCGACGTCGTCGGCACGATCCTCGCCGGCGCAGGCCTCGTCGCCGACGATCTGCGCAACACGCCCGACTGGCCCCTGGACGCCGACGCAGCATGGCAGTGGCGAGCGGACGGGCACGGCACCGAGCCGATCACCCAGAACTGCTCCGGCAAGCACGCCGGGATGCTCGCGACGTGCGTCGCGGCCGGCTGGCCCACGCAGGACTACCTCGACCCGGAGCACCCGCTCCAGCGGGCCACGCGCGAGGTGGTCGGCGAGCTGACCGGGGTGCCCGTCGAGCTGGCGACGGTCGACGGCTGCGGCGCCCCGCTGTTCTCGACGACGCTGCGCGGGCTCGCGAGGTCGTTCGCGCTCCTGGCCTCCGGGGACGGGCTGCCGCGGCGCACCGGGCGCGCGATGTCCGAGCACCCGTGGCACGTCGCCGGCACCGGGCGGGACGCCACGCGGTTCATGGAGGCCGTCCCGGGACTCGTCGCCAAGGACGGTGCCGACGGCGTCTACGCGGCCGGGCTGCCGGACGGCGGTGCGGTCGCGCTGAAGATCACCGACGGGTCGTCGCGGCCCCGGCCCGCGGTCCTCGCGGCCGCGCTCACGGTGGCCGGCGTCGATCCCGCAGCCGTGGCGGCAGTCGCCCTGACACCTGTCCTGGGCCACGGACGAGCCGTCGGCGAGGTCGTCGCGACCTTCGGCGCATGAGAGCCGTCGTCCAGCGCGTCACGCGCGCGTCGGTGACGGTCGACGGAGTGGTGGTCGGCGCGATCGACCGGCCCGGGCTGGTGGCGCTCGTCGGCGTGACACCGGGCGACGGTGCCGCGCAGGTCGAGCTGGTCGCCCGCAAGATCGCCGAGCTGCGCATCCTGCGCGACGAGCAGTGCGCGGTCGACGTCGGTGCCCCGGTACTCGTCGTCAGCCAGTTCACGCTCTACGCCGACACCCGCAAGGGTCGCCGGCCCACCTGGAACGCCGCGGCGCCCGGTCCGGTCGCGCAGCCGCTGGTCGAGGCCGTCGTCGACGCGCTGCGCGCTCGCGGGCTCGAGGTGGCCACCGGGGTGTTCGGCGCGGACATGGCGGTCGAGCTGGTCAACGACGGACCGGTGACGATCCTGCTGGAGTCGGTGCCCGAGCCCTAGGAGCGCTCGCAGCGGCTCGTCGAGACGCTCAGCAGGTCCATCCCGGGCGGCGGTGCCGGCGGGTCGGCGATCGTCGGGTCGGCGACGTCGGTCAGGCGGACGCCGAACTGGTCGTGGCAGTAGGAGCCGTCGCCGAGCGCGTCCCACCCCGCGGCCATGAGCCCGTCGCCCACCTGCGAGCTCGCGCCGTCGAAGTCGATGACCGCGTACAGGTGCGTCACCTGCGAGCACTCCTGCAGGCAGAGGGTGTTCTCGACGCTCGAGATGGTGAGCAGCTGGGCACCCGTGGCCACGGGCAGCGACGCACCCACGCCGGTCATCTGGGCGAGGCTCGGACCGCCGAGCGAGCCCAGGAAGATCCCGATCGCGGCGAGGACCACCGTCGCGCCGCCCAGGAACCACGCCCGGGGGCGTGACGCGCGGACCAGGAACCACGTGGGGACGAGCGCGACCAGCATCGCCGCGACCGCGACCACCGTGCCTGCGGCCTTCCCGCCGTTCCCGGTCAGGAGCAGAGCGGCTCCCACCAGGAACGTCCACACCGTCCAGACGACCAGCACCCCGACACCGCGGAGCACCCAGCCGCCCACCGTGACGCGGCGTTCCACGTCGGCAGGCTCCATGTACATCGTCGCCACCACGGCGCTCCCCTCCACGCGCCGCGATGGCGCGGCAGACGAAAGCCCGCGAGATCGGTGCGTCCTCGCGAGCCCGACGGAACATACCGAAGCAGGAGGGGCGCCACGCCGGGAAGCGGTCAGGGGCATACCACCCGAAATGATTCAGCCCGCATCGGGGCGAACCCGGGGGGCATCCGGACATGCGGAGAGGGCCCCTCGGAGTAAGCGTCCGAGGGGCCCTCTCGTGTTCGCAGGTCTTCCGTCACCGGCGGACCGGTGACCGACGCCGCGCTGACGGTGCGGCTACGTCCCGACACCTGGTTCGTCGCCGACGCGGTCACCCCGAGGGGCTCCGGCACCGACGACCCGCCACGAGCGGGACGACTGCGAGCTACCTTCCGGTCCTTGACGTCCCCGCGTCGTCATCCGCGGTTCGTCGTGTCACCACGACGATGTGGTCGTCCGTTCTCCGGTCGGTCCGACATCCACAGCCTGTCCCCACCGGCGCCACCTCCCCGAAGGGCGTTCTGCGCCGCCTGCGCGAGTCCCCGAAGGGCCCCGTGCGTCGAGGTTCCGGCCCTGTCCAGGTAGTCGTCGACCCGGTCCACGCGATCTCCGAAGAGGCCACCTGACCTGCGGTTTCAGTCTCCCCGGGAGGGATCCTTCGCCTGCGGTTCTCGATCTGTCGATCTCGATGTGAGATTTCTAACGCGCTTCGGTAGGGGGCCACAAGGGGTTCTCGGACCTTTCTTTGTCCACCGCTTTACCCACACCCTTGTCCACAGGTCCACCTGCGTAAACGCCCGGTAAACACAGGGGTGTGGACGAAAGATGTGGACGACGCGCGCGTCGTTCACCCGTCCGGGCGCGGGCCCCTTGTAGCCTGGGAACCGGTGAAGGCCCCTCGGAGTAAGCGTCCGAGGGGCCTTACCCATGTCGAGCGTCGACCGCGATGATGGCGAGATGCTGATCGAGGCCGTGCTCGGGGACATCACAACGCAGGACGTGGACGTCGTGGTCAACGCCGCGAACTCGTCCCTGCTCGGGGGCGGGGGAGTCGACGGTGCGATCCACGCCGCCGCCGGGCCGGACCTGCTGGCCGCGTGCCGGGAGCTGCGCCGGACCACGCTGCCGGACGGGCTCCCCGTGGGGGACGCCGTCGCGACCCCCGGGTTCGGCCTCGCCGCCCGGTGGGTGATCCACACCGTCGGGCCGAACCGGCACCGGGGGCAGACCGACCCGGTCCTGCTGTCCTCCTGCTTCGCGCGGCCCCTCGAGCTCGCCGTCGAGCTCGGTGCGTCGAGCATCGCCTTTCCCGCCGTGAGCGCCGGCGTGTACGGCTGGGCGGTCGAGGACGTCGCGCGGATCGCCGTCGGGACGGTCCGGGTGTGGCAGGAGGGCGTGGCGGCGGGTGGCCCAGGCCCGGAGGGCATCGAGCTGGTGCGGTTCGTGCTCTTCTCGGCCGGTGCGCTCGACGCCTTCCGCGCGCAGCTGGACCGCGCGTAGCGTCCAGGCATGCCCGATCTGCTGCCGGCACTGCCGGACTCCGAGTTCCGCCGCGTGCTGTGCGTCGTCGCGCACCCCGACGACGTCGAGTACGGCACCTCGTCCGCCGTCGCCATGTGGACCGCTCGCGGTGTCGACGTCGCCTACCTGGTGCTCACCCGCGGGGAGGCCGGCATGGACGCGTCGCCGCCCGACCGCACGCGCGAGATCCGCACCCGGGAGCAGATCACAGGGTCCGCGGCCGTCGGCGTCACCGACGTGCAGTTCCTGGATCACCCCGACGGCGTGCTCGAGTACGGGCTGCCGCTGCGGCGGGACGTCGCGCGGCGGATCCGCGAGTACCGGCCCGACGTCGTGCTCACCGGGTCCTGGGAGCTCGAGTTCGTCGCGGGACTGAACATGGCCGACCATCGCGTGGCCGGGCTGGCGACGCTCGACGCGGTGCGCGACGCCGGCAACCGGTGGGTGTTCACCGAGCTCCTCGCCGACGGTCTGGAACCGTGGCAGGTCCGCTGGCTGCTGGTCGGCGGGGACCCCCGGGCGACGCACGGCGTGGAGGTCACCGCGGACGCGCTGCAGGCGGGGATCGCGTCCCTGGACGCCCACGAGGAGTACCTCGCGGGACTGCCCGGGCACCCGGCCCCGAAGGACATGCTCCCGATGATCGCGTCGATGCAGGGGCGTGCCATGGGGGTCGAGCACGCGGTCCTGTTCCGGGCCTACGACCTGCAGGCGCCGCCCCCGCTGCTCGACTGACTAGCTGCGGGCGCGCGCCGGGGTCACGGCCTCCTTCGGGTCCAGGACGACCTGGGTGGCCGCCCGGCGTCGCAGGATCACCTTGTCCACCTCCGCGACGATCGGCAGCAGCAGCGCCAGGCCCAGGCAGGCCAGCCACTGCGGACCCGACAGCGACTGCGTCGTGAGCCACCCCTGCAGGAAGTCCAGCTCGGTGGCCAGCACGACGAGGATCACCGGGGCCGAGAGCACCTTGACCGCCGTCAGCAGGGGAGCGGCGAGGCCCGACTCCGGCTCGCGCCGCAGGACCAGCCCGGACAGGACCGAACCGAGGCCCATGACCACGAACGCCATCGTCATCGACGCCGTCGGGGTGTCGGCGGCCGGGGTGTCGGGGCCGGCCACCAGCGGGATCCCCGAGGAGATGCACAAGACCAGGCCGTAGAGGATCCAGCGGCGCACGGCGTAGCCGTTGCTGATGCCGACCTTCGGGTCGCGCGGCACGCGGTCCATGATCCCGGGGCCGACCGGGTCGAGCATGATCGCGATCACCGGGAACACGGCGACGAAGAAGTTGAGGAACAGCACCATCATCGGGGTCATCGCGACGCCGTCGGCGATGTCGAAGATGCTGGCCGCCAGGAACAGCACCACGAGCCCGATGAGCTGGCTCATCTGGAAGCGGATGTACGCGGTGATCTTCTGGTAGATGCTGCGGCCGAGCTCGACCGCGTGCACCAGGGTGCTGAAGTTGTCGTCGGTGAGCACCAGGCGGGCGGCCTGCTTGGTGACCTCGCTGCCGGAGCCCATAGCGACCCCGATGTCGGCCTGCTTGATGGCGGCCGCGTCGTTGACGGCGTCACCGGTCATGGCGACCACGAGGCCCTGCTTCTGCATGAGCTGGACCAGCCGGAGCTTGTCCTCGGGGGTCACGCGGCCGAACACGTGCAGGTTCGGCAGCCGCTCCAGCAGCTCCTCGTCGGTCAGGCTGGCCAGCTCCGGTCCGCTGATCGCGCCCGGGCCGAGGCCCAGCTGCTTGCCGATCGCGCTCGCGGTCACCGCGTGGTCGCCGGTGATCATGCGGACCTCGATGCCGGCCTTCAGGGCGATCTCGACGGCCACCTTGGCGGTGGGTCGCAGCGGGTCGACGATGCCGACCAGCCCGACGAACACGAGCTCCTCGACGTAGGACATCGGGTCGGCGACCAGGGCGGCCTCGTCGGCCGGCGTGAGGAACCGCGTCGCGAAGGCGAGCGTGCGCAGCCCCTGCTCGGCGAGCCGCTCCATCTCCGCCTCGATGTCGGCGCGCATGTCCTCCAGCGGGACCGTCTGGCCCGGTCCGGCGAGGGCGTGCGTGCAGCGTTGCAGCACGACGTCCGGGCCTCCCTTGACCACCTCGACGAGCGACCGGTCGCCACGCCAGGGGAGCCAGTGGGCGGTGGCCATGAACTTGTACGCCGAGTCGAACGGCACCTCCGCGACGCGGGGGTACGTCCGGCGGCTCTCCTCGGCGTCGATGCCCAGCTTCGCGGCGAGCACCACGAGCGCGGCCTCGGTCGGGTCGCCGATCACCGCGCCGGAGTCGGACACCGTCGCGTCGCTGGCCAGGCACAGGCCGTACGCGAGCGGCGTCAGGTCCGGCATGTCCGCGCCGGCCGTCTGCAGGATCTTGCCCGTCTTGGCGTAGCCGCTGCCCTCGACGGTGAAGTGCTGACCGATCGTGTAGAGCGCGGTCACCGTCATCTCGTTGAGGGTGAGCGTCCCCGTCTTGTCGGAGTTGATCGAGCTGGTCGCACCGAGCGTCTCGACGTCGTTGAGGTTGGCGACGACGGCCTTCGCGTCGGCCAGCTGGCGGGCGCCGTACGCGAGCATGGCCTGCACGAACGTGGGCAGGCCGGTCGGGATCGCGGAGATGGCGACCGCCGTCGCCAGGAACAGGAGCTCGCTCGCGGACTGGCCGCGCAGGACGCCGATGAGCACGATGACCGCCACCGCGGTCCATGCGATGACACCGAGCACCTTGGTCAGCTTGTCGAGCTCCTGCTGGAGCGGCGACTTCGTCTTCTCCACCGACGACAGCAGCGTGGCGATGTTGCCGATCTGCGTGGTCATGCCCGTCGCGGTGACGAGCATCGTGCCCGTGCCGCGGGTGACGGACGTGTTCTGGAACGCCATGTTGGCACGGTCGCCGAGCGGGACCTCCTCGTCGGCGAGCGTGATCGGGTCCTTCCCGATCGGCGTGCTCTCGCCGGTCAGCGCCGCTTCCTGGGTCTCCATCGTGGCGGTCCGCAGCAGCCGGCCGTCGGCGGGCACGATGTCGCCGGCCTCGAGCTCGACGACGTCTCCCGGCACCAGGTCGTGCGCGGGGATCTGCACCAGGGCGCCGTCCCGCCGCACCCGCGACTGCGGCTCCTGCATCGTGGCCAGCGCATCGACGCTCTTGCGCGCGAGCATCTCCTGGCGGGTCCCGATGACCACGTTGATCACCACGAGGAAGCCGACGATGAGCGCGGTCGACCCCTGCCCGATGGCCGCGCTGACCGCCGCGACCGCGATCAGCATGATGTTCATCGGGTCGCGCAGCTGCTGGAAGACCACCGACCACACGGACGGAGCCGCCTGGGCGGTCAGGGTGTTCGAGCCGTACCGCTCCCGCCGGGCAGTGACCTCGGCCGACGACAGGCCCGTCGCCGGGTCGGTGTCCAGCTGCGCGGTCGCAGCCTCCGGGTCGAGGGCCCACCATCGCGTGGCAGGGCTGGCGGGGGTGGTCGGGGACTGGGGTGCAGCGATCTCCGTCACGTGTGCTCCTGGGCCGCGTCGGTGCCCTCCAGGGGCCCTTGGTCCGACGCTATCCCGAGATGCCCGGATCGGGGACGATCCGGGCATCTCGCGTCTGACGGTCAGGCGACCGGGACCGGAACCTTCTCCTGCGCGGGCTCCGGATCGGCGTGCCTGCTCAGCGCGCTGGGCCACCACATCGCCTTGCCGATGTCGAGGTTCAGCGCCGTGACCAGCACGGACCGGACCACCAGGGTGTCCAGGAGCACCCCGAACGCCACCGCGAAGCCGATCTCCGCGAACGCCACCAGAGGCAGCGTGCCCAGCACCGCGAACGTCCCCGCGAGCACCAGCCCGGCCGACGTGATCACCCCGCCGGTGGCCGCCAGACCGACCAGCGAGCCGCGGTGGTGCCCGAGGCGCACGGCCTCCTCCCGGACCCGGGTCATGAGGAAGATGTTGTAGTCGATCCCCAGCGCGACCAGGAACACGAAGACGAACAGCGGGAACGACGTGTCCGCCCCGGCGTAGCCGAAGACGTACTTGAACACCAGCGCGCTGACGCCGATCGCCGCGCCGAACGAGAGCACGACGGTGCCGATGAGCACCAGCGGGGCGACGACCGCGCGGAGCAGGACCATGAGGATCAGGAACACGACCACCAGGACGATCGGGATGATCAGCCGGTTGTCGTCCGCGGAGGCACGCTGCACGTCGAGGTTGACGGCGGTGGTACCGCCGACTAGGGCGTCCGCGCCGGACACCTCGTGCACCGCGGCCCGGACCCGGTCGACCGTGTCGTAGGCGTCGTCGCTGTCCGGCGCCGAGGTCAGGGTGCCCTCGAGGTACGCCAGACCGTCCTTCACGACGGGCTCCGTGATGCTCGTCGGGTCGATGCCCTCCACGTCGGCGAAGACCGACGCCGCGTCGGTCAGGGTGCTCGCATCGTCCGCGTTCGCGATGACCACGACCGGCGTGCCGGCGCCGCCGGGGAAGTGCGCGGCGAGCACCTTCTCGCCCTCGATCGACGGCTGGGTGCCGCGGAACGACTCCTCGGTGGTCAGGCCCGTGGCGTTGAGCGCGACGATGCCGAGGCACGCCACCGCCAGGATCGCGGACGTCCCGATCCACGTGGCACGGGGACGGCGCTCGATGCGGCCGCCGACGCGCGCCCAGAAGCCGTGCTCGGACGGCTCGTCGTCGCCGAGCTTCGGGGCACGCGGCCAGAAGATCCACCGGCCGCACGTCACCAGCAGCGCCGGCAGCAGGGTCAGCATGACGAGCACCGCGACGCCGACACCGACGGCCGCGACCGGGCCGAGGCCGGCGGTCGAGTTCATGGTCGCGAAGAGCAGGCAGAGCATGCCGATGGCGACCGTGGCGCCGGACGCGATGATCGCGGGGCTGGCGCGGTGCAGGGCCAGGGCCATCGCCTCGTGCCGGTCACCGTGCTTGCGCAGCTCCTCGCGGTAGCGCGCGACGAGCAGCAGCGCGTAGTCCGTCCCCGCGCCGAACACGAGGACCGTGAGGATGCCGGCGCTCTGGGCGTTGACCGTCAGGTCGTAGTTGTCCGCGAGCAGGTAGATCAGCGCCTGCGAGACGGTGAGCGCGACCCCCGCGGAGATGACCGGCAGGAGCCAGAGGATCGGGCTGCGGTAGGTGATCAGCAGGATGACGATGACGACGGCGACGGCCGCGTACAGCAGGGTGCCGTCGATGCCCTCGAACGCGGCGGACGAGTCGGCGGCGCTGCCCGCCGGGCCGGTGATGTACACGTCGAGACCGTCGGGGCCGTCCTCGGCGGTGGCGCGCAGGTCGTCGACCGCGTCGGCGGCGAGGTTCCAGCCGTCCGAGCCGAGGTCCAGCGGCACGATGATCTGCACCGCCTCCCCGTCCTGGGACGGGATCGGGCCGATGACCTCACCGTCGAGGGTGTCCAGCGTGCCGAACTCCGCGGCGTGCGCCGCGACGGCCTCGAGGTCCTCGGGCGTGAGGCCGTCCGGGCGCTCGTAGACGATCACGGCGGGGATCGTGTTGGACGACACGAACCCCGCGGCGACGTCGAGCACCTCCGTCGACTCGGCGTTGGCGGGCAGCCACGACTTGGCGTCGTTGTCCTGTGCGCCCGTGAGCTTGCCCGCGAGGGGGCCGAGCACCGCCAGGACCGCGAGCCAGAAGACGATGACGGCGAACTTGAGGTAGCGGTGGGTGATCCATCCGGCGACCTGAGACATGGGTGTGTCCTCATGGTGGGGGTGTCGACGACGACAAAGAGGTGCGGCTCGCTGGACGAGAGATACATCGTCGAGAGCCGGTGTCGAGATTGTGAACGAGCCTAGGATTTCGCCGCCGCCAGGCACAGGGATATCCGGGAGACCCCCGAGTCGACCCTCAGGTTCCCCTCAGGAGTTGCTCAGGGCAGCCACAGCCCGCTCGACGTCGGCGGCGTCGTTCCACACGTGAAATGCGAGCCGGACGCCGCCGCCCCGCCCCGCCGCGCGTGTGCCGTGCGCGGCCAGCAGCGCCCGGCGCGATCCCGCTGCGTCGTCGGGCAGCCGGACGATCGCGCTGCCGCCCGGTGGCAGGCCGACGCCCGCACGGAAGGCGTCGGCGAGGCCCACGGTGTACCGGTGGACGGCGTCCAGCGGAGCGGCCGCGAACAGCTCCAGCGCCGGGACGGCACCCACCCAGCACAACCAGGCGGGGGAGACGTCGAACCGGCGGGCGTCGTGGGCGAGCGTCATCGCGGGACCGTAGACCGACGACCAGATCTCCTCGCCCGCGTACCAGCCGGCGCTCGTCGGACGCAGCCGGTCCCTCTGGTCCGGGCCGACCGTGAGGAACGCGGTCCCCCGCGGTGCCGACAGCCACTTGTACGACGCGCAGACGGTCACGTCGAACGCCGTCGCGTCCACCGGGAACCAGCCGGCGGCCTGCGTGACGTCACAGACCGTCAGGGCACCCGCTGCGGTGGCCGCCGCGCGGACGGCCTCGACGTCGGCGACGCGCCCGTCGACCGACTGCACGAGCGAGAACGCGACCGTGTGGGTGGACGGGCGGATCTCCTCGGCCAACGAGTCCAGCGACACGGTGCGGACCGAGACGCCGCGGTCGGCGTGGGCCAGGAACGGGAAGACGACCGACGCGAAGTCGCCGTCGACCGTGAGGACCTCGGCGCCGTCCGGCACGCTCGCCGCGACCAGACCGATCAGGACGGACGCCTGCGAGCCGACCGCCACCCACGACGGGTCCACCCCGACCAGCCGGGCGTACGCCGCGCGCGACGCCGTGACGGCCTCGTCATACACCGCGAGGTCCGCCTTCCCCGCCTGCCAGGTGTCGAGCGCCTCGTGCATCGCGGTCACGGTCGCCCGGGCGGGCAGCCCGCAGGTGGCGGCGTCGAGGTAGCCGGGCACGGGGGCGAACGCTGCGCGCAGCGTGTCGAGAGCGTCCATGGGGTCGATCGTCTCGCACCCCGCTGTCGCGGCCGATGATCGTGAGGACTTCGTCCTGCCCAGCGCGACGACGTCGTCAGCGTGAGGTGGCGAGTGCGTCCTGGAGGGTCGTCTCCGGTGGGCCGGCGTAGACCGGGGAGCGGCCCGTGACCGCGTCCCAGGCCGCGCGCCAGGACGCCGGCACCTCCCGGGCGCGCCACACGACCGCCTGGACAGGCCGGACCGAGACCGACGACACCCCGACGCCGGTCACCGAGATCCCCGCCGCGGTGCACGAGAACAGCGCGCGGCGCACGTGGTAGTCCTGCGTGACGACGACCGCGTCGCGGACGCCGAACACGTCGTGCGCCCGGACGCACGAGTCGTGGGTGTCGAAGCCGGCGTGGTCGCGGACCACATGGTCGGCCGGGACGCCGTGCTCGACCAGCCAGTCGAGCATCGCGGTCGGCTCGTCGTGCTGGGCGGTGCCGTGGTCGCCGCTGACCAGCACGACGTCGACCGCTCCCCGCTCGTACAGGTCGCGCGCGGCGTCGAGGCGGCGGGTCAGGTACACCGACGGGCTGCCGTCGGGTTTCAGGCCGGCGCCGAGGACGAGGGCGACCGGGGTGGCCGGGACGTCATCGGCGGCGCGGACCTCGCTCTGGCCGACGCCCTGGACCCACAGGACAGGGACGGCGGCGAGGGCGAGCAGGACACCGCCCACGATCCAGGTGACGCGACGGCGGCGGGTGCTCACGGACGGAGCGTAGGTGGCGACGCGGGTCAGGGGAGGCTGTTCAGCCAGTCGCGCACCGCGTCGGCGACGGCGGTGGTGCTCGTCGGGAGGTGCGGGCCGGGCAGGAAGACGGTCATGACCGGGCCGGGGATCGCGGCCAGGTGGTGGGTCAGCTCGTCCGGGGAGCCGAACGGGTCGGTCGAGCCGGAGACGGCGAGGACCGGGACGCGGATCTCCGGCAGGTGCGCGATGCGCAGGGTGTCCGGGCGGCCCGGCGGGTGCAGCGGGTAGGACAGCAGGACGAGGCCCGCCACGGCTAGACCCTGCGCGACCGCCATCGAGCACATGCGCCCGCCGAACGAGCGGCCGCCGAGGACTAGGTCCTCGGTCCCGACGCCCAGCGACGACGCGAACGCCTCGGCCTGTGCGCGGACCTCCGCGATCGCCGGCGCCGCGGTCTTCGGCAGGTCGAGGCGCAGCACGGGCAGCGGCGCGACGGCCTTCTCCACGGCGACGAGCGGTGCACCGTCGCGGGTCCCGCCGAAGCCGGGGGTGAGCAGCAGGCCCGCGACCATCACGCGAGCCCGAGGACCGAGCGGATGGTGCGGACCACGCCGTTGGCGTTGTTGGACGGGGCGACGAACCGCGCGTGCGCCCGGACGTCGGGGTGCGCGTTGTCCATCGCGAACGAGAAGGACGCCGCGTCGAGCATGCCGACGTCGTTGAAGTAGTCGCCGAACGCCATCGTGTGGTCGGCGGTGATGCCGAGCGTCTCCTGGACGGCGCGCAGGGCGTGCCCCTTGTCGGCGGTCGGGCTCATCACGTCGACCCAGTGCTCGCCCGACACCATGGCGTCGAACCGGTGCAGCAGCGGGCCGGCACCCGTGGCCGCCGAGCCGAAGTCGTAGACGGCGACCTTGAGCACGTCGTCGTCGACCATGAGCAGGTCGTCGACGGTCTGAAGCTTCGCGTAGTACGGCGTGGCCTGGTCGAGGAAGGCGTCGTCCGACCGTTCGACGTAGGCGGAGCGCTTGCCGCACAGGACCGTGCCGAGGTCGAGGTCGGTCGCGTCCCGGACCGTCCGCACCGCCTCGCGCGCGGTGCCCAGGGCCAGGCCGTCCGCGCTGATCTCCTCGTCGTGCTGCACCACGTAGGCGCCGTTCTCCGCGATGTAGACCAGCTCGTCGCGGCCGACCTGACGGCGCAGGGTCGCGTACTGCCGGCCGCTCGCCGGGCACAGCAGGATGTCGCGGCGGGCCAGCTCGTCGAGCAGCGGCCAGAAGTCGTCGTGGATGCGCTTCTCGTCGTCGAGCAGGGAGCCGTCCATGTCGACGGCGATGAGGCGGATGTCCGGGACGGGGTCGAAGACCAGAGGTTCCACGGTCCCGATCCTCTCAGGCGGCCTCGCGCGCGAGGTGCTCGACCGTGGCGGTCAGCGCCCGCAGGCCCGTCTCGACGTCGGCCAGGCTGACGTCCTCGTCGGGGTGGTGGCTGATGCCGTCGGGGTTGCGCAGGAACAGCATGCCGATGCCGGTGACCGCACCGATCGCCATGGCGTCGTGGCCCGCGCGGCTGAACAGCGCGGGGACGTGCCGACGGCCGGTGTCCTCGATCCCGGCGCGCACGACGTCCTGCAGGAGGGAGTCGCACATGACCGCGGGCGCCTCGTGCAGCTCGCGTGCGGACCACGACAGGCCGCGTCGACCGGCGATCTCGTCGAGCTCGCGCGTGATGCTGCGCCAGACCCGGTCGCGGTCGTCGTCGTGCTCGCCGCGCAGGTCGACCGTCAGCCGGGCCTCGCCAGGGACGACGTTGACCGCGCCCGGGAACGTCTCCAGCCGGCCGACGGTGCCGATGATGTGGTGCTCCGCGCGGCACAGCCGCTCGACGGCGAGCGCGACCTCGCTGGCGCCGAGCAGGGCGTCGTGCCGCTTCTCGTACCGGGCACCCCCGGCGTGCCGGGCCTCGCCGTCGATCTGCACCGCGAACCGTCGGGCGCTCGCGATCGAGGTCACGACCCCCAGCGGCGCGCCGCCGTCGTCGAGCTCCGGTCCCTGCTCGATGTGCGCCTCCAGGTAGCCCGCCAACGACTCCCGTGACCGCGCGGCCGTGCCGATGCGCCCCGGGTCCAGGCCGAACTCGCTGAACGCCGTGCGCAGGGTGGTGCCGTGCTCGTCGGTCAGGTCCCACCACGCCTCGTTCCAGCGGCCGGCCATCGCGGACGACCCGAGCAGCGCGGTGCCGAACCGGGCACCCTCCTCGTCCCAGAACGCGACGACGTCGAGCCCGAACCGCAGGGTGCCGGCCACGGGCCGCAGCGCGCGGACCACCTCGATCGCCATGAGCACGCCGAGGATCCCGTCGTACCGGCCGGCGTCCCGCACCGTGTCGAGGTGCGACCCGAGCAGCAGCGACGGCGCGTCCGGGTCCCGCCCCGCCAGGTGCCCGCACTGGTTGCCCGCCGCGTCCTGCCACGTGTCGAGCCCGACCTCGCGCATCCAGCGGGCGGCGACCCGGTTGACGCGGGCGTGCTCGGGGGAGAGGTAGACGCGTTCGATGCCGCCGGTCATCGACGTGTACGCCGCGAGCTCGTCGCAGCGCGCCATGATGCGCCGGGCAGCGGTAGGGGCGTCGAGCATCAGGCCTCCGCGTAGGCGGCGTCGACGCCGCCGCCATGGGGGACCTTCGCGCCGGCGCGGCGCAGCACCTGCTCCAGGGCGGCGAGCGTGGTCAGGACGGTGTCGAGCCGGGCGTTGGCGCCCATCGTGCCGATCCGCCACACGCGACCGTGCAGCGGGCCGAACGACGTCCCGATCTCGATGCCGAAGTCCTGCAGCAGCGCCCCGCGCACGGCGTCGCCGTCCACACCGTCCGGGATCTCGACCGCGACCACGTTGTTCATCTTGTGCGCCACGTCCCCGAACACCCCCAGCCCCAGACCCCGGACCCCCGCGAGCATCGCGCGGCCGGCCCGCTCGTGCCGGTCGATGACGGCCTGCCGGCCCTCCTCGACGATGATCCGCGCACACTCCCGCGCCGCGTACAGCATGCTCGTCGCCTCGGTGTGGTGGTTGAGCCGCCGCGGACCCCAGTAGTCGAGGATCATGCCGAGGTCGAAGTAGTTGGAGTGCACGGGCTCCCCGGTGTCCTCGTCGGACTCCTCGCGGATCCCCGCCTCGATGCGGCGGCGGCCCCGGATCACGTCGACGGCCTTGTCCGACAGGCTGATCGGCGCGCTCCCCGACGGGCCGGACAGGCACTTCTGCAGCCCGGCGGTAGCGGCATCCAGACCCCAGGCGTCCATCTCGAACGCGTTCCCGCCCAGCGACGCGGTCGCGTCCGTGTAGAACAGCACGCCGTGCTTCTCGCAGATCGCCCCGAGCTCGTCGAGCGGCTGGAGCATGGTCGTCGACGTATCGCCCTGCACCATCGCGAGCAGGTGCGGGCGGACGCGGACGATCGCCTCCTCGACGGCCTGTGCTCCGAACACCTGCCCCCACGGCACCTCGATCATGTGCACCTCGGCCTGCGCGCGCAGCGCGATCTCCGCCAGGAGGTGCCCGAACCGCCCGAACACCGGCACCAGGACGCGCTCGCCCGGGCGCACGAGCGACACCAGGGCCGCCTCGATCCCCGCCCGGGACGTGCCGTCGACCAGCAGGGTGGCGTCGTTGGTCGTCGCGAAGACCTCGCGGTACAGCGCCATCGTCTCGTTCATGTAGCCGGTCATCGCCGGGTCGTACTGGCCGACCAGCGGCGTCGAGAGGGCGCGCAGCACGCGGGGGTCGGCGTTGACCGGCCCGGGTCCCATGAGCAGACGGGCGGGCGGGTTCACCGGGTGGGTCATGTGAGGCCTCCAAGGGCGTGCCGGACCAGGGACAGGTCGCTGCCGCGAGGGCCGACCAGGCAGACACCGACCGGTGCCGGCCCGAGCGTGGACGGGTAGGTCAGCACGGGGAAGGTCAGCGCGGGCAGCCCGCCGATGCCGGCCAGCGCGGTCATCCGCAGGGTCGCGGCGCGGACCTGGTCGAGCTCGGCGGCGCTCGCGGTCCTCGCCGGGGCCGGGCCGGGCGTGGTGGGCAGCACGAGGACGGCGTCGGCGACGATGTTTCTGATGACGGTGGCCAGGCGCTCGACCTCGGTCCGGGCCGACGCCTCGTCCGCAGCCGTCACCTCGCTCGCGATCGCGAACCGCTCGCGCACACCGGGTCCGACGGCGTCGGGGTGCGCGGTGACCCAGGTGCCGTGGGCCCGCCACGCCTCCGCGGCCTGCACGACGCGGAACGCCTCGAACCACTCGTCGAGCGGACCGACCTCGACCTCCTCGAACGTCCCTCCCGCCCACGCCTCGAAGGCCTCGCGCGTCGCCGGGTCGACCAGCTGGAGCACCTCGACCGGGACCAGCCGGCGGGCGGGGAGCGGCGGGGCGTCGTCCTCCAGGCACCACGTGACGACCGCGTCGAGCGTCTCGCCGTCACGGGTCAGCCAGCCGACCGTGTCGAACGACGGCGCGAGCGGCACCATGCCCTGCCGCGGCACCAGCCCGTGCGTGGTGCGCAGCCCCCACAGGCCCTGGTAGCTCGCGGGGACGCGGATGGACCCGGCGGTGTCGCTGGCCAGGCCCACGTCCGCCTGGCCGGTCGCTACCGCGGTCGCGGGACCGCTCGACGAGCCCCCCGGGAGCGCGCCCGCGACGGCGCCGTTGGCGGGGGTGCCGTAGTGCGGGTTCGCGCCCGCGATCGAGTACGCGAGCTCGTCCGTGCGGGCCAGGCCGCGCACCGAGGCGCCCGCCTTGAGCAGGTCCAGGACCGCGGGGGCGTGCTGGCGCTCGCGGGCGGCGTCGCGCAGCCACGTCGGGTTGCCCGCGCCGATCCGGTACCCACGGACGGCGAACACGTCCTTGACCGCGACGCGCAGCCCCAGCAGCGGGCCGTCGAACGCGCCCTGGTAGAGCGGGTCGCCGACCGTCCGCCAGACCGCCTTGTCGAAGCTCGGGGTGCGACCGGTGACGTGCGCGGCGGTGATCTGCCACCGCCCCTCGACCAGCTGCCACACCTGCGTCTGCAGCCCGGTGCCGCCGCCGTCGTAGCGGGAGGTCGCGACGATCAGCCAGCAGTCGTCGGCCAGGCGGCGGGACTCGACCCGGTCCAGCACCCGGGGCGTGATGCCGCCGCGCGCGCTGCGGAACGCGCTGATCGCGTCGTGCCCGACGAGCAGGCCGTTGCTGTCCCCGCGGAGCGTCTCCTCGCCGGGCGCGAACGCATCGTCCAGGGCCTCGATGTCGTCGGTCGCCAGCGCACGCTCGTAGGCGTCGAAGGCGTCCTGCAGCTCGGTCGGCATCATCGGGCGATGGCCTCCAGGTCGGCCTTGCGGATGCGCGCGTGGGCCCCGCAGACCTGGTCGACCACCTGCGAGATGTCGATGTCGGTGGCCGCGGACAGGTACGCGTACGCGAGGTGCTCGTCGAGACCCCACCGCGCCTGCAGCAGAGCGAGCGCGGCCCGGACGCACCTGCGCACCGCCTCGCCGAGGTCCCGGTCGAGGCCGGTCGGCACCAGGTACTCCGGCGTCTCGACCAGGGGCCCCTCGAACGGTCCGAACTGTGCGAGCGCCTCGACGGCCGGCACCACGTCGAACCGGAGCGTGACCCGCAGGGACGCCTCCAGCGCGGTGAGCGCCACCTCGCCGTCGCCCTGCGCGAAGTGCGGGTCGCCCACGTACGCCAGCGCGCCCGGCACCTGCACCGGCAGGTAGAGCGTGCTGCCCACCTGGAGCAGGTTGATGTCGATGTTCCCGCCGTGCGCGCCGGGCGGCACCGAGTGCGGGCGCTCGTCACCGGCGACCGCGACGCCCATGATCCCGAGGAAGGGGGCCAGCGGGAACTCGATCAGGCGCTCGCCACCCTCGACGGCGGGCAGGCAGCCGCGGTCGTCGCGCACCGTGGCGAACACGCTCACGTTCTCAGGCCCTCGCGGGAGCTCGCCCGGCAGCGCGCCGCGTCCGTGCCGGTTCGAGATCACGCCGTACGGGACGCGCGGGGTGGTCTCCAGGACGGTGATCGCCAGCAGGTCGCCCGGCATCGCGCCCGCGACGTGGATCGGTCCCGTCACCACGTGGGGTCCGTCGGCGTGGTTCCGCGTCAGCGTCCCGACGATCTCGACGGCGTCGGTCAGCACGTCCTCCGGCGCCACCCCGTGGCTCGCGAAGAACCCCAGCGGGTCGCTGCCCTGGTCGTCGAGCAGGCCCTCGTGGCTGACCGTGTCGATGGTGACCTCGGTGCCCGCCTCGATTCGCAGGACGGGGGCGTCGGTCCCGCACGGCAGCCGCCCCCACAGGACAGTGGCAGGCGTGGACGGCAGGTAGGTGTCGGCGCGGATGTGCCCCGCGCCGGGTTGCAGCGTTGCACTCATCGGTCCTGCACCCCCACGATGACGCCGTGATGAAGACCTGGGACGACGCTCGCCGACACCTGGTGCTCATGCTGGCACTGACGTTCACGACGGGCATCGTCGACGCCGTCGGCTATCTCGGTCTCGACCGGGTGTTCACCGCGAACATGACCGGGAACGTGGTCATCCTCGGCATGGCGCTCGCGGGTGCCGACGACCTGCCGATCCTCGGCCCGGCGCTCGCGCTGGTCGGCTTCCTGGCCGGTGCCGCGCTCGGCGGACGCGTGCTGCGCACCGCCCCGGCGGGCTGGTCGGACCGCACGAGCGGCACGTTCGCGGCGACCGGCGTGCTCGCGGTCGGGCTGGGCATCGGCGCGCTCGTCGTGCCCCCGGTCGAGGCCACCACCTGGGCGCTCGTCGTCACCACGCTGCTGGCGGTGGCGATGGGGCTGCAGGCTGCGACCGCGCGCCGGCTGGCCGTCAAGGACGTGACCACCGTCGTCGTGACGTCGACCCTCACGGGCCTGGCCGCCGACTCGCGGCTCGCCGGCGGCACCGGTGACGGCTGGGCGCGGCGGTCGCTCGCGGTCGCGCTGATCCTCGTCGGCGCCGCCGTGGGTGCGCTGCTGCTGCACGTCGGCGGGGAGCGCGGCGTCGGGGTCGGGATGCTGTTCGCGGGCGTGCTGGCGCTGGTCGCAGCGGTGCTCGGGCACGCGCACCGCGAGGCCTGATCGCTCACGCACAGGTGTGCCCCCGGCCGGGAGCGGTGACGGCGCCGTCCTCCACGATCGGCACGCCGTCGAGCCAGACGGTCCGCACGGCTCCGGCGAGCGTCGTGCCGTCGTAGGGCGAGACCGGGTTCTTGTGCTCGAGGGCGTGCACGTCGACCACGCGCTCCTCGTCGGGGGCGAACGCGACGAGGTGTGCGGGAGCGCCGACCGTCAGGGCGCCCCGGCTCACCCCGGCGACCCGCGCCGGACCCGTCGTGAACAGGGGGAGCAGGTCCTCCAGAGCGATCCCTCGGCGCCGGGCCTCCGTCCACACCACCGACAGCCCCAGCTGCAGGCCCGCGATGCCGCCCCAGGACAGCCCGAAGTCGGTGTTCTTCAGGTCGGCCGTCGACGGGGAGTGGTCGGACACGATCGCGTCGATCGTCCCGTCGAGCACCGCTGCCCAGAGCAGGTCCTGGTTGCCGGCGTCGCGGATGGGCGGGCAGCACTTGAACTGCGTCGCGGCCGACGGCACGTCCTCGGCGCGCAGGGCGAGGTAGTGCGGGCACGTCTCGACGGTCAGCGGCAGACCCTCCGCCTTCGCGGACCGGATCAGGTCGAGCGAGCCGGCGTCGGACAGGTGCAGGACGTGCGCGCGGGCGCCCGTGCGGCGCATCGCGTCGATCACGCGCGCGATCGCGTGGCGCTCGCTGACGGCGGGGCGGCTGGCCAGGAAGTCGGCGTACCGCGGCCCGAGCGCGCCGTCGGCGTGCAGGTCCGCGGGGTCCTCGGCGTGCACGATCAGGACGCTGCCGAGCGCCGCGACCTCCGCCAGCGCGGCCTCCAGCTGCTCGGCGTCCAGGTGCCCGAACTCGTCGACCCCCGACGGAGTGAGGAACGCCTTGAACCCGCGGACGCCCGCCGCGTGCAGCGGACCGAGCGAGCCCAGGTTGTCCGGCACGGCCCCGCCCCAGAACGCCACGTCGACGGTCAGCTTGCCGTCCGTCGCGGCCCGCTTGGCGGCCAGCGCCTCGACGGTCGTGGTGGGCGGGATCGAGTTGAGCGGCATGTCGACGAGGGTCGTGACCCCACCGGCCGCCGCGGCGCGGGTGGCCGACGCGAAGCCCTCCCACGCGGTGCGCCCCGGCTCGTTGACGTGCACGTGGCTGTCCACCAGGCCGGGCAGCAGCACCTCGTCGTCGGCGAGCTCGACGGCCGCGCGGTCGTCGGGGACGTCGATCGCCGTGATGCGCCCGCCGCTCACCACGACCTGCGCGGCTCTCCAGGCGCCGTCCACCCAGGCGCGTCGCGTGCGAACGACGAGGTCAGGCTCGGTCATGGCGGCTCCCGGGGTCGTCTGCTGCGTCAGGCTACGGCCACGGGCGCGCGGATCTCGAAACCCGCGAGGATGCCGGCCATCGGCTTGGCAGGCGGCGGGGCGTACTCCCCGGCCACCGACGACCTGAGCCCCAGGGCCACCAGCGACTGCGCGAGCACCGTGCCGGCGGCGACGCCGTCGACGACCGGGACGCCGATCTCGTCGGCGATCACCGCGCACAGCTCGGCCATGCCGGCGCAGCCGAGGACGACCACGTCGGCCCCGTCCTGCTGGACCGCGCGCCGGCACTCGTCGACGAGCCGGGTGCGGGCGCCCGGGTCCTCGAGCGCGAGGACGGGGACCTCGCACGCGCGCACGGCGACGAACGCGTCCCGGAACCCGTACCGGTCCACCAGCTCGCGCGCCCGTCCGGTCGTGCGGCCCAGCGTCGTGACGACGGCGAACCGGCGGCCGACGAGCGTCGCGGCGTGCATCGCGGCCTCCGCGATCCCGATCACCGGACCGCGTGCCAGCTCGCGCGCCGCGTCGACGCCCGGGTCTCCGAAGCAGGCGACCACGTACGCGTCGACCCCCTCGGCCTCGCCGAGCGCGACCTGCTCGAGGATGCCGGGGACGGCCAGCGCCTCCTCGTAGTGGCTCTCGATCGACGCGGGACCCATCGTCGGCTGGACGGCATCCACGAGGGTGCCCGGCGCCGCCACCACCCGGGCGGACCGGCCGATCAGGTCGGTCATCGCCCGGGTGGTGTTGGGGTTGATGATGCGGACGTGCACGCTCAGGCCTTCTCAGGCCACAGTCTCGGCGGACTCTGGAGCCCTTCCAGTCCGCTCCTCGACCGTGCCGTCCGAGACGTGCTCGTCGGACGCGTCCAGCACCGGGATCTGCGGGTTGCGGCGCTCCAGGAAGACGAAGATCCCGTAGCCGAGCCCGCAGCCGATGAACCAGCTGTAGCTGGCGATCCAGGTGACGTCGAACGCGCCCATGTCCGCGAACGCCTTGGGCAGCACGGCGGCCGCCACCGAGATCAGGCCCGCGGAGATGACGGTCGCCACGGCGTTGCGGTTGTAGCCGCCGGAGTACCAGTACTTGCCGGTGGTCGACATCGTGAACATGTCGTCGACGTGCACGCGCTGCTTGCCGATCACGTAGTAGCCGGCGATGAGGATCCCGAACAAGGGGCCGATCAGCGCACCCAGCACGCCCAGCGTGTAGTGGATGGCGTTCGCGTTGGAGTACCAGTTCCACGGTGTCAGCAGCACCGAGCCGACGGCCGCGATCATGCCGCCCATGCGCCAGCTGATCTTCTGCGGGGACACGTTGGAGAAGTCGAACGCGGGGGAGATGAAGTTGGCGACGATGTTGATGCCGACGGTCGCGGTGACGAACGTGAGGCCGCCGAGCAGGATCGCGAACGGGGTGTCGATCTGCTGCACCGTGTGGATCGGGTCCGTGATGAGCTCGCCGAACACCGGGACGGTCGCCGACGCGCAGATGACGGTCAGCAGCGAGAAGAACAGGAAGTTGAGCGGCAGCCCGAGGAAGTTGCCCTTCTTGACGGCCTTGAAGCTCTTCCCGTACCTGGCGAAGTCGCCGAAGTTCAGCATCGGCCCCGAGAAGTAGGACACCACCAGCGCGATCGCCCCGAGCATCACGGGGATCGACGCCCAGAAGCCCATCGGCGGACCGGACGAGAGGTTGAGCGAGATGTTCTCCCAGCCCGCCTCGGACACCAGGTAGACGGCCAGCGCGATCATCACGACGTAGACGGCGGGACCGGCCCAGTCGATGAACTTGCGGATGGTCTCCATACCCGTCCAGAAGAGGGCCGCCTGGGCCACCCAGAGGATCGCGTAGGAGATCCAGCCCAGCGTCGACAGCCCGAGGAAGCTGGTCTCCAGCAGCTCCGCCGAGCTCGGGATGAACTTGAGGAAGATGATGTTGAGCGCCTCGGCCGCGAGGAACGTCTGCACCCCGTACCAGGCGACGGCGATGAGGCCGCGGATGATCGCGGGGATGTTGGCGCCGAGCACGCCGAACACCGCACGGTTGATGACCGGGTAGGGCACGCCCGTCTTCTGGCTCGGCTTGGCCACGAGGTTGCAGAAGACCTGCACGATCACGATGCCGACGATGAGCGCGACGAGCACCTGCCAGCTGGCGATGCCGAGCGCGAACAGGGAGCCGGCCGTGACGTAGCCGCCGACGCTGTGCACGTCGGACATCCAGAACGCGAAGATGTTGTACGACGACCAGGTCTGCTTCTTCAGCGGCGCCAGGTCCTCGTTGGTGAGGCGGGGGTCGTAGCCCGGCTTGATGGTGCCGGCGCCCGGGGGCAGGCCGGCGGCCTCGACGACGTCGTTCGGCAGCTCTGTGGTCTCGGGGTTCATGGTGGTCCTCACGCGGGGAGGTCGATGGGGGGTTGTTCGGTCCTGGTCGTCGGCGTCCCGACGAGCTCTGTCCGGCTGCGTCCGTCATCCCGTACGGTGAAGCGATCGCTGAACGTTTGTGAATCTATGACTTCACAACTCCCCATCGGTTTCCGGTTTGTGAACTTTGGACTTCATTCATGAGTCCTCGTTGCTACGGAGGGCGCGCATGACCACCACCACCGCCGACGAGGCCGGGCGCCTGCTCGACGCGTTCGACTCCGAGCAGCTCGGCGGCCGCCTCCGACAGCTCCGCGAGGAGCGCGGGCTGACCCTGCGCGAGGTCGGCAAGCGCGTGGGCATCTCCACCAGCGCGGTCTCCCAGATCGAGCGCGGCGTCCTGCGCCCGTCCGTGAACCGGCTCTTCGCGCTCGTCACCGCGCTCGACGCCAGCCTCGTCGACGTCTTCGGCGGACCGTCGGTGATCGCCCCCCAGCCCGTCGCCGACGGCTACGTCGTGCGCCGAGCCGTCGAGGCCGACGTCGTCCGCCTCGCGGGCGGCGTGGTGTTCCGGCGCCTCTCCCCAGGACCCTCACGCGACGTCGACTTCTTCGAGTCCACCTACCCGCCCGGCTCCACCGGCGCCGAGCAGAACGAGCTGCTCACCCACGTCGGCTACGAGATCGGCACCGTGTCGCAGGGCGAGCTCACCATCGACTTCCCCGACGAGCGCGTCGTCGTCCGCGCCGGCGACACCGTCTCCTACGCCTGCGGCACCCCGCACCGGCTGAGCAACCAGACCGACGGCGTCACCGTGGCGACGTGGGTGATCGTGCACCCCGACCGGACGCCCTGAGCGTGCGACGAGGGGCCGGGCAGCGTCGCCCGACCCCTCGCCGGTCCGGTCAGCGGTGGCCGTGCCTCCCGTCGAGGTCGACCGTCCACACCTCTCCGCCGAGCGTGACCACGTAGGCGGTGCCGCGGATCACCTGGAACGAGACAGGCTGGTCCAGGGCGTTGGCGAGGACCTCGAGCGAACCGTGCCGCCCGACCCTGAGCAGCTGCCCCGTGTCCGGCGCCGCCGGTGATCCCTCGGGGCCGCCGAGCGGCCAGACGCCCTGCGCGAGCGCGTACAGCTGGTGCCCGCGGCCCAGCTCCACGTCGACCATCAGGGGTGCGCCCGACGCGACCGTCGTCGCGGTGGTCGACCACGGGCCGAACGTGACGACCTTGCCGTTCTCCGGGAGGTGGGGGACCGGTCCGGCCTGGGCCATGAACACCGTCCTGCCGTCGACGGCGAGCCCGGTCGGGACGATGTTCTCGAAGGCGATCTGGACGGCGATCGATGCGTCGAGACCCACCCGGTAGACGCGGTTGTGGTGTCCGTCCGCGACCAGGAACCCGCCCTTGTACGGCTCGAACGCGTACTGCACGCCGGTGGGGACGAAGAAGCTGGTGGTCGGCGGGTGCGCCGCGGCCCAGGTGCCGATGTCGACGACGAGCGTGGCGGTGCGCGGACCGTCGATGCGGTAGATGCCGTCGAGGAACGTCCCGCCGACGTCCTCGCTCACGAACGTGACCAGCGCGTACGCGGTGCCGCCCACGAACGCCACGTCGAACGCGCCGCCGAAGGCACCGCCGGTGGACACGTTGGTGGGCAGCCCGGAGGCGAACGTCGTCACCTCTCCCGTCCGCGGGTCGATCCGGGAGATCTCTCCGACCGACGGCTCCGTGACGTACAGCGCACCGTCAGGGCCGATGGTGCTCCCGAAGCCTCCGGACAGGCCGCTGGCCAGGAGCTGCGGCTCCCGGTCACGCGACGGATGGTGTGCGGACGCCGTGGACGGCGTCAGCACCAGCAGCAGGACGGCGGACAGCAGGACAAGAGCTCGTCGGGGACCCATAGGACCCCTCCCCTCGACAGCTTTCTGGGACTCGTGCGTGTCGGGGTTGCTGGGGCAGCGTCGTCGTCGCCCCCTGCGCGCCCGGGATGACCCTCCAGCGCTCATCGACGCTAGACCCGGGTGCCCCGGCGATCCATGCCCCCGGGCAACCGGGGCCGGTCGTCACGCCTGCGGCGAACACGGGCAGTTGAGGCACCACCCCGCCGTTAGCATCGAACAACGCCGCCCCGTCGTCCCCCGGTGCGCCAGCCAGGGGAGCCGGCACGCAGCTCGTGAGGAGTGCACATGTTCGAGAGATTCACGGACCGAGCCCGTCGTGTGGTCGTCCTTGCCCAAGAAGAGGCACGGATGCTCAACCACAACTACATCGGGACGGAGCACATCCTCCTGGGCCTGATCCACGAGGGTGAAGGTGTCGCGGCGAAGGCTCTGGAGTCGCTCGGCATCTCGCTCGAGGCCGTGCGCGCCCAGGTGCAGGAGATCATCGGCGAGGGCCAGCAGGCTCCGTCGGGCCACATCCCCTTCACCCCGCGCGCCAAGAAGGTCCTCGAGCTGTCGCTGCGCGAGGCGCTCCAGCTGGGCCACAACTACATCGGGACCGAGCACATCCTGCTCGGCCTCATCCGCGAGGGCGAGGGCGTCGCCGCCCAGGTCCTCAACAAGCTGGGCGCGGACCTGAACCGCGTGCGCCAGCAGGTCATCCAGCTCGTCTCCGGCTACCAGGGCAAGGAGCCCGTCGCCGCCGGCGGTCCGCAGGAGGGGCAGCCCTCGGGCAGTGCCGTCCTCGACCAGTTCGGCCGCAACCTCACGCAGGCTGCGCGCGACGGCAAGCTCGACCCGGTCATCGGGCGCGAGAAGGAGATCGAGCGGGTCATGCAGGTGCTGTCCCGCCGCACCAAGAACAACCCGGTCCTCATCGGGGAGCCCGGCGTCGGCAAAACCGCCGTCGTCGAGGGCCTCGCACAGGACATCGTGCGCGGCGACGTGCCCGAGACGCTCAAGGACAAGCAGCTGTACACGCTGGACCTGGGCGCGCTCGTGGCGGGTTCCCGCTACCGCGGTGACTTCGAGGAGCGCCTGAAGAAGGTGCTCAAGGAGATCCGCACGCGCGGCGACATCATCCTGTTCATCGACGAGATCCACACGCTCGTCGGAGCAGGTGCCGCCGAGGGCGCCATCGACGCCGCGAGCATCCTCAAGCCGATGCTGGCGCGCGGCGAGCTGCAGACCATCGGTGCCACCACGCTCGACGAGTACCGCAAGTACGTCGAGAAGGACCCGGCCCTGGAGCGTCGCTTCCAGCCGATCCAGGTGGCCGAGCCCAACCTGCAGCACGCGATCGAGATCCTCAAGGGTCTGCGCGACCGGTACGAGGCGCACCACCGCGTGTCCATCACGGACGCCGCGCTGGTCGCCGCCGCCACCCTGGCGGACCGGTACGTCAACGACCGCTACCTGCCGGACAAGGCGATCGACCTGGTCGACGAGGCCGGCGCGCGTCTGCGCATCCGCCGCATGACGGCTCCCCCGGAGCTGCGCGAGCTCGACGAGCAGATCGCCGAGACGCGCCGCGACAAGGAGTCGGCGATCGACGAGCAGGACTTCGAGAAGGCAGCCCGTCTCCGCGACGCCGAGAAGCAGCTCGGTCTCAAGCGCGTGGAGAAGGAGAAGGCCTGGAAGTCCGGCGACCTCGACGCGGTCGCGGAGGTGGACGAGGAGCTCATCGCCGAGGTGCTGGCCATCGCCACGGGCATCCCGGTGTTCAAGCTCACCGAGGAGGAGTCCAGCCGCCTGCTCCACATGGAGGAGAACCTGCACAAGCGGGTCGTCGGCCAGGACGCCGCCATCAAGGCGCTCTCGCAGGCCATCCGTCGGACGCGTGCGGGCCTCAAGGACCCGAAGCGTCCCGGGGGGTCGTTCATCTTCGCCGGCCCCACGGGCGTCGGGAAGACCGAGCTGGCCAAGGCGCTCGCGGAGTTCCTGTTCGGCGACGAGGACGCGCTCATCCAGCTCGACATGTCCGAGTTCTCGGAGAAGCACACCGTGTCGCGGCTGTTCGGCTCGCCCCCCGGCTACGTCGGGTACGACGAGGGTGGCCAGCTGACGGAGAAGGTCCGTCGCAAGCCGTTCTCGGTGGTCCTCTTCGACGAGGTCGAGAAGGCGCACGCGGACATCTTCAACTCGCTGCTGCAGATCCTCGAGGACGGTCGCCTGACCGACTCGCAGGGCCGGGTGGTCGACTTCAAGAACACCGTCATCATCATGACCACGAACCTCGGCACCCGGGACATCGCCAAGGGCCTCATGACCGGCTTCCAGGCCGGCGGGGACCTGTCGACGTCGTACGAGCGCATGAAGTCCAAGGTCAACGACGAGCTCAAGCAGCACTTCCGGCCTGAGTTCCTCAACCGCGTCGACGACGTGGTCGTGTTCCCGCAGCTGTCCCAGCCGGAGATCTTCCAGATCGTCGACCTCATGGTCGCCAAGCTGGCCAAGCGTCTGCGGGACAAGGACATGGACATCGAGATCACGCCCGCGGCCAAGAAGCTGCTGTCGGAGAAGGGGTACGACCCGGTGCTGGGTGCTCGGCCGCTGCGCCGCGCCATCCAGCGGGACATCGAGGACGCACTGTCCGAGAAGATCCTGTTCGGGGACCTCAAGGCCGGCCAGCTGGTGATCGTGGACGCCGAGGGCGAGGGTCTGCTCGGGGAGTTCATCTTCCGGGGTGTCCCGCGCGGTTCGTTCACGTCGGACCCGGTCCCCGTCGGAGCCTCCTACGGCACTCCCGGCTCGGGCACCGACCTGCCGGCCGCCGGCCCGACCATCAGCGACAGCGGGACGGGCACCCTGCCTCAGGTGGGCTGACCCCGCACGCACGACGAACGCCCCGGTCCTCACGGACCGGGGCGTTCGTCGTCGGTGGAGCGACAGGTACGCCGAGCTCGGCACCTCGCGCCGAGCTCGGTGGTCGCAGCTGCCGAGCTCGGCGCGGACTGCCGAGCTCGGCCGTGCGACTCGAGCGCAGCGGGTGTCGGCGAGCGGTGGCAGGGTGGGCGCATGCCTGGACTGCGACGACTGCCCCGATCCGTGCCCGAGGAGCAGGGGGTCGACCCGCGGGCGCTCCTGTGGCTGGTCGACGCGCTGGTCGACTGGCCCGAGCTGCACTCGCTGATGGTGGTGCGGCACGGGTCGGTGGTCGCGGAGGGGTGGGCGGCACCGTTCGCGCCGGACCGGCTGCACGAGTTCTTCTCGCTGAGCAAGAGCTTCACGTCGACGGCGGTCGGGTTCGCGGTGGCGGACGGTCTGTTCGGGCTCGACGATCTGGTCGTCGACCACTTCGCCGACGAAGCGCCGGCGGAGCCGGACGAGAACCTGCGACGCATGCGGGTGCGCCACCTGCTGACGATGACGACCGGGCACGCGGACGACCCCACGGATCGGGTGGTCCAGACGGGGAACTGGGTCAAGGCGTTCCTGGCGGAGCCGGTGGAGCACGAACCCGGGACGTTCTTCGTCTACAACACCGCCGGCACGCACATGCTCGCGGCGCTGGTGCAGAAGGTCACGGGCGAGCGGCTGCTCGACTACCTCGGCCCTCGGCTGTTCGAGCCGCTCGGCATCGAGGGGGCGACGTGGCAGCAGTCACCGGGTGGCGTCGACTTCGGCGGCTCGGGGATGTCGGGGACCACCGAGGACATCGCGGTGTTCGGTCAGCTGTACCTGCAGGACGGGGTCTGGGACGGGGTGCGGATCCTCCCGGAGGGCTGGGTCGCCGAGGCGACGCGCGCGCAGGTGCCCAATGACGGGAACCCCGACATCGACTGGGCGCAGGGGTACGGGTACCAGTTCTGGCGCGGGCGCCACGGCAGCTTCCGCGGCGACGGGGCGTTCGGCCAGTACTGCGTGGTGCTGCCCGAGCAGGACGTCGTGGTGGTGACGACGTCGGGCGTCGGCGAGATGCACGGTCAGTTGGCGCTGGTGTGGGAGCACCTCCTGCCGGGACTGTCGGACGGTCCGCTGCCCGAGGACCGGGAGGGTCGACGGCTGCTGGCCGATCGGCTCGCGAGCCTGCGCATCGATCCGCCCCACGGGGCGCCGACCTCGCCGACGGGCGCTCGGCTCAGCGGGCAGACGATCACCTTCGAACCGAACACGCTCGGGATCCGGAACGCGGTGCTGGAGGTCGGTGACGGACACGACCGGCTGACCGTCGATCACGAGGAGGAGACGGTCATCGTCTCGGTGGGGCACGCACAGCCGGCGCTCACCCGGACCACGCTGCGGCGGTCGGATCCGGAGGACGTGCTGGTCAGCGGCGCCTGGACCACCCCCGACACCTATGTGCTGACGTTCCGGTTCGTGGAGTCGCCGTTCGTCGTCACGGCGACCGCGACGTTCGACGGGGAGGACGTGGTCGTCGAGGGTGGCTTCAACGTCGCGTTCGGACCGACCGAGAGCCCCCGGCTGGTGGGCAGGGTCGTCCAAGAGGCGGCGGAGGTCTGGGTCGGCTGAGCGGGCCGGCGCGGAGCGAGCCTGCTCAGCTGAGCTCGAGGACCGTCCACCAATCGTTCACGTCGCGCTTGCGGTAGCCGGTGACCTCCTGCTGGTGCGCGGTCAGGCGGGGGTCGGACGCGCGGTGGGAGTGCAAGGCGACGTCCGTCGCGACGTGCACGAGGCGGACGCGGGCACCGGCGGTCCAGGGACGCGCGTCGACGACCTCCACCCGCCAGTCCGCGGCGGCGTCGGCGGTGTCGGAGGCGCTCACCTGCTGCTGGTGCGAGAGCGGTGACTGCACGCCGGCGCTGCTGCGGAGCCACCGTCCCGTGGACACGTGCCGCAGCCGGACGACCGACCCGTCGCGCAGGTCGGTGCCGGCGGGTGTCCCGGCGGTCCCGACCAGCAGCCAGCGGTCGTTGTCGTCGGACCCCCCGAAGCAGGTGACCTGCTGGAGGCCGTCGGAGCCGGGGTGGGTGTACGGCAGGTCGTGGGAGTGCAGGGTCAGCCCGGTCCACACGTGCGAGAGCTTGACGGTGTCTCCGGTGGACACCCGGTCCTTGCCGTCGGGCGCCTTCTTGGTGAGCACCCGCGGGCGTCGCGGCGTGTAGTCCTGCAGGAAGAACCCCCGCCACGCGTGGCCGTTGGACGCGGTCCAGTCGTGCTGGTCGGCCTCCGACGTGAGCGTCACGGGCTTGCGGGGTGTGTTGCTGTCGTGGATCAGGACGGTGGTCCGGCCGGTGGCCCGGTCCTGCTCGTAGCCGTACGCGATGACCTGGTGGTTGTCGCCGACGGCCGCGAGGTTCCGCGCGACGACGAGGCCGAGGACGACGGGCTGGCCGGCGTCGATGGACGCGATGAGCCGGGGGAGCTCCTCCTCCTTGGTCCAGCGCGTGACGCCCTTGAACACCCAGGTCTCGTCGTCGGAGTGCATGGACCAGGTGACGAACTTCGCTGCGGAGCCGGTGAAGAACGAGTCGCGCAGGCGCTGCGTGAACAGCTGCGCGAGCCAGTGGCTGTCGGGTGGGACGCGGCTGGGCGTCCAGAGGTCGGAGCGCCACGTCGGCACCGGTTGACCCGCGAGGAAGTAGTCGAGCGCCGCGTACGCCATCCCGCCGCACCGGCCGGCCGTCGTGATCCGGGCACCGTTGGGCAGCGTGAGCACCTCGTTGACGAACGCGTTGGGGAACGCGAAGCCGTGGGTGGCGGGGTCGAACGCGACCGCCCGCCCGGTGAGGACCTGCTCCGGCATGACGTCCCTCTCGTCCCAGCGAGCCGCACGTCAGCGCGCGGCACCCCCACGTCGAGGGTTGCACGAAGGAGTCGACGAGGGCGGGTGAGATACATCGACGGCCCCGGTCGTGGGACCGGGGCCGTCGACGTCCTGCGAGGTGACCTACGGGATCAGCTGGTAGCTCGCGTCGAGCACGGCGCCGGCCCACGGCTTGTACAGGTCGTAGCCGCGCGGGTTGCACTGCAGACCGCCGTTGATGCAGTGCTCGGTCAGCGCCTGGAGCACGGCCGGGTCCCACGCGTTGAAGAAGTCGTAGTGGAACGAGAACCCACGACCGCTGGAGAACCGGACGTCCGACATGTTCCCGTCGGCCGGCCAGGACAGCTTGAACTCGAGCATCGGCACCGCGACCGGGTGGCTCGCCGTGCACTCACCGTTGACCGGGTACGCCATGTGGCTCTTGTGGTTGGCCGAGTCGAGGTTGATGCCGTCCCAGCAGCTCGGTGCCTGGTACCGGACGTTCAGCTGCGACCCCACCGGGCATCTCGCGGGGATGTCCCAGTTGAACGAGCTGTTCCCGCACTCGAAGCCCTCGACCGCGCCGGGGGCCGTCCGGAACTCCTCCTGGGTGGCCGTCATGCTGCCGACGAGGAACCGCAGACCCTGCGGGAACGGGACGACCTTCTTGTAGTCGATGATCCCGGTCTTGTAGTAGATGGTCTGCTCGTTGCTGGCGACGACCTTGTTCTCGCCGCGCATGAGCGTCGGGAACCAGTAGGCCGACTCGTCCTGCGGGACCGTGCAGCTGGTGCTGTTCGACGCCAGCAGCGACGCGGTCGTGGTGTTCGCGTTCGTCGAGCGGTTGCCCAGGAACGTGTGGCTGTGCGACGCGCCCGCCTGGCCCGGGTAGACGATCGGGTCGTCGTTCAGCGTGTGCGTCGGGGTGCAGTTGGCCTGGAACTCGTGGTGCGTCACCGTCGTGTCGGCGCCCGGCGGGGCCGGCGGCAGCGGCTTCGGCGTGTGCGGAGGCGTGCTCGCGCCACCGGAACCGAACACGGCGAGGTCCCACAGCGAGTAGCCGTAGCCCGTGCCGCGCGCGGTGAGGTTGAGCCGTAGGTAGCGGCCGGTGCCCGACGCGGCGACCGTCTGGTTGCCGCCCGTGCCGTTGGTGACCGTGGCGACGGTGGTCCAGGTGGTGCCGTTCGGGGAGAGCTGCACCTGGAACGCCTTGCCGTACGCGGCCTCCCAGCGCAGCTCGACGCGGTCGACGGTGGCCGTCGCGCCCAGGTCGACCTGGATCCACTGCGCGTGGGAGAACTGGCTGGCCCAGCGGGTGGAGCCGTTGCCGTCGACGGCCTTGGACGCGGTGAAGTCCGGGCCCTCCGCCGACGAGGACGTGGCGAGCTTGCCCTGCGAGATGTTGACGGGGGCGGCGCTCGCGGTCGTGGCGATCGCGACACCGGTGGCGACGAGCACCGCGCAGAGTGCCCCGGCGAGCCAGGGCCGGGCCTTCCGCACGTGGGGATGGGTGGGCATGAGGTCTCCTTCAGGGTTGACCATGAGGGTCAGGACGGACCCGAAGGAGGTGCGACGATGCACACGGACCTTCGGCGTATCGGCTCTGTGAGGGGTTGGCCGAGGGTGGTGCCCGGGGCGGGTGGCCGCCCGCCCCGGGCACGTCAGCTCAGGAGTAGACCCCGAGCTCGTACAGCGAGTAGCCGTACGCGGTGCCGCGGGCTGTCCCGTGCACCCGCACGTAGCGGGCCGAGCCGGCGGTGTTCAGGGTGTCGACGTTCCCGTCGCCCGCGGTGACGGTGGTCAGCGTCGACCACGCGTTCCCGTCGTTCGACGTCTCGATGCGGTAGCCCTTGCCGAACGCGGACTCCCACACGAGCTGGATGGACGAGAACGACCGGACCGAGCCCAGGTCGACCTGGATCCACTCGTCGTCCGCCCAGTTGCTGGCCCACCGGGTGGCGTAGCTGCCGTCGGTGGCCTGCCCCGGCGTGAAGTTGCCGTTGTACGGGTCGAACGACGACGCCGTGGCCGGTCGGCCCTGGGCGATGTTCGTGCCGGTGACGGCGGGCGGGACCACGCGGAACGACCGCGTCTCGACGCCCACGTTGCCCTTGCCGTCCTCGGCGAACACGTAGACCTTCCAGACGCCGAGCGTCTGCGGGGCCGTGACTGAGAACGTGCTGCCGCTGCGCGTGAACGTCGCCGGGGCCAGGCCGCCGGAGTCGTTGACGTACTTGCTGTTCAGCAGCACGTTGTAGGTGATCGGGTCACCGTTCGGGTCGCTCGCCGCCGCGTTCACGGTGAACGTCGAGCCGGCGACCACGCTGCCGCTGTTGGGCACGGTCATCGAGCTGAACGTCGGGGGAGTGTTGACCCCCGCCGCTCCGGCCGAGCCGCCGTACGCCTTGGCGATCGCGTAGTACGAGAGGCGCTTGTTGTTGCCCGGCTTCACGTTGAACCAGATGCCGCCGAAGTCACCCTCGTTGCCGTAGTGGAACAGCGTGGCGCCGAGCGCGACGCCCGGGTGCGCCTTGATGCAGTTCCACGCCCGCGTGTACCCGTCGGCGTTCTGCTGGTCGGTGCCCTGGTCGGGCACGCCGTTGGCGTCGTCGGGCACCTCCCACTCGCCGGCCGGGCCGCCCTCGGTGATGAGGTACGGCTTGGTGTAACCGCCCGCGATCCACGTCGCCTTGGCGTCGCACACCGCGTTGTAGGAGTTCAGGCCGTACAGGTCCAGGTCCGGGGACGAGGCCTTGTAGTACGGCCACGCGCCGGTCCACGCGTCCGTCGACGTCACCGGGTGGGTCGGGTCGATCTGGTGGATGCGCTTGGCGGCGTCGTTGACGAACGTCGCGTACGCGGTGCGCTGTGCCTCGAGCTCGGCGCCCGAGTAGCAGTTGCCTAGGCCCAGCAGGGACTCGTTGCCGACGTTCCACATGAGCACGCCCGGGTGGTCCTTGTACGCCGTGACCCAGGTGACGATGTCGTTCATCGAGCTGGTCTTGTACGTCGCGTCGGTGACGTAGTTCGGGCAGCCGCCCGAGCCGGGGCCGCCGCCGGGAGCGAGCCAGAAGCCCGCGACCGTCCGCATGCCCGCGGCCGCGGCCGCGTCGAACAGGACCTTCGAGCCTGCGTCCGTGCCCCACGTGCGGATGGTGTTGACGCCCATCGCCTTGAGGTTGGCCGCGTGCTGCGGGAACTCGGCCGGGGCCGGGCCCCAGGTCATGCCCTTGGTGACCCAGTTCTGGCCGTTGACCAGCAGCGCCCAGTTGCCCTGGCTGCCCGCGATACGCACCTTGCCGTCCGCGGGGCCGGTCGGGTCGGGGCCGGGTGTCGTCGGGTCGGGCGTCGGCGTGCCCGTTGTCCTCACGGACACCTCCCACAGCGAGAAGCCGTAGCCGGTGCCGCGGGTCTGCAGGTCGAGCCGCAGGTACCGAGCGTTGCCGCTGACCGCGATCGACTGCGTGCCGCCCGTGCCGTTGGTGACCGTCGACAGCGTGGTCCACGTCGTGCCGTTGGCCGAGCCCTGGACGCGGAACGCCTTGCCGTACGCGCCCTCCCAGCTCAGCGTGACGTTGCAGACGGCCTGGCTCGCGCCGAGGTCCACCTGCCACCACTGGTTGTCGGCGAACGTGCTCGCCCAGCGCGTCCCGGCGTTGCCGTCGACCGCGAGGCCTGCGGCCGTACCGGCGCCCTGCTCGGAGGACGATGCGGTCGCGGTCTTGCCCTGCGCGACGTTGGTGGTCCCGCACGTGCCGGTCGGCGGCTGGGTCCCGCCCGGGGTGCCGTAGACCTGCACCTCCCACAGGGAGTAGCCGTAGCCGGTGGCCCGCTTGGTGCCCAGCAGCTGCACATACCGGCCGCTGCCGGTGACGTTCAGCGTCTCCTTGCCGCCCTTGCCGGTGGTCGTGGTGTAGATGCTCGTCCAGGACGTGCCGTTGTCCGAGGTCCGGATCTGGTACCCCGACCCGTAGGCCGCCTCCCAGGTCAGGACGACCTGCTCGACCTGCGCGGTCGCTCCCAGGTCGATGGTCAGCCACTGCGCGTCGGACGGCGTGCTCGCCCAGCGCGTGCCGGCGTTGCCGTCCACCGCGGCGGACGCCGGTGTGTAGTCGGCGTTCTCCGTGGACGAGGCCGTGACGGTCTTGCCCTGCGACAGCAGGACGGGCGCGGCCTGGGCGGTGGCCGCGGTGCCGATGCCGGCCGCGACGATCGCGGCGGCGGCCAGGACGCCGAGCAGGCGGCGGCTGCGGCCGGGCGGCGGGGCGGTCCTGGCAGGGGGGTGGGTGGTGGTCGTGAACACAGGTGTCTCCTCCGGGGCTGGCCCGTGGCAGGGGACGGGAGGTCGGTCCGCAGTCGACCTCGTCGTCGATCCGGTGCGCCGGGCGTGCAGTTCGTCGTCGAGCTGAGTTGCCGGTGGTGCGTGGGAGAGCGCTCTACCGTCAGATCCGCGTTCGGGTCGACGGCATCGTGCTCGAGGGGTCGGGATGTGCCCTTCTGGCTCCCGGAAGGGACCGTATACCCGATTTCACCCGCTCGTACAGTGGCCGTGACGGGAGAAGGGTCCGTCGTGACGCCCGGGTTGGCTCCAGTTTCGCGAGAGCGCTCTCCGACCCTGGTAGCCTGACGCGCATGGCAGACGAGCCCGGGGCGGGGAGCGCGAGCACCGCCGCGCGCGTGGCGTCGAGTCCGTCGGGAACGCTCGAGGCGACGCCGCCGAGCGGCCTGCCGGTCGGCACCTCCGGCTCCGGGGCGCCCACCCTGGAGGACGTGGCCCGCGTGGCCGGCGTCTCGCGCGCCACGGTGTCGCGCGTGGTGAACGGCCAGCGCCGGGTCGCCGCCGACATCCAGGCGGTCGTCCGCGAGGCCATCGCGACCACCGGCTACGTGCCCAACCTCGCCGCGCGGTCGCTGGTCACCCGGCGGACCGGAGCCGTCATCGTGGTGGTGTCCGGCGTCGAGGAGCAGGGCTCACCGTCGACCATCGACTTCGCCGACCCGTTCTTCGGCCGCGTCGTCGGCGGCATGCTGCGCGCTCTGCGCCCGCGTGACGTCGACCCGATCCTCATGCTCGCCGAGACGGACGCCGACCGCGCCCGCGTCATCTCCTCGCTGCGGAACGGCAACGCGGACGGCGCGCTCGTCGTCTCCACCCGCGGCGACGACCCGATGCCACGCCTCCTCGTCGACGCCGGGCTGCCCGCCGTCGTGTTCGCGCGCCCCGGCCGGCCGATCCCGCTGAGCTTCGTCGACGTCGCCAACCGCGATGGCGCGCGCCTCGCCGCCGAGCACCTCGTGGCCCGCGGCTGCCGGCACGTCGCCGCGATCTCGGGTCCCCTCGATGTGCCGTCGGCGCAGGACCGGCTCTCCGGGTTCCAGGACGCGATGGCCCGCCACGGGCAGGCGTTCGTCCCGACCGTCGGCGGCAACTTCACCTACGAGAGCGGGGTCGCCGCGATGGCGTCGCTGCTGGACGCGTACGAGGACCTCGACGGGGTGTTCGCGTCGAACGACCTCATGGCGCTCGGCGCGATCGAGGCGCTCCAGGCCGCCGGCCGGCGGGTGCCGGACGACGTGCGGGTCATCGGGTTCGACGACAGCTCGGTCGGCGCGCTCTCGCGGCCCGCGCTGACGTCCGTGCGGCAGCCGATCGAGGAGATGGCCGCGGAGATGGCCCGCATCCTGCTGGACACCATCGCCGACCCCGGCCGCCGCGTCACGTCGACGATCTTCGAGCCCACCCTCCGCATCCGCGACAGCGCCTGAACAGCCAGGGGTGGCGCCCCACCCGTCCGGCGGTCGCGGAGCCGATCGGCCGCCCGCCACGATGTCGGGAACCGGCGACCGCCGGGATCTCGAGCCCGGGGACCTCATGCGCGTGCGTCGTCCTGCCGTCATCGGCCTGAGCGTCCTGGCACTCGTCGGCTCGGCGTGGGGCGTGGGCGCTCTCGTCGACCGGCCCGAGACCGCCGCAGCGGTCATCGATGCCGGGGGTGCCACGACGCCGACCGCACCGGTGCGGGTGGCCGCCGTCGCAGCACCGACGACACCGCCCGCACCGGCTCCGTCGACCGCGCCGGTCGCACCGGTCGGCGCCGGCCCGGACGCGGCGCCGATGCCTCCCGTCTCCGCGCTCGACGCGGACACCGAGGCGGGCATCCTCACCATCGACGAACGCGCACGGATCGCGTTGACCCGCATCGTCGACCCGACCTCGGTGCCCGAGCGCTATCGCGCGACCGAGGCCGGGCTGTTCCCCGCGTTGGAGGCCGCCTTCGAGGACTACGACGCGCTCGACGCCGAGACGCAGCGGTGGCTCGCCGAGCAGGTCACGCCGGATCCCGAGGCGGCGCTGAACCCCACGATCCTCGACGCGGACGACATCGACGCCGCGTACGACGCCCTGACGCCACCCGGCTAGGGCGCTCCCCCTTCCTCGGACGTCCGCACCTTCGAGCGTCGGAACGACCGAATCCGCGGACGCAGGCTCCGTCGGCGTGGCAACGTCCGCACATTCGCGCGTCTGGACGACCGGATGTGCGGACGTTGCCGGGGGCAGACAGCGCGACGTCCGCACGTCCGAGCGGAGGGGGGCTCGGTCGTGCGGACGTCGCGGTGCAGAGGTGATCAGCCGCCGATCGCGGCCTCGACCTCGAGCGTGTACTGCTTCGCCGCGTCGGCCGGGCTCAGGCGGCCGAACAGGACCTCCTGGTTGATGCGGCGCGTGATCTCCGCGACCTGACCGGCGCCCACGGGCGGGACGGGCGGGCCGTCGACGATCTCGTCCTCGAGGTCGGCCAGGAACTCGGCGGCCTGCTTGTCGGTCGGCGAGAACTTGTCCTGCACCGCGGCGCGGACGTCGGTGTTGGCCGGCAGGCCACGGTCGGAGAGCAGGATCTCGCCGGCGGCGGGGTCGTTGAGCAGGAAGTCGACCAGCAGCGCGGCCTCCTCCGGGTGCTCGGACTTCGCCGAGACGGAGTAGTACATGGCCGGCTTGAAGTACATGCCGGTCCGCTTCTCCTCGGACTCGCCCGGGACGCGGAGCAGCTTGAGCTCCTTGCCCGAGGCGTTGGTGATGGCGGTCAGCTGGTTGGTCCAGAACCACGACATGGCACCCGTGCCGGTGCCGACGAGGGACTGCTCCGGCCCGCCGGCGTCGACCTCGACCGTCTTGGCAGCGTCGGGCTCACCGCCACCGGCCTGCAGGTCGAGCGAGTACTGCCACCAGTCGGCGAGGGTCTTGTCGTCGTAGCCCAGCTTGTGGTCCTCGGTGTAGAGGGACTCACCGCGCTGACGGGCGAAGATCGAGAAGCCGGGCTCGTTGAAGCCGTAGTCCTGCGCGCCGTAGATGGTCCCGCCGGTCTTGGCGCTGATCTCGTTGGCGATGTCGACGTAGTCCTCCCACGTCCAGGTGGTGTCGTCGGGCATCTCGACGCCCGCAGCCGCGAAGGCAGCCGGGTCGGCGATGATCGAGTACGCGTTCACCCCGGTGGCCACGCCGTAGAGGGCGTCGTCGATGGTGCCGGACTGCAGCACGTTCTCGTCGATCTTCGACGTGTCCAGGCCCAGCTCGTTGAGGTCGGCCAGGACGCCACGCGAGGCGTAGTCGTTGAGGAACCGCTCCTCCTGCGTGATGACGTCGGGGGCGTCACCACCGGCGACCGAGGTGCCCAGCTTGTCGAAGTAGCTGTTCCAGTCGGTGTAGTCGGGGACCACGGTGATGTGGGGGTACTTCTCCGTGAACTTGTCGAGCACCTGCTGGGTCAGCTCGTGGCGGGTGTCCGAACCCCACCAGGAGAAGCGGATCTCGACGGGCTCCGGCGGGCCCGAGGACGTGGGCTCGGCGGCCGGCTCGTCGGTCGAGCCGGCGCAGGCGGTCAGGGCGAGGGCCGCGATGGCCAGCAGGGCTCCTGCGCGGACGGATGAACGGGGGCGGCGCATGGTTCTCCTTGGTTGACGAGGACGACGGTGTGCTGTCAAAGGCCGGCGGAACAGAACTGCACAGAACTGCTACTTGATGCCCGTCGTCGCGATCCCCTTGACCAGGTACTTCTGGCCGAAGAGGAAGGCGAGGAAGACGGGGATGAGGGAGACGATCGACATCGCGAACATCGGGCCCCACGAGCTGGCGCCCGTGGAGTCCAGGAAGGTGCGCAGAGCAACCGGAGCGGTGTACATGTCCGGTCTGACGAGGAAGATCAGCTGGCTGAAGAAGTCGTTCCACGTCCAGATGAAGGTGAAGATCGCCGTGGTGGCCAGCGCCGGCAGCGAGAGCGGGAGCATGATCCGCAGATAGATGCGCCCGTGCCCGCAGCCGTCCAGGCGGGCTGCCTCGTCCAGCTCCCGGGGGATGCCGCGGAAGAACTGGACCATGAGGAAGATGAAGAACGCGTCCGTGGCCAGCAGCTTCGGGACGATCAGCGGCAGGAACGTGTTGATCCAGTCCAGCTTCGCGAACAGGATGTACTGCGGCACGATGATCACGTGGATCGGCAGCATGATCGACATGAGCATGACCGCGAACCACAGCTTGCGACCGCGGAACTCCAGCCGCGCGAACGCGTACGCCGCCATCGAGCAGGCGACCAGGTTCCCCAGCAGCGACCCGAGGACGATGATCGCTGAGTTCATCAGGTAGCGGCTGAACGGGTACTGCAGCGCGTTCCAGCCCTCCGAGTAGTTGGTCCAGTCGACCTCGGAGGGGATCAGCGACACGTCCCGGAAGATCAGGTCGGTCGGCTTGAACGAGCTGACCAGCAGCCAGACCAGCGGGTAGAGCATCAGCGCGCAGAGCGCGATGAGGCCGAGGTGCTTGAGCGCGGCGCGCCTGCGGTCCGGCCACGGGGACCGGTAGCGGACGGGCGGCGCCTCGTCGGCCAGCGCGGAGATGCGCTGGGCTGAGCTCGAAGAGGGAGTGGCGTCGGTGGGCGTGGTGCGCACGTGGACCTCAGTCATCGTAGAAGACCCAGAACTTGGAGGCGAAGAAGTTGATCAGGGTCATCACCGCGACGATGAGCACCAGCAGCCAGGCCATGGCGGAGGCGTACCCCATGTCGAAGGCTGTGAATCCCTTCTGGTACAGGTAGAGCGTGTAGAACATCGTCGAGTCGGCCGGGCCGCCGGTTCCGCCGGAGACCACGAACGCCTGTGTGAAGCTCTGGAACGCGCCGATCACCTGGAGCACCAGGTTGAAGAAGATGATCGGCGTGAGCAGCGGGAGAGTGATCGACCGGAATTTGCGCACGACGCCGGCGCCGTCGATGGCGGCCGCCTCGTAGTACATCTCCGGGATCTGCCGCAGTCCGGCCAGGAAGATGATCATCGGAGCGCCGAACGTCCAGATGTGCAGCAGCACGAGGGTCCAGAGCGCGGTCTCCGGGTCGGACACCCAGCCCTTGCCCTGGATGCCGAACAGCGCCAGGAACTGGTTCACCAGGCCGTCGATACCGAACACCTGACGCCACAGGATCGCGACGGCGACCGAGCCACCGAGCAGCGAGGGCAGGTAGAGGACGGAGCGGTAGAAGGGAAGGCCCTTCAGGCCGCGGTCCAGGATGAGCGCGAGCGCCAGGGCGGCGAGCAGCTGGAGCGGCACCGCCGTGAACACGTACGTGAACGTGACCCGAAGCGAGTTGAGGAGCCGAGGGTCCTCGAAGAGCCGCGTGTAGTTCTCCAGGCCGGTCCACTGCGGCGGCTGGAGCAGGTTGTAGTCCGTGAAGGACAGGTAGCCCGATGCGATCATCGGGCCGATCGTGATGAGCCCCAGGCCCAGGAACCACGGCAGCAGGAACACTGCTGCGGCCTTCCCGTCGCCGTTGCGCAAGCCCCGCCGCGAGGGCGCGGCCTTGGCGCCCTTGGCAGTCTTGCGCAGCTCTGTCACTACGGACATGTCGTCGATCACCTCACTGTGTTCGCGATAAGGATCCGGTGAGAAACCGGTTCCTCGGTCGGTACCGTAGCACCCGTGGAACGGGTTGGGAACCGGTTTCCCGTGGTGTATGTTCGGCGCGGAGCCGCCCTCACCTAGGTGGCTCACAGGTGACCGCGGGAGGCTGCAGTGACGCAGAACGGGTGGACGCGCAGCGCGTCGACCATCGCCGAGGTCGCGCACGCCGCGGGCGTGTCCCGGGCGACGGTGTCCCGGGTCATGAACGGCCGGTCCACGGTCGACCCCGAGCTGGCGGCGCGGGTCCGGGAGGTGGCCGAGCAGCTCCACTACCGGCCGAGCAACACCGCGCGCAGCCTGTCGCTCGGGCGCACCAACACGGTCGCCGTGGTGGTCCCCGACCTGGCCAACCCGATGTTCCAGCAGGTGCTGCGCGGCGTCGCGTCGGCTGCCGCCGAGGAGGGCTACCGGGTGCTGGTGGCGGACACCGCCGAGCACGCGGCCGACGAGGAGCGCATCGCCCTCGACGCGCGGCTGCGCTGCGACGCGCTCGTCCTGGTCTCCCCGCGCATGCCCGAGCAGACGCTGCGCGCGCTGCTCCCCGAGATCCGCCCGGTGGTCGTCGTCAACCGTGCCGCCGACGGCACCACACCCACGCTGGCCATCGACTACGCCGCCGGCATCGACCAGATCGTCGAGCACCTCACCGGCCTCGGGCACCGCCACCTGCTCTACCTGGCCGGTCCCACGGACAGCGCGTCGCACGGCGCGCGCCTCGACGCCCTGCGGGTCGCGGCGGCCCGTCGCGAGGACGTGCGGCTCAGCGAGCGGCCCGCGGGTTCGTCGGTCGAGTCCGGGTACGCCGCTGCGCAGGACGTGCTCGCGTCGCGCGCGACCGCGGTCGTCGCCTACAACGACCTCGTCGCGTTCGGGCTGCTCGCCCGGCTCAACGAGCTCGGCGTCGCCGTCCCCGGGGACGTGTCCATCACGGGTTTCGACGACATCGAGCTGGCCCGGTTCGCGACACCCTCGCTGACCACCGCGACCGTGCCCCAGGCCGAGCTCGGCCGGCAGGCGTGGGCGCACCTGCGCTCGCTCGTCGGCGGCGAGACGCTCGACCCGACCCCGGCGCTGATCGAGCCCGTCCTCGCCGTCCGGGCCAGCACCGGACCCGTGCCACCGGCCGCGCGGCTGGGACGACGCACGGCGACGGACCCGGTCGGTCCGGAGGTTCCCGAGCTCACCGCGGCCGGCTGGACCGCCGACCTCGGCTCCTACCTGCTGCGTGGTACCGCGCGGAGCTCGTCGACCGTCCCGCTCGCCCGCTACGTCTCCGGCGAGCGCGTGCCCGGCGTCCACGCACCGCGCCCGTACCTGCACCCCGTGCACTCGGCGGGCGGCACGGCACTGACCGAGACCAGCCCCGTCGACCATCGCCACCACTACGGCGTGTCCATGGCGGTGCCCGTGGTCAACGGCACCAACTACTGGGGCGGGCGCACCTTCCTGCGCGACGAGGGCCCCACCCTGCTGCCCAACCACGGCCGTCAGGTCAGCGGCGGCCCGCGGCTGGACGACGACGGCGCGGCGCTGGTCGACGAGGTCGAGTGGCGCGACGAGCGCGACCGGCCGCTGCTCGCCGAGGACCGCCGCCTGTCTGCGTCGCCGCTGGCGGACGGGCGCGGGTACGTGCTGCGCTGGTCCAGCGTGCTGCACGCCGCGCACGGACCGCTGCGGATCGAGAGCCCCGGCACCAACGGCCGGCCGAGCGCCGGGTACGGCGGCATCTTCTGGCGGCTGCCGTCGGCGGACGTCACCACGGTGCTCGGGGACGGGCTCGTCGGCGAGGAGGCGGTGCACGGCAGCCTGTCGCCGTGGCTCGCGTTCGTGCAGCGCCGCGAGGGTGCGACGACGACGGTCCTGCTCGTCCAGGACCCCGCGCACCTGCGCCCGTGGTTCGCCCGGGTGGCCGAGTACGTCGGAGCCGGGCCCGCGCTCGCCTGGGACCAGGTGGTCGACGTGGCCGAGGGTGACCGCCTCGACGTCGGGCTGGCCGCGGTCGTGGTGGACCGGGCTCTCGGTGCCGACGAGGCGGGACGACTCGCCGCGCAGGCCTGGGGATGACCGTGCACACGGTGAGCGACGCGCGGCAGCCCACGGCGACCGCGCTGCCGACCGTCGCGGTGGTGGGCATCCACGGTCACGGTGCCTCGCACGTCCGCAGGGTCGAGGACCTGCAGGAACGCGGCATCGCGACGCTCTCGGCCCTCGTGGACCCGCGTCCGCTGGACGGCGACGTGCCGTGGTACCCGGACCTCGACACGCTCCTCGCGGAGGCCCGGCCGGACGTCGTGGTCATCGCGACGCCGATCCACACGCACCTCGCGCTCGCGTCCGCGGCCCTGTGGGCAGGCTGCGACGTGCTGCTGGAGAAGCCGACCACCGCGTCGCTGGCCGAGCACGCCGAGCTGCTGACCGTGGTCGAGCAGACCGGACGGCTGTGCCAGGTCGGGTTCCAGACGTTCGGCTCCGGTGCGGTCGACGAGGTCGCCCGGATCGTCGCCACCGGCGAGCTGGGGGAGATCACCGGGGTCGGCGCCGTCGGCACCTGGGTGCGGACCGCGGCCTACTACCAGCGCGCGCGGTGGGCCGGCCGGCGCACCCTCGACGGTGTCGAGGTGGTGGACGGGGTGGTCACCAACCCGCTCGCGCACGCGATCGCCACGGCGCTCCTGCTCGCGGGCGCGCGCACGGCGCAGGACGTCACCGACGTGCGGCTCGACCTGCACCGGGCGCACCCGATCGAGGCGGACGACACGTCGGCCGTGGTCATCGAGACCCGGTCGGGGGTCCGCGTCGCGGCAGGGCTGACCCTCTGCGCACCCGAACGGTCGCCTGCGCGCGTCACCGTCCGCGGCACGCTGGGCACGGTGACCCTGCTGTACGAGACCGACGAGCTCGAGGTGTCGTCCCCGCGCGGCACGCGCCGGATCCGGTGCGGCCGCGTTGACCTGCTGACCCAGCTGCTCACCGCGCGTGCCCACCCGCCGGTCACCCTGCGGTGCTCGGTCGCGGACACCGGCGCGTTCCTGCGGGTGCTCGAGGCGGTGCGGACCGGTCCGGACCCGCTGCCCGTGCCGGACGCCTTCGTGGAGTGGCTCGACGAGGGCGGCGCCCGGCATCCGGTCATCGCCGACGTCGAGGCGTGGTGCGCACGTGTGGCCGATGAGGGCGCGACGTTCACCGAGCTCGGTGCCCCGTTCGCCGCGGGGACTCGTCGCTCGTGATCCTGCGCGACTACGCCGAGTCCGACGGCCCCGCGACGCTCGACGTGTTCCGGCGCGCGATCCGGGTGACCGCCGCCCGCGACTACACGCCGGAGCAGGTCGCTGCCTGGGCGAGCGACGAGATCGATCCGGCCGGGTGGGATGCCCGGCGCCGAGCGTCGCGCACCCGGGTCGCGGAGGTCGACGGCTCCGTGGCGGGGTTCACCGACGTCGACGAGCGCGGCTATGTCGACATGATGTTCGTCGACCCCGCGTTCGCCAGGCGGGGGGTGGCGTCGGCGCTGCTGGAGTGGGCGGAGAGCACCGCGCGCGAGCTCGGAGCCGTCGAGCTGAGCACCCACGCGAGCCTGACCGCGCGGCCGTTCTTCGAGGCGCACGGGTTCTCGGTCGTGGTCGAGCAGCGGCCCGTGCTGCGCGGGGTCGCGCTGACCAACTTCGTCATGCGCCGGGACCTGACTCCCGCACGCGCCTGACCTGCGGCACCATCGGGGGATGGCCGGACGGTGGCGGGTGGCAGCAGTGACCGTCGTCGCGCTCGTCGTGGCCGGGTGCACCACCGGTGAGCCGGCGCCCACGGCGACCCCGATCCCGACGGACGTGCTCGCCGGGATCAGCGTCGAGATCCGGCAGGGTCGCAGCACGTGGGCGCAGCGGGTGGTGCAGGTGCGCGTGACCAACGCCGGTCCGGGAGACGTCTCGGTCACGGGCGTGCGGCTGACGACGCCCGACGTGGAGGGGGTCGCGGCGACGGACAAGGGCAGGATCCTGCGGGCCGGGGTGGACCGGGACTTCTCGGTGGCGCTGGGTGACCCGGTCTGCGACGACGACGCGGCGGGGGCGGCCCGCGCGGAGGTCGACCTGACGGACGACGCGGGTGCGCGGTCGACGATCGTCGCCGAGCCGACCGATCCGCAGGGGCACCTGGCGAGGATCCACGGCGAGGACTGCGCGGGGGTCGCGGTCGCGCAGGGGGCGACGCTCGCGCTGGCGGACGCGATCACCACGAGCGACGTCGACGGGACCCTGGTCGCGAACGTCCGGCTCGAGGTCGAACCGGTGGCCGGCGGCCCGCGGGTCGAGGTCACGCAGGTGGACCGGACGGTGCTGTTCGCGCCACCCGGTGGAGCCGTGACCTGGCCCGTCACCGTCGACACCGCCGGCGGCGCCGGCGCGGTGATCCTTCCGACGATCGCGGGCAGGTGCGACCTGCACGCCGTCGCGGACGACAAGCGCGGGACGTTCTTCGGGGTGCACACGCGGGTGGACGGGGTGGAGCAGCCGGTGTTCTACCTGCCCTCCAGCGAGGCGTTGCGGACCGCGCTCTTCGCGTTCATCCGGACCGCGTGCGGGGTGCCGGCGGACGGGTGACGCGTCCCGCCCTGACGGCGTCGTCGCGGAAAGACCAGACGGCGAGCGCTTTCCCCAGTTTGCCCGAAACCCTTGCGCGAGCCCGGAGAGCGCCTGTACGAATGATCCTGCTTGCTCCGGTGAATCGTTCCAAGACGCGGAGCCGGTGCGCTCTCAACGACGAGACAAAGGGTGATGCCATGCGTTCGACGCGCGTGCACGACGAGGGACGACCGGCTCCGCACAAGGGCCGCAGCGCCCGCGTGCTCCTGGCCGCAGCGACGGCGACCGCCCTGGTCGCCGCGGGAGGTCTGCCCGCCGCGGCAGCGGACGCGCCGACCAGCTGGAAGTTCGACCTGGGTACCGCGACGAGCCCGGTGGCCGACGGCTACCAGCAGGTGACGGACGCGACCCGCTACAGCGCGGCGACCGGGTTCGGCATCGTGCCGGCGGACGGCGTCACGCCGATCTCCCGCGACCGGGGTGCCGAGGACCCGGCCGACCGCGACTTCGTGCTCGCCACCGCGTGGACGTTCGTCCTCGACGTGCCCAACGGCACGTACGACGTGACGGTCAGCTCGGGCGACCTGCTCGCGGGGAGCAGCACCACCAAGACCACCGTGACCCTGGAGGGTGCCGGCGGCGGCTCGCTGAGCACCAAGGTGGCGACCGTCTCCGGCACCTGGCCCGCCACGGTCGCCGACGGGCAGCTCACGATCGGCATCACCGGCAGCGGCGCGGGCGGCTACGTGAGCTCGATCGTCGTCGCGCAGACCGGCACGACCCCCGAGGAGCCGGAGCCCGGCACCTCGACGATCGCCGCGCCGACCTCCGTGCGCATGGCCCACGTGACGCCGGACGCGGTCACGCTGCGCTGGAACGAGGTGGCGGGCGCCACCGGGTACGCGGTGTCGCGGTCCGACGCGGTCGACGGCACCTACACGGAGATCGCGCGGACCAACGCGCGCGACGTGGTCACCACCGACGCGGTCGACACCTCGACCCTGCACTTCTACCGCGTGCAGGCGATCGACGCGGCCGGCCTGTCCGTGCCGTCGGCAGCTGCGGTGAGCAGCCTGCCGACCGCCCCGACGGTCCCGGCCGTCCTCGACTTCGACCTGGGCAGCGGGGCGCTGGTCCCTGATGCCATCCGCCTCGACGCGACCAGCGCGTACAGCGCGACCACGCGGTACGGCTTCGTCGACACCCGTGCCGTCACCGCGACGGACCGCGGCACCGCCGACTCGCTGCGCTCCGACTTCGTGAGCGTGGGCGACACGGAGCTCGTCGTCGACCTGCCCAACGGCGACTACACGGTCAGCCTGGTCGCGGGCGACGCCACCGAGGCCACTGACGTCGCGATCACCGCCGAGCAGATGGCGAAGGTCGCCGCGACGTCGAAGCCGGCGGGCCAGTTCCTGGAGATGTCGTTCGACATCGCTGTCGTCGACGGCCAGCTCAACCTCGACTTCGCCGGGTCGGCGCCGAAGCTCAACCAGCTCCGGATCGCGGCGCAGAGCCCGCGGGCGCCCGGCAGAGAGCCGACGGTCTGGATCACGGGCGACTCGACGGTCCAGACCTACACGGCCGACTATGCGCCGCAGGCCGGCTGGGGCCAGATGCTCGGCCGGTTCCTGTCCGACGACGTCACGGTGGACAACCGCGCGATCGGCGGTCGCTCGTCGAAGAACTTCATCAGCCAGGGCCGCCTCGACGAGGTCCTGCGCCTGGTGAAGCCGGGCGACTACCTGTTCGTGCAGTTCGGCCACAACGACGCCACCTACGGCGTCGACGACCGGTTCGCCGCCCCGGACGACTACGCGGAGTACCTGCGGACGTTCGTCGACGGCGCGGTGCAACGCGGAGCGCAGCCCGTGATCGTGACCCCCGTGTCCCGTCGGAGCTTCGACGCGGCGACCGGGAAGTTCAACGTCTCGTTCCCGGAGTACGTCGCCGCGGCGACCGCCCTGGCGACCGAGACCGGCACGCCGCTGGTGGACCTGTCGGCATCCAGCCGCGCGTACCTCGACGAGATCGGGCCGGAGGCGTCGACGAGCGTCTTCCTGCACGTCCCGGCGGGGGTGTACCCGAACCGGCCGACCGGCACGGTCGACGACACCCACTTCCAGGAGTACGGCGCGATCCAGCTCGGGCGACTCGTCGCCACGGACATCACGAACCTGGACATCCCGTTGGCCGACGAGGTCGTCGACGTCGAGCCACCCGCTCAGGTGCCGGCCGCACCGACCGGGGTCGTCGCCGGAAGCGTCTCGAACGCCGGGGTCCAGCTCACCTGGACCGCGAGCGAGGGTGCGGACATCTACCAGGTGTTCCGCAAGGCCGCCGCGGACGGGGACGACGCCTACGCGCTCGTCGCCACGTCGACCCTCCCGCAGGCGGCGATCGGCGGCCTGGTCGAGGGTGCGTCGTACGACCTGCGGGTGGTCGCGGTGAACGGCCGCGGACCGTCGGCACCGTCCGCGGCCGTGCGCGTCACGACGAAGGCCGCGCTGTACAAGTTCGACGTGCAGCTGGCGGGCAGCCCGCTCATGCCGGGATACACGGAGGCGAGCCAGCTCTCCCGCTACACCCCGGAGATCGGCTGGGGCTGGCTGGACCCGACGGGCCTGGGCGGCCGCGACCGTGGCATCAACTTCACGCCGCCGCCGAACAACCTGCAGCGCGACTTCCTGCTGCCGGGCACCGCGCACGTGTTCGCCGTCGACGTGCCGGACGGCAGCTACGCCGTCAAGACGTACAACGGCGACTGGATCGGCACCAGCCGCTCCAACGTGCAGCTCGAGGGCAAGGACTTCGGCGCCTCGAACGCGGGCGCGGGGTCGGTGTCGGAGAAGGTCAGCCAGCCGGTGCTCGTCACCGACGGGCAGCTCAACCTGGTGATGACGGGGACCTCCAGCCGGCTGAACGGCATCGAGATCACGCCGCTGCTGCTGGCGCCGAGCGCCCTGGTGCTGGACGACCTGAGCATCGACGGCTCGTCGGTGAACGTCTCGCTCAGCTGGACGGGGACCGCCGACTCGGCCGGGTACCGCGTATACCGGAAGGCCGCCGGGGCCGCCGCAGCGGAGGCGCTCGGCGACGTCACGACCACGACGTTCGTCGACACGACCCCCGACGTCGGCCTGGCGTACGAGTACCACGTCGTGGCCCTCGACCCGAGCGGTCTGGAGTCGGTGCCGACCGACACGCTCGACGTGACCACCGTCGACCCCGACGTCCCGACGGCCGCCGTGCCGACCGGGCTGACGCTGGGTGCGGTGAACAAGAACGACGTCACGTTCACGTGGGACGCGGCCGACGGTGCGCTGTTCTACCAGGTGCTCCGGCAGGCAAAGGACGGCACGTTAGTCGTGGTCGGCCGCGCGAACGGTCCCACCTACACGGACACCACGGTGCTCACGACCATCGAGTACACGTACCGCGTGGCCTCGGTGAACGCGGGCGGCGTCTCGGCGCAGTCGGACGCGTTGACCACGCCGGCCGTCACCACCCTGGCCCGGCAGGCCGAGCGGCTGGACCGGTCGCCCGTCGCCGTCGCCACGGACGGCGGCGTCTATCTCGGCTGGCGTCAGCTCGGCCTGGACCCCGACTCGATCGCGTTCCACGTGTACCGGGACGGTCGCAGGATCACGACCATGCCCGTCACGACGAGCACCAACCTGCTCGACGCCGGCGGCGGCGTCGATGACGTCTACCGGGTCAGCTCCGTGGTCGACGGCATCGAGCGGTGGGCCACCGGCGAGTTCCGCGTCTGGGACAGCCAGCACCTCGACGTGCCGCTGGACAAGCCCGCCGACGCGTACACGAAGGACGGCCAGCCGTACACGTACAACGCCAACGACGCCTCGGTCGGGGACGTCGACGGCGACGGGCAGTACGAGATCGTCGTGAAGTGGGACCCGTCCAACTCCAAGGACAACTCGCAGGGCGGGTACACGGGCAACGTGTACGTCGACGCCTACGAGCTGGACGGCACGCGCCTGTGGCGCATCGACCTGGGCAGGAACATCCGGGCGGGCGCGCACTACACGCAGTTCCAGGTGTTCGACCTGGATGGTGACGGGAAGGCCGAGGTCAGCATGAAGACCGCGGACGGCACCGTCGACGGCCTCGGCACGGTCATCGGCGACGCGCGGGCGGACTACCGCAACAGTGGTGGCTACGTGCTGACCGGGCCGGAGTTCCTCACGGTGTTCTCCGGTGCGACGGGGGCGGCGATCGACACGATCGACTACACCCCGCCGCGCGGAGACGTGGGCGCGTGGGGCGACGCGTACGGCAACCGGGTCGACCGGTTCCTCGCCGGTGTGGCCTACCTCGACGGTGAGCACCCGAGCCTGCTCATGAGCCGCGGGTACTACACGCGGACCGTGGTGTCGGCGTACGACTTCGACGGCTCGCAGCTGGTGAAGCGGTGGACGTTCGACTCCGACGTCGCCGGTGAGCAGTACCGCGGGCAGGGCAACCACAACCTGTCCGTGGCCGACGTCGACGGGGACCAGAAGGACGAGATCGTCTTCGGCTCCATGACGATCGACGACGACGGGACCGTGCTCTACAGCACCGGGCTCGGGCACGGGGACGCGCTGCACGTCAGCGACCTCGACCCGGACCGTCCCGGGCTCGAGGTGTTCGCCGTCCACGAGGAGGCGCCACACAGCAAGGGCATCGGTGCCACATTCCGCGACGCCGCGACCGGCGAGGTGCTCTGGTCGATGCCGGCCACCGCCGACACCGGTCGCGGAGCCTCCGGCGACATCGACGCCGCACATCCCGGCGCAGAGTCGTGGGCCGTGGTGAGCAACGGTGTCTGGAACTCGCGGGACGGGGAGCTGCGGGCAGCCGACGGCTCGCTGCTCGGCACCACCATCCCCGCGGCGAACTTCCTCACCTGGTGGGACGGGGACCTCCTGCGGGAGATCACCGACCACGACTGGGACTCGACGGCGCTCACGGGCGTCCCGACGATCGCGAAGTGGAACCCGTCGACCGAGACTGCCGACGAGATCTACCGGGCGACCGGCACCCTCTCCGACAACGGCACCAAGGGCACCCCCGCCCTGCAGGCCGACCTGTTCGGCGACTGGCGCGAGGAGATCGTGACCCGCCTGGCCGACTCGTCGGCCCTCCGGATCGCCACCACCGTGGACCGCACCGACCACCGGCTGCGCACCCTGCAGTCCGACCCGGTGTACCGCCTGGGCGTCGCGTGGCAGAACACCGGCTACAACCAGCCGCCGCACACGGGCTACTTCCTGGGTGACGGGATGGCGACGCCGGCCAAGCCGAGCATCGTCTACACGGGCGCCGCCTCGGGCCCGGACGAGCGGGTGCCGGGACCGGCGACTGCCAAGCCGGCCAAGGGCGTGCTCTCCAGCGACAACTGGGACAACGACAGCAGCTACACGGTCGCCGTGAACCTGTGGTGGGGCCAGAACGCCCAGACCGTGACGCTGCTGGAGAACGGGGTCGAGATCGCGACGCGTGACCTGGTCGACGCGACTCCGGCCGCCCAGTCGGCGGCGTTCCAGATCGCCGGCAAGCGCAACGGCACCTACGTGTACACCGCGGTGCTGACCAACCAGCACGGGTCGACGACGACGGCCCCGCTGACGGTCAAGGTCACCGCGGCCAACCCGGGCACCCCGGTCCTCAGCCACGACAACTGGGACGGTGACGGCACCTACACGCTGACCACCAACCTGTGGTGGGGGACCAACGCCACCGAGTACCGGCTCTACGAGGACGGCGTGCTCATCGACACCCAGTCGCTGACCGCGAACGGCTCCACCGCCCAGAAGGCGGTCACCACGGTCAGCGGCCGGGCGGTCGGGACGCACGTCTACCGCGCCGAGCTGTCCAACCCGCTGGGCTCCACCAGCAGCCCGGAGCTCAAGGTCAAGGTCACGCGCTGACCGGAGCAACACGACGGCCGCCCCGGGTGACTCCTCTCACCCGGGGCGGCCGTCGTTCTGCTCCGACCGCAGCGTCCGCACTCCGTCGGACTCCAGCCCGCCTCTGCGCGGACGTCCCGCGTGCACGCACAGCAACGTCCGCGCTCCTGCGGGGTCGAGGCCGATGGAGTGCGGACGCTGCGGGGGTGGGGTCAGGGGAGGCGGACGTGCTGGGGGCCGAGCTCCTTGACCGTGGAGACGCCCAGGAGGGCCATGGTGCGGCGGATCTCGCGCTCGAGGATCTGGACCGTGCGGTCGACGCCGCGTTCGCCGCCGGCCATGAGGCCGTACAGGTACGCGCGGCCGACCAGTGTCGCGTCGGCACCGAGCGCGAGGGCGGCGACGATGTCGGCGCCGGACATGATCCCCGTGTCGACCCAGACCTGGGTGCGGTCCCCGACGGCCTCGGCGACGTCGGGCAGCAGGCGCAGCGGCACGGGGGCGCGGTCCAGCTGGCGGCCGCCGTGGTTGGACAGCACGACGGCGTCGGCGCCGGCGTCGGTGACCCGGCGGGCGTCCTCGACGGTCTGGATGCCCTTGATGATCAGCGGGCCGTCCCAGGACGCGCGGATCCACTCCAGGTCCGCGATGGTCATGGTCGGGTCGAACAGCTTGTCCAGCAGGTCCGCGACGGTCCCGGACCAGGAGGACAGGGACGCGAACGTGAGCGGCTCGGTGGTCAGCAGGTTCAGCCACCACGCGGGGTGGGTGGCCGCGTCGACGACGGTCTTGACGGTCAGTGCGGGCGGGATCGAGAAGCCGTTGCGGGCGTCGCGCAGCCGGGCGCCGGCGACGGGGACGTCGACGGTGAGCATGAGCGCCTCGTACCCGGCGGCCTTGGCCCGGGCCATGAGGTCCTCGCCGGCGGAGCGGTCCTTCCACACGTACAGCTGGAACCACTTGCGCGCCTCGGGCCCCGCTGCCGCGACGTCCTCGATGGACGTGGTGCCCATCGTGGACAGCGCGTACGGGATGCCGCGGCGCTGAGCCACCCGGACCACCGCACGCTCGCCCTCGTGGTTCATCATCCGCGTGAACCCGGTGGGGGCGAACGCGAACGGGAGCGCGGAAGCGGTGCCGATCATGTCCGTCGTCGGGTCGACGTGGGAGACGTCGTGCAGGATCGACGGCTGGAACTCCAGCTCCCGGAACAGGTGCCGTGCGCGGCGCAGGCTGATCTCGGCCTCGGCGGCGCCGTCGGTGTAGTCGAACACCGAGCGGGGGGTGCGCTTGCGGGCGACCGTGCGCAGGTCGGCGATGGTCAGCGCGTCCGCGAGACGTCGCTCGGTGCCGTTCAGGACCAGCGGCTTGGGTCGCAGCAGCGGCTTGAGCTCGGACCACGAGGGGATCTGACGGTCGGTCACCGGGGACTCCAGGGTGTGTGGCGCATCGTCGGGCAGCACAGGATTGAAACGATACATTACCGGCAGCCATCGACTCGTCGCGAGGCGGCGACCTCGTCCGAGTGTGGCACCGTCGGCCCGAGGGCAACGCGTTTGTAACGATTCAGCGAGATTCGTTGACAGTCGCTCGAACGCTCGCCTAACGTCCGGAATGCGCTTTCACACCTTCGAGCAAGGAGGCTCAACGACGATGAAGCGAATCATCTGGAAGACCGCCGCCGTGGCAGCCGTCGCCGCCCTCGCCCTGACCGCCTGCTCCTCCGGCGACTCCGGCGACAGCGAGCCGACGGCCAGCTCCACCGGACCCGACACGTCCCCCGTCACCCTGAACTTCACGTGGTGGGGCAACGACGACCGGGCCGCCCGGTACAACGAGGCGCTCGCGCTCTTCAAGGAGAAGTACCCGTACATCACGGTCCAGACCAGCTTCGCGGCGTTCCCGGACTACTGGACGGCACGCTCCACCGAGGCCGCCGGCCGCGCCCTCCCGGACGTCATGCAGTTCGACCTGTCGTACCTGCGTGAGTTCAACCAGAACGGCCAGCTGCTCGACCTGCAGGAGTGGGTGGACAACGGCACGATCGACCTCTCCGGCTTCGACGAGACGCTCACCCAGGCGGGCGTCCTCGAGGACAAGATGATCGGCATCCCGACGTCGACCAACACGTTCGCGATGTTCCAGAACCCCAACGTGATCGAGCAGACCGGGGCGACGTTCCCCGACGAGGCCGAGTACACGTGGGAGGACTACAACGAGTTCATCGCCGAGGTCTCCGAGGCCGGCGAGAAGACGGCCGACGGCTACGGACTGTACGGCGGCACCGACTACACGGGCACGTTCTGGTTCTTCATCCAGTGGCTCCTGCAGAAGGGCATCACCCCGTTCGAGGAGGACGGCACGTTCGGCTTCGACGAGGCCGAGATCGTCGAGTTCCTCGACCTGACGGCCGACCTGCGGGCGGACAAGCTGGTCTTCCCCGTCGACCGCAACGTGTCCCTCGCACCGAAGGGCGGCTTCACGGTCAACGAGACGGCGTCCGAGATGAGCTGGGACAACTTCCTGGCCGGCTACGTCGCCGACTCGGGCACGGACAACCTCGCCATGGCGCAGATCCCGTCGATCGAGCCCGGCGAGAAGGCGCTCTTCTTCAAGCCGTCCATGCTGCTGTCCTCGGGGGCCAACACCAAGTACCCCGAGCAGGCCGCGACGCTGATCAACTTCCTGCTCACCGACCCCGAGGTCGGGACGATCTTCGGCACCTCGAAGGGTGTCCCCGCCGACGACGAGCAGCGTGCCGCCGTCGACACGACCGAGGGCAGCGTCGACGCCCAGGTGATCGCGTACGAGGAGAAGATCGCCGAGCAGGTGACGGAGTCCACCCCGATCCCCGTCAAGGGCTTCGGCACGATCGAGTCGAAGTGGCGGACCCTGGCCGAGGAGCTCGGGTACGGCACCATCACGCCGGAGGACTTCGCCGAGCAGTGGTTCGCTGAGGCTGAGCTCTCCACCCAGTGACCGGTGGTGGGCCGCCCGCCCGCACGGCGGGCGGCCCACCCCCCACGCGGCCATCGCGCCGCCAGTACATCGCAACCGACGAACGGATCACGCTCGTGACCCTCACTGCCGAGGCTCCGACAACGGGCCCCTCGACGGCCGCGCACACCGCGGCCCGCAAGCACCGCAAGCGGACCGAGTCCCTGGCCGGCTACGCCTTCCTGAGCCCCTGGCTGCTCGGGTTCGTCCTGCTCACCGCGGGCCCGATGATCGCCTCGCTGTACCTGGCGTTCACGAACTACAACCTCTTCGCACCGCCCGAGTGGATCGGCCTGGAGAACTTCACACGTCTGTTCTCCGACCCGAACTACCAGCAGGCGTGGAAGGTCACTCTCACCTACGTCGTGCTGGGGACCCCGATCAAGCTGCTCGCCGCGCTGGCGGTGGCGATGCTCCTGAACAACGCGTTCAGCGGCAAGGGGTTCTACCGCTCCTCGTTCTACGCACCCTCGCTGATCGGGGCCTCGGTCTCCATCGCGATCGTGTGGAAGGCGATGTTCATCGACAACGGCATCGTCGACCAGGTGGGCCAGTTCCTCGGCTTCCCCGCCGGCGGCTGGGTCGGTGACCCGGAGCGCACGATGCCGATGCTGATCCTGCTGACCGTCTGGCAGTTCGGTGCGCCGATGGTCATCTTCCTGGCCGGGCTCAAGCAGATCCCGCAGGAGCTGTACGAGGCCGCGTCGGTCGACGGCGCCGGAGCCTCGCGCAAGTTCCTGAGGATCACGCTGCCGATGCTCTCGCCGGTGATCTTCTTCAACCTGCTGCTCGAGATGATCCACGCGTTCCAGATCTTCGCGTCCGCGTTCATCATCTCCAACGGCACCGGCGGACCGGCGAGGTCCACCCTCTTCTACACGCTGTACCTCTACTTCCGCGGCTTCCAGGACTTCCAGATGGGCTACGCCTCGGCGATGGCCTGGATCCTCGTGATCGTCGTCGGCGCTCTCGCGGCCGTCTTCTTCTGGAGCTCGAAGCGCTGGGTCCACTACTCCGGGGAGGGCAAGTGATGAGCACCATCACCTCGACTTCCGACCACCTCGTCAGCTCGCAGGACAGCGCCCGGCTGCGTCAGTCCACCAAGAACCGCAAGCGCGGCCGGGCCCTGATCTTCCACCTGTGCTCGCTCGCCTTGATCGTGATCGTGCTCTACCCCGCGGTGTGGATGCTGATGTCCTCGTTCAAGCCGTCGAGCGAGATCGTCGGCAACGTGAGCCTCATCCCCACCGACTTCACCGTGGCCAACTTCCAGAAGGCCATCGAGGGCATCGGGGGCGTCTCGTTCTGGACGTTCTTCATGAACTCGACGATCCTCGCCGTCGGCTCCGTCATCGGGATCACCCTGTCCTGCTCGATCAGCGCCTACGCCTTCGCGCGGATCGACTTTCCCGGGCGCAACGTCTTCTTCGCCCTGATGATCGGCACGCTCCTGCTGCCGTTCCACGTGGTGATCATCCCGCAGTACATCGTGTTCAACCGGCTCGGCCTGGTGGACACGTTCGTCCCGCTGCTGATCGGCAAGTTCCTCGCGGCCGAGGCGTTCTTCGTCTTCCTCATGGTCCAGTTCATGCGCAACCTGCCGCGTGAGCTCGACGAGGCCGCACGCATCGACGGCGCCGGGCACGTGCGGATCTTCCGCTCGATCATGCTGCCCCTGATGAAGCCCGCCCTGGTCACCAGCGCGATCTTCGCGTTCATCTGGTCCTGGAACGACTTCTTCGGGCCGCTGCTCTACCTGAAGAAGCCCGACCTGTACTCGCTGCCCATCGCGCTGCGGCTCTTCGTCGACCAGACCACGACGTCGGACTACGGCGCCCAGATGGCCATGGCCGTCCTCGCGCTCGTCCCGGTCATGCTGTTCTTCCTCGTGTTCCAGCGGTACCTCGTCGAGGGCGTGGCGACGCAGGGGCTCAAGGGCTGATGGCGGTAGCCGGAGGCGTCGTGGACCCAGAGGAGCGTGTGAGAGTGGGAGCCATGAGCACCCCGCTTCCCGACGACGACTCCCGCCGCCCCGCGGACCCGTCCCCGGAGGACACCACGACGCGTCCCGCCGACGACGCCGCGCCCGGTCCCGACCAGAAGCCGCTGCTCGGCGGCGGGCGGTTCGGGCTGTTCAGCGAGGCGCTCCTGGTCGGCCTCGGCGTCTCGGTGCTGAGCCTGCCGATCATCACGGCCGTCCCCGCGCTCGCCGCCGGGGTGTCCCACGTGCGCCGTCACCTCGACGGTCGACCCGACACCGTCGCGGCGCTCTGGGAGGACTTCACGGCCGCCTGCCGGGGCGTCTGGCTGGTGTCCATCGGCATGCCGGTCCTGCTGCTGGTCCTCCTGTTCAACCTGCAGCTCATCGGCGTCGGCGGGATGCCCGGCGGCACCGGGGTCCGCGTCGCGACCGTGTTCCTGGTCGCCGTCCTGCTCGTCATCACGCTGAGGGCGGCCGCCGGCTGGTCACCCGGAGCCAGGTGGGGGGCGATCGTGCAGACCGCCGCCAAGCGCACCGGCGACGACCTCACCGGAACGGTCCTGCTCGTCGTCGCGCTCGGTCTGTGCGCGGTCATGGTGTGGATGCTCGCGCCGCTCGCCGTCATCGTCCCGGGCCTGCTGTCCCTGGCCGTCGTGGCGGTCGAGCACCGCGCGTCGGTCCGCCAGGGCTGACGCTGACGGGTCGGGGGCGCGAACGCAGCCGCGTCATTCTCGGCCACCGCACGTCTGACCGGAATCGCCCGGGTAAGCAATCTTCGAACCTTTCCTCAGTTCCTGCCGATTCCTCGCTAGCCTCGTCTTGGCGGCGAGCAAAGGAGCTGACGTGGTCGAGGAGAATTGGCACGAAGCGCGACTGATTCCGACGTCGGGAATCAACGGAGCCGATGAGCAGGAGCGCCGAGCGACGTCGGCACTCCTCGCTGTCATGACTGCGGTGCGTGAGTTCGGCAGATCCCTGACCAAACCGTTCGGGGCTCCGGCCGGTGCGGTTGAGACGTTCATCGAGGTCCCCTTTCTGCTCGGAGAATCTCGCTTCTACCCCGACGGCCTCATCCGCGTTCGGCGTGGCCAGAAGGCTTGGACGGCACTGGTCGAGGTCAAGACCGGCGCCAACGAACTTGCGGTGCCGCAGCTCGAGTCGTACCTCGACATTGCGCGCGAGCAGGGGTTCGACGCGGTCATCACGATCTCGAACGAGATACCGGCCGTAGCCGGGCAGCACCCGACGAAGGTGGATAAGCGGAAGCTTCGGAAGGTCGCGCTGCACCACTTGTCCTGGACGCAGGTCCTAGCAGAGGCCGTGATGCAGAAGGAGTTCCGCGGTGTCGCGGATCCAGACCAAGCGTGGATTCTCGGAGAGCTCATTCGATATCTCGAGCATCCCCGCTCGGGTGCGCTCGAGTTCGACGATATGGGCGAGAGCTGGGTCAGTGTCAGAGAGTCGGTCCGAGCCGGCACGCTGCGGGCTACTGACAAAGGCGTGGGTGAAGTCGCTGCGCGATTCGACGCACTGCTGCGGTTTGCATGCTTGAGCCTGGGCCGCCAGCTCGGCGCAGAGGTGGTCCCGGTCCTCTCGCGGAAGGAGCTGGCGGAGCCACAACTACGCACGCAGTCTCTTGTCGGGAGCCTCGTGACCACCGGCCAGCTTGTCGGAGCAATCCGCATTCCCGGCACGGCCGGCGATCTCGTCATCACATCCGACCTCCGCGCGAGCAGCGTGACGTGTCACGTCGACATCGACTCACCACGGGAGGGCCGGCCCACGACCAGGGTTAACTGGCTCGCGCGGCAGCTCAAGTCTGCTCCAGACACCGTTCGCGTCGAGGCTTTCGCCATGCACGCGCGGGGTCCAGGCGCCGCCGAACTGCTCCGTGTGGTGCGGGAGAATCCAGCCAGCCTCATCGCGGACCCGGCCCGCGACATCAAATCGTTCCGGGTTGCGATGTCCGTAGCCATGGGGCCGAAGCGCGGGCGCGGACGTGGGGCGTTCATCGACTCCGTACTTGCGGGGGTCGATGTCTTCTACCTCGAGGTGATGCAGCAGCTCAAGGCGTGGTCGGCCACACCGCCGAAGCTGCGTCCGGAACCGTCGCAAGAGGCGGTGGAACAGGACGTCCCGCCTGCACTTGTCTCCACCGCGCTCTCCTCGCAGGACGGCGCAGAAGTCGCGGTGCCGCCGCACGAGACCACCTCACCCTGAATCAGCGCAGGCCCCCGACAAACCGCTGGATCTCGGCCAGGGCCTCCTGGCCGGCGTCGGTGCCCAGCCGGAACTGGTAGTTGTGCCCCAGGGGCGGGACGTGGTCGGCGTCGAAGAGGAGTGCCTCGTGCGGGACGCCGAGCCGCTCGAGCGTGGCGATCAGCGACAGGGTGTGGCCGATTCCGGGGTCGGCGTTGCCGCATGAAACGAAGGTCGGCGGGAACTCGGCGGTCAGGTGCTCGACGACGGAGATGCCGGAGAAGCGGGGGTCGTCGAGGTAGTCGAGGGTGCCGGTGAACGACCGCATCACCGAGTCGACGAACAGGCGGTTCCGGCCGCGCAGGCCTCGGGCGAGCGACATGTCGAACGCCCCGCAGAAGAGCACCGTCCCGGCGATCTGGTCCGGTCGGATCCGTGGGTGGGCGCCGATGGACGCGGCGTACGCGGGACTGGTCACCATGCCGGCCACCTGGGAGGCGATCTGCGCGCCCGCCGAGTCGCCCGCCAGCACGAGCCGCTGCGCGTCGACGCCGAGCTCGTCGGCGTGCTCCGTGAGGTACGCGAGGGCGTCGAGCAGCTGCAGCGCAGCGGTCGGGTAGGTGGCCCGGGGGGAGATCGAGTAGCCGACGCCGACCACCGTGCAGCCGCCGCCCGCCACCACGCGCAGGTAGTTGGCGATGTGGTCCTTGCTGCCGGACAGCCACGCGCCACCGTGCACCCAGATGATCGTCGGGAGCCCGGCGCCGGGCGTCGTGGAGCGGTGCACGTCGAGGCGCGCGTCGGGGTCGCCCGAACGGTAGGGGAGGTCGAGGGTGGAGACCACGTGCCCGGGGACGAACGGCGCGGTCGCGGTCAGCCGCTCGGCACCGTTGCGGTCGAACCGGCGGCGGATCACCACGGACGCCGGCTTCGGGCTCAGGCTCGCGGCGATCCCGAAGCCCACCAGGCCGGCAGCCAGCAGGCCGAGCAGCCACCCGACCGCGAGCCCGAGGCGTCTCATCTGTCGATAGTCGCACCGCGTGGGCACTCTGCGGTGGGCGAACTCGGCGGTTCGCGCCGAGCTCGGCAGCTCGAACCACCGAGCTCGGCGCGAACCACCGAGCTCGGCGACGGCTGCCGGGCTCGCTGCAGCGTCAGGCGCGGGTCAGGGTGCCCGGTAGGGCGGTCCACGACTCCGGAGCCAAGGTCACCACGGTGCTGCCCGTCGCCGGCGCGGGGCCGTCGACCTCGGAGACGTGGCGCTCGGCGACGGCAGCCGCGTGCTCCGGGCCCTCGACCGCGGGCTCGTCGTCGGCGGTCACCTGCACGCCGCGACCCAGCGCGAGCGTGACGCCGGGGTGCGACAGCTCGACCTCGACGGGATCGGCGGACCGGTTGACCAGGAACAGCGCGACGTCGGACCCGTCGAGGGTCGCGGCGGCGGTGACCACGGGAACCTCGCCGTGCGCGGTGGTCGTCATCGACGGACCCGAGACGCGCAGGTCGAGGGCGATCCCGCGGGCGAGGCGCGCGGTGGTCGCGAAGGGGTGGAACGTCGGCTGGCGCCAGGCGGGGCCGCCGGGCTCGGTCATGATCGGCGCGATGACGTTGACCAGCTGGGCGAGGCACGCGACGGGCACGCGGTCGGCGTGGTTGAGCAGGGTCACCAGCAGGTCGCCGACGACGACGGCGTCGAGCGCGGAGTACACGTCCTCGATGATGCGCGGGGCGTCGCGCTGCAGCGGCAGGTTCTTCTCGCCGGGGAAGCGGGACTGCAGGTACCAGACGTTCCACTCGTCGAACGAGATCGTGACGACCTTGTCGGAGCGGCGGCGGGCGGCGACGGCGTCCGCGGACGCGACGACGCGGCGGATGAACCGGTCCATCGACGTGCCGGACCCAAGGAACGAGGCGCGGTCGCCGTCCAGCTCCTCGTAGTAGGCGTGCATCGACAGGTGGTCGACGACGTCCCAGGTGTGCTCGAGGACGGTCTGCTCCCAGGAGCCGAAGGTGTCCATCATCATCGACGACGACCCGCAGACGACGAGCTCGATCGACGGGTCCACCAGCCGCATGGCCTTGCCGGCCTCGGCGGCGAGCTTGCCGTACTCGTCGGCGTCCTTGTGCCCGATCTGCCACGGGCCGTCCATCTCGTTGCCGAGGCACCAGAGCCGCACGCCGTACGGCTCCGCGCGGCCGTTGGCGATCCGCAGGTCGGCCCAGCGCGACCCGGCCTCGCCGTTGCAGTACTCGACGAGTGCCGCCGCAGCAGCGACGCCGCGGGTGCCGAGGTTGACGGCCATCATCGGCTCGATGCCCTCGCGCTCGGCCCACTGCAGGAACTCGTCGGTACCCACGGTGTTGGGCTCGATGGTCCGCCACGCGAGGTCGATGAACGGCAGGCGGTCCTCGACGGGTCCGACGGCGTCCTCCCAGACGTAGTTGGAGACGAAGTTGCCGCCCGGGTACCGGACCATGCTGACGCCCAGCTCGCGGGTCAGGTCGGCGACGTCCTGGCGGAAGCCGTGCTCGTCGGCGGCCGTGTGCCCCGGCTCGTAGATGCCGGTGTAGACGGCGCGCCCGAGGTGCTCGACGAACGACGCGAACAGGCGGCGGTCGATCACGCCCACGCGGAAGTCGGGGTGCAGCAGGACGGTGGCTCGCGCGGACATCGGATCTCCTCTGTGCAACAACAGGTCCACCGCTTAGGCTACCTACCGACGGACAACGCTTTCCGCAGGTCCGTCGCAACGAGGCGACGACACACACCGAGGACACCCGTGAGCGACCAGAACCCCACCGCACCGCGTCCCGCATCGAGCAGCAGCACGTCGGCCGGCCCGGGTGTCGTCCCGGAGTTCGCCCCGGCGCCCGAGGGCCAGCACCGGCGGTACGCGGTCGCCGGTACCGGGCACCGCGCGGGCATGTACATCGACGCGATCGCCGGGGAGCACGCCGACGTCGCGACCCTCGTGGCGCTGCTGGACACCAACCCGGGCCGGATGGACCACTACGAGGGGGTCGTCTCGGAGGCTCTCGGCCGACCCGCCGGGCTGCCGCAGTACGCGCCCGACGGCCTCGAGAAGATGATCGCGGAGCAGTCCGTCGACGTCGTCGTCGTGACCACCCCCGACCACGCGCACGCCGAGCTGGTCGCGCGCGCGCTCGCCGCGGGGGCCGACGTCGTCGTCGAGAAGCCGCTGACCGTCGACCGGCCGGGCTGCCGGCGGATCACCGGCGCGGTCGCGGAGACCGGCCGGGACATCGTCATGACGTTCAACTACCGCTACGCCCCGCGCAACTCCTCCCTGCGTCAGGTCATCGCGTCCGGCGAGATCGGCGAGGTCACCTCCGTGCACTTCGAGTGGGCGCTGGACACCGTGCACGGCGCCGACTACTTCCGCCGCTGGCACCGGGAGAAGAAGAACTCCGGCGGCCTGCTGGTGCACAAGTCGAGCCACCACTTCGACCTGGTCAACTGGTGGATCGGCGACGTCCCGGCCCGCGTGTATGCCCGCGGCGGCCTGAAGTTCTACGGCGACCGCAACGCCGCCGACCGCGGGCTGGGCCCCCGCCCCGCCCGGGGCACCGGCGTCGTCGGCGACCCCTTCACGCTCGACCTCACGGCCGACCCGCGGCTGAAGTCGCTGTACCTCGACGCCGAGCAGCACGACGGCTACCTGCGCGACCAGGACGTGTTCGGCCCCGGCATCACCATCGAGGACAACATGGCGCTCCTCGTCGACTACCGGCGCGGCGCCACGCTGACCTACTCGCTGAACGCGCACAGCCCCTGGGAGGGCTACCGCGTCACCGTCAACGGCACGGCCGGCCGCGCGGAGCTCGAGGTCGTCGAGCGGGGGGCGATCGCACTGGACGAGGAGGGGAACGCGCTGCTCGACCCGTCGGCCACCCCGACCTCGCTCGGCGACGCGCTGCGGCCCGAGGGTGAGCGGCTGCTGGTGCAGAAGCACTGGGAGCGGGCCACCGCGTACCCGATCCCGGACGGCATCGGTGGGCACGGCGGCGGCGACGCGATCCTGCTCAAGGACGTGTTCCGACGCCACCTGCGGGTGTCCGAGGACGCCCTCGGCCGCCCGGCGGGGTACCTCGACGGGCTGCGAGCGGTCTCGGTCGGCATCGCGGCCAACCAGTCGCTGGTCACGGGCCTGCCGGTGACGATCGGCGACCTGGACCTCGGCGTCTCGCTCGAGGCGGACCGGTGACGCTCTCCGCCCTGCACGACGTCGGCCGGGCTCTCGACGTCGTCCTCGACGGCACCACCCTCGCGCAGTACGTCTACGTCCCCACCGACGTGCAGCTGGAGAGCCCGCGCCCCTACGTGCACCCCGTCCGCACGCGCCGCGGCGACCTGGTCACCGCCTTCCGCCCGCACGACCACGTCTGGCACAAGGGCATCGCCTGGTCGCTGCCGGTGGTGGGCGAGCACAACTTCTGGGGCGGGCCCACGTACGTGCACGGGCAGGGGTACGTGCAGCTGGAGAACGACGGGTCGATGGACCACGTCGCGCTCACCGACCTTCGCGTGTCGCCGGGTCGAGTCGACCTCACGCACACCCTCGCCTGGCACACGCAGGCCCGCGAGCACGTGATCGACGAGCAGCGGACCCTCGGGTTCGTGGTGCCGGCAGGTCGCGACGACGCCTGGGTGCTGACGTTCGAGACGACGATGACCAACGTGTCCGCCGACGACCTCACCATCGGGTCGCCCACCACCCGCGGGCGGGAGAACGCCGGCTACGGCGGGCTGTTCTGGCGTGGGCCGCGGTCGTTCACCGGCGGGACCCTGCTCGCCCCCGACTTCTCCGGAGGGGAGGAGGCCCGGGGCACCCGCGGGCCGTGGATGGGGTTCGTCGGCCGGCACGACGGCACCGGCGGCTCCTCGACCGTCGTCATCGTCGACGGCACGGACACCCCGCAGTGGTTCGCCCGCACCGAGCAGTTCGGCTGCCTGAACCCGGCGCCGTTCTTCTCCACCGAGGTCCCGTTCGCCCCCGGCGACACCCTGCGGTTCCGGTACGCGGTCGTCATCGCCGACGGCGCCGGTGACCCGACGTCGGCCGCTGCCCTCGCCACCCTCGGTACGGAGGCGATCTCGGCATGAGGACGACCGGCCCGTCGACCCGCCCGTCGCGACAGGGGATGCTCGTCCGATGAGCGGACTTCCCGGTGGCGTCTCGGTCAGCCATCTGCGCGTGTACGACTGGCCCGCGTCCGACGGCGTCGGCCGGGCCGGGAGCGGGTCGCCGCACCTGCACGTCGTGTCCTCGGAGGCGTACGTCGTCCTCGCCGGCACCGGCTCCGTCCACACCCTCGGCCCGTCCGGGTTCGCGGCCCACCCGCTGCGCCCCGGGTCGATCGTGACGTTCGGGCCCGGGGTCGTGCACCGCGCCGTCAACGACGGTGACCTCGAGGTGCTGGTCCTCATGTCGAACGCCGGGCTGCCGGAAGCGGGTGACGCCGTCCTGACCTTCCCGGCGGCCGTCCTCGCCGACCCCGCCGCCTACCGCGAGGCGGCGACCCTCCCGGGCGTGGGCGCGTCCGACGACGAGATCGCCGCAGCCGCCCGCCGACGCCGCGACCTCGCGCTCGAGGGGTACGCCGAGCTCCGTGCCGCGGTCCACCGCCTCGGCCCGGCCGCCCTCGCGTCGCTCCACGAGGCCGCGACCCGGCTGGCCCGACCCTTCGCTCCGCGCTGGCAGGAGACGTGGACGCGCACCGTCTACCCGGAGAGCGAGAGCACAGCGGCCGCGCTCGAAGGGCTGTTCCGCGGCGTCGCCCCCCACCTGGCGCGCGGCACCGTCTCGGGCGTCGACGCCGACCCCGCGCCGCGACGCTACGGGATGTGCGGCCGGCTCCAGACCTGGCCGACGTCGACCTGACGTCAGCGGTTGTCGCTCTTCGCCTGGCGGCGGGCGCCCTGAGCCTGGGACGACGCGTCGCGCTTCGTGCCGCCCGTCGTCTGGCTGTGACTGCGGGCCTCGCCGGGGCCGACGCCCGCCGCGGCAGGGCTGTCGCTGCCCGGTCCGGTCGACCGGTTCGCGCGGGCAGCGGCGAGCCGCTCCTGCTTGAGGGCCTCGGCTGCCTCGGCGGCGAGGGCCTGCAGGAGCCCGCTGACGCGGGCGAGCGCGTCCTCGAAGACCTCCGCCTTCTGCGCGGCCTGCGTGTTCTTGGGTCGCGAGACACCACGACCGCCGTGCTCCTCGACCCCAGCACTGGCCTGACGGCGGTAGTTCTTCTGGGTCTTCTTCCGGGCGCGCCTGATGCGGGAGTGCAGCCTGATCAGCTGGTCCTCGTCGAGCTCGGCCATGCGGGCCGGTTCCGTCTCGCGGAGGAGGTCGCGTTCCTGTCCGTTGAGTGCATTGAGCAGATCGTCCATCAGAGGCCCCCGTCGAGTCGTCCACGCGCCGTTGCGTTCCTCGACCGTATCCGGCGAGCGCTCTCGTGTCCTGGGCGCGGCAACCGGCTCGCTCCGGCGTAGGACACGATAGGGACGTTGTCCGACGGCGGAGGGTGGAGTGACGGTGGACGAGCGCGTGAGCCGGGTGGGGCGGTTCCTGCACAGCAAGGGCCCGGCGGAGATGCTCTACGGAGCACTCGTCTCGAGCGTCGTCCTGGCCGCCACGAGTGCGGGGGCGCAGACCGGCGAGCTCGTGGCCCTGGCGACCGCCCTGGTCTCGGTGACCTACTGGCTCGCGCACGTCTACGCGGACGCCATCGGTGGGCGTTTCGAGGACACCGACCACAGCGCCCACCACCGGCTCCGGCACGCGCTGCGCAACAACACCGGGGTGCTCCTGGGCAGCCTCCCGGTGCTGGTCGTCTTCGTCATCGGTCGGCTGCTCGGCATGACCGTCGCGAACTCCGCGTTCCTCGCCCTCTGGTTCACGGTCGCGATGCTGGCGGGCGTCGCGGCGTTCGCGGCCCACCGCGCGGGGGTCCGTGGCGCTCCGCTCGTGGGCGAGACGGCTCTGGCGGCCGGCTTCGGGCTGCTCGTCATCGCCCTCAAGCTGATCCTGAGCCACTGACCTACTTCGCCTGGTCGTAGCTGTCCACCACGGCCAAGTTCAGCGCGAAGTCCACGGGGGTGTCCCCGAACAGCAGCCGTCCGGCCTCGACGGCGGCCTCCCGCACCGCGACCGCAACCGCGTCGGCGACGTCCGCGGGCGCGTGCACCATGACCTCGTCGTGCAGGAAGAACACCAGGTGCGGCCGCCCGTCGACGAGCAGGAGCCGACGCCGCAGCGACGCCATCCAGCACAGCGCCCACTCCGCCGCGGTGCCCTGCACGACGAAGTTGCGCGTGAACCGCCCCCAGTCGCGACCGCGCCGCCGTGCCGCGCGGACGTCGTCGGCCCCCGCCCCTTCGGCGGAGGCCGCAGCAAGCTCGGCCTGCCAGGCGGCGTCGGGACGCGGGGACGTGCGACCGAGCCAGGTGGAGACGATGTCACCGCGCTCCCCGGCGCGGGCCCCCGCCTCGACCAGAGCGACCGCACGCGGGTACGCCTTGGTCAGCCGGGGCATGAGGACCGCGGACGGGCCGGTCGTCGCGCCGTAGATCGCGCCGAGCATCGCGTACTTGGCCTCGGACCGGGTCTCGACGATGCCCGCGTCGACCACCCCCTGGTACAGGTCGGCGTGCCGGCCGGCCGCCGCCATGGCGCCGTCGCCGGACATCGCGGCGAGCACCCGCGGCTCCAGCTGGGCGGCGTCCGCCACGACGAGCTTCCAGCCGGGATCGGCGCGCACGGCCGCGCGGATGCTCGCGGGCAGCTGGAGCGCGCCGCCGCCGCTGGTCGCCCAGCGCCCGGTCACCACGCCGCCGGGCACGTAGTCGGGTCGGAACCGGCCGTCGTGCACCCACGTGTCCATCCACGCCCAGCCGTTGGAGCTCAGGAGCCGGGCGAGCTTCTTGTACGCGAGCAAGGGCTCCTTGACCGGGTGGTCGAGCTGCTCGATCTCCCACTTCCCGGTCGACTCCACGTCGCAGCCCGCCGCGCGCAGACCGCGGAGCAGGTCCGGCTGTGAGTCGAGATTGAGCGACGGTTGCCCGAGGGCGTCTCGGACCTGGTCGGCCAGCGCCTCCAGCTTCGCCGGTCGTCCGCTTCGGGGGCGAGGACCGAGCATCTCCGTCAGCAGAGCGTCGTGCGACTCGACGCTCCACGGCATGCCGTCGTGCTGCATCTCGGCGGCGATCAGCGCGCCCGTGGACTCGGCGGCCAGCAGCAGCCGCAGGCGGCCCGGCTCGTCGGCCCCCGCGACCGCGTCGAGCTGCCGCAGCAGCTCCTCGCGTGAGTCGGCGGTCTCCACCGGTCCGGCGTCGTCGAACAGGCTGCCCTCGACGGGCGGCGGAACCCGCGGCCCGTCCCACGGCCCCGTCGGCGCAGCGGCCAGCGTCGACGACTGCGCGTAGACGCTCCGCCGCAGGATCGCGTGGCAGAGCCGGAGGTCATGGCACCGCTCGACACGAACCCCCGCGGCCAGCAGCGGCGGGTAGCGGCGCGACGTGTCGTCCCACACCCACCGCGGACGGCCCGCCTCGCGCTCGCGGACGACGTCGACGAGGTCCTCGGCGGCGACGGCGACCGAGCCGCCGACGGGCTCACCCTGGTCTGTCAGTGACTGCAGCTCCACGACGCCCGCGCGCGACGGGTCGTCGAGGAGCAGCAGCAAGGACACGGCTCATGGTCGCAGCCGGGTCCGACACCATCGGTCACGCGGCGTACGTCCGCACCGCGCGGCGGAAGAAGTCCGCGGCGAGCGCCCGGGCGGCCACGAGGTCGGTGCGCCGATCCTCGAACCACGGCCGGTCGCGCAGCTCGACGGCCACCAACGCCGCGAGCACGGGGGGCACAGCGCCGGCGCCCATCTCCCGCGTGACGGCCTTGCGCGCGACGAGCTCGTCGATCGCGTCGCGCTGCGCGGCGGTCAGGTCCGTCTGCGCCGCCAGGGCCCCGAGGGTCATCGGCGGGAACGCGGCACCCGGGTGCTGGTCGAGCCAGCGCACCGCGAGGGCCGGCCGCACCGAGTAGAAGAGCTTCTTCAGGGGCATCGTCCCGTCGTCGCCGCCGAACCGCGCCCACTGCTGGCGCCCGACGCTCACGTAGTGCCGTCCGACGAGCGAGCGGTCCCCGACCTGGTCGGCCAGGGCGAGGAACTCGTCGACGAACCCGGGCTCCGACCGGTAGACCATCGGCGAGCCGAGCCACTCCGTGATGGCCGCGTTGCCCTTGAGCAGCAGCTGGACCGCCTTCTTCAGGTCCCAGCCGTTGACGTCGAGCAACCCGTCGGGCGCCCACTCGACCACGTCACGACGGGCCCACGGGCTCAGGTAGTCCGCTGCGCTGCGCACGTAGACGAACCGGCAGTCGTAGTCGCTGTCGGGGGACGGGAAGCCCCACGCGCGGCTGCCGCTCTCGACCGCCGCGAGCACGCGGACGCCCTCGACGCGGACGACGTCGTCGAGCAGGGCGTCGATGGCGTCGACCGTGGTGGCGTCGAACGAGGTGGGCAGCGTGCGCATCGCGTGAGAGTAGGGGGTGGTCACGAGCGGGCGCGCCCGGAATTCAGGGGCGGGTCAGGAAGCACGTCGAGCCGGGCAGACCCAGGGCGTCCCGCAGGTGCGACGAGCTCTGCGCGCGGGTCTCGTTGAGTCGCGCGTTGTCCTCGGGCTGGTCGGACGGGAAGCCGTAGGCCCGGTAGGTGGTCTTGAGGAACTCGTCGTAGGCCCGGACGGCGGCGATGAGCTCCGCACCCTGCTGCGCCGCCTCCGGTGGGAAGTCGATCGCCTCCAACGCCTCCACGAACGGCGTGTCGGCGTTGATCTGGCTCCGCAGGTCACGGCGGTGCGTGTGCCCTCGTCCGACGAGCGTGTCGCTGACCGCGGTCCAGGCGGGTGTGGCCGCGTTCACCGCGTCGGCGTAGGCCCGCGCGGCCTCCGACGCCCCGTCCGGGGCGACCGTGCGGCAGCCACCGCGCTCGGCGCTCGATGCGGGCGCAGGAGTCGCGCAGCCTGCCGAGGTCAGGACCAGGAGCGCGATCCCCACGGCGGAGAGCGTCGACCTGCGGGCGGCGTCACGGATCACGACTGTCAGTCGGCATCGGGACGCCGGATCTTGATGTCACCTGGAAGGTCACGTCGGACGTCCGCGAGCAGACGCTAGACGCCGGTACCGACAACCTCGCGGCGCATCGGGAAGATCCACGGCCCGTTGTCGGGGTCGCCCAGCGGCACGCGCGACTTCACCGGGTTGTACCCGAGGGCGGTGTAGTAGCCGACGTTGTCGGGCTTGGTGGTCTCCAGGTAGGACGGTGCCCCGGCGTCGTCGATGAGCCCGAACACCGTGGCCATGAGCCGCTTGCCGCGACCGGCGCGCTGCAGGTCGGGCCGCACCCCGAGCGCCTCGACGTACCAGGAGTCGCACGGCACGCCGGCGGACGTGACGTCGCCGAACTTGATGATGCCGAGGCTGTGCTCGCGGGTGTTGACGGCGATCCGCACGATCCGGAACGCCTGACGCCACCAGCGGGCGGGGGTCATCGGGTAGGTACCCGGAGGGTAGAGAGCGATCGCGCCGGTCACCATGCCGTCCAGCCGAGTCACGAAGGCGTGGCCGTGCTGCACCGAGTCGGAGAGGGTCATCCGGTACATCGCGCGCAGCTCGCGTTCTCGCCGGGCGCGCACGGGGAACAGGTGGACGAATCCGGGGTCGTCGGCCAGGGCGGCCGCCAGCACCGTCGCCGCCTCCGCGATGCCGGACGGGTGCAACGGCTCGACGACATCGGGCGGCGGGGGAGCGGACATGTCGGGCATCCTCTCTGGGACATGCGTCCAGATGCAACCCCCGAATGACTCCGGTGAACACCCACCTGACCTGCGAAAACGCCTACGACGCCGTCAGCGCGTCCTTCAACTTCACCCGGCCGCCGCTGCGCAGGACGGCGTTCGAGTAGATCCGGCCCGCCAGCCAGACCAGCACGGGGATCAGCGCCAGCGAGAGCCCGAGGGACAGTGCGACCTCCCACGGCGCCACCTCCCCGAGCGCGATCCGGATCGGCATGAGCATCGGGGCGCAGAACGGCACGAAGCTGAGGACCACGACGAGCGGGTTGTCCGGGTCCCACGGCGCGATGCTGACGCCGATGAGGTACGGGATCATCATCAGCGTCATGACGGGGGCGGTCACCGAGCCGACGTCCTCCTGCCGCGAGACCAGCGCCGCGAGGGCGGCGAGCGCCAGGGCGTACATCGTGAAGCCGACGACGAACCAGATGATCACCCAGAGTGCCGTGACGCCCAGGTTGATCGAGCTGGCGTCGACGAGGCCCAGCGCCGCCGCCGTGCCCGCACCGGCGCCGACGACGAGCACCACCTGGGTCAGCCCGATGACCCCGATGCCCAGCACCTTGCCGGCCATGAGCTGCCACGGCCGCACGGTCGCCAGCAGCAGCTCCACGACGCGCGACGACTTCTCCTCGACGACGCCCTGCGCGACCAGCTGACCGGCGGTCATGAGGGAGATGAACAACAGGATGCCCGCGACGAACCCGGCGACGACCTGCGCATTGTCGCGCTCCGGCTCGGGTTCGAGCGCGGTCACGTCGGGGGCGGCCTGAGCGATCTCGCGGCCGACCTCGCCCGGGTCGCCGCCGAGCTCGGTGACCGCCGACGACAGCGCCTCCTGCTGCGCGAGCGACCCGAGCACAGGCGCCAGCGCGTCGGGCAGCTCGGTGTGCACGAGGACGGTCAGGGGGTCGGTACCCGTCACCACCGCGCTCACGGTCCCGTCCTTCAGCAGCGCCTCGGCCTCGGCGGACTCGACGCCCTGCGTCTCGATCGTGGTGCCCAGGACCGAGCCGAGGGCGACGAGCTGCTCGGCGACCCCCGACGCCTCGGGAGTCACGCCGACCTTCTGGGCGGTGTCGGACTGCGACCCGACGAAGTGCAGCAGGACCCCACCGAGCACGACGGCGGCGACGAGCGCGACGGTGGTCCAGACGAACGCCTTGGACCGCACGCGGGTGCTAATCTCGCGCCCGGCGATGAGCCGGATGGCGGCGCCGTTCGAGATCTCGACGACGTTCGGGCGGGGGTTCATGCGGACACCGTCTCTCGGTCGGTCGTGGTGGAGTCGGCCGTCACGACGTGCCGGTACAGCTCGGTCAGGGACGGTCGCAGGAGACTGAACTCGTGCACCGGACCGGCTGCCATCGCCGCGCGCAGGATCTCCTGGTCGACCCCGTCGGCGGACTGCCCCCGCGCCTCGACCACGGTCCGCGGCCCCTGCGTCGAGACCACCTGGGCCGACGGCACCGCGGTGATCCACGAGGTCGCCGGTGGGCCGTCGACCACCCATCGCCGGTCGTCCGTGCGGCGCAGCTCCTCGATCCCGCCGAACTTCACCATCGATCCGCTCTTGATGATCCCGACGCGGTCGCACAGGGACTCGACGAGCTCGAGCTGGTGCGACGAGAACAGCACCGGCACGCCCGCCGCGGCCTGCTCGCGCAGCACCCCGCTCATCACGTCGACCGCGACGGGGTCCAGACCGGAGAACGGCTCGTCGAGCACCAGGATGTCGGGGGAGTGCACGAGCGCCGCGGCCAGCTGGACGCGCTGCTGGTTGCCCAGCGACAGCTTGAGGATCTCGTCGCCGCGCCGCTCCGCGATGCCGAGGACCTCCGTCCAGTGCTCCATCGCGGCCTTCGCCGACGACGGGTCCAGACCGTGCAGCCGCGCGAGGTAGACCAGCTGGTCGCTGACCTTCATCCGCGGGTAGAGGCCACGCTCCTCGGGCATGTACCCGATGCGCTGCCGGACCGCGAGGTCGATCGGCCGGCCGTCCCAGCGCACCTCGCCGGAGTCGGCCTCCAGCACGCCGAGCACGATCCGCATCGTCGTCGACTTGCCCGCCCCGTTGGAGCCGACGAAGCCGACGATCTCACCGGCCCGCACCTCCATCGACAGGTCGTGCAGCGCTCGGACCTCGCCATATGTCTTGTGGAGGGACTCCATCGTCAGTGCACCCATGGCGACCATCGAAACATCTGTCGGTGGCCAGGCCTAGTCTGCCGAGCGTGCACCACCTCACCCGTGCCGACGCCCGCCGCATCGCGGTGCGTGCCCAGCGCCTGACGGCGGACCGGCCGACGGACGTGCACGAGACGGTGCACGACCTGTGGCTCCTCCTGCTGAACCCGACCAGTGCGATCGCGCCCAGCGCGGACCTGGTCCTGTGGAGCCGGATCGGCTCGGCGTACGACCCGCGTGAGCTCGAGGACGCCGTCGACCAGCAGTCGATCCTCGAGTACCGCGGCACGCTGCGCGTCGCGCAGGACATCGCGCTCTACCGCGCCGAGATGGCGGTGTGGCCCGGCGTGGGGGACCGGCTCAAGGACTGGCAGCGGTCCAACCGGCAGTGGGTCGCGGACAACGAGGGCTGCCGGCAGGACATCCTCGAGATCCTGCGTGCCGACGGGCCGCTGCCGATCAGCGAGCTGCCCGACACGTGCGTGCGGCCGTGGAAGTCGACCGGCTGGAACAACAACCGCAACGTCCAGATGCTGCTCGGTCTGATGGTGCAGATGGGCGACGTCGCCCCGGCCGGGGGCACCGGGCGCGACCGGCTCTGGGACCTGGCGGAGCGCGTCTACCCGCCCGTGCCGCCGGTTCCGCTGGAGGAGGCGTTCCGGGTCCGCGACGAACGCCGGCTCGCGGCGCTCGGCATCGCGCGGCGGCGCGGGCCCGAGCAGCCGGTCGAGCCGGTCGACGTCGCGGAGGCCGGTGAGCCTGCCGTCGTCGAGGGCGTCCGGGGCGAGTGGCGGGTGGACCCTGCGCAGCTCGACGTGCCCTTCGAGGGCCGGGCGGCGTTGCTGTCCCCGTTCGACCTGCTCCTGCACGACCGCAAGCGCATGACCGACATCTTCGAGTTCGACTACATCCTCGAGATGTTCAAGCCGGTCGCCTCCCGCCGGTGGGGCTACTACGCGCTCCCCGTGCTCGTCGGTGACCGGCTGGTGGGCAAGGTCGACGCGACGGCCGACCTGAAGGCAGGTGTGCTGCGGGTCAACGCCGTGCACGAGGACGAGCCGTGGACCGCCGATGCCCGTGCCGCGGTCGACGCCGAGATCGAGGACCTGGCGCAGTGGCTGGAGCTGGACCTGGGCAGATGACCGCCAGGCCCAGCTCCGGCCGCTCGTGTCAGTAGTAGAAGCCCACGTTCTTCACCGTCTGCTGTCCGGCCGAGTTGATGAACTCCACGAACAGGGTCGCGTACTGCCCGTGGTAGTACCCGTAGAGCTGCGTGCAGCTCCGGTCGGAGTCTCCACCGCGGTCCAGGACCGCGCCGTGCTGGCCGTTCCCGGCCACGACCGACGCGTAAGCCGTCGCGCCAGGCACCGAGTGGTATGCACGGACGCACAGGATGCCCGTGCCGGTGTTCAGCGTGGCATAGGCCTTCCACTCGCCGTTGACCTGAATGACCGCGTCCACCGTCGTGGTGTGCGCGCTCGCGGCGGAGGCACCCGCGAAGAGTCCGGCGGTGGCGAGCGCTGCCGCGGCGAGCGCTCTGCTGACCTTGCTGACCGTGTTCACTGAGAAGTCCTCTCGTCCGTGTGGATCGGCCCTGACGTGGCCCGGGCATGCCCCTGAGGGCATTCGGGGCACAGTAGCCAGGCTCGGACGGTGCGGCACGCGGAGACGACGCGGCCGGTCAGCCCTCCCGGACCACCGCGACCGCACCCGGCGCGACGATGACCGAACCCGGCGCGGCCTCGTCGCGGAGCAGCTCGTGACCCGATGCCGGGACCTTCACCTCGTCCGTGGAGTGGTTGAGGACGAACAGCCACGAGCGTCCGTCGTCGGCGACCCGACGGACGGCTTCGACCCCGTCGTGCTCCGGCGTCAGACCCGCCTCCGCGATCAGCGCGTCCGTCACGCCCTGCAGCCCGTCGGCGTCGAGGCGTGTCCCCAGGTACCAGGCGGCCCCCGCCCCGACGGGTCGCCGCGTGAGCGCGGGCCAGCCGGCGAGGTCGCCGTCGGCGAACGTGCGCACTGCCGACGTCCCCGGCGCGAGGTGGGTCTGCTCCGACCAGAGGTCGGCGGGCGTGCCGTCATCCAGCGTCAGGACCTCACCGTCCTGCAGCGCCCAGAACTCCTCGGTGCGCACCCCCAGCAGCTCCCGGAAGGCGCCCGGGTAGCCGCCGAGGCGGATGTGGTCGTGCTCGTCGGCGATGCCCGAGAAGTACGTGACCAGCACCGACGCGCCCCGTTCGGCTGCGCGGGCGATGTTCGCGGCGTCGGCGTCCGTGACCAGGTACAGCGCGGGCACGACGACCAGCGAGTACCCCGACAGGTCCGCCGATGGGCGCACGACGTCGACCGTGACGTTCCGCTGCCACAGCGCGCGGTAGTGCGCGAGCACCCGGTCCGGGTAGGTGACCGCGGCCGACGGGTGGCTGTCGAGCTCGGTGCCCCACCAGGCCGGGTAGTCGAAGACGATCGCCGCCCGGGCGTGCACGCGGCTGCCCTCCACCTCGCTCAACGCCGTGAGCGCCTCACCGAGCGCGACCGTGTTGCGCCACACGTCGGTGTCCGTCCCCGCGTGCGGGAGCATCGCCGAGTGGAACTTCTCCGCCCCCGCGGCGGACTGGCGCCACTGGAAGAACATCACCGCGTCGGCGCCGCGGGCCACGTGCGCGAGCGAGTGCCGGAGCATCTCGCCCGGACGCTTGGTGCGGTTGCGCGGCTGCCAGTTCACCGCGCTCGTCGAGTGCTCCATGAGCATCCACGGGTCACCGCCGGCGACCCCGCGCGTGAGGTCCGCGCTGAACGCGAGCTCTATGTGGGCCTCCGGGTCGTGGGCGCGCGTGTAGTGGTCGTTGGCGATGACGTCGAGGTCGTCGGCCCAGGAGAAGTAGTCCATCCACTTCGTGCCCGTGGAGAGCATCAGGTTCGTGGTCGTCGGCACGTTGGGCGTGACCTCCCGCAGCACGTCACGCAACGCCCGGTAGTGCACCAGCAGCTCGTCCGAGGAGAACCGCGCGAAGTCCAGCTGCTGCGTCGGGTTCGGGTACGTCGGGGCGCTGCGCGGGGGCAGCACCTCGTCGAAGTCGTCGTACCGCTGCGACCAGAACGCCGTTCCCCAGGCGTCGTTGAGCGCCTCGACCGTGCCGTACCGGTCCGCCAGCCAACGCCGGAACGCAGCCGCGGCGTCGTCGGAGAAGTCGTGCGGGACGTGGCAGCCCAGCTCGTTGTCGACGTGCCAGAGCGCCAGCGCCGGGTGCGTGCCGTACCGCTCCGCCATCGTCCGCGTCATCGCCAGCACGTACTCGCGGTACGCCGGCGACGACACCCGGTACGCCTGCCGACCGCCCGGGTGCAGCACCGTGCCGTCCGCGAGCACCGGCAGGAACTCCGGGTGCTTGCGCGTCAGCCACGGCGGCGGGCTCGCGGTGGCGGTGGCCAGCGTGACCTTGATGCCGGCCTCGTGGAGCCGGTCGAGGATGTCGTCCAGCCAGCCGAAGTCGAACTCACCCTCGCGCGGCTCCAGCTGCGCCCAGCTGAAGATGCCGACGCTGACCAGCGTGACGCCGGCCTGCTGCATGAGCCCGACGTCCTCGATGCGGGTGGCCAGCGGCCACTGCTCAGGGTTGTAGTCGCCGCCGTACTGGATCATCGGGTCCTCGCTGCTCGTCGTAGGTCTAGGTCAACAGGTTCGTGGGGGTCGCACACCAGGTGGCCGTCGACGACGCGGGCTACGGCGACCTTGATGGAGGCCGGTCGCGTCGCACGCTCCTCGCCCGCGCCGGTCTCACCGAACGGTGACACGTCGTGCATGAAGGAGAAGATCCACGCCTCGTCGTCGGTCGTGACGACGTCCGCGTGATGCCCTCGCGGTTCGACCAGGATGTGCCCGTCGGGGGTCCACCGCGACAGGTCGTCCGACCGGTACACCGCCTGGCCGCGCCACTCGTCGACGATCATCCAGTGCCACCCACCGAGCGTGAACACGTTCGGGCCTTCGTGCGGGCGCCCCTCGATCACCGGCCGCGACTGCCCCCAGGTCTCCAGGTCGACGGAGTCGGTGCACCAGGTGGTCGAGCCCGCCGCCTCGTCCTTGAACCACATCCGGTAGCCGTCGGGCGTCGGCGCGACGCACGCGTCGATCACGTAGTCCGAGCTCAGCGGCACGACTCCGCGGTACTCCCAGGTCACCAGGTCGTCGGACACGTGGTGCAGGATGTGCCGCTCGTGACCGGCCCACTGCTCCGGGACCCCCGTGATGTAGCTGACGAACAGGTGGAAGCGCCCCTCGGCGAACACGACCTCGGGTGCCCAGAGCGTGTTGCGGCCCTCGCCCGGGTCCAGTCCGTCGACCACCCCGCGGCGCGTCCAGGTCAGCCCACCGTCGTCGCTCGTCGCGACCGCGATGTCCGTCCCGTGCACCCAGCGGACCCCGGGCCCGTCGTCGTCGACCCTGCGCTGCGTCGCGAACATCCACCAGGTGCCGTCGGGCCCCTCGACGACGGTCGGATCGGTAGGCGCCCCCAGCGGATCGGTGAACAGGGGATCCGGTGCCCACCGGACGTCCGCACTCGTGCTGGTCGGAGCGCGATCGAGTGCGGACGTTGCTGGCTCGAGAGTCGTTGCGTCCGCACTCGTGCGGGTCTGAACCCCACCGAGTGCGGACATTGCGGGGGTGGCGGACGTCATGCGGGGCGGAGGTCTTCGATGCCGTGCAGGAAGCCGTCGCGCAGGGTGCTGCCTGGGGCGAGGTCGGCCTTGGTGACCGGGCGGCCCAGGGTGGCCGAGGCGTAGATCGCGGTGACCAGCTCCAGCGACCGGTGCGGGTCCGCCGCAACCGCTGGGAGCGGGTCGCCGGAGCGCAGCGCCGAGTAGACCGCGCGGAGCAGCGGGGTGTGGCCGGAGGGCTCGTCGTCGACCGGCAGGGTCCACGACGCGGGCGTCGCGTCCGGGTCTCCTCCGGTCCGGGCCGGGGCAGGGGTGAGTCGCCACGCGCGGGCATCATGACCGTAGAGGTGCTCGACCTCGACCGTGCCCAGCGTGGTGTCCACCCGCACGTAGCTGACCTGGCGCGGCGCCAGCGCGGTGGTCAGCACGGACACGATGGCGTCGTTGGCGAACCGGATCACCGCCGTCGACGTGTCCTCGGTCTCCAGGTCGCGGTCCAGGCGGAACGCGCGGGCGTCGACCTCGGCCCACTCGCCCAGGAGGAACGCGAGCAGGTCGAGCTGGTGGATGCCGAGCCCGAGGAGCGGCCCGCCACCCTCCGTGGCCCACTTCCCGCGCCACGGCACCGCGTAGTAGTCCTCCTGCTTGCGGTACCAGAGCGTGTGGCAGACGCCGACGAGCGGGCGACCGAGCGTGCCGTCCGCGAGCAGCCGCTGCACGTGACCCACTGCGGTCCCGGTGCGCTGCTGGAACACGACCGCGTACTCGCGGCCGACCTCGCGCGCGACCGCCAGGACCGCGTCCAGGTCCGCCAGCGAGAGGACCGGTGGCTTCTCGCAGACGACATGGGCCCCACCGCGCAAGGCGGCGATCGCCTGGTCCTTGTGCAGGCCAGGAGGGGTGCACAGGTGCACGACGTCGACGGCCTCCGCGGCGAGGAGTGCGTCGAGGCTGTCGTACCGGCCGGCCACCGCGTACTGGTCGGCGAACGCGTCGCGCACCACCGGGCTGGGGTCAGCGACCGCGACGACGGATGCCTGCGGGTCGAGCGCCAGCACCCCGGCGTGCGCGTGCGCGATCGCCCCGGTTCCGACGATGGCGACCCTCAGCGTGCCCTGCTCCGTCACGTCCGGCTCCTTTGCCTGCATGAATCGACTCAACGCCACGGTAAGCGCTTGCCTCCCGATCCGTCCACCACCGTCCCGTCCGGCCCTCGGCCTCGCTGCCCACGCGAGCTCGGTGTGTCGCGCCGAGCTCGGTGGCTCCAGACACCAAACTGGGCGCGAAACACCGAGCTCGGCCGAGGAGACGTGGGCCGCGGGACGCCGGGCTCAGGCGGACGGGTCAGACGAGCCCCGGACCACCAGCTCCGGCTGGAACTGGATGCGCTGGTGCTGGAACGACGCGCCCTCCGAGCGCTGGCGCAGCAGCAGGTCGGCGGCGGTCCAGCCCAGCTGGTGCGTCGGCTGGCGCACGGACGTCAGCGGCACGGTGAGCATCGAGGCGAAGACGACGTCGTCGTACCCGACCACCGCCATCTCGGCGGGGATGGCGACGCCGTGGGCCCGCAGCGCGCGCAGGGCGCCCAGTGCGGTCAGGTCGTTGACGCAGAACATCGCGGTCGGCCGGTCGCCGTCGGCGTCGAGGAGCCGGTTGACCCCGTCCTCGCCGCCCTCGGCGTTCAGCGAGCCGATGGTGATCTCGACGAGCGCGTCGGCAGGATCCAGCCCGGCGGCGGCGAGCGCGGCGAGGACGCCCTCGCGGCGGTCGACGCACTGCTTGATGGTCTGCGGCCCGTTGATGAACGCGATGCGGGTGTGCCCGAGGCTGACCAGGTGCTCGACGGCCAGCGCGCCGCCGCGCACGTCGTCGACGGCGACCGAGGAGATGTCGTCGACGGGGGACGTGGTGTCGAGCAGGACGACGTCGATGCCGCGGTCCCGCAGCGCGAGCAGGCCGTCCAGCGAGCCGGCGGACGGGGTGACCATGACGCCCTGCACGCCGTGCTCCTCGAACAGCCGCAGGTACCGGGCCTCGCGCTCGGGGTCCTCGTCGGAGGACGACAGCATGAGGGTGTACTCGTCGGCGGCCAGGCGGTCCTCGACCCCGCGGGCGACCTCGGTGAAGAACGGGTTGGCGATGTCGAGCACGATGGCGCCGACCGTCTGGATCGTCCCTGCGCGCAGCTGCCGGGCGGAGGCGTTGCGGACGAACTGCAGCTCCTCGATGGCCACGAGCACGCGGTCGCGCGTGCTGTCGCTGACCTGGTCGGGGCGGTTGAGGACGTTGGAGACGGTGCCGACGGACACGCCGGCCCGCTTGGCGACGTCCGTGATGGAGGGTCGGCGGTCTGCGCGTCCTCGTGTCGTCGTCGACATCGACCGTCGTCCTCTCCGTCGGAACCATCGCGCGTGCGCCCGATGGTAGTTGCCCGGCGACGGGGGTCGTGGGTGCCTCGCTGCACCACGACTCTTGTGGCTCCCCGGCCGGTCGCGTACGGTGCACGATAATGAATCGATTCATCCGTTTCAAGCAGAGGCTCCCCGGCGACGCCCTCCCGGGCCTACCCTTGACATGGCGGTAAACGCTTACTTAGAGTGCGTGAATCGTTTCAACGTCGATACGAGGAAGGTGGGCGCATGACCCGCGTGTGCTTCGTCTCCCGCGTCCGGCCCGACCGGCTGGACGAGTACCGGTCCCGGCACGCGGCCGTGTGGCCCGAGATGCTCGAGGCCCTGCGTGACACCGGCTGGCGGGACTACTCGCTCTTCCTGTCCGGTGACGGCCTGCTCGTCGGCTACCTCGAGACCGACGACTACGCCGCTGCCCAGCAGGCGATGACCCGGACCGCGGTCAACCCGCGCTGGCAGGCCGAGATGAGCGAGTTCTTCGTCGACGACGGCAACCCGGACGAGGGCTTCCAGGTCCTCGACGAGGTGTTCCACCTGGAGGACCAGCTGCGTGCGGCCGGCCTCGCCACCCACCCCCAGGAGCTCCGCGCATGACCATCCAGGATGTCCTCCGACAGCAGACGATCGAGCTCCCCTCCTGGGCGTTCGGCAACTCCGGCACCCGGTTCAAGGTGTTCGCCCAGCAGGGTGTCCCGCGCGACCCGTACGAGAAGATCGCCGACGCGGCGCAGGTGCACCGGTTCACGGGCGTCGCGCCGCGGGTCAGCCTGCACATCCCGTGGGACCTGGTCGACGACTACGACGAGCTCGCGCGGCACGCCAAGGAGCTGGGCGTGTCCATCGGGGCGATCAACTCGAACCTGTTCCAGGACGACGACTACATGCTGGGCTCGCTGACGCACCCGTCGGCGACCGTGCGGGCGAAGGCCGTCGCGCACCACCTGCAGTGCATCGACGTCATGCGCGCCACCGGCTCCACGGATCTCAAGCTGTGGCTGCCGGACGGCCTGAACTACCCCGGTCAGGACTCGTTGCGCGCCCGGCAGGACCGGCTCGCGGACTCCCTCGCCGAGATCTACGCGGCGCTCGACCCGAACCACCGGCTGATCCTCGAGTACAAGTTCTTCGAGCCCGCGTTCTACGCGATGGACATCCCCGACTGGGGAACGTCGCTGCTGCACTGCCTGGCGCTGGGCGACCGCGCGTTCGTCGTGCTCGACACCGGGCACCACGCCCCGGGGACCAACATCGAGTTCATCGTCGCCCAGCTGCTGCGGGCCGGCCGGCTGGGCGCATTCGACTTCAACTCGCGGTTCTACGCCGACGACGACCTCATGGTCGGTTCGGCGGACCCGTTCCAGCTGTTCCGGATCATGCACGAGATCGTGCAGTCGGGCGCCCTGGCACCATCGAGCGGGGTCAACTTCATGCTCGACCAGTGCCACAACATCGAGCCGAAGATCCCCGGGCAGATCCGCTCGGTCATGAACGTGCAGGAGGCCACGGCGAAGGCGCTGCTGGTCGATGCCGACGCGCTGCTGGCGGCGCAGACGGCCGGTGACGTGCTGGGCGCCAACGGCCTGGTCATGGACGCGTACAACACGGACGTCCGGCCGCTGCTGGCGGACCTGCGGGAGTCGCAAGGACTCGACCCCGACCCGATCGGGGCGTACAAGGCGTCGGGGTACGCGGAGAAGATCGTCGCCGAGCGCGTCGGCGGCAACCAGGCGGGATGGGGAGCATGAGCGTCGCAGAAGAGCTGGTCGCACGGTCCAACAGGCTCGGGGCGGACCCGCGGACCACCAACTACGCGGGGGGCAACACCTCCGCGAAGGGCACGGCGACGGACCCGGTGACGGGTACCGACGTCGAGCTGCTCTGGGTGAAGGGCTCGGGTGGTGACCTGGGCACGCTGACGGAGAAGAACCTCGCGGTGCTGCGCCTGGACCGCCTTCGTGCGCTGGTCGACGTCTACCCCGGCGTCGAGCGTGAGGACGAGATGGTTGCCGCGTTCGACTACTGCCTGCACGGCAAGGGTGGTGCGGCGCCGTCGATCGACACGGCGATGCACGCGCTGGTCGACGCCGTGCACGTGGACCACCTGCACCCGGACTCGGGGATCGCATTCGCGACGGCGGCCGACGGCGAGGCGCTGACCGCGGAGGTCTTCGGCGACTCGGTCGTGTGGGTGCCCTGGCGTCGGCCCGGGTTCCAGCTCGGCCTGGACATCGCGGAGATCAAGGAGAAGAACCCGCAGGCCATCGGCTGCATCCTGGGTGGGCACGGCATCACCGCGTGGGGTGACACGTCGGCCGAGGCCGAGGAGCGGTCGCTGCGCATCGTGCGGACCGCCGAGGAGTACATCGCCTCGCAGACCGGGCCGCACCCGTTCGGTGAGGTGGTGAACGCTGCGCTTCCCGACGAGGAGCGTCGGGCGCGTGCGGCCGTGCTGGCGCCGGTGATCCGAGGGCTGGCCTCGACGGACAAGCCGCAGGTCGGTCACTACACGGACTCGTCAGTGGTCCTGGACTTCGTGTCCCGGGAGGCGCTGGGTCGGCTGGCGGAGCTGGGCACGTCCTGCCCGGACCACTTCCTGCGCACGAAGGTCAAGCCGCTGGTGGTGGACCTGCCGTCGGACGCTCCCATCGAGGAGGTCGTGGGCCGGCTCAAGGAGCTGCACGCCCTCTACCGCGCGGACTACCAGGGCTACTACGACCGCAACGCGACCCCGGACAGCCCGGCGATCCGCGGTGCGGACCCGGCGATCGTGCTGGTCCCGGGCGTGGGGATGTTCTCGTTCGGCAAGGACAAGCAGACCGCGCGGGTGGCGGGGGAGTTCTACGTCAACGCGATCAACGTGATGCGCGGCGCCGAGGCGATCAGCACCTACGTGCCGATCGACGAGGCCGAGAAGTTCCGCATCGAGTACTGGGCGCTGGAGGAGGCCAAGCTCGCGCGGATGCCCCAGCCCAAGCCGCTGGCCACCCGCGTGGCGCTGGTGACCGGCGCCGGGTCGGGCATCGGGCGGGCGATCGCCGAGCGGCTCGCCGCCGAGGGCGCCTGCGTCGTGATCGCGGACCTCAACCTCGACGGGGCTTCCGAGGTGGCCGCTTCCTTGGGCGGTCCCGACGTGGCCATCGCGGTGCAGGCGGACGTGACGTCCGAGGAGGACATCGCGCGCCTGATCGCCGAGACGTCGCTCGCGTTCGGCGGGGTGGACCTCGTCGTGAACAATGCCGGGCTGTCGATCTCCAAGCCGCTGCTGGACACCACCGTCAAGGACTGGGACCTGCAGCACGACGTGATGGCGCGCGGCTCGTTCCTGGTCGCCCGCGAGGCGGCCCGGGCGATGATCGCGCAGGACATGGGCGGCGACATCGTCTACATCGCCTCGAAGAACTCCCTGTTCGCGGGGCCGAACAACATCGCGTACTCGGCGACCAAGGCCGACCAGGCCCACCAGGTCCGCCTGCTCGCCGCCGAGCTCGGTGGGTACGGCATCCGGGTCAACGGGGTCAACCCCGACGGCGTCGTGCGCGGATCCGGCATCTTCGCGGGCGGCTGGGGCGCCCAGCGCGCCGCCACCTACGGGGTGCCCGAGGAGGAGCTGGGTGCCTACTACGCCCAGCGGACCCTCCTGAAGAAGGAGGTCCTGCCCGAGCACGTCGCCGCGGCGGTCTTCGCGCTGACCGGCCCCGACCTGGTGCAGACCACCGGCCTGCACGTCCCGGTCGACTCCGGCGTCGCGGCGGCCTTCCTGCGATGAGCCGACTGTCCGGCGACGAGATCGTGGGTTCGGCGCGAGGTCGGGGGTGCGCACCGACGTTCTCGTGCCGAACCCACGATCTCGCGGGCTGCTGCCGGTGAGCGCGTTCGCCGCCGTCGATCTCGGGGCCTCCTCGGGGCGGGTCATCGTCGGGACCGTCGACGGCGGGCGGGTGTCGCTGCACGAGGTCAACCGGTTCCCCAACGGGCCGGTGCAGGTGGCGGGTGCGCTGCACTGGGACGTGCTCGGGCTGTACCGGGGCGTGCTCGACGGGCTGCGCGCCGCGGGCCGCGAGGCGGGGTCGCTCAGCGGCGTCGGCATCGACTCCTGGGCCGTCGACTACGGGCTCCTCGACGGCGACGGCGCCCTGCTGGGCAACCCGTTCCACTACCGGGACGCGCGCACGGACGGGGTGCCGGACACGGTCTTCGCGACGGTCCCCGCGCCCGAGCTCTACGCCCGCACGGGCCTGCAGGTGCAGCCGTTCAACACCGTGTTCCAGCTGGTCGCCGCGCAGGGCACCGCGGCGCTCGCCGCGGCACGCTCGGCCCTGCTGGTCCCGGACCTTCTCGGCTACTGGCTGACCGGAGCGCGCGTCGCGGAGGTGACCAACGCGTCGACCACCGGCCTGCTCGACGCGACGACGCGGACGTGGGCGACCGACCTCGCGGAGCGGCTCGGGATCGACAGCACGCTGCTCCCGCCGCTGCTCGACCCGGGTGCGCTGCTCGGCCAGGTGCGGGCAGACGTCGGGCTGCACGGGACCGTGCCGGTGTGGACCGTCGGCTCGCACGACACCGCGTCGGCCGTCGTCGCGGTGCCGGCGACCGTCGAGGACTTCGCGTACATCTCCTGCGGGACGTGGTCGCTGGTCGGCCTGGAGCTGGACCACCCGGTGCTCACCGAGGACAGCCGCGCGGCCAACTTCACCAACGAGGCCGGGGTCGACGGCACGGTCCGGTACCTGCGCAACGTCATGGGGCTGTGGGTCCTCCAGGAGTCGATCCGCACCTGGAACGAGGCTGGGCTCCCCGCCGACCTGCCCGACCTGCTCGCGGCAGCAGCCCGGATCCCGGCACTGACGACGGTGGTCGACATCGACGGTCCAGCGTTCCTGCCGCCCGGCGACATGCCCGCCCGCATCGCCGCCGAGGCCGCACGGACGGGGCAGACGCCGCCGCAGTCGCAGGCCGAGACGGTCCGGTGCATCCTCGACTCGCTCGCGCTCGCGTACCGGCGGGCGGTCCGGCAGGCGTCGGTGCTCGCCGACAAGGACGTCCGCGTGGTGCACGTGGTCGGCGGGGGAGTGCGCAACGAGCTGCTGTGCCAGCTCACCGCGGACGCGACGGGTCTGCCGGTGGTCGCAGGACCGGTCGAGGGTGCCGCGCTGGGCAACGTGCTGGTGCAGGCGCGGGCTGCCGGGGCACTGTCCGGCGGGCTCGCGGACCTGCGAGCGGTGGGCGCGCGCGGCCTCGAGCTCCGGCGCTACGAGCCCGGCGCCACCGGCGGCCCGACCGACCGGCAGTGGGCCGCCGCCGAGCACCGGGTCGAAGGTCCGTAGCAGACGCACCCGCTCCTTCCTAGCGTGGAGATGAGGCCCCCCGAAGGCGTCGGGCCCAGTCCCGAGGGAGTCGTCATGCGCACCGTCGTCATCACCGGATCGGCATCGGGCATCGGGCTCGCGACCGCAGAGATCCTGCGTGGACGCGGTGACCGGGTCATCGGCGTGGACCTGCACGACGCGGAGGTCATCGCGGACCTCTCGACGGTCGCCGGTCGCGCGGCCATGGTCGAGGACGTGCGCGCCCTCAGCGGAGGCACCATCGACGCCGTCATCGCGAACGCCGGCCTGGCCATGCCCAGCCCTGCGACCGTCGCCGTGAACTTCTACGGCTGCCTGGCCACGCTGGACGGGCTGCGGCCCCTCCTGCTCGGCGCCCCCGAACCTCGCGCGGCGCTCACCAGCTCGATGGCGAGCCTGATGCCGCACGACGACCTGCTGGTCGAGCTGGCCCTGGCCGGCGACGAGCCGAAGGCGCTCGCGCGCGCCCAGGAGCTGGTCGACGCGGATCTCGGCGCGTTGATCTACTCCTCGACCAAGGTCGCGCTGTGTCGCTGGATGCGTCGGGTGGCGGCGACGGCCGACTGGGCCGGTGCGGGGATCCCGCTGAACGGGATCGGACCCGGGATCGTCGAGACCCCGATGACAGCCGACCTGATCGCCAGCGAGGAGCAGCGCGCCGCGATGGCGGACGTGGTGCCGATGCCGCTGAACGGCTACATGCGCCCCGAGGTGCCCGGCCACCTGCTCGCGTGGCTGGTCAGCGAGGAGAACACGCACCTGTGCGGCCAGCTCGTCTTCGTCGACGGCGGGTCCGACGCCGTCATCCGCGGCGACAGCACCTGGTGAGCAGGAGGACCGGCGCGCGGGGCCGCTCGGGACGGGTCCACACGCCGGTCCAGACATCGTCCGGCAGGGGCGTCGGCGCACCCAGGGACGAAGGTCCCTCGTCCCGGAGGCGCCGGTCGCGCCAGAATGCAATGAAACGATTCATCCATCGAAGGGTGCCGGACATGCTGCAGTCCCACCGTGCCGCGCGGGCGACCGCGCCGGTGCGCGACGAGATCCTCTACTACTGCCGCGAGTCCGTCCGGGCCGGCCTGAACTTCAACACGCAGGGGAACATCAGTGTCCGGCTGAGCGACGAGGCCGTCGTCATCACGCCGTCCGGCGTGCGGTACGACCTCATGGCACCCGAGGACCTGGTGGTCGTCGACCTCGACGGGAACGTCCTCGAGGGAAGCATGCTGCCGTCGACGGAGCTGCCCGTGCACCTCGCGCACTACCGTCGTCGCCCTGACGTGCAGGCGATCGTGCACACCGAGTCGACCTTCGTGAACGTGCTCGGCGTGCTCGGTCGGACCATCGATCCCGTGCTGCTCAACATGGTGCTCTACGCCAAGGGCCCGGTCCCGGTGATGCCGTTCGAGTTCTCGACGCACGCCGAGTTCGGTCGCCGCAGCGCCGACCTCCTGGGTGACGACGTCAACGCGGTCGTGTGGGCCAACCACGGGCTGCTCGCCGTCGGGACCACGCTCGAGCTCGCGTTCAAGGTGGCCGTCGCCGTCGAGGAGAACGCCGAGGTCCTCCATCACGCGAGCCTCGCCGGCGTGCCGAACGTGCTGGTCTACGACCGCATCGTCGTGCCCGACGGCGCCCGGCTGCCCTGAGTCAGCCGAGCGTCGCGGCGACGACGAGCAGCACCGGCACGCACAGCACCGTCGTGACCAGCCCGGCGTCCCGCGCGAGCGCCTCGCCGTGCCGGTACTGCATCGCGTAGACCAGCACGTTCTGCGCGGTCGGCAAGGACGCCATCGCGACGACCGCGAGCAGCGCGTGCGCAGGCAGGCCGAGCGCCGTGCCGAGCCCCCAGGCGAGGACCGGGTGCGCGACCGAGCGCAGGCCGACGGCGAGCGCGAGGTCCCCACGCGGTGCGGTCGAGTCGACGGTGCGGGGCAGGGCGAGCGACATCCCGAACGTGAGCAGGGCGAGCGGCGCGGCTGCGGCCCCGACCAGCCGGAACGGCTCGTAGACGACCTCGGGAAGGTCCCACGGCAACGCCGCCAGGACCAGGCCGACGAGGGTGCCGACGATGATCGGGTTGCTCAGCGTCCGTCGCGCGACCGTCCGCCCCCGCAACGGTCCCGACCGCGCGTCGAGCACGGCGAACGCCACAGGGGCAAGGACGAGGAGCTGGAAGAGGAGAGTCGGCACCACCGCGACCGCGTCGTCCAGGAGGTAGACCGCCAGGGGTAGGCCCACGTTCCCGGCGTTGACGTAGGAGGACGCCAGCGTGCCGACCGTGACGTCCGCCGCCGACCGGCGCCAGGCCGCACGCAGGACCACGATCGCGACGAGCGCGATCGTCGCGGTCGACGTCCAGGTGACCACCGCCGTCCGCGAGAGCAGCAGGTGCAGGTCGGCGTGCGCGACCGTGGTCAGCAGCAGCGCCGGCGTCGCGACCGCGAAGACCACCCGCGCGAGCACGGGCGCGGCGCGGTCACCGAGGACGTGGCGGTGCGCCAGGAACCAGCCGACGGCGACGACGAGCCCCATCGTGCCGAGCGCTGTCAGCACGGCCGTCACCGGAGGATCACGTGACCGATCCTCCCAGGCGGAGGGGGTCCGGACCGCTGCGGGTCCGGACCCCCCGTGGGTCAGCCGTGCACTCGCGCCCGCCGGGCCAGGAGGACGGCTCCCGCGCCGGCCAGCAGGAGGACGAGTGCGGCCACCAGGATGCCGGCCGCCTCCGCGCCGGTCGTGGCCAGGGTGCCGGTACCGGTCGCCGGCGTCGCCGTGCTCGGCGAAGCCGTCGGCGCCGGGCCCGTCGGAGCGACCGTGGCGGTCGGGGCGGCGGCCGCTGTCACCGTGAGCGTCGCCGGGTCGGTGTACACCCCGCCGAACCTGTTCGCGACGTACGCGCGGTACTGCAGGCCCGGCCCGGCGGCCCTGGCCATCCGAGCGGTGCCGGTCGGCGCCGTGCGAGCGGTGAGGGTGTACGTCGCCCCGGTCGCGTCCGGGATGTCGGTCCACACGCCGCCGACGGCCTCCTGCCACTGCACCGACGGTGCCGGGGAGCCCGACGCGGACACCGTGAAGGTGACCTGAGCGCCGTCGACGGCGGTGACGTCGGCGGGCTCCGTGACGATCCAGGCGACGGTGCCCGCAGCCGACCGGTCACCGTCCTGCTGGTCGGCGACGAAGGACGCGACCCACGACATCGCCGAGTTCCAGTTGACGGTGATCTCGTTGGTGGACCACGACTGGATGTCGTCGATGTAGCAGGCCTGCGGTGCGCACATGTGGTCGGCGCCGTACAGGCCGCCGATGACCGGGTCCCACGTCCCCACGTCCGAGTTCGGTCCGCCGGAGACCGAGCCCCGCGGCGGGTTGGGGAGGGACTCGCTCAGCGAGCCGGCGAACCAGCGGCTGTGCTGGTTCTCGGAGAACACGTCCCCGTAGCCGGTGATGTACGAGTTGTTGAGGGCGTTGCGGCCGAGCAGGTAGTCCATCGACTCCAGCACGGCGTCGGCGAACCGCTGGTCGCTCGTCAGGTCGAACGCGGTGCCGAGCACGACCTGGTTGTTGAGGACCGCCGAGTTGGACCCCCACTCGTAGACGCCGTCGTCGTTCCCCGGGTAGGCGGTGCCGAACGGCTGTGCCGCCTGCCGCGCCAGGTAGGTCTCCGCGCCGGCCACCACGGACTCGCGGATGGCGGTGCGTCCGGGGATCTCCGACTCGACCACGGCGAGGTCCAGACGACCGAGGCCGGCCGTCTCGCCCCAGTACATGCCGCCCTCGGACCAGATGTCCGCGGTGTGCAGCTCGCTGGCGAGGACCGCGTCCTCGAACTGCTGCTCGCCCGTGGTCAGGTAGAGCTCCGCGGCGGCCCAGTAGAACTCGTCACTGACGTCGTCGTCGTCGTAGGGGCCGCCGCCGGGGCTCGGGTCGGAGTTGGGCGCCGGCTGGTACAGGTCGGGTGTGACGACCGCGGCGTCGTAGGCGATCCGGCCCGCGGCGAGCAGGTCGGCCGCGAAGTCGGCGTCGTACGACGACCACAGGCGAGCACCCTGCGCCGCGACGGCGGCAAAGTTCAGCGTGGCCGCGGTCGACGGGCGGTGCAGCCGGCGCTCCTGCGGGTCGTTCGCCGGCATGAGGGGCAGGCCGGTCCAGTCGACGTCGTGGACCTTGTGGTGGACCATCCCCGCGAGCGGCTGGCCGGCGGGCACCTGCATCTTCATCATCCACTCGAGCTCCCAGCGCGCCTCGTCCAGCACGTCGGGCACGTCGTTGCTCTGCTCGTCGCGCGGGATGTCGAGGCTGCCGTCGCCGAGGTCGGCCGCGTCGCCCGTCGGTGCGGAGAGGGTCCGCTCGTAGGTGCTGAGCAGCTGCGCCACCGCGATGCCGCCGTTGACCACGTACTTGCCGTGGTCGCCGGCGTCGTACCAGCCGCCCGTGACGTCGAGCGTGTAGTCGCACGTCCAGTCGCCGTAGAGGTTCAGCGCCTCGGCCGGCGAGATGCACGGCACCGCCGTGTCGCCCTTGTTGGGCGCGACGCCCACGTGGCCCGCGGCCCGCGTGTACTCGGGGTCGCCCATGATCGACCCGTCGATCGCGATGCCGCTGCGCACGGGGTAGAAGTAGTTCAGGGCGTCGTACCGCAGCTGCTGGTAGATGCCTGCGCCGATGTCGAACGGGTGGCTCGTCTCGCCGTCCGCCGTCAGCACGTACGTGCCCGGCGTCGCCACGCTGCTGAAGTCGATCTCGTGCACGTTCCGGCCCGCGGTCGGGTCGACGCCGCGCGGGGTGGTGGTGCCGGACGCCACCGAGGTGCCGCCGGACACGAGCTGCCACGTGACGGGTTCCGTCTCCGTCGTGACGAGCGTCGCCTGCTTGGGACCCTGTGGCAGGTAGCCCACCTGGTTGACCCGGACGCGGGGGCCCGTGTCGGGCTCGTACGCCGGTGGTGCCTCAGTCGACTCGACGAGGGACAGCTCCGTGATGCAGAAGGTGTAGGGCGACGCCCGGCGGCCGAGCTCGAGCTGGATGCGTCCGAACGCGGTCGCGGGGTCCGAGCTGAAGGACGCGTCGGCGGTGAACGGGTACGTGAACGTCGTCGGGGTGGACGTCAGGGCGGCCGCGGTGTCGAGCACCCGGTGCCACGGGTCGCCGTACTGACCGACGAGGACGTTGATGTTCGCCGCGCTGCTGGCGTACGCGGTGAACGCCAGGACGTAGTTGGTGCCCTCGACGATGTCGATGTGCGGGTACTCCAGGCCGGCCTCGTAGGGGTTCGCGTACCCGCCCTGGAGGTCGATGCAGGCGCTCAGGCCGTCCGCGCCTGCTCGCGCCGTGCCGCCTCCTGCCGAGTCGTAGAGGTTGAAGCCGCCCAGGTCGCCGTCCGCGAAGTCGTGGTCGACGACTGTGCCCGGCGTGCCGGGGTCGGGCGTGCCGGAGCCCGACGTCATGGAGAAGTTGTCGACGCAGAACGTGTAGGCGGAGGACTGCCCGCCGAGCTGGAACGAGGTCGGACCCGTCGTCGTGGTCCAGTCGGCGCCGACCGGCGATCCCGGTTCGCCGGGGGCCGTCGGCCAGTCCGCCGGGGAGAAGGTGAACTCGACGTGCTGGGGCGTCGCCGTGCCGTCGAGGACCACGGGGTGGCCGAACGCGGCGGGGTAGGCCGGACCGCCCTGGATCTGCACCGTGACCGCAGCGGTCGCGTGCGCGTCGAACGCGACCGTGTAGGTGAGGTCGCGGTCGTACGTCACCCCGTCGTGCTGCAGCGCGATGTCCCAGGGGTTCGCGCCACCGTCGACCTGTGCGCACAGCTCGCCGGTGGCGGCGCTGGAGGACACCGTGCCGGCGTTCGCGTAGGAGAACCATCCCTGCGGGTCGCCGCCCGGGAAGTCGTGCTCGTCGGTGACCGGTGCGCCGGTCGCCGACGATGCGAAGGCGGAGAGGACGACGAGGGCGGACGCCGTGGCGCCGGCCACCCATCCGGCGCGGCGTCGGGGCCGCGCGACGTGAGAGGAAACCACAGTGTCTCCTGGAGAAGAGGGTCGCGCCCGGGGTGATGGCCAGAAACCGGGAGCGCTTCCAGTCCCTGGAAGCAGGGACGCTAGCACTGGACGCGTGTACAGGAAAGGGCTGATCAGGGCGTCATGCGGATGCCACCCGGCGGCCGTCGCCCAGTCGGGTGAAGCGGACCGGAAGCGCTCCCGGTTCCAGGCTCAACCAGGCGGCGGTTCACAGGAACGCCCTGCAGCCGGTAATCTCACGCCGGAGCGAGCCGGCGGGAGGCATCGATGACATCGCCGACCGGCAGACAGCCCACCCTCGACGAGGTGGCCAAGCTCGCGGGCGTCTCGCGGTCCGCGGCCTCGCGTGCCATCAACAACGCGGCCCACGTCAGTGCGGCCAACCGCCTCGCCGTCGAGCGCGCCGTGCGCGAGCTCGGCTACGTGCCGAACGTGACGGCTCAGGCACTGGCGCGGCAGAAGGTCGGCGCGGTCGTGCTCGCGGTGTCCGACCACAACGAGGAGCTCTTCGGGGACCCGTTCTTCGGGCGGATCATCGCGGGCGTCACGGCGGCGCTCGAGGACACCGACCTCGACCTCAAGCTCCTCCTCTGCCACCCCGAGCGCGGCCACGACCGGGTGCGGCGCATGCTCCGCCCACCCCGCGCCGACGGCATCATGGTGATGGCTCTGCGGGGCGACGACCCCCTGCAGCGCATGGTCGAGAAGTCCGGCCTGCCGACCGTCTACGGAGGGCTCCCGTTGCACGGGCGGCCCGAGTGGTTCGTGGACGTCGACAACCGGGGAGGCGGCCGGGTCGCCGCCGAGCACCTCGTCAGCCTGGGGCGCCGCAGGATCGCCACCATCGCCGGTCCTGCCGACACGCACGTCGCCGTCGCCCGGCTGGACGGCTTCGCCGACGCGCTCTCGGTCGCGCAGCTCGACCACACGCTCGTCGAGCACGCCGACTTCACGCGCGAGGGCGGCGCCGCGGCGATGGAGCGTCTGCTGCAGCGCGAACCCGGGCTCGACGCCGTGTCGGTGGCCTCCGACAACATGGCCGCGGGCGCTCTGCAGACGCTGCTGCAGCACGGTCGCAGGGTGCCGGAGGACGTCGCCGTCGTCGGCTTCGACGACCTCCCGATCGGGCACCTGACGCAGCCGTCCCTGACGACGATCCAGCAACCGATCCGCTCGCTCGGGTACGAGATGGCCCGGGTGCTGCTGGCGGTCGTCGACGGCGAGAAGCCCAGCCCTCTGCTGCTGCCCACCCGTCTGGTGGTCCGCGAGTCCGCGCCGGCGCCGGTGTCGCTCGCCGTGTCCTGAGGGCGCGACAGAACGCAGGATCAGCGTCGCGCGATGTCACGCCCCAGGTGGGCGGGTTGCAGCCCGGACGTGCGCAGGCGGCGACGGTCCGCGGCGGTGTCGTACATGAGCTGGGTGTGGAAGTAGTTGACCTGTTCCAGGACCGCGAGCACCCAGAACGCCAGGCCGGCGACGACCTCGTCGAACGGTCCCGTCACCAGCGCCACGACGAGCACCGGCAGGGCGAGCGCGAGCAGGACGGGGTTCAGCCAGCGCAGGACCGCGTAGACGCGCATCCCCGCCGGGACCGCCGGGCGGCGGAGCTTGAGCAGCCAGTACACGGAGCCCTGCAGGAGGATGGCCAGCGCGAGCGCGGTGCCGAGCATGTTCGCCGGCGACAGCGGCAGGCCGATGAGGCCGTAGGCGACCCAGGGCAGGACCACGATGCTGACGAGCTCGCCGGTCGCCAGCGACCAGAGGCGGCGGCGGACCGGGTGCATCCGTCGAGGCCAGGTGCGCTCGCTCAGGGTCGCTGCTCGGACGAGCGGGCGCGGGCGGACAGGATCCCGTCGCGCACCGCGAGCCGGATCACCCAGTAGAGGGCGGCGAGCACGAGGAGCGGGACCGCGACGTAGACGAGGACGAGGATCAGCAGGTGGGAACCGAGCATGACGGCACGCTAGTCCTCGCGTGCGACGGAAAGCGCTTGCCCCGATGCCCGTCCGCGTGGCACGATCGGTTCCGACGCGCAGGTCAGACGTGCGTCCCGCACACGGAGGTAGGGCAACGATGCCGGCAGTCGCACTGGTCACCGGGGGTAATCGGGGGATCGGCCTCGGAATCACGCAGCGGCTGCTCGCTGACGGCTTCGCGGTCTCGATCCTCGCCACCCGCGAGGAGCCGACCGAGCTCCTGGAGTCGCTCGACGCCCCTGGCCGGGTCCGCTACGTGCGCGGCTCGGTGGCCGACCTCGAGGACCACGCCCGGTTCGTCGACGACGCGGTCGAGGCCTGGGGTCGCCTCGACCTGCTGGTGAACAACGCCGGGGTCGCTCCCAGCGTGCGGGCGGACCTCCTCGAGGCCGGCGCCGAGAGCTTCGACCGGGTGCTGGGCATCAACCTGCGCGGGCCGTACTTCCTGACGCAGACGTTCGCGAACCGAGTGATCTCCCTGGGAGCCGACCGCCTTCCCCGCGCCACGGTGATCAACGTGTCCTCCATCTCCGCGACCACCGTCTCCACCAACCGCGGCGACTACTGCATCTCCAAGGCCGGCGTCGCCATGGCCACGCAGCTGTTCGCGGTGCGCCTCGCGCCCGAGGGGATCGTCGTCTACGAGGTGCGGCCCGGGGTGATCGCCACCGACATGACCGCGGGCGTCACCGAGAAGTACGACGCGCTCATCGCCGAGGGCCTGGCGCCCATCAACCGCTGGGGCCGTCCGTCCGACGTCGCCGGCGCGGTGTCGGTCCTGGCGTCCGGGCAGACCCCGTACTCGACCGGCGAGGTGTTCCACGTCGACGGCGGCATGCACATCCCGGTGCTGTGATGACGTCCCTCGAAGGCGTCCCCGTCGTCACCGTCAACACCGTCGTCGTCGGCACCGGCTCCGCGGGGTTCTGCGCGGCCGACCGCCTGTGGGAGCTCGGCCAGACCGACCTCGTCATGGTCGCCGACAAGGTCAACGCCGGCTCGTCGCGCAACGCCGGCTCGGACAAGCAGACCTACTACAAGCTCACGCTCTCGGGCGGCGACGGCGACTCCGTGCGGGAGATGGCCGAGACGCTCTACTCCGGCGGGGCGATGGACGGCGACAACGCGTTGGCGGAAGCCGCCCTCTCTGCTCGTGGATTTCTGCGCCTGTGCGACCTGGGCGTGCCCTTCCCGCAGAACCGGTACGGCGAGTTCATCGGCTACAAGACCGACCACGACCCGCGTCGTCGCGCGACGTCCGTCGGCCCGTACACCAGCCGGTCGATGGTGGAGCAGCTGGAGAAGAAGGTCCACCGCAACGGCACGCAGATCTACGACGAGTGCCGCGTGGTCGACGTGATCGTCCAGGACGGCGCCGTCGCCGGGCTGCTCGTGCTGCGCACCGACGTGCCGCACGACGGCGTCGAGTCCCCGTTCCTGTTGTTCCGCTGCACCAACATCGTCTACGCGACCGGCGGCCCCGCCGGGATGTACGCGACGCGCGTCTTCCCCAACGGCCAGTGGGGTGCGTCCGGCGCCGCGTACCGCGCGGGCGTGCACGGCAAGAACCTCACCGAGTGGCAGTTCGGTCTGGCCTCGACGCACCCGCGCTGGAACGTGTCCGGCACGTACATGCAGGTCATCCCGACGTTCGTGTCGACGGACGCCTCTGGCGAGGACCCGCGAGAGTTCTTGACCGAGGCCATCCCTGACTACGGCCAGCTCATGTCGCTGGTGTTCCTCAAGGGCTACCAGTGGCCCTTCGACATCCGGAAGGCGCTCGACGGCTCGTCCCTGATCGACCTGCTCGTCTACCGCGAGACCGTGCTGCGCGGGCGTCGGGTGTTCCTCGACTTCCGTCGGAACCCGGTGCATCCCGACTTCGACCCGTCTGCCCTGAGCCCCGAGGCGTACGAGTACCTCGACCGCGCGGGCGTCCTGTTCGGCACGCCGATCGAGCGGCTGCGGCGGATGAACGAGCCTGCGTACCAGTTCTACCTGGGCAAGAACCCGTACGTGGACCTCGAGACGACCATGCTCGAGGTCGACGTGTGTGCTCAGCACAACAACGGCGGGCTCGTGGTCGACGCCTGGTGGCAGTCGAACATCGCGGGGTTCTTCCCGGTCGGCGAGGCCGGCGGTGCGCACGGCGTCTACCGCCCCGGCGGCGCCGCGCTGAACAGTGGGCAGGTCGGCGCGACGCGGGCGGCGCAGTTCATCGCGGCGCGCCGCACGGCGGACCCGTCGCCCTTCGACGAGGCCGCCGGTCCGGTGCTCGACGCTGCAATCTCCCTCGTCGAGGCGGCCTCTGCCCGAGCCGCCTCCGGCATCCCCGACAACACCGGCGACCTCCTGCGCGAGGTCCAGGTCCTCATGAGCGCCAAGGCCGGCCCGGTGCGCTCCGCGGAGTCGATCCAGGAGGCGCTGGTCCAGGTCCACGAGTGGCTGTCGACGTACGAGTCGACCGTCTCTGCGGATGCGTCGTCGCGCCGCTCCATCAACCGCACGTTCCTGGTCCGCGACATCCTGACCAGCGCGTACGTGTACCTGTCCGCGATGGCCGACTACGTCGCGCACGGCGGCCGGTCGCGCGGCTCGGTCCTCTACACCGACCCGTCGGGGAGCATCCCGCACGGCCTGACCGAGCTGCCGTCCGTGTTCCGGTTCACCCTCGACGGCGGCGCGCTCGACGACGAGGTGCAGGAGACGTCCTGGGTGCCGGCGTCTGGTTGGCGGCCCGTCGTTCCCCGCGACCCCGACGACCCCGCCGGSGAGCCGGTGTTCCGGTGGCGTCCGCGCCGGCCGATCCCCGAGGACGACGACTTCTTCGAGAACGTCTGGCGGGAGTTCCGAGAGCACGGGAACATCCACTGATGCGTCTGGAGCTGCCGGACCCGCGGGTCGAGATCCGCGGTGCGGCATGGGTCGAGGACGGGCTGCCCCATCGGCTCCCGGCCTGGACGCGGGCGCAGTTTCCCGACGACTTCCTGGCCATGGTCGAGTCCCAGCCGTCCGGCGTCCGGCTGCGGTTCCGGTCCGCGGCACGCCACGCCTCCCTCGACGTGGCCGTCCTTCGCGTCGCCGTCGATCCCGCACCGCCCGCCGAACCGCAGCCCTATGACGTCCTCGTCGACGGGGTGGTGGTCCCGCAGCCCTCGGGGACCGCGTCCGCGGCCGGCGTCATCGCTCTCGAACCGATCGCCGGGACGACCGTCGAGCGACCCGGGCCCGTGGGGGTCGTGGACCTCGTCCTCGGCGGCGACGGCACCGCCGAGCGGGCGGTCGAGATCTGGCTGCCGCCGGGGGAGACCACGCGGCTCGTCGCTCTGACCACCGACGCGCCCGTGTCGGCGCCTGGCCCGGTGGACGCCCCTCGCTGGGTCCACCACGGCTCGTCCATCAGCCACGGCGCCGGTGCCGCCTCAGCCCTCGGTGCCTGGCCGATGGTGGCAGCCCGCATCGCCGGACTGGACCTGGTCAACCTCGGGTTCTCCGGCAACGCCGTACTCGACCCGTTCGTCGCCCGCGCTATCCGCGACCAGCCCGCCGACGTCATCACCCTCAAGCTCGGCATCAACGTGGTCAACCACGACGCGATCCACCTGCGCGCCTTCGCCCCCGCGGTGCACGGCTTCCTCGACACCGTCCGCGAGGGACATCCGACCACGCCGCTGGTGGTCGTCTCGCCGCTCCTGTGCCCCCTCGTCGAGACCACCCCGGGGCCGACGTCGCTCGACCCTGCCGACCCGTCCGTCTTCCGCACCACTGGCCACGCGTCCGAGGTCGCCGACGGCAAGCTGACCCTGACGGTCATCCGGTCCGTGCTGCGCGCGGTCGTCGACGCCCGCGCGGACAGCGCACTGACCTACGTCGACGGCTCGTCCCTGTATGGCTGGCCCGACTGGGACGACCTGCCCATGCGCGACCTCATGCACCCGGACGCGGACGCACACCGCCTGATCGGCAAGCGGTTCGGCGCCGTGCTGCGAGGTCTGTCGGCCTGACGGGTCGGACTGAGTGCGCGGTTGTCACGGCCATCTGCCGGTGGCAATGAAGTGATGCGCACTCGCTCGCCACTCGTTCACGGCGGCAGCGTCGTCATCGTCATCGTCGGGCTGACGAGGAACGTTGCCCACCAAGAACCCCTGGACCCAATAGCGCGTGGGGAGCGGGAGGTGTTCCGGCAGGCTGCTCTTCGACACGCGGAACCACACGTGCCGCGTCTCGCACCACGCCTGCATCCGTCCGGGAGAGGTCTGCCACGGTTCGCTGACGAGGTAGTCCCGAGACCCCGGATGATGGATGCACTCGAACCAGATCTCGGGGTCGATCCCGTCCGGCAGAGCCTCGTCGTCAGCCACGATCAGAGGGTCCCATGCGTCGTCGGTGACCGGCCGAGTCTGCCTGCGGACACACCCGAGGCCTGGCGCTGCACCTCGCTCAGAGGTACGGCAGGACCAGCCGCACGTAACGGTCCGCGAGCGTCGCGACCGTCTCGTCGCCGGGGGTGTCCCAGATGGACTGGTTGAAGATCTCGACCTCGACGTCCCCGGTGTAGCCGGTCTCGGCGACCCACCGCGTGATCGTCGCGAAGTCGATGTACCCGTCGCCCACGTGCCCGCGTGACAGCAGCGCGTCGGCCGCCAGCGGCAGGGTCCAGTCGCAGACCTGGTAGCTCGCGATCCGTCCCGACGAGCCTGCGCGGGCGACCTGCCGCTGCAGGTCCGGGTCCCACCACACGTGGTACGTGTCGATCACGACGCCGACGACGTCCGCCGGGTACGGCTCCGCGATGTCGAGCGCCTGGCCGAGCGTCGAGATGACCGCGCGGTCCGCCGCGAAGATCGGGTGCAGCGGCTCCAGGACCAGCCGGACGCCGTGCCCGGCCGCGAACGGCGCGAGCTCCCCGATGCGGTCGGCGACCCGCTGGCGTGCGCCGACGATGTCGCGCCCGGCCGTCCCGGGCAGTGCCGGGCCGCCGGGTGCGCTCGCGGCGGGCAGACCGCCGACGACCATGATCAGCTCGCGCGTGCCGAGCGTCGCCGCCTCGACGATCGCGCGACGGTTGTCGTCGAGCGCAGCCGTCGCGGCCGCGTCGTCGTCGGCGGTCAGGAACCCGCCGCGGCACAGCGACGAGACCCGCAGACCGGCATCCGCGATGATCTTGGCGGACTCGCCGACACCGGCCTCCTGGACGCGGTCGCGCCAGACGCCGATCGCGGGGAGCCCGGCACGGACGGCTCCGTCGACAGCCTCCCGCAGGGTCCAGCGCTTGGTCGTCGCCGTGTTCAGCGACAGCCGGCTGACGTCGCCGGTCACAGCTCGATGGTGGGGACGTCGAGACGCCGGCCCTCCGCCGACGACTGCAGGCCCAGCTCGGCGAGCTGCACACCGCGCGCGGCCGACAGCAGGTCGAACCGGTGGGTGCGCCCGGCGACGACGTCGCGCAGGAACTCCTCCCACTGCAGCTTGAAGCCGTTGTCCAGGTCACCGTTGGCCGGCACCTCGAGCCACTGGTCGCGGAACGACTCCGTGACGGGCAGGTCCGGGTTCCACACCGGCTTCGGCGTGTGCGCGCGCTGCTGGGCGACGCACTTGTTCAGCCCTGCGACCGCCGAGCCGTGCGTGCCGTCGATCTGGAACTCGACCAGCTCGTCGCGGTACACGCGCACGGCCCACGAGGAGTTGATCTGCGCGACCACCGGGTCGCCGCCCGGCGTCTCGATCTCGAAGATGCCGTACGCGGCGTCGTCGGCGGTGGCGTCGTACGCCGTGCCCTGCTCGTCCCAGCGCGTCGGGATGTGCGTCGCGGTCTGCGCGTTCACCGTCCTGACCGTGCCGAGGATGCCTTCCAGCACGTAGTTCCAGTGGCAGAACATGTCGACGACGATGCCGCCGCCGTCCTCCTTGCGGTAGTTCCAGCTGGGGCGCTGGGCCTCCTGGCCGTCGCCCTCGAACACCCAGTAGCCGAACTCGCCGCGCAGCGACAGGATCCGGCCGAAGAAGCCCTCGTCCACCAGGCGGCGCAGCTTGACCAGACCCGGCAGGTACAGCTTGTCGTGCACCACGCCTGCCGTGACGCCCGTGCTCTCGCGCAGGCGGGCGAGGTCGATCGCCTCCGCCAGCGTCTCGGCCGTCGGCTTCTCCGTGAAGATGTGCTTGCCGGCCTTCATCGCGGCCGTGAGCGCCGAGTACCGGCGGCTGGTCACCTGGGCGTCGAAGTAGATGTCGACCGTGGGGTCGTTGATGACCGCGTCCGCGTCCGTCGTCCAGTGCTCGACCCCGTGCAGCTCCGCCAGCTCGCGGACCCTGTCGGCGTTGCGGCCGACGAGGATCGGCTCCACCTGCACGCGCGTGCCGTCCTCGAGCGTGACGCCGCCCTGGTCGCGGATCGACAGGATCGAGCGGACGAGGTGCTGGCGGTAGCCCATCCGGCCGGTGATGCCGTTCATCCCGATGCGCAGGGTGCGGGTCGTCATGAGTGCTCCGAGTGTTCTGGACCGCGATGTCGGTCGGAGTGTGGAATGCGCTTTCCAGCGTAGCCTACGGCAGCGCGGTCCCGTCAAGGCTTCGGAGCTGTTCTCTATGCGCCCGCAACCGGCACGCACGGTCGCCCCCCGGCTACGCCCGGATGCTCACCAGGTCTGCGACGGCACCACGGACGGCCGAGCGGAACGCGTCCGACCCCGCCAGGTCGTCGCCGAACACGGCCTGCACGTCGAGCATCCGGTCGGCCAGCGAGTCGAGCGGCCCGGCGGCGGCCGCGGCGAGGGTCGGTGCCAACGGGTCGTCGAGCCCGATCCGACGGCCCTCGACCTCGAGCTCGCCCTGCGAGGTCGCCCGCACGTAGGCGATCCAGGCGGCGACGGCTCCGGCCGCGGCGGTCGGGACGGACCCGCTGTCGAGCCGGTCGCGGACCGTGCCGAGCAGCCGCTGCGGCAGCTTCTGCGACCCGTCCATGGCGACCTGCACGGTGGTGTGCCCGGTATTCGGGTTGGCGAACCGCGCCAGGACGTCGTCCCGGTACTGCGCGAGGTCCATGCCGTCGGGTGCGACCAGGGTCGGCAGCACGTCGTCGTCCACGAGCGACCGGGCTGTGGCCTCCAGCGCCGGGTCGGCGACCGCCTGCGCGATCGTCGTGTGACCTCGCAGCGCTCCCAGGTAGGCGAGCGTCGAGTGGCTGGCGTTCAGCACGCGCAGCTTGGCGCGCTCGTACGGCGCGACGTCCTCGGTGAGCGTCGCTCCAGCGCGCTCCCAGGCGGGGCGTGGCCCGGCGAACGTGTCCTGGATGACCCACTGCGTGAACGGTTCGCCGATCACCAGGCCGGCATCGCTCAGCCCGAGGAGCGACTGCGCCTCGGCGCGGTGCGCGTCGGTCGTCGCGGGCACGATCCGGTCGACCATCGTCCCCGGGAAGCGCACCGAGTCCTCGATCCACTCCCGGAGCCGGTCACCGTGTGGCACGGCGTCCAGGGTGGCGCCGACCAGCGTGGCCAGCACGGCGCCGTTGTCGGCGAGGTTGTCGCAGCAGACCACGGTGAGGTTCCCGGCGTCGTGCCTCGCCCGCAGGGCGAGCCCGCGCAGGAGCATCCCGAGAGGTGAGCGGGCCGGCGCGTCCGGCCGGCCTCCGCGCAGCTCCGACGCCAGCGCGCCGAGGTCCGCCGCGAGGTCGGGGTCGGCCAGGTCCGGTCGGCCGTCGGATGCCCGTCGGTACCCCTTCTCCGTCACGGTCAGGGTGACGACGTGCGTGGTCGGCGCGGCGACCGTGCTGAGCACGTGGGGGGTGTCGGTCCCCGGGAACGCCACGTCGCGCAACGATCCGACCAGCCGCAGCGACGTCTCGGCGGTGCCCTTGGTCAGGACGCCGTAGAGACCGTCCTGCGGCGCGAGCTGCTCCTTGACGCGGGCGCTGCGCTGCGTGACGCCGAGGATGCCCCATCGGTTCTCGCCCGTGGCCGCGGCCGCGTCCTCGGTGAACACGGCCTGGTGCGCCCGGTGGAACGCGCCCAGCCCGAGGTGGACCAGCCCGATGCTCAGGTCCGCCGGGTCGACGGCTGGCGGCTGCACCCCGGACGGCAGCCGGGAGGCGCTGAGGGTCGCGCGCGAGAGCCGCGGCACGGCGGCGGTGTCGGTCATTCGCCGGCCGCCGACGAGTGCGCGGACGCCACGCCGGTGGACGCCCGGACGACCAGCTCGACGCCGATGAGCACCGACGCCGGGACGTCCGCGGCGCCCTCGGAACCGATCGTGATCGCCGGTGTCGCGTGCCGCGTCCGCTCGGCTGCCGTCACGGCGGCGGCCAGTGCGGACTCCGTCGCCGTCGGGACGGAGCCGGTCTCGATGAGCAGGTCCACCGCCGCCCGGCCCAGCCTGGCCAGCGGGACGGTGACGGTGGTGAGCGTCGGCGAGACCAGGGTCGCCGCCGGGATGTCGTCGTACCCCACGACGGAGACGTCCTCGGGGACGCGCACACCACGGGCCCGCAGCCTGCTCAGGATGCCGAGCGCGAGCAGGTCGTTGTGCGCGAGGACGGCCGTGACACCGCTCGCCGCGACCAGGTCGCCGGCCGCGACCCCGCCGCCGAACAGGGGAGGGAAGTGCCCCAGGTCGACGACGTCGATGCTGCGCAGGCCGTGCGACGCGTGCTCGAGCCCGCGCCGGCGCTGCGCGTCGGACCACGAGCCGACCGGGCCGCCGGCGTAGCCGATGCGGCGGTGGCCGAGCGCGTAGAGGTGGGTCACGGCCTGTCGGACGCCGTCCGCGTTGTCGATCACGACGGACGGCAGCCCGCCGTGCAGCCGGTTGACGAGCAGCAGCGGGACGTCGTCGTCGAGCACGTCCCGACCGAGCCGGTCGAGCTCGAGGTCGGTCATCCGCGGGGAGCAGAGGATGACGCCGTCCACCTGGGCGCCGAGGTGCCCGACCAGCTCGCTCTCCAGGCGCGGGTCCTCCTCGGCGTCCGCGACGAGCAGCGCGAACCCGAGAGCACGCGCACGCGCCTGGACGCCCTTGGCGACGGCGGCGAAGAACGGGTTCTCGAGGTCCGGCACCACCAGGCAGAGGTTCCCGGTGCGCCCCGTGATGAGCTCCCGCGCGGCCCGGTTCGGCCGGTAGCCGAGATCGCGGGCGACCTGCTGGACGTGCTCCCGGCGCGCCGGGGCGACGAGATCAGGGGCGCTGAGCGCGCGGGAGGCCGTCGCCGGCGAGACGCCCGCGGCTCGCGCGACATCGCGCAACGTGACCACCACAGTCCCTCCTTGCCTCGACCCCTGGATGAATGAATGCGATTTCAGCACGCCGCGTCCGCGCGTCGCAAGTGTCGTCCCGACATCCGGGATGTCTGCGGCGCAGGGCTTGTGGCCAGCCCGTTCACCTGGTTGGGTGCGATGAATGCGTTTGCACCGAGCGTCATCGAGGTCCTTCTCGGCGACGTGCGCCAGCAGTCCAGACAGGTGTCCGAGGAGGATTCGATGGTGAGCGAGACCGGGTGGTCGTTGCACCCCGACCGGGCGTTGCCCAGCGACCCCGTCGTGCGTCCGATCGCCCGGGAGATCCTCGCGGCGACCGCGACCCTGCCGATCGTCTCCATGCACGGCCACGTCGACGCGGGGCTGCTGGCGCATGACGAGCCGTTCACGGACCCTGCGTCGCTGCTGGTCACGCCCGACCACTACCTGGTCCGCATGCTGGTGTCCCAGGGTGTGCCGCACGACGCCCTCGGGGTTCCGCGTCGGGACCGGCCGGGCGTCGTCGCGGACCCGCGCGAGGTCTGGCGGACCTTCGCGACGCACTGGCCACTGTTCCGCGGGACGCCCACGCGCTACTGGCTCGAGCACGTCTTCGTCGAGGTGTTCGGGCTGGACGAACGGCCCTCGGCGGACTCCGCCGACCGGCTCTTCGACCTCCTCTCGGAGCGCCTGGAGAAGCCGGCGTTCCGGCCGCTGGCGCTCTTCGACGAGTTCGGCATCGAGATCCTGGCCACGACCGACGCGGCGACCGCGACGCTCGCCGACCACGCGGACCTGGCGGACCGCGGCTGGGGCGACCGGATCGTGCCGACGTTCCGCCCCGACGCGCTGCTGCACGTCGACCGGCCCGGCTGGCAGGCGGACGTCGCGCTGCTCGAGGAGCGCTCGGGTGTCGCGATCAGCGGGTACCGCGACCTGGTGCACGCGCTCGAGGAGCGTCGTCGCGCGTTCGTCGTGGCCGGTGCGCGCGCCACGGACCACGGGCATCTCTCCGCGGACACGACCCCGCTGAGCGTGGCCGAGGCCGAGCGGATCGTGTCGGCGGCCCTGCGCGGTGAGGTCGACGCGGCAGATGCGCAGGCGTTCTCGGGGCACATGCTGTTCGAGATGGCCCGCATGTCGGCCGAGGACGGCCTGGTGATGCAGCTCCACCCGGGCGTCCTGCGTGACCACGACCGGGCGGTCGCGGACCTGCGCGGTCCCGATGTCGGCTACGACATCCCGGTCAGCACCGAGTACGTGCGCGCCCTGCGCCCGGTCCTGGAGGCGTTCGGGCACCACCCCGGTCTGCGACTGGTCCTGTTCACGGTGGACGAGGACACGTTCAGCCGTGAGCTGGCCCCGATCGCGGGCGTGTACCCGGCGGTGCGACTGGGCGCGCCATGGTGGTTCCTGGACACGCCGGACGGCATGCGGCGCTTCCGGGAGGCAGTGACCGACTCGGCGGGGTTCGCCAACACCACGGGGTTCGTCGACGACACGCGCGCCTTCTGCTCGATCCCCGCGCGGCACGACCTGGCCCGGCGCATCGACGCCGGCTTCCTCGCCCGGCTCGTCGCAGAGCACCGGCTCGACGCTGACGAGGCGATCGAGACCGCGGTGGATCTCGCGTACCGGATCCCGCGTCAGGCGTATGCTCCACCGAAGACGGCAAACGCTTTCCCGCAGTCGAGCGGGCCCGAGCACGGTGCGAAGGAGCACAAGTGAGCGACATCCTGGAGCGCCTCGCGGCGCACCGCCTGGTCCCCGTCGTCGTGATCGACGACGCCTCCCACGCCGACGCGCTGGCGCAGGCCCTCGTCGACGGGGGGCTTCCCGTCGCCGAGGTCACGTTCCGGACCGCGGCCGCCGCCGACGCGATCCGGGCCATCGCAGCCCGCGGCGACGTCCTCGTGGGTGCGGGCACGGTGCTGACCCCGGGGCAGGTCGACGACGCGGTGGCCGCGGGTGCGTCCTACGTCGTGTCGCCGGGCACCAGCCGCGCGGTCGTCGAGCGCTGCCAGGAGCACGGCATCCTCGCCCTGCCCGGCGCGGTCACGGCCACGGAGGTGCAGGCGGCGCTCGAGCTCGGCCTGACCACGGTGAAGTTCTTCCCCGCCGGCACCTCCGGCGGCGCCAAGGCCGTCGCCGCGCTCGCCGCGCCGTTCGGCGACGTCGGGTTCGTGCCGACGGGAGGAATCGGGCCGAGCAACCTGGCCGAGTACCTGGCGCTTCCCTCCGTCCGGGCCGTCGGCGGCTCGTGGATGGTTCCCCGGGACCTCATCCGCGGCGGCGACCTCGACGCCGTCCGGGACCTCACGGCCGAAGCCGTCAGCCTCGTCGCCCACCCCTGACCTCGGTCGCTCACCTCCGACCTCGATCGCGAAGGAACACCCGCCCATGTCCGACCTGGTCATCCGCCCCGCGGGCGAGACACGCTACGACGCTGTCTCCCTCGGCGAGGTCATGCTGCGCCTCGACCCCGGCGAGGGTCGCATCCGCACGGCGCGATCGTTCCGCGCCTGGGAGGGCGGCGGTGAGTACAACGTGTCCCGCGGGCTGCGGCGCGCGTTCGGGCTGCGGACCGCGATCGTCACCGCTCTCGCGGACAACGAGGTCGGGCGGCTGGTCGAGGACCTCATCCTGACCGGCGGGCTGGACACCTCGTTCATCCAGTGGGTGCCCTACGACGGCATCGGTCGCCAGGTCCGCAACGGGCTCAACTTCACCGAGCGCGGATTCGGGGTCCGTGGCGCGGTCGGTGTGAGCGACCGTGGCCACACCGCCGCGTCGCAGCTGGCCCCGGGGGACGTCGACTGGGAGCACCTGTTCGGCGAGCTCGGGGTGCGCTGGTTCCACACGGGCGGCATCTACGCGGCGCTGTCGGACACGGCCGCGGAGACCGTGATCGAGGCCGTCACGATCGCGCGCAAGCACGGAACGATCGTCAGCTACGACCTGAACTACCGGCCGAGCCTCTGGAAGGCCGTGGGCGGCCAGGCGCGTGCGCAGGAGGTCAACCGGGCGATCGCGCCGCACATCGACGTGATGATCGGCAACGAGGAGGACTTCACCGCCTCGCTCGGCTTCGAGGTGGAAGGCGTCGACGAGAACCTGTCGGCCCTGGACCTCTCGTCGTTCGCCGCCATGATCGACCGCGTGGCGGAGACCTACCCGAACTTCCAGGTCATCGCCACGACACTGCGGACCGTGCACTCCGCGACGGTCAACGACTGGGGCGCGATCGCCTGGTCCAAGAGCACCGGGCTGGTCAGCGCCACCCACCGGGAGCGCCTGGAGATACTCGACCGCGTCGGCGGCGGCGACTCGTTCGCCTCCGGTCTCGCCTACGGTCTGCTCGCGGGCGAGGACCTGCAGACCGCCGTCGAGTACGGCGCCGCGCACGGTGCCCTCGCCATGACGACCCCCGGAGACACGACCATGGTCAGCAAGGCCGAGGTGCTCAAGCTGGCCGGCGGCGGCGGCGCCCGCGTCGACCGCTGACCGCCGGGCGACCCTGTTCATCGCGGGAAGCAGCATGGTCCGACCACGACGGCCGCCCGTCGCCGGACCGCGAGATGCGCCGGATCGCGAGATGCGCCGGTCGTGACCGACGACCGGCCACGAGGGCCGGCGCGTGCAGGTCGCGCGCTGGTCTGACAGGCGGAGCCCACCCTTGACGTGGTGCACTTGGCCAGCACCCGCACCGACTGCACCACCCCGGAGGTACCCGCCGTGACCCACTCGATGTTGCCGACCGCGATGCCTGGAGCGTCACTCGAGCTGGACCCCGAGGGACAGCTGCACTGCCCGAGATGCCGGGCGCTGACTCTGGACGTCGCACGGACCGACCAGGTCGACGGCATGCCGTGGGTCAACCACGCCCTCGTGTGCCGGTCGTGCGGCGTGACGTCACGCCTCGCCCTGGTGGGGGTCTTCGGAAAGACCGTCCTGCGCTGGCTCGACGACTGACGCGATGGCCGGTCCCGCCGGGACGGCTCAGGTGACGGCGCCGAGCTGCCAGGGGACGAACTCGTCGGAGCCGAGGTCGAGCTCCTCGGAAACGGTCTGCTTGCCGGAGGCGACGGCGATGATCAGCTCGAACAGCTCGTCGCCGACGGACGCGACGGTCGCGGTGCCGTCGACGATGCGTCCGGCGTTGAGGTCCATGTCCTCGGTCATCCGCAGGTAGGTGGCGGTGTTCGTCGCGACCTTGATGGACGGTGTCGGCTTGCAGCCGAGGACGGACCCGCGGCCGGTGGTGAACACGACGACGGTGGCGCCGCCGGCGACGAGGCCGGTCACCGAGACGGGGTCGTAGCCGGGGGTGTCCATGAAGGTGAACCCGCGGGCGGTGACGGGTTCGGCGTACTCGTAGACCTCGACCAGCTCGGCGGTGCCCCCTTTGGCGACGGCGCCGAGGGACTTCTCGAGGATGGTGGTCAGCCCGCCGGCCTTGTTGCCGGGGGAGGGGTTGTTGTCCAGGGTGCCGCCGCCGGCCGCGGTGTAGCCCTTCCACCAGTCGAGGCGGTCGAGCAGCTTCTGGCCCACTGAACGGGAGACCGCACGGCGCAGGAGGAGGTGCTCGGCGCCGAACACCTCGGGGGTCTCGGCGAGGATCGAGGTGCCGCCGCGGGCGACGAGCTGGTCGGACGCGTGCCCGAGCGCGGGGTTGGCGGTGATGCCGGAGTACCCGTCGGACCCGCCGCAGTTGAGGCCGAGCACGAGCTCGGAGACGGGTGCGGGGGTGCGCTGCAGCGCGTCGATGGACGGCAGCATCGCCTCGATGGCGGAAACCCCGGCGCGCACCGTGGCCCGGATGCCGCCGGTCTCCTGGATGACCAGGGTGCTGACGGGTTTGTCGGCGGGGAGGTCGAGGCCGTCCAGGAGCGACTCGGCGGGGAGCATCTCGCAGCCGAGGCCCAGGACGAGCAGGCCGGCGATGTTGGGGTGGTCGGCGTAGCCGCGCAGGGTGCGCCGGGTGATCTGGGCGCCCTCGCTGGTGGGGACGAGGCCGCAGCCGGTGTCGTGGGTCAGGGCGACGACGCCGTCGACGTGCGGGTAGGCGTCCAGGACGCGGCCGCGGAACTGGTCGGCGATGAGCCGGGCGGTCGACGCGGAGCAGTTCACGGAGGTGACGATGCCGACGTAGTTGCGGGTGCCCCAGCGGCCGTCGCTGCGCGCGTACCCGTCGAAGGTGCGGACGGGGCCCGGGGGTGGTGGCAGGGCGACGCGGGCGGTGCCGAACTCGTAGGCGCGCTCGTCGTCGTCCATGCCCAGGTTGTGGGAGTGCACGTGGTCGCCGACGGCGATGTCGCGCGTGGCGCGGCCGATGGACTGCCCGTACTTGTGCACGGGCGACCCTGCGGCCACGGCACGCACGGCGAGCTTGTGCCCGCGCGGCACACTCTGCGTGACGACGAGCGTGTCGAGCTCGGTGCCGGACTGCAGGTCCCGGGTCGCGACGCCCACGTCGTCGTCGGGACGCAGCACGAGAACGCAGTCGGCCAGCCTGAGCGTCGTCGTCACGGTGTCAGGATACCGCTTTCCCGACCAATGCACCGGCGTGCCGCCCCCGAACGGACCACCGACCTCCGGCAAGCGCCTACCCTCCTGAGCATGGCCGCATCCGTGACCCTCAGCGACGTCGCACGTGAGGCTGGCGTCTCCCTCGCCACCGCCTCCCGGGCGATCAACGGCAGCGCCAACCGCACGGTGCGCGCCGACCTGCGCGACCGGGTGCTCGCCGCGGCGACCCGGCTCCGGTACACCCCGGACGCGAACGCTCAGGCGATGGCACGCGGCCGCACGACGTCGCTGGGCCTCGTGGTGCACGACATCGCGGACCCGTACTTCTCCTCCATCGCCGCAGGGGTCGCCCGCGCTGCCGACCGCGCCGGCCTGCAGGTGACCCTGGCGAGCACCCAGCACGACCCGAGCCGCGAGAGCGGGCTGGTCGACCTGCTCAAGCGGCAGCGGGCGCGCGCGATCGTCATCGCCGGTGGTCGCCTGGACGACGAGGCCACCAACGACGAGCTCCGCGCGGCCCTGGCGGACTACCGCTCGGTCGGGGGGTCCGTCGCGCTCATCGGGCAGCCGATCCTGGGCGTCGACAGCATCGTGGTCGACAACGCGCAGGGCGCCGGGGACCTGGCCAAGGCCCTGCACGGTCGCGGCTACCGCCGGTTCGCGATCCTGGCCGGTCCCGCCGACCACCTGACGGCGTGCGAGCGGCGCGACGCCTTCCGCGGGGCGCTCGCCGAGCTGGGCAGCCCGGTGCCGGACGACGCGGTGATCACGAGCGCGTTCACGCACGAGGGCGGCGAGGACGCGATGCGCGCCCTGCTGCGCGGCGGTGAGCTGCCGGAGCTGGTGTTCGCGGTCAACGACGTCATGGCGCTGGGCGCACTCGCTGCGGGCCGCGAGGCGGGGATCCGGGTGCCGCAGGACGTGGCGCTCGCGGGGTTCGACGACATCTCGACCCTGCGCGACGTGGTCCCCGCGCTCACGACCGTGCGGATCCCACTGGTCGACATCGGGATCGCCGCGACCGAGCTCGCGCTCGCGGACGCGTCCGACGAGCCCCGGCTGACGCACGTGCCGACGCAGGTGGTGCTGCGGGACTCGACGCCGGGGATCTAGGCGTTCGCGGGCGCCCAGACGCCCGTCGCCGAGTCCTCCAGCCCGAGCAGGTGGGTCGCCATCCTCAGGCGCGCCCGGTCGGGGTCCCGCGCGGCGACGGCCGCGAGGATCGCCTCGTGCTCGACGAACGCCCGGTCCTCCGCGCCCTCGTCGCAGAGCCCGCGCCACAGCCGGGTCCGGGACGCCCGCCCGGCGAGGCCCACGACGAGCGCCGCGAGGACGGGGTTGCCGGACGCGCGGGCGACCTCCTCGTGGAAGTCCAGGTCGGCGTCGACGAGGCGGTCGTGGTCGAGCGGGACCTCGACCAGTGCTCGCGCCGTCTCGTCGAGCGCGACGCGCAGGCGGGCGAGCGAGGCGTCGTCGATGTGCAGGGCCGCGAGCCCCGCGGCCTCCGTCTCCAGCAGGCGCCGGACCGTGTGGAAGGCCGACGCGTCGTCCTGGAGCTCGGCGACGAAGCCGACGGGAGCGAGCAGGAGCGCGGGGTCGAGGGTGGTCACATAGGTGCCGTCACCGTGCCGCGACTCGAGGATGCCGAGCGTCCCGAGCGCGTGGACGCCCTCGCGCAGCGAGCCGCGGGAGACGCCGAGGGTGAGGGCGAGCTCCTTCTCGGCAGGCAGCCGCTGCCCTGCCTCCAGCTGCCCGTCGAGGATCATCTGCTTGACGCCGTCGACCACATCATCGGAACGTGACACGGAGCGAACCTAGCGGTCGCGCGGTCAGAAGGAGTCGAACGGGAGCCCGTACACCTCGGTGGCCGTGCCGCCGAGCACCGCTGCGCGGTCGTCGTCGCTCAGCTGATCCACGGTCGAGCGCAGACCGTGCCAGACGTGGGCGTACGAGTCGCCCTCCAGGAGCGCGTACGGCCAGTCGCTGCCGAGCATGAGGCGGTCGGGGCCGAACACCTCCAGCGCGCGGTCGACGGCGGGCCGCAGGTGGTCCGGGTTCCAGCCGGCGCCGGCCGCGGTGTTCAGCCCCGAGAGCTTGGCGACGACGTTCGGCAGCTGCGCGACGGCCCCGAGCAGGGCGGACCAGCGCGTCCAGTGGTCCCGGTCACCGGCGCGCAGCGCGGCGAGCGGGGGAGCGCCGAGGTGGTCCAGGACGACGGTGAGTTTGGGGTGGTTCTCGGCGAGGGTCGCGACGTGGGCCAGCGCCGTCGGCGTGTGTGCCGTGAGGTCCAGGGTCAGACGTCGCTCGGTCAGGAGGGTCAGGCTGTCGTCGACGGCGGCGTCGAGGAGCCAGTCGGGATCCCTGCCGTCGTGTCCCCGGTGGCCGATGCCGACGATCGGCTCCCGGCGCCACTTGTCGAGCTGCGTCGCGGCGTCGTCGGGGGCATCGAGGGGGACCCATGCCACGACCCCGGCGACCCGGGGGGACGAGAGGGCCTGGAAGAGCATGAGCTCGGAGTCCGCGCGGTTGTCGGCGGCCTGCACGAGGACCACCCAGGCGACGTCCTCGTCGGCCAGCTGGTCCTCGATGTCCGGGACCCGGTACGTGTGGTGCACCCCCGCGTTCTCCGCGGTCATCCAGGGATAGTGCACGGTGTCCGGGTTCCACACCTGGAGGTGGGCATCCACGACATTGGGCATGGACCGGACGCTAACAGTGGTCCGATGTCTGCGCTCCGTCAGTACGGGTTCCCTCATCGAACCCTCATCGACTCGGCAAGTCATCGGAGGACTTGCCTCACCTGCCGACGGCGTAGCCCTGCATGCCTCGCGGGTTCGCCGCCGCGACGAGCAGCCCGTCCGACCGCACCCCGGCTGCGCTGAGCCGTCCGAGCTCCCACGGTCCGACGGTCTCCACCTGGTGCCCGCGGTCGGCGAGCGCGTCGAGCACGTCCGCTCCGAGCCGGGACTCGGCGACGAGCCCGCGCGGCGTGTGGGTGCGCGGGTAGAACGAGCCGGGTACGTGCGTGGAGTGCCACGCCGGCGCGTCGATCGACGCCTGCAGGCCGGCGCCGCCGACGAGGTGACGCAGCAGGAACGGCACGGGCCACTGGTCCTGCTGGTCGCCGCCGGGAGTGCCGAACGCGACGCCCGCACCATCGTCGTCGAGCAGCAGCGCGGGACTCAACGTGGTCCGAGGGCGCTTGCCGGGGACCAGGCTGCCCGGCAGCCCCGGCTCGAGCCAGAACATCTGTGCGCGGGTCGGCAGCGCGAACCCGAGGCCCGGGACGACCGGGCTCGACTGCAGCCAACCGCCCGACGGCGTCGCCGACACGCGGTTGCCCCACCGGTCGACGACGTCCACGTGGCAGGTGTCGCCGGGACTCAGGCCGAGCGGCGAGACGGTCGGTTCGCCGACGCCGGGCGCGGACGGTGCGCGAGCCGCCCACAGGGTCGCGGCGACGCGGGGGACGCGCCCGTCGGGGGAGCCCGGCAGGAGTCCCTCGGAGGCGTCGGCGCCGACGAGCCGCGCGCGCTCGGCGGCGTACGCGCCGGAGAGCAAGGTGTCGAGCGGGACGTCGTCCACGTCGCCGTACCAGGCCTCACGGTCGGCGAACGCGAGCTTGGCCACCTCGACCACGGTGTGCACGAGCTCGACGGTGTCGTTGGTGCGCACGAGGTCCCCGACGCCCAGGGCGTCCAGCATCGCGAGCTGTTGCAGGAGCACGGGTCCTTGACCCCAGGCGGCGGTCTTGTGCACGGTCCGGCCGGCGAACCGCAGCGACGTCGTCGGCTCCTCGGTCGCCCGCCAGCCGGCCAGGTCGGAGGCCCGCAGCAGACCGGTGTGGCGCCGGCCCGACGAGTCCTGCACGGCGACGCCCGACTGGAACGCGTCGACGGCCTCGGCGACGAAGCCCTCGTAGAACGCGTGCCGGGCCGCCTCGATCTGCGCCTCCCGGGAGCCGCTGCCGACCAGGAGCCGCTCGAAGGTGTCGGCCAGCGCGGGGTTGCTGAACCGGCCGCCCGCCGCGGGGACCTCGCCGTGCGGGAGGTAGACGGCGGCAGACGTGGGCCAGTGCTCGGTGAGGTGCTGGGCGACGGTCGCGATCGTGCGGGAGGCGGCCCGGACCAGCGGGTAGCCGTCGCGCGCGTAGCCGATGGCCGGGCCGAGCACGTCGGCGAGGGGGAGGGTGCCGTACCGGGCGAGCAGGTCGAGCCAGGCGCCGAACGCCCCGGGGACCACGGCGGCGAGGTGCCCGGTGCCGGGGACGAGGTCCAGGCCCAGGTCACGGTAGGCGTCGATGGTCGCGGCGGCGGGCGCGGTGCCCTGCCCGCAGATGACGAACGTGTGCCCGTCGGCGGCGCGGTGGCCGATGATCGGGGCGTCGCCGCCGGGGCCGTTCAGGTGCGGTTCGACGACGCTCAGCGTGAAGCCGGCGGCCACCGCGGCGTCGAACGCGTTCCCGCCCGCCTCCAGCATCCGCATCCCGACCGACGACGCGAGCCAGTGCGTGGAGGCGACCATGCCGAAGGTTCCGACGAGCTCGGGGCGGGTGGTGAACACCTTGCGATCTTGCCCCACGGCACCGGCAGGCGCGTTCCTGCTGACGCTGTTGCGCTTCCGTCCACGGAAGTCATAGGGTCCTGCGACTGGTGTTGATACGTGTCAACACGGGTGGGGCAAGCCGGCACAGGATGAAGGAGCGGGTCAATGACGACCAGCAGACGGGTGATCGGTGCGCTCAGCGCGCTCGCGGTCGCCGTGACGACGATGGTGGCTGCGGCCGCAGGAGCGCAGGCGGTCGGCCCCGACCGGCTGCCGCTGACCATCACCAACTCGAGCGGCCGCGGTGAGGCGGTCTACGTGTACGTGCTCGGCACCAACCTGAGCACCGGCCGGCTCGGCTACGTCAACGCGGGCGGCACGTTCACCGCGTGGCCGGCGGGTTCGAACCCGCCGTCGGCGGCGCCCGACGTGGCCATCGCCGGACCGGGCAACGGCGGCAGCACCACCATCCAGGTGCCGCGCGGACTGTCCGGCCGGGTGTACTTCTCGCTCGGGGAGAAGCTGAAGTTCTTCCTCACGCCCGACGGGCTCGTCCAGCCGGCTCCGTGGGCGAGCGGGGACGCCAACCACCAGATCCTGTTCGACTGGAGCGAGTTCACGTACAACGACGCCGGCCTGTGGCTGAACAGCTCGCAGGTCGACATGTTCGCCGTGCCGCACACCGTCACGGTGACCGGTGCGCAGGGCACCCGGCGGTCCGGCGACCTTGTCGCCAACGGCCGCGACAGCACGATCAACCAGATCGCCGCCCAGTCCGGCTGGGCGAACACCGTCGTGAAGCGTTCCGACGGCACGGTCCTGCGGGTGCTCGCCCCCGGCAAGGCGGCGGGTGCGGGTCTGATGAGCGCGACCTACCTCGACCCGTACATCGCGTCGGCGTGGAACGCGTACACCGGCAAGACGCTCACGGTCGTGCCGTTCGGCGACCAGCCCAACCTCAAGTACTTCGGCCGCACCTCGGGCACCACGATGACGTTCACCAACAGCTCCGGCGGGCAGGTGGCGTCGTTCAGCCGGCCCAGCAGCGCGGACGTGTGGGGTTGCGACGGTGCGCTGCACGCCCCGAACGACCTCGTCGTCGGCCCCATCGCCCGCACCCTGTGCGCCGCCCTCAACCGCGGCACCCTCGGCACGGTCGACACCCAGCCGAGCACGGACGCGTCGGCGTTCTACAAGAGCAACCCGACCAACCAGTACGCGCGGGTCATCCACGCGAACATGGCCGACGGGAAGGCGTACGCGTTCGCGTTCGACGACGTCGGCAACTTCGAGTCGCTGGTGCACGACGGCTCCCCGTCCGCGGCCGGGCTGATCATCCAGCCGTTCACCGGAGGTGGCACGACGAACCCGCCACCCACCGGTAGCGGCAGCGCGCTGGTGAACGCCAACGGCATGTGCCTGGACAACAGCGCGCAGAACACCGCCAACGGCAACAAGATCCAGATCTGGGGCTGCAACGGCACGGTCGCCCAGAAGTGGACCTTCGTGCAGGCCGGCACCACGCTGCGCGTCCAGGGCAAGTGCCTCGACATCACCGGCGGCGGCACCGCCAACGGCACCAAGGTCCAGCTCTACGACTGCAACGGCACCGGCGCGCAGGTCTGGATCCCGCAGAACGGCGGCTACTACAACCCCGCGTCGAACCGGTGCCTGGACAACCCCGGGCACTCCACGACGCCCGGCACGCAGGTCCAGATCTGGGACTGCAACGGCGCCAACGCCCAGAAGTGGAAGCTGGGTTAGGACGACCAGCTAGACGCCGCCCTCGAAGCCCAGCTGTCGCCACGCCTCGTACGTGGCGACAGCTGCGGCGTTCGACAGGTTCATGGACCGCCGGCCCGGGAGCATCGGGATGCGCACCTGGCCGGTGATCCGGGGGTGCTCCAGGACGTCGGCGGGCAGCCCCGTCGGCTCCGGCCCGAACAGGAGCACGTCGTCCGCGCGGTACGCGAGGTCGGTGTGGTGCTGCGTCGCGTGGGTGGTGAAGGCGTACACGCGTCCCGGCACCTCGGCCAGCAGGGCCTCGAGGTTCTTGTGCACCACCACGTGCGCGAGGTCGTGGTAGTCCAGCCCGGCGCGCCGCAGCTTGGCCTCCGACAGGTCGAACCCGAGCGGCTCCACCAGGTGCAGCGTCGAGCCGGTGCCGGCTGCCAGCCGGATGGCGCTGCCGGTGTTGCCGGGGATGCGGGGCTCGAAGAACGCGACGTGCAGCACGGGGCGATCCTACGGATAGCGTTGTCTCATGCCCTTCGCTGCCGACGACGCCCGCTACGACTCGATGACCTACCGCCGGACCGGCCGCAGCGGGCTCGACCTGCCGGCCCTGTCGCTGGGCCTCTGGCACAACTTCGGTGACACGACGCCCCTGGACACCCAGCGTGCCGTCCTGCGCCGCGCGTTCGACCTCGGCATCACGCACATCGACCTGGCCAACAACTACGGCCCGCCGTACGGCTCCGCGGAGGAGAACTTCGGCCGCATCCTCAGCAGCGACCTGCGCCCGTACCGCGACGAGCTCGTCATCTCCTCCAAGGCCGGCTACGACATGTGGCCCGGCCCGTACGGCGACGGCGGCTCGCGCAAGTACCTGCTGTCCTCGCTGGACCAGTCCCTGACGCGCATCGGGGTGGACTACGTCGACATCTTCTACTCCCACCGCCCCGACCCGTCGGTGCCGGTCGAGGAGACGATGGGTGCCCTGCACACCGCCGTGACCAGCGGGAAGGCCTTGTACGCGGGCATCTCCAACTACACGCCGGCGCAGACGCGGGTCGCGCAGCAGGTCCTCGCCGACCTCGGTACCCCGCTGCTCATCCACCAGCCCAGCTACTCGATGTTCAACCGGCACATCGAGAACGTGGCCGACGGCCAGACCGAGAGCCTGCTCGACGTGGTCGGCGACCTCGGGATCGGCACCATCGTGTTCTCCCCGCTGGCGCAGGGTCTGCTCACCGGGCGGTACCTGTCCGGCGACGTGCCCGCCGACTCCCGCGCGGCCGTCGGCCACTTCCTCAAGCCGACCGCCCTGTCCGAGACCTACCTGTCCCGCGCGCGAGCACTCAACGAGATCGCCGCCGGTCGTGGGCAGTCCCTCGCGCAGCTGGCCCTGTCCTGGGTGCTGCGCGACGCCCGCATCACCTCGGCGCTCGTCGGCGCCAGCTCGGTGGCGCAGCTCGAGGACAACGTCAAGGCCCTGAGCGCCGCGCCGCTGACGGCCGACGAGATCGCGTCGATCGACCCGCACGCCGTCGACGGCACGGGCCGCTAGCCCGAGCCGCACCGGGCTGGTCAGGGGCGGGGGAGCCTGGCCGCCAGCCACGTGAGCTGGCGGGCTGTGTGGTGGGCCTCGCCGCCCTCGTGGTGGTTGTACGGGTAGACCGCGATCTCCCGGTCCGCCGCGTACGCGTTGTGGGCGGCGAAGACCGTCGACGGCGGGCAGATCGTGTCGCGCAGGCCCGTCGCGAACAGGGCGGGGGCGGTCGCGCGGCGGGCGTGGTGGACGCCGTCGACGTACGACAGCGTCCGCATCGCCTGGTCGGCGGCGCCGCGGTGGACCGCGAGGTACCGGACGATCTCGCCGTACGGGTCGGCGTCGGTGATCGCCAGGGCGCGCGGGATGTCGCAGAGGAACGGCGCGCTGACCATCACGGCAGCCAGGTCGGGGACCAGCCCTGCGACGGCGAGCGCGATCCCGCCGCCCTGGCTGTTTCCGACGGCGGCGACGTGCGAGACGCCGGGCAGGGCGCGGGCGGCGTCGACCGCGCGGACGGCGTCGACCAGGACGCGGCGGTAGTAGTACGTCGCGGGGTCGAGGATGCCGCGCGTGACGAAGCCGGGGGCGGCCGGGTCGGAGCCGACGGGGTCGGGGGTGTCGCCGCCGGAGCCGTACTGGCCGCCCTGGCCGCGGGTGTCCATGAGCAGGTGCGCGTATCCGGCCGAGGGCCAGGTCAGCCGCTCCTGCGGCAGCCCACGACCCCGTCCGTACCCGAGGTACTCGACGACGGCGGGCAGGTCCGAGGACACACCGGCGGGCCGGGTGTACCAGGCGCGCACGGGGTGCCCGTCGAACCCCGCGAACGTCACGTCCCACGTCTCGACGAGCGTGAGCCCGGTGGCCACGGGGACGACGTCGACCAGGACCTCGTGCCGGCGCGCCTCACGGACGGTCGACGACCAGAACGCGTCGAAGTCGCCGGGCTCGGGGACGCAGGACCGGTAGCGCTCGAGCTGGTCGAGCGGGAGGTCGAACAGTGCCACGGTCAGGCCACCGTCGCGGGCGGTGCGGTGCTCTCGCGGATCACCAGCTCGGTGCCCAGCTCGATGCGCGGGTTGGCCGGTGCCTCGCCGCGGGCCATGCCGAGCACCATGCGGGTGGCCGTGGCAGCCATCTCGTAGAGCGGCTGGTGGACGGTGGTGAGCGGGGGGCCGATCCACTCGGTGACGGGCAGGTCGTCGTAGCCTACGACGGACAGGTCCTGGGGCACCCGCAGGCCCAGCTCGCGGGCGGCGCGGAGCACGCCGAGCGCCTGGAAGTCGGAGCCGGCGAAGATCGCGGTCGGCCGGTCGGGCCGGTCGAGCAGGTCCATGCCGTGCGTGTAGCCGCCGCCGACGAAGAAGTCGCCGTACCGGACGAGCCCGGGGTCCACCGCGACGCCGGCCTCGTCGAGCGCGGTGCGGTACCCGTCGATGCGCGCACGGCTGCAGAGCACGTCCACCGGGCCGGACACGACGGCGATCTTGCGGTGACCGAGGCCGAGGAGGTGACGGGTGGCCGCGAGGCCGCCCGCCCAGTTGGCCGAGCCGACGGTCGGGACGCCCGCGGGCTGCTCGCCGGCGGTGTCGACGACGACGAACGGGATCGAGCGGGTCTCCAGCTGGCGGCGCTGGGCGGGGTCGAGGTCGGACAGGACGAGGATGACGCCGCGCGGCCGGCGGGCCAGCACGTCGTCGAGCCACTCCTGGCGGGGCCGGTGCGCGCCGCCCAGCTCCGAGAGCACGACGCCCAGGCGTTCGGGTCCGGCGACGGACTCGACGCCCTTGATGATCTGCACGGACCAGCCGGCGTCGAGCTCGTGGAAGACGAGGTCGAGCAGGCCAGGTCCGGTCTGCGCGCGACCCCGGCGGCGGCGGTACTGGTAGCGGTCGATGACCTCTTCGACGCGCGCGCGGGTGACCGCGGCGACGTCGGTGCGGCCGTTGAGCACCTTGGACACCGTCGGGATGGAGACGCCCGCCTCGGCGGCGATCAGGGCGATCGTCGCGGTGCTCCCAGGGACCTCGGCACCGGTCACCTCGTCGTCGGGAGCGGCGTCGGCGTCGTTGGCGCTGGTGGTCGTCATGGTGGGTGGTCCCGGTCTGCTCGTCGCAACTATCGGCCGAACGTAGCACTGACCAGGTGCTCCGCCCAGCAGTGTCCGGAGATCTCATCCCCTGCCAGCAGCCGCCCGAATGAGAAACGTTTGCCAAAGTTCCCGTCCGGATTGCCAGGGTCTCGTGCGGGCGCCTAACGTCCGTCACCGGCAGATATCGACAACGCAGTCGATACTTTCGGCGCTCACAAGGCTGTGAGACGAGGAGGTGGACAGGTCGGATGACGGCGCACGACACCACGCAGCGGCAGGCCCGGGTCGACGACCTGGTCGCCACGATGACCCTCGAGGAGAAGCTCTCGCAGCTCGTCGGCCTGTGGGTCGGAGCCGACGCCGGCGGCGCCGGCGTCGCCCCGCACCAGTCCGAGATGACCGAGGACGGCCTCGGCTGGTCCGAGGTCATCCGCGACGGGCTCGGCCAGCTGACCCGCCCGTACGGCTCCGCACCGGTCGACCCCGCCGCCGGCGCGCGGTCGCTGGCCACCTCGCAGGCCGAGATCGTCGCGGCCAACCGGTGGGGCATCCCCGCCCTCGTGCACGAGGAGTGCCTCACGGGGTTCGCGGCCTTCGGCGCCACCGCCTACCCGGTGCCGCTGTCCTGGGGCGCGAGCTTCGACCCGGGGCTGGTGGAGGAGATGGCCGCCCGGATCGGCGCCTCGATGCGTGCCGCCGGGGTGCACCAGGGACTCGCACCCGTCCTCGACGTGACGCGCGACTACCGCTGGGGGCGGACCGAGGAGACGATCGGTGAGGACCCGTACCTCGTCGGCACGGTCGGCACCGCCTACGTCCGGGGCCTCGAGGGCGCAGGCGTCGTCGCCACGCTGAAGCACTTCGCGGGCTACTCGGCCAGCCGCGCGGGACGCAACCTGGCACCCGTCTCGATCGGTCCGCGCGAGCTGGCCGACGTGATCCTGCCCCCGTTCGAGATGGCGGTCCGCGACGGCGGCGCGCGGTCCGTCATGCACTCCTACGCCGAGCTCGACGGGGTCCCGTCCGCGGCGGACAGCACCTTGCTCACCACCGTCCTGCGCGACCGGTGGGGGTTCACAGGGACGGTCGTCGCGGACTACTTCGGCATCCGGTTCCTGCAGACGCTGCACGGCGTGGCGGGGTCCGAGGGGGAGGCCGCGGCGCTGGCGCTCGCGGCGGGCGTCGACGTGGAGCTGCCCAGCGTGCACTGCTACGGCGAGCCGCTGCGGGACGCGGTGGCCCGAGGAGACGTCGACGAGGCGCTGGTGGACCGGGCGCTCCGGCGCGTCCTGACGCAGAAGGCCGAGCTCGGCCTGCTCGACGCCGACTGGTCACCCCTGGCGGACGCGAACCCCGTCCTCGACGACGAGGAGAGCCGCGACGTGGCGCTCCGTCTGGCCCGCGAGGCGATCGTCCTGCTGACCAACCCGAGCCGGGCCCTCCCGCTGCGGCCCGATGCGCGGGTCGCCCTCGTCGGCCCGCTCGCCGACGACCCGATGGCGATGCTCGGCTGCTACTCGTTCCCCGCGCACGTGGGCGTGCACCACCCGGAGCACGGGCTCGGCATCGAGATCCCGACGGTCCTCGACGCGTTGCGCGGGGCGCTCGAGAACGTCACCTACGCCCGCGGCTGCGACGTCACCGACCCCGACCGCACGGGGTTCGACGCGGCCGTCGCCGCCGCCCGGGACGCCGACGTGTGCGTCGTGGCCGTCGGCGACCGGGCCGGGCTGTTCGGCCGCGGCACGTCGGGCGAGGGCTGCGACGCCACCGACCTGCACCTGCCGGGTGTCCAGGCCGACCTGGTCCGGGCGCTGCTCGACACGGGGACACCGGTCGTCCTCGTGCTGCTCACCGGGCGTCCGTACGCGATCGGGCCGCTCGCCGACGACGCCGCCGCGGTCGTGCAGGCGTTCTTCCCCGGCCAGCTCGGCGGGCAGGCGCTCGCGGAGGTGCTCACGGGTGCGGTGTCGCCGTCGGGCCGCCTGCCGGTCAGCATCCCCGCGGACGCCTCCGGCCAGCCCGGCACGTACCTGTCGGTTCCGCTGGGCCGGCGCTCGGGGGTCTCGTCGGTGGACCCGACGGCGGCGTTCCCGTTCGGCCACGGCCTGTCCTACACGTCGTTCTCCTGGTCGGCCCGCGCCACCAGCGACGAGTGGGCGGTCGACGGTGACGCCGAGGTCGAGGTCCTCGTCACCAACACGGGGGACCGGGCCGGCGCCGACGTCGTGCAGCTGTACCTGCACGACCCGGTCGCCCAGGTGACCCGGCCCGTCGTGCGCCTCGTCGGCTATGCCCGCGTGGAGCTCGAGCCCGGGCAGTCGGCACTCGTCACGTTCGCCGTCCCCGCCGACGTCACCGCGTTCACCGGCAGGTCGGGTGAGCGGATCGTCGAGCCGGGCGACGTCGAGCTCCGGGTCGCGCGGTCCAGCGTCGACGACAGCGACGTTCTCGCGCTGCGCCTCGTCGGCGACCTCCGGACCGTCGACCACACGCGCCGGCTGACCACGGCGGTGTCCGTCGTGCCGCTGCACGCCCTGGAGGTGACGCGCGCATGAGCCTCACAGAACCCGCGGTGGCCGAGCCGCTGGCGCCCGTCGCGCCGGCCCTCGACCCGACGAGGCCGACGAAGAAGCGGAAGCCCCGCAAGCAGACCTGGGTCGCGCACGACGGCTCGGTCATCCCCGCCGCGCACCAGACCTGGCGGACCGCGCTGCGCAAGGACTGGCGGCTGTACTCGTTCCTGGTCCTGCCGCTGCTCTTCCTGCTGATCTTCCGGTACGTGCCGATCCTCGGGAACGTCGTCGCGTTCCGCCGGTTCCGCCCCGGCGGCAGCATGTTCGGCGACGAGTGGGTGGGCCTCTACTACGTCCGGATGTTCATCAACGACCAGCAGTTCTGGCACGCGTTCACCAACACGGTGGTCCTCGGGTTCCTCACGCTCCTGGTGGTCTTCCCGCTGCCGATCGTCCTGGCGCTCATGCTCAACGAGGTCCGGTCGCGCCGGTTCAAGCGCAGCGTCCAGACCATCTCCTACCTGCCGCACTTCATGTCCGTCGTCATCGTCGCGGGCATCGTCTTCCAGCTCACCAGCGTCAACGGCACGGTCAACCAGATCATCGAGGCGGCCGGCGGGCAGGCGATCACCTTCATGCAGGAGCCGTCGTGGTTCCGGACGATCTACCTGACGTCCGAGGTCTGGCAGACGGTCGGCTGGGGCACGATCCTCTACCTCGCGGCGCTCACGACGATCGACGAGCAGCTCTACGAGGCGGCCCGGATCGACGGCGCGAACCGGTGGCAGCAGACGTGGCACATCACCCTGCCGGGCATCCGCCCGACCATGATCGTGCTGCTCATCCTCAACATCGGGACGTTCATGGCGGTGGGCTTCGAGAAGATCCTGCTGCTGTCCAACCCGCTGATCTACTCGACGGCCGACGTCATCTCCACGTACCTGTACCGCGTCGGGATCGTGTCCAACTCCATCAGCTACGCCACGGCGATCGGCCTGTTCGAGGCCATCATCGGCGTGACGCTGATCCTGTCGGCCAACGCGATCTCCCGGAAGACCGTGGGGGCGAGCCTGTGGTGACCGACCTTGCCCTCCCGAAGAGCACCGGAGTCAAGGACGGCGCCGGCTACCGCACCTTCCGCTGGGTCAACGCTGCGGTCCTGATCATCGTCGCGGCCCTCGTCCTGTACCCGTTCGTCAACATCGTCGCCCAGGCGTTCAGCTCCGAGGGCTACATCAACTCGGGACAGGTCAACCTGATCCCGCGCGGGTTCAACCTCACCACGTTCCAGGTGGTGTTGGGGGACTCGATGTTCTGGCGCAACTACCGCAACACCCTCGAGTACACGGTGATCGCCACGGCCATCGCGATGGCCCTGACCACCACGTACGCGTACGCGCTGTCCAAGCACCACCTCAAGGGGCGCAAGTTCTTCATCGGCGTCGCCGTGGCCACCATGTTCTTCAACGGCGGCCTCATCCCGAACTACATCCTCATCAGCCAGCTCGGGTTCCGGAACACGCTCTGGGCGATCGTCCTGCCCAACGCCATCAGCATCTTCAACCTGCTGGTCATGAAGTCGTTCTTCGAGAACTTCCCGAGCGAGCTCGAGGAGGCCGCCTCGATCGACGGCATGAGCACCTACGGCGTGTTCTTCAAGGTCGTGCTCCCGCTGAGCAAGGCCGTGGTGGCGACGATGCTGCTGTTCTACGCGGTCTCGTTCTGGAACGGCTGGTTCGGCGCGTTCCTGTACATGGACGACCCGAACCTCTACCCGGTGACCGTCTACCTGCGCAACCTCATGGCGGGCGTCACCGGCGGCACCTCGATCCAGGGCGGCGGCACGGACAACCTCACCCAGATCGGCGCCAACGTGCAGTCCGTGACGATGCTCCTCACGGTCCTGCCCATCATCTGCCTCTACCCGTTCCTCCAGAGGTACTTCGTGTCGGGCGTGATGCTCGGCGCGGTGAAGCAGTAATCCCACCCCTCCACATCTTTCTCAACGAGGAGAACCCATGAGGACCACCAGGAAGCGCGTCGGGGCGGCGGCGTCCGTCGCGGTGCTCGCGCTCACGCTCACCGCGGCATGCTCGTCGGGCGGCGGGTCGACGGACGAGCCGTCGGCCAGCGCCAGCGGCATCCCCGACGCCCAGCGCGTCGGAGCCATGGACGACTTCGCCGTCGGCACCCAGTTCGAGGCGACGGAGCCGGTCACGTTCGGCGTGATGTACCGCGACCACCCGAACTACCCGCTGAACGAGGACTGGCTGTTCTTCTCCGAGCTCGAGAAGAACACCAAGGTGAGCGTCGACCTGACCAGCGCACCGCTGTCGGACTGGGACGCCAAGAAGTCGCTCGTCATCAGCGCGGGCGACGCCCCGGACCTCATCCCCGTGACCTACCCCGGCCAGGAGACGCAGTTCGTGTCCGGTGGTGCGCTGCTGCCCATCAGCGACTACGTGCAGTACATGCCGAACTTCCAGCAGCGGATCGAGGACTGGGACCTGCAGCCCTACGTCGACAACCTCAAGCAGGCCGACGGCAAGTACTACATGCTCCCCGGCCTGTACGAGTCGCCGCAGCCGCAGTACTCCATCGCGATCCGCCAGGACGTGTGGGAGAAGGCGGGGATCACCGAGGACCCGGCGAGCTGGGACGACCTGCGCGACGACCTGGAGACGATCAAGGACGCGAACCCCGGCGTGTGGCCGATGTCGGACCGCTGGTCCACGAACAACAACACCCCGCTCGGTGCCACGCTCAACATCGCGGCACCGAACTTCGGCACGGTAGCCGGCTGGGGCTTCGGCAACGGCCTGGTGTACGACGAGGACTCCGAGACGTTCTCCTACGCGGCCTCGGGTGACGGCTACAAGGAGCTCGTCTCCTACTTCGCCTCCCTGGTCAAGGACGGCCTGCTCGACCCGGAGTCCGTCACGCAGGACGACGACACCGCCAAGGCGAAGTTCGGCAGCGGTCAGTCGCTCGCCATCTCGGGGAACACCCAGGAGATCACCAGCTACGCCAAGACGTTCACCGACGCCGGCAACACCGAGGCCAAGGTGCACCTGATGCGGGTGCCCGAGGGCCCCGCCGGGGACAACGTCGCGGCCGGCGGCCGGGCCGCGTCGGGCTTCATGATCTCGTCGAAGGCCGCCGAGAAGCCCTACTTCCTCGCGCTCCTGCAGTTCGCGGACTGGCTGTACTACTCCGACAGCGGTCTGGAGTTCGCCAAGTACGGCGTGGAGGGGACCACGTTCACCAAGGACGGCGACACCCGGGCGCTCGCGGCCGACGTCGACTGGAACGGGGTCAACCCCACCGGCACGAAGAAGCTCAACGCCGACTTCGGGTTCAGCAACGGCGTGTGGATGCTGGCCAACGGCACGACGGACGAGCTGATCCGGAGCCTGAACAGCGACGCGACGAACGAGTTCATCGACGTCATGGCGGACAAGACCGAGCTGCCGCTGGTCCCGAGCGCACCCCTGGACGAGATGCAGCAGGAGCAGATCACGCTCTGGCAGGCTGCGCTCAACGACTCGGTCAACCAGAACACGGCCGCGTTCATCCTCGGCCAGCGCCCGATGTCCGAGTGGGAGGACTGGCAGACCGAGCTCAAGGGGCTGAACGTCGACCAGTACGTCGACACGTTCAACCAGGCGCTCGCCGCCAAGGGCTGAGCACCACCGGCCGGCCCCGCGTGCTGCGCGGGGCCGGTCTCTGCCACGGAGGCCATGGAGAGTGATGAGCCAGATCCACTACGGCGGCGACTACAACCCCGAGCAGTGGGCCCCCGAGGTCTGGGACGAGGACTACGCCGCGTTCGACCTCGCCGGGATCACCACGGTCACGCTCGGGGTGTTCGCGTGGGCGCACCTGCAGCCCGCCGAGGACCGGTACGACTTCTCCCGGCTCGACGCGATCGTCGAGCGGGCCACCGCGCAGGGCCGCTCGATCGTGCTGGCGACGCCGAGCGGCGCGATGCCGCCGTGGCTCGCGCGGGCGCACCCGGACGCGTGCCGGGTCGACTTCGAGGGTCGCCGGCACGTGTACGGCCAGCGCCACAACCACTGCCCGTCGTCGACGGCGTTCGCGCGGCTGTCCGTGGCGCTCGCCGGCCGGCTGGCGCAGCGGTACGGGGACAACCCCGCGATCGTCGCGTGGCACGTCGGCAACGAGTTCGGCGGCGCCTGCTACTGCGACCTCTGCGCGGCGGCGTTCCGCGTCTGGCTCCGCGAGCGGTACGCGACGCTGGAGCGGCTCAATGACGCGTGGAACACCACGTTCTGGTCGCACACCTTCACGGACTGGGACCAGGTGCAGCCGCCGACCGCCCTGTCCGAGCACTGGCGCGGACCGAACCACACCGCGTTCCAGGGCATCACCCTCGACTACCGCCGCTTCATGTCCGACGCGCTGCTCGGCGGCTTCCTGGCCGAGAAGTCGGCGATCCGCGCGCACGTCCCGCACACCCCCGTGACCACGAACCTCATGGGCCTGTACCAGCCGGTCGACTACCACCGCTGGGCCGAGCACCTGGACCTGGCGACGTGGGACAACTACCCGCCCGAGGACCCCTCGCCGATCCGCACGGCCGCCCGGATGGCGCTCGCGCACGGCGCGATGCGGGGGCTGCGCGGCGGCGCACCGTTCTGGGTGATGGAGCAGACCCCGTCGACCACCGCGAGCCGCGACGTCAACGCGGTGAAGCGCCCGGGCGTCCTCGGGCTGTGGACCTGGCAGGCCGTGGCGCACGGTGCCGACGCGACCCTGTTCTTCCAGCTGCGGCAGTCGCGCGGCGCCTGCGAGAAGTACCACGGCGCGGTCCTCGACCACGCCGGCCGGACGGACACCCGGGTGTTCCGCGAGGTCGCCGCACTGGGCGCTCAGCTGGCAGGCCTGGGGGACGCCACGCTCGGCGCCCGGACGCCCGCGCGCGTCGCGCTGCTGCTCGACTGGGACTCCTGGTGGGCGGTCGAGATGTCCGACGGGCCCAACCGGAACGTCCGCTACCTCGACGTGCTGACCAGCTACCACCGCGCGCTGTGGAACCTGAACGTCGCCCTCGACGTCGTCCCGGTGACCGCCGACCTCGGCGGGTACGACGTCGTCGTCGCGCCCCTGCTGCACCTGGTCAAGGGCGACCTGCCGGCTCGGCTGACATCGCTGGTCGAGCGCGGCGGCACGCTCCTGGCCACGTTCCTGTCCGCGCGGGTCGACGAGGACGACAACGCGTTCCTCACCGACGCACCCGGTCCGCTGCGGGACCTGCTGGGCCTGCGGGTCGAGGAGACCGACGCGCAGCAGCCCTCGGTGGTCAACCCGGTGGCGCTCGACGGCTCGGTCCACGAGGCGCGGCACGTGTTCGAGATCGTCGTCCCTGACTCCTCCACCGAGGTCGTCGCGAGGTACGGCGCCGACTTCTACGCGGGGTCCCCGGCCGTCACCCGTGCGACGCGGGGGAGCGGTGAGGCCTGGTACGTCGCGACCGCGCTCGACGACGCCGGTGTCGCGGACGTGGTCCGGCGGGTGGTCGACCGGCACGGGCTCGTCGGCCCGCACGCCGACACCGAGGGCGTCGAGATCGCGGACCGCGTCTCCCCGGAGGGTGTCCTGCACCGCTTCGTCCTGCACCACGGCGCCGACCCGGTGACGGTGACGTCCGAGGTCACCGGCACCGACCTGCTCACCGGCCGACGCATCGAGCCCGGCCAGACCCTGACCCTGTCCCCGACGGAGGTGCTCGTCCTCTCATGAACCGTGTCCAGATCCCCACCGAGCCGACCGGACCGCTCCCCGACGCGTGGCGCGAGTGCGTCGGCACGGGGCGCCTCAACCTCGCCCTGCGCGCCGACTACCAGGAGTCCGCGGCGCTGGTGCAGCGCGAGATCGGGTTCCGCTACATCCGCGGCCACGGCCTGCTGTCCGACGACATGGGGGTGCTGCGCGAGTCGCAGGGCGTGACCCGGTACACGTTCACCTACGTCGACCAGGTGGTCGACTCCTGGTTGCGGGTGGGCCTCAAGCCCTTCCTCGAGCTCGGCTTCATGCCCTCGGCGATGGCGTCCGGCGACCAGACGGTGTTCTGGTGGAAGGGCAACGTGACACCGCCGCGCTCGCACGACGACTGGGCCGCGCTGGTCCGCGCCGTGCTGCGGCACCTGATCGACCGCTACGGACTGGAGGAGGTCCGCACCTGGCCGATCGAGGTGTGGAACGAACCGAACCTGACCGTGTTCTGGGAGGGCGCCGACCAGGCCGCCTACCACCGGCTGTACGAGGTGACCGCCCGCGCGGTCAAGGACGTCGACGCGTCGCTGCAGGTGGGCGGCCCGGTGCTGTCTCCGGGGTCCGACGAGTGGTGGGCGCCGTTCGCCGACTTCGTCGCGGCGCGGGACGTGCCCATCGACTTCGTCAGCCGGCACGCGTACTCGTCGGGACCCGTCCAGAAGGTGCCGTTCGGCGTGTACCAGACGTTCGAGCGGCCCCAGGAGCTGCTCGACCAGTTCGACGCGCCCCGCCGCCACCTCGAGGGCACCGCGCTCGCGGGCCTGCCGGTCCACATCAGCGAGTTCAACACGTCCTACCGCCCGGACAACCCGGTGCACGACACCGCGTGGAACGCCGCCTACCTGGCACCCGTGCTGGCAGGCGGCGGCGACCTGGTCGACTCGTTCTCCTACTGGACCTTCTGCGACGTGTTCGAGGAGGCCGACATCCCGACCTCGCTGTTCCACGGCGGCTTCGGTCTGCTCACCCACCGCCAGCTCCGCAAGCCGACCTACCACCTGTACGCGTTCATGGCCCGCCTGGGTCGCTCGGTGCTGGCGCGCGGGGAGGACCACCTCGTGTGCCGCGACGACGACGGTCGCGTGACGGTGCTGGCGTGGCAGCCGGTGGGGGGTTCCGACGATGGGCCCTATGGCTCCGCGCCCGCGAGCCATGAGGTGAGGCTGCGACTTCCCGTCGCTTCGGACGTGGCAGTCGTCCGACGCTCCGTGAACGAGACGGAAGGCAACGCCTGGACCGCGTGGCGTGAGCTCGGCCGGCCGCGGAACCCGTCCGAGCGCGTGCTGGACCTGCTCCGCGACGCGTCCGCGCCCGCCCTCCGGCACTACTCGCTCGCCGCGGTCGACGGGCACGTGGACCTCGACCTCGTTCTCGGCCAGCACGAGGTCACCCTGGTCGAGCTCCTGCCCGTGACCCCCGACGAGCACCCGGGGCTGGACGACAGGCGGCTGCTCGGGCAGGACGTGGTGGGATGACCACCATGGCGACGAAGCCCGACGACGAGCTCGGTTCCGGTGCCCTCTCGCGCTGGTCGGCCGTCGTCTACTGGTTCCTCGCGGTCGAGGGGATGCTGGTCCTGACCTCGGCGCCCGGGCTCGTGCTCCTGCTGCTGCTCGACCGGGACGCCAGCAACCTGCCGCTCGTCGCGCTGGCGTGCGTGCCGTTCGGTCCGGCGGTGGCGGCGGCCGTGTTCGCGTGGCGGGTGTTCGGCCGGGACCGTGACCTGTCCCCGGCGCGGCACTTCTGGCGCGGCTACCGGCTCGACGTGCTCGACGTGCTGCGGTGGTGGGTCCCGACCCTCGGGATCCTCGGCATCATCGCCGTCAACGTCACGCACCTGGGCGCAGCCGGCCTCCCGCCGGTCCTCGGGGTCGCGCTGGGGGCGGTCGCACTGCTCGTCGTGCTCTGGGCCGGCCACGCCCTGGTGCTCAGCGCACTGTTCTCGTTCCGCACCCGCGACGTCGCCCGGCTTGGTGCGTACTTCGTGGCGGGCAAGTTCCTGGTGACGCTGGGCTACGTGTCGATCCTGGTGCTCGTCGCGGCGCTCGCCTTCGTCTCCGACTGGCTCGTCGTCCTGCTCGCCGCGCCGCTGACCTACCTGTACGCGTGCACCGCTGCGCCGGTCGTGGCGGCCGCGGAGGCGCAGTTCACCGCCTGATCGGCCGATGCGGCGGCGTGCGCTCAGGTCGTTCATGGGCACCGGGCCGGTGCATGATCGAGCGATGTCGTTGATCCGCCCTCCTGATGCCCTGGAGACCGATCGACTCGTCCTTCGGCACCGCCGCGTCGATGAGGCCGACATCTTTCGCCGGCTGTGGACCGAGCGGGACGAGCGGGTGCCGGCCCATCGGCGGATCGATGCCCAGGGTCGGCCCACGGTGGACGAGATCGCGGCCCAGATCCGCGCCGAGGGGCCGGGTCTCCGACTGCTCGCGGTGGAGCGGAAGGACTCGGGCGACGTCATCGGGTACTGCGGGCTGACGGCCCGCGGGGACGGTCCGCCCGACGAGCCGGAGCTGGCCTACGAGCTCCTGCGCGCGGCGCACGGCTCCGGCTACGCGACCGAGGCGGGCCGGGCCGTCGTCGCCTGGGCGACCGAGTCGGGCATCCTCCGGCTGTGGGCCGGGGTCTGGGACTGGAACGTTGCGTCGCGACGCGTCCTGGCCAAGCTCGGGTTCCGTGAGACGGGCCGGGTCGAGCGCACGTCGGTCCATGGCCAGAGCCTGCTGACCGTCAGAGAGTCGTGATCGGAGCTGCTTTGTTGCACAGCTCCCCACTCAGGCGTCGACCTCGCGAACCACGCGCACCACCGTCTTCCCCGTCGTCTCGCCCCGCATCATCCCCAGGAACGCGTCAACGGCGTGGTCGAGGCCGTCGACCACGGTCTCGTCGTAGGCGATCTGCCCGGCGGCGAACCACTCCCGCATGTCCGCGAGGAACGCGGGGTAGTGCTGCAGGTGGTACGGCACCGTGAACCCGCGCAGCGTCAGCCCCTGCTGGATGATCCGCGCGAGGTTGCGCGGCCCGGGCTGCGGGTGCTCGTCGTTGTACCCGGAGATCGCCCCGCACAGGGCGGCCCGCCCGTCGCGCCGCAGCATGCCGATCGCTGCCTCGAGGTGCGCGCCGCCGACGTTGTCGAAGTACACGTCGATCCCGTCCGGCGCGACCGCGCGCAGCTGCCGGTACAGGTGACCGTCCCTGTAGTCGAAGGCGGCGTCGAACCCGTACCGCTCCTGCACGAGCGCCACCTTCTGCGGCGACCCCGCAGAACCGACCACCCGCGACGCGCCCTTGAGCCGGGCGATCTGCCCGACGATCGACCCGACCGCACCGGCCGCCCCGGAGACGAACACCGCCTCGCCGGGTTGCATCGCCGCGATCTGCAGCAGCCCGAGGTGCGCCGTGAACCCGGTCAGGCCGAGCACCCCGAGGTACGCCGAGAGCGGGACGCCGTCGTCGACCACCCGGAACTGCGCGGCGTCCCCCTGCGCGACGTCCCGCCACCCGAGGTCGTGCGTGACGGCGGCGCCGACGGGCACGTCCGCCGACGTCGACTCCACGACCCGGCCCACCGCGCCCCCGGTCATCGTCGCGTCCAGCGCGAACGGCGCGACGTACGACTCGGCGTCGTTCATCCGGCCGCGCATGTACGGGTCCACGGAGAGGAACTCGTTGGCGACGCGCACCTGCTCCGGCTCCAGGTCGGGCAGGTAGACGGTGACGGTGCGGAAGTCCTCGGGCACCGGCCACCCCTGCGGCCGGCGGACGAGCTGGACCTGGGTGCTGACGCTCGTGGGCATCCGCCGAGTCTGCTCTTCGTCCGCGCGCCACGCGCGCCGTGCCGCACACTGTCGCGTGTGATCAGGGCCGCCGCTCCGCGCCGTGGGCTGCGCGCCACCGCGCGCGGCCGCGTCCGCATCGTCGCGATCGTGCTCTACCTCGTGCTCGCCGTGATGTTCGCGGCGGCGTCGCTCAGCTACGCCTCGGACAACGCCGCACTCCGCCGCGACGGCGTCGCGACGACAGGCGCGGTCGTGGCCTTCACGTACAGCGGTGGCCGGGTCCAGTTCGTCGACGGCTACGTCGTCTCGTACACGGCGCCCGGGGAGACCTCGGCGCGGGAGGGCGAGGTGCCGTTGGGCGACGAGGACCCGGTCCTGGCGCTCGGGGACCGGGTCGACCTCATGGTCAACCCGGCGGAGCCCGACGATCTCGCCCGGCTGGACTCCGGTCCCGACGACACGCTCCTGTGGGTCACGCGCGTCCTGACGGTTCTCGCGCTGCTGGGTGCGGTCGCAGCAGCGACGGGCCGCGCACCCCGACTGTGGGGTGGCAGCTTCTTCCCGGACGAGCCCGACCACCCCGCGCGTCAGTAGATGGTGCGACCGGTCGCGTCCGGGATGCCCGAGCGGCGGAAGAACGCCGAGCGGAGCTGGTCGCGCCACTCGCGCGCGCTGCGCTCCTGCTCGGCCAGCCGCTCGGTGACCCGGTCGAAGACCGCGGTCGGCACCCTGCCCTCGACGGAGGCCCACGCGGCAGCCATCCGGACCACCTCGTCGTACCCGTCGGCGTGCGTGTCGTAGACGTGCTGGATGACGGTCGAGCCGCTGTGCAGCACGTGCGTGTACGGGACGTGGTGGAAGAACAGGAGCAGCTCGTCAGGGCAGGTCGCGACGTCCTCGTAGACGTCGCGCCACGGCGGCGGGTACTGGCCCGTGAATCCCGTGCCGGTCGCGCGCGTGCGGTCGACGCCGATGCCGTCGCGGTCGGCGAAGTGGTACGTGCCCCAGGCGGTGTACTCGTAGCCGTCGACGTCGGGACCGTAGTGGTGGCCGGGCCGGACCATGAACCCGACGCCGAGCGGGGCGGTGTACCTCTCGTAGGTGCGCCAGGAGTCGTCGAGCACCGCGTGCACCGCGGGCGCCACCGACGGGTCCTGGAAGGTGAGCCCGATCCACTCGTCGAGGATCGCGAGCGGGTCCTCCTCGCCCCACGCGAGCCGCGCGAACGCGTAGAGGTTCGCCTGCGCCAGGGGGTGGCCGGTCCAGAACTCGTCGTCGCCCACGTTCGAGACGGCGACGAGCCCTGCAGCCCGCCGCTCCGGCCCGTGATCCTCCGACAGGCCCGCCGCGATCCACGCGACCGTCCGCCCGTCCTCGGCGAGTGGGAAGTGCAGGATCTCGGCCCACTGCGGCCCCAGGTACACCGCGTGCTGCTGCTGCCCGGTGTACTCCTGTGTCACCTGCAGCTCGACCGCCAGCCTCGTCTGCGGCATCGCAGCGATCACGGGGGAGACGGGCTCGCGCGCCTGGAAGTCCATCGGGCCGTACTTGACCTGCAGGACGACGTTGTCGTCGAACCGGCCGTCCAGCGGTGTGAAGTGGTCGAACGCCGCCCGCGCGCGGTCCGTGGAACGGTCGCGCCAGTCCTGGTGGTGGTCGTAGACGAACGCGCGCCAGAACACCGTGCCACCGAACGGTGCCAGCGCCCGAGCCAGCAGGTTCGCCCCGGCGGCGTGGTCGCGCCCGTACGCGAACGGCCCGGGCTGCCCCTCGGAGTCGGCCTTGACGACGAACCCGCCGAAGTCCGGGATCGTCTCGTAGACGCGGCGGACGGCCGACGCCCACCAGTCCTGGACCGCCGGGTCCAGCGGGTCGGCCGTCGGCAGGCCGCCGAGGCTGATGGGGGAGGCGAAGCTCACCGACAGGTACACGCGGATCCCGTGCGGCCGGAAGACGTCCGCCAGTCGGGCGACGTCGTCGAGGTGGTCCGTGAGCAGCCGCGCCTCGGCCGCGTGCACGTTGACGTTGTTGAGCCCGACCGCGTTGATCCCGACCGACCCGAGCAGCCGCGCGTACTGCGCGACGCGCGTGAGGTCGTCGCGGACCCGTCCCTCGGACCAGAAGATCGAGCCGCCCGCGTACCCGCGCTCCACCTGACCCATGACGGGGTGGACGACGGTGTTGTCCCAGTGGTCGAGCATGCGGACCGGGTTCACGGGCAGGTCCCACACGAAGTCGTCCGGTCCGGTGCAGGAGGTCTCCCCGCCACGGACCAGCGCGTGCAGCCCGTACAGCAGACCGGCGGAGTCGGCTGCCACGACGACCGTACGGCCGCGGTGCCGACCGAGCCCGAACATGCCGGGACTCAGCACGCTGCTCCCCAGGGCGAGCCAGTCCTCGACCACCGCCTGGACGGCGCGCAGGTACGGATCGGTCCGTGCCGGATAGCCCGGGGGCGGCGGCTGGGTGGCCGACGCCGTCCCCACCTGCCCGGCACTCCCGACGATCGCAAGCACGACGTCGCAGGCCAGGGCCTCGTCGACGGTCACCGGTCGCTCGACAGAGGTGGTCACCAGCGTCCCGCCGAACCGCTCCGTCGCCGCCGCGACCTCGGCTACCACTGTCTCCGCGACCGGCCCGTCGTCCGGACCCACCGCCACGAGCACGCGCCGCGACCCCAGCGCCCGGAACGCCTCGTCGGGCAGCCACATCGGGTGCACGCGGGTCACCAGTCGTGCACCGTGCCGTCCTTGAGCCGGTTGAACGGCAGGTACGCCTGCGCGTACGGGTACCGCGCGGCCGCGTCGTCGTCGTACTCGACACCGAGGCCGACCGCCGAGCCCGGGTGCAGGTAGCCGTTCTCGAACGTGAACGACTGCCGGAACACCTCGTCGGTCCGGGCACCGTGCTGCATGTACTCCTGGATGCCGAAGTTGTGGATCGCCAGGTCCAGGTGCAGCGCGGCGGCCATGCCGACGGGCGAGATGTCGGTGGGCCCGTGGATGCCGGACTTGATCTGGTACTGCGCGGCGAAGTCGAGGATCTTGCGCAGCGCGCTGATGCCGCCGGTGTGCGTCACGGCGGACCGGACGTAGTCGATGAGCTGCTCGCGGACCAGCGTCTGGTAGTCCCAGACGGTGTTGAACACCTCGCCGATGGCCAGCGGCGTGGTGGTGTGCTGCCGCACCAGCCGCAGCGCCTCCTGGTTCTCCGCGGGCGTGCAGTCCTCGAGCCAGAACAGGTCGTACGGCTCGAGGTCCTTGCCCAGGCGCGCCGCCTGGATCGGGGTCATCCGGTGGTGCCCGTCGTGCAGCAGCGGGACCTCGGGACCGAACTCGTTGCGGACGGCCTCGAACACGGTGGGGATGTGCCGCAGGTACGCGCGGGTGTCCCAGTCCTCCTCGGCCGGCAGCGGAGCGCGCTGGGCGGGCTCGTAGTCGTAGCGGCCCGACGAGGACGGCTGCGCAGCCACCCCGTAGACGGCGTCGATGCCCGGGACGGAGGTCTGCACGCGGATGGAGCGGAAGCCCTGCTCCTGGTGCTTGCGGATGGAGTCGAACAGCTCGGGCAGGTCCCGGCCGCTCGCGTGCCCGTACGCCATGATCCCGGTCCGGCTCGCCCCGCCGAGCAGCTGGTACAGCGGCAGCCCGGCGACCTTCGCCTTGATGTCCCACAGGGCCACGTCCACCGCGGCGATCGCGGCCATGGTCACCGGCCCGCGCCGCCAGTACGCCGAGCGGTAGAGGAACTGCCAGGTGTCCTCGATGCGGTGCGCGTCCCGGCCGAGCAGCAGCGGCACCACATGGTCGGACAGGTACGACGCCACCGACAGCTCGCGACCGTTCAGGGTGGCGTCACCGAGGCCGACGACCCCGTCCTCGGTCGTGATCCGCAGCGTGACGAAGTTGCGGTCCGGGCTGGTGATCAGCACCTCCGCGGACCGGATCGCGGTCCCGCGCGCCGCAGGGGCCAGGTCGCTGGGCGCGGTGTCGGGGTGGTCCGTCGGCATGCCTGCTCCGTCCCGCCGACGACGTCGTCGGCGCTGCTCTGCTCCCTCAGGGCGCCCGGCCCGTGCGGGGGCGCGGGTCCACCGTAGGCGTGCGGCCGCCGCTGGGGCAAACGTTTGCCGATGGTTGCCATCCGGCGCGTTCACCGCCACGATGGGGTCCCGTCGGGCCGGTCGGCCCGTCGCCCGATCGCTCGACGAGGACCGATGACCAGGCCACCCACCCTCCGCGACGTCGCGGCCGCCAGCGGCGTGGCCATCTCGACCGCGTCGCGCGCCCTGACCAAGCCGGGCCGGGTCAACGAGCGCACCGCCGTCCGCGTCCGCGAGGCCGCGCGCCAGCTGGGATACGCGCCCAGCGCCACCGGCCGCGCGCTCAGCTCGGGCCGCACCCGCATGGTCGCCCTCCTCGTGCCGGACGTCACCAACCCCTACTTCTTCGGCATCGTGCGCGGCACCGCCGCCCGGCTGCGTGCCGACGGCTACGTGCACGTGCTGGTCGACGCCGAGGAGTCGGTCGAGGCCGAGGAACGGGCCCTGCGCGCGCTGCGCCCGACCGTCGACGGCGCCGTCCTGGCAGCGTCACGGCTCGACGACGACCGCCTCACCGCCTGGTCGCACGAGTTCCCGATGGTCACGGTGAACCGCCCCGTGCCCGACCAGTCGGGGGTCCTCGTCGACACCGCGGGCGGCACCGGCCAGGCGCTCGCCCACCTGGCCTCCCTCGGCCACCGTCGCGTCGCCTACGCGGCCGGCCCGCGCGCGTCGTGGTCCGACCGCCGCCGCCGCGCGGTCCTGCGCACGGCCGCCAAGCGCCTCGGCGTCGACGTCGTCTTCCTGGGACCGTTCGTGCCCCGCCGCGAGGACGGGGCCGCCGCGGCCGACGCCTGCCTGCACGCCGACGTCACCGCCGTCCTGGCGTTCGACGACCTGCTCGCCTTCGGCATCCTCGACCGGCTGGCCGAGCGCGGCATCGACGTGCCCGGCGCCATGAGCGTCGTCGGCTGCGACGACGTCTTCGGCGCCGACCTGGTCCGCCCCGGCCTGACCACGATCGCCGCCCCTCTGGAACGTGCCGGCCACGCGGCCGCCGACCTCCTGCTGGGGCGACTGGATCCCACCCACCCCGGCGGCACGGTCACCGTAGAGCTCCCCACCCACCTGGTGGTCCGCGGCTCCACCGGCACGGCCCCGCTCCGCGTGGTCCGCTGACCGTCAGAAAGGCCGTGACCCGCGCGGGTCGGCGCCGCGAGGATGCCCGGATGCTCCCCCTCGCCGAGATCGCCCGGCTCGACGCCACCGTCGACCCCGACTGGCGCAGCCCGGTGGCTGACGAGGTCGCCGCCGCCTGGGGTATCGCCCCCGGCGGTGCCCGGTGGCGTCGGTCCAGCGCGACGCACGTCTTCGTCGTACCCCCGGACGTCGACCCGCGCGGCGTCCTCTATCTGCGCTTCGTCCCGGCGTCGCTGCGCACGGTCCGCGACCTGGAGACCCCCGCGCGGTTGCTCGCGACCTGGGCTGCCGGGCACGGGGGGACGGTCGCACCGGTGCCGTCGGCTGAAGGCCGGCTCGTCGAGACGGTCCCGACGGTGCTGGGCGACATGCACGCCACCGCGGTCCACGCGGCTCCCGGCGCCGAGCTGGAGCTCGTGGACCTGACCACCACCCTCGCCTCGCACTGGGGTGCGGCGCTCGCGCGGCTGCACCGCGACGCGCGACCTCTGACCGCCGACGAGGAGCCGCCGCCGCTCGACCTGGCAGCGCTCGAGCGTGCGTGCAGGGACGACCCTGCGGTGCTGCACGCCGCCCGGGCGGTGCTGGCGGCGGCCGACCGAGCGGATCTGCCGAGCGGCACCCTGCACGGAGACTTCGAGCTCGACAACATGCGCTGGGTCGACGGGCACCCTGTCGCGTTCGACGCCGACGAGGCGAGGACCGGTCCGTACCTCCAGGACATCGCCGCCGCGGTCCGTGACCTGGTCGGTGACACGCCCGGGCAGGTCGAGCGCCCGGCGCTGCTCGCGGCCTTCCTGACCGGCTATCGCGGGGTGCGTCCGCTCTCGTACGACGAGGTGGCCGAGCTCGAGCTGCACAGCGCCGCGGTCGCCGTGCGGCTGCTGGTCGCGATCGCGCACCTGGAGGCGGACCCGGTGCCCGACGAGGAGCAGTGGTCGGTCGACCTGCGGGCGTCCCTCGTCGCGCACCGGCAGAGGTTGCGCGACCGTGTGCTGGCCGCCACGGTGGCCCGATGACGCTCTCCGAGGCTGACCTGGCCCACCTCACCCGCGCCGTCGAGCTCGCCCGCGAGGCGCTCGACGACGGCGACGAGCCCTACGGCTCCGTCCTGGTCGACGCCGCTGGGCAGGTCCGGTTCGAGGACCGCAACCGCGTGAAGGACGGCGACGAGACCCGCCACCCGGAGCTCGAGATCGCGCGCTGGTCCGCGAACCACCTGACGCCCGACGAGCGCGCGGCGTCGACCGTCTACACGTCCGGCGAGCACTGCCCGATGTGCGCCGCGGCCCACGCGTGGGTCGGTCTGGGCCGGATCGTCTACGCGACCTCGTCGGCGCAGATCAGCGGCTGGCGAGCGGACTGGCGCATCGCGGCGGGTCCGGTCGCGCCCCTGCCGATCACCGTCGTCGCCCCCGGCATCCCGGTCGAGGGACCCGTCGACTCCCTGGCCGCCGAGGTCAAGGACCTCATCCGACGCAGCCACGGCATCGACTGACGCGAGCAGCCGCCGTCTGCCGGCAGCGGCCGTCTACCGGCAGCGCCCGTCTATCGGCAGCGCCCGTCTACCGGCGCAGCACTGCCAGCACGCCGCACGTCGGTCTGTCCGGCCCACCACTCAGCGCGGCGCCGCGTCAGGGCTGTCCGGCCCGCCGCTGCGCCGATGCCGACCGTCAGGCCGGTTCCGACACGCCGTTCAGCGCGGCCAGCAGCCCCGGCCCGTGCCGTTCCAGCTTGGTCGCACCGACGCCGCTGATCCCGCCGAGCGCCTCCAGCGACGTCGGCCGCTGCGTCACCACCTCGCGCAGCGTCGCGTCGTGGAACACCACGTACGCAGGGACCCCCTGCTCCTTGGCGACACCAGCGCGCCACGCGCGCAGGACCTCGAACAGCTCGACGTCGTCGCCCGTGAGGTCGGCTGCGGCGGTGGCCCGGTTGCCTCGCGACCCGCGCGACCTGACGACCTTCTCGGTCTCCCGACGCAGCCGGACCTCGCGCGCCCCGCGCAGCACGTCGGCGCTGTCGGGCGCGAGCCGCAGGGTGCCGTAGCCGTCGGAGTCGACGCCGAGCAGCTCCATCGCCAGCAGCTGCCGGACGACGCCACGCCACTCGCCGTCGGACAGGTCCTTGCCGACGCCGAACGTGCTGAGGTCCCGATGACCGAGCTGCGTGACCCGCGGCGTCTCCTTGCCGAGCAGGATGTCGACGAGGTGGCCCGCGCCGTACCGCTGCCCGCGCTGCTCCAGCCGGACGACCGTCGACAGCAGCTTCTGCGCGGCGACGGTGCCGTCCCACGACTCGGGCGGCGTCAGGCACGTGTCGCAGTTGCCGCAGGGCTCGGAGGGCTGGCCGAAGTAGTTGAGGAGCTGGACGCGGCGGCACGACACCGTCTCGCAGAGCGCGAGCATCGCGTCCAGGTGCGCGGTCAGCCGACGCTTGTGGGCGGCGTCGCCCTCGGACGTGTCGATCATCCGCCGCTGCTGCACCACGTCGGCGAGGCCGTACGCGAGCCATGCCGTGGAGGGCAGCCCGTCACGCCCGGCTCGGCCGGTCTCCTGGTAGTACCCCTCGACGGACTTCGGCAGGTCCAGGTGGGCGACGAACCGGACGTCGGGCTTGTCGATGCCCATCCCGAACGCGATGGTCGCGACCATCACGATCCCGTCCTCGCGCAGGAACCTGCTCTGGTTCCGCGCCCGCACCTGCCGGTCGAGCCCTGCGTGGTACGGCAGCGCCGGCACACCGTGGTCGACCAGGAACTGCGCGGTCTGCTCGACCGAGTTGCGCGAGAGGCAGTACACGATCCCGGCGTCGCCCTCGTGCTCGGTGCGCAGGAGGTTGAGCAGCTGGTCGCGAGGCTTGTCCTTGGGCGCGATCCGGTACTGGATGTTGGGGCGGTCGAAGCTGGCCACGAAGTGCTTGGCGTCCCCGAGCTGCAGCCGCTGCGCGATCTCCGCGTGGGTCTGCTCGGTCGCGGTGGCGGTCAGCGCGATCCGCGGGACCTCGGGCCAGCGCTCGTGCAGCATCGACAGCTGCAGGTAGTCGGGGCGGAAGTCGTGGCCCCACTGGGACACGCAGTGCGCCTCGTCGATGGCGAACAGGGCGACCGTGCCCCGGTCGAGCAGCTCGATGGTCTCGCGCACCCGCAGGCGCTCGGGCGCCAGGTACAGCAGGTCGAGCTCGCCGGCGAGGTAGGCGTCCTCGACCTTCCGGCGCTCGAACGACTGCTGGGTCGAGTTGAGGAACCCCGCCCGCACCCCGAGCGCGGACAGGGCGTCGACCTGGTCCTGCATGAGGGCGATCAGCGGGGACACGACGACCCCGGTGCCCTGCCGGACCAGGGCCGGGACCTGGTAGCAGAGCGACTTGCCGCCGCCGGTCGGCATGAGCACCAGGGCGTCGCCGCCGCGCACCACGGTGTCGATGATCTCGGCCTGCTCACCGCGGAAGGCGTCGTAGCCCCAGACCGTGTGCAGCACCTCGGCGGCTGCGGCCAGAGCCGCCTCGGGATCGAGGGTCTGGGCGACCTCGCGCGGGATGTCGGGGCGTGGCGGGGGAGCGGACCGGGCTCCTCGGGCAGGCGGGGCCGACGGCTCGTGCTCGGGCGGTGCGGCGTCGTAGAAGGGGTCGAACGGCGGCTCCTCGTCGAGCGGCCAGTCCGGTACGTCGCTACCCCATCCGTCTGTCACGCGGCACACCCTACGTCTCACCGCCGACGCCGGACCGCCCTCCATCCACAGGTGCTCGGCCGCCGTCGGGCACGGTGCTGGTGGCGACCAAGCCCTCGGTGACGTCCGGGCAGGCCGGGGCGTCGCTCATGGCATGGTCGGCCCCGGACCGGCTGTCGCGGATCACCCGGGCCAGGCCGCGGCCGCGACGCGCGCGACCCCGCACCGCCTCCGTAGGGTGTTCCCCATGGCAACCGCACTCATCACCGGCGCGTCCGCAGGCCTGGGCCTGGAGTTCGCCTGGCAGCTGGCCACGGCCAAGCACGACGTCGTCCTGGTCGCCCGCAACGAGGAGCGGCTGACCCGCCTCGCGGCCCAGCTCGAGGCCGCCGCGGGCATCCGGGCGGAGGTGCTCGTCGCCGACCTGTCCGTCCGCGCCGACGTCGAGCGCGTCGCCGACCGGCTGCGCGCCACCGAGCGTCCCGTCGGGCTGCTGGTGAACAACGCCGGCCTGGGCCTGAACCAGCGCTTCGTCCCCGGCGACCTGGCCCGCGAGGAGACCGCGCTCGCGCTCATGGTCACCGCGGTCATGGTCCTGTCGCACGCCGCCGCCGGCGCCATGGTGCAGCGCGGCCGCGGGGCGATCCTCAACGTCGCGTCCGTCGCCGCCCTGCTTACTTCGGGCACGTACTCCGCGCACAAGGCGTGGGTCCGGGTGTTCACCGAGAGCCTCGCGGTCGAGCTGCGCGGCACGGGTGTCACGGCCACCTCGCTGAACCCCGGCTTCGTGCACACCGAGTTCCACGAGCGCGGCGAGATCGACATGACCGCCTACCCCGAGATCGCGTGGCTGAACGCCGAGGACGTCGTGGCCACCGGCCTGGCCGACGTCCGCCGCGGCGCCGTCCTGTCGACCCCGAGCCTGCGCTACCGGACGCTGTCGGCCGCTGCCCGGATCGCCCCGCGGTCCGCCGTCCGCGCGTTCGGCCGCTACCGCCGGGCTTACCAGGGCCAGGACACGGACGCCCCCACCGTCGGCTGAGCCATCCGGGTGAGGCCCACCGACCGGAGAGGTGGTCCTGGCTAGCATCGCCCGATGGTCACCAGGAGCCACATGGCCCTCTCGCCGGGGGAGATGGCCTACATCTGGGTCGCGTTCCTTGCGATCTTCGGTCCGATCGTCCTGGGCGACGTCCTCATCCGTCGTCGGAGAGCCGCGAGAGGGCGCCGACTGAGGGCGTGGGCCGACGAGCGCGGCTGGAGGTTCGACCAGGCGGACGGCGAGCTGACCGCGTTCGTGACGAGCCTGCTGGACGGCCAGCGACCAGCCCGGCACCGGTTGCTCGTACGCGACCTGCTCGTCCGGGACGACGGGGACCTCGCTGTCTACTCGTTCACGTACATGTGGCAGTGGACGGACGACCGCTTGCGGACCGCCGTCCGGTCCCGCGGCGAACGGTTCGGGGCGCACACCGCCCATGTGGTGGCCGTGCCGCTCGGAAGGATCGTCCCAAGGGTCCAGGTCACCCCCGAGGGTCCGCCGACAGGGCTCGCCCGTGCGCTGGGTGGCCAGGACATCCAGCTCGAGTCCGCCGAGTTCAACCGGGCCTTCCGGATCCTCGCCGACGACCCCCGCGCCGCGCACGCCGTCCTGCATCCTCGGCTGATGCAGCGGCTGCTCGACGAGCCGGGCCGGAGCGCGTCCTGGCGGATCGACCACGGCTGGGTCTTCGCCTGGGTCGACGGCGGCACGAAGGTGGAACAGATCCTGCCGATGCTCGACGTGGTCACCGCCGTCCGGGCGTCACTGCCCACGTTCGTCGGCACCCGCCCGGTAGCCTGACCGCCGTGACTCACGACCTCTCCCCGACGCCCCGCGAGCAGCTGCTCGACCTGATCAAGACCCTCGCGGTCGTGCACGGGAAGGTCACGCTGTCGTCGGGCCGTGAGGCCGACTACTACGTGGACCTGCGCCGCGTGACGCTGCACCACCGCGCTGCCCCGCTGATCGGGCACCTGCTGCTGGACCGGCTGGAGGAGGTCGGGCTCGGCACCGCGGAGATCGACGCCGTCGGCGGCCTGACGCTCGGTGCCGACCCCGTCGCGACCGCTCTCCTGCACGCCGCCGCCTCGCGCGGTCAGGACCTCGATGCGTTCGTCGTCCGCAAGGAGGCGAAGGCGCACGGCATGCAGCGCCGCGTCGAGGGCCCGGACATCGCCGGGCGCAAGGTCGTCATCCTGGAGGACACGTCGACCACGGGCGGCTCGCCGATCGCCGCGATCGAGGCGGCGCGCGAGGCGGGTGCCGAGGTGCTGGGTGCTGCCGTCATCGTCGACCGCGCGACCGGTGCGCAAGCCAAGATCGAGGCGCTCGGCGTCCCGTACCACTACCTGTTCAGCCTGACCGACCTCGGTCTGGCCTGACCCCGAGCATGGGCGACGGTCTGTTCGGAGTCCTGGTCGTCCTCGGCCTGGTGGTCACGGTCGGGCTGTTCGTCGCCGGGTTCTGGGTGCAGAAGAAGCGCCACGAGCGGTTCCGGGCCTGGGCGCTGAGCAACCGGTGGACGTACGCGGAGTCGGAGCGGTCGCTGGTCGACATCTCGCGCGGGCAGCCGTTCGGTCAGGGCAGCGCACGGCGGGCGACCGAGGTCCTGCGCGGCACCTACGACTCCCGGCCGGCGCTGTCGTTCACGTACCAGTGGACGACCGGCAGCGGGAAGAACCGGACCACGCACCACGCGCACATCGTCGGGCTGGCACTGCCGACGTACCTGCCGACGGTCGAGGTGACCCCCGAAGGGCTCGGCGCCCGGCTGGCCAAGCTGGTCGGTGCCCAGGACGTCCAGTTCGAGTCCGAGGCGTTCAACCGTGCGTACCGGGTGGCGGCGACGGACCAGCGGACCGGGCACGCGATCCTGCACCCGCGGCTCATGGAACGGCTGCTGCAGGGTGACGCCCTCGGCACCGCGTGGCGGATCGACGGCACCTGGATCCTGTCGTGGGGGTCCGGGACCACCGACCTCGACCGCCTGGCGCCCCGGCTCGGCGTGCTCTGCGCCGTCGTCCGGTCCATCCCACGGCACGTCTGGCAGGACCACGGGTACGACCCCACCCCGACGACGATCGGTCAGCCGGAGGGCTGACGTCCGAGGCCCGACGCTACGATCTCCTGAACCGCCCGACCTCCGAGAGGCCCTGCTGTGAGCACCGGTGTCATCGTCCTGATCGTCCTCGCCGTGATCGTCGTGATCGCCCTCATCTGGGCCGTCACCACCTACAACGGCTTCGTCCGCCTGCGGAACCTGGTGCAGGAGGCGTGGCGGCAGATCGACGTCGAGCTGCACCGCCGCCACGACCTGATCCCGAACCTCGTCGAGACGGTCAAGGGCTACGCGGCCCACGAGCGCGGCGTGTTCGACGAGGTCGCCCGCGCCCGTGCCGCCGCAGCGGGCCCGGCATCGGGCCCGGCCGAGCAGGCCGTCCAGGAGAACCAGCTGACCCAGGCGCTCGGCCGGCTGTTCGCCGTCGCGGAGGCCTACCCCGTGCTGCGGGCCAGCGAGAACTTCCAGCAGCTCCAGGCCGAGCTGACCAACACCGAGGACCGCATCGCCGCCGGCCGCCGGTTCTACAACGCGAACGTCCGCGAGCTGAACACCAAGGTCGAGACGTTCCCGCCGAACATCATCGCGAACATGTTCCACATCGAGCGTGCCGAGTACTTCGAGGTCGAAGAGCCCAGCGTCCGGGCAGCCCCCGAGGTCAGCTTCTGACCCAATCGCCACCGGCGCGGTAGCCCCGCGATCGGCGGCTCTGCACGTCGCGGCTCGTCCCGAGTCGAGGTGACCGACCGTGGTGCCGGATCGCGCGGGCCGAGAGGTCAGCGACACCGCCCTCTTCCGGCTGCGGGGGCGCATGCGTGGTGTGCCCGTCGCCATCGCCGTCCTGACCGCGATCGCGCTCTGCGGCCCGACGGTCCCGTCGGTGGTCGAGCCCGACGGCGGATGGCTGTTCACCCTCGCCGGACTCGTGGTCGCGGCGCTGCTCGTATCGCTCGGCGTGCACGTGTCGCGGCGCGGGATCGTCGCGTTCCCTGATGGGGTGCTCGTCCGGAACCTGTTCCGGAACCGGCGGGTGGCGTGGGCGAACCTGGTGGACATCACCTTTGACGCGGTCGTGACAGAGGCCGGGTTCACCTCCTACCACCGACTTCTGTTCACGACGACGAGCGGCCCGGTAGTCGCGCAGGTCCCCGGCGGACGGACGGCGCCGGGCGGTCGGCTCGACTCTGCGCGCACCCGCCTCCTCGCGGTGCGCGACCAGATGGTCGCCGAGGAGGGCTAGACCCGGTCGATCAGGTCCTGGACGGAGTTCAGGATCTCGGTGGGCCGGAAGGGGAACGCCTCGACGTCGGCCAGCTTCGTGGAACCGGACAGGACCAGGAACGTCCGCAGGCCGGCCTCGATGCCGGCGACGACGTCGGTGTCCATCCGGTCGCCGACCATGACGGTGGTCTCGGAGTGGGCGTCGATCCGGTTGAGCGCGGAGCGGATCATCATCGGGTTGGGCTTGCCGACGAAGTACGGCTGCCGTCCGGTGGCGGCGCTGATCATCGCGGCGACCGCGCCGGTGGCGGGCAGGTCACCGTCGGCGGAGGGTCCGGTGACGTCCGGGTTGGTGGCGATGAACCGGGCGCCGCCCTGGATCAGGCGGATGGCCTGCGTGATCGCCTCGAAGGAGTACGTGCGCGTCTCGCCGAGGACGACGAAGTCCGGCTGCGCGGCGGTCAGGGTGTAGCCGGCCTCGTACAGCGCGGTGGTCAGCCCGGCCTCGCCGATGACGTACGCGGAACCGCCCGGCATCTGGTCGGTGAGGAACTGGGCGGTGGCCAGGGCCGAGGTCCAGATGGCGTCCTCGGGGACGTCGATCCCGGACGCAGCCAGGCGTGCGCGCAGGTCCCGCGTGGTGAAGATCGAGTTGTTGGTCAGGATGAGGAACGGGCGGTCGCCGTCGCGCAGCGCCGTGACGAACTCCGCGGCACCGGGCAGCGCGGTGCCCTCGTGCACGAGGACGCCGTCCATGTCGGACAACCACGAGCGGATCTCGCGAGGTCCGTGGTGCGTCACGCGCCGAACGCCCTGCGCTCGACCTCGTCGCGCTCGGCCTGCTCGTCGTAGCGCGGGTCGCGGCCGGCCTCGTCGACGGGCAGCCCCGCTGCGCGCAGCTTCTTGTCCTTGCGGTTCTTGCGCCAGACCTCGACGATCACGGGCGCCACCGACATGAAGACCACGAGGACCAGGAGGGCCTCGATGTTCTCCTTGATGAAGGTGATGTTCCCCAGCAGGTAGCCGAGCAGGGTGACGCCGCCGGCCCACAGGATCACGCCGATCGCGTTGAAGAAGGCGAAGTGCTTGTACGGCATCCGCCCGACGCCCGCCGCGACGGACGCGTACGTGCGCACGAACGGGATGAACTGCGCGACGATCAGGGTCCGGCCGCCGTACTTGTCGAAGTAGGCGTACGTCTGGTCGATGTACCGCTGCTTGAAGAAGCGCGAGTCGGGCTTGCTGAACACCTTCGGGCCGAGCGTGCGGCCGATCAGGTAGCCGGTCTGGGTGCCCGCGTACGCGGTGACGATCAGCAGCAGGATCAGGGCCCCGATGCTGATGTTCACGTTCAGGTCTTCCTGAGCCACCAGCGCACCGGCGGTGAACAGGAGCGAGTCGCCGGGAAGGATCGGGAACAGGAGCCCGACCTCGATGAAGATGATGGCGAGGATGCCGATCAGCGCCCACGTCCCGAACGAGTCGATCAGGTGCTGCGGGTCGAGGAAGTCGGGCCCGAGGGCGGCGACGGGTCCGGCGGCCGTGAGGGCGGTCGTCATCAGCATGCGACCAGAGTACGGGGCGAGTGTTGAGGGGCCGGTGGCCGGGTTGTGCGGAGCCTGTGCGCCACTGCGTCGGGCTGGTGCTGAACAATGGCACCGTGCGGGCCACCGTGAAGGACGTCGCAGCCCGGGCGGGCGTCTCGCCGAAGACCGTCTCCAACGTCATCCACGGGGTCGTGTTCGTGCGCCCGGAGACGCGCGAGCGGGTGGAACGCGCGCTGGCCGAGCTCGACTACGTGCCCAACCTGGGTGCGCGCGGGCTGCGCAACGGCCGGTACGGCCTCATCGCCCTGGCGCTGCCCGACCTGTCGACGGCGTACTCCGCCGAGCTGGCGCACCACTTCGTCGAGGAGGCGCACTCGCGCGGCTGGTCCTTGCAGATCGAGGAGACGGCTGCGGAGCCGGGCCGCGAGCGCGACCTGCTGTCCCGGGCGCGGTCGCACCTGGTCGACGGGCTCGTGCTCAACCCGGTCTCCCTGGCGGACTCCGCCGTGCCGGTGCTCCCCGGGCCGCTGCCGCCGACGGTGCTCATCGGCGAGGTCGTGCAGGACCGGGCGGACCACGTGGGCGTCGACAGCGTGCAGGCGTCGCGTGACGTGACGGAGCACGTGCTGTCCACGGGCCGGCGCCGCATCGCCGCGGTGGGCACGCCCCCGGTCGGCGTGGAGACCGCGGCCGCGCGGCAGCGCACCGAGGGGTACCGGTCGGCGCTCGCGGCGGCGGGGGTGGAGCACGACCCGGACCTCGAGATCCCGGTGCGGCACTGGACGACGGAGCAGGCGGTCGAGGCGACGCGGGCCCACCTCGCGCAGCACGCGGCCCCGGACGCGTTCGTCTGCTTCACGGACTCGATGGCGCTCGGGGTGCTGAGCGTGCTCTGGGAGCGCGGGCTGCGGGTGCCCGACGACGTCGCGGTGGCGGGGTTCGACGACGTCGCCGCCGCCCGGTACGCGGTGCCTCCGCTGACCACCGTGGCGTTCGACCTGCGGGGCTACGCGGTGGCCGCGCTGGACCTGCTCAGCGAGCGGATCGCGGACCCCGGCAGGCCGTTGCGGCAGCTGGTGTACCCCCACGGGGTCGTGGTCCGGGCGAGCACCGGCTGACGTCTCCGCTGGTCAGAGGGGGTGTGACAGCGGTGAGCGCGCCTGTGTTGCCTGGCCGTTCTAACGATGTAATGATGCGAACCGGACACGGCGAGCAAAGCCGCACCGGGTGACCGACAACGACGTCGGGCGCGTCTCACGAAGGAGTGAGGGCATGGCACTGCACCACTTCGCGCACCGGCGCACCGCCGGCGACCTGGTCCTCCCACCAGGTCCGGGAATCACCAGACGCCAGATGCTGGTCGGCTCCCTCGCGGCCGTCGGAGGTGTCGCCGCGGCCTCGGCGCTCGCGGGCTGCGCCCCGTCGGCGTCGGCGAGCGGCCTGCACGAGCTCGCCTACTGGCACCTGCTCAGCGGCGGCGACGGCATCACCATGGCGGGGCTGGTCGACAAGGTGAACGCCCTCGACCACGGGTACGAGGCGACCCAGACCGTGCTGGCCTGGGGGGCGCCGTACTACACCAAGCTGGCCATGGCGAGCGTCGGCGGGCGGTCGCCCGACGTCGCGATCATGCACGCGTCACGGGTGGCCGGGTACGCCCCGGGCGGGCTGCTGGACCCGTGGGACCTGGACCTGCTGGCCGAGTTCGGCGTCGAGGAGTCCGACTTCCTCGAACGCGTCTGGGCCAAGGGCGGTCTGGACGGCAAGCAGTACTCGATCGCCCTCGACTCGCACCCGTTCATCATGATGTACAACCTCGACGTGGCCGAGCAGGCCGGGGTCCTGGGTCCGGACGGCCAGCTCGCACCGATCGACAGCCCGGACCAGTTCCTCGAGGTCGCCCGGGCGATGCAGGCGGTGACGGGCAAGCACGGGCTCTCGTACGGGTACCTGGGCGACGGGGCCCAGATGTGGCGGCTCTTCTACACGCTCTACAAGCAGCACGACGCCGACTTCGACCTGTCCGGCCTGACGGCGAAGGTCGACGACGACGCCGCGGTGGAGTCGCTGGAGTTCATCCAGCAGCTCCTCGACGGCACCATCTGCACGCCCAGCGGCGACTACGGCACGGCGGTCTCGGAGTTCATGTCCGGCGAGAGCGGCATGTTCTTCACCGGGGTGTGGGAGCTGCCGACCGCCAAGAGCTCGGGGCTGGCGTTCGACGCGCAGCCGATCCCGACGCTCTTCGGCACGCCGGCCGCGTACGCCGACTCGCACGCGTTCACGCTGCCGCACCAGTCGAGCCCCGACCCGGAGCAGCGGCGGGCGAGCTACCAGTTCGTCGCCGACCTCCTGCAGAACTCGCTCGGGTGGGCCGAGGCCGGGCACATCCCCGGGTTCCAGCCGGTGGTGCAGAGCGCCGACTACCAGGCGCTCATGCCGCAGGCGCACTACGCGGCCGCCGCGGAGATCCTCAACTACGACCCGGAGGCGTGGTTCACCGGGTCCGGCAGCGACTTCCAGAACTACTTCCTGGAGACCGTGCAGGGCGTGTACCTGGACGGCTCCGACCCCGCCGAGGGCTTCGCCGCCTTCGTCCGCCGGGTGAACGTCCAGCTGGCCAAGCCGAACCCGGTGTGACCCGAAGGAGCTGACCGTGTCGTCTACAACCGTCGCCCCACCACGCACCACGTCGGCCGAGCAGATCCGGCGCGGCGAGAGCGAACGCCGCGCCCGCGACAACCGCATCGGCTGGGCGTTCGTGGCACCGTTCGTGATCGTCTTCGTGATGTTCCTCGTCTGGCCGCTGGTGCACGGCTTCTACCTCAGCTTCACGGGGGAGAGCATCACCGGAGCGGGTGGGCAGCTCATCGGCTTCGACAACTATGCCGAGGCGCTGCGTGACCCGATCATGTGGCGCTCCCTGCTGAACACCCTGTGGTTCACCGTCCTCTCGACCGTCCCGCTGGTCATCGTGGCGCTGATCCTGGCGCTGCTGGTGCACCAGGGGCTGCCCGGGCAGTGGCTCTGGCGGCTCTCGTTCTTCATGCCGTTCCTGCTGGCCTCGACCGTCGCGGCGCAGTTCTGGATCTGGATGTACAACCCCCAGCTCGGCCTCGTGAACTACGTGCTCGGGGCGGTGGGCGTCGAGCAGATCGCCTGGCTGCAGGATCCTCAGTGGGCGATGCTCGCGGTCGTCGTCATGACGCTCTGGTGGACCGTCGGCTTCAACTTCCTGCTCTACCTGACGGCCCTGCAGAACATCCCGGAGCAGCAGTACGAGGCCTCCGCGCTCGACGGCGCAGGCCGGTGGCGGCAGCTGCGGTCGATCACCGTGCCGCAGCTCGGCCCGACCACCGTGCTCATCGTGATCCTGCAGGTCCTGGCCTCGCTGAAGGTCTTCGACCAGATCTACATCATGACGCAGGGCGGCCCCGGGGGCGTGACCCGCCCGGTCGTCCAGTACGTCTTCGAGGTGGGCTTCACCGGCTACCGGTTCGGGTACGCCTCGGCGATCGCCTACATCTTCTTCGCGATCATCGTCATCATCTCGATCGGCCAGATGCGCCTGACCACGAGGAGGGGTGCCTGATGGCCACCACCGTCGCTCCCCAGCCCAACGCTCCCGGAGCGGGCGCGGGCGTCCGGCAGCAGAGCTGGCTCGCCCAGAAGGCCGGTCTGCGCATCGGCGAGCGGTTCGCCAGCCCCGGCCGCATCGGCGCGGTCGTCGCCCTGGTCGTCCTCGCGGTGTTCTGGCTGCTGCCGTTCTTCTGGGCGGTCGTGACGTCGTTCAAGTCCGAGACCGCCGCGGCGGCGACGCCCGTGACGTGGTTCCCGGAGGACGGGTTCACCACCGACGCGTACGCGAACGTGCTGCGTGAGGGCAACATCCCGCTCTGGACGTGGAACAGCCTGATCACCGCGACGGCGATCACGCTGATCACCCTCGTGGTGACGTCGCTGGCCGCCTATGCCTTCTCCCGGCTCGACTTCACCGGCCGCCGGTGGCTGTTCTGGGCGATCATCGCGGCGATCATCATCCCGCCGCAGGTGCTCATCGTCCCGCTGTTCTACGAGATGCTCACGCTGAACCTCGTCGACACCTACTGGGCCGTCATCCTGCCGCAGGTGGTCCACCCCGCCATGGTGTTCATCCTCAAGAAGTTCTTCGACCAGGTGCCCGTCGAGCTCGAGGACGCGGCCCGCATCGACGGCGCCGGCCGCCTGCGGGTGTTCTGGTCGATCGTGCTGCCGCTGTCCCGTCCGATCCTGGCGGCCGTGTCGATGTTCGTGTTCGTCTTCGCGTGGAACAACTTCCTGTGGCCGTTCATCGCGACGAGCGACGCGTCGCTGATGACGCTGCCGGTCGGTCTGCAGACCGTGAAGAGCGCGTACGGCCTGCAGTACGCGCAGGTCATGGCCTCGGCCGTGCTCGCCGCGCTCCCGCTGGTGGTCGTGTTCCTGTTCTTCCAGCGCCAGATCATCAAGGGATTCGCGACGACCGGGTTCGGTGGTCAGTGATGACTCGCGCACGCGTCACGCTCGACCGCGACTTCGTCGTCGGGGAGGTTCCCCGCCGGATCTTCGGGTCGTTCGTCGAGCACATGGGCCGGTGCGTCTACAGCGGCATCTACGAGCCCGGCCACCCGAGCGCCGACGACCAGGGCTTCCGTCGTGACGTCCTCGACCTGGTCAAGGAGCTCGGCGCGACGGTCATCCGGTACCCCGGCGGGAACTTCGTCTCCGGGTACGCGTGGGAGGACGGCGTCGGCCCGGACCGGCCCCGACGTCTCGACGGCGCCTGGCACACGGTCGAGACCAACGCCTTCGGGCTGCACGAGTTCGTCGACTGGTCCCGCGTGGCCGGCGTCGAGGTCATGGAGGCCGTGAACCTCGGTACCCGGGGCGTCGAGGAGGCGCGCGCGCTGGTCGAGTACGCCAACCACCCGGGCGGCACCGAGCTGTCCGACCGGCGGCGCAAGAACGGCCACGAGGACCCGTTCGACATCCGGCTGTGGTGCCTGGGCAACGAGATGGACGGCCCGTGGCAGATGGGCGCCAAGACTGCCGACGAGTACGGCCGGCTCGCGCAGGAGGCCGCCAAGGCCATGCGGCTGGTGGACCCGCGGATCGAGCTGGTCGCGTGCGGCTCCTCCAACTCCGGCATGCCGACGTTCGGCGCGTGGGAGCAGACCGTGCTGGGGCACGCCTACGACCAGGTGGACTACGTGTCGCTGCACGCCTACTACCAGGAGCACGACGGCGACCACGCGAGCTTCCTGGCCAGCGCGGTCGACATGGACTACTTCATCGAGTCGGTGGTCGCGACGGCCGACGCCGTGCGCGCACGCGGAAAGCACAGCAAGCTCATTCATCTCTCGTTCGACGAGTGGAACGTCTGGTACGCCACCGGCAAGGACACCGCGGACCAGCCGCACGTGATCGAGAGGGCCGGGATCTGGCAGGAGCACCCGCGGATCATCGAGGACGAGTACTCGGTCACCGACGCGGTCGTCGTCGGCACGTTCCTCAACTCGCTGCTGCGGCACGGCGACCGGGTGAAGATCGCCAACCAGGCCCAGCTGGTCAACGTCATCGCGCCGATCCGCTCGGAGGAGGGTGGACCCGCGTGGCGGCAGTCGATCTTCTGGCCGTTCGCGCGGACGGCGGCCCTCGCCCGCGGGGTGATCCTGCGCACGGCCGTCACGTCCGACCGCTACGACACCGCGAAGTTCGACGCGGTGGACCTGGTCGACGTCTCCGCCACCTGGGACGAGGAGCACGGCCGCGTCGCGCTCTTCCTGGCGCACCGGGGTCTCGACGAGGACGCGGAGGTCACGGTCGACCTGCGCGGCTGGACGGCCGGCCAGGTCCGGCGTGCCGAGGTGCTCACCGTGCCCGAGGGCGGCGACCGCCACACCACCAACGCGCAGGACGCGCAGGACCGCGTGGGACTGCGCCCGCTCGACGGGGTGCGCGCCGAGGGCGGCACGGTGACCCTGCGGCTGCCCCCGCTGGCGTGGGCGGTCGTGGAGCTGGAGGTCACGCTGGCCTAGCGTGACGCCCGTGGACGAGGAGCGTGCGGAGGTCGGTGTCGGGCCGTGGGTGGGCGAGCGGCCGGCCGACGAGCGCTACGACCCCGTGCTGCTGGCCGAGGGCGACCGCCGCAACGTCGTCGACCGCTACCGGTACTGGACGGTCGAGGCGATCGTCGCGGACCTCGACACCCGGCGGCACCCGTTCCACGTGGCCGTCGAGAACTGGGCCCACGACCTGAACATCGGCTCGGTCGTCCGCACCGCCAACGCGTTCCTGGCAGCCGAGGTGCACATCGTCGGCAACCGCCGCTGGAACCGTCGCGGCGCCATGGTCACCGACCGCTACCAGCACGTCCGCCACCATCCGACGGTCGAGGACCTGGTCGCGTGGGCGGCCGAGCGCGACCTCCCGGTGCTCGGCGTCGACAACCTCCCCGGCTCCGTGGCCCTGGAGGGGTACCCGCTCCCGCGCGCCTGCGTCCTGCTGTTCGGGCAGGAGTCCGTGGGCCTGTCGGACGCCGCACGCGAGGCCGCCGTCGACGTCCTGCACATCGCCCAGTTCGGCTCCACCCGCTCCATCAACGCGGGCGCAGCGGCCGCGATCGCCATGCACGCCTGGATCGGCCGGCACGCGTCACCGGGTGTCCAGGGGTAGAACGTCCCGGGCGTCGGGCCGTGCGGGCGTGCCAGAATCGATGCGATACCCCCTCCCCTCTATGCGCAGGAGATGCTGCAGATGGCCATCGCCACCCCCGAGGTCTACGCCGAGATGATCGACCGGGCGAAGGCGGGCAAGTTCGCCTACCCGGCCGTGAACGTCACGTCGTCCCAGAGCGTCACCGCCGCCCTGCAGGGCTTCGCCGAGGCGGAGTCCGACGGCATCATCCAGGTCTCCGTCGGCGGCGCCGAGTACGCGGCCGGCTCGACCGTCAAGGACCGCATCGCCGGCTCGCTGGCCCTCGCGGCGTACGCGGCCGAGGTGGCCAAGGGCTACCCGATCACCGTCGCGCTGCACACCGACCACTGCGCCAAGCAGAACCTCGACTCCTGGGTGCGGCCGCTGCTCGCGCTCGAGATCGAGCAGGTCAAGGCCGGCAAGCTCCCCACGTTCCAGTCGCACATGTGGGACGGCTCGTCCGTGCCGCTCGACGAGAACCTGATCATCGCCGAGGAGCTCCTGGAGCTCAGCGTCGCCGCCCGCACGATCCTCGAGATCGAGGTCGGCGTCGTCGGTGGCGAGGAGGACGGCCACACGGCCGAGATCAACGACAAGCTGTACACGACCGTCGAGGACGGCCTGGCCACGGTCAAGGCGCTCGGTGCGGGCGAGAAGGGCCGCTACCTGACGGCCCTCACGTTCGGCAACGTGCACGGCGTCTACAAGCCGGGTGCGGTCAAGCTGCGTCCGTCGATCCTCGCCGAGATCCAGAAGGCCGTCGGCGACGCCATCGGCAAGGAGAACCCGTTCGACCTGGTGTTCCACGGTGGCTCCGGTTCGACCGAGGCCGAGATCGCCGAGGCCGTCGACAACGGTGTCATCAAGATGAACATCGACACGGACACGCAGTACGCGTTCAGCCGTCCGGTGGCGGACCACTTCTTCCGCAACTACGACGGCGTGCTCAAGGTGGACGGCGAGGTGGGCAACAAGAAGGCCTACGACCCGCGCGCCTGGGGCAAGCTCGCCGAGGCCGGCATGGCGAAGCGCCTCGTCGAGGCCGCGCAGCAGCTCCGCTCGGCCGGGCACACGCTCGGCGCCTGACACCAGCACAGGAAAGGCCCCCGGTCACCCGGGGGCCTTTCCTGTCCTCAGCTGGTGCTGTCTCCGACCGGCTGGAACTCGGACTCGTCCCCTTCGACGACGTCCAGGAGCTCCCCGATCCGGGTGACCTCGAGCAGGAACCGCACGGTGGGCGGCACCCGCAGCAGGCGGACACGGTGCTGGGACCGGATGGACAGGCGAGCGAGGAAGGCGACTCCTGAGGAGTCCATGAACGTCACGTGGTGGGCGTCGACCTCGATGGGGAGGCCCACCTGCTCCGCCTCCGCCGTCGCTTCCTGCAGCTCGGGACCGAGATCGGCGTCGACCTCGCCCGAGAGCACGATGCGGGTGGCGTCGGTCCCCACGATGACCTGCACGGCTCCCGGCTCGCCGACGATCCCTGCACTCTGGTCGGCCTGCGAGACGTCCGCAGGCCCGTCGGGGATCGTGCTGTTACCGTCGCGCACGGCGCTCCTTTCAGCTTCTTCGGGCGGGCCAGCGCCGGTTCTCGACGACGTGCCTGTTCGGAACGCTAGACGATGGGAGGTGGTGGTGGTCAACTCCCACGCCTCAGCCCTTCCCGATCGGGCCCTGGCCGACGTCCGCGACCGCGCCCTCATGTCCACTTCCGTGCCGATGGCCCTTCTGGATGCGACGGCGGAGAACCTGCCCGTGATCTGGGTGAACGACGCGTTCGAGCAGGTCACCGGCTACGACGTGGAGGAGGCGCGGCGCCGCCAGACCGCGATCCTGGGAGACACGGCGCTGCAGGGTCCCGATCTGGTCCGCTTGCGGGACGGGCTGCGCGCCGGGCGAGAGATCGCCCACACGATCGTGCTGCGGCGCGGCGACGGCACCCAGCTCGCCTGCCGCGTGCACCTGTCCCCGGTCCGTGCCGGCGACGACGGTCCCCTGACCCACTGGGTCGCCGCGCTCCAGGACCTGACGGAGCAGCTGTCGCACGACGCCGAGCAGGCGGCGATGGTGGAGACCGAGCGCCGCGAGCGCCGCAGCCTCGGGCTGATCGCGCAGGTCTCGGACCTCCTGATGGACGTCGACGACCCGCACGCCCTGCGTGAGATCGCGACGATCCTGCGGCGGGCGGTCGTGGGCTGGGCCGCGTTCTACCTCAACGACGGCGGGCTGCGGATCGCCGACGGGATCGACGCGGGGCGCCCGCCCACCGGCAAGGGATCGCGGCACGGTGAGGGACCGGCCGTGCGGGACGTCGGGCCCGACGCCGTCCAGCAGCTCCTCGACGCCGAGACCGACCGGCCGGTCGAGCTGGCGCTCGGTGGTTCCTACGGGCTCGGGAGCGCGTCCGCGTGGCTCGCGCAGCAGGCTGAGGCCGAGCTCGGCGCCGCCGACGGAGACGAGGACCGTTCAGTCCTCGTCTTCCCGCTGCCCGGACGCCGCCGGGTGCTCGGGGTGCTCGTCGTGCACGCGCACGACGGCCACGGCCTGCGCAGCCTGGAGCCGTCCGTCCGCACCGTCCTGGACCTGACGGCCCGGCGCGTCGGGCTGGTCATCGACAACGCGCGCCTCTACGACCGCGAGCACCGCCTCGCCGAGACCCTCCAGCGGGCGATGCTCCCCGAGCAGGCCGAGGTCGACGGCCTCGACGTGTGGACGTACTACGCACCGAACTCGGAGAACGCCCAGGTGGGCGGCGACTGGTACGACGTGCTGCAGGTCAGCACCGACGTGGTCGGCGTCGTGATCGGGGACGTTGTCGGCCATGACGTCGAGGCGGCCGCGTCGATGGGTCAGCTGCGCTCGGTGGTCCGCTCGTACATCTTCGACATCACGACGCCCGGCCCGGTGCTGGAGCGCGTCGACCAGCTCGTCGCGGGCATGCGGGTGCCGCGACCGGCCGGGCTGGTCCTGTCGACGCTGACGCGCTCCGAGGACCGGTGGCGGCTGGAGTACTCCCGGGCCGGTCACCTACCGGCCCTGCTCGTCCGGGCGGGCCACGTCACCCCGCTCGACGCGGCGGGCGGTCCGCTGATCGGGTTCGGCGGGGTCCCCCGCAGCACGGGCGCGGTCGAGCTCGACGCCGGTGACGTCGTCGTCTACTACACGGACGGTCTCATCGAGCGGCGCGACCGTGGCCTGCGCGACGGGCTCGCGGCGCTGTCCGCGGTGGCGGCCGGCGTCACCGCACGGGACGCGGCAGGGGTCGGTGAGGAGCTGCTGTCCCGGCTCGCGGACCACCCGGAGGACGACGTGGCCGTCGTCGTCGTGCGGGTGCCGTCGCCGCTGGACACCTCCGCGCGCACCCGCAGCCCCCGCCGTCGGCGCTGGTCGCTGCCCAGCGAGGCTGCGTCCATCGGGCGCGCGCGGCACGCGGTCGTGCGGACCTGCCAGGCGTGGGGGATCGAGGACGTGGCGAACGCGGAGCTGGTGGTCTCCGAGCTCGTGGCCAACGCCGTGCTGCACGGGTTCGGGCACGTGTCGCTGCAGCTCTACGACACGGGGGACGGTCTGCGCATCGAGGTCGAGGACGCCAACCCCGCACCGCCGGTCACCACCGACGGGCACCCCGGGCGCGTGGGGGGCTTCGGCATGCAGATCGTCGAGCGCCTGGCGGACTGGGGCTGGCGCCAGTCGCGCGGCGGCAAGCTCGTGTGGGCGAAGGTGCGACCGGGGTCGCTCCCCGCCACCGGTCGCTAGGCCGGGGCGGACGCCCCGTCGGGACGGCGGAAGTCCGACTGCTCGACGCCCGACTCGCACCGGTGGTCCGTGTCGATGCGGAACAGGTCGAGGGCACCGCAGATCTCGATGACGAACAGGTCCCGCGGGTCCGCTCCGCGCAGGACGGTCGCGCCGCCACGCTTGCGACCGGAGTCGGCCAGCGAGATGAGGAACGCCGCACCGGTGGAGTCCATGAACGTGACACGGCACATGTCGATGACCACGAGCTGGCGGCGCAGACCCACGACGCGTGCGGCGATCTCCGGGAACTGGTCACGCTCGGCCAGGTCGAGGTCGCCGGCGACGGTCAACGTCGTCGTCGTCGAGGACGTCGAGATCTCGATCATGGGCACCCTGTCTGGAGGGGGGAGGTGCGCACCGAACAAGGGTCCAGGTCGGCGGCACGACTGTAGTCGCGCTCCCAGGGGGACGCACGCGGTAGGGGACACTGTGCGCATGAGCCACGAGAACCTGCTGGACGGTCCCGCCCCGACGCTGCTCCCCGCCGACGGCCCGGACGCCGACGCCCGTGATGCGTTGAGCAGCGGCTCCTCCCCGCGCGAGGCCGTCGCCGCGGCACCGGCGGCATCGATCCTGTGGGCCCTGCTGGCGGAGAACGCCCTCGCGGACGACGGCGACCCCGTGGCTGCCTACGCCTACGCGCGCACCGGATACCACCGGGGCCTCGACGCCCTGCGCCGCGCGGGCTGGCACGGCCGCGGCCCGATCCCCGCGGACCACGCCCCCAACCAGGGTTTCCTGCGGTCGCTGCTCGCGCTCGCGGAGGCCGCGGAGGCCATCGGCGAGTCCGAGGAGGCGACCCGGTGCGAGACGTTCCTCTCCGACAGCGGCACCTCCGTCGAAGAGGTCGCGAACCTGCGGTGACATGACCATCTCTTGACGATCCGGTAGCCTCTGTGGGTACTAGGTCACTGCCGCCTGGTGCACGGCCCCCGGCACACGTCCAGCACCCGGGTCCGCACCGTAGGCAGGGTGGGAGTGGTGATCTGGATGCCGGCCGTCGTGGTGCTCGGGGCTCAGTGGGGCGACGAGGGCAAGGGCAAGGCGACCGACCAGCTCGGTGCGCGGACGGACTACGTCGTGAAGTTCAACGGCGGGAACAACGCGGGCCACACGGTCGTGATCGGTGGCGAGAAGTACGCCCTGCACCTGCTGCCGTCCGGGATCCTCTCGCCTGGTGTCGTCCCGGTCATCGGCAACGGCGTCGTCGTGGACATCGAGGTGCTGTTCGAGGAGATCGACGCGCTCGAGGCGCGTGGCGTCGACACCTCCGCCCTCAAGGTCTCGTCGGCCGCCCACGTGATCGCCCCGTACAACCGCACCCTCGACAAGGTCACCGAGCGGTTCCTGGGCAAGCGCCGCATCGGCACCACCGGCCGCGGCATCGGCCCGGCGTACTCCGACAAGATCAACCGCGTCGGTATCCGCGTCCAGGACCTGTTCGACGAGAAGATCCTGCGGGAGAAGGTCGAGGGCGCCCTCGACCAGAAGAACCACCTGCTGGTGAAGGTCTACAACCGCCGGGCCATCACGGTCGACGAGACGGTCGAGGACCTGCTGCGCCACGCCGAGCGCCTGCACCCGCTCGTGACGGACACCCCGCTGCTGCTGAACACCGCGCTCGACGACGGCAAGACGCTCGTGTTCGAGGCCGGCCAGGCCACCATGCTCGACGTCGACCACGGCACCTACCCGTTCGTCACGTCCTCGTCGGCCACGGCCGGCGGCGCGTGCACGGGTTCGGGCGTGGGGCCGACGAGGATCGACCGCGTCGTCGCCGTCGCCAAGGCGTACACCACCCGCGTGGGCGAGGGCCCGTTCCCCACCGAGCTGCTCGACGACGACGGTGAGTGGCTGCGGCAGACCGGCGGCGAGTTCGGCACGACCACCGGCCGCCCGCGCCGCACCGGCTGGTACGACGCCGTCGTGGTCCGCTACGCCAGCCGTGTCAACGGGCTCACCGACCTGGTGGTCACCAAGCTCGACGTGCTGACCGGCCGGGACAAGATCCCGGTCGCCGTGGCGTACGACGTCAAGGGCCGCCGGTTCGACGAGATGCCCTACGACCAGTCGGACTTCCACCACGCGACGCCGATCTACGAGTACCTGGACGGCTGGTCCGAGGACATCTCCGGGGCGCGTGAGTTCGACGACCTGCCCGCCGCGGCCCAGCGCTACCTGCTGCGCCTCGAGGAGATCTCGGGTGCCCGCATCTCCTCGATCGGCGTCGGTCCCGGCCGCGAGGCCACGATCGTCCGGCACGAGCTGCTCAGCTGACGTCTCCCGCCAGCCGGGCGTGCAGGTGCGCGTCGTGGCGGCCGTCGCTCTGCAGGTACGACCCCCGCTTGGTGCCCTCGAGGAGGAACCCCGCGCGGGTGGCCACCCCGCACGAGGCCGTGTTCTGCGTCGCGTGGTCGACCTGGATCCGGTACAGCCCCAGGGTCCCGAAGCCCCAGTCGGCCACGGTGCGCAGCGCGGTCGTCGCGACCCCCCGACCGCGGGCACGGGGCAGCACCCAGTAGGAGACCTCGGAGATGCCGTCGCCGTGCTCGAACGTGCGCAGGCTGATCTGCCCGACGGGTTCGTCGTCGATCGTGATCGCCCAGCCGGCTCCGGTCTCCGCCTGCCATCGCGCGGCCCAGTGGGCGACCCACGCGACTGCCTCGTCGGCATCCATCGACCGCTGGTGCCAGTGCCGGATGTCCGGGTCGGCGTAGGCCTCGACCACCGCGTGCTCGTCACCTGCCCGCCAGGGGCGGAGCACGATCCCGTGGGCGACGAGCACCGGTTGCGGTCGGGCTCGGATGCTGCCGGGCGCGATCGTGGGCGGGGCCAGTCGGGGCACGCGCCCAGTATGGCGACGGTCAGACCGTCGTGGGGACCTTCTCGACGAGCGGCAGCTCCAGCTCGGTCACCATGCGCTGGCGGACCACCGCGACGGGGTAGGCGACGACGGCGACGCAGACCACGGTCGCGCCGACGAACACGGCCGGCAGGCCCCACCGCTCCGCGACCAGCCCGCCGAGCACCGCGCCGACCGGCATGAGCCCGTACGCCAGGGTCCGGCTGGCGCCGCCGACGCGGCCGAGCATCCCGGGCGCGACCATCCGCTGCCGCATCGACTGCGAGATCACGTTGCCGTTCGTGTTGAGGAACCCGAGCAGGAAGATGCCCGCCGTGATCGCCGGCACCGTGGGCACGAGCACGGGGACCAGCATGAGCAAGGACTGCAGCAGCCAGGACGTCAGCAGCAGCCGGACCTCGGGGATGCGGCGGCCCAGCGGCTCGGCCGCGACCGAGCCGAGGACCGCACCGACCGCCAGGACGGCGATCACCAGCGGGTACTGCGCGGGCTCGAGGCCGACGCGCGACCCGGGACCGACCATCCAGAGCACGAACACGGCGAAGTACCCGGTGCTCGCCATGTTCATCACGCTGCCGGCCACGAGCAGCGGCCGAAGGACGGGGTGCCGGACCAGGAAGCCGACGCCCTCGCGGATCTCGGCGGTCGCCGAACGCCTCTGCGGCGCGGCGTGCTTGTACGACCCGGGGATCCGGGTGGCGATGAGCAGCAGCGCGAGCACGCCGAGACCGGCCGGGACGCCGAGGACCCAGCCGGCGCCGAGCACGAGCAGGGCGCCGGCGACGGGGCCGCCGACGAACGCGGACATGACCTGCTGCGCGGCGAGCGTGCGCCCGTTCGCTGCCTCGAGGCGGGAGCGCGGCACGAGGTCCGGGACCAGCGCCGAGCCGGCCAGGTCGACGAACACGTCGGTCACCCCGTAGAGCAGCACGACCACCGTCAGCCCGGGCATGGTCATCTGCCCGGACGCGACCAGCCAGACCGCGACGCCGAGCAGGACCGCGCGGGCGGCCAGCCCGACCACCTGGGTGTACTTGCGGTCCCGCCGGTCGACGACCACCCCCGCGGCGAGCCCGCACACCAGCCACGGGAGCCACGCCGCGGCGGTGAGCAGCGCGATCTGGCTGGGGGAGCGCGTGAGCGTCAGGGCGTACAGGGGGACGCCGGTCTGCACGATGCCGTCGCCGAGGTTCGCCATGCCGGTGGCCGTCAGGTGCGCGGCGAACCGTCGGCCGAGGGGTTCCCGCGTGGCGACCTGCTCGCTCATGGGTGTGCTCCCGCTAGGATCGAAGAGAAAACTCTGCAAAGACAACTCTGCAAAGGTATCTCTGCGAATGAGCGAGAGCAACCCCCTGCCCTTCCGGGCCCGTGCCATCGGACCGGAGGAGCTCAAGGCGTTGGCGCACCCCCTGCGGATGGCGATGTACGACTACCTGTCCGAGCACGGGTCGGCCACCGCGAGCCAGCTCGGCCGGCACCTGGGCGAGAGCAGCGGGCAGACCAGCTACCACCTGCGCCAGCTGGAGAAGCACGGCTTCGTCGAGGACGACCCGGCCCACGAGCGCGGCCGGGACCGGTGGTGGCGCGCGGTCGGCTACAGCATCGACGGACGGGACATGCTGCGGGACCCCCGGACCGCCGACGCGGCCCAGGCGCTGCTCCAGGGCGTCATCGCCGACCGGGCGAAGGTGCTGCAGCGGTGGCTGTCCCTGGGGGACACCCCGGAGTGGGAGGACGCGTCCCTCAACGACTCGTCCACCAGCGACCTCACCCTCGAGGAGTTCCGGGAGGTCGTGCTCGCGGTCCAGGGGATCATCGACGGCGCCGTGAAGCACGCCAAGGGCCGCAAGGCGGCCGGCGACACCGAGGGGCGTCGCCGGGTACGCATCTACTTCGACGCGCTCCCGCTGCCCCTCGACGATGACGCCTGAGTTGTGCAGATCGAAAGAATCGCGGATGTTTCACGAGTGAGGTGATGGAATCCGCGGGCCGAGAGGTCCACGGTGGAAGGACTGGTTCCTTTCCCGGAGGTTGTCATGACGCTCGTCGAGCACCACCCGCTCCTCACCGTCCCGGCTGCGCCCGGTGCGCACCGGCACCGTGCGCTGCACGCGTGGGTCGGCGCGGTCGCGGCGCTCACCGAGCCGGACGAGGTCGTCTGGGTCGACGGGTCCGCGGAGCAGGCATCGGCGCTGGTCGAGGGCATGGTCGACGCGGGCACCCTCATCCGGCTCAACGAGGAGCTGCGGCCGAACAGCTTCCTCGCGCGCTCCGACCCCTCCGACGTCGCCCGCGTCGAGGACCGCACGTTCATCTGCTCGGTCGACCCCGACGACGCCGGGCCCACCAACCACTGGCGCGAGCCGCACGTCATGCGCGCGGAGCTGGCGGGGGTGTTCTCCGGGTCGATGCGCGGCCGGACCATGTACGTCGTCCCGTTCTCGATGGGCCCGCTGGGCGGACCGATCTCGCAGCTGGGCGTGCAGGTCACCGACTCGCCGTACGTCGTCGTGAGCATGCGCGTCATGACCCGCGTGGGGACCCCGGTGCTGGACCTGCTCGGGTCCGACGGCGACTTCGTCCCCGCGGTGCACTCCGTCGGCGCACCGCTCGGTCCCGGGGACGACGACGTCCCGTGGCCGTGCAGCCCGACCAAGTACATCGTGCACTTCCCCGAGACGCGGGAGATCTGGTCGTTCGGCTCGGGCTACGGCGGCAACGCGCTGCTGGGCAAGAAGTGCTTCGCGCTGCGGATCGCGTCCGTCATGGCGCGCGACGAGGGCTGGCTCGCCGAGCACATGCTGGTGCTGCGCGTGACCTCGCCGGAGGGGACGGTGTCGCACGTCGCGGCTGCGTTCCCGTCCGCGTGCGGGAAGACCAACCTCGCGATGCTCCGGCCGACCATCCCGGGCTGGAAGGTCGAGACGATCGGCGACGACATCGCGTGGCTGCGTCCCGGCGGCCCGGGCACCGACGGGCGGCTGCGGGCGATCAACCCCGAGGCCGGCTTCTTCGGCGTCGCCCCCGGCACCGGCGAGGCCACCAACCCGGCCGCGATCGCGACCCTGGCGCACGACGTCATCTTCACCAACGTCGCCCTCACCGACGAGGGCGACGTGTGGTGGGAGGGGCTGACCGACACGCCGCCGGACCACCTGACGGACTGGCGGGGCGACGACTGGACACCCGCGTCCGAGACGCCGGCCGCCCACCCGAACAGCCGGTTCACGGTCTCCGCCGCGCAGTGCCCGACCATCGCCGACTCCTGGGACTCGCCCGAGGGCGTGCCCGTCGACGCCATCTGGTTCGGCGGTCGGCGGGCCACCAACGTGCCGCTGGTCGCGCAGGCGCGCAGCTGGTCGCACGGGGTGTTCCTGGGCGCGACCATCGCGTCCGAGCAGACCGCCGCCGCCGAGGGGCCCGTCGGGACGCTGCGTCGCGACCCCTTCGCGATGCTCCCGTTCTGCGGCTACAACATGGCCGACCACTGGGGCCACTGGCTGCGGCTCGGCGCGCAGCTGTCGGCCCGGGGCATCCCGCTGCCCGCGATCTTCGGCGTCAACTGGTTCCGCAAGGGTGCCGACGGGTCGTACCTGTGGCCCGGGTTCGGGGAGAACGCCCGGGTGCTCGCCTGGGCGCTGCAGCGGCTCGACGGGTCGGTGGAGGGGACCGACTCACCGATCGGGGTGCTGCCGGCGCCGGGCGAGCTGGACCTGGACGGGCTGGACCTGCCGGCGGACGCGCTCGAGCAGCTGCTCGCGGTCGACCGTGAGGCCTGGCTCGCCGAGTGCGACCTGACCGAGGAGTTCTTCGTGCAGTTCGGCGACCGGCTCCCGCTGGCGATGGTCGACGAGCTGGACGGCCTGCGCGCACGGCTCCGCGCGGCCGGCTGAGCCCGCACCGGTCGCCGGGCGCGCCGTCGAGGTGCGGCCGGTAGGCTCCCGGCCCGTGAAGATCCTCGTCGTCGGCACCGGTGCCCGTGAGCACGCGCTGGTGCGCGCGCTGTCCCTCGACCCGGCGGTCACCGCGTTGCACGCCGCTCCGGGCAACCCCGGCATCGGGGCCCTCGCCACGCTGCACGCCGTCGACCAGCTCGACGGGTCCGCCGTCGCAGCGCTCGCCACCTCGCTGGCGGCGGACCTCGTCGTCGTCGGACCGGAGGCGCCCCTGGTCGCCGGTGTCGCCGACGCGGTCCGGGCCGTCGGGATCCCGGTCTTCGGCCCGTCCGCCGCGGGTGCCCGGCTGGAGGGCTCCAAGGCCTTCGCCAAGGAGGTCATGGCCGCCGCGGGCGTGCCCACGGCCGAGCCGCGGGTGGCGACGACGATCGAGGAGGCCGCCGCCGGTCTCGACGCGTTCGGCGCCCCGTACGTGGTCAAGGACGACGGGCTCGCCGCCGGCAAGGGAGTCGTCGTCACCCACGACCGCGCCGAGGCGCTGGCTCACGCGCAGGCGTGCCTGGCCAAGCCCGACGGCCGCATCGTCATCGAGGACTACCTCGACGGTCCCGAGATCTCGCTGTTCGTCCTGTCCGACGGCATCGACGTGGTGCCGCTGGTCCCCGCGCAGGACTTCAAGCGCGCGCACGACGGCGACGAGGGGCCGAACACCGGTGGCATGGGGGCGTACTCGCCCCTCCCGTGGGCGCCCGCGGACCTGGTCGACGAGGTGGTCGAGCGCGTCGCGCGCCCGACGATCGCCGAGATGGCTCGCCGCGGCACCCCCTTCTCCGGCGTCCTCTACGTCGGGCTCGCCCTCACGTCGTCCGGCCTGAAGGTCGTCGAGTTCAACGCCCGCTTCGGGGACCCGGAGACACAGGTCGTGCTGGCCCGGCTGGAGACGCCTCTGGCCGCGGTGCTGCTCGCGTCGGCGACGGGGACGCTCGGCACCCTGCCCCCGCTGCTGTGGCGCGACGACGCGGCGGTCACCGTCGTCATCGCCTCGGGCGGGTACCCCGGAGCCGTCCGGTCCGGCGACCCGATCACCGGGACCGAGGACGCCGAGGCGCTCCCCGGCGTGCACGTCCTGCACGCGGGGACGGCCCTGCAGCTCAACGCGGCCGGCGACGACGACGACGCGATCGACGGCGCCCATCTCGTCTCCGCCGGCGGTCGCGTCCTGTCCGTCGTCGGGGTCGGTCCCGACCTGCACGCCGCCCGCGCGGCCGCCTACGCGGGCGTCGACCAGATCGACCTGCCGTTCTCGCACCACCGCTCGGACATCGCCGCGGCGGTCGCGGACGTCCCGCTCGTCTGACAGGTCGTACGGCATCATCGCGGGATGGCTACCACCACGTTCGTGTACGGCGACGGCGCCTGGGGCGGGGACGCGGCTGCGACCCCGAGCCTGAGCATCGAGGTGCAGGACGGCGACATCGCGACCCTTGACTACCGCCCGGCGCCGGACGGGCTCGGCCGGTTCTACCTGGGCTTCCAGCCGCGGGACTACTTCGACGATCCCGCGGAGAGCGACCCGGTCGACCTGGACGCCGAGGCGGAGGCCTTCGCGGAGTGGGCGCTGCTGGTCGGCGCGGTGGACGTCGAGGCCAAGCACGTGCGGCGCCTGCTGGCCGAGGCGCACGTGGACGAGCCCGAGGACACGTTCGTCGAGGAGACCGTGGAGCGGCTGGTCCGGCTGGTGGGACTGCCCATCCCCGAGGGCCTGGAGGGCGGGGACGACCTCGTCTGATCCGGCACACTGGCTCCCGTGACTGCGCAGATCCCCGGCTGGACCCACACCTACTCCGGCAAGGTCCGTGACCTGTACGTGCCGACCGACGCGTCGCAGGGGGACGTCGTCCTCGTCGTCGCCAGCGACCGGGTCTCCGCGTTCGACCACGTGCTCGCCCCGGGCATCCCCGGCAAGGGCGTCGTCCTGACGCAGCTGAGCCTGTGGTGGTTCGAGCAGCTGGCGGACCTGGTGCCCAACCACGTGGTGTCGACGGACGTCCCGGCGGAGGTCGCCGGCCGCGCGATGGTCTGCCGTCGCCTCGACATGTTCCCCGTCGAGTGCGTCGCGCGGGGCTACCTCACCGGGTCGGGGCTCGCGGAGTACCGGGTGTCCGGCTCCGTGACCGGTATCGCGCTGCCCGCCGGCCTGGTGGACGGCTCGCGGCTGCCGGAGCCGATCTTCACGCCGGCCACCAAGGCCGAGCTGGGGGAGCACGACGAGAACGTGCCGTTCGAGACCGTCGTCGGGACGGTCGGCGCCGAGACGGCGGCGTCGCTGCGGGACCTGACCCTGGCGGTGTACGCCCGGGCCGAGGCCATCGCGCGCGAGCGGGGCGTGATCCTGGCCGACACCAAGCTCGAGTTCGGCACCGACCCGACGACCGGGGCGATCACCCTCGGCGACGAGGTGCTGACCCCCGACTCCTCGCGGTTCTGGCCGGCGGACCTGTGGCAGCCCGGTCGTGCGCAGGCCAGCTTCGACAAGCAGTTCGTCCGGGACTGGCTCACGTCGCCGGCGTCCGGGTGGGACCGTGCCTCCGACTCCCCGCCGCCGCGCGTCCCCGCCGACGTGGTCGAGCGCACCCGGGACCGGTACCTCGAGGCGTACGAGCGGCTGACGGGGACGTCGCTGTCGGTGTGATGTTTCGCTCACCCCGGAGCCCGGGGACGGCGCGCAACAGAGGTTAGGCTTGCCTCATTCGACGTCGCCCGCCGAGGTGGCCGTCCCCAACGAATGGGAGCACCCCGTGCGCATCGCTCGTCGCGCGGCAGCAGTGGCCGCCGCCGCCGCCGTCGCCCTCACCCTCGCTGCCTGCGCCGGTACGGCCGACGAGCCCACGGCGAGCTCGTCGCCGACCTCCGACGGCATCTTCCCCGTGTCGATCGACTCGACCCTCGGCACGGCGGAGATCGAGGAGAAGCCCGAGCGCGTCGTGACCCTCGGCTGGGGCGCCGCGGACATCGCCTTCTCGCTGGGCACCGTCCCGGTCGGGATCGAGGAGGACACCTGGGGCGGCGACGCCGACGGGTACCAGCCGTGGTTCCGCGACGCGGTCGAGGACGAGGGCGCCGAGCTGCCCGAGACCATCGCGATGTACCCCGAGCTGGACGTCGACGCGATCATCGCGCTGGAGCCCGACCTCGTGCTCGCGCCGCAGTCGGGGCTCGAGCAGGACGTGTTCGACCAGCTCTCCGCGTTCGTCCCGGTGGTCGCCTACCCGGGGGAGCCGTGGCAGACCTCGCTCGAGGACCAGGTGACCATCGCCGCCGAGGCGCTGGGTGTCCCGGAGAAGGCGGAGCCGCTGCTCGTGGAGCGTCAGGCCGCCATCGACACCGCCGCCGAGGAGAACCCCGACCTGTCCGGCGTGACGTTCGCGTACGTCTACGGCGGAGACCAGCCGGGTGCCCTGTCGGTCTACCTTCCCGGTGACCCGCGCGTCGAGCTGCTGACCGGTCTCGGCCTCGAGCTCGCCCCCTCCGTCTCGACGCTGTCGGCCTCGCCCGGGACGTTCGTCAGCACCCTCGGCCTCGAGAACGCCGACCAGCTCAACGACGCCGACCTCCTCTTCACCTGGTTCAACAGCGCCGACGAGCAGGCCGCGACCGAGGCCCAGCCGCTCTGGGCGCAGATCCCCGCCTTCGCGGCCGGCGCCTACGTCCCGATGCTCGACCCGCAGCTCGGCATGGCCGTCTCGGTGGCCACTCCCCTGAGCGTGCCGTGGGCGATCGACGAGTACGTCCCGCTCATCACCGCCGGCGCGGAGCAGGTCCAGGGCTGACCGTCCTCCTCCCGGCGCCATGAGCACCGCCGTCGCACGAGCCCCGCACGCCCCCCGCGTGCGGGGCTCTCGCGCGCTCGTGCTCGGGCTCGGGCTGGTCGCCGCGCTCCTGCTGCTCGTGCTCGTCGTGGGACTGAGCATCGCCGTCGGCGCCAAGCCGCTGCCGCTGGGCGACGTGTGGTCGGCGTGGCGGAACCCGGACGGCTCGTACGCGTCCACCGTGGTCGCGTCCCGGGTGCCCCGCACGCAGCTCGGCCTGCTCGTCGGTGCCGCGCTCGCCGTGGCGGGCGTCGTGATCCAGGGCCTCACCCGCAACCCGCTGGGCGACCCGGGGCTGCTCGGCGTGAACGCCGGGGCGTCGGCGTCGCTCGTGGTCACCGCCGCGGTGCTCGGCGGGGTCGCCGGCCGGACCGTCTGGGCCGCCGTGCCCGGTGCGCTGTTCGCCGCTGCCGCGGTGTACCTGATCGGGTCGGGAGGCCGCCGGGCGACTCCCGTGCGGCTCGTCCTGGCCGGCGCGGCCGTCTCCGCGGTGCTGATCGCGCTCGTCGAGGCCATCACCCTGGCCAACCCGACCGTGTTCGACACCTACCGCTCCTGGGTGGTCGGGTCCCTGGCCGGACGGCCGCCGTCCACGGTCGGTGCCGTCCTGCCGTTCGTCGTCGTGGGGCTGGTCCTGTGCCTGCTGCTCGCCCGGCCGCTCAACGCGCTGGCGCTCGGCGACGAGGCCGCGACCTCGCTCGGCCTGCGGGCCGGTCGGACCCGGCTGCTCGGCGCCGCCGGCGCGACCCTCCTGTGCGCCGCGGCGGTCGCCGCCGTCGGCCCCATCGCGTTCGTCGGGCTGGCCGTGCCGCACGTCGTGCGCTCGTTCACCGGTTCCGACCACCGCTGGCTGCTGCCGTACTGCCTCGTGCTCGGCCCGGCCCTCCTGCTCGCCGCCGACGTCGTCGGTCGGGTCGTCGCACGCCCCGGCGAGCTGCCGGTGGGCGCCGTGACGGCGTTCGTCGGGGCGCCGTTCCTGATCATGGCGGTCCGTCGTGGGCGGGTGGGGCTGTGACTGCCGTCCTGACCCTCGGGCCCGCGGTCGCCGTGCGCTGGCGGCGCCGACCGGTCGTGGTCTGCGTCGTCGCGCTGGCGATCATGCTGGTCACGATGCTCGTCACGCTGGCCGCCGGACAGCTGGGCATCCCGCTGGCGGAGCTGCCCGGGGTCGTCGCCGGCACCGGGTCGCGTGCGCAGGAGTGGGTGCTGTGGACCAGCCGGCTGCCGCGGCTGCTCGTGGGTGCGGCGGCCGGAGCCGCGTTCGCGGTCTCTGGCGCAATGTTCCAGTCCGTCACCCGCAACCCGCTGGGCAGCCCCGACGTCATCGGCCTCGGCGCGGGCGCCGCCGCGGGAGCAGCGGCCGCCGGGCTCGTGTGGCCGGGCGTCGTACCGGTCCCCGTCGGCGCGCTGATCGGTGCCGGCATCGCGATCGGCGCGGTCTACCTCGGCTCGGGCGCCGGGTTCCGGGCGCCGCTGCGGATGGTCGTCGTCGGCATCGCCGTCGGTGCGATGGCGATGGCGTTCGTGCAGCTGGCCCTTGCGCGCGCCACCCGCCAGGACGCGCAGGTGGTCGCCGCGTACCTCAACGGCAGCCTCGCGGCGCGGGCCTGGTCGGACGTGGTGCTCATCGTGCTGACGCTCGTGGTGCTGCTGCCCGTCGCGCTCGCGCTGACCCGGCCGATGCAGCTGGTCGAGATGGGCGACGAGGTCGCCGTCTCGGTCGGCGTCCACGCGGACCGGGTGCGCACGTGGGCCGTGGTGGTCGGCGTGCTGCTCACCGCGGCCGCCGTCACCGTGAGCGGGCCCATCGCGTTCGTCGCGCTGACCGCCCCGCAGATCGCCCGCCGGCTCACCAGGTCGACCGGACCCGGTCTGGTCGCCGCCGCGTGCTGCGGAGCCGCGGTGCTCGTCGTCGCCGACCTGATCGCCCAGTACGCCGTGCCGGGTGTCGTCTACCCCGTGGGGGTGGTCACTGCCGCGCTCGGCGGCGTGTACCTCGCGTTCCTGCTGGTCCGCGAGTGGAGGAGGAGCCCCGCGTGAGCTCTCCCGTACAAGGTTCACCGCTGGAGGCCGAGGGCCTGACCCTCGCCTACGACCAGCTCGTCGTCGCCCAGGACCTGTCCGTGCAGATCCCGCGCGCGTCGTTCACCGTGATCATCGGCCCCAACGGCTGCGGCAAGTCGACGCTCCTGCGGGCGCTCGGTCGCACCATCACGCCGCGCGCAGGACGGGTGCTGCTCGAGGGCACGCCGATCTCGGCGATGAAGAGCAGGCAGGTGGCCCGACGGCTCGCGCTCCTGCCCCAGAGCCCGATCGCGCCCGAGTCCATCACGGTCGGGGACCTCGTCTCCCGCGGCCGGTACCCCCACCAGGGGCTCCTGCGGCAGTGGTCCGCCGCCGACGCGCGGGCCGTCGCGGACGCCCTGGACGCCACCGAGGTCGCCGACCTGCGCGAGCGCTACGTCGCCGAGCTGTCCGGCGGTCAGCGGCAGCGCGTGTGGCTCGCCATGGCGCTCGCCCAGCAGACCGACCTGCTGCTGCTCGACGAGCCGACGACGTTCCTCGACATCGCGCACCAGTTCGAGGTCATGGACCTGTGCGCCCGCCTGCACGAGGAGGGCCGCACGCTCGTCGCGGTCCTGCACGACCTGAACCAGGCCGCCCGGTACGCCACGCACCTCATCGCGATGAAGGCCGGGGCTGTCGTCGCCGAGGGGGCCCCCGCCGACGTCGTGACCGAGCCGCTCGTGCGGGAGGTGTTCGGGCTGGCGTGCCGGGTGGTGCCGGACCCGGAGACCGGGACGCCGATGGTCGTGCCGGCCCGCCGCGACGCGCACGTGCGGCACCCCCGCTAGAGCCGGACCTGCTCCACCGTGGTCAGCGGCACCCAGCGCTCGCGGTCCGCCAGTGCGCCGACGGGAGCGAGGACGTCGGCGTCGACCAGGGGGCCGAGGGCGATCCCGGTGAGCTCCTGGATGTCCACGACGGGCACCTGGAACGTCCGGAACGGCGCGAGGTCGGGCACCTCCACCTGCAGGGTCCGGACGAAGGGCGTCTGGTCCAGCACGAACGCCGTGGCACGCAGGTCGGCGCCCGACGCCCACGCGGCGACCTTCCAGAACCTCCGCGGGATCTGGATTCCGCGGTAGACCGGGTCGTCGTCGGCGAGGACCGGCCCGGTGAACACCGAGAGCCGGTGCCCGTACTCCCGGGCGTACTCGAGCACGTGGTCCTCCAGGCCGACCCAGAGCAGCTCGCCCTGGTTGAACGCCGAGGCCTGCGGGGCGGCGTTCGGGTACGCGAACGTGTCGAAGTTGGCCTTCCGGGCGACCACCAGGTCACCCCAGACCGGGTCGCGACGGCGCACGAGGTGCCCGCGGTCGAGGTCGTTGCGCGCGTACAGCTCCGGACCGGCCTGCTCGTCGGCGGGGACGCGTGGGTCGAGGTGCCAGTCGTCGCCCCGCTCCAGGTTGACCAGCTGCGCACCGTCGATGTTCACCGCGGTCGCCGCCGCCAGCCGCCGCACCGGGTCGAGCAGGACGGTGAAGTGCGTCGACGGCAGGTCGCGGACGGTCTGCGCCGGAACCGGGAGGGGCACCAGGGGGCCGAGGAACGTCGGGTCGTATCCCTCTACGGTGCTCACATGCGGACCGTACCGACCACCTCCGACCTCCTGCTGCGCGATGCTCGCCTGGTGGACGGTGACGGACCCGTCGACGTCCTGCTGCGCGACGGTCGGGTCGCCGCCGTCGGACCCGGGCTCGCCGCCGACGTCCCGCAGGCGTCGCTCGAGGGCCGGTGGCTCATGCCCGGCCTGTGGGACGCGCACGTGCACCTGACCCAGTGGGCGTTGGCCCGTCGCCGGCTCGACGTCTCCGGGGCCACCTCCGCCGCGCACGCCGTCACGCTCGTCACCGCCGCGCCCCCGCCCCCGCCGGGCACCGCGCTGGTCGGGTTCGGGTTCCGCGACGGGCTCTGGCCCGACGAGCCGACGGCTGCCCTGCTCGACGCCGCCGTCGGCGACCTGCCCGTCGTCCTGGTCTCCGGTGACCTGCACTGCGCGTGGGCATCGACGGCCGGGCTGCGGTTCCTCGGCGTCGGCGCGCACCCCACCGGCCTGCTCCGGGAGTCGGAGTGGCTCCCACGGCAGGGCGCCGTCGACCACGTGCCCGACGATGTCGCCGACGCCCTTGTCGACGACGCCACGGCCGCCGCCGCCGCACGCGGGGTCGTCGGCGTGGTCGACCTGGAGATCGCCGACAACGTGCACGTCTGGCGTCGTCGCGTCGCTACCCGGCCCGCCCGGCTGCGCGTGCGCGCGGGCGTGTGGGAGGAGTTCCTCGACCGTGTCGTCCGCGAGGACCTGCACACCGGCGACACCATCGCCGGGCTCGTCACGCAGGGGCCGCTCAAGGTCATCACGGACGGCTCGCTGAACACCCGCACCGCCTACTGCCACGACCCGTACGCCGGGCTGACCGGCCCGAACGCCCGCGGCATCCTCGCGGTGCCGCCGTCGAGGCTCGCGCCGCTGATGGCCCACGCCACGCGCCACGGCCTGCGCTGCGCGATCCACGCGATCGGCGACGCCGCGAACGCCCTGGCCCTCGACGCCTTCGCCGCGTCCGGTGCGGCCGGGTCGATCGAGCACGCCCAGCTGGTGTCCTGGGACGACGTCGAGCGGTTCGCGGCGCTCGGGGTGGTCGCCAGCGTGCAGCCCGAGCACGCCATGGACGACCGGGACGTCGCCGACCGGTACTGGTCCGGCCGCACCGACCGCGCCTTCGCCTTCGGCTCGCTCCACCGCGCGGGTGTCCGGCTGGCGCTCGGGTCCGACGCACCCGTCGCGCCCCTCGACCCGTGGGTCGCCGTCGACGCCGCGGTCCGCCGGTCCCGCGACGGACGCGCCGCCTGGCACCCCGAGCAGGCGATCGACCGCAGGGTCGCGCTGGAGTCCTCCGTCGACGGCCACGGGCTGACCGTCGCGGTCGGGGCGCCCGCCGACCTCGTCGTGCTCGACGCCGACCCGCTGACCGCACCGCTGCGGGGGATGCCGGTGGCGGGCACCCTCGTCGCGGGGGAGTGGACGCACCGCGCGTTCTGACGTCGGCCCCACGTCGGCGAGGATGGGCGGCATGCGTGCCGTGGTGATCTCGGAGTTCGGCGTCCTCCCGACCGTGCGTGAGGTCCCGGCGCCGACCTGCCCCGCCGACGGCGTCGTCCTGCGGGTCACCGCCACCGGCGTGTGCCGGTCCGACTGGCACGGCTGGCAGGGTCACGACGACGACATCACGCTCCCGCACGTGCCCGGCCACGAGCTGGCGGGGGTCGTCGTCGAGGTCGGTCCGCTGGTCCGTGCGTGGGCGCCCGGCGACGAGGTCACCGTGCCGTTCGTGTGCGCGTGCGGGTCCTGTGCCGCGTGCCTCGCGGGGGAGCAGCAGGTGTGCGAGCGGCAGCGCCAGCCGGGGTTCACCGACGACGGGTCGTTCGCCGAGCTCGTCGCGATCCATCACGCCGACGTCAACCTGGTCCGGCTCCCGGACGGCATGTCCCCGGTCACCGCCGCCGGCCTGGGGTGCCGGTTCGCGACCGCCTACCGAGCAGTCACCGTCCACGGCCGGGTCCGGGCGGGGGACTGGGTCGCGGTGCACGGCTGCGGCGGCGTCGGGCTGTCGGCTGTCATGGTCGCCGTCGCCGCCGGTGCCCAGGTCGTCGCGGTCGACGTCTCACCCGTCGCCCGCGACGCAGCCCTGGCGATGGGTGCCGCCATCGTCCTGGACGGCACGGGCGACGTCGCCCAGCAGGTCCACCAGGTGACCTCCGGAGGTGCCGCCGTCTCCTTGGACGCCCTCGGCAGCCGCGCCACGGCGACCGCGTCGGTCCTGTCGCTGCGCCGCCGCGGCCGGCACGTCCAGGTCGGTCTCCTGCTCGGCACCGACGCCGCCCCTCCGCTGCCCATGGGCCGCGTGATCGGGTGGGAGCTCGAGGTCTACGGCAGCCACGGCATGGCGGCCCACGAGTACCCCGCGATGCTCGCGCGGATCGCTTCCGGCGAGCTCGACCCGTCGCGGCTGGTCGGACGCACGATCGGGATCGACGAGGCACCGACCGCGCTCGCCGCCCTCGGCGACGGGACGGGCGGCCCGGGGATGACGGTCGTCGTCCCCTGACTCAGGAGATCTCGGCCTCGGCGCGCTCCGTCTCGGGCTGGTCCGCAGCCCGCGCGGCGTCGGCCGACCGGCGTCGCGCCGCACCCCACTGCGTCAGACCGACACCCGCGAGCACGATCGCGCCGCCCACCGGCTCGTACCAGTGCAGCCCCTCGTGCAGCACGAGGACGCCGAGGGTCGTCGACACCAGCGGGATCACGTAGGTGACGCTCGCCGTGACGGTGGCTCCGGCGACCGCGAGGACGCGCCAGAACAGCACGTAGGCCAGCCCGGTACCGCCGAGGCCCAGCGCGAGCAGGGCAAGCGCGGGCGCCGGCGCGACCGGCCCCACGAGCGGGGTGGACACGGCGAACGGCAGGATCACCAGGGCGCCGACGGCGAGCTGGATGGCGGGCAGGGCCACGTTCGACAGCCCGGTGCTGGTCAGCCGACGACGGCTCCACGCGTTCCCGAGGCCGTAGCAGAACGTGGCCCCCAGCAGCATCAGACCGCCGACGAGGTCGATCGCGCCGGAGTTCCAGACACCCAGCAGCACCGCGATGCCCCCGAAGCCCAGCAGCAGCCCGCCGACCTGCACCCGGTCCGGCCGCTCGCGGGGCAGCAGGAGCGCGACGAACACGGCGGTGAACAGGGGAGTCGTCGCGTTCACCAGACCGGCGAGCACGGAGGTGACCCGCTGCTCGGCGAGCGCGAAGAGCACGAACGGGATCGCCGTCATGACCGCGCCGACGATCACGAAGTCGCCGATCCGCCGCCGCTCGACCCGCACGCGCTCACGCCGGATCAGCAGGATCCCGGCGAGCAGCGCGAACCCGATGACGATCCGGCCGAACGCCACCTGCGTCGGCGCGAATGTCTGCAGCGCCGTGGCGATGAACAGGAAGCTGCATCCCCACAGCACGGCGAGCAGCAGGTACGGCCCGATCCAGCCGCGGGTCGAGGGGGCGAGGGAAGTCACCCACGCATCATGCCCCCGACCACCGACACTCCGCGCACGCCGTCGACCGAGGCGCTGACCAGCACAAACATGCCGAACCCACCCCGAATCGCCGCGCAGTCCGGTCAGCACCGACGTCCACGTCCTCGGCGCACCGCAGGAGCTGGTCCGGCTGCGCGAGGTGGACGAGCCCTTGTCCTCATAGGTCGTCACACGATATATATCGCCCATGGCATTCCGGATGAGCGAGCAGGCGTACTACGTCCTGCTCTCGCTGGCCGAGGAGCCCCGCCACGGCTACGGCATCGTGCAGGCGGTCAAGGCGATGTCGGACGGCCGCGTCCGGCTCGGCGCGGGCACGCTCTACGGCATCCTCGACCGCCTGGTCGAGGCGGGGTACACGGAGGCGTCGGGCGAGATCGTCGTCGACGGCCGCCTCCGCCGCTACTACCGGCTCACCCCCGACGGCATGGCGGCCCTCGCCGCCGAGACCGCCCGCCTGACCGACCTCGCCTCGCTCGCGCGCCGCGTGATCGCCGCCCGCGCGACGTCCCGCCCCGCCCTCGGACCGGCCTGATGAGTGGCCTGGAGCGGTCCGCCGCCTTCTGGCTGCGCGCCTACCCGCCGGCCTGGCGGGCGCAGCGTGCCGACGAGGTCACCGCTGTCCTTGTCGACCTCGCTCCCGACGACGCGCGACGCCTGGACGCCCGCACAGCCCTCGGTCTGCTGCGCGGCGGGGTCGCGACGCGCTGGCACCGGACCCCACCCCTCCGCGTCTACCTGCAGTACCGGATGCTCGACGTCCGCGTCCCGGCGCAGTACCGGGAGTGGGTGCACCAGGACATCACGACACCGGGTGCCCTGCGTCGGAACCTGACGGGCCGACTCTGGGTGTTCCTCCTCCCGATCTACTCCACACTGACGACCGAGACCCGGGGCGAGTTCGTGCCCATGTGGTCGGTGCTGGGGATCGCGCTCCTGGCGACGCTGCTGTGCGTCCGCCCGGGCTCCGCGGTGCGGCGCAGGCTGCAGCACCACGCGAGCACGAGGCCGACCGAGCTCGGCCCGTCGGTGTGGGTGCGCACGTCGCGGGCGCGGGTCTCGGCCGAGCCGGCCGCACGGGTGCTGGTGCTCCTGCTCGCGGTCGGCGCGGTGGCATGGTCCGCCGCCGCGGTCCTCGCCCCGACCCGACTCGGTGCGGTCCCGTGCGACGCCGCCGGAGCGCTCTCGTGCTCCGAGTTCGTCGTCGTGGCGCGGGACTCCGCCGGTCTGATCACGGCCCCGATCGCTGCCGCAGCCCTCACCGGCATCGCGATCGCCGTCGCGGTCCACCGACGCCTGGGCCGCCACCTGGCCGACCGCCCGGAGCAGCCCGCGCGTCACCTCGTCGGTCCGGCCCCTCACGCCGGTATCGGGTTCGCCCTGTGGGCGGGGCTCGTCGTCGCGGAGGCGTCGGCGGAGGCGACCGGCACCTGGCTGCTCTCGTTGTCCGCTGTCGCTGCTCCCGCGTGCCTGCTGCTGCTCCCGGCGGCCGTCGTCGTCTGGCTCCGGTCCCGCACGGCACCGGACCTCGCACTCGTCGACCTGCGGCACGTCGCGTGGACCGGCCGCCCGGTGCCGGTGGACCGGTACGACACGGAGCTCGTCCCCGCCGTCGTCCGGGAGCGCCGATGACCATCGATCCCCGCTTCGAGCGCTCGGTCCGTCTCTGGCTGCGGGCCTACCCGCGTCGTTGGCGACTCCGGAGGGCCGACGAGATGGTCGCGCTGCTCGCGGACCTCGCGGCCCCGGGAGCGACGCGAGTCGACCTGCGGACGGCCGCGGGGCTGGTCCGCGCGGGGTGGGCGACGCGCGCGCGGACCCGGCCGCCGCTGCGGCACGTGCTGGCGTACCGGCTGGTCGACCGTCGCGTCCCTGCCCAGTACCGGGGGTGGGTCCGCGACGACCTCGAGGGGGCGTGCGCGCCGCTGCGGGTGCTGGTCAACGTGGCGGCGGTGGTCCTCGTCGTCTCGGTGCTCCTTCCGCTGGCGACCGGGGATCGACCGCACGCACCGTCGACCGGCGCGGTGGCGGTCATGCTGGGGATGTCCATCGGCCTGCTGTCGCGGGGTACCTGGCAGCTGCGCACGCAGGCGCGCAAGCACCTGGTCGCGGAGCCGGGCGAGGAGGTCACCGCCGACACCTTCCTGTTCGGGATGGTCATGCGCGACCGGCTGACGGCGCGCGGGACCGCAGGGATGCTGGCGGTCGCCGTCGGGGTCGTCGGGCTCGCGGCCCTCGTCTCGTGCCTCGTGGCTCCCACCCGGCTCGGCGTCGAAGGGTGCGGGTCAGGCTGCTTCGAGACGGTCACGGACCCGCGGGCCGGTGCGTCGCCCGAGCTCCTGACCGCGCTCGGCGTCGCGCTTCTGGCCGGTGTGCTCGGGTCGGTCCTCTCCGCGCGCCGCCTGCGCCGGCTCGTTCCCGCACGGCACCCGCAGCACGCCCGACGGCTGGTCCGTCCGACCGTGCGGCACGGCATGCTGATCGGCGCGATCAGCCTCATCGCGATCGGCATCGCCTGGATCGAGGGGACGGGGCGCGCGGACCTCTTCTTCTCCGTCGTGTCTGCGGTGGGCGCCCTGCTGACCCTGCCTGCGCTGCTCATGGTCTGGCGCGCCGCTCGGTCCGGCCCCGCCGATCTCGCGCTCGTCGACGTCCTCAGGATCGCCAGGGCGGGCACCGTCCCGTCCGTCGACACCTACCAGGAAGGCCTCGTGCCCGCCCTGGTCGCCACCGACTGAGCACCTGGACCGGGCCCCGGCGCGCACTGGCTAGAATCGCCGCGACCCCCCACCGCCGCGCGAACACCTGGAGCCCTTTCGTGGGACGAGTCGTCGTCGATGTCATGCCGAAGCCCGAGATCCTCGACCCGCAGGGCAAGGCCGTTGCCGGCGCCCTGCCGCGGCTCGGGTTCGGGCAGTTCGCGTCCGTCCGTCAGGGCAAGCGGTTCGAGCTCGAGGTCGACGGGCCGGTGACCGAGGAGATCCTCGCGGCGGCCCGTGAGGCCGGCGAGCACGTGCTGTCCAACCCGGTCATCGAGGACGTGGTCGCGGTCTACGAGGACACCGAGGCATGACCCGCATCGGCGTCGTCACCTTCCCCGGCACGCTCGACGACCGCGACGCCGCCCGTGCTGTCCGCCTCGCGGGCGCCGAGGCGGTCTCCCTCTGGCACGGCGACGCGGACCTGCACGGGGTGGACGCGGTGGTTCTGCCCGGCGGCTTCTCCTACGGCGACTACCTGCGTGCGGGTGCGATCAGCCGGTTCGCGCCGGTCATGGGCGAGATCGTCGACGCCGCGCACAAGGGTCTGCCGGTCCTCGGCATCTGCAACGGCTTCCAGGTCCTCACCGAGGCGCACCTGCTGCCCGGCTCGATGATCAAGAACGACCACCTGCACTTCGTGTGCCGCGAGCAGGTCCTCTCGGTCGACAACGTCGACACGGCCTGGACCCGCGACTACACGGCGGGCGAGCACATCACGATCCCGCTGAAGAACCAGGACGGGCAGTACGTCGCCGACGAGCACACGCTCGACGAGCTGGAGGGCGAGGGCCGCGTGGTCTTCCGCTACCAGGGCTGGAACCCGAACGGGTCGCGCCGCGGCATCGCCGGGATCTCCAACGCGGCGGGCAACGTCGTCGGCCTCATGCCGCACCCCGAGCACGCGGTCGAGTCCGGCTTCGGCCCGGACGGTGCCCAGGGCCCGCGCACCGGCACGGACGGGCTGCGCTTCTTCACGTCGGTCCTCAAGGCCCTCGTCGGCTGAGCGTTGACCACCAGCATCACGCTCGTCGACTGGGACGACCCCGACGCCCTCCGCCTGCGCACCGCGCAGCAGGCTGAGCTGCTCGCCCTGTACGGCGAGGAGGACATCGGCGCCGCGATGACCGGCGAGAGCATCGTCGCGATGCTCCTCGTGCGGGTCGACGGCCAGGCCGTGGCGTGCGGCGCCATCCGTGACGCGTCCGGCGAGCTCGGGGAGGGCGTCGGCGAGCTGAAGCGCATGTTCGTCGTCCCGGAGCACCGGGGTCGCGGGCACTCCCGTGCGGTCGTGCGTGAGCTCGAACGTGTCGCTGCGGAGAAGGGTTTCCGGCGACTCGTCCTCGAGACCGGTGTGCTCCAGGCGTCGGCGATCGGGCTGTACCTCAGCGAGGGCTACCGCTCGATCCCGAACTTCGGCGAGTACGCCACGGAGTCGGAGTCCCGATGCTTCGCCAAGGACCTCGGGCCGACGCCGCCGCGCGTTCCCCGCAGCGGTGAGCGCCCGACGGTGACCGTCACGCACACCGACTGGTCCGACCCCGTGGCAGAGGCCCTGCGCCTCGCGATGTGGCGCGACATCGAGGTGCGCTACCCGGAGGTCGTCGAGATGACCCCGGGCGGTTTCGCGGTCGACGACCCCCGGCAGGGCGTCGGCGCACTGGACACGGTCGTCGCCTGGATCGACGGCCGCCCGGTCGGCTGCGCGACCCTGCGCGCGGCGCGCGACGGCTATCCCGCCGGGTCGGCCGAGCTCAAGAAGGTCTGGGTCGACGAGTCCGCCCGCGGCTCCGGTGCGGCGCGCGCCCTGCTCACCGCGATCGAGGACGACGCCCGTGCGCGCGGCCTGACGAGCGTGGTCCTGCAGACGGGGATCCGGCAGCCCGAGGCGGTCACGCTCTACCTGTCGGCCGGCTACCGCCCCGTCGTGCCCTTCTTCGACTTCGCCGGCGACTTCTTGTCGCTCTGGATGGCCAAGGACGTCTGAGCGCTCACGCGCGCGATCTCGGCGAACCGCATCCACTCGTCCTCCACCGACGACGGCAGCGCGACCCAGTCGTGGAACAGCCGGCCGCTGTCGCCGGGTGACCACACCGCGGCCCCGGGAAGTGCGAGGGCGTCCGCGAACGCGGTGGTGTCCCGGCCGAGCTTCACGGCGAGCCGGTCCCCGCCGACGTGCGCGGCGAACATGGTCGACCCAGCCTTGAGGATCGGCCGCCCCATCATCTGCGCGCGTGTGGCGCCGCGGGCGACCAGGTCGTCGGCCATCGCCTCGTAGTCGCTCTCCTCGGTCATCCTCTGAGCATGCAGCATCCCTGCGACATGCCTACCGTGGCCATGCCGCCGCGGTCAGCAGCCCCGCGAGCGCGCTGGTCGAGGAGGACGCATGACGCACGACGACGACATCGCCACGGTGGCCGGTCTGATCAAGGACGCGAAGATCGCGATGCTCACGACGGTGGGCGCCGACGGGTCGCTGGTCAGCCGCCCGATGGGAGTGCAGGACGTGGACTTCGACGGGGACCTCTGGTTCTTCGCCGACGCCGACAGCCACAAGGTCCACGAGATCGAGGCGGGCAGCCCCGCGAACGCCGCCTTCGCCGACTCGACCGCATGGGTCTCGGTGTCCGGTCCGGCCGAGGTGGTCCGCGACGTCGCCAAGAACCGTGAGCTGTGGGGCGTGACGGCAGAGGCCTGGTTCCCCGACGGTCCCGAGACGCCCGGCCTGGTCCTCGTCGTCGTGCACGGGCAGACCGCGGAGTACTGGCACGCCAAGGGCGGCCGCCTGACGACGGCGTTCAGCCTGGTCAAGGCCAAGGTCACCGGGGAGCGCTACGACGGCGGCGAGAACGAGACCGTGCAGCTCTAGCCCGCGAGCGTCCCCAGGGCCTGCGCCAGGTCGTCGATCAGGTCGGCGGGGTCCTCGAGCCCCACGGACAGTCGCACGGTCGACTCGGCGATGCCGACGGCCGCGCGTCCGTCGGGACCGAGCTTGCGGTGCGTCGTCGTCGCCGGGTGCGTGACCAGGGACTTGGCGTCGCCGAGGTTGTTGGAGATGTCGACGATGCGCAACGCGTCCAGCACGCCGAACGTGACCTTCTTGGCGACGTCCGGGGTGGCGCCGTCCGGCACGGCGAGGTTGAACGTGACGACGGTGCCGCCCCCGGCCTGCTGCGCGAGCGCGAGCTCGTGCTGCGGGTGCGACGGCAGGTACGGGTAGCGCACGAGCGAGACGCCGGGCTGCTGCTCGATCCACGTCGCGACCTGCAGGGCCGACGCGGTCTGGTGACGCACGCGCAGCGACAGCGTCTCCAGACCCTTGAGCAGCACCCACGCGTTGAACGCGGACAGCGACGGTCCGGTGTTGCGGATGAGGGTCTGCACCGGACCGTGGATGTACTCGTCGGTGCCGAGGATCGCACCGCCGAGCACCCGCCCCTGCCCGTCGATGTGCTTGGTCGCGGAGTACACGACGACGTCGGCGCCGAGCTCCAGCGGCCGGGACAGCACGGGGGTGGCGAAGACGTTGTCGACGATGACCGTGGCGCCCGCGGCGTGCGCGAGCCGGCTGACCGCGGCGATGTCGACGAGGTCCTGCATCGGGTTGGACGGCGTCTCGAAGAAGACGACGTCGGCCGGCGTCGACAGCGCGGCCTCCCACTGGTCGAGCTCGTGCCCGTCGACGTAGTCGGTGCGCACGCCCCACTTGGCCAGGATCTCCTCGAAGATCACGACGGTGGACCCGAACAGCGCCCGAGCGGAGACGATGCGCGAGCCGGACTTCACCAGCGCGGCGATCGCGGTGAACACCGCGGACATGCCCGAGGCGGTGGCGAAGGCCGCCTCCGCGCCCTCGAGCAGGCGCAGGCGCTCCTCGAACGTGGACACGGTGGGGTTGCCATAGCGGGAGTACAGGAACCGGTCGGCGTCACCGGCGAACGCGGCCTCGGCCTCGGCGGCGCTGGTGTAGACGAAGCCCTGCGTGAGGAACAGCGCCTCGGAGGTCTCCTGGAACTGGCTGCGGACCAGTCCACCGCGCACCGCGAGGGTGTCGGGGCGCAGGTCGGTGCCGGGGGTGCGCCGGTCGTCCCAGTCGCTCGGGCCGGGGACGCGCGCGGCGCTCACGCCTGCCGCCACGGGAGACCGGCGGCACGCCAGCCGGAGTGCCCGCGGTGGCCGTCGGGGCCGACGTCACCCTCGAAGCCCTCGAGCACGTTGTAGGCCGGGCCGAGGCCTGCAGCGGTCGCTGCCTGCGCGGCGGCGACCGAGCGGACGCCGGAGCGGCAGAGGAAGACCACGGGCCGGCCGGCCGCGACGCCCGCCTCGGCGAGCTGCTTGAGGAACTGCGGGTTCGGGCGTCCCGACGGGTAGGACACCCACTCGACCAGGGCGGCGCGCCCGTCGATGGGTGCGGAGTCGGGGATGCCGACGTAGCGCCACTCTGCGTCGGTCCGGACGTCGACGAGCACGGCGCTCTGGTCGGACGTCAGGAGGTCCCAGGCCTGCTGGGGTGTCAGGTCGCCGGCGTAGCTCATACGGGCCTCGTCTCGTGGGTGGTGGCGGAGGGCAGGACCACGGCCTGCGCGACGATGACGTGCTCGCCGTCGAACGTCGCGGCCGGGCTGCCGTACAGGACGTAGCCCTCGTCCAGCGCAGCAGTCACGCGGTCGCAGAACGCGGCATCGTCCGGGCCGGTCAGCAGCCGGTAGCGCCGGGGCTCCGGGGGTACAGAAGTCATGTCGCCTCCATCGGTCCTGGCGGTAGCACCCTCGGCCGGGCACAGGTGCCCGCGGGTTGCTGCGGCGTCGTCGAGCCAGATCTCTCAGCCGCTCTGGATGGTGGCCGTGATGCTACGCGCGGCGGCACCCACCCTCCAAGTGGTGGACAACTCGTCCCGCCAGGCGAGACGGTTCGCGTGCCGCGTTGACAGGTCCCCGGGGCTGCCGGGACCCTCGTCACAGGTCATGAGCGCCAGCGTCAAGCCCCGGCTCGCTGGCCGGCAACCCTCCTCCGCGGTGGGGTGCCCCGGGTGACGACCTGGCCGCGTCCCGACCGGGGCGCGGCAAGCGCGGGGTTCCACCACTGCCGGTGTCCCCCCGGAACGTGTCGGAGGACCATCATGACCGTCATCGCCGAGCGCCTCTCGTGTGCTCCCGTCGACGAGGTGAGCGCCCTGCTCCCGGTCGTCGGCGGCACCACCACCGTCCCCCTGGTCGACGGCACGCAGCGCGTCTACGCCAACCTGGACTACGCCGCCAGCGCCCCGGCCCTGGAGGCCGTCGCCGCCCGCGTCACGGAGGTGCTGCCGCTGTACGCCTCGGTGCACCGCGGCGCGGGCTACCTGTCCCAGGTGTCGACGGCCCTCTACGAGTCGGCCCGCCAGACCGTCGCACGGTTCGTCGACGCGCGTCCCGACGACGTCGCGATCATCACGCGCAACACCACGGACTCGCTCAACCTGCTCGCGGGCGTGGTCCCCGACGGCGGCCGCGTCCTCGTGCTGGACGTCGAGCACCACGCCAACCTGCTGCCGTGGGTCCAGTCGAGCGAGCGTCACGGCAACCGGACCACCATCCTGCCGATCCAGCGCACTGTCGCCGCGACCCTCGACGCGCTGCGGTCCGAGCTCGCCCGCCAGCCGTACGCGCTGGTCACGATCACGGGCGCGTCCAACGTGACGGGGGAGGCGCTCCCGATCGACGACGTGGTCGCGCTCGCGCACGCCGAGGGTGCCCGCGTGGCCGTCGACGGGGCCCAGCTGGTCCCGCACCGTGGCTTCTCGCTCGCGGCCACGGACGCCGACTACGTCGCGTTCTCCGGTCACAAGACCTACGCGCCGTTCGGTGCGGGGGCGCTCGTCGGTCGCCGCGACTGGCTCGACACGGGCACGCCGTACCTCGCAGGGGGAGGTGCGGTGCGCGACGTGCGCGCCGACAGGACCGTCTGGCAGCCGGCGCCGGCACGCCACGAGGCCGGGTCGCCCAACGTGATCGGTGCGATCGCCCTCGCGGAGGCGTGCGACCAGCTCGCCGCGCTGCCGGCCGGTGCCCTGGCCGCCCACGAGGAGGCGCTGCGCGAGCGGCTCGTCGCCGGGCTCTCGGGCATCGACGGCGTCGAGATCGCGCGCATCTGGCCGGACTCGCAGGCACCCGTCGGCGTGCTCACCTTCACGGTGCCCGACCACGACCCGGGCCTCGTCGCGGCCTACCTCGCGGCCGAGCACGGCATCGGCGTCCGCGACGGCCGCTTCTGCGCGCACCCGCTCCTGGCGCACCTCGGCGCGTCCGGCGGTGCCATCCGCGCGTCGGTGGGCGTCGGCACGACGAGCGAGGCCGTCGACCGCCTGATCGTCGGGCTCACGCAGTACCTGTCCACGGGCCCCGCGGTCCGCTACGAGGTCGTCGACGGCTGCTGGGCGGTCGTCGAGGACACTCGCCCCCTGCTCGCCGTCCACGGCCTGGACCACCTGGCCGCCACGGCGGCAGCAGCCTGCGGCCCAGCCCTGGACGACTGACCTCCCGACCGCGGCGCACGAGACCGACGGTTCGGCGCGAAATCGAGGGTTCGCATCCCCGATCTCGTGCCGAAGCCACGTTCTCGCCGGCGGCGCCGGTGTTCGCCGTCGCGAAGGAGCCCGGCGACGGGCCGCTCCTCGGCTGATCCCGCGCGGCTGCATCCGGTGCCGCGGTTCCGGACGAAGGGGACACAGGGCGTCCTCCCGGGCGCTCGCGCGGTGCGGCGCAGGGGCGTCGGCCGCGACCCGTCGTCCGCAGGAGCCCACCATGAGGATCCGCCGCACGCTCTCCGCCCTCGTCGCCGCCGGTGTCGCCGCCGGTGCAGGACTCGCCCTCGCCCCCGCGGCCGGCGCCGCAGCACCCACCGGGACGTCCAGCCTGGCCGCCCTGCTCGCCTCCGACGGCGACACGTTCGACCGGAACTGGCGGGACTTCGACATCCTCGACCAGGCCGTCGGAGCCGTGCTCGCCGCCAAGCCGGGCAGTCCGGTCGCGGTCCTCGCGGACGGCACCGTCCCGCTCACCGCCTTCGTGCCGACCGACCGCGCGTTCCAGCTCCTGGCCAAGGACCTGACGCACCGCTGGTACGGCAGCGAGCAGGAGGTGCTCACGGCGCTCGCCGGTGCGGTGGGCATCGACGCCATCGAGCAGGTGCTGCTCTACCACGTCGTCGCGGGCGCGACGATCGACTCCGCCACGGCGCTGGCCAGCGACAACGCCGTCCTGACCACCGCGCAGGGCGGCACGTTCACCGTCGACGTGCTCTCGAAGCGCTGGGGTGTCGTGCAGCTGCGCGACCAGGACCGCAACGACCTGAACCCGTTCCTCATCCCCGGCAAGCTGGACCTGAGCGCGGGCAACGTCCAGATCGCGCACGCGATCACGTTCGTCCTGCGCCCCGCGGACCTCTGAGCACCGGAGGGTCAGGTCGTGCCAGCATCGACGGATGCTGCACGACCTGACCCTCGAGGGCCACGGCACCCGGCTGGTCCCGCTGGCCGACGAGCACGCCGAGCCGCTGTCCGCGTTCGTCGACGACCGCCTGTGGGCGGGGATGTCCTCCCCGACGCCCGACACCCCGTCGGCGATGCGCATCGAGATCCGCGCCGCCCACGAGGCCCCGGGCAGGTTGGCGTTCGCGGTCCTCGACAGCGCGACGGGGGAGGTCCGAGGGTCGACGTCGTTCTACGACTGGGACCCGCGGATCGGGCGCGTCGAGATCGGCTACACGTACTACGCCCCGCGCTGGTGGGGCACGACGAACAACCCCGCCTGCAAGCTGCTCATGCTCACGCACGCGTTCGAGACGTGGGGCTGCGCCCGCGTGGCGCTGCGGGCCGACGCGCGCAACGCCCGGTCGATCGCGGCGATCCGGCGTCTCGGCGCGGTGCCCGAGGGTGTCCTGCGCAGCCACCGCCTGGCCCCCGACGGCACCCGCGGGGACAGCGCCTACTTCTCGATCCTGACCGACGAGTGGCCCGCCGTCCGCGCGGGACTGCAGGCGCGGCTCAGCGCAGCGGGGTGACCGATCCGGTCAGGTGCGGCTTGCCGGACCGGGCGTCCCAGCCGGCGAACGTGAAGCCCTCCGACGAGCCCGCGACCCGCACGGTGACGGTCCCCGGCAGGAGCACGGGCTTCACGAACTCGACGGACCACTCGAACGCGTCCCCGCGCCCGGCGCCCACGTCGGCCAGGGCGCGCGACGCGGTGTACATGCCGTGCGCGATGGCCCGCGGGAACCCGAGCGCCTTGGCGGACAGCGCGGACAGGTGGATCGGGTTCCGGTCGCCGGAGACGGCTGCGTACCGGCGCCCGATGTCGCCGTCGAGCTTCCACCGCCCGGTGGGTGTGGGCGGCACGAAGGTGGCCGGTTCGTCGCCGGACCCGCCGAGGCGGACCCCGCGCGCGAGGTAGGTCGACACCCCGCGCCACGCGACCGACCCGTCGACGGACACCTCGGTCACCAGGTCCACCTGCGTGCCGGACCGGTGTCCCCGCAGGTCGGTGGCGGTGGCGCGGACGTCGAGGGCGTCGGTGAGCAGCACCGGGCGGTGCTGCGTCACGCGGTTGGCGACGTGGACCAGGCCGACGAGCGGCAGCGGGAAGTCGCTGCGGACCATGAGCGCGGTCGCGACGGGGAACGCCAGCACGTGCACGAACCCGGCGGGGAGCGCGTCGGACGCGGACTCCCCGAGCAGGTGCTGGTACTCGGTCAGGTGGTCCGACGACGCCCGCACGCCGCGGACGACGTACTCGACGTCGGGCAGCACCGTCGGCCCGGACCGCACGCGCCGCGCCAGGGACAGCCCGGCGCCGCGTGCGAACAGCCCGCCGAGCGCGGGGACCTTGGGCAGGACGACGGTCGTCGTCACTGGCCCACCATGTTCTGGCCGCAGACGCGCAGCACGCGTCCGACCACGCCACCGGCGGCGGGGGAGGCCAGGAACGCCACGGTCTCGGCGACGTCCACCGGCTGCCCGCCCTGCTGCAGCGAGTTGAGCCGGCGGGCCACCTGCCGCGTGACGGCGGGGATGCGTGCCGTCATCTCGGTCTCGATGAACCCGGGTGCGACCGCGTTGGCGGTCCCGCCGAACGCCTCGAGCAGCGGCGCGGTCGCCCGGACCATGCCGATGACCCCGCCCTTGGACGCCGCGTAGTTGGTCTGCCCGCGGTTGCCGGCGATGCCCGACGTCGACGCGAGCGAGACGATCCGCGGCGCGTCGGTGAAGTCGCCGGACGTCAGCAGCGCCTCGTTGATGCGCAGCTGCGAGGCGATGTTCACCGCGAGGACCGAGTCCCACTTGTCGGGGGTCATGTTGGCCAGCAGCTTGTCGCGCGTGATCCCGGCGTTGTGCACGACGATGTCGATCCGCCCGTGCCGCTGCAGCGCGTGCTCCAGGATCCGTGCCCCGGCGTCGTCGGCAGTGACGTCGAGCTGCAACGCGGTCCCACGGACGCGGTTGGCGACCGCCACCAGCTGCTCGCCCGCGGCGGGGACGTCGACCGCGACGACGGTGGCGCCGTCACGGGCGAGGGTGTCGGCGATCGAGGCGCCGATGCCCCGGGCGGCTCCGGTGACGACCGCGACGCGACCGGCCAGCGGCGCGGCCCAGTCGTCGGGCAGCGTGCCCGCGGTGGAGTCGACGGCGAGCAGCTGACCGTCGACGAACGCGGACTTGGTCGACAGGAAGAACCTCAGGGCGCCGACGACCGACGGAGCCGTGACCGGCACGCCGGCGGCCAGCATCACACCGTTGCCGGTCGACCCGCCGCGCAGCTCCTTGGCGAGCGACCGCAGCAACCCGTCGACGCCCTGACGTGCCGCTGCGACCGCGGGGGCGTCGTCGGCACGCGGGGCGCGCGAGACGGTGACGACGCGGGCGCCCTTCGGCAGCTCCTTGAGCACGGCGCCGACGGCCAGCACCGGCTCGGACAGCTGGTCGGGGTGCGTCAGCTCGGTCAGCGCGAGGACGACCGCGGAGTACCGCGTGCCGGGCGTCGCGTGCCGGTGCACGTCGAGGTCCCAGTCCGAGGACAGGAACCCGGCGAGCGCGTCGGACTCGGACCCGCGCCCGAGCACCAGCACCGCGCCTTGGAGCAGCGGCTGCCCGGGCTCGTAGCGGCGCAGGGGCGACGGCTGGGGCAGCCCGAGCTGCTTCGCGACCTTCTTGGTGAAGCCGCTGTTGACCAGGTTCAGGTAGGTGTCGCTCATGCTCAGGCCGCCTCGAGGATCGCGGTGAGGCCCAGCCCGCCGGCTGCGCACACGGACACGAGCGCGCGCACCGGGGCGTCGGAGCCCGACGCCGCCTTCCTGCGGTGCAGCTCCTTGCTGATGGTCGCGACGATCCGCCCGCCGGTCGCGGCGAACGGGTGGCCCGCGGCCAGCGACGACCCGTGCACGTTGAGCTTGGCGCGGTCGACGGTGCCGAACGCGCCGTCGAGGCCGAGGCGGGTGCGACCGAACTCCTCGGACTCCCACGCGGCCAGCGTCGTGAGCACGGTCGCCGCGAATGCCTCGTGGATCTCGATGTAGTCGAGGTCGTCCAGCGTCAGCCCGTTGCGGGCGAGCAGCCGTGGCACCGCGAACGCGGGGGCCATCAGCAGGCCGTCGTCCCCGTGCACGAAGTCGACCGCGCCGGCCTCGGCGTCGACCAGCGATGCGAGCGGCACCAGGTCGTGCGCCGCGGCCCACTCGGCGGACCCGAGCAGCACCGTCGAGGCCCCGTCGGACAGCGGCGTCGAGTTGCCGGCCGTCATCGTCGCGGGGGTGTCCAGGCCGAGCCCGAACGCCGGCTTGAGCTTGGCCAGCTTCTCCAAGGAGGAGTCGGCGCGCAGGTTGGCGTCGCGCGTCAGGCCGCGGAACGGGGTGACCAGGTCGTCGAAGAAGCCGGAGTCGTACGCCGCGGCGAGGCGCTGGTGACTGGCCAGCGCGACCTCGTCCTGGGCCGCCTGGGTGATCTCCCACTGCGCGGTGGTGAGTGCCTGGTGCTCGCCCATCGACAGGTGCGTGCGCGGCTCGCCGGTGTTCGGGGCGACGGGCGCGAGGTCCTTCGGGCGGATCTTCGCGACGGCCGCGAGCTTCTGACCGACGGTCTTGGCGCGCGAGAGGTCGAGCAGCGCGCGACGCAGCCGGTTGCTCACCGCGATGGGGGCGTCCGACGTGGAGTCGACGCCGCCGGCGATCGCGGACTCGAGCTGGCCGAGGCGGATCTTGTTGCTCAGGGAGACGACGGTCTCCAGGCCGGTCGCGCAGGCCTGCTGCACGTCGTACGCGGGGGTCTCGGCCGAGAGCGCCGACCCGAGCACGGCCTCGCGGGTGAGGTTGAAGTCCTTGCTGTGCTTGAGCACCGCACCCGCGGCGACCTCGCCGATGCGCTCGCCCTGCAGGCCGTACCGGGCGACGAGCCCGTCGATCGCGGCGGTGAGCATGTCCTGGTTGCTGGCCCGGACGTAGGGGCCGCCGGCGCGGGCGAAGGGGATCCGGTTCCCGCCGAGCACGTAGGCCCTGCGGACCTCGGGAGTGGGGGTGGTGGGGCGTGCCATGGGGCGCGTTCCTCTCGCTTCGTCGCTGAGCGGGGACCGAGCACGGAGGCTCGATGATGATGACGTGGTGTCCGAAACCCACAGTACCTGATACCTTCGGTCTCGTGAGCCCTGTCACACCGGGTCCGTCGAAGGCGACGGCCCTCACCCTTCTGAACTCCGAGGCCGGTCGTGCGCGACCGGCCCTTCCGACGCCCCCCTCGACGAGGCGCCCCGTCGACGATGCCTTCGCGGCCGACGGCCGGTCCACCCGCTGGGCCGACCACCGCGAGGCCCGCCGCGCCGAGCTGGTGCGCATCGCGCGCCGGACCGTCCACCACAAGGGCCCCGACGTGTCGATGGAGGAGATCGCGGCCGCCGCGGGCACCTCCAAGTCGATCGTCTACCGGTACTTCGCGGACAAGACCGGTCTGCAGATCGCCGTCGCCGAGGCGGTCGTGCTGCAGATCCAGGGGGCGCTCGAAGGGGTCCTGCGGATCGCGCCGACCCCCCGCGACGGCCTGCGGGCGATGGTCGCGGTGTACCTCGAGATGATCGAGTCGTCGCCGAACGTGTACGCGTTCGTGACGCGGAACGGCTCGGTGGAGTCGGGTGGACCGCTCGGGCACTTCCTGGACTCGGTCACCGCGCTGGTCGCTGCCCCGTTCGCCCGTGGGCTGACCGAGGAGCACGACGGTCGGCGCACCGCACGCAGGCCCGAGGCGTCCGAGGAGGACGACGCCGCGCTGGCCTCCCGCGTCGCCCTGGCCGAGTCCTGGGCCGCCGGCGCCGTCGGCTTCGTCCGCGGCTCCGGCGAGTGGTGGCTGGCCCACCGCGACGAGCCCGCCAGCCCCGATCGTGAAGAGCTCACCGCCCAGGTCGCCGCATGGCTCTGGGCCGGACCCGTCGGGCTCCTGGCCCGTGACCGCAACCGCACGACCCACGAGGAGTCTCGATGACCACCACCAGCGCCCGCCCCACCGTCGAGACCCCCGAGGCCGGCGACCCCCGCCTCGACGCCGACGTCACCAACGTCGACATCGCGCACCTCCAGCAGGTCCTCCTGGGCCACTACCCCGAGCTGCGCCTGGCCGCCCGCAAGCTCATGGCCGACGAGCGGTTCCACCGGATCGAGGGCCAGTCGCTGGCCGACCACCGCGAGCGCGTCATCGGCCAGCTCCGCCTGCTCGCCGCCGAGGGCGACGTGCACCGGTCGTTCCCGGAGCGGTTCGGCGGCGCCGAGGACCACGGCGGCTTCCTGGCCCGGTTCGAGGAGCTGACGCACGCGGACCCGTCGCTGCAGATCAAGTCGGGCGTGCAGTGGGGGCTGTTCGCGTCCGCGATCTACCACCTGGGCACCGAGCGCAACCACGACGAGTTCCTGGCCGACGCGCTGTCTGTCAAGGTCCCGGGCGCCTTCGCGATGACGGAGACCGGCCACGGCTCGGACGTCGCCGCCATCGGCACCACCGCCACGTACGACCCCGCGACGCAGGAGTTCGTCATCCACACGCCGTTCCGCGCGGCATGGAAGGACTACCTCGGCAACGCCGGTGTGCACGGCACGGCGGCCACCGTCTTCGCGCGACTGATCACGGCAGGCACCGACCACGGTGTGCACGCGTTCTACGTCCCGATCCGCGACGAGGACACCATGGAGTTCCTCCCGGGCGTCGGCGGTGAGGACGACGGGCTCAAGGGCGGTCTGAACGGCATCGACAACGGCCGGCTCTGGTTCGACCAGGTCCGGGTCCCGCGTACCAACCTGCTGAACCGGTACGGCGACGTCGACGAGGACGGCACGTACTCGTCGCCGATCGCGAGCCCGGGCCGTCGCTTCTTCACGATGCTCGGCACGCTGGTGCAGGGCCGCGTCTCTCTCGACGGTGCCGCGGTCACGGCCGCCCGCATCGGCCTGACCATCGCGATCACCTACGGCAACCAGCGCCGGCAGTTCAACGGGGCGTCGCCCACGGACGAGGTCGTCATCCTCGACTACGCCGAGCACCAGCGCCGCCTGCTCCCGCTGCTCGCCGAGACGTACGCCGCCGGGTTCGCGCACGAGGACCTGCTCGCCGCGTTCGACGACGTGTTCTCCGGCCGCAACGACACCCCGGAGACGCGCGAGGACCTCGAGACGCTCGCCGCGGCGCTCAAGCCGGCGTCGACCTGGCACGCGCTGAACACGCTCCAGGTCGCCCGTGAGGCGTGCGGCGGGGCCGGGTTCCTCGCCGAGAACCGGATCACAGGGCTGCGCGCCGACATGGACGTGTACGCGACGTTCGAGGGCGACAACACCGTCCTGCTGCAGCTGGTCGGCAAGCGCCTGCTCACCGACTACTCCAAGAGCTTCAAGCACCTCGACGCGACGAAGGTCGCCCGCATGGTGGCCGAGCGCGCGTCCGACGCCGCCCGCTACCGCACGCCCCTGCACCGGGCCGTGCAGACCATCGCCGACGTCGGCGACCCGCGCCGCTCGGCCGGCCAGCTGCGCGAGACGGCGACCCAGCGCGAGCTGCTGGTGGACCGCGTCGAGACGATGGTCGCGGAGATCGCGCAGGCCCTGCGTCCCGCCCAGAAGGCCGACCCGGCGACGGCGGCTGCCCTGTTCAACGCGCACCAGCACGAGCTCGTGCAGGCCGCCCGCGCGCACGCCGAGCTGGTCCAGTGGGAGTCGTTCACGGCGGCGCTGGAGCGTGTCACCGACCCCGGCACCCGCCAGATCCTCACGTGGGTACGGGACCTGTTCGGGCTCACGGTCATCGAGCGGAACCTCACCTGGTACCTGCTCAACGGCCGCCTGTCCGCTGGTCGCGCCCGCACGGTGACGTCGTACCTCGACCGGCTGCTGGCCCGCCTGCGCCCGCACGCGCAGTCGCTGGTCGACGCGTTCGGCTACGAGCAGGCGCACCTGCGCGCACCGATCGCGTCCGGCGCCGAGCAGGAGCGGCAGGACGAGGCCCGCGCCTACTACCGGTCGCAGCGTGCCTCGGGTGACGCCCCCGTCCCGGAGAAGCACAAGCGCTGACCGCGCGCACGGCATCGACGCAGGGTCATGACCCTGCGTCGATGTCCTGTGCGCACCGCCAGACAGGTTCCGGCGGCAGGTCGGCCCCCGAGGTGTGCGCGGTGACCCGGGAACCGGCGGGCACCCAGGCCTCGAGGAGCCGGCCGACGCTCTGCGTCAGACCGTCGACGCGGACGCCGTCCTCGACGTCGACGAGCGTGCCGGCTGCCCCCGCGACCCGGTTGTCGCCCCACGTCGAACCGGCGGCGAAGACGAGGTAGAGGTCCGCCTCGGTCAGGTCCGCCGAGCGGAGGTCGGCGCCGTCGAGCCACGTCTTCACCAGGAACGAGCGCGACAGGTCGGCGCCGGTGAGGTCGGCGCCCGTCAGGTCCGTCCTGATCAGCGTGCACCCGCGAAACGTGGCCCCCCGGGCGCGGACCCGGTCGAGGTGCGCCTTCTTGAGGTACGCCCCGGACAGGTCGGCCCCGGACAGGTCCGCGTCGACGAGCCAGGCGTGCCCGAGGTCCGCACCGCGGAGATCGGCCCCGGACAGGTCGGCACCCGAGAGATCGGCGCCGGACAGGTCGGCGCCCCGCAGGTCGGAACCGGGCCCGAACACGCTCATGATTGGGGCCCGACGTCGCTGCGCAGGTCCTCGACGATCGGCCCCGTCGACGGGACCCGGAACCACCACCATCCCCGGCCGGTCAGGCCGCGCACGGCGACGTCGCCCATCCGGCCCGACGGGTCCTCCATGGTGAACGACCGGTAGCGGTCGTCGACGGCGCCGACGAATGCGGCCACCTTCGCCCGGGCGGGTTCAGGCAGAACGTCGAGGCCCATCTCGACCGCGTCGCGCGGGATGGGGTCGAGGGTCCTGACATGTCACTGCCTCCGTGCCGGGAGGGGCCTGCTTCCCCTCGTCGTGGGTCAGTCTGGCGCGCTCAGGGGTTGCAGCGCTCGCGGATCATCTCGATGGCGTCGACCTCTGGTCGCCACGGCTCCAGGTTCCACGTGGCCTTGTCCGGGGCGCCGAGCTCGTGGCACTCGAGCTGCGCCTGCATGCCGGGGGTGTCGGCGTCCGGTGCCAGGGCGACGACCTGCGCCCACAGCCCTTCCTGTGCGGCCAGGCCGCGGGCGCGGGCCCACGCGCTGGGCGTGACCGCGAGCGAGCGCCCGCCCTCGGCCTCACCCCAGACGGCGCTCTCGACGGCGACCGCGGTGAACCAGAGGTCGGCGGCGGCATCGAGCCGGACGACCTCCGGACCCACCTGGGCGAGCGCGCTGCCCCACGGGTCGGTGGTCAGGCCCGCGACGAACGCCCCGGCACCGTCGCGGACGACCGCGGTGCCGTCGGTCAGGGCGGCGATAGTCAGGCCCTCGGGCGCGGCGATGAGCACACCGCTCGGGACCGTGGCGCGGGCGGACCCGTCGGGGTCGGCCGTCACCGCCAGGCCAGGGACAGAGGCGGTGAGCGTGACGGCACCGGAGGTGACCGGTGTGCCGGTCGTGCGGATCAGGGTGGGGTCCGTCGGGTCCGCGGTGGGGGTCGGGGTGGCCGACGGGGATGCGGGCGGCGGGGGCGCAGCGGGGTCGGGGCTGCAACCCACCAGCACGAGGGCGGCCATCGCTGCGACCAGGGCCGTCTGTGGTCTCACCCTCGGAAAGGTACCGGCCCGTCCACGAGCCAGACGCACTCCGACGGGGTGACGATCGTCGGCTCGGCGTCCGGACGGCTGCGCGCGACCACGGACGCATGGGCGGGGAGCCGCCACGGGCGGGTCGACGTGTTGAGCACGACGAGCGCGTCGCCGCGTCGGCCGGCGAGCACCCCGGGTCGGGTGTCCTCCCAGGTCAGGTCGTCGGACGCCCAGAGGCCCGACCGTGCGGCGAGCGCCCGGTGCAGCACCGACCAGGTCGACGTCGGGTTGGCCTCCTGGGCGTCCCGCGCATACCCGCCCCAGGTTGCGGGGATCGGCAGCCACGGGGTGCCCGTCGTGAAGCCGACGCCTGGTCCCGAGGTCCACGGCAGCGGCACGCGTGCGCCGTCGCGGTTGGGCAGCCGACCGCCGGACCGCAGCGACTGCGGGTCCTGCCACTGCTCGGGGGGCACGTCGGCGTCGGGCAGGCCCAGCTCGTCGCCCGCGTACAGGTAGAACGCGCCGGGCAGGGCGAGCAGGAACAGGTGCAGGGCCAGCGCGCGCTCGGGGCCGAGCCGCGTCGCGACGCGGGCGATGTCGTGGTTGCCGGCCACCCACGCGGGCAGGGCGCCGACCGCGCGGTGCGCGGCGAGCTGGGCGTCGACGGTCCGGCGCAGCGCCGCGGCGGACCAGGGCGTGCGCAGGATGTCGAACGCGAACGCCTGGCCCAGCTCGTCGGCGCGGGCGAACGCCGCGGTGCGCTCGGGCGGTCCCCAGGCCTCAGCCACCGCGGGCGCATCGCCCAGCACGTGCCGCCACGACCGGTAGATGTCGTGCACCTCCGACCGGTCCCAGTGGGGGTGCGCGGAGCCGCGACGCACCTCGCCGTACGCCGGGTCCTTGGCCAGCCCGCCGGCGACGTCGACGCGAAATCCGTCGACCCCGCGGTCCAGCCAGAACCGCAGGGTCGTGACGAAGTCTGCCTGCACCACCGGGTCTGCCCAGTTCAGGTCGGGCTGCTCGGGTGCGAACAGGTGCAGGTAGAAGGGACCGTCGGGCAGCGGCGACCAGGCAGAGCCGCCGAACATCGAGCGCCACCGGGTCGGCGTGGGCCGGACGTGGAACCGCGAGCGCTCAGGACCGCCGGCCTTCGCGGCGACGAACCACGGGTGCTGGTCGGACACGTGGTTCGGCACCAGGTCCATGAGCACCCGCAACCCGCGCTGGTGCGCCGCCACGAGGAGCCGGTCGAACGCTGCGAGGTCCCCGAAGAGCGGGTCGATGTCGCGGTGGTCCGCCACGTCGTACCCGTGGTCGGCCTGCGGCGAGCGGTACACGGGCGTGAGCCACACCGCGTCGACGCCCAGGCGGGCGACGGCGTCGAGCCCGGCGGTCAGTCCCGCCAGGTCACCGACGCCGTCGCCGTCCCCGTCCAGGAAGGACCGGACGTACACCTGGTAGACGACGGCGCTGCGCCACCACGACCTCACACGCGAACCAGCTCGACCAGCACGATCGACGGGTTCGGCAGGCCGAGGTCCAGGGCGGAGCCGTCCAGCGGGCGCTCCGTGACGGCCAGGCGGTCGGCGGCGCGCAGCCGTGCCCACTGCTCGTCGGTCGGCCAGTCGGCTCCGTCGGACATCGACGACCACAGGGCCGCGATGTTCGAGTGCTCGGCGTCGACCCGTGACTCCCGCACGGTCCACTCCCCGTCGGGCAGTCCGTCGAGCTCCACGTGCACCGTACGGGCCAGGGCGGCGGACCCGTCGACCTTCGACTGGTCCAGGGTGCCGTTCCACAGCGCGATGGCGACGCGGTCGTCGTCGCGCGACGCCCACACCTCGACCAGGCTGTCGGCGCCGTCACCGGTCACGGTCGCCGCGACCTCGTCGCGACCGAGCTGCTCCAGCAGCCACAGCGCCCACCACCGGGGCTTGCGCAGCTCGCCGACGGTCCGCAGGCCGAACCCGCCGTGCAGGAGCCGCGGCGGGCGGCCGAGCTCCTCGAACTGGTCGGAGACCACCCAGTAGGACAGGGCGTCGATGCGCCCGGCCGCCGAGCGCATGCCGCGGACGAGGAACGCCGCGGAGAACACGCCGTCGTTGGCGTTGCCGAAGTGCGTGGGGCTCACCCCCCACTCGGTCCACCAGATCTGCGCGTCCTGTCGGCCGTGCCGCGCGAGCGTCGGCCGCACGTCCAGGGGCGCGTTGCCGTAGGTGTGCGTCGAGACGAAGTCGACCGGTGCACCGGACGAGGCCACGTGCTCCAGGAGCCCGTCCACCCAGCCCGCCGCCGCGGTCGACGGACCGCCGACCACCAGCTGGTCGTCGACCGACCGCACGGCGTTCACGGTCACGTCGTACAGCCGCCAGAACTCGTCGCGCGTGCCGGACCAGAACACCTCGAGGTTGGGCTCGTTCCACACCTCGAACGACCACCGCGACCGGACCTCGTCGAGCCCGTAGCGCTGGACCAGGTGCCCGACCAAGTCGGTGATCAGAGCGGCCCAGCGGTCCCAGTCCTTCGGTGGGGACACGATCGCGCCGTACCCGAACACGGTCACGTCGGGGTCGGAGGCCAGGTCGCGCGGCATGTACGACAGCTCGACGACGGGCCGCAGACCCAGGGCCAGCAGCGCGTCGTACGTGGCGTCGACACCGGTGAAGTCGTGCACGGGCTCGCCGTCGATCTCGCGGTAGACACCCAGGTCGTCGCACAGGATCGCGTGCGCCCGGACCGTCGAGACGCCGAGCTCGTCGTGCGCAGCCCGCAGCGCCGACGTGAGGTCCGCGGAGATGCTCTGCCCGCCGACCGTCTCGTCGCTCAGCAGGAGGCTGAGGTGCTCCGAGCCGATCATCGGCCGCCATGGCCGGGGCAGCTCGCGGACCACGGTGCCCAGGTCCACGAGGACCTCGACCTCGGCGGGCTCGTCTGCCGGGAGCGAGGCCGCGACGACCTCGTCCCCCGCGGGACCGGTGACGTCGACGTCCGTGACCGTCGCCACCGCGTACCGGTACACGACGCCGGGCTCGCCGGTGGTGTCCGCGTACGGCCCGTGCGGGACCGCCAGGACGTCGCCACCCTGGTGGTCGAGCGGTGTGCCGTCGCGGACCACCTGGTAGCCGACCGCACCGTCGACGGGCTCCCAGTGGAGTGTCACCTGGCCGACCCCCGGCGAGGCGTACAGCCCCGCCGGCGGTGCGAGCACCGGGATCTCCCCGGCGGCCGCGGTGTCGGAGCGGCGCCCGATCCTGTTCTCCCAGTCCGTGCGTGCGTCGGTCACTTGATCACCCCCGCGCTGAACTCCTCCTGGCCGATGAGCGGTCGCAGGACCTTCTCCACCTGGCGGGTGCCGAACGAGTCGTGCAGCACCCCGCCGCCGAGCACGTTGCCCAGCGCGCCCAGGACCATGCCCTGGTCGAGCGACAGGTACCGCTTCGCCTGGGTGTTGGAGCGGACCGCGACGGAGTCGTAGAACCCGCCGTCCCCGTACGCGCCGAGCACCGTCTCGATGTTGCGGAGGTTGTCGACGGCCTCGCGCGGCGCGTACGGCAGCGCGAGGAAGGAGGCGTGCGGGGTGACGACGCCGTCACCGAACGTCGGCGTCGGGTTCGTCGCCTCGCGGCAGCCCTCGTAGCCCGCATCCACGTTCGTCTTCTCCGCGTCCGACGGGTACCCGCCCGGGTCCATGCCGATCGCGTCGACGCCGTACACGCTGTACGTGCCGAACGGGTCGCTGGCGGGGGAGAACCCCCAGTAGCCGTAGCCGGCCTCGACCAGGCCGTGCTCGATGTGCGCGCGGACGGCGAGCGGGTGGTTGACGCCCCAGCTCTTCGGGGCCCACTCGGACTCCGGCACGAACAGGTCCGGCATGAGCTCCTCGAACATGTCACCGCCCCAGCTCGGGACGATGTGCATGCCGCGGTACGTGAACGCACCCTCGAAGACCTCGAGGCCCTCGTACGTGCGGGTCACGCCGACCGGGCGCTGCTCCAGCCAGTCCCAGTCGCAGCTGGCCGGGAAGGTGCGGTTCGTCGCGAAGTAGTGCGCGGGCGGGACCTGGCCGCGCACGATGCCGATGTAGCTGGCGATCCGTGGCTCGGAGTTGGTGATGTCGTAGTGGTGGCAGGTGAACAGCACGGGCGACCCCGCGACAGTCCCGGCCTGGGTGCACTGGTTCACGGGCGGGTCCACCCAGAAGCCGCCGCGCATCATGCCGGGGCGCGTCCCGCCGAACTGGTCCGCGTCGTAGAACGCGCCGAAGTTCATCGGCTCCAGGAGGGCGTTCGCCTGGCGGCGGAGCGACGGCTCGGCGGTCGCGACGACCATGAGCGCCGCGGCCATCCACCCGTTGTCCACGGTGGACAGGAACGGGTAGACGGTCTCGCCGGTGGGGAACTGCGTGAGCTTGGCGCCCGTGGCCTCGTCGTACCAGTTGTAGAACATGCCGCTCGGCTCGTGGCGCTCCATCGTCGCGACCGTCGCGAGCGTCTGCCGCAGGCGCTCGCGGGCCTCACGCTTGCTGATCACCCCGAGCTCCTCGGCGGAGATCGTGGACCACAGGTAGGCGCCGATGTTCGTCGGCGAGGTGTAGCCCGACCGTGTGGCCGGGTCGAGCGTTGCGTCGATGTTGTCGGCGGGCAGGCCGGTGGTCTCGTCCGTCATCGCGACGAAGGAGGTCCACGTGTCGGCCGCCCAGCGGTGCAGGTCGGCACGGTCCTGCCGGGTCAGGCCGAGGTCGTCGTGGTGGTGGCCGCCGGCGGAGGCGGTCGTGGCACCGGTGAGGAGCAGGGCGGCCGCGGCCGTGGCGGCCGCGAGGGATCGAAGTCTCATCGTGGAGCCCTTCAGGACTTGAGGCCGGTGGTCGCCAGCCCCTGGACGAAGTGGCGCTGCATCGTGAGGAACACGACGAGCACGGGGATCAGGACCACGCACGAGCCTGCGAGGAGCAGCCCGTAGTTGGTCGAGTTCTGCCCGACGCTGTAGAGCGCGAGCGCGACCGGCAGCGTGTACATGTCCTCGGTGCTGGCGACCACCAGCGGCCACAGGAAGTTGTTCCAGGAGCCGAGGAAGGTGAGGATCGCGAGCGTCGCGAGCGCGGGCTTGCACAGGGGCAGGACCACGGTCGCGAAGATCCGCAGCTCGCCGGCACCGTCGACGCGCGCGGCGTCGATGAGCTCGTCGGGGATCCCCTGCATGAACTGCCGCATGAGGAACACCCCGAACGGCCCGGCCAGGAACGGCAGGATCAGCCCGAAGTACGTGTTGACCATGCCGAGGTTGCTGACCAGCACGAACAGGGGGACCAGCAGCACCATGCCCGGGATCATCAACGTGGCCAGGACCAGCCGGAACAGCCAGGTGCGGCCCCAGAAGTCGATCTTCGCGAACGCGTAGCCGAGCATCGAGCAGAACACCATGTTGCCGACCGTCACCACGACGGCGACGACGAACGAGTTGGTGAAGAACTGCGCGAAGTCGAGCCGCGTGAACAGCTCCCGGTAGTTGTCGATCGTGGGTGCCTGCGGCCACCACGTCGGCGGGTTGGACCGCAGCTCCCCGTTCGTCTTGAACGACCCGAGGAGCATCCAGATGAACGGCGTCACGACGAGGACGAGCCCGAGGCCGAGGACGACGTAGATCCACGGGCGCGGCTGCGGTTCGCCGATGTGCGACCCCGCCTGCTCGCGGGGCTTCGTGGTGGTGCTCGTGCTGGTCATCGCGCACCTCCCGCCGGCCGGAACCAGCGGCGCCGCTTGCCCGCCGCGTCGTCGCGCTCACCGAGGACCGTGAACTGCAGGACCGTGAGCAGGACGACGGCGGCGAAGAGCACGTAGCTCATCGCGGCGGCGACCCCGTAGTTGCCGAAGCCGAACGTGTTGTAGACCAGGTACGCGACCGAGAGCGTGCTGTTCAACGGTCCGCCCTGGGTCATGACGAACGGCTCCTCGAAGAGCTGCAGGAACCCGATGCCGGTGATGACGCCGGCGAACAGCATGGTCGGGCGCAGCGTCGGCAGCGTGATGTTCCGCAGCCGCTGCCAGGCGTTGGCGCCGTCGAGCGCGCCGGCCTCGTGCAGAGCCTTGGGCACCGACTGGAGCCCGGCCAGGAAGATCACCACGAGCGTGCCCAGCGAGCGCCAGACCGACATCATGATCAGCGACGGCATCGCCCACGTCGTGCTGCCCAGCCAGTCGGGTCCTTGGATGCCGAACCAGCCCAGCACCTCGTTGACCAGCCCGTTCTCGGGCTGCAGCAGGAAGCGCCAGACGACCGCCACGGCGACGATCGTCGTGACGACGGGCATGTAGTACCCGACCCGGAAGAACCCGGACAGCTTGGTGATGCCGGTGTTGAGCGCGATCGCGATGGCCAGCGCCACGAGGATCGTCAGCGGGACGCCGACGACGACGAAGTAGAGCGTGTTGAACGCGGCCTTGTGGAAGATCGGGTCGGTCAGCACGGTCGCGAAGTTCTCGAACCCCACGAAGTTGACGGCGAACGGGTTCTGCAGGTCGCGGCTCTTGATGTCGGTGACGCTCATGAAGAGCGACGAGAGCACCGGCCACGCGGTGAACACGAGGAACAGCACCACGAACGGTGCCGCCATGCCCCACGCGGCGATGCTGCGCCGACGGCGCAGGGGCGACGAGCGACGCACCCGGGGAGCAGCCTCGTCGGCTGCCCCCGGGGGTCGCACGCCCTGCCCGGAGGTCAGGGTCGTCGACATGGGGTCAGAGCCCCGTCCCGATCGACTCGGCCTGCTGCTGGATGGCCGTGGCGGCCTCCTGCGGGTCCATGCCGGTCTTGCAGACCTTCTCCAGCTCGGTGTCGATCACGTTGGCGATCTGCTCCCACGTGGGGATCGCGGGCGGTGACTGCGCGGTCGTCATCTGCTCGCCGAACACCGCGAGGCGCTCGTCGGAGGCCAGGTCGCCGGACTCCCACGCCGCCTGCACGGCGGGCAGGTCGCTGGTCTCGGCGTACCAGTCGGCCTGGACCTCGGGGTCGCTCAGCCACTGCACGAAGGCCCACGCCGCGTCGCGGTTCTCGGCGCTCTTGAACACCGCGAGGTTGCTGCCGCCGATGAACGACGCCTGCTTCTCGCCGGCGGGCAGCGGCGCGATGGTCACGCTGTCCATGAAGCCCTCGCCGCCGGTCTCGTCGAGGATCCCGATGTGCCACGGGCCGGACTGGAACGCGCCGATCTTGCCGGCGACGAAGTCGGGTTCCAGGGTGCCTTCCGGCAGCTCCTTGGGGGCGACCCCGTCGGTGAAGAACGACTGGTAGAACGTGAGGGCCTTGACGAACTCGGGGCTGTCGAACGTGAACTCGGTCTGGTCCTCGTTCATGATCTCGGCCCCTGCCTGCCAGGCGAACGGCATGAACGTCTGCCACGCCCCGGTCTCGCCCGGCTGCAGGTTGATGCCCCACTGCGCGCCCGCGGACTGCATGCCCGTCGAGGTCGCCATCAGGTCGTCCCACGTCGCGGGTGTCGGGGAGACGCCCGCCTGCTCGGCGAGCGCGGTGTCGACGTACAGCACGCGCGTCTCGACGTACCACGGCACCGCGTAGGACGTCCCGCCGACCTCGGTGGAGCCCCAGGCGCCCTCGAAGAACGTGGACTCGTCGATGAGGTCCGGCGGCGTCGGGTCCAGACCGCCGGACGTGGCGAACTCACCCATCCACGTGGTGCCGATCATCGAGACGTCGGGCACCTCGTCGGCGGCGATCGCGGTGGCGATCTTGTCGTGGGCGGCGTCCCAGGGCACGGCGGTGACCTCGACCGTCACGTCCGGGTTCTCCTCGGTGAACGCCTGCGCGAAGTCGCCGAGGGCCTCGCCCTCCGTCCCCATCGCCCAGACGGTCACGGTGCCGCTGAGCTCGCTGGTGTCGACGGCGGTGGCGCTGGCGTCCCCGGTGGCGGTCTCGTCGCCGCGACCGCAGGCGGTCAGTGCGAGCGTCGTGACGGCGAGCGCGGCGACGCTGATGCGCGCTGTTCTCCTCATGGTGGTTCCTCCTCGAACCGGACGTTCCCTCGTGGGGTCCGTCAGGGGTGCAGGCCGCAGCTGTCGCGCACCACCAGGTCGGTGGCGAGCAACTCGTGCCGCGGGGTCGTGCGGGTGGCGGTGATGCGCTCGTCGAGCACCTCGGCGGCGAGGGACCCGAGCGCACGCATCGGTTGGCGGACGGTGGTGAGGGCCGGACGGGCATGGCGTGCGGCCATGACGTCGTCCCACCCGGTGATCGCGATGTCGTGCCCCACGCGCAGGCCGGCTCCTTCGGCCGCGACGATGGCGCCCAGCGCGATCTCGTCGTTCGCGCAGACGAGGGCGTCGGGACGGCGACGCCCTTCGAGCAGGGTGGCGGCGACGCGGGTGCCCGACGCCTCGTCGAACAGGCACGGCGTCTCGGTGGGCTCGATGCCGTGCGCGCCGAGGCCCTCGCGGATGCCGAGGAACCGCTCGGCGACGTCGGGGGACTCCTCGGGGGACCCGAGGAGGGCGATGTGCCGCAGCCCGTGACCGGCGAGGTGCTCGCCGAGGGCGCGGGCGGAGGTGAGGCCGTCGGTGCGGACCGAGTCGACGTCGCCGAGCTCCGGCCGGGCCACGACGACCACCGGGAGGCCGGCCAGGCTGGCGATGACCTCGTCGGCGACCGTGCGGCCCAGGACGACCATCCCGTCGACCCGCCCGGCCAGGTCGCGGACCGCGGCGTCGGGGTCGGGACGGCCGTGGGTGGCCAGGACGAGGACGCTGCGCCCGAGACGGGACGCGGTCTCCTCGTACCCGAGGAGCACCTCGGCGTAGTACGGGCCCGACAGGTCGGGGAAGACGATCCCGTTGGCGGCGTGCGTGCGTGCGGCGAGCGAGGTTCCTGCGTGGCTGGGGCGGAAGCCGAGCTCCTCCACGGCGGCGAGCACCCGGGCCCGGGTGGCATCGGCGACGGGCGCCGACCCGTTCATGGCCCGGGAGACGGTCGCGATCCCGACGCCGGCGAGCGCGGCGACGTCGTAGATCGTCACCGTGCCCAGCTCGTTGCCTTGCGGCGTAGGAAGCGCTTTCATGTGGCGACCGTCACACCATCCCCGGAGTTGCGCAACTCGAGCGAGGCCGCGTGATCGCGGTCATCTCGCGCCGTGCTCAGTCATGCGCACCCTGTCGCCGCAGGTCAGTGCAGCGATCGCCGAGCCGGGGGATACCGCCGCAATTGCCCGGAAACTCGTGCGCGCGGACGCGGCTCCGGACCGCGTCCGGGCGCCGGTATCCTGACCTGCGTCTGCCGATGTCGGCTGTGTCGTCGGCCGCCTGGCCGACGAGCGGCCCACGGGTCTCCACCGAGGGAATCGATGACCACCGCACCTGCGCGCGCCCCCCAGACCGACACCGTCGACGTCGCCGCCGCGACTCCCGACCAGGAGCAGCCGTTCGCGGAGCTGGGCCTGAAGCCGGACGAGTACCAGCGCATCCGGGACATCCTCGGCCGCCGCCCCACGGCCGCCGAGCTCGCCATGTACTCGGTCATGTGGTCGGAGCACTGCTCGTACAAGTCGAGCAAGAACCACCTGCGCCAGTTCGGCGACAAGACCACCGATGCCATGAAGGAGCACCTGCTCGTCGGCATCGGCGAGAACGCGGGCGTCGTGGACATCGGCGACGGCTGGGCGGTCACGTTCAAGGTCGAGTCGCACAACCACCCGTCCTACGTCGAGCCGTACCAGGGCGCGGCCACGGGCGTCGGCGGGATCGTGCGCGACATCATCTCGATGGGTGCGCGCCCGGTCGCGGTCATGGACCAGCTGCGCTTCGGTGCCGTTGACCACCCCGACACCGCTCGCGTGGTGCACGGCGTCGTCGCCGGGGTCGGCGGCTACGGCAACTCCCTCGGCCTGCCCAACATCGGCGGCGAGCTCGTGTTCGACGCCTCCTACCAGGGCAACCCGCTGGTCAACGCGCTGTGCCTGGGCGTCCTGCGGCACGAGGACATCCACCTGGCCAACGCCTCGGGCGCGGGCAACAAGGTGGTCCTCTTCGGTGCGCGCACGGGCGGCGACGGCATCGGTGGCGCGTCGATCCTGGCCAGCGAGACGTTCGACGACACCAAGCCGTCCAAGCGCCCGTCGGTGCAGGTGGGCGACCCGTTCATGGAGAAGGTGCTCATCGAGTGCTGCCTCGAGCTCTACGCCGCGCGCGTGGTCGAGGGGATCCAGGACCTGGGCGCTGCCGGCATCTCGTGCGCGACCAGCGAGCTGGCCTCCAACGGCGACGGCGGCATGCACGTCGACCTGGAGAACGTGCTGCTCCGTGACCCGTCGCTGACCGCCGGCGAGATCCTCATGTCGGAGTCGCAGGAGCGGATGATGGCCGTGGTCCGGCCCGACCAGCTCGACGAGTTCCTGGCCATCACCGGCAAGTGGGACGTCGAGACGGCCGTGATCGGCGAGGTCACCGGCACCGGGCGCCTCACCATCGACCACCACGGCCTGCGCATCGTCGACGTCGACCCGAAGACGGTCGCGCACGAGGGCCCGGTCTACGACCGCCCGTACGCGCGCCCGGCGTGGCAGGACACGCTCAACGCGGACACCGTGGCGTCGCTGCGGAAGCCGTCGACCAACGCCGAGCTCCGCGCCACGGTCCTGGAGCTGCTCGCCAGCCCCAACCTCGCGTCCAAGGCGTGGGTGACCAACCAGTACGACCGCTTCGTGCAGGGCAACACCGCGCTCGCGCAGCCCGACGACTCCGGCGTGATCCGCGTCGACGAGACCACCGGTCTCGGCGTCGCGCTGGCCACCGACGCCAACGGCCGCTACGCCAAGCTCGACCCGTACACGGGCGCCCAGCTGGCCCTGGCGGAGGCGTACCGGAACGTCGCGACGACGGGCGCCCGCCCCCTGGCCGTCACCGACTGCCTCAACTTCGGCAGCCCCGAGCACCCCGACTCCATGTGGCAGCTGGTCGAGGCCATCCGCGGTCTGGCCGACGCGTGCCAGGTGCTCGAGGTCCCCGTCACCGGCGGCAACGTCTCGCTCTACAACGGCACGGGGGAGCCGGGCCTCATCGACTCCGCCATCCACCCGACCCCGGTGGTCGGCGTGCTGGGCGTGCTCGACGACGTCGCCGACGCCACGCCGTCGGGCTGGACCGCTCCCGGGCAGGCCGTCTACCTGCTGGGCACCACGCGCCCCGAGCTCGACGGGTCGGCGTGGGCCGACGTCGTGCACGGCCACCTCGGCGGGCTGCCGCCGGCCGTCGACCTGGCCGCCGAGCGCCGGCTGGCCGAGGTGCTGATCCGCGCCAGCCGCGACGAGCTCGTCGACGCCGCGCACGACCTGTCGGAGGGTGGCCTGGTCCAGGCGCTCATCGAGTCGAGCCTGCGGTTCGGCGTCGGCGTGCAGGTGTCGCTGGAGCCGATCTGCGCACGCGACGGCGTCACGCCGTTCGAGGCGCTGTTCTCGGAGTCGACCGCCCGCGTGCTCGTCGCCGTCCCGCGGTCGGAGGAGGTCCGCCTGGTCGACCTCTGCACCGCGCGCGGTGTGCCGGCGCTGCGCCTGGGCGAGACCGCGGAGTCGTGCTCGCCGGGTGCCGGCACCCCGACCGACGCCGCCGACCACGTGCACGGCCCTGCGGTCGAGGTGCAGGGCCTGTTCACCCTGCCCCTGGCGGAGGCGCGCGAGGCCCACGAGGCGACGCTCCCGCACTACTTCGGCTGACCCGCGCACGACGAACCCCGACAGGTGGGCCGCTCTGCGACCACCCCCTGTCGGGGACGCTGCGCTGAAACAATGAGAAACCGGTTACCCGAATGCTTTCGCCGGGTAGGGGAGCCGAGGTCCCAGGTGGACCCTTCCGTGACGGCGCCAGCACATCGCAGTGCAGCCCGGGCGCCGCACGAGAAGAGGACCTCCCATGCGACTCACGACCCGACGACGTACGGCGACGGCGGCGTTCACCTCCGCGGCGCTCGTCGCGATGGCAGGTGTCGGCGCGCTCCTGGCGGTACCCGCGCAGGCTGCGACCGGCTGCAAGGTCGAGTACAAGGTGACCAACCAGTGGCCCAGCGGCTTCGGCGGTGACGTCGTCGTCACCAACCTCGGCGACGCGGTCTCCAGCTGGAAGCTGGGCTGGTCGTTCGGGGCCGGCCAGCAGATCACGCAGGCCTGGGGCGGCAACGCGACGCAGTCCGGCGCGGCCGTTACGATCAGCAACGCGGCCTGGAACGGCTCGCTGTCGACCGGTGCCACCGCGCAGGTCGGCTTCAACGCGTCGTGGTCGGGCAGCAACCCGGTGCCCACGACCTTCACGCTCAACGGCGTGACGTGCACGGGCGGCACGACCAACCCGACGTCGAACCCGACCACCCCGCCGCCGACGAGCAACCCCACCACGCCGCCGCCGACGAGCAACCCGACCACTCCGCCGGCTACCGGCCTGGTCGGCTGGGCGTCGCAGAACGGCGGCACCACCGGCGGCGGCTCCGGCTCGGTGACCACGGTGACCAGCGCGTCGGCGCTGTCCAGCGCGCTGTCCGGGTCGGCGCCCGTCGTGCGGGTCTCGGGCACGATCTCGTGCTCGGGCATGCTCACCGTCGCGTCGAACAAGACNGTCGGCGCTGTCCAGCGCGCTGTCCGGGTCGGCGCCCGTCGTGCGGGTCTCGGGCACGATCTCGTGCTCGGGCATGCTCACCGTCGCGTCGAACAAGACGGTGCTCGGGGCCGGCGGCGCCAAGATCGTGGGCTGCGGCCTGAACATCAAGAACGCGAAGAACGTCATCGTCCGGAACATCTCGTTCGACGACTGGGACGACGACGCGATCAACATCGAGACGTCGACCAACGTCTGGATCGACCACAACACGTTCTTCACCGGCTACGACGGCTCGGTGGACACCAAGCGYGGCTCGGACTACGTGACGATCTCCTGGAACCACTTCGACGGGCAGGACAAGAACTCCCTGGTCGGGCACTCGGACGACAACGGGTCCCAGGACCGCGGC
>NZ_LMFC01000002.1 GCF_001426705.1 Cellulomonas sp. Root485 | reverse complement strand
GCCAGCGTTCGTCCTGAGCCAGAATCAAACTCTCCGTAATGTCTACATGGCACCCCACCACCGAAGCAGTGAAGCAACCGACACACGAAATGGTCCCGATAAGGACCGTTCAGATTCGGCTGAATTTTGATGCCGCACCCCCACGGAGGTGAAAGACACGACACCTATCTCAACCAAGACCCACCACCCACCGACACCCCCACCCGAACGGGCCGAAGCATCATCAGATAGCGAGCCATATGGCATCGACTATTTGGCACACTGTTGAGTTCTCAAGGAACAGACGCGCATCCCTCCAGGCCTTTCAACCTGTCCGGAGGCAACCGTTCTAACTTAGCGGAGCGGCCCTTCCCCGTCAAACCTCCTGGTCAGAGGAGATTCAGCTGGGCAGGAACCTGAGTTCCGCGTCCGGACACTCCAGGTGACCGACGATCTGGCCGCCGGTCGAAGAGTCCGAGGATGTCGCTCCGGGGGACCAGCCACTGCGGTTCGATCCGCGGTGTCCGTTCCTCCCTGCCGGGCGACGTCGAGAAGATTACGCAGGCCCGGGCCGGAAGGGCAAATCCGTGCCCGGTGACGCGGGTCACGTCCCAATCAGGGCTGCGACCTGCGCCGATGCGCGGTCGCGCCGCACCAGTCGGCTACTGGTCAGTACAGGGCGCTCGCCATCGCGCGGCGGGCCGCGATCACGCGGGGATCCTCGCCGCCGATGACCTCGAACAGGTCGACGAGGCGCACGCGCACCCGCTCGCGGTCCGGTCCGAACGTCGTGCGCAGGACGTCGACGAGCCGGCTGAACGCGTCCTCCACCTTGCCGCCGAGGATGTCGAGGTCCGCGACCGCGAGCTGCGCGTCGACGTCCGCCGGGTCGGCTGCGGCCGCCGCGCGGGCAGCCTGCAGGTCCAGGTCGCGCGTGCGGTCGAGCAGTCCGACCTGCGCCAGTCCGGCGCGCGCCAGAGCGTCGCGCGGGTTCTCCTTGAGCGCCTGCTCGTACGCGGCGGTCGCGGCCGCCAGGTCGTCGCGCTCGATCGCGTCGTAGGCCGCCTGGTGCAGCGGCGGCAGCTCCGGCTCGGGCTCCGGCTCGGCGGAGGCGTCGCCGTCGTTCGGTGCGGCCCGGCCGGTGATCCCGTTGGCCTCGGCGGCTGCCAGCACCTGGTCGAGGACGGCGCGCACCTGGTCCCGGGGGTACGCCCCCTGGAACAGCGGCAGCGGCTGGCCCGCGAGCACCGCGACCACCGTCGGCACGCTCTGCGCCTGGAACGCCTGCGCGATCTGGGGGTTCGCCTCGGCGTCGATGCGTGCCAGCAGCCACCGGCCCGCGTCCTCGTCGGCGAGCGACGCGAGGTCGGCGGCGACCGTGGCGCTGGCCTCGCTCCGGGGCGACCACAGGACGACGACCACCGGATGCTGCGTCGAGCTCTGCACCAGGTCGGGGAACGTCGCCTGGTCGACGTCCACCACGTACGCGCCCGGCGACGGCAACCCACCCGGGCTCCCGGGAGGCGGCGTCGCGGGACGGTTCAGCGTGGACAGGTCGACCGCTCCTCGCACGTCGAGGCGGGGACGGGGTCCGGTGGGCTGCGACATGCGTCGTTCTTCCTTCGTGGCCGGGTGTCTAGGGTCGGCGGGTCTGCGGGGCGGTCACTCGGCGGTGGCCGACGTGACGGCGTGCTCCGCCGCGATCAGCTGCACGAGAGCCGCGCTGCCGGCGGGGGGCACGTACATGACGAGCACGTCGGTGAACGTGCGGACGAAGTTGCTGGCGGCGCTCTGCTTTCCGGTGAGCGCGGCGTAGAACGGGTCGGAGATCGGGATCGTGCCGCCCGCCACCGTGAGGGTCACCGTGGAGACGGTGGTGAGCTGGCCGACGACGATCGCGCCGCCGTCGACCGTCTGCAGCGTGACCACCGGCGCCGCCTCGGGCGTGTAGGTCTCGGTGGCCGATCCCGCCGCCTGGACCCCCGCCACCGTCGCCGCGCGCGCGGCCTCGATGCTCGTGCGGAACGTGTCCGGCTGGAACGTCGCGTTGTAGGCGGACGCTGCGCCGTTCGCCAGGACGTCGGCGTACTGCTGCAGCGCCTCAGCCGGCGTCACCAGGAGTCCGGTCGCGTCCGGCGCCAGCACGGGGCTGCCCGTCTCCGGTGCTGCGGTGGCCGGCATCTGCACGCCCGCACCCATCCGGCCCCAGCCCCACAACCGGTACGGCTCACGCGGCGCGGTCTGCTGCATCACGAGGATGCGGGGTGCCTGGAGGTCGTCGGGCTGCTTGGTGACGACCAGCTGGGTCCGCGGCCAGACGTCGGTCTGCGGCACGATCAGCGCCTGCTCGTCCGTGGGGAGCGCGGTCGGCGGCTTCGCACCCGCCGTCGCCGCGGCCCGGGCGTACTCCGCCGTCCGCACGGCGAGCGCAGGTCCTTCCACCCGCGGCGGCAGCTGGGCCGCGTCCAGCGCCGCGTCGGCCGCGGTGAGGACCGCGCCGACGTCGGTCAGCACGTCCTGGGACTGGACCACCGTCGTCGCAGCCGGTGCGACGGCCGGCACCGGCTCGGGCTCGGCCTGCGGGAGCGGAGCGGCGCACGCGGACAGCCCGAGTACGAGCGTGCTCGCGACGGCGACGAGGAGCCGGCGGGTCCGTGACGTGCGCGTCATCGCTGCTCCCCTCTCGTGTCCGTGTCGCTCTGTGTACCGTCCGGGGCTCCCTCGGTCGGAGGCAGCCCCCACGCGCGGCGCCAGGCGTCCGCCCGGGAGCCGGCGGTCGCCGGATCGTCCGTCGAGGGCGCCTCGTCGGCGGCAGGCCGAGCCCAGGTGGGCCGACCGGCGTGCACCGACGAATCGGGTCCCGACGGTGAGCCGGGACGCACCCGGGCACCGGGCGGCGGGGGGACCGCCGACCAGCCGGTGGGTCCGCTGCGCTCGGGTTCCGCGACGGGCGTCGTTCCGGCGCCCGAGGTCGCGGCCGGCGAGGCCGGCGGTCCCGCCGTGCCCCGGACCCAGGAGGGTCGGCCGTGCGGCACGGTCGAGTGGTCCGACGGGCGGGCCGGCCCGGCGGGAGCACCGGTCGAGCCCGTGGGCGCGCCGGTCGAGCCCGTCGACGCGCCGCTCCGTCCGCCGGGAGCACCGGTCGAGCCCGCGGAGGAACCGCTCCATCCGGCGGGAGCACCGGTCGAGCCCGCGGAGGAACCGCTCCATCCGGAGGAGGCTCCGCTCGCGCCGGCGGGTGCGCCACTCCGTCCACCGGAGGCTCCGCTCGCGCCGACGGGAGCACCGCTCGGTCCAGCGGAGGACCCGCTCGAGCCGGCGGGAGGTCCGCTCGGCCGGCCCGGTGCGGGCGGCGGGGAGCCCGGGCCCGAGGTGCGCGCCGGGGCCGGTGCGGCCGTGGGCGCCCAGGCACCCGCGGAGTGCCGGTGCTCCGGCGCGGGGCTCGCCGGCGTCACCGGGATCGCGCCGGTGGACGGGCGCAGGGCCCGCCGACTGGTCGCCAGGGCCGACGGGGCGGTCGCGGAGGCTGCGGTCGGCACCGGGACCCGCGGCTGCTCCGAGGGTGCGGGCGCTGGTGCGGCGCCGGGCGCGGGGACCTGGGGCACGGCGCCCGATCGCGGCTTCGTCGCGTGCGCCTGGGCGGCCTCGCGCATCTGCCGCCGGGTGAGCACGGGGATCGCGTCGATGTCGTCGCTGACGACCACGACGGGGGTCGCGCCGGTGTTCACCGCGTGCCACTGCGGCGCGTCGAGCCCCGCACGTCGACGACGGACGTCGCGCACCAGCAGCCAGACCGCCAGGAGCACCAGCAACGTCCCGACCACGACGCACGGCCACAGCCAGGGCGTCGTCACCACGCGCGGCCACGCCAGGGCCAGGGTGGGGGCGGACTCGCCGGTGCTGACGGCGATCAGGCTCCATCGGCCCTCCTGCGCCGGCCAGACCAGCTCGGCGGACCCGGTCCCCGTCTCCTCCGCGACCCACAGGTCCGACCCGGTCGGGTCGGCCGCCGGCGGCGCCGCGACGGCAGCCCCCTCGGTCGGAGCCGGGGTCGCGGCGTCCGGGGCGGGCTCCGCGGCCGCATCCGTCGCCGCGGCGTCCGTGGGCGCTGCGGTGGGTGCAGGAGCGGCGACGTCGTCGACCTCCAGCGTGTGCCAGCCCGACAGGCCGGTGACCTGCCCGTGCGCGTCGCTGCCCACCCAGCCGGCCACGTCCGTGTCCCGACCGACCGCGAGGACGACGTTGCCACCGTCGGGCACACTCACCTTGACGGTCACGGGGTCGCCGCCGAGCTCCAGGACGCCGGGGTCGGTCACCAGGGTGTGCGCACCGCCGGACGTCGTCGCGACGAGCACGTCGTCGGCTCGCCACACCGTCGCGGACGCGATGCCGAGACCGATGACGACCAGTCCGACGACGCCGATGGCGGCGGTGGTCAGTCGCTTGAGCACGCAGGATCCTCCAGGGACGGGGGAACCCAGGATAGGCAGAGGGGCTCGTCCCGGCCGAACCGGGATCGAGTGGACGGATCGGCCCGAGCGTGCATGCCTGGGGGTGCGCACGTCCGCGGCACCGTGAACACGCGTATCCTGACCGGCGGGCTCCGGAACTCGACGAGCGCCTCGTCCGAGGCCGCTCCGCGGAGCCACAGTGCCCAGGAGGACTGCTCGTGCCCGACGCCCGGACCCCCTTCCCCGTCGTCAGCTTCCGCGGTTACGAACGCGAAGCCGTCGACGCTCGTATCGCCGGGCTGGAGAAGGCTCTCGCCGACGCCCGTGCCCAGGTCGAGTCCCTCGACGGACGCGCCATGCAGGTGGCCGGCGAGCTGTCCGAGGCGCACCGTCAGCTGCGCGAGGCCGAGCGGCCCACCTACTCCGGTCTGGGCTCACGCATCGAGCAGCTCCTGCGGTCCGCCGAGGAGCAGTCCTCGGACGTCGTGTCCCAGGCGAACGCCCAGGCGGCTGACGCCCTGGCGCGCGCCAAGCTGGCCTCCGGGCAGCTGCGCGCCCGCGCGGAGAACGAGGTCGCCGAGGTCGTCGCCACCGCGCGTCGGGAGGCGGACGAGGTCAAGACCACGGCCGCGGCGGAGGCCGAGAGCACGCTCCTGGCCGCGCAGCGCCGCGCCGAGGAGCTCGTGGGCTCCGCGGAGCGCGAGGCCGCACGCATCCAGAGCGCGATCACGACCGAGGAGAGCGAGCGTCGCAGCTCCCTCGAGCGCGAGCTGGGCACGCTGCGCGCGAGCGTCGAGCACGAGGCGACGCAGCTGCGCATCGCGACGGAGCGGACCGCGAGCGAGCTCCGGTCACGCTCCGAGACCGAGACGACCGCCCAGCGCGAGGAGGCCGAGCGGTACGCGCAGGACCTGCGCCAGAGCGCGGACGCCGACACCACCGAGCTGCGCCAGCGGGTCGAGGGCGCGCTCGCCGCCGCGCGCGTCGAGGTCGACCGGTACGTGGCGCAGCAGCGCAGCGACGTGGCCGCCGAGGTCGCCGCCGCCCGCCAGCAGGCCGCCGACGACGTCACCTCGCTCCGCATGCAGACCCAGGAGTACGCGGACGGCCTGCGCGCCGCCGCCGAGCGGGACGCTGCCGCGCTCCAGCAGCGGGTCGCCTCCGAGGTCGCCGCGCTCCGGGTCGAGGCCGAGCAGTACGCGGCGTTCGTCCGGGCGCAGGCCGACCGCGAGACCGGCGAGCTGCGCGCGACGACGTCCGACGAGCTCGCCGCCCAGCGGGCCGACGCCGAGCAGACCGTCCTCGCCCTGCGCGGCGACGCGGAGCGCTACGCCGCCGACCTGCGCACCCAGGCCGAGCGCGAGACCACCGAGCTGCGCGAGCGTGCCGGGCAGGAGACGTCCCACCTGCGCGACGTCACGACGCGCGAGGCGGCCGAGCTGCAGGAGGTCACCGAGCGGGAGACCACCGAGCTGCGCGCCGCGGCCGAGCGGGAGACCGCCGAGCTGCGGGAGCGTGCGCGGCTCGAGGTCGAGCGAGCGATCACCGAGGCCCGTCGGTCGGCGGCCGAGGTGACCTCCTCCGCCAAGGCCCGCGCCGACGAGCTGATCCGCGACGCGGAGCAGCAGCTGGCCGACGCCGAGCTGAGCATCGCCTCGCGCCGCGAGGCCGCCGAGCGTGAGGACGCGGACCGGCACGAGACCGCGCGAGCGGAGACGGAGCGCCTCGTGCGCGACGCCGAGGCGCACGCGGCCGAGGCCGAGCAGCGGGTGGCCAAGGCGCTGGCCCAGGCCGACAAGGTGCGGACGGACGCCGAGCAGCACGCCAAGGAGCTCCTCTCCAACGCGCGCAGGAACGCCGACCGCGTCGTCGCCGAGGCCCGTGAGCACGCCGAGAAGCAGATCTCCGACTCCATGATCGAGTCGGAGCGCGAGCGCACCACCGCGACCCGTCAGGTGGAGGACCTCAACCGCCAGCGGGAGTCCATCACGTCGTACCTCGACGAGCTGCGCAACCTGCTCGGGCACAACCCCGACCGGGCCACCCTGGAGCGGGCCAGCCGTGCCGAGGCCGCATTCGAGCAGGAGCAGAAGTCGGCCCCGGCCGCGAAGTCGCCGAAGGCTGCCGCTCCGAAGTCGTCGGCCCCCGAGGACGCGCCGCCGCAGGCCGCACCCGCAGAGCCTCAGGAGGCCGCGGCCGAGGGCCAGCAGGCTCCCGTCGCCCCCGCGGGCAAGCCGGCCCGACCGGCCTCACGGCCCACGAAGGCACGACCGGCGCCGGTCTCCGCCGCCATCCCGGTCGTCGCGGAGGCTCCGGCCGACGACAAGACCGACGACAAGGCCACGGACGAGTCGACGGACGAGCAGGCTCCGACGGACGCCGCCCCCGCGGAGGAGCAGGTCAAGGACTCCGCGCCGGCTGCCGATGTCGAGGGGGAACAGCCCGCCAAGGACGACGCGGCCGCGTCGACCCGCTGACGGGCTCCCCGGCTCAGACACAGAGGCGCACGTGACGGACGAGAAGGCTGCGCGCTGGCGCGAGGAACGCCGGGCTGCCGCGCAGGCGCACGGCGAGCTGCTGGCCAACCGGCAGCGCGCCGAGTCCGCCCAGGCGCAGGAGCAGATCGATGCGTTCCTGCGCCGTGCGCTGAAGCTCGGGCCCACCCCCGGGCCTCTGATGGCGCGCAGCTACGACGGGCGGTCGCAGTACAAGACGCCGCTGGTCGGGTGGTACCTGCGCCGCGACGAGACGGTGGCGATCGACACGGACGGCAAGTTCTACGTGCTGACGACGCCGTCGAGCCTGTCGGCCCGGTTCCGCGGCGTGACCCCCGAGCCGTCGCCACCCCCGCTCGTCATCGGTGCGGGTGGCAAGGACGGCGAGTCCCTCGACATGTCCGAGGCGCTCGCGCGCGTGCTGAATCGCTGACCGCCGGGCCGTCGATGGCGGCGCGCCCGCTCAGGCGGGATGGGTCGCGGCGGCCAGGGCGCCGCAGGTGCTCGGGCGAGGTCGGTTGCGCGGCGAGGTCGCCGCGGGCTCAGGCGGGGTCGGTCGCGGCGGCGAGGTCGGCCAGCGCGGCGGCGACCTCGGCCGGCTGCTCGACGGCCGAGAGGTGGCCCGACTGCGGCACGACGACCAGACGGGCGCTGACGGCGGTCGCGACGAGGTGCTCGGCGGCCTCGACCGGCGTGACGGTGTCCTCGTCGCCGACGACGGCGGCGACCGGACCGCGGAAGCCCCGGAGCACGTCCGACCGGTCCGGCCGTGCGGCCATGGCTCGCTGCGACCAGGCGATCCCGGCGGGCTCCTGCTGGTCGATCCACGCGGCGATCTCGTCGGCGACCTCGGGCCGCGCTGCCTTCGTCGTCTCGCCCAGCAACGACGCCGCCATCGGCCGCACCGGATCGACCGAACCCGTCGTCTCCGCCTCGTCCGCGATCCGCAGCCGGTTGGCGCGGGCGTCCGGCGCGTCGGCCGTCGACTTGGTGTCCACGAGCGCGAGCCCGGCGACCAGCTCCGGGTGCCGCTCGACGAGCGCGAGCGCGACGTAGCCCCCCATCGAGAGGCCGGCGACCACGGCACGCTCCACCCCGGCGCTGCGCAGGACCTCGGCGACCAGGTCCGCCGACGTCTCCAGCGCGGGCTCCGGCAGGTCGGTCGCGTGCCCGGGCGTCCCTGGCAGGTCCACGGCGTGCACCGGGCGGCCGGCCGGCAGCAGGTGTGCGACCTCGTCCCACATGCGGTGGTCCAGCGGGAATCCGTGCAGGAGGACCAGCGGCAGACCGTCGCCGTCCTCGCGGTACGTGTGCAGGCTCATGCGTCGTCCTCCGCCGTCGTGCTCGGGCCGGTCCAAGTGGTGGGCAGCGGGACCGGATGGTCGGGCAGCACGTGGGCGACGATCTCGTCCAGCACGCGCCGGACGGCGGACTCCCCGACCCACAGATGCTTCGCGCCGTCGACGCCGATGACCTCCGCCTGCGGGACCCGGGCGAACCGGCGACGGGCCTCGTCCGGGCGCAGGTAGTCGTCGAGCTCGGGGACGAGCACCACGAGGGGCTTGCCGAACTGCGCCCACGCGTCGAGGTCCGCGTCCGTGGCGCGGTGCAACGGCGGGGACAGCAGGATGGCGCCCTCGATCGACGGGTCGCGGCCGTGCATGAGCACCAGCTCGGTCCCGAACGACCAGCCGACGAGCCAGCGGTTCGGCAGGTCGTGGAACTCGGCGAACTCGATCGCGGCGTGAACGTCGAACTGCTCGGCGACCCCGCCGTCGAACGCTCCCCCGCTGGTCCCCCGCGGGCTCGCGGTGCCGCGCGTGTTGAACCGGAGGACGGCCAGGTCCGCGAGGGCCGGCAGCCGCCACGCGGCCTTCCGGTAGACGTGGGAGTCCATGTAGCCGCCGTGCGTCGGCAGGGGGTGCAGCGTCACGAGCGTCGCCGCGGGTGGGACGTCGGCGGGACGGGCCAGCTCGCCGACGAGCGTGAGCCCGTCCGCGGTGTGCAGCTCGACGTCCTGGCGCACCGCAGGCAGCACGGAGAGCGACCGGATGGGGGTGGGGTCGGGTGTGTGCGTGGCGGGCGTGGTCATCGGGACGAGCCTAGGACGCCCTCGGCCAGGGCACCCGCGAGGTCCAGGAGGTCGGCGACGCCGTCGTCGGCGTTCGAGGCGCAGCGTCGGGACGCGGCCGCCAGGACCGACGGGTGCGCGTTCGCCATCGCGAACGACGTTCCTGCCCAGCCGAGCATCGAGAGGTCGTTCGGGGCGTCGCCGACCGCCCAGACGTCCCCCGGGTCGATGCCGCGGGCCGCCRCCCAGTCGGCGAGGGTCGCGGCCTTGGTGACCCCCGGACCCGTGACCTCGCCCAGTCCGGGCGCCCCCGAGTCGGAGACGATCGCCAGGTCGCCGACGACCGCCGCCAGCTCGTCCGCGTAGCTGGCTGTCTGCGGCCGGGTGGTCCGGACCAGCAGCTTGAACGTCGACGGTCCGAGGACGTCCTCGATGCGGTCGGCGACCGGGCTGCCGTGCGGCACGGGGTGGTCGGAGCGGAACAGTGTCTCGTGGGCGATCCCGTCGATGCTCTCCACGGCCAGGTGCACCTCCTGCGGGCCGCCCCAAACGTCGCGGACTCTCGCCACGATGCCGCACACCGCGTCCCGGGACATCCCGCGCCCGGCGAGCACCCGACCCGTGCCCACCTCGAGCACGGCAGCACCGTTCGCGCAGATCGCGATCCCGTGTCCCGCGACGTGGCTCGCGAGCCCGGACAGCCAGCGCGGCGGCCGGGCAGTGACGAACACGACCTCGATGCCGGCGTCGGCGGCCCGCAGGAGCGCAGCAGCGGTGCGCGGCGAGACGGTGCCGTCGGGGCGCAGCAGTGTGCCGTCCAGGTCGGTGGCGACGAGACGAGGGGCGCGGCGCGGGTCGGCGATCATCGGCGCGTCGGTCCGCGGCGGCCGCGGGCCTGCCAGCACGCCGTGTGCCAGTGGCGGCGGTCGTCCAGCGCCTCGCCGAACAGCCCGTCGGTGCGCCACGCGACGACGTGGGCGGTCCCGGCGCTCACCAGCTGGTCGCACCCGGGGCAGCGGTACTCGCGGTCGGAGCCGCGGACCTGCTGGACCGTCCACTCGCCGTCGGCCCCGGACTCCGAGCGCCGGCCGCCGGTCGCCCGGTCGACGTCGAGCTCGACGTGCTCGGCGCCGTACGGCCGCTTGGTCGATCGTCGTCCCACCCGCCCATCCTCCCCCACCGACCCCGGACGTCCGCACTTGTGTGCGCTGGAACCCGCCGGAGGGCGGACGTCAGCGATGAGAGGTGTCGGACGTCCGCACTGGTGGGTGCTGGAACCTGCGGGAGTGCGGACGTCCGCAGGATCGCGCGTCCCGGCGACCGGATGTGCGGACGTTGAGGGTGGGCGGTGGGGGTGGGGACCGCGCGACGGCCGAGCTCCCGGGGAGGGGGCTCGGCCGTCGCGTGGAGGGTCAGAGGGCTGCGGACTCCGGGGTCGGGATCGTCCTGATGCGCAGGAGCTCGCGGTACCAGAGGCCCGAGTCCTTCACCGTGCGCTCCAGGGTGTCGTAGTCGACGCGGACCACGCCGAAGCGACGGTCGTAGCCGTAGGACCACTCGAAGTTGTCCATGAGCGACCAGACGAAGTAGCCGCGCACGTCGGCGCCGCGCTCGATGGCCTCGCCGACGGCGTCGATGTGGTCGTGCAGGTACGCGACGCGGTCGGCGTCGTGCACGCGGCCGTCGGCGCTGACCTCGTCGTAGAACGCGGCACCGTTCTCGGTGATGGCCATGGGCAGGCTCGGGTAGCGGTCGCGGATCTCGAGGAGCAGGTCCACCAGGCCCTGCGGCTCGATGTTCCAGCCCATCGCGGTGTGCGGGCCGGGCTGCGGGAGCCACTCGACGGTGGTCGCGCCGACCCACGGGCTGTTCTCCGAGGACCGGTGACCGTCGGGACCCGGGGTGCCGTCGCCGCCGGCGGGCGTGCCGTGCTGCACCCGGCCGGTGGAGTAGTAGTTCACGCCGAGCAGCGCGAGCGGGACCTTGATGACCTCGAGGTCGCCCTCCTGCACGAAGGACCAGTCGGTGATGTGCTCGGTGTCGGCGAAGACAGCCTTGGGGTACTCGCCGTCCAGCATCGGGCCGAGGAACACCTCGTTGGCGATGGTGTCGATGCGGCGCTTGGCCTCGATGTCCTGCGGCGAGTCGGACGCGGCGCGGGTGACGTGGAGGTTGAGGGTCACCGAGATCGGGGTGTCCTCGCCGAGCACGTCCTTGATCGCCCGGCCGGCGAGGCCGTGCGCGAGGTTGAGGTGGTGGACCGCGGCGAGCGCCGTGGCGTCGTCAGTCACGCCGGGGGCGTGCACACCCGACGCGTAGCCGAGGAACGCGGAGCACCACGGCTCGTTGAGCGTGGTCCAGACGTGGATCCGGTCGCCCAGGACCTCGGCCAGCTTGCGGGCGTACTCGCCGAACTGCACGGCGGTCTGCCGGTTGGCCCAGCCGCCCTGGTCCTCCAGCGGCTGCGGGAGGTCCCAGTGGTAGAGCGTCACGACGGGCTTGATGCCGGCGGCGAGGAGGCGGTCGGCGAGGTCGACGTAGAAGTCGAGACCGGCCTGGTTGAACTCGCCCGAGCCGGTCGGCTGGACGCGGGGCCACGCGATCGAGAACCGGTAGGCCTGCAGGCCGAGGTCCTTCATGATCGCGACGTCCTGCGGCACGCGGTGGTAGTGGTCGGCGGCGACGTCGCCCGTGTCGCCGTCGAGCACCTTGCCTGGCGTGCGGGAGAACGTGTCCCAGATGGACGGTCCGCGACCGTCCTCGTCGAACGCCCCCTCGATCTGGTACGAGGCGGTGGCCGAGCCCCAGAGGAAGTCGGAGGGGAACTGGCGTCCGGAGGGGCGCGAGGTCGTCATGGAGAGGTTTCCTTCGGTCGGGCGGAGGTCGACGGTGACCGTGGGAGCGCAACCGCAGGCTGCCCTGACGGTCGGGGTCACGAAGATCGAATCGATACGATACACGCTCCCGATCCGGCACGACAGCCCAACCCTCCCGGCCCTCCTGTCGGCCGCGGGACCCGCGGGCGCCCGGGGATCAGCTCCCGAGCGTCAGGGTCACGACCTCCTGGCCGCCGTCTGCCGTGCCCGTCGGACCGCCGTCGACGGCGACCGACCACGGCGCGTCGGTGCCCCGCGCCTCGACCCGGACGGTCGAGCCGTCCCGGGTCACGACGAAGCTCGCGTCCCCCACGCGGGTCACCGAACGGTGCCCGTCGGCGAGCTCCACCAGGCGGAGCGTGACCCCGTCGGCCCACGCGTAGTCCGGCCGGTCGGAGCGAGCGCCGACGGGCAGCACGCTGTCCGGGCGGACGTACAGGGGCAGCGACAGGTAGCCGTGCCGCTCGCGGACCCAGCGCGGACCGGTCACCTGGTCACCCGTGAGCAGCGACGTCCACGTGCCCTCGGGGACGTACACGTCCACGTCGCCCTCGGCCGTGAACACCGGAGCGACGAGCAGGTTCTCGCCGAGCATGTACTGCGTGTCGACGGTCGCCGCGCCCGGGTCGTCGGGAAACTCCAGCACCATCGGCCGCATCACCGGAACGCCGGAGGTGTGGGCGTCCTGGCCCAGCCGGGCGAGGTACGGCATGAGCGAGAGCTTGAGGCGCGTGAACAGCCGCGCGACGTCGACGGCCTCCTCGTCGAACGCCCACGGCACCCGGTAGGAGTCCGAGCCGTGCAGACGGCTGTGCGACGAGAGCAGACCGAACGCCAGCCAGCGCTTGAACACGGCCGCGTCGGGCTCGCCCTCGAAGCCGCCGATGTCGTGGCTCCAGAACCCGAAGCCAGAGGACGCGAGCGACAGCCCGCCGCGCAGGGTCTCCGCCATCGAGACGAACGTCGACTCGCTGTCGCCACCCCAGTGCACCGGGAACTGCTGGCCACCGGCCGTGGCCGACCGGGCGAACAGCACGGCCTCGCCCTCGCCGCGCTCGGCCTCGAGCACGTCGAAGACCGCCCGGTTGTAGAGGTGCGTGTAGTGGTTGTGCATCCGCTCCGGGTCGGAGCCGTCGTGCCAGACGACGTCGGTGGGGATCCGCTCGCCGAAGTCCGTCTTGAACGCGTCGACGCCCTGGACCATCAGGTGCCGCAGGTACTGCTGGTACCACGCGACCGCGTCGGGGTTCGTGAAGTCGACGAGCCCCATGCCGGACTGCCACTGGTCGGTCTGCCACACCGTGCCGTCGGCCCGGGTCACCAGGTAGCCCGCCGCGCGACCCTCGTCGAACAGGGCGGAGCGCTGCGCGATGTAGGGGTTGATCCACACGCAGACCTTCAAGCCCTTGGCGTGCAGCCGCGCGAGGAGACCCTCGGGGTCCGGGAACGTGGCCGGGTCCCACGTGAAGTCGGTCCAGTGGTACGCGCGCATCCAGAAGCAGTCGAAGTGGAAGACGCTCAGCGGCAGCCCGCGCTCGGCCATGCCGTCGACGAACGACATCACGGTCGCCTCGTCGTACTGCGTGGTGAACGACGTGGACAGCCACAGCCCGTACGACCAGGCCGGCACCTGCGCCGGCCGGCCGGTCAACGCGGTGTAGCGCCGCAGCACGTCCTTGGGCGTCGGGCCGTGGATGACGTAGTACTGGAGGGACTCGCCGGCGACCGAGAACTGGTTGCGGGAGACGGCCTCGGAGCCGACCTCGAAGGAGACGCGACCCGGGTGGTCGACGAACACGCCGTAGCCCGCGTCCGAGAGGTAGAACGGCACGTTCTTGTACGCCTGCTCGCTGGCGGTGCCACCGTCCTCGTTCCAGATGTCGACGGACTGCCCGTTCTTCACGAACGCGCCGAACCGCTCCCCCAGGCCGTAGACGTGCTCGCGGACGCCGAGGCCCAGCTGCTCGTGCACGTAGGCGTCGCCGCGGGCGTCGGTCACCACCCCGACGGAGCGGGCGGTCGACGACGTCAGCACCTTGCCGTCGGCCTCGAACTCGACGTTCCAGGCGCCGCGCGTGGAGACGCGCGCGGTCAGGGCGCCGGACCGGAAGGAGGCGACGCCGTCCTCGGCGTCCTCGGCCTCGACCACCTTGACGTCGGCGGGGGTCCGGTTGAGGGCAAAGGACGGCCCACGGTCGACGCCACCGCGGTGGTGCTCGATGCGCACGCCGATCACGTCGTCCATCGGGCTGTGGAACGACACCGTGACCAGCGCCTTGTTGAGCGTGTCCCCGCGGGACGTGAGCGGCACCGTCGAGGCGTACACGGTCAGGGACTCCTCGCCGACCACCACGTCCGCGATCTCGCGCGGTCGCAGGACCGTGACGCCCGGGAGGTGCTGCCAGTAGCCGTCCGTGAACTTCATCGTGGCGCCTTCGCGTCGTGGGTCAGAGGACCGGTTCCTTCATCGAAGCGTTTCGATGCTGGTATTACGTTAAAGGGCAGCGTGAACGCTGTCCAGGATGGTGGGATGGCCACCGCCGTTTCGACGGTGCTTCGACTCGCTAGGGTGGCCCCGGCGGGTGTCGACGAGGGGATGACGAGATGGCGACGATCGACGACGTGGCGCGCGTGGCGGGAGTCTCCGTGTCGACCGTCTCCTACACGTTCTCCGGCAAGCGACCGATCTCCGCCGAGACCCGGGCTCGCGTCGAGCGCGCCGTCCGCGAGCTCGACTACCGGCCGCACGCGGGAGCCCGTGCGCTCGCGTCGCAGCGCACGCAGGTCCTCGCGCTCATGGCGCCGCTGCGCGTCGACGTCAACGTCGGCGTGATCATGCAGTTCGTCACCGGCGTCGTCACGCGCGCGCAGTCGTTCAAGCATGACGTCCTGCTGCTCACCCAGGACGACCACGACGGGATCGAGCGCGTCGCTGCCGGCTCCATGGTCGACGCCGTGATCATGATGGACGTCGAGGCCGAGGACCCCCGGCTGCCCATCCTGCGCAAGCAGCGCCAGCCTGCCGTGCTCATCGGGCTGCCCCGCGACGCCACCGGGTTCTCGTGCGTCGACCTCGACTTCGAGGCCGCCGGCCGGGCCGCGGTGACCCACCTCGCCGAGCTCGGGCACCGCCAGATCGCCCTCATCGGCTCTCCCCGGGCGGTGCTCAGCCGGCGGACCACCTACGCCGCGCGCCTGGTGCGCGGTTTCACCCAGGAGTCCGCGCGCCTCGGTCTCGACGCCGTCTTCGAGACCTGCGAGTCCTCCCACAGCGGCGCCATCGAGGCCGTCGACCAGGTGCTCGCGGCGCTGCCGGACGTCACCGCCGTCATCGTGCACAACGAGGTCGCCCTGCCCGCCGTGCTCGAGACGCTGCGGTCCCGCGGCAAGGACGTGCCCCGCGACATCTCCGTCGTCGCCGTCTGCCCGGAGGACGTGGCCCTCGGGCAGACCGACGCCCTGACCGCCGTCGACCTGCCCGCGCACACCATCGGCGCGGTCGCGGTCGACATGGCGATCGGTCGGCTCACCGGTGACCAGCCCGCGGAGACCCGCCTCCTCGCGCCGGTCCTGACCACCCGGAGCAGCACCGCTCCCCCGCTCCGCTAGCACTGCTGCACCACCCGCCGGCAGCCGCAGCAGACCGTCCACGTCGGTGGCCGTCAGCAGGTCGTGGCCCGTCCAGGGGAGCTCCGCGTCGACCTCCCCGTGGTTCAGCACGAACAGCAGGCGCCCGCGCAGCGCCACCTCGACGCCGTGCGGAACGACCGGGACGGGTGGCGCCACGCCCGCCGCTGCGAGGCAGTCCGCGACGATCGCGGCGAGCACGGATGCGGGCGGCACCGTCGAGACGTACCAGGCGCTGCCGTGCCGGAGCACGGCGGGGCGGCCGTCGAGGCCTGCACCCGCGTAGGTGGCGAGTACCTCGGCGCCGTCGGCCGTCAGGTGCTCCGACCAGAGGGACGCGGTGAAGGTGCCGTAGCGCTCGGAGTGCACCGGCACGCCCGCCTCCGGCAGCGGCCGGTGCTCCTCGCCGGACACCCCGAGCACGTCGGCCCACGGCACCGGGAACCGGCCCTGCCGGATGCGCTGGTCCTCGTCGGCGATCCCGCTGAACGGACCGACCAGCAGCGTCCCGCCACGCTCGGCCACCCGGGCGAGGTTCGCGGCGTCGGCGTCGGAGACGAGGTGCAGGAGCGGCACGACGACCAGGTCGTAGCGGTCGAGGTCGGCCCCCGGAGGGACGACGTCGGTCGCGATGCCCGCCCGCCAGAACGGCTCGTGGTACGCCGCGAGCTGGTCCGGCACGCGCAGGAGCGTGCTCGGCACCGAGTCCGCCTCGCCGGCCCACAGCGACGGCCAGTCGACGACGAGCGCGACGCGGGCCTCCACACCGGTGCCGACCACCGCCCGCAGCCGGCCCAGCAACCGGCCCTGCTCGCGGACGGCGCGATGCAGGTCGGTGTCCGGGCCGGCGTGCGGGAGCATCGCCGAGTGGAACCGCTCGGAGCCCTGCGCCGAGGCCCGCCACTGGAAGTAGCAGACCGCGTCCGCCCCGTGCGCGACCGCGCGCAACGAGTCCCGCAGCATCGCACCGGCGGGCTTGGGCAGGTTGTGCGGGCGCCAGCTGACCGCGCCGGCGGCCTGCTCGAGCAGGGCCCACGGGCGGCCGCCGCCGACCCCGCGGGTCAGGTCGTGGGTGAGAGCCGCACGAGCGGGGGACGACGGGTCGGCCGGGTCGGCGTAGTGGTCGTCCGCGACGACGTCGAGGTCGTCCGCCCAGGAGAACTGGTCGACCAGCGGGAAGAAGCCCATCGCGTTCGTCGTGACGGGGGCCGTCGAGGAGCTGCGGATGATCCGCGCCTGGAGCCGGTAGACGTCCCGCAGCTGGTCGGAGGTGAACCGTCGGAAGTCGAGCAGCTGCGTCGGGTTGTGCACGTAGGGAGCGGTCCGCGGCGGCACGATCTCCTGCCAGTCGCCGTAGCGCTGGCTCCAGAACGCGGTGCCCCATGCGCGGTTGAGGGAGTCGAGGTCGCCGTAGCGGTCCTGGAGCCAGGTGCGGAACCGGTCGGCACACAGGTCGCAGAAGCACGCCTGCCCGAACTCGTTGCCGACGTGCCACATCGCGACGGCGGGGTGCCCGGCGTAGCGGTCGACGAGCGCGCGGACGAACAGCGCCACGCGCTCGCGGTACACCGCCGACCCCGGGCAGAACTGGTTGCGGGACCCGACGCTCATCCGGACGCCCGAGGCGTCCACCGCGCAGGTCGTCGGGTCCAGCCGCGCCAGCCACGGCGGCGGCGACGCGGACGGCGTCGCCAGGTCGACCGCGATCCCGCCCTCGTGCAGCAGGTCCAGCACCTCGTCGAGCCAGTCCCAGCGCAGCTCGTCCGGGCGCGGCTCGAGCATCGCCCACGAGAACACCCCGACGGTCACCAGGTTCACGCCCGCCTCGCGCATGAGCGCCACGTCCTCGCGCCACACATGCGGGGGCCACTGCTCCGGGTTGTAGTCGCCCCCGTACAGGATCCCCCGCGCCTGGGTCAGCGCCTCGAAGTCCAACGTCATCCCTTGATCGCGCCGAAGATCACGCCCTTGGTGAAGTGTCGCTGCACGAACGGGTACACGATGAGGATCGGCACGATCGCGAGGACCATCACCGCCATCTTGATGGGCAGACCGGTCACCGCGCCCGTCGCGACGTCCACCTGGCCGACCCCGCTGCCCGGCAGCGTGACGCCCTGGAGCACGTACGAGCGCAGCACCAGCTGCAGGGGCCACTTGGCGTTGTCGTTGATGTAGAGGATCGCGTTGAAGAACGCGTTCCAGTAGCCGACGCCGTAGAACAGCGCGACGACCGCGATCACGGCGCGCGACATGGGCAGCACGATCCGGCCCAGGATCCGCCAGTCCCCCGCGCCGTCGATGCGGGCGGCGTCGAGGATGCCGATGTCGATGCCCATGAAGAAGTTGCGCAGGATGAGCACGTTGAACGCCGAGACGGCTCCCGGCAGGATCAGCGCCCAGTAGCTGTTGATCAGTCCCAGCGAGCTGACCAGCAGGTACGTGGGGATCAGTCCGGCGCCGAAGAACATCGTGATCAGGAAGACGAACAGGATCGGGCGGTGGGCGAAGGAGCCGGGCCGCGACAGCCCGTAGGCGCCCATCACCGACACGGTGGTGGACACCACCGTGCCGACGATCGTGACGAAGGTGCTCACCAGCGCCGCGCGCGTGACGATGCCGCCGTTCAGGATCTGCGTGTAGGCGTTGATCGTCAGCTCGCCGGGGACGGTCACCAGGCCGCCGACGCGGATGGTCTCGGCCTGCGTCGACAGGCTGGTGAGGATGACCGTGTACAGCGGGAAGAGGACCGCCAGGACGACGCACGTGAGCACGATCGTCTTGAGCGCCTGCCCGCCGATCGACGGGCGCCCCTCCCACGCAGGGCGGTGCTTCGAGCGGCGCGGCCGCCGTGCAGCAGGTGTGGGTCTCACCGTTGTCTGGGTACTCATGCGCGCTTGTACACCCCCGACTCACCGAACACGTGCGCCAGCTTGTTGGCGCCCAGCACCAGCGCGAGGCTGACCACGCCCTTGACCAGCCCCGCCGCGGCGGCGAAGCTCCAGTCCCCGTAGACGACGCCCTGGTAGTACACGTAGGTGTCGATGACCTCGGCGACGTCGGCCCCCACCGCGCCGCGCTGCAGGATGAGCTGCTCGAACCCGACGGTCAGCGCGTCGCCGAGCCGCAGGATGAGCAGCAGGATGATCACCGGCCGCAGCGCCGGCAACGACACGTGCCACATGCGCCGCCACCGGCCGGCCCCGTCGACGGCTGCCGCCTCGTACTGCTCGGGCGGCACCGTGCTCAGTGCGGCGAGGAAGATGATGATCCCCCAGCCCGCGTCCTTCCACACCGACTGCATGGTGATCAGGACGAGGAACGTGTCGGGGTTGGTCATCATGTCGAACCCGGAGCCCAGCCCGTGGTCGCGCAGGGTCTGGTTGATCAGCCCGGCGCCGCCGAAGATCTGCTGGAACACCGTCACCACGAGCACCCACGAGAAGAAGTGGGGCAGGTAGACGATCGACTGGATCGTGGTGCGCGTCCGTGGCGTGATCACGCTGTTGAGCAGCAGCGCCAGGAAGATCGGGATCGGGAAGAAGAACACCAGCTGGAACGCCGTGATGATCAGCGTGTTCACGACCGCGTCGACGAACAGCGGGTTGCTGAACACCCGCTCGAAGTTGGCCCACCCGACGAACTGGCTGTGCAGGAACCCCGTGTACGGCGAGTAGTTCTGCCACGCGATGACGTTGCCGAGCATCGGGACGTAGGCGAACACGCCGAGGAGCAGGATCGCCGGGGTGACCATGAGCAGCAGCGACCGGTCGCGCTTCAGGCGGACGCGCCAGCCGATCTTGCGTGTCGGCAGGGGCGCCGGGGGCGCCGCCTCCCCGGGAGTCACCACAGGGGGGCGGCGCCGGACCAGCTCGGACAAGGACATCAGCTCTGCTGGTCCAGGATGTCCTGGTAGAACGCCCGCAGCTCGTCGCCGCCCGACGCCTTCCACGTCTCGACGGCCGCGTCGAGGTCTCTCATGTCCTTGCGGCCGCGGGAGATGTCCTTCTCCAGGTCGACGAACGGCTGCCCGATCGACGCGTACTGCTGCGGCTCGACGATCTGCTGCGCGTAGAACAGCGGGTCGGTCGCGTACTGGGCCGCGTTCGCCTTCCACTCCGAGGCCGCCTTGACGTACCCGGGGTACTGCACGTGGGTCTCCGAGATCGGCGGGTCGACGAGGAAGATGTACGTCGGCTGGAGCTCGGTGGCCGCCAGCTCCGTCGGCACCGGGAGCCCGTCGTCGCCGCGCGTGTAGTGCACGCCCTCGACGCCGTTGTTGATGGTGTCGTACTCGGTGGTGCCGTACGGCGCCGCGAGCACGTTCGCGATCGCGAGGAGCTCCTTGATCTTCGCCTCGTCGTCCGTCTTCTTGAGGAACGAGAAGATGTTGGCCGGGTTGCCCTTCCAGAGGACCGGCGTGCCGCCGTCGGCGTGGAACGGGTCGAACGGCTGCTGCCAGTACGCGGGGTTGCTGGCGAGGTTGTCGCGCATGGCCTCGTGCCAGCCACCGACGCCGTCGTTGGCGATGAGCGACTTGCCGGACTGGAACCGCGCCTTGGCCTCACCGGACTGGTCGGCGACGGCGTCGGGGTGCACGGCGCCGCTGGCGAACAGCGCGGCGTTCCACTCGAGCGCGGCACGGTACTCGTCCGTCTCGACGCGGTGGACGAGCTTGTCGCCGTCGAGCTTCCACTTCGGCGGGACCGCGTGGATGATCGCGGCCGAGTTCCAGAGGTCCTCGGCGCCCCACACGCTGCCGCCCGTCAGCTCGAGGGCGAGGTCCAGGAGGTCCTGGCCGTTCTTGATGTCGGGGGTGATGCCGAGGCCGTCGAGGACGTCGCGGCGGTAGAAGATCGCGTCGGTGATGACCTCGCCCGGGAAGGGCAGACCGAAGAGCTTGCCGTTGAAGACGCAGAACTTCCACGCGTCCGAGGAGATGTTCGCCAGGTTCGGGTACGGCGTGACCTTGTCGCCCGCGAGGTACGGCGTGAGGTCCTGGAACACGTTCTCGACGATCTCGGAGCCGAACCGCGGCGGCAGGTTCCACGTGGGGACGCACACCCAGTCGGGGACGTCCTTGGCGGATGCCAGCACCGTGGCCAGCTTGTCGCCGTAGACGTTGCCGTCGGTGATCTGGAACTGGATCTCCGAGCCGAGCAGGTCGTTCACGGCCTCGTAGTACTTGTTGCCCTTGGTCGGCGGGATGGTGCCCCACAGGGGGGTCATCGCGGTGTAGACGACGCCGGTGCCCGGGGCGTCCTTCACGGACTGGACGAGCTCGTCCGGGATCGCCTCGTAGCCCGGCACCGAGCCGTTGACGCTCGGGTAGTCCGGGTCGATGTACGTGACCGGGATGTACTTCGGGATCACGTCGCCCGCGGCGGCGGCGGAGTTGCTCGCGGCCGGCGGCGGGGTGGTCGAGCAGGCCGTCAGGAGACCGGGGATCCCGACGACGGCCGCGCCCGTCGCGATCAGGCCCAGGAACCGGCGGCGGTCGACCGCGTGGTCGCCCAGCCGGCCGAAAGTAGGCGTGGCGTTCATCTGCGTCCCTTCACTTCCTCGTGGAGATCGCGTCGAAGCGGTTCGACGGCGAGACTCTATGGCCCTGCCTCGCGGGAGGCAAGACCTCCGCGGCTTGGATCGGCACTTGCGACAAACAGGGCCGTCAAGCACCATGAATGCCGCACACTGCCTGGTGGCGCGCAGTCGAACCATCATCGAATCGGTTCGACGTTTCCGCCCTTAAACGATTCACGCTCTGTCTCGCACCACTCGACGACGAGGACCCCGTGGCCGACCACTCCCTCCCCGACCGGCCCTCCCCGACGGCCCCCGACGCCGTCGCGACGTCGCCCCGGCGGCCGTTCGCGGCACGCGCCCGGGAGCTGCTCGACCAGCTCACGCCCACCGAGCGACTCGCCCTGCTGCACCAGCACGCCGCCCCCGTCCCGCGCGTGGGGCTCGGCCCGTTCCGCACCGGCACCGAAGGGCTGCACGGGGTGGCGTGGCTCGGCACGGCGACCACGTTCCCGCAGCCCGTCGGGCTCGCCGCGACGTGGGACGCGGACCTGCTGGAGCGCGTCGGCTCCGTCGTCGGCACCGAGGTCCGGGCCAAGCGCGCGGCCGACCCCACGGTCTCGCTCAACGTGTGGGCACCGGTGGTCAACCCGCTGCGCCACCCGCGGTGGGGCCGCAACGAGGAGGGGTTCTCGGAGGATCCGCACCTCACCGCGCACCTCGCCACCGCGTACGCCCGGGGTCTGCGCGGCGACCACCCGACCTACTGGCGCACGGTCCCCACGCTCAAGCACCTTGTCGCGTACGGGAACGAGACCGACCGAAGCGTCACCAGCGCGCAGCTGTCCCCCCGGGTGCTGCACGAGTACGAGCTGGCGGCCTTCCGCGGCCCCATCGAGGCCGGGGTGGTCGGCGCCGTGATGCCGTCGTACAACCTGGTCAACGGCCGCCCGAACCACGTCGCCCGTGAGCTCCTCGACGAGGTCCGGGGGTGGACGCAGGCGTCCCTGTTCGTCGTCTCGGACGCCGGCGCACCCACCAACCTGGTGGTCGGCGAGCGCTACTACGACGACCACGTCGAGGCCGCCGCCGCCGCGGTCCGCGCCGGGGTGGACTCGTTCACCGATCACGACGCCGACCCGACCCGCACGATCGCGCACCTGACCGCCGCCCTGGAACGTGGGCTGCTCGACCAGGCGGACGTCGACCGCGCCGCGCTCCGCCAGCTCGAGCTCCGCCTGACGACCGGCGAGCTGGACCCTGAGCTCGACCCGTGGGCGTCGGTGACCGCGGCCGACCTAGACCTGCCCGCCAGCCGCGCGCTCGCCCGCGAGGTGGCGACGCGCGCGGTCGTCGTCCTGGAGAACGACGGGGTCCTGCCCCTGCGACCCGGCGCCCGCGTGGCCGTCGTGGGACCCCTCGCCGACCAGGTCCTCACCGACTGGTACTCGGGCACGCCGCCCTACACGGTTTCGATCGCCGCGGCGCTCGACCCCGCGGACGTGGTGACCGGCGCCGACACCGTCGCGCTGCGGTCCCGCACCACCGGCGGGTACGTCGACGTCGGCGCGGACGGGACCCTCACCGCCACGGCCCCCACCGCGGCACACCACGACCTCACCGACTGGGGCGACGGCGTCCTGACGCTCCGCGCCGCCGGGTCCGGTCTGCTCTGGACCGGCGCCGGCTGGATCCTGCGCGCGGACGCGCCGAACGTGCACGGGTGGGTCGCGCAGGAGAGCTTCCGGGCGCACCGGCACGACGACGGCTCCGTCTCGTTGCAGCACCTGGGCTCCGGCCGGTGGGTGGTGGTGCAGCACGACGGCGGCGTGCTCGTGGCCGACGCCGCCTCCGCGGCTACCGCCGAGCGGTTCACGCTGCGCACGGTCCGGTCCGGGGCCGCGCGCGCGGTCGACGCGGCACGCGACGCCGACGTCGTCGTGCTGGCGGTCGGGAACGACCCCCACCTGCTCGGCCGGGAGACCGAGGACCGTCCGCACCTGCGGCTGCCCGAGGCGCAGGCGGAGCTCGCCCGCGCGGTGCTGGAGGCCAACCCGGCGACGGTCCTCGTCGTCGTCTCGTCGTACCCGTACGTGCTCGGGGCGCTCGGCGACGACGCCGCCGCCGTGGTGTGGACCGCGCACGGCGGCCAGGAGCTCGGCCACGGGGTCGCGGACGTGCTCCGTGGCGACGCCGAGCCGTACGGACGCCTCGCGCAGGCCTGGCCCGAGACCGAGCAGGACGCGGGCGACCTGCTCGACTACGACGTCATCGGCGGCAGGCTCACGCACTGGTACGCGACCCGGCCCGCCCGGTGGGCGTTCGGGCACGGCCTGAGCTACACGACGGTGGCCTACGACGCGATCGAGCAGTCCGCCGGGTCGGTCCGGGTGACCGTCCGCAACACCGGCGACCGGCCCGTCGACGAGCTGGTGCAGGTCTACGCAGCAGCCCCGGACCACCGGCTGCCGATGCCGCACCGCCGGCTCGTCGCACACCGCCGAGTCCGCCTGGAGCCCGCGCAGACCGCGGTCGTCGACCTCGACGTCGCCGCCGACGCGTTCGCCGTCTGGGACGTCACGACGGGACGGTTCGTCGTCGAGCCCGGGCGGTACGAGCTGCACGCGGGGCGCTCGTCGGCCGACCTGCCCCTCCTGGTCGAGGTCGATGTCGAGGGCGAGCCCGTGCCCGCGCGCCGGCTCGACGAGTGGGTCCGGGCGATCGACCACGACGAGCGCCAGGACGTGACGTTCGCGGAGCGGACCCGCGAGACCGGTGACGCCCTCGAGGTCACGCGGGGCCGGCGCACCGGCTGGGTGCTGTTCCGGGACGTCGACCTCGCGGACGTCGGGCACCTGGAGCTGACGGTCGCGAGGGGAGGGTCCGTGCGGGTCGAGGTGCGTGACGGGCGCGGGTGGCGGTCGCTGGGGACCGCGGACGCCGCGGTCGGCGGCCGGTACGACTGGGCTCCTGTGGGGCTCGCCATCCAGGCGGACGGCGTCGCCGATCTTCGCCTGGTCCTCGTCGGCGAGGTCAGGCTCGGATCCCTGCGAGGGGGGAGCTAGCGACCACTACGGTGGGCCGATGACGACGCCCGCGCCGGCACTGCCCCCGAAGTGGTTCATCCGGGTGGCGTGGCGCGTGCACCGCGGCCTCTACCGCATCAGCGGGGGCCGGTTCCTGTGGGAGCCGTCGAACAAGCGCGGCTACGGCGCTCTGCGGCTGACGACGACCGGGCGGACCTCCGGGCAGGAGCGCAGCGTCATCCTCGGCTACCTCGAGGACGGTCCGAACCTGGTCACGCTCGCGATGAACGGCTGGATCGAGGGCCACCCCGCGTGGTGGCTCAACCTCGAGGCGCAGCCCGAGGCGATCGTCCGTCTCGACGGCGAGGAGCCCCGGCCGGTCCGCGCGCGCGCCGCCGAGGGTGCGGAGCGCGACCGGCTGTGGGCGGTGTGGACCGCGGTCAACCCCAAGCTCGACGCCTACGCCGCGACGCGCCCGACCGTGACGCCGGTGGTCGTGCTCGAACCCCGCTAGACCCAGGCGCCCGCACGCAGGACGCGCAGCGGCGCGAGGTCGGCGTCGGTGACCACGAGGTCCGCGCGGCGACCGGCCGCGAGAGCGCCGAGGTCGCGACGGCCGAGGACGTCGGCCGGCACCGTGGCCGCGGCGAGCACCGCGTCCTCGAGCGGGATCCCGGCGGCGACCACGTTCCGCACCACGTCGAGCAGGTGCGCCACTCCCCCGGCGATCGCGCCGGACTCGTCGGCGATCCGCGCGACCCCGTCGGCCACCCGCACGGCCATCGGACCCAGGCGGTACTCGCCGTCGGGCATCCCCGCCGCCGCCATCGCGTCCGTGACCAGCGCGACCGAACCCGCGCCGACGAGGTCGAACACCGACCGGACCGTCCCGTCGGCCAGGTGGGTGCCGTCGGCGATCAGCTCGACCACCAGCTCGCCGCGCGCCGCGGCCGCGAGGCACGCGGCGATCGGGCCCGGGTCGCGGTGGTGCAGCGGCCGCATGCCGTTGAACAGGTGAGTCGCGGTGAGCCGGCCGTTGGACCGGGACGCCAGCAGGTCGAACCCGCGGTCCACGGCCTCGTCGACCTGGTCGGCGGTCGCGTCCGTGTGCCCGATGGACGGCACCGCGCCGACGTCGACCAGTGCCGCGACGACCTCGTCGGCCCCGGGGACCTCGGGCGCCACCGTCATGGTGACCAGGTGGCCGCGGGCCGCCTCGGCGATGCTGCGGACCAGCTCCGGGTCTCCGTCGAGCATGTCAGCGGGGTTCTGGGCGCCGCACCGGTGCGCCGACAGGAACGGCCCCTCGAGGTGGATGCCGACGATCTCCCCCGCGTCCGCGAGGTCGGCGAGCACGGCGGTCCGTCGCAGGAGGATCTCCGGTGAGGCCGTGACGAGCGACGCGACCAGGCTCGTGGTGCCGTGCCGGCGGTGCTCGTCGACGGCACGCTGCGCGTCGGCGGCGTCGATCGCGTCCGGGAAGCTCGCGCCGCCACCCCCGTGGCAGTGCAGGTCGACCAGGCCGGGGAGGATCGTCGTGCCGCTCGGCTCGGGCGCGGTCCACCCGCCCGGCAGGCCGTCGGCCGGGCCGACCCAGACGATCGTGGCGCCGTCGACGACCACCACACCGTCGTCGACGATGCCGCGAGGGGTGACGAGCCGGCCGCGCAGGACGAGAGGGGTGTCGGTGCTCACGCCCCAATCCTTCCCCATGGCAACGCTGCTCCCTGCGCGTCCGACCAGCGGACCCGCCGAGCGCGTGCTCGCCCCGTCCACCAGCGCGCGCCACCGGCTCCGACGGCCCCCTCGGCTGCGGCGACGAGCCAGGACCAGCCGGCGACCTGGAACAGGCCCCACCACGCGCAGAGCGCGACCGACAGGACCGCGCCGACCAGCGCGAACACCAGGACGTGGACCCACTCGCGGCGAACGCCGGCCAGCAGGTGCGCCGTGAGCACCCCCGCGGGGAACCCGGCCACCCCCACCGGGACGATGGCCACCAGCAGCGCGAACGGGAGGTACACGAGGGCGACCATCAGTCCCGAGCCGGTCCTCTCCTGCCCCACGGCAACAGCCCCGACCCCGAGCCCCACCACGTTGACGCCCGCGAGCACCACGAGGCACCGCAGGCACAAGGCCGCGATCACGCCCGGGCCGCGGACGTCCGGCGCACTCACGACACACCCCCGATGTACCGCACCTGGGCCGTCCGGCGCGCGCCCCGCGCGAGCACCCGCAGGTACAGCCGCTGACCGACCACGGTGAGCGGGCCTGCCAGCCGGACCCACCACCGGTCGGGCACCGAGAACGCCGTCACGACGAACCACAGGTCCCCGGCGTCGTCGCGCTCGACGGTGAACGCCTCCTCCCCACGGAACAGGTGACCGGGCAGCGTGCCGTACCCGAAGCCGACCCGGTGCGCGCTGCGCTCGACCCAGACCACCTCGCACGGCACCGACAGGTACACCGGACCGGCTCCCGGACGACTCACGACCCGCAGACCGGGGACTGCCTCGGGACCGTCGGGGAACACCTCGACGAGCGCGGCCTCGTGCACCCGCCAGGTCAGCAGCGCGTCACCGACCGCCACGAGGTCGAGAGCCGTCGCGCCCGGCATCAGCAGGTGCCGCACCCGCAGGTGCCGGTACCCGCCAGGCAGCGGCCCCGACTGCGTCGCCCCGACCTCGGCGTAGGTCAGACCGGACTGCTCGGGGGGCGCCGGGAGCAGCCGCAGCCCGAGCAGCGTGCACAGGACGAAGCCGAGCGCGTTGGCGACGCCGTGCGTCACGGCCATCCAGGACAGGCTCGGGTGCACCAGGTCCGTCGCCTCGCCGACCGCCCACCAGAGCGCCAGCAGCATCGAGACGACGACTGTCACCGCACCGACCCGCAGGAGCAGCCCCGCGGCACGCGATCCGACGAGGGTGGTCGTGGCCGCCGCCGCGCACCACAGCCCGATCGTCAGGACCATCGCCCCCACCAGCTCGGCGGCGTCGGACACGAAGTAGCCGGCCAGCACCAGCAGGACGCCGGTCGGCGCCGCCACGGCCGCCGTCTGCGAGGCGCGCGAGACGTCCGCCTTCGCCACCAGGCCGACCACCAGGCACGCCCCGAACCCTGCGAAGAGCATGTGCGGCACCGTGAGCGCCAGGTAGTCAGCGTCGAACCCGAGCAGCCCCCAGCCTGCCCGCTCCGCGACGAGTGCGAGGGCGCCCACCAGCGGTGTCGCCAGCGCGACGGCCGTGGAGAGCCGTCGGACTCGCAGCGCGCACGCGGCCAGCACGACGCCGGCCAGCGCGAACGGCACCGCGAGCAGCGCCGCCGACGCCCCCACCGGGAGCCACACGCTGACGGCCGCGAGCAGCCCGACCGACGGCCACGCCGCCGAGCGCGACCGCGGCACCGCCCGGTCGCCGAGCAGACGCAGCCCGAGCGGGAGGACGACGGCGGTGCCGAGCCCCACGACCACCCGCACGACATCGGCCGCGACCGGCGACAGGGCGCTCACGCCCGCACCTGCACGCGCACGTCGTCGGCCGCGCCGTGCCCGTTCATGCCCGCACCGCCCGGACCAGCGCCAGCACGTCCTCGGACGCCCCGCGCAGCACGGGCAGCCGGGACAGCTTGACCAGGCGGCCGATCAGGGGCGCGACCCCCTCGACCAGGGTCCGCGTCCGCCGCTGGCCGGGTGAGCCGTCGTAGACCCAGAAGAGCGTGACCCCGAGCTGGGCCAGCCAGAGGAGCTCGGGAAGCTCGTCGCGCAGGCCGGTCGGGACGGCGGGCGACGCACCCTCGACCAGCTCGCGGAACATCTCCTGGCTCAGCTCGCGCGACTCGCCCGACTCGGCGGAGAACGGGCTCGCGGCCGACCCCGGCCGGATGGCGACCGTCACGAACTCGGCGCCGAACGCGTGGTACTCCGCGAACGCGTCGACGCCGGCCAGCATCACCCCGCGCAGGCGAGCGGTCAGATCCCCGCCCTGCGCCAGGACGGCCCGCGCCGCGGTCGCGTGCTCGCGGGTGACGTCGAGGTAGAGCTCCTGGACCAGGTGGTCCTTCGACGCGAAGTGGTAGTACGCGTTGCCCGTGGCGACCCCCGCCTCCTGCGCGATCGCCCGCATCGTCGTCGCTGCGTAGCCGCGCTCGCGGAAGAGCCGGAGGGCCGTGGACCGGACGAGTGCCTTGGTGTCGTCGCTCATGCGACTAGTTGAACACGTTCAACTGAACACGTTCAAGAGCCCGGGAGTGTGAGATGGGTCTTAGAAGAGCCGGGTGCTGCTGTCGTCGACGCCGCGCATCGTGTCGTAGTCGAGCACGAGGCAGCCGATCCCCCGGTCCGTGGCCAGCACGCGGGCCTGCGGCTTGATCTCCTGCGCAGCGAAGACCCCGCGCACCGGCGCCAGGTGCGGGTCCCGGTTGAGCAGCTCCAGGTAGCGCGTCAGCTGCTCGACGCCGTCGATGTCGCCGCGTCGCTTGATCTCCACGGCGACCGTGCCTCCCGCCGGGTCCTTCGCCAGGATGTCCACCGGGCCGATGGCCGTCGGGTACTCCCGGCGCACCAGCGTGTGCCCCGTGCCCAGCAGCAGGATCTGCGCCGCCAGGAGCTCCTGCAGGTGCGCCTCGACGCCGTCCTTGACCAGCCCGGGGTCCACCCCCAGCTCGTGCGCCGAGTCGTGCAGCACCTCGTACAGGTCGATCTCGAGGCGGTCGTCGGACTTCTGGTGCTGCACGGTCCAGACCGCCGTCACGCCGGCCGCCAGGGCCTCCTCGGACGGCTCCGACACCGCGAGCGTGCACGGCGGGCTCATCCAGTTCAGCGGCTTGTACGACCCACCGTCGGAGTGCAGCAGCACGCTGCCGTCGGCCTTCACCACCACGAGGCGGGTGGCCAGAGGCAGGTGCGCGTTGAGCCGGCCGCTGTAGCGGGCCGAGCAGGACGCCACGACGAGGCGCATGTGTTCTCTTCCGAAGGAGTCAGATGACCGAGCCGACGCGCGACGGCGTCGCCTCGATCCACGACGTGAGGCCGGCATACGCCTCGGCACTCATCAGCAGGTGGACGGGTTCGACCTCGCCCCCCGGACGGCACGTCACGACCACCTGGCCCGCGTGCCAGTCGGTGCGCGCGAGCACCGAGAGCCCCACGCGCTGCCACCGGGCGTGCGGACGGGCTGCCAGCGACCGGTAGCGCCACCAATAGAGCCGGTCGGTGCCGTACTGCGCGACACCCGAGGACCAGGGTCCCGACGTGCTCCGGCCCAGGGCGCAGTGGAACGACCCGACCCGACGGTTGAGCGTGTGCACCCGGGAGAACCAGACGGCGACGACGGCGAGCAGCACCACGACGATCACACTCAGGAGTGCGACGACGTGTCCGCTCACCGTCTCGGCGCCCTCAGTGCGTGGCGGGCGACGTCGCGGGGCGAGCGCCCTCGACGACGTTGTCGGCGACGATGGTCAGGTGGTTCGAGTCGAAGGACAGGAACCCGCCCTCGACCTGCCAGCGCTTCGGCTCGCCGCCCCCGACCGGGAACACGCGGACCTCGCCGGGCTGGAGCACGGACAGAACGGGCTCGTGACCGGCCAGGATGCCGATCTCACCCTCCCCGGCCTTGGCCGAGACCATGCGGGCGGTGCCGGACCAGAGCTTGCCGGCGGTGGCGACGAGCTCGACCTCGATGTCAGCCACGAGACCCTCCTTCGATGATGTGCGGGACTTTGACGAGCACAGTGGGGCGGGGCGTGATCATCGCCCCGCCCCAACTGTTCTCAGACGCCGTAGTCCTTCTGGATGCGGGCCCAGTTGCGCTCGAGGTCCTCGAGGCCACCGATGTTGAAGAACGCCTGCTCGGAGATGTGGTCGAACTCGCCGTCGGCGATCTTGCCGAAGGCCTCGACCGTCTCCGTGAGCGGGACCGTCGAGCCGACGACACCGGTGAACTTCTCGGCCATGTACGTGTTCTGCGAGAGGAACTGCTGGATGCGGCGGGCGCGTGCGACGACCGTCTTGTCCTCCTCCGACAGCTCGTCGACACCGAGGATCGCGATGATGTCCTGGAGCTCCTTGTTGCGCTGCAGGATCGACTTCACACGCGTCGCGGCGTCGTAGTGCGCCTGGCCCACGTAGCGCGGGTCGAGGATGCGGCTCGTCGACGTCAGCGGGTCCACGGCCGGGTACAGACCGCGCGAGGCGATCTCGCGCGACAGCGCCGTCGTCGCGTCGAGGTGCGCGAACGTGGTGGCCGGGGCCGGGTCGGTGTAGTCGTCGGCGGGCACGTAGATCGCCTGCAGCGAGGTGATCGAGTGGCCGCGCGTCGAGGTGATGCGCTCCTGCAGGAGGCCCATCTCGTCGGCGAGGTTCGGCTGGTAGCCGACCGCGGACGGCATGCGACCGAGCAGCGTCGACACCTCGGATCCGGCCTGCGTGAACCGGAAGATGTTGTCGATGAAGAGCAGCACGTCCTGCTTCTGCACGTCGCGGAAGTACTCCGCCATCGTCAGCGCCGAGAGGGCGACCCGCAGACGCGTGCCCGGCGGCTCGTCCATCTGGCCGAAGACGAGCGCCGTCTTGTCGAAGACGCCGGCCTCCTCCATCTCGACGATGAGGTCGTTGCCCTCACGGGTGCGCTCGCCGACACCGGCGAACACCGACACACCACCGTGGTTGAGCGCGACGCGCTGGATCATCTCCTGGATGAGGACCGTCTTGCCGACGCCCGCACCGCCGAAGAGGCCGATCTTCCCGCCGAGCACGTACGGCGTCAGCAGGTCGATGACCTTGATGCCGGTCTCGAACATCTCGGTCTTGCTCTCGAGCTGGTCGAAGGCCGGGGGCTTGCGGTGGATGGGCCAGCGCTCGGTGATCTCGAGCTTCTCGCCCTCCTTGAGGTTGAGCACCTCGCCGATGACGTTGAAGACGTGGCCCTTGGTGATGTCGCCGACGGGAACGCTGATCGCCTCGCCGGTGTCGCGCACGAGCGCGCCGCGGACCAGGCCGTCGGTCGGCTTCAGCGCGATGGCGCGGATGAGCGAGTCGCCGAGGTGCTGGGCGACCTCGAGCGTCATCGTCGTGGCGCCCTCGGCCTCGCCCTCACCCTGCGTCGACAGGTCGATGTCGACCTGGAGGGCGTTGTAGATCTCGGGGATCTGGTCGGACGGGAACTCGATGTCGACGACGGGGCCGATGACCCGCGCGACCCGACCCACGCCAGGACCGGACGCGTGCTCGACGGCGGTCTCGGTAGTGGTAGCAGTCATGGTGTTTCTCCGGTTCGTCTGTGGGGACGTAGTCGTCAGGAGGCGAGTGCGTCGGCGCCCGACACGATCTCGCTGATCTCCTGGGTGATCTCGGCCTGGCGGGCCTGGTTGGCGAGCCGGGTGTACATGCGCACCAGGTCCTCGGCGTTCTCGGTGGCGGTGTGCATCGCGCGCTGCCGGGCAGCGAGCTCGGAGGCCGCCGCCTGCAGGAGGCAGGTGTAGATGCGGCTGCGCACGTACATCGGGAGCAGCGCGTCGAGCACGGCCTCCGGGGACGGCTCGAACTCGTACAGCGGCGGGATCTCGTTCTCGTCGCGCGCCTCGACGCCCTCGACGATCTCGAGCGGCAGCAGCCGGATGACCCGGGGGCTCTGCGACACCATGTTCCGGAAGTGCGTGAACACGACGTGCAGCTCCGCGACGCCACCCTGGTCGGCCGGCGCCTCGAACGCCGCGAGCAGCGTCTCGGCGATGTCGGCGGCCGTCTCGACCGACGGAGCGTCGGAGTTGCCCGACCACTGCTGCGCGAGCTCCCGACCACGGAACGTGTAGTAGGAGATGGCACGGCGGCCCACGGCGTAGACGATCGGCTCGAAGCCCTGCTCGGTGAGGCGACCGATGAGGCGCTCGGCCTCCCGGATCGCGCTCGCCGAGTAGGCACCGGCCATGCCGCGGTCCGACGTGACGACCAGGACCGCGACCCGCTTCGTGTCCGTGCGCTCGGTGACGAGCGGGTGGGTCACGTTCGAGTGGGTGGCCACTGCCGACACCGCGCGGGTCAGCGCGCGGGAGTACGGCGTCGCCGCCGTCACCCGGTCGCGCGCCTTGCCGATGCGCGAGGCAGCAATGAGCTCCATCGCACGGAAGATCTTCTTCAGCGACTCTGTCGACCGGATCCGCTGCCGGTAGACGCGCTGCTGACCTGCCACGTCAGCCCTTCTTCTGCCGGACGATCTGCTCCTGCTCGATGTCGACCTCGGCGCCGTCGTCGGACGAGCCGACCAGCGTCGTGCCGTCGCCCACCAGGAAGCCGTTGCGGAACTCGTCGACCGCAGCGCCGAGAGCCTTCTCGGTCTCGTCGTCGAGCTTGCCGGTCGAGGCGATCGTCGAGAGCACCTCGGTGTTGCGGCGCAGGTGGTCGAGCAGCTCGGTCTCGAACCGGCGCACGTCGGCGATCGGGACGTCGTCCAGCTTGCCCTTGGTACCGGCCCAGATGGACGCCACCTGGTCCTCGACCGGGTACGGCGAGTACTGCGCCTGCTTGAGCAGCTCCATGAGGCGGGCGCCGCGGGTCAGCTGGGCGCGGGAGGCGGCGTCGAGGTCGGACGCGAACATCGCGAACGCCTCGAGCGACCGGAACTGCGCGAGGTCCAGCTTCAGCGTGCCGGAGACCGACTTCATGGCCTTGACCTGCGCGGCACCACCGACGCGGGACACCGAGATGCCGACGTCGACGGCCGGGCGCTGGTCCGCGTTGAACAGGTCGGACTGCAGGAAGATCTGCCCGTCCGTGATGGAGATGACGTTGGTCGGGATGTACGCCGAGACGTCGTTGGCCTTGGTCTCGATGACCGGCAGACCCGTCATCGAGCCGCCGCCCAGCTCGTCGGAGAGCTTGGCGCAACGCTCCAGCAGGCGGGAGTGCAGGTAGAAGACGTCACCGGGGTACGCCTCGCGGCCCGGCGGGCGACGCAGCAGCAGCGACACGGCACGGTACGCCTCGGCCTGCTTGGACAGGTCGTCGAAGACGATCAGGACGTGCTTGCCCTGGTACATCCAGTGCTGGCCGATGGCCGAGCCGGTGTAGGGCGCGAGGTACTTGAAGCCGGCCGGGTCGGACGCGGGGGCCGCGACGATGGTCGTGTACTCGAGCGCGCCGGCCTCCTCCAGGGCGCCGCGGATGGCGGCGATGGTGGAGCCCTTCTGACCGATGGCGACGTAGATGCAGCGGACCTGCTTGTCCGTGTCGCCGGTCTCCCAGTTGGCCTTCTGGTTGATGATCGTGTCGATCGCGATCGCCGTCTTGCCCGTCTGGCGGTCACCGATGATCAGCTGGCGCTGGCCGCGGCCGATCGGGATCATCGCGTCGATGGCCTTGAGGCCGGTCTGCAGCGGCTCGTGCACGCTCTTGCGCGCCATCACGCCCGGTGCCTGCAGCTCGAGGGCGCGGCGACCCTCGGTCTTCAGCTCGCCCAGGCCGTCGATGGGCTGGCCCAGCGGGTCGACGACGCGGCCGAGGTAGCCGTCACCGATCGGGACGGAGAGCACCTCGCCCGTGCGGCGGACCTCCTGGCCCTCCTCGATGCCGGTGAACTCACCCAGGACGACGACGCCGATCTCGCGCACGTCGAGGTTGAGCGCGAGGCCGAGCGTGCCGTCCTCGAACCGCAGCAGCTCGTTCGCCATCGCGCCCGGGAGGCCCTCGACCTGCGCGATGCCGTCGGCCGTCAGGGTCACGCGGCCGACCTCTTCGGAGACCACGCCCGTCGGCTCGTAGGACTTCACGAAGCTGTCCAGCGCGGCCCGGATCTCGTCCGGCCGGATCGTCAGCTCAGCCATTGCTCTTCTCCTGTCGTGACCGCCGGTCGGGCGGTCGTACGTTCGTGCACGTCGTTCAAGGGACCGGCCTGGGGCCGATTCTCAGCTGGCAAGTCGTCGTCGTGCGTCGGCGAGCCTGGCGAGCACGGTCGAGTCGACCACGTCCGCGCCCACCTGGATGCGCAGTCCCCCGAGGATCTCGGGGTCCACCGTCACGTTGAGCTGCAGGTCCTGCCCGTACTCCTGCTGCAGGATGGCGCCGAGGCGGTCCAGCTGCGCCTGCGAGAGCTCGCTGCCGGACGTCACGGACGCCACGAGGCGCTCGCGCCGCGCCGCGGCGAGCTCGCCCACGAGGCCGAGGGTCGCGACGAACCGACGGCCGCGCGGGGCGGCAGCCGCCCGCCGTGCCACCGCGAGGGTGGCGTCCGCGACCTTGCCACGCAGCAGGTTCTCCGCGAGATCCGCGCGCTTGTCGCCCGGGACCCGCGGGTCGAACAGTGCCTGCCGGACCTCGCGCTGACCGACCAGCGACCGCGTGATGCGGAACAGCTCGTCCTCGACGCGCTCGAGCTCCTTGCCGGCCTGCGCGGACGCGAGCACGGCGTCGAAGCCGAGCCGCTCGACGGCCTCGATGAGGTCGTCGGCGGACGACCAGCGTGCCTTCACGAGGTCCGACACCGCGTCCACGACACGGGCGTCGAGCCGGCCGAGCACGCTCGCGACGAGCCCGGCCTTGGCGTCGGGGTCGATGGCCGGGTCCGACAGGGTCCGCCGCAGCGAGCCCGAGGAGTCCAGGGCGTCGACGACGGCGAACAGCTGCTCACCGAGCGTGATCCCCTGCGCACCCGCCGCGGCCAGCACCGGCTCGAACCGGAGCTGTGCCGCGCCGAGCGACGCGAGACTCGTGCCGCGCATCAGTTCTCCTTGCCGGCGCTCGTCGTAGCAGACGCGTTCGCCTCGAGCTCCGCGAGGAAGCGGTCGACGACGCGCGACTGGCGGGCGGTGTCCTCGAGGGACTCGCCGACGATCTTCGAGGCGAGCTCGGTGGCGAGCGCACCCACGTCGTTGCGCAGCGAGACCGCCGCCTGCTGACGCTCGGCCTCGATCTGGCGCTGGGCCGTCTCGACCGTGCGCGCAGCCTCGGCTGCCGCCTTCGCCTTGAGCTCGGTGACGATGGCACCGCCCTCGGCGCGGGCGGCCTCCTTGATGCGGGCTGCCTCCGTGCGCGCGTCGGCGAGCTGCTGCTCGTACTCGGCGCGCAGCTCGGCTGCCTCGGCCTGGGCGGCCTCGGCGTGCTGCAGCCCACCTTCGATCTTCTCCGCGCGCTCGTCGAGGACGGCCTGGAACTTCGGCAGGGCGTACTTGATGAACACGACGGCGATGATCACCACGATCACCAACGACCAGACGATGTCGTAGGTGTGCGGGAGGAGGGGGTTGACCTCCTCGACTTCCTCAGCAGCCACCACCGCGCTGTGCGCGGCAGCGACGAGCGGCGCGGTGATCACAGGAAGAACGGGGTGGCGATGGCCAGGAGGGCGAGGATCTCGATGAAGGCCAGGCCGACGAACATGGTCGAGCGCAGCTGGCCGGCCATCTCGGGCTGGCGCGCCATGCCCTCGATCGTCTTGCCGAACAGGATGCCGAGACCGATGCCGGGGCCGATGGCCGCGAGACCGTATCCGACGAGAGCGAGTCCGGTGATTTCCACGGGGTGGTTCCTTTCATCTGCGCGCCGCGCGGCGCGTCCGGTCAGGGGCGACGGTCCGGGGATCAGCCCGTCGCGATAGGGCTGTCGATCAGTGCTCTTCGGAGATCGACATCTGCAGGTAGACGGCGGTCAGGATGGAGAACACGTACGCCTGCAGGGCGGCCACGAAGACCTCGAGCAGGAAGAAGGCGAAGCCGGCGACGAACGTCACGGCGCCGAACGCCTTGACCGCGCCGGACGCCTCGAAGAACAGGAACGAGGTGGCCGCGAAGCACAGGGCGAGCAGCAGGTGGCCGGCCATCATGTTGGCCAGGAGCCGGATGACGAGCGTGGCGGGCCGCAGCAGGAAGACCTGCAGGAACTCGACCGGCGTCAGCAGGATGTAGATCGGCCACGGCACGCCGGGCGGGAACAGGCTGTGCTTGAGGTACCCGCCGACGCCGAACTTCTTGACGCCCTGCCAGAGGTACAGGAAGTACACCCACAGGGCGAAGATGATCGGCAGGCCGATCACGGACGTCCCGGCGATGTTCAGGAACGGGATCACGCCCGTGATGTTGAAGAAGAAGACCGCGAAGAAGATCGTCGTGATGATCGGGACGTACTTCTTGCCGTCCTTCTCGCCGAGGATCTCGTAGGCGATCGAGTTCCGGCAGAAGTCGAGGCCCATCTCGAGGACGCTCTGGAACCGGCCGGGGACGAGCTTGGCCCGGCGGGCACCGATGATGAAGATCAGCATCAGCGCGATCACCGCGATGAACCGGACCAGGATGATCCGGTTGATCTCGAACGGCGTGCCCTCGAACCAGATGGCCGGCGGGAAGAAGTCGGCGAGCGAGGGCGGATGGAACGTGCCGCCGCCGTCTTCTTCCGCGGCGAGCGGCAGGATCGTCGCAAGGCTGAACAGGGCGGTCTCCTGTGGTCGTGTGCGCCGAGTGCCGCATCAGTGCGGGCACGAGTACGACGCCGGGCCGTCTTGGATGGCGAAAGCCTAACCTATGGACGGGCTTGGTCAGGACCCGCAGCAGAGCCCCCGGGGGCGTCCGAACACGGCCTACGCCTCGAAGTAACCGACCCGTCCGCGCTGCACCGCACGGGCGTCCAGGACGGCCGACCCGATGACCCCGGCGATCGACACGAGGAACAGGACCTGCGGGTTGTAGAAGTCGAACTGCTTGAGGATCACGAGCAGCACGATGACGACCACGAGCTTGCCCAGCCAGGCGCCCATGATCACCGCCATCATCGTGGTCGGGGCCGAGCGGGCCGTGCGCAGGACCGAGATCACGGTGGTCCCCGAGAAGATCAGGGCGATGCCCACCCCCAGCAGCGCACCCCACACGCCCGCCATGCCGTCGACCAGGTAGCCGATGCCGACGCCGAGCACCGTCAGCACACCGAGCAGCACGAGCATGTCCCGCAGCGACTTGCGGAAGACGGCCTCGTTGGCCGACGGGGTCGGGGCCGGGGCGGGTGCGGGGGTGGTCATCGGACGGCCTCCAGGGGCGGGGTGGCGGACCGGCCGCGGAGCGGTCCGAGCGTCAGCAGGGTGGCGACGAGCACGGCGACGCCGAACGTGATGAGGACGACGGTGGTCTCCCACCGGACCAGGGCGGCCACCCCGAAGGCGAACACCGCGGTCCAGACGTACATGATCGCGACCGCGCGCCGGTGGGAGTGGCCCAGCTGCAGCATGCGGTGGTGCAGGTGCATGCGGTCCGGGTGGAACGGGGACTTGCCGGCGCCGACGCGGCGGATGATCGCGAGCCCCATGTCGAGCAGCGGGAGGAGCAGCACCGCGAACGGCAGGAGCATCGGCAGGAACGCGGGGAACTGCTGCCGGACCAGCGCCTGGTCGGGGTCGATCTGTCCCGTCACGACGATGGCCGCGGCGCTGAACACGAAGCCGAGCACCATGGCACCCGAGTCCCCCATGAAGATGCGCGCCGGGTAGACGTTGTGGGGCAGGAAACCCACGCACGCGCCGACCAGCGCGGCGAGCACCAGGGCGGCGAGGTTGGCGTTGGCGTACGCGCCCGGGTTGGCGCCCGCCGTCAGCAGGTAGGCGTACAGGAAGAACGCCGTGCCGCCGATGGCGAGGACCCCGGCCGCGAGACCGTCGAGCCCGTCGACGAAGTTCACCGCGTTCATGGCGATCACGACGGTCAGCACCGTGAGGAACGTCGCCATCCGGGTGGACCCGATGGTCTGCACGGAGCCGGTGGGCAGCTGGTAGAGCAGCACGCCCTGCCACGCCAGGAACCCGCCGGCCAGCACCTGGCCCATGAGCTTGGTGAGCCAGTCGAGGTCCCAGATGTCGTCGGCCACCCCCAGCGCGCACACGATCGCGGCGCCGCCGACGATGCCGATGAGTGGTCGGGGGTTGGCGTACACGTTCTCGAGGAACGGGAGCCTGCTCGTCATGAGGATCGCCACGAGGATGCCCGCGAACATCGCCATCCCGCCGAGGCGGGGCGTCGGGATCGCGTGCACGTCGCGGTCGCGGACAGCCGTGATGGCACCCCAGCGCAGCGCGCACCACCGGGCCAGGGGCGTCATCAGGTACGCCACGGTGGCGGAGACGAGCAGGGCGAGCAGGTAGACCCTCACGCGGCGGGTCCCTCCACCGGGGTGACCTCGTTGAGCTGCTCGAGGCTGAGCGCCCCGGCACGCACGAGGCGCAGGGCCGGGCCGGTGGCGTCGACGATGCTGGAGGCGACCTGGCCCGGGGCCTCGCCGCCGTCGAGGTAGACCGCGACGGAGTCGCCGAGCTGGTCGTACGCGTCCTGCGCGGTCACGGCGGCGGGCGAGCCCGTCCGGTTCGCGCTGGAGACGGCGAGCGGCCCTGTCCGGCGCAGGAGGGCCCGCGCGGTCTCGTGGTCCGGGACCCGCAGCGCGACCGTGCCGCGCGTCTCCCCCAGGTCCCACGCCAGCGACGGCTGGGCACGGACGATCAGCGTGAGCCCGCCGGGCCAGAACGCCTCGGCGAGGGCGCGCGCGCCCGCGGGCACGTCGGTGGCCAGCCCGTCGAGCACGCGCACGTCAGCGATCAGCACCGGGGGCGGCATCTGCCGGTCGCGACCCTTGGCATCGAGCAGCGCCTGCACGGCGGGTGGGGTGAACGCGTCGGCGGCGATGCCGTAGACGGTGTCCGTGGGGAGCACCACGAGTCCCCCACGGGACAGGACGTTGACCGCCTCGTCGAGCGCCGGGCCCCAGGTGGTGGGGTCGCTCGCGGGGGTGATCCGCTCGTTCACGGCGCCGAGTCTGTCACGTGCGGCTGGGCGGACCGGCGCGCGACGAGCATCCGGGGCCGACCGGTCAGGTCCGGGCGGGACTCGACGTCGACGAACGCACCCGTCGCACGGGCTGCCTCACGGGCAGCGGCGTCCTGCACCTCGGCGTGCTCCATCACCAGGAGCCCCCCGGGGGCGAGCAGCCGGGCCGCCGCGCGCAGGACCGCACGCGGGACGTCCAGCCCGTCGAGCCCGCCGCCGTAGAGGGCCAGGTCGGGGTCGTGGTCGCGCACCTCCGGGTCCACGGGTTCCGCGTCGGGCGGGATGTAGGGCGGGTTGGCGACGAGCACGTCGACCGTGCCGTCGAGCTCGCGCAGCAGTGCCGGGTCGGCGACGTCGCCGTGCTCGACGCGGACGTCCGCCTGCACCGCGACCGCGTTGCGGCGGGTCAGGTCGACGGCCTCCACGGACAGGTCCACCGCGACCACCCGGGCTCCGGGGACCTCGGTGGCGACCGACAGGGCGATCCCGCCGGCGCCGCAGCAGAGGTCGACCACGAGCGGGTCGGTGAGCCGCGCGGCCTCCTCGATCGCCACCTGCGCGACGACCTCGGTCTCGGGCCGCGGGACGAACACACCGGGCTCGACCAGGAGCGTCAGGTACCGGAACCCGGTCGACCCGACGAGGTGCTGCAACGGCTCGCGGTTGCGCCGACGCTCGACCAGACCGGCGAACTCCTCGGCGAACCCGTCCGGCACGGGCGGCGCGAGGGCCAGCTCGAGGCGCTCCTGCCCGAGCACGTGGGCGGCGAGCGCGGTCGCGTCGTGCCGCGGCGACTGCACCCCGGCGTCGGCGAGGATGCTCGACGCCCCCTCCACCAGGGCTCGCATGTCCGGGCCGGTCATGACGCGCCCGCCGATGCGAGCCGTGCGGCCTCGTCGGCGTCGATCGCGGACTGCACGACGGGCGCCAGCTCACCGCCGAGGACCGCGTCGAGGTTGTAGGCCTTGTAGCCGGTGCGGTGGTCGGCGATGCGGTTCTCCGGGAAGTTGTACGTCCGGATGCGCTCGGAACGGTCGACCGTGCGCACCTGCGACCGGCGGGCCTCGCTCGCGGCGGCGGCGGCCTCCTCCTGCCGGGCGGCCAGGATGCGGGCACGCAGCACGCGCATGCCCGCCTCACGGTTCTGGAGCTGCGACTTCTCGTTCTGCATGGACACGACGATGCCCGTGGGCAGGTGCGTGATGCGCACGGCGGAGTCGGTGGTGTTGACCGACTGCCCGCCCGGGCCGGAGGACCGGTAGACGTCGATGCGCAGGTCGTTGGCGTCGATCGCGACCTCGGCCTCGTCCTCGGCCTCGGGGAACACCAGGACGCCGGCCGCGGAGGTGTGGATCCGGCCCTGCGACTCGGTCACGGGCACCCGCTGCACGCGGTGCACCCCGCCCTCGTACTTCAGGTGCGCCCACACACCGTCCTCGGGTGCGACCGTCCCGCGCGCCTTGATGGCCAGCTGGGCGTCCTTGTACCCGCCGAGGTCCGACTCGGTGGCGCCGAGCAGCTGCGTCGCCCAGCCCATCTTCTCCGCGTACCGCGTGTACATGCGCAGCAGGTCGGCGGCGAACAGCGCCGACTCCTCACCGCCCTCCCCCGCCTTGACCTCGAGGATCACGTCGCGGGAGTCGTCGGGGTCGCGCGGGATGAGGACCTCGCGCAGCCGGGCGGACGCGGCGTCGGCGGCGTGCTGCAGGCTCGGCAGCTCGGCGGCGAAGCTCTCGTCGACCTCCGCCAGCTCGGCGGCGGCCTCGGCGTCGTCGGACGCGGCCTTCCACGCCGTGTACGCCTGCGCGACCCGGCCCAGCTCGGCATAGCGACGACCGAGCCTGCGCGCGTTCGCGGCGTCGGCGTGCACCGCCGGGTCGGCCAGCTGGGCCTCGATCTGCGCGTGCTCGGCGAGCAGCGGCTCGGCGGCGGCGAATGCCTCGCTCATGCGGGTGTGTCCTTCAGGTGGCGGGAACTGCTCCGACAACGACACAGCGCCGGTGCCCGCGCGGACACTGCCATGGAGGGCAGTGGTCCGCGCCGGGCACCGGCGCTGCGAGGTTGCTAGTTGCCGGCCTTCTTGCCGTAGCGCGCCTCGAACCGGGCCACGCGGCCGCCGGTGTCGAGAATCTTCTGCTTGCCCGTGTAGAACGGGTGGCAGGCGCTGCAGACGTCGGCGTGGATCTTGCCGGAGGTCACGGTCGAGCGCGTGACGAAGGTGCTGCCACAGGTGCAGGTGACCTCGGTCAGGACGTACTCGGGGTGGATGTCAGCCTTCACGAAAACTTCTCCTTGGGTGGGTGTCTCCGGGTCCGGACGCGCGACTGGCGCCGGTGAACCGCAGACCAGCGAACCATTGTGCCAGAACAGCGACGGGGCCCGAAATCATCCCCGTCCGGCGACTCAGAAGGGCTGTGCGTCGAGCCGGGCCTTCTCCGCCTCCACGTCGAAGTCGGCGGGCGGCCAGCCCAGGTCGAGGCTCTCGACCGCCGCGAGCACCAAGCCGCCGACGGCCAGCCGCGCGTACCACTTGGAGTCCGCGGGCACGACGTGCCAGGGCGCGTGCTCGGTGCTCGTGCGGTCCAGCACGGCCTGGTACGCCTCCTGGTACGCGGGCCACTTCGCGCGCTCGTCGACGTCGTTCGGGTTGAACTTCCAGTACTTGTCCGGGCGCTCCAGCCGCTCCCGCAGCCGGGCCTTCTGCTCCTCCTGCGAGACGTGCAGCATCACCTTGACCACCACGGTTCCGGAGTCGACGACCTCCTGCTCGAACGCGTTGATCTCGTCGTACCGCGGCTCCCACACCTCCCGCGGCGCGAGCTCGTTCACGCGGACCACCAGCACGTCCTCGTAGTGCGAGCGGTCGAACACCCCGATGCGTCCGCCGGCCGGCAGCGCCTCGCGGATCCGCTGGAGGTAGTGCTGCGACCGCTCCTTCTCGGTCGGCACCCCGAACGAGTGCAGCTGCACTCCCTGCGGGTCGACCATGCCCAGGACGTGCCGGACGATCCCGCCCTTCCCGGCGGTGTCCATGCCCTGCAGCACCAGCAGCACAGCCCGCGAGCCGCCGGTCCGACCGTGCGCGTAGAGGCGCTCCTGCACCTCGCTCAGCCGGTTGCCGTCCGCCTCCAGCTTGTTCTCCGCCGACGAGCGCCCGTGCTCCCACCCGGGGGTCGACGACGCGTCGACGGCCGAGAGGTCGAACCCGGGCCCGACCCGCAGGGCCTCTCCCGGCGGCGTGCTCCACGACTTCGTCATCTTCGACCTTCCGGCTGCGCAACGGTGCGGACACTCGCACGCTAGCGCGCGCACCTGGCGTCGGCAGTCGGGCCCGGGTGGGACGAACCGCCGAGCAGCGCGGTTCGGTCCTCCCACCAGGACGTATCCCGCAGTGCCGAGCGGCGTATCGGCCGAAAGCACCAGAGGGCCACCGAGCGAAAGGCCGGTGCAGGTCTGGCTCTGCGGCTGGTGTGCCCAGCACGGTGGTCCGCGATCGTCGAGGAGCCACACCTCACCACGACGACGGAGCACCCAGTGAGCACTCGACGAGACACCACCACCGCGCTGGACGACTCGCGCCTACCCGTGAGAGCGAAGCTCGTGGCAGCGTGGACCAGCGTCATGTTCCTGTACGCCTACGTGGACATCCTGGCCTTCTTCGTGCCGGGCAAGATCGACGACATCCTGGTCGGTGTCGTCTTCGAGTTCGACATCACCCAGACGTTGATGACCGTCTTCCTCGTGCTCATGGCCATCCCGATCCTGATGGTGGTGCTCTCCGCCACGCTGCCGGCCCGCGCGAGCCGGATCACGAACCTCGTCGTGGCATCGGTCCAGATCCCCTACGCGATGTTCAACGTGGTGGGCGAGTCCTGGACGTACTACTACGGGCTCGCCGTCGTCCTGGAGGTGGTCCTGCTCGTCGTGATCCTCCGGCTGGCCTGGACCTGGCCCCGCCGCGTCGCATCGCCGGCGACCGCGGTCACCGGCACGCACGAGGCGCCCCTGCAGACTCAGCGTCACTAGCGCGCCGACGGCCCCGCTCCCTCTCGGGGAACGGGGCCGTCGGCCGTGCGTCAGCGGTCAGTCGCTGCCGGGGGTCGTCTTCTGGACCTGGAGCAGGAACTCGACGTTCGACTTGGTGTCCTTGAGCTTGCCGATGAGCAGCTCGATGGCCTGCGTCTGGTCGAGCGCGCCCATGACCCGGCGGAGCTTGTAGATGATCTTCAGCTCGTCGTGCGGCATGAGGATCTCCTCGCGGCGGGTGCCCGACGCGTTGACGTCGACCGCCGGGAAGATGCGCTTGTCCGCGAGCGAGCGGGAGAGCCGGAGCTCCATGTTCCCGGTGCCCTTGAACTCCTCGAAGATGACCTCGTCCATCTTGGAGCCGGTCTCCACCAGCGCCGAGGCGAGGATCGTCAGCGAGCCGCCGTGCTCGATGTTGCGCGCCGCACCGAAGAACCGCTTGGGCGGGTACAGCGCCGAGGCGTCGACACCACCCGAGAGGATGCGCCCGGACGCCGGGGCGGCCAGGTTGTAGGCCCGCGACAGGCGCGTGAGCGAGTCGAGCAGCACGACGACGTCCTGGCCCAGCTCGACCAGCCGCTTGGCACGCTCGATGGCCAGCTCGGCGACGATCGTGTGGTCGGAGGCGGGGCGGTCGAAGGTCGAGGCGATGACCTCGCCCTTGACCGTCCGCTCCATGTCCGTGACCTCTTCGGGGCGCTCGTCGACGAGCACGACCATGAGGTGGACCTCGGGGTTGTTGGTCGTGATGGCGTTCGCGATCTGCTGCATGATGATCGTCTTGCCCGCCTTGGGGGGCGCGACGATGAGGCCGCGCTGGCCCTTGCCGATGGGCGCGACGATGTCGATGACCCGCGGCGAGAGCCGGTTCTGCTCGCTCTCGAGGCGCAGGCGCTCCTGCGGGTACAGCGGCGTCAGCTTGTTGAACTCGGGACGCACGCGGGCGCCGTCGGGCTCCAGGCCGTTGACCGAGTCGAGGCGGACCAGCGCGTTGAACTTGCTGGGGCGGTTGCCCTGGGGCGGCTGCTCGCCCTCGCGCGGCTGGCGGACGGCACCGGTGACGGCGTCGCCGCGGCGCAGGCCGTACCGCTTGACCTGGTTGAGGGACACGTACACGTCGTTGGCGCTGGGCAGGTAGCCCGTGGTGCGGACGAACGCGTAGCTGTCCATCAGGTCCAGGATGCCCGCGACGGGGAGCAGGATGTCGTCGTCGTTGACCTCGATGTCGTCCAGGCCGGCGAGCTCGCCGGGGCCGGGACGACCGCGCGTGCCGCGACCCTTGCGGTCACGGTCGCGGTCGCGGTAGCGGTCCCGCGAGCGGCGACGGCGACCGCCGCGCTCGTCGAGCCCGTCCTCGTCGCCCTCGCGGCGCGGCTGGGTGCCCTGCTGGGTGCCCGGCTGCTGGGTGCCGGTCTGCTGGCGGTTGCCCTGCTGGTTGTCACGCTGCTGGGTGTCGCGCTGCTGACCCTGCTGACGCTCGCCCTGCTGGCGGTCGACCTGCTGACGCTCGGCCTGCTGGCCGTTGCTCGGCTGGCCGTTGCTCTGCGCGCGGTCGCCCTCGTCGCCCTGCGGCGCACCGGCACCGCGGCCGGCCCGGCGCGAGCGCCGCTCACCGGTCACGCCACCGACGGCGTCGGCTGCGCGCGCGGCGCGGTCGTCACGCTGCTCGACGGGGGCGAGCCTGGCGTCCAGCGCGGCCTCGAGGCCGGCCAGCGCGTCGCCGCGCGGGGCCCGCGAGCCGGCGTCCTGGGAGGGCGCGTCCTGCGTCGGCGCGGCGACGACCCCACCGAGGTCGAGCTGCGGCGCCTGCGTCCGGGGAGCACGGGCGCGGCGCGCGGGCGGCGCGTCGGCCACGGCGACGCTCTGGTCGCGGCGCGGCTCCAGGGCCTGCGAGCGCGAACCCCCCCGGGCGTCCGAGATGGCCTGGACGAGGTCGCCCTTGCGCATCTTGGAGGTGCCCTTGACGCCCAGGTCGGACGCCATCGCCTGCAGCTCGGGCAGGCGGAGTGCCGAGATGCCTGCGCTGCGGGCGGACCCGCCGGAGCTGCTCACGGCGGGTTCGATGATGTCTGTCACGAAGGACCCTTCCCCTCGTCGGTGGCCGGGACCCGATGGTTCGGGGATCGGCCGACGTCCGGTCGAGGTGACCGAGACGGTGCTGGAGCCACACACGCGCTGCGTACGACGACGTCTGCGCACGGTGGGCTGGATCGCTCCCGGCTCGTCTACTCATTCTGAGGCGGCCGGTCACGTACGACGCGGGCCACCAGAGGTCGAGATCCGGGGAACGCGTCGATGCTACCACTGTCGGCTCGGTCACCTGGCAGGGTGAACGACGCCCGTGTACTTCACCCGGTCATGTCACCCGTTGGACGGTCGCGCCCGTGCGGTCGACCGGCAACGGCAGGATCTGCCAGCCCCCCATGGCTCCCCCGAAGGCGGCGCGCACGGCGTCGTCGGCGTCGGTCTTGTCGTCGCCGTCCCGCCGTGCGAGCACCAGCACCGTCGGCCCCGCACCGGAGACGACAGCCGCGACGCCCTCGGCCCGCAGGACGTCGACGAGCGCCAACGAGCCCGGCATGACCGAGCGCCGGTACTCCTGGTGGAGCCGGTCCTGCGTGGCGGTGAGCAGGAGCTCGGGGCGACGGCCCAGCGCCTCGACCAGCAGGGCCGCGCGGCCCGCCTGGAACGCGGCGTCCGCGTGCGGGACCTTCGCGGGGAGCACCCCCCTGGCGGCCTTCGTGGACAGGTGGTTCGGGGGGACGACCGCGAGCAGAGCGACGTCCTCGTGGACCTGGAGGTCGATGGCACGGAACCGGCCGTCGTCGCTCCACGCGAGGGTCGCCCCGCCCAGCACCGCCGGCGCCGCGTTGTCCGGGTGACCCTCGATGCGGCCGGCCAGGTCGATCGCGACCTCGTCGGACAGCGCCTCGGGCTCCGCGATCAGCCCGCGGGCGGCGACGATCCCGGCCACGACCGCCCCGGCGGACGACCCGAGCCCGCGGCCGTGCGGGATGCGGTTGTGGCAGACGAGATGCAGGCCGGTCTGCGATGCACCGACCTCGTCGAGCGCGGCCCGCAAGGAGCTGACGACGAGGTGCTGCTCGTCGTCGGGGACCTGCCCGGCGCCCTCCCCCGTGACCTCGACGGTGACGCCCGGTGAGGCGAGCGCCCGCACCTCGAGCTCGTCGTAGAGCCCGAGGGCGATGCCGAACGCGTCGAACCCCGGACCGAGGTTGGCGCTGGTGGCGGGGACGCGGACGCGGACGTGGTCCGCACCCAGGCGCATCGCGGGCCTCAGTCCAGGCCGAGAGCGGTGGCGATGGACACCACGTCGGACGAGATCCGCACCGGCACGACGTCGCTGCCGTCGGGGGTGCGCAGCGCCCACTGCGGGTCCTTGAGCCCGTGCCCGGTGACCGTGATGACGATGCGGGCACCGGCCGGGACGCGCCCCTGCTCGCTGAGCAGGAGCAGCCCCGCGACGCCGGACGCCGACGCGGGCTCGACGAAGATCCCGACCTCCGCGGACAGGACGCGGTGCGCGGCGAGGATCTGCTCGTCGGTGACCGCCTCGATGAGACCGCCGGACACGTCGCGGGCCTCCTCGGCCTGCTGCCAGGACGCGGGGTTGCCGATCCGGATCGCCGTGGCGATGGTCTCGGGCTGGTCGATCGGGTGGCCCTTGACGATCGGGGCGGCACCGGCGGCCTGGAAGCCCCACATGATCGGGGTGTGCGTGGCGATCGCGGTGTGCGCGGCACCGGCGTCGAGCCCCGCGTACTCGCGGTAACCCTTCCAGTACGCGGTGATGTTGCCGGCGTTGCCGACGGGGAGCACGTGGATGTCGGGGGCGTCGCCGAGGGCGTCGACGATCTCGAACGCGCCCGTCTTCTGGCCCTCGATGCGGTCGGGGTTGACCGAGTTCACCAGCTCGACCGGGTAGGACTCGGCGAGCTTGCGGGCGGCGATCAGGCAGTCGTCGAAGTTGCCGTCGACCTGCAGCAGCGTGGCCCCGTGCGCGATGGCCTGGCTGAGCTTGCCCATCGCGATCTTGCCGTCCGGCACCAGCACCGCGCAGACCATGCCCGCGCGGGTGGCGTACGCCGCGGCCGACGCCGACGTGTTGCCCGTCGACGCGCAGACGACGGCCTTGGCGCCCCGGCCGGCCGCCGCGGACATGGCGGTCGTCATGCCGCGGTCCTTGAACGACCCGGTCGGGTTCATGCCCTCGACCTTGATGAACACCTCGGCGCCCGTGCGCTGCGAGAGCGTCGGCGACGGGACCAGCGGGGTGCCGCCCTCCCCGAGCGTGATGACGCGCTCCTGGACGTGGGCGGGCAGACGGTCGGCGTACTCGGCGATCACGCCACGCCACTGGTGGGCCATCAGGCTCCCTCGACTCGCAGGACGGACACGACACGACGCACGACGTCGAGACCCGCGATGGCCTCGACGGTGCTGCGCAACGCGTGCTCTGGGGCCGCGTGCGTGGTGATCACCAGGCGCGCGTAGTCGGCGTCGGGCGCGTCCTGGACCGGCGTCTGCCGCACGGCCTCGATCGAGACGTCGTGCGACGCCAGCACCGAGGAGACCTGGGCGAGCACGCCGGGGCGGTCCGCGACCTCGAGCCGCACCTGGTAGCGGGTGCGCGCGGCGGCCGCGGGCAGGACCGGCAGCTCGGCGTAGCGGGACTCGATCGGGCCCTTGCCGCCGAGCACGCGGTGCCGGGCGACCGAGACGACGTCACCGAGCACGGCGGACGCGGTGGGCTCGCCGCCGGCGCCGCGGCCGTAGAACATGAGCTCGCCCGCGGCCTCGGCCTCGATGAACACCGCGTTGTAGGCGCCACGAACGGTGGCGAGAGGGTGGCTGACGGGTACCAGGGCGGGGTGGACCCGGACCTGCACGCCCTCCACGCCGTCGGCCGTCCCGCGCTCGGCGATCGCCAGGAGCTTGAGCACGTAGCCCGTGCGCTGCGCCCACAGCACGTCGTCGGCCGTCAGGGACGTGATGCCCTCGCGGGAGACGTCCTCGATGGACACCCGGGTGTGGAACGCGAGCGAGGCGAGGATCGCGGCCTTCGCGGCGGCGTCGTACCCCTCGACGTCGGCCGTCGGGTCCGCCTCCGCGTAGCCCAGCGCCTGGGCCTCCTTGACGGCCTGGTCCAGGTCGAGGCCCTCGGACGCCATCTTGTCGAGCACGTAGTTGGTGGTGCCGTTGACGATGCCGAGCACGCGGGTCACGCGGTCCCCCGCGAGCGACTCGCGCACCGGGCGGACGATCGGGATGGCACCTGCGACGGCGGCCTCGAAGTACACGTCCACCCCGGCCTCGTCGGCGGCGGCGTAGAGCGTCGGACCGTCCTGCGCGAGGAGGGCCTTGTTGGCGGTCACGACGGACGCACCGGAGGCGATCGCCCGCAGCAGCAGGCTCCGCGCGGGCTCGATGCCGCCCATGACCTCGACGACGACGTCGGCGCGCTCGACCAGCGACTCCGCGTCGGCGGTGAGCAGCGCGCGGTCGACCACGGCGTCCCGCTCGGTCTCGACGTCCCGGACGGCGACGCCGACGAGCTCCAGCGGGGCACCCACGCGCGACGCCAGGTCCGCCGCCTGCGTCGTGAGCAGCCGCACCACCTCCGTGCCGACGACGCCGCAGCCGAGGACGGCGACGCGCAGGGGCGGGTGGGCGGGCACGGGCGAGGGCACGGGACGGCCTCCAGTCGGATCGGTCGGGAGCGCCCTCAGGATAGGGGTGCGTCCCGCCTGTCGGGACGTGTGGTCCGAGCGGTGGTCCGGTCAGCCGAGGTCGAGCGCCAGGAGGTCGTCCTCCGTCTCGCGGCGGACCAGCACGCGGGACCCGCCGTCGGTCACCGCGACCACCGGCGGACGCGGCACGTGGTTGTAGTTGGACGCCATCGACCGCCCGTACGCCCCCGTCGCCGCGACGGCGAGCAGGTCTCCGGCGCGGACGTCGGCGGGCAGCTGCACCTCGTGGACGACGATGTCGCCGCTCTCGCAGTGCTTGCCGACGACGCGCGCCAGCACCGTCCCGGCGGTCGAGAGCCGGCCGACGACCTCCGCGTGGTAGCTCGCGCCGTAGAGGGCGGGGCGGATGTTGTCGCTCATCCCGCCGTCGACGGACACGTAGGTGCGGACGCTCCCGTCGTCGATCCGCACGGGCTTGACCGTGCCGACCGTGTAGAGCGTGAGGCCGGCGGGGCCGACGATCGCGCGGCCGGGCTCGATGGAGAACCGCGGCAGCGGGGTGCCGAGGTCGGTGGCCGTCGCCTGCACCGACGCGGCGACGTCCTTCGCGATGCGGTCCGGGTCGAGGGCGACCTCCCCCGGCAGGTACGCGATGCCGTAGCCGCCGCCGAGGTCGACCTCCTCGACGAGCACCCCGGTGCGCTCCGCGAGCTGCGCGCGCAGGGTCAGCACCGCGCGGGCGGCGACCTCGAACCCGGACGGGTCCAGGATCTGCGAGCCGATGTGCGAGTGGATGCCGAGCAGCCGCAGCTCGGGGCGCGCCAGCACGGCGAGCAGCCCCTGCATCGCGGGCGAGTCCCCGTCGGGCGACGCGATCGAGAGGCCGAACTTCTGGTCCTCGTGAGCCGTCGAGATGTACTCGTGGCCGCCCGCGTGCACGCCGGTGGTCACGCGGACCATCACCGGCGCCGGTGCTCCCCCGCGCGCGGCGACCGCATCGGCCACCCGGTCGATCTCCACGAGCGAGTCGACGATGATCCGGCCGACGCCCGCGTCGAGCGCCCGCCCGATCTCCGCGTCCGACTTGTTGTTGCCGTGCAGCCCGATGTCCGCACCGGGGATGCCGGCGCGCAGCGCGACCGCGAGCTCGCCGCCCGTGGCGGTGTCGACGCGCAGGCCCTCCTCGTGCACCCAGCGCGCGACCGCGACGGACAGGAACGCCTTGCCCGCGTAGTACACGTCGACGCCCGCGCCGATCTCCGCGAACGCCGTCTCGAACGCGCGACGGTAGCCGCGGGCGCGGGTGCGCAGGTCCGACTCGTCGAGGACGTAGGCCGGGGTGCCGTGCTCGACGGCCAGCTCGCGCACGTCGACCCCCGCGACCGTCACCGCACCGTCGACCGTCCGGGCGACCCCCGTGGACCAGGGCTCGCCGGGGATCGTCGTGGTCACATCCGCTCCGGGGCGCTGACGCCCAGCAGCCCCAGACCGTTGGCCAGGACCTGGCGGGTGGCGTCGTTCAGCCAGAGGCGGGTGCGGTGCACGTCGCCGACGACCTCGTCGCCGAACGGGGCCACGCGGCGCTGGTCGTACCACTTGTGGTAGCTGCCGGCGAGCTCCTCCAGGTACCGGGCGACGCGGTGCGGCTCGCGCAGCTCGGCGGCCTGCGCGACGACCCGCGGGAACTCGGCGATGCGCCCGAGCAGCACGGACTCGCTCTCGTGGTCCAGCAGCGAGGCGTCGAAACCGTCCTCGCGACGGACCCCCGCCTCGGCGGCGTTGCGGCCCACGTTCACCGTGCGAGCGTGCGCGTACTGCACGTAGAACACGGGGTTCTCGTTCTTCGCGCTGGACAGCAGGTCGAGGTCCAGGTCGATCATCGAGTCCGCCGACGAGCGGGCCAGCGCGTACCGGGCGGCGTCGACACCGACGGCGTCCACGAGGTCGTCGATGGTCACCACCGTGCCCGCGCGCTTGCTCATGCGGACCGGCGCACCGTCCTTGACCAGGTTCACCAGCTGCCCGATGAGGATCTCCAGGTTCACGCCCGGGGTGTCCCCGAACGCCGCGCAGATCGCCATCATGCGGCCGATGTACCCGTGGTGGTCGGCACCGAGCATGATCACGACGCGGTCGAAGCCGCGCTCGCGCTTGTCCAGGTAGTAGGCGATGTCGCCCGCGATGTAGGCAGCCTCGCCGTTGGACCGGATGATCACGCGGTCGCGGTCGTCGCCGAACGTCGTGGTGCGCAGCCAGGTCGCGCCGTCGGCCTCGAAGACGTGGCCGAGCTCCCGCAGGCGTGCGACCGCGTGGTCGACGGCACCGGACTTGTGCAGCGAGTCCTCGTGGAAGTAGACGTCGAACTCGACACCGAAGTCCTCCAGGGACTTGCGGATCTCGGCGAACATCAGGTCGACGCCGCGCGCCCGGAAGGCCTCGTTGGCGTCGTCGAACGGCAGGGTCCGCGGGTCGGTCTCGCCGGCGGCGAGCGCGTCGGCCACCACCTGCTCCGCGATCTCGGAGATGTAGTTGCCGCCGTAGCCGTCCTCCGGCGCCGGCTGGCCCAGCGCCCGCGCCAGCAGGGAGCGGGAGAACCGGTCGATCTGCGCGCCGTGGTCGTTGAAGTAGTACTCCCGGCTCACGGCCGCGCCGGACGCCTGCAGCACCCGCGCCAGGCTGTCGCCGACCGCCGCCCAGCGCACGCCGCCGATGTGCAGCGGACCGGTCGGGTTGGCGGACACGAACTCGAGGTTGAGCGCGACGCCGGCGAGCGTCTCGTTCTGCCCGTACTCACCGCCCTGCTCGACGACCGAACGCGCCAGCTCACCGGCGGCGGCCGCGTCGAGGCGGATGTTGAGGAAGCCGGGACCGGCGACCTCGACCGTCGCGACGCCGTCGGTCTGCGCCAGGCGCCGGGCGAGCTCCTCGGCGAAGGCGCGCGGGTTGGTGCCCGCCTTCTTGGCCAGCTGCATCGCCACGTTGGTGGCCCAGTCCCCGTGGTCGCGCTGCCGGGGTCGCTCGAGGTGCACGGTCGCGGGGATCGCGGCGGGGTCGAGGGCGAACGTTCCGTCGTCGACGGCGTGCACGAGGGCGGCCCGGAGGGCCTCGGAGAGCTGGGCGGGAGTCACCGGAGAAGGGTACCGAGCCGGTGGGAGCGCTTATGCAGCGGGTTCCGGCCCCAGCATCGTCGGCCGGCAGGCGAACCAGCCCGCCACGAGCAGCACCGCCACCAGAGCGAGCAGCACGAGCAACGGCTCGTGCCACGAGCCCGTCGCGACGTGCAGCACCCCGATCCCCACCGGTCCGACGACCGCGAGCGCGTAGCCGAGGCCCTGCACCATCCCGGACAGCGCGACGGCGATCGCGGGCGTGCGCGACCGCAGGCCGATGAGCGCGAGCATGACCGGGAACGTCCCCGGCCCGATGCCGAGCAGGACCATCCAGACGGCGGTCCCCTGCGCGGGCGCGAGCAGGAGCCCGAGCAGGCCCGCCACCCAGCACGTGGCGAAGCCGACCACCAGGGGGAACGGGTTGCGCATCCGTGCGGTGAGGACCGGGGAGACGATCGACGCCGGCAGCCCGAGGATCGCGAACACCGCGAGCCACCGGCCTCCCACGTCGGGGCCCAGACCGGCGTCGGCCAGGATCTGCGGCAGCCACGCGAAGAGCACGTACGTGCAGGTGGTGTTGGCGAAGAACGCGAGGACCAGCGCCCAGGCCAGCCGCGAGCGCCACACGATCCGGCTCTCGGCCGAACCAGCACGGACCAGGACGGCCTCTCGGTCACGCCGCGGCGCTCGTCGCACCAGGGTGCGCAGGTGCGCGCGCGCCGACACCGACTGCGCGATCACGACCACCCACGGCACCACGGCCGCGAACCCGAGGATCGCCCACATCCCGACCGACCACCGCCACCCGGCGGCTTGCGCCACGGGCAGCGCGACCAGCGGCGGCACCGCGGCGCTCACGGACATCGCCACCGAGTACGACGCGGTGACGGTCCCGATGCGGTCGGGGAAGTAGCGCTTGACCAGCGGCGGGAGCAGCACGTTGCCCATCCCGAGGCCACCGAGCGCGATCACCGACCACCCGATGAACGCCGGTGCGCTGCCGGCCAGCGCGCGCAGGAGCTCGCCCGTCATCGAGAGCAGCAGCGCGAGGATCATCGTCGGCTCGAGCCCGAGACGTCGGGCGACCGGCGTGGCCAGCGAGCCGAACAGCGCGAACGACGCGACGGGGACCGTGCCGAGCAGACCGACCTGGGTGTCGGTCAGCGCGAAGTCCTGCCGAACCACCTCGATGATCGGCGAGACGGCCGCGACAGCGATGCGCAGGTTGAGGCCGACGAGGACGATGCCGGCCAGCACGACGATGCGGCCGCGCCACGGGGCGAGCGGCGGCATGACGGACTGCACGGGTCTGAGCTCCTGATCCGGGCGGCGCGGCGGCCGGAATCATCCGTCCGGGGGTCTGGCGTGTGCCCGACCGCCGGTGTTGACTGCACCGCATGCCTCGGAACGGAGCCTAACCGGATGGTGCGACGGACCGGACTGATCGACACCGCGGTCGAGGAGCTCCGGGGACGGATCGAGACGGAGCAGTGGCCCGTCGGGACGCGGATCCCCCCGGAGCCCGCCCTGGTCGACCTCCTCGGCGTCGGACGCAACACCGTGCGCGAGGCCGTGCAGTCCCTGGTCCACGCCGGACTGCTCGAGCGGCGCCAGGGATCCGGCACCTACGTGCTGTCCCGCTCCGAGCTCGCCGTCACCATGGGCCGGCAGATCGCCGACGCTCGCCAGCGCGACGTCGTGGAGGTCCGCCGCGCCCTCGAGGTCGAGGCCGCCCGGCTGGCCGCCCGGCGCCGCAGCGCCACCGACGCCGCCGCCCTGCTCCAGCGTCGCGACGAACGCGCCGCCGCCTACCACGCAGGCGACCTGGAGGCGATGGTCGCCACCGACCTCGACCTGCACCGTGCGATCGTCCGCGCCACCGCGAACCCCCTGCTGGTGACCCTGTACGAGAACCTGCTCGACGCCATCGGCGAGAACATCCGGTTCAACTTCGTCACCGACGCACACGGCCACGACGCGCACGACCACCTGGTCGAGGCCATCGTCGCGGGCGACGACAGCAAGGCCGCCGACGAGACCGCCCGCTACCTGTCCGCGCTCCTGGGTGAGTGAGCGCGGGCTCGTCGGGCACCGGGCTCAGCGCCAGATCGAGCGCAGCGGCCAGTACGTCAGCTCGCGCACGCGAGGATCACCGCCCTCGGCGGCCAACGACATCCCCCGACCGTCCCGCGCCGGGAACACCACCATCGTGCCGGTCAGCGCCCCGTCGTCGACGAACACCTCGACCGAGGACTCGTCGACCAGGACGTGCAAGCGGATGACGCCGCCGCGGGGGTGGTAGGGCACGGAGCGTCGGACACCGAAGCCGGCGGTCCCGCCGCGAGTGCGGTCCATGACGAGCTGCCCGTCGTCGTAGCCGACCTCGACGGCCTCCACGAGGCGCCCGTCCGCATCCCGGCTCTCGAGCAGCCGCACACTCACCCGTCGCGCGCCGCGAGTCTCGATCTCGGTCTCCAGCTCGAACGTCGAGCCCGTGAACGGCAGGACCGTGTCGGGCCCGATCGCCCGCGGGCCGATGTGGGTCGGCTCGCCGCGGAGCGACCCGAGCTCCGGCACCGGCGCCTGGACGAGCCGTACTTCATCGTCGACGGTACGCAGGCCCACGTCGCGCGGGACGCTCATGGCGTTGGTCCAGGGGTGCGTCGGCGCCGAGTACGGGTAGCGCCAGTTGCCCATCCACCCGATCCACACGCGTCGCCCGTCGGGAGCGTGCTCGTACGACTGCGCGGCGTAGAAGTCCTGCCCGACGTCGGTCTCCTGGACCGTCTCGGGTGGGACCGCGGGGTCGCGGACGAAGGTGGTCCCGTCGAAGTCGCCGACGAAGTACTGCGCCGTCGAGCCGTCCGTGGCATCGCTGGCCCCGACGGAGACGGTCAGCACCCACCGCACCTGGTCCGGGTCCCCGTCGACCCGCAGCGGGAACAGGTCGGGACACTCCCACACGGCGCTGTGCAGCCCGTGGCCCGCCCCGAAGCGACTGAGCTCCTCCCAGTCGACCAGGTCGGGCGACGAGAACAGCCCGATCTCGTCGCCCAGGCTCACCACCATCACCCAGCGGCGGGTCGGCTCGTGCCAGAACACCTTCGGGTCGCGGAAGTCCTTGCGCCCGTCGTTGGGGAGGACGGGGTTGCCTGCATACCGGTCCCACGTGCGCCCGGCGTCGGACGAGTACGCCAGGCTCTGCGCCTCTCCGCCCGCTGTGCTGGTGTAGATCGCGACGAGGCCACCGTCCGGGCCGTCGAACAACCCGCTGGTGTTCGCACGGTCGACCACGGCGCTCCCGGAGAGGGCCTGGCCGAGCTCGTCGTGCCGGAGCGCGGTCGGCAGCGCGGTCCAGTGCACTGCGTCCGGGCTGACCGCGTGCGCCCATGTCCCGTCCTGCTGGTGGAACAGGTGCCACTCGCCGGCGTCGAACACCAGGCCGTTCGGGTCGGCGAGGCGCCCGTCGGGTGGGGAGTAGTGGAACTGCGGGCGCCACCGCTCGGTGAACGGCGTCGACGGGGAGGGAACCGGACGGTCGTCGCCGCTCGAGCATCCGCCCAGCCCGGCCGCGCCGACCAGCAGCGTGGCCACCAGCCTGGTCGCGGTCCGGCGCGCGCGGGCGGTGACCCCCGCCGCCGCGGGGGTCACCGCCCCAGTCCGCAGACCGGTCAGGGCACCGGTCTCGGGTCCGGTGCCGGGTCGACCGGCTGGACCTTGTTGGCCGGGATGTCGCCGTACGCACCGAGCCCGCCGTCGCCGTAGCTGCGGTCGACCACGGCCGACGCCCCCGCGATCGACAGGTGCACGGTCGGAGCCAGCGTCCCGCCTCGTCGCACGTCCGGGTTGCCGATCGCGTCGATGAACGACTCGACGAGCCCGTTCGGCATCACGTAGTGCGAGTAGGCCTGGAACGTGTACGGCGACTGACCCTCGGCCGGCGCGGCCGACGTGCCGATCCCGTAGGCGAGGTTGGTCGGGTTGCCGAGCGCGAGCCCGCTGCCCTCGTTGAGCGGCTGGAAGTCCGACCGGATCCCGTTGCCGACGAACCCGTAGACGCCGTCCGGTCCGTCCATGTACCAGAACCGCGGATCGGTGGAGTCCACACCAGGACCCCGCGCGAAGGTGCTGCGGTGGCTGATCGTGAACAGGTAGTACTTTCCGTTCTCCAGATAGATCTGCGGCCGCTCGGTCTGGTCGTTCACGCAGTTCCCGGACAGGATCGGCGGGAGGAACCGCCACTGCGTCAGCGCCTTGTTCTCGGCGACCGCCAGCCCGACGTTGGCCATCTGGAAGTTGGCGCCGTTCGCCGTCACGGTCGCCGGGTCCTCGGCGTACGCATCGCCGTCGCGGTAGCCGAGGTCGGCCGCCGTGCAGGTGACCGACCCGCGCTGACCTCCCGTGTTGCCCTCGAACACCATGTAGGTCTTGCCCGGGTGCGCCGGGTCCTCGAAGGTGAACGGGTCGCGGAAGTTGACGAACGGGTTCTGCTCCTTGGTCTGGTAGTACGTGCCGTCCGGCACCAGGAGCTGGTGCTGGTCCCGGAACCCGGTCATCCAGACGCCGTTCTCGTCGGCGAAGATCCGGCCCTCCGTCTGCACGATCCGCGGGTCCGCGGGCTTGATGTCCTCGTCGTTCGCGTTCCGGTAGAAGGCGACCGCGGTGTAGAAGAGCCGCAGCTTGTTGCCGTCCATCAGGCGCGTCGACCCGGACCACTCGGTGACCGTGGTGAAGGTCTGATCCTCGAAGATCGCGCCCGCGGCACCGTCCGGGAACACGAGACCGCCGTAGATCCAGCCCCCGTTCTCGGGTCGCTGCTCGGTCGGCACGTCCGCCTTGCGGTAGAAGAACCCGAGGCGCGCGTGCGTGTGCCGGGCATCGAACGTGTAGCCCGCGTTCGGGTCCGCCGTCAGCGCGAAGATGACCTCCCAGCCCTTGAAGCTGAGCTGGTCGGACGCCCCGTCGGTCAGGGTCCACGTGTCCCACACCCAGACCTGGGTGCCGTCGGGTTCCGTGAGGATCGGGAAGTCCTGCGGGATCTCCGGCATGGAGTACTCCGGGGGCATGGAGTTCTCGCCCGCCGGAGCGTCCGGGTCGGACATCGCTCGCAGCTGGAGCGCGTCGGCCCGGGTCCACCTCGCCGTGAAGTTCTCCTCCGGGTCGTAGGCCCGCTGGCTGTGGATCGAGGGCGCCGGGAAGCCGGGCAGCCGGAGCACGGACACGTCGCCGTCGTCCTCGGCGGGCGGCGCAGGCGCCTCGGACAGCGGTGCCTCGGTGCCGAGCGTCGGGTCGGGCGTGGCAGCCGGATCGTCGGTGACCGTGGGGTCGGCTGTCGTCGGGTCGTCGGTGACCGTCGGGCTGGTGGTCGGCGAGCTGGTGGCCGCCGGGTCGTCTGCGAGCGCAGCGGGTGCGCCCAGCAGGCCGGTCGCGACGAGCACGGACGCGGTCACGACGGCTGTCGCCGTCCTGCCGGCCGCACGCCGCCGGGGTGTGCTGGTCGATGAATTCACGTCGGTTCGCTCCTCGAGTGAACGTGCAGATACTCGAGCGACGACCCCGTCCTCCCCCACCGTCGTCAGGGTAGGCACCGGGTCGGATGACCTGTCAAGGGATGCATCACAGTTCGTCGTGACAACCGTCACTACCCGGTTGACGGCATCGGGGTGCGGGTGTACGCCTGACTCTCGTAGCCCCGGAGCGGCTCCCTCGCATGGCCGACTCCCCGGTCCCCGCGGTCGAGACACGGCCGCCCTCAGCTGCTTCAGCTGACCATCCGGAGAAGGGATCGCGAACGACCGTCGCCGACCCGTCGGCGACGCAGCTCCAGGTGCACACCTCGGCTCCGAGGCGGTGCACCACCTCGGGTAGACGACCGATGCATCCCCCATCGCGACCCGGCGCGCCCAGCGCGCCCGCGCCGGCCAGGCATGAGCCCGGTCGACGCACCCGACGAGGACCTGGAGCATCATGAAGCCTCCGATGACAGGACGCGGTGCGCGAAGGGGCGCACGCGCGGCGATCGTAGGGATCGCCTTGACGGCACTGACCGCCGGCTCACTGACGAGCGCGGCGCAGGCCTCCCCCGGCCAGAGCGTGACGACGTTGCGCGAGACGAACCCCGTCTCGCTGGCGAGCGAGCTCACGGGCCGGAACATGACGGTCAGGTCGGCCACGTTCGCCGGTGCGGACGTGCAGGCCGGACTCTTCGCGGACGCCGGCTTCGGCGCCTTCCCGACGACCGGCGTGGCGCTGTCGTCCGGCTCGTTGATCGATGCGGACCCGACGTCCGATGACGACGTGGACTTCACACGGTCCGCGCTGCTCGGCCCGAACAGCTCGCTCACCACGACCGGAGACCTCGGTGGTGCTGGTGACGCACCTCTCACCGACCTGGTCGGCGCCACGACCTACGACGCGGCCACCCTGACGATCGACGTCGTCCCCCAGGGCCGCAGGCTCCTGCTCACCTACCTGCTCGGCTCGGAGGAGTACGCCACGTGGGCGCAGACCGGGTACGGCGACGCCTTCGCGATCTGGGTCGACGGCACACCCTGCTCGTTCGTCCCCGGTTCCGACACGCTCGTCGGGACCTCGACCGTGAACGCGTCGGTCAACAGTCAGTACTACGTGGCGAACTTCGCGCCGAACGACCCCGGCGCGGGCGGCCAGGACACGGAGATGAATGCGTTCACGGTGCCGTTGACCTGCACCGCCACCGTCATCCCGCGGCAGCCGACGACGGTGCGCATCTCGGTGGCGGACACCCGGGACGGTCAGCTGGACAGCACCGCGCTGCTCCAGTCGGACTCGCTCAGGTCCACGCAGGTGCCCACGGCGGTCGGTGACCTCCTGTGCCGGCTGCTGCCGTGGCTCCCGTGGTGCCCCGACGGCGCTGCGTGGAACGGACCGACAGCGGTCTGACGGCGGGTCGAGCCCCTCTCGTGCAGCACTGCACGGGAGGGGTTCGACCGCCCCGCTCTTGACGCCTGCCGTCCATCGGGGAAGGCTTTGTCTCATGTGCTTGATCAATCGATTTAGCACCCCCGAAGGCAGCTGCTCCACCCCTCCGCGTCCAGCGCCGGCCGTCGTGAGGTGACGGGCACGCTCGTTGTCGAGAGGCGAGTCGACGATGACTCACGACCCCGCTGGCCGATCCCTGCGCCGTTCCGGTGTGCTGCTGCTCGCCGCCGCCCTGGTGGCCGCCGCCGTCGTCGGCCCACCGCACCCGACCCCCGCCCAGGCGGCCGACGTGGCTGACTCCTACCGCGCGCGCTACCACTTCACGGTTCCTGACCACTGGAAGAACGACCCCCAGCGCCCGGTCGTGATCGACGGCACCACGCACTACTACTACCTGTACAACGCCGACTACGACGATGCCGTGGGCACGGCCTGGCGGCTGGCGACGACCACCGACAACGTGGTGTTCCACGACCAGGGAGTCGCCGCCCCGAAGGCCACCAACGCCAACTACGACCTGTGGTCCGGCTCGGCCGTCGTGGACACCGCGGGCACCGCCGGGTTCGGCGCGGGTGCCGTGATCATGCTGGTCACGCAGATGGACCACCCGACACCCGCGCAGATCCTGGACGCGTCCGGACCGCAGGCGCAGTTCCTCTGGTACTCCACCGACGGGGGCCGCACCTTCCGGCCACACGGCGAGACGCCGGTCATCCCGAACGGCGGCCGCCGCGACTTCCGCGACCCCAAGGTGGTCTGGGACGCCGAGCGGCAGCGCTGGGTCGCCCTGATCGCCGAAGGCCAGCGGATCGGATTCTGGGCGTCACCGAACCTGCGGGACTGGACTCGCGTCTCCGAGTACGTCAACACGGGTCTCGGCGTCCTCGAGTGTCCCGACCTCTTCCAGATCCGCGCCGACGACGGCACCCTGCGCTGGGTCATGGGGCTCAGCGGCAACGGGTACCTGACCGGCGCACCGAGCACGTACGCGTACTGGACGGGCTCGTTCGACGGCACCACCTTCGTGCCCGACGCCCCCGACCCGCAGTGGCTCGACCACGGCTTCGACTGGTACGGCGCCGTCACCTGGGCCGATCCGGCGGACACCCAGCAGGACCGCCGGCTGGCGGTCGGGTGGATGAACAGCTGGTCCTACCCGTACACGACGCCGACGTGGGCGGCCGACGGGTTCAACGGCACCGACTCGATCGTGCGCGAGATCCGGCTCAAGCGCTTCGGAGCCGCGTACAGCCTCGTCTCGCAACCGGTCGCGGCGCTGAACGACCTGGCGACCTCCGTCACCGACCTCGGCACGTTCCGGGTCGACGGACACCTACCGCTCGACTACCACGGCGACGCATACCAGCTGGAGGCCGACATCAGCTGGGACGACCTCGACAACGTCGGGCTGCAGCTGCGCAGGTCGGCCGACGGCACCCGGCACGCCGACGTCGGCGTCTTCGGCGACGTCAGCTACCTGAACCGCGGCGGCACCGGCAACCCCGACCCGTCGGGCGAGAAGTGGGAGAGCCACGCTCCGTTCGACCCCACCGCCGACCGCGTCCACCTGCGCATCCTCGTCGACCGCACGACCATCGAGGTCTTCGTCGACGACGGTCGGTACGTCCACTCCAGCCAGGTGTTCGCCGACCCCGACGACACGGGGATCGCTCTGTACACGTCAGGCGGTGCCGCCACGTTCTCGGATGTCACCATCACCCAGCTCGCGAGCGTCGAGCAACGGCCCGCCCACGTGCTGGCCGACTTCGAAGGGGTGTCCTGGGGAACGGGATGGGCTGCGACCGGCAGCTTCGTCGGCGCCGGCCCGACCGCGTCGAGCATCCCCGGCCAGGTCGGCAGGCAGGTGCTGGACACGTTCGCCGGCGGCGGCGACCCCGCGACCGGCACCATCACCTCGCCGCCGTTCACAATCGACCGCCGGTACCTGCACCTGCTCCTCGCCGGCGGCGACCACCCGCTCGGCGTCGAGCCCGCCACCTCCGTCAACCTGCTGGTCGACGGCCGTCCGGTGCGCACCGCGACCGGCGACGACACGGGAGCGCTCCGGCCGGTCCGGTGGGATCTCGCCGACCTCGCCGGGAAGCAGGCCCAGGTTCAGGTGCTCGACGACGCGACGAGTGCGTGGGGACACCTCATCGTCGACCAGGTCATGCTCAGCGACTAAGACGAACCGGCTCCGCACTGCGGGGTCACCGAGCGACGGCTGGTAGTGTCGTGCACCGCATCGACCCCCGGGTCGGTGAGCGGCCCGCGTAGCTCAGTGGATAGAGCGTCTGCCTCCGGAGCAGAAGGTCGAAGGTTCGAGTCCTTTCGCGGGCACACATAACTGCAGGTCAGAGCGTTAGACAGGGCCTCGTGCCAGATACGTGCCAGAAGAACTGGCGCGTGGGGCAGCTACCGGCACCCAGGCCGCGGGCCGGCGACTGGCCGCAGGATCGCCTCGAGGTCTCCCCGCCGGACCCTGACGAGCCGACGGCCCACCCGGACAGCCTGCAGTTCGCCGTCCGCGATCAGCTTCCGCACGAATCGGTCGGTGACCTGCAGTTCTTCCGCGATCTCGGCGACGGAGACGAACTCCGGCCGCACGTCGATCCTCGCTGGAGCGGACATGATTCCTCCTTCATCAGGCGCCGGTCGGCGCGGTTGGTTAGCCATGTCGAGATCACCACCGGTCCAGCACGTGCGCGTCACGGCTCGGGCTGGATCGGGGCGGCAGCGGACGGCGCGTCATCTGTGGACGAAGCGGCGGGATGGATGGCTGAGGACGGGGCGCCCGCAGCGGGGGCTCGGCGCTCTCCGCGTGGTGCTCAGCCCAGGCCTCCGTCGCGGAGGTCTCGGTGTGGGTCGTCGCGAGGATCCGGTCGAGGACCTCGCGCGCGGACTCGGGCTCGCCGCCGGGCAGGCAGTCGGGGTCGGGGCGGTTGGTCGCGACGTAGAGCCGATTGACGTGTCGTCCGCGGCTCATGGCCACGTAGAGGTCCTCGCGACCCATACCTGCAGTCGCGACGGTGTGGGTCTCATCGACCGTCATGCCCTGACAGCGCGCGGTCGTGGTGGCGTACCCGAGCTCGACGGCGTCGGCGACATACGTGGCGGGAAGGCGCAGCGTCCCGCTGGCGGGGTCGTCGATCGACCGGACACGGAGGCCGCCGTCGGGCAGGACGGCGGTGATCTGCCAGAGGTCGCCGTTACGGACGAACCCGTCGCTGGTTGGCAGTCGCCGGTTGTTTCGGCGGGTCACGACGCGATCTCCGACGCCGCCGGTCAGCCCGTCGCTCAACGTGATGCCGGCAGTGCGAACGGTGCCGGTCCGGACGCGTTCGGCGTGACTCCGGGAGTTGAGCTCGTTGACGGTGCGCCGGTCCGCAGCCGCCAACAGGACGACCTGACCGTGCGCCTCGGCTGCTGCGGCCGCGGTGAGAGCGTCTTCGAGCATGTCGTCGTACGCGCCGTGGCTGACCCGGCCGTGGCGGATGTAGGCGTCAAGGGCAGCGGGATCCCCGTGTCGCAGCTCGAGGGTGGCACGCGCCTCCCACGGCTGGCTGAACCGCCACAGGCTGCGCAGCTCGGCTGTGGGACCGCGACGGGCGAGCATCCCGAACGCACCGCCCGCGTCGACCGCTCCGCGTTGCAAGTGGTCCCCGACCAGGAGCACCTTGGCCTCTGCCTGGCCCGCTTGCTCGATGAGGGCGGCCAGCGAACGCGTGTCGGCCATCGACGCCTCGTCGACAATCACGAGCTGCCCGCGCCGAAACCGCCACTGCTCCTGCTCCGCGGCCAGAGCGTGGCGCCGCCCGTTGGCCGCCCGCTTGTCCCAGGCCTCGACGGCCGGATCCTCGAGGACGGCCGTCTCCAACCAGTACTGGACGGTGCGCTGGGTCGCACCGTCACCTCTGGACTCGTAGAGCCACTTCGCGGTTGTCTCGCAACGCGAGCCCAGAGCAGCTGACAGGGTGGCTGCGGCACTCGCTGACGGTGCGAGGCCGACGACATCGCCGCGCATCAATCGCCAGGTACCTGCCAGCGCAGCCAAGGTTGTCGTCTTCCCGGACCCGGCGGGTCCGATCAGGACGTCCAGGGCGCCACCGGAGAGCAACACCGCCTTCGCGGCCTCGCGTTGGTCCTCAGCGAGGTCGCTCAGTTCTCGGTCCGCGATGCGGTCGGCCAGCACCGGAACACCGAGCGGCAAGGCCGACTCGGCGGCGTCCAGCAGCGTCCGCTCTGCCTCGAGCAGTTCCGCCGACGTGAAGCACTCTTCGCCGACCCGGCGTCGGCTCACGTCGGTGTCGGCGTCGATGCGTAAGCAGGCGTCGCCCGCCAGATTCACCAAGTCGTTGGTCAGCTCGAGGCGGTCCTCGGGTGTGGCCATGCGCAGCGGCTTTGAACACCGCAGTACGGCCGCGCCCAGGTTCCACGTCGACCACACCGAACGTCGGGTCGAGACGTCCTCAAGCACCTGCGCGACGATCGCCGCCCGGACCTCGGGGCCGACATCGCGTGCTGCCAACTGCCGGCTGTACGTGCCGGCCAGCGCGCGAGCGGCAAGGTCGACCGGCTCGAGCCCGGTGAGAGCCCGGGCGCGGTTAGCCCAGTCCAGGAGCAGGTCCCGCAGCGGCCGCACGACCTTGGCTGGGCGCGTCTCGCGGGTCAGGTGCTGGCGCGCGCGAGTCGTCTCGGTGCGCGACGGCGCCCGCCCGCGCTGCTCGGTGAATCCCTGAGCCCAGCGTTCTTCGGCGCAGTGGATCTGTTCGGAGCGGGTGGAGAACTCGGTCAGCAGGTCCTCACCGACCCCGAGTTCGAAGGCGGGGTTGCGTCGCTCGCCGCGGTCTCGCAGAGACCAGGTCGCGCCGACCCGCCGGGTGACCTCGTCGGCAAGCAGGGCGTCGTACAACTCGGAGACCGTGACCACCGCGGCGTGCAGCGTGCGCCCATCCACCGACCGCCACACCCCGTCGACGCCTTGGACCTTGTTTGCGACGACGACGTGCGTGTGCAGGTTCGGGTCCCCGGCGCGCGAGTCCCAGTGGTCGAACGCCGCCGCGATCATCCCGCGAGTCCTGATCTGCCGGCAGCCTGCCGCGCCGACTCGGGTCCGAATGACCGAGTGCTCGACGAACCGCAACGCCGACGAGAGCGCAGCCGTATGGGCGTCGTAGATCGTCGCCCGAGTCGCCTCGTCGGCCAGGCCCCACACGACAGAGACGGACTTCGGTGCCGTGAACGTCAGGTCGTACCCCGCGACTGCGTGCCGACCCTCACCGGGCCGGAGGCGTGCGTAAGGCGTCCCGAGAGGTGTCCCTGTGATCGGATCGCGCCCGTCGCGGAAGACCGCCGTCATCGCGCGCTCGGTAACCGCTGCGCCCCGCCGCAGCTGTCCTTCGCCTACCGCAAGAAGGCCGGACCCGAGCCACCGACCTCCGGGGTTGCCCGTCTGCTCGTAGTAGGCCGTGAGCGACTCACCAGCAGACAGCCCGGCGTCGCCCGCGGCCACGTGCCGGGTCAGGTACGTGTACCCGTCGCTCACCGTCAACTTGTGCATCGAGAGCACCGCACCCACCGCCTCCCCGGAGCGGCTCGATCGAGTGCTCCTAGGAGTAGGTGCGCCAGAAAGTGTGTAAGACGCGACGTTGCTTCTCAGTGAATGTGCGCAACCGAACCCTCGTCGCAGTTCACCGACGTTCGTACTTTCGCCAAAGCCCCGTCCTGGAACCGGCCGCTGGACGTCCACACCGGCCACGGCCACCCCAAGACCCCCGCGCCCCGAATCACGCCAACTTCTAGACGCGGCAGGTCCGTCCAGCCAAGGACGGCTACCTATGGCGGTTTCCGGGCCGAGTTGGCGGGTGGTCGGGCTGGGCCGTCAGGGAAGTTCTCGATCGGCTGCCCAGGTCTGGACCGGTCGCGGATCGAACGCGCGGGCTGGGCACGCCGGGTCCGCGCACGCGACGTCGGGGTCAGTCACGTCCCCGATGGCGTGCTCGAACTCGTAGTGGAAGCAGGCCCAGTGCATGTGCTCGAACGCTGTGTAGTTGCTGCGGTTTCGGACCACGGAGCGACCGCACCGTGCACATGCAGGGTCGGCCCCCAGTTCGTGCTCTGGAGTCGCACCGGCTGTCTGATCCGTGCGACGAGCCGAGAGCTCGGTGCGTAGGCGACGAACCTCCGCAAGCAAGAGGGGGATGTCCTGCCTCGCTCCGGCGATGAAGTCAAGATCCTCGGGTGCCGCATGGCGCGGCCCGCCGGGCGGGTCGGTGGTCCTCTCGACGTACATATCCTGCTCAGTGCCGTTGGCGATCTGGATGAAGGTGTCGCCGCCCCAGAAGTCACGCCCTTCGACCAACGCCCGCCACGGGCCCCGAGACGCCGCGTTACACCTCGCATCGACCGCTGCCAGCAGTTCATCAGTGATCCACTCGTCCATGACGTCATCATGCAGCGGCCGACGGACGTGGCGGACAGGCGCCCGCGACCCCGCCATCGTTGCCGAACCCAACAGCAAGGGTCACCCGCGGCTGCGAACGAATACTGCGCCAGACTCCTCTTGCACTGCGTGCCGATGACGGCGGCGTGATCCTTCCGCGAGCGCCGAAGCGTCAGCCCCATCGAGTCGATGATGCCTAGAGTCCCGACGGAACCACCGCAGCTCGGGCGGCGCCAGACGCCAACCACTCGCCGGCCACCGGTGGCCGCTCCTGCGCGGGAGCTCCCGACTCCGAGGGCTCGCCCGACGCGATGAAGAGCCGCCCACTGCCGCGAGTTTCACCGACTCCAGCCGAACCGAATCGCGTCCCGAACCAGGCCAGCCATAGCGGATCGGGCCGGAGTCCCAACCAATGGCTCTCGCGCCAGTGGATGACCGAGCCCCGTCCGCCACCTCTCGTCTGGGCATCAGCCCACACGCGTCCGTTGGCCGCCACCACCCAGCCCGGGTCGATCCAAGCCCGCCCATAGAAAGCTGACAGAGCATCGGCAATCGCGGCAAAGCCATCGACGATGTCCCTATGCCAGCGTGGGTCGCGGAGCACTCGCGAGTCGAGATCAAGGACGAGCCGGTCGACGCGCGGCCCCTCTGGCGCACTCGGCACACCACCGGGCATCTCCCTCAAGAGGTCCTCGATCGCGTCACCACGCCAGAGTTCACCGCCGAAGAAGGGCTTGGTCGCGCTCCAGTAGATGTTTCCGCCAGCGGCGAGCTCGTCTAGGAAACCGTCGACGCCGTCACCGTCGAGGGTCGACTGCATTGGCTCAAACGAGCCGAAACGCCTCGGCGTCGCTTCTGGCAACCACTTTTGCAGCACGTCTATCGCGGAACGGACCAGTTCCTCGGCCGACTCCCACGATGTAGAACTCGAGCCGGACGAGAGCAATCCGCTCCTCCCCGGAGGGCAAGGTCGGGCGTCTCCGCGAGCCACGCGGCCAGACGTTCTTATCGGCCTGCGGGTCGTAGACGACACCTTCGCCCGCCTCTGCCAGCCGCCGCGCGAACCTCAGCATGAGGGTGCGATGAGCCGCCTACGAACGTGCCGGCGAGGAAAGCTGCATTGCGCTCCGGAGGCCCACGGCGGCCTGTCCCACTGGTTCGGGCAGATCGGTTCGGTCGACGCTCAGTGGCCCGTCCGCGGTAAATATCTCGGCGCCAGCGCTGGCCCGCCCAATCCACGTCCGTCCCGTCCCGTCAACAGCCAACCCTGGGAGCTCCGCAGCAATCGCGACAACATCCGGCTCGGAGCTCAGGAACACTTCCAAGTCATAACTCAACGCGATCTCCGATCCGCATGGAGCGGTCCCAGGTTAGGAGTCGACGACGATCCAGTGCGCGCGCGGGTCTTTCGGTGACTTGCCGATCCACCGCACCAGCCCCTCCCGCTCCAAGGCGTCAAGTCGACGCTTCACTGTTGGACGAGCGAGTCCAAGCTTTTCTGCGATGTCGCCGGTGCCCAGCTGGACGTCGGCGGCACGGATGACATCGAGGACATGCTCGGCGCCCGCAGGCATTCGTGCCGCGACCGTTGGATCCAGCCTCGGGATGTTCGCCAGCACGAGCCTGACGCTTCCGCCCTTCTCCTCGTACACGGGGTCCGTCAACCCTCGACGCTGCATCTCGTCGAACATGCGCCGAATGCCCTCGCCGAGTTCCTGTCCGATCCGGAGTTCGGCGCAGACACGCGCCACGCGCGGGTTCCGAGCGAACCTGCTGATCTCGAGCGGCTTCCGCGGATCAGCCAGCCCCGGGAACCGGCCTGGACTCTCGATCTCAACCCGATCGTCGTAGATCTCCACCCGGATGTGATCGCCGCCGAGACTGTACGAGCGGTGGACGACGGCGTTGACGAGCCCCTCGAGCCATGCGTCCCGCGGCACGATTGGGTTCGTCTCGAAGCGCCCGTCAGCGCCAAGCGATCGCCGCTTCGGGATGAGTGTCTCGATGATCTCCTGGGCTCGCGTGATGACCGTTGGTATCGAGCCCTCCACGCGGTGCTCGGACGACTCGTCCAGCGCGAGACGGGACCCCGTCCCTCTCGTTGTACCGAGGAACCGCAGAATGCGCACGTAAGCCTGCGGGAACCAACGACCTGGGGCGGAGCCAAACAGGAGTACGGCAGCGTTGGTGAGGTCGCCACGAGGCGTCGTGAGCGACCGAGCGTCGAGAATCATCTTGGTAGGAGCACTGAAGCCTGCTGCGCTCTTGTACTGCTCGATGAGCCGCATGTCGAGATCGGCGATCGTCGCCCCACTCGGAGCTCCGTCGTACTGCGCCTGCCCCTTGTCGTACTCGAGTTCCTGCCGCTGCTCGAAGCGGAGCTTTCGCGACTCGTCGCCCACCCGCAGGTAGCACTCGCCCGATGAAGTCTCGTGGACTCGCTCGCTCGGTGCGACACGGATGATCAACAACTGTGTTCCCGTGCCGTCGGCCTTCGCGCAGTCGACGAGGTCGAACGACGCACGCACGGGCGGCGACGTAAAGTCCATCGGCGCCTGCTGGAAGTCACGAAGAGGTACCTGCCCGAGCCCTTCGACCTGCCCATCGGACAGTCCCACCGCGATCACACCACCCTCAGCGTTTGCGAATGCGACGAGGATCGGCGCGAGCTTCGCAGGAGTGACGCGGCCACTCTTGCGGTCGAACCACTGGTCCTCATCTGCCGCAAGCAGACGTGTCCCCCGCTCGGCGGGCGCTGCCGCTAGCGCGCGGTCGACCTGGTTCGTTGTCACGACGTCCAAGGTATCGGGCGGGTGCACGCGTTCAGCGTTCATGTAGTTGTTCAAGTCCGTGTCGCGATCGGGCGATCGTGCAGGTCAGAGCGCCGATAGTTCCGCGAATAGATGTTCGAGTAGGTGTGCGAGTAGATCGAGGTACAGGTGTGCCGGTAGATCGGCGGACAGGTGCTCGACTAGCTCTTCCAAGACGCGTTCGGCACGGGGTGAGGAGACACAGACCGTTGCGCGGTGAGGATCAGATCGTGCCACTGACAGCGGGGACCGTCATCGCTCATCCACAGGAGATCGATCCCTGCACGTCGTCGTGAAGCGGCTGGGCCGGATGGAGCTGCCGGGGAACGTGGTCCAGTGCAAGGAGTGGTCGCGCGCTCGACGCGTCGGCCGGCCGGCCCGTGGGCACGACGTTAGAAACGGTCCAGCGCGGCCGCACACATGCGGGCCGCGCGTTGCCGCTCGCATGGCATGACGGAGCTGCGGAGCGGTCACCATCGGGTCATCCAGCGCGAGCTAGGCGGGACAAGGCGTCTGCGATTACGCGATCGCGATCTGCCGCCGCGTGTTGGTAGCGCATTGCCATGGTTGGCGTTGTGTGCCCGAGCCTGGCCATCAGCTCTGCGACGGTGGCGCCGGAGGCCGCGGCGAGCACAGCACCGGTGTGCCGGAGGGCATGAAACGAGAGGTCCGGACGCCCGGCGTCGAGTTTGGCTCTCGCGAACGGTCCGCGGAAGCGATGCGGCGATAGCTGCAGGCTGACGCTCCGCGCATCCGGGAACAGCAATGCGTCCGGTCGCCCTCCGACGCGTCCGTGCAGGTGCTCCGTGAGCAGCGGCAACAGATGGGGAGGGATGGCCACGTCGCGCGCACCGGCCTCGGTCTTAGGCGTGTCGACCACCGGCACACCCGTCAGCCAGGTCACTCCCCTGCGGACACGGACCACCCCGGCATCGACATCGAGATCGGCGCGCCGCAGTTCTGTGACCTCGCCGAAGCGGAGCGCGCACCAGGCCCCGAGAAGAATCATCGGCTGGTACTGGGCGTCGACCGCCTTGGTGAGCGCCTCAAGCTCCGCCAGCGAGGCAGGTCGGATGTTCTTCGAACGCCGACCGACCGAGCCGGCGCCCTCGACGCGGCACGGGTTCGACTCGATCAGCGTCTGACGCCAGGCGGTATTCAGCATGGTGCGGAACAGCGCGTAGACGTGAGCGCGTTCGGTGCGCCGATCGGGCAGAAGCGTCCCGTACCACTCGCTCACGGTCGCCGGCGTGATGTCGACCAACCGGACGTCACCCCACGTGGGCTCAAGCGCTTTGACGAACTGCCGGGTGTAGAGCGTTCGGGTCGACTCTTTGAGGTCGCGTTGCTCGAGCCAACGCCTGCCGAACTCGCCGAACGTCGTCACGACGGCGGTCGGGTTGACCTTGCCCTCGCCGATGAGGACGCGCTGCTTGGCGAGCCACGCAGTCGCTTGAGCCTTCGACCCGAACGTGTCCGGCGCGGTGATCGACTGCTCGGCTCCGGGCACCTGATAGCGGGCCTGGTAGCGGCCGCTTGGCAGCTTCCGGACCGACCCGAAGTCACGTCGAGACACCTCTTGACCCTCCCCGGCGTGCCAGATACGTGCCAGAAGTCGGCGAAATCCGGTTCAACGGGGTTCACGTTATCACTCGCGAAAGGTACGCAAAGGTGCAGTTCAGAGGCCCATTCTGTCCACTCGGTTCATCTCAGTTCATAGGCCACTTCGAAGGTTCGAGTCCTTTCGCGGGCACCACCTGACGTGCAGGAACGCCTGCCGTGTCGACCGACGTCGGTCAGCGGCGCACCTTGCAGCGCACGTGAAGAACCCGGTTGCCCTGGATCACCACGTCGGGATCCTCCAGCAGGTGCTGTGCGTGGACCGACCCGAAGTAGCGCTTGCCGGATCCCAGCACGACGGGCGCGACGTCCATGCGCACCTCGTCGACCAGGCCAGCGGCAAGCACCTGCCCGCCGACGTCGCCGGCGGCGACCTCGACGATGCGGTCGCCCGCGAGCTCGTGCGCCGTGGCCAGGGCTGCCTCGACGCCGTCGACGAAGTGGAACGGCGCCTCGGGGTCCCAGCCGTCGGGCGGGGGTCGGTGCGTCACGACGACGACGTGGTCGATCCCGCTCGGGGGCTTCCCGTCCCAACCGTCCGTCAGGTCGAAGACGTGGCGGCCGACCACCGTGACCCCGATCTGGTCCCAGTACGGCCGGGTGTAGTCGAAGGACGGCTGCGACACCGTCAGCACGCCGCTCTCGTCCAACGGGACGTCACCGCTGGTCAACCAGTCGAACAGCGGTCCGGGCTGGTCATCGTCGTCCGCGACGAAGCCGTCCACCGACACCGAGGCATACATGACCACCGTGCCCACGGGGCTCTCCTCTGCTTGGGGTGCGTCCAGGCTAGCGAGTCACCCGTACGGCGTCAGTCGGCCGACAGCGCGGTGGCGCCCTCCAGTACGGCGGTCGCGTGCTCGGTGCGCTGGAGGTAGTCGCACAGGGTGCGGCGGCTCCTGGTCAGGCACGCGATCCGCTCGTCGAGGCCGGTGAGCTCGTCGGCGAGCATCTCGGCGACCTGGCGGGTGCACGACGGGGCGAGCTCCTCGGCCCGGGTGTCCTCGAGGTCCAGCAGCACCTTGGCCAACCGGGTAGGCACGCCGGCGCGGACCAGGCCGACGACCTGCTCGACGCGGGCGACGTCCTGCTCGTCGTAGGTGCGGTACGTGTTCGTGGTGCGGGCGGGGGTGATGAGGCCCTGCTCCTCGTAGTACCGCAGCAGCCGGGTGGAGACCCCGGTGCGGCGGGCGAGCTCACCGATCTTCACGACGACCCCCTTGACCTTCACAGTGATGTCAAAGTTTAGCGTCGTCTGCATGAACCTCTCCGACCGGCTCCCGTGGCCGAGCCTCACCGTCCTCGGCGGTGCAACGTTCGTCATGGTGACCGGCGAGATGCTGCCGACGGCCGTCCTGCCGCAGATGAGCGCCGACCTCGGCGTCACGCAGGCGCGCACCGGTCTGCTGGTGTCGCTGTGGGCGCTGACCGTGGTCGTCGCGACGTTCCCCCTGGTCCGGCTCACCCGACGGTGGGACCGGCGCTCGGTCGTCGCCGCGGCGCTCGTCGTCTTCGCCGTCGCGTCCGCGCTCACCGCGGTCGCACCCACGTACGAGGCCGCCGTCGCCGGCCGGCTCCTGGGCGCCGCCGTGTGCGGGCTCCTGTGGGCGACCGTCAACGCGCACGTGGCCGACATCGTGCCGTCGCGCCACCTCGCGTCCGGCGTTGCCGTGGTGCTCGGCGGGGCGACCCTCGGCACGGTCATCGGCGTTCCGCTCGCGAGCCTCGTCGCCGAGGGATGGGACTGGCGCGTGGCCTTCGGGTCGCTCGCGGTGCTCGGCGGCGTGGCGGCGGTGCTGGTGCGGGTGCTGGTGACGCGCGCAGTCGCGCTGGGGTCAGCCGACGAGCGCGCCGCCGCACCCGTCGGGCAGCTGCGGCCGGTGCTCGTGGTCGCCGGTCTGGTCGGTCTGGTGCTCGTCGGGCACTTCGCGGCGTTCACGTTCGTCACGCGGCTCGTGGCCGACGCGGCCGCGGGGCTGCCCGGTGGCGTCAGCGGGGCGCTCCTGGTGTTCGGGGCGTCGTCGACCCTCGGGCTCGCGGTCGTCGGCCGGGTGCGGGACGGCTGGACTGCGCCCGTGCTCGTCGCCGCGACCGTCCTCGTCGCGGTGTCCCTGCTCGCCCTGGTCGTCGTCGACGGCCGTCCCGTGGTCGGCCTCGTGGTGCTCGTGGCGTGGGGCCTCACGTCCGGCACGCTCCCGCCGCTCGCGCAGACGCTCATCATGAGGACCGCCGGCCCCGAGCACCGCGGCACCGCCGGCGGCGTCATCCCGGTCGTCTTCAACCTCGGCATCGCCGTGGGTGCCGCGGTCGGCAGTCTCGTCGTCGAGCGGTCCGCGCCGGCTGCCCTCCCGGTGCCCGCCGCGCTCGTCGTGGCCGTGGCAGCGGTCGGGCTGGTCGTCGCCACCCGGTCGCGCGCCGCCGAGCCGACGGACCTCCCGGCCCGGCGGGCGGTCGTCGAGCCGGCGGCGTGCCCGAACTGACCTCGGGTGGGTAGCGTCCGGGGCGTGAGCGAGTCGTCCCCCGCACGTCGCCCCCTGCCCGTCCGGGCGATCGCTCCGCTGTACCTCGCGGGGTTCACCACCGCGTTCGGCGCGCACGGGCTCGCCGCCGCCCTGGGGACGCAGACCGATGATGTCGGGCTGACGCTGCTGACGTTCGGGGCGGTCCTCGCGCTCTACGACGTCGCCGAGGTCATCCTCAAACCCGTGTTCGGGGCCCTGAGCGACCGGATCGGCATCAAGCCCGTCGTCGTGGGCGGACTCCTCGCGTTCGCGATCGTCTCGCTGCTCGGCGCGGTGTTCACCGCACCGGCGATGCTCGCGCTCGCGCGGCTCGGTCAGGGTGCCGCGGCGTCCGCGTTCTCCCCGGCGTCGTCGGCGGCGGTCGCGCGGGTGGCCGGACCTGCCGCCGCGGGGCGGTCGTTCGGCCGGTACGGCGCGTGGAAGAGCCTCGGGTACGCGATCGGACCGCTGCTCGGCGCAGGGCTCCTGGTCCTCGGTGGACTCCAGGCGCTGTTCGTCGCGCTGGCAGTGCTGGCGGCCGGCGCGACGGTCTGGGCCGCGGTCGCGGTGCCGAACCTCCCCGTCCTGCCGCGGCAGCGCTCGACGGTCGCGGACCTCGTGCGCGAGCTGACGGACCCGTCGTTCCTCGTCCCGACGGCCGTGCTCGCGGCGAGCACCGCGGCGCTGGGGGTCGCCGTGGGCTTCCTGCCCCTGCTCGGCACCACTCTCGGGCTCGGGACGGCCGCGAGCATGGGGGTCGTGACGGTCCTCGCGCTCTCCTCGACGGTCGTGCAGCCGATGGTCGGCCGGTTGCGTGACGCCGGGCGGGTCGACACGCGGCGCGGGGCGCCCGCCGGCCTGGTCGCCGTGGCCGTCGGGGTCCTCCTCGTGGCGGTAGCACCGCACCCGGTCACCCTCTACGCGTCCGCCCTGCTGATCGGTCTCGGCATCGGCGTCGCCACGCCGCTCGCGTTCGCCCACCTGGCGGCGACGACTCCCCCGCAGCGCATGGGCCGCACGATGGGGACCGCCGAGCTGGGCCGCGAGATCGGCGACGCGGGCGGTCCGCTGCTGGTCGGCGCGGTCGCCGTCGCGGCGAGCCTGCCCGTGGCGCTGGGTGTCCTGGCGGCGGTCACCGCCGGCACCGCGGCCGTGAGCGGCACCGCGCTTCGCCCTGCCCCGGCGGCCGACGGCGCATCCCCGCCCACCGGGTTCTGACCGGTCGCAGCCCGCTCACTGCGTCGCGGCGAGGAACTTCCGGATCTCGGCCACCACGTCGTCGGGCGCGTCGACGTAGATCAGGTGCGCACCGTCCAGGACGACGATCCGGCTCTGCGGGTGCTCGCTGGCGACAGCCTCGTGGACCTCCACCCAGTCGGGCATGCCCAGCTCGTGCGTGAGCTCCACGGAGTCGTCCGCGAGGACCATCAGCGTGGGGATCGCGGCGTCGAACCGGTGACCTTCCAGGGCGAGGTCGTTGCGCAGGGACCAGCTGACCTCGTCGTCGAGCAGGCGCAGGTCCAGCTTGGTGTTGTCGAGCAGCCAGTCCCGGTCCTGCTCCGCCTCGTCGAGCAGCGGGTTGGCGGGCAGGAGGGTCGAGTCGTCGCCGTTGATCCACCGTTCCACCCGCACCAGGCCGATGAAGCGCGCCACGGACATCGTGGGGTGGAGCCCGCCGTCCGCGGAGAGGTCACCCGCGTAGTCCTCCGGGGCCAGCTGACCGGGCGAGGTGCTGTCGAGCCCCACGAACCCGGCGACCTCGTCCGGGTAGAGCTCGGTGAACTCCAGCCCGTACAGACCTCCGAGGGAGTGGGCGACGAGCACGTACGGGCCCTCGACCCCGGCGCCCTGCAGCGCGGCGTGGATCTCCGTCGCCACGTTCTCGTTCGTCCGGTCCGTCGTCGTCGTGTCGGAGAAGCCGTAGCCCAGGTAGTCGACCGTGGCGATGTTGACGTCCTCGGCGAGTGGCTCCCAGACGCTCTCGAGCTCGTAGTAGGTGCTGCCCATACCCATGCCGGCCAGGAACACGAGCGTGGGCTCGCCCGGGTGCTCCGCACGCGAGTAGACGTGCATCCTGGCCCCGTCCTCCACCTCCACCAGGACGCCCGGGACGTCGAGCCGCGCCAGGCCGATGGCGTTCGCTGCCTGGTTGACGCCGGTCAGGAGGAGGATCAGCGCGAGCACCACGGCGAGCACGACGACCACCGTGCGCAGGAGGCGCCTCGGCCAGCTCCGTCGTCGCCTCGGTGCGTCCTGCGTCGGTTCGGGGACCGCGGAGACGACAGACGGTTCGATCATGCCTGGAGGCTCGCAGGCGTCCGAGTTCCGCCGCAACGGGGAACAGCCCTGAGAGGCACCCTGAGATCCTGGACCGCGGCTGGTCAGGGCTCGAAGATGTAGCCCATGCCCGGCTGCGTGATGATGTGCCGCGGGTGGGCCGGGTCGTCTTCCAGCTTGCGGCGCAGCAGGGCCGAGTACACGCGCAGGTAGTGGGTCTCGTCGGAGTACCCCGGGCCCCAGACCTCCTGGAGCAGCTGGACGCGGCCGACGAGCCGGCCACGGTTGCGGACGAGCACCTCGAGCATCGACCACTCCGTCGGGCTCAGCCGGACCTCCGCGCCGTCCCGGAGCACGCGCCGGCGTGCCAGGTCGACGGTCAGCGATCCCGCGGTGACGACCGCGTCGTCGAGGTCGGACGGGACGGACGCGCGCCGGACCGCCGCGCGCAGGCGGGCGAGCAGCTCGTTCATGGCGAACGGCTTGGTCACGTAGTCGTCGGCCCCGGCGTCCAGGGCGTCGACCTTGTCCTCCCCGTGCTGCCGGGCTGACAGGACCACGATGGGGACGTGGCTCCACCCGCGGATCGCGGTGATGACGTCGAGGCCACTCATGTCCGGGAGCCCGAGGTCGAGCAGCACGACGTCGGGGGTGTGCGACGCCGCGGCCGAGATGGCCGAGGCACCGTCGCCGGCGGTCGTGACCTCCCAGCCGGTGGCACGCAGCGTGATCGACAGTGCGTGCGCGAGGCCGGGCTCGTCGTCGACGACCAGGATCCTGTTGCCGGTCATCACAGCGCCGACTCTGCGAGCGGGACCGTCACGAGCATCGTGAGTCCACCGCCAGGGGTGTCCTCGACGCTCACCTCGGCACCGACGGCGGTCGCGAGCCCGTCGGCGACTGCCAGCCCGAGCCCGAGGCCGGTGCCGCTGGTGTCGCCCAGCCGCTGGAACGCGGCGAACATGTGCCCCTTGACGTCGTCGGGGACGCCGGGACCGTCGTCGACCACCCGCACGACGACGTCGTGGCCGACGACCGCCGACCCCACGATGACCGGGCTGCCGGTCTTCGCGTGCCGCACCGCGTTGGAGACGAGGTTGGCGACGACGCGCTCCAGGAGGCCCGGGTCGGTGTGCACGAGAGGCAGGTCGTCCGGCACGTCGAGGACCACGGCGCCCGGCGGGTAACCCTCGATCGCGAACGGCACGATCTCATCGATGCTCGTCGCACGCAGCACGGGTCGGACGCTACCCGTCTGCAGCCGGGACAGGTCGAGCAGGTTGTCGATGAGCCGTTCCAGCCGGGCGGTGGACTCCTCCAGGGTGCCGACGAGGGCCGCACGGTCGGCGTCGTCGAGGTCGAGGTCCGTGGACGTCAGGCCGTCGACCGAGGCGCGGATGGTCGCCAGCGGCGTGCGCAGGTCGTGCGAGACGGCCGCCAGCAGAGCGGTGCGGGTGGCGTCGGCCTCGCCGAGGATGCGCGCCTGCTCCGCCTGGGCGCGCAGGCGCTCCTGCTCCAGCACGATGCCGACCTGCGACGCGAAGGCCTCCAGCACCCGTCGGTCGCTCGCGGGGAGCACCCGACCCGTGAGCGCGAGCACCCGCTCGTCGTCGACCACGAGCACCACCTGAGCCGCCTCGGGGTCGAGCGCGGGGTCGACGCCGTCCGTCGCCAGGACCTCCCACCCGCCGCCGCTCCTGGCGAGAAGCGAGACCGCTTCGAGCGTGAAGGTCTCACGCAGCCGGGCGACCAGCGCGGCAGCGGTGTCCTCGCCCGAGAGGACCGACCGGGAGATCGCGGCAAGGGCGGAGGCCTCGGCGCGGGCCCGGAACGCCTCGGTCGTCCGACGCGCTGCGAGGTCCACCACGGAGGCGACACCGGCGGCGACCAGCACGAACACCCCCAGCGCGAGCGCATTCTCGGGTTCGGCGACGGTGAGCTTCCCGGTGGGGAGCGTGAAGAACCAGTTGAGCAGCAGGAAGCCGACGATCGCACTGACGATGGCCGGCCACAGTCCGCCGACGAGCGCGACCAGGACGGTGAGCGCCAGGAAGAGCATGAGGTCGGTGGGCAGGCTGACGAGATCACCCATCGCCGAGAGCAGAAGCGTGAGCACGACGGGCCCGAGCAGAGCGACCGCCCAGCCGGCGGTCCGGCGCGGTCCGGACAACGCGGAGCCGCGGCCGGTCCGGCGACTGCCGGCCCGAGCCCTCTCGTGGGTCACCAGGTGGACGTCGATCATGCCGGCGAGGCGGGCGATCTCGGTGCCGTTGCTCTCCCGGACGGCCTCCCGCCAGCGACTGCGCCGGGACACACCGACGACGATCATCGTGGCGTTCACCCCGCGCGCGAAGTCCACGACGGCGCTCGGGACGTCCTCCCCCACGACGGTGTGGAACGTCCCCCCGAGCGACTCGACCAGCGCACGCTGCTCCGCGATGCGCGCGGGTGGGGCGCTCGGCAGGCCGTCGGTGGCGAGCACGTGCACGGCGAGGAGCTCGGAGCCTGCGGCGCGCTGGGCGATCCGCGCTCCGCGCCGCAGCAGCGTGTCCCCCTCCGGTCCGCCGGTGACCGCCACGACGACGCGTTCGCGGGCGGGCCACGGTGACTCGATCCGGTGGTCGCGCCGGTAGGTGGTCAGCGCGTCGTCGACGCGGTCCGCCAGCCACAGCAGGGCCAGCTCGCGCAGCGCCGTGAGGTTGCCGACGCGGAAGTACTGCGTGAGCGAGGCGTCGATCTGCTCGGCCCGGTACACGTTGCCGTGCGCGAGCCGCCGCCGCAGCGCCTCCGGCGCGAGGTCGACGAGCTGGATCTGGTCGGCGTCGCGCACGACGTGGTCCGGCACCGTCTCGCGCTGCTTCACGCCGGTGATCGCCTCGACGTCGTCGTTCAGGGACTCCAGGTGCTGCACGTTGACCGTCGTGACCACGTCGATGCCCGCCGCGAGCAGGTCGTGCACGTCCTGCCACCGCTTCGCGTGCGCGCAGCCGGGGACGTTGGTGTGCGCGAGCTCGTCGATCATCGCCACCTGTGGCGCGCGGGCCAGGACGGCGTCGACGTCCAGCTCGGTGAACTCGCTGCCGCGGTGCTCCAGCCTGCGGCGCGGCAGGACCTCAAGCCCCTCGAGCAGCGCCGCCGTCGCGAGCCGGCCGTGGTCCTCGACGAAGCCGACCACCACGTCCGTCCCACGCGACAGGCGGCGGTGGGCCTCGTCGAGCATCGCGTACGTCTTCCCGACGCCCGGCGCGGCGCCGAGGTAGACGGTCAGCCGACCGCGCCTCGGTACCTCGTCGGCTGGGGTCATGAGCCCATTGTCTGCAGTGCGAGGTTCAGGCGGAGCACGTTCACCCGAGGCTCGCCGAGGACGCCGAGGTCACGACCGACGGTGGCGTCGTCGACGAGCGCCCGGACCTCGTCCTGCGACAGACCTCGCTCCCGTGCGACGCGGGCGACCTGGAGCCGGGCGTACGCCGGCGAGATGTCGGGGTCGAGCCCGGATCCCGAGGCGGTGAGTGCGTCGACCGGGACGTCGGCGCGCTCGATGCCCTCCGCGTCAGCGACGGCGGTACGTCGCTCCTCGACGGCCGCGAGGAGGTCCTCGTTCAGCGGGCCGAGGTTCGACCCGGCGGACGCGAGGGTGTCGTACCCGTCGCCGGCAGCCGACGGGCGCGGGTGGAACCACTCCGGCCCGTCGAACGCCTGCCCGATCAGCAGCGAGCCCACGGCGTCGTCGCGCGACGTCACGCGCTCCCCGGTCGACGAGACGAGTGAACCGTTCGACTGCCAGGGGAACACGACCTTCGCGACGCCCGTGACCGCCAGCGGGTAGGCGAACCCGAGCAGGACCGTGAGCACGAGCAGCACCCGAAGACCGGCCCAGGTCTGGCGGACGAAGGCGACGGTGTCGGATCCGGACGAGTAGTGCGGGCGTGCGGTCGTCATCAGGACATCCCCAGGGCAGTGACGAGCAGGTCGATGAGCTTGATCCCGACGAACGGGGCGATGACGCCGCCGAGCCCGTAGACCAGGAGGTTGCGGCGCAGCAGCGCGCTGGCCGACGACGGGGTGTACCGCACCCCGCGCAGGGCCAGCGGGAGCAGCGCGACGATGATCAGCGCGTTGAAGACGACCGCCGAGAGGATGGCCGACTGCGGGCTGGTCAGGTGCATGACGTTCAGGACTCCGAGCTGCGGGAACGCGACGACGAACATCGCGGGCAGGATCGCGAAGTACTTGGCGACGTCGTTGGCCACCGAGAAGGTCGTCAGCGCGCCGCGCGTGATGAGCAGCTGCTTGCCGATCTCGACGATCTCGAGCAGCTTCGTCGGGTTCGAGTCGAGGTCGACCATGTTGCCCGCCTCCTTCGCGGCGGTCGTCCCCGTGTTCATCGCGACACCGACGTCGGCCTGGGCGAGCGCCGGGGCGTCGTTCGTGCCGTCGCCGGCCATCGCGACCAGCCGCCCGCCCTCCTGCTCGCGGCGGATGAGGGCCAGCTTGTCCTCGGGCGTCGCCTCGGCCAGCACGTCGTCCACGCCGGCCTCCGCACCGATGGCCTTCGCCGTCAGCGGGTTGTCGCCGGTCACCATCACGGTCCGGATGCCCATCGCGCGCAGGGCGTCGAACCGCTCGCGCATGCCCTCCTTCACGACGTCCTTGAGGTGGATCACCCCGAGGACGCGGGCAGGCTGGTCGCCGAGCTGCTCGGCGACCACCAGAGGAGTGCCGCCCGACGCGGAGATCGCGTCGACGGTCGCGGCGACGTCCGCGCCCGAGTGACCGCCTGTCGTCCGGACCCAGTGGGTCACGGCCGCCGCGGCGCCCTTGCGGACCAGCCGCGAGGGGCGCCCTGACGCGGCGGGCAGGTCGACGCCGCTCATCCGGGTGCGGGCCTGGAAGGGGACCAGCTCGGCGCCGACGAGGTCCCCCTCGGGGCGCTCGCGCAGGCCGAACCGCTCCTTGACCAGCACGAGGACCGAGCGGCCCTCGGGGGTCTCGTCGGCCATCGAGGACAGCTGGGCGGCGTCGGCGAGCAGTGCGTCGTCGATCCCGGGGGCGGGGAGGAGGTCCGCCGCCTGCCGGTTGCCCAGCGTGATCGTGCCGGTCTTGTCGAGCAGCAGCACGTCCACGTCGCCGGCAGCCTCGACCGCGCGGCCGGACATCGCGAGCACGTTGCGGCGGACCAGGCGGTCCATGCCCGCGATGCCGATGGCGGACAGCAGAGCGCCGATGGTCGTCGGGATGAGGCACACCAGCAGCGCGACAAGGACGATCAGCTGCTGCGGAGCGCCTGAGTAGACGGCGAACGGCTGCAGCGTCACCACCGCCAGCAGGAAGACGATCGTCAGCGTGGTGAGCAGCACGTTCAGCGCCACCTCGTTCGGCGTCTTCTGCCGCTCCGAGCCCTCCACCAGCGCGATCATCCGGTCGACGAACGTCTGACCGGCGGGGGCCGTGATCCGCACGACGATGCGGTCCGACAGCACGACCGTCCCACCGGTGACCGCCGACCGGTCGCCGCCGGACTCGCGGATGACCGGCGCGGACTCGCCCGTGATCGCGGACTCGTCGACGCTCGCGACGCCCTCGATGACGTCCCCGTCGCCGGGGATGGTCTCGCCGGCGACGACGATCACGACGTCACCGACCCGCAGCGACGACGAGGGCACCTCGGTGGTGCTGGATCCCACGACCTTGCGTGCCGTCGTCTCCCGCTGCGTGGCCCGCAGGCTCGCCGCCTGCGCCTTGCCGCGTCCCTCGGCCACGGACTCCGCGAGCGTCGCGAAGACGACCGTGAGCCACAGCCACACGCTGATGGACCACGCGAACGCGCTCGGCTCCAGGATGGCGAGCACCGTGGTGAACGCCGCGCCGACCTCGACGACGAACATGACCGGGGAGTCCCACAGCCGACGCGGGTCCAGCCCACGCAGTGCTCCCGGCAGTGCCGCGGCGAGCTGGCGGGGGGACAGCGTCGAGGTGGCGGCCGGCACCTTGTGGGGGGTGACCGGCGGCTGCTTGACGAGGGTGGTGCTCATGACAGGGACTCCACGACGGGACCGAGGGACAGGACGGGGACGAACGTGAGGCCGACGACCACGAGGGTCACGGTCACCAGGAGGCCGACGAACAGCGGCGTGTGGGTCGGCAGGGTGCCCGCGCCCTCAGGCACCTTCCGCTGGCTGGCGAACCGGCCGGCCAGCGCCAGCACGAGCGCGATCGGCACGAACCGGCCGACGAGCATCGCGAGCCCGAGCAGGGTGTTGTAGAACGGCGTGCCGACGGACAGCCCGGCGAAGGCCGAGCCGTTGTTGTTCCCCGCCGAGGCGAACGCGTAGACGATCTCGGACAGGCCGTGCGGCCCGCCCTGCAGCTGACCGGCCAGGCCCGCGGGCACGGATACGGCGATCGCGGCGCCGATCAGCACGACCGCAGGCATCGTCAGGATGTACAGCGCGACGAGCGTGATCTCCTGCCGGCCGATCTTCTTGCCCAGGTACTCGGGCGTCCGCCCGACCATGAGTCCGGCGAGGAACACCGCGACGACGATCAGCACGACCATCCCGTACAGGCCGCTGCCGACGCCGCCGGGCGACACCTCGCCGAGCAGCATCCCGACGAGCGCGACCCCGCCGCCCTGCGCGGTCAGCGAGTCGTGCATCGAGTTCACCGCGCCGGTCGAGGTCATGGTCGTGGACGCGGCGAACAGCGCGGACGCGGCCTCGCCGAAGCGGACCTCCTTGCCCTCCATCGCGCCTCCGGCCGCCGCGGGGACCAGCCCGGGCCCGGCCAGCTCGGCCCAGGTGAGCAGGCCGACGGCGGCGACCCACAGGGTCGCCATCGCGGCCAGGATCGCCCAGCCCTGGCGACGGTCGCCGACCATCCGGCCGAACGTGCGGGGCAGGCTGAACGGGATGAGCAGCAGCAGGACGACCTCGAGCGCGTTGGTCCACGGGGTCGGGTTCTCGAACGGGTGCGCGGAGTTGGCGTTGAAGAACCCGCCGCCGTTGGTGCCCAGCTCCTTGATGGCCTCCTGCGAGGCGACCGGGCCGCCGAGCACGGACTGCGTGCCGCCGGCCAGCGTCGTGATCTCGGTGTGCGCGCTCAGGTTCTGGATCACGCCGCCGGCGACGAGCACGAGGGCCGCGGCGAACGCGAGCGGCAGCAGCACCCGGACGGTCACCCGGACGAGGTCCGCCCAGAAGTTGCCGACGCGGGAGTCCGTCCCGTGCCGCGCGAACCCGCGGGCCAGCGCGGCGAGGACGGAGATCCCGACCGCGGCGGAGACGAAGTTCTGCACCGCGAGGCCGGCCATCTGGAACAGGTGGCCCGCAGCCGCCTCCCCCGAGTACCACTGCCAGTTGGTGTTGGTCACGAACGAGACGGCGGTGTTCCACGCACCGGCCGGGTCGAGCGGTGCCATGCCGAGGTCGAGCGGCAGCCTGTCCTGCAGCCGGCCGAGGCCGAACAGGACCAGGACGGATGCCAGCGAGAAGCCGAGCAGGGACAGCAGGTAGGTGCTCCAGCGCTGCTCGGCGTCCGGGTCGACCCGCATGACCCGGTACCCGACCCGCTCCACCGCGAGATGCTTCGGCGAGGTCAGGACCCGGAACATGTAGTCACCGAGAGGCCGGTGCGCGACGGCGAGGACCAGGACGACGATCCCGATCTGACCGATCGCCGTCCACTCGGCGCTCATCGGACCTTGTCCGAACGCAGCAGCTGGACCACCAGGTACACGAGGAGCGCGCCGGCCACGGCCAGGCCCGCGATGTCGAGCCCGCTCATGTCCGGTCCGCCCGCCGGGCGAGCAGCGCGACGGTGGCGAAGAAGGCCACGGTCAGCGCGAGGAAGGCCAGGTCGGCCATGGGTCTCACAGTGCTTTCGACGACGGTCGGGGGCGCCTTCTCGGAGCCGCCGGCGGCCCTCTCACCAGGGCCGCAACCGCAGGTCTACGCCTCGCGACAGGCGGCGGGAGGCCGTGTTGACGGAACCTTGACGGACCTGCCCGAGGTCTTAGCGCAACGTTGTCGCCCCGCGTCGGCTCCCCCTTGCTTTCCGCTGGTCACGTGTATAGCGTCTTGGTCATGCATACAGCCCGGTCGGTCCGGGCGTCCGACCTGACTGCGCGGGCCAGGATCCGGGACGCAGCCATCGCCTGCTTCGCCGACGAGGGCTTCGACGCCTCGTTCCGGACCATCGCCCGACGCGCAGGCGTCTCCCCGGGGTTGATCACCCACCACTTCGGCTCGAAGACGGCCCTGCGCGCGGAGTGCGACTCCGAGGTGCTGCGCCACTACCAGGAGCTGAAGACCAGCAGCCTCGCCGACCCCAGCGCCTACCTCCTGCAGAACCTGACCGGGCCCAGCACGGCCGCACCGCTGGTCGTGTACCTGCTGCGCGCGATCCACGCCGGCGGGAAGCCCGCGCAGGAGTTCCTCGAGCACCTCATCGACGGCGTGCGGGAGGTCATGCGGGCGGGCGTCGAGACCGGTGTCGTGCGCCCGTCGCGCGACGAGGAGGCACGCCTGCGGTACCTCACCTACCAGACCATGGGCGCGCTGCTCATCCAGTTCCTCACGTCGCCCGGAGCGACACCGGAGGAGTTCGTCATGTCGGTCCGGGACGGGCAACGGGACCAGATCCTGCCGACGCTCGAGCTGTTCACGGAGGGCATCCTCACCACCCGGCGGATGCTCGACGACTACCTCCTCTACGTCGGGGACCCGCCGCGGTAGCAGCAGGTGTCCCAGCCCTCCACCAACCCCTCCCCGGCAATGAATCGAAGGAACAGGCATGTCCAGCAACGCCATGGCCCTGCAGGTCGAGGGCCTCGAGAAGAGCTTCGGGACCGTGCACGCGCTGCGAGGGCTCGACCTGGCGGTCCCCACCGGCCAGGTGACCGGGTTCCTCGGGCCGAACGGGTCCGGCAAGACCACCACGATCCGGATCCTGCTCGGCCTGCTCCGGTCCGACGGTGGGCGCGCGACCCTGCTCGGCGGCGACCCGTGGACCGATGCGGTCGCCCTGCACCGGCGGATCGCCTACGTCCCCGGGGACGTCACCCTCTGGCCGAACCTCACCGGCGGGCAGGCCATCGACATCCTGTGCCGGCTGTCGGGTCCGCTCGACCCGGCGCGCAAGAAGGCGATGCTGGACCGGTTCGAGCTCGACCCCACCAAGAAGGCCCGGACCTACTCGAAGGGCAACCGGCAGAAGGTCGCCCTCGTCGCGGCACTGGCCTCCGACGCGGAGCTGCTGCTGCTCGACGAGCCGACCAGCGGGCTGGACCCGCTCATGGAAGCGGCGTTCACCGAGTCGATCCGCGAGGTGAAGGCCGACGGGCGCTCCGTCCTGCTGTCCAGCCACATCTTCTCCGAGGTCGAGAGGCTGGCGGACCGGGTGACGATCATCCGCGACGGCGTGACCGTCGAGTCCGGCACGATCGCCGAGCTCCGCCACCTCACGCGCACGCAGGTGACCACCGTGCTCGACGGCGGGACCGACGGGCTCGCGACCCTGGCGGGCGTGCACGACCTGACGGTGGTCGACGGTCGGGTGACGTTCGCCGTCGACGACGCCGAGCTGCCGCACGTGCTCTCCGCCGTCGCCGCGCTCCACCCTCGCATCCTCGAGGCCAACCCGCCGTCGCTCGAGGCCCTGTTCCTGCGCCACTACGGCGACGAGCTCGCGGCGCTCTCCGGCGGGAGCCAGAGATGACTGCCACCGTCCGAGCCTCCGAGGCGGCACCCGCCACACCCCAGCACGTCGCGTCCACGCTCGCCGGGACGGGACCGATGGTGCGGTTCGTCGTGCGTCGCAACCGCGTGCGACTGGCCGTGTGGTTCGTCGTGCTCGTCGGGATGTTCGCCTACATCGCGACGTACTACAAGGAGCTGTTCCCCACCCAGCAGTCGCTCGACGACTTCGCCGCACTGTCCGACACCCCCGGCATCCGGGCGCTGACCGGGCTGTCGGCTGCGGCGGACACGCTCGGCGGGGCGGTCTGGACGAAGGGCTGGATGACCATCGCCCTGAGCCTGGCGATCGGGGTCGCCTTCCTCGTCACCAGGAACGGCCGGGCCGACGAGGAGGTGGGCCGCACCGAGCTGCTGCGCTCGCGGATGCTGGGCGTGCACGCGTACTCCGCCGCGTCGTGGCTGGTCCAGGGACTGCTCTGCGTAGCCGTCGGGCTCGGCATCGCCGCGCTCTCCGCGGCGAACGGGCTCGATCCGGCGGGGACCGGCGTCGCGGGGTCGTTCGTCCTCGGCGCCTCCGTGGCCGGAGTCGGCCTGTTCGGGCTCGGCGTCGGTGCGGTCGCCGGCCAGGTGGCGTCCACGTCACGGGGCGCCAACGCGCTCGCGTCGGCGGTGATCATCGGCTTCTACGTCGTGCGGATGATCGGCGACCTCGGTAGCGGGGCGCTGACGTGGGCGTCGCCGATCGGCTGGGGCGAGTACATGCAGCCGTACGCCGGCAACCGGTGGTGGCCGTTCGTGCTGCTCCTCGTGCTCGCCGGTGTCCTCCTGGCCGTGGCCACCCGGATCGAGTCGACGCGCGACCACGGTGCCGGGCTGCGCGCGGAACGCCCCGGACCGGCCGGCGCGCCGCAACGACTCGCGTCGCCGCTCGGGCTCGGTCTGCGCCTGCAGCGCGGTCCGATCCTCGGCTGGTCCATCGCCGTCGTGCTCGCGGGCCTGCTGTTCGGCTCGATCATCGACGCGATGACCACCCTGCTCGACGACGCCGGCGGCGGTGCGGACGACCTGCTGCGCGGCTCGGGCGTCCAGGCGCTGCTCGCGCTTCTGGCCGGGATGATCGCGCTGGTCACCGCGATCTTCGCGACGCAGCAGGCCGTCTCCCTGCGCACCGAGGAGGCGAGCGGGATCATCGAGCCACAGCTCGCCGGGGCGGTGTCCCGAACCAGCTGGACGCTGCAGCGGCTCGCGATCCCCGTCGTCGGCTCGGCCGTGCTGCTGCTCGTCGGCGGTGGCCTGCTCGGCGCGGTCTACGGCTCGGTGGTCGGCGACTCGTCGCAGGCGGCGACGATGGCCGGAGCCGCGCTCGTGTACTGGCCGGCGGTCATGGTGCTGGTCGGCGTCGCGGTGGCGCTCTTCGGCTGGCTGCCGCGCCTCGCTGTTCCCCTGACCTGGGGGCTCCTCGCGGCCATGTGGTTCGCCGCGATGCTCGGCGACGTGTTCGGCCTGCCGCAGTGGCTGCTCGACGGGTTGCCGTTCTCGGCCGTGCCCTACCTGCCGCTCGAGCCGATGTCGTGGACCCCGGTGGCGGTACTGACCTTCCTCGCCTGCGCGCTCGTCTGGACGGGGATCGACCGCTTCAGCCGTCGCGACGTGCAGCCGGGGTGACACCTGTCCCCTCCGCGGGTCTCCGCCTCCGCCTGGGCCGACGACGGGGGTGACGCGACCGTGACCGCAGCCTGTCATCGCACGAGCTGCAGCCGGTCCCACAGGGCGATGGTCAGGGCGGCGCACGCCGCACCGAAGGCCACCACGAGGGTCAAGGGGCCGGCGGACACCGCACCGGGATCCATGGCCCACAGGGCAGGAGCAGCGAGCGGGACCCACGCCGTCGCGCCCGTGAACACCGTGATCTGTGCGACGACGATGGTCACGGCCGCGACGGCGACGCCGGGCAGGATGCCACGGCCGAGCGTCGCCGCGACCGTGGCCGCGAGCGCGATGAGAGCGGAGAGCGTGCCGAGCACGACGATCCGGACGAGACCGGCGACCACCTCCGCTCCGGGCACACCGAGCCCGAAGGCCAGCCCCACCAGAGCGAGGGTCACGGCCAGGACCGACGAGACGATGACGGCCCAGCACAGGTGCACGACGAGCTTGGCCGCGGCGATCGCCGGGCGGCTCACGGGGAGCCCGAAGAGGGCCGGGGCTGTGCCGTCGGCGAACTCGCGGCCGACGAGCCACGCTGCTCCGAGCCCGAACGCGAACACCGACGCAGCGGCCGTGACCTGGGTGGACGCGAGGACCAGGGCATGCCAGTCGGCCTTGGCGATCTCCGGGCCCAGCTTGGCGAGCATCTGCGCACGCGCCTGCGGTGTACCGCCACCGTGCGCCGCCGCCAGGATCGCCGCGACGATCGCCGGCACCCCGAGCGCGAGAAGCACCCCGGTCGCGCGCAACGTCGACGATGCCGTCGCCTTGCGCGCCTCGACGACCATGGCCGTCCGGAAGCCGTTCACCGGGTCACCGCCTCGTGCACCTTGGCGAAGAATGCACGCTCGATGTCGACGCCACCCGGGTCCAGCGAGCCGATCATCCGACCCTCGGCGATGACCGAGATCCGGTCGGCGATGCGAGCGACCTCGTCCAGATGGTGGCTGGAGACGAGGACGCCTGCTCCCGCAGCGGCACGGCGGAGCAGCGCCTCACGCAGCGTGATGATCCCGGCCGGGTCGAGCGCGGTCGTGGGTTCGTCGAGCACCAGCAGCCGGGGGCGATGGGCGAGCGCGGCGGCCAGTCCGACCCGCTGTGCGTTGCCCGCCGACAACCGGCGCACCAGGACTCCCGCGTACGTCGCGAGGTCGAGCTCGTCCAGCACCGCGTCGACCGTCCCTGCGACGTCACGCGCTGCCACTCCGTGCAGGCGGGCCGCCAGGGCGAGGTTCGTCGCCGCGTCGAGCTCGCCGTACGCCAGCGGGTGCTCGACGAGCGCGCCGACGGCTCCCCACACCTCGCGGCCCGCGTCGCCGACCTCCTCGCCGAGGACCTCGACCGTGCCTCGCTGGGGCCGGAGCATGCCGAGCACGAGCTTCATCAGGGTCGACTTCCCTGCGCCGTTGAGACCCACGAGCGCGTGCACCTCGCCCGCACGGACCTCGAGGTCGACGTCATGGACACCGGCACCGCCTCGGTAGGTGTAGGCGACGCCCGCCAGCTGCAAGAGCGTGTCTGTCATCGTCCGTGCTCCACAAGGTCGAGGGCCCGCAGGATGGCGCCGCCGAGGGTGACGCCTTCCCGCCGTGGCCAGTCGAGCAGCGCGGTCATGAGGGCACCCATGACAGCGGCGGCGCAGACGGCGGCGTCGTGCGGCGACGTGCCGCCGGCCACCAGCTGTTCGGCGATGGCCTCCTCGGTCGCGGCGGTACCCGCGCGGATCGCCGGAAGCAGGCTCGGCGTCGCGCCGGCCAGCGCGATGCGTGCTTTGAGGGTGTCGTCGTCATCCAGCGGCTGCCCCTCCCATGCAGCCCGGACGCCCCGTGCCGCCCGGACGATCGGGGGGAGCTCCCGGGGCTGGGAGCTGATCGCCGCAGCGATCAGCGGGTCGTAAGGATCGTCGACCACGAGCTGGGCCTTGCTGCGGAAGTGCCGGTAGAAGGTCATCTCCGTCACGCCCGCGCGCTGCGCGACCTGAGCAACGGTGGTCTGGTCGTACCCCTGCTCGCCGAACAGCTCGAAGGCGCTGGCGAGCAGACGGGCGCGGGTACGTCCCGACTTCGTGCCGACGCCGACCACCGGCGGGCTCATGCTCACCCCGGAAATGTTAGTCACTAACTTTCCGCCGGTCCAGGGCGCTCGTCGACTGCTGACGAGACCTCAGGCGCTGGTCGGGGCGACCGCGAGCTCCGCCGCGGTCGGTGGCACCGCTCCCAGCCGAGCGATGGTCAGCGCCGCGGCACGCACCGAGCGGATCAGCACCTGCTCCACCACCGGGGCGCCCGAGCGCAGCCAGCGCATGCTCACGTCCGCGTCCCAGCTCAGCGCGGTGTCGATGAGGCTCGACATGAAGGCGTCGCCGGCCCCGCCCACCTCGTCCGCGTACAGGACGGGGACGGCGGGCACGTCGACGATGCCCCGCGCGGTGACCGCCGTCGCGCCGCGCGCCCCACGGGTCAGGACCACGAGGTCCGGACCGCGGGCCACCCAGTCGCGCAGCACGTCGACCGCGGGGACGTCCGGGTGGAGGAAGGCCAGGTCGGCCTCGCTCGTCTTGACGATCCCGGCGAGCTGCACGAAGTCGTCGGTCCGACGGACGGCCGCCTCCCGCGACGTGACGAGAGCGGGCTCGACCTTCGCGTCGAAGGTCACCAGGGACCGGCCGTGCGCCTGCTCCACGAGGTCGAGGACCGTGCCCGCGCCCGGCTCCACGTAGGCCGCGAGCGACCCCGCGTGGACGCACCGGGCGTCGAAGGTCCCCGGGTCGGGCGAGGGCGCCCAGTGGACCCGGAAGTCGTGCGACGCCGAGCCGTCGAACCGGACGACCGCCCGCTGGACGGACGAGGCGGCCGCGCCGAACGACGACCCGGACAGCTGGACGCCCTCGTCGGACAGGTACGCCGCGATCTCCTCGCCGCGCTCGTCGTGCCCGAGGTCCGTGTGCAGCACGACGTCCCGCCCGAGCCTCGCCAGTCCGACGGCCACGTTGCCGGCGCTCCCGCCGACGCGCTCGCGGATGGTCATGCCGTCGTCGAGGAGGTCGATCAGGGCTTCGCCGACCACCAGCACGTCATGCAGTGTCATGTGTTCCTCGATCCGGGGGTGGCGCCGGCGTCCTCAGGACCCGGGAGCGGCGCGCGCACACCGGGGCGTCGGGATGCTCCGTCGAGGGTGTCACGCCAACCGTTTCCGAATGATTTCCCCCAGTTGAACAATCAACGACGGCGCGACGTTCCCGTCAGTCGCGCCGGACACTGCCGACCGGTGCGACGGACTGCCGTCGCAGCAGGTCCGCCACCAGTCCGTCGATGTGGTCGCGGAGCGGTCGGACGCCGTCCACGTCCCACGCCGCCGGGTCGGGCAGCGGCCACGTCTCGACCCGGGGGTGGGCAGGAAGGTCGAGCCCCGGCTTGAGGGCGACGAGGACGTCCGCCTCGGCAGCGAGCTCAGGGGTCAGCCGGCGCGGGACCTCGGCACTGCGGTCGATGCCGAGCTCGGCCAGCGACGCGAGGACGGTGGCGCTGACGGCGTCGTCCGGGTCGGTGCCCGCCGACGCGATGACGACGTCGACGCCGGCCCGTGCGGCCGCGAGGCCGGCCGCGAGCTGCGAGCGTCCGGCGTTGTGGACGCACACGAACAGGATCGTGGTCACGCGAGGCCCCCGGGGAGATCGCCACTGCGTCCGTGCAGCACACCGGACCGGAAGCCGAGCACCGGTGCTGTCAACGAGACGGCGACCGGACCGGCCGCTGTGCCACAGCATGCCGCCGCGTCCGCGCCGTCGGCGGCGGTGTCCGTCGAGCAGACCCCCGTCGCGGGCAGCTGGAGCTGGACCTCGTCGGCCGACGCGCGGTCCCCGGCGAGCGCCGCCGCGATCGAGCGGACCTGCTCGTAGCCGGTGGCGAGCAGGAACGTCGGCGCGCGGCCGTAGCTCTTCATCCCGACCAGGTAGAACCCCGCGTCGGGATGCGCCAGCACGCTCTCGCCGTGCGGCGGGACGGTCCCGCACGAGTGGAGGTTCGGGTCGATGAGCGGTGCGAGCTCCCGGGGTGCCTCGACGACCGGGTCGAGGTCCAGGCGGATCTCGCGCAGCAGGTCGAGGTCGGGCCGGAAGCCCGTGGCGTCCACGATCGCGTGCACGTCGAGCGCGATCTGCTCGTCGCGCGCCGTCCCCGACACGTGCACCGTGTCGCCGTCGGGGGTGAGGCGGTCGATCGACACCCGGGTCAGGAGCGTGAGCGCGCCGGCGTCGACCGCGGCGCGCAGGCGGCTGCCGAGCAGACCCCGGGCGGGCAGCTCGTCGTCCGCACCCCCTCCGAACAGCCGCCGTGCCGACCCTCCGCGGATGGCCCAGCTGATGGTCGTCCCGGGCTCGTCGCGCGCGAGGTCGACGAGGGCGAGCAGGCTGTTCGCGGCGGAGTGGCCCATGCCGAGCACGAGGGTGTGCCGGCCGGCGAACCGCGCACGATCGACGCCGCGGACGTCGGGCAGCGGTCCGGCGAGGTAATCCTGCGCGTCGACCTCACCGACGGCGGGCAGACCCCCGGAACCCACGGGGTTGCGGTGCCCGTACGTCCCGGAGGCGTCCAGGACGGCTGCCGCGATGACGTCCCGGACCTCGCCGTCCGCCGTGAGCGTCCGGACGCGGTACGGGCGGCGCTCGCGGCCGAGGGACTGCGTCCGGTCGGCTCCGTCCCGGGAGACGCCGAGGACCTGCGTGCCGGTGCGGACGTGCGCGGCGATCGGTGTCGTCGTGGCCAACGGGGACAGGTAGCGCTCGACGAGATCGGCGCCCGTGGGGAGCTCGTCGGGGTCGGGTGCGACCCAGCCGGTCGCGTCGAGCAGCCGGCGCGCGGCGGCGTCGATCGCGTACCGCCACGGGGAGAACAGACGGATGTGACCCCACGACGCGACGGCGGCGCCGACGGTGTCGCCCTGTTCGAGGACGAGCGGCTCGAGACCCCGCTCGCGCAGGTGCGCGGCGGCGGCGAGGCCGACCGGCCCGGCGCCGATGACGACGACGGGCAGGTCGGGGTGCTGGATGGTCATGCGGATCCTTCGGTCGTGGTGGGACTCAGGCGGGGCAGCACACGGGCGCCGGACGGGGTGCGGGCCGCGCGGACTGCACCCAGGAGACGAGCCGCGTGAGCCGGGGACGCCGTGCGCCCGCGGTCCTCGGGGTCGCGCGCTCCTCGGCGACGAGCCGCCGACGCAGCCTCTCGTCGAGCTCGCGCTCGCGCTGTTGGTGGACGACGAAGTACAGGTCCGGGTGCATCAGTCCTCCCTGGCGGGCTTGCGGGCGCGGACGACGGCCCCGTGCATGCCGTCGGCGACCTGGTGGGTGAAGGTGACGTCCGCGTCGACGAACCCGGCGTCGGCCAGGCCGCTGAGGTACTCCGAGCGGGACAGCGCGCCGGCGATGCAGCCGACGTACGAACCGCGCTCGGCGCGCTGCTCGGGGGTCAGGTGGTCCTCGGCGACGACGTCGGAGATGCCGACCCGGCCGCCGTCCGTGAGCACCCGGAACACCTCGCCCAGGACGGCGGGCTTGTCCGGCGAGAGGTTGACGACGCAGTTCGAGATGACGACGTCGACCGAGGCGTCCGCGAACGGCAGCTCCTCGATGGTGCCCTTGCGGAACTCCACGTTGGTCGCGCCGGCCTTCGCCGCGTTCGCCCGTGCCAGCGCGAGCATCTCGTCGGTCATGTCGACCCCGTACGCGAACCCGGTGGGTCCGACCCGGCGGGCAGAGAGCAGCACGTCGATGCCGCCGCCCGAGCCCAGGTCGAGGACCCGCTCGCCCGCCGCGAGCTCCGCGACCGTGAGGGGGTTGCCGCAGCCGAGCGACGCGGCGACCGCCTCGACGGGGATGCCGGCGACCTCCGTCGCGTCGTAGAGCGCCTGCCCGAAGCTCTCGTCCGTGGGCCCGCACGACCCGCCGCAACACCCGTCGTCGGTGGTCTGCACTGCGGCGAGGGCGTAGCGCTGGCGGACCTGCTCGCGGACGTCGTCCATGATGTCTCCTCAGATATCGATGCGTGTCGATGTGTTCGATGCCGACTCTGCACCAGACATCCATGGGTGTCAATATCGACAGCCGTCAATCTCCGCGGCATACTTGCCACATGCCTCTGGACCTGCTGCCCGTCTCGACCCCCGCCGCGTGCTGCACCCCCGCCACGAGCGCGGCGATCAGCGATCAGGATGCCGTCCAGCTCGCCCGCACGCTCAAGGCGCTCGCGGACCCGGCGCGACTGCGGCTGCTGTCCCTCATCGCGGCGCACGACGGTGCGGAGGCCTGCGTCTGCGACCTCATCGAGCCCGTCGGCCTGAGCCAGCCGACCGTGTCGCACCATCTCAAGGTGCTCACCGACGCCGGCCTGATCACCCGCGACAAGCGCGGCGTGTGGGCCTACTTCGCGCTCGTGCCCGGTGCGCTCGAGCAGGTGACCCGCCACCTCGGTACCCACCTGACCAGGAGCGCCGCGTGACCGCGGTGCGCATCGAGCCCCTGGCCGCCGAGCACTGGGCGCAGGTCGAGCGCATCTACGCCGACGGCATCGCGACCGGGCACGCCACCTTCGAGGCCGCGCCGCCGACGTGGGACGCCTTCGACGCCGGCAAGGTCCGCGACCACCGGTTCGTCGCCGTCGACGACGACGGCCGGGTCCTCGGCTGGGCCGCCGCGTCGGCGGTGTCCGACCGGTGCGTGTACGCCGGCGTGATCGAGCACTCCGTGTACGTCGACCCGGCAGCGCGCGGACGCGGCGTCGGCCGGGCGCTCCTCGACGCGCTGCTCGACTCGGCGGCCGCCGGTGGCGTCTGGACCGTGCAGTCCGGCATCTTCCCGGAGAACTCCGCGAGCATCGCCCTGCACACCGCGGCCGGGTTCCGCGTCGTCGGCACCCGGGAACGGCTCGGCCGCATGACCTACGGGCCGCTGGAGGGACAGTGGCGAGACGTCGTCCTCATGGAACGACGCCTCGCCACCGACTGAGACCCGCGACAGTCAGGCCTCGTCGAGCCGCGTGCGCAGCTCCTGGTCGAGCACGAGGTCGAGCGCGCCCAGCGACTCGTCGAGCTGCGCGACCGTGTGCGCCCCGACGATCGGGATGACCGGTGTCGGGCCGCCCAGCAGCCACGCGAGCGCGACCTGGTTCGCCGTGGCGCCCGCCTCGCGCGCGACCTCGTGCAGCACCTCGACCCGTCGGCGGCTGCTCGGGTGGTCGGCGCCGCCGAACAGCGACTTGTCGGCGCGCGTGTACGCGCCCTGGTGCAGCGGCGAGTACACGGTCACGGCGAGCGGCGGGCGGCCGTCGACGCCGGTGGACGCGGCGTAGTCGAGCAGGTCGCCGGACACCCAGTTGGACCGGTACGGCGTCGGGCTCGGGTACACGTAGCTGCCCTGCTGCTGGACGAGGCCGTACGGCTCGACGCCGAGCCGGGCCGCGGTCTCGCGGGCCTCGACGACCCGCCACGTCGTGACGTTGGAGATCCCCGGCACGCCCACGACGCCGTCGGCGACGAGCTTGCCGAACGCGCCGACGGTCTCCTCCAGCGCGGTGTCGCGGTCGTCCACGTGCCCGTAGAGGACGTCGAGGCGGTCGACGCCCAGGTGGCGCAGGCTGGTGGCAGCCTCGCGGTGGAGGGTCTCGGCGGCCAGCCCCTGGAAGTTCGTCGGCGGCGTGTTCGACAGGGGCAGGTTCGGGTCCTTCTTGGCGGCGCCGCACTTGGTCGCGATGCGGACGCGGTCCCGCAGCCCGCGCGACGCCAGCCAGGCGCCGATGACGTCCTCGCTCTCGTGCCCGTGGCCGCCCGCGTCCCACGCGTTGTAGTTGTTCGCGGTGTCGAGGAACGTGCCGCCGGCGTCGACGAAGCGGTCGAGGACCTCGAAGGCCGTCTCGCGCGGCGTGTGCGTGCCGAAGCGCATCGTGCCCAGGCACAGGACGCTGACGTCGGTGGAGGTGGAGCCGGAGCCGATGGTGCGCTGCTGCATGGTGTTCTCCTCGTGCGATCTGGTGACAGGTCCGACGCTAGGCGCGCAGCGGACCGGGAGTACGGTCCATTCCTGTGGCAGACGACCAGACCAATCGCTGGGTCGGCGACGCGCTCGTCACGATCGAGGGCGGCGAGCCGGTCCACGTCGCGCTCGAACGGTCGCTGCGCGCCGCCGTCCGCGAGGGCCGCCTCCGCCCGGGCGACCCGCTCCCGCCGAGCAGGGCGCTGGCCCGGGACCTGGGCGTCTCCCGCTGGGTGGTCACCCAGGCCTACGGAGCCCTCGTGGCCGAGGGCGCGCTGGACGCGCGCACCGGCGCCGGCACCCGCGTCGCCGCCACGTCCTGGCCGACCCTCACCGCGACCCGGGCCGTCGCGCCGCCGGTCCAGCCGCGGCCGGCGTTCGACCTCGGGCCGGGGGTGCCGGACCTGCGCCACCTGCCACGCGCGGCGTGGGTCGCGGCGGTCCGCACGGCGGTCGCGTCCGCGACACCGGGCGACCTCGTCGCGCCGGACCCTCGCGGCGTCCCCGCCCTGCGGCAGGCGCTGGCCGACCGGCTGGCCGTGACGCGGGCGGTCCTCGTCGACGCGGACGCGGTCGTCGTGACGCATGGCGCGGCGGACGGCATGACGCGCCTGGCGAGCGCGCTGCGCGCCGCGGGCCACGACTCCGTGCTCGTCGAGGACCCGAGCTGGCCGCGACTGCGCGACGTCGCCGCGGCGGCCGGACTACGGCCCGTCCCGGTGCCCGTCGACGCCGACGGGGTGGACACCGACGCACTCGTCGCCGCGGCCGGGCGCACGGGCGCGAGGGTCGCCCTGGTGACCCCGTCCCACCAGTTCCCCGTCGGCGCCGCACTCGCGCCCGCCCGGCGCGAGGCGCTCGTGCGGTGGGCCCGCTCCGTCGACGGGGTGGTCGTCGAGGACGACTACGACGCCGAGTTCCGCTACGACCGTCGCCCGGTGGCGGCCCTGCGCGCGCTCGCGCCCGACCGTGTCGCACTGCTGGGCTCCCTGAGCAAGACGCTCGCCGCGGGATTCGGCGTCGGGTGGCTGGTCCCGCCCGACGACGTCCCCGCCGCGCGCGCCGGGCTCGACGTCCGGACGAGCGCCCCGCCGTCGCTGCACCAGCTCGCGTGCGCCGCACTGCTCGCCGACGGCGCCTACGACCGTCACCTGCGCTCGGCACGTGCCCGGTACCGGCGCCGGCGGGCGGCCCTGCTCGTCGCCCTCGAACGGCACCTGCCGGGCCTGCCCGTGACGGGACTGTCTGCGGGGCTGCACGTGGTGCTGGGGCTTCCGGCCGGCGTGGACGAGAACCGCGTCGCGCGGCTCGCCGCTCGGCGCGACGTGCGGGCCATGCCGGCGGCCCGGTACCGCATCGCCCCGGTGGCGTCCGCCCCGGCGCTCGTCGTCGGGTACGGGAACCTGGTCGACGCACGGCTGGACGAGGCGGTCGCGCGGCTGGCCGCTGCCGTCGCCGAGGCGACCTAGCCGCCGAGCGACGCACCCTCGACGGCAGCGTTCGGCTGCGGGTCGGGCAGCCGCCGCATCCGGACGCCGTTGACCACCCCGACGAGGCCGGCGAGCAGCGGGACGAGGAGTGCGATCTGCAGGGCGCGCGGCCGGACCTCGGTGTTGATGCGCAGGATCTCGGCCTGCACGTCCTCCGGCTGGCCGACGAGGGTCTCCTCCAGCGCGGTGTTGCTCATCAGCTCGGCGTCCTCCTCGAGCGCGGTGGCCACCTGGGTCTGCTCCGCGGGCGAGAGGACCGTGCTGGCGTCGGCCTGGGCGGTGAACCCGAGGGACAGCGCGGCGAGCATGACGCCACCGGCGAACGCGAGCCCGAACGACAGCCCGAACGAGCCGGCGGCCGAGTTGACGCCGGCGGCCTCGCTGACGCGCTCCTCGGTGATCGGGGACAGCGTGTAGTTGTTCAGCTGGGAGACGAGCAGGCCGAGGCCGGAGCCGACGACGAGCAGCGGCAGCACGAGGTACCAGCCGGACGTCGCGCGCGGGACGATCGGGATGAGCACGAGGATGCCGATCACGACCAGCGTGAAGCCCACCAGGACGATCGTGGCGGGCCGGCGCCGCCCCGCGCGCTTCCCGGCGAGCAGGGCCATCGCGAACATGCTCAGCGACAGGGGTGCCAGCGAGAGGCCCGCCGCCATCGCGTCGTACTCGAGCACCATCTGCAGGAAGATCGGCAGCGTGATCATGGCGGCGCCGAGCGTGATCTGCTGGAGCGTCTGCTGGGACACCCCGACGCGGAACAGCGGGAGCCGGAACAGGTCGGGGTCGAGCAGCACGGGCTTGCCCTGACGCTTGCGGCGCAGCAGCCACCAGACGAGGGCCGCGAGCGCGATGCCGCCGAGGGCGATCAGCGCGCCGACGGCCTCGCCGCCCTCCTGCCACACGAGGATCCCGAGGACGATGCCGCCCATCGCGAGCGCGGACAGTCCCGCGCCGACGAGGTCGATCGAGCGGTCGCCCGTGTACTGCACGTCCTTGACCAGCTTGATGCCGCTGAGCACGACCACGATGATCAGCGCCTCGAGCCCGAAGGCCACCCGCCACGAGAGGTAGGTGGTGATGAACCCGCCGAGCAGGGGGCCGACGGCCGCGGCGATCGAGGCGGACGCACCGACGAGCGCGTAGACCTTCACCTGGTTGCCGCCGGTGAAGTTGCCGTGGATCAGCGACTGCATGGAGGGCAGCAGGAGCGACGCGCCCAGGCCGCCGATGATCGCCCAGAAGATGATCACCGCGGTGAGGCTCTGCGCGAGCATCATCGCGACCGCGCCCGTCGCGTACGCGAGCAGCCCCAGCACGTACGCCCGCTTGCGGCCCGCGAGGTCTCCGACCTTGCTGCCGATGAGGATGAACGCCGCCGACACGAGGGCCTCGAGCGCGATCGCCGACTGGACACCGCTGACCGTCGTGTCGAGGTCGGCGACCACGGCCGAGATGGAGACGTTCATGAAGGAGGTGTCGACCACCAGGACGAACATCGCCATCGCGAGCAGGATGGCGAGGCGCCGGTCCAGCGTCGGTGCGGACCCCGCGGGTGGTGTCGTCATCTTCGCAGCGTAGGAGCAGTCCGGCCCGGTGTGGGGGAAATGCCCCGATCCGATGTGCGGGCGCTCCGAGTCACTGGGCCGTTGACTTGGGACATGTGAGCGCTAACATGTCCGCACCGGCACGGCGGACAAAGGAGTCCCGCATGACGCAGCCACTCTCCCGGCGCCTCTGGGCCGTCCTCGCGGCGCTCGCGCTCGCCCTGGTCGCGGCGGTGGCCGTCGCGACCGCGCCCCCGGCGCAGGCCGCCACGGCGTACATCTACACGACGTTCAAGGGCGACGCCGCCGCCGACCAGGAGCTGTGGGTCTACACGTCGTCGGACGCGACGACCTTCTCGGCGCTCGCCGACACCAACTACCGGGGTCCGTCCGGTGCGCTCCGGGACCCGAGCATCATCAAGCGCGACGGCACCTACTACATCGCGTACACCGTCCAGTCCTGGACGACGCAGTCGACGACCTTCAACATCGCCCGCAGCACCAACCTGCGGGACTGGACGCACGTCACCACCGTCGCCGCCGGGATCAGCGGCACGGCCTACACCTGGGCGCCGGAGTTCTTCGTCGACGGCAGCACCGTGCGCGTCGTCGTCAGCCTCGGCACGTCCGGCTACCAGTTCACGCCGTACGTCTACACCGCGCAGAACAGCGGGCTGTCGTCGTGGAGCGGCCCGACCGCCCTGGGCATCCCGGCGAACCACATCGACACGTACATCGTGAAGAGCGGCTCGACGTACCACGCGTTCGTCAAGAACGAGTCGACCAAGTGGATCGAGCGCTGGACCTCGACCAACCTCACCAGCTGGACCAACCAGGGCACCCTCTGGCAGCAGTACCACGAGGGCCCGTCGGTCGTGCTCCAGTCGGACGGCACCTACCGCGCCTACATCGACCGCTACCCCAGCGGCGGCATGTGGACGTCGACCAGCACCAACCTCACGTCGTGGAGCGGGCTGTCCCAGGTCGGGTGCTCGGGCTGCCGGCACGGCACGGTCATCCTCGACACCGGCTACGCCGGCAGCGGCACCGAGCGGATCACCAACCGGCACAGCGGGCTGGTGCTCGACGTGCAGAACCCGAACACGTCGAACGGCGCGCGGGTGGGTCAGTACGCGTGGAACGGCGGGGCGTGGCAGCGGTGGACCGTCGAGGACGTCGGCAGCGGCTACGTGCGTATCCGGTCGGCCCACTCCGGCAGGTGCCTGGACGGGTCCGGCACCGCCAACGGCGCCTACGTGCAGCAGTGGGACTGCAACGGCGGGACCAACCAGCAGTTCACGCTGCAGAGCGCCGGCAGCGGGTACGTGCGGATCGTCGAGCGACGCTCTGGCAGGTGCCTGGACGTGCCCGGCTGGTCGACCGCCAACGGCACCGTCCTGAACCTCTGGGACTGCACCGGCGGCAACAACCAGCTGTGGTCCCGCACCGTGGTGTGACCTCCGTCAGCAGGCTGCACTCCGGGTGTTCACGGGGATCACCCAGGACGAGGGTCCGAGGAGCGGCGACCGGTGAGCGGCCCGCGGCTACTTGACGGGGACGACGATCTCCTCGCCGTTGACGTCGACGCTCAGCGGCTTCGTCGTCGTCGTGTTCTCGGGCGTGCCGAAGATCGTCGTGTGCGGGACGAAGTCGGAGGTGCAGACGGCGTCGGCGGGGATCTCGTTCGTCTCGATCCGCACGGAGTTCCCGCTGCTCGCGTCCTCCACGACCTCGATGTCCGTCCCGACGATCGGGCACGTCGAGCTCCCCCACGTCACCAGGGCCAGCCGGTCGCCGTAGTCGAGGTAGACCACGCTGGTCTCCCCCTCGGGGACGTCCACCTGCTCGAGCTCCGGCTCGGCGCCCTCCCCCTCGGCCGCGACAGGGATCGTCGGGAGGCCGGAGAAGTCCTCGATGGAGGTCGGGGACGCGCAGCCGGACAGCGACAGCGCCCCCAGTGCCACCAGGAGCGCGCCGACGTGCCGGACCCTCAGCCGTTGTTCCATCACTGACCCCCTCGCGTGAGCTGACGACGCCACTCTGGCACGCCCACCGTCGTCCCGGGCTGAGAAGTGCGGGTGTCGCCTACTCCTGCGCGTCGCCCGACGGCGTCAGGAGCCCGACGAGGGCGTCGAGCTGTGTGCGGTACTGCGGCGTCCGGTGGTCGCCGCCGTGCGTCGCGACCTTGGCCGGATCGACGGACTCGTCCCACTCCGCGTCCATCCGGTCGATCGCCACGCCGTCGGGCACCTCGTCCGCTCCGACGAAGTACCCGTTCACCGGGAAACCGAGGTAGTCCGTCCGGCGCCAGAGGCTGCGCCACCGTGTCCGGTTCCGACGGCCCGCGGTGAGGTCGACCGCGGGCGTGAGGGAGCCGGCCAGCGTCCACGCGCCGAACTCGGGGACGACGGCGCCGTCCGTCTCCCGCTTCCACGGGTCGCCGGCCCAGACCCGGGCCCCGGGCGTCGGGCTGGTACCCAGGACGGCGGGGCCGAGCAGCTCGGGGAAGAACCGCCCGAAGTAGGACCGCAGCTGCGTCCCGAACGACAGGAACGCGATGTTCCCGCTCGCGGTGCTCGCGGTCTCGGTGTCCCACCGGGCGAGCAGTGCCGCGACCACGACGACCGCGCCCAGGCTGTGCGCCGACATCACCACCCGCCGACCGGGGTCGCCCGGCGGCTCGACGTCGCCGAGCCACTCGTCGATCCGACCCCGCAGCTCGGGGACGGCGCGCTCGGCGTAGCACGGCGGGCCGAACGGGTGCGCCACGCGCGGGAGGAAGCACATCAGGTCCCAGAGCAGACCCCAGGGGCGGACGAGCGACTTCCTGGACCCCGCGACCACGACGCTGGCCACGAGCAGCCCGACCGCGACCAGGATCGCACCGGTACCCCAGTCGTCCAGCCAGGTCCAGAGCGGGACGACGCTCGGCACCGCGCCGGAGGACTCGGGCGCGCCAGCCGGTCGCGCCAGGAGCGTGGCGACGAGCGCGAGCCAGAACATGGCGGCGAGCCACCCGACGATCCGTTCGGCCCGGTGCGCCAGGGTGGCGAGCCGCCGGGTCGCGGCGATCTTGGCCGCACGCCGGGCGTCACCGACGGCGGCCGGCGGGGTGGGGTCGAACGGCACGTCGGAGATCGCCGTCCTGAACAGGAAGGTCCGGCCGACGAGGACGACGACGGCGAGCACCAGGGCCAGGATCACCAGCAGGCTCATCGCGGCGAACTCGCGGTAGCCCTCAGGCGTCCACAGGTCCAGCGCCCCGTCGGCCGAGGTCACCACCGGCTGCGGCCAGGCGTCGGCCGCGTCCACGCTCTCGGCCGTCGAGCGGCTCACCCCTGACGGGACCTGCGACTGCTCGAGCCACCAGACCACCCCCGCGACCGTGGCGCCGGTCAGCACCATGCCGAACCCGGACGCCAGCGCGAGGAAGACCGCGGGACCACGACCACCCCACCCCTGGTGCGCGCGACCGGCCGCACGGAGGTTCGCGGTGACGGCCGCGACGCCCAGGACGACGAGCACCCCCGCCGTCACCGTCGCCCACAGGCGGACGCCGTCCGCGTCCTGGGCATCGCGCTCGACGAGGGTCATGACCGCGCCGCCGATCCCGGCCAGGACGAGCGGCGCCCACACGATCGCGGGCAGGTGCCCTCGCAGGCCGACGGCGGCGACGCAGAGGAGCACCAGCGTGGCGATGAGGACCGCCGGGACGACCTCGAGGCCGGCGAACCGTGCGGGGTCACCGACCGCGAGCGGCCGTTCCACGCTCGTCGCGGTCTCGACCTCGACCCAGACGAAGAGGGCGACCGTGGCGGCGAGCAGACCCGCATCGATCACCGACCGCACGTTCCCCGACGTGCTCCCAGGCTCGACCTGGAGGAAGCCGATCCGGACGGCGACGACGGCGAGCAGGGCCCAGCCCAGGACGAGCAGCGTGAACCAGGACTTGCCCGCGTCCGGTGTCCCGGACAGGTCCCGGCACTCGGCGAGCAGGTAGTTCCCCACGCTCGGGCACTGGTCCCCCGCGCGGTGCAGCTGCTGCCAGCTCACCAGGATCGTGAGCAGGGAGAGCCCGGCGGCCAGGTGATCCAGCCACATCGAGGTCGACGCCCGGACGTGGTCCCAGAACCCGGTCCGCGCGAGCCAGGGCCAGCTCGTCGCCGCATCCTTCGCGGCGGGCATGACCCGCGGTCGATCGTCGTCCGCGTTCTCCTGCTGACGCTTCGGTGAGACGACACGCTCGTACCGCACGATCCCGGTCGATGCCACGGCGCCGAGCACGAGGAGCGCGAGGGCCGCAAGGAGGGCGAAGAGGGCCGCGCGCTGTCCCGACGACCAGCCGGCCAGGCCGTCGAGCGCGTCCGGCAGGACCGAGCACGCGATGACGGTCGACGTGCCGCTGCTGTCCGGCACGTAGCACTGGGCGGCGACCAGCCCCAGCGTCACCGTCGCGGCGGTCGCGACCCACAACAGGGTCAGGACCAGACCCGCGAGCCGCACGAGGCCACCGCTCCCCGTCCGCAGGACGCGCCGCCCGGCCGACTCGGGCTCGTGGAGGTCGCGGGCCCAGTGGGCGACGTTGACCATCCCGAACGGGATGATGAACACCCAGAACGCGCGGATGACGCCGCGCACGACCCCCGGCACCTCACGGATGCCGGGGACCTTCGCGAGGCGCGCCAGCCCACCCCACGAGTACGCCTCACGGTGGATGCCCGCCGGCACCGCGGAGTACGTCCGCGCGACGGCCGTCCCCTCGGGCTCCAGGTACTTGCCTTCCGCGGCCTCGGTCAGGGTCCAGAAGCTCCCGAGGTCGTCGCCGCCGCTCCGGCGCACGTCCGCCTTGTCCACGGCGAGCATCGACGCCGGCGGAGTGTTCGACACGCCGTGCACACGGATCTCGAGGACGGAGGCCGGCGGCCCGCCCGCGTGCTCGACGCCGATGCGGTCGTTCGTCTCCGTCGCCATGATGTCGCCCCCCGTCGGGCGTCGGCGCCAACCAGCGCCGGCACCCGGAACGTATCGCGGGTCGGGCGATGTCCGCTATGTCCTGGTTGGACGAGCGGTCACGCCGAGCGCATCACCCGGCGGGGCGCGCGCGGCTCCCCGAGCAGCCGAAGCACGGACGTCCCGTACTCGTCGTGGTGCTCGATGCTGACCGACAGGACGCGACCGACCTGCCGGCTGCGCGCCCAGTCCATGACGTCGTCGACGTCCTCGGCGTCGAGCACCCGCCAGAACTCGCTCTCGCCGCCGCTCGTCCAGAACTCGACGACGTAGACGGGTTCGGTCACGACGGTCGACGACCAGGGCGTCCGACCACGTTCGACTCGCACGGCAGGCTCCTTCACGACGGTGGTGCGCCCATCGTGGTGGGCGCGGATGAACGGCCCGTGACTCCCGGGCGGCTGCCCGTCGGCAACCTGTCGAGATCGTTCACGCGGTCGTCACCCTGTGTCCGTTCTGTCGCACGGGGGCGATTGGCACCGTGGGAGCACCCACTCGCGACGGAGGCTTTCCCCATGACGACCACCGACGACCGGGACGCCGTGCGCGGCGAGTCCCGGCGGCTCCTGCTGCCCATGGCCGGCCACACCGCCGGCAAGCGGTCCCCGGTCACCTGCCACCTGAAGTGCGCCGACGCGTGCTTCCACCCCGTGCCGAACACCAGCGACAACGCGTACTTCCGGGACATCGCGAGCGCGAGCCTGACGCGCAGGTCGGTGCTGTGGGGCGCGGTCGCGGCCGGTGGTGCGATCGTCATCGGCGCGGCCGTCGGTGACGCGCAGCCCGCCGCCGCGTCGGGACGACCGGGCAAGGGGAAGCTCCGCTTCACGCCGATCGCGCCGGTGGCCGCCTCCGTCGACGCGTTCGTCGTGCCGGACGGCTACACGTGGTCGCCGATCATCCGCTGGGGCGACCCGCTGTTCTCGAAGCGCGACGTGTTCGACCCGAACGCGCAGACCGCGCAGCTGCAGGAGCGCCAGTTCGGCTACAACAACGACTACCTGGACATCATCGAGGGGCCGACCGGCCTCGGCGCGGTCCTCGTCGCCAACCAGGAGTACACGAACGAGAACATCATGTTCCCGCCGGCCGCGACGCCGGAGGAGCTCGACGAGCAGCGTCGGATCGCGATCGCCGCGCACGGCATGGCCGTCGTGCAGCTGTACCGCACGCGCAAGGGCAAGCCGTGGACGTATGCCGTGGGCGCTCCCCTGAACCGGCGGATCACGGGGAACACCCCGTTCACGTTCAGCGGGCCGGCGGCCGGCTCGGCGCTGCTGGCGACCGTCGAGGACCCGACGGGCACGACCGCGCGGGGCACCCTCGGCAACTGCGCGGGCGGGACCACCCCGTGGGGGACGGTCCTGTCCGGCGAGGAGAACTTCAACGGCTACTTCCGGACGGCCGGCACCAGCAGAGCCGACCTGCGCTACGGCCTCGCGGACAAGGCGACCGTCCGCGGCTGGGAGTCGGTCGACCCCCGGTTCGACGCTCGGACGCCCGGGTACGAGAACGAGCCGAACCGGTTCGGGTGGATCGTCGAGGTCGACCCGCTCGACCCGCACGGCGCGCCCGTCAAGCACACCGCGCTCGGCCGCTTCAAGCACGAGGGCGCCAACGTCGTCATCGGCCGCACGGGCCGTGCGGTGGCGTACATGGGCGACGACGAGCGGTTCGACTACCTGTACAAGTTCGTCTCGACGGACACCTACCGCCCGGGCGCGAGCCTGCGTGCCCGCCGGCACAACAAGACGCTGCTCACCGCCGGCAGCCTCTACGTCGCACGGTTCTCCGGGGACTCGCCGGTCGAGGAGATCACCGGGACCGGGGCGCTCCCGTCCGACGGGGCCTTCGACGGCACCGGCGAGTGGATCCCGCTCGTGATCGACGGTGTCAGCCAGGTGCCGGGGTTCGCCGCCGACGAGGTCCTGGTCAACACGCGGCTCGCCGCGGACGCCGTCGGCGCCACCAAGATGGACCGCTGCGAGGACGTCGAGCCGCACCCGACGACGGGTCGCATCTACGTCGTGTGCACCAACAACACCGACCGCGGCAAGGTCGGCAAGGAGGGCGCGACCGAGCCGAACCCGCGCAGCAACAACCGGGACGGTCACGTCATCGAGATCACCGAGGCGGGCGACGACGCCGCGGCGACCACGTTCGGCTGGAGCATCCTGCTGGTCTGCGGCGACCCGGCGACGAACACCTCGACCTACTTCGCGGGGTTCCCCGCCGCCCAGGTCTCCCCCATCTCCTGCCCGGACAACGTCACGTTCGACTCGACGGGCAACATGTGGCTCGCGACCGACGGCGCCCCGAGCGTCATCGGCTACTGCGACGGCCTGTTCAAGGTGCCGCTCGAGGGCCCCGAGCGCGGTCGCGTCCAGCAGTTCCTCTCGGTCCCCGCCGAGTCCGAGACGTGCGGGCCCGTGGTCCGCGACGCCGACGGGATGGTCTACGTGGCCGTGCAGCACCCCGGCGAGAACGGCACGTGGGCGCAGCAGCACTCGTACTTCCCGGACTACGTGGCGCCGGGCACGCTCGCCGGGGGACGGTGGGGCGGACCGCGACCGAGCGTGATCCAGGTCTGGAAGCCCTGACGTCGAGAGAAGGCCCCGGCCGCTGCTGCGGTCGGGGCCTTCTCACGCGCCCGGCACGGGCCGATGATGGCCGGACGGGTACCGAGGCGCGGAGGCTGTTCGATGATTCCGAGAGAGACGTCCGCGAGCATCGAGCTCCCCGTCGGCAGGGACGACGCCTGGCGGGCGTTGGCGGGTGCCGCGAGCCTCACTGCAGAGGGGGTCCTGCACTTCGAGCACGCCGACGTCGTCCTCGACTCCGTGACCGCCGGTGAGGCCGCCGGCGGCGACGCGCGCTGGGAAGGGCTGGACTTCCGCGTCGCCGTGCACCTCGTCCCCCGGGGAGCGGACCAGACCCTCGTGCTGTTCACCGCCGAGGCCGCCGAGGAACCGCACGGCGTGCGCTCGACCGCACACGCGTCGGCGGCGCACCGCCACGTACGGCAGGACCTGGAGGCGATGGCATCGGCCGTCGGCCTGCAGGTCACCGGATGACGGTGCCGGCCGCCCGGGAGCGCGTCCCGAGCGGCCGGCACCTTCCCCCGCGTCAGCCGACCGTCGCCACCGCGAGGTCGGGGTTGTCGCTGAACAGCCCGTCCATGCCCGCTCCGACGAACACACGGATCTCCCCGGTCAGGTCACCGACGGCGATCGGGTCCGCACTGCTGCGGAACTCCGCCGGCAGGAACTGGTTCTCGCGGCGGAACGTCCACCCGTGGACCTCGAGCCCTGCCTTGTGGGCGTCCCGGATGACCGGGGTGGGCGTGCCGAGCGTGCCGTCGGCGTCCCGCGGGATCATCACGTCCTTGCACAGGCCCACACCGTCGGCGTAGCGGGCGACCTGCCTCAACCCGTCACGGGTCACGAGGTCCCGGTACGTGCGCGGGTCAGCGGCGGCCACCAGGTCGTACGGCGCTCCGGAGCAGTCGACCAGCTGGGCGAGCTCGACGTTCGTCACGCGGTCGAGCTGGCGCAGGTTGCCCGTCTCGAAGCTCTGGATGATCACCGGTGCACGGCGGTCGTTGAGACCGTTCGCCGTGAGCTGGGCCACCAGCGGCTCCTCGAGCGAGAGGCCGATCGAGTCGAAGTACGTCGGGTGCTTGGTCTCCGGGTAGACCCCGACGGGCCGGCCGTCGCAGCTCACGGAGTGGCGGGCGAGGTCCAGCACCTCGTCGAACGTCGGGATCTCGTACGGCCCGTCGAACGCCGTGTTCGCCGGCCGGACGGCAGGCAGCCGCTCCTTGGCGCGCAGCGTCTTGAGCTCGGCGAGCGTGAAGTCCTCCGTGAACCAGCCGGTCACGGATCGCCCGTCGATGGTCTTGGTCGTCTTGCGGGCCGCGAACTCCGCGCGGTCGGCGACGTTCGTCGTCCCGCTGATCTCGTTCTCGTGCCGGGCCACGAGCACGCCGTCCTTCGTCGAGACGAGGTCGGGCTCGATGTAGTCGGCGCACTGCAGGATCGCCGTCTCGTAGGACGCGAGCGTGTGCTCGGGCCGGTAGCCGCTGGCGCCGCGGTGCCCGACGACGGTCACCTCCCCCGGCGTGGCTGCCCGGACGCGCCGCAGGTCGACGACGACCATCTCCGTGTCGTCCGGCGTGCCCGCGACCCGCGCGGCGTTGCCCGGGTAGTTGTTGTCGTTCGCGAGGAGCAGACGGCCGTCGCGCAGCTGCACGACCGTCTCGAACGACTGCACCGGCAGGGAGAAGGGGTCGTCCGTGCCGTAGCCGTCGCCGGAACCGAGGCGGTCCGGGTTGGCGATCTTCAGGGCGTCGAGCACCAGCGTCTTGCGCACGTAGCCCTCGGCGTCGGTCTTGTCGAGCTCGACCCGGTACACACGCTTGACCACCGACGTCGCACCCTGGAAGTCGTCCCGCTCGATGACGAGCAGCTCGCGCTTGCCGGTGAGGAACGCGTCGCCGATGACGTTGGCGTCCTGGTGCGTCTGGTACGCCCAGGTGCGGCCCGTGTAGGCGCCGGTGGTGGTGTCGAACTCGTAGATCGTGCGGCGACGCTGGTCGGCGTCGTCGACGAACGCGCCCTCGGAGATCGGGTAGAGGAACCGGCCGTCGTGCGAGCCGGCCATCGCCTCGAACCCGCGGCTCGCCCGCACGTTCGGGGTCTCGCCCGGCTGCAGGTACGGGTTCTGCGGCGACTTGCCGCCGACGAACGGCACGGGCGCCGCGAGCAGCCTTCCTGCGGCGTCGACGTGCAGCAGGAACGGACCGAACTCCTCGCCGATCCAGAAGCTCCCGTCCTTGGCGCGGACCACCGACTCGACGTCGAAGTCCGCACCCGTGAGCAGGCGGTCCGGGGTGGTCTCGTTGACGATCGGGAAGTCGATCCGGTGGTCCGGGTCGCTCAGGGAGAGGAACTCCCCGACGCCGATCTGACCGGCTCCGCCGCGGGCCGTCTGCCAGTCCGGCGTCACGTGGTACAGCCGCAGGAGGAAGTCGGCGGAGTTCGCCTTGGTGCCGAAGCCGTTGTCGGGCAATGCCCAGAAGGTTCCGTCCCCGGCGTCGACCACGCCGGAGAAGCCCGGGATCACCTGGCCGGCGAACGGACCTTGGCGGCCGTTGGCAGCCGTGGCCAGGGCACCCGACGGCGGCCCGGGGGCGAGGAAGTCCGCGGACAGCGTCGCGCGGGCGACGAGGGTGGGCTGGACGACGTGCTGCGGGCCACCGCCATGGCCGGCGCCGCCACGGTCACCCGCCGTCGCCGGGGTCGGAGCGAGCAGGGCGACGGTCACGGTCGCCGCAAGGACAGAGAGTGCTGCGGTGCGTCTCATGCACGCCAGGGAACTGTGCCCCGGCGACGGTGGCCGGACATCTCGGACACGTCCGGATGACCAGCCTGTGAACCTCCTGTGACGCGGCGGGAGGCCGTAGCGTGCGAGGCATGCGACTCGGGGTGCTGGACGTCGGATCGAACACCGTCCACCTGCTCGTCGTCGACGCCCACCGCGGCGGCCCACCCGTCGCGCAGTCGTCGCACCGGTCCGTGCTGCGCCTCATGCGCTACCTCACCCCCGAGGGCGCGATCAGCGACGAGGGTGTGGACGCCATCGTCACCGCGGTGGCCGACGCCGTCGCCGCCGGTGCGGCCGCCGAGATCGAGGAGCTGCTCCCGTTCGCCACGTCCGCCGTGCGCGAGGCCGCGAACGGCCCCGACGTGCTCGCCCTCGTCGAGGAGACGACCGGCGTCCGCCTCCAGGTCCTGACCGGTGACGACGAGGCGCGCCTGACGTTCCTCGCGGTCCGGCGGTGGTTCGGCTGGTCGGCCGGCGAGATCCTGCTCGTGGACATCGGCGGCGGCTCGCTCGAGCTCGCGGCGGGCGGCAGCGAGTTCCCCGACGTGGCCGTCTCGCTCCCCCTGGGCGCCGGGCGCTCGACGGTGAGCTTCCTGCACGACGACCCGCCCACCGGCGAGCAGGTCGCCGCGCTCCGGCAGCACGCGCGCGAGCGGCTGCGGGAGGCCCGGTCGCGCTTCGCCGACCGACCGGACCCCGCGCACGTGGTCGGGTCGTCCAAGACGATCCGCTCGCTCGCCCGGCTGGCGGGATCGCGCGCGGACGGCGTCGGCCCGCAGGACCGGCGGCTGCTGCGGCGCACCGAGCTGGAGGACTGGGTGCCGCGGCTCGCGCGCATCCCCGCCGACGCGCGGCCCGCCCTGCCCGGCATCACCGCGGACCGCACGTTCCAGATCGTCGCGGGGGGCATCGTGCTGGCGGAGACGATGCGGGCGTTCGGGCTCGCCGAGCTCGAGGTCTCCCCCTGGGCGCTGCGCGAAGGACTGATCCTGCGGTACCTCGACGGGCTCGCCTGACGCCGACCTGCGGGAATCTCGTCCGTCGTGGGACGGATGCGGCGCCGCTGATGTCATGCCCCTGTCGGTGGCCTCGGTCAGAATGCCGGCATGCCCCAGGACCTGAGTGCCGTCCCCTGGCCCGTCCGCACCGCCCGCCTCTCCCTGCGCCCAGCGACCGCCGACGACGCCGACGCCATCTGGCAGCTCCGGCGGAAGCCCGGCGTGGACGAGTGGCTGAGCCACACCGTCGGCGAGCGCGACGCCTACGTCGCCCGCGTGCGCGCCCCGGACCGGCTCGCCCTCACGCTGGTCGTCGAGCTCGACGGTCGGGTCATCGGCGACCTCATGCTCCAGATCGAGGACTCCTGGGCGCAGGACGACCCCGAGCGCCCCCGGCAGGCGGTGCTGGGCTGGGTGCTCGACCCGGAGCACGGCGGTCAGGGGTACGCCACCGAGGCGGTCGCCGAGCTGCTGCGGATCAGCTTCGAGGACCTCGGCCTGCGACGGGTGCGGGCCGTCTGCTTCGCCGACAACGAGCCGTCGTGGCGCCTCATGGAGCGGCTCGGCATGCGGCGCGAGGAGCACAGCGTCCGCGACGCGCTGCACCGGTCGCGGGGGTGGATCGACGGCCTGACGTACGCCCTGCTCGCCGACGAGTGGCGCGGTAGGCCGATCGGGTGATGCTGGACGGGCGCTCCGTCCGATTGATCCTGGGGCGGCTGTGACCACCGCCACAGGGACTCAGGAAGCGTTCCTACACTGCGCCGGTGTCCCGCTCCCGTGCCTGGCCGTCCCTCGTCGCGGCCCTCGTCGTCCTTGCGCTCGGCGCCCTCGTCGCCATGGGCGTCGGGCAGGCCCTCGGGCTGAGCTACGAGCCAGCCGACACGCCGCCCGCCGCGGTGTCGGCCGTCGACCTCGACCCGCTGGTGCCCGCGCCCGCGATCGCCACCATCGACGTCCCCGCGGGCGAGCAGGTGGGGCTGGCGGCCTCGGCCGTCTCCGACGCGCTGACCGCACGGGGGCTGCCTGCGCCGACGGTCGGTGTCGCGACGGGCGGCGCCGACCTGACGGTCAGCCTCGTGCCGCCGTTCGCCGACTCGGCCGAGGCCTACCGCGTGACGACGGACGGCCGGATCGTCCTGGAGGCCTCCGAGCCGGCCGGCGCAGCCGCGGGCCTCTACGCGCTGGCCGACCGGATCCGCTCCGGCGCCGCCCTGCCCGCGGACGGCGCGACCGTCGAACCCCGCCTCGGCCTGCGGCTCGTGGACTCCGGATCGGTGGGCCGCGAGGCCGACCCGGACGGGTTCGCGACCGGCACCGACTACTCCCTCAACACCGACGTGGTCGCCGGCGCGGTGCTGCCGGAGGCGCCGTGGGTCGACCAGGACGTGGTCGACGAGATCGACGCGCAGTTCCGCCAGCTGGTCCAGCACGCGCTGCGGCAGGGGTACAACGGCGTCGTCGTGCCCGGGTTCCTCGAGTACGTGACGTTCAGCGGCGTCGGCGACGGGCACGAGGTCTACCCGCAGGGCGACCCGCACGTGGCGCGGGCGGAGGCGATGGTCGCGGCGTTCGGCCCGGTCTTCGCGTACGCGCAGGAGATGGGGATGCAGGTCTACCTGCTGACCGACATGCTCGCCGTCTCCCCGCCGCTCGAGGCGTACCTGGAGCGGACGGTGGGCGGGCTCGACGTCGACGACCCCGCGCTGTGGTCGGTGTACCAGGCAGGATTGTCCGAGCTGTTCGAGAGCATGCCGTTCGTCGACGGGCTCATGGTCCGCGTCGGTGAGGGCGGCGCGGTCTACCAGGCCGGGTGGGACTTCTCGTCGCGGCTGGCGGTCACGTCCCAGTCCTCCGTCCAGGCGATGCTGACCGCGCTGCTGGAGACCGCGAGCGCGCACGACCGCGAGATCATCTTCCGCACGTGGACCGTGGGCGTGGGGGCGGTCGGCGACCTGCACACCAACCCGGAGTCCTACGAGGCCGTCCTGGGCGGGATCGACGACCCGCACCTGATCGTGTCCACCAAGTACACGATGGGTGACTTCTACAGCCACCTCCCGCTCAACCCGACGCTCGAGACCGGGTCGCACCGCCGCATCGTCGAGTTCCAGGCCCGTCGGGAGTTCGAGGGGTTCGGCGCGCTGCCCAACGACCTGGTGGCCGACGAGGCGCAGGCGCTGCGGCAGTTCCTCGCGGCGAACCCGCACGTGGAGGGCGTCTGGAACTGGACGCAGGACGGCGGACCGCTGCGTGCCGGGCCGATGACGCTGTACCTGCGGACCGGGTTCTGGCAGATGTACGACCTGAACACGTACGGCACGGCGCGGCTCGCGTGGGACCCCGACACCGAGCCGTCGCAGGTGACCGGCGACTGGGTGCGGCAGACGCTGTCGTCGGACCCGGCGACCGCGAGCGCTGTCACCGAGGCGCTCTCACGCTCTCGCGAGGCGATCACCCGCGGCCTGTACATCCAGCCGTTCGCGGAGCAGAGCGTCAAGGCGCTCGGCCTCGAGCCGCCGCCGATGATGTGGATCTTCGAGTGGGACATCGTCACGGGCGACTCCGCGGCGCTCGACAGTATCTACGAGGTCAGCCGCCACGACCTGAGCTCCGCGATCGCCGACGGTGCGGGCGCGGCGGAGGTGTCCGCGGGGATGCGTGACCAGGTCGCGGCGACGTCTCCTGGCGCGTGGCACTCCCCCGAGCTCTACCGGTCGTTCGTCGACGCCCTCGACTACGAGACGGACCTGCTCGCCACGCTCGCCGCGTACCGGGCGACGATCCTGCGGCACGCCCAGTGGCTCGACACGGGCAGCGCGACGGCGCACGACCAGTGGCTGACCGCCGAGCGGGAGTACCGCGCGGCCCGGTCCGCGCACGTCGAGCGGTACGCGGGCGACCTCGACCTGCCCGCGTACAGCTTCACCGCGGCCGACCTGGGAAGCGACCGTGCCGACCGGGACCCGGCGATGGCCTGGGCGGCGCGCGGTCTGCTCCTCGCGGTCGTCGTCGTGCTGGTGCTCGGGTTCGCGTCCGCGCGCTTCCCGGGTGCGGCGGCGCTGCGTGCGCTGGTCGTCGCGGCGACGCGTCCGTGGCGGCTCGGCGAGGTGCCCGCCCCGACGACCCGCACCGACCGGGTCCTCGTCTGGGCGCTGCCCGCGGTCGTCCTGGTGCTCAGCCGCTGCGTGTACACGTGGTTCGCGGCGCCCGCGCACCTCGTCGCCACCCTCGGCGCCTGGCTGGTGCTCGCCGCCGTGCTGCGCCGGGTGGTGCGCGGCCGGGACCCGTTCCACCTGTGGGCGGCCCTGGGCGGCGTGGTGCTGCTGCGCACGGTGATCCTCCTCGTCGCGCTCGTCGTCCGCGGTCCTGGGCGCTACTGGTTCGGCTTCTGGACGGACCCCGCGTCGCGCACCGCGTACATCACCGTGGCGTTCGCGGCCTTCTGCTGGCTGTTCGTCGTGGTCGCCCTGGTGCTCCGGCGCGCCTACGGGCTGGGCACCACCCGGTCCCTCGGCGCGACGCTCCTGGCCGGCGGGACGGCCCTCGCGGTCATCGCCGGCGGTGTCGCGGCCATCGGTCTCGAGAGGGCGCTCACCCTCTGGAACGACCAGATGGCGCTGCTGCCGTGGGGGCTGTCGCGAATCCTCGGGATCACGGTGCACCTGGGCATCCCGCCGTCGTCAGCGGGAGTCCTCGCGGTCGTGGGGCTCGTGCTCGCCGCCGTGGGCGCAGGGCTCGCGCTCCTCGGTCGGCGCCGCTCGGTGGTCGCCTGACGCACGCGCAGCGAGCGCCGCTCCACCGTCCGGCGGAGCGGCGCTCGCGTGTCACCTCATCGAGGTCCCTGCGCGCGGTGGAGCGGTCGAAGCGCTCCCTGCACGGTGTCCCTCCCGATCACCGCGCCGGCGACGAAGCCGTCGTCGACCGCGTGCCGGAAGTGGAAGCCCACAAGGATCCGCGACTCCCCGTTCTCCGCGGACGCCTGCGAGAGGCGCTCGTACGAGCGCAGAACCGGGTTCGGGTCGTCGCACTGCTGGCCCTCGGGCAGCGTCAGGCTGCACGTGGTGAACGAGACGCGGTCGGTGCCGATCACCCGCCGGAGCACCTCGGTGGCGGCTGCACCCTCGGCGGCATGCCCCGAGTACTGGTCCGGGATCGGCGGCGTCGCCACGAGCGGCGTCCAGGTGGGGTCCGCGGTCGTCGCCGGGTTGCCGTCGGAGGCGGCCTCACGGATGGCCGTGACCGGCCGCCAGAACTTCAGCTCGAACTTGACCCGGAACGCGTCGACGTAGGCGTCGGACAGCGCGACGTCGAGCAGCGCGAACATCCGCGCGCTCTCCCACAGGTCCATCCCCGACCCCTGCGCCAGCGTCCGCGCGACCCGGTTCCACTGCAGGGGGGAGCTCTCCAGCCAGAAGAGGGCCACCTCGGTCTGCTCGGGCGTGCGGTCGCTGGGTGTCGTCGTCCCGTCGCCACCGAGCCGCTGGACCTCGGCGACGTCCGCCGCGTACCGGCGGCTGGTCAGCGGGTACGGCCGGTACGCACGTGGGTAGGACAGCTCTCGCGTCACGAGGAACGGATGCACCTGTCCCCACGTGGGCAGGGCGGCGACATCGAAGCCGGGCGTGAAGCGCCACTCCCCGGGCTCGGTGCCCTGGGGGTACGACGGGTCGAGCAGGGTCGTGGGCGCGCCGTCGTCGGCACGCAGCTCCAGGATCTTCGCCGCTGCCGCCTCACCGACCGCGATGCCCGCCGCCTTCGCGCGTCCGTCGCGGACCGCACCGATCCTCTCCGCGTACGCCTGCTCCGCCACGTCCACGCCCGCTGCCGCACACTCGGCGCCGAGCGGGTCGAGCACCTGGCCGGCGACCGGGACGAGAACTCCGCGGGCAGCCGCGGCCACCGCGGCCTCGGGTGAGGCGTCCCGCACGGTCCCGCGTCCTGGCACGTAGCGCTCGTAGCGCCGGTCGATCGCGTTCAGGGCGTCATGGACGGCGAGGTGCATCATGGCGTACATGCGCGCCTCGTGCGGAGGGTCGGCGGCCGGAGCAAGGCACGCCGCGAGGGCGACCTCTCCGGCGATCTCGTTCCACGCCGCGACGACTCCGGGACCGCCGCGCGTGGCCGCGACCTGTTCGCGCGGTGGCGCCGCACCTGCCGGAGGGGCGATCAGGGCGAGGAGCAGTGCGGGCGCGACGAGGCGCAGGACTCGCGGCCAGGTGATGGCGTTCATGGCAGGACCTTTCGGCATCGGCGGTTCGGACCTGATCGACGCTAGGAAGCGGTCGACGCCCTGACATGACCGGAACTACCTGTCCTCGGGCGGGATCGCCGATGGTCAGAAGTGACCATCGACCCGCCCGCAAGGACCGGACTAGCGTGACGACCGTGTCCGCCTGGACGGCACCGCACAGCTCGCTCCGCTGGACCGAGGCCTCACCGAGCAGCTTCGTCGGCCGGCGCACCGAGCGAGCCCAGCTGGACGAGGCCTGGTCGGCCGCGACCCGTGGCCACCGCCAGGTCTGGTTCGTCGGTGGCGAGCCGGGGGTAGGCAAGTCGCGCCTCCTGGCCGAGACGGCGAGCCGGCTCGAGCGCTCCGGCGCCGTCGTGGTCGCCGGGAGCTGCGCCGCCGACCTCGGTACGCCTTACCAGCCGTTCGGGGAGGCGATGGCCTCGCTCCGCCCGGCGGTCGCTGACGGCACCCTCGAGCTGCGGACATCGTCCCGACTGTCCCGCGACCGCGTCCTGGCCATGCTCGACGCGGTGACGGGATCACAGGTCGACGTCGGCGGACCGCCCGTCGACCTCGGCTACCGTCAGGACGTCGTGGACGCCGTCGTCGAGACGCTGCTGGCGGCCGCTGCGGACCGCCCCCTGGTGCTCCTCCTCGAGGACGTCCACTGGGCGAGCGAGAGCGCGTTGGACCTGCTGTCCTACGTCGTCGAGAGCACCCCGTCCACCGAGCTCCTCCTGCTGGCGACCCTGCGCACGACCGCCCCCGACCGCTCGGCCGGGCTCGTCGACCGCCTGGCCCGCCTGTACCGGCTCGACGGCGTCCGGCGCATCGATCTGCGCCCGCTGGACACCGGCGAGATCGAGGAGTACCTGGTGCGTGAGGGCCAGGCCAGGGAGGGTCGAGGAGCAGGGTTGGCAGCCCGTCTGCGTGATCGGACCGGCGGGAACCCGTTCTTCCTCCGTGAGCTCGTGCGGGACCTCGGGGCGGGTGACGTCGACGAGCTGCGTCCCGACAGTCCGGCGCCGCAGTCGGTCCAGGACACGATCGAGAGCAGGCTCCGCACCCTGCGGCCCGAGGCACGCGAGACGCTCGAGGTCGCCGCGATCATCGGCGACGTCGTCGACCTCGACCTGCTGCTGCGGGCGTCACGCTGCGAGGCCGGCGAGGCGCTCGAGCACGTCGGGTCGGCAGTGGACCGGCACCTGCTCGAGCAGCGCCCCGGCGCCGACGGTCTGCTCCAGTTCCCCCACACCCTCGCCCGCCAGGTCGTGCTCGACCTGGTCCCCCTTGCCCGGCGGACCCACCTGCACCTGCGGGTCGCCCAGGCACTGGAGCAACCCGGCCCTCGAGCCGCGACACGGGTGCAGCAGCTCGCGGACCACTACGACCGCGCCCACGTCCTGGGGTACACCGCCGAGGCCGTCCGCTATCTGCTCGAGGCTGGCCGTCTGGCCGAGGAGGCGCTCGCTCACGACGAGGCGGCGAAGCTCTTCGCCCGCGCCGCGGCGCTCGAGCCCGACCCCGCGACAGCGGACGACACCCGCCTCCGCGCAGCCGCGTGCTGGGTCCTGGCCGGGGACCTGCCCGCTGCCCGGGAGCTGGCGGAGACAGTGGCGGCCGACGGCACGTCTCCGCACCGGCTGCGGGGCGCCGTGATGTATGAGGAGAGCACCTGGCGCTCCTCCAGGCCCAGCACCCGTGCGGTCGAGCTGCTGTTGACCGCGCTCGCCGCCGCACCCGTGGTCCGGGGAGACGCGCTGCGGGTCCGGGCACGCGCGAGCCTCGGACGCGCCCTCGTGTACGAGCACCGGCACCAGGAGGCGTGCGAGCTGGCGACGGAGACCATCGCACAGGCGCGCCAGCTCGATGACGAGGACCTCCTCGTCCACGTGCTGGAGGCGAGCTTCATGCACGGGCACACGCCTGCCGACCTCCCCACCGCCCTGGCGCGCGCCGAGGAGGTGTCAGGACTGTCCCGGCAGAAGGGTGACCTGTGGCACCTGGGCCACGCCGCGTTCCAGCGCTCGCTCATCTCGTACATCACGGGAGACGACCGCGGGCTCGCCGACGCGCGCTCCGACCTCGCCCAGACCGCCGTCGCCACCCGCCAGCCCTACTTCGCCTACTGGGCCGGCAGCGTGGACTACTCCCGCCAGTTCGTCACCGGTCGCTTCGCCGACGCCACGCGCACCTCCGCAGCCCTCGTCGAGCTCGGCTCCACGTTCGAGGCGGAGGGGACGTCCGGACCGTGGAGCTTCCAGCAGTTCATGCTGCGCCGCGAGACGGGCGGTCTCGAGTCCGTCCGTGGCATCCTCACGGGCCGCGAGGACGTGCACGCGACCTGGGCGCCCGGGCTGCTCGCCCTGTACACCGAGCTCGGCATGTCCGACGACGCGCGGCGGGTGCTGACCTGGCTCGTGCCGGACGAGTGGGCGAGCACGATCGCCGGGTCGGGTGTTCTCGCCCTGCTGTGCGACGCTGCCGTCGACCTGGAGGACGTCGACGTCGCCGCGCGGCTCCGGCCCGCGGTAGCACCGTTCACCGGGATGAACCTCGCGGTCGGAGGGTTCGTCGCGGTGATGGGCAGCGCGGACCGCTACCTCGGGCAGCTGGACTCGCTGCTGGGCCGCGGGGACCCCGAGCGCTCGTTCGCCCGGGCGGAGCAGATGGACGTCGACATGGGTGCGCCTGTGCACCGGGCCGAGACGCTCGCGGCGCACGTCGCACACCACCGCCGGCACGGTGCGGACGGCTGCGACGTCCGTGCCCTGGAGCGGAGCGCCCGGTCCACGGCCACGACTCTCGGCCTGACGCGCGTCCTTCGTCGGCTCGATGCAGTCGGCGACACCTCGACGCGCCCCTCGCACCCGGACGGACTCACCGACCGCGAGGTCGAGGTCCTGTGCCTGCTCGCCGAGGGTCTCAGCAACCGGCAGATCGCCGGGGCGCTGGTGATCAGCGAGAACACCGCCGCCAACCACGTGCGCAACATCCGCATCAAGACCGGCTGCGAGAACCGGACGCGGGCCGCGATGTACGCCGTCGCCCACGGGCTGCTCGCGTGAGTCAGAGGCTGGCCATGGCCCCGTCCGGCGTGACGGTCCCGGTCACCTCGACGACCACGTCGGCCGGGAGACCCGCCGCGACTGCGGCCCGGCGGACCACGTCGGCCGACGGGGCCTCGTAGAGACAGAACGTCTTGCGTCGGTCGAGCGAGAGGAACGAGTAGAGCCACCGGACGCCCTCGGCGTCGTTGATCCGGTTGATCTCGTCGAACGCGCCGAAGTGTGGTTCGACATCCTCGGCGAAGTTCCGCTCGATCAGGAAGTACGGCATCTCGACCCCCCCGCTCTCCTGCACCTGACGTGCCGTCGTCCTCATCGTGGCACCCGTGCCCCGCGGCCGGAAGAGATCGTCGCTTGTAGGGTCGCTGAGGACCGGCAGCCGTCGTGGCGGGAGGGGTGCGCCGTGCACAGTGTCGAGGTCTTCCTGCTGGTCGCGGGCGCGGTCGCCGTCACCGCGGTGTGCCGGCGGCGCGGGTGGCCGGGTCCCCTGGTCCTGGTCGCCGCCGCGATCGTCGTCTCGTTCGTGCCGGCGATCCCGCGCTTCGAGATCGAGCCGGAGATCCTGCTCGACTTCGTGCTCCCGCCGCTGCTGTACTCCGCCGCGCTGTCGAGCTCCTACCGCGACTTCCGGACGTCGCTGAACTCGATCACCCGGCTCGGCGTCGGTCTCGTGCTGGTCAGTGCGGTGGTCGTCGCGCTGGTGTTCTGGTGGATGGAGCCCGGGGTCCCGTTCCTGGCCGCGCTCGTGCTGGGCGCGGTCGTCGCACCGCCGGACGCGGTCGCCGCAGCAGCCGTCGGCAAGCGCCTCGGCCTGCCCCGCCGCGTCATGACGCTCCTGTCCGGCGAGAGCCTCATCAACGACGCCACCTCCCTCACGCTCTACAAGGTCGCCCTCGCCGGCGTCGCGACCGGTGCCTGGGCGCTCGCCGACGGGCTGACGATCTTCGCGCTCGCGGTCGGCGCCGGGGTGACGGTCGGGCTCGTCATCGCGTTCGTCGTGCACATGGTCCGGCTGCGGCTCGACGATCCGGTGGTCGCCTCCGCGATCGGTCTGCTGACCCCGTTCGCGGCCTACTGGTCCGCGGAGGCGCTGGCGGGTTCGGGCGTGCTGGCCGTCGTCGCGGCGGGCCTGTACCTCGGTCACACCTCCCCGCGGGCGGGCTACGCGACGCGGCTCTACGAGGAGCCGATCTGGTCCACCGTCGACCTGCTGCTCGAGGCGTTCACGTTCGCGCTCATCGGCATGCAGCTGCCGTGGGTGGTGCGCGACGTCATCGCCTCCGACCAGGGGCTCCGGCACGGGATCGCGGTCTCGCTCCTCGTCCTGGTCGTCGCCATCCTGGTGCGGCCGGTCTACATCGTCGTCACCGCACGGTTCGACCACCTGCGCCTGCGCGGCTCCCACCGACCACCTGGCGACTCGTTGAGCCCACGCGAGTCCGCGGTGGTGTCGTGGGCGGGGATGCGTGGGGTGGTCACCCTCGCGGCCGCGGCCGCCATCCCGATCACGAGCGCGGGTGAGCCGTTCCCCGAGCGCGCGACCATCCAGCTCGCGGCGTACACGGTGGCCATCGGCACGCTGCTCATCCAGGGGCTGACGCTGCCGTGGGTCATCCGGCGGCTCGGCGTCGGGTCGGCCGACGAGTCCGTGCAGGACGCCGCGCAGGAGGCGGCCGTCCGGGTGGCGACGGCGGACGCGGTCCAGGAGGTGCTGGAGCGGCAGCGCGAGGACTGGAGCGCGCACCTCGGACCGGAGCGCGCCGACGAGCTCATCGAGCGCCTGTCCGGGGTGTGGCGTGCCCGCGCGACCGCGGCCGCGGTCATGCTCGACCCCGACTCGGCCGACGAGCTGCTGCCCGACGAGCCCGACCCGCTCGCGGAGGCGTCCGGGCTGACCGGGGTGATGCGGCAGGTCAGCCCGTCGAAGGTGCCGACCGCAGAAGAGGGCCTGCGCACGCAACGGCTGCGCCGCGAGATCGTCGCCGCGCAGCGCGAGGTGCTCATGGACCGCCGGGACTCCGGCGAGCTCGACGAGGCCGTGATGCGCCGGATGATGCGGGAGCTCGACCTGGAGGACGAGAGCCTGTCGTCGTCGTGGGTCACCCGCGTCCAGCGGCGCTAGCGGCCCGCTCGGGCAGGTCGTTGATCGTTAAAACGCGAAACGTTTCCGGCCCTGGTTCTGCACCCACCGCCGTGCAAATGTGAGCGTTCACACGCCACGGTATCGAGCCGTGCGACCCGCAGCTCGGTGGACGGTCGACGCCGTCCGTCCACGGGCTCCCCGGCCGACAGCACGCACCGCCGGTCCCGGGCGGTGTTCCCAGAGAGGTGTTCCATGACGACAACACCACGACGCGGACGACGAGCCCTCGTCGCCGCATCCCTCAGCCTGGCGGTGGCCGTCACCGGCCTGGCCGTGGCCATGCCCGCGCAGGCAGCCGCCAGCACGCTCGGCGCGGCCGCCGCCCAGTCCGGCCGGTACTACGGCACGGCGATCTCCGCGGGCAAGCTCAGCGACTCGACCTACTCGAGCGTCGCCAACCGTGAGTTCAACATGATCACGGCCGAGAACGAGATGAAGTGGGACGCGACCGAGCCCTCGCAGAACTCGTTCAGCTACAGCCGCGGCGACCAGATCGTCAACTGGGCCCGCAGCAACGGCAAGCAGGTCCGCGGCCACGCCCTGCTCTGGCACAACCAGATGCCCACCTGGGCCCAGGGCCTGTCCGGCACCGCCCTGCGCAACGCCGCGATCAACCACGTCACCAAGGTCGCGACGTACTACAAGGGCAAGGTCTACGCCTGGGACGTCGTCAACGAGGCGTTCGCCGACGGAGGCTCGGGCGGCCGTCGTGACTCCAGCCTGCAGCGCACCGGCAACGACTGGATCGAGGCCGCGTTCCGCGCCGCCCGCGCCGCCGACCCGGGCGCCAAGCTCTGCTACAACGACTACAACACCGACGGCATCAACGCGAAGTCCACCGGCATCTACAACATGGTCAAGGACTTCAAGTCCCGCGGCGTCCCGATCGACTGCGTCGGTCTGCAGAGCCACCTGGGCACCACGATCGCGAGCGACTACCAGGCGAACATCCAGCGGTTCGCGGACCTCGGCGTCGACGTGCAGATCACCGAGCTCGACGTCGAGCAGGGTGGCAACCAGGCGAACATCTACCAGACCGTCACCCGCGCGTGCCTGGCCGTGGCCCGCTGCACCGGCATCACCGTGTGGGGCGTCCGGGACAACGACTCGTGGCGCACCGGGGCCAACCCGCTGCTGTTCGACTCGTCCGGCAACAAGAAGGCCGCGTACACCTCGGTCCTCAACGCGCTGAACGCGGCGACGCCGACCCAGAACCCGACGACACCGAACCCGACGCCCACCACGCCCGACCCGACGCCGACCACCCCCACCCCGACCCCGACCTCGGGACCCGGCACGGGCTGCTCGGTCAGCTACACCGCGACCTCGTGGAGCACCGGCTTCACCGCCAGCGTCAAGATCACCAACCTGGGGTCGGCGATCAACGGGTGGACGCTCACCTGGGCCTTCCCCGGCAACCAGACCATCACGCAGGCGTGGAGCACGACCGCCACGCAGAGCGGCAACCAGGTCACGGCGAAGAACGTCGGCTACAACCCGCAGATCCCCGCGGGCGGGACCATCGAGTTCGGGTTCAACGGCGCGTACAGCGGCAGCAACCCGTCGCCGACGAGCTTCAGCCTGAACGGCACTGTGTGCAACGGGGGCGTCACACCCACCCCGACCCCGACTCCGACCACCAACCCGACGCCGACCCCGACCGTCACCCCGAACCCCACCCCGACGCCCACCAGCAACCCGACGTGCTCCCTGCCGTCGAGCTACCGGTGGACCTCCTCCGGCGTCCTGGCCCAGCCGAAGTCGGGCTGGACGTCGCTGAAGGACTTCACGAACGTCGTCTACAACGGCAAGCACATCGTGTACGCGTCGAACGTCGTGAACGGCAACTACGGCTCGATGTCGTTCACCCCGTTCACGAACTGGTCGGACATGGCCAGCGCGAGCCAGAACGCGCTCCCGTCGGGCACGGTCGCTCCCACGCTGTTCTACTTCGCGCCCAAGAACATCTGGGTGCTGGCCTACCAGTGGGGTCAGTGGCCGTTCATCTACCGGACCTCGACCGACCCGACGAACGTGAACTCGTGGTCGTCGCCGCAGCCGCTGTTCACGGGCAGCATCACCGGGTCCGGGACCGGTCCGATCGACCAGACGCTGATCGGTGACGGGCAGAACATGTACCTGTTCTTCGCCGGCGACAACGGGAAGATCTACCGGGCGAGCATGCCGATCGGGAACTTCCCGAGCAGCTTCGGCTCGAGCTACACGACGATCATGAGCGACACCCAGGCCAACCTGTTCGAGGGCGTGGAGGTCTACAAGGTCGCCGGTCAGAACCAGTACCTGATGATCGTCGAGGCGATGGGCTCGCGCGGGCGGTACTTCCGCTCGTTCACGTCCTCGAGCCTCGACGGCACGTGGACGCCGCAGGCCGCCACCGAGAGCAACCCGTTCGCGGGCAAGGCCAACAGCGGCGCGACGTGGACCAACGACATCAGCCACGGTGACCTGGTCCGGTCCAACCCCGACCAGACCAAGACGATCGACCCCTGCAACCTGCAGCTGCTCTACCAGGGTCGTGACCCCAACGTGAACCCCGACTACAACAACCTGCCCTACCGGCCGGGTCTGCTGACCCTCCAGCGGTAACCAGCACGCTCGCGTACGACGGGCCGGCCCCCACCCGGGGACCGGCCCGTCGTGCGTCCCGAGGACCTTCGGCCCATCACGGGCGCCACCCGCGTTCCGTAACGTCGAGATCAGCGGGTCGAAGGGGGGCCCGACAGCCTCGACAGGGAGATGAACGGTGACCTCCAGCAGGACCGTCAGCACGACCGTCAGCACAACCGGCAGCGAGATCGACACAGCGATCGACCAGCTCGTGGCCCAGGCCGCGAAGGCGTTGGACGAGTACGCACGATTCACGCAGGCCGACGTCGACCACCTGGTCAAGAAGGCGTCCGTCGCCGCCCTGGACAAGCACGGCGAGCTCGCACTGCTCGCCGTGAACGAGACCGGCCGGGGCGTGTTCGAGGACAAGGCCGTGAAGAACATCTTCGCGTGCGAGCACGTGACCAACTCGATGGCGAACCTCAAGTCGGTCGGGATCATCTCCCGGGACGACCTGACCGGCATCACCGAGATCGCCGAGCCCGTGGGCGTGATCTGCGGCGTCACCCCGGTGACCAACCCGACCTCGACGACGATCTTCAAGTCGCTCATCGCGCTCAAGACCCGCAACCCGATCGTGTTCGCCTTCCACCCGAGCGCGCAGGAGTCCTCCGTCGCCGCCGCCCGCGTCGTGCGCGACGCCGCCGTGGCCGCCGGTGCCCCCGAGCACTGCATCCAGTGGGTCGAGACGCCGTCGATCGGCGCGACCACCGCGCTCATGCACCACCCGGGCGTCGCACTGATCCTGGCCACCGGCGGCAACGCGATGGTCCGGGCCGCGTACTCGTGCGGGAAGCCGGCGCTCGGCGTCGGCGCGGGCAACGTGCCCGCCTACATCGAGAAGTCCGCCAAGCTGAAGCGTGCCGTCAACGACGTCGTCCTCTCGAAGGCGTTCGACAACGGCATGGTCTGCGCCTCCGAGCAGGCCGTCATCCTCGACGACGTCATCTACGACGCCGCGCTCGCGGAGTTCGCGATCCTGCACGCCTACCGGGCGAACGCCAAGGAGAAGGCGCTGCTCGAGACCTTCATCTTCGGGGTCAAGGCCAACGGCAAGAACTGCGGCGAGGCCAAGCTGAACGCGTCGGTCGTCGGCCAGACCCCGCAGTGGATCGCGCAGCAGGCGGGCTTCACGGTGCCCGAGGACACGTCGATCATCCTGGTCGAGGTCAGCGGCGTCGGCCCCCAGGAGCCGCTGACGCGCGAGAAGCTCGCTCCGGTCCTCGCGGTCCTGCGTGCCGAGTCCACCGAGCACGGCATCCAGCTGGCCGAGAAGATGGTCGAGTTCGACGGCCTGGGTCACTCCGCCGCCATCCACACGCAGGACGACGCCCTGACCGAGGAGTTCGGCAGCCGCGTCAAGGCCGTGCGGGTCATCGCCAACGCACCCTCGTCGCTCGGCGGCATCGGCGACATCTACAACGCGTTCATCCCGTCCCTGACGCTCGGCTGCGGCTCCTACGGCCACAACTCCGTGTCCAACAACGTCTCGGCGGTGAACCTGGTGAACATCAAGCGGATCGGCCGCCGGAACAACAACCTGCAGTGGTTCAAGGTGCCGGCCAAGACCTACTTCGAGCCGAACGCCATCCGGTACCTCGCGGACATGCCCGACGTCGAGCGCGTCACCATCGTGACCGACGCGACCATGACGACCCTCGGGTTCGTCGACAAGATCATCGACGTCCTGAACCGCCGGTCGACCAAGGTCGCGCTGCAGATCATCGACCAGGTCGAGCCCGAACCGTCGGTGCAGACCGTGCAGGCCGGGGCAGCGCAGATGCGCCACTTCCGGCCCGACACGATCATCGCGCTCGGCGGCGGCTCGCCGATGGACGCCGCCAAGGTCATGTGGCTCCTGTACGAGCACCCGGAGATCCACTTCTCCGACCTCAAGCAGAAGTTCTTCGACGTCCGCAAGCGCGCGTTCAAGTTCCCCGTCCTGGGCGAGCTGGCGCAGCTGGTGTGCATCCCGACCACCTCGGGCACCGGCGCGGAGGTGACGCCGTTCGCGGTGATCAGCGACCCGTCCACGGGGAAGAAGTACCCGCTGGCCGACTACGCGCTGACCCCGTCGGTCGCCATCATCGACCCTGTCCTCACGTCGAAGATGCCGCCGTCGCTGGCCGCCGACTCCGGGTTCGACGCCCTCACGCACGCCACCGAGGCGTACGTCAGCGTCTACGCCAACGACTTCACCGACGGCATGGCGATGCAGGCCGTGCGCCTGATCTTCGAGAACCTGGCGACGTCGGTGAACGGCGACCCGGCCGACCCGGCCACCCAGGACGCCCGCGAGACCATGCACAACGCCGGCACCATCGCCGGGATGGCGTTCGGCAACTCGTTCCTCGGCATCGTGCACGCGATGGCCCACGTCGTCGGCTCCACGTACCACCTGGTGCACGGCCGCACGAACGCGACCCTCCTGCCGCACGTGATCCGCTACAACGGAACGGTCCCGACCAAGCTCACCAGCTGGCCGAAGTACGAGCACTACGTCGCTCCCGAGCGGTTCCAGCAGCTCGCCGCGATGCTCGGGCTCCCGGCGTCCACCCCCGCGGAGGGCGTCGAGTCGTACGCGCTGGCCGTCGAGTCGCTGCGGGCCAAGGTGGGCATCCCCGCGTCGTTCCACGCGCAGGGCGTCGACGAGCACGAGTTCCTCGCCCGGCTCGACGAGGTCGCGATGGGTGCGTATGAGGACCAGTGCGCCCCCGCGAACCCGCGGATGCCGATGATCGAGGACATGAAGGACCTGATGACCGCGGCCTACTACGGCACGTCGCTGACTGACGTCCGTAGCCGCCGCAGCGAGCAGCTCGCGACCGACCGGGTCCCCTCCCCCGCGTCCTAGCCGCTCGCCCCCCGACGCCCCGCCGTGCACCAGCCGGCGGGGCGTCGGCCGTTCTCCACCGGGCCCCCGATGTCCCGCACAGCACCTCCGGCGGGATGTCGGGGAGTCTCCGCTGGGCGCGTCGGCCGCTGCGCGGGCAGACTGTGGGACCACCCCGCACCCCGACGACCCACCGGAGGACTTCATGCCCGCCCCGATGAGCCCGAACCGCCCGCGACTCGCCCGTCTCGGCGCTCCCGTCGTCGCCGCGCTGCTCGCCGTCGGACTCGCCGCGTGCTCCGACGCGGACATCGACGACGCCGCGCAGCAGGCGAAGGACGCCGCGAGCGAGGCACGTAGCGCGATCGACGACCTCAAGGCGCAGGTCGACGACGCCAAGGCCGAGGCCGACGCCGCCCAGCAGAAGATCGAGGACGTCAAGGCTCAGCTCGGCTCGCTCGACGACGCCGCCAAGGCGCAGGCCGACCAGGCCGTCGCCGACGCGCAGACCGCCGTGGCCGATGCGCAGGCCGCCCTGGACGAGGCCGAGGCCAAGGGCGACGCCGCCTCGAAGCAGGCGCTGGCCGACGCCGAGGCCCAGGTTGCCGACGCCAAGGCCGAGCTCGACGCCGCGAAGGCGAACGCCGCCGGCGAGGCCGCCGACTCCCTCGACCAGCTCGCCCAGCAGCTGACCACGCTGGGCGACAAGCTCGAGACGGCTGCGAACAGCTGACCCCCACCCGCATGACCGGGATCGCCGTCCGTCTGTGCCCGGACGGCGATCCGTTGCGTGGTGTTCGGGTGAATTCCACGCTCATCGGCGCGGGATGTTGTACCAGAGCGGTCCCGTGCCGATCTTGACGGTATGGCCGAACGACAGGCGCAGCGGGTTCTGCGGCGACACCACGTGGAGTGGTGGATCGTCGGAGCCTGGGCGTCCCTGGCACTCGTCGTGGTCGCGGGCCTGACCGCCGCGGCCGGACTGGTGGTCTGAGCGCACCAGCGCTCCCGACCCGTCGCCGACGGGTCGCCCTCGGCACCCCGTAACCTCCTCGCATGACCCCACCCCGCTGGCAGGACGTCGCCCGCGCGACCGGGCTGATGGGCGACGACGGTGTCCCCCGAGCCACGGTGTTCGCCGAGATGTCGGCCCTCGCCGCGCGCACCGGTGCGGTGAACCTGGGGCAGGGCTTCCCCGACGTCGACGGCCCCGCCTCGGTCGCGCAGGCCGCCGCGGACGCGATCGCAGCCGGTGCCAACCAGTACCCGCCCGGACCGGGGATCCCCGAGCTGCGGTCGGCGGTCGCCGAGCACCAGGCGTCGCACTACGGCCTGCGCTGGGACCCCGACCGCGAGGTCCTGGTCACCGCCGGTGCGACGGAGGCCCTGGCGGCCACAGTGCTCGCGCTCGCCGGACCGGGCGACGAGGTGCTCACGCTCGAACCGTTCTACGACTCCTACGCCGCCGTCATCGCGCTCGCGGGTGCCACGCACACGACCGCGCCGCTGGTCGCGACCGCCGACGGCTTCCGCCTCGACCTCGACGCCCTCGCGGCCGCGTTCACGGCCCGGACCCGGCTGGTCCTGGTGAACACCCCGCACAACCCCACGGGGACGGTCCTGACCCGCGCCGAGCTCGCCGCGATCGCCCGGCTCGCGGTCGAGCACGACGCCCTCGTCGTCACCGACGAGGTGTACGAGCACCTGGTGCTCGACGGGTCGGGGGCGGTGCACACGCCGATCGCCACCCTGCCCGGCATGGCCGACCGGACCCTGACGATCTCCTCGGCCGGCAAGACGTTCTCGTTCACCGGCTGGAAGATCGGCTGGGTCACCGGGCCGGAGCCGCTGGTCACCGCCGTCCGCACCGTCAAGCAGTTCCTCACCTACGTCAACGGTGCCCCGTTCCAGCCGGCCGTCGCGTTCGCCCTGCGCGACCCCGACGTGGCCGCGTGGGTGGTCGAGCTGGCGCACTCGCTGTCCCGGCGCCGGGACCTGCTCTGCGCGGGCCTCGAGGACGCGGGCTTCACGGTCGTCCGGCCCCAGGGCACCTACTTCGTGCTCGCCGACGCCGCGCCCCTCGGGTACGCCGACGGCGGCGCCCTGTGCCGGGACCTGCCCGGGCTGGCCGGCGTGGTCGGCGTCCCCGTCACCGCCTTCACGCACGCCGGGTCCGACGTCGACCGCGCGCTGCGGTCGTGGGTGCGGTTCACGTTCGTCAAGCGCGACGAGGTGCTGACACAGGCCGTGGCCGGCCTGCGCCGGCTCCACCGGGGCTGACTGCGGTTCAGTCCCGACGGAGCCGGCGGCGCCCGACGGACAGCGCCACACCCGCGCCCACCAGCGAGAACGCGAGAAGGAGGGCCGACACGGGGTCGGCGCCGGTGGTCGCGAGGCCCGCTGACCCACCGGTACGGACGGTGACGGTCACCGTCAGGCTGGGTGCCCGCACGGCAGGGGGCGCAGCCGGCGGCGGGACGACCACCTGCAGGCTCGGCGGGGTCGCCACCGACGGCTGCACCGGCGGCGTCACGTGGATGGTCACGGTGGCGCCGGCCGTCTGACCCGCCGAGTCGGTCACCGTGTAGGTGAACGTGTCCGTGCCCGAGAAGCCGGGGTCGGGTGTGTAGACCAGCGCGCCGGACGGGTCCAGCGTCACCGAGCCGTGCGGCGGGTCCGACGGCGCGCCCGCGGTCAGGCCGGTACCCAGGTCGTTGCCCAGGACGCCCGGGGCCGGGACCGTGAGCGGTGTGCCGGCCGGGGTGGTCCACGTGTCGTCGACGGCGAGCGGGGTCACGGTGAGGTGCACCGTGGCGACGTCGGTCCGGCCCTGGTCGTCGGTGATCGTGTAGTCGAACTGGTCCGGGCCCGTGTAGCCGGCCGTCGGCGTGTACGTGAAGGAACCGTCCGGGTTCGTCGTCACCGTGCCGTGCGCCGGGGCGGTGGAGCTCACCACGGACAAGCCGGTGCCCACGTCGTTGGCCAGGACACCGGGCGCGGCCACCACGAGCGGGGTGCCGACCGGGGTGGTGTGGACGTCGTCCGTCGCGACCACGTCCGGGAGCACGTCGAGCGACGTCGAGGTCTGCTGGGACGGGAAGTAGGTCCACAGGTCGAGGCCCTTGGCGTCCCCGAGCGTGCCGCCCGTCGCGGGGCAGTGCTGGTTCGCGTTGAGGCCTCCACCGTCGCCGAACGCGCGGGCGGCGCCCGTGCTGTCGGCGCCGGCCGCGGGGTCGGCGAACAGCCGGCCGGGCATCGCCCCCGCGAACGCGGGGCACAGGGTGCCCGACGTGAGGTCGCCGACCCGCGTCCCGGTGCTCGAGACGTAGGTGCGGTCGTCGAAGAACACGCGGGTGCAGTTGCTGCCGGTGCTCGTCGCGCCCGTGAACGGGCAGACGCCGTTCGGCGGGTTGAGCAGCGTGATGCTCGGGCCGCCCTGCGTCGAGCTCTCCACGTCGAGCATCGGTGCGTGGTACTCGCCGGCACGCAGCACCGCACGCACTGCGTACCCGTCCTTCACGGGGAGCGCCGTGCCGGTGTTGTCGTTGCCGTCCCACGTCACGGTGAACGTGCCCGCGGGCACCAGCCCGCGCAGCGCGCGGTTGCCCGGCAGCCCCGGGTCGAAGTCGACGCCGTCGCGCGAGATGACGACCTCGTAGGTGCCGCCCGACCCGGCGTCGAGCGTGAACGTCCCACCCTGGCCGACGAAGCTGCCGTGGGCCGTGGCGCGACCGGTGAAGTCGACGGCGCTCAGCGTCGGCGGCACCGGCGTCGCGGGGATGCCCAGCGCCGCCAGGGTCTGAGGCGCGAGCGGCTCGAACGACAACGGGTACTCCGGCGGCGCCAGGTGCACCCCGCCGGCCAGCGACGGGAGCGTCTGCGGGTTGGTGCCCGTCCCGACGACGTCGTGGTTGAGCGGCGTCGTCCCGTCGGCGTCGAGGAAGCCCGCGCGGTTGCCGTAGAAGACGAAGCCGTTGGGGTCGAAGCCGTGGGTGTCGACGGAGTAGCGGTAGCCGTCGAGGGTGTTCAGGAAGAGCCGCATCGTGACCGGCCGCGGGTTGCCGCCCGTGAAGCCCGCCAGCACGTACGTGAACGCCCGCCCGGGCAGGTCGACGACCGACGCCCGGTCGTCGCCGTCGCGGACGGTGATGTCCCAGGCGTTGATCGACGATCCCGCCGCGGCGCGGAACGTGCCCGGGTCGAGGTCCCGGTCCGGGCTGCCGTCGGCGGCGTTGCCGGTCCCCGCGGCGCCGTAGAACGCCACGCGGTACAGGCCGTTGGAAGGTGCTGTGTAGACGCAGGGCACGTAGCCCGACAGGTTCTGCGTACCGTCGACGGACCGCGGGCCGGCGAGCTCCTGGGTGCGCGTCGTGAGCTGCCCCACCAGGCTCGTCGAGACGGGTCGGTGTGCCGCACAGCTGAACCCGTTGACGCCGTCCACGACGGTCGGAAGCGTCGCCGCCTCCGTGTCCGTCACCACGCCGGGGTTCCAGACGGCGATGTCCGCGCTGCCGGTCCCCATCGACGACGACCCCGTGAGGATCTGGTCGCCCGCGTCCGCGTAAACGGTGAACAGCGTCCGCCGCTGGATCTGGGTGTCCCCCGCCGGCCCGTACGCGTTGGTCCGCCACTCCAGCGCCGCACGGCACGGGTGGGTGGCGTCGCACGGGCCGTCCACTCCCGCCACCTGCGGGAACAGGTCGGAGCTCCCCGACGCGACGGCGGGCACCGCTGCGCCGCCGAGCGCGAGCGCGCCGACGAGGAGGCAGAGCAGGAGGCGGCGCAGCATCGCGGGTCGGTCCTTCCAGGGCCGTGCGCAACCCCGGGGCCCGAGACGCGCGACGGGCACGTTAAGGCCGACGGGACTGGCGCGGCAGGGCCGGACGTGTCCACCGCGCGCTTTGTCCGACCGCGGGCGAAAAGCCTGGTCAGAGCGTCACCCGTACGGGTCGGTGCGGCGCGGGCCGTGCGCGCGCGGGTCCCTCAGACGGCCCAGGCGCCGTCGCGGCGGTACGCCGGGGTGGCCAGCGCGAGCACCAGCAGAGCCGCCACCGACGCACCGACCATCACGGACGCCATCGCGACCGCGTCGCCGCCCAGCAGGCCCGACAGCGGGCTCACGAGCCCTGCGACACCGGCCTGCATGGACCCGATGACCGCGGCGGCGGTCCCCGCGATCTCCCCGTGCCGGGTGAGGGCCAGCGCCGACGCGTTCGGCGGGACGAAGTTGACGAGCGCCAGGATCAGCCACAGCACCACGAGCAGCGCGATCAGGCCTCCCCAGCCGGTGAGCGCGAGCGCGAGCAGGACGCCGGTGAGCCCGAGCGAGACCGGCAGCACCACGCGCACGATCCGGATCGGGGCGACCCGCCGCACCAGGGAAGCGTTCACCTGGGCGCCCAGCACCAGACCGATGCCGTTGACCGCGAAGAGCAGCGAGAACTCGGTCGCCGACAGCCCGTAGCCCTCGCGGAGCACGAACGGCGACGCGACCACGTAGCTCATCAGCACGGCCATGCCGAGCCCGGGCAGGATCGCCAGCGCGACGAAGTGCCGGTCCCGGAGCAGCGAGCGGTAGCCGGACACCGCGGTGCGCAGGCCCCCCTGCCGGCGCCGCTCGGGCGGCAGCGTCTCCGGGAGCCGACGCCAGACGACGACCCACAGCACGACGCCGAACCCGGCGAGCGCGACGAACACCGACCGCCAGCCCCACTGCCCGGCGATGACGCCTCCGAGCGACGGGGCGAACAGCGGTGCGACCCCGATGACGAGCATGAGCCGGGACATCAGCCGCGAGGCGTCGGCACCCACGAACCGGTCGCGGATGATCGCCATCGCCACGACGGTCGCCGACGCGTTGAAGAAGCCCTGGACGGTGCGCAGCCCGATCAGCGGCACGATGGCAGGCGCGATCGCGCACAGCAGCGACGTGATGACGTGCAGGACGACACCGATCAGCACCGGCTTGCGCCGACCGAACCGGTCCGACAGCGGCCCGATGACCAGCTGCCCGACGGCGCCGCCGATGAGCATCGCCGTCATCGTGAGCTGCGCCGCGGTGGCCGACGTGTTCAGGTCACGCGCCACGTCCGGCAGCGACGGCAGGTACATGTCGGTGGACACGGCCGGCAGGGCGCACATCAGCCCCAGCATCAGCACGTACTTGGCGTTGGGACGGAACTGCGCGGTGGCCGCGGGGTCGACGGCCGGACCGACCCCGGAGGGCACGACAGCCGCGACGGGCTCGTGGCCGGTCGCAGCGGAAGGAGAGGTGGTGGTGCGCAAGCTCATTGAACCGATTCTCCCACAGAAGACGAATCGATTCGATCCGAGCGGGATGTGATGTCGGCGGCACCTGGCAGGCTGGTCCCCATGTGTGGTCGATATGCCTCCTTCCGCGAGGACCAGGCGCTGGCCGACGAGTTCGCCATCGCGACCGTCGCCGACGACGTCCGCCTGCTGGGCCCGTCCTGGAACGTCGCCCCCACCGACGGCGTCCGCATGGTCGTGGAGCGCGCGGACAAGGAGACCGGGGAGATCACCCGGCAGCTGCGGGTGGCCCGCTGGGGCCTGGTGCCGTCGTGGGCGAAGGACATCTCCGTCGGCAGCCGCATGATCAACGCCCGGGTGGAGTCGCTCGAGGAGAAGTCGGCGTTCGCGCGCCCGTTCGCCGTCCGCCGCGCACTGCTGCCCGCCGACGGCTACTACGAGTGGAAGAAGGCTGCACCCGGCGGGCCCGGGCCCGCAGGCAAGCGCAAGCAGCCCTTCTACCTGCACCCCGCCGACGGCGACGTCGTCGCGCTCGCGGGCCTGTACGAGTTCTGGAAGGACCCCACCAAGGCCGACGACGACCCCGCACGCTGGGTGGTCAGCGCCACCGTCATCACCCGACCGGCTTCCGACGAGCTCGCGCACATCCACGACCGCCAGCCCCTGATGCTGCGGTCGGACGCCTGGTCGGCCTGGCTGGACCCCGCCGTCGGCGCCGCCGGAGCCCGCGAGCTCCTGGAGACCCCGGGGCCGGACATCGTCGCCACCCCGGTCTCCACCGCCGTCAACACGGTCGCCAACAACGGCCCGTCCCTGGTCGACGAGGTCGACCCCGAGGCAGGACCGGTGTAGGCCGGCGCGCGAGATCGTGGGTCCGACCTGAGAGCGTCGGTGCGAACCCACGCGCTCGCGCCGGACCCACGATCTCGGCAGTGCTCAGGCGCCGGCCGCCCGCAGCCGGACCGGCGAGACCGAGCCGATCCCCGCGAGCCGTCGCGCCGGCCGGGGCTCGAGCACGAACCGCGCATCGGCGGACAGGACCTCGGCGGTGCCGGCATCCACCAGCACGGTGCTGGGGTCCGCGATGTCGGTGAGCCGCGCGGCCAGGTTCACGTCGGGCCCGAAGACGTCGCCGAACCGCGACAGCACCCGCCCCCACACGAGCCCGACCCGCACGGGGGTGACGCCACGGGCGCCCTCGAAGAGCCCGCCGGTCGTCGTCTCGCGGTCGACGTCGAGCTCCTTGCCCAGGGTGTCCGCGAGGTCGAGCGCGATGAGGGCGCCGGTCGCGGCGCTGTCGGCGACGAAGAGGATCGCGTCACCGATCGTCTTCACGACGCGGCCGCCGTTGGCGGAGACGATGTCGCGCGCTGCGGCCTCGAAGCGCTGGACGAACTGGGAGAGGTCGGTGGAGCCGAGCCCTGCGGTGCGGCGGGTGAAGGAGACCATGTCGGCGAACCCGACGGCGCGCGCCAGGGGGAGCGCGGTCCGGTCGGGTCCAGGGGCGCGGAGCTGGCCGAACTCCCCGGCGTAGCGGCCGGCGATCGCGGCGAGCTGACGGCGGTAGGAGTGGACCAGCTGGGCCTCGAGGACGGGCGCGAGGGACGCGAGCCGGTCGAGGACGAGCAGCCGCGCGGAGGTGTCGTCGAGCTCGTACCGGCCGGCCATGTCCTCCACGAGGGCCTCGACCTGCCACAGGGCGAGCCGGTCGGAGGTGTGCCCGAGCGCGCGGGTCACGGTGATCACCGTGCGCAGGTCCAGCCCGTGGTCGCGGACCAGGGCGGCCGCGCGGTCGATCGCCTCGGCGTCGCGCTCGGTGTAGACCGGCTCGTCCGGGTCGGCGTGGGGCAGGCCCATCGTGGTCCAGAAGCCGCGCACGACGTCGATGTCGATGCCGGCGCGCGCGGCGAGGTCGTGCGCGCTGAGGGTGCGGGGGCCGCCGAGCAGCTCGGCGTCGAGCTCCCCGACCGTCGACTCGAGGAAGTCGAGGTCCTGCGATCGATCGTCCGGCACGGGACGAGGGTAGTTCACCGGGCCGAGCGGACGTGGCGTACGTCACCCGCGAGCACGCGGTGGGTCACGCCCTCGTCGTCGACGACCACCAGGGCTCCGTCGTCGTCGAGCCGTGCCGCGAGGCCGCTCACGGACCCGCCCCCCGGCAGCTCCACGCGCACCCGTGTCCCGAGCGTGCTGCACACGGCCGCGACCTCGTCGGCCAGGCCGGACGCGACGGCGTCGCCCCCGGACTCGCGCCACCGCTCGGCGACCTCGAGCTGTGCGGCGACCAGCGCGACCAGCATCCCCTCGCGGTCCACGTGCTGCGCGCCCGCGAGCGCGAGGGACGTCGCACTGTCGACGGGCAGCTCGTCGGCCCCCTGCAGGACGTTGATGCCGATCCCGATGACGACCGCGGGCGGCTGCCCCGCCGGGAGAGCCACGACCTCCGTGAGGATCCCGCCGACCTTGCGCGCGGCACCCCAGCCCTCGACCTCGCTGCCGGCGGGCACGAGCAGGTCGTTGGGCCACTTCAGCGTGGCGGCGACGCCCGCGGTGGCCCGCAGCGCGTTGACGGCGCCGAGCCCGGCGAGCAGCGAGATCCAGCCGAAGGATGCGGCGGGGACGGGCGGATGGACCACGAAGCTGCAGGTCAACGCGGTCCCGGGCGGCGTCTCCCAGGTGCGTCCGGCGCGGCCGCGGCCGCCCGTCTGGTGCTCCGCGACGAGCACGCTGGCGTCCGGCCAGGAGTCCGGGTCGGCGCGCAGGGCGTCGGCGAGGTCGGTGTTGGTGGAGCCGGTGACGTCCACCACCTCGACCCGGGTCAGCGGGCCGGCGGGGGCGAGCAGGAGGTCGCGGAGCTCGGCGATGCGTAGGAGGGACACGACGAACATGATGTCGCGCGTTGTGGGAACCCGACACCCCGACGCGACCAACACCGTGATCCGCCTGCACGTGCATGTCGGGCTCCGACAACTAGCCTCGGTCGGGTGACTGACACGGACCATCACGGCATTCGCCCCCAGCAGCCCGTCGAGACGGCCCCGCGCACCACGGCCGCCAAGCTGGCCGACCTCGCCGACCGCTACGAGGCCGCCGAGGCCGCCGAGCAGACGGCGGTCGACAAGCAGCACGCGCGCGGCAAGCGGTCCGCCCGCGAGCGCATCGAACAGCTCCTGGACCCGGGCTCGTTCACCGAGCTCGACGCGTTCGTCCGGCACCGCTCGACCAACTTCGGCCTCGACAAGAAGCGCATCCCCGGGGACGGCGTCGTCGTCGGGCACGGCACGGTCGACGGCCGCCCGGTGTGCATCTACTCGCAGGACTTCACGGTCTTCGGCGGCAGCCTGGGCGAGGTGCACGGCCAGAAGATCACGAAGGTGATGGACCTGGCGCTGCGCACGGGTGTCCCGCTGATCGGGATCAGCGACGGCGGCGGCGCGCGGATCCAGGAGGGCGTCGCGGGCCTGACGCAGTTCGCGGAGATCTTCCGTCGCAACGTCGCCGCCTCCGGGGTGATCCCGCAGATCAGCCTCATTCTGGGCCCGTCGGCGGGCGGTGCGGTGTACTCCCCCGCGCTGACGGACTTCATCGTCATGGCCGACGGCACGTCCAACATGTTCATCACCGGTCCCGACGTCATCCGCGCGGTCACGGGCGAGGACGTCGGCTTCGAGGAGCTGGGCGGCGCGACCACCCACAACACGCGCTCCGGCGTCGCGCACTACATGGCCTCCGACGAGGACGACGCGCTCGACTACGTGCGCTCGCTGCTCATCTACCTGCCGCAGAACAACCTCACGGACCCGCTGACGTTCGACCACGAGGCCGACCTGGAGGTCAGCGAGACCGACGAGGAGCTCGACACGCTCCTGCCCGACTCGGACAACCAGCCGTACGACATGCGCACCGTCCTGGAGCACGTGTTGGACGACGGGGTCCTGCTGGAGGTCCAGCCGCTGTACGCCAAGAACGTGCTGATCGGCTTCGGGCACGTCGAGGGCCACCCGGTCGGCATCGTGGCCAACCAGCCCCTGGCGATGGCCGGCACGCTCGACATCAACGCCGCCGAGAAGGCCGCGCGGTTCGTGCGGACGTGCGACGCGTTCAACATCCCGGTGCTGACGTTCGTCGACGTCCCGGGCTTCCTGCCGGGCACCGACCAGGAGTGGAACGGCATCATCCGGCGCGGCGCCAAGCTCATCTACGCGTACGCCGAGGCGACCGTCCCGCTCGTCACCGTCATCACCCGCAAGGCGTACGGTGGCGCGTACATCGTCATGGGCTCCAAGCAGCTCGGTGCCGACGTGAACCTGGCCTGGCCCACCGCGCAGATCGCCGTCATGGGTGCCGGCGGCGCGGTGAACATCCTGCAGCGCGGCGCCCTGAAGTCCGTCGCGGACGCGGGCGGCGACGCCGAGGCCGAACGCCGGCGCCTGACGGCCGAGTACGAGGAGGCGATCGTGAACCCGTGGGACGCAGCCGACCGTGGGTACGTGGACGCGGTGATCCCCCCGTCGCAGACCCGCACGGAGATCACCAAGGCCCTGCGCCTGCTACGCACCAAGCGCGCGAGCCTGCCCCCCAAGAAGCACGGGAACATCCCGCTGTGAGCGAGCACGAGCACGAGCACGACGAGCACGACGAGCACGGCGGTCACGACGACCCCGCCCACGGCCCGGAGCCGCTGGTCGGCGTCGACGCGACGGACCTGCACGCGGCCGTCGCCGCCCTGGCCGCCGCGCTGCACGGGTACGTCGACGCGGCGGTCGGTGTCCGCGCCGAGTTCGGGTCGCGGGAGGCCGACGAGGACCCACGCATCCTGGTGCTGGAGTCGGAGATCGGCGGTCTCAACGCGCAGCTGTACGACCTGCTGCACGAGCGCCTGGGCCTGCACGCCGACCTTACGGGCATGTCGTGGGGCGACGACGAGCACGGCGACGCGGACGCGCCACGCAGCGACGCCGAGATCGACACGTTTCACCTCGGGTTCGTCGTCGGACCGCCGCACGGGACCTCGGACCTGTCGCTGGAGTCCGTGCTGGACGTCGTCGAGCAGGGCGGGGCGGACCTCGCGCAGCGGCTGGTCGACGCCGGCTTCGAGGTCGGCGAGTGGGGTGCGTCGCGCGGGGCTGCGGTCGCGTTCGAGGAGGACGACGACGACACGGACGAGGACGACGACGACGTGACGGGGACCGCATGAGCGCGCGCGACGCCGACGTGCAGGTGGTCCGGGGCACCCCGGACGACCTGGAGCTGGCCGCCCTGGTGGCGGGCCTGATGGCCGCGGCGTCCGAGCGTGCCCGGCTGGCCGAGGAGCGGGACCACGCGGTCGCCGCGCCGTGGGCCGACCGGCGCCGGACGATGCGCGGCAGCCGCGTCGGGCTCCGTCCCGGCCCGGACGCATGGCGCTGGAGCCTGCGCGCCTGAGGGCTCGGGATCGTCGGAACCCGCGAGTAGGGTCGAGCGGGTGACGACGACGCCCACCCCCCCGCCTTCCCGCCTGGACGCGCTCACCGAGCGCGCACCCTCCCCGATCGACACGATCGCGGAGGCGTACATGACCCAGTACGCGACCCTCGACCCCCTGGCGGCGACCAGCATGGGGATCGCAGGGCACGACCACGAGATGACCGACCACTCCCCGGCCGGGCTCGAGGCCCGTGCGGAGCTCACCAGGAGCACCCTGCAGGCCCTGGACGGTGCCTCCCCGACGGACGAGATCGACCAGATCACGCTCGCCGCGATGCGCGAGCGGCTCGGCCTCGAGCTCGAGCTGCACGAGTCGGGCGAGTTCCTGCGGTACCTGAACAACATCGCGTCCCCGGTGCAGAACCTGCGCGACGTGTTCGACATCATGCCCACCGACGACGTCGAGGCGTGGTCGAACATCGCGGCCCGGCTGAACGCCCTGCCGTTCGCGGTCGACGGCTACATCGAGTCGCTGCGGCTGGCCGCGAGCACCGGTGCGGTGGCCGCGGTCCGCCAGGTCGACGAGGCCGCCCGCCAGGCCGAGGAGCTGGCCGACCCGGAGACGTCGTTCTTCACGACCTTCATCACCGGCGCCGACGTGGACGCGGTCCTGGACGAGTCCGCGGCGTGCTCCCTGGTCCGCTCCGAGCTCGAGCACGGCGCCACCGCGGCGCGTGGCGCGTACGCGACCCTCGCGGCGTTCCTGCGCGACGAGCTGTCGCCGCAGGCCCCGCAGGAGGACGCGGCCGGCCGCGAGCGTTACGCCCTGTGGTCGCGCGCGTTCCTCGGCGCGACCGTCGACCTGGAGGAGACGTACCAGTGGGGGCTCGAGGAGCTCGCCCGGGTCGTCGCCGAGCAGGAGGCCGTCGCCGAGCAGATCGCCGGACCGGGTGCCACGGTCGCGGACGCCGTCGCCAAGCTCGACGAGGACCCCGCCCGCACCCTGCACGGCACGGCCGCGCTCCAGGCGTGGATGCAGGAGACGTCGGACGCCGCGATCGCGGCCCTGGACGGCACGCACTTCGCCATCCCGGTCCCCGTGCTCACGCTCGAGTGCCGCATCGCGCCGACGCAGAACGGCGGCATCTACTACACGGGCCCCAGCGACGACTTCAGCCGCCCGGGCCGCATGTGGTGGTCGGTGCCGCCCGAGGTCACCACGTTCAACACCTGGCGGGAGAAGACGACCGTCTACCACGAGGGCGTCCCGGGCCATCACCTGCAGATCGGTCAGGCGGTGTTCCAGCGAGCGACGCTGAACACGTGGCGCCGGCTGGCGTGCTGGACGTCGGGCTACGGCGAGGGCTGGGCCCTGTACGCCGAGCGCCTCATGGCCGACCTCGGCTTCCTCGACGACCCGGGTGACCGGCTGGGCATGCTCGACGGACAGCGGATGCGCGCCGCCCGCGTCGTGTTCGACCTGGGCGTCCACCTCGGGCTCGAGGCGCCGGAGGAGTGGGGCGGCGGGACGTGGGACGCCGACAAGGGCTGGGAGTTCCTCAAGGCCAACGTGAACATGCCCGAGGCGTTCATCCGGTTCGAGTGGAACCGGTACCTGGGCTGGCCGGGCCAGGCACCGTCCTACAAGATCGGCCAGCGGCTCTGGGAGCAGACGCGCGACGCGGCTGCCGCGGAGGCGGAGGCGCAGGGCGAGGAGTTCGACCGTCGCGCCTTCCACGCCCGCGCACTGAGCATGGGCGCCCTGCCGCTGGACGTCCTGAAGACGGCGTTCGCGGGCTGAGCACGGCATGGACGACGGGCCGGTGGTACATGCCACCGGCCCTTCGTGCGTCCGCGGTCAGGCGAGGATGATCGAGCCGTACTTCAGCAGGATCGCGACCGCCAGCAGCACGATGAGCGCGATGGTGACGAACCAGTCGTTGCCGTGGTCGACGAACCGCCGGGCGGCCGGACCCCAGCGCCCGGGGAACCTGATGACGCCCTCGCGGACGTTCAGCCGGGTCAGCCCCGCCCACACGAGCGTCGTCGTGACGGTGATGAGCAGGCACCACGGGCACAGCGCCCCGATGACGACGTACGCCTCGTAGAAGAGCCACCAGGCGAACAGGAAGCCGAGCGTGTAGATCGTCTGCGCGCCGAGCATGAACCAGCGCGGGAACACCACGCGTCCGAGGATGGCCACGGCCACCGTGATGACCACGGCCTCGGCGGCGATGCCGAGGTAGGCGTTGGGGAACCCGAACAGCGACGCCTGCCAGCTCTGCGCGACGATGCTGCAGCTGATCACCGAGTTGAGGTCGCAGCCCAGCGACGCCGTCGGGTCCAGCGCGAGCGTGAGGGCCTCGATCGAGAGCACGAACGACGCGAGGAGGCCGACGATGCCGGAGACGACCATCTCGAGCGCGGTCCGGGTCCGCCACGCGTGCGACGGCGGCTCCAGCAGGTCCGGGTCGGGATCGACCTCGTCGACCTCGTCGAGCTCGTCGAAGTCGTCGACGTCCTCGTCCGCACCCGTTGCCGACGACCTCGTCGCGTCACCCACGGCGTCTCCTCGCGTCCCTCGTGACCTCGGACCGGCGGTTCCGCCCGTCGCACCCGACCACAGCGCGCCCATTGTGCCCTGATGCGCTGTGCCGGGCGCACGGGTCCGAGGTCCCGACGTCGGCAAGTCGCGACCCACGTCCTCGTCGGAAGCCGCCGATCTCACGCAGGGAGCCCACGAACTAGGCTCGCCCACCGTGACCCGTCTGCTGCTCGCCTCCGCCTCGCCCGCCCGCCGCGCCACCCTGCTCGCCGCCGGGATCGAGCCGCTCGTCGCCGTGTCGGGCGTCGACGAGGACGCGGTCCTGGCCGCCGCCCACGACCGGTTCGGGGCGCTGGACCCGGCGGACGCGGTGCTCCTGCTGGCGCAGGCGAAGGTGGAGGACGTCGCCCGGAACCTGCCCGAGGAGCTCGACGACGCGGACGACCTGCTCCTGCTGGGCTGCGACTCGATGCTGGAGCTGGACGGCCAGATCTTCGGAAAGCCTCTGGATGCTGCCGACGCGACGGCCCGGTGGCGCACGATGCGCGGCCGCTCGGGCGTGCTGCACACGGGGCACTGGCTGATGGACGAGCGCGACGTGCCGGCGATGCTCGGGGCCACGTCGTCGACCACGGTGCGGTTCGCGGACCTGTCCGACGAGGAGGTCGACGCCTACGTCGCCACGGGTGAGCCGCTGGCGGTGGCCGGCGCGTTCACGATCGACGGCCTCGGCGGCCCGTTCGTGGAGCGGATCGAGGGCGACCACCACGGCGTCGTCGGCCTGAGCCTGCCCCTGCTGCGCGAGCTGCTCGGCGAGGTCGGCGTCAGCATCCCGGACCTGTGGCGCAAGGCATGACCTAGGTCCCTAACGGGGCAGGCCACCGGCACGGAACGATCGTCTCGTGGGCCAGCCCGAGAGGCCCATCGGAGCCCGGGTAGGCCGGGTCCGCGACGGGCGCCCAAGGACACCTCATGTCGACCAACCCTGTAGCACCGACCAACCGCTTCGTCCGCATCTCCGGCCTCCTGGCGATCATCGCCGGCGCCGTGTTCATCATCGCGGGAGGCGTCACGTGGGGCGCTGTCTCGACCCACCTCGCCGCCGAGAACATCACGGTCGCCGACGACGCCGCCGCCTTCGCGGGCCAGACCGTCGACACGCCGTGGGAGGCGTACGCACAGGCCGAGATCATCAACCACCACGCCCTCGAGGCGACCGGTGGCAAGACGTACGCGGAGCTCGGCAAGGAGGACCCGCTGCGCGCCGTGGCGATGAACGGCTCCTTCCTGCGGGCGTCGCTGTTCACGTCGGTGGTCGCGTTCGGTGTCGCCGCCCTGGTCGTGGGCGTCGGCGTGGTCTTCGGGCTCATCGGCTTCGCCCTGCGGCGCCTCGCGCCGACGGCGACGACCGCCCCCGAGGCGGTCGACGAGAACCGTCTCGCCAGCGTCTGACGCAGGCTCGGCGAGCCCGGCCCCGCACGGGGCCGGGCTCGCTGTTCTTGTGGTGACCGGACAACCGGGTCACCGCACAGACGTCGTCACGAGCCCGGCGCCTGAGGATCCCTACAAGGAGCCCCCGGTGACCTTGGCCGGATCGACAGTCTTGACCGGGCACGCCGCGCGCGCGTCGGTGCGGATCGTCGAGGGCGTTACGGTGAGCCGTGCCCGCTATCTCCAAGGTCCTCATCGCCAACCGCGGTGAGATCGCCGTCCGCATCGCCCGTGCCTGTCGCGACGCCCGGATCGCCTCCGTCGCCGTCTACGCCGACACCGACCGGGAGGCGCTGCACGTGCGCGTCGCCGACGAGGCGTTCGCACTCAACGGTGCCCGCGCGGCCGAGACGTACCTCGACATCCCCAAGCTGCTCGACGTCGCGCGGCGCTCCGGGGCCGACGCCGTGCACCCCGGCTACGGCTTCCTCGCCGAGAACGCCGGCTTCGCCCAGGCCGTCCTCGACGCCGGCCTGATCTGGATCGGTCCCCCGCCCGCGGCCATCGACGCCCTCGGGGACAAGGTCAGCGCACGCCACATCGCGCAGAGGGCCGGTGCCCCCCTGGTCGCCGGCACGCCGGACCCGGTGCAGAGCGTCGCCGAGATCCACGCGTTCGTCGCGGAGCACGGCCTGCCCGTCGCCATCAAGGCGGCGTTCGGCGGTGGCGGCCGCGGCCTGAAGGTGGCCCGTGAGTCGAGCGAGATCGACGAGATGTTCGAGTCGGCCACGCGCGAGGCCGTGGCGGCGTTCGGGCGCGGCGAGTGCTTCGTCGAGCGGTACCTCGACCGTCCGCGGCACGTCGAGACGCAGTGCCTGGCGGACCAGCACGGCACGGTCGTCGTCGTCTCCACCCGCGACTGCTCGTTGCAGCGTCGCCACCAGAAGCTGGTCGAGGAGGCGCCCGCACCGTTCCTCACCGACGCGCAGAACACCCAGCTGGTGGAGTCGTCGAAGGCGATCCTGCGCGAGGCCGGCTACGTCGGCGCCGGGACGTGCGAGTTCCTGGTCTCCGCCGACGGCGTCATCTCGTTCCTCGAGGTCAACACGCGTCTGCAGGTCGAGCACCCGGTCACCGAGGAGATCAGCGGCGTCGACCTGGTCCGTGAGCAGCTGCGCATCGCGTCGGGCGAACCCCTCGGCTACGACCACGTGGAGTCCCGCGGGCACTCGATCGAGTTCCGCATCAACGGCGAGGACCCGGGCAAGGGCTTCCTGCCGGCCCCCGGCCGGATCAGCAAGCTGCGGTTCCCGTCGGGCCCCGGGGTGCGTGTCGACTCCGGCGTGGTCGAGGGCGACAGCGTCTCCGGCCTCTTCGACTCGATGATCGCCAAGGTCATCGTCACCGGCGCGGACCGCCCGCAGGCGCTCGCGCGGGCCCGTCGCGCGCTGGCCGAGCTCGAGGTCGTCGGCATCCCGACGGTCGTCCCGTTCCACCGCGCGGTGCTCGACGCCGAGGCGTACGCCCCGGCCGACCCCGCGCAGCCGTTCTCGGTGCACACGCGCTGGATCGAGACGGAGTTCGCCGAGACCGTCGCCGCGCTCAGCGCCGCGCCCGAGTCCGCGCAGGACGAGGACGACGAGCCGGCCGCGCTCGAGCGCGTGGTCGTCGAGGTCGGCGGCAAGCGGCTCGAGGTCGTCCTGCCGGCCGCGCTGGCCCTGGGCCGCGGACCTGCCAGCGCCGGTCGCGGCTCGTCCGGCCCGTCCGCACGCCGACCTGTGCGCCGCGTGGCGCGTGCGGCGAGCAGCGGCAACGGCACGACGCTGAGCTCGCCGATGCAGGGCACGATCGTCAAGGTCGCCGTGGCCGAGGGCGCCACCGTGGCCGAGGGCGACCTCGTCGTGGTGCTCGAGGCCATGAAGATGGAGCAGCCGCTCGTGGCGCACCGCGCCGGGACGGTCACCGCGCTGTCCGCGGGCGTCGGCTCCAGCGTGAGCGCGGGCACGGCCATCTGCGAGATCGTCGGCTGACCCGGGCGTGAGCGACGCGCCACCCACCCACCGCCAGCGCCAGCCCGGCGACGGCTGGGTCGAGTGCGCGTGCGGACGTCGGCACTGGGGCCTGTACGGCGCCGCTGGGCTGCTCCTGGTCCGCAGGGCCGCCGACGGAGGGCCGGTCGCCGTCGTCCTGCAGCACCGCGCGCTGTGGAGCGACCAGGGCGGGACGTGGGGTGTGCCCGGCGGCGCGCGGATGCCGGGCGAGTCCCCCGAGGACGCGGCGCTGCGCGAGGCCGAGGAGGAGGCCGGGATAGACCGCGTCGCCGTCCGGCTGCGCGAGTCGCGGGTGCTGCAGCACGAGGACTGGTCCTACACGACCGTGATCGCCGACGAGGTCAGCCCGGTCCACCCGACCGTCACCGACGCCGAGAGCGTCGAGCTGCGCTGGGTGCCGGTCGACGAGGTGGCCGACCTCCCGCTCCTGCCCGCGTTCGCCGCGGCGTGGCCGCACCTGCTCGACCGTCTCGTGGCTCTCGGGGGCCGGTGACCCGCGTCACAGGCTCACCCCTGGGATGACGTCGCGCCCGACTTGTTCCGGGGGGTAGTCTCCGGCAGGTGAGGTAAGGCTCGCCTCATCACTCCCCAGCCGAAAGCCGCTCCATGCTCGCCAACTACCTGATCGGCCTGCGCGAAGGCCTCGAGGCCGCGCTGGTCGTCAGCATCCTCGTCGCCTACCTGGTCAAGACCGACCGTCGCGACCACCTGCCCGCGCTGTGGGCGGGCATCGGCATCGCGATCGCGGTCTCGCTCGGGTTCGGCGCGCTGCTCACCTTCGGCCCGTCGGGGCTGTCGTTCGAGGCGCAGGAGGCCATCGGCGGGACGTTGTCGATCGTCGCGGTCGGGCTGGTCACCTGGATGATCTTCTGGATGGCCCGCACGGCGCGGCACATGAAGTCCGACCTGCACCACAAGCTGGACGACGCGCTCAGTGCCGGCAAGAAGGCCGTCGTCGTCGTCGCGATGCTCGCCGTCGGTCGCGAGGGCCTGGAGACCGCGCTGTTCCTGTGGGCGAGCGCGCAGGCCACCAGCGGCACGGCCGTGGACGCGAGCCCGAACCTCGCCCCGCTGATCGGAGCAGCCCTCGGCCTCGGCACCGCGGTGCTGTTCGGCTGGCTCATCTACCGGGGTGCGCTGCGTCTCAACATGCGCGTGTTCTTCGCCTGGACCGGCCTGTTCCTCGTGGTCATCGCCGCGGGCGTGCTGGCGTACGGGGTCCACGACCTCCAGGAGGCCGGCATCCTGCCCGGCCTGAACACCCTCGCGTTCGACGTCTCCGCGACCATCCCCCCGAGCAGCTGGTACGGCACCGTGCTCAAGGGCGTCTTCAACTTCTCACCGGCCACGACCTGGCTCCAGCTGTTCGCCTGGACGGCCTACCTCGTGCCGACGATGTACTTCTTCATCCGCACCACGTGGGGCTCCGCACCCGCTCGCCCGACGGCCCCCGCCGTCCAGCCCGCCGTCCGCGCCTCCGCCGCCTGACCCCCTTTCAGCGCCTTCTCCGAGGAGAACCATGTCCCGCCGCTCCACCGTCGTCGCCGCTGCCCTGGCGACGCTGGTCCTGCCGCTCGCCGCCGCCTGCGTCCCCAACGACCCCGCACAGGCCGGCGCGTCCGGCGGCGCGGGGGTGCTGACCGTGACGTCCACGGCCGACGCGTGCGACGTGTCCGCGGCCGAGGCCGACTCCGGCACGGTGCGGTTCGCGGTGACCAACGAGGGCGACGACGTCACCGAGTTCTACCTGCTCGGCGACGACGGTCTGCGCGTGGTCTCCGAGGTCGAGAACGTCGGTCCCGGCATCACGCGGGAGCTCGTCGTGCAGGTCAAGCCCGGCACGTACTACACGGCGTGCAAGCCCGGCATGGTCGGCGACGGGATCCGCGCGGAGTTCATCGTGAACGACAGCGGAGTCGAGGTCGGACCCACCGGAGACACCGCGGACCAGCTCGCGGCCGCCGAGGCGTCGTACGTGGCGTACGTCAAGGACCAGGTGGGTTCGCTCATCGCCGGAACGGAGCAGTTCGCCGCCGCGTACACGGCGGGTGACGACGAGACCGCGAAGTCCCTGTACGCCGACACCCGTGCGCACTGGGAGCGGGTCGAGCCCGTCGCGGAGTCGTTCGGCGACCTGGACCCGCTGCTCGACCTGCGCGAGGCGGACGTCGAGGAGGGCGCCACCTGGAGCGGCTGGCACCTCATCGAGAAGGACCTGTGGCAGCCGTCGCCCGAGGCCAACGGCGGGATCGCCTACGTGCCGCTGACGCCGGAGCAGCGCGAGTCCGCCGCGGCCGACCTGGTGACGTACACCCAGCAGCTGGTCGACGAGGTCAACTCCCCCGACTTCACGTTCGAGGCCTTCCAGATCGCCAACGGCGCCAAGGAGCTGCTCGACGAGGTCGCCACCGGCAAGGTCACCGGCGAGGAGGAGATCTGGTCGCACACCGACCTGTGGGACTTCCAGGCCAACGTCGACGGCGCGCGCGTCGGCTACGAGGTGCTCGCGGACGTGGTCGAGGCCGCGGACCCCGAGCTGGCTGCCACACTGGCCACCCGGTTCGAGGAGATCGACGCGCTGCTCGCGGAGCAGGGGTCGCTCGAGACCGGCTTCACCTACTACGACGAGCTCACCGAGGCGCAGGTCAAGGACCTCGCCGCCGCGGTCGACGCCCTGTCCGAGCCCCTGTCCCGCCTCACCACGACGGTGACGGGCGCCTGATCGAAGGAGCGCACGTGCACGACGAGACCGACGGGCCGCGACTCTCGCGGCGCGCCGTCCTCGGCCTCGGTGGCGGCCTCGCGGCCGCCGGGGTCGTCGCCGGCTTCGGCGTCGGTCGCGCGACCGCACCCGAGCCCGCCGTCGCGAGCACGGCCGCCGGGACGTACCCGTTCACCGGCGCGCACCAGGCGGGCATCGTCACGCCCGCGCAGGACCGCCTCTACCTCGCGGCGTTCGACCTGACGACGACGTCCCGCGACGAGCTGGTCGAGCTGCTCCGGCGGTGGACCACGATCGCGGCGCGGCTCACCCAGGGGCTCTCCGCCGGGCCGTTCGGTCCGGCCTCGGGACCGTACGACGCACCCCCGGACGACACCGGCGAGGCCGCGGACCTGCCCCCGGCGGGCCTCACGATCACGTTCGGCTTCGGTCGGTCGATGTTCGTCGGCACCCCCGGTCCCGACGGGACCCCGGGCGAGGACCGGTTCGGGCTCGCGGACCGGCTGCCCGACGGGCTCGTGGCACTGCCGCACTTCGCGGCCGACGACCTCGATCCCGCCCGCAGCGACGGCGACCTCGTGGTCCAGGCGTGCGCGGACGACCCGCAGGTCGCGGTGCACGCGATCCGCAACCTGTCCCGGGCCGCCTTCGGCTCGGCGACGATCCGGTGGACGCAGCTCGGCTACGGTCGCACGTCGTCCACGAGCACGGCGCAGAAGACACCGCGCAACCTGTTCGGGTTCAAGGACGGCACGGCCAACGTCAAGGCCGAGGAGACGGACGCGCTCGAGGAGCACGTGTGGGTGCCCACCTCCGAGGGCTGGCTCGCCGGCGGCTCCTACATGGTCGCCCGCCGGATCCGGATGCGGATCGAGACCTGGGACCGCACGTCCCTGCGCGAGCAGGAGAACCTCGTCGGCCGCACCAAGGGCGAGGGCGCGCCGCTGTCCGGCGGCACCGAGTTCACCGAGCCGGACTTCGCGAAGGAGGGCCGCGACGGTGCTCCGCTCATCGCGGTCGACTCGCACGTGCGCCTCGCACACCCGTCGACCCACGACGGCGCCCGGATGCTGCGCCGCGGCTACAACTTCACCGACGGCAACGACTCCCTCGGCCGGCTCGACGCCGGGCTGTTCTTCCTCGCGTTCGTGCGCGACCCGCGCACCCACTACATCCCCGTGCAGGCGATGCTGTCACGCGACGACGTCCTCATGGAGTACCTCACGCACACCGGCTCGGGACTGTTCGCGGTGCCTCCCGGCGTGCCGGACGGGTCGCTGGTCACCGGGCCCGACGGCACCCCCGTGACCACCGACGACAGCCCGTTCGTGGGGCAGCAGCTGTTCGCCTGACCCCGCGGGGTAATCTCGCGCGCGTGACGTCCACGCCGCCCGCCGACCCCTCCGTCCGGACGCCCCCCGACGCCGGCACCCCGACCCGGGTCTGGCTGGTCGCCCTGCTGACCGTGCTGTGCGTCGAGATGATCCGCCTGAGCGGTCCGCTGCTGGACCGGGCGTTCGCCGCCGGTGTGGTGCAGGCCGCGCTGACCGCACTGGGCACCTACGCGAGCGCGGGCCTGGTCGCGGCGCTCCTGCTGCTGGCGGTGCGTCGGACGTCGGGGACCCCGGACGCCCGGACCCTGCTGGTCGGCGCGAGCGTCCTCGGCGTCCTGCGCGTCGTCATCCAGGCCCTCGACGGCGGCGCGCTGTTCGTCGTCGGCCTGGTCACCGTCGCGGTCGCCGTCGGGGTGCTCACCCTGGCGGTCGCGTTCGTCGCGGGCCGCCCCGCCGGGGGCCGTCAGGCGGCGATCGGGCTGATGATCGGGTGCGGGCTGTCCGTCGGGCTCCAGCTCGTGCTGGGGACGTGGGACGCGGTGTGGCGCGACGGGTGGACCGGCTGGGTGGTCGCCGTGGTCCTCGCGGTCGGCGTCGTCGTGACCGCCCGGGGGCTCGTCGCGTTCACCGCCGCGTCGGCGTCGGAGGCGACCGGCCGCCCGCGACGCCTGTGGGTGCTCGGGCTGTTCCTGGCGCTCGCCGCGATGATCGTCGCGAACCCCGCGTTCGTGGCGTCGCAGTCCGGGGTCGCGCTCGGGTGGGCGGGACTCGTGGTCGTCGTCGCGAACGCGCTCGGCGCCTGGACGCTGCTGCGGCCCGACCCGTGGCCCGGCGGCGTGCGCGTGGGTGCCGCAGTGCTGCTCGTCGCGGGCGTCGCGTGCGCGCTGTGGCTCACCGGGATCGCCGCCCTGGTGGCCGTGGTGGTGCTCCAGCTGACGCTCGGCATCGTGCTGTCCGCGGCGTTCAGCGCCCACCGGCCGGCCCCGCGCGGGATCGCGCGCACGGGGGCCGCGACGCTGGTGGTCGGGCTCGGCGCCATCGGTCCGCTGCTGCTGTACATGCTCGACTACGACGTGCCGCTGCCCGTCGACAACGTCTGGGTGATCGTCCTGGCGGCCCTGGGCCTCGCGCTGTCCGGCCTGCGCCGACGCACCCCCGGAGCAGTCCCGGCGCTCACCAGCCCCGACCGGCTGCCCGCCCGGACCAGCTCCGTGCGGCTGCTGATCCTGCCCGCGGTCGTCCTGGCGGTGCTCGGGCTGGTGCCGTCGACCACGAGCACGACCGGGTCCGACGTCCCCCCGCGCGCGGCCGACGAGCCCCTGACGCTGATGGACTGGAACCTCCACTACGGGGTCTCGCCGCTGACCGCGGTGGACCTGGAGGGCATCGCGGCGACCATCGAGGCGGAGGACCCCGACGTCGTCACGCTGCAGGAGGTCCAGCGCGGCTGGGTGTTCGGCGGCGGCTCCGACATGGCGACCTGGCTCGCGCACCGGCTGGACATGACCATCCACTTCGCACCCGCGGCGGACCACCAGTTCGGGAACGCGGTCCTGGCGCGCTCGGAGCTGACGGACGTCGTCGTCCATCCGCTCCCCTACGGCGCCGGTCCGCAGAGCCGGTCGGCCCTGTCGACCACCCTGACGACGGCCGACGGTACGCCGCTGCGCGTGACGTCGATCCACACGCAGCACCGCGAGTCGAACACGCCCACCAGGCTGGAGCAGCTGGGGGCCCTGGCCGCGGCAGAGCCCGTCGAACCCCCCGCGATCCTCGCCGGCGACGTGAACGCCGAGCCGGGCTGGCCGGAGATCGAGCTGCTGGAGGCCACGGGCTGGGTCCCCGCGGACGACGAGATGCTCACGTCGCCGGCCATCGACCCCGCCTACAAGATCGACTGGGTGTTCGGGCAGGGTGTGACCTTCCACCAGGTCAGCCGCTCGTTCACCGCCTTGTCCGACCACCTGGCGCTCGTCGCCGAGTTCTCCGTGGACGACTGACCCCGGACGACGCGAGCCCCACCCCGGGGCACACTCGACTCATGACGTCCCGTGCGCCGCTGCCCTCACGTCCGGTCGCCGACCCCCGCGCGGTCGTCCAGGGACCCACCTACCGCCTCACGGTCCTGACCGACGGGCTGGTCCGGCTCGAGCACTCCGCCGACGGCGACTTCGAGGACCGCGCGTCGACGTTCGCGCTGAACCGCGACCTGCCGGTGCCCGACTTCCGGGTCATCGAGTCCGAGACGCACGTCGAGGTGGTCACGGACCGGTTCCACCTCGTCTACGACCGTCGCCCGTTCAGCACGAGCGGCCTGAGCCTGTCGGTGCTGGGCGGCATCAGCTCGTACCACTCGGTGTGGCGGTACGGCGAGGAGCCGTCCGGGCTGGGCGGGACCGCGCGCACCCTCGACCTGGCCGACGGCGCGATCCCGCTGGAGCCCGGCGTCGTGTCCCGGCAGGGCTTCGCGGTCCTCGACGACTCCCGCTCGATGGTCTTCGACGACGAGGGCTGGGTGTCTCCCCGCGACGGGTCCCGCACCGACCTGTACGTCTTCGCCTACGGCCACGACTACCCCGCCGCGATCCAGGCGTTCTACGCGGTCTCCGGCCCGACGCCCCTGCTCCCCCGGTTCGCGCTCGGCAACTGGTGGAGCCGGTTCCACCGCTACACGGCGGACTCCTACGCGGCGCTCCTGGACCGGTTCGACGCCGAGGGCCTGCCCTTCTCCGTCGCCGTGATCGACATGGACTGGCACGTCACCGACGTGGACCCGACCCTCGGCAGCGGCTGGACCGGCTACACGTGGAACCGGTCGCTGTTCCCCGACCCCGCGGCGTTCCTGGCGTCCGTGCACGACCGCGGCCTGCGCGTGACGCTCAACGTGCACCCCGCCGACGGGGTCCGCCCGCACGAGGACGCCTTCCCGGCGATGGCCGCGGCGCTCGGCCGCAGCACCGACGACGCGATCCCGTTCGACGTCACCGACCGCGCGTTCCTCGACGCCTACTTCGACGTGCTGCACCGCGGCCTGGAGGACGACGGTGTCGACTTCTGGTGGCTCGACTGGCAGTCCGGACCGCACTCGCGCGTCGCCGGCATCGACCCCCTGTGGATGCTCAACCACTTCCACTTCCTCGACAGCGCGCGCGACGGCCGTCGGCCCCTGACGTTCTCCCGCTACGCCGGGCCGGGCAGCCACCGCTACCCCGTCGGGTTCAGCGGCGACACCGTCATCTCGTGGGCGTCCCTGGCGTTCCAGCCCTACTTCACCGCGACCGCGTCCAACATCGGGTACGGCTGGTGGAGCCACGACATCGGCGGCCACATGTTCGGCGGCAAGGACGACGAGCTCGCCACCCGCTGGGTGCAGCTCGGGGTGTTCTCGCCGATCCTGCGCCTGCACTCGGGCGCCAACCCGTTCACCGCGAAGGAGCCGTGGACGTTCGAGCCCGCGGCTCGTTCGGTGATGACGGAGCACCTGCGCCTGCGCCACCGGCTGCTCCCCTACCTGCACACCATGAACCACCGCGCCGCGTCCGAGGGGCGTCCCCTGGTCGAGCCGCTCTATCACCGGTGGCCGTCGGCGGACGAGGCGTACGACCAGCCCAACCAGTTCCTGTTCGGCAGCGAGCTCGTCGTCGCACCACTGACGACGCCCGCCGACCCGCGCACGCGCCTCGCCTCCGTGCGGGCCTGGCTGCCCGCGGGCACGTGGGTCGACCTGTTCACCGGCGTGGTCTACGACGGGGGTCGCGAGCTGCTGCTGCACCGCGACCTGACGAGCATCCCCGTGCTGGCGGCAGCGGGCGCGATCGTCCCCCTCGACGGTGCGCCCGTCCCCGCCAACGACCCGGTGAACCCTTCGGCGTTGGAGGTCCTGGTCGTGGTGGGCGCCGACGGGTCGTTCACGCTGGTCGAGGACGACGGCGCCGACGGGATCGCCCGCACGACGCTCACCTACTCCCAGGGGACTCTGACGGTCGCGCCCCCGACCGGCTCGGTGGACTGCCTGCCCGCCACCCGCACGTGGACGGTCACGTTCCTCGCGTTCGACGGCACGCCGGTCGTCCCCGGGTTCGCCAGCCGCACCGAGCGTCACGACGGCCGCGTCTCGGTGACCGTCGACGACGTCCCGGTTCACGCCACGCTCACGGTCGAGCTGGGCCCGGACCCGCAGCTCACCGCGAACGACGTGGCCGGCCGCCTGTTCACCCTGCTCGACCGCGCCCAGATCAGCTACGACCTGAAGACCCGCATCCACCAGATCGCCACGTCGGACGCCCCCTTGTCGGTCCGCGCGTCCCACCTGCAGTCCCTCGCTCTGGACCCTCCGCTGGCCACAGCGGTAGGCGAGCTCCTCCTCGCCCGCACCTGACGCCGACCAAGCCCTGGATGCCGTCACCGCACCCGGATGCGCCACCCATGGCTTGGTCGACCGCCGAACCCGACCTGAGTGCCGTCCAGCACCCAGGGTCGGGTTCGGCGGGTCAGTCGTCGATGCGGTGGTGGAGGATGCGGGCCACCTCGGCGATCGTGCCCGACATCGACGGGTAGACCGTCGCCGTCTCGGCGAGCTGGTCGGTGGTGAGGCGGTGCGTGATGGCGAGCGTCAGCGGGTAGATCGACTCGCTCGCGCGCGGGCCGACGACCACGGCACCGAGCACGGTCCCGGTGCCGGCGTGGGCGAAGATCTTGATGAACCCGTCGCGCACGCCGAGCATCTTGGCGCGGGGGTTGCGGGCCAGCGGGAGCATGCTCACGGAGTACTTCACGCCCTGCTCGACCAGGCGCGCCTCGGACGAGCCGACCGTCGCGATCTCGGGCGACGTGAAGATGTTCGCGGACACGCCGCGCAGCGACAGCGGCTTCACGGCGTCGCCCAGCGCGTGGGCCATCGCGAGCCGGCCCTGCATGGCCGCGACGGACGCCAGGGGCAGCACCCCGGTCACGTCACCGGCGGCGTAGATCCCGCGGACGTTGGTGCGGGACACCTTGTCGACCTCGATGTGGCCCGACGGGGTGAGCCGGACGCCGGCCTCCTCCAGGCCGAGGCCCGCGGTGGTCGGGATCGAGCCGACCGCGAACAGGACGTGGGACCCCTCGATGACGCGCCCGTCGGCGAGGGTGACCTCGACGCCGTCGGCGGTCCGCCGGGCGCCGGCGGCACGCGACTGGGACATGACCGTCATGCCGCGGGTCTTGAACACGTCCTCCAGCAGCTGGGCGGCGTCGGCGTCCTCCCCCGGCAGCACGCGGTCACGGCTGGAGACGAGGACGACGTCGGCGCCGAGCGAGGTGTACGCACCGGCGAACTCGGCACCGGTCACGCCGGAGCCGACGACGATCAGCCGCTTCGGGAGCTCGTCGAGGTCGTAGAGCTGGGTCCAGGTGAGGATCCGCTCGCCGTCCGGACGTGCCGTGTCGAGCGTCCGAGGGGTCGCGCCCGTAGAGATCAGGACCGCGTCCGCCTCGAGCGTGAGGTCCTCGACGCCGTCCTGCCGGGTCACGACCACGCGCGACGGGCCGTCGAGCCGCCCGCGCCCGATCACGATCTTCACGCCCTCACGCTCCAGGCGTGCGCGGATGTCCGCGGACTGCGCGGCCGCGAGCGCCTTGACGCGCGTGTTCACGGCCGCGAGGTCGATGCGGTGCCGCAGCTGCTCGAGCGTGCCGCCGACGGCGGCGGACAGCGGCGTCCCGTCGAGCCGGATGCCGAGCTCGGGGGCGCGGTCCGCGATCGTCATCCACTCGGCGGTGGCGATGAGCGTCTTGGAGGGCACCACGTCGGTCAGCACCGCGGCGCCGCCCAGCCCGGCGCCCTCGACCACGGTGACGTCCGCGCCGAGCCGACGGCCGACGAGGGCCGCCTCGTAGCCTCCGGGTCCGCCGCCGACGATGACGACGCGGGCGGCGTGGGTGTCCTGCGCGGGGGTGCTCACGACAACCCATTCTGCCGGTCTGCGGGCGCACGGCCAGACGGACGGGGCGCGTTAGCCTCGGTCCATGAGCGACGTCACACCGGCCCCTGACCTCGACGACCCCGCGACCGACCCGTTCGACGTCGCCCGAGCGGCTGCCGCGTACATCGCGCGGGCCACGGGTGTGGAGCGCCACCACGTGGCCCTGGTGCTCGGCTCGGGCTGGGGCGGAGCCGCGGAGCTGCTGGGCGAGACGGTCGCGGAGCTGCCCAGCCACGACGTCCCGGGGTTCGCCGCACCGGCCGTCGTCGGGCACGTCGGCACCATCCGGTCCATCCGGATCGAGGGGACCGACCGGCACGCGCTCGTCCTCGGCTCGCGCACCCACCTGTACGAGGGCCGCGGGGTGCGCCGCGTGGTGCACGGCGTCCGGACGGCGGCTGCGACGGGTGCGTCGACCATCGTCCTGACCAACGGCTGCGGCGGCCTCAACCCGGCGTGGGGTCCGGGCACGCCGGTGCTGATCAACGACCACCTCAACCTCACGGCGACCTCCCCGCTGGAGGGCGCGACGTTCGTCGACCTGACCGACCTGTACTCCAGCCGCCTGCGCGCGGTCGCGCGCGAGGTCGACCCGACGCTCGACGAGGGCGTCTACGTGCAGTTCCGCGGCCCGCACTACGAGACGCCCGCCGAGGTCCGGATGGCGGGCACGCTGGGCGGCGACCTCGTCGGCATGTCCACCACGCTGGAGGCGATCGCGGCGCGGCAGGCGAAGCTCGAGGTGCTCGGCATCTCGCTGGTCACCAACCTCGCCGCGGGCATCAGCCCGGAGCCGCTGTCGCACGAGGAGGTCCTCGAGGCGGGTCGCGCGGCGGGACCGCGGATCAGCGCGCTGCTCGCGCAGATCGTGCGCCGGCTGTAGCGAGGGGAAACCCTGCGGTAACCGGGCGGCAGGCTGCGCGTAACGGGCGCACCGCACGATCGAGCGATGAGGCAGGAGCTCGCGTCGCCGACCGCCGGACGGGCTCCCGACGCTGCCCGGACCGTCGCGACGCACTGCCCGTACTGCGCGCTGCAGTGCGGCATGGAGCTGTCCGTCACTCCGCGTCCGGGGCAGGAGCGGCCCGACGTGCGCCTGGCCCCGACGGACTTCCCGACGAACCGGGGCGGGCTGTGCGCGAAGGGCTGGTCGGCGGCCGACCTGCTCAGCCACCCCGACCGGCTCACCTCCCCGCTGGTGCGGACGGTCCCCGGTGACCGGTCGTCGCCGCTGCGGCCCGCGACGTGGGACGAGGCGCTCGACGCGGTGGCCGAGGCCGTCCGTGCGACGCAGCGCCGGTACGGGCGGGACGCGGTGGGCTGCTTCGGCGGGGGCGGTCTGACCAACGAGAAGGCGTACCTGCTGGGGAAGTTCGCCCGGACGGTCCTGCGCACGCGGTCGATCGACTACAACGGCCGCTGGTGCATGTCGTCGGCGGCCGCCGCGTCGACGCGCTCGTTCGGGATCGACCGCGGGCTGCCGTTCCCCGTCGCGGACCTGGCGCTCGCGGACGTGCTGCTGCTGGTCGGCGCCAACCCGGCCGAGACGATGCCCCCGCTCATGCAGCACCTGGAGGCCGGCCGCGAGCGCGGCGCGCACCACGTCGTCGTCGACCCGCGCGCCACGGCGACCGCCCGCACGGCGCACGTGCACCTGCAGCCGCGGCCGGGGACCGACGCGGCGCTCGCGAACGGCCTGCTGCACCTGGTGGTGCGCCGCGGGTGGGTGGACGAGGAGTATGTCGCGACCCGGACGGTGGAGTTCGAGGCGGTCCGGGAGTCGGTGACGGGCTACTGGCCGGACCGCGTGGAGCGGATCACCGGGGTGCCCGCCGCGGACCTGGAGGCCGTCGCGGAGCTGCTGGGCACGGCGTCGACGGCGATGGTCATCACGGCCCGGGGCGCCGAGCAGCACGCGTCGGGCACGGCCACGGCGCAGGCGTTCATCAACCTGGCGCTCGCGCTCGGGCTGCCCGGCCGGCCGGGTTCGGGCTACGGGACGCTCACGGGCCAGGGCAACGGTCAGGGGGGCCGGGAGCACGGGCAGAAGGCCGACCAGCTGCCCGGCTACCGCAAGATCACCGACCTCGGGGACCGCGCGCACGTCGCGGGCGTGTGGGGCGTGGACCCGACGAGGCTGCCCGGCCCGGGCGTGTCCGCCACGGAGATGCTGCGCGCGCTGGGCACCCCCGGCGGCGTGCGGACGCTGCTGCTGCTCGCGTCGAACGTCACCGTCTCCGCGCCGGACGCGAGCACCGTGACCGAGCGGGTCGACGCCCTCGACTTCCTCATGGTCGCCGACCTGTTCCTGTCCGAGTCGGCCGCCCGCGCGGACGTCGTGCTCCCGGTGGCGATGTGGGCCGAGGAGGAGGGCACGATGACGAACCTGGAGGGACGGGTGCTGCGCCGTCGCCGCGCGCTCGACCCACCCGTGGGCGTGCGGACCGACCTCGACGTCCTGGCCGGAGTCGCCGAGCGGCTCGGGCAGGGACACCTCATGACGACCGACGCGGGGGCCGCGTTCGACGAGCTCGGCCGGGCCAGCGCGGGCGGCGTGGCCGACTACGGCGGCATCACCTACGACCGCATCGAGGACGAGCAGGGGGTGTTCTGGCCGTGCACCGACGCCACCGACCCGGGCACGCCGCGACTGTTCGCCGACCGGTTCGCCCACCCCGACGGGCTCGCACGGTTCACCCGGGCCGAGTACCGGGAGCCGGCGGAGCGCACCGACCAGGAGTTCCCGTACGTCCTGACCACCGGACGGCTGATGCGGCAGTACCAGAGCGGCACGCAGACCCGGCGGGTGGCGGCGCTCGCGGGCGACGAGGTGGGGCCCGACGGGACGGTCCTGCCGCACGCCGAGCTGCACCCCGACCTGGCCCGCCGCTGCGGCGTCGTCGACGGCGAGCCCGTGCAGCTGCGCACCCGCCGGGGCGTCGCGGTGTTCCGGGCGCGGCTGACCACCGGAATCCGGACCGACACGGTGTTCGTCCCGTTCCACTGGTCGGGCGAGTCCCGCGCGAACACCCTCACGCACGACGCCCTCGACCCGGTCTCCCGCATGCCCGCGTTCAAGGCGTGCGCCGTGGCCGTCGACCCGATCCGCACACCCAGCACGCCACCGGCCGGCACCACCACGGAGCGCACCCGTGCGCCGTGGCCGCCGGCCCGACCGAAGGGACTTGCCTTGGACAGTCACCCGACCTTCCTGCAGGGCGTCTACGCGCTGACCGGCAAGGGCCTGGCCGCCCCCGAGCTGCTCGACCCGGGCCTGAGCTACACGGTGCCCGACGGCTCGGTGGCGCAGACGGTGTACTTCCGTGGCGGCAACAGCACCGACGAGCTCGTCGTCGTGGTGCTGGTCCGCGACGGGGTGCCGATGCGGTACTTCCCCATCGGCGCGAAGGGTGACGTGCACGTGCCGCTGCGCGTCGTCGAGGACCTGGAGCCGGGCACCACCCTCGAGGTGCACGCGGCCGGTGCGGCGGGCGTCTCGGGCGTCCTGGTGATCGACCTCGGTCTCGTGGAGGTGTGACGTGGCCCGGCGCGCACGCGACGACGACGGGCGCCGCGACCTCGTCGTCGTCGGCAACGGCATGGCGGGTGCGCGCACGGTCGAGGAGATCCTGGAGCGTGGGGGCGCCGAACGCTTCCGGATCACGATGTTCGGCGAGGAGCCCTACGGCAACTACAACCGGATCATGCTGTCCAACGTCCTGGCCGGGCTGGAGAGCGAGGAGGCCATCTTCCTCAACTCGATGGCCTGGTACCGGGAGAACGCGATCACGCTGCACGCGGGGGTGCGGGTGGGCCGCATCGACCGGCACGCGCGGACCGTGCGCGCCACCGACGGCAGCCGCACGCCGTACGACGCGCTGGTGATCGCGACCGGCAGCAGCGCGTTCGTCCCCGACATCCCGGGGATGCGCACGGTCGGGCGCGGCTTCCACCAGGGCGTGTTCCGGTTCCGCACCCTCGACGACACGCGCGCGATGATCCGGTACGCCCGCACCCACAAGCGGGCCGTGGTCATCGGCGGCGGCCTGCTGGGGCTGGAGGCGGCGCGCGGTCTGCAGACCCACGGCGTCGACGTCACCGTCGTGCACGGTCCGGGGCACCTCATGAACCAGCAGCTCGACGCCGCGGGCGGGTACGTGCTGCGGCGCGGCGTCGAGACGCTCGGCATCGCGGTCGTGACGTCCGCGCGCACCGTCGGCGTGCTCGGCGACGCGGAGATCACGGGCGTGCAGCTCGCCGACGGGCGCGTGCTGCCGTGCGACATGGTCGTCGTGGCCGCGGGCATCCGGGCGAACTCGTCGGTGGCGGCCACGAGCGGGTTCCTCGTCGAGCGGGGCATCGTCGTCGACGACCAGATGCACGCGCTCGACGACCAGGGCACGCCGGACCCGGCGGTGTTCGCCGTCGGCGAGTGCGTACAGCACCGCGACCAGGTCTACGGGCTGGTCGCGCCGCTGTGGGAGCAGGCCAGGGTGCTCGCCGACGTGCTCACGGGCACCGACCCGTCGGCGCAGTACCACGGCTCGCGCACCGCGACGAAGCTCAAGGTCGCGGGCATCGACGTGGCGTCGATGGGCGTCACGGCCCCCGAGCGTCCCGACGACGACCACATCATCGTCTCCGAGCCGCGGCGCGGGCTGTACAAGAGCGTGGTGGTCCGCGACGACCGGCTCATCGGGGCGACGCTCGTGGGCGACCTCGAGAAGGTCGCGCCCCTCATCCAGGCGTTCGACCGCGGCTCGCCGCTGCCCGAGGACCGCATCGCGCTGCTGTTCGACCTCGGGACCGCACCCGCCGCGGTGGGCGTGGCGGAGCTGCCCGACGAGACGACCGTCTGCAACTGCAACGGCGTCAGCAAGGGGACGATCGCGGCGTGCGTGCGCGGCGGCGTCGCCTCCGTGGCGGGCGTCATGGATGCGACGCGCGCCGGCAAGGGCTGCGGCTCGTGCAAGACGCTCGTCGCGCAGGTGGTCGAGTGGGCCGCCGACGGTGACCTGGAGGTCGACGAGTCGGCGTCCTGGTACGTGCCCGGTGTCCCGTACGCCAAGGCCGAGCTCGTGGCGCTCGTCCGCGAGCAGGACCTGCGCTCGGTGTCGGCGGTGTTCGCCGCCCTCGCGCCCGGTGGGGTCGAGGACGCCCGCTCGAAGATGGGGCTGACCTCGCTGCTGCGCACGATCTGGGGCGCCGACGTGGTCGACGAGCGCGACGGACGCTTCATCAACGACCGCGTGCACGCCAACATCCAGCGCGACGGGACGTTCTCCGTGGTGCCGCAGATGAAGGGCGGCGTCACGTCGGCGGACCAGCTGCGCCGCATCGCCGACGTCGCGGACAAGCACCGCATCCCGATGATCAAGCTCACGGGCGGGCAGCGCATCGACCTGCTCGGCGTGCGCAAGGAGGACCTGCCGACCGTGTGGGCGGACCTCGACATGCCGTCCGGGTACGCGTACGGCAAGTCCTTCCGGACGGTCAAGACGTGCGTCGGCACCGACTTCTGCCGGTTCGGCCTGGGCGACTCCACCGCGCTGGGCATCGCCCTCGAGACCCGGTACCAGGGCCTGGAGAGCCCGGCGAAGCTCAAGCTCGCGGTGACGGGCTGCCCCCGCAACTGCGCCGAGGCCTACGTCAAGGACCTCGGGGTCGTCGCGGTCGACGGCGGCCGCTGGGAGATCTACGTCGGCGGCGCCGCCGGGGCGCACATCCGCAAGGGCGACCTGCTCACCACCGTCGACTCCCCCGAGGAGGTCGTCACGCTGACGGGCCGGTTCATCCAGTACTACCGCGAGACGGCGAACTGGCTCGAGCGGACCTACGCGTGGGTGCCCCGGCTCGGGATCGACCACGTCCGGGCGGTCGTCGTCGACGACGCCGAGGGCATCGCCGCGACGCTCGACGCCGCCGTGCAGGCCTCCGTCGACGCGTACCGGGACCCGTGGAAGGAGCGCGACGACCCGGCCGAGCCCGGCCAGTTCCGCACCGCGCTGCCCCTGACCGTGCTGCCGCAGGTGCCGGTCCGATGAGCGCGGTCGAGCTGGGCGTGGCCCACGTGCTGGGGGCGCTGTCGGAGATCCCGGTGGGTGAGGGCCGCGCGTACGCGGTCGCGGGCCGCCAGGTGGCCGTCTTCCGGCTCCGCGACGGCTCCGTCCGGGCGCTCGACGCCGTGTGCCCGCACCGTGGCGGTCCCCTCGCCGACGGGCAGACGGACGCCGACGTCGTCGTCTGCCCGCTGCACGCCCACGTCTTCGACCTGAGCACCGGCGCGTGCCGCTCCGGGCAGAGCGACGTGGCTTCCTATGCGGTGAGCGTCGAGGACGGCCAGGTGGTCGTGGTCCTGCCGGGCACGTCGGGGAGCGCCGACCGGACCGGCTGAGTACGTTGGCCCCATGACCGGCGACGACGCATGGGCAGGCCTCGAGGCGCGGGTGCAGTCGTGGATCGAGGACGACCCCGACCCGCAGACGGCGGACGAGCTCCGCGGCCTGCTCGACGTGGCCCGCGCCGCGCCGCCGACGGTCGCGCCCGGGCGCGAGCCCGACCCGACGCAGCGCCAGGCCATCGACGCCCGCACCGTCGCGCGCGAGGAGCTGGCCGACCGGTTCTCGGGTCTCCTGCAGTTCGGCACCGCGGGCCTGCGCGGCCGGCTGGGCGGCGGTCCGCACCGGATGAACCGTGCGGTCGTCATCCGTGCCGCGTCGGGGCTGGCGGACTACCTGCTGGGCGAGCTCGACGGGGTCAGCCCCCGCCCGCGCGTGGTCATCGGGTACGACGCCCGGCACAAGTCCGTCGACTTCGCGCGCGACTCGGCGGCCGTCCTGACAGCGGTGGGCATCGAGGTGCTGGTCCTGCCGTCGGCGCTGCCCACCCCCGTGCTCGCCTTCGCGGTCCGCCACCTGCACGCCGACGCCGGGATCATGGTCACCGCGTCGCACAACCCCCCGCAGGACAACGGCTACAAGGTCTACCTGGGCGGTCGGGTGGTCACCGACTCCGGCCAGGGCGCCCAGATCGTGCCGCCGGCCGACGCGGCGATCGCCGCCGAGATTGCGCACGTCCCGTCCGTCGCGTCCGTGCCGCGCGCCGCGAGCGGCTGGACGGTGCTCGGACCCGAGGTGCTCGATGCGTACGTGGCGTCGGTCGTCGCGCTGGCCCCCAGCGACGACGCCACCCGGGCCGCCGCCAAGCGCCTGCGCATCGTCCTGACCCCCCTGCACGGCGTCGGCGGCAAGGTCGCCCAGCGGGTGCTCGCCGAGGCCGGGTTCACCGACGTGGTGGTGGTGCCGGAGCAGGCGGAGCCGGACGGCGACTTCCCGAGCGTCGCGTTCCCCAACCCCGAGGAGCCCGGCGCGATCGACCTGGCGATCGGGCTGGCCAGCGACGAGGGCGCCGACCTGGTGATCGCGCTCGACCCCGACGCGGACCGCTGCGGGGTCGGGATCCAGGACCTGCGCCACCGTTCCTTCCGGGGACCCGACACCGCCGAGGCGGAGGGCTGGCGCATCCTGCACGGGGACGAGACCGGCTCGCTGCTCGGCAAGAGCCTGACGGGCACGACGCCGCAGAACGGGGCCGCGTTCGCCAGCTCGATCGTCTCGTCGCGCCTGCTCGGCAAGATCGCCACCGCCGCGGGCTACCGCCACGCGCAGACCCTCACGGGGTTCAAGTGGATCTCGCGCGTCGACGGTCTCGTGTTCGGGTACGAGGAGGCGCTCGGCTACTGCGTCGACCCCGCGCACGTGCGCGACAAGGACGGCATCTCCGCGGCGCTGCTCGTCGCCGGCCTGGCGGCGCGCCTCAAGGCGGAGGGACGGACCGTCATCGACGCGCTCGACGACCTCGCCCGCGAGCACGGCCTGCACCTGACCGACCAGGTCTCCGCACGGTTCGCCGACCTCGCGCAGATCGGCGAGACCGTCCACCGGATCCGGAGCCGGCCGCCGACCTCGCTGGCCGGGTCCCGCGTGACCGAGGTCGTCGACCTGGCCGCGGGCTCCGAGGACGACCGCGACGGGCTGCCGCCCACCGAGGGCCTGCGCCTGCTCACCACGGACGGCACCCGGGTCATCGTGCGACCCAGCGGGACCGAGCCCAAGGTGAAGTGCTACCTGGAGGTCGTCGTCCCGATCGACCCGGACGCGGACCACTCGGCCGTCGGCCGGGCGCGGCACGCCGCACGCACCCGCCTCGACGCGGTCGCCGGGGACGTGCGGTCAGCGCTGGGGATCTAGCGCGTCTTGGTGCAGCTGACCTGCGGGACCTGCAGGCCGGCATCACCGGGCCCGGTCCCCTGGAAGCCGAACGTCGTCGTGGATCCGTCGCGCAGGGTGCCGTTGTAGCTCATGTTCTCGGCCGTCGCGGTCGAGCCGCTGGTGCCGAGCCGCGCGTTCCAGACGGCCGCGATCTGGACCCCTTGCGGGAGCGGCCAGGAGACGGCCCACCCGTCGACCCCGGCGCCGCTGCCGGTGACGACCACCTCCGCCTGGAACCAGTTCTGGCCGTCCGAGGTCCAGTGGTTGACCACCGTGTACGTCGCGGAGCACGCGCTCGCCGGGACAGGCTCGGGGGGCTCCACACCGCCTGCCGTGGGCGTCTGGACGGGCGTGGTCGGCTGCGGCTTGGGCGGGGCCGTGGGGGTCGGTGCCGGGGTCGGCGTCGGGGACTCGGTCGGGGCCGACGGCTCCGGCGTCGGCGTCACGGTGGGCGCCGGCACGTCGGTGAGCAGCAGGTCGGTCGCCGCGAACGGGGTGGGGGCGCCGAGCAGGTCGGGCGACGCCTCGCGCCCGTCGCACCAGCGCGCCGGGTCGAACGTCGCGTAGCCCCCCGACGCGCACGTGAAGTCGACGACGGCGTCCCCGGCCACGACCGTCGTCCCGCTCAGGTGCGCGCCGGACCGGACGATGGCCACGTCCCGCACGACCGCCGCACCCTCGACGACCGCGCCCTCCTCGACCCACGCCCGGCCCTCGATGCGCGCACCGCCGAGGACCTGCGCGTCTCCGCGGACCACGGCGTCGGGACCGACGTAGGCGGTCGGGTCGACCGTCGCGGTGTCGTCCACGAAGCCACCGCCGTTGACGTGCCGGTGACCACCGAGGGTGGCCGGGTCGGGGAGGTCGTCGGCCACCGTCGCACCCGACACCCGGAACTCGTACGCGTAGCGGGCGACCTCGCCGTACGCGTCGCCCCCGCTGTGCCCGTGGTTCACCGTCGGGGTGCCGACGACCACCAGGTACGCCTCGTGCTCGCCCGTGCGGAGCCGGAGCTGGATCTGCTCGTCGAGGCTCTCGGTCACGGGGCTGTACCGGGGCACTCCTGCGCGCATCGCGACGAAACCGAAGCTCAGACCCGCGTCGGCGGCGTCGTCGTGGCCCCGGACCCGCACCCGGATGTCCCGCACCCCGGCGTCGGGCTTCAGCCGCACGATCGTGAAGCCGTAGTCGGACGGGGCGAACGCGTCGAGCACCCGGTAGTGGCCGGGGTCGCCCTCGACGGCCTCGACGGGGGTGGTCCGGTCGGCGAGCAGGACCGGGTCGAGCCGGTCCACCCCGGCGGCGATCGCGCTGCGGTCCAGGAAGTCCCAGGTCACGGTGCGCATGGCGTACTCCGCGACGCGGCGGTTCAGGTCGGCCTGGCTGAGCCCGGTCAGACGCTTGTAGGTGGTGAGCGGGTCCTCGCCGGCCTCCGCCTCGCGCCACATCGTCCCGAGCAGCTGCTCGCCGTCGCGCTCGGCCAGGTACTGCAGCAGGAGCCAGCTGCCGTCGCCGAGCCGGGGGCTCGCCCAGTGCAGCTGCGGGCTGCGGATCAGGTCCGCGGGGTTGCCGATGCCCCCGGGCGCGGCCACGGTGGCCAGGTAGGCCGAGCTGGCGGCCCAGAACGTCGCGGCGTCGTTCGAGGCGAAGCCCCCGGGGGTGTCGAGGACGGCGAAGCCCTGCACGACCTCCGCGAACCCGCGGGCCAGCTCCCAGGACGGGTCGAACTCGGAGCCGCCGACGACCGTGGGCTCCCCCGTCACCGGGGCGGTCGCGGACTCGTGGCCGCGGGCGGTCAGCGACGGGACGTCCACGCGCAGCAGCCCGACCCCGTCGATGACGGAGCCGGTGGCGCCGCGCTCGGTCTGCGCCAGCCCGCCGCTCTCCGGCACGACCACGGAGCTCGCGGGCGCTCCGGGACCGGTTGACCAGGTGCCGTCGACGACGACGACGATCTTGTGCTGGGCGATCGCGCCGTCCTCGGCGACCACGTCGAGGTCGTGCACGTCGAGCGCGTACAGGGCGTCGAGCTGGGCGACCGCCCGTGCCGCGTCGAACCGCACCTCGGCGGCCGCCCGCGTCGGGTCGGCGCCGGCGAGGTCGCCCCAGGCCAGGATCACGTCCTGCCCCTCGCGCACGTGGGCTTCCTTCCAGGCCGACTGCCACTCGGCGGGCACCACCACGGTCTTGCCGGCCTGGAGGTTCCGCACGGCCGCGCCCACGCCGAGCCCGGCGGCGAGGAACCCGAGGACGACGACTGCGGCGACCCCGCCGCGTCCCCACCGTCCCATCCGTGCTGTCCCCTCGCCTGCCCCTCGCATGGTGCCCGCTCCGGCACCGGCCGGAAGGCTGCCCCACTGTCGCTGACCGGTCCGGGTGAGTCAATCGCGGGCGCAACCACCGATCGGGTGATTCGTCCCCCGGAGGATGACCGTGCTCATATGAGCAAAGATCGCTACGAGTGTTGCGATGCGCGCGAGCGGTGCCTACTGTGGAACGACGTGAGAGGAACCGCATGATCGAGTCGGACGAGCTGCTGTCCATCCGCGCCGCCGAGCTGTACTACGAGGAGGACAAGACCCAGGACGAGATCGGGTCGATCCTGGCGCTCACCCGCTGGAAGGTCGGGCGCCTGCTGGCGCAGGCGAAGGCCTCCGGCTTCATCCGGATCGAGATCGTCCACCCGCGCGCGCGCCGGCTGCCCGTCGAGCGCCGGCTGCGCGAGACCTGCGGCCTCGCCGACGCGATCGTCGTGTCCACCTCGGGCGTCGAGGACCAGGACGAGCTCCAGTCGCGCACCGCGCAGGCCGCCGCCGACTACCTCGCCACGCTGCGTCCCGTCCCGCGCACCCTCGGGATCAGCTGGGGGCGCACGCTGGACGACATCTCCCGGCACCTCGAGGACGGCTGGGCGACCGGCGTCGACGTGGTGCAGATCAACGGCGGCGTCAGCCTGAACCGCCGGGCCGGAACCGCAGCCTCCACCGCCGTCGCCATCGCCCAGAAGGCCGGCGGCCACGCCACCCTGCTGCCGAGCCCCGCGATCCTCGAACGGCTGGAGACCAAGCGCGCCATCGAGTCCGACCGCGCCGTCGCCGCCGTGCTCGACCTGGCGTCGAGCGCAGACGCCTACCTGTTCAGCGCCGGGGCCGCCGACGCGAGCTCCGTGCTCGTCGACAGCGGCTACCTGACCCCCGACGACGTCGCAGGGCTCGTCCGGCGGGGCGCGGTCGGTGACGTCGTCGGTCGGTACGTCGACGCCGCCGGTGCGATCGTGGACGAACGGCTCGACGAGCGGACCATCGGCCTCCCGCTGGAGAGCCTGCGCGCGGCGGGGCTCAGCATCGCGGTCATCGCCGGCGCAGCGAAGCACGCGGTCGCCGACGCAGTCGTCTCCAGCGGCCTCTGCACGGTGCTGGTCACCGACGAGGAGACCGCCACGCACCTCATCGAGAAGCACACGAACAGCGAGGACCCTTCATGACAGGCACCCAGATCGTCCCCGGGGAACGCGCCATCGCGCTCCTCGGCGGCGAGGCGAACGACGCCAACCTGCGTCGCTACCTGCACGGCATCCCCGGCGTCGACGCCGTCGGGCTGGAGCAGCGGGCGGCCGGCCTCGGGACGCGCTCGATCAAGACCACGTCGAAAGCCTGGGCGCTGGACCGCATCATCGGGCTCATCGACCTGACCACGCTCGAGGGCGCGGACACCCCCGGCAAGGTGCGCTCGCTCGTCGCCAAGGCGGTCACGCCCGACGCGTCCGACCCGACGTGCCCGCGGGTCGCCGCGGTCTGCGTGTACGGCGACATGGTCCCGCACGCGGTCCAGGCGCTGGGCACCGCGCACGGCGACCCGGACCAGGGCAAGATCGCCGTCGCCGCCGTGGCCACCGCGTTCCCGAGCGGCCGCTCCTCGCGGTCGATCAAGCTCGAGGACACCGCCGACGCGGTCGCCGCGGGTGCCGACGAGATCGACATGGTCATCGACCGCGGGGCGTTCCTGTCGGGCCGGTACGGCCAGGTCTACGACGAGATCGTGGCCGTCAAGGAGGCCTGCCGCCGCGCGGACGGCACCTACGCGCACCTCAAGGTGATCCTCGAGACCGGTGAGCTGAACACCTACGACAACGTCCGCCGCGCCTCGTGGCTGGGCATCCTGGCGGGCGGCGACTTCATCAAGACGTCCACCGGCAAGGTCGCGCCCGCCGCGACGCTGCCGGTCACGCTGCTCATGCTGGAGGTCGTGCGCGACTGGCACCGGCTCAGCGGCGAGAAGGTCGGCGTCAAGCCCGCCGGTGGCATCCGCGCCTCGAAGGACGCGATCAAGTACCTGGTGACGGTCGCGGAGACGGTCGGGGAGGAGTGGCTGACCCCGCACCTGTTCCGGTTCGGCGCGTCGAGCCTGCTCAACGACGTGCTGCTGCAGCGCCAGAAGATGACGACCGGGCACTACTCCGGCCCCGACTACGTGACGATCGACTGAAGGGCCCACAGATGTCATTCCTCGAGTACGCCCCTGCGCCCGAGTCGCAGGCGATCCTGAACCTGCGCGACTCCTACGGCCTGTTCATCGACGGCGAGTTCCGGGAGGGCCACGGCACGCCGTTCGCCTCCATCTCGCCGGCCACCGAGAAGCACCTCGCGACCATCGCGCACGCCGACGCGTCCGACGTCGACGCCGCCGTGGCCGCCGCCCGTCGCGCCTACGACCGCACCTGGTCGCGCATGTCGGGTGCGGACCGCGGCAAGTACCTGTTCCGGATCGCTCGCCTCGTCCAGGAGCGCAGCCGCGAGCTCGCCGTGGCGGAGAGCCTCGACAACGGCAAGCCCATCAAGGAGAGCCGCGACGTCGACGTCCCGCTCGTGGCCGCCTGGTTCTTCTACTACGCCGGCTGGGCCGACAAGCTGGACCACGTCGGCCTCGGCGCCGCCCCCGCACCGCTCGGGGTCGCCGCGCAGGTGATCCCGTGGAACTTCCCGCTGCTCATGCTGGCGTGGAAGATCGCGCCCGCCCTCGCCGCCGGGAACACGGTCGTGCTGAAGCCCGCCGAGACCACGTCGCTGACGGCGCTGCTGTTCGCGGAGATCGTGCAGCAGGCCGACCTGCCGCCCGGCGTCGTCAACATCATCACCGGTGCGGGCGAGACCGGGGCAGCGCTCGTCGGCCACGGCGACGTCGACAAGGTCGCGTTCACCGGGTCGACGTCGGTCGGTCGCGCGATCGCGCGGTCCGTCGCGGGGACGAACAAGAAGCTGACCCTGGAGCTGGGTGGCAAGGCAGCGAACATCGTGTTCGACGACGCCCCCATCGACCAGGCCATCGAGGGCATCGTCAACGGCATCTTCTTCAACCAGGGCCACGTCTGCTGCGCTGGCAGCCGCCTGCTGGTCCAGGAGTCGATCCACGACGAGGTCATCGACCGCCTCAAGACGCGCCTGTCGACCTTGCGCCTGGGCGACCCGCTCGACAAGAACACCGACATCGGCGCCATCAACAGCGCCGAGCAGCTGGAGCGGATCCGGGAGCTGAGCGACGTCGGCGAGGCCGAGGGTGCCGAGCGGTGGACCGCCGCGTGCACCATCCCGGAGAACGGGTTCTGGTTCGCACCGACGATCTTCACCAACGTGTCCACCAGCCACCGGATCGCCCGCGAGGAGATCTTCGGGCCGGTGCTCAGCGTGCTCACGTTCCGCACCCCCGCGGAGGCCGTCGCCAAGGCCAACAACACCCCGTACGGCCTGTCCGCGGGCATCTGGACCGACAAGGGCAGCCGCATCCTGGCCGTCGCCGACAAGCTCCGCGCGGGCGTCGTCTGGGCCAACACGTTCAACCGGTTCGACCCGTCGAGCCCGTTCGGCGGCTACAAGGAGTCCGGCTACGGCCGCGAGGGTGGCCGCCACGGCATCGCCGCGTACCTGAAGACCTCGGCACCCACCGTCGCCCTGCCCTCCGCGACCGCGCGCAAGACCGTCAGCAAGGGAGCCACCAAGTGACCCGCCTCGCCGTCCCGAAGACCTACAAGCTGTACATCGGCGGGGCGTTCCCGCGCAGCGAGTCGGGCCGCACCTACGAGATCGTCAGCGCGAAGGGCGCGTTCCTCGCCAACGCTGCCAAGGCGTCGCGCAAGGACGCCCGCGACGCGGTGGTCGCCGCCCGCGCTGCCGTCGGCGGCTGGTCGGGGGCGACCGCGTACAACCGCGGCCAGGTGCTCTACCGGATCGCCGAGCTCCTCGAGGGCCGGCGGGCGCAGTTCGTCGCCGAGATCGTCGACGCCGAGGGCGTGACCACGGCCGTCGCGTCCGCGCAGGTGGACACCGCGATCGACCGCTGGGTCTGGTACGCGGGCTGGACCGACAAGTACGCGCAGGTGGCCGGCAACGCCAACCCGGTGTCCGGGCCGTACTTCAACATCTCCGTGCCGGAGCCGACGGGTGTCGTCGCGATCATCGCGCCGCAGGACTCGTCGCTGCTCGGGCTGGTGTCCGCGGTCGCTCCCGCGCTGGTCGCCGGCAACACGGTCGTCGTGGTGGCCAGCGAGAGGCTGCCGCTGTCCGCGATCAGCCTGGCGGAGGTCCTCGCGACGAGCGACGTGCCCAAGGGCGTGGTCAACGTGCTCACGGGCTCCCCCGCGGAGATCGCGCCGTGGCTGGCCAGCCACCAGGACGTCAACGCCCTCGACCTCGTGGGCGCCGGCGACCTGGAGTGGATCGACCTGCAGATCGCGGCGGCCGACACGCTCAAGCGCGTCCTGCCGCCCGAGAACGGTCCGGACGCGGCGGCCCCGTCGCTCGACCGCATCACGGCGTTCGTGGAGACGAAGACCGTCTGGCACACGAAGGGCCTGATCTAGCCGACGAGAACGCCATGGGGCGCGTCATCCGGTGCGGTGGCGCGTCCCATGGCGTTCTCGCCGCGGCACGTCCGCGGGTCGCCTCGGGTCAGGCGCGGTGGCGGCCGCCCCGGGCCGACGCGTACGCCGGGCGGATGACCTGGTCGATCAGGGCGGACCGCTCGTCGTGGTGCAGGAACGAGTGCGCCGCCGCCGTGACCGCCACGTCGCGCAGGTCGACGAGGTCCCAACCGGCCTCCTCGACCAGCAGCGTCAGCTCGCGGGTCATGGACGTCCCGGACTGCAGCCGGTTGTCGGTGTTCACAGTGACGGCGAAGCCGAGGTTGCGCAGCCGCGTGACGGGGTGGGTGGCCACCGACTCGGCGGCGCCCGTCTGCACGTTGGACGACGGGCACAGCTCGAGCGGGATGCGACGGTCGCGGACCCAGTGGGCGAGCGTGCCCAGCCGGTCGCCGAGCTCGTCGGTGGTGACGTCCTCGATGAGCCGCACGCCGTGCCCGATCCGGCAGGCGTGCGCCACGTGCACGGCCTCCGCGATCGACTCGACGCCGGCCGCCTCGCCCGCGTGCACGGTGGCCGGGAAGTCGGCCTCCGCGAGCGTGGTGAACGCCGAGGCGTGCCGCGACGGCGGGAACCCGTCCTCGGCGCCGGCGATGTCGAAGCCGACCACGCCGTTGTCCCGGTTCTCCAGGGCGAGCGCGGCGATCTCGTCGCCACGGTCGGCGTGGCGCATCGCGGTGATGAGGGTGCCGATCCGGATCGAGTGACCCGCCGCCGCGGCCTCGGCGATCCCCTCGGCGAACCCGGCCTGCACGGCGTCGACCACCTGCTGGAGCGTCAGCCCCTGGGCCAGGTGCTGCTCGGGCGCGTACCGCTGCTCGGCGTACACGACGCCGTCGGCGGCCAGGTCGATCGCCGACTCGCGGGCGACCCGGCGCAGCCCGTCCTCGGTCTGCATCACGGCGACCGTGTGGTCGAACGTCTCCAGGTAGCGCTCGAGCGTCCCGGAGCTGGCGGCCTCGACGAACCAGCGGCCCAGCTCGTCAGCATCCGTCGCGGGCAGCTCGTGGCCGATCTCGGCGGCGAGCTCGATGATCGTCGCGGGACGCAGCCCCCCGTCGAGGTGGTCGTGCAGCACGACCTTGGGCAGGGTCGGGATCAGCGCGACGAGGGCGGCCGTCTGGTCCACGGGGTCGGTGGCCTCGGACGGGTCGCTGGGGGCGTCAGCCACCGAGGGCTCGGAGGGGGAGGTCATGGGCTCACCGTACCGGGACGGACCACCAGGAACGGGCTCAGGTGTCAGCATCCTCATCATCGGCGGGCACCTCGGTGTCCTGCTCGACGACGTCCGCCTCGTCGGCGCGCCCGTCGCGGTCTGCGCGCGCGAACCCCGGCTCGTACTCTTCCGGGTCCGCGGCGTCGTCCGTCTCGTCCGTCAGGCTCCGCGGACCGTCCGGGTCCACCGGCGCGAGGCCGGCGTCCTTCCACGCGTCACTTCCGGGCACGGTGCTCATCCGTCCATCGTGCCCCCGTCCGCGCGACGCCGCGAGGGATCAGGCGTCGATCCGGTCGATCACGAGCGGCCGGACGGGCACGACAGCGCCGGCGGGAGCGATGACGACCGCGCCGGCCAGCGCGTCGAGCGCACGACCGAACCGGTCGGGGGTGTCGGTGTGCAGCGTCATCAGCGGCTGGCCGGCCCGCACGGTGTCCCCGGGCTTGGCGTGCAGCTCGACGCCCGCACCGGCCTGCACCGGGTCCTCCTTGCGGGCGCGTCCCGCACCGAGCCGCCACGCGGCGATGCCGACGGCGTACGCGTCCAGCTCGGCGAGCACGCCGTCGGTGTCCGCGAGCAGCTGCGACGTCTCCCGGGCCACCGGCAGGGTCGCGTCCGGGTCGCCGCCCTGCGCGGCGATCATCCGCTTCCACGCGTCCATGGCCCGCCCGTCCTGCAGCGCGGCGGCCACGTCGTCCTCGGGCCGGCCGGCAGCCGCGAGCATCTCCCGGGCCAGCGCGACCGTGAGCTCCACGACGTCCGCGGGTCCCCCACCGGCCAGCACCTCGACCGACTCGCGGACCTCCAGCGCGTTGCCGGCGGTCAGCCCGAGCGGCGTCGACATGTCGGTGAGCAGCGCGACGGTCCGCACCCCGGCGTCGGTGCCGAGCGCGACCATCGTCCGGGCCAGCTCGCGGGCGCGGTCGACGTCCTTCATGAACGCCCCGGAGCCCACCTTGACGTCGAGCACCAGCGCACCGGTGCCCTCGGCGATCTTCTTGCTCATGATCGAGCTCGCGATGAGCGGGATCGCCTCGACCGTGCCGGTCACGTCGCGCAGCGCGTAGAGCTTGCGGTCGGCGGGCGCGAGCCCGGACCCGGCCTGGCAGATGACCGCGCCGACGTCGTCGAGCTGCGCCATCATCTCGTCGTTGCTCAGGGCGGCCCGCCAGCCGGGGATCGACTCGAGCTTGTCCAGCGTGCCGCCGGTGTGGCCCAGACCGCGGCCCGACAGCTGCGGGACGGCCACCCCGAACACGGCCACGAGCGGCGCGAGCGGCAGCGTGATCTTGTCGCCCACCCCGCCGGTCGAGTGCTTGTCCGCGGTCGGCCGGGACAGGCCCGAGAAGTCCATCCGCTCGCCGCTCGCGATCATCGCGGCGGTCCAGCGGGCGATCTCGGCGCGGTCCATGCCGTTGAGCAGGATCGCCATGTTCAGCGCCGACATCTGCTCCTCGGCGACGACCCCGCGCGTGTACGCGTCGATGACCCAGTCGATCTGCGCGTCGGACAGCCGGTGCCCGTCCCGCTTGGCGACGATGACGTCGACGGCGTCGAATGACTCGGTCATGCGCGTTCCTCCAGGTCAGCGGGCCCGAAGGCGTCCGGGAGCACCTCGGTCATCGGCTTGACGCCGTGCACGGTCTCCACGAGCAGCCGCGCTCCCCCGTGCTCCCACAGCAGCTGCCGGCACCGGCCGCAGGGCATGAGCACGGTGCCGTGCTTGTCGACGCACGTGAACGCCACCAGGCGCCCGCCGCCGGAGACGGTCAGCGCCGAGACGAGCGAGCACTCGGCGCACAGCGTGACCCCGTACGAGGCGTTCTCGACGTTGCAGCCGACGACCACGCGTCCGTCGTCGACCAGGGCGGCTGCCCCGACCGGGAAGCTCGAGTACGGCGCGTACGCCTTGTGCATGACGTCCGTGGCGGCCGCCCGGAGGGCGTCCCAGTCGATGTTCACAGCACTCACTTCGTGTAGGGGATTCCTTCGGCGGCCGGCGGGCGCACCCGTCCGACGAGCCCCGCGACGGCGAAGATCGTCACGATGTAGGGCGTCATCAGCATGATCTGGCTGGGGATCGGCGTCTGGATGATGCTCAGCTGGAGCTGCAGGTTGTTGGCGAACCCGAACAGCAGCGCGGCTGCCAGCGCACCCTTCGGGCTCCACCGCCCGAGGATCATCGCGGCGAGCGCGATGTACCCCTTGCCGTTGGTCATCTCCTTGCCGAACGCCAGCCCCGCCGCGACGGTGAAGAACGCCCCGCCGAGCCCGGCCACCGCGCCGCCGAGCACCGTGGCGCGCAGCCGGGTGCGGTTGACCTTGATGCCGACCGTGTCCGCCGCCTTCGGGTGCTCGCCGACGGACCGCAGCCGCAGGCCCCAGCGGGACCGGAAGACCATGATCTGCAGCACGATCACGACGACGTACATGATGTAGACGAGCGCGGTCTGCCGGAACAGGACCGGTCCGAGGATCGGGATCTGCGAGAGCACCGGGATGCTGATGACCGGCAGCCCGGGCGGGTTGTTCCAGGTGTCCGGGTTCTCCTTGAGCACCGTGGAGAACAGGTAGCTGGTCACGCCGATCACCAGCACGTTCAGCACGACGCCGACGATGATCTGGTTGACCACGTACTTGATCGAGAACAGCACCAGCAGCAGGCCCACCAGGGCGCCCGCGACGGGCGCGGCGATGAGGCCCGCGTAGGCGCTGCCGGTGAGGGTGGCGACGACGGACGCGAGGAACGCCCCGCCCAGCAGCTGCCCCTCGATGGCGATGTTGATGATGCCGGACCGCTCGCAGAGCAGACCCGCGAGCGCCCCGAACACCAGCGGGATCGCGAGGAACAGCGACCCCTGCAGCAGTCCGGTGAGCGGCAGCCCGCTGTCCTTGCCCGCGACGGCCCACACCAGGAACGCGAACACCATGAGGAACCCGTAGGTGATCGGCAGCCAGGCGCCCGCCTTCTCCCGGCGGCGCGTCTCGTAGAACGACACCCCGGCGAGCGCGAGCGCCGCGAGGCACAGGATGATCGCGGTCAGCTTCGACGGCACGGAGAACGGCGTGAACTGGATGAAGTCGCGCGTCGTCGAGACGGCGAACGTGCTGTGCTCGCCGGTCGGTGCGAGCAGCCCGAAGACCACGAGCCCGAGCAGCGCGACCGCCGCGTAGGTGATCGGTGCGTGCCACTTGATCGGGGGCAGGACCAGCTCGGAGGCGGGACGGGCCGACGCCGACGTCGCATCGATCGTGGGGGCGCTCATGCGCTGACCTCCTTCGCGGTGACGGGGACGACCGGCTTCGGGGCGCGTGGCGTGTCCGGTGACGGCAGGCGGAACACCGCCCGGACCAGCGGCGGGGCCGCGATGAACAGGACGATGAGGGACTGCACGACGAGCACGATGTCGATGGGCGTCCCGGTGCGGGCCTGCATGACCACGCCGCCGGCGCGCAGGGCGCCGAACAGGATGCCCGCGAAGACCGTGCCCAGCGGCTTGGAGCGACCGAGCAGGGCGACCGTGATCGCGTCGAACCCGTAGCTGGCCGCGACCCCGGCGGTGAGGACCCGCTCCGTGCCGAGCACCTGCGCGGAGCCTGCGAGCCCCGCGAACGCACCGGCCGTGAGCATGACCCACACGTAGGTCGCGTTCACCGAGATGCCGGCGGTGCGCGCAGCGTTGGGGTTGGAGCCGACCGCGCGGAACCGGAAGCCGATGGTCGAGCGCTCCATCAGCCACCAGGTGAACACCGCGGCGGCGATGGCGACCAGGAAGCCGGCGTGCAGCCGGTAGCCGCTGCCCAGCAGCAACGGGTACGCCGCGCTGTCCGGGATGGGCGGGCTGACCGGGTTGTTGCTGCCCGGTCGCTGGAACGCGTCGATGCTCAGCAGGTACGCGACCAGGTAGATCGCGATGTTGTTGAGCATGATCGTGACGATGACCTCGTGCGCACCCGTGCGCGCCTTGAGCACACCGGCGATGCCCGCCCACAGGGCGCCACCGAGCGCGGCGCCGATGACGCAGAGCAGCAGGTGCAGGGGGAACGGGAGGTCGAACGTGAACCCGATGAACCCGGCGAAGATGCCACCGAGGATGATCTGGCCCTGGGCACCGATGTTGAACAGACCGGCCCGGAACCCGATGCCCAGGCCGAGACCGGCGAGGATCAGGGGCGTCGCGACGGTGAGCGTCTCGGTCAGCGGCCGGATCGCCCGGGCGAACGTCTCGGCCCGCGGGTCGTAGATCGCCCCGGCGAACAGCGCCGCGTAGGCCTCGGAGACCGCCGTCCACGCCGCGGAGATCAGGTCCCCGGGGCGCGAGAAGAAGTAGCTCGCTGCCGCCTGCACCTCGGCGTCGGCCGCCGCGATGAGCAGGCCGCCGAGGACCAGCGCCAGCACCACCGCGAGCACCGACACGAGCCAGCTGCTCGTCAGCATCTCGTGCAGGATGCGGCGGCCTCCGTCGGACTCCTCCGTCGGCTCGACGACACCGGTCTGCCCGGGCGGCGGGACCTGGGCGTCCGGCAGCGGGGCCGGCGTCTGGCTGCTCACAGCTCCTCCTGGGGGATCGCCGTCTCGGCGGTGGTCGTCGGTTCGGCCTCGAGGTCGGCCTCCCCGAGGGTCGTGTGGTGCTCGGCGGCCTGCCGCACGGCGTCCTCCAGCGGCACGCCGGCCATCATCAGACCCAGCACGTCGCGGTCCGTGCCGCCCGGCACGTCACCGACGATCCGCCCGCGGTACATGACGAGGATGCGGTCCGCGAGCGCGAGGACCTCGTCGAGCTCGGTGGACACGATGATCACGGGGGTCCCGTTGTCGCGCTCCTCGACGATCCGGGAGTGCACGAACTCGATCGAGCCGACGTCGAGGCCGCGGGTCGGCTGCGACGCGATGAGCAGCCGCAGCGGCCGGGACATCTCGCGTGCCAGCACGACCTTCTGCTGGTTGCCGCCGGACAGGGTGCTCGCGTGCGCGTCGATCGAGCCGGTGCGGACGTCGAACTCGGCGATCCGCTTCTCGGCGTTGGCCCGCACGGCGGCGGGCTTCAGCGCGACACCCCGGGCGAAGGGCTCGTTGCGGTGCAGGTCGAGGATGAGGTTCTCGGCGATGGAGAAGTCGGCGATGACCCCGTCGGTCGAGCGGTCCTCCGGGACGAACCCGAGACCGGCGGCGAGCACGTCCTTGACGGACCTGCCCACCAGCTCGACGCCGTCGAGCAGCACGGACCCGGCCACGGGCGTCTGCAGCCCGAGCATGACCTCGGTGAGCTCGGTCTGCCCGTTGCCCTGGACGCCGGCGATCGAGACGATCTCGCCGCGGGCCACGTCGAACGAGATGTCGTCGAGCTGCCGGACGCCCGCGTCGTCGATGACGGTCAGGTGGCGGACCTGGACGGTCGCCTCGCCGGGCACCGCCGCGGTGCGCGCGACCCCCAGGGACACCGAGCGTCCGACCATGAGCGAGGCGAGCTCGGTCTCGGTCGACGTCGGCTCGGCGCTGCCGACCACCTTGCCGCGCCGGATGACGGTGATCCGGTCGGCGACGGCACGGACCTCGCGCAGCTTGTGGGTGATGAAGACGATCGACGTCCCGGACTCCTTGAGCTGGCGCATGATCACGATCAGCTCGTCGGTCTCCTGCGGCGTGAGCACGGCCGTGGGCTCGTCGAGGATGAGCACCTTGGCCTGCCGGGACAGCGCCTTGATGATCTCGACGCGCTGCTGGACGCCGACGGGCAGGTCCTCGATGTACGCATCGGGGTCGACGTGGAAGCCGAACCGGTCGGAGATCTCCTTGACGCGGCGACGTGCCTCGGGAAGGTCGATCAGCCCGGCGCCGCGCACGGGCTCGTGGCCGAGGACCACGTTCTCCGCGACGGTGAACACCGGGACGAGCATGAAGTGCTGGTGGACCATGCCGATGCCGGCGGCCATCGCGTCGCCGGGCCCGGCGAACGTCACGGGCACGTCGTCGACGAGGATCTGGCCACCGTCGGGGTCGTACAGCCCGTACAGCACGTTCATCAGCGTGCTCTTGCCGGCACCGTTCTCCCCGAGCAGCGCGTGGATCTCACCCGGCTCGACGACGAGGTCGATGTGGTCGTTGGCGACCAACGACCCGAAGGTCTTGGTGATGCCCTGCAGCTCCAGCTTCACCGGTCGTCTCCTTCGACGTCACGACTGTCCTCAGACACTATCCATCCCCCTCGCGAGGTCGGTGCTGGACAGGCCGACGGCCCGGGCGCTGGGCCCGGGCCGTCGTCCTGCGGTCCTGCGTCAGATCACTTCGGGGACGCGTCGGACTCCACGACGATGTCGCCGGAGATGATCGACGCCTTGAGCTCGTCGAGCTTCGTGACGACGTCCGCGGGGACCTTCGACTCGAAGTCGTGGAACGGCGCCAGGCCGAGGCCCTCGTTCTCCAGCGTGCCGACGTACGGGTCGGAGCTGAAGCTGCCGTCGACGGCCTCGCTGATCGTGTCGAAGACGGCCGGGCCGATCTCCTTCATGACCGAGGTCATGACGATCGGGCCGTACTCGGTGGTCTCGAACCAGTCGGCGTCGACACCGATGATCGCGACGTTGCCGGCCGTCTGCGCGACGGACGCGGTGCCCAGACCGACCGGACCGGCGACGGGCATGATGATGTCCGCGCCCTGGTCGATGAAGGACTGGCCGATGTTCTTGCCGTCGTCCTGGCTGTCGAAGTTGCCGGCGAAGACGCCCTGCTGCGTGGCCTTGTCCCAGCCGAGCAGCTGCACCGAGCCGCCGTTGTCCTCGTTGAACTTGGCGATGCCGTCCGCGAAGCCGTCCATGAAGATGGTGACGGACGGGATCTGGATGCCACCGAAGGTCGCGACCTTGCCGGTGGTGGAGGTCGCCGCGGCGGCGTAGCCGGCGAGGTAGGCGGCCTGCGCGGTGTCGAAGAGGATCGGCTTGCCGTTGTCCAGGGTGACCGGAGCGAAGTCGGCGTCGGAGAACGAGCTGTCGACGAGGGCGAAGTTGATGTCCGGGTTCGCCTCGGCGGCCGTCTGGATCGGGTCCTCGAGGAGGAAGCCGACGCCGATGATCAGGTCGCAGTTCTCGGCGACCAGGCTGTCGATGTTCGGCGTGTAGTCGGTGTCGGCAGCGGACTCGACGCTGGCGACCTCGATGCCGAGCTCGTCCTGGGCCTGGGTCAGGCCCTCGAAGCCGGCCTGGTTGAACGACTTGTCGTCGAAGCCACCGGCGTCGGAGACCATGCAGGCCTTGAAGTCGACGGTCTCGGCGGACGTCTCGCCGCCGGACGTCTCGGTGGTGTCCTCCGGAGCACTGCCACACGCCGCAAGCGCGAGGGCGACCGCCCCGCCGAGCGCGGCCACTCGAATGATCTTCTTCACGCGACTCTCCTGAATCTCGTCAGCAGCCGGTCCGGCTGGGCCGACCGTGCGGATGGCACGACGGTGTGCCGCCACAAGGTCTGGGGCTGCCCGGCATTGATTCTCGGACCATAACGATCAGGACGTGTCGCGCAGGTTACCGACTGGTATCCGCCCAGGTTCCGTTACCGACTTGGTATGTGTTCGCCCAGGTGACGGACGTTCCGTCTCAGCCCGCGAGAACAGCCGTCCGCGCGAGGAGCAGCGCGCCGGTCTCGACCGCACGCTCGTCGACGCGCAGGTCGCCCTGGTGGATGTCGAACGTGTGGCCACCGGGCGTCCGCGTGCCCAGGCGGGCCATCGCCCCGGGCACCTTGGTCAGGTACCAGGCGAAGTCCTCGCCGCCCAGCGACTGCTCCGTCAGCAGCACCGACCCGGCACCCAGGACGTCGCGCGCGGCGGCCTCCAGGATCCCCGTCGCGTGCTCCGCGTTCTCCACCGGCGGCACCCCGCGGTGGTGCCGGACGTCGACGGTCACGCCCAGCGGCGCGACGACCTGCTCGACCGCGGAGTGGAACACCTCCGACGCCTTCTCCCAGGCGCGCACCTCGAGGCACCGCAGCGTGCCCTTGACCGTGCCCGTCGAGGGGATCGCGTTGTGCGCCGACCCTGCCTGCACCGCGCCCCAGGTGAGGTTGACCCCCGAGCGCGGGTCCAGACGTCGGCCGAGGATCGCCGGCACCTGCGTGATGACCTGTCCGAGCGCGAAGACGACGTCACCGGTCAGGTGCGGTCGCGACGTGTGACCGCCCGGCCCGGAGATGGTCACGGTCACCTCGTCGCTCGCGGACGTGATGGGCCCGATGCGCGTCCCGACCTGGCCGACGTCGACCTTGGGGTCGCAGTGGAACGCGTAGATCTCCGCGACGCCGTCCAGCCCGCCCGCCGCGACCACGTCGAGAGCTCCCCCGGGCTGCACCTCCTCGGCGGGCTGGAACACCAGCCGCACCCCGGTGCGGAGCTCGTCGGCGACCTGCGCGAGCGCCAGCCCGGCGCCCAGGACCGCGGCGGTGTGCACGTCATGACCGCAGGCGTGCGTGACCCCGCGGACCGTCGACGCCCACGGCACGCCGCTCGTGTCCTGCACGGGCAGCGCGTCGAGGTCCGCCCGCAGGGCGATCCGCTTGCGACCGCTGGTCGCGGGACCGGGACCGATGTCGCAGACCAGGCCGGTGCCCGGGAGCAGGTGCGGGGTGAGTCCGGCGGCGCGCAGCCGCTCGGCGACGAGCTTGGTGGTCCGGACCTCGGTCCGCCCGAGCTCCGGGTGCGCGTGGATGTCGCGACGGATCTCGACGAGCTCGTCGCGCAGCCCCGCGAGGATGGCCGCGAGCCGGGCCGACATCGGCTCTGTCGGGTCGGGTCGGAGGCTGGTCAGCGGAGCGACGAGGGGATCAGGCACGACTTCGACCCTAGCCGCGCCGGTCGGGACAGGTGGAGGGTGTCCGCCGTCAGAGCAGGTCCTCGCGCCCGCGGGCCCGCCACCCGTCGACGGCCGCCTTCACGGACTGCGCGTGTGCCCGCGTGGTCACCAGCACCGCGTCGGGGGTGTCGACCACCACCGCGCCGGGCAGCCCGACCACCGAGACGGTCCTCCCGGTCCCCGGCACGACGAAGGCACCGTCGGCGTCGACGCGCAGCACGAGGCCCTCGTCGCCGAGCGTGTCGGCCGTGAGGAGCTCCGCGAGCGAGTCGAAGTCGCCGATGTCGTCCCACGTGAAGTCGCCCGGCACGACGGCCACCCCGCCGGCGGCCGCGACCGGCTCCGCGATGGCGTGGTCGATCGCGATCTTGGTCAGGCCCGGCCAGACCCGGTCGAGCACCTCGACGCGGTCCGGCCCGTCCCACACGGCCGCGATCTGCTGCAGGCCGGCCGCCAACGTCGGCAGCTGCGCGGCCAGGTGGTCCAGGAGCACCCGCGCCCGGACGATGAACATCCCGGCGTTCCAGCGGTACTCGCCGGTCGCCAGGTACGCGCTCGCGGTCACGGCGTCGGGCTTCTCCGTGAATCCGGCGGCACGGGTCACGCTCGGGGCGTCGGCCAGGCCGAGGGACGCGCCGGAGCGGACGTACCCGAACGCGGTCGACGGCCCGGTCGCGGCGATGCCGATGGTCACGACGTTCCCGGCCCGTGCCGCGACGACGCCCTCGCGCACCGTCTGCTGGAACGCCTCGGCCCCGTCGATGACGTGGTCGGCGGCGAACGACCCGAGGACCACGTCCTCGCCGTGCCGCTCGAGCAGGACCGCGGCGGCCAGGCCGATCGCCGCCATCGAGTCGCGCGGCGACGGCTCCGCCAGCACGTGGGCCGCGCCGAGCTCGGGGAGCTGGGCGGCCACCGCCTCGGCGTGCCGCGTCCCCGTCACGACGAGCACGCCCCCGTCACCCGTGAGCGGGAGCAGGCGGTCGACCGTCGCCTGCAGCAGCGTGCGGCCCGATCCCGTGAGGTCGAGCAGGAACTTCGGGTGGCCCGCGCGCGAGAGGGGCCACAGGCGCGTGCCTGCTCCACCGGCCGGGACGACGGCGTGGAATCCGGGGATCGTGATCGACATGGGCGCCAGGGTAGCGAGCCCCGAGACCCTGCTCCGCGCTGTGCAATACCTCACAGCGGGCCCCTGCCGACGGGTTGCGTACTGATCGGTTCACTACAGTTGACGAGACAAGGACGCCGTCGTCCGAACCTCTGACTCGCCAGGGAGGCCTCCCAGTGCCTGCAGCGCCCCCAGCGCCTGCCGCCCGCAAGGTGCCGGCCGGAACGCTCTACCGCGGGCGGGAAGGCATGTGGTCGTGGGTCGCCCACCGCGTGACCGGCGTCGCCATCTTCTTCTTCCTGCTCGTGCACGTGCTCGACACGTCGCTCGTGCGCGTCTCCCCCGAGGCGTACAACGACGTCATCGCCACGTACAAGAACCCGATCATGGGGCTCGGTGAGGCCGGACTCGTCGCCGCCATCGTGTTCCACGCGTTCAACGGGATCCGGATCATCCTCGTGGACTTCTGGGCCAAGGGCCCCAAGTACCAGCGCGTGATGCTCTGGGTCGTGATGGGCCTGTTCGTCGTCACCATGGCCGGCTTCCTGCCCCGGCACCTCATGCACGTGTTCGGAGGCGAGTGATGACCACCATCGCCGACCCGAAGGCCCCGCGGCCCCCGAAGCCCCGCCCGTCCCGCCTCACCACCCGCGGCAACACCGAGCTCTACGGCTGGGTGTTCATGCGCGCGTCCGGCGTGGTCCTCCTCGTCCTGATCTTCGGTCACCTCTTCGTGAACCTGGTCGCGGGCGAGGGCGTCTCCGCGATCGACTTCGGCTTCGTCGCCGGCAAGTGGGCGTCGCCGTTCTGGCAGGTCTGGGACCTGCTGATGCTCTGGCTCGCGATGATCCACGGCACCAACGGCGTGCGGACGATCATCAACGACTACGCGGAGCGCGACGGTGTGCGGCTGGCGCTCAAGGCGTCGCTGTACCTCGCGTTCGTCGTCGTCGTCGTGCTCGGCACGCTCGTCATCTTCACGTTCGACCCGTGCCCGTCGGGCTCCCCGGCGGACCTGCTGCCCTCGTTCTGCACGGCGTAGCGATCCCCTAGCAACAGGAAGGCATCGACACCGATGCAGACCCACCAGTACGACGTCGTGATCGTCGGCGCGGGCGGCGCCGGCATGCGCGCGGCCCTGGAGTCCTCGACGCGCGTACGCACGGCCGTCATCTCCAAGCTCTACCCGACGCGGTCCCACACGGGCGCGGCGCAGGGCGGCATGTGCGCCGCGCTGGCCAACGTCGAGGAGGACAACTGGGAGTGGCACACGTTCGACACCGTCAAGGGCGGTGACTACCTGGTGGACCAGGACGCCGCCGAGGTCATGGCCAAGGAGGCCATCGACGCGGTGCTGGACCTGGAGAAGATGGGCCTGCCGTTCAACCGGACGCCCGAGGGCAAGATCGACCAGCGCCGCTTCGGTGGGCACACGCGCAACCACGGCGAGGCGGCCGTGCGCCGGTCCTGCTACGCCGCGGACCGCACGGGCCACATGATCCTGCAGACGCTCTACCAGCAGTGCGTGAAGAACGACGTCGAGTTCTTCAACGAGTTCTACGTGCTCGACCTCCTGGTCGACCACGACCTTGCGGCCGGCCACGTGCCGGACGGCGAGGAGGTGAACGTCTCGGGCGTCGTCGCCTACGAGCTGGCCACCGGCGAGATCCACGTGTTCCAGGCCAAGTCCGTGGTCCTGGCCACGGGCGGCGCGGGCAAGATCTACAAGACGACCTCCAACGCGCACACCCTCACGGGCGACGGCATGGCGCTGGCGTACCGCCGCGGCATCCCGCTGGAGGACATGGAGTTCTTCCAGTTCCACCCGACCGGCCTGGCGGGACTCGGCATCCTCCTGTCGGAGGCGGCGCGCGGCGAGGGCGGCATCCTGCGCAACTCCGAGGGTGAGCGCTTCATGGAGCGCTACGCCCCGACCATCAAGGACCTGGCACCGCGGGACATCGTCGCCCGGTCGATGGCCAACGAGGTGCGCGAGGGCCGCGGTGCCGGCCCCAACAAGGACTACGTCCTGCTCGACCTGACGCACCTGGAACCGGCGCACATCGACGCCAAGCTGCCGGACATCACGGAGTTCGCGCGCACCTACCTCGGCATCGAGCCCTACACGGAGCCCGTGCCGGTCTACCCCACGGCCCACTACGCGATGGGGGGCATCCCCACCAACATCGAGGCCGAGGTCCTGCGCAACTCCACCGACGTCATCCGCGGCCTGTACGCGGCCGGCGAGGTGGCGTGCGTGAGCGTGCACGGCTCCAACCGCCTGGGCACCAACTCCCTGCTCGACATCAACGTGTTCGGCAAGCGCGCCGGCATCTCCGCCGCCGCGTACGCGCAGACCGCGTCATTCGTGGAGCTGCCCGAGAACCCCGCGGCCACCGTCGTCGCCGGTCTGGAGGAGATCCGCACGCGTCCCGACGGCGACCGCGTGGCGGACATCCGCAAGGCCCTGCAGGAGACCATGGACCTGAACGCCCAGGTCTTCCGCACGTCGGAGTCGCTGACCCAGGCGCTCGACGACATCAAGGCCCTGCACAAGCGGTTCCGGCACGTGTCCGTCCAGGACAAGAGCAAGATGTTCAACACCGACCTCCTGGAGGCCGTGGAGCTGGGCTTCCTGCTCGACATCGCGGAGACCGTCGTCGTCGGCGCCCTGAACCGTGACGAGTCGCGCGGCGGGCACTTCCGTGAGGACTTCCCGGACCGCGACGACAAGAACTACATGCGCCACACGATGGCCTACCGGCGGCCGCTGCCCGTCAAGGGGCACCGGCTGTGGGGCACCGAGGGCGACGGCGACCACAAGGGCTCCTTCGCGCACACCACGCTGTTCGAGGACTACCAGCTCGTGCTGGGCTCCAAGCCCGTCACGATGACCCGCTACCAGCCGATGGAGCGTAAGTACTGATGACCGCGACTCTCGACGCTCCCGTCTCCGAGGTCGGTGCCGTCCCGTCCTTCGACGTCACGCTGAAGATCCGGCGCTACCTCCCCGACGACGGCGCGGGCGCCCCGGAGCCGTACTGGGACGAGTTCACCGTCCGCGCGCACGGCACCGACCGCGTGCTCGACGCCCTGCACAAGGTGAAGTGGGAGGAGGACGGCTCGCTGACGTTCCGTCGCTCCTGCGCGCACGGCGTGTGCGGCTCCGACGCCATGCGGATCAACGGCCGCAACCGGCTGGCCTGCAAGACGCTGCTCAAGGACCTGGACCCGAGCAAGCCGATCATCGTCGAGCCCATCAAGGGCCTCCCGGTGATCAAGGACCTGGTCGTCGACATGGAGCCGTTCTTCGCGTCCTACCGCGAGATCATGCCGTTCCTCATCACCACCGGGAACGAGCCGACCAAGGAGCGTCTGCAGAGCGCCGAGCAGCGCGAGCGGTTCGACGACACCACCAAGTGCATCCTCTGCGCCGCGTGCACCTCGTCGTGCCCGGTGTTCTGGACCGACGGGCAGTACTTCGGCCCCGCCGCCATCGTCAACGCGCACCGGTTCATCTTCGACAGCCGCGACGAGGGTGGCGCCCAGCGGCTCGAGATCCTCAACGACAAGGAAGGTGTGTGGCGCTGCCGCACCACCTTCAACTGCACCGAGGCGTGCCCGCGTGGCATCGAGGTCACCAAGGCGATCCAAGAGGTCAAGCGCGCGATGATCACGCGCGCCTTCTGACCTCGGCATTCAGCTTCGCGACGCCGCCCGCACCTGGGTAGCCTGCCCGTCGTGACCCACGGCCCCGACGACGAGATCCCGCTGCCCGGCGGGAACGTCGGCGGGGCCGTCCGCGTCGGGGACACCGTCCGCCGCCCGACCGGCCCGTGGACGCCCGCCGTGCACGAGCTGCTCGACTTCCTGGCGGACGCCGGGCTCCCCCGCATCCCCCGCGTCCTGGGCATCGACGACCGCGACCGCGAGATCCTCACGTTCCTGCCCGGCCGGGTGCTCGACATCGGCCGGGAGACGCTCAGCGACGCGCAGGTCCGGTCGGCCATGCACTGGCTGCGCGAGTACCACGCGGTCGTCGCCGGCTTCCCGCGGGAGAGCCGACGGTGGCGGTTCGTCGAGCGTGCGCTGCAGCCCGGGGAGATCGTCTGTCACCACGACAGCGCGATGTACAACATGGCGTTCGACGGCGACGACCTGGCCGGCGTCTTCGACTGGGACGTCGCCGGCCCCGGGATCCCGCTGGACGACGTGGCGATGTTCGCGTGGAACAGCGCCGTGCTGTTCCCCGACGCGGACGCCGCCGAGGTGGCGCACGTCCTGCGGTCCATCGCGGACGGCTACGGCGACCTCGACCCGCACGCGGTCCTCGACCGCACCGTCGTCCGCATGACCGACGCCGCGGACCGCATCGCGGCGGCCCAGGTGGCGGGCGACCCGGGGATGCTGCGGCTGGGCGAGATCGGTGAGCCTGCGAGCACGCGCGCCCGTCTGGCTGTGCTCGTGTCGCGGCTGCCGGACCTGCACGCCGCGCTGGACGCCCTGGGCTGACCGCGGCCGTCGCGGTGGTCGGCCTGCGTCGTCAGGCAGGCTGAGGGTCCTTCCGCCGGCTCACGGGGTCGACGTACGGCGGGTCCGCGGTCCACGCCGCCGCGAGCAGCACGATCCGGGCGACCAGGTTGACCCACACCAGCAGCGTGACGAGCACGGTGACGGACGTGAACAGCGGGTTCTTGCTCACGCTGCCCGCGACGACCGTCGTGCCGAGGATCCGCACGACGGCCAGGCCGGACGCCGCGAGCACGGCACCCCCGAGCAGGTCACGCCGCGGCGGGTGCTCGTCGGCCAGCACCTTGACCACCAGCAGGAAGATCGCGGCGTCGACCACGAAGGCGACCAGGATGCCGAGCGCCCGCAGCACGGCCGTCGTCAGACCGTCCCACCCGAGGGTGCCCAGGAGCCACGACGCCACCGTGCCGACGCCCGTGGTCAGCACGGCCGAGAGCAGCACCGCGAACACCAGCCCGACGAACCCGCCGAGGTCGCGCGCCTTGCCGAGCATCGGATTGCCGCCGAGCTCAGCCGCGAACATCGCGCGCACCGCCCTGCGCAGGGCCGTCATGGCTGCGACCGCGCTGAGCAGCAGCACGACGACGGCCACGACGCCGGCGAGCGTGAGGCTGCTGGACAGCTCGAGGGACTCCGGGTCGAGCAGGCCCTGGCCGTCACCGGTGTCCAGGAGGTGTGGGTAGGTCGTGTCGACGGCGACGAGGACCCTCTCGCGCAGCTCGTCGTTGTCGCCGAGGATCGCGATGAAGACCGTGTAGCTGATGGTCAGGGCGGCGAACACCGAGAACAGCGCCGCGTAGGCGATCCCGCCGGACAGGACTCCCCCGCTGCGGGCCCGGAACCGCGCGCTCGCCCGGCCGGGTCGGGTGTGCTTCCACCACAGGAACAGGGCCTTGCCCCGGGCGACGAGCGACGGACGGTCTGCGGGCCGGGCGCGCGCGTCGTCGGCACGCACCTGCGCCCGCCCGGTCGCGATCGCGGGACCTGTCTCCTCGGCTGACATGCGCTGACCCTAGGGCGACCCGCACGTCCGGTACAGGCGACGTCACGGGCCTGACGTCCGCACGATCGAGCGCCCTGACGACCGGATCTGCGGACGCTGCGAGCAGAGGACGCGGACGTTGCGACGTCAGGTGGCGGTCGCCGGTTCCTCCGGGTTCGGTTCCGGCTCCACGAACGGGGGGTCTGCTGTCCACGCCGCCGCGAGCAGGACGATGCGGGCGATGAGGTTGACCCACACGAGCAGGGTGACGATGACGGCGACCGACGTGAAGAGCGGGTTCTTGTTCACGCTGCCGGCCACCACCTCCGTGCCGAGGATGCGGACGACCCCGATGCCGACGGCGGCGATGACCGCACCTCGGCGCAGGTCCTTCCACGGCGCGTGCTCGCCCGCCAGCACGGTGACGACGAGCAGGAAGATCGCCGCGTCGACGACGAACACGACGAGGATGCCGACCACCCGCAGCACGACCGTGGTCGAGCCACCCCAGCCGAGCGAGTCGAGGACCCACGACGCCGCGCTGGCCACCCCGGTCGTGAGCACCGCGGACAGCAGCACCGCGAAGGCCATGCCGACGAACCCGCCCAGCTCCCGCGCCTTGCCGAGCACCGCGTTGCCACCGGCTCCCGCGCCGGTCTCCGGGGCGAACATCGCCCGGACCGCGAGGCGCAGGGCCGCCATCGCTGCGATCGCGCTGAGCAGGAGCACGACGACCGCGACGATCCCGGTCACGGTGAGGCTGCCGCTGAGCACGAGGGAGTCGGGATCGATCATGCCGGCGCCGTCACCGGTCTTGATGAGGCCGGGCAGGGACTCGTTCACCGCGTCCAGCACCTTCTGGCGCAGCTCGTCGTTGCTGCCCAGGACAGCCATGAAGATCGTGTAGCCGATGGTCAGCGCGGCGAACACCGAGAACAGCGCCGCGTACGCGATGCCGCCGGTGAGCACGCCTCCACCGCGGGCACCGAACCGCGCGTTCGCCCGCGCCGGCCGGGTGTGCTGCCACCACGCGAACAGCGCCTTCGCCCGCCCCACGAGCGAGGGCTTGGGCGCCGGCTCGGCCGGGTCCGGGGCCGTCGCGACCGCACGTGCGTGCGCCGCTCCCGCTCCCGCGGCAGGACCCGTGGCGTCCTTCCCGGAGGTGCGGTCAGCCGTCATTCCCCGACCCTAGGTCGAGGCGCTGACCCCGGCATCTGCGGGCGGTCCGGTCAGGGTGAAGTCCCGTGCGGGCCGCCACACGCCGTCGTCACCGTGCGCGTAGCTGTGGAAGCTGTCGACGACGAACGAGGCGTCGAAGTCGGCCAGACCGACGAACGCCGCGTCGAGCTGGTCGTCGGGGACCTCGTGGGCGACCGTCACGTGCGGGTGGTACCGGAACCGGAGCTCCTGGGCGAGCATGCCCGACCGGACGCTGCCCTCGAGTCCCTCGCAGCCCGCCACCCCCTCGACGACCCGGACGAACACCACGGGCGAGACGGGCCGGAACGTCGCCGTCCCGCGCAGCGTCACCACGAACGGCGCGTGCTGCTCCGCGACGGCCGCCAGGTGCTCGTCGACCGGGAGGATCTCGTCGTGCTCGATGACCGTCGGCCCCAGCAGCGTGATGTGCGGCGGGATGAACTCCGCCCACGGATCCCCGAACCGGGCGCGCGCCGCCTGCAGCACGGAGCCGTAGGGCTCCGGCACGGTGATGGCCACGCCGATCCGGACCTGGTTGCCGGATCGATCCGGCAGCCTCACGCGCCGACCCGGGCGCGCGACCGACGCGGCAGCAGGCCACTGCGGTCGTAGAGGCGCTCGAGCGTGCCGCGGGCGAGCTCCTGGGCGCGGTCCGCGCCGTCGGACAGGATCTCGTCGAGGGTCGCCGGGTCGGAGAGGTAGCCGTGCACGCGGGCCTGGAACGGCGTGAGGAAGTCGACGACGACGTTCGCCAGGTCGACCTTCAGGTCGCCGTACCCCTTGCCCGCGTAGTCGGCCTCCAGCGCGGGGATGTCCCGGCCGGTCAGCGCGGAGTAGATGGTCAGCAGGTTGGAGACTCCGGGCTTGCCCTCGGGGTCGAACCGGATCTCGCGCTCCGCGTCCGTCACGGCCGACCTGATCCGCTTGGCCACGACCTTCGGGTCGTCCAGCAGCTCGATCAGGCCGTTGGGGCTCTCCGCCGACTTGCTCATCTTGGCCGTCGGGTCCTGCAGGTCGTAGATCTTCGCGGTGGCCTTGACGATGTGCGGCTCGGGCACGACGACCGTGTCCGCACCGAACCGCGAGTTCAGCCGCTGGGCCAGGTCCCGGGTCAGCTCCAGGTGCTGGCGCTGGTCCTCCCCGACCGGCACGAGCGTCGTGTCGTACAGGAGGATGTCCGCCGCCATGAGCACCGGGTAGGTGAACAGCCCGACCGTCGTGCCCTCGGTCCCGTGCTTGCCGGACTTGTCCTTGAACTGCGTCATCCGGTTGGCCTCGCCGAACCCGGTGTGGCACGACAGCAACCAGGCGAGCTCGGCGTGCTCGGGCACCTGCGACTGCACGAACAGGATCGAGCGGTCCGGGTCCACGCCCGCCGCCAGGTACTGGGCCGCCGTGCGGCGGGTGCGGTCACGCAGCACGGACGGGTCAGGGCTCACCGTCAGCGCGTGCAGGTCGACGACGCAGTAGATGGCGTCGTGCTCCTCCTGGAGCGCGACCCACTGGGTCAGGGCGCCCAGGTAGTTGCCGAGCTGGAGCGAGTCGGACGTGGGCTGCATCCCCGAGAAGATGCGCGACTGGTGCGGCGCCAAGACCATCGGACCATTCTGTCAGGGCGGGAGGGCCGGCGTGCCGGCGCTCCCGGGGAGGGGACGGGTCGGGACCGGTCAGGTGGCTTCGTCGTCGTAGGGGGTCGGAGCAGGTGTGCCGGCTGCGGCGGTGGCCGCGGCACCCCCGGTCGCTGCACGGGCCGCGGCGGCGCCCGTGCGTGGCCGGGTGGCGGGCGTGCTCACCGGCCGTACCGGCTCGTCGTCCTCCAGCAGCGCGTCCCGCACGATCCTGCGAGGGTCGTACTTGCGGGGGTCGAGCGCCGCCCAGTCGACGTCGCCGACCTCGTCGCCCAGCTCCTCGTCCACGCGCGCCTTCGCGTCCCGGATGAACCGGCGGCCGCGGCGCACCCACTGGCCGAGCTGCTCGGCGTAGCCGGGGAGCCGCTCGGGGCCGATGACCAGCGCGGCGACGACGAGCAGCACCAGCAGCTCACCGCCGTTGATCCCGAACACCGGGTCAGAGTACCCCCCGTGACTGAGCCTCGCGGGCCGCGATCCACAGGCCCGCCGACGTCAGCCGGTGGGCGACTCGTCGAGCTTCACGCGCACGTCACGCTCGCTGGAGCCGCTGCGCACGTGCAGCACGATGGTGTCTCCGGGGGTGCGTGCGCGGATCGCGACGATCAGCTCGTCCGGGTCCGTCACCGGCCGCCCGTCGATGGCCAGGATGACGTCACCGGGGTGGATCCCGGCACGCTCGGCCGGTCCGTCGGCGGTGACCGGCTGCCTGCCGTCCTGCACGTCCGTCGAGACCTGCACGCCCTCACCGGAGTACCGCTGGTCCAGCAGCACGCCGATGATCGGGTACGTCGCGCTGCCCGTCTCGATGAGCTGGGCCGCCGTGCGACGCACCTGGTTCGAGGGGATCGCGAACCCGAGACCGATGCTGCCGCCGACCATCGACAGGGACCCCGGCGGCTGCGCGATCGCCGAGTTGATCCCGATGACCTCGCCCGCCGCGTTGACCAGCGGACCGCCGGAGTTGCCGGGGTTGATCGCGGCGTCCGTCTGGATCGCGTTGATGAAGGCCTGGTCGTCCGACTCGGTGGCCTCGCCCGCGGACACCGGCCGGTTGAGCGCGCTGACGATGCCCGTCGTGACCGTCCCCGCCAGACCGAGCGGCGCGCCGACGGCGACGACGGGGTCCCCGACGACGACGGCGTCCGAGTCGCCGAGCAGGAGCGGTGTCAGGCCGTCGGCGTCGACCTTGAGCACGGCGAGGTCGTAGTCGGCGGTCCGACCGACGATCGACGCGTCCTGCTCGCTGCCGTCGACGAACGTCACGGTGATCGTGGTGGACGCGGCCCCGTCGGCCTGCGCGATCACGTGGTTGTTGGTGACGAGGTAGCCGTCGCCCCGCAGCACGAAGCCCGACCCGGTCGCGCTGCCCTCAGGGCCGTCGACCTGGATGGACACCACGCTCGGCAGCACCCCGGCGGCGATGCCCGCCACGGAGCCCGGCGCCCGTTCCACCGGACCGGCTCCGACGGGAGCGAGGGGCAGCCCCGCGTCCGCGAGATGGTCGTCCTCCGTGAGCCGCGACCCCACGACGCCACCCACGGCGCCCGCCGCGAGCGCGATGATCACGAGCGGGACGACCCAGGCCGCGGAGAGCGTGCGCCGCCGCTTGCGGTGCAGGACGACGGTGTGCGGCACACCGGGCTGACCGGGGAGCGGCTCGGCGGCTGCCGTCGTGCCGGTCGTGACGTACGGGATCCCTGCCCACGGCGCCGGCACGGGCTGCTGGACGACCGGCCCGTACGGGTTCGACGGGACGGACGGCGACGGCGGGGCGAAGCTCGGCACGGAACCATGCGGCACCGACCAGTGGGTCCCCGGCGGGTGCGGCGCGGGGGGCGTCGGCGCGGCGGGCGCAGTCGGGGCGGCGGCCGACGCCGGCGTGACGTCGCCGTCGGCCGGGGACGCGTCGGTCGACGGCGCCTGGTCCGGGGTGGGTGTCGGCGGTGTCGGGGGCAGCTCACGGCGGCCGGACGGCGAGGCGAACGGGCTGGCCGGGGCCTGCTCGGGGTCCTGACCGGCGGGCACCGCGACGGGCTGACCGTCGTCGGGGTTCGTCATGGCCGTTCGAGCGCTCCTGTCACGGTGTCCCACCCGCGCGTGATCCGCGCCGGTACGCCGTCGTCGAAGGCGCCGCCAGGAAAGGCTCCCACAAGTGTCTCGGCGGAGCCGGACGACTGCGAGCCGACCACCTGGACGACCGTGCCGTCGGCCTGCCACACGACGTGCCACGGCTCGAACGACAGCACGTACACCTGTCGCCCGCCGACCTCGCTGGTGGGCGCCCCGGCGAGCGCGCTCGTCTCGAGCCGCCCCTGCTGCTCGGTGACGACGAGAGACGTCCCGTCGGCACCCGTCACGTCGACCTCGAGCACCCGCGACTCGTCGCCGGACCAGCGCACCGCCGTCACGGTCCAGCCGTCGGGGAGCTCGGCCGGGAAGGACCAGGCGTGCGAGCGCAGCCACGCCACGGTCTGGTGGGAGGCGTCCGCGGAGCCGTCGGCGACGGGCCAGGAGCTCGTGTCGACCAGCGGGTCCGGTGCGTCCGGGTCCTGCGTGGTCGCCTGCCCGAGCAGCCCGAGGTCGACGCCGGGGTGCACGGTGGGCACGACGTCGGGACGTTCGCCGAGCACGAAGAGCATCGCCGCCACCGCGCCGAGACCCGCCATCGAGCCCGCGGCGATCCGGACGGACGAGCGCCGGTGACCGACGTCTCCGCGCAGCGGGCTGCTCCGCCAGCCGCGCGATCCCAGGCCACCGCTGGCCACGCCGTACGAGGCCAGCTCGTCCCGCGACTGCCGCACGGGTGGGGCGAAGGGGTCGCCCGCGAACGGGTCGGTCTCCGGCGAGCCCGCCAGCGAGAGCAGCCGCGCGGTGAGGTCGGGGTTCGGCGTGACCTCGTCGGCGGAGGCCAGGGCGCGGCGCGCGGCGCGGGAGGCGGCCAGCTCGGCGGAGCACTCGGGGCAGACGGCGACGTGCGCGAGGGCCTTCTCGGTGTCCGGCACCGAGAGCTGCCCGTCGACCAGCGCGCTGATCCGCGACCCGAGGTGGCTCATCCGAGGACCGTCAGCGGGGAGACGTCGGAGTCGGAGGCGACAGACGGCGCGCGGTGCTCGAGGGAGACGCGCAGCCGCGCGCGAGCACGGTGGATGCGGGAGCGGACGGTGCCCAGCTTGATGCCGAGCGTCACCGCGATCTCCTCGTAGGACAGTCCCTCGATGTCGCACAGCACGACGGCCGCGCGGTACTCCGGGGGCAGCTGGTCGAGCGCGCGCTGGATGTCGAGGTCGAGGTTGCCGTGCTCGAAGGCCCGCTCCGGTGCGCCGAGCTGGTCACCGGAGGCGTACCGCTCGGCGTCCTCCCCCATGGCGTCCATCCGGATGCGCTGGCGGCGACGGGCCTGGTCCAGGAACAGGTTGGTGGTGATCCGGTGCAGCCAGCCCTCGAAGGTGCCGGGCGTGTAGGAGTGCAGCGAGCGGAACACGCGCACGAACGTCTCCTGCGTGAGGTCCTCGGCGTCGTGCTTGTTCCCCGTGAGGCGGTACGCCAGCCGGTACACCCGCGCGGAGTGGTCGCGGACGATCTCTTCCCACGACGGAGCCTGCCAGGCGGCGGGCTGGGTGGGCTGGCTGGCCACAGGGCTGGTCTCCTCGGTGCGTGACATCGTGCCCCAGTGTCCCAGGTAGACCTGTGAGCCTCGAACGCTAGGAACGCCTGCAGCGGGCGAGAAGTTCCGCCCGTAGCGGACCGCGCGCGCCCCCGCACCCTCCGAGGGCAGCCGACTACGCTGGCCGACGACCGTTGCACCACCACGTCGTCGCGCCCCGGGAGGCCACCATCTCCACCGACAAGGCCCAGAGCTGGGTCTACTGCGAGGAGTTCCTGCCGGAGGACGACATCCTGCTGCGCGCCCGCGAGCGTGCTGCACAGCTGGGGTGCACCCCGGTGCTGCCGGGCGCGGGCGCCGCGCTGAGCGTGCTCGCCGCGGCCGCGGCGGCCCGTGCGGTCGTCGAGATCGGCACCGGGACCGGCGTCGGCTCCCTCTACCTGCTGCGCGGGATGCCGGCGGACGGCGTCCTGACCACGATCGACCTCGAGGTCGAGCACCAGCGTGCCGCCAAGGAGGCGTTCGCCGAGGAGGGCGTCAAGCCCACCCGCACGCGCACGATCTCGGGCCGCGCGCTCGACGTGGTGCCACGGCTCACCGACGGCGGCTACGACCTGGTGTTCATCGACGCCGACAAGGACAGCTACCGCGGCTACGTCGAGCAGGCTGTGCGCCTGCTGCGCCCCGGCGGGGTGCTCGTGGTCGACAACGCCCTGTGGCACGACCGCGTCGCGGACCCCGCACGTCGCGACGAGACGACGACGACCATCCGCGAGGTCGGCCGCATCGTGCGCGCCGACGACCGCCTGCTCCCGTCCCTCCTGCCCGTCGGCGACGGCCTCCTGGTGGCGGTCAAGCGCTAGGCACGTCCTGCCGCCCTTCTCGACGGCGCCCCGGGTGCGTGGCGTCCGTGCAGGTCAGCGGCGCCGGTTGCCGGACGCCATGACTACGTCACAGGAAATCCATGACAAATGGGCATCTCGGTGCTAGGTTGCAAAACCGACCGGTCGGTTTGTGTCGTAAGGAGGCCATCTCCCACCATCGCCCCGTGCGTCACCGGTCGGCGGGGCACCACCGAGAGGACACAACGACGTGACATCTCTGACCCAGTGGCGCCGTACCGCCACGACCGCCGTGCTCAGCGCCACCCTCGTCGTCGGCGGCATCGCCGGCATCGCGAACCCTGCGGCCGCCGCCGACAACCCCTATCAGCGCGGCCCCGACCCGACGCGGTCGAGCATCCAGGCCGCCCGCGGCTCGTTCGCCGTCTCGCAGACCTCCGTCTCGCGCTACGGCGTCAGCGGCTTCGGCGGCGGCACCGTCTACTACCCGACGGACCAGTCCCAGGGCACGTTCGGCGCGGTGGTCGTCGCCCCCGGCTACACCGCCCGGCAGTCGAGCATGGCGTGGCTCGGGCCGCGCATAGCGTCCCAGGGCTTCGTCGTGTTCACCATCGACACCATCACGGTCTACGACCAGCCGGCGTCCCGCGGCGACCAGCTGCTCGCGGCCGCCGACTACCTGACCCAGCGCAGCGCCGTGGCCGGCCGGATCGACGCCTCCCGCGTCGCCGTCGTCGGCCACTCGATGGGCGGCGGCGGGACGCTCGAGGCCGCCAAGGACCGCCCGTCCCTCAAGGCGGCGATCCCGCTGACCCCGTGGAACGTCGACAAGACGTGGCCGGAGATCACCACCCCGACCCTGGTCATCGGAGCCCAGAACGACACGATCGCGCCGGTCGCGTCGCACGCGAAGCCGTTCTACCAGACGCTCCCGTCGTCGACGCCGCGCACCTATCTCGAGCTGCGCGGAGCGAGCCACTTCGCGCCGAACACCTCCAACACGACGATCGCCGAGAACTCGATCGCGTGGCTCAAGCGGTTCGTCGACAACGACACCCGCTACACGCAGTTCCTGTGCCCGACCCCGTCCGGGACCGCGCTGTCGGACGCCAGCTCCAGCTGCCCGTTCTGACCCTGATCGGCACCCCGCGCCGTCGCCAGAGCGGCGCGGGGTGCCCTCAGCGCAGGTCGTCGAGGTAGCGGAGCAGGAGGCGGGCGCCGAAGCCCGTCGCACCCTCGGTGACCTCGTGCTTGTCCGATGTCGCGCGTGCGGGACCCGCGATGTCGAGGTGGGCCCAGGTGCGCGTGCCGACGAAGTGCCGCAGGAACAGGGCCGCGGTGATCGATCCACCGCCGATGTGCTTGTCGACGGGCACGTGCCGCAGGTCGGCGACCTGCGAGGACACGGCCTCCTCGTACTCCTCGACCAGCGGCATGTGCCACGCCAGCTCGCCGGACGCGTCGCCGGCGGCCGCGAGCGCGTCGGCCAGCTCGTCGTCCCCGGAGTACAGGGCGGCGTACTGCTTGCCGAGCCCGAGCGAGGCGGCGCCCGTGAGCGTGGCGACGTCGATGAGCACGTCGGGGTCGAGGGTGGCGTCCGCCCAGGCCAGCGCGTCGGCCAGGACCAGGCGCCCCTCGGCGTCGGTGTTGGCGACCTCGACGGTGGTGCCGTCCCACATCGTCAGCACGTCTCCCGGGCGGTAGGACGCACCGCCGAAGTGGTTCTCCGCGAGCGGCAGCACGGCCGTGACCCGGTGCGCGACCCCCGCTGCGGCTGCCCCGAGCACCGTGGCCAGCGCGACCGCGGCACCGGTCATGTCCGTCTTCATGGGGACCATGGCCTCGCGCGGCTTGATCGAGATGCCGCCCGTGTCGAAGGTGATCCCCTTGCCCACGACGACGACGTGCCGGCCCCCGGCGGTCGGCGGCGTCCAGGAGACCGTCACGAGGCGCGGCGACGAGGCGGACCCGGCGCCGACCGCGAGGATGCCCCCGAAACCCTCGGCCGTGAGCTCCCGGGTGCTCCGGACGGTGACCTCGAGCCCTGCCCTGGTGGCCAGTCGCTTGGCCTGGTCCGCGAGCCAGGCAGGCGTCTTGGTGCTGGACGGGGTGGTGGCCAGGTCCCTGACCAGCCACGTCGCGGTGGCGGCCGTGCGCCCCTCGGAGACGGCCGCGGCGGGACGCATGCCGTCGCGGCCGAGGAGGACGAGCTCGGCGGCCTCGCGGGACGGGCCGTCCGACGTCGACGCGGTCGGCGGCACGTAGGCGGCGAGCAGGTAGCCCTCAGCGACGGCGCGCGCGGCCGTGGCGGCCGCCGAGTCGTCCTGGTGGGCCTCGGCGCCGAGGGTGGTGACCACCCGGCGCAGGCCGCGGGAGGACCGGGCGAGCGCAGCACCGGCACGCCGCAGGTCCGCGGGCCTGCCCGAGCCGACCCCGACGAGCACCAGCCGCGGCGGGAGCCCCGACCACGGCAGCGTCACGGACGAGCCGACCGGCCGGGGCAGCTGCAGGACGTAGATCTCGCCCGCCGCACCCGTCAGCCGTGCTCGTTCACCGATCTCGGCCAGGTCGACGCCGTAGCGTGCCGCGGCCTCGGCCGTGCCCTGGAGCGGGCGCAGCGCGTCGTCACCCGTGCGCGCCGGGGCCACAGGGACGGCGACCGCGTCGGTCGACCCGTCAGTCAGCAGCGTCGTCGTCGCGATGCTGCCACCGTCGACGGTCACCTCGGGAGGGGTGCGACCGATCGACGACCTCGTGCTCGAGCGTGCCATCGTCAGCTGACGACGGACGTCAGAGCCTCACCCAGCTCCGCGGCCTCGGTCGCGTTGAGCTCGACCACCAGCCGTCCACCGCCCTCGAGCGGGACGCGCATCACGATGCCGCGCCCCTCCTTCGTGACCTCGAGCGGGCCGTCACCGGTCCTCGGCTTCATCGCGGCCATGCGGGGCCTCTCCTTCGCTCGTGCGTCCGGCGCGCGGCTCGTGGGGGCGTTTTGGCGCACACCACGTCGGCCTCGTCTACCGGTTGTCCGGTGTCCATCCTAGTTCACCCGAGGCCCCTCACCTGTCCGGATGCCGGTCAGCCCACTGATCGGACGAACGTCCAACAGCGGCACCGATCACGGTGGCCAGTCCGCCACCGGGTTCGCGTGCCACATCTGGCGGACCCACAGCACCTGCAGGCCGAGCATGAGCACCACGACGGCACCGAACCACCAGCGCCGCGCCACGGGGGGGCGGGTGACCACGCCCGCGGTCACGGCCGCCAGCGGGAACGCGAGCAGCAGGAACCGCGCCAGGCTGCTGCCCGGCTCCACGACCGCGGCGATGTACACGATGTACGCGGCCGCCCACGCGTGCAGCTCCCGGCCCAGGCGCCAGGCGGCCGGAACGACGAGCACCGCGATGACGAGCGCGAAGGACAGGCTCACCACCAGCAGGGCCCGGGAGCCGAACCAGAACTGGGGCACGTAGAACCAGCCGCCGAACGGCGCGACCTCCCGGACGCCGCGCCACGACTCCTGCGTCTGCAGGTACGCGTCCGGGATGCCCGTGACCCACCCGCAGATCGCGGGCCAGAGGAAGCCGGACGCCGCGGCGAGCAGCGTCAGGCCCGCGAGTCCGGTGCCCGTGCGCCAGGTGAACGTGTCGTCCCCGCGGCGCGACGACCACCACCGGACTGCGGCGTGCGCGACGACGACGACGGCCATCGGCAGCGCCACCGCCCGCGTGAACCCCAGCGCGACGACGACCAGCGCCATCCACCCGTAGTCGCGACGCAGGAGCAGCAGCAGGGCGCTCGCGACGAGCAGCAGTGCGAGCGCCTCGGTGTAGGCCACCTGCAGGACGGCCGCCGTCGGGAAGACGCTGACCAGGGCGACCGTCGCCAGCGGGAGGCCGGGCCGGGCGGCGACAGCTCGAGGGGCGCCCCGCACGACCGTCCGGTGGATGGCGAGCATCGCGCCGGCACCCAGGACGAGGGCCAGCAGCGGGGCGACGACCTCCCACGGTGCCCGCGTGACCAGCATGAGCCCGCGCGCGAGCATCGGGAACAGCGGGAAGAAGGCCCAGGCGTTCTGCTGGACCAGACCGTCCGCGCCCACAGGCAGCTGGGCCGGGTAGCCGTTCTCGGCGACGTTCTTGTACCAGGAGCCGTCGAACATGAGGCCGACGTACGGGAAGTAGTCCGGGTGCTCGCCGGTCCACGCGTTCTGGCCCTGGACGCTGGCGACCCACAGGAACACCGCCGTGGTGAACAGCCGGGCTGCCGCGTACACGAGGAGCACCTGGACCCACCACGGCCGGCTCACCGCCCACGCCCACAGGCCGCTGGGGGGTTCCGCCGCCGGTTCGTCGACGACGTCCCCGACCTCCTGCACCTCGCTCACGCCAGCCCCCTGACCGTCCGTGCCGGGGGACGGTCCCCGCGGATGGTGGCGACCATATCGAGGGTGCGCCGGGTCGCGCGCACGTCGTGCGCCCGGAACACCCGTGCACCGAGCCACGCGGCGACCGACGTCGCCGCCAGGGTGCCCTCGAGCCGCTCCTCCGCGGGCAGGTCGAGGGACTCCCCCACGAAGTCCTTGCGGGACAGGGCCATGAGCACCGGGAAGCCCAGCGCCACCAGTGCCTCCGTGCGCCGGACCAGGTGCAGCGAGTGCCACGTGTTCTTGCCGAAGTCGTGCGTCGGGTCCACCAGGACGCTCGCCGGGTCGATGCCGAGCGACACGGCACGTGCCGCGGCCGTCGACACCGTGCGCACGACGTCGTCGACCACCCCGTCGAGGGGGTCGCCGCCGTCGGCCGTCGCATACTCGACGCGGAACGGGTCAGTCCGCGGCCGCGCACCACCCGTGTGGGAGCACACGATCCCCAGACCCCGCTCGGCGGCGACCTCCATCAGGGCAGGGTCGTGGCCCGCCCACGTGTCGTTGACCAGGTCGGCGCCCTCGTCGGCGGCCGCCCGCGCCACCTCCGCTCGCCAGGTGTCGACGCTGATCACCAGGTCCGGGTGGCGCGCGCGGACGCGTCTGACCAGCGGGATCACCCGCTGGATCTCGTCGGCGGCCTCGACCCGCGGCCCCCGGCCCGCCCGCACCCCGCCCAGGTCGACGATGTCCGCACCCTCGTCGACCGCCCGCGCGACGGCGTCGTCGGCGGACGCGTCGTCGAACCGTGCCGCGGCGTAGAAGGAGTCCGGCGTCCGGTTGACGACGGCCATGACCACCGGCCGGCCGGGCGCGATCCAGCGGCCCCGCAGGCGCAGCGGCGCGCCGGCCGGCGGCGTGCTCACCGCGCGGAGTCCTCGGCAGCCTGCTGCGCGTGGGCGGTCGCGGCAGCCGCCGCCTGCTCCTCGGCACGCAGCTCGGCCCCTCGTTCGAGCACGAGGTCGACGGCGTCCTGCGCGGTGTCGACGACCTTGAGGATCTCGAGCTCGGCCGCCGAGATCATGCCGCGGTCCTTCACCGTGCTGCCCACCCAGTCGACGAGGCCCTGCCAGTAGTCGCGGCCGACCAGCACGATCGGGAAGCTGATGACCTTGTGCGTCTGCACCAGGGTCAGGGCCTCGAACAGCTCGTCGAACGTGCCGAAGCCGCCGGGCAGCACCACGAAGCCCTCGGAGTACTTCACGAACATCGTCTTGCGCGCGAAGAAGTACCGGAAGCTCACGCCGAGGTCCACGTAGTCGTTCATGCCCTGCTCGAACGGCAGCTCGATGCCGAGCCCGACGGACAGCCCACCGGCCTCCAGCGCCCCGCGGTTCGCCGCCTCCATGATCCCGGGACCGCCGCCGGTGATCACGGCGTACCCCGCCTCGACCAGCAGGCGCGCGACCTCGCGGCCGAGGGCGTAGTCGGGGTGGTCCACCGGGACCCGCGCCGAGCCGAACACGCTGACGGCCGGGCCGACCTCCGCGAGCGCCCCGAAGCCCTCGACGAACTCGCTCTGGATCCGCATGACCCGCCACGGGTCACCCCGCAGCCACTCGGCGTCGCCGGGGCCGGACAGGAGGCGCTGGTCGGAGGTGGTGGTGGGGATCTGCTGACCGCGCAGCAGGACCGGGCCCTTGCGGTACCCGTGCCCCGGGGCGGACACGCCGTCGTCGCTCATGGCCCGACTCTAGGTCGGCCGGACGGACCGTGACGGACGGTTCCCCCGGTCGACACCCGCCGTTCACCTCAGGCGGTCAGCCAGTCGCGAAGCGCCGCGTGCACCACGGTGATCTGGCCGACGACGCACCGCTCGTCGTCCTTGTGGGCCAGCAGCGGGTCCCCAGGCCCGAAGTTCACGGCGGGCACGCCCAGCTCGGAGAACCGGGCGACGTCGGTCCAGCCGTACTTGGCCGCGGGGGCACCGCCCGTGATCTCCAGCACGGCCCGCGTGAACTCCTGCGCGGCCGGGTCGTCCAGCCCGGGCCGCGCACCGGGTGCGGCGTCGACGATCTCGACGTCGTACCCGTCGAACAGCTCGCGGACGTGGGCAGACGCCTGCGCGACGCTCGCGGACGGCGCGAAGCGGTAGTTCACCGTGACGACGCAGGAGTCCGGGATGACGTTCGCCGCCGTGCCGCCCGAGACGAGCACCGCGTTGAGGCTCTCCCGGTAGACCAGCCCGTCGACCTCGACCTCGGCGGGCGTGTACGCCTCGAGCCGGCGCAGGACCTCGCCGGCGGCGTGGATGGCGTTGCGGCCCATCCACGCGCGCGCCGAGTGGGCGGCGACCCCCACCAGCCGCACCTCGGCCCGCAGCGTGCCGTTGCAGCCGCCCTCGATGCCGCCGTTCGTGGGCTCGCCGAGGATCGCGAAGTCCCCCGCCACCCAGTCCGGGTGCTCCCGCACGATCCGACCGAGGCCGTTGAGCTCGGCGGCGACCTCCTCGTGGTCGTAGAACACCCACGTCACGTCGCGCGTCGGCTCGCGCAGCTCCGCCGCCAGCGCCAGCTGCACGGCGACGCCGGCCTTCATGTCGACGGTGCCGCGACCCCACAGCTCCGCCTGCGCACCCTCCCCCACGAGGCGCGTGGGCAGGTTGTCGGCGATCGGCACGGTGTCGATGTGGCCGGCGATCACGACGCGCGACGACCGGCCGAGGTTCGTCCTGGCCACGACCGCGTCACCGTCGCGGAGCACCTCCAGGTGCGCGTACCTCGTGAGGGCCGACTCGATCGCGTCGGCGAGCGCGCGCTCGTCGCCGCTCACGGACGGGAGGTCGCACACGGCACGGGTGAGCGAGACGAGGTCCGACGAGAGGTCCAGGGTGGTGTCCACGACGCGACCCTAGCCCGCCCTCGCGGTGACCTAGGGTTGTCGCCATGACTGCACGGACGGCCTGGGGCTTCGGCCTGGCCACGGTGACCGACGACGGCACCACGCTCGACGTCTGGTACCCCGCTCCCGCCCTGGGCTCACCCGATCCCGCCGCGTCCGCGCCCTCGTCGCTGACCGCATCGGCGCGGGTCGACGAGGCCCGCGGCGTCCGCGTGGAGGTCGTCCGCACGGTGATCGACCTGGACGCACCGCCGGCCGACACGGCCGATGCCTACCTGCGCCTCCACCTGCTCTCGCACCGCCTGGTCCAGCCCCACGGGCAGAACCTCGACGGGCTGTTCGGGGCGCTGCCCAACGTGGTGTGGACCGACCGCGGACCGTGCGCCGTCGAGGGCTTCGAGGAGACCCGCGGCCGTCTGCGCGGCGCCACGGGTGTCCCGGTCACCGTCTTCGGCGTCGACAAGTTCCCGCGCATGGTCGACTACGTCCTGCCGTCCGGCGTGCGCATCGCCGACGCCGACCGGGTCCGCCTCGGAGCGCACCTCGCCGCCGGGACCACCGTCATGCACGAGGGCTTCGTGAACTTCAACGCCGGGACGCTCGGCACGTCGATGGTCGAGGGTCGCGTCTCCGCGGGCGTCGTCGTCGGCGACGGGTCGGACATCGGCGGCGGCGCCTCGATCATGGGCACCCTGTCCGGGGGTGGCCGCGAGGTCGTGTCCATCGGGCGTCGCACCCTGCTCGGCGCCAACGCCGGGGTCGGCATCCCGCTCGGCGACGACTGCGTGGTCGAGGCCGGGCTGTACGTGACGGCGGGCACCAAGGTCGCGCTCGTCGGCTTCGAGGACTCGCCGCGCGTCGTGAAGGCCCGTGAGCTGGCCGGTCGCGACGGCGTGCTGTTCCGTCGCAACTCCCTGACCGGCGGCGTCGAGGCGGTCGCCCGCGCGGGCTCGGGCGTGCAGCTCAACGCCACGCTGCACGCCAACGAGTGAGTGCTCGACGCCGGGGGGCACGGCGGGCACGACGGGCCGGCTGTGCCGTCGTCGCGGCCGTCGCCGTGCTGGTCGCGGGGACCGTCGGCGTGGTCGTCGCCCTGAACCGTCTGAGCCCGCCGCCGCCCGCGGCGCAGCAGTGCGTCGCGGAGCTCGACGGCACCCGCTGGCGACTCAGCCCCGACCAGGCGCAGAACGCCGCCCTGATCGCGGCCACGGGCGTCCAGCGCGGACTGCCCGCCCGTGCGGTGACGATCGCGCTGGCCACCGCGCTGCAGGAGTCCAAGCTGGTCAACGTGACGCACGGCGACCGCGACAGCCTCGGGCTGTTCCAGCAGCGCCCGTCGCAGGGCTGGGGCACCGCGGAGCAGGTCCAGGATCCCGTGTACGCCACCGGGCGCTTCTACGACGGCCTCGTCGCGATCGAGGGCTACGAGAACCTGCCCGTCACCGAGGCCGCGCAGGCGGTGCAGCGGTCCGGGTTCCCCGACGCGTACGCGCAGCACGAGACGCGCTCACGTGCGTGGGCGTCAGCCCTGACCGGGTGGTCCCCCGCGACCCTCACCTGCGACCTGCACGACCCCGACCCGGCGGTCGCGTCGGCCGACGCGGTCGTGGCACGCGTACAGCGTGACCTCGGCGGCCTGCCTGTGGCGACGGGCGACGCCGGTGCGCTGCTCGTCGACACCTCGGCCTTCGGCGCCCCCGAGGACCGCACCCGGCTCGACTGGGCGGTCGCGCAGTGGGCCGTCTCCGTCGCCGACCCGCTCGCGCTCACGTCGGTGACCGTCGCCGACCGCACCTGGGACCGCGCCGCGGGCACCTGGGCACCGTCGGAGGCACCCGCGCCCGCGGGGACCGTGCGGCTGACCCTCGCGAGCTAGCGGGGCAGTGCCGCCTGCGCGCTACCGCGCGTCCAGCTCCGTGTAGTCGCGCGAGACGGCACCCGTGTAGATCTGCCGCGGACGGCCGATCTTGGTCTGCGGGTCCGTCATCATCTCGCGCCACTGCGCGATCCAGCCGGGCATGCGGCCCAGCGCGAACAGCGGCGTGAACATCTCCTCGGAGAAGCCCATCGCCTTGTAGATGAGCCCCGTGTAGAAGTCGACGTTCGGGTACAGCTTGCGGGAGATGAAGTAGTCGTCGGAGAGCGCGATCTCCTCGAGGCCCATCGCGAGGTCGAGCAGCTCGTCGTTGCCGCCGAGGGCGGACAGGACGGAGTCGGCGCTCTTCTTCACGATCGCCGCGCGCGGGTCGTAGTTCTTGTAGACGCGGTGCCCGAAGCCCATGAGGCGGACGCCGGGCTCCTTGTCCTTGACGCGCTTCATGAAGTTCGTGGCGTCGCCGCCGTCGGCCTGGATCTCCGTGAGCATCTTCAGGACGGCCTCGTTGGCGCCGCCGTGCAGCGGGCCGGACAGCGCGTTGATGCCGGCCGCGACCGACGCGTACAGGTTGGCCTGGCTGGAGCCGACGATGCGCACGGTCGAGGTGGAGCAGTTCTGCTCGTGGTCGGCGTGCAGGATCAGCAGCTGGTCGAGCGCGGAGACGACGACCGGGTCCGCCTCGTACTGCTGGTACGGCACCGCGAACGTCATCCGCAGGAAGTCCTCGACGTACCCGCGCGAGTAGTCCGGGTACAGCAGCGGCTCGCCCTTGGACGCGCGGTGCACGTACGACGTGATGGTCCGCGTCTTGGCCAGGATCAGCACCGTGGCCAGCTCGACGGTCTCCGGGTCGAACGGGTCCAGCGACTCCGGGTAGAACGTGGACAACGCGTTGATCGCCGACGCCATGACGGCCATCGGGTGCGCGTGGCGCGGGAACGTCCCCATGAACGTGCGGAAGTCCTCGTGCACCAGCGTGTGGCGGTTGACGCGCTCCTCGAACGCGTCGAGCTCGCCGGGCGTGGGCAGCGCACCGTGGATGAGCAGGTACGCGACCTCGAGGAACGTGGAGTGCTCGGCCAGCTGCTCGATCGGGTACCCGCGGTAGCGCAGGATGCCCTGGTCGCCGTCGATGTACGTGATCTGCGACTCGCAGGACGCGGTGTTCATGAAGCCGGGGTCCACGGTGACCAGGCCCGTGTCGCGCAGCAGCGAGGAGACGACGATGCCGTCGTTGCCCTCGGTCGCGGTCACGATCGGCAGGTCCTTGGACTGTCCGTCGACGATCAGCTGGACCGGGGCGGTCACGACGTCCGACATGGTGTTCCTCTCCTGCGACTCCCGGGTGACGGGGATGTCCCGCGGCGTCCGGTCGTCGGCGACTGCGCTGGATGGGCCTGCTGGGCCTGCGCGTGCGTGCCCTCGTTGGCGTGGATCGACGGTACCCGCGCGGAACGTTCCGTGACCAATCCTCGACGAGACGTTGGCACGGCTGTGACGACCATCACACCCGGCGGACTACGCCCCGGACAGACGAGCCGCCGCCTCCGCGATGCTGTCGTCCGACGCCGTCAGTGCCACCCGGACGTGCTCCGCGTCGCCGTAGAACGCGCCCGGTGCCACCAGGATCCCCAGACCGGCCAGGTCCGCGACCGTGGCCCAGCTGTCCTGACCGCCCGACTCGGGGCGCACCCACAGGTACAGGCCGGCGTGCGAGCGGTCGACCGCGTAGCCCGCGCTCTCGAACGCCGCCCGCAGCACGCGGCGACGGCGCCCGTAGACGGCCCTCTGCGTCGCGACGTGCTCGTCGTCGCAGAGCGCCGCGGTGGTGGCTGCCTGCACCGGACCGGGGACGATCATGCCGGCGTGCTTGCGCACCTCCAGCAGCCGCGCGACGAGCACCGGGTCGCCCGCGACGAACGACGCGCGGTAGCCCGCGAGGTTGGACTGCTTGGACAGCGAGTACACCGCGAGGAGGCCCGTGAGGTCGCCGCCGGTCACGCGCGGGTCGAGGACGCTCGGCACGCCGGTCGACGCCCACGGCTCGTCCCACGCCAGCTCGGCGTAGCACTCGTCGGACGCCACGACGACCGGTCGCGCCGACGCGCGCGCCGCGTCGACCACCGCGCGCAGCTGGTCGACGCCCAGCACGGAGCCGTCGGGGTTGCCCGGGGAGTTCAGCCAGACGAGCCGGACGTCGTCACCGTGGGCGAGCCGCCCGGCCGGGTCGTCGGTCGGCTCGGGTGTCGCGCCCGCGAGCCGCGCCCCCACGTCGTACGTCGGGTACGCCGCCGACGGGTGCAGCACCACGTCGCCCGCGCCGAGGCCGAGCAGCGACGGCAGGAACGCGACGAGCTCCTTGGAGCCGACCGTTGGCAGGACCGCCGCCGGATCGAGACCGCGGACACCGCGCCGCCGGGCGAACCAGTCGACGACGGCCTCCCGCAGTGCGGGGGTGCCGTGCGTCGTCGGGTAGCCCGGTGAGTCCGCCGCTGCCGCCAGCGCCTCGCGCACGAGGGCCGGCGTCGGGTCGACGGGCGTGCCGACGGACAGGTCCACGATGCCGCCCGGGTACGCGCGAGCGCGCTGGGCGAACGGGGTGAGGGTGTCCCAGGGAAAGTCCGGCAGGTCGCCGGTCAGCAGGCCCACCGAGGCGGCGTCAGTCGCCGTGCACGCGCAGCGGCAGCGTCGCGATGATCGGGTGGTCCTTGTCGATCTCACCCATCTTCGCGGCACCACCAGGCGAGCCGAGGTCGTCGAAGAACTCGACGTTCGCCTTGTAGTACTCGGTCCACTGCTCGGGGACGTCGTCCTCGTAGTAGATGGCCTCGACGGGGCACACCGGCTCGCACGCACCGCAGTCGACACACTCGTCCGGGTGGATGTACAGCGATCGCTTGCCCTCGTAGATGCAGTCCACGGGACATTCCTCGATGCACGCCTTGTCCTTGACGTCCACGCAAGGCTCGGCGATCACATACGTCACGGTCGGTCCTCCACAGGCCAGGGGTCCTCTTAGTATCGCTCACATGCGCAGACCCGTGACGCGGTGTCCATCACAGGGACACCCATGAGCGCGGGAGGCTGGCGCAGCTGGTCGCCGGGGGTGCGCGTCGTCGTCCGCCGCCTGCGCGACGACCTGCCCGAGCCGCACCCCGACCACCCCGACCTGCACGTCCCGCAGCACACGGACGTGCTGGGCGAGCTGATCGCGGTCGACGACGACGGGGTCCTGGTCCGCACCCGACGCGGCGAGGTGCGCGTGCCCGCCGCCGACATCGTGCTCACCAAGCTGGTCCCGCCGGCGCCCGCCGACCGGCGTCACCGGCCGACGGGCACCTGACTAGGGCGTCGGGGGCGGTGTCGCCGTCGGCGGCGCGCCGCAGATGATCTTGTTCTGCGGCTTGTAGCGCCAGGAGTTCGACTCCGTCTTCTCCAGAGTGCCGTTCAGGTAGGTCTTGCGGGTCACCGTCACCGAGAAGCCCGGGTTGCCCGCCGACTGCGCCTCGCACGTGGGCGACTGCGAGTACACCGTCGTCGGCGCGACGACCCCGGACCTCGGGCTGGTGATCGACTCGACCGTCCAGTGCTTGGTCCCCCACACCCGCACGTACACGCGACCGCCGGAGACCCACGCCTGGACCAGGGCCCCGTACGGCGTGTTGTTCTCCCACCGCATGTCGAGGGTGCCGGTGAAGATCGTGGCCTCGCGCCCCTCCGGGTACCGCGAGAACCACTCGCTGTGCGGACGGTGCTCGATGTCCTTGAAGCCCGCCAGGAACGATGCGTTGTACGTGGTCGTCGAGACCTGGCTCAGGCCACCGCCCCACGCGTCCGTGTGCTCACCGCTCACGATCGCGCCCGCCTCGACGTACCCGTGCGCGGCGTCGATCGGGCCGAGGGCCTCCGTCAGGCTGAACGTCTCCCCCGGCCGGATCAGGGTGCCGCTGATCTTGCTCGCGCCGTTCGTGATGTTGATCGTGCGGCGCGGCTCGCTGTTCAGCGGCGTCGAGAACTCCGAGACGATCTCCTTGACCCCGAGCGCCTCGAGCTCGGCCGTGGACTCCGACGGGTCCGCCTGGACCAGCTCCACCGTTGCCGTGCGGTCCGGTGCCGCGGTCGCCGCCGCGACGCTCGTGGCGAGCGCCGCCGGGTCCAGCGACGTGCCGGGGGTGCCCGGGATGATGACGGGCGCGTCGTTGACGAACTCGAAGTGGGCGTCCGCCGACTGGGTCAGCAGGTCGGGCAGCTGCGCCAGCACGACCTCCGTGAGGCCGTCGCCGTTCATCTGCAGGACCAGCGCTCCGTCCGTCGGCACGAACGACGCGTTCGCCGCGAGCGTCGGTGCGTCGAGCAGCGCGCTCTGACCGCCCACCGATACCGTCACCGGCGCCGACGTCACCTGCCGCGCCTCGACGAGAGCGGCGTCCGTCTCCTCCTGCGTGATGTCCGGGGCGACCGTGGCGGTCGGCAGCTCGATCGGGCGCGCGGCCACCAGCCAGTCGGCCGCCAGCACGTCCGCGGCACCCGCCTGGTCCAGGTTCCAGCCGTCCACCGCCGCCGTCGACTGCGGCGTCGCATCGACGAACACGACGGTGCCGTCCACCGGCGCGAGCGCCAGCGACGTCCCGAGGTCGGAGATCGCCGCGGACAGCGCGTCCTCGTCGACCGACGTCACCGGGTCCTGCGCGCCGACGCCGGCGAGGTGCGCCCAGAGCCGTGCCGGTTCCGCGAGGTCCACACCCGTCAGCTCGTCGACCGTGGCCTGTGCGTCGAACGTCAGACCGGCAGCCGTCGGGTCGATGGTGGCCTGGACGTCGTTCGCGACCACCTCGATCGGCTGCGTCGTCGCGTCCGCGAGCTCCGCGTCCAGGTGAGCGACAGCCTCCTCGGACGTCAGCCCACCGATGTCCACGCCCGCGACCGTCGCACCGCGCGGCACCCGGTCCGCGAGCGCGTACGACGCTCCGACGTACACCGCACCCAGCGCGACGACGACGGCCGCGACGATCAGCAGCCGCTTGGGCCAGCGCCGCTTGCCGTCCTCCGCCTCGAACACGTCCAACGGCGACTCGGCACGCTCCGACGGCGGCACCGGGCCGGACGGGATCGGCGCCTTCGGCTGCACCGGTGACTGCGCGGTGGGCCGGGCCGCACCGGCGGTGGGCGCGGCGGGAGCGGCACCGGACGCGGCCCCTGCCGCGGTCGCTCCGGCGGCAGCTGCTGCGGCTGTTCCAGCGGCAGCTGGTGCGCTCGTTCCGGCGGTAGCTGGTGCAGTCGTTCCGGCCGCCGCTACTGCGGTCGGTCCCGCGGGGGCGGGCGACGCGGGCGTGGGCACCGGCCCCTTGGGCGACGTGGGTGCGGCGACGGTCGGCGAGTACGGCGCGGCAGCCGACCCTGAGGGGGACGCCGCACCGGTCGTGGCTGCTGCTGCGGCCGTGCCGGCAGCGGCTCCGGCGGCTGCTGCGGCCGCGGTCGCTGCCGCCTCTGTTGTCGAGCTCGGCGGGACCGGCCCGGACGGCGTCGGCGCGGTCGAGACCGGCGACGGTCCTGGCACCGTGCGGGTGACCGGTGCGGCGAGCGTCCCCACCGGCTGTGGCGGCGTGGGTGCCGGAGCAGGCGGCGCGGCGACGACCGGCGGGATGACGGCGGTGGCGTCGTCGCGACCAGCGGGCGTGCCCGCGGGCGGCTCGGGCGGCGTGGGCGCTGCGTCCGCGCCTGCGGGCGCCACGCTCGCGCCGGTCGGCACGCTGGAGGCGGGCGGCACGCTGGAGGCGGGCGGCACGCTGGAGGCGGGAGGCTCGGTCGCGGCAGCAACGTCGTCGCGGGCGGGCTCCTCGGCAGCATCGGCCGACTGCGCGGGTGCATCGACAGCGCTCGCCGGGGTCGGGTCCGCGGCTGCGGTCGTGCGCTCGGGTGCGGCGTCGACACGCGCGTCGGACCTGCCCTGATCGGCAACCTCGTCGATCGGCGCCTCGCCGCCGGTCGCCTCGTCGGCCGTCGCGTCGTCGGCGATCGCCTCGTCGACAGTCGCCTCGTCGGCAGTCGTGTCGCCGGCAGTCGCCTCGTCGGCAGTCGTGTCGTCGACGACCGTCGAGTCGACGACCTGCTCGTCCGCGGTCGGCTCGTCCGTACTGCCGACGGTCTCCTCGTCGATCGACGGGTCCTGCGCGGGCCCGTCGGCGACGGCCGCAACGGCTGCGACGGCCGGCACCGGCTCGTCGCCCGTCAGCGGCTCGTCGACGGCACCGGCACCGGCAACGGGTTCGTCGGCGACGGACGCCGCGTGGTCCTCGGGCGTGGGCTCGGGCTCGGTCGGCGGCGTGGGCTCCGCCTCGGGCTCAGACGCTGCTTCGGCTACGGGCTCTGAGGTCGCGTCGGCTTCGGGCTCTGACGCCGCCTCGGCGTCGGACTCAGGCGTCGCCTCCACGTCGGGCTCCGGCGTCCGCTCGGCGTCTGGCTCGGGCCCGCGCTCTGCGTCGGGCTCGGACTCGTCGCCAGGCGCGGGCGCGGGCTCGGGCTCGGGCTCGGCGGCAGGCTCGGACTCGTCTCCAGGCTCGCGCGCGGGCTCAGCGTCGGGCTCGGGCTCGGGCTCGGCGTCAGGCTCGGGCACGGTGACCTGCTCCGTCCCGAGGGTCGCCTCCGCTTCGGGCTCCGGCGTCGTCTCAGCGAGTGGGACATCGGCCAGCGGCGACTCGTTCGCGACGGACGAGTCGGCGACGGAGGATTCGGTGGCGGAGGATTCGGTGGCGGGCGCATCGGCGGTCTGCTCGCCTGCGTCCTCGGCGGCAGGGGCTGACGCGTCGACGGCGTCCTCGTCAGGAGCGGTCGATGCGGGCTCGCCGGCGGCGGGCTCGTCCGCCGACGCCTCGGGCTCCGTGACGGGCTCGGCGGCGCTGCTGTCGCCCCACACGGGCCAGACCGGGTCCGACGACGGACGGCTGCTCTCCGCAGGACCGGAGCCCTGGGGCCCGTCCTCGCTGCGCTGTCCGGGCTCGTCGCGCTCGGTGCCGTTAGTCATCCGCTCCCCCGCTGCTCCACACGCGCACAACGCGTCCGCGCGAGTCTACGTGCCTCGGGGAACTGGATCTGCCGCATCACGACGGCGAGGGAACGTTCTCACCCGTATCGCCGAGCCGCGACCGCGACGGGATGCCTCGACGCCGTCGGCGAGGTGTCAGCGGACGCCGTGCAGGCGGCCGCGCAGGTGGACGAGGCCACCGGCACCGGCGGCTCCCTGCTCGGCGACGAGGACCGTTCCGACGACGACGTCGTGGTCGCCCGCCCGGTGCACGGAGTCGGTCCGGCAGTCGAACCAGGCCGCGGCACCGTCGACCCAGACCGCGTCGGCGACGGGCGCCGGCCGGTGCGGGACGCGGGCGAGCTGGTCGATCGCGGGCCGTCCCGGGGAGGCCAGCCAGTCGGCGGTGTGGGCCTGGTCGTCGGCGAGGACGCTGACGGACCAGGTGTCCACGTCGTCGAGCGCGTCGCGGAACCGGGCGTCGGTGTGGACGCAGAACAGGAGCATGGGCGGATCGAGGGAGACCGAGGTGATCGCGCTCGCCGTCATGGCGTGCAGGGTGCCCCGCCAGCGCAGCGTGATGACGGCGACGCCCGCGGGCAGCCGCGCCACGGCGGAGCGGAACACGTCGGGCTCGCTCACGGAGGTGGGTCCGCGAGCTCGTGCTCGATCACCGGCTCCGCGGCTGGGCGCGGCGGCCGTGGGCGGTCGTCGAACAGCCCGCGCGGCAGGAGTGCGACGACGATCGTCGCGGCGGCCGATCCGAGGAGCCACACCCAGCCGACGGCCTGGCCGTCGGGCACGAGGGTGTCACCCCCAGGGCCGGACACGGTGAGGACCAGGACGGTGACCACGAGACCGAGCGCGTAGCCGCCGAGCGCGACGAACCCGGTCCAGGCGCGGACCGTGATCGCGGCGACGAAAGCCAGGGTGAGGCAGACCACGACCCCCCACGGCGGGATGCTGCGGTGCATCACGGTGCCGAGGGTGCCGACGAGGACTCCGAGCAGGAGGGCCGCGACGGTCGAGGCGACGGCGCCGGCGGAGAGGCGTTGCACGCGCGTCACGTTACCGGGCGCACGCCGGCGGGCCACACGACGTCCGCACCCGAGCCGCCGGTCCCCCGCCGGTACGCCTCGGTGGGCAGGACCGGCGCCAGGATGCCGTTGCTCAGGGCGTAGCAGGCGACGAGCCCACGGTCGTCGTCGACGGCGCGGATCGCCTGGACCTGCGTGACGTGGGCGCGCAGGGCGTCCAGGACGCGGTCGCGCACGGGCAGCACGTCGACCTCGATCTCGATCTCGTCGTCCGGGACGGCGACCGAGGGCAGCTCGGCGACGGGGTCCGGCAGCTCGAGGTCACCGTGCAGCGACCCGAGCGCGGCGACGACCGCGTCGCCGCGCAGGGCACGCATGCCGCGCTGCAGCGCGAGGCGCCCCTGGACGGCCCACAGCACGACGGGCACGGAGAACGCGGGTGAGGCCTCGTCGGGTCGTTCGCGGGCGAAGTCGAGCGCCCACTGGGTCACCTCGTGGGTGCGCACGTGGTCGGGGTGGCCGTAGCCGCCGTCGGGCTCGTACGTGACGACCACGTCGGGGCGGCGCGACCGGATCACGCGGGCCAGCCGCTCGGCGGCCTCCTCGAGCCCGACGCCGACGAACGCTCCCTCGGGGACCTCGTCGGGAAGCCCGGCACGGCCGGTGCCCACCCACGCCATGCCGGAGTCCTCGAAGCGCTCCTGCGTCGGGCCGGGGATCGTGTCGAGGTACCCGCGGTCCCGCACGCCGAGGGCGGCCAGCGCCCTGCCCAGCTCGTGGTCGCGGTGCTCGGCGAGCGCCGGTCCGTCACCCTCGAGGTGGGCCAGGCGCGCGCCGATGACCTCACCCCGCTCGCCGCGCGTGCAGGTCACGACGGTGACGGGACGACCGGCGGCTGCCCAGGTGGCGAGCAGCGCGCCGGTCGCGAGGGACTCGTCGTCGGGGTGCGCGTGCACCGCCAGGAGCCCTCCGGTCATGCCGAGGTCAGGCGCGCTTCGCGCGGGCCGTGATGCGGGCGCGCTCGGTCTGGTCGAGCACCACCTTGCGGATGCGCACCACGGTCGGGGTCACCTCGACGCACTCGTCCTCGCGGGCGAACTCGAGGGACTCCTCCAGCGTGAGGTTGCGCGGCGGGATGAGGTTCTCGAAGTTGTCGGCCGTCGCGGACCGCATGTTCGTGAGCTTCTTCTCCTTGGTGATGTTCACGTCCATGTCCTCGTTGCGCGAGTTCTCGCCCACGATCTGGCCCTCGTAGACCTCCTGCGTGGGCTGGACGAAGAACGAGCCGCGCTCCTGCAGGTTGATCATCGCGAACGGCGTGACGGGACCCGAGCGGTCGGCGACGAGCGAGCCGTTGATGCGGGTCTCGATCGGGCCGGCCCACGGCTCGTACCCCTCGGAGATCGACGACGCGATGCCCGTGCCGCGGGTGTCCGTGAGGAACCGCGTGCGGAAGCCGATGAGGCCACGCGCGGGGACGAGGAACTCCATGCGGACCCAGCCGGTGCCGTGGTTCGACATGGTCTCCATGCGGCCCTTGCGCTGCGCGAGCAGCTGGGTCACGGCGCCGAGGTACTCCTCGGGGACGTCGATCGTCATGCGCTCGACGGGCTCGTGCACCTTGCCGTCGACCTTCCTGGTGACGACCTGCGGCTTGCCGACGGTCAGCTCGAAGCCCTCGCGACGCATCTGCTCGACGAGGATGGCCAGCGCGAGCTCACCACGGCCCTGGACCTCCCACGCGTCGGGACGCTCGGTGGGCAGGACGCGGAGCGAGACGTTGCCGACGAGCTCCTTGTCGAGCCGGTCCTTGACCTGGCGGGCGGTGACCTTGTGGCCCTTGCCGCCGCGGCCGGCCAGCGGCGAGGTGTTGATGCCGATGGTCATCGAGATCGCCGGGTCGTCGACCGTGATGAGCGGCAGCGGACGCGGGTCGTCGGGGTCGGTCAGCGTCTCACCGATGGTGATGTTCTCGATCCCGGCGACGGCGACGATGTCCCCGGGGCCTGCGGAGTCCGTGCTGACGCGCTCGAGCGCCTTGGTCTCCAGCAGCTCGGTGATCTTGACGTTCGCCAGGGTGCCGTCGGCCTTGGCCCACGCGACGGTCTGACCCTTGCGGATCGTGCCGTTGAAGACGCGGAGCAGGGCGAGGCGGCCGAGGAACGGGGACGCGTCGAGGTTGGTGACGTGCGCCTGCAGCGGCGCGCCCTCGGTGTAGGTGGGCGCGGGGATCCGCTCGAGGATGGTCTTGAACAGCGGCTCGAGGTTCTCCGAGTCCGGCAGGCCACCGTCGGCGGGCTGGTTCAGCGACGCGCGGCCGGCCTTGGCGGCGGCGAACACGACGGGCACGTCGAGGATCGCGTCGAGGTCCAGGTCCGGGACGTCCTCGTGCAGGTCGGACGCCAGGCCCAGCAGCAGGTCGGTGGCCTCGTGCACGACGTCGGTGATCCGGGCGTCGGGACGGTCGGTCTTGTTCACGACCAGGATCACGGGCAGCTTGGCGACGAGCGCCTTGCGCAGCACGAAGCGCGTCTGGGGCAGCGGGCCCTCGGACGCGTCGACCAGCAGGACCACACCGTCGACCATGGACAGGCCGCGCTCGACCTCGCCGCCGAAGTCGGCGTGCCCCGGGGTGTCGATGACGTTGATGGTGATGCCGCCGGGCTCGCCGATCTCCGCGGCCGCGGGACCCGTGTACCGGATCGCCGTGTTCTTGGCGAGGATCGTGATGCCCTTCTCACGCTCCAGGTCGCCGGAGTCCATCGCGCGCTCGTCCACGTGGGCGTGGGACCCGAACGACCCGGACTGCCACAGCATGGCGTCGACCAGCGTCGTCTTGCCGTGGTCGACGTGAGCGACGATGGCGACGTTGCGCAGGTCGTTGCGCACGCTCGTGCCTGTCGGCGCAGACGTGGGCTCAGACATGGGGGAACTCATCTCAGAAGGTGGGGAGCGCGCCGGGTCGCCGGTCGCGCCGATCGATTCTACCCGCCCACCCGTCCGCGTGCGTCAGAAGGTGACCAGACCCACGTCAGCCGGTGCGCGCCCAGGCCCACCAGTCGGTCAGGTCCGCCCGGCCGAGCGCCAGCGGCTCCACGTCGGGCGCCGCCGGGGTCGTCCCGGCGGTCGGTGCGGCCGAACCCCGCGTGGCGACCACGACGGGCTGTCGCACCAGCGAGAGCACCGCACCACCGGCGTCGAGGCTCTCCGCGACCGCGGCGAGCTGGTCCTCGACGGTGCTCGGGTCAGGGTCGACCGTCTGCGCGAGCGTCGCCGCGGCGGCGTCGGTGGCCGGGTCCGACCAGCCGGTGACGTTCGTCGCGCCTCCCGTCCGCCACCGCGACAGCACCGAGTCGAGCGGCAGGTCCGACTGCGGGACCGGCACCAGCGCCGCGTCCCACGCGTCAGGCGCCCCCACGAGGTCCGGACCGAGACCGTCGACCGGGGTGTACGGCTCGACCTCGAACCCGACGTCGGAGGCCGACTCGGTGATCAGGGCGAGCATCGCGGCCCGCAGGGGGTCGGTGGTGTTGACCAGCACCTGCACCGTGACGGGTTCGGTGACGCCCGCCTCGTCCAGCAGCCGGCGCGCGCCCGCGATGTCCGCCGGACCGCTCGGCGCCACGTCACCCCCGGCGTCCGGGCCCACGGTCGGCAGCAGCGCCGCGGCGACGACCGCCTCCGGCCACAGCGGCGCGACGACCGTCGAGACGAGGGCGTCCCGCGGCACGGTCAGCAGGAACGCCTGCCGCACGGCCGACGCGACCGCGGAGTCACCTCCGTACGTGGCGGGGTCGAACGCGCCGACCCCGGCTGCCTGGACCTGGAGCTGGAGCGTGCTGTCGCCCCCCGTGCGCACGTCGGCGCCGGTCACCTCCGCCAGCGCGTCGAGCACGTCGCGGGTGTCCGTCGGAGCCACCACGTCGACCGAGCCGGCCGCGAGCGCCTCGACCTGCTCCAGCGGCTCCAGGTCGGTGCGCACCACCACGCGGTCGTAGCTCGCGGCGCCGGCGCCCTCGTACGCCTCGTTGCGGACCAGCTCGACCCGCTCGCCCGGCACGATCACGTCCACCGCGTACGGCCCGGTGGTGACCGCCTGGTCGACGTGCTGCGCGAGGGCGTCGGCCTCGAAGTCCGTCCGCCAGGCCTCGGAGATCGAGCTCAGCGCCTCCTTGTCCTCGTCGACGATCGCCTTCGTCACCGCGGCGGCGGCCTCCGTCGGGTCCTCGACCCCCAGCGCCGACTGCCCCACCACGTGCGCGGGGACGTTGACGTCGAGCGCGACCTGCCAGTCCGGCACGGGCGTCGCATAGACGAGCGTCAGCGTCGCACCGTCCACCGTCGGCAGCTGCTGGGCCTGCGCGAGCGCCGGAGACGCCGCCGCGAACGCGACCCCCGCGTCGAGCTCGTCGTTGTTGGTGATCCCGCCCTGCGCGTCGAGCTCAGGGGTCACGTCGTCGAGCTGTCCGCTGCGCGCCGCCCACTCCAGCAGGAGGTCGGCGGGGGTCACGGCCGTCCCGTCCGACCACGTCGCCGACGGGTCGATCGTGTACCTCACGGTCAGGGGCGAGTCGCTGACCTTCTCGACGGAGCCGAACCCCTCGTCGAAGACCGCGGTGCCGTCCTGGTCCAGCGAGACGAACCCGGCCTGCACCAACGAGCGCACCAGGGTGCTGCCGGGCGCCCGCCCCTCGGCCGTGCCGCCGTTCAGCGACGTGAACGGCATCCCCAGCGTCACGACCACGGTGCCGCTGCGGTCCGGCTGGGGCGTCTCCTGCGTGCAGCCTGCGACCGCCGCGAGCGCGACCAGCGCGACGACCCCGAAACGTGACCCCTTGAACACCGCGCGCCTCCCGCAGACCGACATGATCGAGGCGGACCACCGCACCCCGTCATCGAGGGGTATCGGTCGTTTCCGCCTGAAGGTCAACCATGCCGGACACATCCGTCGGAATCGGCAGAAGAGAGACGGACGCGCCGCGAGCGCCGTCCCCGCAGGGAACGGCGCTCGCTGTCCTTGCTCGGCTGTGGCCGCTCAGAACCCGCGGCCGGTCATCCGCTCGTTGTCGACGTCGGTGATGTCGTGCGCGTCGATCTTCTCGGCGTCCTGGGCGTGCAGGAGCTCCTCGCGCTCGAGCTCGTCGCGCTGCGCCTCGAGGAGGGCGTCGCGCGCCTCGCGACGGGCCTGCTGCGCGGCGGGGTCCGGCACCGGCACCGCAGCCAGGAGCCGCTGGGTGTACGGGTCCTGCGGGTGGTTGACCACCTGCGCGGTCTCCCCCACCTCGACCAGCTTGCCGTTGTGCATGACGGCGATGCGGTCCGCGAGCATCTCCACGACGGCGAGGTCGTGGCTGATGAACAGGCACGCGAAGCCGTGCTCGCGCTGCAGGTCCTGGAACAGGGCCAGCACGGTCGCCTGGACGGAGACGTCGAGCGCGGACGTCGGCTCGTCGGCCACCAGCAGCTGCGGTTCCAGCGCCAGCGAGCGGGCGATGCCGACGCGCTGGCGCTGACCACCGGACAGCTCGTGCGGGTACCGGTTGCGCATGGCCCGCGGCAGCTGGACCTGGTCCAGCAGCGTCTCGACCGCCGTCGACATGGCGGCACCCTTCAGCCCGCGGTGCAGCAGCAGCGGCTCCGCGATCGACTCGCCGATCGGCAGGCGCGGGTTGAGCGACGAGCCCGGGTCCTGGAAGACCATCCCGACCTTGGTGCGCAGCGGCTTGAGGTCCTTGGTGGTCGCTCCCACCATGTCCTGGCCGACGATCCGCAGCGAACCCCCGGTCACCGGCTGCAGACCGACGATCGCGCGACCGATCGTCGTCTTGCCGGAGCCGGACTCACCGACCAGCCCGACGACCTCACCGGCGCGGATGGTCAGGTCCACGCCGTCGACCGCGCGGAACGCGGGCGTGCGACGGCGGCCCGGGTACTCGATGACCATCTGCTTGGCCTCGAGGACGACCGCGCGGTCCGACGTGGTGACCGTCGGGGCGTCCGCGACCGGGGTCGCGCTCGTCCCGGACTGCTCCGCGGCCTGGATCTCGGCGCTGCGGCCCAGGTGCGGCACCGCGTCGAGCAGCTTGATCGTGTACGGGTGCTGCGGGTTCGCGAAGAGCTGGCGGGCCTCACCCTGCTCGACGACCTTGCCGTCCTTCATCACGATCATCGTGTCGGCCATGTCGGCGACGACGCCCATGTCGTGGGTGATCAGGACGATGCCCGAGTCGATGCGGGAGCGCAGGTCGCGCATGAGCTTGAGGATCTCGGCCTGCACCGTGACGTCGAGCGCCGTCGTCGGCTCGTCCGCGATGAGCAGCTTCGGGTCGCACGCCAGCGCCTGGGCGATCATCGCGCGCTGGCGCTGACCACCGGAGAGCTGGTGCGGGTACGCGTCGATCCGGGTCTCGGGGTTGGGGATCTCGACGAGGCGCAGGAGCTCCAGCGCACGCACGCGGGCGTCCGCCGGCCCCATCTCGAAGTGGGTCCGGAGCGTCTCGATGATCTGGAAGCCGATGGTGAAGACGGGGTTCAGCGCGGTCATCGGCTCCTGGAAGATCATCGCGATCTCCTTGCCGCGGATCCGGCGCAGCTTGTGCGGCGGCATCCCGATGAGCTCGCGGTCCCCGATCACGGCCGAGCCGCGGGCCCGGCCGTTCGGCGGGAGCAGGCCCATGAGGGCCATCGAGGACTGCGTCTTGCCGGAGCCGGACTCGCCGACGATCGCGAGGACCTCGCCGGGCCGCACGTCGTAGTTGATGCCGGTCGCGGCCGGGTACCACGTGCCGTCCACGTAGAAGTCGACGCCGAGGTCCCGCACCTGCAGCACGGGCGTGCGGGTGTCGGTGGGCGGCGGGGCGTCCGAGATGTCGATGGCCACGTGATCAGGATCCTTCCTGCGCACGGTGGGCGCGTCCGCATCGGACGGTCGCCACCTGCGGTTCTGCGAGCATGGGCATGTGCGTCCCACTCTGGAGTTCTCGTCGAGGTACGGCCGTGCGCTCACGGTTGCCGCGGGCGTCGTCGCCCTCGTCGCCGTGGTCGCCGTGGGCGTGCAGGACGGCCTCGGTGAGGTGGTCCGCGCGCTGCCGCTGGCCGGTGTGGTCGTCCTGCTGGTCTGGGCGCTGTTCTGGCGTCCGGCGGTCGTCGTGAGCGACGGCGGGGTGCTGGTCCGCAACCCGCTGCGCAGCACGCACGTGCCCTGGCCCACCTACCGCGGGCTCACCGTGCAGTGGTCGCTGGTCCTGCACACCACCGACGGCGACGTGACCGCCTGGGCGGCACCACGATCGAGCGGCACGGCCGCCCGCATGCACCGGTCCACGGGTCCCACCGACGACGCGGCCGTGACGGCCACGACGGACGCCCGGCTCCCCGGCACCGCCGAGGACGTCGCCGCAGCGATCGGCGACCGACACCGGGCGCTGGCCGACGCCGGCTTCCTGCGCGACGCGGAGCAGGCCCGCACCGCCGGGGGCATCCGCCCCGAGCGCCACTGGCACGTCGCGACGATCGCGGCGCTCCTGGTGCTCGTCGGCACGGCGGTGGCCGTGCTGGCCACCGCCTGAGCCGTACGCACCGGGGGCGTTCATCACTGCCCGTACCCGCTGCCGGCCATCGGGCCGGACTGGTTCGGGATGGTCGACGTCAGTGCGCCCCGCGCCGAGCCGTCCGCCTTCATGGCGTTGGCCATCTTGCGCTCCGACGGGATCCGCTTCTGGCGCGGGTCGAACGCGTCGCGCAGGCCGTCACCGATGAAGTTCACGCTCAGCGCGATGATCACGATGAAGATGCCGGGCCACCAGAACAGCCACGGCCGCGTCGAGAACGCCTGCTGGTAGGTCTGGATCATCTGGCCCAGCGAGATCGTCGGCGGGGTGATGCCGAAGCCGAGGTAGGACAGCGCGGTCTCCAGCAGGATCGCCGAGCTCATCAGCAGCGTGGTGCTGACGATGATCGTCCCGATCGCGTTGGGCAGGATGTGCTTGAAGATGATCCGCCCGCTGCTGGCACCGGCCACGCGCGCCGCGTCGACGAACTCCCGCTCGCGCAGGGCGAGGAACTCGCCTCGCACCAGCCGGGACAGCGTGGTCCACAGGATGAGCCCGAGCGAGATGGCGAAGACGATCGCGCTGATCTGACCGGAGAGCTTGCCGATCACGGCGCCGATGACGATCGTCGGCACGGTGATCACCAGGTCGGTGAACCGCATCAGGGCCGTGTCCCGGCCGCCGCGGTAGAAACCGGCGATCGCGCCCACGAGGACGCCGATGACGCCGGCGACGATGCCGATCACGAACATGACCATGAGCGAGGTCTGCACGCCGTGCATGACGCGGGCGAAGATGTCCCGGCCCAGCTCGTCCTGACCGAACGGGTGGTCTCCCCACGCGGGCGGGAAGAGGCTCAGCGTCGGGGCCCCACCCGGGTTCGACATCGGGTTGCCGGTCTCGTAGCCGGTCCACATCCACCAGCCGGGGATGGGTCCGATGCCCACGGAGGTCACGGCCAGCAGGATCGTGCCGCCGAGGGCGGCGAGGCCGACGAGCGCTCCCTTGTGCCGGAAGAACCGGCGGCGGACGATCTGCCCCTGGGACAGCCCGACGACGTCCTGGAGCTCGATCGCGTTCTCGACGGTGTCGCCCGACGAGGGGGTCTCGGGGTGCGTGGAGGTGCTCATGCGTCCAACCGGATTCTCGGGTCGATCGACGCGTAGATGATGTCCGCGACGATGTTGGCGATGATGGCGAGCGTCGCCGTGATGAGGAGGTACCCCATCACCGGCTCGATCTCGGCGTCGTTGAGCGAGCGGACGAACAGCTGGCCCATGCCGGGCCGCGCGAACACCGCCTCGGTGATGACCGCGCCACCGATGAGCGTGATGATGTCGATCGGCACGATGGTCGCGAGCGGGATCAGCGTGTTGCGGAACCCGTGCCGGACCACGACGGCCCGCTCCGGCAGGCCCTTGGCCCGCGCGGTGCGGATGTAGTCCTGGCTCATCACCTCGAGCATGCTCGAGCGCGAGTACCGCGTGTACGCGGCGAACGCGATGAGCACGAGCGTCGCGGTCGGCAGCAGCAGGTGGGTGAACGCGTCCAGCACGCCGACCCAGTAGTTGCCGCCCAGTCCCGGGGTGCGGTCACCGAACGTCGGGATCGGCCGCCCGCTCAGTGCCTTGAAGTACGGCGGCCAGACCTGCATGACCTGGTCGATGAAGATGAGCCCGCCGGTGATGAACGCCACCGCTGCGCCGGTGCGCGCGGAGATGCCCCAGTCGGGACCGCCGTAGAGGCGGCCGATGAGGAACCCGACCGCCATGGCGAGCAGGGCCAGCCCGAAGATGATCCAGTTGTTCTCGTCGATCGAGTCGAAGACGACCTGCATCGGCAGGTACAGCGCCAGCCCGACGCCTACGGTCGTGAGCCCGGTCCACATCGCGCGGCGGTTGTGCACGCCTGCGAACACCGCGGCGATGGCCACCGCGGAACCGCCCGCGAGGATCAGCAGCAGGATGGGGCCGATCTGCGGCCGCTCCCACCAGCCCGAGAGCTGCAGGTAGGCGAACATCGCGAACGTCGACACCGCGGCGACCCCGAAGACCTGCCAGCGGCGTGCGGGTCGCCCGCCGACGGCGAGCGACCAGAACAGGCCTGCGACCACCGCGATGCCGGCGATCACCGACCAGGCGATCACCGGGTCCTTGAGGAAGTCGTTGAAGCCGATCGCGGCCCACTGCTTGAGCAGGACGGCGACCCAGAAGGAGGGCAGCGAGTAGAGCAGGAACGACAGGAAGATGATCCCGTAGTCGAAGCCGCTGTACTGCCGCAGGGCGCTGACGATGCCGACGGTGACACCGATGACCAGCGACAGGATGGTCGCGGCGGTGACCAGCTGCAGCGTCGAGCCGATCGCGTGCACCAGCAGGTCCTTGACGGGCTGCATGGAGCGCCACGCGACACCGAAGTCGCCGGTGAACAGGTTGCCGAGCCACATGAAGAACCGGACGACGACGTTGGTGTCCAGGTTGAGCAGGTCGATGCGCGCAGCGATCAGCTGCGCCTTGTTCGGCGCCGTGCTCTCGCGGAGGTCTTGCAGCGGGTCGATTGCGGCGTCGACCAGGACGAACATGAGGAAGAGGGCCACGAAGAGGGTGGCCAGTCCCGCCAGGATGCGGCGGAGCAGGAAGTTCAGCACGGGTGGGCTACCTCGCTGGGATCGGGCACCACGGGTCGGGGGGATCGTATCCCTGCGGCCGCCGCGGTCCGGGGTCGAACGACCACAGGCACGTCACCGGGGCGCCGAGACTCGTGGTTCCGGCGCCCCGGTGACGTCTGACCGGGAGGTTCCTCCGCCGGGCTCAGCGCCCGGCGGAGGAACCGTGGATCACTCGGACGCGGCCTCGCCCGCGGTCCACTCCCAGAAGCCGTAGAAGATCGTCGGCGCGATCGTCAGCTTCGAGACGTTGCCGATCTTCTCCGGGTTCCAGGCGGTGACGCCGGGGAACTGGAAGATCGTCACACCGAACGCGTCGTTGACGAGCTCGGTCTCGATCTGGGCCAGGAGCGGCTCCTGGTCCGACTGCTCCGTGGCGACCTGGAGCTCGTCGAAGAGCCCGTCCACCGTGGCGTTGGAGTAGCCGTAGAAGTTGTTCCCACCACCGGTGCGGTAGTTCGCGTCCGACTCGGTGACGGCGGTGGAGGTCGACTGCCAGCCGAAGAGCGCTGCGTCGTAGAAGCTCGTCGCGTTCGAGAGGTCCGTGCCCCAGTCCGTCTGGACCTGGTAGGGCTGGACGTCGAAGCCGGCCTGGGCGGCCGACGCCTTGATGAGCTCGTACTCGTTCTGACGGCGCGTGTTCTCCGGGTCGAAGAGCAGGCGGACCGTGACGGCCGGCACGCCGGCCTCGGCGAGGAGGGCGGTGGCGCCCGGGATGTCCAGGGCGAAGGCCTCGGCCTGGCCGTTGGCCTCGACGATGGGGTCGTACATCGGCGAGCCGGCAACCTGCGTGTACGAGTTGCGGAGCTCTGCGGTCGGGTCGAGCGGCTGGATCAGGTTCTCCATGATCTGGTCGCGCGGGATCGTCTTGAGGAACGCCTGACGAACCTTCTTGGCCTTCTCCGCGTCGCCGCCGTAGGTCGCCGGGTCGAACGGACCACCGTTGGCGAACTGCAGGTCGACGTGCTCGTACGTGCCCTCGGGGCCGGACTCGACCTCGAGGCCCTCGATGGCCTCGACAGCGGTCTTGACGTCGGCCGTGGCCTGCGGGTTGATGAGGTCGACCTCACCGTTCTGCAGTGCCTGGACCTGGCCCATCGGGTCGCCGTTGTAGCGGACCGTGACCTTGTTGAAGACGGCCTTGTGGTCGCCCTCGTAGTCCGGGTTCGCGGTCAGGGTGATGAACTGCTCCTGCTCGAACTCCGTGATCTGGTAGGCGCCGCTGGTGACCAGCAGGTCCTCGTCGGACGGCATCGACGCGTAGTTCCAGTCGGTGCTCCACGACTTGGCGATCGGCGAGAGGTCCTCGACGTTCCCCTCGTCGATGGCGGCGACGAGAGCGTCGGTCGCCTCGCCGGCGTCCTCGATCCCGAGGGCGCGCTGCGCGACGACGTGCGCCGGCAGGTTCATCGAGATGGCCGTGGTCCAGTCCGCGAACGGCTTGGTGTAGGTCAGGGTGATGGAGTCGCCGTCGATCTCGGGCGTCTCCTCGACGAGGGCCATCGCGGGCGAGGCCGCGTCGAAGTAGACACCAGCGTCCAGGGCGTCCTGGTTCGTGATGTTGCCCTCTTCGTCGTACTCCGCCTCGACGTTGTTGAACTTGCCGCTCTGGGCGGCCCACTCGAGGAGCAGGTCGGCGGGGCCGGCGGGCGTGCCGTCGGACCACTTCGCGGTGTCGGCGAACGTGTACTTGACCTGCAGGGGGTCGTCAGAGACCTTCTCGTAGGTGCCGAACGACTCGTCCTGGACCAGGTTGAGGTCGGCGTCGTAGTACCAGAAGCCCGAGTTCAGCAGGTACAGGATGACGTTGTTCGCCGTGGCGTTGCCCGTCGTGCTGTTGCCGTTGGCCGAGTAGAACGGCTGGTTCCAGGCGATGTTGACGGACGTCTCGGTGTTGATGCCCGCGTCGTCGGTCGCGTCGTCGCTGCCGCCGCCGCTGGAGCATGCCGCGAGAGCGAGCACGCTCGTCGCGGCGACCGCTGCGAACGCGGCCTTGCGTGTGATCCTCAATTTTCCTCCCGAGAAGGGTGGTGGGCTCTGTGGTGCTGCGCGGGAGTACCGCCCAGCACGCGGTCCAGAGTCCGCCGGGGTGTGGCGACACGGTAGTCAAGCGAATAGTGGACAAAGCGGACAGTTCACAGAGCGCAACCCGATTGTTACGCGATTGATACTGAGCGGTACGTCTCACCATCTGGAACCGGCCGCGTGGCGCCCCGCATGTTTCTGGTGCGTTACATGAGGCGCGCCCACGGACAACCCCATCAGACACCATCCGAGAGGGTCGTGCTATAGCAACGCGCTCGGCCGCCGGACATACCGCCCCACCTGCGCGTCTGTCGTCCGTCCAGGGTCCTGGGTCGGGGACACTCCTTCGATGGGCTTCACCGCAATCGTCCGCAGGGTCGGGCGCACCCGCTGGTTCGCCCGGATCGGCCGAGCGACGTCCCAGCTCGACCGACGGCTGCACAAGGCGAGCCGCGGCCGGCTCAGCATCCTCGGCAGGCCGACACTCCCCCACCTCGTCCTCACGACGACCGGGAGGACGTCCGGGCAGCCTCGCGAGGCCGTCCTGCTGTACGCGGTCGACGGCGACAGCTGGGTGCTCATCGGGTCCAACTGGGGGCAGGACCGCCACCCCGCCTGGTCGGGCAACCTCCTCGCCGACCCGCACGCGACCGTCACCATCGCGGGCGCCACCACGCCGGTCGTCGCGACGCTCGCCGACGCGGACGAACGCGCCCGACTGCTTCCCGCGCTGCTGGCCGTCTGGCCCGCGTACGCGGACTACGCCGGCCGCACCGACCGAGAGCTGCGGGTGTTCCGCCTGGACCGGGCGTGAGCACCCCGCTGGTCCTGCCGACGCTCGTCGGGGACGCCGTCAGGCTGCGCGCCTTCTCCCGCGCCGACCTCCCGCTGGTCCGCGAGGCGACGACCGACCCGCTGATCCCTCTGATCACCTCGGTGCCGGCGTTCGGCGACGACGACGCGTGCCTGGCCTACCTCGCCCGACAGGCCGACCGCCTGACGACCGGCGCGGGATACGCGTTCGCCGTCGCCGATCGTGCCACCGACCTCGCCGTCGGGCACCTCTACCTCGGGCTGCGCGACATCGACCTCGGCCGCGCGGCCGCGGGGTACTGGATCGCCCGCTCGCACCGCGGCCGCGGGCTCGCCGGGGACGCCCTGCGCACCCTGGTCCGGTGGGCGGTCACCGTGCGCGGCATCGACCGAATCGAGCTGTACGTCGAGCCGTGGAACGTGGCGTCGGCGCGGACCGCGACCAGCGCGGGCTTCGTGCGCGAGGGGCTCCTGCGCTCGTGGCAGAAGGTCGGCGACGAGCGCCGCGACATGGACATGTACGCCTTCGTGAGCCCTCAGGCCTGACGGGCCCGCCGGCGGTAGGCGCGGGCCTTCATCACGTCGCCGCACTCGTTCATCGAGCACCATCGCCCGGAGCGGTTGCGTGAGCCGTCGTAGTACACCCACTGGCAGTCGGGGTTCGCGCACGCCTTGAGGCGGGTCCACTCCCCCGCGGCGTGGGACCGGTGCACGTCGGCGAGCAGCCCGGCGACGACGGCGTCGCCGCCCGCGGGCTCCAGGGTCGCAGCGCCCGCACCGAACGCGACGACGAGCGGGTGGGCGGCCGCGAGCGCGTCGAGACCGGCCGCGTCGCCGGTCGTGAGGTAGCGGCGCACGGCGTCGCGGAACGCCACCAGACCGGCGGGGCCGTCAGCCAGGTGGTCCGTGCCGTGGAACCGGTCGTCGGTGTTGAGGAGCGCGCGCACGCGCTCGAGCGGTCCGGGGGCGACGCCCGGCTCGCTCCCGAGCTCGACCCACTGCAGCAGCTGGTCCGGCATGGACACCTCCCTTGACGTCGTCAGCGGCTCGCCACCATAGTCATCACCAGCGTACTGGTTTTACTGGTGACGCACTGACCGATCCGCCCACGAGAGAGGGACGCACGATGACCGCCGTCACCAGCACCGAGAAGCTCGGCTGCGACACGTCCGACATGCTCACGATCCACGCGCTGTTCCGTCGCGCCTTCACGGACGCCCCGGTCCTGGTCCGTGGGGTCGCCGACGGCGACACCGCTCGGATGCTCGCCGTCGCCGACCATGTCCGGGAGGTCGCCGGGGCGCTCCATCACCACCACGAGGGCGAGGACCTGCTGCTCTGGGACACCCTCGAGAAGCGAGCGCCGGCCTGCGCGCTCCACGTCGGCCTGATGCGGTCCCAGCACGCCGCCACGGCCGCGCAGCTGGAGCGGCTCGACGGCCTCCTGGACGCGTGGGAGGAGTCGGCCGGCGGCACCGAGCGTGACGCCGTGGCCTCGCTGCTCGACGACGTGCGGGACACCCTCCTGGCGCACCTCGGCCAGGAGGAGACGCAGATCCTGCCGACGGCGTCCACGGTGATGTCGCAGCGGGAGTGGAACCTGCTGCACGAGCACGGCATGGCGTCGGTCCCGAAGGACCGCCTCTTCCTCCAGCTCGGCTGGATCCTGGAGGTCGTCCCCGCCGACCAGCGCGCAGGCTGGCTGCGGACCAACCTGCCGGCACCTGCCCGCGTGCTGTGGCGGCTGGTGGGCCGGCGCCAGTTCGCCGCCCACCGGGCCCGGGTCTACGGCTGACGGCGGGCCACGAACACCAGCTCCCGGCCGGGACGGTCCGGGGCCTCGCGCACGTCGAGGACGCCGAACCCGGCGCTGACCAGCGACGACTCGATCGTGCGCCGGTCCCGGAACCGCAAGGTCGAGTCGGAGGTCAGCACGGCACCGTCCGACGCGAACACCCACGTCGACCGGAACGTGACGAGCTCTCCGCGGACCTCAGTCACCTCGGTCCACGTCTCCACCTGGCCGACCCCGTCGACGACCGAGACCTCGTGGGTCGCCTCGCGGGTCCACTCGCGCCACGCCTCGCGCTCTGGACGACGCGTCTCGAACACGAGGTGACCGCCCGGGGACAGCGCAGCGTGGAGGGCGTCGAGAGTGGCCGTCCACGCCTCGTCGGTCAGGAAGACCTGGGCGACGTTCCCGGTCATCGTCGCGACCTCGACGCCCAGCTCCCCCACAGTCGTCGCGTCACCGTGCACCCACCGGACGGCGTCGGCTCCGGGCTTGCCCCGGGCCACGTCCAGCGACGCCGCCGCCGGGTCCACCCCGGTCACGTCCAGCCCGCGGGCTGCGAGCAGCAGCGCGAACGTCCCGGTGCCGCAGCCGACGTCGAGCACGCTACGGGCGCCGAGCTCGTCGACGATCGCCGCGTACACGTCGAGGTCGCCGCGGTCGGGGTCGAGGGGGTCGTAGAGCTGCGCGAGGCGGGGAACCTCGAATCCGTCGTCGGCCATGCCGGGACGCTAGGTCCGACCCGTGCGTGTCGTCTCCGCCTTTACGGTCCCCCGCGCCAGTGGTCGATGCGGCGGTGGTCGGGGACGAACCCGTGGTCGACACCCCACAGCACCGCCTTCGTGCGGCTCTCGACACCGATCTTGCGGTAGACCGACCGGATGTAGGACTTGACCGTGTTCGGGCTGAGGTAGGTGTGCGCGGCCACCTCGGCGTTGCTCAGACCCTGCGTGATCAGGGCGAGGACCTCCGACTCGCGGTCCGTCAGGCCCTCGTCGCGCCCCGGCCAGTCCAGGCCGTTGGCCGGGCGGGCGCGGCCCGGGACCTCGCTGACCACGACCTCGCCGGCGTGGACCGCCTCGAGGGCCGCGACGAGCTCGCGCGCCGGCAGCGCCTTGGACAGGTACCCGCGCACGCCCTGCTCCCGGGCGCTGGCCACGAGCTCGGGGTGGAAGTTCCAGGTGAACACGACCACGCGACGCGCAGCCGGGTTGCGCAGCAGCACCCCGATCTCCTGCTGGTCGGACTCCGGCTGCGCGAACGCGTCGTAGAGCACGATGTCGACGGCGTCGCTGACCGGGGTGTTCGTGTCGATCTCGGCCACCACGACGCGGTCCCGGTACTGGTCGAGGATCTTGGCCACGCCCATCACCACGACGTCGTAGTCGTCCACCAGGGCCACGGTGATCGGTGCGGGCATACGGCGACGATAGACCCCCCTAGGGGTGTACTGCACCCGCCCTAGGGGTGGTGTTGTAGGGAGCGACAACCACTCCAGAGGAGGCACCACCATGCTGGGACTCATCGTCACCATCATCATCGTCGGGCTCGTCGCCGGGCTGCTCGCGCGCCTCATCGTCCCCGGCAAGCAGGACCTGTCCATCGCCATGACGATCGTCATCGGGATCATCGGGTCGTTCGTCGGCGGGTTCCTCGGCTACCTGCTGTTCCGCAACGACGCGTCCGACGGCTTCCTGCAGCCGGCCGGGCTCATCGGGTCGATCATCGGCGCGATCATCGTGCTGCTGATCTGGATCCGCGTCGGCGGTCGCCGCTCGGTCACGCGCTGACGACCGGCCGGCCCCGGTCTGCGGACCGGGGCCGGCGGCTCGGCTCACCGCGGTGCGGGCTGCGGCGGATCCGAGCGGTGCGCGTCGGACCTCGGGCTCAGCAGACCGATCTGGTGCCCGTCCGGGTCCGCGAGCACGGCGAACCGCGAGCCGAAGAACGCGTCGAACGGCCGCTGCCGGGACTCGTACCCGAGGCCCGTCATCCGCGTCCACACGGCGTCGACCTCCTCGCGGCTGCCCAGGTGGATCGACAGGACCGTCGCCGCCGCGTCGTCGTCCGGGCTGCCGCTGTTCCAGAAGGCGACCGACCGGTGCTCGTCCAGCTCGACGCTCAGCCCCTCGAACCGGATCTCGGCGTGCGGGTCGACGGGCTCGCCGACGTCCCAGCCGAGGTCGCGGTAGAACTCTCCGGCGCGAGCGACGTCGGAGACGACGAGGTTGAGCTGCGTCGGACCCGGCAGCGCGTGGGCCGAGGGCCGTTCCTGTGGCGTCTGCTGGTGGAGCAGCAGACGCCAGGTGCCGGCACCGTCCCGCGTGTAGGTCGACGCGAGCGTCGCGCGGTAGGTATCGCGCCCGCGGGCGCCCGTGAAGTCGTAGACGACCGTCGCCGTGGTCCCGGACTCGACCAGCTGCGGTGCGCCGAGGTCGACGTCGTCCCAGCCGGGCGACTCGTCCATCGCGGCGACGCACTGCGCCCTGGTGAGCACGGCACCCGGGACGACCACCACCGCGTCGTCGTGGAGGACCCGCGCGTACACGTCGCCGCGCCCGAGCGCGAGCTCCCGTTCGATCGCCATCAGCTCGTCGGTCACACCCATGCGGTCCAGGCAACCACCGGCCGCTGCGTCGCGCAGTGCCAGACTGCGACACGTGAGCAACGACGCCGTCGGCCGCGCGGTCCAGTCCCGCATCTACCGGGCGGGGGTGTTCGGCCGGCGGCCGGTCGTCCCTGTCGAGCCCTCGGCGCTCGAAGCCGCCGCACGTGCACGGATGAGCGAGGTCGCCTGGGCCTACGTGGCGGGCGGCGCCGGCCGGCAGCGCACCGTCCAGGCCAACCGGGACGCGTTCGACCGGCGCCGGATCGTGCCGCGCACGCTCGTCGACGTCGAGCATCGCGACACGTCGGTCCGGCTGTTCGGGCGCCGGTTGCCCGCCCCGCTGCTGTTCGCCCCCATCGGGGTGCTCGAGCTGGCGCACCGGGACGCCGACCACGCCGTCGCCCGCGCCGCTCGGGCGCTGGACCTGCCGATGGTGATCTCGTCGCAGGCGTCCGTCCCGATGGAGGACGTCGCCCGGACCCTCGGCGAGGCGCCGCGCTGGTTCCAGCTCTACTGGAGCAAGGACGACGACGTCGTCGACTCCTTCGTGTCGCGCGCGGAGGCGATCGGCAGCGACGCGCTCGTCGTCACCCTCGACACGCACGTGCTCGGCTGGCGCACCCACGACCTCGACCTCGCGTACCTGCCGTTCGCGCGCGGCGAGGGCATCGCGCAGTACACGAGCGACCCGGCCTTCCGTCGCCTGGTCGAGGCGCGGGAGCCCTCTGCCGGGCCGTCGCCGCGCCCGACGCCGTCGGCCGTGCGCGCCCTGCACTCGATGGCCCGCCACTACCCCGGCCGGACGCGCGACAACCTCCGGTCGCCGCTCCCCCGCGCCGCCGTCGAGACCTTCCTGGACGTGTTCTCGCGGTCGTCGCTCACGTGGACCGACCTGGCACGGCTGCGTGAGCGGACGTCCCTGCCGATCGTGCTCAAGGGCATCCAGCACCCCGGCGACGCCGCGCTCGCGCTCGAGCACGGCGTCGACGGGATCGTCGTGTCCAACCACGGTGGGCGGCAGGTCGACGGGGCGATCGGCTCGCTCGACGCCCTGCCCGCGGTCGTCGAGGTGGTCGACGGCCGGATCCCCGTGCTGTTCGACAGCGGCATCCGCAGCGGTGCCGACGTGGTCACCGCGATCGCCCTCGGCGCGACGGCCGTGCTCGTCGGCCGACCGTGGGTCTACGGCCTGGCCCTCGCCGGCGCCGAGGGCGCTCGCGCCGTCATGCAGCACGTCTGGGCGGAGCTCGACCTGACGATGGCGCTGTCCGGGGTGCGGTCCGTCGACGAGATCGGGCCCGACCTGCTGGCTCCGGTCTGAGTCGAGGAGTCACACCCGGACCAGCTCGCGCTCCGGCTCCGGCACGTCCACCTCGAGCTCGACCCGCGGGAGCAGGCGGTCCAGCCAGCCCGGCAGCCACCAGTTCGCGGAACCGAGCAGCTTCATGGTCGCCGGGACCAGCACGAGCCGGACGAGCGTCGCGTCGATGAGGACCGCCGTCGCCAGCCCGACCCCGAACATCTTGGTCGCCGCGTCCTCGCCCAGCACGAACGCCATGAAGACGGAGACCATGATGAGCGCCGCCGACGTGATGACGCGGCCGGTGCGGGCGATCCCGTGCACGACGGACTCGTCGTCGGACCCCGAGGCGGCGCGCTCCTCGCGGACCCTCGACAGCAGGAACACCTCGTAGTCCATGGACAGCCCGAAGAGGATCGCGAACATGAACATGGGGATGAAGGACACGATCGGCACGGTCGACTCCAGGCCGATGAGGTCCGCGCCCCAGCCCCACTGGAACACCATCACCATCACGCCGTACGACGCGCCGATGCTCAGCAGGTTCAGCAGCACGGCCTTCAGCGGGACGAGCACCGAGCGGAACACGAGCATCAGGAGCACGAACGACAGGAGGAGGACCGCGCCGATGAAGGCGGGCAGCCGGTCGTTCACGCGGACGCCGACGTCGGCGAAGTTCGCGGTCTGCCCGCCCACGTGCGCACGGGCAGCGCTCCCGTCGAGCGACACCGGGAAGACCTCCGCCCGCAGCCGTTCGACCGTCTCGGTGGTCGCCCGCTCCTGGGGTCCGGTGCTCGGGACGGCGACGATCGTCGCGATGCCCGCGGTGTCGTCGACGGACGCCGGGGCGACCGACGCGATCCCCGGGTCGGCGGCGACGGCGGCCGTCAGCGCCTCGACCGCGCCGTCGTCGCCGTTGACCTCGACCGCGATGATCAGCGGGCCATTCGATCCGGGTCCGAAGCCGTCCGCAAGCAGGTCGTACGCCTGCCGCTGCGTCCAGTCCGCCGGGAGCGCGCCGTCGTCGGGGATGCCGACGCGCAGCGCCGTCACCGGCGCCGCCAGCGCGAGCAGGAGCGCCGTCACGCCCACCGCGTAGACGCCCGGGTGGCGGGTCACGTGCCGGACCCACCGCTGCCAGCCCGGCCCCTCCTGGGCGATCCGACGGCGACCGACCACGTGGCGCCCGACCAGGCCGAGCAGCGCCGGCAGGAGGGTGACCGAGGCGGCGACCATGAGCAGGACCACCACGGCGATCGCGATGCCGCCGGCCGTCATGAACGGGACCCCCGCCACCGCCAGACCGAGGATCGACACCACCACGATCCCCCCGGCGAACACCACCGGCTGACCCGCCGTCGCCAGTGCGCGGCTCACCGAGTCCTCGACGCTCATCCCCCGGCTCAGGTAGTCGCGGTGCCGCGTCATCACGAACAGCGCGTAGTCGATACCCACCCCGAGCCCGACCATCGCACCCAGCACCGGCGCGTAGCTGGGGATCTCGACCAGGTGCCCGAGCAACGGCATGACTCCCAGCCCGACCGCGAGACCGAGCACCGCCATGCCCACCGGGATCATCGCCGCGACCAGCGAGCCGAACGCCACGAAGAGGATCACGAGCGCCGCCACCACCCCGACCAGCTCCCCCGGTCCGGCCGTCGTGTCCTCGAACGCGAAGAACAGGTCGCCGCCCATCTCGACCCGCAGGACCGACGCGTCGACCCCCGCGCCCAGCTCCTTGAGCCGGTCCAGGTCCGCGACCGACAGGTCCTCGATCAGCGGGTACTGCACCCGCAGCAGCGCGACCCGGCCGTCGGGCGACACCAGCCCGTCCGTTCCCGTCCCCGCCGCGAGCGCACCGGCCGGGTCGGTGGTGCTCAGCACGTTGGGTGTCTCCTGGGCCGCGGACTGGAGCTCCGCGAGGGCGTCGCGCGCGACAGCCGAGTCGAAGAACGTGACGCCCTCGTCAGCGGGGGTGACGACGACCTGCGCCGTCGGACCCGCCTGGTCCGACCCCGCCTCCGCGAGCAGGTCGTTCGCGATCTGCGAGTCGAGCCCCGGCACCCGGAACGAGTCCTCCAGCTCCGTGCCGGCGGTGCTCGACGCTCCCACGACGACCACGGCCAGCAGCACCCACGAGCCGATCACCACCCACGGACGGCGGGCGGCCACGCGCCCGAGACGAGACAGGGCATGCGACATCATCGGAGCCTCCAGGGATCAGGCGCCGACGGTCGGCGGCGCCCGTCGATCGTCCCGACGCGCCCGCACCCGTCACATCGGCCGACGAGCCCGTCCGGCACCGGCCGGTCGACGGAGGCGCACCGGCACCTTCGGCCGATCGGGTGGCGGAGCCGGTTCCCGTCTCGCGTCCGATGGCATGCTGCAGCGCGTGAGCACCCCGTCGCACGCGGACCTCGTCGAAGCCTTCGGACCGGACACCGGCCACCTGCCCGATGCCGAGGCGGTCGGGTCGACGGCCGACGACTGGCCCGCCGTCCTCGACGCGCTCGGGCGATCAGGATGGCCGACCTCACCGGATGTCGCGGCAGCCCCCGACACGGACGAGAACCCGACCCTGGCCGTCCACCCGCTGCCCACCGTCCAGGTGAACTTCTTCCCGAGCTGGGGCTACGTCGCCTTCGACATCGACCTGCGCGAGCTCGTCGACCAGCACTCGACGGACGCCGTCCTCGCGGTGATCGCCCTCGTGGGGCGCTCGACCGGGAAGCCCGTCGTGCTCATGCACGAGGGTGGCGGCTCCGAGTCCGCGGTGCTCGCCTACGACCCGTCAACCGACGAGCACCGGCTCCTCCGGGAGCGCCCCTAGCAGTCAGCTGGCCTGCAGTCGCGTGCGCAGCCGGCGGCTTCGTCACCGCGAGAGCCGCCTCAGAACGTCACCTGGTCGAGGTAGTCGAAGCCCACCTGGGCGGCTTCGAAGGGGTCGAACGTCGGGTCTCCGAAGCGCGGGTCGTGCTCGACGACGTAGTACTTCGTGCTGCCACCGGCGGCTCGGAAGATCGACGGGAAGTCGATGATCCCCTCGCCGACGATCTCGATCCGACCGGGGAACGGGCCGGCAGCCATGTCCTTCACGTGGAACAGCTTGATCCGGTTGCCGTACCGCTCGATCACGTCGAGCGGGTTGTCGATGCCACCGCCGTTGGTCGCCCAGTAGAGGTCGAGCTGGAACACGACGTTCTTCGGTTCCGTGTTGGCCATGAGGATGTCGAATACGGTCCGGTCGCCGAAGACCGTCTCGAACTCGATGTCGTGGTTGTGCACCATCAGGGTCTGGCCGTGCCGGCGGGCGACGGCGCCGAGCCCGTCGAGGTAGTCGGCGTACGCGACCCACTCCGCCTCGGTGGTGTAGATCGGCGGGAAGATCGGCGTCGCCCCGGAGCCGAAGAACGTGATCCCCAGCGTCCGGTTGTCCCGCAGGATCTGGTCGAGGTCGGCCGGGTTCTGCGGCGTCCCGACGTCGACGTGCCGCGCGGAGGCCTTGAGCCTGTACTTGTCGAGAAGGGCGCGGTACTGCTCGGCACTCAGGCCGCTCAACGTGAACGGCTCGACGTTCCGGTAGCCCATCTCCCGGAGTCGGCTGAACACCTCTTCGGTCCGAGCGATGGTGGCGGCGTCCGTGCCGAAGCCGATGTACTCCGCGAACGTCCACAGCTGGACCGAGATCTTGCTCGTCGGTATCCCTCTGCCGGCGTGGCCCGGAGGGCCTGCGGAGGCCGGGCTGACACCACCGGCTGCGAGGAAGAGTGCGACCACTGTCGCGACGATGAAGCCACGCAGGGTGCGGGCCCACGATCCGTGCAGGGTTTCCATCAGGTGCTCCCGAGGCGCCACGTCGCCGAACGCTCGACCGGCCTTCCTTGCCCGCTCGACGTCCGAGTACTTGGCACCGTAAACCGCGATCGCGCAGCTTGGAAAGGCCCGTCGCGCACGGTGCGGCGTCCTGGAGAGCTGCCTTCTCGGTCGCCCGGGTCCCCCCAGCGACCTACGCGCTGAACCACGTCGGCAGGACGCCGCGTCGCTCGAGCTCGAAGATCGCGAGCTGCCGGCGCTGGTGCAGGTTGATCGAGTACACGAACGTCCTGTCCAGGGCCTCGGCCTCGAACGCACGGGCCGACTCGGCTCTGGCCTGCAGCTTGGCCTTGTCCGCGTCCACTTGCGCCTGCATCTCCTGGAAGGCGTCGCTGCCCGGCCACTGGTTCGCGAGGCCCGTGAGACCCGCCGTGACGGACTCGAACAGGGCGGCGTGCTTCTGCGCCTCCGAGATGGACGTGATGGGCCCGCCGATGCGCTCGATCTCCTGACGAACCCGCTCCGAGAGCGTGTCGATCAGGGGCAGGAGCGCCAGGAGCGCGCTCGTCTCGAGCGTTGCGTACAGGCGTTCCACACTGGCGAGATCCTCGGCCTGGTTCATGTCTGCGAGCGTACGGCGCCCACGTCACGGCGGGTCCGGTCGGTGCGGCGCCGGACGGAAGTCACCCGCCCGAACCGGGGCACCCCGGGACAACCGACAGAGGTTCACCCGCTCGGCGCGCAGGCCTTCCGGACGGCGTCACATGTTGAAGCGGAACTCCACGGCATTGCGTAGCCGTTCAACATCAGCGAGACCCGTCGTCCCCGGTGCTCAGTCGTGGAGCCAGTCCTGGTGCGCGCTCTCGTTCGAGAGCGCGCGTCGCACCGAGGCGGTCCAGTCATCCCATCGAGCGGGATCGGACTTCATGTACTGGTGGAGGAGGACCAGGCCTACGTCAGGGCTGGACTCCAGCGCGACGTACTGATCGATCATGAAGTACGCCGCCCGGAAGGCTTCGTCGAGCGTCAATGACTGCAGCGTCCAGTCGCTGTCCATGCCTGGCTCCAGATGTCTCCGGTGGCGCAACTCCACCACGTCGCTTCACGCCAGGTGCTGGAACGACTCCCCACCCGGCACCCACACCATCGATTCGCCCTGTCCACCATGGACGTGGAGCATCGCAATCTCGGGACCCTCCGGCTCATCCGGAGAGGAATCCAGGACGAGTGCCGACGCGCCGAACTGGACGGTGAGGCCTCTGTCTGAGGACGTCGAGACGACCTCCTCGCCGATGAGCCCGCAGAGCAGATCCCGGTACGCCGAGGCACCGAATGCAGTCTCGACGCTGTCGACGACGACGCGCGGCCACACCCAGCACTGCAAGGACCAGTGATCCCCATCGCTCTCGAAGATCAACTGGAGGTAGTCCCTGACGAACCACACCTGAGCCAGCTCGGTGCCCTTGAGCCGAGCGAGCAGGCTTGTCATCGGATGCGCCGTGCACGCCTGGTCAGACGTTGAACCTGAACTCCACGACGTCGCCGTCGGCCATCACGTAGTCCTTGCCCTCGATGCGGGCCTTGCCGGCGGCGCGGGCGGCGGCGACGGAGCCGGCGGCGACGAGGTCGTCGAACGAGATGACCTCGGCCTTGATGAAGCCCTTCTGGAAGTCCGTGTGGATGACGCCGGCGGCCTGCGGGGCGGTCCAGCCGCGGTGGATCGTCCAGGCGCGGGACTCCTTCGGGCCGGCGGTCAGGTACGACTGCAGTCCGAGCGTGTGGAAGCCGACGCGTGCCAGCTGGTCCAGCCCGGCCTCCTCCTGGCCGTTGTCGGCGAGCATCTCGCGCGCCTCGTCGGGCTCCAGCTCGACCAGCTCGGACTCGAACTTGGCGTCGAGGAAGATGGCGTCGGCGGGGGCGACGAGCGCGCGGAGCTCGTCCTGCATCGCGGTGTCGGCCAGGCCGGCGTCGTCGGTGTTGAAGACGTAGATGAACGGCTTGCTCGTCATGAGCTGCAGCTCGTCGAGGTGCTCGATCTTCTTTCCGCTGGCCGCGAGCGTCTGGCCGGTCTCGAGGATCGCGAACGCCTCCTGGGCCGCCGCGAGCAGGCCGGCGTCGGCCTTCTTGGCCCGCACCTCCTTCTCGAGGCGCGGGATCGCCTTCTCGAGGGTCTGCAGGTCCGCGAGGATCAGCTCGGTGGCGATGATCTCGATGTCGTCCTTCGGGTTCACCGCGCCGGAGACGTGCACGACGTCGGGGTCGGCGAACACGCGGGTGACCTGGCAGATCGCGTCGGCCTCGCGGATGTTGGCGAGGAACTTGTTGCCCAGACCCTCACCCTCGCTGGCGCCCTTGACGATGCCGGCGATGTCGACGAACGACACGGTCGCGGGCAGGATCCGCTCGGAGCCGAACAGCTCCGCGAGGGTCTCCAGCCGAGGGTCGGGCAGCGGGACGACGCCGACGTTGGGCTCGATCGTCGCGAACGGGTAGTTCGCTGCGAGGACCTGTGCGCGGGTCAGCGCGTTGAAGAGGGTGGACTTGCCGACGTTGGGCAGGCCGACGATGCCGATGGTGAGTGCCACGTCGGGGAAGTCTACGGGGGCCTCCCGTCAGGCGAACGCCACGATCTTGCTCAGCAGGCTGGGACCGGTTCGGTCGAGCGTCCGCCCGCCGACGCGCACCCCGATCGCCAGGAGCGTCGAGCCGAGCACGAGGCCGACGACGAGCGTCACCCACCCGAGCGCCACCGACCCGCCCCGGACGGCCATGAGCGCGAGGATCATCTCGGGCAGGCACAGCGCCATGACGGCCAGCCAGCCGACCAGCTGCGAGACGACCGAGGCCGTCGACGCGCCCTGCTTCGTCTGGAACGGGCTCTCGCCCGGGAGCTGGACGGGGTAGACGACGAGCGCGGACAGGATGCTGGAGCCGCCCAGCGACGTGAGCAGCACCCCGAACGACAGCCCGAGCAGCGCGGGGACGGTGTGCGGCTGGCGTGCGATCAGCGCGGAGCCGACCACGAGGATCGTGACTGCGGGCACCGCGATCGCCCCGGCGGCGATCACGCGGCCCAACCGGTCCGCGGTGCCCCGCAGCGGCGCGGCCACGTGCGTCCAGAACGCTGTGCCGTCGTAGGCGACGTCTGCGGAGATGCCCCAGCCCATCAGATAGGCGGCGATGGGGCCGATGAGCAGGACCGTGTCACCGCCCGGGTTCACGATGTACAGCACGATGGCCAGCACTGGTACAACGGCCACCGCGAGCGCGTACCGCGGGTCCCGCGCCCAGTACGTGAGGCACCGCGCGGTGACCGCGCCCAGCGGCGTGGCGGGCAGACGGTCGAACCAGCCGAGCCCTCGACCCTTGGACGAGACCTTCTGGTGGGCCGGGTTGACCAGCGCGTGCGCGAGCGCCCGGTCCCAGACGAGAGCCACGACGGCGAGGGTCACGACGGCGATCCCGAAGCGCGCCGCCGCCAGACCCCACTGACCGTCGGCGACGTCCCCGGGGACCGCCCACGACGCCCCGAACGGGGTCCACGACAGGACCTCCGCCACCTGGCGGAGCAGGTCCTCGGTGATCGTGGTGCCCGAGGTCACCCGACCGATGACCGGTCCGATGACGATGATCGGCAGCACGGCGACAGCCGCCATCACCTCCCGGAAGCGCCGGCCCGTGACCAGGGTGGAGGCGGCCGAGGTCGTCGCCCGCGCACCGATCACGCACGTCGCCACCGCGAGCGCCGCGCAGAGGACCCCGACGACGAGGGCCGCGGGGGTCCGCCACCACACGCCCGCCATCGAGAGCGCCGCGCCGACCGTGACCAGGCCGGGCACCCCGATCACTCCGGCGATCGCCAGACCCGTCAGCAGGGAGCGCCGCGGGATGGCGAACGTGACGAACCGCGCCGGGTCGACGGTCGAGTCCAGCCCGAACGCGATCAGGGGCACCACCCACCAGCCGAGGACGAGCACCGACCCGACGAGCACGGTGACGAGTCCTCGGATGTCGGGCTCCTGCACGCTGAGCACGGCCATCGACGCCACGACGAGCACGAGGGCGCCCAGCCCGTACAGCGAGGCGACGACGAGCCCGACCACCTGCCACGGGCTGCGCCGCAGCGCGTTGCGCAGCAGCGTGAGCTTCAGGCGGACGAGGTGCGCAACCACGCCAGACCCTCCCCGCTCACGCGGCCACCCACGAGGTCGACGAAGCGGTCCTCGAGGCTGCCGCCACCGCGGACCTCGTCGATGGTGCCGGCTGCGAGCACGTGTCCCGCCGCGATCACCGCGACGTGGTCGCACATCCGCTGGACCAGGTCCATGACGTGCGACGACACGATCACGGTGCCGCCCGAGCCGACGTAGGAGCGCAGGATGTCGCGGATGTTCGCCGCGGACACCGGGTCGACCGCCTCGAACGGCTCGTCCAGCACGAGCAGCCGAGGGGCGTGGACCAGAGCGCACGCGAGTGCGACCTTCTTCGTCATCCCCGCGGAGTACTCGACGACGAGCTTCGTCGCGTCGGCGGTCAGGTCCAGGGCGGCCAGCAGGTCCGTGGCGCGCGCGGCGACGGTCTCGCGGTCGAGCCCCTGCAGCAGCCCGGCGTAGGTGATGAGCTGCTCGCCCGTGAGGCGGTCGAAGAGGCGGACGCCGTCGGGCAGCACGCCGAGCATGGCCTTGACCTCGATCGGGGACGCCCACAGGTCGTGCCCGTGCACGAGCACCGTGCCGAAGTCGGGCTGCAGCAGGCCTGTCGCCATCGACAGCGTCGTCGTCTTGCCGGCACCGTTCGGGCCGACCAGACCGTAGAACGAGCCGGCGGGGACGACGAGGTCGATGCCCGAGACGGCGATCTTGTCCCCGAACTTGCGCCACAGTCCGCGCAGCTCGAGGGCGGGTGCGTTCGACATCGGACCACCGTAGGCGTCGCCGACCCGCCGTGCCTCATCCTCCGGTGGGATGTCACCAGGATGCCGCGGGGATGCGCGGGGCACGCCGATGGCGTGGGATGCCACGGCGTGTCGGTGGCTGCTGGGAGCCTGCACGCATGGACACAGGACTGCTGCTGGGACTCGCGATCGGCGCCGTCGTCGGGGGGCTCGTGGGCTGGATGCTCGCGTCGTCCCGGCTGCGCGCCGCCGACCTCGAGGCCGCGCGCGCGCAAGCGCTGCTCGAGGCCGAGCGGCACGGGGCGCAGGCCCGGCTCGCGGACTCCGACCGGCTGGCCGACCAGTTCCGGGCGCTCGCCGCCGACGCCCTGGCGACGAGCAGCGACCAGTTCCTCGCGCTCGCGCACCAGCGGTTCGCCGCCGACCACCAGACGCAGGTCGGGGAGCTCGCACAGCGCGAGCAGGCCGTGCGCGCGATGGTCGAGCCGCTGTCCCGCACGCTCGACCAGGTGCGCGTCGAGCTGTCGACCGCCGAGCAGGCGCGCGCCGCCGGTCAGGCCGCGCTCGGTGAGCAGGTGCGCGCGATGCACCTGGCCTCCGAGCACCTGCGCGGCGAGACGGCCCAGCTGGTCACCGCGCTGCGCTCGTCGCAGGTGCGCGGGAAGTGGGGCGAGCTGCAGCTCAAGCGGGTCGTCGAGGCCGCCGGGATGCTCGCGCACGTCGACTTCGTCGAGCAGGACCAGGTGCGCACCGACGACGGGCTGCTCCGGCCGGACATGGTGATCAAGCTCGCGGGAGGCAAGAACGTCGTGGTCGACGCCAAGGTCGCGTTCCTCGGGTTCCTCGACGCCGCGCAGGCCACCGACGAGCGCGTCCGCGCCGAGCGGCTCGCGGCGCACGCCCGGCACGTCCGCGCGCACGTCGACGACCTGGCGGGCAAGCGGTACTGGGACCAGTTCGCCCCGGCACCGGAGTTCGTCGTGATGTTCGTGCCCGCCGAGTCGTTCCTGCACGCCGCCGCCGAGCAGGACCCGCTGCTGATCGAGTACGCGTTCGAGCGCAACGTCGTCATCGCGACGCCGACCACCCTGCTCGCCCTGCTGCGCACCGTGTCGTACGCGTGGCGGCAGGACGCCCTGGCCAGCAACGCGCAGGCAGTCCTGTCGCTCGGCAAGGAGCTGCACGGCCGCCTCGCGACCATGGGCGCGCACCTGGCCAAGCTGGGCCGCGCCATCGACTCGGCGGCCGGCGCCTACAACCAGACGGTGTCGTCCCTGGAGACCCGGGTCCTGGTCAGCGCCCGCCGGTTCGCGGACCTGCACGTCGTCGACGGCGGCCTGGAGACCCCCGCCCCCGTGAACCCGCAGCTGTCCGCGGTCAGCGCCCCGGAGCTGGTGGCGTCGGCCGACGAGCTGATCGTCATGTTCGACGGCCGCGCCGACCGCGACGACCGCGCCCTGCGCGCCGAGCGCGCGGCGCAACCCCCGGACGCGTCGACGGCCTGACACCCCCGGCGCACAGCGCGCGTCGAACCCGACATGGAGGGCGTTCAGGGCCGGAGGGCGGCACCCCTGTCGGGTTCGGCGGGGACAGACGGGGCGCGGTCGCGAACAGGGCATGAGTGGCGGCGCGGGCACGCTCGGCGACACTCAGGGCTGGGTTCGCGACGCCGCTCGACCGGGGGGCACGACGCCGCTGTGGTCACGCGGCGGGCTGCTCCCGGTCAGGCGGTCTGGACGTCCAGCGACGTGCGGCCCTCGCGGCGCGGGACGGCCGGGGCCTTGCCGGCGGCCTTGAGGTCGGCGCGCAGCTCGCGGGGCAGCGAGAACATGAGGTCCTCGGTCGCGGTGCGGACCTCCTGGACGTCGCCGAAGCCGTGCTCGGCGAGCAGGGCGAGGACGTCCTTGACCAGGATCTCCGGGACTGATGCGCCCGACGTGACGCCGACGGTGGTGACGCCGTCGAGCCACGCGAGGTCGATCTCGGAGGCCTGGTCGACGCGGTAGGACGTCCGGGCACCGGCGTCCAGGGCGACCTCGACCAGCCGGACGGAGTTGGACGAGTTCGCCGAGCCGACCGTGATGACCAGGTCGCACTCCGGCGCCAGCTTCTTGACGGCCACCTGGCGGTTCTGGGTGGCGTAGCAGATGTCGTCGCTGGGCGGGTCCTGCAGGTTGGGGAAGCGCTCGCGCAGTCGACGGACCGTGTCCATGGTCTCGTCGACGGAGAGCGTGGTCTGCGAGATCCAGATGAGCCGGTCGGGGTCTCGGACGACGACGTCGGCCACGGCGTCCGGCGAGTTCACCACCTGGATGTGGTCGGGCGCCTCGCCGTACGTGCCCTCGACCTCCTCGTGGCCGTCGTGCCCGATGAGGAGGATGTCGTAGTCCTCGGACGCGAACCGCACGGCTTCCTTGTGGACCTTGGTGACCAGCGGGCAGGTCGCGTCGATGGTCTGGAGGTTCCGCGCCGCCGCCTGCGCGTGGACCGCGGGCGAGACGCCGTGCGCGGAGAAGACGACGTGGGCGCCCTCGGGCACCTCGTCGGTCTCGTCCACGAACACGGCACCCCGGGCGGCGAGGGTCTCGACGACGTACCGGTTGTGCACGATCTCCTTGCGCACGTACACGGGGGCGCCGTAGTGCTCGAGCGCCTTCTCGACGGCGATGACCGCGCGGTCGACGCCCGCGCAGTAGCCGCGGGGGGCGGCCAGCAGGACGCGCTTGCCGGTGGCGGGCGTGCCGGAGGGCGTGCCGGAGGCGGAGACGGTCGGGGAGGTCACGGTCCGAGTCTAGATCGGCGGGCCGCGTCGGCCCGGCTCGGAGGCGCCCAGCAGGTGTGACCTGCACCCGACCCGCACGGCCCGGTCACATGCGGCGCGGCCGGAGATGTCGGTGCCATGAGGCAGGCTGGGCGCGTGAGCACCGGCCCCCTGAGCACCCCGGCGACGGCCGGCCCTCCCCCGCTGCGCGCGGCAGACACCACCCCCGACCGCCCGTGGCCGGTGCGGCACCTGGCCCCGAAGATCGCCGACTACATCGCGAAGATGCCGCCGGTGTGGGTCGAGGGGCAGGTGCTGAACCTGAAGAAGTGGAACACCCTCTACTTCCTGACTCTGCGCGACACCGACCTCGACATGTCGCTGTCGGTCACGGCCCCGGCGTTCGCCATCGACAAGCTCGCGGACAAGCTCGCGGACGGCGCGCACCTCGTCGTGCACGCCCGACCGCAGTTCCACGCCAAGAAGGGGACCCTGACGTTCGCCGCCGACGACGTGCGGCTGGTCGGGCTGGGTGAGCTGCTCGCGCGGATCGAGCACCTCAAGGGCGTGCTCGGCGCCGAGGGGCTGTTCGAGCCGTCGCGCAAGCGTGCGCTGCCGTTCCTGCCGGCGGTCGTCGGGCTGATCGTCGCCCAGCAGGGAGACGCCGAGCACGACGTGGTCTCCAACGCGCGTGCCCGGTGGTCGGCGGTGCAGTTCGAGATCCGCCGCGTGACCGTGCAGGGACCGCGGGCGGTGCCCGAGGTCAGCGCGGCCATCGCGGAGCTGGACCGGGACCCGCGCGTCGACGTGATCGTGGTCGCGCGCGGCGGTGGGTCGTTCGAGGACCTGCTGCCGTTCAGCAACGAGTCCCTGGTGCGTGCGGCGGCCGCCTGCCGGACGCCCCTGGTCAGCGCGATCGGGCACCACCTCGACACGCCGCTGCTGGACCTGGTCGCGGACTTCCGCGCCTCGACGCCGACCGACGCCGCCAAGCGGATCGTGCCGGACGTCAGCGAGGAGCGCTCGCGGCTGACCCAGGCGCGGCTGCGTGCCCGGGCTGCACTCACGCACCGCCTGACCCGGGAGCAGAGCGGGCTCGACCACTGGCGCAGCCGGCCGGTGCTGGCCAACCCGACGACGCTGGTGGACGTGCACGAGCACCGCGTCGACGCCCTGCGCGAGAGTGCGCGCCGGTCGCTGCACACCGCGCTCGTGCACGGCCGCGCCGAGGTGGCCGGGCTCGCCGCTCAGGTCCGGGCGCTGTCGCCTGCCGCCACGCTCGACCGCGGCTACGCCGTGGTGCAGGGCGCCGACGGGCACGTGGTCCGCGACCCGGACGACGTCGCGCCCGACGAGCGGTTGCGGATCCGGGTCGCCCGCGGGGAGCTGGCCGCGACGGTCACGACGGGCTGAGGCGGGCGCGGACTGGTCGATGTCCCCAGCCCCGGGTCGCGGAGCACGGCTCAGCGCTCGGGGAACGCCGCGATCTCCTCGTCCCAGGCGTCCGCTGCGCGCGCAAGCTCGGCGAGGCCCATCGACAGCTCCAGCACGTGCTCGTCGACGTCCTCGTCGAGCCACGGCGGTCGGGCCTCGACCGCCAGGTGCACGCGGACGGTCACGACGCCGTCCGTCCGACGCGCCAGGCTGACCGCGAGGCTCGGCTCCGTGAACCCGCGGACCCGAGCGTCCCCGGCGGCGGGCTCGACACCGGACACCACCCGGCGGAACCACGCCCCCAGCTCACGCGCCTCCCACGTGGTCAGGCACGCGTCCCGGAACGTCCAGGACCGTCCGTCGGGCAGCGTGAAGCGCCCGGCGAGGTAGAGCCAGTTCGCATCCCAGTCCTCGCGCCCCTGCGGTGGCGCAGGGCGCTCGTAGCCGAGCAGGCGCAGCTCGGCGGCGGTCCCGTCGTGCGATGTCAGTCTCATGCCGCCCTCCCGACGTCACGACGGTGTGCCCGCACCGGCGACCGTACCGAGCGTGCGGGTGTCGCAGGCATCACGGCACGCGCGGCCGAGCGCGCGGACGCCGGCCGACGGTGTGGGCTCGTCCTGGTTGACTGTCCCCGTGCCGAAGCCGTCCCAGTCCTCTCCGCCCGCGTCCTCGGACCCGAACGCGGACGTCGCCGCCCTCGGGTACGAGGAGGCCCGCGACGAGCTCGTCACGGTCGTCGCCCGGCTGGAGGCCGGGGCAGCGACGCTCGAGGAGTCGCTCGCGCTCTGGGAGCGCGGCGAGGCGCTGGCGACGCGGTGCCAGGAGTGGCTGGACGGGGCACGCGAGCGACTCAGTGCCGTGCGGGACACCGCGGCCCGGACGACGGACACGACCGACGACGACGAGGAGATCCGATGACCACGCAGACCGCAGACCGGGCCCTCGTCATCGGCGAGGCGCTCATCGACGTGGTCACACGCCCGGACGGCAGCCGCGCGCAGCACCCCGGCGGCAGCCCCGCCAACGTCGCGCTCGGGCTCGGCCGTCTCGGGCGCCGCGTGGACCTGCTGACGTGGCTCGGTCAGGACACGGACGGCGACCTGGTGCGCCGGCACCTGCGCGGTTCGGGCGTCAACGTCCTGCAGGGCAACCGCTCGGCGGTGCGCACCCCCGTGGCGACCGCGCACCTCGACGCCGAGGGGACCGCGTCGTACGAGTTCGACCTCGAGTGGGACCTGCCCGAGACGTGGGACGAGGAGCCCGGCCACCCCCTCGTCGTGCACACAGGCTCGATCGCGACGGTGCTGCAGCCCGGCGGCGCCGCGGTCGCGACGATCGTGGCGCGCAGCCGCGCGACGTCGACCATCACCTACGACCCCAACCTGCGGCCCGTGCTCATGGGCTCGCCCGCGCACGCCCTGCCCGTCGTCGACGCGCTGGTCCGGCTGGCGGACGTCGTGAAGGTCAGCGACGAGGACCTCGCGTGGCTGCACCCGGGTGTCGCGCCGGCGGAGATCGCCGAGGAGTGGAGCCGGTCCGGGCCGTCGCTCGTCGTCGTCACGCACGGCGGTGAGGGGGCGTTCGCGAGCACGTCCGCGGGGGCGCGGATGTCGGTGGCGGCCCCGAAGGTGCAGGTCGCGGACACCGTCGGTGCCGGGGACTCGTTCATGGGCGGGCTGATCGACGGGCTCTGGTCGGCCGGGCTGCTCGGGGCGGACCGTCGGCAGGCGCTGGCGGACGTCGACGCCGCCACGGTGGAGGGCGTCCTGGAGCGGTGTGCGCGTATCGCCGCGATCACGGTGTCGCGCGCAGGCGCGAACCCGCCGCGCTCGGCCGAGCTCGACTGAGCGGACGATCCGGAGCGAACGTCAGGCGTTGGCCTTCTCGCGTGCCTGCGCCCGCTCGAGCGACGCCTTGCGGTCGGCCTCGTTCTCCTGGTCGATCGTCTTCGCGCTCTCCGCGTCCCAGGTGAGGTTCTCGCCGGTCTCGGGGTCGAACACCATCATGCGGGCGGGGTCGAACCAGAGGTTCGCGTCGTCGCCGTCGCGGACCTTCGTCTCGGACCCGAGCGTGACGATGAGCTGGGTGCGCAGACCCTCGCCGTCGAGGTCGCGGTCGAGCTCCTCGAGGGTCTGCGCGACGTTCGGGTTCGTCTCGAACGGGATGTAGGCGTAGAGCTCCGAGCCGAGCCACTCGCTGACGTCCACGGGCGCGGTGAACGTCACGCCGGACGACACCTTGGACTCCTCCAGCAGGTTGGCGTCCTCGAAGTGCTCCGGGCGGATGCCGACGATGACGAGGTTCTTGCCGCCGAGCTTGGACGCGAGGTCGGCGGAGATCGGGACGTCGGCGAACGGCAGGTGCATCGTCGACCCGTCGACCTCCCCCGGCAGGAAGTTCATCGGCGGGGAGCCGATGAAGCCGGCGACGAAGAGGTTCACGGGCTGCTCGTAGAGGCCACGCGGGCTGGCGACCTGCTGGAGCTCGCCCTTGCGGAGCACCGCGACGCGGTCGCCCAGGGTCATGGCCTCGGTCTGGTCGTGCGTGACGTAGACGGTCGTCGTGCCGAGGCGACGCTGCATGCGGGCGATCTCGGTGCGCATCTGGCCGCGCAGCTTGGCGTCGAGGTTGGACAGGGGCTCGTCGAAGAGGAAGGCCTGCGCCTCCCGGACGATCGCGCGGCCCATCGCGACGCGCTGCCGCTGCCCGCCGGACAGGTTCGCAGGCTTGCGCTGCAGGTGGTCCTGCAGCTCGAGGGTCTTGGCGGCGAACTCGACCTTCTCGGTGATCTGCTGCTCGGTGAACTGCCCCTTCTGCAGGCGCAGCGGGAAGGCGATGTTCTCGAACACCGTCAGGTGGGGGTAGAGGGCGTAGTTCTGGAACACCATGGCGAGCTTGCGGTCGCGCGGCGCCTTGTCGTTGACGCGGGTCCCGCCGATGGTCAGCTCGCCCGCGGTGATGTCCTCGAGGCCGACGATCATGCGCAGCAGCGTCGACTTCCCGCAGCCGGACGGGCCGACGAGGATGACGAACTCGCCGTCGGCGATGTCCAGGCTGACGCCCTTCACGGCGAGGAAGCCGTCGCCGTACTGCTTGACGATGTCCTTGAGAGTGATGGCGGCCATCGGATCTCCTTCGTGGTCAGCCCTTGACGGCGCCCTGGGTCAGGCCGGACACGATCTGGCGTTGGAAGAGCAGGACGAGGATGACCACCGGGATGGTCACGATGATGGCGGCGGCAGAGATGGACCCCGTCGGCTCCTCGAACTGCGAGGCGCCGGTGAAGAACGCCAGCGCGGCCGGGACGGGACGGGCGCGGTCGGTGGACGTGAGCGAGATGCCGTAGACGAAGTCGTTCCACGCGATGAAGAACGCGATCAGCGCGGTGGTGAACACGCCCGGTGCGGCGAGCGGCACGATCGCCTTGCGGAAGGCCTGCCACGTGGTCGCCCCGTCCACCTGGGCGGCCTGCTCGAGCTCCCACGGGATCTGCCGGAAGAAGGCCGCGAGCGTCCAGATGGAGATCGGCAGCGTCAGCGACAGGTACGGGATGATCAGCCCGAGCCAGGTGTCGTAGAGGCCGATGTTGCGCCACAGGTTGAACAGCGGCGTGACGATCGAGATGACGGGGAAGATCGACACCCCCAGGGCGGTCAGGAGGACGAGCCGCTTGCCGGGGAAGTCGAGACGGGCGATGGCGTACGCCGCGAGCGTGGCCAGGACGACCGCGATGGCCGTGGCGATCAGGCAGATGCCGATCGAGTTGCGCAGCGAGGACAGGAACAGCGTCTGGGCGGACCCGCCCGGCGCGAGGATCTCCTCGTAGTTGACGGTCGACCAGGTCTTCGGCCAGAACAGCCCGAGGTTGAGCTGGGACGGCAGCTTGAACGACGTCGCGAAGATCGAGACGATCGGGAAGAGCGCGTAGGAGATGACGAAGATCGTGATGAGGGCCCAGGCCCACTTCGCCCTCGTCGACAGCTGCTTCATCAGCCCGCCCCCCTCGCGCCGCCGGCCAGATCGACCTTGAAGAGCTTCACCGCGACCCAGCAGATGCCGATCACGCACAGGAAGAGCAGCACGGAGATCGCGGAGCCGAGGCCGATCTCGAGCCGCCCGATCGACGTCCGGTAGGCGAGCAGCGACAGCACCTCGGTGCCGTTGGCCCCGTTGGTCATGATGAACACGTTGTCGAAGATCCGGAACGCGTCGAGGGCCCGGAACAGGACCGCCACCATGATCGCGGCCTTCATGTTCGGCAGGACCACCCGCGTCAGGCGCTGCCACCACGTGGCACCGTCGACCTCCGCGGCCTCCTCCAGCTCGGTCGGCACCTGTGAGAGGCCGGCGAGCAGGAGGAGGGAGATGAACGGCGTGGTCTTCCAGATCTCCGACAGGATGATGACGAAGAGGCTGGTGCCCTGCTGGGCGAACCAGTTGAGGTCCGTGCTGATCCCGGGCACCCAGGCGAACCAGTGGTTGATGTACCCGGAGTTGATGTCGAACGCGTAGAACCAGGCGAATGCCGAGACCACCGTGATGATCCCGTACGGCACCAGGATCGCCGTGCGGAGCAGACCGCGGAGCTGCTTGATCGCGCGGTGCATGACGAGCGCGAGCGCGAAGCCGAGGAGCAGCTCGACCACGACGGTCACGACGGTGATGAAGACGGTGACGCCGAGCGCCTGCCAGAAGAGCGGGTCGGTCAGCACGACCGCGTAGTTGCTCAGACCGGCCCAGCTCTTGTCGTCCGGGGCGGTGAGCCGGAAGTGGAAGAGCGAGTCGTAGAAGGCCTGCAGGATCGGGTAGAGCGTGACGGCGAGCATGACGACGAACGCCGGTCCGGCGAGCAGCCAGCCGAGTCGGGCCTCGGACCTCGCACGGTCGCTGCGGCCGGCCTTCGCTGCTGCGTCGCGCAGGTCCGGCCTCTTGTCGGCGACCGTGGTCATAGCAGCTGCTCCCCTCGAAGCACGGCGGTGATCAGGTCGCTCGACTCGGCCGGCGTGACCTCCGGGGTCACCGCGCTCGGCGGGTGCCACGTCTGCTGCAGGCCGGTGGACACCTCGTTGTAGTACGGCGTCTGCGGCCGCGGCACGGCCAGCTCGAGCGACTCCCGGATGACGTCCGCCATCGGGAACGCCTCGGTGACCGCGGGGTCGTCGTACGCCTCGGTGTTGGACGGCGGGTTGCCGTTCGTCGCGAAGTACTGCGCCTGGTGCTCGGGGGTCACGATGCACTCGGCGGCCGCGTAGGAGAGGTCGACGTAGTTGCTGAAGGCCCCGATGCCGAGGTTGATCCCGCCGTAGGGCGGAGCGGTCGGCTGGTCGGCGGTCACCTGCGGGTACAGCGCCCAGCCGATGTCGTCGAGGAGCGCCTGGTCGAACGTGCCGTCCTCGACGCCCGCCTTGGTGGCGGACCAGACGAACGGCCAGTTGACCATGAAGGAGCCCTTGTCGCCCTGGAAGATTGCCAGCGACGCCCCTTCGTCCTCCGTCGGCAGGGCGGGCCCGCCGAGGTTCTCCTTGCCGATCGTGCCGATGATCGTCGCGGCGGCCTCACCCGCCGGGCTGTCCAGCCCGAGAGTGACCTCGTCGGCCGGAGCCTCGGGGTTCTCGATGATCGTGCCGCCGGCGGAGGCGATGAGCGCGTTGATCCACACGGTCAGCGACTCGGCCTTGGTGCCCTGGACGGCGAGGTACTTGTCCTGGTCCTGGGACGCGGTCATGATCTGGTCCCACGTCACCGGCGCCGCGGCCGGATCCAGCCCTGCCGCCTTCGCCACGGACTTGCGGTACCAGAGCAGCTGCGTGTTCGCCCAGAACGGGACGGTCACGAGCTTGTCGCCCCACGTCGCCCCGGCCAGCGCACCGGCCACGACGTTCTCCGTCACCCGCTGCGCCACGTCGTCCGGCACCGGGGCCAGGAAACCGGGCTCGGCCATCTCCGGGATGAACGGCGGGTCGAGACTCATGATGTCGATCGACGAGTCCTTGGCGGCCAGCCGTCGGGCCAGCTGCTCGCGCTGGGCGCTGGCGTCGCGCGGCAGGACGGACGTCTCGATGATGTACTGACCGGCCGCAGCCTCCGTGCACTGCTTGGCGATCTCGGCCTGGCCACCGTCGTCCGGGTTGATGTACCAGGTGAGGACGGGTGTCCCGGACCCGGATCCTGCACAGGCTGCCAACGGAGCGACGAGCCCCACCCCCAGCACGAGGGCGAGCGCCCGTGTGCGTCGTCGCACGGAGCACCTCCGAACCGAGGCTTCGACGCCTCACACCCAAGGGCTACACCCGTTCGGCCCATGCGCGCCACCGCTGGCAGCATTTCTCGCACGTTGAGCCGGTCTCCCCAACCGCGTCCCGACCTGCGACGATGACGCCGTGCCACGCCCCACCACACCTGCCGAAGCCTGGTCCGCGCTGCGCGAGGGGAACGAGCGGTTCGTCCGCGGCGAGATGCTCCACCCGTCGCAGGGGGTCGACCACCGGTCCGAGCTGAGCGTCGCGCAGTACCCGTTCGCGGTGATCTTCGGCTGCTCGGACTCCCGGGTGGCCGCCGAGATCATCTTCGACCAGGGGCTCGGTGACGTGTTCGTGGTCCGCACCGCCGGCCACGTGCTCGACACCACGGTCGTCGGGTCGATCGAGTACGGCGTCGACGTCCTGGGGGCGTCACTGGTCGTCGTCCTCGGTCACGACAGCTGCGGCGCGGTCGCCGCGGCGACCACGGCCCTCACGACGGGCGAGCTGCCCACGGGCTTCGTGCGCGCGATCGTCGACCGGGTCATCCCGAGCATCGTCAACCTGGGCGGCGGCGGCCTGGGTGCGCTGGACACGCTCGACCCCGCGGTCCTCGGCCACGAGCACGTGCGGCACACCGTGCAGATGATCCAGGGGTACTCGCGCTCCCTCGCGGAGTCGGTCGCCGAGGGGCGGGTGGCGATCATCGGGCTCGAGTACACGCTGGCCGACGGGACCGTGCACCTGACGGAGTCGCTGGGGGACGTCGAGCCCTGAGCGTGCGGCAGGATGGCTGGCATGACTTCTGAGTTCCGCATCGAGCACGACACGATGGGTGAGGTGCGCGTCCCCGTCGACGCCCTCTACCGCGCGCAGACCCAGCGGGCGGTCGAGAACTTCCCGATCTCCGGCAGCCGCCTCGAGCGCAGCCACATCGAGGCGCTCGCCCGCATCAAGAAGGCCGCCGCCCGCGCGAACGCCGAGCTGGGCGTGCTGGAGCAGGACGTCGCGGACGCCATCGTCGCCGCCGCCGACGACGTCGCGAGCGGCGCGCACGACGGCGACTTCCCGATCGACGTCTACCAGACCGGCTCGGGCACCAGCTCGAACATGAACACCAACGAGGTCCTCGCGACGCTGGCGACGCGGCTCCTCGGGCGCGACGTGCACCCGAACGACCACGTCAACGCGTCGCAGTCGTCGAACGACGTGTTCCCGACGTCGGTGCACGTGGCGGCGACGGCCGGCGTCGTCCGCGACCTCATCCCGGCGCTGGAGCACCTCGCCGAGTCGCTGGAGGCGAAGTCCGCCGAGTGGGCGACCGTCGTGAAGTCCGGGCGCACCCACCTGATGGACGCCACCCCCGTGACGCTGGGCCAGGAGTTCGGGGGCTACGCGGCCGCCGTCCGGTACGGCATCGAGCGGCTCGAGTCGGCGCTCCCCCGCACCGCGGAGGTCCCGCTGGGCGGCACCGCGGTGGGCACCGGCATCAACACCCCGGCGGGCTTCCCGCAGCGGGTCATCGCGCTGCTCCGCGAGGACACCGGCCTGCCGCTGACCGAGGCCCGCGACCACTTCGAGGCGCAGAGCTCGCGCGACGGGCTGGTCGAGCTGTCGGGCGCGCTGCGCACGATCGCGGTCAGCCTCACCAAGATCTGCAACGACCTGCGCTGGATGGGCTCCGGCCCGAACACCGGCCTCGGCGAGATCGCGATCCCCGACCTGCAGCCGGGCTCGTCGATCATGCCCGGCAAGGTCAACCCGGTGATCCCGGAGGCCGTGCTGATGGTCGCCGCGCGCGTCGTGGGCAACGACGCGACCGTCGCGTGGGCCGGTGCGAGCGGGTCGTTCGAGCTCAACGTGCAGATCCCCGTGATCGCCGCGGGCGTGCTGGAGTCGGTCCGTCTGCTGGCCAACGCGTCGCGCCTGCTCGCGGACAAGACCGTCGTCGGGCTCGTCGCCAACGTCGAGCGGGCCCGCGCCCTGGCCGAGTCGTCGCCGTCGATCGTCACGCCGCTGAACCGCGTGATCGGGTACGAGGCCGCGGCGAAGATCGCCAAGCACGCCGTCAAGCACGGGATCACCGTCCGTGCCGCGGTGATCGACCTCGGCTTCGTCGAGCGCGGCGAGGTCACCGAGGAGCAGCTGGACAGCGCGCTGGACGTCCTGAGCATGACGCGGCCGCCGCAGGCCTGACATCAGGCGGAAGACCTTGTCGCACCTGGCGCGACGAACTCTTCACGATGACGACGACGGCCTCGGGGATCACCCCCGGGGCCGTCGTCGTACCGGTCAGACCTCGGCGGCCACGCGCTCGGGGGCGGCCGGGTGGTGCAGCGGGCGGCCGCCCTTCATCGCCAGGCTGGAGACGAGTCCCAGCACCAGCACACCGACCGTGAGCAGCATCGTCTGCGTCACCGCGGTGGCGAAGCCGGAGTGCACCGCCTGCTGCGCGACCTGCCCGATCTGTGCTGCGACATCGGCCGGCACCGTCGACGGCAGCTGCGGGGCCGCGCCACTGGCGAAGTTCCCCGACGCGAACCCGTCGACGAACGACTGCCGGAACTGCTCGGGGACCTGGTCGGCGGCCGCCTCGGCGGCGGCCGGGATGGTGACCGCGAGCCGCGAGGTCAGCATGGCGACGATCGCCGCGGAGCCGATGACGCCGCCGATCTGCCGGGTCGTGTTGAACGCGCCGGCGCCGGCGCCGGCGGTGCGGCCGTCGAGACCCGAGGTGGCCAGGTTGGCCAGCGGCGAGAAGAGCGCGCCGGTGCCGATGCCGAACAGGGTCATCGGCAGGACCAGGTGCCAGACGGGGGCGTCGGGCTGGACCGCGAGCGCGAGCCACGTGATGGCGACCGACAGGATGGCGAACCCGCTGGCGACGACCCACTTGCCGGCGACCTTGTCCGACAGCCGGCCCGCGAACGGGGCGACGACGCCGGACAGGAGCGAACCCGGGAGCCCGACGAGCGCCGCGTTCAGCGGGCTCAGGCCGAGGACCTCCTGCAGGAAGAGCGTGAACGGGAAGAAGATGCCGATCATCGCGAAGGTCACGGCACCGCCGGCCACGTTGGACAGCGAGAAGTTGCGGCTGTGGAACAGGGTCAGCGGCAGCAGCGCGTCGCTGCCGCGGTGGCGCTGCCAGAGGACGAAGCCGACGAGCACGGCGACGCCGGCGCCGATGACGCCCCACACCGTGATCGGTCCGGTGATGGTGCCCCAGTCGTAGGTCGCGCCCTCCTGGAGACCGAACACGACGAGGAACATGCCGACCACGGACAGCAGGACACCGAGGCCGTCGAACGAGCGGTTCGCCGTGGGGAGGGTGGGGAGCGTCCGCAGCGCGAGCACGAGGGCGACGACGCCGACGGGGATGTTGACGTAGAAGATCCACTCCCAGCCCACCGTCTGGACCAGCAGGCCGCCGAGGACCGGGCCGGTGATGGTCGCGATGCCGGCGACGGCCCCCCACAGGCCCATCGCCGCGCCACGCTTCTGCGGCGGGAAGACCCGCGTGATCATCGACATCGTCTGCGGGGTCATCAGCGCGGCGCCGACGCCCTGGAGCGCGCGGGCGACGATGAGCATCTCGATCGACCCCGACAGGCCGCAGAGCAGCGACGTGACCGTGAAGATGACGAGCCCGAGCACGAAGACGGGCCGCGGCCCGAACCGGTCGCCCAGGCGGCCCGTGACCAGCAGCAGCGTGGCGAACGTCAGCAGGTAGGCGCTGTTGACCCAGCCGACCGCCGTCAGGTCGGCGTCGAACGCCGTGACCAGTGACGGGATCGCGATGTTCACGATCGTGGTGTCGACCATGATCATGAAGAAGCCCAGGCAGAGGGCGGGCAGGATGCTCCACGGACTGCGTCCGTGCAGGTCGACGAGCGCGCGAGGCTGCTCAGAGCTCATGAGATGTCCTTCGGGAGTGGATCGGCGGCGCGCAGGGCGCGTTTCGCCTCGTGGAACGAGTCAGGGATCGGGCTGGTCCAGTCGAGGGCGCCGGACTGCAGCTCGGTGACGGTGCGGCCGAGCCAGTCGATCTCGGCGCGCAGGGTGGCCAGGTCGTGCTCGACGTCGAGGAGGTACCGCCGGGGCAGGCCCAGCCGGCTGAGCGAGTCGTAGGACACGGAGAGTCGGTCCCGGTGCGCGACCTTGCGGTCCCGCCGGCGGACGAGCTGGGTGACGACCTCGTCGACGGGCAGCTCGTTGGCCTCGGCCAGACCGACCGAGAAGAGCGGGTAGGCCGGGTGCTCGTCGCCGAGCAGGCTGGTGAGCCGGACGGCGAACTCGGTCCGGCCGGCGTCGGTGATCCGGTAGGTGGTGCGCTCGGGACGCTTGCCTGTGCGGTCGGTGCCGACCACCTCGACCAGACCGTCGCGCTCGAGCCGCTCGACACCGTGGTAGACGGCGCCCGGGTTGACGCGCACGATGCGGGTGTCACCGCGCTCCACGAGGGTCTGGTGCAGCTGGTACGGGTGCATCGGCTGCTCGTGCAGGAGCCCGAGCACGAGCACCGCGACCGCCGAGAGCTCGGCCATGTCCTACCTCCGGATCTATTATTCCGGTTGGAATATACCCCGCGGAGCAGCGCGCGTCGCGCCAGTTCGTATCGGTTCGATCACAACTGCGGGATCGCTCCCACACGTCGTTGCGACTCCTTTACGATCGCCGGACCGCGCAGTGACGTCCCTCTCTTGCTGCGCCCCGGGACGAGGAGGTCGGATGGGCTGGAGCCTGCGCGTGCTACGCCACCGCGCCGCCGCCCAGCGGACTCTCCTGGCGACCGTCGTGGCCGTCGCCCTCATCGGTGCCTCACTCCTCGGAACCTTCGCCCTCCTGCTGTTCACCAGCGAGCACCGCGCCCTCGACACCGCCCTCACGCGGGCCCCCGCGACGGCCACCGACATCGACGTGGACCTCACGCTCCAGCGCGGCAGCCCGCTCGTCGCCACCGACGCCGCCGAGGCGTATCTCGACGAGCTCCTGGGCGACGTCCCGTCGACGCGGACCGCGTGGCTCACCTCGCCCATGTACCGGCTCACCGGCGAGGACGGCTACATCCAGCCGATGGCCTACCTCGCCGACTACCCCGACGTGCCGTCGCACGCGACCCTGCTGACCGGCCAGTGGCCCACCACCGCGACGGACGACGGCGGGCGGGTCCAGGTCTCCGTCCCGAAGGTCGCCGCCGAGAAGTACGGCTGGACCATCGGCACCGTGCTCCCGGTCATGAGCTTCACCACGTACGAGGACAGCGCGGTGGTCGTCGTCGGGATCCATGAGCTCGACGGGCCCGCCAGCGGGTGGACCCGTGACCTGCTCCTCGGTGCCGAGCACGATCCGCGGTACCCGGTGCCGGGCAGCTTCGGGTTCCTGGCCACCGACGCCTGGGGACCGTTCGTCGTCGCCCCGGGCACCCTCACGGACCCCGGCTCGGTCGCGCAGGCCACCCTCGTCGCGTCCCCGCAGCTGGTGGACAGCCCGCCGGGGGCGGTCGACGCGCTGCGCGGCCGGCTCGACACCGCCCAGGCCTCCTTGGTCTCCGCCACCACCAACCTCACCAGCTCGAGCGCGTTCAGCTCCCGGCTGGCGGCCACGATCGACGTGGCGCAGAGCAACCTCGCGGTGACCCGGGTCAGCCTCGTCATCGTCGGCCTCATGCTCGTCGTCCTCGCCGTCACCGTCCTCCTGCTCGCGGCACGCCTGCTGGCCGACCGGCGGGCGCCCGAGCAGACCCTCATGGCCTCGCGCGGCGCGTCGGGCCGCCAGCTCCTGCGCCTGGCGACGCTGGAGGCGGCCGTCGTCGCCCTCGTGACGACGCTCGTGTCACCGTGGCTGGCGGGGCTGCTGTTCCAGGCCATCACCGCCGTCGGCCCTCTCGCGGAAGCCGGTCTGCACCACGACCCGGGCCGACCCCCGTCGCTCTGGATCACGTGCGCGGTCTCGTCGTTCGTGCTCGCGGCGGTTCTCCTCGGTCCGCTCCTGCGCCGTCGGGGCAGCGTCGTCGACGCCGAGCAGCAGCTCGTGCGGCAGGACCGTCGCGGCGGGCTGGCGCGCTCCGGCGCCGACGTCGCCCTCCTCGTGCTCGCGGGGCTCGCCGTATGGCAGCTGCGCGCCTACCGGTCCCCCGTCGCCGAGGCGGGTCCCGGTCGGATCGACCCCCTCCTGGTGGCCGCACCCGCGTTGCTGCTGCTCGCCGGTGCCGTCCTCGCGCTGCGGCTGCTGCCGCTGATCGCGCGCGTCGGCGAGCGGATGGCGGCTCGGAGCCGGTCGCTCGTCTCCCCGCTCGCCGCGTGGGAGGTCGGCCGGCGCCCCGGTCGGGCGGCCGGCGCGGTGCTCCTGCTCACGCTCGCCCTGGCGGTCGGCACGTTCTCCCAGTCCTTCCTCAGCACGTGGCGGACCTCCCAGGGCGACCAGGTCGACCTCGCCGTCGGGACCGACGTCCGGCTGGACCGCGTGGCCGGCTCGGGCATCGCCCAGTCGAGCACCGTCGCAACCCTGGACGATGCCCAGGCGACCAGCCCGGTGACCTTCCGGTCGGTCGACCTGGGCTACCCCGCCGACAGCGCGGGCGAGACCCGGGGCCGGTCCGTGAACCTCCTCGCGGTCGACACCACGCAGGCCGACGCCCTGCTGCGCGGCCGGATCTCGCCGTCCTGGGGCACGCTCGCGGCACCGCTGCGGCCTGCGGCGCCGGCGACGAGCATCGCGCTCCCCGGCTCCCCCAGCGGCCTCCTCCTCGACCTCCAGAGCTCCCTGGCCGCCCCCCTGCCGGGAGTCCTGCTGGTGAGCCTCGTCGTCGAGGACCCACTGGGGACCCGCACCCCGGTGGAGCTGCCCCCCGTGCCCGTCGGGGCGACCTCGGTCGACGTCGGTGCCACTCTGCCCGCCACCGCCCCGGGCCTGAAGCTGGTCGGCCTCGTCGCGCAGATCCTGCCCGAGTCCACCGACACGGACGGGCTGTTCGACAGTCCGTCGACGGAGGCGCAGGTCGACGTGATCGTGAGCAACCTGCGCGCCGTCGAACGACCCGCGGGGGCCGACACCGACACCGTCACCCCGGTGCCGCTCACCGCGGTGACCTGGACGGTCCAGGGCGCGCTCCAGGACAACGGCAACCGGCCCCTGCTCGGCATCCGGACCGACGGCGAGGCGCTGCACGTGTCCGGCGCGGTGGACCTCCTCGAGATCCTGTTCGGCCGCTCGGCGTTCGCCGCGACGACGTTCCCCTCGCCGGGCGCCCTCCGGGTCGTCGTGACCGACACCCTCGCGGCTGCCTTCTCCGCCGGGCCAGGCGACGCGTTCGAGATCGACCTCGAAGGCGTCCGGCTCCCGGTGGTCGTCGACCGGGTGGTCGCCTACCTGCCCGGCCTGCCCACCGGTGCGGCGATGCTGGTCGACCGTGACCTGCTGACACGAGCGGCCCTCCTCGGCTCGTCCACGGACCCGCTGCTGGACGAGTGGTGGCTCCAGGTGCCCGACGCGAGCGCGCCCGCACTGGTGGAGAAGGTCCGCGTCGAGGACCTCGGCATCGCCGTCGACCGCGTGACCGCACGCGAGGTGGCCACCGACGGGCCGCTGCGCGTCGGCGTGCAGGCGGCGCTGTGGATCGTGACGGTGGCCGCGGTGGCGCTCGCGGTCGCAGGCTTCGCGATGAGCGCGACGGTGTCGGTGCGCACGCGCCGCCTCGAGCTGGCCCGGCTGCAGGCCCTCGGGGCCGCGCGATCCGGGCTGGTCCGCTCCGTGCTGGTCGAGCACGGGATCGTCGGCGTGCTCGGCCTGGTCGCCGGTCTGGTGCTCGGGGCGGTCCTCGGTCAGGTGGTCGCCCCGCTCGTCACGGTGTCCGCCGAGGGCAGCCGGCCCGTCCCGGCCGTGGTCGTCCAGTGGCCGTGGCCCACGCAGGCGGCCCTGGTCGTCGCGCTCGTGGTGCTGGTGGGCGGAGCCGTGGCGCTCACCACGAGCTCCCTGCTGCGCCGGGCCTCGGGCGAGCTGCTGCGACTGGGGGACGAGCGATGACCACGACGACCGTGCGCGCACGGGCCGCTGCGGGCTGGCGCTCGACCAGCGGCGACGCGGTGCTCGTCGCCCGCCGACGGAGCCGCCAGGACGCCGGGCTGCTCGTCCTCGCCGCGGTCGTGCTGGCCGTCACGGTGCTCATCGCGCTCGCCGTCCCCCGGATCGTGCTGCGGATGGCCGACGCGGGCGTGCAGGGTGCCGTCCGGGACGCCGGACCGCCGGCGGACGTGGTGACCGTCCTGGGCAGCGGTCCGGGCATCGGAGCCGTCGGGCCCGACGGGCAGCCCGCGCGCGTCGACAACGCGGCGACCCTGGTCGCGAACGCGGCGACGGACATGCGGACCTCGTTGCCGGAGTCCGTGCAGGCCGTGACCGGTCCCGTGGTGACCGCCGTCCGGAGCGCGCCGCTCACCGCACGGCTGGGCGACGACCTGGTGTCGACGCGGCTCGTCCACCTGGGCACCCCGACCACGACCGCGCCGGTGGTCCGGTGGGTCTCCGGGATCGAGCCGCGCACGTCCCCCGAGCACCCGGCCCGCTCGGCCGACCCGCGCCTCGTCGAGGTCGGCGTGTCGGCCGCCGCCGCGGACCAGCTCGGCCTCGCCGTCGGGCAGCGTCTGCCGCTCAACGGGCCGACCCGCGGCGACGCCGTGGCCGTCGTGACCGGTCTGTACGAGCCCGCCGACGTCACGTCGCCGGTGTGGTCGACGTACGCCGACCTCCTCGACCTGCAACCCCCGCCCGCCGCAGCCGAGGTCCTCGGGAGTGCTGGGCTCCTCGTCTCGGACGCCTCGCTGCCCGACGCCATGCTCGCGATGCAGTCGTCCCAGTCGACCAGCACGGCCTTCCGGTTCCCGACCGTCGCGGCCACACTGCGCGCCACCGACACCGGAGAGGTCGCGCGTGCCGTGTCGCAGATCGTCGCCCAGCCGGGTCCGCTGGCGGGGTCCGACGGGCGCACGCCGTCGGTCGACAGCGAGCTGGACAGGGTGCTGCGCTCGGCGGACGCCCGCCTCCTCGGGGCGACCGCTCAGGCGTCGGTGCTGCTCGTCGGTCTCGCCGCGGTCGGGGCGCTCACGCTCGTGCTGGCCGCACGGTTGCTCGTGGTCCGGCGAGAGACGTTCCTGCTCGCCGAGCGCGCCCGCGGGGCGTCGATCGCCTCGGTCGCCCTGCGCGCGCTGACGGAGAGCGTGCCGCTCGTCGCCGTCGCCACCGCCGTGGGCGCCGCGCTCGCCTGGCTGGTCGCGCCGGACCCTCGGGGCAGCTGGCTGACGGCGGCGGTGATCGTGGTGGTGGCCGTCGCAGCGCCCGCGATCGCCGCGGCGGTCGTGGTGGCCGGAGCGTGGACGGGCCGCCGGCTGCCCGCGAACCGTGCCGACCGCGAGCGAGCGCTCGGCCGGCGCCGCGTCCGCCGCCTCACCGGCGAGCTCGCGCTCGTCGCGATCGCCGTCGCCGCCCTGGTCTCGACGCGGGGACGCGGGCTCGTGCAGACCGCCACCGGGGGCGTCGACCTCCTGCTCGCCGCCACCCCGGTCCTGCTGGCCTGCGCCGCGACCGTCCTCGTCGCCCGGGCGCTCCCGCCCACGCTGCGCGCGCTGTCGAGGCTCGCGTCCCACCGGCGCGGCCTGGTGCCTGTGGTCGCGACCGCCCGGGCGAGCAGCACGGGCGGCACGCGTGTCCCTCTGCTCGCCCTGATGATCGCCATCGCCCTGGTCGTGTTCTGCGGCACCATGGCCGTCACCGTCACCGCCGGGCAGCGCACCGCCGCGGACATCGTGGTCGGGGCGCAGGTGCGGGTCGACGGGAACCTCGACGACGACGTCGTCGCGGACCTGCGCAACGCGACCGGCGTGACCGGGGTCGCCCGGGCCACCGCTCTGAGCGACCGGACGTTCGGCAGCTCCAGCGGGGTCAAGGCGCAGGTGCTGATGGTGGACGCGGCGGAGCTCGCCCGGATCCTTGCCGCCCACGGCCGCACGGTCGACCCGGGTCTGGCCGAGCTCGGGTCGGCGAGCGCAGACGGCGGCATCCCGGCGCTCATCTCCCCGTCGCTGCAGAGCACGGCGGCCCTCATCACCCCCGCGCTCCTCGGCGCCCAGGGGTTCGTCGACCTCGACGTCGTCGGCACCGTCAGCGACCCACCGGTCCTGCCGGCGAACGCGTCGACGCTGACGGAGGCGGAGGGCGTCGTGGTCGTCGACCGCGAGGTGTTCGCCGACGCGCTCGCCGACGACGTCCGCACGACGACCACCTGGGTCGACGGCCCGGGGGCGGTCGCCGCCGTCCGCGACGCGGGACTGACCGCCACCCCCGGCCTCACCGTCATCGAGCGTGACGCGTGGCTCACGACGTGGCAGACGTCGCCCCTGAACGCCGGCCTGCTGGCGCTGCTCGTCGCGACGGGCCTGGTCCTCGCCGGCTACGCGGCGCTCGCGCTGGTGCTCACCGTCGTGGCCACCAGCCGCGAGCGCGGACGGACGCTGTCGGCGCTGCGGACGCTCGGCCTGGACGCGCGCACGGCCCGTGCGATGACGTTCGGCGAGCTGGCTCCGCTCGCGCTCTCGGCGGTGCTGGCGGGGACGGCGATCGGCATCGCGGTCCCGTGGGTGCTCACAGGTGCGCTGGGTCTCGACCTGCTGACGGGCCACCCGGCGGCCACGGTCCTGCAGGTCACGTGGGTCCCGATCGTCGGGGCGACCGTCGTGGTGCTGGGCGCTCTCGCGGTCGCGGTGGGCGTCGAGTCGGCGGTCCGGCGGCGGGACCGGCTGGGCGAGGTGCTCCGGGTGGGCGAGCGATGAACCGGACGACAGGGTGGAGGCACTCATGACGGTTGTGCAGGACGAACCCACGCTCGGCGCGCTCGAGGCGCGCGCCCGGCAGCGGACCGGCGACTTCGGCGAGCACGCGCTCATCGTGTGCGACTCGCTGGTGCGCATCTACCAGTCCGAGGGCGTCGAGGTGCAGGCGCTCCAGGGCCTCGACCTGCTCGTGGAGGAGGGTGAGCTCCTCGCGATCGTCGGCGCCTCCGGCTCGGGCAAGTCGACGCTGCTGTCCGTGCTGTCCGGCCTGGACGTCCCCACGGCCGGCAAGGTGCGGGTCGGCCCCTGGGACCTCATGGCGATGTCGAGCAAGCAGCGGGTGGAGTACCGACGCTCGATGGTCGGGTTCGTCTGGCAGCAGACCGCCCGCAACGTGGTGCCGTACCTGAGCGGCACGGAGAACGTGGCCTTCCCGCTGGCGCTCGCCGGGGTGCGGCGCAAGGAACGCGACCGCCGGGCGGCCGAGCTGCTCGAGGTCCTCGGCGTCGGCTACTGCGCCGACCGCCGGCCCGGGCAGATGTCCGGCGGCGAGCAGCAGCGCGTCGCGATCGCGGTCGCCCTCGCCAACTCCCCGCAGGTCCTGTTCGCCGACGAGCCCACCGGCGAGCTCGACTCCGCCACGTCGCACGACGTCCTCGAAGGTCTGCGGACCGTCAACCGCGAGCTGGGCACCACGGTCGTCATCGTCACGCACGACCCCGGGGTGAGCGAGCACGTGCAGCGGACGGTCGCCATCCGCGACGGTCGGACCAGCTCCGAGACCGTCCGGCGCACGCACACCCGCGACGACGGCACCGAGCACGTGGTGGCCGAGGAGCTGGCGGTGCTCGACCGGGCCGGCCGGGTGCAGCTGCCGCGCGAGTACCGGGAGGCCCTCAACCTGGTCGGCCGGGTGCGGCTCGCCCTGGAGGAGTCGCACGTGTCGCTGTGGCCGGACCGGCCCGTGCCCACGCGTGACCCCGGCCGACCGTCCGGGCGGCACTCGGCCCCGCCGACAGGGTCGACGCCCGTCGTCCCGGCTCCCCCCGCCGACCAGGAGGCCGACCGGTGACCACCGCCCTCACCACCGCCGTCCCGGCGGACGCCACGAGCACCGAGCCCGTCGTCCGCGTCGAGCACGTCAGCCGCACCTACGGGACAGGCTCGGCGGCCGTGCACGCCCTCCAGGACGTGTCCTTCACGGTCGCGCCGGGCGAGCTGGTCGCGCTCGTCGGCCGCTCGGGATCGGGCAAGACGACGCTGCTCAACGTCGTCGGCGGCCTGGACCGGCCCGACGGCGGCCGCGTGGTCGTCGACGGACGTGAGGTCTCCTCGCTCGACGAGCGCGGACTGGTCGAGCTGCGCCGGGACGTCGTCTCGTTCGTGTTCCAGACGTTCGGCCTGGTGCCGGTCCTGTCCGCCGCGGAGAACGTCGGGGTGCCGCTGCGGCTGCGCAAGCTGCCGACCGCCGACCGCGAGGCCCGCGTCCAGCTCCTGCTCGACCTGGTCGGCCTCGGCCCCCACGCGCTGCAGCGCCCGGGCGAGCTGTCCGGCGGGCAGCAGCAGCGTGTCGCCATCGCCCGCTCCTTGGCCAACTCCCCCCGCCTCCTGGTGGCGGACGAGCCGACGGGCCAGCTGGACACCGAGACCGGCACGGCCGTGATGGCGCTGATCCGCGCGGTCGTCGAGGCCGAGGGGATGACGGCCATCGTGTCCACGCACGACCCGCTGATGGTGTCGCTGGCCGACCGCGTGATCCACATCGCCGACGGGAAGCTGGTCGCAGGCTGACGAGTCAGACGGGGCGCAGCACCAGGCGACCGATGGGGTTCAGCCACGACGACCGGGCGAGCCGCCGCTCCCGCACGACGGAGGTGCCGGTCCCGAGCGACGCGGCCACGGACTCCTCCTGCGGGAGCGCCCACCGGACGTCGTAGACCCACGCCTGCCCGCCGGGTCGCAGCACCCGTCGGACCTCCCGCAGGCCGGCGTCCACGTCGGGCCAGTGGTGCTGGCTGAGGGTGGACACGACGACGTCGAAGGTGGCGTCGGGCCAGGGCAGCGCCGCGACGTCGGCGACCGTGTAGGTCACGCCCGGGGTCGTGGTCCGCTGCGCCCACGCGATCATCTCGGGCGCGACGTCGATCGCGTCGACCTGGAGCCCGGGCGCGGTCTCGGCGATGCGCCGCGGCATCGTCCCCGGTCCGGTGCCGACGTCGAGCACGCGGCCTCCGTCGGGGAGCCGCAGCGCACTGACGTCGCGGGCGACGCGGCGGTAGAGCCGGGACGCGACGCGACCCGAGAGGCGCTCGTAGCGTGCCGGGTCGTCCATGGGCCCCATCCCGTGGCCGTGCGTGGTCAGGAGGCCGTGCAGGCGTCCGTGCGGGCGGCGGTGCTGGTGGTGCTCGGTGTCGGTCATGGAGGTTCTCCCCTACAGTTGTACGTCACAACTCTTACGACGACAGTAGGCGAAACAGTTGCAGAGCACAACCTTCCCCGAGGACGACCTGCGCCGGTTCATCCAGCAGATCGCGCGCTCGAGCGGCTTCCTCGAGCCGGTCCAGCCGTCCCATGAGCACGCCGGGATCCGGCTGTCGGTGTCGGAGACGTTCGCGCTCGGCGAGCTGGTCGAGGCGGGCGCCCTGTCGCAGCAGGAGCTGGCCGCCCGTCTCGGCCTGGAGAAGAGCACCGTGAGCCGTCTCGCGGCGGCGATGCAGGAGCGCGGCTGGCTGAGCCGCGAGCGCGACGCCGACGACCGGCGCCTGTACCGGCTGACGCTGACCGCGCACGGGCGGGACGTCGCCGACCGCGTGGGCGCGGAGCTGAGCGAGCACCACGGCCGGCTGCTCGCCCGGCTGAGCCCCGAGGAGCGGCACGCGCTCGGCATCGGGCTCGGCGCGCTCGTCCGGGAGCTCCAGACCGGTCACGAGCACGCGTGAACGCCCGGGCACCCACGCGGGGTGCCCGGGCGTTCGGCGGTCGGTCAGACCTCGATGCTCTCCAGCAGCTCGGTCACCAGCGCGGCGACGGGCGAGCGCTCCGAACGGGTGAGCGTGATGTGCGCGAACAGGGGGTGGCCCTTGAGCGCCTCGATCACCGCCGCGACCCCGTCGTGCCGGCCGACGCGCAGGTTGTCGCGCTGGGCCACGTCGTGCGTGAGCACCACGCGCGAGCTCTGCCCGATGCGGGACAGCACGGTCAGCAGGACGTTGCGCTCGAGCGACTGGGCCTCGTCGACGATGACGAACGCGTCGTGCAGCGAGCGTCCGCGGATGTGGGTGAGCGGCAGCACCTCGAGGATGTCGCGGTCCATGATCTCCTCGACGACCTCCTTGGACACCAGGGCCCCGAGGGTGTCGAAGACGGCCTGCGCCCAGGGGTTCATCTTCTCGTCGGCGCTCCCGGGCAGGTAGCCGAGGTCCTGGCCGCCGACCGCGTACAGGGGCCGGAACACCATGACCTTGCGGTGCTGGCGACGCTCCAGCACCGCCTCCAGCCCGGCGCACAGGGCGAGCGCCGACTTGCCGGTCCCGGCGCGCCCGCCGAGCGAGACGATGCCGATCTCCTCGTCGAGCAGGAGGTCGATCGCGATCCGCTGCTCCGCGCTGCGCCCGTGCAGACCGAACACGTCCTGGTCACCGCGGACCAGCTGCACGTGCTTGTCCGCGGTCACCCGGCCGAGTGCCGAGCCGCGAGGGCTGTGCAGCACGACGCCGGTGTGGCAGATCAGGTCGTTCGGGTTCGGGGTGCCCGTACCGAAGCCGGCGGGCACGTCGGCGAGCGGGATCGTCTCGTGCTCCCACAGGGTCGACATCTGCTGCTCGGACAGGTCCAGCGCGTCCATGCCGGTCCAGCCCGAGTCGACGGCCAGCTCGGCGCGGTACTCCTCGGCGGTCAGCCCCACCGCGGAGGCCTTGACGCGCATCGGCAGGTCCTTGGAGACGACGACCACGTCCCGCCCCTCGGCGGCGAGGTTGGCCGCCACCGCGAGGATCCGGGTGTCGTTGTCGCCCAGCCGGAACCCGTCGGGCAGGGCGCTGGGATCCGTGTGGTTCAGCTCGACCCGCAGCGTGCCGCCCTCGGTCCCGAGGGGGATCGGGATGTCGAGGCGGCCGTGCTCGATGCGCAGGTCGTCCAGCATCCGCAGTGCGGACCGGGCGAAGTAGCCGAGCTCGGCGTGGTGCCGCTTGGCCTCGAGCTCCGTGATGACGACGACGGGGAGGACCACGTCGTGCTCCGCGAACCGCAGGATCGCCCGCGGGTCTGAGAGGAGCACCGAGGTGTCGAGCACGTGGGTCTTGCGGCCGTCGATGACGTCCGACTGGGGGTCGTGCTGCGCGTTGCTGACCACGGCAGGCTCCCTTCGGCGCTACGTGCGCCGAGACGGGCACCGGACACCGGCGTCCTGCCAGAGCAGGACCACGCACCGACGTACGGCGACGGGACGGGGGCGGTCGGCCCCTCCAGGAACAGAGGGCCGGATCCGGCCCTCCTCCCGGAGCGGATGCTCCATGGGCTGGCCTCCCGGGGACGGCGGTCGCTGTCCTCTACGGCGGAACATAAGCCCGTCACAGGGCCCCCACGGGGAGGCACGCGAAGGTGTTTACACGGTGTTCACGAGGGCCGTTCGGAGCCCTCGGCGCACCCGCGGAACAGACCCGCAGGTCGGAGCGTCAGAAGGTCCTCGAACGAGCTGGACGGCCGTCCGCAGAATTAACCCGGACGACTCATCGTCCGCCGCGCCGCTCCCGCGCGGCGTACGCGCGGACCGCGCGCAGGAAGTCGACCCGCCGGAAGTCGGGCCAGTAGGCCTCGCAGAAGTAGAACTCGGAGTGCGCGCTCTGCCAGAGCAGGAACCCGCCGAGCCGCTGCTCGCCCGACGTGCGGATCACGAGCTCGGGGTCCGGCTGGCCCTTCGTGTACAGGTGCTCGGCGATGTGCTCGACGTCGAACGCCTCCGCGAGCTCGTCCAGGCTGGACCCTGCGTCGGCGTGCTGCCGCAGGAACGACTTCACGGCGTCGGCGATCTCCTTGCGCCCGCCGTAGCCGACCGCGACGTTCACGTGCAGGCCGGTGACGCCGGCGGTCGCCTCCTCCGCGGAGACGAGGGCCTTGACGGTGTGGTCCGGGAGCATCTCGAGCGCGCCGACGGCCTGGATCCGCCAGCGCCCCGTCGCCGCGAGCGACCCGACCGCGTCCTCGATGATCCCGAGCAGCTGCTCGAGCTCGTCGGCACCTCGCGCGAGGTTGTCCGTGGACAGCATCCACAGCGTGACGACCTCGACCCCGATGTCCTCGCTCCACTCGAGCAGGTCCGCGATCTTGTCCGCACCCGCCTGGTGCCCGTGCCGGGTGGACTCCCCCACGCTGCGTGCCCAGCGGCGGTTGCCGTCGAGGATGACGCCGACGTGCCGTGGCAGTCCGTCCTTCGGGAGCGACGCCGCCAGCCGGCGTTCGTACAGCCCGTAGAGCGGGTGGGGCAGACGCACGCGCACTCCTTGGTCCAGGCGACGGGAACCCGCTCACCGTACTCGCCGGGGGCGCTCCGCGGACCCGGTGTCGCCGCCCGCGGGACGACAGTGCACGGGACCTTCACAGGGCTCGCCCAGCGGTAGTTTCGGGGGTGTCTCCGAGGGCAGCGTCGACCGCGTCACATCGCCCGCGACACGGTCGACACCCTAGTTACGGTGTCGTAACCTACGGTGTCGTAGGTTTCCGCTGACGAATCGAGTCCGGTCCATGAGCTCCTCCCCCGCGCCCGCCCCAGGACAGCCGGGCGCACCGGCCGCGGCGCCGTCCGAGGCCCACACGGGACTGGCCGACGCCGTCAAGCCGCACCTGCGGGGCTGGATCCACGCGGGCGTCACCCCGTTCGTGCTCGTCGCGTCGATCGTGCTCGTCGTGCTGTCCCCGACGCCGCTGGCCAAGTGGTCCACCGCCGTCTTCGGCCTCACCGCCGTGATGCTGTTCGGCACCAGCGCGGTCTACCACCGGGGCCACTGGTCACCCAAGGTCGCCGGGGTGCTGCGCCGGCTCGACCACACCAACATCTTCCTCATCATCGCGGGCACCTACACGCCGCTGTCGGTCCTGCTGCTCCCGGCCGACACCGCCCGCACGCTGCTCATCGTCGTGTGGTCCGGTGCCCTCGTCGGCCTGCTCGCGCGCGTGTTCTGGCTCGGCGCCCCCCGCTGGGTCTACGTCCCCGTGTACGTGGCGCTCGGCTGGGTCGCCGTCTGGTTCTTCCCCGAGTTCTACCGGTCCGGCGGCCTGGCGATCGTGCTGCTCATCGCCGGGGGCGGCCTCGCCTACACGCTCGGCGCGGTGGTGTACGGCACCAAGTGGCCGAACCCGAGCCCGCGCTGGTTCGGGTTCCACGAGATCTTCCACGTGCTGACGGTGGTCGGGTACGGCTGCCACTACATCGCGGTGTCGATGGCGTCGTACGGCTCGGCCTGACGGGTCAGACCGGGACCACCGTGTAGCGCCGGTTGCTCAGCGACGGGTTCTGCTCCCGGACGCGCAGCAGCGCCGCACCGTCCACGTCCACGGTCCGCACCTGCGCCGCCTCGTCCACCTCCAGGCCGACGACGCCGTCGGGCGCCACCACGAGCGAGCGCCCGGTGACCCCCCGCCCGGCCTGCCCCACAGCGACCACCGCGGCCGTGTTCTCGATGGCCCGGGCGATCGCGAGCGTCCGCCAGTGCATCGCCTTGAGCTCCCCGGCCGCCCACGCGGCAGGGACGACGAGCACCTGCGCGCCCGCGTCGACCACGCGGCGCGCCGACTCCGGGAACCGCAGGTCGTAGCAGGTGAGCACCCCGAAGGTCAGGCCGCCCACCTCGAGCACGAGCGGCGGGGCGTCCGACGGACCCGGCACCAGCCGGTCCGACTCCCGCTGCCCGAACGCGTCGTAGAGGTGCACCTTGCGGTACACCCCGACCAGCTCCCCGGTCCCGTCGACGGCCACGACCGCGTTCACCGCGCGGGGGTCGTCGCCGTCCGCCGGCAGCGTCGTCCCGGCCAGCACCGCCACGCCCGTGGCCCTCGCCCTCGTGCGCAGCATCGTCACGAACGGGCCGTCGAGCGGCTCCGCGTGCTCCGCGCCGACGCCGCGGGGGTCGAACCCCGACGCGTACTCCGGCAGCACCAGCAGGTCCGCGCTGGCGCGGGACGCCGTCTGGAAGGCGTCCTCCACGACCTCGCGGTTGGCGGTGTGGTCGTCGCTGACCTGCAGCTGCGCCACGGTCACGCGCACGGCGGGCCGCTGCGGCGGCGCGGGGGTCATCGCAGAGGGCCCGGGTCGTCGGGCTTCTCCTCGGGCGCGACGTCCCGCGGGGCGACCTCGACGTCCGCGTCGACCTCGAGATCCGGTCCCCCGGCGCCGGCGTCGACCATCCCGAGGTCGGCGTGCGGACCGGCCGTGCGGTCGTCGCCCTCGTCCTCGTCGTCGAGCCCGAGGGACTTCGCCCGGCGGTCGACGACGCGCAGCTGCTTGGTCAGCGAGAGGAACAGGAAGACCACGGCGATCGCGAGCGCGAACGTGAACACGAACCCGAGGAACCCCGGCGAGCCCACCGGCGTGCCGTCGATCGTGACGTCCGACGGCGAAGGGCTGGGTGCCGCGGCGAGCAGCAGGCCGATCATGCGGTGTCGCCCCCACGCAGGCCGGCGAACAGGTCGTCCTCGGGCAGCGTGACCGGCACGCGGGACGACGCGAGCTCGTACTCCTCGGTGGGCCACTGGGCGACCTCGAGCTCGCGCGGCACCGCGAAGAAGAAGCCGTCGGGATCGATCTGGGTGGCGTGGGCACGCAGGGCGTCGTCCCGCTGCGCGAAGTACGCCGAGCACTCGATGTGCGTGGTCACCTCGCGTTCGGGCACCTCGCGGGCCTGCCGGGAGTCGAGCCAGTCGCCGAACGGGGACTCGCGCCCGGCGGCGACGATCGCGTCGTGCACCGCCCGCATGCGCGCGAGCGAGAAGCCGTGGTTGTAGTAGAGCTTCGACGGCGTCCACGGCTCACCGAGACCGGGGTAGCGCTCCGGGTCGCCGGCGGCGTCGAACGCCTCGGCCGACACCCGGTGGCACATGATGTGGTCGGGGTGCGGGTAGCCGCCCGACGGGTCGTACGTGGTGATCACGTGGGGCCGGAACTCGCGGACCAGCTCGACCAGCGGGGCTGACGCCTCCTCCAGCGGGACGAGCGCGAAGCACCCCTCCGGCAGCGGCGGCAGCGGGTCGCCCTCGGGCAGCCCGGAGTCGACGAAGCCGAGCCACCGGTGCTGCACCCCCAGCGCGAGCGCCGCGGCGGCCATCTCGTGCTTGCGGTACTCCCGCATGCCGTCCAGCCCGCCCTCGACCGCGGGGTGCTGCGGGTTGAGCACGTCGCCGCGCTCCCCACCCGTGCACGACACGACGAGGACGTCGACGCCCTCGGCCGCGTACTTCGCCGTGGTCGCGGCGCCCTTGCTCGACTCGTCGTCGGGGTGGGCGTGCACCGCCATCAGGCGCAGCCGCTCTCCGGTCACCTCGGGCCTCCCGTCGGTCGCCCGCCGATGGCCCGCCGGGACCGCGCGGGTCGCGGTCCGCTCGGCACGGGCGGGTGGTTGGACGAGAGACAATGATCGCTCACGCGGCACCTGCGTCGCGCCACCACACCACCACGAGGACCGTCGTGACCGAGTCGCCCGCCGCCCGACCGCTCGCCGGTGATGACAGGCCCGAGCAGTCCACCACCCGGCCGCCCGCCGGTCGGTACGGTCCCGAGCCGACCGCACGGTCCGCCCGGCGCGGGCGGATCGTCATCGTGCTCGCCGCGGTCGTCGGGCTCGCCGTCGTGGTCTGGATCGGCCTGGCCATGGCGGGCAAGCCCGTGTCGTACAAGGACGTCGGCTTCAAGGTGAACGGGTCCCAGTCGGTCGACGTGACCTTCGAGGTGACCAAGCCCAAGGAGTCGACCGTGACCTGCACGCTCACGGCCCTGTCCGAGTCCTACGCCGAGGTCGGTGTCCGCACGGTCGAGGTCGGCCCCGCCGACACGGCCACCCGTCGCGTGACCGCCACCGTGCAGACCACCGAGCTCGCCGTGACGGGGATCGTGGACTCCTGCGCGCTGGTGGAGGACCCCGCGCCCTGATCGGGCGCGTGACGGGTGATCTCGCGGTTCCGTCGCCCCCGCCTTGCTATCCTGTTCGTTTCAACGCCGCCCCGGTCCGGCGCCACCACGGGTCCACTCGACCGAGAGGGAACGGCGGAGCACCCCTGCAGTACCCGCTACCCGGACGCGTCCGCAGGATGCGTCCGGCCGATCGGACTGCCGAGCACTGGCCCCCCGGCCGGCGCAGACGTCGGCCCGTCCGACACACACGTCAGGAAAGGAGCGATCGTGACCGATACGACTGCGGCCACATGGTTGACCCAGGAGGCCTACGACCGCCTCACGGCCGAGCTCGCCCACCTCGAAGGTGAGGGAAGCGCCGAGGTCATCGAACGCATCGCCGCTGCGCGCGACGAGGGCGACCTCAAGGAGAACGGCGGCTACCACGCCGCTCGCGAGGAGCAGGCCAAGCAGGCCGCCCGCATCCGCGAGCTGAAGGAGAAGCTGCGCAACGTCCAGATCGGGACGCCCCCGGACAACGGGATCGTCGAGCCCGGCATGGTCGTGACGGCCCTCGTGGCGGGCGACGAGATGGTCTTCCTGCTCGGCTCCCGCGAGATCGCCGGGACCTCCGACATCGAGGTCTTCTCGCCGACGTCGCCGCTCGGTGCCGCGATCAACGGCACGAAGATCGGCGACTCGACCTCGTACACCGCGCCGAACGGGCGTGAGATCAAGGTCAAGATCACGGACGCGAAGCCCTTCGCGGGCTGACACCAGCTCCACGACGAGGCGTCACCCCTGCTGGGGGTGGCGCCTCGTCGCCGTTCAGGTGCCGAGCCGGTAGCCCGCCGCCCGGAGCTGTTCCACGACGTACTCGCAGTGGTCGGGACCCTTGGTCTCGACCTGCACGACGATCGCGACCTCGTCGAGCTGCAGGTCGCCGACCGTCCGCGCGTGCGAGACGTGCATGACGTTCCCGCCGGTGTCCGCCAGGGCGCGCAGCAGGTCGGCGAGCGCGCCGGGGGTGTCGTCGATCCGGACCTGCAGCTGCAGGAACCGCCCGGCGGACGCGAGCCCGTGCCGGACCACCCGCATGAGCACCAGCGGGTCGATGTTCCCGCCGGACAGGATCACCACGACCGGCCCTTCGAGCGGCCCCACGCCCGCCATGACCGCCGCCGCGGCGGCCGCCCCGGAGGGTTCGACCAGCATCTTGGCCCGCTCCGCGACGAGCAGCAGCGCGCGGGACAGGTCCTCCTCGGAGACGGTCACCACCTCGATGTGATGGCCGGCCAGGATCTCGAAGGGCACGGCACCGGGCAGGCCGACCGCGATGCCGTCGGCCATGGTCCGCAGCTCGGGCGCTGGGATCGGGTGGCCGGCCGCGAGGGACCCGGGGTAGGAGGCCGCGCGGGCGGCCTGCACGCCGATCACGCGTACGTCGGGCCGGAGCTCGGCGAGCGCGGCGACGACCCCGGCGGCCAGTCCCCCGCCGCCGATCGGGACGACGACGGTGGCCACGTCGGGAACCTGCTCGACGATCTCGAGCGCGATGGTGCCCTGCCCCGCGACGACGTCCTCGTGGTCGAACGGGTGGATGAGCACGGCTCCGGTGCGCTCCGCGAACTCCCGGGCGTGCACGAGGGCCTCGTCGACGCTGGCGCCGACCAGCTCCACGCGGGCGCCGTAGTCGCGGGTCGCGGCGATCTTCGGCAGGGCGGCGTCGGCCGGCATGAATACGACGGCAGTGAGGCCGAGCATCCGGGCCGCGAGCGCGACCCCCTGCGCGTGATTGCCGGCACTCGCCGCGACGACGCCCCGCGCCTGCTCCTCGGGCGTGAGCCGTGCCATCCGCACGTACGCTCCGCGCAGCTTGAACGAGCCTGCGCGCTGCAGGTTCTCGCACTTGAGCCACACCTCGGCGCCGCAGACCTGCGACAGAGCCCTGCTGAGCTGCACCGGGGTGCGGTCGGACACCCCCTCGAGCAGCGCCGCCGCCGCACGGATGTCGGCGAGGTCGGTCATCGCGGGCTCGGTGGGGACGCGTCGTCCGGGCCACCAGGCTCGCCGGCGTCCTCCGCCACCGTGTCGACCGTGGCGGGCGGCTGGTCCGCGTCGGCTCGCTCGGCGACCTCCGCCTCCGTCGCCACCCGTTCCGACGTCGCCTCGGCGACCTGCGCGATGGCGCGGTCGAGCACGGGATGCCCTCGCCCGCGCACGGGGATGTGGTCGTCGGTGCCCAGCTGCGGGAACTTGTCGTGCCCGTGCAGGTAGAGCAGGACGGTGTTCAGGGTCGCGGCGATCGGCACCGCGAACAGCGCACCGACGATGCCCGCGACGAACGAGCCCGCCGCGACCGACAGCAGGACCGCGACGGGGTGGAGGGACACCGCGTGGCCCATCAGGAACGGCTGGAGCACGTGCCCCTCGAGCTGCTGCACGAGGATGACGACGATGAGCATCCAGAGGGCCGTCGCGGGCCCGTTGGACACGAGCGCGACCAGGATCGCGATCGACCCGGTGACCACGGCACCGACGATGGGGATGAACGAGCCGAGGAAGACCAGCACGGCCAGCGGCAGCGCGAGCGGCACCTGCAGGATCGCCGCGCCGAGGCCGATGCCGACCGCGTCGACGGCCGCGACGAGGATCTGCGTGCGCGTGTAGGCGCCGAGGGTGACCAGCCCGCGGCGGCCGGCCTGGTGCACGTGCTCGCGGGACCCACGCGGCAGCAGCCCGACGATCCACGCCCAGATGGTGCGACCGTCGAGCAGGAAGAAGAACGTGCAGAACAGCGTGATGAGCGCTCCCGCTGCCACGTGCGCGACCGTCGTCGTGGCGTGCAGCGCCCCCGTGACGAGCTCGGAGCTGCCGCCGCTGAGCGACCCCTGGATCTTCTCCATCCAGCCGGAGATGTCGGTCGTCGTGAGCTGGAGCGGGCCTTCGGCGAGCCAGTTGGTGAGCTTGTCGATGCCCTGCGCGGCCTGGTCCCAGAGCTCACCGAAGCCCTTGACGATGGAGCGGCCCGCCAGGGTCAGCAGCCCTGCCACGAGGAGGACGAGGCCCACGAGCGAGATCCCGACGGCCGCCACGCGCGGCAGCCCGCGCCGGACCAGCCAACCCACGAACGGTGCGAGCAGCACGGTGACCAGCAGGGCCACCGCGATCGGCACGACGACGACCTTGAGCTCGCTGAGGAGCCAGAGGAGCACCGCGAGGGCGGCGCCGATGAGCAGCAGGCGCCACGACCACGCGGCGGCGTTGCGGACCGACGGGGGGACCGAGGTGCCGTCAGGGTTCGGGAGGCGCGGCTCGGCGGCGCTCACGCGTCGCGTCCGGCGGCCAGCGCGGCGTCGAGGTCGGCGATCAGGTCGGCGACGTCCTCGATGCCCACGGAGAGCCGTACCAGGTCGTCGGGGACCTCCAGCGCGGTGCCCGCCACCGACCCGTGGGTCATCTGGTGCGGGTGCTCGATCAGCGACTCGACGCCGCCGAGGGACTCCGCGAGCGTGAACACGTGCGTCGCCGCGCACACCGCCAGCGCGGACGCCTCGCTGCCCGTCCGGAACGAGATCATCCCGCCGAACCCGGTCATCTGCCGGGCGGCCACCTCGTGACCGGGATGGCTGTCCAGGCCGGGGTAGATCACCGACGTCACCGCGTCGTGCGCCACGAGGAAGTCGGCGACCGCGCGCGCGTTGCTCTGGTGCCGGTCCATCCGCACCGCGAGCGTCTTGAGGCCGCGCAGCGTCAGCCACGCGTCGAACGGCCCCGCGACCGCACCGGAGGCGTTCTGGTGGAACCGCACGGCGTCCGCGAGGCTCGTCGTCCCCGTCGGACCCTCGAGGTCGACAGGTAGCTGCGCACCGTCCGCGACGACGAGCGCCCCGCCGACGACGTCCGAGTGCCCGCCGATGTACTTGGTGGTCGAGTGCACGACGACGTCCGCCCCCAGCGCGAGGGGCTGCTGCAGGTAGGGCGTCGCGAAGGTGTTGTCGACGACGAGCAGCGCACCCGCCGCACGGGCGTGCGCGGCGAGGACCGCGATGTCGGCGATGCCGAGCAGCGGGTTGGTCGGGGTCTCGACCCAGACGACCTTGGTGCGGCCCGGCTGGATGGCGGCGACCACCGCGTCGGCGTCGGACAGGTCGACCGGGGTGTGCTCGATGCCCCACGGGCCGAACACCCGCGCGATCAGGCGGTACGTGCCGCCGTACGCGTCGTTGGGGACGACGACGTGGTCGCCGGGCCGCAGGGTCGCCCGCAGGAGGGTGTCCTCCGCGGCGAGGCCGGAGGCGAACGCGAAGCCCGCCGCCCCGCCTTCCGCTGCGGCGAGCGCCGACTCCAGCGCGGTCCGCGTCGGGTTGGCCGAGCGCGAGTACTCGTACCCGCCCCGCAGCCCGCCGACGCCGTCCTGCTTGTAGGTCGAGGTCGCGTAGATGGGCGGCACGACCGCCCCGGTCGTGGGGTCCGGGTCCTGACCTGCATGGATGGCGCGGGTCGAGAAGCCTGCGGAGGACCAGTCGTCGTCCTGGGGATGCGCGTGGTTCGTCACAGCTCCCAGGCTAGGCGCTCGCGCCCGGACCGCCCGGCAGGTGCGTTCCAGGTCATGGGCGAGTGCGCTCTCGGTCAGGTATCGGTTCGGTCAAGGAATCACCACATCGCCGGGAACATGCGGCAGGTGCGTACCGTTGCAGATCCCGGGAGGACCGGGTTGACCCACCGGGCTCCCGGAGAGGATCACGACCATGAACTGGCTGTTCGGTTCCGCCCTCAAGACCACGATGGTGACCCCCGAGAAGGCCCTGGCCGGCCGCGAGCGCTACGCGTACACCGTCCCGACCACCCACACCGTCCTCGGCACCCCCCTGCAGGGCCCCTGGCCCGAGGGCACCGAGGTCCTGTACGTGGGGATGGGCTGTTTCTGGGGCGCGGAGCGCACCTTCTGGAAGATCCCCGGCGTCGTCACGACGGCCGTCGGCTACCAGGGTGGGTTCACGCCCTTCCCCAGCTACGAGGAGACGTGCACCGGCATGACCGGGCACACCGAGATCGTGATGATCGCGTACGACCCCACCGTCGTCTCCGCGGGCGACCTCCTGCGCACCTTCTGGGAGTCGCACGACCCGACGCAGGGGTACCGGCAGGGCAACGACGTCGGCACCACGTACCGGTCGGCGATCTACACCACCACGCCCGAGCAGGAGCTCGCCGCACGGAGCACCCGTGACGAGTTCCAGCCGCGGCTGACCCAGTCCGGCTTCGGGGAGATCACCACCGAGATCCGGTCCGCCGACGACGCCGGCACGTTCTACTACGCCGAGGGCTACCACCAGCAGTACCTCGACAAGAACCCGGCCGGCTACTGCGGCCTCGGCGGCACCGGCGTGTCCTGCCCCCGCCCGACGGGCGCCTGACCCTGCTCGTCGCCGCTGCGCACCGCGTGCGTAGCGGCGACGAGATCGTGGGTTCGACGTCAGGTCGTGGGTCCGCACGCACGATCTCGTGACGTTGCCACGATCTCGCGCCCGGCGTGCGGACGCGCTCGCCCGGAGATGTACGGGCGGGTGACCGAGGAGCCCCCGCTGTCGGTCACCCGCCCGTCATGGGGCCGGCCGGAGTCCCCCGTGTTTCCCGGCCAGCCGCCCTCGGGAGCGTCTGTGGTGGACCGACCGGGTCGCTCTCCCTGTCGGTCCGCGGCGAACTTATCGACGCTGGACGGACACCGTCCACGGTCGTCCATCGGGCGCTGGACCCCGGTCCACCTGCACGAACGTCCATCTCGGTCACTCCTGCGCCACCCGGTCCGTGTGCCCCAGCGGCTTGTCGGGCGCCACGAGGTCGCGCACGATGCGCTTGAGCTCGGGCAGCTCCGGGAACCCGCCGCGTTCCGACCGGTCCCACACGAGGACGCCGTCGACCTCGACGCGGAACACCCCGCCGGTCGCGGGCCGCAGCGCGACCTCGCCGAGCTCGCGGTGGAACGTGGTCAGCAGCTCCTGCTGGTACCAGGCGGCGCGCAGGAGCCAGCGGCACTGGGTGCAATAGGTGATCGCGACGCGCGGGAGGTCCATGGGGCAAGTGTCGCCCAGCGGCCGACGAGCAGTCAGACTGCTGGTTCGACACCCCGGAGGCCCACCCGTGACAGACGCGCTCAGCACGAGCACCGCCCCGGCCGCCGACCGGGCGCGAGGGCACGACGCCCTCCGCATCCTGGCCGCGGCGCTGGTGTGCGGGGCGGCGATCCTGCTGTTCGCGGTCCACGTCCGCCCGCTCGGGTACGTGCCGCTGGTCCTGGGCGTCGCCCTCGGGCTCGTCGTCGACAGGCGGCTGGGCAGGGACCTCGCCCTCATCGCGCTCGGCCAGGTGATCATCAGCACGATCTCCCTGAAGGCCGACCTGTCCAACGTGGGCATGCTCCGGTTCACGGTGGCGCTGGGTGCGGCGGTGATCGTGCCGACGCTGCTCTCCAGCCGGGTGTTCCACGACGACAAGATCCACTTCCCCGTCCGCACGGGCCGCCGCTGGGACCGCTGGCAGGCGCTGTACCTGGTGGCGGTGGCGTTCGCGGCGTACCTGATCCTGCCCGCGTACTTCCTGGGGTCGGGGGTGTGGCAGAACTGGCCGGACCTCGACGGCACGGGCGACGTGCTGCGGCTGTTCGTCGGCGTGAACGCCGTCGGCATCTGGGACGAGCTGTTCTTCATCTGCGTCGTGCTGGCCCTGCTGCGGCCGCACTTCCCGTTCTGGCTGGCCAACCTGCTGCAGGCGGCGGTGTTCGTGTCGTTCCTGTGGGAGCTGGGCTACCGCGCGTGGGGGCCGCTGCTGACCATCCCGTTCGCGCTGATCCAGGGGTGGATCTTCCGTCGGACCACGTCCCTGACGTACGTGGTGGCGGTGCACCTGCTGTTCGACCTGTTCGTGTTCATGGTGCTGGTGCACGCGCACGACCCGAGCATGTTCGACATCTTCATCACGGCGCCCGCGCCGTAGGTTGGTCCGGTGACGCTGACGAACTGGGCCGGCAACTACACCTACCGCGCGGGGGTCGTGCACCATCCGGGCTCCGTCGAAGAGCTGCAGGAGCTCGTCGCGGGTTCCCCGAGGATCCGAGCGCTGGGCACCCGGCACTGCTTCAACGACCTGGCCGACGATCCCGCCGCGCTGGTCGCGCTGGACGCCCTGGAGGCGGCCCCGGTAATCGACGAGCAGGCGCGGACCGTCACGGTCACGGGCGGCACCCGCTACGGGACGCTGGCGCAGCACCTGCACCCCGCCGGCTGGGCCGTGCACAACCTGGCGTCCCTGCCCCACATCTCGGTGGCCGGCGCGGTCGCGACCGCCACGCACGGATCGGGCGACGCGAGCAGGAACCTGGCGTCCGCCGTCGCGGCGCTGGAGATCGTGGGACCCGACGGCACGCTGCGGACGGTCCGCCGCGGCGACGAGGACTTCGCCGGGTCCGTCGTCGCGCTGGGTGCGCTCGGGGTGGTCACGCGCGTGACCCTCGACATCGAGCCCACCTACGACGTCGCGCAGGAGGTCCACGTCGACCTGCCGTGGGCGGAGGCGTTGGCTCACCTCGACGAGATCACCAGCAGCGCCGACTCCGTGAGCCTCTTCACCGACTGGACCGGCGACACCATCGCGCAGGTCTGGCGCAAGACGCGCGTCACGCCGGCCTACGCGCTGCGCACCGACCTGTTCGGCACGACGCCCGCCGACGGACCCCGCCACCCGCTGCCCGGCATCGACCCCGTGAACTGCACCGCGCAGCTGGGCGAGCCGGGCCCGTGGCACGACCGCCTGCCGCACTTCCGGATGGACTTCACGCCGAGCAACGGCGACGAGCTGCAGTCCGAGTTCCTGGTGCCGCGCGCCCACGCGGTCGCCGCGCTGGAGGCCGTCCGGTCACTGAGCAGCCTGGTGTCCCCGTTGCTGCAGGTCACCGAGGTCCGCACGATGGCCGGCGACGACCTGTGGCTGTCCGGCGCGCAGGGCGGTCCCCGGGTCGGCCTGCACTTCACGTGGCTGCCCCGGCAGGCGGAGGTCGAGGCGGTGCTGCCGACGATCGAGGCGGCACTGGCGCCGTTCGACGCGCGACCGCACTGGGGCAAGCTCTTCGCCGACGAGAACCACGACCTCGCCCGCCTCTACCCGCACTGGGACGACTTCCGGGCGCTGGTCGCGCGCACCGACCCCGACGGCGTGTTCCGCAACGACTTCCTGGAGCGGCACGTCCTCTAGGACCGCCAGCGGTTCACCTTCGCGAGGAGGTCCGCGTCGCCGACGCGTCCGGTCGGCGACAGCGTCATGACTCCCCCGCCGGGGTGCAGCCGCGGGTCGTTCGCGTACCGCTCTTCCAGCTCCGCCTCGGCGCTCGCGGAGCCGGCGTCCGCGGCGACGAGCAGCTCCGCGATCGCGTCGGCGAGCCGGTCGAGCTCCTCGCCCGGCGTCGGCGTCTCGGGCAGCGTGTCGCCCCAGACGTCCCACAGGAGCAGCTCGTCGCGCTCGCGGTGTGCGAGTTCCGTCACGACGTACCCGCGGACGAACTCCGGCCCGCACAGCTCGGGCAGGGACGGGTCGACGCCGTAGGTGGACACGTCGAGACCGTCGCGACGATGCGCCAGCCACACCTCCGCCGCCGTCTCGAACGGCGCTCCGAGCCCGGTCGCCATGTCGTGCGAGTCGAAGCCGAACCAGTTCTCGGCCATGTTCAGCTCCGCGTCGAAGCGCACCCAGCGGGACCCGTCCCAGCGCTCGGCGACCACGTGGTCGTGGTGGAACCCGGGCCGGAAGTAGCCGGCGAAGCCGACCCGGCTGCGCGCCGGGATGCCGTGCTCGCGCAGGACCCCGATCGCGACCAGCGTGTGGTCGCGGCAGCAGCCGGCGATCTGCTGGGCAGCCGGGCGAGCGGCGTCGAGCGGTCCGGCCGCACGTTCCTGGGCCTCGCCGAGGATGTCGGACAGCCAGCGCAGGTCGATGTCGGCGTCCTGGCCCGGAGCGAGCTGTTCGGCGCCGGCCCGGTAGTGGACGACCGTGCTGCACGCGGCCCGGTGCAGGGCCGCCGGGTCGGGGTCGACGGCCGCCAGCAGCGCGGCGTGGCGGCCGGGGTCGGTGAACGGGCTGTGGCTGGCGTACGCGGCGAGGTCGGGCATGACCTCAGCGTGGCGTCTGCCCCTGGGGCAGGGTCAAGCAACCGGCTGTGCGACGTGTGCGACGACGCCCTCGTCCGACCACGGGACGGGATAGATCTCCCGGGGCGGACCGGCCGCGCGGCGACCACCCGTGCTGAACCAGGTCTCCAGCGCGACGTACGCACCGATGATCTGCGGGTACCGGCAGTCGGCCGCGGTGACCGGCACGTACGCGAGCGTCTGCGCCGGCTCCTGCCGCAGGACGATCGAGCCGGCCGGGACAACAGCCCCCTCGTACGGGACGCACGTCTCGATCGGGCCGTCCCCGTCGTTGCCCACCGCGCCGTGGAACAGCACCCAGAACTCCGTCCCGTACGACGCACCGCCGCCGTCGAGGAACGCGCGGAGCTCCAGCGCGTCCGACGCGAAGGTCGCGACGAGGTCCTCCTGCGCGACGTGCCGGCGGACCGTCGCCACGGTTCGCGCCTCGACCGGCCGGACGACGACGTCGTCGACACCGAAGTGTCCGGGGTGTGCCGGGCTGTCCGCGGCGCCGAGGGACTGGAGCACGAGGTCCAGCTCCGGCCCCCGGTCCGCCAGGTCACGCCTGCGATCGACCCACCAGGACCGGATCGCGGCCGCCTGCCCCCGGGGCTCGGCCAGCACGTCGGCGATCGCGCCGAGCGGCATCTCCAGGCGCCGCAGCAAGGAGATGGTGCGCGCCTGCTCCAGCTGCCCGAGGTCGTAGTACCGGTACCCGCTGGCCGGGTCGACCCGCACCGGCTCCAGCAGGCCGCGGGCGTCGTAGAGCCGCAGCGCCTTGAGCGAGAGGCCCGACCGGCGCGCGAAGTCGCCGATGGTCACCTCGTCGCCCGCCACGGGCCGAGGATAGCGACGGGCCCCTCCGCCGGAGCAGAGGGGCCCGTCGCAGAGGGTCAGTTGCTGCTGGTGCCGACGATGTCGACCACGAAGACCAGCGTCGCGCCACCCTGGATGCCGGCCTGCGGCGCGCCGCGGTCGCCGTAGCCCAGGTGCGACGGGATCGACAGCAGGACGCGCGAGCCGACCTGCTGGCCGACCAGCCCCTCGTCCCAGCCGCCGATGACCCGGCCGATGCCGATGGGGAAGCTGATCGAGGAGCCACGGTCGTACGAGTTGTCGAACACACCGCCCTGCCACGACTGGCCGAGGTAGTGCACCTCGAGGTCGTCGCCGGCCTCGACCAGGGCGCCGTCGCCGCGGGACAGGACGACGACCTCGAGCTCGGCCGACGGCGAGGCGTCGGGGAAGGTGAGCGTCGGCTTCTGGCCGAAGGAACCGGAGACCTCGGGCAGCGCTGCGGACATGGGGGTACTCCTTCGGTGGATGACAGTGCGGGCCCATCTTGCCAACCCCGACCGACAGACGCCGAACCGAGGGGTTGACGGCGTTGGCTAATGCCATTAGCTTTTGTCTCATGACACAGCACCTGAGCCGCCCTGAGGGGCGCATCGCCTACTCGCTCGACGGTCCGGCTGCCGGTCCGCTCGTCGTCCTCATCCCTGGCATGGGAGACCTGCGCAGCACGTGGCGGGAGCTCACCGGCCCGCTCGTCGAGGCCGGCCACCGCGTCGCTGTCATGGACCTGCGGGGCCACGGCGACTCCGACACCACCTTCGCCACGCACGGCGACGTCGTGACCGGCCAGGACGCCCTCGCGCTCGTCGAGCACCTGGGCGGGCCCGCGCTCCTCGTCGGCAACTCGATGGGCGCGGGCGCCGCCGCGTGGGCCGCCGCCGAGCGACCCGACCTCGTCGCGGGCCTCGTCCTGACCGGCCCGTTCCTGCGCGAGCGCCCGATGCCGGCGATCGCCGTCGCGGTCCTGCACGGCCTCGAGCGGGTGCTGTTCTCCCGCCCCTGGGGTGCGGCGCTCTGGGCGTCCTACTACCGCGGCTACCTCAACCGCGGGACGAAGGCACCGTGGCTCGACGAGCACGTCGCGGACCTGCGCGCCGCGATGAAGGACCCCGCCCACCTGCGCTCCTTCCGGCACCTCACCGTCCAGCTCACGCACGCACCGGTCGAGGCCCGCGTCCCGGAGATCACGGCTCCGGCCATCGCCTTCGTGGGCGCCATCGACCCCGACTTCACGGACCCCGCGGCGGAGGCGGAGTGGCTGCGCGGCGCGATCGACGCCGACGTGACCCTCATCCCGGACGTCGCGCACTACCCGCAGAACCAGGCGCCCGAGGTCGTCGTCCCCCGCACGCTGGCGTTCCTCGCGGACCTCCCCCGCGACGCCGCCGGCCGGTTCCAGGTCCGCTCGAGCGCGCGTGCCTAGGGCAGGGCTCGACCGTGCCGCCGTCGTCGACCTGGCCCTCGCGGTCGTCGACGACGGCGGCCCGACCGGGTTCGCGGACCTGACCCTCGCCGCCGTCGCGGCCCGGGCCGGCGTCGCGGTCCCCAGCCTCTACAAGCACGTCGCCGGGCTGCCCGCGCTGCGCCGCGACGTCGCGCTGGTCTGCATCGAGCAGTACGGCGACGCCCTCCGGTCCGTCCGCAGGGTCCACTCGGGCACCGACCTGGTCCCCGCGATGGCGCGCGCGATCCGGGACCTCGCCCGACGCTCCCCGGGCCGCTACCAGGCGGTCCAGGGGGCGGCCTGGGTGCACGACCCCGACGCGCACGCCGTCCGCGAGGCGAGCATCCGGGTGGTGGACGAGATCGCCGACGCCGTGACCGCGCTCGGCGTCCCGGACGACCGACGGATCGACGCCGTGCGCGCCGTCCGCGCCGCGGTGCACGGGTTCGTCGTGCTCGAGCTCGACGGCGGCTTCGGCATGCCCGACGACGTGGACGCGAGCTTCGACTTCCTCGTCGCGGGCCTCGTCGGCGGGTTGGAACGCCTGTCGGTCAGCTGACCGGCACCGCCTCCTGCGCCAGCAACGAGCGCAGCCAGCGCAGCTGGCGGTCGAGCTGGTGGGCCTGGCCGCCCTCGTGCTGGTTGAACGCGTAGACCTCGATGTCGGTCGCCGGCCGGGCCGACGACAGCCCCGCGTAGTGGTTGTAGGCGGCGAAGACGGTCGACGGTGGGCACGTCTGGTCCCGCAGCGCGACGGAGAACAGCGCCGGTGCCGACGCCCGCCGCGCGAAGTGCACGCCGTCGAGGTACGACATCGTGCGGAGCACCGTCGCCTCCTGGTCGCGGTGCACCGCGAGGTACTGCACGAGCTCCCCGTAGGGGAACGCGTCGGTGATGCCCAGCGCACGCGGGTAGTGGCACAGGAACGGCACGTCGGGCAGCACCGCAGCAAGACCCTCGACGAGCCCGCCGACCGCGAGCGCGAGGCCGCCGCCCTGGCTGATCCCCGCGACCGTCACCCGTGCAGGGTCGACCTCGGGGAGCGCCCGGACGGCGTCGACCGCACGGACGGCGTCCGTGATCAGCCGCCGGTAGTAGTGGTCGTGCGGGTCGAGGATCCCGCGGGTCATCACGCCGGGCGACGCCGGCCCGGAGCCGGCGGGGTCGGGGGTGTGGCCGCCGGCACCCCACGTGGAGCCCTGCCCGCGCGTGTCCATCACCAGGTGCACGTACCCGGCGGCGGCCCAGGCGAGCCGCTCGTGCGCGAACCCGCGCCCGCCGCCGTAGCCGATGAGCTCGACGACCGCGGGCAGGTCCTGTCCCGCGCCCGCCGGCTTCGTCAGCCACGCCTTGATCGGGTGCCCTCCGAAGCCGGCGAACGTCACGTCGAAGGCGTCGATGACCGTCAGCCCGGAGTCGATCGGCGTGACGGTCAGGCCGAGGTCGAACGTCCGGGCCTCGGCGAGGGTGGCGGTCCAGAACTCGTCGAAGTCCTCCGGCTCGTCCAGCTCGGGCAGGTAGCGCTCGAGCTCGGGCAGGGGAAGGTCGAACAGGGCCATCGTGCTCCTTCGGACGGACAGCGTTTCCCGATGACGGAGAAACTACCGTGCCAGGAAACCCAGCAGGTCATGGCGGGTCAGCACGCCGACGGGCGACCCGTCGTCGACCACCATGAGCGCGTCCGCCTTCTGCAGGGCCGACCGCGCCGACTCGACGCTCTCCCCCGACCCGATCAGCGGCAGCGCGGCGGACATGTGCCGGTCGACGCGGTCCGAGAGCTCCGCGTCCCCCGAGAACACCGCGTCGAGCAGCTCGCGCTCGCTGACCGCACCGGCGACCTCGCCGATCTTCACGGGCGGCTCCGCGCCGACGACGGGCATCTGCGAGACGCCGTACTCGTGCAGGATCTCGATGGCGTCGCGGACGGTCTCGTTGGGGTGGGTGTGCACGAGGTCGGGCAGCGCGCCGGTCTTGGTGCGCAGCACGTCGGCCACGGTGGCGCCCTCGTCGGCGGCCAGGAACCCGTAGGACCGCATCCACTTGTCGTTGAAGATCTTGGACAGGTAGCCGCGCCCGCTGTCGGGCAGAATCACCACGATCACCGCGCGTTCCGCCGCGGCGGGGTCCTCCTCCTGGAGCCGGCGCGCGAAGCGCAGGGTCGCCTCGACGGCCATGCCGCACGAGCCGCCGACCAGCAGCCCCTCCTCGCGGGCGAGCCGTCGCGTCATCGCGAAAGAGTCCGCGTCGGAGACGGCGATGATCTCGTCGGGGACGGTCGGGTCGTAGGCGGTCGGCCAGAAGTCCTCGCCGACGCCCTCGACCAGGTACGGCCGCCCGTCGCCGCCGGAGTACACCGACCCGGCGGGGTCGGCGCCGATGACGACCACCCGCCCGTCGGACACGTCGTGCAGGTACCGGCCGGTGCCGGTGATGGTGCCGCCCGTGCCGACGCCCGCGACCATGTGCGTGACGCGGCCCTCGGTGTCGGCCCAGATCTCCGGGCCGGTCGTCTCGTAGTGGCTGGCCGGGCCGTTCGCGTTGGCGTACTGGTTCGGCTTCCAGCCGCCGGGGATCTCCTTGGCCAGCCGGTCCGAGACCGAGTAGTACGAGTTGGGGTGGTCCGGCGCGACCGCGGTCGGGGTCACGACGACCTCGGCACCGTACGCGCGCAGCACGTCGCGCTTGTCCTGGCTGACCTTGTCGGGGCAGACGAACACGCAGCGGTAGCCCTTGCGCTGGGCGACCAGTGCCAGGCCGACGCCGGTGTTCCCGCTGGTCGGCTCCACGATCGTGCCGCCGGGCATGAGCTCGCCGCTCGCCTCCGCGGCCTCGATCATCTTCAGGGCGATGCGGTCCTTCACGGATCCGCCGGGGTTCATGTACTCGACCTTGGCGAGGATCGTCGCCGTCAGGCCTGCCGTCACGGACGTGAGCTGGACGAGCGGGGTGCCGCCGACGAGCTCCGAGATGTGCTTCGCGTACTTCACGACTGACTGCTCCCATGGGTGGCGGGGCGGGCAGACACACGTCGGCCCGGGTGCGCTTCGATCATCGCACCCGGGCCGACGGCTATCAGGTCAGAGCTCAGTCGCCACGCAGGATCGCGAAGATCCGCAGCAGCTCCAGGTACAGCCACACCAGCGTCACGACGAGGCCGAAGGCCGCCGTCCACGCGAGCTTGGCCGGGACACCGGCCTCGACCCCGCGCTTGATGGAGTCGAAGTCGACGATGAGCATCGCGGCTGCGAGCACGACGGCGATGAGACCGACGGCGACGCCGATCCACCCGGACCGCAGCGGGCCGTACGTGCCGCCGCCGACCCCGAACAGCATGAGACCGAGGTTGATGAGCGAGAACACGAGGTAGCCGACCATCGCGATCAGCAGGGTGCGCTGGAACTTCGGCGTGACCCGGACCTTGCCGGACTTGAACAGGACGAGCGAGACCGCGAACACCGAGATGGTGGCGAGCACCGCCTGCCCCACGATGCCGTTGTAGAACGACTCGTACCACTGGCTGAGGCCACCCAGGAACACACCCTGCGCCGCGGCGTAGAGCAGGATCAGCGGCGGGCTCGGCTCCTTCTTGAACGCGTTGACCAGGCCGAGCACGAGGCCGACGATCGCGCCGAAGATCCACAGGCCGGGCGCGAGCACCCAGGTGGCTGCACCGGTGACGACCAGCACGGCCAGCAGGCCGGCGGTCTTCATGATGACGTCGTCGTACGTCAGCCGGCCCGTCTCGCGGGTGGTCGCGGCGGGGGCGTCGTACATCTGGTCGAGCGTCGCGGCGTCCGCGACCTGCGGGCCGGGGGTCCCGTAGGAGACCGTCGACGCGGGCGACTTCTGGCCCTTGCGCTGGACGGGGTCCTGGAAGACCGGACTGTTGTTGAAGATCGGATTGGCCATGGCGTCCTCCTGGACGGATCGGGCGCTGTCAGACGAGGCTGTCACCGTAGCGAACGCCGACGGGGGCGTGTTCGTTCCCAGGTCTGTCGCGCCTCGGCCATTCGGTGGGGGCGGATCCCCCCTTGGTCCGATGTAAGGCCTTGCCGCACACCCCTAGGGTCGACACGGCCCCATTCCCGAGACACGAGGAACAGTGATGATCGAGGCCCACGACCTCACCAAGAGATACGGCAGCAAAACGGCGGTGGACGGGATCTCGTTCACCGTGCAGCCCGGCCGGGTCACCGGCTTCCTGGGCCCCAACGGTGCCGGCAAGTCCACCACGATGCGCATGATCGTCGGCCTCGACCGGCCGACGCACGGCACCGTCACCGTCAACGGCCGCCCCTACGCCGAGCACCGCTCCCCGCTCACGCAGGTCGGCGCGCTGCTCGAGGCGAAGGCGGTCCACACCGGCCGCAGCGCCCGCAACCACCTCCGCGCCATCGCCGCGACGCACGGCATCGGCGACAAGCGCGTCAACGAGGTCATCTCGATGACCGGTCTGGACACCGTCGCCAAGCGGCGGGTCGGCGGCTTCTCCCTCGGCATGGGGCAGCGCCTGGGCATCGCGGCCGCCCTGGTGGGTGACCCGCAGACGCTGATCCTCGACGAGCCGGTCAACGGTCTCGACCCCGAGGGCGTCCTCTGGGTGCGCAACCTGGTCAAGTACCTGGCCGCCTCCGAGGGCCGCACGGTCTTCCTGTCCTCGCACCTGATGAGCGAGATGGCCGTGACCGCGGACCACCTCATCGTCATCGGCCGCGGCAAGATCATCGCCGACGGCCCGGTGGACACGGTCATCTCGGAGGCCACCCGCGCCACCGTGCGCGTGCGCTCCCCGCAGGCCACCGACCTGGCGGCGCGCCTGGCCGGCCCCGCCGTGACGGTGACGCCCGCCGAGGACGGTCTGCTCGAGGTGCACGGCGCCACGGCAGCCGAGGTCGGTGAGATCGCCGCGGCGTCGGGGATCGTCCTGCACGAGCTCACGCCGCTGCAGGGCTCGCTGGAGGACGCGTACATGTCCCTGACGTCCGAGGCCGTCGAGTACCACTCGGCCGCGCTCCCCGGCGAGGAGTCCCGGCACGCCGGCGCCCACGCCGCTGCCACGACCACCGGAGAGGACGCCCGATGAGCACCGCCGTCGCCACCGAGCCCCACCGCCACGCCACCCCGCTGAAGGACCAGAAGCTCGGCTTCGGCCACCTGCTGCGCGGTGAGTGGATCAAGTTCTGGTCGGTCCGCTCGACCACCTGGACCCTCTCGATCTTCCTGATCGCGACCGTCGGCCTGGTCGTCCTGATCAGCCTGGCGTTCGTCAACGTCCCCAGCCCGGAGGAGGGCGGCCCGCCCGAGGGCACCGCCGGCAACCCGCTGGACCCGTTGAGCATCGCGGTGACGCTCGCCCAGCTCGCCGTCGCCGTGCTGGGAGCGCTCACCATCACCAGCGAGTACAGCACCGGCATGATCCGGTCCAGCCTGACGGCCGTGCCCAAGCGTCTGCCGATGCTCTGGTCCAAGGCGATCGTGCTGGTCGTCTCGGTGTTCGCCGTCGCGGTCGTCGCGGTCGCGATCGCCATGGCGCTGCAGTGGCTGTTCTTCGACAGCCAGGGCTTCTCGGTCGACGCGACGGACCCGGAGATCATCCGGCCCCTCGTCGGCACCGCCGTCTACCTGGCCACGATCGCGTTGTTCTCCTACTCCCTGGGCGCGCTCATGCGTCACTCGGCGGCGGCGCTGGCGACCGTCCTGGGTGTCCTGCTGGTGGCCCCGATCCTGTTCAGCGCCATCCCGTGGAAGCCACTGCAGCAGGCGTTCCCGTTCCTTCCGGGCGTGGCGGGCCAGCAGTTCACGCAGACGACCGAGCAGCTCGAGGTGGCCGCCGCGTCCAGCGGCCCGGGCGTCGTCGACCTGACCGCGTGGGCGGGCTACGGCGTGCTGATCGCCTGGATCGTCGTCATCCTCGGCGTGGCCGCCGTGCTGCTCAAGCGGCGCGACGCCTGATCTGACGCACAGCGGCGGGGACGGTCCGGATCCCGGACCGTCCCCGTCGTCGATCTCAGACGACCTCGCCCAGCGCCTCGACGCCCACGGCACCCGGTCCTGACAGCGGCTAGCGTGGGCCGCCGCAGGAACGCCCACCCCGACGAAGGACCTCGATGACCGACGCACCGGCCCGGCCCCGCCCCGCACCGCTCGTCGGGGAGGTGGTCCGGACCGAGCAGCTCGCGCAGACGATGGTCCGGGTGGTCGTCGGCGGCCCCGGCCTGGCCGCGTTCGAGCCGTCGCCGCACGCGGACTCCTACGTCAAGGTGGTCTTCCTGCCGGCCGGCGCCGGCCGACCGCTGCGCGAGGACGGCCGCCTCGACCTCGACGCGGTGCGCGCGAGCCTCCCGCCCGACCAGCAGCCCCGCCAGCGCTCCTACACGGTCCGCACGTGGGACCCGGTCGCGCGCGAGCTCACGCTCGACTTCGTGGTGCACGGCGACGAGGGCATCGCCGGACCGTGGTCGGCGTCCGCGCAGCCCGGTGACGAGGTGCTCCTGGTGGGCCCCGGCGGCGCCTGGTCTCCCGACCCCGACGCGGCGTCGTACCTGTTCACCGGGGACGCCAGCGCGCTGCCCGCCATCGCGGTCGCCCTGGAGCGGCTCCCCGCCGACGCCGTCGGGCACGCCGTGATCGAGGTGCACGGCCCCGAGGACGAGATCCCGCTGGCCTCGCCCGCCGGCATGCAGGTCCTGTGGGTGCACCAGGGCGTTGCGGTCGCCGGTCTGGCCCTCGTCGACACCGTCGTCGCGCTCCCGGAGCTGCCGGCGCCCGTCAGCGCATTCGTGCACGGTGAGGCCGGCGTGGTCCGCGAGCTGCGCCGGCACCTGCGCGCCGACCGCGGCGTCACGCGCGAGCAGCTGTCGGTGTCCGGCTACTGGCGGCTGGGCGCCGACGACGAGGGCTGGCGCGCCACCAAGCGCGACTGGCTGGCCACGATCGAGGAGTCCGAGGCGACGGAGGGGCTCGCATGACGATGTGGAGCGTGACGTTCGACTGCGAGAGCCCCGCGCTCATGGCCCGGTTCTGGGGTCCGGCGCTCGGCTACGTCACCCCGCCGCCGCCCGACGGGTTCGCGACGTGGGAGGCCTGGGCGCGCCACCACGAGGTGCCCGACGACGAGCTGGACGACGGCGCGTACCTGGCGGACCCGGCCGGGGTGCTGCCGTCGCTCTCGTTCCTCAAGGTCCCCGAGGGCAAGGTGGTCAAGAACCGCCTCCACCTCGATCTCCGGGTGTCCGGCGGGCGGTCGGTGCCGCAGGACGAGCGCGAGGTCCTGCTCCGGGCCGCGGTGGAGCGGCTGACCGCGGCCGGCGCCACCGTGCTCGCCGAGCACGGCGGGCGAGACGGGCTCGACCACGTGGTGCTGGCGGACCCTGAGGGCAACGAGTTCTGCGTGGTCTGACCCCGGGGGTCCGGGCAACCGCTCTGGGGGGCTCCCCCGAGGCGGCGGTCCCGGCGCGGACGCGACGGTGTCTGCGTCGAGTCCGTCGGGTGCAAGGGGGTGGAGTGCCATGCCGACCTCCACCCTGCTCCTGACCGAGGGCATCGGGTTCGTGGCGTCCGTCGTCTCGCTCGTCCTCTGGTGGCCGCAGGCCGCGCGCGTGTGGCGGCACCGTCACGACGGGGGTCAGCTCGGTGGTGTGTCGATCTCCACGCAGGTGCTGCTCCTGGTCAACGCTGCGCTCTGGGGCGCCTACGCGGTGGTGACCGGGTCGTTCTGGGTCGGAGCGCCGGGGCTGGTCAACGTGCCGCTCGCGCTGCTGACGATCGCGCTAGTGCGCCGGTCACGCGGATCGCGTCCGCGGGTAAGCGCTACCCCGAATGCGCGCGCCTAACCGCTTCACGTGTTGCCGTCGCACGTCGGAGGCGCGATGTTAGCGCTCACACGGTCCGAAGACGTGCCGTGCGTCCGTGCGGGTGCCGCGCTCCCGGGGGACGAGCCGTCACGACGTCGTCACGGAGGAACCACCATGACAGCACGCACCCGCACCGGCAGGTTCGCCGCCCTTGCGGCCGTCGCCACGCTGGTTGCCACAGCGGCGCTCACCGCCCTCGCGCCCGCCGCACAGGCCGCCGCACCGCCGCTGGTCTCGGCGCAGTCCGGGAGGTGCCTCGACGTCAACGGGAACGACGCCACGCCGGGGGCCGGCATCCAGATCTGGGACTGCAACGGCGTCGCCGGGCAGGGCTGGACGCTCACGTCGGCCGGGGAGCTGCGCACGTTCGACGGCACCCGCTGCCTCGACGCCCTCAACTGGGGCACGGCACCCGGCACCAAGCTCATCTCGTGGAGCTGCACAGGCGGTGCCAACCAGCGGTTCGCCTGGGGATCGAACGGCTCTCTGGTCCACCAGCAGTCGAAGCTCTGCGTCGACGTGACCGGCTCCCGCACCGCGAACGGCACCCCGGTCGCACTCTGGACCTGCAACGGCGGGGCCAACCAGCGCTGGTCCGTGCCCGCGTCGTACCCCGGTCCGGGGAACATCACCGGCGCCACCTGGGCTCACGACCCGACCGTCGTCAAGCGTCCCGACGGGTCCTACCTCGTCGCGACGACGGGCCGCGGCATCCCGCTGAAGACGTCGTCGGACCGCACGGCGTGGAGCGACGTCGGCTCCGCGTTCCCCAACGGCACACCGTGGACGTCGAGCTACACCACGGGCGACCTGTGGGCGCCGGACCTGTCCTACCGCAACGGCCAGTACTACCTGTACTACTCGGCGTCGACGTTCGGCAGCATGAACTCGGCGATCTTCCTGGCCACCAGCCCGAGCGGGAACGCCGGCACCTGGACCAACCGCGGTCTCGTGGTGAGCACCACGAGCTCCAGCAACTACAACGCGATCGACCCCGACCTCGTGGTCGACGAGCAGGGCCGGTGGTTCCTGAGCTTCGGGTCGTGGTGGTCCGGGCTGAAGGTCATCGCGATCGACCCGGCGACGGGCCTGCGGTCGGGGAGCTCGATGACGTCGGTCGCGTCACGCAGCGGCGGCATCGAGGCGCCGGACATCTACTACCGCGGCGGCTACTACTACCTGTTCGCGTCGTTCGACAACTGCTGCAAGGGCGCCGCGAGCACGTACCGGATCATGGTCGGGCGCTCGACGTCGGTCACCGGCCCGTACGTGGACCGCGCCGGCACCGCGATGACCAGCGGCGGCGGCACGCAGATCCTCGCCGGTCACGGATCCATCCACGGGCCGGGCCACTCCGCGACCCTGACCGACGGGGACGGGACGATCCTCTTCTACCACTACTACACCGACGCGGGTGACTCGCGGCTCGGCATCAACCGGCTGAGCTGGGACTCGGCGGGCTGGCCGGTCGTCAGCTGAGCCGTCAGGTGGCCGGCCCGTTTCCCGGTCCGTGCGCCGGCCCGGTCCGCGCGACCGGCGAGGACGTGCCCCCGCCGGGGTTCGAACCCGGACTGTGCCGGGTTTAAGCCGGCTGCCTCTGCCAGTTGGGCTACGGGGGCTGTTGTCGTCGTCAGTTCATCCTGCCAGCCCCCACAGCACGCGAGCCCTCGACCCCGCGGGGGGTCGAGGGCTCGCGCCGAAGCCGATCAGGCGGTCTTCGCGGACTTCTTCGCTGCGGGCGATCCGGGCTCCGCCTTCTGGGGCGGCAACGCCGGGTCGGCCTCGCCCGGCTCGACGGCACGCGGCTTGGCCGGCACCGACGCGGCACGGAACTCGGCGCGCGGGTCGTGCAGGGTGCCCAGCGCGACCACCTCGCGGCGCAGCAGCAGCGCGCCGGTCCAGCCGGCCGCGATGCGGATCTTGCGGTTCCAGGTGGGCATGGCCGCCACGTGGTACGTGCGGTGCAGGACCCACGCGAGGAAGCCGCGGACCTTGATGCGGCCGAACATCTGCGCGACGCCCTTGTACATGCCGAGCGACGCGACGGCACCGATGTTCTTGTGCTTGTAGTCGGTCACCTCGGCCGAGCGCAGGACCCTCGCCAGGTTGTCGCCCAGGTGGTTCCCCTCGCGCAGCGCGTGCTGGGCGTTCGGGGGGCAGAACTGGCCCGGGTTGTACAGGTCCGGGACGGCCGCGCAGTCACCGGCGGCGTACGCGTCGGCCACGACCGTGCCCTCCGCGTCGACGACCTGCAGGGCCGCGTTGCACGTGACCCGGCCCATCTTGTCCAGCGGCAGGTCCGAGTTCTGCAGCACCGGGTTGGCCTTCACGCCGGCGGTCCAGACGATGGTCTCGGCGTCGAACTCGAGCTTGTTCGAGAGCACCACGTGGCCGTCGACGCAGCTGTTCAGGAACGTCGACAGGTGGATCTCGATCTGCCGCTTGCGCAGCTGCTCGAGCGTGTACCCCCCGAGCTCCTCGCTGACCTCGGGCAGGATGCGGGGCGACCCCTCGACCAGGACGAAGCGCAGCTCCTCCTGCTCGATGGCCTTGTAGTACTTCACCGCGGCACGGGCCATGTCCTCGACCTCGCCGAGCGCCTCGATGCCGGCGAACCCGCCGCCGACGAAGACGAACGTGAGCATGCGCTTGCGCAGCTCCGGGTCCCAGGTGCTGGCCGCGAGGTCGATCCGGTTGAGCACGTGGTTGCGGACCGCGATGGCCTCTTCGACGTTCTTGAATCCGATGCCCTGCTCCGCGAGCCCGGGGATGGGCAGCGTGCGAGCGACCGAGCCGAGGCCGACCACCAGGTGGTCGTAGGTGATCCAGTACGGGTCACCCTCCTCGGGGGTGATCTGGACCGTGCGGCCGGAGTGGTTGATCTCGCTGACCTTGCCCTGCAGCACGTCGACACCCTTGAGGGCACGACGGTGGGGCGCGACCACGTTGCGGGGGTCGATGGACCCGGCTGCGGCCTCGGGCAGGAACGGCGCGTACGTCATGTACGGGCGCGGGTCGACGACGACGATGGCCGCCTCGCGCTTGCCGAGCCGCTTGCGCAGCCGACGCGCGGTGTACAGCCCGACGGTGCCGCCGCCGAGGATCACGACACGGGGCACCTTGCGCGGCTTGCCCGGACGGGCCGGCGCATCCGTGCTGGACGTGGTGGCGACGTCGGAGACGGGGATAGGCATGCCTCAACGGTAACGGCGCAGGGGGGTGAACGCCCCACGGGAGGCCGGTGATGATGCGCACAGTGGGAACTCAGGACGGTGCAACCTCGTTCGCGCGGACCGCCGACGAGTACCACTCCGCGCTCGCCTTGGGCGTCCGCTCCTGCGTCTCGAAGTCGACGTGCACGAGCCCCCAGCGCTGGCTCATCCCCTCGGCCCACTCGAAGTTGTCCAGCAGCGACCACGCGTAGTACCCGACGAGCCGGACACCGTCGCCGATGGCCCGTGCGGCCTGCTGCAGGTGCGCGCGCAGGAACTCGAGCCGCTCCGGGTCGTCGGTGGTCCCCTCGGACGTCGGGTCCGGGATGCCGTTCTCGGTGATCACGAGCGGGGGGGCGTCCGGGTAGTCGATGAGCAGGTCCATCAGCAGGTCGTAGAGGCCCTCGGGGTGGACCTGCTGCCACACCGCCGCCGACGTCGGGTACACCTCGACCTGGTTGCCGACGTCATCGACCCCGGTCACGCCGTAGTACTGGACGGCCAGCACGTCCAGGGGTTCGCTGATGACCTCGAGGTCGCCGTCCTGGACCAGAGCCTCGAAGGCTTCGCCATCGGCGGGCAGCTGGCCCGGCTTCGACCCGAGCGCGTCCGACGGGTAGCGCCCCAGCAGGACCGGGTCGAGGAACATCCGGTTCTCGACGGCGTCGGTGCGCACCGCTGCCGGGTCCGCCTCGCGGCTCGTCGGGTACACGGGCAGCAGGTTCAGCGCGATGCCGATGCCCCCGGCGGCGCCGCTCGCCCGGAACGCCTGCACCGCCCGGCCGTGCCCCAGGAGCTGGTGGTGGATCGCGGCGGCCGCCTGGTCGACGTCGCTGATCCCCGGAGCGTGCGCGCCCCACCGGTGGCCGACGTACGCGGTCGTCTTCGGCTCGTTGATCGTCAGCCACGTGGCGTCGACGTCCTTCAGTGCCTCGAACATGATCGCGGCGTACTCCCCGAAGCGGTCCGCGGTGTCGCGCACCGTCCAGCCGCCGTCGTCCTGCAGCGCCTGCGGCAGGTCCCAGTGGTAGAGCGTGATCGCCGGGTGGATCCCGCGCGTCAGCAGCCCGTCGACCAGCCGCCGGTAGAAGTCCACCCCTGCCTGGTTGACCTCACCGGAGCCCGTCGGCTGGATCCGTGGCCACGCCACGGAGAACCGGTAGGCGGGCAGCCCGAGGTCCGCGATCAGGTCGAGGTCCGACTCCCACAGGCGGTAGTGGTCGGCAGCCGGGTCGCCCGTGGACCCGTCGCTGATCCGCCCCGGCGTCGCCGCGAACGTGTCCCAGATCGACGGGCCGCGCCCGTCCGCCGTCGTCGAGCCCTCGACCTGGAAGGCCGACGTCGCCGCGCCCCACACGAAGCCCGCGGGGAACGCCATGGGCTCGGCGGGCGGCAGCCACCCGGGAGCTGTGGGCGTCGGCGTCGCGGTCACCGACCCGTCGGACGTGCAGGCCGCCAGCACACCGGCGGCGGCCACCCCCGCACCGAGCTGCAGGACCGTGCGGCGGTTCGGCTGAGCGGGCATGCCTCTCCTCGTTGAGCGGTGGGAGCGTTCCCACCGCCCATTCTCGCAGCCCGAGGGCGTCAGCGGCACCCGTTTCGCCGGGTGCCGCCGACGGAGGTCACGGCGTGCTGGTGGGCGACGGCGACGGGACGGGGCCCTCCGCGCCGATCGCCGCCTCCGGGGGGTCGTCGAGCGACGGCGCCTTCGCGAACGGCCAGGGCGGTGTCGTCGCGCTGGACCCCGCCGGCAGCACCTGCAGACCCGCGTCGTCGTAGGTGAACTCGGACGTCGGCGCACCCTGCAGCGGGTAGACGTTCCACCGGGCACGACCGTCGGTGTCCACGCGACTGACGAAGGACCACGGCTCCGTGGCCTCGGGGAACCAGTACTGATCGAAGCCGTTGTCGAACGTGGTGCGCACCGGGCGCCCGCGGTCGTCGTAGACCTGCACGTCCGTCAGCGGGTTGCCGTCCGCGTCGTACACGAACAGGTTGCTCACCTGCATGCCGTCGACGACGACCCCGTCGACCGCCTTGTCCTGGATGATCGTCTGGGTGCCTCCGCCGACGCCGAGCCGGCCCGCCGTGTAGTCCGCGTAGACGGACTCGCTCGCGAGCACCCGGTCGTGCGCCCCGCCGAGCAGGGGCAGCACGGCGACGACCGCGACCACGTTCGCCGTCACCGCGACCCACGCGACGCGACGGGACTGGAACCACACCCCCCGGCCGTACTGCACGCTCAGCACCACCGTGCCCACGAGCACCAGGAACGCCGCAAGGTTCCGCGGCAGCCACCCCGACGCCCCGGACATCATCGCGACGAGCTGGTAGACGACCCACCCGCGCAGCAGCCACCACACCGGCCGCAGGGCGATCAGGAACGCCTCGACGGGCGCCCACCACGTCAGCGCGCGCAGCCGCCGCAGGATCCAGCGGCCGAACCGGCGGGCGTCGTCCACCGGGTCGCTCAACCGCACCCGTCGACCCGGAGCCGTCGCCGGTGCCAGTCCGGCCGCCGCCCGCAGCTCAGCGGCGTAGTCCTCGGGCGGCCCGAACTGCTCCAGGACCCCGCGGCCGTGCGCCACGTGCCGCTCGTCGTCCAGCGCCTCCGCCAGGTCGGCCTCGAGGTCGTCGGTGAGGTCGTCGACCAGCTCCGGGCCCAGGTCGGCGAGGCTGCGGCGCACCGCCGAGGCGTACCCGGCGACGTCCAGCACGTCCGTGGTGTCCAGCACGCTCATCGCACGACCTCCGTCTTGAGCAGGCGGCCCATGGTGCCTGCGAACTCCTGCCAGTCCTTGCGCTGCGCCTCGAGCATCGCCCGGCCCTGCGCGTTGATCCCGTAGTACTTGCGGTGCGGCCCCTCGTCGCTGGGCACCACGTACGACGTCAGCGCCCCCGACGAGTACAGGCGCCGCAGCGTCCCGTACACCGACGCGTCGCCGACCTCCTCGATGCCCGCGGCGCGCAGCCGACGGACGACGTCGTACCCGTACCCGTCCTCGTCGGAGACGACGGCGAGCACCGCCAGGTCGAGCACGCCCTTGAGCAGCTGTGTGGTGTCCATGGGTCCTCCGGGGTTCGCGCCCGGTGGCGTCGACCGCCCCGCAGGGCGACCGACGGCACCGGACCGGCGAGCTGGTGCGGGAACCCCCTCCGGCTCCCGCAGGCGAGACGCTATTACACATTGCGCACTACCGTCCACCACGCGCCAGGCGTGTCGCCGCGCGCTCACTCCCTCGGACGTCCGCAGCTCCGGCCCCCAGGTCGCCCCACCATGCGGACGTCCGCGCTCGCGTGGGTGGGAACCCGACGGAGTGCGGACCTCGCGGCATCTCCAGCCACGACGTCCGCAGGATCGGTCGTGGGGACGCTCGAATGTGCGGACGTTGCGGCCCATCCGGTGGTCAGCGGGTGGCGATGCTCCAGGCGATGCCGTCGAGGATGTCGTGCTCGGAGGTGACCACCTCGGTCAGCTCCCCGCCGGCGGCGGCGACCTCGTCGCGCACCCGACGGATGACGTCCGCCCAGACCAGCGCGCCGGCGCCGATGACGTCGACGCGGCCGGGGTGCATGAAGCCCAGGGCCGCACGGTCCTCGTGGGACCGCCCCAGGAGGTCGTCGCACGCCGCGAGGACGACGTCGACCGGCAGGACCGACCCGTCGATGACGTCGGGGTCGTACGCGGGCAGCCCGAGCCCGTGGGCGGTCACGGTGGTGACGGTCCCTGCGAGGCCGACCAGCGTGACGGTCTTGCCGAGCGGGACGACGGCCGACGCGGTGTCCAGCGCCGCGCCGACGTCGGCGTGCGCGGCGGCGATCTCGGCGGCGGTCGGCGGGTCGCTGCGCAGGTGGCGCTCGGTCATCCGCACGCAGCCGACGTCCATGGAGAGCGCCGCCTCGGGGGCGGTCGTGCCCAGCACCAGCTCCGTCGAGCCGCCACCGAGGTCGACCACGAGGAACGGTCCGGGGTGCCGCCCGCCGAGCACACCGGTGGCTCCGCGGAACGACAGCTCGGCCTCCTCCTGCCCGGCGACGACCTCCGGTTCTACGCCCAGCGCGGCACGCACCCCGTCGACGAAGTCCGCCCGGTTCTCCGCGTCGCGCGACGCCGACGTGGCGACGAACCGGATCGCCTCGACCCCGAGCTCCGTGCAGATGTCGTTGTAGCGACGGGCCGCGTCCAGGGTCCGCGCGAGGGCCTCGGGGGCGATCCGACCGGTCTGGTCCACGCCTTCACCGAGCCGCACGACCTCCATCCGCCGGTCGAGGTCCACGAGCGTCCCGGCGTCCGGGTCGACGTCGGCGACGAGCAGCCGGATGGAGTTGGTCCCGCAGTCGATGGCAGCCACACGAGTCACGCGGACCATCCTCGCACCGGACCACGAGCCCCACCCGCAACGCCCGAGGACGAGCGCGCACAGTTCGGACGTCCGCGGATCGGGTCGTCGGGACGCGCGAATGTGCGGACGTTGCCCTCACGGACAGGTGACGTCCGCGGAATCGGTCGTCCGGGCGCTCGATCGTGCGGACGTCCGGTGATGCAGCCGCGGTCAGCAGGTGCAGCGGTCCGGGCGCCAGTCGTCGCGGATCAGGGTGAGGGCCTCGTCGCCGATCGGGTTGACGCCCGGGCCCGCCGCCAGCGCGTGGCCGACCAGGACGTGCAGGCACTTCACGCGGGTCGGCATGCCGCCGGCCGAGATGCCCGCGATCTCCTCGACGTGGCCGAGCGCCTCGCGGTCCACCAGGTAGGCCTCGTGAGCGCGGCGGTACGCGGCGGCCAGCTCCTCGTCCTCGGCGAGCCTCGCGGTGAGCTCCTTCATCAGCCCGCCGGCCTCGAGGGTGCTCACGGCCGCGACCGCCGGCGGACAGGTGAGGTAGTACGTCGTCGGGAAGGGGGTGCCGTCATCCAGCCGCGGGGCCGTGCGGACCACGAGCGGACGGCCGCAGACGCAGCGGGCGGCGATGCCGACGACCCCGCGCGGGGGCCGGCCGAGCTGCTCGGCGAGCACGGCGATGTCCTGGTCGGTCACGTCGTCGAAGGTGGGAGCCACAGGGTCGATCCGTTCGTGCAGGGGGTCCGGTCAGCCGCCGGCGGGCGGTGCGGGCGTCCCATTGTCGCCCGGCGACGCCGCATCCTCCGCACCCAGCACGGGGGTCTCGCCCGCGACCTCGACCGACTCCCACACGTTCGCGTACCAGGGCAGCGTCGACCCGGAGTCCAGCACGGTGGCGGGTCCGTCGGCGGTCGGCGCGGTGTCGGGGACGGTCTCGGGGTCGACGACGCGGAACGCCTTCTCCCCCGGCAGCACGAACGACAGCCGCTCGCGCGCCTGTGCGGTCACGTACGCCGGGTCGTCCCAGCGCCGCAGGTCCGCCTCGAGGTCGTCGTTGCGCTGCCGAGCCGCCTCCACCTGGGCCCGCAGCTGGTCCACCTCGACGCGCTGCTGCAGGTACGAGTGCAGCGTCGGGTACACCAGCACGAACGCCAGCAGGAGAACGCAGGAGAACACCATCGCGCGGACGGTGAACAGCCGCGGCACCCGCAGCTGCACCCGCTCCGCACGCGGGGTTCCGCGGGGCGGGGTGGGTGTCCCGCGGGTGGCAGGCCGGGTGGCGGAGGGTCGCGACGAGGAGGGCTTCGGCGACGACGACGGGGTCGGGCCGACGCGCGGTGTCGCTCCGGAGCGCGGCGCCGACGGACGACTGCCGGCGTTCCCGCGCGGCACGCCTGCCGCTGGCGTGGGGGTCCCGGACCGCGGAGCCGCCGCACGCCGACCCGGGGCGCTCGGGGACGCCGGGCGTCGGGGGGCAGACATGGCGTCGATTCTGCCCCGTACCGCCCCGACCTGCCCGGATATCGGATCCCGTGGCGCGCCGGACGCGACATTCACAGGATCGGGCACGCCGAAGGCCGGCCACCCACGCAAGGGCGACCGGCCTTCGAGGTGTGTCAGGCCGAGAACCGCGGGAAGGCGGAGCGACCGGCGTAGCGCGCAGCGTCGTCCAGCTCCTCCTCGATGCGGAGCAGCTGGTTGTACTTGTTGATGCGCTCGCCGCGGGCGGGGGCACCGGTCTTGATCTGGCCGGCGTTCGTGGCCACCGACAGGTCGGCGATGGTGGTGTCCTCGGTCTCGCCGGAGCGGTGCGAGGTCATCGTCGTGAAGCCGCTGCGCTGGGCCAGCTCGACGGCGTCGAACGTCTCCGTCAGCGTGCCGATCTGGTTGAGCTTGACCAGCAGCGAGTTGGCCGCCTTGAGCTCGATGCCCTTGCGCAGGCGCTCGGGGTTGGTGACGAACAGGTCGTCGCCGACGATCTGGACCTTGTCGCCGATGGTGGCGACCAGGTGGGACCAGCCCTCCCACTCGTCCTCGGACAGCGGGTCCTCGATGGAGACCAGCGGGTAGTCCTTCACCAGCTGCTCGTAGTAGGCCGACATCTCCTCGTTCGACAGGGCCTTGCCCTCGAACTGGTAGGCGCCGTCCTTGAAGAACTCCGTCGCGGCGACGTCGAGCGCGAGGCCCAGGTCGACGCCCGGCGTGAAGCCGGCCTTCTCGATGGCGATGAGGATGAGGTCGAGCGCCTCGCGGTTGCTGCCCAGGCTCGGGGCGAAGCCGCCCTCGTCGCCGAGACCCGTCGACAGGCCCTTGCTCTTCAGCACGGACTTCAGCGAGTGGTAGACCTCGACGCCGGTGCGCAGCGCCTCGCGGTACGTGGCCGCACCGATGGGGGCGACCATGAACTCCTGGATGTCGACGTTGGAGTCGGCGTGCGACCCACCGTTGAGGATGTTCATCATCGGGACCGGCAGCACGTGCGCGTTCGGGCCGCCGAGGTAGCGGAAGAGCGGCAGGTCGGCCGAGTCGGCAGCAGCCTTGGCCACGGCGAGCGACACGCCGAGGATCGCGTTGGCGCCGAGCTTGCCCTTGTTGGGGGTGCCGTCGAGGTCGATCAGCGCACCGTCGATCAGGCGCTGCTCGGTGGCCTCGAAGCCGATGAGCTCGGGGGCGATCTCGTCGATGACGGCGCTGACGGCCTCCTCGACGCCCTTGCCCAGGTAGCGGGCGGAGTCGCCGTCACGGCGCTCGACGGCCTCGAACGCGCCGGTCGAGGCGCCGGAGGGCACGGCGGCGCGGGCGATGGTGCCGTCGTCGAGTGCGACCTCGACCTCGACAGTGGGGTTGCCGCGCGAGTCCAGGATCTCGCGGGCGCCGACGGCCTCGATGCTGGCCATGGGTGCTCCTTTGGAAGCGGGTGGGTTTACGACCTCACCCTAGTGACTTCCCCAGCCGCCCGTACCGGGCCCTTCGACCCGTGGACTCAGAGCGCCAGCATGATGTGCTCGACCTGGTCCTTGGCGTCCCCGAACAGCATCGAGGTGTTGTCGCGGAAGAACAGCGGGTTCTGCACGCCCGCGTAGCCGGTGGCCATCGACCGCTTGAACACGATGACCCGGGCGGCCTTCCACACCTCGAGGACGGGCATGCCGGCGATCGGGGAGGACGGGTCGTCGAGCGCCGCCGGGTTGACGGTGTCGTTGGCGCCGATGACGAGGACGACGTCGGTGTCGGCCAGGTCGCCGTTGATCTCGTCCATCTCGAGCACGATGTCGTACGGCACCTTGGCCTCGGCGAGCAGCACGTTCATGTGCCCCGGGAGCCGGCCCGCGACCGGGTGGACCCCGAACCGGACGTCGACACCGCGCGCACGCAGCTTGGCCACGAGCTCCGCGACGGGGTACTGGGCCTTCGCGACGGCCATGCCGTACCCGGGGGTGATGACCACGCGGCGGGCGTCGGCGAGCAGCTCCGCCGCCTCGGGCGGCTTGATCTCGTGGTACTCGCCGAGCTCGGCGTCCGCCGCCACGACGGTCCCGCCGGCGGTGCCGTACCCGCCGAGGATGACGCTGACGAAGGAGCGGTTCATCGCCGTGCACATGAGGTAGCTGAGGATCGCACCGGACGAGCCGACGAGCGCGCCGGTGACGATGAGCAGGTCGTTGCTGAGCATGAAGCCCGCCGCGGCGGCCGCCCACCCGGAGTAGGAGTTGAGCATCGAGACGACGACCGGCATGTCACCGCCGCCGATGGACGCCACCAGGTGCCAGCCGAGGGCGAGCGCGACGACCGTCATGAGCAGCAGCGGCCACACGCTCCCGCTGCTCAGGAACCAGGCCAGCAGCGCGCCGGACACCACGACCATGCCCAGGTTGAGCCAGTTGCGGCCGGGCAGCGTCATCGGCGCAGAGCTGATCTTCGTGGACAGCTTCAGGTAGGCGACGATCGAGCCGGTGAACGTCACGGCACCGATGAGCACCCCGAGGAACACCTCGACCAGGTGGGCGGGGTCGGACGGCTCCGTGAGGAACGAGTTGTACCCGACGAGCACCGCCGCGAGGCCGACGAACGAGTGCAGGATCGCGATGAGCTCGGGCATCTGCGTCATCTCGACGCGACGCGCCTGCCAGGTGCCCACGGTCGAGCCGACGAGGAACACCACCAGGATCAGCGTGCCGGTGACCTCGACGGGCCGCTCGGAGCCTTCCAGGGCGAGCGCGACGGTCGCGACGAGGGCGAGCGCCATGCCCACCATGCCGGCGACGTTGCCGCGCCGGGCGGTCTCCTGCTTCGAGAGTCCGGCGAGGCTGAGGATGAACAGGACGGCGGCGGCGAGGTAGACAGCCTGGGCCACGGAGGTCAGCACGGGGTCAGGCGTCCTTCCGGAACATGCGGATCATGCGGTTGGCGACGAGGAAGCCCCCGAAGACGTTGATGCTGGCCACCGACGCGGCGATGACCGCCAGGACGGTCACCAGCCAGCTGTCGTCACCGATCTGCAGAAGCGCGCCGACCAGGATGATCCCGGAGATCGCGTTGGTCTGGGCCATCAGGGGCGTGTGGAGCGAGTGGCTCACGTTGGAGATGACGTAGTAGCCGACGATCACCGCGAGCACGAAGACGGTGAAGTGGCCGAGGAACACGGCCGGCGCGAACGAGATGCCGAGCAGCACGACGACGGCCAGCAACGCGAGGACGACGTTCCTCCGCTGCCGACGCCTGGCCTTGTCGGCCAGGGCGGCCGCCGCAGACGCCGCTCGCTCCTCGTCCGTGGGCCCCGCCACCGCGGTCGGGGCCGCCGACACCTGCACCGGGGGCGGTGGCCACAGCACCTCGCCGTCGTGCGTGACCGCCATCCCCCGCTGCACGGGGTCGTCCAGGTCGAGCACCAGCTGCCCGTCCTTGCCGGGGGTGAGCAGCTGGAGCAGGTGCACGATGTTGGTGCCGAACAGCTGGGACGTGTGCTGCGGCATCCGGCTGGTCAGGTCGGTGTACCCGACGACCGTCACGCCGTTCTCCGTCACGACGGACTTGCCCGGCACGGTCAGCTCGCAGTTGCCGCCGCCGGAGGCCGCGAGGTCGATGATCACGCTGCCCGGCCGCATCCCGGCGACCATCGCCGCGGTGATGGTGGTCGGCGCGTGCCCGCGCACCAGCGCGGTCGTGATGACGATGTCCGCGTCCGCCGTCTCGGCGGTGTACATCTCCTGGGTCAGCCGCTCCTGCTCCTGCGTGAGCGCGCTGGCGTACCCGTCGGCGCTCACCGCCTGCTGTGCGGCCTCGGCCTGCACGAACGTCGCACCCATCGACTCGATCTGCTCGCCGACCTCGGGCCGCACGTCGAACGCGCGGACGCGGGCACCCATCGAGCCCGCGGCCCCGATCGCCGCCAGCCCGGCCACGCCCGCACCGATGACGAACACGCGCGCCGGCGGTGTCTTACCCGCCGCGGTGACCTGCCCGGTGAACATGCCGCCGTAGACCTCGGCGGCCTCGACCACCGCGCGGTAGCCGGCCACGTTCGACATGGTGCTCAGAACGTCGAGCGCCTGCGCCCGGGAGATGCGCGGCACCGCGTCGAGCGCGAGCGCGGTCACGCCGCGGGCGTGCAGGTCCTCGACGAGCGCCGGGCTGGACGCGGGCGCGAGCATGGCGACGAGCGTGGCGCCCCGGCGCAACGAGGCCACCTCGGCGTCCGTCGGCGGGTTGACCTTGGCGACGACGTCGGCGTGCCAGACGTCGGCCACGCCGCCGACCGTCGCGCCTGCGGCCGCGTAGTCCTGGTCACGGAACGTCGCGGAGTCGCCGGCGCCGCTCTCGACGACCACCTCGTAGCCGAGGCCGACCAGCTGGCCGACCGTCTTCGGCGTCGCGGCGACGAGCCGCTCGCCGGGTCGGCTCTCGATCGGGATGCCGATGCGCATCGCTGCGTTCCTCCGTCGTCCAGTGGTCGGGTGTCGCGCTCATCATGGCGGGCACGGGCAGGCTACGGGCTCGAACGGACCTTCGGCAAGCGCTTTCCTTCCGTCCTTCGGAGGAATCGTCGTCCGTCTCAGGAGCCCGCGACCGACTCGTCCGCCCTCAGTCCCTGCTCCCAGGCCGCCGCTGTCCGACGCAGTGCACCCTCGGCGTCGACCCCCGCGGCCTCCGCCTCCAGCACGAGCGCGAGCAGCCGCTCCCCGAGACCGTCCCCGGCGGGGGCGTGCGTCGTCAGCCCTGCCCGACCCGCGCGCCCGGCGATCTTCTGCGCGCGCGCCAGCGCGCCCAGGGCCAGCGGGACACCGTCGAGGGCCGAGCCGCGCTGCTTCTCCGCGTTCTTCAGCCGGTCCCACTGCACGTGCACATCACCCTCGACCTCCGCGTCCTCGAACACGTGCGGATGCCTCCGGACCAGCTTGGCGACCAGGTCGGCGGCGACGTCGTCCACGTCGAACGGGTCGCTCGGGTGCTCGGTGGCGATGCGCGCGTGGAACACCACCTGCAGCAGCAGGTCGCCCAGCTCCTCACGCAGCCCGCTCCGGTCCCCGGTCTCGATGGCCTCCGCCAGCTCGTGGGCCTCCTCGAGCGCGTACGGCACCAGCGACTCGTGCGTCTGCTGGGCGTCCCACGGGCAGCCGCCGGGCGAGCGCAGCCGGTCCATCACGCTCACGAGTGCGCGGAGGGAGTCCGGCTGCGACGACGTCACTTCGCGGTCGGGGTCGGCGCCGGGGTCGGGGCGGGCTCGGTGCTGCCGTCGTCGGCGGTCGAGCCCGCCTGCGGGACGACCATCCACGGGAGCGGGGCCGGCGCGGCGATGTGGAAGCCGTCCTCCAGCGACGCGAACCGCGGGTTGACCTCGATGTCGAGCTCGCGCAGCCGGGTGTCGATCTCCTCGCCCATCGCGGCGGCGTCCGGGAGACCTTCGAGGTTGCTGTACGCGATCGAGTAGCGCGCCACCGCCAGCGACGGCTCCGTGAACGTCGCGGTGCTGTCGGGGGTCTTCTGCTCCACGACCTGGTCCAGCAGGGCCTGGGCGTCCTCGTCGGAGACCCCGACCCCCTTCTCCTCGGCGAGCTCGACGACCGTCGGCTCCTGCACCAGGACGGCCAGCAGGTTCGTCGTCGTGGCGCCCTGGTAGTAGGGCAGGAGCTCGGTCAGGGCGGCCTGGACGTCCGCCGTGGGGATCGCCGTGCCGTCGACCACGGCCGCCGCCCCGGGCTGCCCTGCGCACCCCGCCAGACCGGCCGTCGTCACCAGCGCGACCAGCACTCCCGCTGCCCGCACTCCCGCACGCCACTGCACCGCCACCGCCGGACCTCCCGCGTCGTCGCTCGTCGATCGGGGTCATCGTAGGGCCCCGACCAGTGAATCCCCGCTACCTGCCGGTGCCCACGGACGCCGCCGCGGAGACGTCCCCCCGCACCACCGCGTCGATGAACTGCCGGGCCCAGAGCATGACCTCGCGGCCCTGCACGGGCTTGCCGCCCAGCCGCGCCGTCATCGGCCACGGCACCAGGACGGTCCGCGTCGCGGGCTTGAGCACCGCGCCGGGATAGAGCCGCTTGAGCCGCAGCTGCGCCGACTCCGGCAGGTCGACGGGCGCGAAGCGGACGAACCTGCCCTGCGCGGTGACGTCGGACAGCCCGCTGTTGCGCACGTGCTGACGGAACTCCGCCACCTCGAAGAGGTTGTCGACGGCCGACGGCACCGCGCCGTAGCGGTCGACGAGCTCCGCGCGGACCTCGCCCAGGGCCGCCGAGTCCGCGGCCGCCGCGATCTTGCGGTACGCCTCGAGCCGCAGGCGCTCGTGCGCGATGTAGTCGTGCGGGATGTGCGCGTCGACGGGCAGCTCGATGGTGACGTCGGGCAGCTCCTCCTCGACGTCGCCCCGGAAGTTGGCCACCGCCTCGCCGACCATGCGGATGTACAGGTCGAAGCCGACGCCCTCGATGTGCCCCGACTGCTCGCCGCCCAGCAGGTTGCCCGCGCCGCGGATCTCCAGGTCCTTCATCGCGACGGCCATGCCGGCGCCGAGGTCGGTGTTCGCCGCGATCGTCTGGAGCCGGTCGTGCGCGGTCTCCGTGAGCGGCTTCTCCGGCGGGTAGAGGAAGTAGGAGTACGCGCGCTCGCGCCCACGACCCACCCGCCCGCGCAGCTGGTGCAGCTGCGAGAGGCCCAGCAGGTCCGCGCGCTCGAGGATGAGGGTGTTCGCGTTGGAGATGTCCAGGCCGGTCTCGACGATGGTCGTGCACACCAGGACGTCGAACCGCTTCTCCCAGAAGTCGACGATCACCTGTTCGAGCTGGTGCTCGTTCATCTTCCCGTGCGCCACCGCGACCCGGGCCTCCGGGACCAGCTCCATCAGGCGCGACGCGGTCCGCTCGATCGAGTCGACCTTGTTGTGCACGTAGAACACCTGGCCCTCGCGCAGCAGCTCGCGCCGGATGGCCGCGCTGATCTGCTTCTCGTCGTACGCGCCGACGAACGTCAGGACGGGGTGGCGCTCCTCGGGCGGGGTGGCCAGCGTCGACATCTCGCGGATGCCCGTGACCGCCATCTCCAGGGTGCGCGGGATCGGGGTCGCGCTCATCGCCAGCACGTCGACGTTGGTGCGCAGCGCCTTGAGCGTCTCCTTGTGCTCGACGCCGAACCGCTGCTCCTCGTCGATCACCACCAGGCCCAGGTCCTTGAACCGCACCTCGCCCGTGATCAGCCGGTGGGTGCCGATGACCACGTCGACCGTGCCGTCGGACAGCCCGGCGACGACCTCCTTCGACTCCTTGGGCGACTGGAACCGGCTCAGGGCCTTCACCGTGACCGGGAACGCGCTGTACCGCTCGCTGAACGTGTCGAGGTGCTGCTGGACCAGCAGCGTCGTCGGCACCAGGATCGCCACCTGCTTGCCGTCCTGCACCGCCTTGAACGCGGCCCGCACGGCGATCTCGGTCTTGCCGTAGCCGACGTCCCCGCAGACCAGCCGGTCCATCGGGATCGGCTTCTCCATGTCGGCCTTCACCTCGTCGATCGTGGCCGCCTGGTCCGGGGTCTCGACGTACGCGAACGCGTCCTCGAGCTCGCGCTGCCACGGGGTGTCCGGGCCGAACGCGTGCCCGGCCGTGGCCATGCGCGCGGAGTACAGCCGGATGAGCTCGGCGGCGATCTCCTTGACGGCCTTCTTGGCGCGGCCCTTGGTCTTCGCCCAGTCGCCGCCACCCATCTTGGACAGCGACGGCGCCTCGCCGCCCACGTACTTGGTGACCTGGTCCAGCTGGTCGCTGGGCACGTAGAGGCGGTCCCCCGGCTGGCCGCGCTTGCTCGACGCGTACTCGATCACCAGGTACTCGCGCGTCGCCGCGGTGGAGCCGGAGCCGATGGTCCGCTGCACCAGCTCCACGAACCGCCCGACGCCGTGCTGCTCGTGCACCACGTAGTCGTGCGGGCGCAGCTGGAGGGGGTCGACGACGTTGCGGCGCCGGCTCGGCATCTTGCGCATGTCGCGCGTCGACGTCCCCGCGCGGCCCGTGAGGTCCGACTCGGAGAACACCGCGAGGTGCAGGGGCTCGGCGACGAAGCCGGGGCCGACGGGTGCGGGTACGACGAGGACCACCCCGCCCTCGGGCTCGTCGGTGATGGTCCCCACCAGCCGCGCCGGGACCTCGGCGGCCTTGAGCTGCTCGACCATGCGCTGCGCGGGGCCGTGCCCCTCGGTGGCCAGGACCAGCCGCCAGCCGGCCTGCTGCAGCACGCGCACGTCGGCGACCGCACGGGCGACCTCGCCGCGGTAGCGCTCGACGTCCCGCGCCGAGATCACCAGCGTCTGCGCGGTCGCGGCCAGGTCGTCGGCCATGCGGCTCTCGTGCGGTGCCAGGTTGCGCGCCGCGGTGTGGCCGGTGCCGGTGGCGCCCTCGTAGAAGTCGTCCGGCTTGGCCGCCTCCGTCGCGTCGACGTCGAGGGAGAACGGCGAGAGCGTCCACCACCCCAGCCCCCGCACGGCCGCGAGCGCGCGGATCTCCGCGAACGACGCGAAGCTCGCCGCGGACAGGTCCAGGGGTGTCGCCGCACCGGCCGCTGCGGACGTCCACGCCGCCTCGAGGAACTCCTGCGTGGTGGCCACCAGGTCGTGCGCGCGTCGCCGCACCCTCTCCGGGTCCACCATCACCAGCAGGCAGTCGTCCGGGACCAGGTCGAGCACCGGGACCATCGACTCGACCAGCGCGGGGGCCAGCGACTCCATGCCCTCGACGGCGATGCCGGCCGCCAGCTTGTCCAGCATGTCGACCGCTCCGGGCAGCTGCGGGACCAGCTCGGCGGCGCGGGCGCGGACTGCGTCGGTGAGCAGGATCTCCCGGCACGGCGGCGCCCAGACGCCGTGGTCGGCCACCTCGAGGCTGCGCTGGTCCGCGATCGAGAACCAGCGGATCTCCTCGACGTCCTCACCCCACAGCTCGACGCGCAGGGGGTGGTCCTCCGTCGGCGGGAACACGTCGATGATCCCGCCGCGCACCGCGAACTCGCCGCGCTTCTCCACCATGTCCACGCGGGTGTACGCCGCCGCGACGAGCCGCTCCGCGAGGTCCGCCAGGTCCACCCGGTCGCCGGTGCTGATCGCGACGGGCACCAGCTCCCCGAGGCCCTCGACCACCGGCTGCAGCAGCGCCCGGACCGGCATGACGAGCACCCGGACCGGGCCCGCGTGGCCTTCGGTCTCGGGGTGCGCGAGGCGCCGGAACACCGCGAGGCGCCGGGCGACGGTGTCGCTGCGCGGCGACAGCCGCTCGTGCGGCAGCGTCTCCCACGACGGCAGCACCGCGACGTCGTCGGCCGGCACGTAGCACCGGATCGCGGCGGCCAGCTCGTCCGCGTCCCGGCCCGTGGCCGTCACGACGACGAGCGGGCGCCCCGACGAGAGCGCGGCCAGCAGCGGCGGCCGCACCCCCGCGGGGCCGACGACGTCGAGCTCGCCGCGAGCGCGGACGTTCTCGACGGCCGCGGCGGCCGCAGGGTCGGCGAGCAGGGCGGGCAGGAGGCCGGTGAGGTCCATGGGGTCCTTAGATAGTGCGCGAACGGCTCGCCCGGAGCCGTCCCGAGCAACGCGAATGCCCCAGATCCACAGGACCCGGGGTGCGTCGTCAGTCTAGGGCGCCCCACCGACACGGGGGCGGGGTCGAGCTGGGGTCAGCCGAGCTGGGTCAGCCGACTTCCGACTCGACCAGGTCCGAGTCGTCGAACACCGCCAGCGCCCGGCGCAGCGCCGTGCTGGACGTGTGCATCGTGTACGGGAAGTAGATGACCTCGACGCCGACCGCCGCGAAGTCGCGCTCCAGCCGGTCCCCCTTCGGGGTCCCCCGCCAGTCGTCGCCCTTGAAGATCACGTCGAACCCGACCGACCGCCACGTCTCGACCTTGTCGGGCACGACCTCCGCGACGACCTCGTCGACGTAGGAGATGTGCCGGACGATCTCCATCCGCTCCGCGAGCGGGACGATGGGGCGACGGCCCTTCGTCAGCTCCAGCATGTCGTCCGCGACGACGCCGGCGATCAGGTAGTCGCAGCGCCGCTTGGCGTGCTTGAGGATGTTCAGGTGACCGACGTGGAAGAGGTCGTACGCGCCAGGGGCGTACCCGACGATTCGCGCCACGCGTCGCCTCCTGTGCTGTCTCGACCTGCTCGCCCGCCGACCCGAGTGGTCCGACCCGTTCACGATAGGGGTGCAAGTCGGACAAAGGGGATAGTTCGTGGCGTACTTCACCCGAGGCTGCACGAACGGCCCAACGGGAACGTCCGTGCTGGTGGCGGTACGTTCCACTGGTCGGGTGAATTACCTCGTATCTCCACATATCGCCCCCATGCGCCCTCACCATGGCGGCGGCACATCCTGGACAATCGAGCCGGGGCCTACACAGGTGCCGTGAACCATCGATCCCGTCCGTGATCGAGGAGGGGTGACCATGGAACCGAGCGAGTACCTCGCACTGCTGCGCAAGCACTGGCTGATGATCGCCGCGCTCGGTGTGCTCGGGTTCGTCGGCGGCTACGGCTACTCCCAGACCATCGCGCCCAGCTACCGGGCGACCGCCTCCCTGTTCGTCTCCGAGCAGGCGGGCTCCACGGTCGGCGAGTCCCTCCAGGGGTCCACGTACGCCCAGAACCGCATCGAGTCCTACGCCCAGCTGGCCACCAAGGCGTACGTGCTGGACCCGGTGATCGACGAGCTGGGCCTGGACACGTCGGCCCGCTCGCTCGCCCACTCCGTCGAGGCGACCAGCCCGATCAACAGCCTGATCCTCGACATCTCCGCCGTCAGCGGGAACCCGGAGAAGTCCGCGGACATCGCGAACACCGTCAGCACCGAGCTCGCGCGAGCCGTGGAGCGCATCGAGGGCGCCGGCAGTGACGACACCACCCCGCACGTCGGGATGACGGTCATCTCGCCGGCCACGCCCCCGTCGTTCGCGTTCACGCCCAACACCAAGCTCAACGCGGTGACAGGGCTCGTCGTGGGCCTGGCCATCGGGGTCGTGCTCGCGCTGGCCCGCACCATCCTGGACACCCGCGTCCGGACCCAGAAGGACATCCGCCGGGTCAGCGACGTGGCCGTGCTCAGCACCGTGCGCTACGACCGCAAGTCGGCGCACGAGGCGGCCGTCATGCGCAGCCAGCCGTTCGGTGACCAGGCCGAGGCGTACCGCCGCCTGCGCACCAACCTGCGCTACCTGAACCTGCGCGGACCGAACCGGTCGATCGTCGTCACCTCGTCGCTGCCCACCGAGGGCAAGACCACCACGTCGATCAACCTCGCCTGGGCCATGGCCGAGGGTGGCGCCCGCGTCCTGCTCGTCGACGCCGACCTGCGCCGCCCGTCGATCGCGCGGCACCTCGGGATCGAGGGCACCGTCGGCCTCACCACCGTGCTCATCGGCGAGGCGACCGTGGCCGACGTCGTGCAGCGCTGGGGAGACATGCTCGACGTCCTCCCGTCCGGCCAGGTCCCGCCGAACCCGAGCGAGCTCCTCGACTCGACGACGATGGTCGACCTGCTCGCCGAGCTCGCCTCGTCGTACGACGTCGTCATCCTCGACTCGGCGCCGCTGCTGCCCGTCACGGATGCCGCGGTCCTGTCCCGGCTCACCGACGGGGCGCTCGTCGTGGTCGGGTCCAAGCGGGTGCACCGCCACCAGCTGGCAGACGGCCTCGCCACGCTCTCGACGGCCGGTGGCCGCGTCCTGGGCCTCGTCTTCAACCGCGTGTCCGGCAAGGACGTCGGAGCCACCTACGTCTACGGGTCCACCCCGCAGGCGACGGCCCGCTGGCACGGAACCGGCGAGCGGCCGCAGCGTGCGTCGCGACGGTCCCGCGCCCGCCGTGGTGAGGCGACCCCCGTCGGGACGACCGCGGTGTTCCCCCGCGAGGTCCCGGTCGCCCCCGTCGTCACCACCCCCGTGCCTGCTCCGGTCGAGCGGGCCGAGCCCGGTCCGGACCTGGACGAGATCGACGAGCTCGACACGGCCCGGGCGTCGTCGAAGTTCGCCGCGCACGTCGCGGCGCGGGTCTCGCCGCCGACCGTCCCGGCCGCCGCGCAGGTGACCGACGGCCAGGTCGCGGGGGGTACCGGCACCGACCAGCCCCGCACCGCGTCCGCTCAGCCGGCCGGCGAGCCCGCCGGCACCCAGGCGTCCACCCCTGCCGGCGGACGGGCCACCAACGGGCAGGCCGGTCACCCGACCGCGAAGGAGACCGAGGGTCCGCTCGTCGCGACGGGGCAGCCGACGGCGCAGACCGCTGCCGACCAGCCGGCCAGTCACCACGTCCGCTCCGCCACCCAGGACGAGCCCCGCCCGAGTCCGGTCGCCGTCCTCGACGACCCGCTCGACGCCCCCCTGACCACGGCGCCGTCCGACGACGAGGCCACGTACTCGGCGTCCGTCGCCGAGCCGTCCCTCGACCACGACGACGAGGCGTCCCGGGCCGCGGAGCCGGACGAGCTCGACGCGCCCGACGACCTCGAGCACCGGATCCAGGTCGTGCCTGCGGCCCCCTGGCGGCCGTGAGCGTCGCCGACGTCCCCGCCGCGGTCGCCAACCGACCGCGGGCGCAGGACGCCGGGTGGTCGTCGAGCCAGATCCTGGCGTTCGGCGGGGTCGCGGCGATCACGCTCGCCTTCCCCGTCAAGGACGCGATCACCAGCGCGACGGTGGTGTCGCTCGCCCTGGCGCCCGTCTGGTGGAAGGCCACGAAGCAGTTCGTCGGCGCGCGCGTGATCATCGGGCTGAGCGCGCTGGCCCTGGCCTCCGGGCTGTGGCTCAGCGCGGTGGCGTCGTCGGACCACGCGGTGAACCCGCTGGTCGTGCGCTCGACCACGCTGCTGATGATCGGCGGCATGTGCAGCATCGGGCTGCTGCTCTGGGCACGGACCGTGCTGCCGCTGCGGGTGGTGGGGCTCGCCGCTGCCGCGGGGATCATCGCCCGGCTGCTCGTGGTGGAGCCGCCGAACCCGGTGAACCCGTGGAAGCACGGGATCTCGTACGCGCTGATCGTGCTGCTGCTCTCGCTCGTCATGCGCAGCCGACCCCGGCCCGTGGAGATCGTCCTGCTGCTCGGCCTGGCCGGCGCGTCCGCGCTGAACGACTCGCGGTCCGCGTTCGCGACCCTCCTGCTGACCGCCCTGCTCGTGGCGTGGCAGCTGCGTCCCACGACCATGGGACGACGGACCAGCGCGCTGGCCACCATCGCGCTGTTCGCGGGTGTCGCCGCGTGCGTGTACTCGGTGGGGACGACGCTGATCCTCGACGGCTACCTCGGCGAGTCCACCCAGGAGCGGTCGCAGGCGCAGGTCGAGGCGTCCGGATCGATCCTGCTCGGCGGGCGTCCCGAGTGGGGTGCCAGCATCGCGCTGTCGCAGGACCGTCCGATCGGGTTCGGGGTGGGCGTGATCGCGAACCTCGACGACATCCTGGTGGCCAAGTCGGGCATGGCGGACCTCAACTACGACCCGAACAACGGCTACGTCGAGAACTACATGTTCGGCACCGAGATCAAGCTGCACGCGCTCGTGGCCGACCTCTGGGCCAACTTCGGCATCCCGGGGCTCGTGCTGGCGGGTGCGATGCTCGGGATCACCATCTGGTCCCTGGCGACGCTCGTCGCCCGCCGCACCGCGCCCGCCCTGGTGATCTACCTGACCTGCCTGTTCCTGTGGAACTTCGCGTTCGGACCGATCCTCAGCTCCATGCCGGGCCTGGTGCTCGGGCTCGGGCTGCTGCTGGTGCGCCGGGAGACGACGAGACCCGACGAGCCGGCCGACGAGACCCTCCCCGCGAGACAGGCGACCCCCCAGGTGACCAGCGCATGACGACGGAGACCACCGGAGCGCGGACCATCTCCGTGCTCGAGTCGTTCCCCGGCCCCCGCCCGACCACCAACCCGTACCTGGTCCAGCTGCTCGCCGAGCTGCCCGCCGACGTCGTCGCGAGCACGTTCACGTGGCGGCGTGCCCTGCGGGGGCGGTACGACGTGTTCCACGTGCACTGGCCGGAGAAGCTCCCGCGCGGGAGCTCGCGGCTGCGCACCCTGGGACGGCAGGCGGCGACGGCCGCGCTGCTCGTGCGCCTGCGCGTGCGCCGGACCGCGGTGGTCCGCACGCTCCACAACGCGGCACCGCACGAGGCCGGTGGGCGCGTCGAGCGGTTCCTGCTGCGCCGGACGGACCGGCTCACGACGCTGTTCGTGCGGCTCAACCCGGCGACCCCGCTGCCGGTCGACGCGGCGGCGGACGCGCCCGTCGTGACCATCGCGCACGCCCACTACCGCGACTGGTTCGCGCGGTTCCCCCGCGGCGAGGTGGTGCCCGGACGGGTCCTGTTCTTCGGCCTCGTGCGCCCGTACAAGGGCGTCGAGGACCTGCTGGCGGCGTTCCAGGAGCTGCCCGACGAACACGCGAGCCTGCGCGTCGTCGGGTACCCGGAGGACGCGGCGCTCGGCCGGTCGGTCAGGGAGCAGGCCGCCGCGGACGGCAGGATCGGCGTGCGGCTGGAGTACGTGGACGACGAGACTCTCGCCGCCGAGATCAGCGCCGCCCAGGTGGTGGTGCTGCCGTACCGGCACCTGCACAACTCCGGCGTCGCCCTGCTGGCGCTCTCCCTGGACCGGCCCGTGCTGGTCCCGGCGGGACGCACGGCGACCGAGCTCGCGGCCGAGGTCGGGAGCGCCTGGATCCCGACGTTCGACGGGGTCGTCGGCGCGACGGACCTCGCCGCCGCGCTGGCCCGCACCGCACCCGCAGACCTGCCGGGCCGGCCCGACCTGTCCGCGCGCGACTGGTCCGTCGTCGCCCCCGCCCACGCGGACGCGTTCCGCGCCGCGCTGGCCCGGGTCCGCCCCGACACCCACGCCCCTGCACCCGTGCGAGGAGATCGATGAGCACCACCCGACAGGTCGAGGTCATGTTCCGCAGCGAACGTGACGTCGATTCCTGGACGGCGCGGCACGAGCGCGGGGAGGTCCCGGGGCGCTGGCCCTACGGGCTGGACCTGCTGGCGCGGCCGGGGGTCACGGTGACCCGTCGGAGCCTGCCGGAGCCCACGCGGGCGGACCGGCTGCGCGCGATGCTGCGGCCGTCGCGCCGCACGGGCGCCGACCTCGGCATCGCGTGGGACGAGAACCTGGCCCGCCGGATGCTCGTCCTGGCACCCCACGCGTCGATGCACGCGGGGGCGATCTGGTTGACCGACGCCCTCGCCGCCGACCCCGACAGCGCGCGCGTCCGCAGCACCCTCGACGTGCTGCGCCGGATGGACTCCGTGTTCGTGAACAGCCGGGCCCAGGTGGAGCCGCTCGAGCGGGCCCTGGGCAGCTCGGGGACGCGGGTCTCGTTCTTCACGTTCGGCGTCGACGCCGACTTCTTCGCGGCCCGGCCTCCCGCCGACCACCCGCTGGTGGTCAGCGTCGGGGGTGACCGGGACCGGGATCCGGCGACCCTGTTCGCCGCCCTCGCCCGGGTGCACGACGCCCGCCCCGACGTCGAGATCGTCGTCCAGAACTCCTCCGACGTCACGCCGCCGCCCGGGGTGACCAAGGTGCCGCGGCTGTCGCACGTCGAGCTGCGTGAGCTCTACGCCCGCGCGAGCGTCGTCGCCGTCGCGACGCGTCCCAACCTGCACATGTCCGGGCTCACCGTCTCGCTCGAGTCGATGGCGACCGCGCGCCCCGTGGTGCTGACCCGCACCCCCGGCGTGGAGGACTACGTCGTCGACGGCGACAACGCCCGGCTCGTCCCCACGGAGGCACCCGAGGACCTGGCCGACGCGGTGGTCGAGCTGCTGGACGACCCCGCCGCCGCGCACGCGCTGGGCCTGCGCGCTCGGGCGGCGATCGAGGACCGGCTGACGTCGGTGCACCTCGTCGACAACATGGCCGCGGCCGTCGGCATCGCCTGAAGCCTCAGCGTCGGCGGCGCGGCCGGAGCACCCGGCCGACACCGGCGGCGTACCGGCGCAGGATCACGATGTCGGTACGACGGATGCCGTAGAACGAGAGCATCGAGACGCCGAACAGCCGCTTGAGGAAGAACTGGTTCAGCCCGCTCGAGAGCAGGTAGCCCAGGACCGTCGCCCACGCGGCACCCAGGGCGCCGTACTCGGAGACGAGGACGATCAGCAGCCCGACGTTGATCACGCAGGCGATCACGAGGGCGATGCTGCGCAGACCCGGGCGGCCGCGCGCGCTCAGGCCCGCGCCGGCGATCGACCCCGGCGTGCTGAGCACCACCGCCACGAGCAGCAGCGCCGCGATGGGCACCGCGGGCGCGAACTCCTCGCCGAACAGGATCGGCAGCCACCAGCCCATCGTGAGCCCGAGCCCGAGCGCGACCACCGTGCAGATCAGCGTCGAGATGCGCGCGGACGCCGCGAGCTTGGCGTCCTCGCTGCGGTGGGCGTCGGTGACGAACGTGACGTCCCGGACGGACCGGTGGATGATCAGCGGGATCTCGCTGACGTTGACGGCCACGACGTAGAGGCCCAGCTGGTACGCGCTGCTCAGGGGGGTGATCAGCGTCTGGTCGACGCGCGAGAGCAGGACCCCGGAGATCGTCCCGATCCACAGCCGCATCCCGTACCCGGTGATGGCCTTCTTCGACGCCAGGTTCTCGGTGTCGACCTCCGCCGGTGGTAGCCGGCGCGGCAGGCGCACGTACGCGATCGCGCCCATGACCGGCATCGCGGCGAGCACGACGACAGCCGTGAACGGGGTCAGGTGCCCGGTCAGCCACAGGGGCAGCAGCACCAGCAGGCGCAGGCCGGAGGCGAGCACCTTCTCCGAGGCGACCATGGTCCACTGCTGCAGACCGGACGCGATGCCCCGCAGCACGCCCAGCAGCAGGGTCGGCATCACCGCGAGCGACGCGACGACCATCAGGTGCTGGATGTCGAGGTCCCCGCCGCTGAGCCAGCCGCGGGCGGCCAGCACGGCGCCCGTGGCGAGCAGCCCCGCCAGGATGATGATGAGGAACCCGTTGCGGGCGGCCGTGCGCACCAGCCGCGGGTGCCGGGCGACCGCGTAGGACACGGCCTCGGGCACCCCGAACGTCATGAGTGCGATCGCGAGCCCCAGCGGAGCCGTCGCGGCCGCGACCTGGCCCCGGCCCTCGACGCCGAGGGACTGCGCGAGGATCGGCCCGGTGGCCAGCGCGATCGCGGCCGGGAAGAAGTTCCCGACGAGCGTGATCGTCATCTTCCGGGCGGAACCGCCCCGCGGTTTCGCTTCCGGCTGGGTGTCGTCGGCCTGCGAGATGCTGCCCCCGTCCGTCCGTGTCACGACGACGTCGAGACCTTCGTCGCGCGGACCGTGCGGCTGCCGTCCCGGGCGTACTCCACGTACACGGTGCCATAGGCGCCCGCGAGCATCCCCGCGCCGCGCGCGAGCGTGCGGCGACCCTTGGCCCGGTGCGCGAGCGACCGGGTGAGGAACCCCACCCCCATCCGCGCGATCCCACCGAGCGCCCGCACCGCACCCTGGGCGGTGAGCCGGACCCGGACGAGACCGCGCCCGAGCGCACCGTCGGCGAGCACGAGGGACGTCCGGCTCCACGTGTTGCCGCTGCGGAACGCCCGCGCGAGCACCCACCGGCGGGTGACCCGGTCCGGCGGGACGACGTCGACCACGACGGCCTCGTCGCACCACACCATGCGCCCACCGGCCGCCGAGAGCTGCCGGGTCAGGAGCATGTCCGACCCGCCGCTCAGACCGAACCGCTGGTCGAATCGCAGGCCGAGCGCGCGCACCTGCGCCAGGTCCAGGAGCAGGTTGTTGGTCGCGGCGACGGACGTCTCGGTGCCCGTCACGAGCCGGCGCCGGTCGAAGAACCGTCCGGCGCTGACCCACGCGTCGGGCTGCTGCTCGTACTCGGAGACCACGGGGCCGACGACGGCCGTCGGCCGGTCCACGCGGTACGTCTCGACCAGGCGGACGAGCCAGTCGTCGACCGGTCGCTCGTCGTCGTCGATGAAGACCAGCAGGTCCGCCGACCCGGTCTCGTCGAGCGCGCGGTTGCGGGCCGCCGCGATGCCGGGCTCAGGCTCGTGCACGTAGCGCACCAGGCCCGGGACGGGCCCACTGTGAACCAGGTCGAGCACGACGTCCCGGGCGCTGGCCGCGGGGTCGTTGTCGACCACCAGGACCGTGCCCGCCGGCACGAGCGTGCGGACCTGCGCCACGAGCAGCGGCAGCGCCGCGAGCAGGTCGTCCGGGCGCTTGTACGTCAGCACCCCGACGACCACCTCGAGCCCGCCTGACGAGTCGGTCACGTGCCCTCCCCCTGCGAGGGCCGACGGCGCCCCCTGCGCCGCCGACCACTCCTGTTCCGACGCGATCATGGCACGACGGGCCGGGCGCTCAGCTGGCTCCACCGGGTGATGAGCGGCAGCGTCGTCGTGGTGCTGGAGGTGTAGGCCGAGAGCCCGACCCCGCCCGCGACCTGCAGCGCAGCCGTGGTGTTCGTGCCGGTCAGCGTCCACGCCGCCGGCTCGGACGTCCCCGCCACCCACACCTTGCCGCGCAGCGTCGTCGTGCCCGAGCCGTCCACCTGGAACCGCACCGCGAGCGTCTGACCCGCCGTGTACGTCAGACCCGGCACGTTCACCTGGCTGACCGTGGTGGTCACGCCGGCCGAGATCCCGACCAGCGACGCCCGCACCACACCCGTGGACAGCATCTTCAGCCGCAACCGGTACCCGTCGGTGGTCCCCACCGACCGACCCACCAGCTCCAGGTCCGTCCCCGAGCCTGTCGGCATCACGTTCATCGACACCTGCGTCGACAGGTCCGTCGACGTCGAGGACACCGGCAGGAAGGACGACAGCCGGAACCCGGCACCCGTCACCCGCATCGCCGCGATGCCCGGCGTGACCGAGAAGTTGGTCGCACCGCCCGCCACGGTCCATGCGCCACCCGTGTCGGCCGAGCCCCAGCCACCCGTGGTGGTGCGGTTGAAGGCGTCGACGACGAACGGCAGGTTCGCCGGCGGTGCCGTGACCGTCACCGTGCGCGACGTGGTCGCCGGTTCGCCGTCGTCGTCGGTCACCGTGAGGGTCACCAGGTAGGAACCCGCCGCCGCGTAGACGTGTGCGGGCGGTGTCGGGCCGGTTGCCGTGGCGCCGTCCCCGAAGGTCCAGGCGTAGGAGGCGACCGTGCCGTCGGCGTCGTTCGAGGTCGACCCGTCCACGGCGAGCGACAGGAACGCCGCCGTCGTGGTGAAGGCCGCGACCGGCGCCTGGTTGGGCACGGGTGCCGCGACCGTGACGTCGTGCGTGGTGGAGCTGCTCGCGCCCTGGTCGTCGGTCGTCGTGAGGGTCACCGTGTAGGTGCCGGCCGCCGCGTAGGTGTGGTTCGCCGTGATCCCGGACGCGGTGCCCTCGTCCCCGAAGGTCCACGCGTAGGAGGTGATCGTCCCGTCGTCGGTGGACGTCGAGGCGTCGACCGCGACCGTCAGGTCCGTCGGCGTCGCGGTGAATGCCGCGACCGGAGCGATGTTCGGCTTGACCACCGTGACGTCCTGCGTGGTCGAGCCGGTCGCACCGTCGTCGTCGGTCACCGTGAGGGTGACCGTGTAGGTGCCGCTCGCCGAGTAGACGTGGGACGTGGTGAGACCGGTCCCGGTCGTGGTGTCCCCGAAGTTCCACGCGTAGCTCACGATCGAGCCGTCGGAGTCGCCCGAGCCCGTGGCGTCCACACCGACCGTGAGGCCGGTGGGGGTGGCCGTGAACACCGCCGCCGGAGCCACGTTCGCGAGGGCGACCGTGACCTCCGTCGTCGCCGTGGCGGTGCCGCCGCGGTTGTCCGTGACAGTGAGCGTCACCGTGTACGTGCCGGGCGCCGCGTAGGTGTGCGACGCGGCTGCGGTCGTCGCCGACGCACCGTCCCCGAAGGTCCATGCCGTCGAGACGATCGTGCCGTCGGGGTCCGAGGAGCCCGCGGAGTCGACGTCGACGGAGAGCGTGGACGTCGTGGCCGAGATCGCGGCGAGCGGCGACTGGTTCGGTGCCACCACGGTGACGTCGTGCGCCACCGTCGTCGCTGCTCCGTCGTCGTCGGTCACCGTGAGGGTCACCGTCTTCGTGCCGCCCGTGGCGTACAGGTGGGACGCCGTGGGACCCGTGGCCGTCGCGCCGTCACCGAACGCCCAGGCGTACGAGGCGACGGTGCCGTCCGGGTCGGACGAGCCGGCCGCGTCGACGGCCACGACCAGGTCCGTGGGCGTCGCGGTGAACGCGGCGACCGGCGGCTGGTTGGGTGCCGTGACCGTGACCTGCTGCGACGTCGCCGCCGTGCCGCCCTGGTTGTCGGTGACGGTGAGCGTCACCGTGTACGTGCCGGGTGCGGCGTAGGTGTGCGAGGTCGAGCTGCCCGTCGCGACGCCCCCGTCGCCGAACGTCCACGCCGAGGACGCGATGGTGCCGTCCGGGTCCGACGAACCCGTCGCGTCGAGCGCCACGGACAGGTCCGTGGGCGTCGCCGTGAAGTACGCCGCGGGGCTCTGGTTGGGCAGGAGGCCCGTCGTGCCGAGCGCGTAGTGGTTGGTGACCGTCTGCGCGTCGAGGGCCGTGGAGTAGACCGCGACCTCGTCGAGCTGGCCCGCGAACCACGGCTGCGGACCCCAGGTGGTGTCACCGCCCACGCGCCAGTAGCCCGAGTAGGTCTGGGCCCCGGTCTGCGGGTGGCTGCCGACCAGGGCGCCGTCGACGTAGAGGCGCATGCCCGCCGCCGACTGGGTGGCCACCAGGTGGTGCCACTGGTTGTTGTTGTACGCGAGCGGCGTCGTGATGGTGTTCGCCACCCCGGTCCACGTGCCGAACGTCAGGCGACCGTTGGTCTCCATGTACACGTGCCGGTCGTAGCTGCCCGACGTCCCCGTGGTCGCGTCACCGAAGCCGATGAGCTTGCCGCCGTTGTTCGTGGCCGTGCGGAACCACAGCTCCTCGGAGTAGACCCCAGGCGCGGCCACCTGCTGGGTGCTCACGATCCGGCTGTTCTGGCTGCCGAGGGTGCCGACGGCCTTGTTGGTGACGCCGAACAGCGCGCCCGTGACGCCCTTGGTCACCAGCGACCCGTAGGTGCCGTTGACGCCGGAGATCCCCGCGTCGGCCGCGACCGTGCCGGACGCCTCGTTGAGGCGCCAGTACAGATCGGGGTTGGCCGAGTAGACGGCCGCACCGTACGCGTCCGCCGGCGCCGGCGGGACGGTCGAGACGCGACCCGAGGTGACCCAGTGCTCGAGCACCTTGGACGACGACAGCGGCGCGGGGTAGATCGCGACGTCGTCGATCGTGCCCGCGAGGTACGCGGACGTCGGCTGGTTGGGCCAGCCGCCCAGGTTGTCGCCACCCACGCGCCAGTAGCCGGTGTAGGCCTGACCGAGCGTGGTGTCGGAGCGCTGCGCGACGCGCCGGCCGTCGACGAAGAGCTTCATCCCGTCGGGGCCCATCGAGGCCACCACGTGGTGCCACTGGCCGTCGTTGTAGGCCGACGGCGTGCTCAGCGTGCGCACCTCGCCCGGGTAGACGCCGAACCAGATCTTCCCGCCGTTGTCCATGTAGACCATGCGGTCGTAGCTGCCCGAGCTGCCGGTGGACGACGCCCCGAAGCCGATGATCTTCCCGCCGCGGGTGGACGTGGTGCGGACCCAGGACTCGACCGCGAAGGAGTCCGGACCCGTGATGGGGGTCGTCGTGCTCACCCGGCCGTTGGGCGTGCCGTCGAACGTCGACGCGCCGTTGGCGTCACCGTTGATCGCGCCGGCGGCGCCGCGCGTCACCCCGGTTCCCGCGACAGCGTCGTTGAAGCCGACCCAGTCGAACACCGGGGTGCCCGACGCCTCACCGAGGCGCCAGAACGTCGAGGCGCCGTCGGCGATGACGCCCTGCGCGTACGGGCTGACCGCACCCTCGGCGGCGACGGTGACCGGGACCTGGTCGCTGATGGCGCTGTTCCCGAACGGGTCCACCACCTTCAGCCGGTACGTGTACGTGGTGCCGGGCGTCAGGCCCGAGTCGAGGAAGCCCATGGTCGGGCGCTTCCACTCGGACGACGGCGCCGTCACGGTGTGCACCGGGACGCCGTTGCGCGACAGCGTGTAGGTGAGGAACTCGTTGTCGCGGTCATAGTTGGCGGGCCAGCTCAGTCGTGCGGTGCCACTGGCGAAGGAGGTGCCGGCGAGGGCGAACGCGGCGGAGCCGACGCGCGGACCCTGCTTGTTGGGCGCCTTGCCGGTCCGCGCGAACCGCGCGAGGCCCTGCTGGCCCTTGTTGTTCACGATCGTGAACTCACCGGCGTAGAGCACGTAGTCGCTGTTGCCCGTGACGGTCCACGGCCCCTGGCCCTGGCCGGTGTAGGAGCCCGTGTTGATCTCCGGGTAGAAGTGCAGCAGCGTCGGCGCGGGGTTGCCCGCGAAGTTGAAGTACCCGTACGGGTCGGCTGTCACGGTCTGGGTCGCTGCCTTGCTGAACGCCAGCGCACGGTAGAACGACCACGGGTCGGTCTGCGGGAAGCCGCCGACGTTGCCGCAGTAGTGCGGGTGGCCCGCGGCGTACACGACGTCCTCGCCGGGCCACGCGGCATACGTGTCCCCGTGGCAGTCCTCGACCCACACGAGCGAGCCGGTCGCCCAGTCGCCCCGCGCCGTGCCCTCGAGGTTGCCGGTGCTCCCGAACACGTAGCCGGTCGCGTAGAAACTGGTGCCGTCGGAGGTCAGGCTCGTGATCGACGACTGCGTGCCGCCGTCGCGGATGAGGGAGTTGATGGGCAGCGTCATCGACGCGCCGGTGGCGCCGTCGACGCGCGCCAGGCCGTAGCCGGGGGTGCCGCTCCCGTTGAGCGTGGTGAAGCTGCCGCCGACGATCACCATCGACCCGTCGGGCGAGACCGTCAGCGCGCTGACCGTGCCGTTGTCCGCGCTGGGGTTCCACGGCAGGAGCGCGCCGTCGGAGGCCCGGAACGCGGCCAGCCGGTTGCGCGGCTCACCGTTGGCGCTGGTGAACGCACCGCCGACGTAGACCGTCGTATCGGTGGCGACCAGCGCGCGGACCTGCGAGTCGAGGCCCGGGTTGAAGGTGGCGACGAGCGCTCCCGTCGCGGTGTCGAACGCCGCGACGCGGTACCGCGCCTGCCCGGCGATCGTCGTGAAGTTGCCTCCGACGTAGACCCGCGAGCCGTTCGGCGAGACGGCGACCGCGCGTACCTGGGCGTTCGGGTTGGGCGCGAACGCAGCGTCGAGGACACCGGTCTCGATGTCGTAGGCGAGCAGGTTCGCCCGGGGCACCGTGTTGACCCCTGCGGCAGAACCCGCGGGTCGCGCGTTCGTGAACTCGCCACCGACGAACACCTTGCTCCCGGCGACGCCCTGCTGCCAGACGACGCCGTCGATCTGAGTCGTCGGCAGAGAGTCGGCTGCGATCGTCGTCGGCGTCGTGGGGACCGCCGGTGAGGAGTCCGCGGCGGCGGGCGACGCCAGGGCGGTCAGGCCTGCCAGGCCGAGGACCCCGGCGACAGCGCCTGCGACGAGTCGGGTGAGCGGGGCGCGGAACGAGAACATGGGCACCTCGGGCGTTCGGGGGGACGGCTGGGGTGCCGTGCAAACCGAGCCTAAGTGGACATTTCGTCCCTAATGGGGTGACCGCCGGGTGAACTGGACACGCAACCGGGTGATACTCACCACCCGGTTGCGTGCCCCCGTTTTACACGACGGGCGCTGCGGAGAGCTGCGACCAGCTGACGACCACGGGCAGCGTCGTCGTGGTGCTGGAGGTGTAGGCCGAGAGCCCGACACCGCCCGCGACCTGCAGCGCAGCCGTGGTGTTCGTGCCGGTCAGCGTCCACGCCGCCGGCTCGGGCGTCCCCGCCACCCACACCTTGCCGCGCAGCGTCGTCGTGCCCGAGCCGTCCACCTGGAACCGCACCGCGAGCGTCTGACCCGCCGCGTACGTCACGCCCGGCACGTTCACCTGGCTGACCGTCGTGGTCACGCCGGCCGAGATCCCGACCAGCGACGCCCGCACCACACCCGTGGACAGCATCTTCAGCCGCAACCGGTACCCGTCGGTGGTCCCCACCGACNGTGGTCACGCCGGCCGAGATCCCGACCAGCGACGCCCGCACCACACCCGTGGACAGCATCTTCAGCCGCAACCGGTACCCGTCGGTGGTCCCCACCGACCGACCCACCAGCTCCAGGTCCGTCCCCGAGCCTGTCGGCATCACGTTCATCGACACCTGCGTCGTCAGGTCCGTCGACGTGGTGGACACCGGCAGGAAGGACGACAGCCGGAACCCGGCACCCGTCACCCGCATCGTGCCGATGTTCGGAGCCACGGAGAAGTTCGTCGCTCCCCCGGCCACGGTCCACGCGCCACCGGTCTCGGCGGAGCCCCAGCCGTTCGCCACCGTGCGGTTGAACGTGTCCACCGCGAACGGTGCGTTCGCCGGCGGGGCCGTGACCGTGACGTCCTTCGCGAGGGTCGTCGGTGCACCGTCGTCGTCCGTGACCGTCAGCGTCACCGTGTAGGTGCCCTCGGCCGCGTAGGCGTGCGCCGGCGGCGTGGGACCCGTCGCCGTGCCGCCGTCCCCGAAGTTCCAGGCGTAGGAGGCGACCGTGCCGTCGGGGTCGCTCGAGCCGGACCCGTCCACGGTGACCGACAACCCCGAGGGGGTGGCCGTGAACGCCGCGACGGGGGGCTGGTTCGGTGCGGGCGGTGCGACCGTCACGTCACGCGTGGCCACACCGGTGGCACCCTCGCCGTCCGTGACCGTCAGCGTCACCGTGTAGGTGCCCGCGGTCGAGTAGCTGTGCGCCGGCGGGTTCACCCCGGTCGCCGTCCCGCCGTCACCGAAGGACCATGCGTAGGACGCGATGACGCCGTCCGGGTCCGCCGAGGTCGAGCCGTCGACGTCCACGGCGAGCCCGTTCGTCGGGCTGCTGAACGCCGCCACCGGAGGCTGGTTCGGGGCCGCCCCGGTGCGCCCGAGCGTGTTGTGCGCGGCCACGATCCCGGCCGTGAGCTCGCTCGGGTAGATGGCGACCTCGTCGATCGTGCCGGCCAGGTTGCTGGACGCCGGCTGGTTGGGCCACCCGTTGAGGCTGTCGCCACCGATCCGCCAGAAGCCCGACATGTTGCGGCCCGTGGTCGTGTCGGTGCGGGAGCCGACGAGCACACCGTCGACGTACAGGTTCATGCCCGAGGCGCCGAGGGTGCCGACGATGTGGTGCCACTGCCCGTTGTTGTAGGACGCGGCCGACCGCACGGTGCGGTTCTGCCCGGGGCTGGACCCGAACTGCACACGCCCGCCGCTCTCCATGTACAGCTGCCGGTCACGGCTGCTGCTGGTACCGGTCAGGCTGGCGCTGTTGCCGAACCCGACGATCCAGCCGCCCTGGTTGGACGTGGTGCGGACCCAGGCCTCGACCGAGACCGTGTTCCGGTTCTGCTCGCGGGTGTTGCCGATCACGCGGCTGTTGCTGGTGCCCGCGAACGTGAACGCCGAGGTGGAGTCGCCGGCGATCGCCCCGGCCGCACCGCGCGTGAGGGCGGTCCCGGTGATCGCGTCGTCGATGCCCGCCGTGTCGATCGCGCCGGTCGTGCCGCCGTCACCGAGGCGCCAGTAGTGCGACGCACCGTCGGCCATCACCGTCTGGGCATAGGCGCTCACCGGTCCGGTGCCGTCGGCGACGACCGCCACGGTCGGGCTGGTCACGGTGTTGCCGAACGGGTCCGCGACCCGGACCGCGTAGTTGTACGAGGCGCCGACGGTCAGGCCCGTGTCGGTCCAGCCCTGCCAGGGCCGGTCCCAGATCTGCGACGACTTGTCGCCGGTCCAGACGACCGCGCCGTTGCGGATCACGCTGTACCGCAGCAGCTCGTTGTCGAAGTCCGCGTTCGCGGGCCAGGAGATCCGCACCGCACCGGCGCCGACGGGCCGCAGGTTCGGGGTGAAGTCGAGGGCGCTGAACCGCGGGCCCTGGTCGTTCGGCGCGATGTCCCGCACCGCGAACCGGACGAGGCCCTGCTGCCGCTTGAAGTTGACGTTGAGGAACTCGCCGCCCATGACGATGTAGCGGCTGTCGCCCGTGACGGCCCACGGACCCTGGTTCTGGCCGGTGAACGTACCGGTGTCCAGGTCCGGGTACCAGTTGAGCTTGGTCGGGGCGGGCAGGCCCTCGAAGTTCGTGTAGCCGAGGTGCTCCCGGCCCTCGAGCTGCGTCGCGGCCTTGGTGAACGCGCCGGCCCGGTAGAACTCCCACTCGTCGAGCTGCGGGTTGGCCCGGATGTTGCCGCAGTAGTGGTGGTGGCTCGCGGCGTAGACGACGTCGCCCTGCGGCCACACCGCGTAGGTGTCACCGTGGCAGTCCGCGACCCAGGTCAGCTCGCCGGTGTCCCAGTCGGCGGCGAAGACGCCCTCGAGGGTGCCGCCGCTGCGGCCGAACGTGTAGCCGACGCCGTACATGTTGTCGGCATCGCCCGACAGCCCCAGGATCGATCCGGCCGAGCCGCCGTTGCGGATCCGCGTCGTCGCGGGGAACGGGAGCACGGCACCGCTGACGGCGTCGACGCGGGCGAGCCCGTCGGGTGCCGCGGGGTCGCCGTTGAAGGACAGGAAGTTGCCGCCGATGATCACCGACGTGCCGTCCGGGGAGACGGTCAGGGCGCTGACCGAGCCGTCGTCGACCGTCGGGGCCCAGGGCAGGAGCGCGCCGTTCGAGGCGTTGAACGCGGCGAGGCGGGTGCGCGCCGAGCTGCCGGCCTGCGTGAAGATCCCGCCCACGTAGACCGTCGTGTTGGTCGCCGCGATGGCGCGGACCTGAGAGTTGGTCCCGGCGTTGAACGTCGTGATCAACGCTCCGGTGGCGGCGTCGAACGCGGCGATGCGGTAGCGAGACTGCCCGGAGATGCTGGTGAAGTTCCCGCCGACGTAGACGCGCCGGCCGTCGGGCGACTTCACGACGGCGCGCACCTGCGCGTTCGGGTTGGGGGCCCACGAGGGGTTGAGCACGCCGGTGCGCACGTCGAACGAGAGCAGGTTCGAGCGCGGGACCGTGTTCACCCCCGCTGCGGCACCGGCGGGGCGGGCGTTGCTGAACTCGCCGCCCGCGAACACCGTGTCGCCGACCAGCGCCTGCTGCCACACGACCCCGTTGATCTGCACGGTCGGCAGCCCATCGGCGCTGACTGTGGCGGGTGTACCTGCCGGCGGGGAGGTGTCCGCGTGCGCGGTCTGGGCTCCGGGGAGCACGAGGAGGAGGGCAGCGGCCACGAGCACGGCTGTCGCCGCGGCGACGAACCGCCGGGCATCAGAGAGGTACACCGACATGACACATCCTCGTAGCGTTCGGCAGCGGGCGGCCGGGGGGCCGACCCACGCCGATCCTACGAGGACCGAACTAGCACGAAACCGGACAGACCGGGTGAAATGGTCGGATGTTCAGGCCGCGGGGCCGGGCCCCTCGAACAGCACCGTGGTCGACGTCGGGTCGTAGCTCACGGTGATCTGGAGGCGGTCCCGCAGGTCGGCGGGCACGCGGAAGACGTAGACGCCCGTCGCCTCGGCGCCCGGGGCGAGCGTGCCCGAGAACACGCTGACACCCGGCCCGCTGAGAGGTTCACCCGGGGTGAGCTGGGCCCCGGCGTACAGGTTGACCACCGTCGAGTCGAGGGAGGCGGCCGCGCCGGTGCCGTTGGTCAGCACGATCGACACGCGCACGGACGGACCGGACACCTCGCCGGGTCCCTGCGCCTCGCCCGCGACCGACTCCAGCCCGGCCACCCGCGCCGACATGCCGGTGCCGAACTCCGCGGTCGACGTCAGGGGGACGGCGGGTTCCGTGCCCGGCACGAACGGTGCCTCCGGGTCCGTGCTCGGGGGCGGCTCGACCGGCTCCGTGCTCGGCGTCGCGTCCGGGGCGGTCGCCGACGCGCTGGGCTCGGGCTCCGCCGACGTCGCCGTCGCCGTCGCGCTGCTGCTCGTGGAGGCCGTCGGGGCGGCGTCGTCGTCGGACGCGCCGGAGGCCACGGCCGCCCACACGATCGCCGCGAGCACGACCGCGCCCGCGCCGATCGCGACGGGGACGAGCCAACGGGGCCGGCCGGACTGCTGGTCCTCGGTCGAATCCAGGGTCACGCTTCTCCTCCACGCGCCTGGCTCGGCGGTCGCCGCAGGCCGGTCATCTCTCGGAACCACGAGCGCACGGCCAGCGCGAGATACCCGGCGGTGGCCAGGCAGAGCGCGGTGTACACACCCATGAACAGCGTCGTCGCGCCGTAGAGCACGAAGGACAGGCACAGCACGCCGTAGTCGGTGGGGGCGACGATCAGGGAGCGCAGCACGGGGGCGCGCTCACCGGCGGTGGCGCGCATGGTCACGCCCGCCTGTCGCCGCAGCTGGTCGTTGAGGATCATCGCGAAGAACAGCACGGACCACACCGCCGAGTACGCCAGCGGGACCAGCAGCCACACGTCCGGGACAGCGTCGTACCGGTAGAGGCCCACGAGCACCGCGAGGTGCAGGCTGGCGACCTTGATGGAGTCGATGAGGTGGTCCAGCCACTCGCCGGCGATGGACCCCCCGCCGCGCAGCCGGGCGACCTGCCCGTCGGCGGAGTCGAACGCGTAGCCGACGAGCAGGAGGAACGCGACGAGCAGCCCGCCCCACCAGGACGGCGGCAGGAGGGCGAGCACGGCGATCGCGCTGAACGTCCAGACGGCACTGATCGCGGTGACGGCGTTCGGGGTGAGCCCGGCGCGGTAGCACGCCGCCGCCAGGAGCCGACCGGCCCGACGGTTCACGAACCGCGAGTACGCCGGGGCGCCGCGGGCACCCTTCTGCACGCTCCCGAGCCGCGCGAGCGTCTCCGCGTACGACTCGGACGCGGCGACGGTCCGGGGGTCGGGCTGAGCTGGTTGCGACACCTTGGTCACCTCGGTCACGTCGTCACCTCTCCGCGGACGGCCTGCTGCTGGACCGGTCGTGCGGGCGTCTCGTCGACGATGCCACGACGCCGGCCGGACGGGCGCCGGACCCCCGCGAACGCGCGGGCGGCGAGCCGTCGGCACAGGTCGTCGTACGCGTCCGCCACAGCGTCCCAGTCGTAGTCGGCGGCCCGGGTACGCAGCTCCGCCCCGCGCGCGATCGCGCCGACCGGGTCCCGCTCGGCGTCCTCGACCGCCGCGGTGACGTCGTCCGGCGTCGCGAACCAGCGGCCCGCCGGGCCGAGCACCTCACGGTTGAACGAGACGTCGAAGGCGGCGGTCGGTGCACCCGCGCCGATCGCCCGCAGCAGCGACGGGTTGGTGCCCCCGACGCTGTGCCCGTGCAGGTAGAGCAGGCCGTTGGCGTAGAGCTGGTCGAGGAGGTCCTGGTCCCAGACGCCGCCCAGCAGCCGGACCCGGCCGTCGGCCGCCGCCTCGATGCGCGCGGTGTACTCGTCGGCGTACGGAGCGGAGCCGACGACGACCAGGGGCAGCGTCGCGCCGGACCGGCGGTAGCCCTCGACGATGAGCTCGACGTGGTTCTCGGGCTCGAAGCGCGCGACGACCAGGTGGTAGCCGCGCGGCGTCAGACCCAGGTCGGCCAGCTTGGCGCTGCCCACGGCGTCGAGGAGGGGGGCACCGTAGGCGATCTGCTCGGTGGGGGCGCCGAACTCGGCCGTGTAGTAGTCGGCGATGCCGGCGGCGTCGGCGATCAGGGCGTCGGACCACCGCACGGCCAGCGACTCCGCGGTGCGGTAGTACCGGCGACCGGCACCGCCCCACTTCGCGCGCTTCCACTCCAGACCGTCGACGTGCGTCGCCACGGGGATCCGGCGCGCTCGAAGCACCGGCAGCAGGGCGGCGTTCGCGGCGTTGAACACGATGGCGGCGTCGGCCGGGTAGCGGACCTGGTGCGCGACGGACAGCGCCGTGTGGCTCAGGGTCTCCAGCGAGCGCTTGCGGACGGCGGGCAGGTGCACGAGCCGCATGCCGCGGTACGAGGAACCGGCGTCCTCCGAGCCTCGGCAGTACACGAGCACGTCGTGCCCACGGTCGACGAGCCGGGCGCCGACCTCCTCGACGCACGTCTCGAACCCGCCGTACCGAGCCGGGACCCCGCGCGTCCCGACGAGCGCGATGCGCAACGCCCGGGCGGTGGTGGCAACCATCGACCGATTCCTCCCACTGCTCATCATGAGCCTCGATGTCTACCCTGTCAGGCTCCGGGGCGGTACCGCCGTCCGGGGTCGACCGGCAGAGCCGGCTCCGTGTGCCGCGGGTCAGTACGCGCCGGCCCCCGAGACGACCGCGCGCAAGGTCTTCCACATGATCATCAGGTCCATCGTGACGGACCAGTTGTCGACGTACCGCAGGTCCAGCCGGACCGACTCCTCCCAGCTCAGGTCCGCCCGGCCCGACACCTGCCACAGCCCCGTGATGCCGGGCTTGACCCGCAGGCGCTGGTGCACGGCGTCGTGGTAGCCGCGCACCTCCTCGCGCAGCGGCGGCCGCGGCCCGACCAGGGACATGTCGCCGAGCACGACGTTGAACAGCTGGGGGAGCTCGTCGATGGAGAACCGGCGCAGGACGCGCCCGACGGGGGTGATCCGCGGGTCCTCGGTCATCTTGAACATCAGGCCGTCGCGGTCGCTGTGCGCGAGCAGCTCCGCGCGGCGCCGGTCGGCGTCGACGTACATGCTGCGCAGCTTCCAGATGGTGAACTCGCGACCGTCCACCCCGACGCGGGTCTGGGTGTAGAACGCCTTGCCGGGCGAGGTCAGCCGGACGGCGAGCGCACCGGCGAGGATTACCGGCGAGGCGAGCAGCAGCGCGAGGAGCCCGAGCGAGCGGTCCATGGCGGCCTTGGCCAGCAGCCGGCGGCGCGGTGCCTCGATCTCCAGGCGCATGAGGGACAAGCCGGCGGTCGGGTGCATGGAGACGCGCTCCTGCACGACCTCGACCAGCCCGGGGGCCACGACCAGCTCGGCGCCGGCGCGCCGCAGCGCCCAGGACAGGCGGCGCAGGGCGTCACCGCTCAGCGCGTTCCCGGCCACGACGACGACGGACACGGCGTAGTCGACGACCACCTGAGGCACGTCGGCGAGCGAGCCGAGCGTGGGCACCGGGACCTCGAGGAGGTTCTCCGGGACGACGTCCGACAGGCACGCCCCGATGACGAGGTAGCCGTGGTGCGACGCGACGCCGAGGTCGTGGGCGACGCCGGACACCGACGCGGTGTCGCCGACGACGATGGTCCGCATCATCGCCTGGCCCTGGTTGCGCGAGTGGTGCAGGACGCGGCGGTGGGCGTAGCGGCCGAGGAACGCCGTGCCGGCCAGGAGCGGGACGCCGATGAGCACCGCGCTGCGCGGCACCTCGACGGGGGTCAGGTACGCCAGCGCCATGAGCGCGGCGGCGACGACGACCGAGGCACGCAGGACGGCCTGGAACTCGTCGGGGCCGTCGCCGAGGTTGTGCCGCTCGTAGCCGCGCATGATCGTGACCATCGCGGTGAAGACGAGGACGGCGACCGCGCCGAGCAGGAGCGCCGAGCCGAACGAGCCCGTGCCGAGGGCGGCGGCGAGCGTGACGGCCGCGCCGGCGGCGATGACGTCGATCGCGATGGTCAGGTGCTGGTAGCCGCCGGCGGCGTTGCGCCACGGGACGGCGAGCACGGACGAGGAGTTGTGCGGCGTCGAGCGCCGGACGAAGGGTTCGGACGACGCCCACGACCGCCGCGGGTGCAGGGCGGGGCGGCGGCGTTCGACGCCTGAGTCGGTGTTGTCGGCACCGTGCCCGACCGTCAACGTCATGCTCGAACCTCCCCCGGCTTTGTTGGACAGGAGATGAACGTATTACGTACGTATTGTCCGATTCATCCGCCATGACCCGATTTCACCCGGCTGAGGTCTGTGCGCTGGCTCACACGGGTGACGTCCCGAAGAGCCAGGTGTCCGCCTCGAGCCGGCCGTCGCGGTCGGGGAGGTCGGCCAGGACCGAGGCGCTCGGGCGACCCTCGTCCAGGAGCCGCACGACCTGTGCGGCGACCTCGGCCGCGGACGAGTCGGGGTCGACGACCGCGTGACCGTGCCCGGCGAGCCAGGAGGCCAGCCCGGTCTCCGTGGTGGTCAGCACGGAGCAGCCGTGCGCCAGGCCCTCGACCACGGGCAGGCCGACCTGCTCGCGCCACGTCGGCGTCCGCCGGGAGAGCAGGACCGCGACGGAGTGCTCACGCTGCAGCTGGTGCACCCGCGCCCGCGGGGGGTCGACGACGAGCGTGACGTCCTCGCGACCGGCCACGAGCTCCTCGACCGCCGCCTGCTGCGGGCCCTTCCCGACGAGGGTCAGCCGGGCGTGCGGTCGCTGCCGCGCGACCTCGGGCCACGCGGCGAGCAGGTCCAGGACACCCTTGCGGGGCTCGAACGCACCGACGAACAGCACGGATCCCGCCGCTCCGTCCTGCGCGGGCCCGCACGTGCACGCGGTCGGCAGGGCCGGGATGGACGTCGCCACGGCGCGCAGCGTGGGCACCAGCCCGGCGTACAGGTCGCGCGATGCGTCCGTCCCGTAGGCGATCCGGTCGACGCGGCGCGCGACTCCCGCGATGAGCGCGGCGTCGAGGCGTCGCCGCACGGCACCGAGCACGCCGGGGCGACGCGGCGGCCGGAACGGGTCGTCGTTGGCGATCGCGTAGGTGACGACGACCGTCCGTCGGCGACGGGCCCACCCCGCCACGGTCACGGCGGCCAGGGCGAGGGCCGTGCGGCGCAGGCTCGACACCATCAACGGCTCGTTGATCTCGAGCTCGCGGACGTCGGACCGGGCGAGCACGACGGCGGCGCCGACCGGACCCGCCTCGATCAGGTCGAGGCCGGCAGCGACCGCGGGATCGAAGTCGTACCGCCGCCGGCGGTAGACGATCGAGGCGGGTGTCAGCTCGCGCGCCCGTTCGAGGTGAGCGGTGCGCACCGTCTCGTACAGACGGACCCGCGACGACGCCGTGCGCGACGTGGCCACCGCTCTCACCTCCCTCTTCACCCCACCTGCCAGCCGGCCGACAGTGCCCGACAAGATAACGTCTCCCCCGTGCTCGGGATCGTCGTCGTGAGCTTCGGCTCCGCCTCGTTGCTTCGCGCCAACCTCACCGGCCTGCCTCGCACCGCGATGCGCACGCCGTCCACCGTCGTCGTCGTCGACAACTTCCGAGGGTCGAGCGCGCGCGAAGCCGTGCGCGCGGTGAGCGACGAGCACGGCTGGGAGCTGATCGAGAACGCGACGAACGCCGGCTTCGGGACCGCGGTCAACACCGGGGTCGCCCGGGCCGTCGCGCTGGGCTGCACGTCGGTCGTCATCGTCAACCCGGACGCCGCCGTCGACGCCCACGTGCTCGACGAGCTCGCGGAGCAGGTTGCGGCCACGCCCCGCACGCTCGTGTCCCCCCGGGTCCTGCGGCCGGACGGGAGACCCTGGTTCACCGGCGGGCGGATCGACCTGCGCGCCGGCCGCACGCGCAACATCGAGGCCCCCGCGACGCCGCAGACGCAGGGGTGGCTCAGCGGCGCCTGCCTCGCCGCCGGCACCGCGTGGTGGCAGCAGCTCGGCGGGTTCGACGACGACTACTTCCTCTACTGGGAGGACGTCGACCTCTCCTACCGGTGCACCCGCGCGGGCGGTTCGCTGCTGGTGCGCCAGGACCTCGAGGTGCTGCACGACGTCGGCGGGACCCAGGAGCCGACGGCGGGCGGCCGGGCGAAGTCGTCGACGTACTACTACTACAACTGCCGCAACCGGCTCCTGTTCGCCGCCCGGCACCTGGGGCCGCGCGACGTCGGACGCTGGCTGCTCACCCAGCCCGCCTACGCCTGGTCCGTGCTGCTGCGAGGCGGCCGCAGGCAGCTGCTGCACCCTTGGAGCCCGGTCGGAGCCGTCGTCCGCGGCTCCTGTTCCGGCACGCTGCTCGCGGTCCGGGCGCTCCTGACGGGCCGACGACGAGAGGCCGGCGCATGACCCGGATCGGGATCGACGCCCACGTGCTCGACGGCAAGTACCAGGGCACCCGCACCTGGGTGCTGGAGATCCTGCGCCGCGCGCCCCTGCTCGCCCCTGACCTCACGTTCGTCGTGTACTCCGCGGACGCGGACCACGTGGCCGGCCTGCTCGGGCCCGGCGTGCCGTTCGAGCACCGCGTCCTGCCGGCGGGTGGCCCGCTGGGCCGCAACCTGCGCTTCTGGCCGGCGGCGGTCCGACGCGACCGCCTGGACCTGCTGGTCACGCAGTACTTCAGTCCCCCGCGCGACGCCCGCCGCCAGCTCGTGGTGGTGCACGACGTCCTCTTCGAGACCCACCCGTCCTTCTTCGGCTGGAAGACCCGCTGGCGCAACAAGCTGCTCGTGGGCTGGTCCGTGCGCCGCGCCGGTGCCGTCGCCACGGTGTCCGAGTACAGCCGGCGGGAGATCGCCCGGGCGTACGGCCGACCCGTCGAGCGCATCTCGGTGATCAACAACGGCGTCGACGCCACGGCAGCACTCCTCCCCGGCTCGCTGCCGGACCGCGTCCCCGCCGGGACGCGGTTCGCGCTCATGGTGGGCCGCCTCGAACCCCGCAAGAACCTGCGCACCGCGCTCGCCGCGTTCGTGCACGTGCCGGACCCGGACGCCCGGCTCGTCGTGGTGGGCGCCGACGACAACGAGGACCCGGACGTGCTCGCCGCGCTCGCGGCCGAACCGCGCGCGATCCACCTCACCGGGGTCCCGCAGGACGAGCTGTGGGCCCTGTACCGGGAGGCGACGGTGTTCGTCTTCCCGAGCCTCGGCGAGGGCTGGGGAATCCCGGTCCTGGAGGCGCTCGCGGCGGGCACGGCGGTCGTCGCGTCGTCCGCGACGGCGATCCCGGAGGCCGGTGGCGACGCCTGCACGTACTTCGACCCGACCGGTCCCGATCCGGTGGGTGAACTCGGCCGACTTCTCGCCGACGCATTTTCCGGACATCTCGCCCCGAGCGGCACGGCGGGCGCACAGGTTTCTCGCTACAGCTGGGACCGTTCCGCTGTGTCGTTCGTCACAGCAATTCGGGATGCGCTGGCCGATCTGCACTGATAAGGGCCCGGATGTCGGCTGATTTCACGACATTCCTGCAGGTCACGCGTTTGGGTCATATGTCTGATCGGACATAGCGGACCAATATCCCTAACCCGCGCAAAGGGCATGCGGTCCCTTTTGCGCAATTTCAGCCTCCTGCCGTTATGGCTCATGGTGTTAGCGCCATCCGCCGAAATAACGGACGGGTCGGTAGCTCCGGCACCCCCCCAATAGGAGACAACTGTGACTTCCGTGCGCCCCCGCGCTTACTTACCGATCGCTCGTCGGGGCATCGTCGCCCTGAGCGTCGGTGCGATCGCCCTCTCGCTCGTCGGTTCCGCGACGCCCGCCACCGCGGCGACGTCGATACCGAGCGCCCTGTCTCCGGCCGCCACCCCCGAGCTCGCCCCCGTCGCCGTCGACGGCTTCGGACGCACCGTGGCCGGCGGGTGGGGCACCGCCACCACCGGCGGCGCCTGGACCACGGTCGGCGGCGTCGCCACCGACTACGCCGTGTCCGGTGGGAGCGCGTCCATGTCCGTCCGCCAGGCCGGCTGGAACCTGTACTCCGGGCTCGCCGCCGTGCGCTCGACGGACACCGAGGTCCAGGCCCGCGTGAGCCTCGACAAGAAGCCTGTCGGCGGCGCGGTCGACGTCGACGTCGTGGGCCGTGCGGTCGACACGACGCAGGGCTACCGGCTCCGCAGCAAGCTCCTCGCCGACGGCAGCATCCGCACCTCCCTCATCAAGGTCGTCGGCAAGACCACGACCACGCTCTCGACGACCACGCTGACGGGCCTCGGCTTCGCCGGTACCGCCCAGCTGCAGGTCCGTCTGCAGGTCAAGGGCACCCCGGCGACCACGCTGCAGGCCAAGGTGTGGGCCGTCGGCACCGCCGAGCCCGCCGCCTGGACCCTCACCGCCGCCGACAGCACCGCGGCCCTGCAGGTCCCCGGCGGCATCGGCGTGAACACCTACACCGCGTCGGCGATCACCAACGCGCCGATCGCCACCCGCGTCTCCGACGTCTGGGCCGGACCCACCTCCGCCGCCCGCACCCTCGCCGCCGCCCCCGCGGTCGGCACCGTGCAGCCCGGCCTCGGGAACACCGGCGTGCCGAACGGCACCGTCCTGACCCGCTACAACGGCGACCTCACGATCTCGACGCCCGGCGCGGTCGTCGAGGGCCTCGACATCTACGGCTTCGTCAAGGTCACGGCCCCCAACGTGACCATCAAGAACTCGATCATCCGCGGCACGGCCACGAACGTGCAGCGCGCGCTGCTGTCCAGCACGTCGGACACCGCCAGCGTCACCATCCAGGACAGCGAGCTCTTCGCGGCTTCCCCGAGCGGCTGGATCGACGGCATCCGCGGATGGAACTTCACCGCCACGCGCGTCAACATCCACCACGTCATCGACGCCGCGCACATCTACGGCAACAACGTGACGATCCAGGGTTCGTGGCTGCACGACAACCTGCACTTCGAGGTCGACCCGGCGCAGAACAACACCCCGAGCCACGACGACTCGATCCAGATCCAGAAGGGCTCCGGGATCAAGATCGTCGGGAACTCGATCTCCGGCGCGTACAACACCGGTATCCAGTTCACGCAGGACCAGGGCATCGTCTCGAACGTGACGGTGGACCGGAACTGGGCCGACGGCGGTGGCTGCACGGTCAACCTCGCCGAGAAGGGCATGGGTCCGTTCCAGGGCGTCGCCATCAGCAACAACACGTTCGGCCGCAACACCAAGGTGGCCAACTGCGCGATCATCGCGCCCACGACGACCGTGCTGAGCACGTCGGCGAACTTCTACACCGACGGCCTGGTGGCCAGCGTCCGCAAGGGCAGCTGACCCACAGCCCGTCCGCCTCACCGGAGCCCGCCCCCGACTCGCCTCGGGGGCGGGCTCCGGCGTCTCCACCGTGCGGATCGGGTGAAGCGGTCTCGCATGGTGAGACGAACGCCCGTCCACGTTCCCGCAGGTCACGAAATGGTTACGCCGATCAGGACGGTTGTCCGAGAGGCGCGCGTTCCCCCAGATGGAGCAGTCGCCTATGGTGGGCGCACCCCGACACCGGGCGACAAACACCGACAGACCCCACCAACTCATAGCGCCGCATCGACAGCCCGCCTGACACCGTGGACGCCTGACTCTGGAGACGCCCTTGCGAGGACGACACGCCGTGAAGCGCCGTTCATCGGCTCCGCGACACACCTCACCGACGGCGGCCCGTGCGACGGCAGTGCGTCGCTCCGCTCCCGCCCTCGCAGCCGTCGCGGCACTGGCCGTCGGTCTCGTGGTCACCGTCGTCGCCCCGGCGTCGTCCGTGGCCACCACCGCGTACCGCCCGGTCGACCCGCAGCGGGTCCTCGCCGGCACCGACGTCACGGCCTCGAAGGACCTCACCTTCGACCTCTCGTCCGTGCCCGCCGGCACCACCGCCGCGACCCTGCAGCTCACCGCCTCCCGCAGCACCAGGACCACGTCCGTCTCGGTGTGCAAGGGCGCCAGCGCGTCCGCCGCCTGCATCGCGCACCCGCAGCTCGTCGTCCCGGGGGGTGAGCCGGGATCCGTCACCGTGACCGTGCCGGTGACCCCCAGCAGCCGCACGGTCACCCTGCACACGACGAGCCCCGTCCGGGCGTACGTGGACCTGCACGGCTGGACCGTCGACTCGACCGTGGGCGCCGCTCCGAACGACTCGCTCTACGTCCCCGTCGACCCGAGCCGCGTCGCCAACGACCTCGCCGTCAGCGGCCGGAGCTCGCAGGTGCTCACCCTGGCCGGCGCGCCCGCCGGGGCGACGGCCGTGGCGCTGCGCGTCACGTCCCGCGCCAGCACCGAGTCCTCCTACGTCGCCGTGTGCCCGGCCGGCCAGACCACCACCGCCTGCGCGTCGACCTCTGTGCTGAACACGCAGGCCGCACGGGCCCGCCAGGCGTCCGTCGTCGTCAAGCTCGGCGCCGGCAACCAGGTCCAGCTGTTCAACCAGCAGGGCAGCCACCGCCTGAGCGTGGACGTCGACGGGTACTACGTCGCCAGCGCCGCGCAGCAGCGTGGTGGCCGGCTCCAGCCGCTCGGCACGCCCCAGGACCTGCCGGCCGGGGTCGTGAAGTCCGGCTCCACCCTGAGGCTGACCCTGCCGAACGTCCCCGACAACGCCACCGCGGTCCTGCTCGGCCTGCGGGGCACCGGTGCGTGGCAGCCCACTGCCGTCGCCGCCTGCCCCGGCACCACGGCGAGCGCTGCGTGCAGCAAGACGTCGTTCCTGGTGGCCTCACCCGACGCCCCCGCACGCAACCAGGCGCTGGTCCCCCTCGGGGGCGCCAACATGGACACGATCACCCTGTCGAGCGCGCAGGCGAGCGTCCGCATCACGCCCGCGGTCGTCGGCTACGTCATCGGCTCCGTCGCCGCGACGCCCGGACCGACGGCGACCGCGACGCCGACCCCCACGCCGACGCCGACCCCCACGCCGACACCGACTCCCACGCCGACACCGACACCCACCCCGACGGCAACGTCCACCCCGACCCCCACGCCGACGCCGACCCCCACGCCCACTGCGGCTCCCGCACCCGCACCCGCCCCGCCGGTCACCGGCGGTGCGGTCACCGTGCCGGGCGCCGTCAAGCCGAGCGGCAGCAACACCGGCGTCCCCGCAGGCGTCGCGCTGACCCGGCACGACGGGGACCTGACGATCAGCACCGCGGGCGCCGTGGTCGACTCGCTCGACATCTACGGGTTCGTCAAGATCAACGCCCCGGGCGTCGTCATCAAGAACACCCGGATCCGCGGCACCGCAACGACGATCCAGCGCGCGCTCGTGACGTCCAACTCGGCCGGTGCGAGCGTCACCATCCAGGACAGCGAGCTCTACGCCTCCAGCCCGTCGCCGTACATCGACGGTGTGCGCGGCTTCAACATCACCGTGCAGCGCTCGAACATCCACCACGTCATCGACACGTTCCACCTCACCGGCGGCAACGTGCGGATCGAGTCGTCCTGGCTGCACGACAACGTGCACTACGCGAGCGACCCGCTCCAGGGCGGCGGTGCCAGCCACGACGACAGCATCCAGATCCAGGCCGGCTCGAACATCCGGATCCTCGGCAACACCATCGAGGGCGCCACCAACAGCGGCATCCAGTTCACGCAGGACAGCGGGATCGTGTCCGACGTCCAGGTGGTCAAGAACTGGGCCGACGGCGGCGGCTGCACCATCAACCTCGCCGAGAAGGGCCGCGGACCGTTCGCCGGCATCGTCATCACCGACAACGTCTTCGGCCGGGACACCAAGCACTACAACTGCGCGATCATCTCGCCGACCACCACCAAGATCACCGCCGCCCGCAACGTCTTCACGGACGGCACCGTCGCCGCGGTCCAGAAGGGCTGAGCACGGTACCGACGACGCGGGGCGAGCACGTTCGCCCCGCGTCGTCGTGTCCGGCCTGGTACGTCAGGCCTTGGTGTGGAACTTCAGCTGCGCCGCTTCCAGGCCCTGGGTGACCACCAGCTCGACCGCGTCCGCCGCGGCGTCCAGCAGCCACGGCAGGTCCTTGAGCTCCGCCTTCGCGAAGTCGCGCAGCACGTAGTCCGCCGGGTCCATCCGACCGGGCGGGCGACCGACGCCCACGCGCACGCGGACGTACTCCTTGGTGCCCAGCGCCTTCGTGGTGTCCCGCAGGCCGTTGTGCCCGCCCTCGCCACCACCGCGCTTGAGCCGCACGTCCGCGAACGGGATGTCGAGCTCGTCGTGCACCAGCACCGTCCGCTCCGGCGGCACGTCGTAGTACTTCGCGAGAGCCGCCACCGGACCGCCCGACACGTTCATGTACGTCGTCGGCTTCGCCAGCACCACCCGCGGGCCCGGTAAGCCGCCGGGGAGGACCCCGAGACGCGCCTCGGCGACCGCTGCCTGCGGCCGGCGCGACAGCAGCCCGGACGCGCGGGCGCCGAACGTCGACCCGGTACGGCGCGCCAGCTCGTCCAGCACCATCTGACCGACGTTGTGCCGGTTGCCCGCGTACTGCGGTCCCGGGTTGCCGAGGCCGACGACCAGCCAGGGTCCGTCGCTCATCGGGGATCTCCTCCTGCGGGGTACGTGCGGGGACGACGACGCCCGGCACCGTCAGGAACGGTACCGGGCGTCGTGGGGATGGAGGCTCAGCCCAGGTGCCCAGGGTCGGGCCGAGCCTGCGCTCCGCTCCGGGCGAGTGCCGCTACGCGACCCTCACCCTGCGCTGCGCTTCGGCTCAGCCCAGGTGCCCATGGTCGGGCCGAGCCTGCGCTCCGCTCCGGGCGAGTGCCGCTACGCGACCCTCACCCTGCGCTGCGCTTCGGCTCAGCCCTCGGACTCGGCGGCGGCGGCGGACGCGGCCGACTGCGACGCGGCGAGCTCGGCGGCGGCGGCCTCGGCCGCGACGTCCTCGGCGGACGCGTGCGGGACCGTCACGGAGACGACCGTGATCTCGGGGTCCGTCAGCAGGACCGAGCCCGTGGGGAGCGTGATCTCGCCGGCGCTGACGGAGGAACCGCCCGCGAGGCCCTCGATGGAGACCTCGACCTCGGTCGGCAGGTGCGTCGCCTCGGCCTCGAGGGACAGCGTCTGCGTCTCGACGACGTGGATGGTGCCGGGCGCGGACTCGCCGACGACGGTGACGGGGACGTCGACGGAGACCTTCTCGCCCTTGGTGACGATGAGCAGGTCGACGTGCTCGATGGTGTTCTTCACGACGTCGCGCTGGACGTCCTTCGTGATGGCCAGCGTCGTCTTGCCGTCGAGCTCGATGGCGAACAGGGCGTTGGCCTGCTTCACCGCGAGCATCGTCGCGTGGCCCGGGAGGGCGACGTGCAGCGGGTCCGAGCCGTGCCCGTAGAGGACGGCAGGGATCTGGTCGGCACGGCGCAGGCGGCGTGCGGCGCCCTTGCCGAACTCCGTGCGGGTGGTGGCGGCAAGCTTGACCTCGGACACGTGTACTCCCCGGTGCTGACGTCGGCGCAGTGTCGCTGACGTGGCGATGTGATGGTGTGGCGTGCGCGGCGGGAGCCGGCGACGCAGATCGAGACAGGTGTGGTGGCCTCGACGCGGGACGCAGGACGGGCACGCGGAGGCGCTCGCCCAGTCGATCACGGAGCGCAGGTGGTCGTGGAACTTCGTCGACCGTCCTTCGTCCCTCGCCGAGGCAACCTGGAGAGCCTACCCGAGCGACCGGCCGGAACCCAACCCGTCGCCGTCATCTGCACCGTCTCCCCACGCCCACCGCACGGTGACCTCGGCGGACACGGTCTGCTGGCCGGCCTCGACGGGCACGGACATGGCCTTCGCCACGCCCATCATGCGGCCCATCCGCAGCGGTGCGGCGTCGGCGCCACCCTCGGTCACCCACTGGACCTCGCCCAGGCGTCGACCCGCCAGCGTGGCCCACTGCGTCGCGCGCGCGACGGCGTCCGCCCACGCGGCCTCCCGTGCGCGTGCGCGCGGCTCGGTGGGGTCGCTGATCTCTAGCCGGATACCGTCCATCCGGGCGGGTTCGCCGCCGGCTGCCACGGCCGCACCGACCACGTCCCCGGCCACCGCGACGTCGCGCAACGTGACCTGCAGGCCGAGCCGGGCCACGACGCGCGACGAGCCGGTCGCGGAGCTGTCGGTCCAGATGCTCGACTGCGTGGTCCGCATCGCGACGTCGTCGACCCCGGCATCGCGCAGGACCACGCGCATCCGGTCGAGGCACAGCCCGGCTTCGGCCAGTGCACGCTCGGCGTCCGCACCCCGTGCCTCGGCGCCGAGGTCCGCGATCGCCGTGTCCGGCACGGCCTCGGCCTCACCGGCCCCCGTGACGGTCACCCCGCCACGAGGTGCGCGCCGGCGCGTGTCCTCGTCGCGACCGTCCATGAGGCTCAGGCCTGGCCGTCGAAGAGCGACGTCACCGAGCCGTCGTCGAACACCTCGCGGATCGCCCGGGCGATGAGCGGCGCGATGGACAGCACGGTCAGCTGCGGGAAGCGGCGGTCCTCGGCGATGGGCAGCGTGTCCGTGATGACGACCTCGCGGGCGCCGCAGTTCTGCAGACGGTCCACCGCGGGATCGGACAGGACGCCGTGCGTCGCGGCGACGATGACGTCCTTGGCCCCGGCCTCCATGAGGACGCGCACCGCGCCGGCGATGGTGCCGGCGGTGTCGATGAGGTCGTCGACGAGCACGCAGCTGCGTCCCTCGACGTCACCGACGACCCGGTTGGCGACCGTCTTGTTGGGGCTGCGGATGTCGCGCGTCTTGTGCACGAACGCCAGCGGGCCGCCGCCCAGCTTGGCGGCCCACTGCTCGGCGACGCGGATGCGGCCGGCGTCCGGCGAGACCACCGTGACGTTGGAGGTGTCGACGCGGCTGCGCACGTACTCCGTGAGGATCGGCATGGCCCACAGGTGGTCGACCGGCCCGTCGAAGAAGCCCTGGATCTGTGCGGCGTGCAGGTCGACGCTCATGAGGCGGTCGGCGCCGGCCGTCTTGAACAGGTCGGCCATGAGGCGCGCGGAGATCGGCTCGCGCCCGCGGTGCTTCTTGTCCTGCCGGGCGTACCCGTAGAACGGCGCGACGACCGTGATCGTCTTGGCGGAGGCCCGCTTGAGGGCGTCGACCATGAGCAGCTGCTCCATGATCCACGTGTTGATCGGCGACGAGTGCGACTGCAGCACGAAGGTGTCGGCGCCACGCACGGACTCCCCGAACCGGGTGTAGATCTCCCCGTTGGCGAACTCGTAGGTGGTGGTCGGCAGCAGGTCGATGCCCAGGTGGGTGGCGACGCTGGTCGCCAGGTCGGGGTGCGCGCGACCCGTCAGGAGCACGAGACGCTTCTCGCCGTCCGAGGAGATGATCCCGGTCATCGTGCGGAGTCCTTCGGGTTCGAGCCGGAGGAGTCCGGCAGTGCAGGCGGCGGGGTCGGGGGTGCGTCGGCGGATGCTGCGGCGGCACGGTCGCGCTCGGCGCGGGCCTGCGGGGAGAGCTCGTCGGCGGCGGACGGGCGGACGACTGCCTTCGCCGCGGCCGTCCCGGCGCGCGCCCGCGCGACCCAGCCCTCGATGTTGCGCTGTGCCCCGGCGCTCACACCGAGCGCACCCGAGGGCACGTCCCGACGGATCACGCTGCCGGCGCCGGTGTATGCACCGTCGCCGACGCTCACAGGGGCGACGAACATGTTGTCGGCCCCCGTGCGGGCGTACGAGCCGATGGTGGTGTGGTGCTTGTTCACGCCGTCGTAGTTGACGGTCACCGACGCGGCGCCGATGTTCGTGTGCTCGCCGATGGTCGCGTCGCCCACGTAGGACAGGTGCGGGATCTTCGAGCCGGTGCCGATCTGCGCGTTCTTCGTCTCCACGAACGTGCCGATCTTGCCCTTCTCGCCGAGCACCGTGCCGGGGCGCAGGTACGCGAACGGCCCCACGCTCGCATCGGCTCCGACGACCGCGAGCGTGCCGTGCGTGCGCACGACGCTGGCCCGCGGGCCCACCTCGACGTCGGTCAGCGTGGTGTCCGGGCCGACGGTCGCGCCCTCGCGGACCACCGTCGCGCCGTGCAGCTGCGTGCCGGGCAGGATCGTGACGTCCCGCTCCAGCTCCACGTCCACGTCCACCCAGGTGGTGGCCGGGTCGACGACCGTGACGCCCTCGCGCATCCAGGTCTCGAGGATGCGGCGGTTCATCTCGGCCCGCAGCACCGACAGCTGGACGCGGTCGTTGACGCCCTCGACGAGCACCGGGTCGTCCGTCTGCAGCGCACGGACGTGGCCGCCGTCGGTGCGAGCGATCGCCAGCACGTCGGTCAGGTACACCTCGCCCTGGGCGTTGTTGCGGCCGAGCCGCCCGAGCGCGCCGCGCAGGACGTCGGCGTCGAAGACGTAGATGGAGGAGTTGATCTCGGTGATCGCGCGCTGCGCGTCGTCCGCGTCCTTCTCCTCGACGATGCCGAGCACGTCCCCCGTGCCGGGCTCGCGCAGGATCCGGCCGTACCCGGTGGGCTCCGCGACCTGCGTGGTCAGCACCGTGACGGCGTTGCCGTCCGCGTGGTGCGCCGCGAGCAGCTCCTCCAGCGTGCCGGCGTCCAGCAGCGGGACGTCGCCCGCGATGACCACGACGGCCCCGGAGACCTGCGCGTGCGTGGCCGAGCCGATCGTGGAGTCGTGCGCGGCGTCGGCCTGCGCGGCGGCGTCGAGCGACATCATCGCGACCTGGACCGCGCGGCCCGTGCCGGGGATCTCGTCCTGGTCGGCGAGGAGCGCCTGCGGGTCGATGTCGCCGACGTGCGCGGCGACCTGCTCGCGCTCGTGCCGGACGACGACCAGGACGCGGCCGGGCTCGAGCTCGCGTGCCGTGGCCAGCGCGTGGCCGAGCATGCTGCGCCCGGCCAGGGTGTGCAGGACCTTGGGGGTTGCCGAGCGCATCCGGGTTCCTTCACCTGCGGCGAGGACGACGACGGCGGCCGGGCGGGGGAACGTCACCTGCGGGTGCTCCTCGCGGATCTGCCCGGGTCTCGGGCGGCGGATCTCGTGCGCAGGGTGCACTCTACCCGCGCACGGAGGTCGCCTCCGCCGGGCCGGGGTCGTCGGGCGCCTCCTCGGGAGCCGGAGTGAACTGCCGCGGCGCGGGTGGAGGCACCCGTCTCTGCCGCGCGATCCACACGCCGGTCGCCACGGCTCCGAGGGCGGCCACGACGATCACGGCGACCCGGACGCCGACCTCGGGTGCACCCACGGCGAGGTCCACCACCTGGGACACGACGGCGAACACCAGGAGGCCCAGCAGGACGTATGCAGCACGCAGGTCGCGCGTCGTCGCCATGCCTCGCACCGTACCTCCTGGACGGCGGGGCGCCCATCAGGACGACGCGCAGGCTTCGCGCGGCCGTCAGGAGTACAGGCCGTCCACGTAATCGCACGCGTGCTTCGCGAAGTCCGCCTCGCTCTCGACGACGACGACATCGCCCTCCCGACGCCGCACGTCCCCAGGCCGGAGGGCGGCGAGGTCGTCGGCGGTGAACTGCACGCTCTCGGCGCCGACGTTGCTGAACCTGCTCGACGACCACGCATGGAGGCTGTAGCTCGTGCCGGGCAGGAGGTCAGGCAGGGCCGTCCGGACCGTCCACCCGTCGCCCGGGTCCTGCAGGTCGAGGACCGCGGAGTCCGAGACGGGCGTGGTCGCGGTCCACTCCCCGCCCCGCTCGCCGTCGACGTCCGGGGAGTAGAGCAACACCGAGTCGAGGTGCTGGTCGCACACCTGCAGGTACGCCACGGGAGAGCCGTCGCCGTCCGCGCCGACGCCGAGCACCCCGACCGTCAGGGGGCTGCACGCCGTCGACGTCAGCGCCAGCAGGACGACCACGCCCGCGGCGGCCGTCGTCCGGCGCACCCTGCTCGCTCGTGCCGTCACCCTTGCAACGTATCCGCGCATCGGGGCGGGCGGGCGTCGACGGTGTCACGGAAGGGCCTCGATCACGACGCACGGCTCCGCCCCCAGGATTCGAACCTGGACTGCACGGCTCCAAAGGCCGGCGTGCTGCCGTTACACCAGGGCGGACCGACGCCTCACGCGTCGAGGGCGCCAAGTCTGCCAGCCACGACACCCCCTCACGGCATGATGGGCGCGTGGCCAACGACAGCAAGCGTGCGACCCGCTCCCGCATGACGGGGACGCAGCGCCGCGCCCAGCTGGTCGACGTGGCACGGCGGCTGTTCGCGGAGAAGGGTTTCGACGGCACCAGCATCGAGGAGATCGCCGCGCGCGCCGAGGTGTCCAAGCCGGTCGTGTACGAGCACTTCGGCGGCAAGGAGGGCATCTACGCCGTCGTCGTCGACCGCGAGATCCAGTCGCTGACCGGCGCGCTGAGCGGTGCGCTGGAGGTCGGGGGGCACCCGAAGGCGCTGGTCGAGCGGACGACTCTGGCGCTGCTCGGGTACATCGAGACCAACGAGGACGGGTTCCGGATCCTGGTGCGGGACTCTCCCGTGGCGCAGGCGACTGGCACGTTCTCCAGCCTGATCGGGGACGTCGCCACGCAGGTCGAGCACATGCTCGCGGACCAGTTCAAGAAGCAGGGCCAGGACCCGAAGATGGCGCCGATCTACGCGCAGATGCTGGTCGGCATGGTCGCGCTCACCGGGCAGTGGTGGCTCGACGCGCGCAGCCCCAGCAAGAACGTCGTCGCGGCGCACCTGGTGAACCTCGCGTGGAACGGTCTGTCGGCGCTCGAGCGCAGGCCGACGCTCACCCGCACCTGAGAGGGATCTCTCTCGACGTCGAGTAATCTCGGGTCATGGTGGCACGCACCCCTCCGGACGCCCCGGGGGCCCGCGACGAGGTCGATCGGATCGTCCTCGCCTGGGAACGCGAGCGCCCCGACCTGGACGTCCGCCCCCTGACGGTCCTCTCGCGCGTCAGCCGGCTCGCCCGGCACCTCGACCTCGCGCGCCGCTCGGCGTTCGCGCGGCACGACCTCGAGACGTGGGAGTTCGACGTGCTGTCCGCGCTGCGGCGCGCGGGGGCGCCGTACCGGCTGTCCCCGGGGGCGCTCCTCACCCAGACGCTGGTCACCAGCGGCACGATGACCAACCGGATCGACCGCCTCGCGGAGCACGGGCTGGTCGAGCGGCAGCCGGCGCCCGACGACCGTCGCGGCGTGCTCGTGCAGCTCACGCCCGCGGGCCTGGACCGGGTGGACGCCGCGTTCGCGGACCTGCTCGACGTCGAGCGGGGCCTGCTGGGCGACCTCGACGAGGCGGACCGCGACCGGCTGGCCGACCTGCTGCGCGAGGTGACCGCGCCGTTCGACGCGTCGTGAGGGTATGACGGCTGCCCGGTCGGCAGCGCGGGGGCTGCTGCTGGCGGCAGTGCTGCTGTACGCGCTCAATCTGCGCGCCCCGATCACTGCGCTGGCGCCGGTGGTCGACGACGTCCGGGCCGACCTCGGACTGAGCGCCGCGACCGTCGGCCTGCTCACGGGGATCCCGGTGCTCTGCTTCGCGCTGGCCACCCCGCTCATGGCCGTGCTGCTCGGGCGCCTGGGCACCGGGCGGGTGGTCGCGGCGTCGCTGGTGACGGTCCTGGCCGGCACGCTGCTGCGGTCCGCCGACGGGTTCGGCACCGCGCTCGTCGGCACGGTCCTGATCGGGGTCGCGATCACCGCGGGCAACGTCGCCGTGCCGGTGGTGATCGGGCGGGACTTCCCCGGCCACGTGCCACGGGTGACCGGCCTGTACACGGCCGCGCTCAACGGGGGCAGCGTCCTGACCACGACGCTGACCGCTCCGCTGGCGGACGTCGTGGGCTGGCGCTGGGCGCTGGCGTCGTGGGGGCTGCTCGCCGTCGTCGCGCTGGTCGTGTGGCAGCGGGCGTACCCGTTCTCGCGTGCCGAGCCGGTGGCGCTGCCCACGAGCGCGAACGCCCCGAACGTCTGGCGGCGGCCCGTGACCTGGTTCCTCGCCGTCGCGTTCGCCGGGCAGGCGTTCGGGTACTACGCGGTGAGTGCCTGGCTGCCGTCGGTCCTGCACGACACGCTCGGGCTCGAACGGGCCGCGTCGGGCGGCGCGGCAGCGCTGTTCCAGCTGTTCGGCATGGTCGGCGGCATCGCGGTACCGGTCGCCCTCGGTCGGCGCGCGCCGGTCGCCGCCGTGGCCGCGGCGATCGCGGTCGGCTGGGCCGTGCTCCCCCTCGGACTGCTGCTCGCGCCGGGCTGGTGGCCGGTGTGGTGCACGTTCGCCGGCGTCGCGCAGGGCGGCAACTTCGCGGTGATCTTCACGGTGATCGCCTCCAGCGCCGGGTCGCAGGCCGCCGCGCGTCGCATGTCCGCCACCGTGCAGAGCCTGGGCTACGGGTGTGCCGCCCTCGGTCCGAGCGTGCTCGGTGCCGTGCACGCGTCCAGCGGCGGGTGGACCGCACCGCTCCTCGTCGTGCTCGGCGCCGTGGTGACCATGGGGGTCTCGACGGGGCTCGGCCTGCGGAGCATGCGCCGGGAGCCTGAGGCTTCCTAGCCCACGATCTCCGCGGCCTCCAGCCAGGCGGCCTCGAGCTCGTCCTTCTCCGTGGCCAGCGCGCGCAGCTCCGCGTCCAGCGCGATCACGGCCTGGTGGTCCGTCGCCTGGTCGGACATCCGCTGGTGCAGGGTCGCCTCCTGGTCGGCGATCCGGGACAGCCGGCGTTCGATCCGGGCGATCTCCTTGCGGGCCGTGCGCAGGTCCGCGGTGGAGACCGCGGCCGGGGCCACCTCGGCCGCCGGGCGGGCGTCCAGCGGGGACGCGGCGGTCGCCGTCGCGGTGCGGCGCAGGTCCAGGTACTGCTCGACGCCGCCGGGCAGCTGGCGCAGCAGGCCGTCGCCCAGCAGGGCCATCTGCGTGTCGCACACCCGCTCGAGCAGGTACCGGTCGTGCGAGACGACGATCAGGGTGCCCGGCCAGCCGTCGAGCAGGTCCTCCAGGGCGGCCAGCGTGTCGGTGTCGAGGTCGTTGGTGGGCTCGTCGAGCAGCAGCACGTTGGGTTCGCCGACGAGGAGCCGCAGCAGCTGCAACCGACGGCGTTCGCCACCGGAGAGGTCCCGCACCGGCGTCCGCGAGCGCTCCCGGTCGAACCCGAGCCGCTCGACCAGCTGCGCGGCGGTGAGCTCCTTGCCGCCCACGACGACCGAGCGCTTCTCGCTCTCGATCACCTCGATCACCCGCAGCCCGGCCAGCTCGTCGAGCTCCTCGACGTCCTGGGTCAGCTCCGCCACCTGCACGGTCTTGCCGCGCTTGACCCGGCCGGTGGTCGGCTGCTGCCGCCCCGACAGGAGCCGCAGCAGCGAGGTCTTGCCGGCGCCGTTGACGCCGACCAGGCCCACCCGGTCGCCGGGGCCGAGCCGCCAGGTGACGTCGTGCAGGAGGACCCGGTCGCCGTAGACCACCGACGCGTCCTCGATGTCGAGCACGTCCTTGCCGAGGCGCGCGGTCGCCATCCGGGTCAGGCTGAGCTGGTCGCGCGGCGGCGGCTCGTTCTCGATGAGGGCGTTGGCCGCATCGATGCGGAACTTCGGCTTGCTGGTCCGCGCCGGTGCGCCGCGGCGCAGCCACGCGAGCTCCTTGCGCAGCAGGTTCTGGCGCTTCTCCTCGGTGGTCGACGCCGTACGGGCCCGCTCGGCGCGCGCCAGCACGTACGCGGCGTACCCGCCCTCGTACTGGTCGACGGTGCCGTCGTGAACCTCCCACGTGCGCGTGCAGACCGCGTCGAGGAACCAGCGGTCGTGCGTGACGACCACGAGCGCACCGTTGGAGCCGCGGTACCGGTCGACCAGGTGCGCGGCGAGCCACGCCACGCCCTCGACGTCGAGGTGGTTGGTGGGCTCGTCGAGGACGAGGACCTCGTCGTCGCGCACGAGCAGCGCCGCCAGGGCGACCCGTCGGCGCTGGCCACCGGACAGGGTGGCGACGTCCGCGTCGAGGGACACGTCCCCGAGCAGCCCGGCGTGCACCGACCGGATGCGGGAGTCGGTCGCCCACTCGTGCTCGTCGGCGGACCCGTGCACCACGTCGAGGACGGTGCTGCCGGCCAGCAGGTCGTCGCGCTGGTCCAGCACCGCGATCCGCACGCCACCGGCTCGGGTGACGCGGCCGTCGTCGGGCTCCTGCAGACCGGACAGCACGCGCAGCAGCGTGGACTTGCCGGCGCCGTTGGGGCCGACGACGCCGATGCGCTGGCCGTCGTCGAGCCCGAGGGAGACCTCGTCGAGGAGGGTGCGCGTACCCAGCGCGAGCGTGACGCGATCCGCGCCGAGAAGGTGTGCCATGTCCTGTGAAGGCTACCCGCACACCCGCACAAGGCCTCCACGCCGACCACCGGCAACGGCACTGACCTGCGCACTAGCGTCCGAAGGATGAGCCAGCACGCGCGCACAGTGCCACCTCGCCGAGCCGCCCGGGCGATCGGCCTGGCGACCGTGGGCGTCCTCGTCTTCACCGTCGCGGCCGCGGCCGCCGTTTACCGGGAGCTCCAGGGGAACGTCGAGGAGGTCGACCTGGCCGGCCTCGTCGGCGACGAGAGCGCACGGCCGCAGGTGTCGGAGCCACCCCCCGGGGACGCGCGGGCGGGCTCGCCGGTGAACCTGCTGATCATCGGGTCCGACGACCGCAGTGACGAGAACGCCACGATCGGCGGCGAGAACGAGGGCATGAACTCGGACACGACGATCGTCGCCCACGTGGCGGCCGACCGGTCCCGGGTCGAGCTGGTGTCGATCCCCCGCGACCTGATGGCCGACCGGCCGTCCTGCACGATGACGGACGGCAGCACGACGCCCGCGCGCGAGAGCCGGCAGTTCAACGAGGCGTTCGCGCTCGGGTGGCGGGAGGGCCAGGACATCGAGTCGGCGTCCGGGTGCACGTGGAAGACGGTCGAGCAGCTCACCGGGGTGCGGCTGGACGGCCTGGTGCTCGTGGACTTCGTGGGGCTGCGGGACATGGTCGACGCGATCGGCGGGGTGCCCATCTGCCTGCCGACCGACCTCAGCGACGCGGACACCGGACTCGACGTCCCCGCCGGTCCGCAGGTGTTCGACGGCACGACCGCCGTGCAGTTCGCGCGGGCCCGGCACGACATCGGCGACGGGTCGGACACCGGTCGGATCACCCGCCAGCACGACCTCATGGCCGCGATGACCCGCTCGGTGCTCAGCCAGGAGGTGCTCACGAGCCCCACGTCGCTCCTGCGGTTCGCGCAGGCGGCGACGAGCTCCCTGACCGCCAGCGAGGGGTTCCGCGACCTCACCGACCTGACAGGGTTCGGCCTGTCGCTGCGCACCCTGCGGGCGGAGCGGATCGTGTTCGCGTCGATGCCGACCGAGCCGGACCCGCGAGACACCAACCGGAGGGTCGCGACCGCTGCCGCGGCCGAGCTGTGGGCGCGGATCGCCGCCGACCAGCCCGTCGGGGAGGCGCAGGCGACCGAGGTCACGCCCACGGCTCCACCCGTGGGGACGCCGACCCCGCCGCCGGTCGTCGAGACGCCCTGGTCACCGCCGGGTGGCGTGCTGACCTCGGCGGACGACTCGTCGACCTGCTGAGCTCCTCAGCAGCCCGCGGAGTCGTACCTGCACAGGAGCTCCCACGCCGCCTGCGCGTTCGCCGTGACGGCCTCACGTGCGGTGCCGACCGTGCCCTCGCCGCCGTGGACCGCGACGAGGGTGACCGCGTTCCCGCGCCGTGTGACCGCCAGGTGGGTGCCCATCGCGTCGTCCAGCGGGCCCTCGCCGCCGTAGTAGCGGGTGGCGACGCCGATCCCCTGCGCCCCGACGGCCAGCGGCTCGACGACGTAGGTCGTGGAGCCGCCGGCGACGGACGGGGGGCACGCGGTCAGTGCGGCGGCCAGGCGGTCGGCCTCGGCCACCGCGGCGTCGGCGTCGGCGAGCACGACGACCTGGTGCACACCGAACCTCGTCTCGAACTCGCCGGAGCCCTGCCTGACGGTGCGCATCGCGACGCCGCCGGCCGGGCTCCCGGCGGCGCACGTCTCCTCGACGATCCAGGCGACCACGCCCTCCGACTCCTCCAGCGAGCCGTCCGGGCCGATGGAGTCCCAGGCGTTCTGGGGCAGCATGACCTCGGCCGGGAGGTCCGTGGGCGCCGTCCACGTCGGTGTCGGTGTCGGTGTGGGCGCCGCGTCGGTGGTCACCGTCGGGCTCGCCTCCTGCGCCGCCGGCTCGGCGGACCCGCACCCCACGAGGGTGAGCGCACACACGACCGTGATCAGGGACGATGTCGTGGCGCGCATGGCGGCACCCTGCCGCGGGTGGCCGATGCGGCGCAAGCCGACGCGCGTCAGCCGGCCAGGTACGCCGCCAGCACGTCGAAGATGCCCTGGAAGCCGGACTCGCGCTGGCTGCCGTCCTCCTTGCCGTCGAGGAACACGCTCTGCTCGGTGTAGGTGACGCGCGTGCCGCCGTCGACCGCCTCGAACTCGGTCGAGTTGAGCGACGTCGACAGGTGCTCGCCGTCGACCCACATGTCGTAGGTGGCGACGATGCGCGAACGCTCGACGATGTCCGTGTACGTGGCGACGTAGCGGCTCGTGGGGCCGCCGTGCCACTGGCCGTCCTGGACGGCCTGCCCGCCCACCCGGAAGTCCTCGTGCGCCTCGGTCTCGGTGAAGCTCTCCTCCGACCCGAACCACTGTGCGTGCTGTTCCGGCACGGCGAACGCGTCCCAGACGCGGTCGAGGGGGGCGTCGAAGGTGCGCTCGACGACGAAGGTCGCGTGGGTGACGGTGCTCGTGGTGGTCTCGGTGGGCATGGTCAGGGTCCTTTCGTGGAGGCGAGGTACGTGCCGAGCCGGTCCATCCGGCGCTCGGCGGGCAGCTTCTGCCGGCCCATCCACTCCCCCGCGCCGGTGAGGGCATCGGTGGCGAGCTGGACCGTGCGGACGCGGCCGATCTTGTGCGAGGTGACGATGCCCGCGTCCTCGAGCACGGCCAGGTGCTGATGGACCGCCGGCAGGGACATCGCGAACGGTTCGGCGAGCTGGCTGACCGACACCGGACCGCGCGTGAGTCGTTCCACCATCGCCCGTCGGGTCGCGTCGGACAGGGCCTTGAAGACCTTGTCCAGCTCGCCATTGTTAAGCATGTTCTTAAGTATTACTGGTCGCGACGAGATGTCAAGGCCGAGGGGTGTCAGTCCGTGGAGCTGACCACGCGGGCACCGGCCACCGGGCCGGCGGCCGTCAGGACGCGGTCGGCCACGCCGGACGCCGTGAACGCCGCCGCGAGCACGAGCGCGTGCTGGCGGCTGCGGCCCAGGGCGGCGACCGTGGGACCCGACCCGGACACGACGACGCCGAGCGCCCCCGCGTCCTGCGCCACCGCGAGCGGCTCCGCGAGCCCGGGATCGAGCTCGAGCGCCGCCATCTGCAGGTCGTTGTGCAGCGCGGCACCGAGCGCCCGCGGGTCCCCCGCGCGCAGCGCCTGCATCAGGGGGACGTCGTCGTCCTGGTCGGGCACCAGCGCGGTGCCGTGCAGGTCGTCGAACGCGACGTAGACGTCGGCGGTGGACAGCCCCCGGTCCTGCACGGCGAACGCCCAGTGGAACTCGCCCCGGCTCAGCGCCGGCGTCAGCAGGTGACCGCGCCCGGAGCCGACGGCGGTGTGCCCGGCCAGCGAGAAGGGCACGTCCGACCCCAGCTCGGCGGCCAGCTCCAGCAGGTCGTCCCGGCTCAGCCCGGTGCGCCACAGCGCGTCGCAGGCCACCAGCGTCGCCGCAGCGTCCGCCGAGCCACCCGCCATGCCGCCCGCGACGGGCACGCCCTTGTGGAGGTGCAGGTGGACGCCGTCGTCGATCCCCGCCCGGTCCGCCAGCAGCGCCGCCGCGCGCAGGGCGAGGTTCGACCCGTCCGTCGGCACCAGCTCGGCCTGCGGTCCGCTCACGGTCAGCGTGCGCTGCTCCGAGGGGGTCGCGACGACCTCCTCGAACACCGACACCGCCTGGAACACGGTCGAGACCGCGTGGTAGCCGTCGTCCTCACGCGGCCCGACCCGCAGCGACAGGTTGATCTTGCCGGGCGCGCGGACCCTGACCTCGTGCTCGGGCAGCGGGGCCACGGGGGTCAGCGTCACGGCTCCACAATGCCAGGTCGGCCGCTGGTAGGCCCGAGGTGCCTGAGCTGTTCGGCGATGCGCGCGAACCCCGCGATGTCGACGCGCTCGCCCCTGGCCTGCGGGTCGACGCCGGCCGCCTCCAGGGCCGCCACGGCCAGGTCCGAGGATCCGGCCAGCGCGGACAGGGCCGAGCGGAGCATCTTGCGGCGCTGCGCGAAGGCGGCGTCGACGACGGCGAACACGGCCTCCCGGGACGCGTCGGTGGCCGGGGCCGCACGCCGGTCGAAGCGGACCAGCGCCGAGTCGACGTTGGGCGCGGGCCAGAAGACCGAGCGGCCGACCGTCGCGGTCCGGCGGGCCGACGCGTACCAGGCGGCCTTCGCGGACGGCACCCCGTACGTGCGGCTGCCGGGAGGGGCGGCCAGGCGGTCGGCCACCTCGGCCTGCACCATGACGAGCACGCGCTCGAGGCTGTCGAACCGCTCGAGGAACGTCAGCAGGACCGGCACCGACACGTTGTACGGCAGGTTGGCGACGAGCGCCACGGGCGGTGGGCCGGGCAGCGCGCGCACGTCCAGCGCGTCGGCCAGCACGATCGTCAGGCGGTCGCGGCCGGCGTCGTCGCGCAGGACCACCGGCTCGTCGTCGGCGCCTGCGACGACCGTCAGGCCGGGCACGTGCCGCGCGACCGTGGTCGGCAGCAGCCGCGCGAGCGTCGGGTCGATCTCGACGGCCACCACGTCGGCGGCCGCCTCCAGGAGCCCGAGGGTCAGCGACCCGAGCCCCGGTCCGACCTCGACGACGCGGTCGCCCGGCTCGACGTCGGCCTGCCGCACGATCTTGCGCACCGTACCGCCGTCGAGCACGAAGTTCTGCCCGAGCTGCTTGGTCGGGCGCACCCCCGCGCGCTCCGCGAGCTCACGGATCTCCGCAGGCCCGAGCAGCGTGGTGATGGTCGACATGCGCACGAGCCTAGGCGAGCACGACGAGACCCCCGCCCAGGAGGCCTGGACGGGGGTCTCGCGTGCGATCAGCTGAAGAGGTTCTTCCCGCAGACGGGCCACTGACCGGCGCCCGAGCGGTTGTAGAGCATCTTGGCGCGTGCGGTCTGCTCGTCGGGCGAGGCCTCCGAGGGGAGACCCGCGCCGCCGACGCCCTTCCACGTGGACAGGGAGAACTGGTACAGCCCGTAGTACAGGCCGTTCGACGACACGATGGTGGGGTTGCCACCGGACTCGCAGCGCGCCAGGGCGGCCCAGTTGAGGGAGTCGGCGTCGCCGCCGGCGGTGACCGGCGTCCCCGTCGCGGCGGGAGCCGCTGCGGAAGGCGTCTTGACGACGACCGGGCGCGTCTTGGTGCCGACGCTCAGGACCTCGTCGACCGGTGCCTGGGTGACCGCGTCGGACACGGTCACGCGGCCGGACTCGACGCCGTCGACGGTGGTGACGCGCTCGACGAGCGTGCGGACGCCGGGGACGCCGGCGGTCAGCGTGCGCTTCTGGTCGGTGTAGCGGGCGGCGTCCTGCTGCGTGGTCGACGCGAACGCGACCTCCTGCGTGGACGTGACGTCCTGGACGACGACGCGGTTGACGACCACCTGGACCCGGCCCGAGGCGCCCTGCACCACGGACACGCGGTCGAGCGCGTTCAGCGTGACGCCGAGCTCGCCGAGCACCTGCGCGACGGAGGCGTCGGCATCGGTCACCTCGAGCGTGGTGCCGTCGACGACAACGTCCGCCGGACCGTGCAGCGTGAGGTCGAGCGCGAGCTCCGGGCGGCCACCGGCGGCGGACCGGGACGCGACGAGCGCCACGGACTGCCCGCGGGCGGCGAGGGAGTCGAGCGCCTCGTCGGCGGTCAGCGCGGTCGTCCAGACGGACGTCTCCTGGCCGTCGACGGTGACCGACACCTGGTGCGCGTGCCGCACCACGATCTCCGCACCCTCGCGCAGCGCGCCGCTCTGGCTCACGACGTCGCGCTCGCCGACGACGACACCCTGGTCGTCGAGGAGGCCGTCGACCGACCCCGCGAACGTGCTCAGCTGCGCGACCTCGCCGTTGACGTCGAGCGTGACCGTCTTCTGCGCGTGCGCGAACGCTGCCGTCCCGCCCGCGAGGACGAGGGCCGCTGCGGCGGCGGTGATGGGCAGGATGCGTGCCCGACCGGACCGGTGGCCCGTCGTGGGGGACTCGTCCGGGGAGGACGTGGCGCGAGCTCGCGCGGACAGACCAGGGATCAGGGTCGAGAACTGCACGGGGCTCCAGCCGTCGAGGTGCCCGGGCACGGGGTGCGGTGCGTGTCGCGTGTGCGGCACCCGGCGGTGCGCCTCTGGTTCGAAGCCCGTGGACACCCGCGAAGGGATGTCGCCCGTCGGTCCCGGATCCCCGATCCGGCCGTCACGGCGGCCCGCCTGGAGCGGGCGCCGACCACCCTGCGGAACGTCTGCCGGCACAGGTGGGCCGGTGTCCAGATCGCGGGGCGGGCTCGACCGTAACCGAATCGTGATCGCGTTGCCAAGCGCGCCTACCCTCGAATGCGGTAGGGATGTGCCCTGTTTCAACCCTCGGCGCGGCGTTCCCCCACGTCAGCGCACGTGAGCGGACTCACACGCGAAACGGGTGAATCAGTACCAGCCCTTGGCCTGGCTGTGCGCGTAGGCGCCGCACGGGTCGCCGTAGCGGCCGCCGATGTAGTTCAGGCCCCAGGTGATCTGCGTGGCCGCGTTGGTCCGCCAGTCGTCGGCCACGGTCGCCATCTTGCTGCCCGGGAGCGCCTGCGGGATGCCGTACGCACCCGACGACTTGTTCTCCGCGTTCACCCGCCAGCCGCTCTCCTTGTTCCACAGCGCCAGCAGGCACGCGAACTGGTCGTCGCCCCACCCGCGCTCCGCCGCCATCTCCTTGCCGAGCGCCTGGGCGGTGCCCGGCTCGACCGCGACGACGGACGGGTCCGGCAGCTCCGCGGTCCCGACCCGGGTGACCTGGGCGACCGGCGCGACCGTGACCACCGACGCGACCGCGGTGCGACCGACGACCACGCCGCCCACGATGTCGAGCTGGTACGTGGTGGTGCGGACGCCGGCCTTGCCCTTGGTGGCGATGACGGTGTTGCCCTTGATCATCCCCGGGTCCTCGACCTCGGTGGACTCGAACGGCATCGCCTCGGTGACCGTCTCCCCCGACGTGCTGGCCCGGGTCACCAGGACCACGAGCCCGTCGACGGCGGTGGAGTCGAGGGGCACCGAGACCTGGTCGCCCTCCTCGAGGATCAGCCCGATGTCCCGCAGGCTGTCGCGCACCGTCGCGGCGCTGCTCAGCCCGTCGATGACCTGGCCGTCGACCACCAGGTGGATCGTCTTGAGCGTCGAGACGCGCAGCGTGTCCCGGCCGAGGGCCGCGGAGCGGGACGCCGACAGGCGCACCTCGTCGTCACGCAGCCCGAGACCGTCGACGGCCTCGCCGACCGTCAGCGCCGTGGTCCACACCGAGCGCTCCGAGCCGTCCACCTCGACGGACAGCTCCCGCCCGTGCCGCACGACGATCTGGCCGGACCGCGCGATCGGCTGGTCCAGCGAGGGTGCGACCAGGTCACGCTCACCGACCTCGATGTCGGCGCTCGCCAGCATGTCCTCGACCGTCCGGCCGAAGGCCTCGACCTCCACGGACGTGCCGTCGACGTCGACCGTCACCGTCTTGTGCAGGACCGCGAACGCGCTCGTCGCCGCGGCCACGACGGCCAGGACGGCGGCCTGGGCCACCACGCGCGCGGCTCGTCGACCACGGAAGGGGCGACTGTGCGTCGCACGCTCCTGGTCCGGCCTCACGCGGTGGGTCCTCTCGGGTGGGCTCACAAAGATGCGTCCGTCCTGGACGCAGGTCCGACCGTAACCGATCCGTGACCCACGCGGTAACCCGAGGCCCGCCCCGCGGGACCTCCATCACCCGACCGTCCGGCGACAGACCGGGCCATACCGGTCACCACGTCCCGTAGACGGCCTCGGACGTGGCCGCGAGCGCGGTGCAGACCTCCGCCAGCGGCCGTCCCGTCACCTCGGCGACCGTGCGGACCGTCCCCGGCAGCAGATAGGGGGCGTTGGGCCGGCCGCGGAACGGGTGCACGGTCAGGTAGGGCGCGTCCGTCTCGACGAGCAGGAGGCTGGGCGGCACCTCCCGCAGCGCGTCCCGCAGGGCGTCGTTCGCGCCGAAGGAGACCGGGCCAGCGAACGAGAGGAACCAGCCGTGGGACACCGCGAGCCGCGCCAGGGCGGCGTCGCCGGAGAAGCAGTGGAACACCGTGCGGTCCGGGGCGCCGTCGGAGAGCAGCACCTCGACCACCTCGTCGTGGGCGTCGCGGTCGTGGATCTGGAGCGCCAGGCCCAGCTCCTTGGCCAGCGCGATGTGCGTCCGGAACGCCTCGCGCTGGACCTCCCGGCCCCGGGTGCCCGCGCGGAAGTGGTCCAGTCCGGTCTCGCCGATGGCGCGGATGCGGGGGTTGGCGCGGGCCACCGCCTCCACGCGCGCGATCGCGTCGGCCAGCGAGACGTCGTGGGCCCGGCCGGGATCGAGCCCGTCGGGAGCCGCCTCCAGCACGCCCGCGTGGCGGACCGCCTCGTTGGGGTGGATCGCGACGGCGCCGAGCAGCGCGTCGTGCGTCCGGACGACGTGGTCGGTCCAGGTGATGGCGTCGAGGTCGCAGCCCACCTGGACCATGCGGGTCACGCCGGCGGACGCCGCACGCTCGAGGTGGTCGTCCAGCGTCGGGTCCCAGCCCTCCGCCTCCCACGTCACGACCGTGTCGAGGTGCGTGTGGTTGTCGACGACGGCGACCGGCAGCGGCTCGGGCGGCGCTGGCCAGCCCCGTTCTCTCGACCGCGCCATCACGCCTGGCGCAGCCGGTCGAGCTCCTCCTCGACGATCGAGTCGTCGAGCTTGGTGAACACAGGAACGGGCTTGGCGACGGGCGTCCCCGGCACGAGCGGGCTCGACCGCCACGGCGCGACCGTCCGGCCGAGCTCGTAGTCGCCGGTGATCACCGGGTAGTGGCGCGAGTCGTCGTCGAGGTCGGTGACCTCGTCGATCCGCGGCAGCGGCGAGAACGTCCCCGTGCGGCCGAACGTCTCGTGCACCTTCTGCGCGGAGTGCGGCAGGAACGGCGCCAGCAGGGTGTTGGCGTCGGACACCGCCTGAGCGGCCGTGTGCAGCACGGTGCCCAGCCGGTCGCGGTCCCCCGTCAGCTTCCACGGCTCGGTCTCGGAGATGTACCGGTTGGCCTCCTGGACCACGCGCATCGCCTCGCTGACCGCGGCCCGGTTGCGGTGGGTGCCGAGCAGCCCGCCGACCTTGTCGAAGCCCGCCGACGTCGTCGCGAGCAGGCCCTGGTCCACCGGCAGCAGCTCGCCGGGCGCCGGGATCTCGCCGAAGTTCTTGTGGATCAGGCTCGCCGTGCGGTTGACCAGGTTGCCCCAGCCCGCCACCAGCTCGGAGTTGGTGCGCGTCTTGAAGTCCGCCCACGTGAAGTCCGAGTCCTGGGTCTCCGGACCGGCGACCGACAGGAAGTACCGCAGCGCGTCGGGCTGGTACCGGGACAGCAGGTCGCGCACGTAGATGACGACCCCGCGCGACGAGCTGAACTGCTTGCCCTCCATGGTGAGGAACTCGCTCGAGACCACCTCGGTCGGCAGGTTGAGGGTCCCGAAGGCCCCCGGCGAGCCGCCCTTCGTCCCGCGACCGTCGTAGGCCAGCAGCTCGGCCGGCCAGATCTGGGAGTGGAACGTGATGTTGTCCTTGCCCATGAAGTAGTAGCTCAGGGCCTCGGGGTCGTTCCAGAAGGGGCGCCACGCGTCCGGGTCGCCCTGGCGGCGTGCCCACTCGATCGACGCGGACAGGTACCCGATGACCGCGTCGAACCACACGTAGAGGCGCTTGTTCGGGTTGTCCTCCCAGCCCTCCAGCGGCACCGGGATGCCCCAGTCGATGTCCCGCGTCATGGCGCGGGGGCGCAGGTCGTCGATGAGGTTGAGCGAGAAGTTCAGGACGTTGGGGCGCCAGTCCGTCCGGGTCCTCAGCCACGCCTCCAGCGCCCCGGCGAACGCCGGCAGGTCCAGGAAGAAGTGGTTCGACTCGACGAACTTCGGTGTCTCCCCGTTGATCCGGCTGTGCGGGTTGATCAGGTCGATCGCGTCGAGCTGGTTGCCGCAGTTGTCGCACTGGTCGCCGCGCGCGCCGTCGTACCCGCAGATCGGGCAGGTGCCCTCCACGTAGCGGTCCGGCAGGGTGCGGCCCGTGCTCGGCGAGATGGCCCCCATGGTCGACTGCTCGATCATGTAGCCGTTCTTGTGCACCGTCCGGAACATCTCCTGCACGACCGCGTAGTGGTTGCGCGTCGTCGTGCGCGTGAACAGGTCGTAGGACAGCCCGAGGTTGGTCAGGTCCTCGACGATCACGCGGTTGTAGCGGTCCGCCAGCTCCTGCGGGCTCACGCCCTCCTGCTCGGCCAGCACCAGGATCGGCGTCCCGTGCTCGTCGGTACCGGAGACCATGAGCACCTCGTTGCCCGCCATCCGCATGTAGCGGCTGAAGATGTCCGAGGGGACACCGAAGCCTGCGACGTGACCGATGTGGCGGGGGCCGTTCGCGTAGGGCCACGCGACGGCCGAGAGGATGCGGGACATGCGCCGATCCTAGGTGAGCACGCGCGAGCGCTCAGTCGACGACCACCCGCAGGATGCGGTCGTCGCCGTCGCGGGGGTCGCCCCGGCCGTCGGTGTTCCCGGTGACCACCCAGAGCGACCCGTCAGGAGCCGGCTCGACCGCGCGCAGCCGTCCGCGCTCGCCCTCCAGCAGCGCCTGCGGGGTGCCGACGCCGTCCTCGGTCAGCGGCACGCGCCACAGCCGTTCCCCGCGCAGCCCGGCCAGGTAGACGCCCTCGTCGGTGACGGCCAGGCCGCTCGGGGACGCGTCGGTGGTCGGCCAGACGGCGAGGGGCTGCACGAAGCCGTCGCCCATCCCCTCGACCTGGGGCCAGCCGTAGTTGCCGCCCGGCTCGATCAGGTTGAGCTCGTCCCACGTGTTCTGGCCGAACTCCGAGGCGAACATGCGGCCGTCGGGCGCCCAGCCGAGCCCCTGCACGTTGCGGTGCCCGAGGCTCCACACCGGCGAGCCCTCGTCGGGGTTGCCGGGCGCTGGGTCGCCGTCGGCCGTGATGCGCAGGATCTTGCCGTTCAGGCTGTCGGGGTCCTGCGCCGACGGAGGGTCGCCCGCGTCGCCCGTGGTCACGTAGAGGTAGCCGTCCGGGCCGACGGCGAGGCGGCCGCCGTCGTGGTTGCCGGCCTTCTCGATGCCGGTGAGGATCGGCCGCAGCTCCCCGAGGGTGGACCCGTCGAGGGTCCCGCGCAGGACCCGGTTGTCGTCGGCCGTGGTCGCGTAGAGGGCCAGGTCGACGGCCGACCCCTCCGACCCGAGCACGGTGACGCCCAGCAGACCGCCCTCGCCGGCCGGGACCACGAGGTCCCTGAGCTCGTGGGCACCCGGCCCGGTCACGTCCGTCGCCGCACCGTCCGGGCCGACGAGCACGAGACCCGCCGCCCCCCGGAGCGTGACGACGGCCTGCCCGTCCGGCAGGAACGCGAGCCCCCAGGGGATGTCGAGGTCGCCGAGGATGTCGTCGACCTCGGTCACCTCCACGGTCGCGGGAGCGGGTTCCGCGGTCGTCGTCGGCGTCGTCGGGCCGTCATCCGGGCTGTCGTCGGGGCTGCACCCCGCGAGCGCGACGAGCGCGGCGACGAGCCCGATCCAGGTCACCGGTCGCACAGCCATGCCTCAGCCGATCACGGGCCATCCGGCCCCGCACTCCGGGACCACCCTGACCTGGGCGCCCGCGCACCTCCGGGACCACCCGGAACCGCCCCCGGTCTTCCCCTGGGAGCAGGGTCCACGGCCGTCCCGCGGGCCTAGCGTCCGTCTCGTGAGCGCCGTCGACGCCGCCCGTACGCAGTTCGCGCTGCTCGCGGGCTTCCACTTCCTGTTCGTCCTCGTGACCCTGGGCCTCGGACCCGTGGTCGCGATCTTCCAGACCCGGTGGGCGGTCACCCGGCAGGAGGTGTACGAGCGCGCGACCCGGTTCTGGGGGCAGCTGTACCTCGTCAACTATGCGCTCGGCATCGTGGCGGGGATCCTGCTGGAGCTCCAGTTCGGCCTGCACTTCCCCGGGCTCCTCGACGTCGCCGGGGAGGTGTTCGGCGCGCCGCTGGCGATCGAGACGATGGTCGCGTTCTTCCTCGAGTCGACCCTGCTGGGGCTCTGGGTGTTCGGCTGGCACCAGCTGAACCGGTGGGTGCACACCGTCGTGTTCTGGCTCGTCGTGCTCACCGGGTACGCCTCGGCGTTCGCGGTGATGGTCGCCAACGGGTTCCTGCGCCACCCGGTCGGCTTCGAGCTCCACGACGGCGTCGCGCAGATCACCGACAGCGCCGCGCTGGTGCTCAACCCCGCGGCCGTCCTGTCGCTCGGGCACATCATCGGCGCGTGCCTGCTGGCGGGGGCGTTCGTCGTGATCGGCGTCAGCGCCTGGCACCTGCGCCGGGAGACCGGGTTCGACGAGCTGTTCCAGCGTTCGCTGCGCACGGGGGTCGTCGTCGGCGCGGTCGGAGCCCTGCTCGCGGTCGGGTTCGGGTTCTCGCAGTTCTCCTACTTCACCGACGGGGAGCAGTCTGGCCAGTCCCCCGTCGTCGGCGTCGCGCTCGGGTTCATGATCCTGGGCGGCTTCGCGCTGTTCCTCGGTGCGTTCCCGATGCTGGCGCTCATGGTCCGCGGCGCGCTGTTCCGGCTGCCGTTCCGACGGGCGGTCTACGGGTTCCTCACCGCGGTGCTTCCCGTGCCGTTCGTGCTGGCGATCCTCGGCTGGCTGGCCCGCGAGATCGGCCGCCAGCCGTGGGTCGTCGTCGGCGTGCTGCGGACGTCCGACGCCACCTCCGCGCACAGCGCCACGACCGTCCTCGTCTCGCTCGCGGTGCTCGTCGGGCTGATCGCCACCCTGGCCGTCGTCGACTGGGTCCTGCTCGCCCGTCTCGCCCGCCTCGGACCGGCCTCCCCCACGCTCGGCGCCCCGCCGCTGCACGCCCGGGAGGCCGACGAGCCCCTGACCTTCGCGGAGGTGTCCCGATGATCTGGACCGTGCTGCTCGTCGGCGCGTTCGCCGGCTGGGCCGTGCTCGACGGCATGACCCAGGGGCTCGGCGCCACGCTGCGCCAGGTCGGCCGGACCCCCGGCGAGCGCCGGACCGTGCTCACCGCCCTCGGGCCGTTCCTCCTGGCGGGCGAGGTCTGGCTCGTCGCCGCAGCAGGCATCCTGCTCGCCGGCTTCCACGACCTCGAGCGCGACCTCCTGTTCGTCGCGTACCCGCTGGTCATCGCGCTGCTGGCGTCGTGGGTGCTGCGCGACGCCGGGGTGTGGCTGCGCAGCCGCCGCCCGGGCATCCGCTGGCGTGCCTTCTGGGAGCGCGTGATCGTGGCCGCCTCGGTCGGTCTGCCACTGTCGGCCGGTGCCCTGCTCGGCGGCGCGCTCGTGTGGCTCCCGCCGCAGCCGTCGCTGACCGCTCGAGTGGTCGTGCCGGTCCTCGCCGCCCTGTCCGCCCTCGCCGTCACGCGCGTCCTGGGCACCACGTTCGTGGCCACCCGGACCTCGGGCGTCCTGCGCGAGCGCGCCACCCGGCTGGCCCGGCGGTCCCTGCCCTGGTCGGCGGGGCTGCTCGCCGCCGCGGCGATCGCGTACGTCGTCCTCGTCCCCGCCGACGGACCGCTCAGCGCCGTGCTGCCGCCGCTCGTCGTGCTGGCCGGTTCCGGGTCCGCGCTCGTCGCCCGGCCGGCGCTCGCGGACGGTCGGCTGCACCGGGCGCTCGCCGCGGTGGTCGTCGGCGGGGTGCTGCCGGTGGTCGCCGCCGCCATCGCGCTGGCACCCGCGGCCTCCCCCGCGCCGACCCTCGAGCTGGTGCTGCTCGCCTGCGTCCCGGTGCTGCTCGCGGCCCAGGCGTGGGTCTGGTGGACGTTCCGGCACCCGGTCGGCCCCCGCGACGCGGTCTTCTACTGACCCGCCGTCGCCGAACCCGACACGGGTGCCGCGACGACGCTCAGAACGTCATCCAGGTCGGGTTCGACGCGGGGACCAAGCCCTCAGTGACGTTCACCGGCCCCGACGCTTCAGTCAGGGCTTGGTGGGCGCCTCACGCGTGAGGTCGTCCTCAGGGAGCAAGCCATGGGCGACGTCCACCGTCGCCGACACGGCACTCACGGCTTGGTCAGCGGGGTTTCGCTGCCAGGGCTGCTGCGTACAGGTCGCGCTTCGGGACGCCTGCCGCTGCAGCCACCTCGGCGACCGCGTCCTTGAGGCGGTCGCCCGTGTCCGTGCGGGACAGGACCTCGGCGACCAGGTCCGCCGTCGACAGCTCCACCGCCTTCACCGCCCCGCCGACCACCACGACGATCTCCCCGCGCACCTGGTCCGCGGACGCCCACTCGGTGAGCGTCGACAGGGGACCCCGGACGATCTCCTCGTATGTCTTGGTCAGCTCGCGGCACACCGCGGCCGGCCGGTCGCCGCCGAACGCGACGGCCATCGCCGCCAGGGTGTCGTCCAGCCGGTGCGGCGCCTCGAAGAACACCATCGTGCGGCGCTCGTCGGCCAGCAGCTCGAACGCCCGCGCCCGCTCGCCCGGCTTGCGCGGCGGGAAGCCCTCGAAGCAGAACCGGTCCGTCGGCAGACCGGACAGCGCGAGCGCGGTCAGCACGGCGCTCGGTCCCGGTGCCGCCGTGACCGGCAGACCCGCAGCGACCGCGGCCCCCACCACCCGGAACCCGGGGTCGGACACCGCGGGCATCCCGGCGTCCGTCACGACGACCACCGTGCCCCCGCCCGCCACGACAGCGAGCACCTCCGCGGAGCGTTCGACCTCGTTGTGCTCGTGGAAGCTGAGCACCCGACCGCCGATCTCGACCCCCAGCCTCCTCGCCAGGTCCCGCAGCCGGCGGGTGTCCTCCGCGGCGACGACGTCCGCCTCCGCGAGCAGCCGACGCAGGTGCGCCGACGCGTCCTCGGTGTTGCCGATCGGCGTGGCGGCCAGCACGAGACGGCCCGACGGGTGCGCGGTGGGGCTCACAGGGGTCACGCGGTTCAGCCTGCCACCTCCCGGACCCCCCTCCCGCAGCACAGTGACCGCCCCTACGATGACCCGCGTGCCGCCCACCGGAGACGACGACGCCTCGACCCTGACCGAACGTCAGGAGGTCCCCACCCCGTCCCCGGATCCCGACGAGCGCACGACGACCCCCGATCCGGCCGACGGGACGCCCGACGCGAGCTCCCACCCGGCGCCGTTGGCTGACGAGACCGCGGCCGTCGCTGAGGCCCAGGTCGTCGACGAGCCCGAGGAAGCCGACGAGACTCCAGTCGTTGACGAGGCACCGGCAGCCGACGAGGCGTTTGTCGCCGACGGCACCTCGTCCGTCGTCGAGACCCCGGTGGTCGACGACCACCCGGTAGTCGACGAGACCGAGACGATCGGCGAGACCGAGGCGGTCGACGAGACCGAGGCGGTCGAGGACACGGAGGCGGTCGAGGACACCGAGGTCGCCGTCGCACCCCCGGTCGTCGCGGAGACCAGCCTGGCCGCCGCGGCCGGCTCCGTCCGGGCTACCCACGCCGCGGGTGCGGCCGAGGCGCTCGACGCGAACCCCGCCCCGGGCACCGTGCTCGTCCTCGAGGACGAGCCGCGGGAGGTCGAGGGGCCCGAGGAGTCCACCCGGGGCCGGCTGCTGCGGCGCCTGCTCGGCGACGAGACGCTCCGGCTCGACGCCACCCCGCGCGACCGGCTCACGGGGTGGCTGTGGCCGCTCGCGGTGACGGTGCTCGCGGCGGTGCTGCGGTTCTGGGAGCTGGGCCGCCCGCACAAGCTGGTGTTCGACGAGACCTACTACGTCAAGGACGCGTACTCGCTGCTGGTCAACGGCTTCGAGGCGACGTGGGGCGAGGACCCGAACCCGGCGTTCGAGGCGGGCGACACCAGCGGCCTGACGGACGTCGGCTCGTACGTGGTGCACCCGCAGGTGGGCAAGTGGCTGATCGCGCTGGGGATCCACTTCGGTGGTGGCCCCGGCAGCTCGGCCGCGTGGCGCATGGCGGCGGCGGTCTGCGGGGTCCTCGCGGTGCTCATGGTCGCGCGCATCGGCCGGCGGCTGTTCGCGTCGACGGCGCTGGGCACGCTCGCGGGTCTGCTGCTCGCGATCGACGGCGAGGCGATCGTGATGTCACGGATCAGCCTGCTGGACCCGTTCCTCATGTTCTTCGTCCTCGCCGCGTTCGGCGCCCTCCTGCTGGACCGCGACCAGGCCCGGCGACGGCTGGCGGAGCGGACCGCGCTCCGCGTCGACGCGGGTGAGGACCTCCGCGACGGGCCACGTCTGGGCGTCCGCTGGTGGCGGCTCGCGGCCGCGGTGCTGCTGGGCCTGGCCCTGGGCACCAAGTGGTCGGCGATGTACTTCCTGGCCGTGTTCGGGCTGCTCAGCGTCGCGTGGGACATCACGGCACGACGGAGCGTCGGGGTGCGGCACTGGTGGCGCGCGGGGATCCTCAAGGACGGCGTCGTCGCGGGGATCTCGATGGTCGGTATCGCGCTCGTCGTGTACGTCGGCTCATGGTGGTCGTGGTTCAAGCACCGGCAGGCCTACGGGCGCCTCTGGGCGGAGCAGAACCCGGACCAGGGCGTCCTGTGGCTCCCCCCGGCGCTGCGCTCGTTCTGGAAGTACCACCAGGACATGTGGGGGTTCCACAACGGGCTGGAGACGCCGCACTCGTACTCGGCGCACCCGCTCGGCTGGATCGTGCAGTGGCGGCCGACGTCGTTCTTCTACCCGCCCGAGGTCTCCGGCCTCACGGGTCAGCAGGCGCAGGACGCGTGCGGTGCGGCCAGCTGCTCGCAGGCGATCGTCGCGCTCGGCAACCCGGTCCTGTGGTGGTGCGCGGCGGCGGCGATCATCGTCGCGGTCGTGTGGCTGTTCCGGTACCGCGACTGGCGTGCGGGCGCCGTGCTGTCCGGCATCGTCGCCGGCTGGCTGCCGTGGTTCGCCTACGAGCACCGCACGATCTTCGCGTTCTACTCGATCGTGTTCGCCCCCTGGGTCGTGCTCACGCTGGTCTACGTCATCGGCCTGGTGATCGGTCCGAAGGACCTGGACCCGCGTGAGAGACGCTGGGCGATCGTCGGCTGCGGGGTGCTCGTCGCTCTGATCGTGGGGGTCAGCGCGTTCTTCTACCCGATCTGGACCGCGTGGATCGTGCCGTACGCCTTCTGGCACTCGCACATGTGGCTGCAGACGTGGGTGTGACGGGCTGACGCCTCAGCGCGCCCAGTCCACCTGCGGGCTCGCGTACCACGACAGCCCGAGGCGGTCCCAGAACGCTGCCTGCCGGGCGACCCGGACGCGGAAGTCGTCCCAGTCGCGCCGCTCGGGTGCGGACCAGGCGACCTCGGCGATGGCGGCGAGGCGCGGCAGCAGCATCTGCGTGAGCGCAGGCAGATCGCGCAGCGTCTCGGTCCAGACGGCCGCCTCGACGCCGATCACGGACTCCGCCGGGACGCCCTCGATGAGGGTCGACGGCTCCCAGTCGTAGGCGTCGCGCAGCTCGATGTGACCGGCCCACTCCAGGCCGAGCTCGGTGCTCGCGTCGTACTTCATGTCGAGGTACGCCTTCGAGCCCGGGGACATGAGCAGCAACGCGCCCGCCTGCGCAGCGGCGACGAACGGCGCCGGGTCCACGCGGGTGTCCCAGTACTGCACGACGGTGCCCGGCTCCAACGGGGTGTGCGCGATCTCCTGCCAGCCGACGACCTTCTTCCCGGCCGCGCGGACGGCGGCGGACGCGGCGGCGACCAGCGTGGCGTACTCGTCGGCCTCCATCGTCAGGACCTCGTCGCCGCCGATGTGCACGTACTCGCCGGGGGTCATCGCGGCGACGTCGGAGAACACGTCCGTGAGGAACGGGCCCGTCGCAGGCAGGTCCGCGTGCAGCCGGCTGAAGCCGACCTCGATCCCCGTGTAGGTGTCGGCCGGCTCACCGGTCGGGTTCAGCTCCCCGTAGGCGTGCGTCGCGGCGTTGACGTGACCGGGGACGTCGACCTCCGGCACGACGCGCACCCCGCGCACCGCCCCGTACGCGACGAGGTCGGCGTAGTCCTCGGCCGTGTAGAAGCCACCGGGGTCCCCGTCGACCGACGTGCTGCTGGACAGCCGGGTCAGCAGCGGCCGGGACCGCACGTGCAGCCGCCAGCCCTGGTCGTCCGTGAGGTGCAGGTGCAGCACGTTGAGCTTGTAGTGCGCCATGAGGCCGATGACGACCTTGAGGTCGCGTACGGGCACGAAGTGGCGGGCGACGTCGACCGACAGCCCCCGCCACTGGTAGCGCGGCGCGTCCTCGATGCGGACGGCGGGGACCTGCACGATCCCGCCGGGCGCGGACACGATCAGCTGGCGCAGCGTCACGATCGCGCGCACGAGCCCGGCGGGGGTGCGGGCCTCGACGTCGATGCGGCCGCTGCGCGACGTCAGGCGGTATGCCTCGTCGCCCGGCGGGAGTGACTCGACGAGCCGGAGCCGGACGACGCCGCTCGCGCTGCTCGGGCTGCTCTCGGCGTACCGCACCTCGACGGCCCGGCCGCCGACCCGGCCGAGCAGGTCCGCGGCGAGCACCGCGATGCCGATCAGGTCCGGCCTGCCGTCGACCACGACGGTCGTCGCCTCGGTCAGCACGAACGGCGCGTCGCCGGTCGGCTCGAGGTGCGCAGGCTGCGGGATGACGGCGATGACATCGGGCACGGGGGGTCCTCGGGGGCTGCGGGTCGAATCGTTCCGGGCAGACGCTACTCGACCTGGGCCGCGAGTCGCCTCGCCAGGACCGCGCACGTCGCCAGCTGGAGCTGGTGGAAGACGATCACGGGCAGCGCCACGCTCGCAGCGAGCGCCGGCGCGAACAGGACGGCTGCCATCGGCAGGCCGGTCGCCAGGCTCTTCGTCGACCCGCACATGAGCAGCGCGACCCGGTCGCCCCGCTCGAGCCCGAGCCGGCCGCCGCCGTTCCAGGCGAGCAGGAGCACCGCGGCAAGCATCGCTGCGCACACCACGACCAGGATCGCGAGGGCGACCCAGGTGACGTGCGACCACGCCCCCGACACCGTCGCCTGGCTCACGGACGTGTACGCGACGAGCACGATCACGCTCCGGTCGGTCACGCGGGTGAGGTGCGGGCGCGCGCGCAGCCAGGGGCCGAGCCACCGCTGCACCAGCAGCCCGGCGGCGAAGGGAAGGAGCAGCTGGAGCAGGATCCCTGCGAGGCTCCCGCCGGCCTGCCCCGAGGTCCGGACCATCAGCACGCCGACGAGCAGGGGCGTCAGGACGATGCCGACGACGTTGGAGATGGTCGCCCCGGTGATCGCCCCCGCGACGTTCCCGCGCGCGACGGAGGTGAACACCACCGACGCCTGCACGGTCGAGGGCAGCAGGGACAGGTACAGCAGGCCCGTCTTGAGCTCGGGCGAGACGACGACGTCCGGCAGCAGCTGGACCAGCAGACCGAGCACGGGGAACGCCAGGTAGGTGGCCGCGAGCATCGACCCCTGCAGCCGCCAGCCGCGCAGGCCGGCCCGCACCTCGCTGGTCGCCATGCGCGCGCCGTAGAGGAAGAACAGGAGCACGATCGCGGCCGTGCGGACGACGTCGAGGACGTCCGCGACCACCCCGCGTGCGGGCAGCAGCAGCCCCAGCAGGAGCGCCGACAGGATCATCACGACGAGCGGGTCGACCCAGCGCAGGGCCAGTGCCCAGAGGCTCCGCCCGGCGTCGTCGGCGGGCATGGCGGAGGGCACGGCGACATTCTGTCACCGCGCTCAGCGCGCGGATCCGACGGATCCCCCCTAGATTCATCCGTCGTACCCGGACGAACCCCTCGAAGTCAAGGAGTTCCACACATGACACCCGAAGGCATCATCTCCGCCATCATCATCGGCGCCGTGATCGGCATCCTCGGCCGTCTGCTCGTGCGCGGCCGTCAGCGCATCTCCCTTCTCGTGACCATCCTCATCGGCATCGTCGCGGCCCTCATCGGCACGTACCTGGCCAGCCTCGTCGGTGTCCAGGACACCGCGGGCGTCGACTGGATCGAGCTGCTGTTCCAGGTCGTGCTCGCCGCGATCGGTGTGGCCGCCGTCTCGGGCAGCCGCGGCCGTCGCCGCAGCATCCTCTGAGCTCCACGCACTGCGCACGACGAGGGCGGCCTCCCGGACGGGTGGCCGCCTTCGTCTTGACAGATTGGTAACCCATTGGTTACCAATAGTCCATGGACCCGTTCCCCGCGCTCGCCGACCCGGTGCGACGCGAGCTCCTGCGCACGCTCGCGCGCAACCCCGCACGGGTGGTGGACCTCGCCGCCCTGCACCCGATCAGCCGTCCGGCCGTCAGCAAGCACCTGCGCGTGCTCGTCGACGCCGGCCTGGTCCGCGCGCAGACGCACGGACGCGAACGCCACTACGCCCTGCTGGCCGACGGGCTGGACCCGGTCCGGGCACTGCTCCAGGACCTGGGCCCGCGGCCTCGGTTCGACGAGACGGTGCTCGACGGCCTGGATCTCGAGGTCCGCCGCACCGTCCGCGACCATCGCGCCGCTACCCCGTCCGACCCCGTGGAGGAGACAGCATGACCCCCAGCCCCACCGGCCGCCGCGAGACCCGCGACGGCTACGACAGCGTCGTGATCGACCGCACCTTCCGCGCCCCGATCGAGTCCGTGTGGGCGGCGATCACCGAGTCCGACCGACTCGAGCGCTGGATCGGCACCTGGACCGGCGACCCGAGCAGCGGGTCGGTCCTCTTCCGCATGAACGCGGAGGGCGACGACGCCAAGCCCGAGTCCTTCACGATCCACGACTGCGAACCACCCCGCCGCGTCTCGCTCACCTCGCAGGTGGTCGGCGAGCAGACCACCTGGCACTTCGTGCTCGAGCTGGCGGAGAACCCGGCCACCCTGGGCACCACCACGCTCACGTTCAGCCAGTCCGTTCCGGACGCGGAGATGGCGACCGGCGTCGGCCCCGGCTGGGAGTACTACCTCGACCGTCTCGTCGCCGCGGAGACGGGCGCCGACGTCGCCGCGCTGGACTTCGGCGACTACCACCCGGCGCAGTCGGACTACTACCGAGCGCTGTTCGCCTGACCCCTCCTCGAACGACGAAGGCGGCCTCCCGATGGGGGGCCGCCTTCGTGTGCGGGTGGAGCTGAGGGGATTCGAACCCCTGACCTTCTCATTGCGAACGAGACGCGCTACCAACTGCGCCACAGCCCCGCGAGCGGGCTAAAGACTAACACCAGGCCCCGGTGGATCGCGAAATCCGGGGGTCACTCCCCGGCGACGCGACGCTTCGCCAGGACCGCGTTCAGGTCGATGCTGCCGGTGGTCTCGACGGGTGCCTCGAGAGGTGCGCGCTCGGCGTCCGCGGGTGCCTCGACGTCGGCGGCGCGGGCGGCCGTCGACCCCTCGAGGTTCTCCAGCGGCGCAGGCTCGCGGCGCGGCGCGGAGGCCTTCATCGTGTACGTCGGACGCGGGACGGGGACCGGCGACCAGGCGTCCTCACCGTCGACCCCGAGCTCGGGGGCGGGCACGGTCGCGGTCTCCCCGGTCCGCTCCGCCACGGAGCGGCGGACGACGGGCACCTGCCCGGTCGACGCGTGGCGGGCGGGGCCGTCGGACTCACCCTTGTCCGCGACGATGCGCGCGAACACCTCGGTGCTGGCGTCGGACGGGTGCACGGCCCGGCCGGTGACGAACGCCGCCGGCGCCTCGACGGGAGCAGCCACGGGAGGAGCCACGGGAGCAGCCGGGGCCGCGGGCGCTGCCTTCGTGGCAGTCGCGACGGCACGCATCGCACCCGTGCGCGGGCCGGAGGCGACCCGGCGCTCGTCGGCGATCTTCTGCTCCCAGGCCTCGTCGGCCTCCCGGCCCGCGAGGACCGCACGCCGGCCGAGCACGAGGACCGAGCCGAGCAGGACGGTCGGGACGACGCCGGCGACCCAGGTGACCAGCGGGCTGAGACCGACCGCGGTCCAGCCGACGACGGTCGCGACGACGAGGAACCCGGCCAGGAGCGCGCGACGGCGCGCAGCAGCCCCACGACGGGCGACGGAGGCTGCCCGGGCGGCCCGAGCCTGCGCGGCGCGGCGGGCCGCGTCGGCGGTGATCCTGTCCTGGGTGCCGTGCGGTCGGTCCACGGTGGTGCCTCCTGTCGCGCTCCCGGTGGCCACCGGGAGCCCCTTGCCCGGGGTCAGCAACCCCGCGGTACTGCTCACTGTCGGCCCGGAGACGGCCTCCTGGCGGTTGCGCCGGTCGCTCACCGCGACCACACGCAGCGCCTCGGAGAACCGGTCGTCCGCCCGGGACTCCAGCAGCTGCTGCCGGTGTCGCAGCTTGTGCGGCACCAGGTATGCCACCCACAGGCCGACCAGCGCGAGCGCGACCGGTCCTGCGAGATCGTTCACGTCACGACGGTAGGCGTCGGGGCGGCACCCACCGGGGACCGCGACGGCGTGTCGGCCTGTGCGTCACCCGACAGTGCGGGACCGCCAGCGTGACAGGAGCCCCTCGGGGACGTCCTCGACGGTCAGGGCGAACGTGCGGTGGTCGCACCAGCGGTCCTGGATGTGCAGGTACTTCTCGCGCACCCCCTCGTCGCGGAACCCGAGCTTCTCGACGACGCGCAGCGACGGGCCGTTCTCCGGGCGGATGTTGATCTCGACGCGGTGCAGCCCGAGCGCGTCGAAGCAGTGGTCCGTGGCCAGCGCCACGGCGGTCGGGGTGATGCCGAGCCCGGCGACGTGCTCGGAGACCCAGTAGCCGATGGCCGCGGACCGCAGGGAACCGTAGACGATCGAGGAGACGGTCAGCTGACCCACGAGGCGACCGGCGTGGTCGATCGCGAACGGCAGCGTGACGCCGGCGCGCGCCTGCGCGGACAGGGTGCGCACGAAGGTGCCGAAGGAGGGTCGTGGACCCGTGACCGGGACAGGGCTGGTGGCGTCCCACGGCTCCAGCCACGCGGCGTTCTGCGCGCGCAGCGCCATCCAGGTGTCCTGGTCGCGCCGCCGCAGCGGGCGCAGGCGCACGTCACCCTCGACGAGCACGGCGGGCCATCCGGGAACCATCAGCCCTCCAGGACCAGGCAGTGGATCACCTGTCCGGGGTGCACGGTCAGGTCCTGCTCGCCGACGACCGCGAGCGCGTTGGCGTGCGCGAGCGAGCTCACCGTCGGCGCCGACGGGTCGCCGATCGGTGTCACGCGGTAGCCCTCGTCGGGAGACCCGAGCACGGTCGCCGGGACGAACTGGCGCAGCCCCGGCGGCGAGACCCACCCCTCGACTGCCTCTGCCGCGACCGACGGGCGGAACACCTCGGCGTGCCCGGCCATGGCACGCAGCGCCGGCCGGACGAACACCTCGAACGAGACCTGCGCGGCGACGGGATGCCCCTGCAGGGCGAAGATCGGGACGGACTTGTCGCTGGCCAGGTCGTCGGCCACGGTGCCGAACCCGTGCCTCTGCCCGGGCGTCATCGCGACCTGGTCCAGCCGCACGCTGCCCATCGTCGCCAGCACGTCCTTGACCGTGTCGTGCGTCAGCTCGGACAGCCCGCCGGTGATGACGAGCAGGTCCGCGCGGACCAGTTGGTCCTCGATGGCCTCCCGCAGGACCGCGCGGTCGTCGCCGAGGATGCCGACCCGGACCGACGCGGCGCCCGCGTCCCGGACCGCGGCCTCGAGCGCGTGCCCATCGGTCTCGAAGACCCCGTGACCGGAACGGTCGGCGTGCGCGCCTGGCTCGACCAGCTCGTCGCCGACCGAGAGCAGGACCACGCGGGGGGTGGGGTGCACGCGCAGCCGCCCGCGACCCATCGAGGCGACCAGGGCGAGCTGCCGGGCGCCCAGGCGGGTGCCCGCCTCGAGCACCACGTCGCCCGCCCGGACGTCGGACGCCGCCGGACGCACGTGCTGGCCGGGCACCGCGGGGCGCTGCATGGCGACGCGCGCGGTCCCGCGGTCGGTCTCCTCCAGCGGCACGACGGCGTCGGCCCCGAGCGGCAGCGCCGCCCCGGACGCGATCCGCACCGCCGTGCCGGGCACCAGTCGCAGCGGACCGGCGCCCGGCCGGACGTCGTGCGCGACCGGCAGCGACTGCGCGCTCGCATAGCCGGCGCCCGCGGTCTCGTACGCGGCGACGGCGTAACCGTCACGCGCCGCGACCGCGAACGCCGGCAGGTCGTGGGTGGCCGTGACGTCGGCGGCGAGGATGCAGCCGACGGCGTCACGCAGGACGACGTCGAGCGGTGCGACCGGTCCGACGGCGGCCAGCACGGCCGCGAGGTGATCCTGGACCGATCTCATGCGGGCATTCTGCCCCGCCGAACAGGTCAGTCGGACAGGGTCTGGGAGAACTCGCCCAACCAGGCACGGAAGTCGGGTCCCAGATCGGGGCGGTCCACCGCGATCTGGACGACGGCCTTGAGGTAGTCGAGGCGGTCCCCGGTGTCGTAGCGACGACCGCGGAACACCACGCCGTACACGCCGCCGCCCTCGGAAGCCGGCAGACCGGCGAGGGTCGCGAGCGCGTCGGTCAGCTGGATCTCGCCGCCACGGCCGGGTGCCGTGTTCTCCAGCACCTCGAACACCGCGGGGTGCAGCACGTAGCGGCCGATGATCGCGAGGTTGCTGGGCGCCTCGTCCGCCGGGGGCTTCTCGACGAGGGCGGTGATCCGGACCTGGTCAGGATCTGCCGCACCGTCGAACGGCTCGACCGCGGCGCAGCCGTACATCGAGATCTGGGCGGGCGGGACCTCCAGCAGCGCGATGACGGAGCCGCCGGTCCGCTCCTGGAGGGCGAGCATCGTGCTGAGGAGCTCATCGCGCTCGTCGATCAGGTCGTCTCCGAGCAGGACCGCGAACGGCTCCTGCCCGACGTGGTGCTTGGCCTGGAGCACGGCGTGGCCCAGACCCTTGGGCTGACCCTGACGGACGAAGTGCACGTGCCCCAGGTCGGTGGACTCGCGGACCTTGGCAAGCCGCTCCAGGTCGCCCTTCGCCTCCAGGGCGGCCTCGAGCTCGGGGACGGCGTCGAAGTGGTCGGCGAGCGTGCGCTTCGAGCGGCCGGTGATGAGGAGGACGTCGTCGAGGCCGGCCTTGACGGCCTCCTCCACGACGTACTGGATCGCCGGCTTGTCGACGACCGGGAGCATCTCCTTGGGCGTCGACTTCGTGGCGGGAAGGAACCTGGTGCCCAGGCCCGCGGCGGGGATGACTGCCTTGTGGATCGTCATGACGGGACCATAACGGCGGTTCCGGACGATGCGCTGTGGCGTCCGTCACCACGTGGACGACGTCACAAACTCATACCTCGGTCGGTCGTCGGCGTCTGCGCAGGTGGGCGACACTGGTCTCATGAGCAGCGTCGCCCAGCCGTATCCGCGTGTGTCCGAGGGGGACGAGGTCGAAGACGTCAAGGAACGGCTGCGGATGGCCATCCGCGACGCCCGCAAGATCCGCTCGGTCCGGCTGCGTGATGCCGCCGCGCACGCCCTGGCGGACGTCGTGCTCACCATCCCGGCGGTCGCTGACGCGAGCTGCGTCTCGGTCTACGCGTCCCGCGTGACGGAACCCGGCACCGGCCCCCTGCTCGAGGCCCTCGCCGCGCGCGGCGTGCGCCTGCTCCTGCCGGTGCTGGGCAGCGGGCTGCAGCGCGACTGGGCGGAGTACGCCGGCCCCGACGACCTGCGCGAACGCGCACCGGGTCGCCCGCCCGAGCCGGGCGGCCCCACCCTCGGCGCGGCCGCGCTCGCCGACGCCGACGTCGTGATCGCCCCCGCGCTCGCCGTCGACACCACCGGCGCGCGGCTCGGCCAGGGCGGCGGCTGGTACGACCGGGCCCTCGAGCACCTCCGGCCCGGTGCTCCGGTGGTCGCCCTGGTGTTCCCCGAGGAGCTCTACGACGCGGAGAAGCGCCCGCTGCCCCGCGAGCGCCACGACCGCCTGGTCGACGCCGTCGCGACACCGCTGGAGTGGCACCCCATCACGGCGTGAAGGTCAACCGGTCGCGGGCGTCCGCCTCCGTCGCCGCCTGGGTGAACGGCCACGGGAACGTCCCGCCCCGCGACCACGCGCCCAGCTGGTCGGCGTAGTGCACGCTCGCCGGGTGGCCGGAGGCGCCCGTGAGCGTCACCCACGTCGAGGCGTCGAGGTCGCCCAGGTCCACGACCATGCGCATGGACGGAGCCGCGGTCACCGCGAACGACCCGGAGCTGGCGTTCCACGCGGTGGCGTTCACGATCGAGGACCCGCCACCGACGGCGACCGGGTCGGGGTTGACCAGGTTCCGGACCAGACCGGGCAGTGACGTCCCGCCGAGCACGGGATGCTCGGGCGCGGCCGGGTGCAGCTGCCCCCAGCGCCAGTCCGTGGCCTCCCGGCCCAGCGCGGCGGTCAGCTCGCGGCGAGCCGCGACCATCGCGCGGGTCAGCACCTCGTCGCGCCCCTCGACCACGCCGGGCGTCGACTTGTCGTCCCACCACGGTGACGCGGGCTGGTCGACGAGCTGCCGGACGACCTCGAGCCAGCGCGAGCCGCCCGAGGGGCCGTAGCCGTCCGGGAGGTCGTCGGCGAACGCCGCGGCGAGGATGTCCGCCCAGACCGCCGCGAAGTACGCCGCCGCGGCCGAGTCCACCGACTGCACCCGGTCCCAGGTGCGCAGCAGCTCCTGCCCGTCGTCGTAGAACGGGTCCTCGATGTCCAGGGAGAGCAGCACCGGGACCAGCACGTCCGCGTACGGGCTGTGCTCGTCCGACTGGATCTCGGCCATGTCGTCGACACCGACCTTGCCGTCCGACGTGGCCGACCCGAGCAGCTCGCGGATCCGCTGCGCGCGGTAGCCGTAGTCCCAGTCGTCGGTCAGGAACGGGCCCACACCGGCCGGGGTGACGGCCTGGTTGGCGGTGACGATGAACCCCTCGACGGGGTCCAGCGCGCGCGGCATGGCAGCCGGGTCGACGAACCCCTGCCACTCGTACCGGCTGTCCCACCCCGGCCGCGGCCAGGTGCCGTCCGACGGGACCGGCCCACCGGCGATGCTCGCGCGGACGGGGATGCGGCCGGGCGCCTGGTAGCCGATGTGGCCGTCCGTCGTCGCGAAGACGATGTTCTGCGACGGCACGTCGAACAGCGCGGCGGCCTCCTGGATGTCCGCGGCGTCCTGGGCGACGTTGATCGCGAGCACCGCGTCCATGGTCCGGCCCGGCTGCAGGGCGGTCCAGCCGAGGGAGACCTCGAACCTGCGCCCCGGTGCGTCGTCGGGGACCGGTGCCGTGCCGACGCCGACGAGGTCCAGGACGTCGGACACCAGCGGCCCGTGCACCGTGTCCCGCACCGTCAGGAGGACGTCGTCGCCCCCGTTCACGTGGATGGTCTCCTCGCGCTCGGTGATCGGCGCCTGCGCGCCGTCGCGACGGGTGGTGCCCTCCTCCACACGCTCGAGGAAGAAGTCCGTGACGTCCGCTCCGAGGTTGGTCAGCCCCCACGCGAGCGACGCGTTGTGGCCGATGACCACGCCCGGCATGCCCGCGAACGCGAAGCCGGTGACGTCGTACGGGCACTGCGCGGAGACCTCGTCGCACCGCAGCCCGATCTGCTCCCAGATGCCCGGCGCCGAGATGCCCAGGTGCGGGTCGTTGGCCAGCAGCGGCTTGCCCGACTCCGTGAGGTCGCCGGAGACCACCCACGAGTTCGAGCCCACGCCCTCGCCGTCGCCCATGAGGTGCGGCACCGCGTCCAGCGCGGCCGCCGCGGACGCCATGGCCGCCTGCAGGTCGGCGCTGTCGAGGTCGAGCTCCGCGGTGGTCGCCGACGCCTGCTGTGCCGTCGTCGCCGGCAGGTCCGCCGCCGTCAGGATGGGCAGGTTGACGTCCTGCGGGTAGGCGGGGAAAAGCTCGTCGACGCGCGCGATGTCGCCGATCGTCGAGTACGACGCGGCGCGCTCCAGCTCCGCGTCGTAGTTCCCCCGCAGGTCCCAGGCCATCGCCTTGAGCCACGCGAGCGAGTCGACGGGGTCCCACGGCGCCGGCGGGCCGACGTCGACCTGCAGCCCGAGCACCGAGTACTCGACGGCGATCGCGCCCGGGTCCCGGCCGTCGAGGTACGCGTTCACGCCGTCCGCGTACGCCTGGAGCGCGTCGCGCGTGCTCTGCTGCAGCAGCCCCCACTCCTGCTCGGCCACCCGGCGCCACCCGAAGGTCCGGATCACCTTGTCCGCGGCGAGCGCGTCCTCGTTCTCGCCGACCAGCTCCGACAGCCGCCCCGACGTCACGTGGCGGCGGTAGTCCATCTCGAAGAACCGGTCCTGCGCGGCCACGTAGCCCTGCGCCCGGAACAGGTCCTGCGACGTCGTCGCGGTGATCGTCGGGACCCCGCGGTCGTCGCGCGTGACCGTCACGTCGGCGGCCAGGCCGGGCAGCTCCTTCTCGCCGGCGACCTCCGGCAGCGGCCGCCGCACGACGATGACGGCCGTGACCATCACCGCGACGAGGGCGACGACGACCACAGCGGCGACGGTGATCACGGAGAGACGGACGAGGCGGCGACGAGACACGCTTCGGAGGGTACTTTGCCGCCCCGGCTCCGGCTGTCGGAGCGCCCCGCGCGGACGCCCGGAATGTGCCGGGCGAGCGAACCGTTACGATTGGCACTCGGACGATGCGAGTGCCAGACCTTTCCGACCTCTCTCAGGAGAACTTCAGTGCCCACCTACGCCTACGCCTGCACGGCGTGCGGTCACGCCTTCGAGATCGTGCAGTCGTTCAGCGACGACTCGCTGAGCGTCTGCCCCGAGTGCGAAGGTCGCCTGCGCAAGGTCTTCTCCTCCGTCGGCGTCGTGTTCAAGGGCTCCGGCTTCTACCGCAACGACGCACGCGCCGGTGCGAAGTCGACCGCCCTGAGCCCGGCCGCGTCGACCCCGGCAGCGACTCCTTCGTCTTCCTCGACCTCGACCTCGACGTCCTCTTCGTCGTCGGGCTCGTCGTCGTCGGGCTCGTCGTCGTCACCCGCCCCTGCGGCCAAGCCTGCGGCCTCGAGCTGACCTTCCCGCCCTGAGCCTCCCGGCGCCGTCACCTGCGGGTGGCGGCGCCGGTCTCGTTCCGCGACGCGTGCGTCGTGCGCGAGGGGCGGCGCCGTCGCCTGCGGGTGCGGGCGCCGGTCTCGTCTCGCGACCCTTGCGTCGTGAGCGAGCGCCGTCGCCTGCGGTGGGGGTGCCGTCTCGTCTCGCGACGCGCGTACGTCGAGCGAGAGGCGTCGAGCCGCCCCCAGCCCACCGGATCTCGGCCCCGTCCACGCGCTCGGGATCGGCCCGGGCTCTTCGGCGCCGACGCACCTAGCGTCTGCCCTCATGCACCCGCACCTGCTCGCCGGTCGGCCGCCACCGCTCCCCCACCGTCGACGACCGTTCCCCCTGGCGTTGCGCGCCACCCTCTGGCGCGCACGGTTCGCGGTCGGCGCGGTGTTCCTCGGGCTCGCCGCCGCCTGCACGGTCCAAGCGCTGCGGCCGGTCGAACCACCCACCGCGCCCGTGCTCGTCGCGGCGCACGCGCTCGCGGCCGGCACGGCGCTGACCACGGCAGACGTGCGGGTGGCGCAGTTCCCCGTCGCGGTCGTCCCCGACGGTGCACTCACCGACCCCTCCGCGGTGGACGAGACCTCCACAGCGGTCCCGATCACGGCGGGCAGCCCCGTGGTGCCCGGTCTCCTGGCCGACGACGAGGTCCGCGGACCGCCCGGCACGGTCGTCGCGACCGTCCGGTTCGCCGATCCCGCCGTCGCCGGTCTGCTCTCGCCCGGGATGCGCGTCGACGTGCTCGCCGCCACCCCGGAGGGCGGACCGGGAGGTGTCGTCGCGACCAGGGCGCTCGTCCTGCCGGTGGCCCGCCGGACCGCGTCGACCCAGAGCGCGCTGGGCCTCGGCGGAGCCGGTGACGACTCCGTCCCGGTGCTCCTCGCCGTGTCTCCCGACGAGGCGCCGGCCCTCGCGGGGGCTGCTGCGTCCGCCTTGCTCTCCGCGGTCGTCGTGCCATGATCGTCCGACCCGAGACGCCCCTGCACGGTGGGCGCCGGACAACCGACATCCAGCCCGAGGGGGCAGAATGACCGACAGGCTCAGCACAGGGATCAACGGCGCACGGCAGGGGCTCCAGGGGACAGCGAAGGTGTTCCAGGGGTTCAAGGACTTCATCTCCCGCGGGAACGCGATCGAGCTCGCCGTCGGTGTCGTCATCGGTGCCGCGTTCGGCGCGGTCGTGAAGTCGATCGTCGACGGTCTGATCGGGCCCCTGATCTCGGCGATCTTCGGGAAGCCGGACCTGAGCGGCGTGTGGGCGTTCACGATCAACGAGGCGCACTTCTCGTTCGGCCTGATCCTGCAGGCGCTGATCCTGTTCCTGTTCACCGCCGCCGCCGTGTACTTCCTCATCGTGCTGCCGATGAACGCCCTGGCAGCCCGGCGCAAGAGCGGCGAGGAGGAGGAGCCGGCCGCACCCGCCGAGGACATCCTGCTGCTGCAGGAGATCCGCGACCTGCTCGCCAACCGCCTCACGCCGGCGATCGTCAACGACGCCGGCACCGGCCCCGCGACGGGTCCCGCAGGCACGGCCGCCACCTCGCCCGGCTCGACCTCCGGTCCCGACCTCCCGCCGTCCATCCCCCCGAGCCCGACCACCCCGCCGAAGCCCCTCTGAGCCGCGAGGAAGCCATGAGTGGCGCAGTGGGCAGAGTCATCGCCACTCATGGCTTGGTCGACCGCATGGTGAACCGCCGAGCATGACGACCGCCGCCCGGCCCGGCCTCGGGCTGCGGGCGGCGACTCTCCTTCGCCGTGGTGGCTAGCGGATCGCCGCGAGGAAGGCGAGCGTGCGTTCCGTGAGGAGCTGGGCGGCGGCGGGGTCGTACGAGGGCAGGCTGTTGTCCGCGAACAGGTGCTCCTCGCCCGGGTAGACGAAGAGCTCCGCGTCGGGGGACTCCTTCACCAGGGCGCGGGCTGCGTCGATGTCACCCTCACCGGCGAAGAACGGGTCGGCGTCCATGCCGTGGATCTGCACCGGCACACCCTTCGGCCACGGGCTGTCGAACTCCGAGGTCGGGACGCACGAGTGGAAGAACAGGGCACCCTTCGCGCCGGGGCGTGTCTGAGCGAGCATCTGCGCGGGCAGGACGCCGAGCGAGAATCCGGCGTACACGAGCGCTTCCGGCAATGTGTCGACCGTGGCCTGTCCGCGTCCCAGCACGATCGGGAACCCGACCTCGTCGGCGTACGCGAGGCCGGACTCGATGTCCTCGAACACGTGCCCGTCGTACAGGTCCGGGACGTGCACGGTGTGTCCTGCGTCGCGGAGCGTGTCCGCGAAGTCGAGGACACCGGACGTGAGCCCCTGGGCGTGGTGGAAGAGCAGGACCTCGGCCATGGGTGTGTCTCCTTCGGGTCGTGCGGATGGTCGATGGGTTGGCCCCGCGATCGTCTCGCGCGGGTCTGACACAGGAGTCACCAGTGCGGTGGCTTGTCCTGGTGCAGGCGGTCGTCGTTGGAGCCGGCCTCCCGGTCGCCCCAGCCGACGTCGGAGTCGTCGGCGCTCCGCGTCGCGACCGCCGGCTCGTGCCCGGGCGGGGCGTTCGTCGGCCCGCTGTCGCCCTTGCGACCGGCTGCGGCAGCCGCGTCGCCACGAGCGAGGTCACGTGGAGCGTCGTCACGGTGAGCGTCTACCCGGGGCGCCGGGTGTGACGAGACGAGGTTGGCGTCGTCCCCACCGACCGTGCCCGCGAGCCGGACGGCTCGCCGCGGGCGGCGTGCGGGTGCACCCTGGGGCGGCTCGGTCGACGACACCGTCCGATGATCCCACCCGAGGGAGCCCCGGGAGCCGGTCAGCGCATCCCGCGGGTGATCGCGCTGCGGACCGCGGTGTCGATCCGGTAGGACCGGCGCGTGATGCCCAGCTCGTCGCGCAGCGCGGCGGCCAGCTGCTCGCGGGTCCGCTCCTGCTCGTCGGACTGGAGCCACGCGACGAGCTCGTCCAGCTGGTCGTCGCTGTAGGCGCCGATGGGCAGACCGCGTCGGACGTCGGGCCGCTGCCGGGTGGGCACCGCGAGGGCGAGCTGGAGCGCGCGGCTCGGCGGGCGGGGGTCGTCGCCGGCGGAACCGGCAGAGCCAGCGGCACCGTCGGAACCGGAAGAGCCAGCGGCACGGTCGGGACCCGCGGCACCAGCGGTGCCGTCGGAACCAGCCGCACCGTCGGGACGAGCAGCACCAGCGGCGTCAGCAGCACCAGCCGCACCGTCGGGACGAGCAGCACCGGCAGCAGCCTCGGAACGGGCCGCATCCGCAGCACCAGCGGAACCGGCGGCACCGGCGCCGTCAGCAGCACCGGCGGAAACAGCGGCACCGTGGGAACCCATGGAGCCCGCGTCGGCGGCGGCGGGTTCGGCGTTCGGGGCCGTCGGCGGGTCAGCGGCAGGTGCCGCAGCACGCGCGGCGGCGACCGCCTCGACGACCTCGATCGTCGACCACACCCCGGTCGCGGGTCGGGGTTCGCCGGTGTGGGCTGCCGCGCGAGCAGCCGCGCGCGCCGCCGACCGTGCGGACGACGCGGGCGTGGGCAGCTCCTCGGTGTCGTCGACCTCGTCGATCAGGCCGAGCTGCAGGGGTGCGGTCCGGGGCGCGGCCGGAGCGGGCACGCGGGCGTGCACAGCGCGGCGGATGCGGTCCACCTCCGCCTGCGGGTCCATGAAGGCGGCGGCGGACCAGACGCGGATGACGCTCCAGCCGACGCGCTCGAGGCGGTCGGCGGTGAGGCGGTCGCGGACGCGGACGCTGGGCTCGGCGGTGTACCCCTCGTCGTCGGTGAGGACGGCGACGAGCATCTCGCCGGGCAGGTCCGGGTGGCCTACGACGAGCGGGATCCGGTCGCCGCCGGGGATGCCGTGGTCGGCCTCGACGAGCAGGCCGTGCTTCCAGAGGCGCTCGGCGAGGTCCAGCAGGAGACGGTCGGGCTCGGTCGCGTCGGCGAGGGCCTTGTCGGCGGCGGCGGTCGCGGCGGCCAGCGACCGCAGGAGCGGGTCGATCGGCTCGGGCGGGGTCACGAGGTCGGCGACGTCCTGGCCGCCCCCGCGGCGGGCCGCGAAGGCGAGCAGGTCCGCCAGGAGCCGGGGGCCGGGGCCGCGCAGGCGCTCGGGGTCGAGGTCGTCGGACCCGAAGCACGCGACGACGGTGAGCCGGTGCCGGGTGGAGCCGAGGGCGTCCAGCAGCAGAGCGTCGCCCCCGGGTCCGGTGATCGGACCGAAGGTGTGCAGGACACGACGGTGCGGGGTCCGCCCGAGACCGAGCGACAGGATGATCGCCTCGCGGCGCAGACCGGCGACGTTGGGCAGGTCGGTGACGACGAAGGGGTCGACGCGGCCGGAGTCGAAGAACGCGGCGAGGGCGGGGTTGCCGCGGACCTCGGACAGGACCGCCTCCCGGACGGCCTCCGCGTGCGTCGGGGTCGCGGTGATGACGGCGAGCGACTCGTCGGGCCGCAGCAGCGCGTGGGTGAGGACGAGCTCGACGACGTGCTCGACCTCCTCGCGCGTCGAGTCGACCGACCCGCTCGTCGGGTCCGGCATCCCGGTGCCGTCGACCACGTCGAGGCTGACGAGCGGCCGGTGCTGCGGCAGGGGCGTCGGGCGGAGCACACCGGCGTAGCCGTGCGCGGCGAGGAACGCGGTCAGGTACGGGTCGCGCCGCGAGGAGTCGGCACGCAGCGCGACCGACGGCAGCACGGCCGCGAGCTCCCGCACGGCGCTGCCCGAGGCGCAGCGCGCGTCACCGACGACGACGACCTGACGACCGCGGGCGACGGCGGCGAGGGCGACCTCGACAGGCAGATGTGCGGCGGAGTCGATGACGACCAGGTCGACGGTGCGGGTCGGCGGCAGGACCTGCGGGACCAGCATGGGGCTGGCGGCGATCACGGGCCGCAGCCGCCGGGCCACCTCGGGGTGCCGCACGACGGTGTCCCGCATCGAGGTGAGCCGCTCCTCGACGAGGTCCGCGAAGAGCGCCTCGGCCTGCTCGCGGTGCTGGCGCAGGGTCTGCGACACGTGGCCGACGACCGCCCCTAGGACCGGGCCGGACAGGCTCTTCACGTGGGCGCGGTCGAGAGTCGCGTACCGGGCGGACAGGGCACCGAGAGCGGCGCCGTCGTACCCGGCGAGCGCGGGGTCCTCGCCGAGGATCTGCTCGATGACCGTGCTCCACCAGGCCAGGTCGAGCTCGGCCGGTGCGAGGGCGGGGTCGATCCGGCGGGTGGCCAGGTCGTCGACGAGCGCCCCGAGCCCCGCGGACCGCAGGCGGTGCAGGAGCCCGGTGCGCTCGGGGAGGTCGGCGAGGGCGCCGGTGTCGGACCGCAGTCGGGTCAGCCGCTCGGTCAGCGTCGCGAACGGCAGGCTCGACAGGCCGCCACCGCCGGGGGTCGTGACGAGGACCTCGTCGAGCGCGTCGAGGTCGGCGCGCACAGCGGCGAGCTCCTCCTCGATGTGCTCGAGGCCGTCGGGCAGCCGCGGCCACCCACCGGAGGGGCAGTGGGCCTGCCAGACCTCGCGCTGCGCCTGCACCTCGAGGAGGCGCGCGTGCAGGTCGGCGACGGGCCGGCCGGGGCGGACCATGTCCTTGGACTGCTTGCGCAGCCGTCGGCGCAGCCAGTAGCCCATGTCCATGCCGCGTTCCGCACGCCACTCCTTGGTGGCGGTGGCGGCCACGAGGTCCGCGGCGGTGCGTTCGAACACGATGGGCTGGAACACGTCCAGGGCCGCGCGGACACCGTCGAGCATGGTCAGCTGCTCGACCCACGAGACGACGGTGGTCGCCTGCGTCAGCCCGGTCTCGGTGGCCACCTGCGCGGTGCGGGCGACCAGCCCCGGCAGGGTGGAGTCGAGCAGGCGCTCGAGCCGGCGGACCGCGTTGTCGGCGTCGGCACGCGTCCGCAGGTCCGCGCCGTACCAGGGTGTGTCGGTGGGACGGACCCGGAACGCCCCGAGCTCACCGGCCTGCACAAGGGCACCGGCGAGCTCCGTACGACGGGGCGCGTCGAGCACACGTGCGACGTCGGGCGACAGGCGCACTGTCGTCTTCGGGGTCGGCCGGGTCGAGGTCAGGCGGGCCAGCTGCTGGAGGGCGTCGTACGCCGAGACACCCCAGGGGGCGCGCTCCGCGTGCAGCGCGTCGACGTAGGCCCGGAGGCGCTCGCGCGTGCTGACGAGCTCGCTGCGCAGCGCGACGACGCCGTGCGCGTCGACGGCGGGTGCCTCGAGCGTCATCGCGCCGAGCAGGCGGCGGGAGATCGCCGACCGCCACCCCGCCTCGGGCGCGACGTCCAGCAGCAGGTCCCCCAGGCCCAGGGTCGCGAGCCGGTCCGCGAGCGCCGTGGCCGCACGACGGTGCCCGGGGACGTAGAGCACGGTGCGGCCGGTGGCGGCCGCGTCAGCGACGAGCGCGGCGAGCGTGCCGGTGACGTCGGCACCGGCGGGGGCGTCGACGAACAGGTGCGTCCCGGTCGCGACGACGTCGAGGACGTGCTGCTGTGCGGGGTCGAGGTCGCCGACGCCGCGCTCGTGGCCGGGGTCGCGGTCGCCGCGGACCGGAGCGGGCAGGACGCGCTGCAGCCGGGTCCGGGACTCCTCGACGCCCGCGAGCGCGGAGACCACCTCGTGGCGCTCGAGCGTGCCGGACAGGTTGTCGAGGTCGTCGACGAGGATCTGGCCGGGGTGCACGAAGGTGCCGACGACCACCCGCTCGCTCATCGAGAAGTCGTCGAGGACGGCCTCGCCCAGGGACGCGAGCCGGTGCAGCGCGCCGCGCGGGTCGAACCCGTTGGACGTGAACGTGCCGCGCGCGACCGCGCCGGGGTCGAGGAGCGCGCCACGCGTCCGCAGGGCCCGTGCGAGCACCGGGTTGACCTCGAGCGACGGCTCGAGCGCGAGCTCGTAGTCGCTCTCGCCGGAGCCGCGGGCGTGCAGGGTGACGGGGCGCAGGAGGACGGGGGCCCGCACGACGCGGGGTGCCGCCTCCGGCTGCTGCTCGCCCTCGGGAGCCCGCTGCCGGGTCACGGACGCGAGCGCGGCGACGTCGTCGCTCGCGATGTCCGGGGTGGTGCGCTCGGTCCAGGTGGCGACGCCGATCGCGAGCGAGGTGGGGGCGATGCCGTAGCGCTGGGCGTACACGGCGGCGCGTGCGCTCACGGCACGGGCACGGCGTCGCGCGGTCGACAGGGCGGCGCCCTCGCGGACCAGGTTGGACAGTCGGGTCTCACGGCCGGCGTAGAGCTGGGAGATCCCCGACGGGTGCGCGGCGGACAGGTCGAGCGCGGCGTCGCCGAGCAGCTCGACGTCGACGAGCGTCGACCCGCCGGCGGCTTCGACGAGGGCCGCGCGCCAGGTGGCGACGGAGCCTTCGAGGAGCTCGGCAGGGCTGGGGGGCTCGACGAGCATCGGGCGGTCGGCTGGGTCTGCGCCGGTCTCAGGAGCCTGGTCGGGTCCCGGGCCGGAGGTGCGCACGGGGACGGTCACCCTGGGAACGCTAACCGCGCCGCCGCGTGATCACGGGCATGGCGCGCCGAGGCGGAGCAGGTCGGACCCCCCTGGGACGCCAAGAGCGGGACGGGTCAGGGGACCCGTCCCGCTCTCCGGACGTGAAGACGGTGCGCACCGCGCAGGGGGCAGGCGATGCGCACCGTCAGGACGAGTGTGCGGCACGAATGTGGTGCTGGTCAAACGTCCAGGCCGTCCTTCCGGGTGAATCCTCGAACCTGAGAATCACCTGGATCCCGGCTGATCCTGGAGGAGTAGGACGGTCCAGGGTGCGGCGTCGGGCGGCAACCGTCACGCACCGCGCAGGAGGGGTGGGCGCCGGACCCCGACGTGCGCGGTCCGGCGGGCGCCCGGCGGGCCGGTGGGCGTCGTGCGGGGACGCCCACCGGCCGGCGGGACGAGGTGGGCGCCCCCGCCCACGAGGGGTGCGGGACACCTCGGTGCTGCCGTGCTCAGGTGCCTGACTTGCAGCACGGGATCGTGAACGTCTGGGCGTCTGTCACGGGTGCGATGACTCCCCCGGCACCCGTGAGGGCGGCGAGAGCGAGGACGAGGGCGATGCTCTGCTTCTTCATGGTCGAACCTTCCAGCTGGTCGTTCTGACCGGGCATCGCGCGTCGCCACGGACCGCGGGGGCGGGTGTGGCGACGCGCCTGTCGTCGTGGGTGTCAGATGATGTGCTTGCAGCACGGAGCGGCCACCTGCTGGGTGGCGCCGGAGGCCGCCGTGGCGCTGGTGACACCGGCGAGCGCGGTGAGGGCGATGACGACGGCGATGCTGAGCTTCTTCATGAGGGAACCTTTCCGAGCGTGCACCGGACTCTCCGGTACACCTGGAATGGTCCCTAGCCCATGTCTGGGGCGCAATGACGCAGGACACTAGGGGGTAGACAGCACTGTTGTGCGAGTTCATGCCCTCGGTGGCGGGGGCAGGACCCCACGGATGCCGGCTGCGGCGAGCGCGCGGCCGTAGGCCTCGACCACCCGCTCGTCCTCGTCGCCGGCCACCCGGAGACGGTCCCCGATGCGGCGCCAGAGCACCGCGGCGGACCGTCCGGACGAGATCATGTCGAGCAGCTCCGCCGCCGACCGGTACTCCTTGACGGCCTCGGGCCGTGCCCGCTGGGCGAGCATCGCGTCGCCGAGCGCCTCGTGCGCGGACGCCGAGTCGCGGCGCACGCCCTCCCGCAACAGCTCGACGGCGCGGGTGGCGTACTGCTGCGCGGTCGCCGCGTCGTCGAGCAGCAACCAGGCGCGCGACCGGACGGAGTCAGCACGCGCCAGCTCGATCTGTGACTCGCTGATCTCCAGGGCGGTCTGTGCGGCGTCGAGGTCTGCGAGCGCCTCCTCCGCGCGGGGCGGCTCGACGGAGACGAGCAGGAACGCCCGGTCCAGGCGGAGGCGGGGCAGGTCGCGGTCGATCTCGTCCGCTCCGGCCAGCGCGATCGCGGACTCGAGCTGCGCGAGCGCCGCGTCGGGGTCCCCCAGCGCGTCGTCGACGAACGCCAGGTTCCAGTGCACCGACGACACCGCCCGGGCCGACCCGTGCTGGCGCGTGTGCGCGAGGAGCTGCCGGCCGCGATAGCGCGCGTACGTCGCGTCACCGCGGGCGATGTAGGCCCAGATGATGGTCGACTCGAGCCGGACCACCTCGTCGCTGCCTGCGACGGACGCCGGGAGCTGGGCCAGCAGGTGCTCCCCGCGGGACACGGCCCGGTGCAGGTCCGCGATCTCGGTGAGGGCCATGACGATCCGCATCGCGGCGTACGCGGCCTGCAGGTACCGGTGCGCGTCCATCAGCCGCGTGCAGAGACGTTCGAGCGCCTCGACCGATCCCTCGAGGTCACCGGCGAGGTCGAGAGCCTCGGCGTGCGCGAGCCCGACCCGCGCGGCGGCGTCGACGTCCAGCGCCGAGACGTCCACCTGCGCGAGGACGTCCGCGGCTGCCCGCGCCTCGCCCATGCGGGACAGCCGGCGTGCCTCGACGAGCGCGCTCTCGGCGGACCGGTAGTCCGGGGCCTGCTCGCCGTCGAGCAGGTAGGGCACCGAGACGCCGAGCACCTCGGCCACCCTGGCGAGCGCGTCCTCACCGAGAGCGCGACGGTCGTTCTCGACGTGCGAGATGTACGTCGGGTGCACTCCTGCCTGCCGCGCGAGCTCGCCCTGGCTCAGCCCGGCCTTCTCGCGGGCGTCGCGCACTCGTCGGCTCAGCGGATTCACGTACTCACGATAGGGACCGTGGGGTGCCACCGGTAGCCGACGGGTCCGGCGACGGGCGCGCCTCCCCCGACCGGGTGATAAGCACATTCGGGATCTTTCAGACTTTCCGGACGCATCGGGACCTGCGCATAGTGGTCCCGGGGCCGGTCGCGCTGCCGCGCCGGTGCGGCGGGGGCCGACACCCGACACTCGATCGGGGGGTTCACCATGCGCGGGTCGACGAGGTTGACGGCGGTACTGGGAGCGGCGTGCGTCGCGCTGCTGGGGGCGGCGACGACGGCAGCGGCGGGTCCGGGCGGTGGGCCTGCGTGCGGGGACTCCGTGTCCGGGACGGTGGCGCTCACCGGTGATCTGGTGTGTACCGACGTGGGCCTGGTCCTCGCGCCCGGGACCGTGCTCGACCTGCGGGGCCACGCGCTGGTCGGCCCGGGGCGGGACGTCGGAGGCGTCGCGCTCGACGTGTCGTTCGCCGACGTCCAGAACGACCCGCCGGTCACCGTGCGGAACGGGACCGTGCGCGGCTGGGCGTCGGTGTTCCCGGCGGCGTCGACGCTGACCGCGACCCTGCGGCGCGTCGTGGTGCAGGACAACGCCGTCGTCGCCGACCTGGTCAGCTCGAGCCTGACGTTCGAGAGGGCGGTGCTCCGGGACAACGGGCTGGTGCTCGGCGGCTTCTCGATCTTCGCGGACGTCACGCGGTCGACGTTCGAGGACAACGACACCGCCCTGAGCATCGGACCCCCCGGAGGCGCGGTCGTGCGTCAGTCCACCTTCGCCCGGAACGGGACGGCACTGTCGTGCAGCGAGGGCGACATCACCGTGGCCTCCTCGGTGTTCCGCGAGAACACCACGGCGATCGGCGCCGACGCGTGCCTGTCGAGCGTCGAGAACAGCGCGTTCCACGACAACGGCACCGCGTTCTCGTCCCGGATGATCTTCCCCGACGGGAGCCCCGGCACCGACCGCGTCGCGGGCAGCGTCTTCGTGGGCAACGACGTCGCGGTGCACGCGGGGGTCCGCACGGTCGTCGAGGACAACGTGTTCCGGCGCAACGGCACCGGGCTGCTCTCGCAGAGCGCCGGCACACCGTTCGAGGTCGAGGACCTGACGGTCCTGGGCAACACGCTGACCCGCAACGGCGACGGCGTGGTGATCGACACCGTCGCGCACGTCGGAGACAACACCGCGACCCGCAACGACGGGTACGGGCTGTTCGTGCCGCTGGCGGTCGACCTCGGCGGCAACCTGGCGTCGCGCAACGGCGTGGACTGCGTCGGGGTGGTCTGCGCTAGATCGTGATGACGACCTTCGCGCGCGCGTGCTCGGTCTCGAGGTACCGCAGCGCGTCGGCGGCGGCGGGCAACGGGTAGGAGCGGTCGATGGCCGGCACGATCGTGCCGGCCTCGGCCAGCTCGCGCAGGACGTCGAGGTGCTCGGTAGCCGGTGACGTCGACAGCGAGACGATCTGCTGCCCGACGAACGGTCCCACCAGCTTGCTCCGGAGCAGCAGCCCGATCGGACCGAGCACCGAGCCGCCGTCGAAGACACCACCCCCGGACAGGATCAGCGTCCCGGTGGGCGTCAGCGCCCGGCGCAGGTCCCGCAGGGAGCGGTTGGCGACGAGGTCGAACAGCACGTCGTAACGGCGGCCGGCCCGCAGCGCGTCGTGTCGGGTGTAGTCGACGACGTGGTCGGCACCGAGAGACCGCACGAGCTCGACGTTCCGGGTGCTGCACACGGCCGTCACCTCGGCGCCCCAGGCGTGCGCCAGCTGCACGGCGAACGTGCCGACCCCGCCGGACGCGCCGTTGACGAGGACGCTCTGACCAGGACCGACGCGGCCCTGCAGCCCTTGGAGCGCCGTCATCCCCGCCATCGGCAGAGCGGCGGCCTGCTCGAACGTGAGGTTCGACGGCTTGCGGGCCACCAGCCGCTGCGGCGCGCAGACGTACTCCGCGAGCGCGCCGTCGCGCAGCCCGTACACCTCGTCGCCGACGCGCAGGCCGGTGACCTCGGTGCCGACGGCGTCGACCGTCCCCGCGAAGTCGGAGCCGCGGATGCGCAGCGTCGGGGCGCGCAGCCCGAAGCCCGGTGCGAGGCGGGCGAGGTACGGGTCGCCGCGCATGAGGTGCCAGTCGCGGGCGTTCAGCGACGCGGCGCGGATGCGGACCCGGACCTCGTCGGGCGTCGGAACCGGGTCGTCGACGTCCTCCAGCGTGCACGTGTCGGGTGAGCCGTACCGGGTCTGCACGATCGCCTTCATGGCGCCTCCTTACGTTGTAAGCCAGAGTGGCTTACAACGTAAGGCTGGTCAAGAGCCCGTCCGCCGACGATCCAGCCCGTCGAGCAGGAGGTCCAGCCCGAACTCGAACTCCGTCTGGTCGTCGCACCAGCCCAGGGTCGCGCCCGGGTCGTCGTGCGCGACCTCCGACAGCATCGCGACGAGCGACGGCACCGCGGCTGCGAGCTCAGCGGGCAGCGGCCCGGCCGACGCCCCCGCGCCCGGGTCGAACAGCTCCTGGGAGAAGCCGAGCGCGCGGCTGCCCAGGGCGTGCAGCGCGTGGTGGGCGAGGTCGTAGGAGAACCCGCCTCCGTGCAGGAGCCCGACGAGCCGGTCGTGGTAGAGCACCACGTGCGGACTGAGCGCCGAGCGGGTGGCCAGCAGCCCCGGTGCCCAGCGGTGCCGGAGCAGCACCTGCCGGGCGGCCAGGATCCGCGCGCGGACGACGGGCTGCCACGGACCGGAGGTGTCCAGACCGTCGACGACGTCGTTGATCTCCTGCGCCACCAGGTCCACGACCCCGTCGAGCAGGTCGTTCTTGTTCGCGACGTGGTGGTACAGCGACATCGCCTCGGCGCCGAGCTCGTCGCCGACCCGACGCATCGTGACCGCCTCGATGCCGTGCTCGTCGGCGATCGCGACCGCCGTGCGCAGCACACGTTCGCGGCTGAGCGGGAGCCGCTGCCCAGGCGTCAGCGCCGGTTCGGCCGTCACCACATCACCTCTCTCCTCCCCGGATCGTACGAGAGGCTCCCGCGGCACACGGCCGTGGGAGCCTCTCGGACGTGCGGGTCAGTGCGCGAGCACCGGCGCCTCGTCACGGACTGCCGGGGCGGCGGCGACGAGCCGGGCCTCGCGGTCCCGGCGGGTGCGGAACAGCGATGCGGTCAGGAGCGCGCCGAACAGGAAGATCCCCGCGGACCAGGTGTAGGCGACGGAGAAGCTGTGCAGCGCTCCGGCGGCGATCACCTCGGGGGTGGCCGGTGCGTGGTCGGCGACGTACGCGGTGGCCGCCGTCGCGGCGAGGGTGTTCAGCACCGCGGTGCCGATCGCCCCGCCGACCTGCTGGCTGGTGGAGACCATCGCGGACGCGGCACCCGCCTGCCGCGGCGCGATGCCGAGCGTGGCGATCTGGAACGAGGCGGGCATGATCGAGCCCATCGCGATCCCCATGCCGATCAGGCCGACCAGCACCGCGGGGTAGCCGCTGTCGAGGTCGAGGGTGGTGAACCAGAGCATCGCGCCGGCGCCGATCGCCATGCCCAGCGGCACCACGATCTTCGGGCCGAACCGCGGGACCAGGAAGTTCGTCTGGATCTGCGCGGTGATGACGATGAAGAGCACCATCGGCAGGAACGCCGTGCCGGTCTGCATCGGCCCGTACCCGAGCGTCAGCTGCAGGTAGTAGGTGAGGAACAGGAAGACGCCGAACATGCCGGACCCGGCGACGAGGATCGCCAGGAAGCCAGCGCCGCGGTCGCGGTCCTGGACGATCGAGAGCGGGAGCAGCGGGTGCTCCGCGGTGCGCTGCCGCAGGACGAAGCCGACGAGCAGCACCACGCTGGCGGCGAGCGAGCCCCACACGACCGGCGCGTCCCAGCCCTGGGGCTCGGCCTGCGAGAAGCCGAACACGAGGAGGAAGAGACCCGTCGAGGCGAGGATCACGCCGGGCACGTCGATGCGGGTGTCGTGCTTGGCGTCCGTGCGGGACAGGAGCATCGTGCCGGCGGCGAACGCGATCACGGCGATGACCACGTTCACGTACAGGTTCCAGCGCCAGTCGAAGTTCTCGGTCAGGTAGCCGCCGAGCAGGAGGCCGATGGCCCCGCCCATGCCGGCGATGGCCCCGAACACGCCGAACGCGCGGGCACGCTCCTTGGGGATGGTGAAGGTGGTGGTCAGCACGGACAGGGCGGCCGGGGCGAGGACCGCGGCGAACACGCCCTGCAGTGCGCGGGCGCCGACGAGCAGCTCGAACGTCTGCGCGGCGCCGCCGAGCGCGGACGCGGCGGCGAAGCCGACGAGGCCGATGAGGAACATGCGGCGACGGCCGAACATGTCGGAGAGGCGGCCGCCGAGGAGCAGCAGGCTGCCGAAGGCGAGCGCGTAGGCGGTGACCACCCACTGGCGGTCGTTGTCGCTGAAGCCGAGCTCCGCCTGGGCGGAGGGCAGCGCGATGTTCACGATGGTCGCGTCGAGCACGACCATGAGCTGGGCGAGGGCGACCGTGGCCAGGACGAGCCAGCGGTGCCGGCTCTCCGGCGGTGCCTGCGTGGGTGTGGACATGAGGATGCTCCTGGGACGTCGTGGTCGGTGGAACGACTGTAATACGGAACTGGTGAGTTCCGGAACCCCTCGGTATCGATTTCTCCGGATACAGTGGGTCCATGAGCGTCGACGAGGCAGCGGTGGTGGGTCGTCGACCCGGTCGTCGCCGCGACGAGTCCAAGGACGACGCGATCCTCCTGGCCACCCGAGAGCTGCTGGCCGAACGCGGCTTCGACGGGATGACGATGGACGCCGTCGCCGACCGCGCGGGGGCCGGAAAGGCGACCGTCTACCGCCGCTGGCCCTCGAAGGTGCAGCTCACGATCGACGCCATGCTCTGCGCTCCAGGCACCCCCATGAGCGCCGATGACGTCCCCGACACCGGCTCGCTCCGCTCGGACCTGCTGGCGGTCCGCTTCGGGCGCAAGCGGTCCGACGACTCCGAGCTGATGTCCGGCGTGATCTCCGCGGTCAAGGAGAACCCCGCCGTCGCCGCCGCCTTCCAGCAGCAGTTCGTCCGCTCGCGCGTGAGCCTCATGCGAGGCCTCCTCGAGCGGGCGCAGGCACGCGGTGAGCTGCGCGACGACATCGACCTCGAGATGGTCGCCGCCGTCGCGCCCGCCATGATCGCCTACCGCAAGATGGTGGCCGGCCACCGCATCGACGACGAGTTCGTCGAGCAGATGATCGACTCGGTCATCCTGCCGCTGGCCGTCAGGCCGTCGGGACCCGCGGACGCCTGACCGTCTTGCGGGCCGACGGTCCGCGCCGCCGCAGCCGCGTGATCCGCCGCGGAGCCGCGGTCGTGAGCACGGGCTCCAGCGCGAGGCGTCGCGACGCCACCGCGTAGGCCGGCACCAGCAGGACGACGGCGCCGATCCACGCCAGCGGGTTGCCCCACACGACACCGCCGTAGCCGTAGGCCGCACCGAGGACGCTCGCGGCGCCCACCCGGCAGATCAGCTCGACCACGCCGGTGAGCGTCGGGACCACGGTCTGCCCGAGCCCCTGGAGCGCGCCACGGAGCACGAACAGCACGCCCAGCACGACGTACAGCACGCCGTTGACGAGCAGGTAGTGCGCGGCCATGTCGACCACGCGCTGCTCCCCCTCGCCGACGAACAGCCCGACGATCGCGGAGCCGCCGGTGACGAGCACGACGCCGAGGACCAGGGAGCCCCCGACCGACAGCCACATGGCCTGCACGACCCCGCGCCGGATGCGGTCCGGCCGCGCCCCGCCGAGGTTCTGCGCGACGAACATCGACACCGCCAGGCCCAGCGAGGCCAGCAGCGCGACCGCGAGACCGTCGACGCGGACGGCCGTCGTGTACGCGGCGACCGCGTCGGAACCCAGCTCGTTGAGGCGCACCTGCACGGCGAGCGTGCCGATCGCGATGATCGACGCCTGGAACCCCATCGGCAGACCGAGCCGCAGGTGCCGACGGAGCTCGACCCTGCTGACCCGCCAGTCCTCGCGGTGCACGTGCAGGACCGGCACGCGGCGCCGCACGAACGCGAGGCACAGCGCGACCGAGACGCCCTGCGAGAGGACCGTCGACACCGCCGCACCGGCCACACCCATGCCCAGACCGCCGACCGCGACGACCACGAGGACGACGTTCAGGACGCAGCTGATGGTCAGGAAGACCAGCGGGGTGCGCGAGTCGCCGATCGCCCGGATGATCGCCGACAGGAAGTTGAAGAACATCATCGTGCTGGCGCCCAGGAAGCTGATGACGGCGAACGTCGTCGCCTCCGGCAGCAGCTCCTCGGGGGTCCGGAGCAGCCGCAGCGCCGGTCCCGCCAGCAGCGGCGCCACCACGGTGAGCACCGCGCTGGTCGCCGCCGAGAGGACCGTCCCGGCCGCGACCGACCGGCGCACCGCTGCGTGGTCGCCCGCGCCGAACGCCTGCGCGGTCGGGATCGCGAAGCCGTTCGTCATGCCCCACGCGAAGCCGAGCAGGAGGAACAGCAGCGCGCCGGTGGCGCCGACGGCGGCGAGCGAGTCCACGCCGAGGACGCGGCCGACGACGACGGCGTCGGCCGCTTGGTAGAGCTGCTGGACGACGTTGCCGACGAGCAGGGGGATGGCGAACAGGACGATGACACGCCAGGGACGACCGGCGGTGAGGACCTTGGGCACAGCGAGACCTTGGGACTGGAGAGCGGGTAGGACGTCCGCGGTGGTCGGTGGTGCCGGGTCGCGTCGTGCCTCGATCGTATCGATACGATTCCGCGCCGGCGAAGCCCTTTTCGGGGACTTCACCTGTGACGTTGCGTACGACGAGCCGAGTATCGGGAGAGATCGGACAGGGCTAGGAGGTCACCGCCAGCGAGTACGTGCCCGCGGCGCACCCGCTGATCTGCCAGCCCCCGGGGACCTCGGTCGACTCCACGTCGTCGATGCCCGTCGAGGTGACCTTCGGTCGTGCGTCGCCGGGGAACCAGACGTCGATCGCACAGCTGACCCCGTTACCCCCGTACGGCCTAGAGTCGGCAGATGCCCGACGGCCGAGCCGACGAGACCGCCCTGAACCGGGCGCTGTGGGCCGTCATGAACGAACGCTTCACGGACGCGGCGGCCGAGGAGCTGTGGGTCCGGCCCGAGCCGGTCTGGGGGCTGTTCGCGGTCCCGGAACGCGAGCTGGGCGTCCTCGGAGACGTCCGCGGGCTCGACGTGGTCGAGCTGGCCAGCGGCACCGCGTACTTCTCCGCCTGGCTCGCCCGCGCCGGTGCCCGCACGGTCGCTGTGGACCTGTCGGGAGAGCAGCTGGTCACCGCGCGGCGGCTGCAACGGCTGCACGGCCCGGTCTTCCCGCTCGTGCAGGGCGACGCGGAGCACGTCCCGCTGGCCGACGGGTGCGCCGACCTCGTCGTCAGCGAGCACGGCGCCGCCGCCTGGTGCGACCCGGAACGCTGGCTCCCCGAGGCCGCCCGCCTCCTGCGCCCCGGCGGTCGGCTCGTGTTCCTCACCAACAGCCACCTGTCGGCGCTCTGCGTGCCCGAGGACGAGGGCGTCGCCGAGGAGCAGCTGCTGCGGGGGCAGCGCGAGGCGTACAAGGTGCAGTGGCCCGGGGGCGGGGTCGAGTTCCACCCCTCGCACGGGGACTGGGTCCGGCTGCTGCGCAGGGCCGGGTTCGTCGTCGACGCCCTGCACGAGCTGTACGCACCGCCCGACGGCGACGACCACGCGTTCTACGAGATCGTCTCCGCCGACTGGGCGCGGCAGTGGCCCGCCGAGGAGCTGTGGGTGGCGACGCGCGTCCCTCAGGCGACCGGCTGATCGGCCTCGATCCACTGCCAGGTGGCCAGGATCTCGTCGAGCGCCTCGACGGCGCGCGCGTGCCACGAGTACGACAGGACGCCGATGACGAACGCCCAGCCGTCGTGGTCGACGTGCGTGTCGGTGAGGGTCGCCGCGCTGCCGAACGTGCACGTCGTGCGCCAGCCGACACCGAGCGCCGAGTCGACCCGGTCGACCGGACCGATGGCTGCCTGCGGCGCGACGTAGAGGTCCCGGGCGACCTGCGGCCGCTCCGCGGCCGGGCGGAGCTCGAAGTCGCCGGTGCGCTGACCCACGCGGCCGAGGCAGACCACGAGCATGTTCGTGCGCTCGGCCAGCACCACCCGGACGTCCTGGCGGGAACCGTCCGGGCCGAGGTCACCGGTGGCCACGTTCAGCCCCGGGCCCCAGAAGGACTCGCCCGGCCGGCCGTCACCGAGCGGCGCCACCACCACGCGGTGCGTCTGGGCGTAGGCGTCCGGCGGTATGACGGCGCGCCCCCGACCGAGCACAGAGACCGATCGTGCGGAGCGACGCAGCTGGTCGGCGCTCTCCGGGTACTCCTTCGCCAGCTTGCGGATCATCCGCTCGCGCCACCAGACGAACCGCAGCCAGACCAGGGTCAGGACCAGCGCCGCCCAGATCCCCAGGTGGACCACGAGGTCGAGCAGCGGCCCGACGGGGTCGGACAGGACGGTTCCCGGCGGGAGATCGGACAGCACATGGTGGTCATCGGCGCGCGCAGCCCGAGAGTTGATGGTCGTTACGCTCGGGCGATGCCCCCGGAGAGCTGGATCGAGCACCGACGCCCCGGAGACCGCGAGCGCCTCGGCTGGATCCGCCCGGACGGCGACGGCTTCGTCGCGCACGACGCCCTCGGGCGTGAGGCGACCGGCACCGTCGACTGGCTCACCGCCGAGGAGGCGCTCGAGGAGCGCGGCCTGCACTGGCTCGCCGACCTGTACCAGCTCGACCTGCCGGACGGCACCCGTGAGCGCGTGCGCATCGTCGAGGTGACGCCCGAGCGCGTCGTCGTGAAGGTCGACGACTTCGGCGCCGTCGACGTCGTGACGGCCAGCTACGTGCTGCCGTTCCCCGCCCCGGACACGCTGCGCCCGTTCGAGGGCGACGCGTCGACGTTCGAGGGCGGGCTGCTTCCGGCCTGATCAGGCGGCGCTGCGGGACGCGATCGTGTCGAGGTCGCGGACGGCGAACCGGTGGTGCTCCCACTCCTCCTCGAGGATCACGTGCAGGCAGGAGCGGACGGTCTCCGGGCGCTGCGGGGCGTGCGGGTTCGAGCGAGGTTCGTCGAGCTCGTCGGGAGTGATGCCCGCCAGGAGGTCACGCACCATCGCGACCCGACCGGCCCGCGCCTCCAGGACCTCGGCATACGTCGGGGTCTCCGAGCTGAAGATCGACGGGCGACCGTCGTCCCCGCGTCCACCTGACCGAGCGGGTGGAACGGCTGGTCGAGCCGCAGGATCGCCTTGCCCAGCCACGTGTCCGTGGCAAGGACCAGGTGCCGCAGCGTCTGCGCGAACGACCACTCACCGTCGACCGACACGTCGACGGTCCCGTCGGGCATCGCGGCGACCCGGTCCAGCGTCGCCGCCCAGGTGCGCTCCAGCACGGCCCACGCGTCACGCAGCCCGTCCGGGTCCGCCGCACGCCGCTGCGACCGGCCCGGGAACCGGCGGTCCAGCTCGGCCTCGACGAACGGGATCACGTCGACCCCGTTGACCCGGAAGAAGTCGGCGTCGGGCAGCCACGGTGCGTCGATGTCCGCGTCGACCACCTCGACCCCGCGCATCACGATCCCGGACAGGTCGGACTCCATGAACCGCGCGCCCCGCAGGTTCACGCCGACGAACGTCGCACCCTGTAGGTCGTCAGAGCGGGTGAAGGCTGCCATGGTGCTCTCCTCGTCGGCGGGGTCCGTCGCGTCGATCGTTCCTGGACCCTCTGACATCGGGATGTCGGACGGTCCTACTACGGTGGGCCGATGACGCTCCGACCGTTCGTCGTCGACGTGCCGCAGCCGGTCCTCGACGACCTGCGCGACCGCCTGGCGCGCACCCGTTTCCTCGACGACTCTCCCCGTCGGCCGGTGTCGGGCATGACGTCGGCGTACCTGAGGGAGCTCGTCGCGTCGTGGCAGACGTTCGACTGGCGCGCCCGGGAGGCGTGGCTGAACGAGCACCCGCAGTTCCTCGCGGACGTCGACGGTGCGACGTTGCACGTCGTCCATCGGCGGTCGGCCAGCCCGGACGCGCCGGCGCTCCTCGTGATGCACGGCTGGCCGCACACGTTCGCGCTGCAGCTGGACTTCGTCGACCTGCTGCCGGACGTCGACGTGGTCGTGATGAGCCTGCCCGGGTTCGCGTTCTCGCCACCGCTCGACGAGTCTCCGACCGAGCAGCGGCTCGCTCAGCTTGCGCACACGCTCATGACGGACGTGCTGGGCTACTCCCGCTACGTCACGTACGGCGAGGACATCACCGCGAACGTGAGCGACCTCGTCGCCGCGACGCACCCCGAGGCGGTCGCCGGGATCGTCGTCACGCACGCGCACTTCCTGTCGCAGGACGAGCGGGAGGCAACCACCGACCCGACCGAGCGCGCGTTCTACGACCGCATGGCGACGGGCTGGTACGACCAGGCTGGCTACGCCCACGTGCAGGGCACCCGGCCCGACACCCTCGCGGCCGCGCTGAACGACTCGCCGGCGGGTCTGCTCGCGTGGCTCACCGAGAAGCTCGTCGAGTGGAGCGACACCCCGGCGGGCGACCCGGCGGCCGTGGAGCGACGGATCTCACGCGACCGCATCCTCACCGAGGCCACCCTGTACTGGGCGACGCAGAGCATCGGCACGTCCTTCGGGACCTACGTCGACGGAGGGGACGCCGAGATCCCCCCGGTCGAGGTGCCCGCCGCCGTGTTCGTCCAGCGGCACGAGCACGACAACCCCGAGTCGGTGGCGCGGCGGTTCTACCGCGACCTGCGCGTGTTCGAGCGGCTGGCCGAGGGTGGTCACTTCACGGTCGCCGAGGTGCCGGAGGCGATGGCGCAGCGGGTGCGGGGCTTCATCTTCGAGGGGAGTGTCGGATCGGGACGCTCCCGTTCGTAGGAAGGGTGAGAGGTCGCCCACGAGGGGTGCCTCGGAAGGGGCGACGACCATGAAGCTGGTCACCAACACCCAGATCACCGTCGACGGCGTGATGCAGGCGAACGGCGGGAACAACCCGACCCTCGACCCCGGGTTCGACCGGGGCGGGTGGGCGCTGCCGCTCGGTGACGACGAGTCCACCGCCTACATCGGCGACTGCTACCTGCGCGCCGACGCGTTCCTGTTCGGCCGGCGCACCTACGAGCTCTTCGCGGGGTACTGGGGGGTGCGCGACGATGTCGACAACCCGTTCGTGCGCGCCCTGAACTCGCGCCCGAAGTTCGTCGCGTCGACCACCCTCACCGACCCGCAGTGGGCCGACACGACCGTGCTGTCCGGTGACCTGGAGTCGGCGATCCGCGAGCTCAAGGCCAGGCCCGGCGGCGAGCTGCAGGTGCACGGGAGCGGCCAGCTGATCCGCTGGCTGCTCGAGCACGAGCTCGTCGACGAGCTGACGCTGATCGTCTGCCCGGTCATCGTCGGCGCGGGGACGAGGCTGTTCCCGGCCGAGGGCCTCGACCACGCGCTCGACCTCGTGGACTCGCGCAGGTTCCCGACGGGCATCCTGGCCCAGACCTACCGGCCCTCCGGCCGCCCCCAGTACGCGTAGCAGGATGACCTCGGAGGTGAGTGAGATGCAGTACTTCGTGTCCGTGATCGACGACAGGACCAACTCCGGGACCGACGAGGAGATGGTCGCGATCGACGAGTTCAACGACAGGCTCCGGACCGGCGGCCACTGGGTGTTCGCGGGCGGCCTCGGCGCACCCGAGACCTCGACGGTCATCGACGGCCGGGGTGAGCAGCCGCTGTTCACCGACGGGCCCTTCGTCGAGTCGAAGGAGCACATCGCCGGCTTCTGGATCATCGACGCCCCCGACCTCGACGTCGCGCTCGAGCTGATGGCCGACGGGTCCAAGGCCTGCAACCGACGACTCGAGGTGCGGCCGTTCCTGGCGTGAACGACGCGATCGCCCGGGCCCACCAGGAGCAGTGGGCCCGGCTGGTCGCCACGCTCGCCCGGCGGTACCGCGACCTCGACCTCGCCGAGGAGGCGGCGGCGGAGGCGTTCGCGACGGCCGTGGAACGGTGGCCGCTCGACGGCGTCCCGCCCAACCCCGGCGGGTGGCTGACCACGACCGCCCACCGCAAGGCGATCGACCGGATCCGACGTGAGAACAAGCGGGACGACAAGCACCGGGAGGCGCTCGTGCTCTCCGGACTCACCGGCTTCTCCGACGGCACACCCCCCGAGCCGCTCGGCGCGATCGACGACGACCGGCTCCGGCTGATCTTCACCTGCTGCCACCCGGCGCTGGGCATGGAGGCACGGGTCGCGCTGACGCTGCGGATGGTCGGCGGGCTGACCGTGCCGGAGATCGCCCGTGCCTTCCTGGTGCAGGAGGCCGCCATGGGGCAACGGATCACCCGCGCGAAGGCCAAGATCGCCGCCGCACGCATCCCCTACCGGGTGCCGTCCGCGCGGGACCTGCCCGCGCGCACCAGCGGCGTGCTCGCCGTGCTGTTCCTCGTCTTCAACGAGGGCTACCTCGCGACCGGCCCCGGCACCGACCCCGTGCGCCCGCACCTGACCGCCGAGGCGATCCGGCTGACCCGGCTGATCCGCACGCTCCTCCCGGAGGACGGCGAGGTGGCCGGCCTGCTCGCCCTGATGCTTCTCACGGAGGCCCGACGTCCCGCCCGCGTCTCCGCCGACGGGTCCCTCGTCGTCCTCGCCGAGCAGGATCGCGACGCCTGGGACGACACCCTGATCGCCGAAGGACACCAACTCGTGCGCGAGCGGCTGGCCTCAGGCATCGCACCCGGTCGCTACCAGCTGCTCGCCGCGATCAACGCCGTGCACACGGACGCGCGCGACGCCCGCGCCACCGACTGGTCACAGGTCGTGGCCCTCTACGACCAGCTGGTCCGCCTCGACCCGTCGCCGATCGTCGCCCTCAACCGCGCGGTCGCCGTCGCCGAGGTCGACGGTCCGGACACCGCGCTGGCCGCCGTCGACCGCCTCGGGGACGCGCTCGACGGCTACCACGCGTTCCACGCCACCCGCGCCGAGCTGCTGCGCCGGCTGGACCGCCGCGTCGAGTCACGCGCGGCCTACGACCGGGCCATCGCGCTCGCCGGCAACACCGCCGAGACCGCGTACCTGTCGCGCCGTCGCGACGAGCTCGGCTAGCCCAACGGCATCTGCGCGCGGCCGTGACTCACACCTCTGCGAGAACTGCGAGCAACAGGGCGCGCCCAGGGCCTGTCCGGATCCACTCGACAACGTGACGACCTCGTCCTACCCAGCAGGACGAAGTCTTCATACTGTGCCGCTATTGAGCTCACGTCTCGGCAGCCGGGACGCCTACCGTGAGCGCCGTGACCGTGGAACGCACCCTGGCGAAAGTCGACGAGGACCTCCGCGCGGGCGACGTCCAGATGGCACGCACCCGCCTGAAGAGCCTCGTCCTCAGCCTCCCGCACCGGCTCGAGGCGCGGGAACGCCTCGCCGACGTCTACCGGCTCGACGGCAACCTCGTCGAAGCCGGCCGCTGGTCGTACCTCAGCGAGCACCCCGACCCGGCCGAGGTGGCTGCGTTCGAACAGGCCTGCGGCAACAACCCCGTCCGGATCATGCGCGGCCTTCGCTGGCCGGGGCCCGACGAGACGGCGGCAGCGACGGAGCACGCGCAGCTGCGACTCCTCGACGTCCGCGCCCGTGCGGAGGCCAAGGCCGGCAAGAAGCTGGAGTGGACCGATCGCGGCCGGGACATCGGCACTCGCGGGGAGGGCATCGCGTCCGGCGTCGGCTGCGTGGTCGGCATCGTCGTGCTCATCACCCTGGTCGCCATCGGCGTGGCGACGATCATCGACTGGATCGTCTAGATCGCTGCCGCCGTGGCGGCGGCACCCGGTCAGTCGATGGTGAACGGTTCCGGGCCGCCGGCGACGAGGGTGCCCACGCGGTCGGCGCGGGTCGGGGTGAGTCCGTCGCCGGTGAACGACATCACCGCCCAGACCTCGTACTCACCGGGCGGCAGCGGGTCGCCGTCGCCGGTGCTCGCGTGCGTGCCCTCGCCCATCGTCGTGCAGTCGAAGGCACTGGTGCGGGCGTCGTAGTCCGCGTGCCCACCGACGGCCAGGACGGCCGGCAGCGCAGGTTCGTCGAGCCCGTCGAGGCCGCCGACGATGACGCCGTCGCGGGTGATCACGACCAGCGGGTGCCCGGTCGTCGCGTCGATGGAGGTTGTGCCGGTGTTCGTCGCACGGACGACGAGCTCATACCCGTAGGGGCCGTCGACCACCGTCGGCAGCACCTCCAGCGACAGCGGCGCGGGGTTGCTCTCCTGCGACGCCAACGCTTCCAGACCGGCCGTGGGCGCGCCGCAGGCGGTGGGCTCCGGGGGCGCGGCGTCTCCGTCGGCCACGACGGTCACCGTCGTGACGGCCACGCCCCACCCGCCGACCGTGCCGTTCTCCGACTGCAGGCCGAGGGTCTGCGAGACGACCAGGTCGTAGGTGCCGGGCGCCACCTCCGGCGAGCCGTCGGCGTGCAGGTACTGGTCGCACGACGCCAGCCGGAGGGACACCTCGCTCCACTGGGGCAGCGGCGCGACGGCGTAGTCGCCGGTCCACTGCGCGACGTCCTGCGGCAGCGGGACCTGCGGTCCGTCCTGCACCGCGACGACAACGCCGTCGCGCACGAGCGTCAGGTCGGTGCCGTAGATCCAGCCCTGAGCGGTCGGGTCGGTCGAGCTCGCCGTCACGGCCGCCGTCCACTCCTCGTGCACACCGACCTCCGTGGCGTTGTCGAGCATCGAGACGTCGACGGGTACGACCTCGGGAGCGCCCGCCGTGACCACGTCCGCCACCGGCTCGCCGCATCGCACGAACTGACCCGGCCAGTCGCCCTGCCCGGCCGCGCCGGGCACGTTCGACCGCAGCCACGGCAGCGCGACGACGACACCGACGACAGCGATGACGGCCGCGCTCGCCACCAGCACGCGGGTGCCACGGCGGCGGGTTGTTCGGGGCTGGACCACGACCACGTCATCGCCGTCGACGGGCTCGGCAGGTCGCGGCGAGCTGGTTCCGTCGTCGTCCACGTCGTCTCCTGTCGAAAGCCCGGTACCCCGTCTATGTCGGCGAGCATGCCGATCTTGCGGCCGTCGTGAGTGTGCCGCGTCCATCGACCTCGCATCCCTTGACGGGTCACTTGTTTTTTGCAAGTGTGGAGCCGTTCGCAGAACCCCAGACCCGCGAAAGGCGACGACGATGACCGCGATGTTCGTGAACCTGCCCGTGACCGACCTGGAGCGCGCGAAGGCGTTCTACACGGCGGTCGGCTTCACCCCCAACCCCGCCATGTCGGACCACAACGGCGCCTGCTTCATCGTCGAGGAGGACCACAGCTACCTCATGGTCCTGACCCGCGAGTACTTCCAGACCTTCACCGACCTGCCGATCGGCGACCCGGCCAAGAACCCGTCGGTGTCGACCGCCGTCTTCCTCGACAGCCGAGAAGCAGTCGACGCGACCCTCGCGGACGGGCTCGCCGCGGGCGGCGTGGAGCCGCACCCCGCCACCGACTACGGCTTCATGTACCAGCGCCAGCTCAACGACCCCGACGGCAACATCCTCGAGCTCGGCTGGTTCGACCCGGCCGCCGCAGCCCCGAGCGCCGACACGCTCGCCGACCAGCAGGCCTGAGGGCGATGGCCGCACGCGACTACGGGCAGTACTGCGGCATCACGCAGGCCCTCGAGCTCGTCGGGGAGCGCTGGGCCATGCTCATCGTCCGCGACCTGCTCGTCGGGCCGCGCCGCTACGGCGAGCTCGCCGCGGGGCTCCCCCGCATCCCGAGCAACATCCTGGCGGCGCGGCTCAAGGAGCTCCAGGCGGCCGGTGTCATCCGCCGGGCACCGCGCTCCCGCATCATCATCTACGAGCTGACGCCCTATGGTCGCGAGCTCGAACCCGTCGTGCTGGCGCTCGGCGCCTGGGGCTTCAAGACCCTGGGCGACCCGCGCGACGAGCAGGTCATCACCCCTGACGCGATGACGATGACCCTGCGCACCGCGTTCCGGCCTCGTGTCGCGGTCGACCTGCCCACGACGGCCTACGCGGCCCGACTCGGCTCCGCCGAGCTGCTCATCCGCGTGGACGGCTCCACCCTCGACGTGACGCGCGGCGACGGACCGGTCGACCTCGCGTTCGCCACCGGCCCGGACATCCGCCGGCTCATCTCCGGCGAGCTCGCCCCCGACCGCGCCATCGCGACCGGCGTGGTCGATGTGCTGCACGGCCCGGGCATCCTCCTCGACCGCTTCGCGAGCACGTTCCACCTGGCCGCCTGACCGGGGGCACTCTCCGTACGACGATGGCGCGCAGGCCCTCCTGGGCCCACGCGCCATCGTCGCCTCCGCTGGTGGCGCTAGCTGTTCCGGCCCGGCGGCGTGCGCGGCGACGTGCCGGGGGTGGCGTCGGTGAGGGTCTCGAGCAGCGCGTAGTACGCCGGCTTCTTCTCGAAGTCCTCGGTCATGATCGTCGCGTAGCCCTCGGGGAAGACGCCCGGGACCCAGGAGCGCCCGTCGTCGAAGCCCCAGACCGTGAAGCTGGTGCAGGCGGAGACGTTGACGCAGGCCTGCAGCATCTTGTCGTACCGCTCTGCCTGGAGTGCGATCTGTTCGGCGTCCGGCTCCCCGTCGTCACCGAGCGGCATACGGACGTCGGCCTCGGTGACGGCCACCTTGAGGCCGAGGGCCGCGAACCGCTCGAAGTTCGCCTGGATCGACTCGTCGAAGCCGTACAGGAGGCTCAGGTGACCCTGAGCGCCGAAGCCCTGCAGCGGCGCGCCGTCGGCGAGCAGCTCCTGCGCCAGGGCGTAGTACGCATCGGTCTTGTTGTTGATGCCCTCGGCGTTGTAGTCGTTGAGGAAGAGCCGCGCCTTCGGGTCGGCCTCGTGCGCCCACCGGAAGGCGTCGCCGAGCAGGCCGACCGGGTCGTCGGCGCACGCCTTGAGGAACGGGTTGGCCTCGGTGCGCAGCCGCACACCGCCGGCGTCCCAGTCGTCCTGGAAGATCTCGTTGGCCACGTCCCACTCGTAGACCTTGCCCGCGTAGCGGCCGACGACGGTACGGATGTGGTCCTCGAGGACGTCACGCGCCTCCTCGCAGGTCCAGTCGGCGCTCGCGTCGACCACCCATTGCGGGTTCTGACTGTGCCACAGCAGAGTGTGCCCGCGGACCTCCTGGTGGTTCGCCCGCGCGAAGGCCACGACGGCGTCCGCACCGGAGAAGTCGTAGACGCCCGGCTCGGGGTGCACCTCCGCCCACTTCATGTCGTTCTCGGGGGTCAGCGAGTTGAACTCCGCGGCCAGGATGCGCTGGAACTCGGTGGGGTGCTTGCGGTTGTAGTCGAGGAGGTGCCGCTGACCCCACACGGCGCTGCCGATCTTGAGATCTCGCGGCGCCTCGGAGCGCAGCGTCGGCTCCCGGTGTCCGGCCTGTGCGACGGGGACCGACAAGGCGAAGACGGTGACTGCCGACGCCACGACGGTGGCGACGCGCTTCATGGTTGATGGATGGGACATCGTTGTTCCTTCCGATCGGGTGCCGACAGCGTTGGGCTCAGCTGTCGGACTTGTCCGAAGTCCACGACGGTAACGATGTCGATAACGATTTCGCAAGCAGTGAGGGCCGGTCAGGGTCAGCCGAGAACACTGCCCCAGCGCACGTCCCTCTCGACGAGCAGCAGCGCGCGCCCATCGGCGCTGCGGTGCTCAGCGATGCTGCCGTAGGCCTTCTTCGTCCGTCGGATCGTCGGCCGGCCCGACGCGACCATGCGAGCCACCTCGGCCTCGTCGAACCAGGTGAGAGCGCAGTAGCCACCGCAGCCGCACGAGTCCCAGACCACCTGCGCGCCCGCCGCCGCCGCGTCGAAGGCGACCGCCGAGGAGACGTCGCTCGCGACCTCGAGGTACGCGCGCCCATCAGGCGCGATCACCGTGCCGTCGGCGTAGATGCCCGGCGCCTCCGGGATCGCCGTGCTGGCCGTCGGCGTCGCCTTCAGCGCGTCCACGACCTCCTGGAACGACGGTTCGCGACGCTGCCTGGCCATGCGGGCATTCTCCCGTCGCCGGCTCCCGCGGCGTGCAGCTATTTGAGGCCCAGCCAGCGAGGCACCCGTCGGCTGTAGTCGTCGTAGGGCGCCCCGAACCGCTCGTGCAGGAACCGCTCCTCAGGGAGGATCGCGCCCCACAGGACGAGCAGCACCGCGACCGGGAACAGTACGAGCCCCCAGAACGTCGGCGCCGACAGCGCCAGCCCGACGTAGAGCACGAGCAGTCCGACGTACAGCGGGTTGCGCGAGAGCCGGAACGGCCCCTCCTCGATCATCGCGCTCGTCTCGTGTCCCGGTAGCAGCCCCGTCCTGTGCCGACGGAAGAGCCACAATGCCCAGCCGTTCCACCCGACGAACACGACCACGAGCACCCAGCCGACCGGGACGCGCCACGCGCCGAGCTCGACCGGGTCACCCCACACCACCGTGGCCAGCCAGCCGGCCAGCAGCGGCGCACCGACCGCCACCGGCGGCCAGAGCCGGAACGCCACGGTTCCGTCAGCACTCTGCGACATGCCCGCATTCTGGCGGGTGAGCACGCCGTCGGACCTCAGCTCGCGCTCAACCAGACCTGGATCGCCTCCAGATGGCCGGACGGAAACGGGTGCTCGTACCAGCGCTGCAGGTACCCGTCCTCCCCGTGCTCGTCCAGGACGGCCTGCGCTCCCGTCGCGATCGCACGTGCGACCTCGCGAAGAGGCTGCCGGGTGTCGAACACGAGCACGCCGGTCCCGTCCGGCTCGTGGGAGTACATGCCAGGGAAGACCAGCACTCGAAGCTGCACGGCAGCACCCTCACGGCGGAAGATCCACCGAGACTCTCCCGGCTCCTCGGTCCACGAGCACCGAGCCTCCTCGGCGCCCTCCAGGAGGACGCCGACGGCCTCCAGAAGATCCCCGAGTGCGTCGTCCAGGTAGGACGCCGTGATCGTCGCGGTCGACGATCCGTCGGAGACGCGCGCCTCGGCCCAGCCCAGTCCCGTGAGCCTGTAGTCGAACTCCATAGCGCCGGATGCTTGCACACGAGGACCACTGCACCCACGCCATAAGGAACGGGGTTCCAGTGGCGACCGCTCAGGACGGGCGCTTCTCCCGGCGAGACAATTCCACCCAAGCCTCCTATAGCGGGCGTCCAAGTTGGACCACAGACTTGCTCGATGAGCCCGGCCGAGGGAGCCCCGTCGACGGCCGTGGCGAGCCGCTTCGACGTGCTGCTGGTCGGCAGCGCGAACGTAGGTCGCTCGCTCGCGGCCGAGCGGCTCCTGCGCGCACGGCTCGGGGCGGACAGCGCCGTGACGGTGACCAGCGCCGGAATCCACGTCGAGCCGGACGATCCGGTCCCGCAGCACATGTGGGACCTCCTCGCGCGCGAAGACTTGGCCGTCGAAGGCCATCACCCGCGGGAGCTCAGCGCGGCCATGGTGGAGTCGGCGGACCTCGTCCTCACCACCACCCGGCGCGAGCGGTCGGCGGTGGTCCGCAAGGTGCCGGCGGCCGTCCGGCGCACCTTCACGCTGTGTGAGCTGGACCGGGTCGCCACGTCCCTGGGCCCGTCGGCCCTGCCCGAGGGCGACGTCGCGGCACGCTTGTCCGCTCTGGCCCAGGCCGCAGCGGCGCACCGCGTGGGCACCGCACCGCCGGTGGCCGAGGACGACGACATCCCCGATCCCGCCGCGACCGGCCGACGCGGGTACGAGAGGTCGTTCGACCAGGTCCGGGCCGCCGTGGACGGCATAGCGTGGACGGTGCTCTCGCCTCCCGACGAGCCGGGCCCGCCCCCGCCGGAGGTACCGCGGACGTCGCCCGGCCACCGCGCCCGGAACATCGCGATCGCGGTCGTCGGATCGTTGGTCCTCCTGATCGTCGTCGCCACGGGCGGGGCACTCGTCGTCACCGGGGCGCTCGACAACCGGCTCGAGCGCTTCCCCGACCCCGTGCTGACAGACCGGCCGGACCCTCCCCCGCCCGCGAAGGTCGGCGGACCAGCCCCCGTCACCATCCTCGTGCTCGGCTCGACCGACGACGTCCGCACCGAGGGCGGCCAGGACTGGGCCGCCGCGGCCGCCCAGACCGACATGGTCATGCTCGCGCACGTCTCGGCCGACCGGTCCAGCGTGCAGGTCATCGCGATGCCCCCCGACCTCTCCGTGGACGTGCCCGGTACGGGTCCGGGGACGTTGCGCTCCGCCTTCGCGCAGGGAGGCCCGGCCGGCGCGGTGCAGACCGTCGAGCAGCTGACGAACGTGCGCCTCGACCACGTGGCGCTCACCGACTCCGAGACGTTCGCCCGGGTGACCGACGCACTCGGCGGCGTGGAGGTCGACCTGGACAACAGGCTGATGGTCAACGGCCGTCAGGTGTTCCCCGCCGGCCTCCACCGGCTCACCGGCGAGGAAGCCCTCGCCTGGGTCCGCGGGGACGGCGTCGACGACGTGTCGCGGTCGGCACGCTCGGCGGTGTGGCTCCGCGCGATCCTCGACCGGTTGGGGGACGACGACGTCCGGCGCAACCCGGCCGCATGGCTGCGGCTGCTCGGCGTCGTCTCCGGGTCCGTCGCCGTCGACGAAGGATTCGACCGATCCGAGCTGGTCGGACTGCTCACCAGCGTCCGTGACCTCGGCCCCGGGGAGGTGCAGGTGGTGCCCGTCCCGACGACGGTCGTGACCACCGGCGACTCCCCCGCGCTGGTGCCCGACGCCGCGCCCTTCGGCATCCTGATGGACGCGCTACGCACTGACACGCTGGACGAACAACTCGGTGCCGGTCCGTAGACGGGGCGACCACGGACTCATCCGCACTGGGCAGATTCGAACTGCCGACACCCGCTTTAGGAGTTCGGCATGGCATAACCTACAGCGGCCTGACCTGCGGAAATACATGCATGTAAGGCGACAAGTGCATCTCTTCCGAGCTTCGTGCTGACCACATGCTGACCACGCCTCGGGCCCAGCAATTCTCGTCGCATCTACCAGTAGATGGCGATCACTTCGACGTCGAGCAGTCGCTCTTGACTCGGTGGCACCGCCCGGACCGCCTGAGCCGGCGCTGAGGGAACAAGGGTGGGGAAGAGTGGCAGGCCAGCCGACTCGCGCGCTCGCCTTCGAGCCTCGAGATCGCCGCCGGCGTCTTCCATGACGAAATCCAGCCGCTCTTGGACGAGCGCGCCGACGGCGTCGAACGCCTCCCGCTGGAGCGACGCCGACATCGAGCTCGCGGAGTAATGGCTCTGAAGTGCGCGAAAAGCGTTGTCGGCATCGCCTGGCCAATTCGCACCGCTCATTAGAACAAGCGCATCCCGATAGTCCAGCATTGCGATGCCAAGCGCACTCGTGGGATTTCCGTCTTCCCGAACGCCGCCCCCTGCTCGACCTGGGAAACGGATTGCGTTTATTTGACCCACAAGGTCGGGGGCAACCTCGCTAAACAGATCGGCGAGCTTGACCGGCGTCCAACTGTCGTGAAGCCCGTCGCGCGCAACCCGGCACAGCACAGTGAACCTGCCGCCAGCAAAGAGCACTCGCCGAATATCCTTCCAGTACCCTATATGCTCCGTTACTCCGACCAGGGTCAGCGGACGCTGCTCAATATCGAACCCTGCGAGCGCATCCTTATGGACCACGAACTCCTGACCGCCAGCCTGTACAACGACATGCTTCGTGGCCGTGGCCTTTATTGGAATTAGTCCCGCGAGCAGCCTGTCGAGCACCCTCATCACAGGCTGGGCGTCCAGCAAGGTCTCGAGTCCCCCAGCGCCGGCGAACATGCCAGGGAATTCGTCAGCCATGGCCGTCCACTCAGTCATCATCGTGCCCAGTTCGAACACGGGGTCGACTGCCAGCTCAACTTCGATCTCTACAAGTGTTCCGCGGGCAAAGGCCGCGCTGGAAGAGACTATATCCGATTCGGCGCTCGATGCGATTGCCTGGGTATCAGGCAACGGCGAAACGTCGTATGGCGGTGCGAGCAAGAAATTAAGAGACAATTCGCGAAACTCTTTAAAGAGAGTTTGAATAATCGCTTTCCTTGAGGTTTGAATGCTGTTGCTGTTGCTCGTTTGGTAACGCGCCGCAACTTCGCCCTTCGCGACCACGGCGTCTGCACTGATTGAGCTCGTGAGCTCCGCCTCGGCCGCTCGACTCATCTCCTCTGAGACGTGCTCGAGGAGGGTGCTCTTTTGAGACACGAGCAAACTGTGCAGACTCACTGCGTCGAGATAGACAAATTCGCGGAGAACGGGGAGTTTAGCGGCTTGTTTTGACGTCGAAGCGTGCTTCCCTCGGCGCCTCTTGGATTGCCACCATGATTTAAAGGACACCTGCCGCCTCTCGCTTGGCATGGACCGGTCGACTCGTTACGCGTTCGTATGCCCTCGCCATGTCCTCGTCCGCGATTGCCTGCCGCTTATCACTAGCGGCCAAGATCGCGGCTTCGGTCCATATTGCGGTGAGCATCGCTCCTGACCAACCGTCGGTCAACTGAGCGATCTCTTCGAGGGGAAGGACACCTACAGTCTTCAGACCCTTTGCGCGAACCTGCAGGATTTCATAGCGGTCCTGCACCGAAGGCAGGGCGAATTCGATCTCCCAATCGAATCGTCCCGGTCGCAGAAGCGCTTCGTCGATGTCTTCTATACGATTCGTGGCTGCGATAACGACCACGTTACTCGCCGCTTCAAACCCGTCCAGCAGCGTGAGGAGTTGTGCGACGACCCGTTTGGACTCGCCATTTGAGTCGTTACCTCGTCGGGCGGCGATGCTATCGATTTCGTCGAAGAAGATGATCGCTCGCTCCTGGGTCGCAGCCTCCGCGAAGAGTCGCCGTAGCGTTTCTTCACTGTCACCAACCCACTTGCTCACGATCGAGGGGCCGCTTACCAAATAGAATGTGGCCTCGGACACCTGGGCGATTATTCGAGCCAGATGGGTCTTGCCCGTGCCCGGCGGACCTGTGAAGATGACGCCCTTGACGGGTTGCGCGCCAATCTCCCGCAGCTCCTCTCTGTGCTCGAGTTGCGTCTCGATTAGTTCCTTCGCTCGCGTCACAACCGATTCGTACCCGCCAAACGAATCGAAACTCAACCGCTCTTGACCATTGGCGGAATACTCGTATTCGGTCAGAACGTCATCATCGACTCCGACGTCACGGAGTCGAATGGGGGATGCGGAAATGACCTTGGTAACACCGTTTTGCTCGTCATATTCAACTGTGTTTCCCGGAGCGAGACCGAGCCGCTTCCTCGGCCGCTTCTTGATCAGGCGAATTCCTAGATTTGTCTCCAGCAAGACACCTTTTTTGAAGACTTTGCGAACGACCCCCACCGACACCGGATCCAGCCACGTGCCTTTAGGCAACGCGTGCCATCCAGTCTGACTCACGAGGACGCTGTCACCGCGGCTCAGCGAGACCAGCTCACCCGATCCGACGCGAGCGGCGCCGCCTCCTTGCAGTTGCACGTGAAAGGTCCTGCCGTCGGATTCGACGAAGGAAACCGTGCCGGGTGTGCCGATCAATACACTGCTGGCGTTTTCCTCAGGTCCGACAGTCATCGATACGCCTGGAAGAAGTCACCCGTTGCCGCCATGAGTCGAGCCTAGCGCGCAGCGATCGACCATCTTGGCCAAAATGCCCCCGTCATCCCGCACCTCGGGCGCCGACCGCTGGAGCGGGAGCAGCGACGGCCCGAGGACGACGGCTAAGCCGTAGCTGGGTCGGCGACTCGCCACACATCTGCCGGCTGCGGCGTCGTTTTCTAGCACGCCGTTTCAGAACGGAGTGCAAGAAGAGTCGGGGCTGTGTTCCTTCGCTAGCGAGTTGCCCGTCGCCGAGGAGCCGCTAAAGACTGTGCGGCCCACGCAGCTCGGCTCTAGCGATGGCAGACGGCTCCAGGACGAAAGACGTTGACCACCTACGGGATGCGGACGAGGGTCGGCCTCATGCATTCGACCCTGGCTGTCTCCGGCAACGCGGACGACGTCGCGCAGGCGAGATCCCGGTTCGGACCGGCGGAGAACCGAGCCCCCTCCGCTCTCGGCGTGAGCGGCATCCTCGGACGGCCCGCGGACGTGGCGATCCTTCTCGTCGGCCTCACTCGCTACACCGCCGGACTCCAGATCGAGCTGGCCGTCCGGTGTCGTCTGGATCCCCACCTCGAAGATCGCATGCACCCGACATTCGGCGCGGGACTCTCCTCCGGAGTGGAGATCGCCGATGGACGTACCGCCGCCGTCGCCGGGCGCCACATCCGGAACAACTGGCCGGCAGCAGACCCGACGGAGCTCACCCAGTTGGGTGGCGGCGGCCGCGAGTGGTCGAGCACCCTGTGGTCGACCCCAGCGCCGCCGCCCGAAGACCCGGTGCTCACCGTCGCCGACCCCGCCTCGGCGTGGACAAGTCGAGTTTCACCGTGGATGCCGAAGCACTTCGAGCGGCGGCCGAGACGGTTGAGGTCTTGTAGCCGAGCCCGCCTGACCAGGCGTATTCGGCCGCTCAGCCGCCGCTCGACGTACCACCCGGCGGCTATCGCACACGGGTACTTCCGGCGGTAAGACCGACGAGACTGGCTGACCCTGTGGTGGAGCCGTGGTGCCTCCCGTGGCACACCCAACCCGCCGCCCGTGGCTCCTTTCGCGGTGCTCGGTGGCGAGGAGGGTTCGGAGCCGTACTCGTCGCACCCGCGGCACTGATTGCGCGGCGGCGGAATCTACCTCGCGTCTTGCGCACATTTCCGCGCACCTATCTGTAGGAGCACTCGCCAGAGCCGCTCCCACGGGAGGTGCTTGCGGTGCTGTCGATGCACAAGCTGACCGTCGGCGACGGATACGCGTACCTGACGCGGCACGTCGCGGCTGGCGACGCGGGGTTGGCCGCTGGCGACTCGCTCGCTGCGTACTACGAGCTGACGGGTAACCCGCACGGCCGGTGGATCGGCGGTGGTCTGAGCGCACTGGGCGACGGCCGGCTCAGGGTCGGCGCGGCCGTCTCCGAGGCTGCGATGACGGCGGTCTTCCGCGACGGCCGCGACCCGATCACCTTCGAGCCGTTGGGCAAGCCCTACAAGCAGATCGTGCCCGGCGAGGGCCGGCACACCGTCGCCGGCTACGACCTGACCTTCACGGCGCCGAAGTCGGTCTCGGTCCTCTGGGGGCTGGCCGACGACCGGACGCGAACCGCTCTCTACGACGCGCACCGCGCGGCGCTGACGACGGCCCTGAAGTTCGTGGAGCACTCGGTGATCCGGACGAGGGTCGGTGCGGCCGGCTGTCGGCAGGTCCGGACGCGCGGCATGTTCGCCGCCGCGTTCGATCACTGGGACTCCCGAGCCGGCGACCCGAACCTGCACACGCATGTCGTCGTCGCGAACAAGGTCCAGGGACCCGACGGTGCGTGGCGTTCGGTGGACGGCCGGACGTTGCACGCCGCGGTGGTAACCGTCTCGGAGCTGTACGACGCGTCGCTTGGCGACGAGGTGTCGCGGCGGCTCGGCGCGACGTGGTCGATGAGATCCCGCGGCGAGCGTCGCAACCCCGCCTTCGAGGTCGACGGCGTCGGCGAGAACCTGCTGGCCGAGTTCTCCGCGCGGTCGGAGCAGATCCACTGCGCCGAGCAGCGGTGGGCCGAGGAGTTCGCTGAGCAGCACGGACGGGCACCATCGCGGGTGGAGACGACGAGGGCGCGCCAGCACCTGACGCGCGAGACCCGGCCGCCCAAGGTCGTCTGCGCGCTTCACGAGCTGTTGACCGACTGGGCGAACCGGGCGCGTGGGTTGACCGGCATCGAACCGGTCGACCTGGCAGCCCGCGCCCTGGCCGGCCGCTACAGCCGGCCTCTGCGGGCCGGCGATGTCGGCCCGGAGGTCCGCGCGGCAATCGTCGCCCAGGTCCTCGAGGACGTCTCGAAACGCCGATCGGTCTGGTCGACCTGGAACCTCGGCGCAGCCGCGCTGCGTTCGTCGCTCGAGCTACGCATGGCCTCCCCCGACGACCGGCTCGAGCTGACCAGCACGATCGTCACCGAGGCGAGCAGAGCGTGCGTGCGGCTCGACGGTGACACCGAACCGACCCGCCGTCGGGTCGGGGAGGAGACGTTCACCTCGCTCGAGCTCCTGCAGGCGGAACGCACGCTGCTCGAGGCGGCGGAAGCCACCGTGCCCCTCGGCATTCATCCCCTGGCCGAACGCCTCGCCGACGGTCGCATGGCGCACCTGTCCGACGACCAGCGGGAAGCCGCCAAGGCCGTGCTGCTCTCGCCGCGGCAGCTCGACGTCCTCGTCGGCCCTGCCGGCACCGGAAAGACCACGACGTTGGCTGCGCTGGCCGACGAGTGGCGAGAGACCCGCGGCGCCGTGATCGGGCTGGCTCCATCAGCCACCGCAGCGGCGACCCTCTCGGAGGCCCTGGGCGCACGGAGCGAGACGACCGCCAAGTGGCTCTACGAATCGGTCGGCGACGGCGCAGCGCAGCGGGCGTTGCGGTACGCCGCCCACACGGCCGAGCTGAGCGACCCGACGGGCGCGTACGAAGATCACCGGACTGCGAACCAACGCCGCTACGCGCTCGCCGTCGAGCAGGAGCAGTGGCGGTTTCGACGGGGGGACCTGATCATCGTCGACGAGGCATCGATGGCCGACACTCGCACCCTGGCCGCCCTCGTCCAGCAGGCCGCCGCAGCCCAGGCGAAGGTGCTGTTGGTGGGCGACCACTTGCAGCGCGGAGCGGTCGACGCCGGCGGCGGGTTCGGGATGCTCGCCCGCCGCGGACCGACCGCCGAGCTGCGCACCCTGTGGCGGTTCAGCCACCCCTGGGAGGCCCGCGCCACCCTCGAGTTGCGCCACGGCCAACCCGCCGCCCTGGACGCCTACATCCGGCACCATCGAGTCAGCCACGGCACCCACGACGACATGCTCGACGACGCCCTCACCACTGCCTTCGACGCCGAAGCGACCGGCAGTGTCGTCCTGCTCGCGGCCGCGGACCGGCGCACCGTGAACGAGCTCAACGCTCGCAGCCGCGCCGAGCGCATCCGCACCGGGACCATTCGCACCGCAGGCATCACGTTGAGCGACGGACTGACCGGCGGCGTCGGCGATCGCATCGTGACCCGTCGCAACAATCGGCGGCTGCGCACCAGCGACGGGTTCGTCCGCAACGGCGACCTGTGGCAGATCACCGCCGTCCTGCCCGACGGCGGTCTCCGCGTCCAACCCATCAACAAGCCCACCGGAGCGTCGTTGACGCTGCCGGCGACGTACGTGGCGGAGGCCGTCGAGCTCGGCTACGCCACCACCACCGCCCGGTCCCAGGGGATGACGGTCGACGAGACCCACACCGTCATCACCGCCGGCATGGGCCGCGAAGACCTCTACGTCGCCGTCACCCGCGGCCGCCACCTCAACCGGCTCTACGTCGCCACCGACCGACCCGATCCGGACTGCCTCCCCGGCAGCGAACCCGAGGGCGTGCGGGAGCTGCTCGACCGCATCCTCGCCACGACGCACGCCGAGATGTCGGGCACCGAGACCTGGGCCGCTCACCACCCGGAGCGGCCACAGCCGCCGCTATCGCCGGCCCGCCCACAGCCCGCCATCCCGCCGCTGCGTCCACAGATGGCGCCGCGCCCATTGACGCCCCCGCCCAGCCCGGTCCCCGATGGACCGGTACTGGAGCGGTGGTGACCAACCCAACCCATCGAAGGAGAACGACCATGTCGACAACCACGCAGACCGCCGTCGCCGCTGCTCGGCAGTACTACCGCGTCAAGGACGCGGCAGCCGTCCTCGGGGTGCCGGTGCGGACGCTCTACCACCTCGCGGAGACCGAGCAGATCCCCTGCCGTCGGCTCGGGACCGTCATCCTCATCCCGGCTTCGTGGGTCGATCGGGAGCCCGCGCAGCCGCGCCGACGCTGATGTCCGTCACCCGGCGGACGCTCCCCTCGGGCACGGTGACCTGGCGCGCGAAGGTCTTCTTCGAGCACCGGGTCATTGCCGAGAAGTCGTTCCAGCGGAAGACCGACGCCAAGCGCTGGGAGGCCGACCAGCTGGTCAAGCTCCAGAGCGGCACCTGGATCGATCCGGCTCGCGGTCGGGTGTCCTTTGAGTCGCTCGCCGAGGAGTGGCAGGGCTCGCGCCAGCACCTCGCGGTCCGCAGCCAGGAGACGACGCAGTTCCTGCTCGACTCCTACGTCATCCCTCTGCTCGGGCGCTTCCCGATCGCCGTGATCTCAGCGACGGACGTCGAGCGAGTGCTCACGGCGATGACGGTCCGCGGGCTGGCGACGGCCACCCGGCGGCGCGTCTTGTCCGTCATCCGACTCGTGCTCGACTACGCCGTCCGCGACCGTCGGATCTCCGTCAACGTCGCCCGCTCAATCCCGCTCCCCAAGGGCACGACCAAGCGTGAGCCGCACTGGCTACGCGCGGAGCAACTGGGCAAGCTCGCCGACGCAATGCCGTCGAACTGCCGGCCGGTCGTGCTCTTCCTCGGCCTGGCCGGCTGCCGATTCTCCGAGATGTGCGCGCTACGGGTCGACGACGTCGTCCAGACGCCGCACGGCCTCGGTGTGCGGATCCACCGCGCCGCCCCGCAGTCGAAGCGCACCAGCGGGGCGATCTTCGGCCCGACGAAGACCCACCAGACCCGCACCGTGCCGGTCCCGCCGACGCTCGAGAACTACGTCCGTGACCGGATCGACAGCGCCGTGTCCGGCTCGTACCTGTTCCCCAGCCCGACGGGCGCGATCTGGACCAACACCAACTTCCGCGTCCGGTCCCGCTGGACCGAGACAACGCAGGCGGTCGGCCTGGCCGGCACGACGATCCACGACCTCCGCCACACGGCGGCGTCGTTGCTCATCGCCGCCGGTGCCGATGTGAAGGCGGTCCAAATGATCCTCGGGCACGCCACCGCGACGATGACGATGGACCTCTACGGCCACCTGTTTTCGGAGGCGCCTTGGGTGGCGATGGAGCGAATGCCTATGTTCCCCGAGCCGTCGGCCCCCGGACCGAGTACCAGCATCCCGGCGAATTGACGGGCTGCCCGCTTAGCCCTTCGGCGCGCCGTTTAGGCCTGAATCTCTGTAGTTCCGTGGCGGAGGAGGCTGTGGACGCGGGTGAACACTCGCGTGGACCGATGTTCAGTCGGTATCGGCCGCTAGCGTTCGAACATGTCGGAAAAGCTCAAGCTCCAGAAGAAGACCTGGGAGGTCCGCGGGCCCTTGGCTGGCGCCGACCGCGCGGGCTTCGGCCGCATGTTCGAGGTGTTCGACGAGAGCGGCACAGACGCTGTGGCGAAACTGGTGCCCCAGCAGCCGGGCGCTGACCGCGAGCTCCTGTTTGGTGACCTGCCATCCGACGCACAGAACGTCGTCCCGATCCTGGACAAGGGGGAGCATGAGGACTTCTTGGTCCTGGTGATGCCTCGGGCAGAGATGTCGCTCCAGCAGCGGCTGCGGGACGACCCTCCCGACTTGGCCGAGGTCATCGACATCTTGGAGGACATCGCACGCGCGTTGGCTAGCCTGGACGGTCAGATCGTGCACCGGGACCTGAAGCCGGCGAATGTGCTCCTTTTGGGAGGGCGTTGGTGTCTGGCGGACTTCGGCATCTCCAAGTACGCAGATGCGAGCACCGCCGCTGACACACGCAAGTTCTCCTGGACGCCCCAGTACGCCGCGCCAGAGCAGTGGACCTTTGAGACCGCGACGTCGAAGACCGACATCTATGCGCTTGGGGTCACGGCTTACCAGCTCGTGAGCGGCGGGCTTCCGTTCACCGGAACGTTCGAAGAGCTTCGTGATGCGCATCTGCACGACGTGCCTTCGCCGGTTGGGCCGACTCGCTTGCGCGCGATCATCGAGGAGTGCCTTTACAAGGCTCCTGGATCGCGCCCGGCGGCGGCCAACGTGCTGGCGCGATTGGCTCAGGCCTCTGCCGAGCCCAGCCTTCCCGGCGCCAGCGCGCTGGCGCGCGTCAGCGAGACGGTGCGAGCTGAGATGGCCACCGCGTTCGCTCAACAACGGGCAAGTGAGAGCGAGGCTGACCGTCGTGGACGCCTCATGGCGGTAGCTGTCCAGTCGCACGGGTCGCTCATCGAGCCCCTGCTCACGGAAGTGATGGAGGGCGTCGGGAACGCTGGTGAGGTCCAGCACCGTCCTAGGGCGGAGGAACTGTTCAAGGCGACACTGGCAGGCGCGAAACTTGTGGCTACGTCCCCGCAGGCGGCGAGCGAGTGGTCCGGTCCCTTTGAGGTGATCGCAACAGCGGCACTGACGGTCCACCGGCAGCAGCAGAGCCGCGGTTGGCTGGGCCGGTCACATTCTCTCTGGTACTGCGACGCCCAGGTCAGCGGGGAGTTCTCCTGGTACGAACTCGCGTTCATGTCATCAGCGTTCGGAGTTCAGCCAACCGTGGTGCCATATAGCTTGGATCCGCAGTCTGCTGGCATCGCGTTCTCGAACGTGACGGGCACCGAGCAGCTCGCGTGGCCGGTTGCGAAGATCGATCGGGATGACCCCCGCGAGTTTGTCGACCGGTGGATCGGCTGGCTCGCCTCTGCTGCGGCGGGAAGTTTGCAGATGCCCAGCCAATTGCCAGAACGGGATACCTCGAGCTCGTGGCGGCGCAGCTAGGGCTTGTCTCCGCTCAGCCACTCGGGGGGCGTGTCGGGCGCCTGAGCGTCTTAAGTCGTGCCGGGCGCGCCTGTCTCGCAGGTTTGGGTCCAGTCTCGGCCGCCGCTTCGGGGGCTGGACCCTCGGCCGCCGCTCCCGCAAGGTTGTAGAGCTTGCGGGAGCGCTTTCGGTCGAAGACTGACGTCTGCCCGGGGAATTCGCTTAGCGGCTGCCGCTCGACTCGGAGCAGGTTGCGCTCAACGAGCCGGAGAGTCCCTGCTGCTCGCGACTTCTGAGAGATGCAGTACCGCTGTGGGAACACGTCGGTGCTGAACCACACCGGGCGAATGTCCGCCTGCTCCGCAAGCAAGATCAGCAGCATTGCTAGTCCTGGTGCGTCGAGGCTCTGGATGTGTCCCTCGAGCCACAGTTTGGACGGCACCTTGAAGTAGACGTTGCGGGCCCTTCGCGCGTCGCCCACCTCTCCCTTTGGGGCGCGCGCGTACTCGGTGGACGGTGGGGCGTACTCGGAGCCGTCGCCGCTCTCGTCGAGCAGCTGCACCACGTTGGGCTCGGCAGGGACACGGCGCACGGAGACGAGCCCTAGACCTTCGAGGGTCTTGAGTGCGGCGGCCACCCGCCGAGCCCCTTTGCCCTCCGGCTCCTCTAGGCCGAGGAGGGTCGCCCACGCGCGGTGTGGCTTGCTCGTCTGGTACGGCTCACTCGAGCAGCGCCACAGAAGGGCGAGATACAGCTTGAGTGCGACACCACCGCCTCGACCGCCGACCTGGAGTAGTTGTGCCAGGCGGGGCGTCCTGTTGGAGTCCAGCCGCACGAAGATCTTCCGCACGGGAGTTGCTGTGCGCCGCCCCGAAGTGGTGTCGATCTCTCTAGCTGCTGCCAGTGCAGACGCAGAGACTAGTAGGCGGTCAGGCCACGGCTCGCTCGTCGAGGCCGGAGCAAGGGCCGAGCTGCTGAAGTCCACGAAAAGGGGCGTGGCTCCCGGCCCCAGGGGTGAACTAGCCTCGACCGTATTACGCGGCATCAATGTGCCCTCTCTACTTCTAACCCAGAGCGTACTAGTCTGTGATCCACAAGCGTAGTGCAGGCGTCTCTACTAACGTATCCGCAAATGCTCCACTAGCGTGGGGTGCGCGAATTGTAGTAGGTGTTCGTGTCGGTGTCAACTCCGGGTCTTGACGCCCGGTCGCCTGGCTGCTACCTTCGCAGGTACGAGAGGTTGAGCGGCCGGCCCATTGCCCGGTGACCAACGGTGCAGGACTCGTGGAGGCTGGCCCATTGCCCGGTGACCACGACGAACGGATCCGTCGTCAGCACAAACCTCTGGCGATTGAGACGCAAGGGGTTTGCCCCTCGCGGTGCGTCTCTGTGGGGCGAAAGCGATGCTACGACTGGTCGCAGGAGCCTCATCGCCCAAGAGGCGGTGTTCCCCGTGGGAGGGGAGCGCCGCCTCTTGCGTTTGTCCCCGTCAGTGGTGGGACTTCAGATCGAGGTCGCGGCGAAGGGAAACCGGCGAAACGCCGAGAGCCCCAGCAAAGATGGCTTCAGGGCGAACCAGCAGTTCGTTGGCCGCCGCACGCTTCTCAACGGTCATCACGGTCGGCGGCCGCCGACGCGGCCACGTGCTCGCGCGACAGCCAGGCCGGCGCCGGTCCGCTTCCGGTGGAGTAGGTCCCAGTCGGCCAACCCGTCGAACACATCCGCGACCACCCGTCGCAGGAGTTCTCCCGGATCGATGGTCACAATCGCAGCGTGCCATGCCCGCGCGCCCGCACTGGGCGCGAGCCGAGCCGGCCAACCAGCTAGCAGCTGCGCTTCAGCGGGAGTCCGGACCAAACCACGGGGGACGGGACTGCTGACCACATGCTGACCACGAGCCGGACATTGCGGTCGCATCGATGACACGAGCCGCGTCGTTGATCGCTCTGACCTGCAACAACACACTGTGCGCCTGGGCAGATTCGAACTGCCGACACCCGCTTTAGGAGAGCGGTGCTCTATCCCCTGAGCTACAGGCGCGCAGGATCTGGCAGAAGCCGAAGCGGGGCTCCGACTACTGCCGTAGCGATCCTGGCGAGCGTCCGCGCCGCCCTCGCAGGAGGGCCTCACGAACGCAGGCAGCCTACCGGAGAGGCGGTCGGGAACGACCTCAGGACGTGCCCAGGTCGTGGCCTGGCCCTTGGCAGACCAGCCCGCCAGCCGCCAGAGTCGTGACATGCCGATGGCCGGACCCCTGCCCGCTAGCTTCGAGGGCGATGTCCTCGTCCCCGACTCCCCCGACTACGACACAGCGCGCGCTGTCTGGAACGGTGCCGTCGACCGCCGGCCGAAGTACGTCGTCCGGTGCGCGGGCACGGATGACGTTCGCGCCGCAGTGAGGGTCGCGCGGGAGCTCGGTCTGCCGATCGGGGTGCGGGGCGGCGGGCACAGTGCGGCTGGGTGGGCGGTGCCGGACGGTGGGTTGATGATCGACCTGTCGCGGATGCGGGGCGTCGCCGTCGACGCAGGAGCACGCACGGCGCAGGTGCAGGGTGGGGCGCTGCTCGGGTCGCTCGACGCGGCCTCGCAGCCGTACGGGCTCGCGACGACGGCGGGGATCGTGTCACACACGGGGATCGGTGGCCTGGCGCTCGGTGGGGGCGTCGGCTGGCTCGGTCGGCAGTATGGGCTGACCTGCGACAACGCGCTCGGGTACGAGGTGGTGACCGCCGACGGGGAGCTCGTCCGTGCATCGGCTGACGAGAATCCCGACCTGTTCTGGGGCCTGCGGGGTGGCGGCGGGAACTTCGGTGTGGTGACGCGGTTCGACCTGACGCTGCACGTCGTCGGCACGCAGGCGCTCGTCGCCGAGGTGGATCTCGACCCCGCGCGTGGGCTCGATGCGCTGCGGACGTGGCTGGCGAGGTCCGACGACGCACCGAGGCGCGCGACGCTCTTCGCGGAGGTGAGCGCCGGGGGGCCGCTGACGCTCGGGTTCGTCTGGGTCGGTCCGCCCGACGACGCTGCACCGTTGGTCGCGGAGCTCGACGACCTCGGCACGGCACAAGCCAGACGCGTCAGGCCGATCAGCTACCTGGACCTGCAACGACAGTCGGACGTCGGCGCGGCGCACGGCTGGCGTCGCTACGCCAAGAGCCACTACGTCCAGGAGCTGCCCGACGCGGCGCTCGAGGCGTTCCTCGCTCACGCCGGGGCGGACGTGGGGGCGGCGAGCCTCGTCGCGTACGGCGGTGCCATCGCGGACGTCGACCCGGGGACGACGGCGTTCGCGCATCGCAACACGCGGTTCGAGTACGACGTCGGCGCCAAGTGGGAGGACCCGGCCGACGACGAGCGCCACGCGGCGACGTGCCGGCGGCTCGCGGCGACCATCGCGCCGTGGAGCGTCGGCGTGTACGTCAACGCGCTCGGGGTCGAGGGCGCCGCGGGGGTGCACCGGGCCTACGGTGACGCCACCTACGCGCGACTCCAGGAGCTGAAGACGGCGTGGGACCCCGACAACGCGTTCCGGCTCAACCAGAACATCCCGCCGGCGTAGGTCAGCTCGGGCTGCACACCACCCCGACGCACTGGGGCTCGCTGCCGTTGTTCCGGGCGACGTTCCCGCCCAGGTCGAGCGCACCGGGGGCGTAGATGCCCCACCCGGTGCTGCGGCGGACGTCGTTCCCGCCGACCTGGTTGTACTCGGGTGAGGGCGCGGGCTGCAGGACGATCCCTTCGCCGTTCAGGCGCAGGGTGTTGTTGGTGATGACCACGCCGCCGTTCGGTTCGTCGAGCTGAACGATGGCCACGCCGTTGGCGCGGAAGGTGTTCGCGTCGAGGGTCGCGGGTGCTCCTCGTTGCAGGAAGACGCCGATGTCTGCGCCGGTGACGACGCTGGACCGCAGGGTGACACCGGCATTGTCGAACAGGGAGATGCCGACCTCCCCGCCGGTGATCTTGATCTCCGTGGCGTCGATCCCGCCGATGTCGTTCGTCCGCATGCCGATGGTGTTGTCGACGAACCGGGACCGCTCGACCGTGGCGTTGCCGCTGTAGACCCGCAGCCCGGCGGTGTTGCGCAGGAAGTCGCTGTCCGTGATCGTCGCGCAGGCCTCGTCTACCCAGACGCCGACGACGTTGTCGGCGAACGTCGTGCGCGAGACGGTGAGGTTGCAGCCGAACCAGGCCTGCGTGATGCCGATCTCGTTGCCCGTGAACGTCGACCGGGTGATCGTCGTCGTCTTGGGGTAGCGCCCGGTGGTGCTCTCACCGGACGTGTCGATGCCGACGCGCATGTCCCGGAACACCACCCTGTCGACCTTGAGCGTGCGCTCCCCCGCCAGGTCCTCCGGGTAGTTGTAGGTGTCGACGCCCAGCCCCCAGCCGGCCAGGGTGCCGTTGACGATCGTGTTCGCGCCCGCGGCGTCGACCTCGATCCCCACGTTGCCCGGGGTGCCGGTGAGGGTGTGGCCCTTCAGGTTGAGCGTGACGCCGGGCGCGAGCCGCAGCCCTGGGCCGGGGCAGGTCAGGTCCTGCTGGAGGACGGTGTTGACCACCAGCGTCGTGTCGCAGGTGACCGCGACCGGGCCCGCCGACGCGGCCGTGGGAATGAGGAGTGCGGTCAGCGTGGCCACGACGGTCAGAAGAGCTCGCATCAGGGTCTCCGTAGAAAGGCGACTTCGAGCGTGCTCGTCGGTCACGTCCGAAATCAACCTTTTCGCCCGATTTCGCCCGTAAAGGCAATCTATCCGTAGAAGCTCTTCAGCGCCTCGAAGACGAGGATCGCGGGCCAGATGATCGCCTTGGGGATCGCCAGGACGAAGTCCCAGAAGTTGTCCCCGGCAGAGAAGTAGTAGACCGCTGCGCCGAAGAAACCGATCCCGTAGACCGCGCCACCTCCGGCCGCGCCGCCGGCTGAGCTCTTCGACGTCATCTCGACCCTCTCAACGAAGCACCGCCGACAGCCCCTCGCGTGAGTGGACCCCGGTCTTGGCGAACACCCTAGCCAGGTGCGAGTCGACGGTGCGGACGGACAGGGTGAGACGCGACGCGATCGCGCGGCTGGTCAGCCCGCCGGCGGCCAGCGAGGCGATCTCCTGCTCGCGGCGCGTGAGCGACACGGTGGTCTCGACGGGCGGCAGCCAGAGGCCGCAGCGGTTGAGCTCGCGTTCGGCGATGCGGACGAGGTCGTCGTCACCGGCGGACTGGGCCTGGACGTGCCGGACGATCGCGGCCGCGCGGGGTCCGTCGACCAGCGGGGCGAGCTCGCGGACGCGGCGCTGGACCTCGGGGTCGACGCCGCGGGGGCGGGTGCCGGGTCGGCGGCGGTCGGCGGAGCGGTGCAGGGCCTCCAGCTCGACCCTCCACAGGCCGCGCTCGCGGGCCCAGCCCACCAGCGCGCGGGCCTCGTCGACGGCACGGGGGTCGCGGAGCCAGGCGAGGGTGTCGGCACGCAGGAGCTGGACCTCGCCGTCGACACCGGCCATGGCGCGCGCGGTGGCGTCGGCGTTCTCGGCGAGCAGGGTGCGAGCCGTGGCGGCGTCGCCCGACGCGGCCGCGGCCAGGGCCTCGGCCGCGCGGCTGTAGACGGCGACGCCCCCCATGTCGCTGTGCTCGTGGCGGGCGCTGGCGGCGTGCAGGTCGGCGTGGGCCTGCATCCAGGAGCCGCGGGCGATGCCGATGAGGCCGCGGGTCACGTGCACGGCCACCCAGTCGACCGCGGCGTTGCTCTCCTGGTCCAGGGCGTCGACGACGCCTTCGGCCGTCGTGACGTCGCCGGACCAGAGGGTGGTGAGGAACGCGGCGACGGCGACCTCGCCGCGGCCCCAGCGGTACTGGTCGTGGTGCGCGCCCGCCAGCTGGGCGGAGCGGGCGGCCAGGTGGGCGGCGTCGGTGAACCGTCCGGACTGCGCGAGGCCGACGATCGTGGGGGCGGCCAGCGGCACGGCGGCGCTGTCGGCGGCCGGGTCGAGCAGCACGGCGCAGGCGTCGTCGAGCCGCGGGCGCCCGCCGTAGCCGAGCCGGGTCAGCCGCGCGGTCTCGAGCTCCCGCAGGCCGCGGCCGACGTGCTCGCCGCCGCGCTCGACGATCCACCGGGCAGCGATGTCGAACGCGCGGAGCGCCTGGTCGAGGTCGCCGTCGCGGTGGTAGGCGATCCGGGCGCGGAGCGCGGTCGCCGCGACCATGAGCTGCACGGTGGGCGCGTCGGCGCGCACGGTTTCCCACAGGACCTCGAAGACGTCGGTCAGGTCCCGCGACGCCCGCCCGGCGTCGTCCAGGTGCCACCAGGCGTCGGCACGTTGCAGCGCCAGCTCGGCGGTGCGCAGGTCGCCCGGCTGCGTCTGGCGCAGGGCCGAGGTCAGCAGGCGGATGGCGGTGTCGGGCTGCTGGAGCTCGAACGCGGCGTCGACCGCGGCATCGAGCCGGGACGGTTCGACGGCCAGGTCGCAGTCGAGCGCCAGCGCGACGGAGCGGACCAGCGCGGCGCCCGTGCGGTGCCCGGTGTTGGCCAGGCCGGCGACACGTTCCAGCACCTCGCGCCGACGCGCCCGCGGGACCCCCGAGCGGACCGCCTCCGCGTAGAGCGCGTGCGCGAGGTCGACCGTGACGTCCCCCTCGCCCGCGACCGTCAGGCGCGGGGACAGGGAGACCAGCCCGACGCGGGACAGCTCCTCGACGACGGGCCGGGACACCATGTCGAGCAGGACGCCCAGCGAGACGGGGCAGACGAGCGCCGCGATCTCCAGGGCCACACGAGCGTCGCCGCTGAGCCGGGACATGTCGTGCGCGACCACGTCGAGAAGCCGTCGGCCCGGCGTCGCACCACCGACCCACACCCACGCCCCGCCCTGCTGCTCGAGGGCGCCGGCCACCACCTCCCCGAGGTGGAACGGGTTGCCGGACGTCTCGGACCACACGCGACGGACCGTGTCGAGGCTGACCTGCCCACCGAGCTCCCCGACCAGCCACCGCTGCACCTCGGCGAGCGTGAACGGCGGCACGTCGATGCGTTCGACGACGTCGTCCTTCCACAGCTCCAGCCACGGCGACTGCGACACGGCCGACGACCGGGCCGTCGCCACCAGCTGCACCTCGTGCTGCTGGACCATCCACGCGAGCGCCTGGCTGCTGCCCCGGTCGAGCAGGTGGGCGTCCTCGACCCGCAGGATCACCGGACCGCCGCGGGAACGTGCGCGCAACGAGGCGGCCAGGGCGTCGACAGCCCGCGCGAAGCTGCCCAGAGAGCTGATCGCGACGTCACCCAGCAGCGGCTCGAGCGCGCCCAGCGGGATGCCCGTCGGGCAGGTGGCGCCGGAGACGCTCACGACCGTGGGCATCGGCGACGTCGGCGTGCCGATCCACAGGTGCGCCAGAGCGGCCGTGACCAGGTGCGTCTTGCCGACCCCGGCGTCGCCGACGACGAGCACGCTACGGCCGGACTGCACCTCGGCGCGGACCTGCTCGGTGAGAGGGCGCACGACGAGCGTCCGACGCGCGACGGCACCCAGGCTCTCGGGCAGGACCGTCGTCGACGAGGACGGGACCTCGGCGTTTGCCGCCACAGCAGCTCCACTCACCCATGAGCACCAGGACTCTCGCCCCCTGCCGTCTGCGGTGGCATTGCGCGAGTCACAACGAGCTTGTCGGTTCGCACCTTATGCGCGCTTTGCGTCCAGGTTCAAACATCGATCCGACCTCGAGCAAACCTCGGTAGCGATTACCGATGCCGCACGGACAAATGCGTCCTTACCGTGGCGATCGACACACCCGCGTCGCAGCGTTCCCGTGCAGGTCAGGTGACCGGTCAGATTGCCGGCCCGGCGCGGGACGCACCGAGCAGAGGATGGCCAGTGCCTACTTACACCGCGCCCGGCGTCTACGTCGAAGAGATCCCCTCGACCCAGAAGGTGCTGGCGTCCGCCCCCACCGCTGTGGCCGCGTTCGTGGGGTTCACGGAGCGAGCGCCGCTGGATGACCCGAACGACCCGCAGGGCCTCGCCCCGCGGCTCGTGACCAGCTGGAACCAGTTCGAGAGCCTGTACGGCGGGTTCGTCGAGGGTGCGCTGCTGCCCCTCTCCGTCTACGGCTACTTCCTGAACGGCGGAAGCCTCGCCTACATCGTCCGCGTGCCCAACGCCGAGCCGTCCGGTGAGCCCGCTCGCCTGGCGCTGCCGGCCGCGGACCGCTCGCTCGGCCTGCCCATCTCGGTGGAGTCCGTGGAGCCCGACGCCAACCTCACGGTGGTCGTCGAGACGTCCGAGGTCGCCGACGACCACGACGGGCCGGCGCCGTTCAGCATCACGATCGTCGACGGCGGTGAGGCCGTCGAGAGCTACGACGACCTCACGCTCGGTGGCCCGCGCGACGCTGCGACGGTCATCAACAAGACCTCCACGCGCGTCAAGGTCGAGATCAAGCTTGCTGACGACGTCGACCTCAAGAGCCAGCTCGAGCTGCTCAAGCCCGGCGCGTACGCCCTCGAGCAGGCCGCCGCCAAGCCCGTCCCGGTCAACGGCCGCAAGTTCGCCGGGTCCGAGTCCGCCCGCACCGGCATCGCCGGCCTCGCGATCGCCGACGACGTGACGATCGTGCTGGTCCCGGACCTGGTCACGGCCGCCACCAAGGCGGACGGCACCCTGGACCTGGGCCTGTGGAAGGCGGTGCAGACCAGCCTCATCGCGCACTGCGAGCTGCACGCCAACCGCGTCGCCATCCTCGACGCGCCCCCCGGGCTGTCGCCTCAGTCCGTCAAGGAGTGGCGGACTGACACGGCCCAGTTCGACTCCGCGTTCGCCACGCTGTACTACCCGTGGATCAAGGTGGAGAACCCCACCGGCTCCAACGGCAACTCCGAGATCCTCATCCCGCCGTCGGGCCACGTGGCCGGCGTCTGGGCGCGGACCGACGAGACCCGCGGCGTGTGGAAGGCCCCGGCCAACGACACCATCCGCGGGGTCCTGGACGTGGAGCGCTCCATCACGCAAGCGGAGCAAGGGGTGCTCAACCCGCTCGGCATCAACGCGATCCGACCGTTCGGCCAGCGCGGCATCCGCATCTGGGGCGCCCGGACGCTCACCTCGGACACCGACTGGACGTACATCAACGTCCGACGGCTGTTCAACATGATCGAGGCGACGATCCTCGAGGGCACCCAGTGGGCCGTGTTCGAGCCCAACGACGTGGCCCTGTGGGAGGGCGTCAAGCGCACGCTCAACGCGTACCTGCGTGGGCTGTGGTCGGCGGGCGCGCTGTTCGGCGCCAGCGCGGACCAGGCGTTCTTCGTCCGCTGCGACGAGACCACCAACCCGCCCGAGTCCGTCGACGCGGGCAAGCTCGTCGTCGAGGTGGGCATCGCGCCCGTCAAGCCGGCCGAGTTCGTGATCTTCCGCATCAGCCAGAACAAGCAGATCGCGTCCTGAGCGCGCCCCCTCACCGACCAAGGAGCACGTAGATGCCGAACGACCTGATCGCCGTCGATCCGATCATCGCCCAGAACTTCTTCCTGGAGATCGACGGTTCCGTCGTCACCATCCTCGCCTCGGTGTCCGGACTGGACGTCGAGATGGAGGTGGCCACCACCCAGCAGGTGGGCAAGGACGGGAAGTCCCAGACCGTCAAGACGCTGGCCGGCCGCAACAAGGCGCCCGACCTCTCGCTGGTCCGCATGGCACCACCGGACTCCACGCAGGACAAGATGTGGGGCTGGTTCAACGACATCATGAGCAAGGGCATCCTGCAGTCGGACCGGACCAACAACCGCAAGAACGGGTCGATCGTCATGTACGACTCGACCCACGTCGAGGTCGCGCGGTTCAACTTCACCAACGGCTGGCCCAGCAAGATCTCGACCGACCAGCTGAGCGTCGACTCGAACGACCCGGTGAAGGAGACCATCACCCTCACCATCGAGTCGCTCGCCCGGATCAAGTGAGCCTCAAGACCCGCTACGAGTTCACGCTCCCCCGGGGGTACGTGGACCGCGACGGCGGACTCCACCGGGACGGTGTCATGCGCCTGGCGACGGCGCGCGACGAGCTGGAACCCCTGCGCGACCCCACGATCAGCGGCCCGGACGACCCGCGGCTGACCATCGTGGTGCTCGCGCGGGTGGTGGAGACGCTGGGGTCGCTCGACCTGGTCACGCCGCACGACATCGAGGGTCTCTTCGCGGCGGACCTGGCGTACCTGCAGGACTTCTACGGCGTGATCAACTTCGGGTCGCAGGAGGAGTTCGACGAGTTCGTCGCCGCGCAGCAGGAGGCAGGGCCGCTGCCGGGGTCGGAGCCTCCCGCTCCGGCTCCGGCGCCGCCGCCCTTCGTCTCCGACGAGGTCCCGACCCCGGTGCTCAGCCGTCCCGGCCGGGCGTCGATCGAGGAGATCCGGACCGAGGCCCGGTAGGACCCATGCTGCGCTACCCCACCGAGGCGCTCTGGCAGGAGATCGCGTTCCTCGCGTACCACCTGCACTGGCCCATGGACGAGCTGCTCGACCTGGAGCACCTCGACCGCGTCCGCATGGTGCGTGCCGTGTCGGCCATGAACGCCCGAGCGTGGGAGGCGGTGAGGGAGAGTGCCTGAGGAGCCCTTGGGTGGCGACGCCCCCGTCGCCGCCAACTTCGTCTTCGAGGTGGACGGCGTCGAGATCGGCGCGTTCAAGGAGATCACCGGCCTGCAGATGACCGTGTCCACCCACGAGTACGTCGAGGGCGGCCAGAACCAGTACGTGCAGCAGTTCCCCGGTGTCATCCGGTGGCCGCACCTGGTGTTCAAGCGCGGGCTGGTGAACTCCGACGCCCTGTTCACCTGGGTGGGCAAGTCGTCCGGTGAGGGGTTCGCCGGCAACCAGAACAAGCTCACGCGGTCCACCGGCGCCGTGACCGTCCTCGGCAACAACGGCGAGCGCCTGCGCTCCTGGGAGTTCGAGGGCGTGTTCGCCGTCGCGTGGAGCGGGCCGACCCTCAGCGCCGACATCGCCGACTCGCTCACCGAGACCCTCGAGGTCGCGCACAACGGCTTCCGGGCGAAGACGCTGTGACCGCGTCTCCCGTCGACGACCCGCGCACCCGGCTGGGCCGGGCCATCGGGGTGCGGCTGCGTCGGCCCGGACCGGTGCTCGGGCACGCGCGACCGTCGCCCATCGGGTCGCTCGCGTCGTCGTCCGTGCGGTTCTCCGCCGGGTGGGGGCGGTCCGTGGCCGTCCGCCGGTCGCTGGTCGGGCCCGCGGCTTCCGTCTCGGTCGGCTCGGGCCCGGCCGACGTGCAGCCGCCGCGGTGGTGGTCCGACGTGTCCGTCGTGCGGTCGGCTGCGGTCGCACCTTCGCCGCGGGGCCTGCCGCGGATGCTCGCGCGCGTCCCCGACCAGGCCAGCTACCGCCCGGGTGGCAGCACCACGCGCCTCGCGCCGACGACGATCCCCGTCCGCGTCTCCGAGGACGTGCGCGCCGCCGGGACGATGACCATGAAGTCCGACGCCCGCGTCATGCGGTCCCCCGCCACGCGCGCCGGACCACCCGCACGACCGGGGAACGACGGGGGGCCCGGACGAGCGTCGTCCGCCGTGACAGGTGACCGGGCTCCCTCCGCTGCGACGCTCCCGCCCGGATCCAGCGCCCGGCCCGCACCGTCCGGCCGACTGCTGCGCCGCCGCGCCCTGGCCACCGCGACCGTCGACTCCCGGCGCGGTTCCACGTCGGCGCGGGCGGCGGGCGGGGGTGCCGCGGCACGCGCACGTCCCTCGTCAGCGTCCGGCGGGTCCCCGACGGTCGCTCCCGACGCGGTCCGACGGTCGACCTCCGGAGCGGCGGTGCCGTCAGGTGCCTCGCCGCGACCGACGACGACCGTCTCGCCGGTCACCGCCTCCGTCACGGCGAGCCCACGGACGCCACGAACCGGGACCCCCGCCACCGTCGGACCCGCGCCGAGCTCCGCATCGATCGGCATGACCTCGGCACCGTCGAGCGCCCCCGCGGAGGTGCGACGGTCGTCCCTGGACGCAGGCGCGCCCGCACCCGGCGCCGACCCTTCCGCAACGGGTGCGGGTGCACCTGGCGCCGACCGTTCCGCGACGGCACCGGCGGACACGTCCACCGCCTCGAGCCCTTCCGACGCATCCACCGAGAACGTCTCCGCCGCGACCGGGCACACAACGACCGATCCGTCCGCGTCCGCCGGTGCGTCGGCCCCGCTGGACGCCGCGACCGACGCCGAACTCGGCACTTCGCACCGAACTCGGTGGTTGCAGCTACCGAGCTCGACTCGAAGTGCCGAGCTCGGCGCGGGGGCGGGTGGTTCCGGCGCGTCCGGTGGTGCAGCGGACGTCCGCAGGGGGTTCGGCGCGCCTCTGGGGCCGGTCGTCGGATCGTCGATCGGGCCGTCGCTGCCCTCTCCCGCGCACCGCCCGCTGGCCAGCGCGGTACGCCGCACGCTGGCGCGACGGATGTTCCAGTCGCACGGCACGCTGGCCGACCCGACCGCGCCGGTCCGCCGCTCGGTCGCTCCGACCACCGCGGCGGTGGCCGCCGTCGCCGCAGACTCGGCAGCGTCCGCCGCCGCATCCGCCGCCGCCGGGTCTTCCGCACGGACCGTCGGACCGACCGGCTCGGGGCGGACTGCCGGCGGCTCGTCGGCGCAGGTCGGCGCGGCCGGTCGCGCGGGGTCAGCAGCGCCGGCGCACGGCACCGCATCGCGCGCGGCCGCGTCCGGCGTCCCGACGGTGGGCACCTCGTCGTCCACCGGCGCACCGACGCCGTCGACACGAGCGGCGGCGGCACCCGGGACCGCCGGCACCGTGGGCACATCACCGGCCGCGACGGCGTCGATCTCGGGCGGTGCCGCACCTGCCTCGTCAGCGCCGGGCACGGCGTCGGCGGCGGGTGCGTCACGCCTCGTGCCGGCGTCCGGGGCGGCCGTGTCGGGCGCTGCGTCCGCGTCCGGGGCGTCGGTATCGGGGGGCGGACCACCCGTCACGTCGGCGACGGGCGCGGGTGCCACGGGAGCATCGGCGACGGGCGCCTCGGCATCGGGCGGCGCGTCACGCTCTGCGACGGTGTCGGGCAGATCCGCGGCGGGCGGCGCCTCGGCAGGGGCGGGGCCGGCCGCCGACGGGACCGCGTCGGCCGCACCGGCGTCGGGGATCGGCGGAGCGGACGACAGGTCGGGCACCGTCGGTTCGCTGTCAGCGACGGGCGGCGCTGGAGCGGCCGCCAGCTCGTCGGTGGGGCCGAGCTCCAGGTCAGGGACGTCCTCCGTGCGCAGATCGGCGGGCGGCTCGGCGGCGGACGCGGGTGCCGTGTCGAGCCAGGACCCCACGAGCGCACCGACGGCGGACGGGCGGCTGCCCGGGACCGGGCACCGCCGTGCGAGTCATCACCGCACCCGTCCGTCGGGGTTCGGGCTCGGCATCGAAGGGGTCGACGTGCGCCGGTCGGTCGGCGCCGGAGCGGCTCCCGTGCGTGACCACCGAGGCTTCTCCGCACCGCCCATGGGGGCCGCTGCCGCGTACGCGTCGGCGAGCGCGGCGACCGGCGCGTGGAACCCGGCGAACTCGTCGACTGCCGGCACGCGGAGCCCCGCGAACCCGTCGGGCGCGCTCTCGCGGAGCCCCGCGAACCCGTCGGGTGCTGGCACGCCGAGTCCGGCGAACCCGTCGGGTGCAGGGTCGCGGAGCCCGGCGAACCCGTCGGGTGCTGGCACGCGGAGCCCCGCGAACGCGTTGGGTGCGGGGTCGCGGAGCCCGGCGAACCCGTCGGGTGCTGGCACGCGGAGCCCTGCGAACCCATCGGGTGCGGGGTCGCGGAGCCCGGCGAACCCGTCGACGGCCGGTGGGTGGGGCCGGGCCGACGCGAGCGGTGCCGCGGGGAGCGAGCAGCAGAGGCTCATCGCCGGGCCGGGACACGCTCTGCGCCTCATGGCGCCGACCGTCGTCGCTGCTGCAGGCGGTGCGTCGGCCGCGGGACCGTCGATCCTCTCGGCGGCGTCGCCGGTCCGCCGCCGGGTGGGGTCGCCGTCCGCGGGAACGACGAGGACGTCCGCGATGACGACGGGTACTGCAGCGAGGGCGACCAGCCCAGCCGCCGGGACCGCGGACGCAGCCGCGACGACCGGCGCGGCAACGGCTGGCCCCGGTGGCGCCTCGACGGCTCTCGCCGGCGCGAGCGCGACGCCCTCGACCGTCGCCACGACATCCCCCACGTCGAACCACGCGGCCGGCGTCCCGGGCCCGCACGGCTTCGCCTCGTTGGCACGCGCAGGGGTAGGGGCGACGGGCGGGGCGACGGCGCCCACGACCGCCCATCCCGGCGCACCGACGCTCGGCCGAGCCGCCGCTTACGCGCTGAGCAGCGCCGACGCTCCGGCGATGAGCCGGGCAGGCGCGGGCACCCCGGGCGCCCCGCCCGCGAGCAGGGCAAGCGTCGGCACCGTGGGCCTCCCGCCGGGGGCGGCTGTCCGGCGGTCGATCTCGGGACACGCAGGGCACACCCCGTGGAGCCCGGGCGGCTCGCGGACCTCGCTCGCGGGGCGGAGCGCCGGGCAGCCTCCGGTGCCGGCGAGCGGGTCGAGCCCGCCGCAGCTGCCGTCGTCGTGGAACGTGCTGCCGCCGCGCACGGTGGTGCGCCGCACGCCTGCCCATGACAGCCCGCCGGTGCCGTCGTCGGCGGTCGCGACGGCACTGGCCACGCGGACCTCGGGCGGCCCGTCAAGCACCACGGCCCTGACCGGTACGGCCATGACGTTCGGCGCTCCCGCCGGCTCGCCGCACGTGGTGCGGCGCTTCCACCCACCCGGTGAGGGGAATCCGGACATGAGCATCGACGACGCGTGGCGTGCCGCCTTCGCCGACTTCGACAACTCCGGCGTCGACAAGAGCATCGACGGCCTGTTCACGCCCACAGGGTCGGGGTTGGGCTCGTACGACGACCCGGAGTTCCGCGAGGCGGTCCTGCGGATCGTCGAGGAACGGCTCGAGGAAGAGACCGAGCGTCGGGCGTGGCGTCGTGGGTCGGAGGTGTTCTGATGGCACCCCCGTCGAGCCCTCCGTCGAGCCCTCCGGCAAGCACTCCGGCAAGCAGCCAGAAGGCGTTCCTGGAGACCGAGGACGGCACCAAGGTCCCGTGCCTGTTCAACCCGGCGCAGCTGAAGATCACGCGCAGCAACACGTGGGCGGGGTCGGCGCAGCCGGGGCGCGGCGTCACGCGGCTGCGGTACACGGGCGCCAACGCGGGCGTGCTGCGGGTGGACCTGTTCTTCGACACCACCGACAGGGGCACGGACGTCAGCGCGCACACGGGCAAGATCGTCGACCTGATGGAGGTGGACCCCGCCCTTCCGGGCACGGACGAGACCAAGCACAGCGCCCGCCCGCCGTACGTGACGTTCCACTGGGGCGACCTGCACTCGTTCAAGGCGGTCATCGCGCACCTCGACCTGACGTTCACGTACTTCTCCAGCACGGGCATGCCGCTGCGCGCGACGATGGGGCTGGTGCTGCGGCAGTACGAGGAGTCGCAGGCGTTCGGCAAGCAGAACCCGACGTCCGGAACCCCGCGGCCCCACCGGGTGCACCGGGTGCAGGCGGGCGAGACCCTCGACCGGATCTCCGCGCAGTACTACGGCGACTCGACGAAGTGGCGGCTGCTGGCGTCCGCCAACGCGATCGCCGACCCGCTGGCGCTGCGGCCCGGGTCGATCCTGACGATCCCGAAGCTCGAGTCATGACGAGCCCCCTGGTCGCCTACGAGGCGGTGAACCTGAAGATCACGGCCGAGGGCGTCGAGCTGCCCGAGGACTACCAGATCCTCCAGGTGCGGGTGCAGCTGGGGCTGCGCACGGTCGGGCGGTGCACGCTGACGTTCGTCGACGAGAACTACGCCGTCGTGGGGTCGGGCAAGCTGAACATCGGGAAGGCCGTGTCGGTGGCCGCCGGCTACGACAACCTGCTCGGCACGGTCTTCGACGGCACGGTCACCTCGGTGGCCAGCGAGGTCGACGGGTACCGCGGCGCGACGCTGACCGTGGTCGTCCAGGACCGCGGGTACAACCTGCTGCGGGACACGAACATCGAGTCGTTCACCAACATCTCCTACAAGGACATCGTGTCGCGCCTGGTCCAGGAGGCGGGGCTCTCGCTCGGCACGATCGACCTGCCGACGGCGCCGGTGAAGTATGCGCTGCGCAACGACACGGCCCTGGGACTGATCGACGAGATCGCCCAGCGCACCGGCCGTGACTGGTGCATCGCGGGGCACACGTTCTCGATGTGGTCGGCGGTCACCGGGAGCGCACCGGGCGCCCAGCCGGTCTCGATCATGGTGGGCAGGGACGTCATCGCGTTCTCGGCCCGGCAGGTGGGCGACGGCGACACCAAGGTCACGGTGCGCGGCTGGGACCCGGTGGCGCAGTCGCCGGTGGTCGGCACGTCGACGACTCCCACCTCCCGGGCGGGCTTCGACGTGAGCTCGCGGGGCGCCCCGACGTACACCCGGGTCGACGCGCGCGCGGCGACGCGCTCCCAGAGCGACGCGACGACGGCCGCGGTGGCGGTCGCCGCCCGGACGGGGCGCGTCATTGCCACCGGGAAGGTGCAGTACACGGCGCTGATGGTCCCCGGCGGGCGCGTGACCGTCGGCGGTGCCGGTCCGTCGAACGGCAACTACTACGTCCGGGAGGTCACGAACACCTGGATGGGGGGCAACGCGGAGACCCGGTTCGTGGCCGGCGACCGCGATCCTGTGCAGCTGTCGGACCCGTGGGAGACCGTCGCGCCGGTGTCGAGCTTCCGGCGCACCGGGCTCGCCGTCGGGATCGTCGACAACGTCCGGGACCCCGACGGGATGGGGCGCGTCAGCGTCTCGCTGGCCACGGCGTCGGACGTGGCCACCACCACGTGGGCGCGCGTGCTGGGGCTCGGCGCGGGGGCGGGGCGCGGCCAGGTGGTGCTGCCGGAGGTCGGCGACGAGGTGCTCATCGGCTTCGAGGACGACGACGTGACGCGGCCCGTGGTGCTGGGCGGGCTGTACGGGAGCAAGTCGACGACGCCGACGGCGGCCGTGGACCAGAACGGCTCCGTCGTCACACGCGCGCTGACCAGCCGGCTCGGGCACGTCCTGGAGATGAGCGACGGCACCGCCCCCGCGACGCAGCACGTGCTGCTCGCCGCGGCGGGCCTCAAGCACAGCCTGCGGATCGGCAAGGACCGGGCGGACCTCAAGGTGCCGGACGGCATCCCGCTGAAGATCACCGCCGGCTCGTCGTTCATCGAGTTCGACGGCAGGGGCGGCATCACGATCGACGCCATGACCGTGACCATCAAGGCGAAGACCAAGATCGAGACGTCCGCCGCGGAGATCGACACCAAGGCCACCGGCGCGCTCAAGCTGCAGGGCACGCAGGCCTCCCTCAAGGGCACCGGCATGGCGGCCGTCGAGGCGGGCGGCATCCTCGAGGTCAAGGGAGCGATGGTGAAGATCAATTGAGCGAGCTCTCCACGACGCCGACGTCGGACTTCGTCGGCCGCGGGTTCACCTGGCCGCTGGGCGTCGACCACACCGGCGCCATCGCGCTGACCCGCGCGGGCGGGGACCTCGAGGACTCCATCCGGGTCGTCCTGCTGACCGCCCCCGGCGAGCGGCTCATGCGCCCGCAGTTCGGGTGCCGCATCTGGGACCTCATGTTCGAGCCCGTCAACGCCAACCTGCTGGGCCTCATCAGCCAGGCGGTCCGGGACGCGCTCGCGCAGTGGGAGCCGCGGATCGAGGTGGAGGACGTCACCCCGGAGCAGGACGCGGAGTCCTCTGGGACCGTCCAGATCCGCATCGCCTACCGCGTCCGCGCCACCAACGACCGCCGCAACCTGGTCTACCCCTTCTACGTGATCCCCCGCGAGGACGCCTGATGCCGCTCGACCCGCCGAACCTCGACGACCGCACCTTCCAGGACATCGTCGACGAGACGAAGCGCCTGATCCCGCGCTTCACCCCCGAGTGGACCAACCACAACGTATCCGACCCGGGCGTCGCCCTGATCGAGCTGTTCGCGTGGGTCAGCGAGATGGTGCTCTACCGCGTCAACCAGGTGCCGGACCGCATGTACGTGCACTTCCTCAACCTGGTGGGCATCGAGCCGTTCCCGCCGAGCGTCGCGCGCGCGAACCTCACCTTCTGGCTGTCCTCCCCGGCCGACCGGGTGGTCCGCATCCCGGAGGGCACCGAGGTCTCGACGGCCCTCGACGACGCCGACGCGACCGTGTTCTCCACGGCGGGCGAGGCCGTCGTCAGCCCGCCGACCCTGACCACCGCGCACACGTCGAACGCGGCGCACCTCGCGTCGACGGACGTCTGGGACGACCTGACGCTGCCGGGCCAGTCGGCGGTCTGCTTCCCGTCCTCCCCGCTGGCCGAAGGTGACGCCCTGTACCTGGGCACCAAGGAGTCGCTCGCCGGGTTCGCGATCCGGCTGGACCTGGCCGCCGACGCGCAGGGCATCGGCGTCGACCCCCGCAACCCGCCCCTGGCGTGGGAGGCCTGGAACGGCACGGCGTGGGTGCGGACCATCGTCGAGTCCGACGGCACCGGCGGCCTGAACAAGGCCGGGTCCGTGGTGCTGCTGGTCCCGCAGAAGCACGAGCCGCTGGTGCTCGGCGGCACGCTCGCGCACTGGCTGCGCGTCCGCCTGCTGCGACCGCAGCCGGGCCAGCCCACGTACCAGGCGTCGCCGCGCATCGCGTCGATCGCGCTGCAGGCGATCGGCATCACCGTCCCCGCGGAGCACGCCAGCGCGCAGCCGGCCGAGCTGCTCGGTCGCTCCACGGGCGTCACCGGGCAGTCGTTCCTCGTCGCGACGACCCCTGTCGCTGCCCGTCGCGACGACGAGCACGTCGTGGTCGTCGACCGCCGCGGAACGCACACGTGGCAGGAGGTCCCGGACTTCTCCGCGTCGGGACCGGACGACCGGCACGTCGTGTGGGACTCCAACACGGGCGAGGTGCAGTTCGGGCCCGCGATCCGGCACCCCGACGGCGTGGTCCGCCAGCACGGCGCGATCCCGCAGGACGGCGCCGAGATCCGCGTCACCGGCTACCGCTCGGGCGGCGGCGCGCACGGCAACCTCGGCACCCGCACGCTCACCGCGCTGCGCACCGCCCTGCCGTTCGTCGCGTCGGTGACCAACCTCGAGCCCGCGACGGGCGGTGTCGACGCCGAGACACCGCAGGAGGCCAAGGCCCGCGGACCGCTCACGCTGCGCACCGGGCAGCGGGCCGTCACTGCGTCGGACTTCGAGGCGATCGCACGCCAGGCGTCCGTCGAGGTGGCCCGCGCGCGGTGCCTGCCCGCTGCCGAGACCGGCTCGTCGGTGGTCCGGGTGCTCGTCGTGCCGCAGCTGCGCACGGACCCGCGCCTGCACAAGATCGACGACTTCGCGCTGTCCGCCGAGCTGCACGCGGCGGTCGGGGCGGCTCTGGACGTGCGGCGGATGGTCGGCGTGCCGATCGAGCTGGGCACCCCGTACTACCAGGGCGTCAGCGTCGCGGCACTGGTCCGCACGCTGCCCGGCCGACCGGCCGCGATGGTCCGGCAGCGGATCGTCGACGCCCTGACCCGCTTCGTGCACCCCCTCACCGGCGGGGCCGACCGCACCGGCTGGCCGTTCGACACGACGCTGACCGCGACCGCCGTGACGCAGGTGATCGAGGCCGTGGAGGGCGTCCTGTCCGTCGACGAGCTCCAGCTGTTCGAGTACGACCTGCGCACCGGGCGTCGCATCGGCGGCGGTCGCGAGTCGATCGTGCTGGAGCCGCACACCCTGTTCCTGTCCGCCGAGCACCGCGTGGTGGTGCGATGAGCCGCGACCAGGACTGGCTGCTGCGCCAGCTCCCGCTGGGGATGCTGTCCGAGGACTTCTTCGTGCGCTTCGTGTCGATCTTCCAGGAGCAGGCCGGCACGCTCGTCGCGCACGCCGACAACCTCGCGCACCTGGCGGACCTTCGCCTGACGCCGCCGGAGATGATCCGGTGGATGGCGCAGTGGCTCGGCCTGCCGGGGATCGACCCCGAGTACGGCGAGGCCGTCCAGCGGCGCATCCTGTCGACCGCTGCGGCGACCCTGCAGCTGCGCGGCACCACCGCCGGCCTGACCCGGCTGCTCGAGCTGTACTCGGGCGGTCCGGTGATCGTCAGCGAGGGCGGCGGCGTCTTCGAGCAGGGCGCGGCCCCCGTCGGGCCGGCCTGGGTGGTCATGGAGGTCCCCTCGACCGGGCTCCTCGAGGAGGCGGACTTCCTGTCGCTGGTGCTCGACGAGGTGCCCGCGCACGTGCACGCGGAGATCTGGGTGGCGCAGCGACGCATCTGGCCGACGCCCGAACGACTGGCCGAGAGGGAGGCGTCATGACAGACGTCGTCGACGAGCCGGGTTCGCTGGACCCGACTGCGCCGCTGGAGCCGGTGGGCTTGGTGGAGCCGACGGGCACGATCGTCATCCCCTGCCCCGAGTGCGGCACCCCGTCGGCAATCCACACCGACCAACGCCTGGCCACCGACTTCTGCCCGACGTGCGACTACCCGCTGTTCTGGGCCCGCCCGTCGGTCGCGCCGGCCGGGGTCGAGGGCCGCGCCGAGGACGCCCTGCGCCGCGCACCTGGTGCGTCCGGGACCGCGACCCCTGCCACGCTGGCGTGCCCGGTGTGCAACGAGCTGAACCTGCCGAACGCCGCGGTGTGCGTCCGGTGCGGGGCGGACATGAACCCGCCCCCGCCGCCACCGCCTCCCCCGCCGCCCGCTCCGCAGCCGGTGATCATCGTGCAGCCCCCACCCCCGCCGGAGCCGTGCGGGCACCCGCGCACGTGGGTCGTGGTGCTGGTGACGGCGTGGATCGTCGTCCCGCTGACGCTGCTGGTCGTCTGGCTCTTCTGACGCGCCGGCGGTGCGGCGGACCTCGTGGGTCCGCCGCACCGACAGATCAGGCGGCCTCGCAGGTCACGGTGGCGCCTGCCCCGGTGCCCGTGCCCTGGAACCCGAACGACGTGCTCTGCCCGGCCGCGAGCCGACCGTTCCACGCCGCGTTGGCGACGCTGAGCGATCCCCCGCTGCCCGTCATGACCCCGTTCCACGCCTGGCCGGCCGTGGCGCCGCTGGGCAGCGTCAACCGCACCGTCCACCCGGTCACCGCGGAGCGCGCGGTCACCGCGACGTTCGCGACGAAGCCGCCGGGCCACTGGTCGGACACCGTGTAGGTCGCGCTGCACCCCGAGGTGCCCTGCGTGGGGGTCGGCGTCGGAGTGGGCGTCACTGTGGGCGTCGGAGTCGGTGTGGGGGTCGGTGTCGGCGTGGGGGTGGGGTCGGGGCCCAGCGTGAGGTTCTTCTGCTGGGCCGTCCACCCGTTGCCGCACAGCGCGCAGTTCTGCCCGACGAACGCGCGTCCCGCCGTCGTGTCGCCCTTGAGCTGCCACCGGAACCACAGCTGCGCCGCCCGGCCGAACTCGCCGCCGTTGGTCTGCCCGTACGTCCCGCCGTGCCCGACGTTCAGGTTGCCCATGAACGCGGGCAGCCCGGAGGGGAGCTTGCCCCAGTCGTCGATGGCGTTCGGGTACGCGATGTCGCTGGGCCCGCCGATGATGTAGACGATCGGGTGGTCGAGCCTGCGCAGCTGGTAGTCGTCGGCATCGTTGAGCAGGCCGCTGCTGAAGATCCCGGTCGTGGTGACCCGGGGGTCGCCCGAGACCGCGTAGGCCTCGATCCCGCCGCACGAGAAGCCGGCCACGCCGATCTTGCTCGTGTCGAGGCGGTTGTACAGCGCGCTCTGCGAGCGGGAGTTCTCCGCGACGGCCCAGTCGATCGACTGGGTGAGCCAGGACGAGCTCGAGCTGCCGCCTCCACCCGGGTTGCCGTTCGAGATCACGAGGAAGCCGTGGGAGGCGATCTCCTTCAGGAAGTTCACCGCGGAGGTGCCGTCCGCCGAGCAGGCCCCGTTGCTCCAGACGACGATCGGCATGCGCTGGGACGGCAGGGTCGACGGGCGGTAGATGGTGTGGTTCGGCAGGCTGCCGGCCGTCGAGTAGTCAGCCGGGTACGGACCCGAGCCTCCCGGTGCCGCGACGGCAGGCAGGAGCGCGGACGAGCCGAGCACGGCGGCGGCGGCCAGGGTCGCGGTCAGAGCGGCACGGGTGAGCAGTCGTCTCATGGGAATCCTCCGAGGTCGCGCGATGCTTGTCCGGTGCGCCGACGGAGGCCACGGACGCCGGCGTTGGACCCGCCGGGGCACACACCGGTCGAGCGTCTGTGCAGCCACCGTTGCGGCAGTCAGGAAATATGTCTAGACGTTCCGCGGCGTCCGCCCGGTGCTAAACGATTCCGCCCCGGGGTGGCTCGGCGGGGTCGTCGGCCGCGACGAAGTGCGTCACCCACGACGCGGCGTCGGGCCAGGTCGGCTCCATCACCTCGACGAGTCGCTCCTGCGCGAGCGGCCCGAGCGCCGAGTGGATCTCGAGGAACAGCTCACGCGCCGCCTGCCGGGGCCATGGGTCGGGCAGCAGGTGCGCCGGCAGGTCGGGATCCGTGAGCGCGAACGACCGCCAGGCGTCCATGAGCGTGGTGCGCGCGATGAGCGCCTGTGCGGCACCGACCCGCCCCGCGCGTGTCGCCGCCCGCAGCGCCACGTGCTCGTCGACGAAGCGTCGGTACGCGAGAGCCAGGCCGGTCAGGTCGTAGGCGGCCGCCGGGTCGGTCTCGTCGTCGAACCGCACATGCAGCACGGACCAGCGCGCACCCGGGACGCCGCCCAAGATCTCGCCCATCGCGCTGCGCACCGGCCCGGCGTCGCCGTCCGGGCTGATCCACGTGCTGTCGTACAGCCGGACGAACCCGAGCTCGCCCAGCCGCTTGCGCACCGCGTGCCGCTGCGCCTGACGGGACTCCGGGAGCGAGTACGCGACCCCGAGCCAGGTCCCGTCCCACGGCCGCGGGGCCGCCCCGAACGCGAGGAAGCGGTGCATCGTCGACCGGTGCCGCGCGATCGTCGGCGGGGTGAGGCTGTACACCGGCGGCCGGCCCCGCGCCGCGACGATGCCCCGCCGGGTGAGCCGCGACAGCGCGGCCCGCGCGCTCGCCGGGCTGATGCCGAACTCGCCGAGCACGGCGACCACGGTCGTCGAGGGCAGCTCGGCCTCGGTGGAGTCGAGGTACTCCCCGAGCACCGTCGAGAGCAGGTGCTGCGGGCTCGGCCCCGACTGCACGCGAGGCGCGTCCACCTCGACCGCCTGGACATCCACGCGGTCAACCTAGCTCGTGAGTCACGGACTCGAGATCGACACGTTCGCGCTCTGCGACGCCACGAAGGTCGTCGCACCGGTGTACCTCGCCCGGACGTTCTCCGTGACCCCCGCCGCCGGTGCGTAGGTGCAGGTGGCGACACCGGCCGTCAGCGCGACGGCGCTGCACGTGGCGATGGCCGTCGCGGGCCCGGCCGCCGGGACGACCTCGAACACGACGGTGCCGGTCGCGGCCGACGGGGTGACCGTCGCGGTGAGGACCCCCGCGGCGGCCGCGAGCGCGGTGGTCGTCGGCGTCTGCACCGTCACGGTCACCTCCGGGCTGGTGGACGCCCCCCACGACCCGGCGCCGGAGTACGCGACGCGCAGCGTGACGACGCCCGTGCCCCAGCCGGCGTCGGCGGTCGCGGTGACCGTCTGGTTGCCTCCCGTGGCGACCACCTCGTCGCCCACGTCGGTCCACACGCCGGCCGGCGTGCGTCGCTGCAGCTGGAGGGTGCCGGGTTCCACCGTGCCGCCCCCGGATGCCGGCTGGACGCGAGTGGCTACCGAGACGGTCCCGCCGGTCGCGACCGTCGCGGCACCGACCGTCGCGGACGTCGTCGTCGGGCGTCCGGTGACGTCCATGGTCACCGAGCGGAACGTGGTGCCCGCGGGGATGGTGCCGCCGGTCACCGTGACCACCCAGCCGCCCGCGACGGTCGCGGTGACGGTGGCCGCGGCGTCGGGCAGGAACAGGACGGAGTCACCGCCGCCGACGGCCACCGTCACGGGGGTCGCCGTGGCGCCCTGCGTCACGGTCGCCAGCACGGTCGAGGGCGCACCGGTCGCGGCCGACGTGGCACGCAGCGCGAGCTGCGTCTCGCGCACGGTCACCGCGGCGGGCACCACCCCGGTCCCGGTGGCGGGCACGGCGAGCGGTGCCGTGTGCGTGCCGAGGTGCCCGGACGGGCCCGAGACCGTGACGGTCCAGTCGTCGCCCGCCGGCACCTGGTTGAACGTCGTCGTGTACGTGCTGGCGCCCGCGCCCGTGCGGACGACCGGCTGCGCGGCCGGACCCGTCAGGGTGGCGCTCGTCAGGCTGACCAGGGCACCCGTGAGGTCCGTGCCGTTCGCCGACGTGACGGTCACCTGGACCTGTCGGGTGACGTCCTGGAGCAGCAGGTCGACGACGATGCCCTGCCCGGGTTGCACGGCGACGGTCCTGCTGGCGCCGAGCCCGTCGACCGTCGTGGAGACCGTGTACGTCCCCGCCACGACGACCGGGAACGTGTACTGGCCGTTGGTGTCGGACGTGACGCTCCGGGGGTCGCCGGTCGCGGGGGTGAGGGTCACGACGGCGCCCGACACCGCGTCGAGCCGGCCGTTGGCTCGCTGGTGCTGGACGACGCCCTGGATCGACCCCGAGGGGGTCGTCATCGGCACGTTGATGGACGGGGTCTGGCCGGGCGGGATCGTCACGGGTAGCGAGAGCGGCGAGAAGGACCCGCCCGAGATGTTGAGGTTGTACGAGAGCGGCGGCACGTTCGAGAACACGTAGAGGTCCGGGGGGCACGGGGCGGCGTCGCCGGGGCGGCACGTCGGCGTGATCGTGCGCGGACCGGTGGAGTCGAGATAGCTGAGCTGCATCGTCAGGCCGGGCACCACCGTGCTGCCGTCGTAGGCGCGCACCTGCAGGCCACCGGCCCTGGCCGGCAGGAGGATGTCCGGCACGTGGACGTCCAGGTCCTCGAGCGGTGCCGCGAGCGCGTTCGGCACCGTCACCTCGGTCGCGGCGATCGTCTCGTGCCCCGGAGCCGTCGCGTCGACCTGCCAGCCGCCCGCCACCAGGCCGTCCGACACCGCGGTGCCGGTGACGCGGTACTCCCCCGTGGACCCGGTCCTACCGACGAAGGGTGTGCCTCCGACGCCCTGCCGCACCGACACCTGCGCGCCGACGAGCTCCTGCTCCAGGCCCGGCGTCAGCACCGACCTGACGACTCCCTCGACCAGCCCGAGACGGCGCACGGTGACGAGCTTGGCGTCGTCCCGGTCGTCCCCGGCGTCGAGCCTCACCTGCGTGGTGACGCGTTCGTGGCCGGGGGCCCGGACCTCGACCGTGTACCGGCCGGTGGGGAGGTCGCCGAAGTCGACGTAGGTGTCGCCCGGGTTCGCCTCCCTCTGCTCGGTCACCCCGGTCGGCAGGGTGAGCGTCGCGATCGCGCCCTGGACCGGGAGTGCGGGGTTCTGGGTGGTCCCGACGGACACCCGCAGGAACCCGAACTTGCTCAGCGTGAAGACGGCCTGCGGTTGCATCACGCTGCCCGGTTTGACGGTGAACGGCAGCGGCGCGGGGTCGTAGCCGGGCAGGGTCGCCGTGACCGTGTACCTCCCCGGCCGGATCAGCCGGCTGCCGTCGGGCCCGGTGCTGTCCTGGGGCTGGGTCGTGTCCGACCAGACGACCCTGGCCGTCGAGCCGTCCGCGACGGCGGACAGCGAGAGTTCTCCCACGCCGGGCGGCGCCGCCTGGACCGAGAAGCGCACCTTGCCCACCGCCTCCTTCAGCTCGTCAGCGTCGAGCGGCGGCACGAACGTGAGGATCCCGTCGAAGGGCACGCCCGAGGGCGTCATCGTGATGGTGGCCAGGTCGGACATCGGGAGGTCGGTGGCGGAGTACGGCTGGTAGAAGGGCGCGGTGACCTGCACGTCGACGCGGGACTGGATCGCGGGCAGAAGCATGGTGCTCGCCGGGTGGGTGGTCTCCTCCGGGCAGTCGTCCGCGCTGGTGCACACGGTGAACCTGCCGGGGTCCGGGTCCGGAGCGGACGGCGTGTCGACCGAGCCGGACTGACGGACCGGGTTCAGGCCGGCGAACCCCGTCGTGGCGGTGACCGTGACCTTGGCCCCGCCCACCGGGTCCTGCAGGCCGGCGCCCGGCTGCGTCACCACCCTGCCGGTGACCTTCTCGACGGCCACCGTGAGGACGACGTAGACGACGATCTCCTGGTTCAGCCCGACGGTGACCGGCGCCGCGGAACCCGAGCCCGAGCCGACCTTCGTGGCGCTCACCAGGTACGTGTCCTTGGGGAGCCCGACGACCTGCGTGGACCCGGTGTCGTCCGTGGGAGGGGCGGGGAAGGGGGCGGCCCCGACCGGCGCGACGGGGACGGCGACCACCGTCGCGTCCTTGCTCGGGACGAGAGAGCTGCCGTCGGAGCGCATCACGGTCACGTTCAGCCGGCCGAGCCGGTCGAGGACCGCGTCGAACCGGCGTGACGACCCGGGCACCAGCGACACCTTCCCGGGCGCGGGCGGCAGGTACTGCGTGTTCAGGGGACCGGGCCGGACGAAGACCGTGTACGGCCCCGCGCGCAGGCGGTTGATCTCGTACGACCCGTTCACCCCGAGGGTGGTGCAGGCCCCGCCGGTGATCGTGCAGCTCGGCCCCTCGCCGGTGCACGGGGCGGTCGGCTCGACGACCCCCGGCGTCGTCGGCACGGCGATGACGCAGGTGCCGTCGGACATGCTTCCCACCCGCGCCTGGACGGTCCCGACGATGGACGGGGACTGCTCCAGCGCGACCGGCGTGGCCTCGACGGTCTGCCCCATGGGCACGGTGACGTTGACGTGGCCGTCCTCGTACCCCGGCGCGGAGATCGTGAGCCGGTACAGCCCGGGCAGGAGGCCCGTCGGGGAGTCGGGGAAGTAGTAGTCCTTGTCGGGAACCGTGATCGCTGTGCCGTGCTGGGTGGTGCCCGAGGAGTCGGTGTAGTCGCCCGTCACGGTGATCGTGCACTCCTCGTCCTCGTCGGGCGCGTTCGGGCACGTGATCTGCCCGCCGGTGCTCGCGTCGCGCACGCTGCCACGGATGCGGGAGGTGGCGACGAGCCCGTCGCCGGGGATGGGCGCCAGGACCAGGTCCGCCCGGGATGTGCTCCCGCTGGTCACGGTGACCTGCGCGGACCCGGGCTCGTGCCCGAAGATCGTGGCGGTGAGCACGTACTGCCCCGGGTCGATACCGGACAGCCGGAACGTGCCGGACCCGTCGGACGACGCCATCGTCTTGTAGGTGCCGGTCGGTCCGTCGAGCGTCAGACCCGCCCCCGCCAGGCCTCCTCCGCCGGTCTCGGTGACCGTGCCCTCGACCACCCCGCCGACGGACGTCATGACGATGTCGAGCGGGTCGACACCCTCGGGCCCGAGGTCGACCTGCCGCGTCTGTGTCGCGTAGCCGGGTCCGGAGACCGTCACGGTGTACGACGCGGGCACCGGCAGGTCGGGCAGCACGACGGTGCCGGCGCGCTCGCCCGTCACCGTGGTCGCGGTGCGCGTGACCTCCCCCGCCGACGCGGTCACCGTCAGCCCGCCGAGCCCCCCGAACCCGCCGAGGGAGTCCGTGCCGCGCACGGTCCCGGACAGCGTCGCGACCCCGCTGCGCAGCGCCAGGTTCACCGTCCGCGTGCCGTCGGCCTCCAGCCGCACGAGCACGGACTGGGCGCCCAGGCGCTCGGTCCCCGCGGTGACCAGGTAGGTGCTCGGTGTGGACAGCCCGTCGACCTCCCAGCGCCCGACCTGCCCGCTGCTGGCGGTCCTCGTGGTCACCGTGGTCGTGCCGTCGGAGAGCGTGATCTCGACGCCGCCGGCCGGTCCGTCGGGACCGGTGATCGTCCCGGACATCCGGCCGTTGCCGGGGACCATCTCGAGCGTGAGCGGGGCGGCGGCCGCCTCCGCACCCGTGACCAGGTAGCGCTGGGTCTGGTACCCGGGCTTCGACAGCACGATGAGGTAGCGGCCCGTCGCGGACAGGTCGGCGAACGCCCACGTGCCCTTCTCGTCCGTCGTCGTGCTGCGCCGCTGCGAGGCCTGGTCCGTCAGCTCGACCGGGAGCGCGGTGCCCAGGATCTTGCCTGCGCCGGTCGACGGTGACGGGGCGGCGGCGGCCAGCGCGGCGACGCGGCCGGGTGTGGTGAGCGCTGCGAGCGCGACCAGCCGTCGTTCGGCGCCTGCGGCCGTCGCCGGCGGCGTCTCGGTCCCCTCGGGCGCGAACGCCGACGCGGGCGCCACCTGCACCTGCACCCCCGCGGGCTCCGACCCGGTGATCTGCCCCGCGACGCGGACGCCCGGGACCAGTGGCGCAGGGCCGGTTGGCGGCGCCTCCTCCTCGGTGCCGCCGTCGGAGCCGCCGTCGGAACCCCCGTCGGAACCCCCGCCGTCCGTCGACTCGTCCGACGGCTTCTTCGCCTGCTCCTGCGACCGGTCCGCGACCACCTGCGACACCAGCGGCAGCGCCGCCAGCACGGCCCCGATCCACAGGAGCGACACCATCGTGATCGCGACGGCCTTGAGCACGGTCGACGTGAGCAGGGGGCGCAGCGCGACGGAGCCGTCGAACCGCTGCGGCGCCCGCGCACCCGTGGCGACCACGTGGAACGGCGACCGCCGGGTGCTGCCGACCATGCGCGGCCGCAGTGCCCGGACCTGCCCGGGGATGCGGATGGTCTGGTGCGGGTCGAGGTCGACGTCGTCGGCGTTCAGGGCGACGGCGAGGTCGGCGTCCCCGTGCGCGTCGAGCCGCACCCGGACCGGCTGCTCCCCGGTGTTGGCCAGCACCACCTGGATCGCGCGCCTGCGGACCGTCCGGGAGTCTGCGGGCTCGACGCTGAGCACCAGGTCGCTGACGCCGTCGACCCGCAGCACCACCTCGGCCAGCGTCGTCGCGGGTGCGGCTCCGGGGGTCCGGGCCTCCACCGCGACGACGAACGGGTAGTCGCCCGGCGCCGCACCGACGGGGGGCAGGAGCGGGAGCTCGACCGTGACGGTGGCGTCCGCGGGCACCCCGGGGACCGCGACCGGCGCGGGCAGCCACGCACCCTCGAGGCCGATCGCGGAGAAGGCGAGGTCCTGGGCCCCCGTCGTGATGTTGCGCGCGTGCACCCGCAGGACCGCGGACTGGCCCGGGGACGCGTGCGCGCCGGGCTCGGCCAGGACGCTCGGGGCGCCCTTGGTGGTGCGCTGCGGTGCGACGGCCACGTCGATCCTCGGCTCAGTTCTCGGAGGGGATGGTGAGGTTGACCGTGAGCTGCTGGCTCGCGCTGACGGTCTGCGGGGTGGAGGTGACCAGCACGGTGCCCGAGGGTGTGGTGCGGACCTCGACGATGTAGTGCTCGGGGGCGCTGACGTCCTGGAACGCGTAGGTCCCGTCGGCGGCGGTCGTGGTGGTGGCGACCGGCCCCGCCGCCGTCCCGTACTGCGCCGCGAGGTAGAGCAGGACGGCCCGCCCGTCCTGCACCTGGCTGCCCTGCGTCACCGTGCCGGTGATCGAGGCGGGGGCGACGAGGACCGGGCTGAGGTCGCGGTTCTGCGACGCCGCCAGCACGACGATCGTCGAGGTCGGGCGGGTCCCGGCCCGGGAGAACGTCACGGTGTAGGTGCCGGGCGGCAGCGTGTCGACGACGTACCGCCCGACCTCGGAGGCCGGTGTCGACGCTGTGGTCACCACGCGCTGCGTGGTCCCGGAGCTGACCGTCACGGTCACGTTCCCGACCGCGCTCGTGGCCCCCGTCGTGGTGCTCTGCCGGACGGTCCCGGAGATCGTGCCGTCCGCAGCCCGCAGCGTGGCGTTCACCTGGGTGGCGCTGGGTGCCCCGGACGTGACGTTCCCGAACCCGTCGATGCTCACCGAGAGCACCTGCGACTCCAGGTCGGCGCGGGAGAACGTCACCGTGTACGTGGACGGCACGCGCAGACCCGTGACCTCCCAGCTCCCCGCGGGTGCGGTGGACGTCGTGACCGTCTGCGCGGTGACCGCCCCGTCGGTCACCGTCACCACGACCCCGCTCGGGTCCCCGCCCGGCACGCTCACCTGCCCGCCGATGCTCGACTGGTCCTGGCCGAGCAGCACCGAGACGCCGGTGAGCTCCTGGGCGGGCGTCAGCGTGAGGTTGAGCGTCGCCGGGGCGAATCCCTCCGCGGTCACCACGACGGAGTACGACCCCGGGGTCGGCAGCCCGCGCAGCGTGAACGAGCCGACCGGGTCCTCGGTGAGCGTGACCGTCTCCACGACGGCCTGCCCGGCGGTCGCGACGACGGTCGCCCCACCGACCGGCCCGTCGGCCCCGCTGACCGAGCCGGCGATGGATCCGTCGCCTGTCAGCAGCGACAGCTGGATCCCGCTGCGGTCCTCCCCCGCGGCGACGTCCACGCGCTGCACCGCGCTGGCGAACCCGGCCTTGGCGACCACCAGGTCGTACACCGCGGGCGAGGGCAGGTCGGCGACCGTGAACGTGCCGTCGGCGCCGATCGGGACGGTCCGCACCACCGCGCCTGTGCTCCCCGTCGCGGTCGCCTCGCCGGCCTCCGGCTGGACCTCGCCCGCGAGCGGCGGCACGTCCAGCGGCAGCTCGACCGTCAGCTGGGCGCCCCCGACGTCCTCCCCCGTCACGGTGCCGGTCAGCGTCGCGGGCACGCCGCCGACCACCACCGTCAGGTCCCCGACGGTCTGCCCGGTGGTGAGCTCGACCGGTTGCGCGTCCGGCTGTGCGGCCGCCGACGGGTACCACGTGGGGGCGAACCCGGCGCCGGTCACCTGGATCGTGTACTCCCCGGCGGGCAGGTCCGACATCGCGAACGTCCCGTCCGTGCCCGTGGCCTGCGTCTTCACGGGCTGCGACGGATCCTCCGCCCCGAACAGCAGCACGGTCACGTCCTGTGCGGGGACGCCGGTGCTCAGCTGGATCACCGTGCCCTCGACCGTCGACGTCCCGGTCTGCGCCGCTGCCTGCCGCGCCTGCGCCACCTGGATCGCGAGGTCCCGGTCGGCGGCCGACCGCCCCACCACCGAGCTGAGCGCGATCGTGATGATGAGAGCGAACGTCGAGATGGCCAGCAGGAGCCCGAGCAGCCCGAGCATGCCCCGGGACAGCAGCGGCTTCTGCACGAAGACGCCCGACGCGGCCGGCGGCGCATCGGCGGGCAGTGCGGACGGGCCGTCGAGCCGCAGCTCGAACGGCCGCAGCAGCGGGTCGCCCACGAAGGGGCGCTTCGCGCTCGCGGCCATCGCCACGGACGTGCTCTGCCCCGGCGCGAGGCTGAACCCGTCGGGGTCGAACGTGTAGGTCGTGGCTGCCTCGGGGTCGCGTGCGACGAGCCGCGCGTGCTGGACGGTGTTGCCGTCGTTGCGCACCACGGCGGCGAACGCGGCGACCTTGCCGGCCGTGACGGTCGCGGGCTCGAGGCTCACCGTCGTGCGCGGCAGAGCGGGGACGTCGATCGTGACGTCCTCGATGGCGATGGCCGCCTGGTCCGTGACGTCGCGGACCTGCACGGACACCCGGCGCTCACCCGCCGGGATCCCCTCCGGCAGCGTCAGGACGATCGCGACGGACACCGACTCGCCGGGGAAGAGCCGCGGCGACGGGTCCTCGATCTCCACCCACGACGGGTCCGCGCCGAGCACCCGCAGCACGTACCCGGAGATGACGTCGGAGCCGTTCGTGACGACGACCCCCAACGTGGTGGGGGTCCCGGGGGTGGCGACGGCGCGCCGCGGCTCGACCGACAGGCGCACGTCAGGGGCTCCCCGCGATCGGGAGGTCCTGCGACGTGGTGGCCCCGGGTCGCACCGTGACGACGGCGGTCGCCAGCACCGCGCCACCGTTCGTCACGGACACCGTGTACGTGCCGGCGGGCAGGTCGGGCAGCAGGAACGTGCCCGCGCCGAACCCGCCGGACGCCGTGGACGTCGTGGAGCGCGTGATCGTCCCGTCCGTGGCCTGGACCGTCGCCCCCGGCACCCCCGCGCCGTTCTGCGACACCCGGCCGGTCACGTTCCCGAGCGCCGACGTGAGAGTCACGGCCACCGGGGCCGGCGGACCGGAGACCGTGAGCGTCACCGGCACGCTCGCCGAGGTGTACCCCGTCTTGCTGAACGTGAGCGTCACCGACCCGGTGGCCAGCCCGGTCAGCGTGAACGACCCCACCGACCCGGCCGTCAGGGTCGTGGTGGTGACGGTGTTCGCCGACCCTCCCGCGGTCACGGTCACGCCACCGATGCCGGCACCGTTCGCGTCGACGACGCTGCCGGTCACGGTCCCCGCGCCGCCGGACAGCACCACCCGCAGGTCGGCGCGCTGCTCGCCGGGGCCGAGGTCGACGACCACGGTCTGCGTGCTGAACCCCTGCTTGGTGAACGTCAGGACGTAGGTGCCGGGCGTCTTCAGGTTCGGTACGACGAACTGGCCGACCTGCCCGACGGTCGGTGTCCCGACGACCACCGGCTTCCCGTCCATCGTCGTGCTCACCTCGACGCCGCCGACGGGCGCCGACCCGTCGGTCACGGTCCCCGCGATCTGCCCCGGTCCCGCCCCGAGCGTGACGTCGAGCGCGAACCGCGACTGACCGCCCAGCACCCGCTCGGACAGGCTGGTCGGCTGGTAGCCCTCCGCGACGAACGCGAGCTCGTAGGTGCCCGGGGCCGGCAGCCCCGCGAACGTGTACGCGCCGGTCCCGTCCGTCGCGGTGACGTACTCGGTCGCGGGGTCGGCCCCCGTCCAGGCCGGCTTGGCGGTCACCTGCACCACCACGGTGCCGGGTGCCTCACCGGTCTCGACGTTCCCGCTGATCGACGCCGGGTCGCCCGCGACCGCGAGGTCCACCCCGGTCGCCACCTGCTGCGCGAGAGCGTCCACCTGGGTCGCTGTACCAAAGGAGGTCCCCGACTCGTACCACGTCGTCTCGTACCCCTCCGCGGCGACCTCGAGCATGTACGGACCGGGGAAGAGGCCCGCCAGCGAGTAGCTGCCGTCGGCCTGCGTCGCCGCCGACGACACCTCCACGGGAGCGTCCCGGCCCTGCCGCCACGCCGTGACGGTGACGCGCCCGACGCCCTGCTGGTCGGTCTCGCCGAGCACCAGGCCGGTGACCGTCGCACCGGTGCCCGCCGGGACGGGCCCCTCCTTCGGCATCGCGCCCGCAGGCATGCCCTCCGGCATGGTGCCCTCGGCGGTCTCGGTGTTCACGAAGAACGACGGCGGCGCCACCTTGGCGTACGGGTCCGCACCGAGCACCTCGCGCATGCCGAGGACGAACGCCAGCGCCCACGCCGCGAGGATCGACAGCAGGACGAGCGCGGTGAGGAGCCCCCGGCTGAACGTCGACTTCTGCCGGAGCACCAGCTCGACGTCGGCGGTCGTGTCGGTCGCCTGCGCGACCACGCGCAGCGGCCGGTCCCGGTCGGAGCCCAGCAGCTGACGCGGGCCGCGCACGAGCACCGTGGTGGTCGCGACCTCGCCGGCGGGCACAGCGAGCGTCGACGGCGTGAGCGACGTGCGCAGGGTCCGGTCGGTGTCGACGGCCCGCAGCGCGACGTCCAGCGGCACGTTGCCCTCGTTGCGCACCTCGACGGTGAACGCGGCCCGGCCCCGCGTCCGGACGCGCGACGGCGTGGCGGTCAGCGCGAGGCGCGGGTGCGGCGGCACCACCAGGTCGAGGTCGTGGAACGCCTCCGTCGCCCCCGGGGCGCTGCCCGCGATCACGAACGTCAGCGGGTACGTCCCCGCCGGGAACGCGTCGGGGAGGTCCAGGGTCAGCGTCAACGCGCCGGACGCCTCCGGGAAGAGCGCGAGCGCCGACGGCTCGGACCGCACGAGCGCCTCCGGCAGGCCGATCGCCCGCACCGACAACGACTCGATGACCTCGGAGGTGTTGATGACCTCGAGGGGGACCACCCCGGAGCTGCCGGGCGACACGTCCAGCCGCTCGACCGTGCTGCTGACCCTCACGGGCTGACGCCCGCCCTGATCGGGACGGCCGAACCGGACACGGAGGTGACCTCGGGCGCGGCGGCCTCCCAGTCGTACGCGTCCGCGGCGACCGTGACCAGCAACGTGAACGACGCCTTGAGCGAGCCGCCCAGCCCGGACCACACGTCGCGCGGACGGTTGTGGTCGTCGGCGGCGAGCGCCAGCTGGACGCCCGAGGACAACGACCGGGGCAGGTGGCTCCCGGGGAGCACCTGGTACGCCAGCAGCCGGGTCAGCGCGTCACCCAGCAGCAGGTGCTCGTCGCGCGACGACCCGGCCCAGGCGCTGACCAGGTAGGACAGCTGCACCATCGGCAGCGCGTGCCGCCGCTCTGTCGAGCCGTTGGTGGCTGCCCTGGTCGACGGCCCGCGCGACGGCTGGCTGCTGCGGGCCACCCCGTACAGGAAGAGGTTGATCGTGAGCCGGTTGACCTGCGCCGACCACGTGCTCGACGGCGCCTCGAAGGAGATGTCGCCCTGCTCGGTGGACAGCGGCAGTGTGGTGCGCAGGAGGCTCTCCAGACCGTCCTCGACCACCGGGATCAGCACGGCCTGCTCCCCTCGACGCCCGTCAACCGCCCGCATGACCAGGCACGACGGGACATCCGCAGGCTATGCAGGGGCCCTCCGCAGGAGCATCGGTAATCGCTACCGAAGTTGCCGCGTCAGCCTTCGAGGGTCTTCATCGCGCCCGGGTTGAGGATCTGGATGATGCCCCCGTACGCGCACTGACAGGTGGCGCCCATCGTGAGGGCGGGCTTGCCGCCGATGAGGGTCTGCGTCGCCCCGTTCATCCACGGCGCGACCGTCGCGGGGATGCACGGCATGGGGGTCAGCACGCCGACCGCGGCCGCCGTCGCCGCCGCGACCGTCGGGTTGGCCAGGCTCGTGCACATGCCGAAGGGCGGGATGTTCGCCCCGGGCACCATGTCGGTGATGGCCGCCGCCGGCTTGCCCTCCACCAGCACGCGCGCCAGCGGCAGGACGACGAGCGTCGACGGTGCGATGCCGAAGCTGCACTGCAGCATGGCCGTCGCGGTCGCAGCAGGCTTGCCCATCAGGTCACCACTTCGTCCCGTGCACGGACTGGGTCAGCTGCACGCCGTCCGTCGTCGTGACGAAGCACAGCGTCGTGCGGTCCTCGTCCTGCTCCCAGCTGCGCGGCGACGGCAGCAGGTACGTGAAGAAGAGCTCGGAGTCGCGGTAGTCGACGCCCACGTAGTCCGCGTACTCCTGCGCGCAGGCGCCGTCCGCGAACGACTTCAGGGCGGCCTCGCCGGGGAACGTCTTCGGCGTCGTGTCCGTCCCGGGGTCCGTGTACGTCGCGAGCGCGTACGCCTCCTGCTCGTGCGGTGTCTCGCACTCCACCCGGTCCAGCGTGGTGAACGTCGTCGTGATCTCCTCGGGCGCCGTGAAGCAGTCACCCACCTCGACGTCGAACACGGAGACCTGGTCGGTGTCGTCCCGGTCGAAGAGGGAACAGCCCGAGAGCACCAGGATCGCGCCCACAGCCAGCACCCCGCCCCACACCCTCATGGGTGTGCAGCCTAGGAGCGGCGCCGGAGCCGTCCATCCGTAGTCGTTGCGTAACTTGCGTCCGACAAGAGACCTGCCGCGCCCCGTGGCAGGATCGCGGGATGACGACGGAGCAGACGACAGCGCCCGACATCACCAAGAACGCCGGCGACACCGAGCTGTGGGTGGAGCGCACGGGGAAGCGCCTGTACACGGGCCGCAACTCGCGCGGCGCCGAGGTGAGCATCGGCGGGGTCGAGGTCGACGGCGCGTTCAGCCCGGGCGAGCTGCTGAAGATCGCGCTCGCCGGCTGCAGCGGCCTGTCCGCCGACTCCAAGCTCGCGCACCGGCTGGGGGACGACGTCGAGGTGGTCATCAAGGTCACGGGCATGGCCGGCGACGAGGACCGCTACCCCGCGTTCGCCGAGGAGCTGGTCGTCGACCTGAGCTCGCTCGACCCCGAGGCCCGCGAGCGCCTCATCACCGTCGTGCACCGTGCCATCGACGCGCACTGCACCGTGGGCCGCACCCTCGACGCGGGTGCGAACGTCCAGCTGACCGTCACCGGGGAGCGCTGATGGCCGGCATCGTCGAGGCGGCCCTCGCGAAGGCCGTGACCATCCCGTCCTCCACGATCCACGCGCACGTCGAGTCGTTGCGGCGCCGGAACCCGCAGGCCACGCCCGAGCAGCTGGTGCGACTCCTGGAGAAGGAGTACCTGCTCGTGGTGCAGAGCACCGGCGGTGCGGTCGGTGCGACGGCCGCGGCCCCGGCGGTCGGCACCGGTGTCGCCCTGGCGCTGACGGCGAGCGACATCGCCACGTTCTTCGGGGCGTCGGCCGCGTTCGCGCTCGCCGTGGCCAGCGTGCACGGCATCGAGGTCGAGGACGCGGACCGCCGTCGTGCGCTCCTGCTGACCACGATCCTCGGGGACGCGGGCGCCAAGATCGTCACCGACGGTGCGGAGCTGACCACCGTCAGCGTCGCCCGCTCGCTGCTGACGCGGATGCCGATGGCGACGGTCCGCAAGGTGAACACCACGATGACGCGGCGCTTCGTGCGGACGCAGGTGTCCAAGCAGACCGGCCTGGCCTTCGGGCGCATCATCCCGTTCGGCATCGGCCTGGTCATCGGTGTCGCGGGGGCGCGCGCGCTGGGCAAGAACGTGATCGAGGGCGCGCGCAAGGCGTTCGGCCCGCCGCCGCTCACGTTCCCGCGGGTCATCGAGATCGCGGGACCCGACGACGCGCCGGTGATCCTGCCCGCCGAGCCCAAGCGACTGACGGGCCGTCTCAAGCGGATCGGCTCGAAGAAGTAGGCCTACCAGCGGGCGTGCACGTGCTGGCGGATCCGCCCGTCGTACACCCCGCGCAACCCGTCGAGCGTCTCCTCGTCGACGGGCGGCAGTGCGGCCGCCTGCGCGTTCGCGACGGCCTGGGCCGCGGAGCGTGCGCCGGGGATCACGACGGACACCCCGGGCTGGTCGATGATCCACCGCAGCGCGAGCTGGGCCGTCGTGGCACCCGCGGGCGTCAGGTCGGCGACCTCGCGCGCGGCGGCGACCCCGACCTCGAACGGCACCCCGGCGAACGTCTCGCCCACGTCGAACGCCTCGCCCGTGCGGTTGTAGGACCGGTGGTCGTCGGCGGCGAACTGCGTGTCCTCGTCGTACTTCCCGGACAGCAGCCCCGACGCCAGCGGTACGCGCGCGATGATCCCGACACCCTCGGCGGCCGCCAGCGGCAGCACCTGCTCCAGCGGCTTACGACGGAACACGTTGAGGACGATCTGCACGGTGGCGACGTGCGGCCGGATGATCGCCTCGAGCGCCTCGTCGACGGTCTCCACCGACACCCCGTACGCCGCGATGCGGCCCTCGTCGACGAGCACGTCGAGCGCGTCGTACGTGGACTCCCGGCGGAACACCTCGGACGGCGGGCAGTGCAGCTGCACCAGGTCCAGGGTGTCGACGTCGAGGTTCTCGCGTGAGCGGTCGGTCCAGGCGCGGAACCAGGACAGCGTGTACGCGTCGGCGACGTGCGGGTCCGCGCGGCGGCCCATCTTCGTCGCGACGGTCACACCGTGGTTCGGTCCGCGGGCGGCCAGGAACGAGCCGATGAGCTTCTCGGAGCGGCCGTCGCCGTACACGTCGGCGGTGTCGAGGAACGTCACGCCGGAGTCGACCGCGGCCCCGAGCACCTCCAGCGCCGCCTCGTCGGACACCGACCCCCAGTCCGCGCCGAGCTGCCAGCACCCCAGCCCCACGACCCCGACCGACCTACCCGTTCGCCCCAGCAGCCTGCTCTCCATGGACAGGCACGCTACCCGCGCGGACGATGGGCGCGTGACGAGCATCCCGATCGACGCCGTGGTCCGGTCCTTCCCGGTCGATGCAACGACCGCGTGGGCGCTGGTCGCCGACCTGCGCAACCACGAGCGCTGGATCCCGCTGACCCGGGTGTCGCTCGACGGGCCGGCGCGCGCGGGTGCCACGGTGACCGCGGTGTCGGGGCCGTTCGCGCGGCGCGGGTTCCCCGGGCTCGCCGACGTGATGACGGTGGACCGCTACGACCCGCCCGTCGGCTGGGAGCCCGGCATCGCGACGTTCACCAAGATCGGGCACGTGCTCAAGGGGCACGCGACCATCGTCGTCGTCCCCGCCGGGCCGTCCTCCAGCCGGGTCTTCTGGAGCGAGGACGTCTATCTGGCAGGGCCGCTCCCCCGCCGACTCACCGGCGCGCTGGTCTCCCCGTTCCTCGGCGTCATGGTGCGATACGCGCTTCTGAAAGCCCGGCGGGAGGCTCGCGCAACAGATCGCCGCGGTTAGCGTCAGCCACGCAATGGATCGCGCCCGAGCGCGCAATGCGAGTTGAACGGTCCGGGCCGTACCGGCTCGTAGCCTTGGGGGAACGACACGCCACGAGGAGCCTTCATGACCCCGACCGCCCCCGGACGTACCGATCGCCGCTACCTCATGTGCGAACCGGTCCACTACACGGTGTCCTACGAGATCAACCCGTGGATGGACAAGACGAAGTACACCGACGCCGACCTGGCCGTCCGCCAGTGGCGCACGCTGCGCGACGTGTACCTCGACCTCGGCCACACCGTCGAGACGATCGACCCGATCCCCGGCCTGCCGGACATGGTCTACGCCGCCAACGGCGCGACCGTCCTGGACGGCGTCGTCTACTCCGCGAAGTTCCGCTACGCCGAGCGCCAGCCGGAGGGCCCCGCGTACCAGAAGTGGTTCGCCGACCGCGGCTACGTCACGCACACCGCCGGTGAGACCAACGAGGGCGAGGGCGACCTGCTCGTCGTCGGCGACCTGGTCCTGGCCGGCACGGGCTTCCGCACCGACCGCGCCGCGCACGCCGAGCTCCAGGAGCTGTTCGGTCGCCCGGTCATCTCGCTCGACCTGGTCAGCCCGCACTACTACCACCTCGACACCGCGCTCGCCGTGCTGTCGAGCGACCCTGCCGACCCGCAGATCGCGTACTACCCGCCGGCGTTCTCGGCCGGCTCGCGCGCGGTCCTGCGCCAGCTGTTCCCCGACGCGGTCGAGGCCACGGAGCGCGACGCGGTCGCCCTCGGCCTCAACGCGGTCTCCGACGGCCTGAACGTCGTCGTCGCCCCCGGTGCTGTCGACCTGGCCGCAGCGATCGCCGAGCGCGGCTACAACCCCATCCCGGTGGACACCAGCGAGCTGCTCAAGGGCGGCGGCGGCGCCAAGTGCTGCACGCTCGAGATCCGCCCCGCGGCCGGTTCAGGACGATGACGCTCACCGGGGTGGAGGCCTCCGTCCTCGCTCCCAACTACCACCCGCTGCCGGTCACGCTGGTCGAGGGGCTCGGCTCCTGGGTCACCGACGACGAGGGCCGCCGCTACCTGGACCTGCTGTCCGGGTACTCCGCTCTCAACTTCGGACACCGGCACCCGGTGCTGACGGCAGCCGCGCACGCGCAGATCGACAAGCTCACGCTCACGTCCCGCGCGTTCGACCACGAGCTGCTCGAGCCGTTCGCGGCCCGCCTGGCAGCCCTCATCGGCCCGCTCGTCGCCGGTCCGCCCATGGTGCTGCCGATGAACACGGGCGCCGAGGCAGTCGAGACCGCCATCAAGGCCGCGCGCAAGTGGGGCTACGACGTCAAGGGCGTGCCCGCCGACCGCGCGACGATCATCGTGGTCGACGGCAACTTCCACGGCCGCACGACGACGATCGTGTCGTTCTCCACCGACCCCGACGCGCGCCGCGGCTTCGGCCCGTACACGCCCGGGTTCCGCGTGGTCCCGTACGGCTCCGTCGACGCCGTGCGGGATGCCGTCGACGAGACCACCGTGGCCGTCCTGGTCGAGCCCATCCAGGGCGAGCAGGGCGTCGTCATCCCGCCCGACGACTACCTCCCCGGCCTGCGTGCCCTCTGCACCGCGCAGGACGTCCTGCTGATCGCCGACGAGATCCAGTCCGGCCTCGGCCGGACCGGCACCACGCTCGCGTCCGAGCTGTGGGGCGTGAAGCCCGACCTGGTCACCCTGGGCAAGGCCCTCGGCGGCGGGGTCATGCCCGTGTCCGCGGTCGTCGGTCGTGCCGACGTCCTCGGGGTCCTCACCGCGGGCACCCACGGCTCCACGTTCGGCGGCAACCCGCTGGCGTGCGCGGTGGGCCTCGCGGTCATCGGCCTCCTGGAGACCGGGGAGCTGCAGGCACGTGCCACGACCCTCGGCCTGCACTGGGGCGCCCGCCTCGACACGCTCGTCGACGAGGGCCTGCTCGCCTCGTCCCGCCGCGTGGGCCTGTGGGCCGGCCTGGACGTCACGCCGCCGGTGACCGGCCGCCAGCTCTGCGAGCGCCTCCTGGCCCGCGGCGTGCTGGCCAAGGACACCCACGGCAGCACCATCCGCCTGGCCCCCCCGCTCACGATCACCCTCGAGGACCTCGACCTGGCGACCGACCGCCTCACCGACGCCCTCCGCTGACGTCCGCGGGATTCACGCCGGAACGTCCGAGCATGTGGTCGGCAGGGCGACCACATGCTCGGACGTTGCTTGGGTGCTAGCTGAACCTCACTGCGCCGAAGAGCCAGCCGTTCAGGCTCGCGCCGCCGACCGCCATGCTGGACACGTCGGTGCGGCGCATCTGGGCGTCGTGCCCGGCGGACCGGGACCAGGCGGAGACCATCGAGGACGCCGAGCCGTTGCTCACGCAGGCCACGATGTTGTCGCCGCCGGAGTGCCAGATGCCGCCGGCGTTGGCCATGTCGATCGCGTGCGACACGAGGCTGCCGCTGCGCGACACCGACAGCGTCGGGAGCCCGAGCGACGCCCGGTAGTCGTTGATCGCGGACCCGATCGCCGAGACGCTCGACTCGCCCGCACCGGACCCGCCGGAGCCACTGCAGACCTTCCCGCCGGACGGGATGCCGCTGGGGGCGGGTGCGACGGGCGCGGAACCCGACGAGGTGGTCGTCGGAGCGGTCGACCGGGTGGTGGACCGCGCCGGGGACCTCGTGGACGAACGTGCGGCTGCGGCAGCCTCCGCGGCCGCTGCGGCGGCAGCCTGCTCGGCGGCGACGCGCGCTGCCTCGGCCACCTGCCACGCGACCTGCGCGTCGGTGGCGGCCTTCTCGGGTGCGGCGACCCCGGCGACGAGCGAGCGGAGTGCCCGCTGGCTGACGTTCGGGGCGACCAGCGCTGCACCGACGGCACCGGACGCGCCGGCGAGGGCCGTCCGGGGTCCGTCGCCAGCGTTCGGGACGACCGCGAGGACGGCGTTCGCGTGGTCGACGGTGCCCTGCGCGGTGGCGGCCAGGGCTGCGCGGCTGTTCTCGTAGGCGGCCTGCGCGACGACGGCGTCGGTGCTGCGCTGCGCCGCGACGTCGCCGGCGGCGGCCAGCAGGTGCTGGTCCACGCGCATCCCGGCGGCGAGCGCCTCGGCCTCGGCCTCCTGGGCCCGCTGCTCGGCGGCGTAGACGCTACCGCCCGCGGCGACGGCGAGGACGACGGCGGCGGCGAGCCCGACCCAGACGGCCCGCCGGACCCCGACCGACCGCGGTGCGGAGGGAACCGGCTGTGGCTCGACGAGGGGCGAGGGTGCGGCGTGTGGCTGTGGGACGTCGAGGACGGTCGGTGGGTCCGCGATCACGGGAGTCGGTGCACTGACCACCGACGGCCGCTGGCTCGGGACCACGTCGAGCCGCTTGTCGGTCTCCTTGACCATGTCGCCTACCCCTCGTCAGACCCCAGCACACTGGGGCTCCCCCTGATCTCGGCATGTGCGGCGTCCGCCTTGAGGCAAGATGCCGCATTTGTTGAATCACCCGTTCGGCGTATTGCGAGCACGCTCCCATCGATTCCGCCACCGCACCAATCGAGAGCGAGTCGACGGTTCAGGTGCGACGCGGTCCGCGATGATGAGGGACGTGACCGACGACTCCGGGCTCGACGCCCTCGACACCGCCATCCTTCGCGTCCTCGCGCTCGATGCCCGGGCGACGTTTGCGCAGGTCGGAGAGCAGGTCTCGCTCTCGGCGCCGGCCGTGAAGCGGCGCGTGGACAGGCTGCGTGAGCGAGGCGTCATCCGCGGGTTCACGGTGCGGTTGGACCCCGCCGCGATGGGGTGGCAGACGGAGGCCTTCGTCGAGCTGTTCTGCCAGGGCTCCACCAGCCCGGCCACGATGCGCGCGGCCGTCGAGCACTACCCCGAGGTGGTGGCGGCGAGCACCGTGACCGGGGACGTCGACCTCATGGTGCAGGTGCGCGCGCGGGACATGCGGCACCTGGAGCGGGTGGTCGAGAGGCTCGCCGCGGAACCGTTCGTCGCCCGGACGCGCTCCACCGTCGTGCTCTCGGCCCTGGTCCGCCGCCCGGACGTCCCCCCGGCACCCGAGGGCTGACTACCCGACCGCGGCCTCGGCGGTGGCGCACCGGTTGGTGACGACCATGACGGGGCAGTCGGAGTGGTGCAGGACGGCCTGGCTGGTGGATCCCAGCAGCAGCCCGGCGAACCCGCCGCGGCCGCGGGAGCCGACGACGATCAGGTCGGTGGCGACGGAGAACTCCGTGAGCAGCTCCGCACCCGTGCCGTCGAGCGCGATGCGGCGCACGGTCAGGTCCGTGACATCGGCGAGCGCACGGTCGACGACCACGTTCAGGCCCTCGGTGACGTCGCGCAGCACCTGCTCGTGGTCGACGGCCGCCGGCAGCCAGGCGAGGATCCCGGACATCGACCCCACCGGCACGCCCGCGACAGCGGTCAGTGACGCACCCCAGGCTCGCGCCTCGCCGATGGCGTACCGCAGCGCGTGCTCGGCCTGGGGGGATCCGTCGACGCCCACGACGATCCGCTGCACGGGCCGCGGAGCCGGGATGGGCGCGTCGTCGGGCAGCGCCTTGCCGGCCTCCCGCAGCGGGACGACGACGGTGGGGCAGTACGCGTGCGCGGGCAGGGCCGACGACACGGTGCCCAGCAGCCGGTCCGCGAACCCGCCACGACCGCGCGTCCCGACGACCGCCAGCCGGACCGTGTGCGACATCTCGACGAGGACTCCCGCGGCGTCGCCGGTGAGCACCTTGGCCGAGACAGGGACCCCCATCGACGACACCCGCTGTGTCGCCTCGGCGAGCACCGCCTTGGCGCCCTCCTGGATCGCGGTGTCGTCCAGCGCCGCGTACCCGCCGTCGAGCGAGGCGGCCGTGAACGACGGGAGCGAGTAGCTGCAGACCAGCCGGACCGCCCAGCCGTGGGTGCGGGCCTGCGCCGCCGCCCAGTCGAGCGCGTGCAGGCTTGCCGCCGAGCCGTCCACCCCGACGAGGACCACATCGTCACGCGTCATCCGAGCCTCCGTGCTCAAGCCGAGCCCGCCGTGCGCTCGTTCCAGTGTCCTCCCACCGGTGACGCTGCGCACCCATGAGTAGCCGGAATGATGCCATACGTTGGTGGATCCTTGACGAAGACGAGAGTCAGGCCACGACGTACGCCGACCACAACGGCTCGGAGCGCACCGACGTGGTCCCGAACGCCACCGACCACCGCGGCGCCCGCGGGACGAACGGCAGCTCCCAGCCGATCTCGTGCAGCAGCCGGTCGGCCTTGCGGTGGTTGCACCGGACGCAGGCCGCGACGACGTTCGTCCACTCGTGCCGCCCGCCGCGTGAGCGCGGGTGCACGTGGTCGACGGTGTCCGCCCCGCCGCCGCAGTACGCGCACCGGTGGTCGTCCCGCTGCAGCACCGTGCGCCGCGTGGGGGGCACGGGACGGCGTACCGGGACGTGGACGTAGCGGGTCAGGCAGAGGACGACCGGCAGAGGCACGGCCACGTGCTCGGAGTGCAGCACGCGGCCGTCGGTCTCGAGCACGGTCGCCTTGCCGGTCATCACCAGCACCACGGCACGCCGCAGGCTCACGATGCACAGCGGCTCCATGCTGGCGTTGAGCAGCAGGGTGCGTGCTCCGGACGCGATCAGCCCTGGTGAGCCGACCTCGGACACTGCCCCACCGACGGCCTCGGTGGACAGCTTCGACGCATTCATGAGCACGGCGTTCTCCCGACCTCGGGGGTCGGACCGGCTGGCTGCCGGCCCGGCGAAGCGAAGCAACTCACGTGGTGCACGGCCAGAGTACGCGCCGCCCCTCGCGGAGGGCCGCACCCGGTGCCGGAATGCGACGAGGCCCCGACGACCGGTGTCGTCGGGGCCTCGTCGGCGGAGGGCTGGGGTCAGCCGATCCGGATGAAGACGGGCGAGCTCTGCCAGATGGCGCGGAACTGGATCGTCGTGCCCGGGCGGGGCGAGTCGATCTGCTCGTTGCCACCCGCGTAGATCGAGATGTGGCCGGGGCTCCAGATGAGGTCGCCAGGCTGGGCGTCCGCCCGGGAGACGATGGTGCCCGCGGCCTTCTGGCCCGACGAGGTGCGCGGCAGGGTGATGCCGAGCTGCGCGTAGACGTAGCTGGTGAAGCCCGAGCAGTCGAAGCCGTCCGGGGTGGTCCCACCGCTGAGGTACGGGGTGCCCACGTAGCGGGCGGCGATCTCGAGGACCGCGTTGCCGGAGACCGACTGCGGGATCGCGTTGTTCGTCTCCGCGGGGGCCGTCGTCGCCGCGGTCGCGGCGCGGGTGGTGCTGCGCGACGCGGCGGGAGCCGCACGGACCGGCGGCGGGGGCGGGGGCGTCTCGGCCGTGACGACGGGGGCGTCGAACGTCCACGCGGCCTCGACCGGAGCGGTCACCACCGGCGAGGTGTTCAGGACCGCGCGTGCCGACGCGGTCAGAGCGGCAGTGTCGACGGCGGGCAGGGCGCCCGCCTCACCCCCGGTGGCTGCGCTGGCGGACGAGCCGAGCATCGAGACGACGAGTCCCGACGCACCGACGACGACAGCAGTACGGCGTCCGACGGTTCCCATCTGGTCCGAGGCAGCCGAAGCGAACTCGGTCAGTGGCGTCGAAGGACGGCGCGCCGCACGATGGCGGGCGCGAGTGGTGCTCACGGTCACGCGTTGCCTCTCCTGATGCCTACGAGGTCAGCTGTCGGGTTCGGGTGGGAGAACACCCGGCCGTGTCCCCGATCGAGATCGGATCTCCGGCTTCACCCCAAGGACACCGAACTTCCGGTGCCCGCAATTGGGTCCCCCGCCCCTGCCGGCGGTCAGTGCGGACCTCGTGGCGGCGGCAGGGTTAGGCGTTCCGCTCGAGGGCTTTCCTGGAGGAGGGTTCCGGGTAAGCAGGTCGAACGTACAGGACCCTCACCGCGATTGTCACGTTCTGGTCACGAGAGATTTGCTTCTTGTTGGACGGTCGACCTGCACCGCGTCGCGGATCGCCGAGGTGACCTGCAAAGACGCCGATCAGGGGCGTGGGAGCGCGCACACGATGCCCTCGACAGGGCTGCCCGAAAGGTCACGGCCGTGCCGTACAGGGGGCTCCCAGGGGGTGCACAGACGCAGTGTGACGGGGGTCACAGCGGGTTCGGTGCGGGCGCCGGACGGGCTCAGCGCGTCCCGACGAAGATGTGCCGCGCGACGTCCTCAGGCAGGTCCAGGACCGTCTCCGAGCCCGGCCGGGACACCGTCACGGTGCCGTCGGTGCGCTCGATCACGATCTCCTGGTGCGGCAGCACGCCCGCCTCCGCCAGCCTCGTCAGCAGCTCGACGTCCACCTGCAGGGGCTCCGCGATCCGCGCGACCACGGCACGCTCGGAGCCGTCGGACCCCACCCCGCCGCGGTAGCTCACGAGGGACGTGACCCCGTCGAGGAACGTCTCCCGCGTGGTCTCCTCGCCGATCTCCCCCAGCCCCGGGATCGGGTTGCCGTAGGGGTCGAAGTGGGGGTGGTCGAGCAGCGCCGCGAGCCGCTTCTCCACGCGCTCGCTCATGACGTGCTCCCAGCGGCAGGCCTCCTCGTGCACGTACGGCCACTCCAGGCCGATGACGTCGGTGAGGAGGCGCTCGGCGAGGCGGTGCTTGCGCATGACGCGCACGGCCTTGCCCTCGCCCACCGCAGTCAGCTCGAGGTGGCGGTCGCCGGTGACGACGACGAGGCCGTCGCGCTCCATGCGGGCGACCGTCTGGGAGACGGTGGGGCCCGAGTGGCCGAGCCGCTCGGCGATGCGGGCGCGCAGCGGGGTGATGCCTTCCTCGGTGAGCTCGTAGATCGTCTTGAGGTACATCTCCGTCGTGTCGATCAGGTCGCTCACTGCTCAGGCCTCCCGCGTCGCGTCATCGTCGCGCAGCATCCGCTCAGGGAGCGGGCCGCCGCGCTGTGCACAGGTTAGTTGGTCGGGCCGACGGTCGGGGGCCGGCACCGCCTATCCTCGCCTCGTGCCCGCTGCTCACGAGATCACGATCCCCGCGCACCTGCTGCCTGCGGACGGCCGCTTCGGCTCTGGTCCCTCCAAGATCCGGCAGGCCCAGGTCGACGCCCTGGCCGGCCCGGCGTCCGCCCTGCTCGGGACGTCCCACCGCCAGGCGCCGGTGCGGGCTCTGGTCGGTCGCGTGCGGGCGGGCCTCGCCGCGCTGCTCGACCTGCCCGACGGGTACGAGGTCGTGCTGGGCAACGGCGGCTCCACCCTCTTCTGGGACGTGGCCACCCTCTGCCTGATCGAGGACCGGGCGGCCTTCGGGACCTTCGGCGAGTTCGGCGCCAAGTTCGCGGCCGCCGCGGGGCGCGCGCCGTTCGTCGGCGAACCCGTCGTGACCTCCGCCGCCCCCGGTGGCGTGGCGGTGCCGGGCTTCGCGGACGGCGTCGACACCTACGCCTGGCCCCACAACGAGACGTCGACCGGCGTCGTCGCGCCCGTGCGGCGGGTCGCCGGGTCACGCGCGCAGGGCGCGCTGGTGCTCGTCGACGGCACGTCGGGCGCGGGCGGTCTCGCGGTCGACGTCGCGCAGACCGACGTGTACTACTTCGCGCCGCAGAAGTCCTTCGCGTCCGACGGTGGCCTCTGGCTCGCCGCGGCCTCCCCCGCCGCGATCGAGCGGGCTGCCCGGATCGAGTCGAGCGGCCGCTGGGTCCCGGAGTCCTTGTCGTTCACCACCGCGGTGACCAACTCGCGGCTGGACCAGACGCTGAACACCCCGGCCATCGCGACCCTCGTCCTGCTCGCGGAGCAGCTCGACTGGATCCTCGGCAACGGCGGCCTGGCGTGGGCGGCGCAGCGCACCGCGACCTCCGCGGGCCACCTGTACGGCTGGGCCGAGTCCCGGGACTGGGCGACGCCGTTCGTCGCGGACCCGGCGCTGCGCTCCGACGTCGTCGGGACGATCGACCTCGACGCCGAGATCGAGGCGGCCACGGTCGCCCGGGTCCTGCGCGCCCACGGGGTCGTGGACGTGGAGCCCTACCGCAAGCTGGGCCGCAACCAGCTGCGGGTCGCCATGTACCCGGCGGTCGAGCCGGACGACGTGCTCGCGCTCACCGCCTGCGTCGACCACGTGGTGGCGCAGCTCGTCTGACGCTCCAGGCCCAGACAGACGCCCGCCCCCCGTGGTCAGCACGGGGGGCGGGCGTCTGTCGTCGGAGCGGTCGCTCAGGAGGTCGCGCGTCGACGGCGGGCGATCGCCACCAGTGCGACGGCCAGAGCGCCGATGACGACGAGTCCGGCGCCGAGAGCGGCGAGCGGGCCGGCGTCAGAGCCGGTGGCGGACAGCACGGCGGTCGTCGTGTTCGAGGCGAGGACCTCCTCGCCGGGCGGGTTCGTGTTGCAGCTCGGGCTCGACGGCGGGTAGCCCACCGAGACGGTCGCCTCCGGGTTGACCTGGAAGAGGACGTTCACGCTGGGGCGGACCCAGTCGAACTCGTCGCCCTCGACCCAGGAGCCGTCAGACTTCTGCGTCCAGCCCGGCCAGTCGATGCCGCGGCCGCTGGAGTCCTGGACGGCGCCCGGCCAGTTGACCGTGCCCTCGAGCGGGAGGTCGGCGTACACGACGTCCGGGCCGCTCGGGTTGATCCAGGTGATGGTCACCTTGGTGTTCGGCGTGCCGGTGGCGACGACCTTGTACCTGAGCTTCGGCACCTCGTTGTCGCACACGGGCGCGAGGACCTGCACGTCGAGCTGGCACACGCGCTTGACGCCGTACGAGTCCGTCGGGTTGACGCACGCGTCGTTCAGCTCGACGGTCGGGCTCGGGGACGGTGCAACGGCTGCGTGAGCCGGCATCGTGCCACCAAGGCCCACGAGGACCGCGAAGATCGCGACGAGCGCGCCGCGGATGAGTCTGGCCATGATGGGATCGCCCCCGTCTAGGAATCGGACATTTCGGTTTCATTGTGTCCGCTAGAAGGGCCCGACCGGTGCGAATTATCGGGTGATTTCGTCCGAAACGTCCGTTTCACCCGTTCGCCTCAGCAGGATGCGGTGACGAACCCCGGGCTGGTCAGCGTGGGGGTCGTCCACACGGACATCACCCCGTCCCGGACCGGGACCGTGACGCGGTAGGTCTCCGACGCGCCCGGGCTGAGGGTCGAGGTGACCACCTGCACGCCGCGACCCGCCACGGTCGCGCTGGTGCCGGAGACGTACCCGTCGTCCAGGCCCAGCGCCTGCAGGGACGCCCCCACCGGGGCGTAGACGGTGACGTTGGTGGACAGGGTGCCCACCGGCAGACCCGTCGGCGCGGTACCCGTGACGTACAGGGGCAGGGCGGCGACGTCCTCGGGCGGGTCGTAGTCGAGGTCGAGGCGGACCGTCGCCGTCGGCTCGACGCCGCTGCACTGCAGGTCCTCGACCGTCACCTTCGTCGTCAGGTAGTAGCCGAGCTTGCCGGCCGTGCCGTCGTTGAGGAACACGCCCGCGGCGTCGGGGAAGTCACCCGTGAGGAACGCCGCGCCGATCGTCGTCGCCGCCAGCGTCGACTGCTCGTCGGCGTGCGCCGACCAGAGCCGGATCCGTCCCTCGCTCCCGGCGCGGGCCAGCGCGGTCACCAGACCCTGCTGGTCGCCCTGCCCGGCACCCACCGCGCGGAAGATGGCGACCGCCACCCCCGCGTAGAACGCGTCCGCGGTCGCCGGCTCGGCGATGTCGCGGTATGCGTCGCGCAGCAGGACCTGGAGCACGTCGGCGGCGGTGATCGTGCTGCCGCCCGGCTCCGTCACGGGTCCGGTGGCCTCCAGCACGTAGCGGGCGCCCACCGGGTCGGCGGCGATCACGCCGTCCACCGTCTGCCCCATGTCCTGCGCCCAGCGCGCGGCGAGCAGCTGTGCGCTGCGCGGGAAGTCGGGGGTGATCACCGCGTCCTGCACCCAGCGGCCCAGCTTGTCCGTGTCGACCGTCAGCTCCTCGTCGGTGAGCGGCAGGATCGGGGCGTCGATGCCCTTCAGGTCGATGGTCGAGCGCTGGTCGGTCAGCGACAGCGCGCCGTCCTCGGCGTGCAGCACCGCGAACGCGCCGACGATGCCGCCCGCGCTGCGCAGCTCCGCGGAGTTCAGCGAGACCAGCAGGTAGGTGCGGGGCCCGTCGGCGCCCAGCATCGGCGGCAGCAGCGTGGCCACCTGGGCGCCCGCGTCGAGCGCACCCGCGACCTGGCTCATCCCGTCCTGCAGCTGCTCGACGGGACCGACCAGCTGCGGGACCAGCGCGCCGGTGTCGATCGCGACCACCGCCGCCTGCGCCCGGTGCGCACCCTCGGCTGCCGAGACGATGTCCGGGGCCGCCGCGAGCAACGGCCCGAGGTCGATGCGGCCGTCGGCACCCGGCGCCTGCCGCGACGCGAGCACGTCGTCGACCTGCTGGAGCGCCGGCAGCGCGTCGCGCACGACGTCGTCGAGGGAGACCGTGACCACGCGGACCGCCTCGAAGTTGGCGCCGGCCCACGGCAGGTGCTCCGCGAGGCGCCAGACCGGGTCCGCGGTCGCGGTGCGCGCGGTCGCCAGGTCCGCCCGGAGCTCCGGGAGGCGCGCCTCGAGCTGGTCGGTGTCACCGCCGGCGACGTCCGACTGGAGCTCGGTCACCACGTCCTTGGCGGACAGCAGCGAGGTGCCCGCCTGGTAAGCGCGGACCGCCAGCCACCCCGCGGCGACGAGCAGGAGGACCAGGACGCCCAGCAGGGCGAACGCGACGCGACGCGCAGTCACGCGGCGTGACGGCAGAGCAGCGGGTTCCGGCTCGTCGACGGCAGCGCTCGCCTCGGGCGCGCGCGGCTCGTCGACGGGAGCAGTCACCACCCGAGCGTGACATCCCGGACAACCCGGACGGGACGACAACGGCGCAATTCACCCGGGCATCCACCCGGTCAGCCGTGCCGCGGTCAGCCGGCCGGGACGTACCCCACGACATCGACGGCGAGGTGCACCGACCCCCCGGGGGCCATGCTGGAGTAGAGGTTCACGATGCCGCTCTCCGGCAGGGCCACCACCACGAGGTTCGGGATGTCGCGTCCCGGCACGTAGTTGATGCTCGACACGTCCGGCGGGATGGTCGACGCGCCCGTGCTCGGGTAGATCCGCAGGTGGCCGACCGCGGAGGGGCCGATCGCCACCACGTTGAGCACCACGGAGGTCGCGTCGGCGGGGATCCCGCCCGAGCCCGCGAGGCGGACCTGATAGGCGGTCTGGGCTGCCAGAGCACCCGGGATCGGGCCGAGGTGCCCGCTGCCCGACCGTGAGTCCAGCACGCGCTTCGGAGGCATCGCGGTGTACGTGCTGCCCCCGACGACGTAGCCCGTGACGTCCAGGACCACCTCGACCGGGAGGCTGGTGTCGGAGTAGAAGGAGATCTTCCCCGACGCCGGCAGGCTGACGATCGTCGCCGTCGCCTTGTCCTTGCCGGGGGCGTAGTTGACCACCGACGTGTTGGGCACGTCCGGGCCCGCCGGGTAGATGCGCAGGTGTCCAGGCATGGTCACGTTGGTCACCACGGCGCTGAGGATCACCGCGCTGGCGTCCGCGGGCACCCCCGCCACGCCGCGCACCTGCACGGTCTGGACCGTGCGAGGCGCCACCGGTCCGGTGACGCTCCCGACGTGGGAGGAACCCGATCGGGTGTCGACCAGTCGCTGCGAGGCCTGCGTCACGATCCCGGAGCCCGGCATCGTGAAGCCCGTGACGTCGAGCACCACGCCGACGGTGCTGCTGCCACCCCGGGAGACGTAGCAGACCTTCCCGTTGGCCGGCAGCTCCACGAACGCCGCGTTCGCGACGTCCGCACCGGGCTCGAAGTTCACCGTCGAGCCGACCGGCGCCGGGGTCGCCCCGGTGCCGTCGGAGTCCGGGTACACGAGCACGTGGCCAGGAGCGGCCGGGGTCACCGTCGTCACGTTGAGCACGACGCCGGTCGCGCCCATCGGGACGCCGTTCGTCCCGGTGATCTGCAGGCAGATCGGGGCGTTCGGGACGACGTCCCGTCGGAACTCCGCGCGCTGCGGCGTCTGCGACACCAGACCGTCCGAGACGTCGACGTAGAGGAACGACGGGCTCGTCGTGGAGGTCCCCCCCGGCGTGGTCACACGGACTTGGGCCGTACCGGCGGCACGGGCGGGCGCGACGACGGTCACCCGGGTGGACGAGACCACCTGCAGCCCCGTGCCGGGCGTGCCGCCGAACGTGACCACCGTGGCGTCGGAGAGGCCGGTACCCGTGACCGCCACCCGCACGCCGCCGTCCGTGGTCAGGACCGCGGGCCAGACAGCCGAGACGATCGGCGGCGGCGGGACGGCGACGACCGAGACCGACGCGGTGCTCGACCTGTAGGTCCCGTCGCCGGCGAAGGTGGCGGTGACCGAGTGGCTGCCGGTCGTGAGGCTGGACGACGAGTACGTCGCGACCCCACCGACCGTCGACTTCTCGACCGCCGTCCCGCCGTCGACGCTGAACCGCACCGGACCCGTCGGCGGCCCTGCGGCCGCGGTGACGGTCGCCGTGAACGTCACCGGCTTGCCGACCGCCACCGTGGCGGCCGACGTGACCAGCGTGAGCGTCGTCGGCTCGATCGTGTAGGTGAGGCTCGTGGCGGCGCTGGGCCCGCCCGTCCGCGTGGTCACGACGACGGGGGCCGCACCCGCGGCGTGCGCGGGGACGGTCGCGCGCAGGGACGTGGCCGAGTCGACGACGACGTTCTGCGCCGCGAGGCCGTCGACGGAGACGGCAGCCGTCGAGTCGAAGCCCGTGCCGGTCAGCGTCACGCGCGTGCCGCCCGCAGCGCTGACCGTCGACGGGGAGGCGGCGGTGACGGTGGGCGCCGGACCCGCGTCGACGGGCTCACCGGGCTGGAAGTCGAGGTAGCCCGACGCGGCGGCATAGGTCGCGCTGCCGTCGTACGAGGCGGTCAGCTCCACGTAGTCGATGCCGGCGTCGGGCGTGAACGTGACGGTCGCGCGCCCCTGGGCGTCCAGCGCCGCGTCGCCGACGAACCCGTTCGCGGCGAGGTCGATCGTGCCCGTCGGCGTGCCGGCCGCGCCGGACGCCTGGACGGTCACGGTCACCGGGCGGCCGAAGGTCGGCTGCGCCGGTGAGAGGGTCATGGCGAGCGCGGCGGGTGCCGTGCCACGCGGCGGGAGCTTGATGTCGATGCCCGTCAGAGAGCCGCCGGCGGTCGTCACCACCTGCGTGGCCTGCGAGCGCCGCGGTGTGCCGGTGGCGCCCGCGTAGAAGGTGCCGATGCCCGAGTAGTCGGAACCCCACTCCTGGTTGAGCGTCGAGCCGGCCCACACCGTGACCTTGCCGGAGCGCACCCCGACGGCGCGGTACTTGCCGTAGGCGTCCGTGGTAGCGGGGAAGCTGTAACCGCCCGGACCGACGAGGTCGACCCACACGTCCGCGTACGGCACCGGGGTCCCGTCGAGCCGTCGGATCGTCCCGGCCACCGTCGCGCCTCGCTGCAGACGGGTGTCCGGCGCCACCTGGGTGGGGGCCGTGGTGACGGTGAGCCGCGCCGGGACCTCCGGGGTGCCACCGTCCGGGTAGTAGCCGGACATGAGACCGGTGTCGGGCCGCGCGCCCACGAGCAGCGCATAAGAGCCCGGGACCAGGTTGCGCAGGGCGTAGGCGCCGTCGGCGCCCGTGACCACCGCGGGCAGGCTGCCGACGCCGTCGAGCTGCGGCGTGACGCTGGCGCCCTGCACGGCAGCCCCGTCGGGACCGATGACCCGGCCCGTGACCGTCACACCGGTGGCCGGCACCTCGGCGTACGCACCCACGACCGGGACGGCGACGACGAGCGCCGCCAGACCGGTGGCGACCAGCAGCCGCCGCACCCGGGCACTGCGTCGACGGTCCAGCACGGTGCCGTTGCGCCGCATGTCCACTCCCCCTGCAAGACGTGGTCGCCCACCTGTGCAGTGGCGACCGTGCGGCTCGCGCCGTGCGAGCCCGAAAGGACCGTAATCGTCACCTTCGGCGCCGAACATGAGCCTTTCGTCCCCCCGAATCGGAGGTCCTCGTCACGCCGCGGTCTGGCGGTCCGCCGCCTCCTGCGCACCCAGCCGGGCGGCCGTCTGCGCGCGCTGCGTGGGCAGCGCCGGGTACAGCACCTCGAGGTGGGGCCGGCTGCGCACGTGGTACCGGACGGTGACGTCCCACTTCTTCCACGCCCACAGCGCCGCGCCGGTGGCCACGAGGAGCGCGGAGATCGAGCCGATGCCGATGGCCCAGCGCGGACCGTACGTCTGGCCGATCCAGCCGACGATGGGCGACCCGATGGGCGTCGCGCCGAGGAACACCATCATGTACAGCGCCATCACGCGCCCGCGTACGACAGGGTCGGTGCTCAGCTGGATGGTCGCGTTGGCGGCCGTCATCATGGTCAGCGACGCCAGCCCGACGGGGATGCAGGCGATCGCGAACGTCAGGTACGTCGGCATGAGGGCCATCACGCCGGTCGCGATGCCGAACCCGAACGCGGCGCCGATGACCAGGCGGACGCGGGGCCGTTCCCGTCGCGCCGCCAGGAGTGCGCCGGTCAGCGACCCGATGGCCAGCACCGAGCCGAGGATCCCGTACTCCCCCGCGCCCATGCCGAACTCGCTGCGCGCCATCATCGCGCTGGTCAGCTGGAAGTTGAGGCCGAACGTGGACACGACACCGACGACGACCATGATCACGAGGATGTCGCTGCGCCCCCGCACGTAGGCGATGCCCTCGCGCAGCTGCCCCTTGGCGCGCGCGGTGGTCGGCATCGGGCTCAGCTCCGACTTCCTCATCCGGGTCAGCGAGAAGATCGTCGCGGCGAACGTGACCGCGTTGATGAGGAACACCCACCCGGTGCCGACGGCGGCGATGAGCAGCCCGGCGACGCCCGGGCCGATGAGCCGGGCAGCGTTGAACGACGCGCTGTTCAGCCCCACCGCGTTCGACAGCTTGTGCGCGGGCACCAGCTCGGCCACGAACGTCTGCCGCACCGGCCCGTCGATCGCCGTCACGCACCCGAGGGCGAGCGCGAACACGTACACCTGCCACAGCTGCGCGTGCCCGCTGAGCACCAGGATGCCCAGCCCGGCGGCGAGGATCCCCTGCCCCACCTGCGTCGCGATCAGCAGCTTGCGCCGGTCCACCCGGTCCGCCAGCAGCCCCGCGTACGGGGACAGCAGCAGCACCGGCGCGAACTGCAAGGCCGTGGTGATGCCGACCGCCACCCCGGACTCGTCCGTGAGCTCGGTGAGGACCAGCCAGTCCTGCGCGACGCGCTGCATCCAGGTGCCCACGTTCGCCACCAGCGCCCCGGCGAACCACAGCCGGTAGTTCCGGAACTTCAGCGAGGAGAACGTGGGACTCATGAAGCGGCGATCCTCCGCAGCAGCTCGGCGGCGTCGACGAGCAGCGCGCGCTCGTCCTTGGTCATCTGTCGGAGGCGATCCGCCAGCCAGGTGTCCCGCCGGCGGCGGGTCTCGTCGACCTCCGCGACACCGGCGTCCGTCAAGCTCACGACGACCTGCCGGCCGTCGGTCGGGTGCTCCGCCTTGGCGACGAGCCCGAGGTCCACGAGCGAGTTGACCGTGCGGGTCATGCTCGGTGGCTGGATGCGCTCGCGCTCCGCCAGCTGGCCCGGGGTCAGCGGACCCTCCTTGGTCAGCCAGGCGAGGACGGTGAACTGCGGGTCCGTCAGCCCGGCCTCGCCCCGCTCCGCCCGGATCCTGCGCGAGGCCCGGCCGATGGCGATGCGGAGCTCGCCGGCGAGGTCACGGGAGGAGGGCATGATCCTTACTTTAGATCATTACTCTGCGTAATGACAGTCGGGGTCGCCTACCCTGGGCCCGTGACGAGGAGCCGGCGGGTGACGATCGCGCTCTTCGGCGTCTACCTCGTCGGACTCGCGCGCGTGACCCTGTGGCCCCGGCTCGCCGACGACGACGGCTTCGACCTCGTCCGCACCGTCCTGGGCTGGATCAGCTCCGCCGGCATCGCACTGACCTACAGCGCCACGGAGTTCCTCGCCAACATCGCCCTGTTCGTGCCGTTCGGCATCCTCGTCAGCCTGCTCTGGCCCCACCGGCCCGCCTGGGCGGTCATCGCCCTCGGCCTCGCCACGTCGGGCGCCATCGAGCTCGCCCAGCTGCTGTTCCTGCCCCACCGGGTGGCCGACGTGCGCGACCTCGTCGCCAACACGCTGGGGACCGCCCTCGGGGTCGCGCTGCTGGTCGCTGCCCGCCGCAGTCCTGGGGCCGCCCCCGCCGCATCAACCTAGTTGCACTCGGCCGGGAGCTGGTGACCTGGAGTCGTCGACGACAGGAAGCTCCACTTGGGCTGGGGCTCGTCGATGGCCCTCATCTGCCGCTGGATCGGTGCAGTCGGGTCGGGAGCCGGATGCTCGCGCCACCCGACCCCGAGGCGAGGGATATGGGACGACGTGGCATCCGCAAGGGTTCGGCGCGGGTGCTCGATCGGGTCTTGTCCGACTGCAGGGTCTATGTCGCACGGACTTGGAGGCTTGCGACCAGACCATCTACACGTGGCCGGGTGAGGGCCGCGTCGACCGTGGAGACCATCGCGCGTCCGCTGTGGACTGTGTCCTTCTCGACGGGCGGGCAAAGCCGATGCCAAGGCAGCCGCTCGACTGGCGCAATGAGCCGGACAAGCACCGAACTGCTCGATGCCGCGTGTTCGTCACGTTCCCGACGTGCGGTGACTTGCTGCTGGTCGAAGTACTGCCCGCGCGACACCGATCCCGCCACCGGGATACCAATGATCTTTCGGCCGCTCATCAAAGAAGGAGTAGCTGCGGCCCGTACGACGAGCCCAGTCCTGCAGCTCTGTGGTCGAGTGAGAGTTGTCCGACAGCACCAGCGCGGAGTCGGAGAGCTTCGCCGAGACCGCCTCGAACTCACGGCGCTCATGTCCCGGTGAGTGGTCGCTGTCGTGCAGGAACAGATCCACGGTTTCAAGCTTTCCGATCGCCGCGATCGAGTCGTCGATACGAAGGTCTGTGACGGTGTCGTAGGGCGCCGCGATGAGGTGGCCGGCGGCAGCGTCAATATCAATCGTCGTCAGTCGCCCTGATCCATTGCGGAGCAGTGCAGCGGCCAGGACACAGGCACCCAGCCCCTTGTCCGTGCCCGTCTCCACGACGTGGCTTGGCTTCGTCGCTCGCACGAGGGCATACCAGCCCACTCGGCGGCCGTACATCACCTTGCGGTCTGCCAGGCCCGGCTGGGTACCGGCCCTCGCTCGGGCCTCCAAGGCACCGCGAAGGGCCGCGTCATCCTGGATCTCCTGCAAGTAGCCCTCGGCCTCATCGACCGGCACCTCCGCGACGTCCGCGATGAACCATGCGAGGTGGCTTAGGTTCACATCGGTGAGGTCATACGTGAAGTTCTCGTGCTCGCGCGAAGTGACCAGCCACTGCGCGGACTGCCGCAATACCCGCGCGCTGTGCTGTCCAGCGAGTCGAGCCCTGCCTGGCAGAGCGGCGGCCGGTGCGATCCGACTTGACTTGACCCGATCCCGGAACTCCCCCATGCGTCGAGAGTATCGACACCCTTCGTCTGGAAACCGGCTCGAGCGCTACAACAGTGGCCGCCGGTGCCGCCATTGATCACCTGACCCTCGTCAACGTGGTGGCCAAGTACGAACTAGGGGCCGAGGAACACCTGCGAGCAGAGCATCTCGTCCCCGTCGAGCATGCAGCCGACGCCCACCTGGTAGAGGTCCGGGTCCAGCAGGTTGGCGCGATGGCCCGGTGAGTCCAGCCAGGCGGCGACGACGTCGTGCGGAGTTGCAGCGGCTCTGGCGAGGTTCTCGGCGGCCGTCGACGCCGGGGGGCACTTCTCGATGACCGGCGTCAGACCGGCGTGCTCCAGGTCCGCTCCGCCGCTCAGGTCGTCGGCCCGTTCGGTCGCCTCAGTGGTCGCGCACTCTGAGACCGTCAGAGCCGGCAAGCCCTCGTCCGCCCGCGCGGCGTTCGTCTCGACGACGAGGTCAGCGGCGTACGTCTGCGGATCTGCTCCGTCAGCCGACCACGGCTCCAGGCTCGACGGTGCCGGTCGCAGCACGAGATAGGCCGCCGTCGCCGCGAGAACGACGGCGAGCACGACCAGCACCCACCCGAACGCCCCCGTGCGGGACACCGTCAGGGACGCCCCAAAGCGCGGTACGTCCAGCCGGCCGCCCGCCATGCCGCGGGCTCGAGCACGTTGCGGCCGTCCAAGATGCGCTTGTGAGCGACGACCGCCGCCAGGGCGTCCGGATCGATCTCGCGGTACTCGGGCCACTCCGTGGCCAGCAGGACCACGTCAGCATCCTTGGCGGCCTCGAGCGCGGACTCGGCGAAGTGCAGGTCCGGCCACTTCGCCTCAGCGTTAGCCACCGCCTGCGGATCAGTCACGGTGACGTGCGCGCCCTGCAGCTGCATCTGCGCCGCCACCGACAGAGCCGGCGAGTCGCGGACGTCGTCCGAGTCCGGCTTGAACGCGGCCCCGAGCACCGCGATGCGCTTGCCGACGATCGACCCATCGCACACCTCGCGCGCCAGGTCCACCATTCGCACCCGGCGGCGGAGGTTGATCGAGTCGACCTCACGGAGGAACGACAGCGCGTCGCTCACGCCGAGCTCGCCCGCCCGAGCCATGAACGCGCGGATGTCCTTCGGGAGGCACCCGCCACCGAACCCGAGGCCGGCATTGAGGAAGCGCCGTCCGATCCGGGCGTCGTACCCGATCGCGTCGGCTAGCCGTGTCACGTCCGCACCCGTGGCCTCGCACAGCTCGGCCATCGCATTGATGAACGAGATCTTCGTCGCGAGGAACGAGTTGGCTGCGACCTTCACCAGCTGCGCCGTCGCGTAGTCCGTCACGACGAGCGGCGTGTGCTCGGACAGCGGGGTCGCGTAGACCTCGTCGAGCACCTCCTTCGCCCTCGCGCCCTCCGCTGTCGGCACGCCCTCGTCGTCCGTCGGAACCCCGTAGACCAGCCGGTCCGGGTGCAGCGTGTCCTTGACTGCGAACCCTTCGCGCAGGAACTCCGGGTTCCAGACCAGGGTCGCGCCGGTCCCCGCCAGCGACTCCGCGATCGCCTCCGCCGTTCCGACCGGGACGGTCGACTTCCCAGCCACCACGTCACCGGCGCGCAGGTGAGGCTTGAGTTCCGCCGTCGCTGCGTTCACGTACGTCAGGTCGGCCCGGAACTCACCGTGCACCTGCGGGGTCCCCACGCAGATGAAGTGCACGTCGCTGCCGGCGGCGTCCGCCATGTCCGTGCTGAAGTTCAACCTGCCCGTCGCGCCGGCCCCCGTCAGTAGCTCGGGTAGTCCCGGCTCGTAGAACGGCGCCCGACCCTCGCGGAGAGCCTCAATCTTCTTGGCGTCGACGTCGATGCCGATGACGTCGTGGCCCAGCTGGGCCATGCTCGCGGCGTGGACGGCACCGAGGTAGCCGCAACCGATGACCGACAGGCGCATATCGTCTCTTTCCTGCTGTGAGCGAGAACGGTTGGAACTGTACCGGCGCGATCGACTCTGTTTGAGCTTCGGAGCGCCCGAACTCGCGCCCTCGCGCCCCGCCCCCGCGACGCGTCCCAAGCCGACTGTGCGGAGGAGCCGAGAGTGCAGCCCATGTCTGGAGTCGCAGCACCGCCACATAGGACAACCGGTCAAGGCGGTCGGACAGCGCGACGAGAGCGGCGTGCCCGTCGGAAGACGCGCGCACTATGGGGATTGGGGCAGGGCCCCGGATCGTAGGGGGCCGCTTCCACAATTGTGTCCGCTATGTACGCTTGCGTGCGAATCCGACGCGCGCGCGGTCATCTAGCCTGAAACCATGCACCCCGACACCGCCCGATTGGCGCCAACGCTGGTCATGGCCGGAGGCGTCGGTGCCACGCTGCTCGTCGGGATCGCTGCCGTCATAGCCGGGCCTGAGATCCTAGAACTGGCACTCGCGGGTCTGCTCGTGATCGGTGCGCTCGCCCTAGCAATCCAGCGGCCATCCAGGGCTGCCCACATCATCGTCGTCGTGGCTGTTCTCGATCGCAATATTCCCTTCGAGTTCGACCGACTCCGGCTCACCACGACGGTAGTTCTTGCGCTAGCTCTATCACCCATCCTGCTCTGGAGCGCTCTACGGTCCGGGCGCGTCACGGCTCTGCAGAAGGCCGCCGTCGCGGCGATTGGGGTCGGGCTCGTAGGCGCTGCTCTCCTCGCGCCCGAACCAGCCCTCTCCGCGATAGGGACAGGACGCTGGCTGCTCGCCCTGCTCTTCCTCCTCGCTGTCATCGGATTCACCTCGAGCGAGATCAACTTTGCTCGGTCTTTCATGCAGACCATCGTTTTCGCGGGAGCGATTTCCGGCGCCTTTGGACTACTCCAGCGGGCGGGGGTCTATCTGGTCGTAGGCGCGCCATATAACCCGGGCGTCTACGACTCGACGTTCGGCTACTACTCCAACTTCGCGCAGTTTGAGGCCGTCGTCGCGGTCGTCGGTCTGGGGCTCACTCTCCAGCGCGCCGGGGGTTCTCTCTCGCGCCGCACAGTCGTTGCGGCGGCCGCTCTCTTGGCTGCCGTTAGCGTGCTCGCTTCCGACTCTCGAGGTGCAGTGGTGTCGATGGGGGTCGGATTTGTCGTTGTCATCGCCGTGACCGCCCGGAGACGAGCAAGGGCGTTTGCAGCTGCAGTTGCAGTCGCGGGAGGGCTGGCGCTGAGCCTTCGCATGGGCTGGTTCGATACCACGTTCGACCGGTTCGCAACGGCGCAGGGAGGCGACAATGTGCGCGCGCAGCTGCAAGCGGCTGGCTTCGAACTTCTTCGTTCGCACCCGTTTGGTATCGGATTCGAGAGCTTCAGCACCTTCGTGGCGTCCGGAGTCGTCACTGCAGAGCGGGCACTCTCGCACGCTCACAATACGTACGTCCAGGTCGGGCTAGACGCTGGCCTACTTGGGCTCGCAGGCTTCCTGGTGTTGCTTGCCCACGTCGCCGTCACACTCCTGCGCTGCCCTGCCGATGACGCGCGCGTGCCTGCGGCGGCTGCCGTCTTCGGCGTCGCGATTCAGTTCACGCAGGACTACTTCTTCTTTGAGTTCGCATCCCTCACGTTGTTCGTGGCGGTGCTGGGTGTGGCTGTTGCCCGCCGTCCCGCACAGGGGGATCAGATCGCCTCGACCGCGTCGACTACGTCCTTGCAGAACAGTTCGTAGTTCCATGACCGCTCCGCGAAGGTCCGGCCCCGTGCACCCATCTCCGCGCGTGTCGCCGGATCTGCAAGTTCACGGAGGGCGTTGCGCCAACCGCGTTCGTCGCCCGGCTCAACCTCGATCCCGCACCCGATCGCGCTCACACTGAAAGGGAAATGCCGACTCCTCGTCATCACGACGGGTTTACCGAGAGCGAGCGCATCGTTCACCTCCGTCAGACCGGTAAGCCGGTCAGGGTCCCGCGTAGGAACCGCGACGACGCTCGCTCGTGCAGTCCAGCGGATGACCGACGTGGCCAGGAACGCGCCAGGGGCGGCTGGATCTTCTTCGGCGTCGGCGGCTCCAGCTGTCCGAACGTTCGATCCTGGCGGGAGCTCGCCTGCCGAGCCACGACCGAACATGAGACCAGACATGCCCGTCGCATCGAGAGCGCGCGCGAGAAGGTCTAGATCCCGGTTTGACTTACCGGTGCTGACAACGCCCGCGCTCTCATCGGCAACTACTGAGTACGCACGTGCGGCGAGGTCAGGGCCCCAGCGTGCAGTGACAATGCCGCGGGCACCCCTCGCCCTGGCTGTGTCAGCGGTGCTCGACGCAAGACAGATGGCAAGGTCAGTTCCGCGCAGTGTCCGGCTAGAGAGTGCACCGCGCGTGATCGGATGATGCACAACGGTGACGAGCTTCCACGGCCTGGTCCCGGCGGGCAGCATTCCGAGCCCCGCTCCTGTCCGCTCGTCAGCCGCGTAGACCAGGTCGGGTGCGACGCTGAAGACCTCCATCTCCTGGCGCAGCTGCCCCAGGCGCAGTCGCAGCGCACGCGAGATCTGCTCCGCGCGCCCCTGATCTGCCGGCTCTCGGAACCTCGCGTGACTCAGCTCGTGCCGCCGACCCAGAGCATCCGTCGCCCACGCGTGATGCGCGGGCGATTCGCTCAGCTCGGCGAGTCGCCGCATCTTGTCCAGTGGGTAGTTCGCGAGTACGTGGATTCTCACGCCGTACGCCCCTCGCGTGCCATCGAGGCAAGGCGCCAGATCCGTTCGACGGCGTCACCAAGCGTGTGCGTCCAGGTCAGGCCGCTTGTCGCATGGCCGAGGAGGCGCTCCGTCGCGTGTCGCTCGTCCACATCACACAGCCGGTCAATGACCAAGGAAGGCAGGGTGAGGGTGCCTCGGACGGCCGCATCCGGCACCTCGGAAGGTCGCGACCGCTCCACATATGGAGGCCCGACAACCAGCCGGTTGTAGGCCAACGCCTCAGCAACCTTGAGCTGCGCTCCCCCTCCCGTGGTCGCTGGGGCCAGCACCACGGCCGATCGGGCGTACTCCTCGCTCAGCTCCGCGACGAATCCAACCGGCTCCACACCAGACGCCCGCGGGAGTCCCTCCGCGCCGCGCCCAACCACTCGCATTCGAGCCCCAGGGACGACGTCAAGAACCTGCTGCCAGCCTTGCGCGAGAAACGCTGCCAGGCCGGACCGGTTCGGCCCGTAACGCCAGTCGCCGACCGCGAGGACGACACCGTCGGGAGGTGACGGCATCGACAGTCTCGGCGACATTCCGTTCGCCGCCATCACCGGTCGACCGCCCATCCGGCGAACTACCTCGAAGTCATGGGGCGTCAACGTCAGTGCAAGGTCCATCGCTGAGAGCGCACGAGGCTCCCAGTACAACGCCTTCGACCATTCCAGGAGAGCAGACGCCCTGTTCACTCGCGGTCCACTAGTTGCGAGGGACCGGAAGCGGTCGGTCTCGACGTTCGCAACATCGACCACTTGCGGAACTCGGAGACGAGCACCACCGACCGCGGCCAGGTACGTGTGGCTCCACACGGCGACGCTCGCGGACTGTGCCCCGATCGTCGCCGTCAGAGCGCGCGCGTCCCCGATGACCGCACGCCCGAGCCGCGGGGCGAGACCGACGCGACCATGCAAAGCGCCGCACTCCTGCCATGGTGCGAGTACGAGCTCGACCCCGGGCGGCGGCTGCCCCACTCGTTCGCCCGGACGATCAGGCGTGACAACAGTCACGCCGTCGAACTTGTCGAGCAACGCGGTCGCGACGTGAGCAGTGCGGACGCGGCCACCAGTGTCTGCGGGCCACGGTGGCTCGACGCTCACCACAACTGCCTTCACGCCGCACCCCGTTGCCGCTTTGCTCGCGCAGCTTCGACGAGTTGCGCGAGCGAAACACCGATTCGATCCCAGTCCAGCTCGGCAAGGTCCGGGCCGGCCTCGTCCCGGTCGGCCGAGGCCCACTCCAAGGCCCGCTCCAAGCACGCTCCGTCGAGAGATCCTGAGTACGTCTTCACCCAGTCTGGACCGACAACAGCAGCGAGCTCTGGCAGCGCCCCGATCTCGGGCACCAAGATCGGACGCCCGAGGCTCAGGGCAAGCACGGCAGACCCAGAGTTCGTCACTCGCGCGTATGGCAGGACCAGGAGGTCGCACGCCGAGATCACTGCATCGATCTCGTCTTGACTGAGGCGCCGCAGAATTGTGGAAGTGCGTTCACCGGCGATTGACCATGAACCAACTTCCGGCGACACCTCACCTGCAACGAGGAGGTGGGCTCGTGGATCACGTACTTCGGCGAACGCGGAGACGAGAGTGTCCACACCCTTGTAGGGCCGAATCTTCCCCACGAAGCCCAGCAGGCGCGAGCCAAGATCAATGTCGAGCCGCGAGCGAGCCTCCTCGTGGGAGATCCGGGACACGACAGTTCGATAGTCGCCATGCAGAGTGACGATCGCGGGACGGCTCGCAAGGCGCGGCCACCGCGACTCGGCCTCGCATCGAGCGGAGCTGGAGAGGTAATGCAGGGCGTCGACACCAGTTGTCAGGGCCGCGCGCGCTGCTCTGCTCAACCGGGGGCGCACCGAGTCGTGGTCGTCGAGGTTGTGAACCGTCCAGATGATGGTGACGCGGCGAATCTTTGCGATCCCCAGCAGGAGGAGGAGGAAGGCGAACCGTCGCCAGGCCCCCAGGGCAGAGCCGGCCGCAATCGGCGCGTCCGGCCAGTGCCACCACCACACCCGGCAGTTCGATGAGGCGATGGCGTGCAGATCGAACTCCCGCACCGTGTAACCACGGACTTCCAATGCCGCGGACTGAAGCGCCTGATAGGGGTTCTCGCGTCGATTCTTGCGCGCGGGCCACGACGCAATCACCGTCCTACTAGATGCAGACGCCAACTGACCGTCGACAGGGTCACGCATCACCATCGGAACGCACCACCCTCTGCAGAAAATCGGACCACCGTTGGCCGAACGACTCGAGCGAGCACTCCTGCCGTACGAAGGCGTTCGCGTGTCGCATGGCCTCGGAAGCGGGTGGATCCAACGCGCGACCGAGAGCGCGTTCGAACGACTCTGCGCTGCCTACTTTGGCCACGAGCAGCGCGTAGTCGGGGACCGCCGCTACAAGGTCCGGCACCCAACCGGCCGTCGTCGTCACCGTCGGAGTTCCCACCGCCAGAGCCTCGAGAAATGCCAGGGAGCAGGCCTCGTACTGTGTAGGCATCAAGACGACGTCCGCGCTCGCGATAGCCGCTGCAAGGTCCGACTCCGAGAGCCGGCCAAGCCATTCCATGCCATCGAATGGACGTCCCGCGGCGAGGAGGATGCGGTAGCCGAGTGCGCGTGCAGCATGTACGGCTATGTCAGGCCGCTTGCGCCATTCGGGACGGCCGATGAACAGCGCGGTACGGTCGGCGGCGCCGGAGCCACGATCCCCAGTCTCGGACCGCGGTTGGAAGGCCGTGGTGTCGATCCCGTTGGCGAGCACGGTGCTGCCGAACCCGTAGACACGTCGGAGCTCTCGCGCCGTGCTCCGGGACACCGAGACCCGATGCGCTCCGACCCCCGCGCGGAACTGAGCGGCCGATTGAGCGACTGCCGCTTTCACGCGCCACCGAAGGGATGATTCAGCGTGAGATCGCAGCATCTGCGGAAGCGCGACACCATGGTAGACGTGCACCCGCGGTTGGCGTGTTCGCACGACGACTTGAGCATTCGTGATGACGACGTCAGCATTGCGGATCCCCGCGTCGTCGACCGAAACCACCATCGCATCGTGCTGCAAGTCGTTCAGCGCCCCGACCAGCGAGTGGCAAAACCTCTCGACTCCCTGCCAACGATCGTCTGGATCCGGGCTCACGACATTCACTATGAGGCTGCGTGCCAAGGACGGAGTACTCGCCATCACGCGAGCCGCCGCGAGAGGAAGAGACGCACGTCGGCCGTCGACACTAGGCGCGAGACAAAACTGGCTGATACGCCGACCACGCCCACGACGGCCACAACGACCCAATAGGGTGCGAAATCGAGCAGACCAGTCGTCGCCCACATCACCACTGCGATGATGAGTGCCTGAGCGCACGACCGCCAACCAATGCCGAGACCAGCACGGGCGTGGAGAAGCACAAGCAAAGCGGTGACGATGGCCGTCTCGGTCCCGACGGCGATCCAGGCGGTAGCACTAGCACCGTAGCTAGGCACCAGGAGCACCGAGATGCCTAGGCTGACAGCCCCGCCCACCACGGTAACAACCGCGTAAGCCCTGACTTGGCGAGCGGCGGTCAGGGCACTCGTCACGAGCCAGCCGAGCATTCCGGGGACGAACGACCAGACAAGTACCGCAAAGATGGTGCCGGCCTCTTCGAATTCCGTGCCAAACATCCAGGAAATGAAACCGCTGGCACCAGCAGCAGCGCAACCCACGGCGACGATCGCCGAAGCAAGGGTGAGTCGTACAAGCCGGCCCCACACCCGCCGTCGCGCTGATGAATCCCCGAACGCGCGCGAGAGCAGCGGAAGGTAGACCGATGAAAGCGTGGCGGGGAGCACTTGCATAGCCTCGAGGAGGCGGAACGCAACCGCGTACTGAGCAAATTGGGTAGGTCCCGCGATGGCGAGCAGAACAATTCCAGTCAATCGATAGTACGCCGTGACGCCGATCGCCCCGAGCCCAAGTGGGATGGCCTGGCGGAGGAGCGGACGCAGCTCGCGGACACCCGCCCTGAGGCTCAGCCACGCAGTGTCACGACATAGCCAGAGGACGAGTCCTCCCTGCGCCAAAGTGAGCGCCAGGTAGGTGACGCCGTACCAAACTATCGGCAAGTCCAAACCTGCGACGATCACGACGGCAACGAGCCAGCCGCCACTCTGGAAAGCAAGGATCGCATTCTGCACACTGAGGCGCAGGTCGGCGATCGCCACCGACTGCAATCCAATCAGCGCGCCCATCGGTAAAGTGCTGAGCACAAGTGCTACGAGCACGGCCTGAGAGCGCAGATTCAACAGCGTGATTGCAGCCACCCAGGCGATGACCGCGAAGATCAAGCCCAGCCCAAACCGCGCAAGTACGGTTGCGGTCAGCACCGGGGGACGCGCGACACCGCCACGCGCCAACAGGCTTACGGCAGTGCTGGTGATGCCGAGGTCCGAGACCACCGTGCCGATACCGACAAGAAGAAATACCCCGGACAGTGCACCGAACTCGTAAGGTCCCAGCGACCGGGCCTGAATCGCGGCGACCGCGGCTCCGGCAATAATTCCGAGGGCGCGCACGACGATCTGAATCGCAGCAGCTCTAGAGACTGCTCTTCGCGAGATTGGCTCGCGCTGAACCGCCGCCTTTGATGGCTCGACCTGGCTCATGCGCACGTCAGCGCCGTCATTGCCACCAGGCCTTGCGCTTGGCGACAGGCAGTCGATATCGGAGACCCGACGGCCGCTCGCCGATTCTTCGCGCAGGAACGCCAGCGTAGAGCCCCATCGGCTCGAGGTCGCGCGTCACTACAGTTCCGGCGGCGACAACCGCACCCTTTCCGATCGTCACTCCCGGAAGCACCACGACGTTCGGACCGATCCAGACGTGATCGTGAACGTGGACCGGCGCGGTAACGAAGGCAAAGTCCGGCGAACGCCAGTCATGTTGCGCCGACCAGAGCTGCGCCCTTCCACTCACATTGACATCTGATCCAAGAATGAGTCCCCCGCGTCCGTCGACGATGCACTCCGGACCAACGATCGACCTCGGCCCAATCACGACTCCATTTGCTCCGTGGACGCGCACTCCTCGGTGGAGCGTGGCGGTGGGGTGCACCTCGCCGCCGCACAGTTCCACCGATAGGACTCGCCCCCGGTGCCATGGCGCGATGGACGCCACGTCGAGTGCGGCCTGCTTTGCATCACGAACGCGAGCGCTTGCGAACCGGTAGCCGACGGTGATCGGCGACCGGGGATTCGACGGATGCATCAAATAGCCTCTCCTCTGGCTCCCGACCAGTGTACGGACCGCCGCCACATGTACTCGCCGCGCCAGGAGCGGACAAACTGGTCGATTTGCACACTGAGTCGGGAGCCGGGCTCCACTGACTCGGGCCAAGTCCGTGCAACACGGTTGGGACGGTGGGGCCACGGCTGCGATCGTGCTTCGGGGTACCGTGTGCACGTGAGACCAGTCGTCATTGCCCAATCGACAACGATTGGGGGAGCCGAGAAGTACCTGACCTCCCTCTACTCAACGCTTTCGGCGACATTCGGCTATGAGCCGAGGCTCGTCGGCCACGTCCCTGGCTGGATCGACTCGGGATTCCCTGAGGACGATATCGGTCTATCGCCCAAATGGGGACGCCGCACCATCGTTGGTGGGCTCACACAACTTCCCCACGAGCGCGATGCCGTTCGACGAGCAATTTCGCGGCGGCCAATTGACTATTCCCACCTCCAGTTCAAGCGAGAACAATTGGGTCTAACCGGTCCCGTCAGCCGATACGCACCAGTCGTGTGGACGGAGCACGGCGTCTTGCCCGGCGCCGCCGCAGCATTCCCGCTCCTCCGGGGGTATGCGCGCGCCGCTCGCCGCGTTGGGGGCATCATCTGCGTCTCCGAGCTGGTGGCAGGGAGCGTTCGACGCGTCGTTGGCGCACGTACGCGAGTTGAGGTTGTCGAGAATGGTGTGGACACAGCCAAGCTCAGGCCGGCGACAGAAGCCGAGCGACGGAGCGCGAGGTCCGAGCTCGGCCTGCAACGGGACGCCCCAGTGCTGCTCTGGGTGGGACGAATGGCACCGTCGAAGCGGCCCCAGAAGGCTCTAGCGATTGGGCGACGCTTTGCCGGGCAGACGGTTCTCGTGGGAGGCGGCCCGATGCTGGACGAAGTCCGGTCCGCGGCCGGGCCGTCCGTGAGGGCCGTAGGCCATGTCGATGACGTCTCGACGTACCTGCGCGCCGCGAGCGTGCTGCTCTTCACCTCGACCGGAGCCGGCGAAGGCCTACCCACCGTCATTCTCGAGGCAGCTGCGTGCGGCCTGCCGGTGATCGCTGACGAGAGCAGTGGGTTTGGCGGGCTCGTCGAGTCGATCGGCGGAGCATCTCTGTCGGCCGATGTCGATGCTCAGCATTGGGCGTCGGCGGCGCTCGCTCTCGTTCCTCAAGATGGCCTCACGCCTGGTCGTGAATGGGCAGTGAACCACTCACTCGACCGATGGGCGGCTCAGACCGACGAGGTAGTCCGAGATCTCATCCACGCGTAGCTGCAGGCACTACCCCGCCCAGTTCAGACGTGGATTCCTAGAGCCTGCGCAGCAGGTCTCGAGCGTCGTCCACTCGGCGCGTCCACGAATGGGTCGACGCCGAGCGCGAGCGTTCGCCAGCAGCATCTTCGGTGAAACTCTCGACCGAGTCGACCACAGCAGTGACGAATTGTTCGTCGCCATGGCACGCGACTCCTGGATCGTCGAGACCGGCGAGACTCGGCAGTCGTGTGGAAACCACCGCCAAGCCAGCTGCCAAGTATTCATAGACCTTGAGCGGGAACACGCCCGCCGTGTAGTCGTTCAACTCGTAGGGAATCAGACCGACCATAGAGGATGCGAACAGGTCAGCAAGACTAGAGGGTTTCAGCACGCCCACGTACTCGATGCGCGGATGCGCCAGCACGTCGTCAAATGTCCGCCGCCCGTCAGCACCGTCAATCGCGCGTGGCCCGGCGACGACGACATCGATCCCTGCGTCGGCGACGCCAAGTAAGAGCCGGCTCGACACCTTGGTGGACGTGAGGTTGCCAGCGAATACCGCTCGCGGTTGCCGATGTGTGCTCGTCACTGCGAACACGTCGGTATCTGCGACGTTCTCCCAGAGGAGCACGTCCTTGCGCCCCATGGAGCGGAGGTGCGCGCGCACGCCTTCGCTGCTGGCAATGACCACGTCGGCGGTGCGGACGAGATGGCGCTCACCGTCAAGGATGGCTCGAGCCGACGCGCGAGGCTGCGTGTGAAGCAGGTCGACAGCGTGGTAAACGACGGACCTGGCGCGATCCGCGAGACCGTACGTGACCGGCGAGAACGTCCAGAGGACAGAGTTGTCGAGGTCAGGAACCTGTAGTCGGTCGACGATCCGACGGTTCAGCCAGCGCGCAGGTGCCCGGTCGTGGAAGGGCACCACCACAGGACTGATGACCTCGAGGTTCTCTGGCCCGGGGGCCTGCCGACTCGGAGTCCCGGCTCGGCCGATGCGCCGAACTACTCGGGCAAGGTCAGAAGGGAGGACGCGGGGGCGCCGAAGGCCGAAGGACTCGACGTAGGTCACGCGGGTATCGACAGCAAGACGACTCGCAAGATGCTGCTTGTTAGTCCAGACGTCGGAGTGAAAGTCAGCGGTGGAGAGGACGACGACCGGAGGAAGCTCGGGGTCGATCATTCGCTCCAACTCTCGACGTCGACGAACTCCCGGATTCGCCGCCGAAAGACCGCTGTTCCGAACCGTGTAGCGAGGTCGTTGGGGCCGCTCCCGCGCATCGAGGCCGCTGCCTCGACACCGGACCGGACCGCACGCATGTCGTCGAAGTCGATGTGGGCGCCTGTCACCCCGTCCACGACCGATTCCGTGACACCGCCGATCATCCCGCAGGCTACGGGTGCTCCCGCCGCCATCGCCTCGACCGGCATGATGCCGAAGTCCTCCACGGCGGGAAACACGTACACGAGGCATCGTTGGTACAGCGCGAAAAGGAGGGCATCGCTCGGCTCGGCTATGAACGTCACGGGTACGGAGATGTCGCGAGCGAGGCTCTGGAGCTTCGCCAGATCGGGTCCGCTGCCGGCAATCACGACGGGAACATCGACGCAGTCGCCGGCCCGGAGCGCCAGGTCGAGCCGCTTGTACGCCACGAGTCTCGACGCCCCGAGTAGGAAGACCGGTGGTAGCGATTCGATGATGCGGGCCTCGGCGCCCGTCAGTCCCTCGGCCCAGTCATCGACGGCAGAGATTCGGTCGATGTCGACCGGCGGGTAGACGACAGTCGCGTCGAGGCCCCAGGTCCTCTGGACCCGCGATCGGACGTACTCACTATTCGCAGCGAGATCGGTGATTTCCGCGGCGCGATTACGGTCGAGGGCGCGAAGTGCCGGCGCTACGGCGCGGGAGACCACGGATGACCCCCGGCCGTCGACCGACGGTTCCCAGATGTAGCGGGCAGGGCTGTGCACGTACACGTACTTGCGGAAGCCAGACGACTGGTCGCGAAAGGTGACGTGGTGCGCGAACAGATGTGAGCTGACCAGAGCCCAGTCATACGCACCTGGGCGGCGGCGCCACGTCGTCGGCATCACCGGCAGTGCTGCGATCTTGCTCCGCCGCAACGGAGTTCGAGCTACCCACGTCTCCTCGAGTCGGCGACCGGGGTAGCGGTTTTCAACGTCGGACCACAGACACAAGAGCTCCGCATCGGGGAACGCGTCGACCATGGCGTCGAAGACATTCTCCGAGCCACCGGTTCGAGCAAGCCATTCGTGGACGAGGACACCACTGGCCACTAGCGAGCGCCCTCGCCGCTCGCCACGACCTTGACTGTTCGGGCGAGAATGAGCAGGTCGCCGAAGAGCGTCCAGTTCTCGACGTAGCTGACATCGAGGCGGATGCCGTCCTCGGGCGCGAGGCCCGACCGACCGGACACCTGCCACAGACCCGTGAGGCCGGGCTTGACCCGGAGCCGTCGGTGCGCCGCTCGGTCGTACTGGGCGACCTCGGCATCGATCTGGGGCCGGGGGCCGACGAGGCTCATGTCACCGGTCAGGACGTTGAGCAGCTGCGGCAGCTCATCGAGGGAGTACTTGCGCAGTACACGGCCGACAGACGTCACACGCGGGTCGTTCGTTGGCTTGTAGAACATCCCCACCGAGCTCGCGCCCTGGTCAGCGAGCACCTCGGAGAGCCGCTTGTCCGCGCCGACAACCATGGTTCTGAACTTGAAGATCCAGAATCGTCGACCGTCCTTTCCGATGCGCTCCTGCCGGTACAGCACCGGCCCTTGACTGGTCACCCGGACCAGGAGTGCGACGACCGCGAGCACGGGGAGCAAGAGGACTGTGATCACCGCTGCCATCAGCCAGTCGAACAACGACTTGGCGATGTACTTTCCGCCGGTGAACCTCGCCTCGTCGACGTACATCATCGGCAGCCCGCTGACCGGGCGCATGAGTACGCGGGGACCGGCGACGTCCACGAGCGACAGGGTCAGGGCGAGGTCGATGCCCTTTCCCTCAAGGTCCCAGCCGAGCCGCCGGACCGTATCGGCGGTGATTGCATCGGCGCCTGTCACCGCGACCGCTGAAGCACCGATGCGCTCAGCGATCTCGGCGGCGCGGTCCATCCCACCGAGCACCGGGACCCCGCCGATGTGCTCGCCATCGAGGATCTCGCCCGCGGGAACGCAGACACCTAGCACCATGAAGCCAACGCGGGAGTTCTTGTGTAACTCCCCGATCAGCCCCGCGGCCTTGTCGCGATGCCCGATGACGAGAATCCCCGACTGGTACTGGCCAGCATCGCGATGGGCATGCAACCAGCGACGCCACCACATGCGGCCACCGAGGATCAGTCCCAGCCCCAGCGGTGCGGCGAAGCCGAGGTAGCCACGACCGATCTCCATACGCAGCAGATAGGCGACGACAGCGACCGCCGCGAAGAGTTTCCAGGTCACATTGAAGACGCGGGAGAATTCGGCCGGTCCACTGCCAAGGACGCGCCTGTCTCGTGACCGACCCAATGCAAGCGCGGCGAGCCATGCCACCGCGAGCGCGACCGAGACGGAGAGGTACGACGGAGAGAACTCGCCTGAGACGATCGCCAGGCCGGTGTGGTCAAATCGCACCAAGTATGCGACGGCCACGGCGACGACGACGGCCGCCGCGTCAGTTGTCCACAGTCGGACGGCGAGATCGCGCCATCGGGGGTTTGCACTGGCAGCGGGCACGTTCGCCGAGCGCACGAACTGCTGCGGCACAAAGCGCACTGCAGGCTCGCGCGTGTCCGATTTGGCCACGTTTACCCCCCATTGTCCGTCCTCAGCGGAGCGCGCCCTCTGAAAACGTCTCGTGGAATCGTACATCGGCGCGTGGCCAAGCAGAATCGACAGATCCGGCCTAAAGGGGACAAGACTCCGCCGGCGCGTGTTTTCACCCGGCGATCTGCATGATCATGGGCTATGAGAGACTTGCGGCGGTCATATCCGAGCAGGGGAGAACAGGGCAGTGGAGCTTCAGGACTATTGGGTCATTCTGCGTAAGCGGTGGCTGTCCATTGCCATGTTCACGCTGCTGGGCGCTGCACTTGGGGTAGCGGCGTCGCTTGCCACTACTCCCCTGTACCAGGCGTCGACGCAGCTCTACGTCTCGGTCAAGACCGGCGAGTCGTCGAACGACCTGCTTCAGGGCTCCAACTTCACGCGCCAGCAGGTCTCCTCCTATACCCAACTGGTCACCAGTCCGCTCGTGCTCCAGCCTGTCATCGACGACCTCGGCCTCGCTGCGCGGGCAGAGGCTCTCGCGTCTCGGGTGAGCGCGAGTTCCCCGCTGAACACGTCACTGATAAACGTCTCCGTGACCGACGAGAACCCGGCGATGGCCGCTGCCACCGCCGATGCCATCGCCAAGGAGTTCAAGACGGTCATTGCGGACCTCGAGACGCCGAGCGATGGCAGCCCATCCGCCGTGAAGATCTCTATCGTGCGTGACGCCGTCTCGCCGACGGGGCCCTCCTCGCCGAACCGCAAGTTGAACCTCGCGTTGGGCATGCTCCTCGGCCTCGCGCTCGGCGTCGGCGTCGCCGTGCTCCGGGCCGTGCTGGACACTCGCGTCCGCTCCGACGCCGACGTCGCCCGCGTCACGGACACGTCAGTCATCGGCATCATCCCCGATGACCCCGAAGCCCCCCAGCACCCCCTGATCGTCCAGAGCAGCCCGCACAGCCAGCGGTCGGAGGCGTTCCGGCGGCTGCGCACGAACCTGCAGTTCCTCGACATCGCCGACCGTCCGCAGTCGATCGTCATCACGTCGTCGCTGCCAGGTGAGGGCAAGTCGACGACGTCCATCAACGTGGCGATCACGCTGGCCGACGCCGGTACCCGGGTCGCGCTGATCGACGCCGACTTGCGCCGCCCGTCGGTGGCCAAGTACATGGGCCTCGAGGGCAAGGTCGGCCTCACGACGGTTCTCATCGGCCGTGCGAGCGTCGAGGACGTCATTCAGCCCTGGGGCAACGGCTACCTGCACGTCCTGCCCGCCGGCCAGGTTCCCCCGAACCCCAGTGAGCTGCTCGGGTCGCTAGCGATGGCGCACCTGCTGGAGAAGCTGACGTCGCAGTACGACGTCGTCATCATCGACACGGCTCCCCTGCTGCCGGTCACGGATGCGGCGATCCTGTCCAAGCTCACCGGCGGCGCGCTGCTCGTCGTGGGCGCGGACAAGCTGCACCGCAACCAGCTGGCGGAGTCGGTCGGCGCCCTGGAGACCGTCGGTGCCCGGATCCTCGGGATCGTCGTCAACCGGCAGAAGCGCAAGCAGAGCGACCAGTACGCGTACTACGACTACACGCCCACGCCGGCCACCGCGGCCGACTCGGGCCGAGGCGGCCGTCGGAAGCGCAAGGGTGCGCCGCCTGCCCGCGCGCCGCAGGCGTCCGAGCCGTCGGTGGTGACCGGTCCGACCACGCTGTGGCCCGGTGACTCCCTGAGCGACACGCAGCTGCTCGACTTCCAGCGCCAGCAGTCGCAGAACCCGCCCGCGCAGCACCAGCGACCGAGCAGCTGAGCGACCCCACCTGCACCGCGAGCGCGGCCCCGGACCAGTTGGTCCGGGGCCGCGCTCGTTCCGCCGTCTGCCGCGCGTGCGCCCTCATGGGGCTCGGTACTCAGTTGTGCAGTCGAAGGGGTTCTGGCTGTCGTGGGGGGCGTGCGGCAGCCGAGCGCGGGTGACCGCTGTCCTGCCGACGCACAGTCACGGGTGGACGGCCGTCGGCAGATGGTGACGGCCACGACACGACGCGTCGGCAGAGCGGCGACCGTCGACTGTCGGCGAGCGCCGTGCGGCAGTGCTCCACGCCCCGCACAGGCGGCATCATCGAAGGCTCAGTCCACCCCGGACGCACGAGAGCCCCGCACCATCCGGTGCGGGGCTCTCGGTCAGTGCGAGGCTGTTCAGGCCGCGGCGTTCTCCGAGCGACGACGGGCCAGGACGACGCCACCGGCGCCGACGAGGACCAGCGCACCGGCGCCCAGGGCGATCGGCAGCGCGTTGGAACCGGTCGAGCTCAGGCTGCCCGTGCTGCCGGCAGCGGCTGCGACGGTCACGGCCTGCGAGCTGAGGACGGCACCGGACGCGGTGTCCGTGGCGACCAGCGTGAAGGTGCCGGACTGGCTCAGCGTGACGGTGAAGACCGCGGTGCCCGAGGAGTTCGTCGTCTTGGTGAGCGACTTGGTCCCGGCGATGGTGATCGCGGAGTCGGGGATCGAGGCCGGGTTGCTGGTGATCGTCAGCGTGACCTGGGCGCCGGCGGGGCCGGTGACCGTCACGGTGAAGCTCTGACCGGCGGCGGGCGTGGTGTCAGACACGGTGCCCTTGTTGGAGTAGTCGCCGGCGCCATAGGCGAATGCGGCGGACGGAACGAGCGCGAGTGCAACGGCAGCGACAGCGACCAGAGCGGTGCGACGAATCTTCATGTGTGTGTCCCCCCGGACAGGTCGTGTTACTGGAGTGGCGAGATGTAACTAGAGGCAACCGTACCTGCTACTTCTCGCACGCGGAAGCGACGACTGCGTCACCCTTTTGGCGGGCGGTGGGTGTGGAGCGAATGTGCACGTCACCGCGCTGTTCCTTTCCGGTGACGATGTCCAGGTCCAGCGTTCCACTTTCGCCCGGTTTGAGGGTGAATGTCCGGCCTCCTACCCCCAGGCCGTCGTGGATCTGGGCGAGCAGGCCCTGGGGATCGGGTTTCACCCGCACTGAATCGATTCCGCCGCCCTCGGGTGCGTAAATGAGGGTATTTGTCTGAATATCACCGAGGGGCACGATGTTGTCGAGGCCGACCAGGTAGGACGGCAGATTCGCGGCATCCGCGGGTGCGTCGTAGTGCAATGTCACGACGGCGTGGACGGTTTGTGACCCGTCCGGGCGGCACTCTGTCGCCTCGGCCTCGATGGTCAGGTCCAGGTAGTAGCCGACCTTGGCCTGCGTGCCGTCGTTGAGGTAGACGCCGATCTCGGCCGAGTCACCGTCGACCCCCTGCAGCGCACCGCTGAGGACCGTCGGGGCCAGGAGGTCCTGCTCGCCCTCGTCGGCGGACCACACCATGAACCGGCCCTGCCGGGCCGCCTCGGCGAGCGCGTCCATCACCGCCGGCACGTCGCCCTGGCCGCCCACGACCGCGGCGAAGACCGACTGCGACGTGTCCGAGAAGAAGGCGTCCTGGTCCTGGGGATCCTCGAGGTCGAGGTAGACCTGGTTCAGCAGCCGCTGCGCCGCGTCGTCCCCGGTCAGCATCGTCCCGTCGGAGAGCTGCACGGGCCCGGTGGCGTCGAGCACGAGGCCGAGCGCGACCGGGTCGACGGACAGGACGCCGTCGATCGTGCCGCCCACCTGCTGCTCCCAGATCGCCTTGGCGATCTCGCCGGAGCGCGGGAAGTCGGGCGTGAACGTGACGTCGCGCATGTCGGTGCCGAGCAGGGGGCCGAAGAGCGCGAGCTCCGCGTCGGTCAGCGGCAGCGCCGGATCGGTGAGCCCGCTGAGCGAGCCGCCGGAGCGCTCCGCCACGACGGTGACCGCGCCGGCGTCGGCACGCAGGTGCAGGACGGAGCCGGGGATCCCACCGGTCGCTCGCTGCTCCGCGTTGTTCTGGACGAGGACCAGGTAGTTGCGTGGCCCGTCGGCGCCCATCATCGCGGGCACCAGCTGGGCGGCGCGCGACGCGGTCGCGGTGGTCACGGCGACGTCGGCCACCTGGTCGCGCAGGGCCTCGACGGGCTCGGCGACGAACGCGAGGAGCGCGGAGGTGTCGATGGCGTCGAGCTGCTCCGCGGTGATCTGCACGGACTCGTCGGCCGCGACGATCGCGGGAGCGGCCTCCTGGAGCGGTGCCAGGTCCACACGACCGTTCACGGGCGCGAGCGCGCCGGGGTCGACGAGCGTCGTGGCCTGCATGAGCGAGGGGAGGGCCTGCTGGGCGAGGTCGTCGACGGCCTGCGTCACTGTCTGCACGGCGTCCACGTTCTGACCCACCCACGGCAGGCTGCCCGCGAGGGTCCAGGCCGGTCCGCTGGTCGCCGTGGCGGCCGTCGAAGAGTGCGCCTGCAGCTGCACGAGCGTCTTGTCGGCGGCATCGGAGTCACCGGCCCGCACCTGCTCCTGGAGGTCCTGCACGTCCACCTTCGCGGCCCCGAGCGCGTCGGCTGCGCGCTTCGCGTCGACGGCCAGCCAGGCACCGAGGGCGACGACGACCAGCAGTGCGACCCCACAGCCGACGAGCACGCGGCGAAGGTTGCGACGCCGGCGCGCACGGACGTAGCTGGTGCGTCGTCGGCGGACCGTCTCCGGGTGCTCGGGCGCCTCGGGGACCGGCTGCGCGTTCCAGCCGTCTCCCCATCCCGGGTGCGTCACGACGTCTCTCTCCCCTGGCCGAGCCGCCGCCCGGGCAGGCGACGCGGTCGGAATGGTACCGGCGGCCCCTGAGTCAGCCGGTCAGGCGGGGAGCAGCGTGCCGGGCGACGTGCGCCCGACCGATCAGGAGGCCTGCCGACGCCGGACGAGCACGAGCGCGCCGGCACCCAGGGCGATGAGTGCGGCGGCACCCAGGACGATCGGCAACGGGTCCACGCCCGTCTCGCTGAGCTGGGTGGGCGTGACGCGCGCGACCGCCGTGACGGTGTGGGTGCTGAGCGCGGTGTTCGTCTGGTCCCGGACCACGATCGTGTAGGTGCCGGCAGCGCTGAGGGTGACGACGCCGACGAGCGCACCGTCCGCTCCCGCCGTCTTGGACGTGGTCTTCTCACCGGCGACGGCTATCGCGGAGTCCGGGGTCGCCGAGTCGGCGGACGTCACGGTGATGCTGTGCACGGCGCCCGGTACCAGGCCGGAGCAGCTGACGGTCAACGAGGTCCCGACCGTGGTGGAGCCCATGCTCACGGCGCAGGAGCCCGTCGGTGGCGGCGGCGGGCTCGGGGTCACCGTGGGTGTCGCAGTGGGAGTCTCTGTGGGCGTCGCCGTGGCCGTGGAGGTGTCGCTGGGACTCGGGACGACGACCACGGCGCCGGCCGCCGAGACTGCCAGCGGCGAGAGCGCGAGAGCGGCTGCCACGACAGCCGTCGCGATGGTGCGCGAGGTTCGCTTCATTCGGCAGTCCCCCAGATCGTCGGCGCCGCCCCCGGCCCGCTCGTCCATGCCCGAAACCGACAATAGCGACGATTCCCCACCCGGCCCACCCTCTGCTGCCGGAGCCTGCCCGAATGTGCCGAGCGACGTCCCCGGGGCTTCGGAGGGTGGAACCGCTGCGCCGATCGGGTCACCGGATGCTCCGAAAGCGCGCAGCGCACCGCAAGATAGGGACCGTGACCCCCACCGACCTGGCCGAGCCCTTCCGCGTCCTCGTCGTCTGCACCGGCAACATCTGCCGGTCGCCGGCCGCCGAGCGGCTGCTGGCTGCCGGTCTGGGCGCGGCGTACCGGGGGCGCGACGGCGCCGGTGGGCTCGCGCCTGCGATCGAGGTGGCCTCGGCCGGCACGGGCGCGGTCGCCGGTTACCCGATGACCGACGAGATGGCGGCGCTGGTCGCGGGCCAGGGCGTCGACCCGCGGGGCTTTGAGGCCCGGCAGCTGATGCCGGACATGGTGAAGCAGGCGGACCTGGTGCTCGGGCTCACGCGGAAGCACCGTTCGGCGATCGTCGAGCTGGTCCCGTCGGCGGTGCGGCGGACGTTCACGCTGCGGGAGCTGGCGCGGCTGGTCGCCAACGTCGACCCGGCGACGCTCCCGGGGGCGAACGCCACGACGGCGGACCGCCTCCGCGCGCTGGTGCCGCTCGCCGCCAGCCGGCGTGGGCTGGTGGCGCACCGGCCCGCGGACGACGACGTGGTGGACCCTTACGGCGGCGGCCAGGCGCTCTACGACACGTCGTTCGGCCTGATGGTGCCCGCGATCGACACGATCGTGGCGGCCGTCCGCCGCTGACACGAGAGGCCGGGCCCCCGTCGGGACCCGGCCTCCGTCGTGCGTGCTGCTGCTAGACGCCCAGCAGGCTCTTGATCGGGCCGATGAGGAAGTAGACGAGGAACATCGCCGACGCCACCCACATGAACGCGTGGATGTCGCGGACCTTGCCGACGGCCAGCTTGATGACGACGAAGGTGATGATGCCCGCGCCGATGCCCGCGGTGATGGAGTAGGTGAACGGCATCAGGATGATGGTGAGGAACGCCGGGATGGCGAGCTCCCAGTTCTTCCAGTCGATGCCGGTGATCTGCGTGACCATGAGGAACCCGACGACGATGAGCGCCGGGGTGGCCGCCTCGAACGGGACCATGGAGACCAGCGGGGCCAGGAACGTGGCCAGCAGGAACGCGATGCCGGTCACCACGGAGGCGAGACCGGTCCGGGCACCGTCGCCGACGCCCGAGGCGGACTCGATGTAGCTGGTGTTCGACGAGACGCTGCCCGCGCCACCGGCGGCTGCCGCGATCGAGTCGACGACGAGGATCTTCTGGGTGCCGATCGGGTTGCCGTCCTGGTCCAGCAGCTTCGCCTCGCTGCCGACGGCGACCATCGTGCCCATCGTGTCGAAGAAGTCCGCGAGCAGGAGCGAGAACACGAGCAGCAGGACGGCGACGACCCCGATGGACTCGATGGAGCCGAAGAGGGAGAACTGGCCGACGAGCGAGAAGTCGGGGGTCGCGAAGATGCCGCCCTCGGGCCAGGACGGGACGTCGAGGGCCCACCCGGCGGGGTTGACCACGGCGCCGGTCTCGTCCGTCTTGCTGCCGATGTTGCCGACGAGCTCGATGATGAACGCCAGCACGGTCGCCGAGACGATCGCGATGAGGATGGCGCCCTTGACATTGCGGACCATGAGGATGATCGCGAGCATCAGCCCGAACACGAACACCAGCAGCGGCCAGCTGCCCAGCGACCCGCCGATGCCGAGCTCCACGGGGACGGCCATGCTGGCGGGGATCCGCACGAAGCCCGCGTCCACCAGGCCGATGAACGCGATGAACAGGCCGATGCCGACGCTGATCGCCGTCTTGAGCTCCACGGGGACCGACCGGAACACCGCCGCCCGGAACCCGGTCAGCACGAGGACGAGGATGATTAGGCCCTCGAGCACGACGATGCCCATGGCGTCCTGCCAGGACATGTCCGGCAGGGCAGCGATGGAGTAGGCCACGACGGCGTTGAGGCCGAGCCCCGCGGCGAGGGCCAGCGGGAAGTTGGCGACGACGCCCATGAGGATGGTCAGGACGCCCGCGACGAGCGCGGTGGTCGCCGCGACGGCCGTCAGGTTCGGGACGTCACCGCCGCCGAGGAACAGCCCGTCGCCGGAGCGGACCGTGCCGATGATCAGGGGGTTGAGCACGATGATGTAGCTCATCGTGAAGAAGGTGACGAGACCACCGCGGATCTCGGTACCGATGGTCGAGCCGCGCTCGGTGATCTTGAAGTAGCGGTCGACAGCGTTCGTCGGGGGCGCAGTGCGTTCCGTCTGCGCAGTGGGGGTCGTAGACATGCGCGCAGTGTCGCAGACCTGTGTTTCGTGCGTCTGACGATGCGATAACGGTCTTCCACACCGGCCGACTAGGCTCTGCCGGTGCCCTCGCTGATCGCCCGGTTGCTGCACCCGACCCGGACCCCGCCGCCGCCGGTCGACGTCGACCTCGGACGGGTCATGCTCGTCGGTACGGGCGTCTGGGCGGTCGCGTTCGTCGTCGCCGTCGTGCTGGCGGGGAGCGACGAGGCGTCGTGGATGCCCGCGTGGGTGTGCGCGACCGGCGTGCTCCTGGGGCTCTTCGGTGTGCTGTGGGCCCGCCGGAACTCAGAACGCCGGCGCTGACGCGCGCCGCTCAGGCCACGAACACCTGAGCGCACAGGATGCCCCGAGGGCCCTCGGTGCAGCCGACACCGATGTGCGTGTACGTCGGGCTGAGGATGTTCGCGCGGTGGCCGTCGGACCCCATCCAGCCGGCGACGACGGCCAGGGCCGTCGGGTAGCCGAGGGCCAGGTTTTCGCCGACTGCCCGTGCGGCGCAGGCCTCGAGGATGGGCTCCAGCGGGTCGTGCTCGAACCGGTTCTCCGCGGCGAGCAACGCCGTGCGCGCGACCGCCTGCTGCGCGGCGCAGTCCGAGACGGCCAGGGCGGGCAGGCCGGCCGCGGCTCGCTCCTCGTTGGTGCGGGTGACGATCTGCTCGACCATCGTCGGCGCGGCGGGGACCGGGGCGGGGGCGGGTTCCGGAGCGGGCGCCGGGACGACCGGTGCTGCGGCCGCCGGGGTGTCGCTCGTCGGGGTGCCCGTGACCGGGGCCTCCGTGGCCGGGGTGTCCGTGGTCGGCGCCGCCGACTCAGCAGCCGGCGCGCGGCCTCCCGACCGGGAGACGGGGCCGCCGTCGCGCGGAGCCGCCAGCTCGAAGGCGTCGGGGATGTGGGGCTGGACGGTGGGCGAGGTCAGTGCGAACGGGACCGCGACCAGGGCCAACGTGCAGACCAGCGCCAGGGATGCCGTGCGGAGCCAGTGCCGCCGAGGCGTCGCCGACCGCAGCGCTCGCCGACTTGGGCGGCTGTCCGGGACGGCGGGGAACGGGTGCACCTCCGGGAGGTTATCCGCTTCCGGACAGATCGGACAGTCTCCCCTCCCGGCGACCCCCCTCGACCACGTCCAGGGCGATCTCCGCAGCGCGGTCCGGAGCCGTGAGCAGGACCTCGACCGCGTAGCGCAGGTCCCACCGGTCGGCCGCCTGCGCGAGACCCGCCGCGAGGCCCGCGAGGTGGACCGCGTGCACGACCGAGTCCTCGACCCACCAGTCGACGGGGGCCCCGTCCACCAGCAGGTCGTCGTGCTGCACCCAGGTGTCCGGTGCGTCGGGGAGCAGCGTCCGCACGTCGGCGGGGACGTCGTCGACCTCGCCGCCCGACGTCACCGCGCCGTCGGCCAGGTCGCCGGCGAACGGCAGGTCGAGCAGGGCGGCGGTCGCCTCCGTGCCCGGCACCAGGGCCGCCACGTCGGTGCGCTGGTACCACATCGGGTGGTCGGCGACGGCGGCGTCCTCGGCGTGCACGACGGCCACGCGGCCGGGTCCGACGACCGCGGGCAGCCGCTCCGGGGGCTCGTCGGGAGCCATCGACCGCCACACGGCGACGGCGAGCTCGGGGTCGACCGGGACGCCGATCGGCCCCCAGGCGTCGAGCAGGTGCGTCCACCCGGCACCGTCGAGCTCCTCGAGCGAGGCCACGCCGCCGAGCGCCCGCTGCACCGAGGCGTCCAGGTGGGCGACGGCGTCCGGCGCGGCGGGCAGCAGCGCGCTCAGACGGTCCCCGACGGCGAACGGCCGCCCGAGACCCAGCTCGGACCGTTCCCGCAGCCACCACGACGTGTACGACGGCGCCAGGGCCGACGACTCACCGCGCACCGGGTCGACGAGCGCCCGGCGCAGCGCCGGCTCCCCCGCGATGCGTCCGAGCACCCGCGGCCACGCCTCCGGGTCGACGGCGTCCAGGTCGGCGACCGCCACCGCCTCCCCCACGTACGCCCCGCGACCGAGCCGCTCCCCCAGGTGGCTGAGGTAGTCGTCCCAGCCGTCCAGCGACTGCGCGGCCAGGGTCGGGGAGTCCGTCGCGCCGTCCCGCAGCGAGGCAGGGTCGGCGAGGACGTCCGGGACACGGACCAGGACCAGGTCGGCGCGGACCCCGACCGCGGTGAGCACCTGCGCGCCCCAGCGGTCCACCGCGTCCGCCGACACGGTGCCCAGGACGCGGTCGTCGAGCAGCTGCGCCGCGGGAGAGCCGGGCAGGACGAGGCTGTCCGCGGGGGTGCGGTCACCGTCCGCGGCGGGGAGCGGGAGCAGACCGAGCCATGGCAGCGCGTCGCTGGGCAGGGTGGCGCCCTCCGTCGCGCCGACGAGGGCGAGGACCGTGTCGACGACGTCGTCGGCCTCGCTCTCGTCGTCGGAGAGCTCCACGACGGCCTGGCGGACCGTGTCGTGCGTGAGCAGGCCCAGGGCGTCGGGCGCCTGCGCGCCGAGCCGCTCCAGCACGGGGTGCGCCGCCGCGGGGTCGACCACGCGGACGCCCCAGCGGCCCAGCGTCTCCAGGGCGCGCTCGCCGAGGCGCTCCACGAGCCCGGGGTCGAGCACGACGGTGCCCCGGGCGCCCCGCACCACGCGGCCGTCGGCCAGCGGCACCGGAACAGCGCCCAGGGCCTCGCGGGACTGCGGGTCGTCGGCGAGGAGCGCGAGGGCCTCGTACAGGTCGACCCAGCCGCCGTCGCTCGCGGCCGGCAGGTCCTCGACGACGTCCGCCAGCGAGCGGATCTCCACGCCGACCGCCCGCGCCTGCGACTCGCGCCCGGTCGGCAGGACGACGAGCGCCGCCACCCGGCGACCCAGCGCGGCCAGGGCGCCCGGGTCGTGCACCGACGAGCCCGCCAGGGCCACGGCCCGCTCGGGGACGACGAGCCCGCCGTCGTCGACGGGCGCTGCAGGGACGAGCAGCGGCGTGCGCGTCAGGCGGTCGACGATGCGGTCCCGCAGGGCGGCGTCGAGAGCGCCCGCGGCGAGGCCCGTCGGGACCAGAGCGAGGGCGTCGTGCCCGGCGGCCGCGCGGCCGTGCGCCAGGCGCGCGTACACGTCGGCGGCATGGTCGAGGACGGCCTCGGTGAGCGCGCCCTGCGCGACGTGGCGGCGGGACGGGTCCAGCGGGAACGTCGCGACGAGCAGCGCGGGCACCGTGCAGGGCTCGTCGGTCGGCGTCGGCGCGTGCACCACCTGCTCCGCGCGAGCGAGCTCCACCCGGGGGAGCGCCCACGTGACCCGCCACGCCCGGGCCGAACGCTCCTCCACCGGGCGGTCGGCCATCAGGGCCAGGGGCAGCTCACCCTCCCCCGTCGCGACGGTCCAGCGCTCCGCGACGTCCGCCAGCCGCCGGACCGGGCCGGTGTCGTCGTCGACCACGATCTCGACCAGGCCCGGCAGCGCCAGCAGCAGCGGGTCGCCCACGTCGTGCAGGAGCGAGCGCACCTCGTCGGCCGCGACCTCGTCCCGCAGCTCCAGGACCACCGCGGTGTCGTAGCCGGTCGGCGGGGTGCCCTCGGCGGGGAACGGGAGCCGGAGCGCCGGCAGGGAACGGTCGCGGCGGCGCACCTCGTCCGCCAGCGCCAGGTTGTCCTGCGCCGACTCCGCGAGCAGCTCCGCCGTGTCGGCCACGCTGAACCGCAAGCCGCCCGTGGTGGACAGCACCGAGATCTCGTCGGACACCGACCTGACCGCGGCGAACCCCACGCCGAACCGGCCGACCGCCCGGGCGTCGTCGCGCTTGGCCGACGCCCGCATCGACACCAGCGACCCGACGCCGTCCGCGTCGAGGGGTGCACCCGTGTTCGCGGCGACCAGCACCAGCCGGTCGCCCTCCGTGCGTGCCAGCCGCAGGAGCAGCCGACCCGGCACCCCCGCGCGCGTGGCCGCGTCGGCGGCGTTCTGTGCGAGCTCGACGACCACGCGGTCGCGGTAGTAGCCGCGGGCGTGGTCCTCCTCCGTGTTGGCGTCCTCCCGCAGCCTCGCCGGGGAGACCCGCCACGCCCCCAGGACGGCCGCGCGCAGGGCGGCCGTCCCGAAGGCGTCGGCGGTCACGGCTCCGGGTCGGGGCGGGCCGGGGACTCCTCGGCGGAGTCGGGAGGGGTCGTGTCGTCCGGTGCGTCGAGGTCCGGGGCGTCGGTCGACTCCGGGGACTCGACCGACGCGTCGTCGGGACCGGCGTCGTCCGTCGGAACCTCGACGGGCACGGTCTCCTCGGGCTGAGCCTCGTCGGTGACGACCTCGTCGGTCGCCGCCTCGTCGGTCGGGGCCTCGTCGACCGGAGCCTCATCGGTCGCGACCTCGTCGGTCGCGACCTCGTCCGTCGGGGCCTCGTCGGTAACGACCTCGTCGGTCGCGACCTCGTCCGTCGGCGTCTCGACGGTCGGAGCGGCCTCCGGCTCGTCCGGCGCCGCGGGCTGAGCCAGCTGGACCAGTTCGAGGCTCAGTTCGTCGATCAACGGGTCGGGAGCGGGCCAGTCGGTCGGCGGGGCCTCCGCGTCGGTCTCGGAGTGGGCGCCGCAGCCGTGGTCGACGCTGACGACGACACCGTCGTCGGGCGACCACTGGTTGGTGCAGACACCGAAGACCTGGCCCAGCGACCCCTGCAGCGGCACCAGGAACCCGCAGCTGCCGCACGCGGCGGCCGAGGCGAGCGAGCCGGCGCTCGTCGGACCGTGCGGGCCGCGGTACCAGCGCTCGGCGGCCTCGTCGCGACCCTCCGGCGACAGCACCCGCACGCGGGCCAGGGCGAGCTCGTCGATCGCGACGTCGTCCAGCTCGGGGTCCCCCGTCGGGGTCCAGCCGGGCTCGAGACGCGGGTCGTCGGCCTTGAACGGCAGGACGTCGCCGGGGCCGATGTCGCCGGGGCGGATGCGCTCCGACCACGGCAGCCACGCCTGCCCGAGCACCGCGTCGGGGCCGGGCAGCAGCTCGGCCTCGCAGACGGTGGCGGTCCGGCCGCGCGGCACGCGGGCGACCGTGACGGTCCACTCCCAGCCGCGGTAGCCGCGGGCGGCGGACGCGAACCGGTGGGACACCAGCCGCTCGCCCTCGACGACCATGCCGAGGTACTCGCCGACGTCGGAGGGGTCCTCGGCCAGGCCGACCGCGACCTCACGGGCCAGGTCGACGGCCGATCCGAGGACCGCGTCCTTGGTTGCTGCAGGCATGCTCAGGCCTCGATGTCGTCCGCGACGGCTCGCAGCAGGGCGGCGTACTGAACCCCACGAGCCTTCTCGGGGTAGCGGCCACGACGCAGGTCGTTGCCGACGCGGTCGAGGACCTTGATGAGGTCCTCGATGATGACGGCCATGTCGTCGGCGGGCTTGCGCGACGCCTTCGCGACAGAGGGCACGGGGTCCAGCAGCTTGACCGACAGGGCCTGCGGACCGCGCCGGCCGTCGGCGACGCCGTAGTCGACCTTGGCGCCGGGCTTCGGCGCGTTGACGCCCTCGGGCAGTGCCGACGCGTGCAGGAAGACCTCGCCGCCGTCGTCGCCGGCGATGAACCCGAAGCCGCGCTCGGTGTCGAACCACTTGACCTTGCCGGTAGGCACGGTGAACCCCGTTCATGAGAAGAAGACGTACTGGCCACAAGGTTACCGGCCACGGCCCGCGAAAATCCCCGCAGGGCTCGGACCGCGTCCGGAAGGCTCACCGACGGTTCGGCGTTGTGCTGGTCATGACCGCGACCACGGACGCCCGCTCCCGCCTCGAGGACCTGCGCACGCAGACCCTCGAGCGCCTGGCCGCCCTGCAGGGCGAGCACCGTGCGGTCGTCGACGCGTCCCGCGACAGCAACGCCGACGACGAGCACGACCCCGAGGGGGCGACGATCGCGTTCGAACGGGCCCAGGTGGACGCCCTGGTCCGCGACGCGGAGGCGCGGCTCGAGTCGGTCGACGACGCGCTGGCCCGGATCGAGGACGGCACCTACGGGATCTGCACCCGGTGCGGCGAGCCGATCGCGGCCGGCCGGCTCGAGGCGCGCCCCACCGCCACGACCTGCGTCGGCTGCGCGTAGACCTACCCGCCCTCGGCCAGGCGGTCCATCGCCAGCGCCGTGAGGACCGCCGGTCCGACGGCGAGCGACTCCTCCGCGAACCGGGCCTGGGCGGAGTGGTTGTACGCGGCGGTCGCGGGGTCCTCGCCGACGGGGGTCGCGCCGAGGCCGAAGTACGTGCCGGGCACCTGCTGCAGCACGTAGGAGAAGTCCTCGGCACCGGACAGCGGCTGAGGGGCGGTCAGGTACGCCTGCTCGCCGAGCATCTCGCGGACCAGGCCGGACAGGCGGTCCACCTCGGCGGGCGTGTTCGACGTGACCGGGTACCCGCGCCGGTAGTCGACGGTCGCGGTGAGACCGTGTGCGGCGGCGATGCCGTCGACCACACGGGTGAACCGCTCGGGGACCAGCGCGTGCGTCGCCTCGGAGAACGAGCGGACGGTCGCCTCCAGCACGGCGGTCGCGGGGATGACGTTGTTCGTCGTGCCGGCCGCGATCCTGCCGACCGTGACGACGACCGGGTCGAACACGTCGAACTGGCGCGTGACCATCGCCTGCAGCGCGAGGACGATCTCGGCGGCGACGGGCACGGGGTCCGCAGCGAGGTGCGGCATCGACCCGTGGCCGCCGCGGCCCTGGACGGTGACGACCACCGAGTCGGCGGCGGCCAGCATGGTGCCGGCCTTCGAGGCGACCAGGCCGGTCGGCAGCACGGACGACATCACGTGCAGGCCGTACGCGGCGACGACGCGCGAGCCTGCCGCGTCGAGCACGCCCTCGTCGATCATCAGGCGCGCCCCGTGGTCGCCCTCCTCCCCGGGCTGGAACATGAGGACGACGTCGCCCGCGAGCTGGTCGCGACGGTCCGCCAGGAGCCGTGCCGCGCCGACGAGCCCGGCGACGTGCAGGTCGTGGCCGCACGCGTGCATGACGCCGTCACGCTCGGAGGCGAACGGCTCGCCGGAGTCCTCGGTGACGGGGAGGGCGTCCATGTCCCCGCGCAGCAGGACGGCCGGGCCGGGGCGACCGCCGCGCAGCACCGCGACCACCGAGCTCAGCCCGGAGCCCGTGCGGACCTCGAGGTCGAGCGGTGCGATCGCGTCCAGCACGAGCTGCTGGGTGACGGGCAGGTCGAGACCGATCTCCGGGGTGCGGTGCAGGGCACGGCGCAGCTCGACGAGCGAGGGCAGCTGCGCGGCGGCGTCGGAGCGCAGGGCGGCGAGGGTCTCGGGCGAGAGTGGCACGTGTCGAGACTGCCAGACGCCCGCGGGCCGGGCGCCACTACGCTCGCGGCCATGCTTTCGCACCGCGTGCTCACGCTCCCGTTCGCCGTCGGGCTCGCCGTCGCGACCATCGCAGGCTGCGGAGGCTCGACGCCTGCTGAGCCGACCCCCACCCCGACCGTGGCCACGTCGGTCGCGCCGACGGCGACCGAGACCGCCAGCCCTGAGACGACCGAGACACCGGCCGCGCCGACGGACGGCTCGTCACCGACCGCTCCGGCAGCCCTGGACCAGACCGCGAGCGTCGAGGGCGCCCAGGACGTCGCGCGCTACCTCATGGAGCTCTACCCGTACGTGCTCAGGACCGGGGACGTCGCGCCGTGGACGGCCCTCAGCAGCCCCGCCTGCACCACCTGCGGGGCTGTGGCCGACGGGGCCGCCAACCCGGACCCGGCGTCGAAGCAGGCCGTCGACATCCGGACGGTCACCGCCACCGAGGACGCACCGGGCACCTTCACGGTGACCATGGACATGTACGAGACGCCGCGGGTGGCGCCGGACATCGTGCACTTCATCGTGACCCTCGTCCTCGTGCACGACGGTCAGGCCTGGCAGGTGCAGAGCGTGGACCCGGCCCGCCAGGAGTCGTGATCGGCCCTCGACGGTCTGAGACCGTCGAGGAGGCACACCGCGCACCGCCCGCCGTTACTGGTCAGTAGCCAAGCCCCCGTCGACGCCCTGCGCCGCGTAAGGTTGTGCGGATGCCCACGTTCACCGGTTACCTGCGCGAACGCAGCGACGACGAGCTCGTCGCGCTCCTGCGCAGCCGACCGGACCTGGCGTCCCCGTCTCCCGCGACCCTCTCGTCCCTCGCGGTCCGCGCGACCAGCCGGTCCAGCCTGGAACGGGCGCTCGCAGGCGTCGATGCCAGCGTGCTAGAGGTGATCGAGGCGGTCGTGGCACTCTCCGACCCCGGCCCGGTCACCGCGGCAGACCTCCCCGCGGCGGTCGGCGCGACGGACGAGACCGGCGCCCGGCTGGTCGAGCGGGCGCTGCGGCTCGCCGTGATCGGCACCCTGGTCTACCCGGACTCCGACGCCCCGGACGCCCCGCTCCAGCCGTCACCCGGCCTCGCCGAGATCCTCGGCCCCTACCCGGCGGGCCTGGCGTCGGCCGACGCGGGCATCCGCCGCGGCACCCCGGCGGAGCCCGTCGACCTCGACGACCTGCCGACGCTCCTGGGGACCGCACCCGCGGGTGCACGCCCGGTGCTGGACGCCCTGCTGTGGGGTCCGCCGATCGGGCTGGCGCCGTCCAACAGCACCGCGGCCGCCGCGGCCGTCGACTGGCTGCTCCGTCGCCACCTGCTCCTGCCCGGGGACTCGCGCCACGTCGTCCTGCCCCGCGAGGTCGCCCTCGCCCTGCGCGGAGGTCGCACGCACGCGGCCCCGGCATTCCCACCGCAGCTCCCGGACGACCTCCCGCACCGGAGCCACACGCTGGTCGCCGCCGAGTCGGCCGCCGCGGGCGAGCGGATCGTGCTCCTCGTCGCCCGGCTGGTCCGCCTCTGGGAGCAGGCACCGCCCGGTGTGCTGCGCGGCGGCGGCCTGGGCGTGCGCGAGCTGCGGCGCGTGGCGTCCCACCTGGAGACGGACGAGGCGGAGGCCGCCTTCGTCATCGAGCTCGCGGGCGCCGCGGCCTTCGTCGCCGACGACGGCGAGGACAACCCGTCGTTCGCGCCGACGGTCGCGGTCGACGAGTGGGCGGTTCGCGACGTGCCCGACCGCTGGGCCGCCCTGGCCCGCACGTGGCGCTCGACCCTGCGCACGCCGTGGCTCGTCGGCAGCAGGGACGACCGCGGCGGGGTGCGGGCCGCGCTCGACCCCGAGCTGCAGCGGACCTGGGCGCCGCGGCTGCGGCGTGCCGTGCTCGATGTGCTCGCGGACACCCCGCCGGGGACCGCGATGGACGCCGCGCACGTCGTCGCCGTCCTGCGCTGGCGGACCCCGCGGTCCGTGCCGCCGCCCGCCGCGGTCCACGCGATGCTCGTCGAGGCCGGCCGCCTGGGCATCCTCGGCGCGGGTGCCCTGTCCGACGCGGGCCGCGCGCTGCTCCTGGAGACGGCTCCGCTGGTCGGCGCCGCGGACCCCGCGGACGCGCTCGCCGCGGCCCTACCCCCCGCCGTCGACGAGATCCTCCTGCAGGGTGACCTCACCGGTGTCGTCCCGGGACGGCCCAGCCCCGAGCTGGAGGACCTCCTGGACCGCACGGCCCACGTCGAGTCCCGCGGCGGCGCGCTGACCGTCCGGTTCACCCCGGAGTCCGTCCGCCGCGCCCTGGACGCCGGAGCCACCGCCGACGGGCTGATCGCCGAGCTGGCCGCCCACGCCCGGGCGGGCGTGCCGCAGCCGCTGGAGTACCTGGTCCGGGACGCCGCACGACGCCACGGTCGCCTCCGGGTCGGGTCCGCCGCGGGCTACGTCCGGGCCGACGACCCCTCGCTGCTGGCCGGTCTGGCGGAGGACCCGCGACTGGCGTCGCTCGGCCTGATCCGCCTGGCGCCGACCGTCCTGGCGGCGCAGGCACCGGCCCGCGAGCTGGTCGAAGCCCTGCGGGCCCACGGTCTGGCGCCCGTCGCCGAAGGGCCGGACGGGCAGGTCGTGCACGTGGTGTCGGCGATCCGTCGCGTCGGCCGCCGCGCCACCGCGGGCGCCCGCCGTCGGGCGTCGGACGCTGCGCCCACGAGCGCCCGGGAGACTCTCACCGACGACCGGCTGCTCGCCCTGGTGCCACAGCTGCGGCGGGCCGAGGCCGAGCGCAAGGCCGACGAGGCCGAGCGCGTGCCGGGCACGATCCTTCCCGCACCGGCACGTCGCCCGCCGGCCCCCGCGAGCGCACCCGCACCGGGTGCGGGAACAGCCGACCCCGTCGACGCGTTGGTGCTCCTGCGTGAGGCGGCGGCCGAGAAGGCCGAGGTGTGGGTCGAGCTGGTCGGCTCCCACGGCGTCCCGCAGCGGCGGCTGCTGCGACCCCTGCGGGTCGAGGGCGGCCGGCTGCGGGCCATCGATACCGCTCGTGAGTCCGAGCTGACGGTGGCGGTGCACCGCATCGCGACCGTCACCCGCGCGACACCGTCAGACGAGCAACAGGAGACTTCGTGACCAACGGCCCCCTCATCGTGCAGAGCGACAAGACGCTCCTGCTCGAGGTCGACCACGACCAGGCGGAGGCCTGCCGTCGCGCGATCGCCCCGTTCGCGGAGCTGGAGCGCGCCCCCGAGCACGTGCACACGTACCGGCTGACGCCGCTGGGCCTGTGGAACGCGCGCGCCGCTGGCCACGACGCCGAGCAGGTGGTCGACGTCCTGCTCCAGTACTCGCGCTACCCCGTGCCGCACGCGCTGCTGGTCGACGTCGCCGACACGATGTCCCGCTACGGCCGGCTGCAGCTCATCCAGGACCCGGTGCACGGCCTGGTCCTGCACGCCCTGGACCCGGCGGTGCTGGTCGAGGTGGTCCGCTCCAAGCGCACCGCCGGCCTGCTCGGTGCCCGCATCGACGCGACCGACGTGATCGTGCACCCGTCCGAGCGCGGCCATCTCAAGCAGGTGCTGCTCAAGCTCGGCTGGCCGGCGGAGGACCTCGCCGGCTACGTCAACGGCGAGGCGCACCAGATCGACCTGCTCGAGGACGGGTGGGCGCTGCGCCCGTACCAGCAGCAGGCCGTCGACGGCTTCTTCCACGGCGGCTCGGGCGTCGTCGTGCTCCCCTGTGGCGCCGGCAAGACGCTGGTCGGCGCGGGGGCCATGGCCCGCTCGTCGACGACGACCCTCATCCTGGTGACCAACACCGTCAGCGCCCGGCAGTGGCGCGACGAGCTGGTCAAGCGCACGTCGCTCACCGAGGACGAGATCGGCGAGTACTCCGGCGCGCGCAAGGAGATCCGCCCGGTCACCATCGCGACGTACCAGGTGCTCACGACGAAGCGGAAGGGCGTGTACACGCACCTCGAGCTGCTCGACGCCCGCGACTGGGGCCTCGTGGTCTACGACGAGGTCCACCTGCTCCCGGCGCCGATCTTCCGGATGACCGCGGACCTGCAGGCGCGTCGCAGGCTCGGCCTGACCGCGACCCTGGTGCGCGAGGACGGCCGCGAGGACGAGGTGTTCAGCCTCATCGGGCCCAAGCGATTCGACGCCCCCTGGAAGGACATCGAGGCGCAGGGCTACATCGCGCCCGCCGACTGCGTCGAGGTCCGCCTCACGCTGCCCGACGCCGACCGCATGGCCTACGCGACCGCGGAGCCGGAGGAGAAGTACCGGCTCGCCGCCACCGCCCGCGGGAAGAACCGGGTGGTGGAGCAGCTCGTCGCCAAGCACGAGGGCGACCCGACGCTGGTGATCGGGCAGTACCTGGACCAGCTCCACACGCTCGCGGAGCACCTGGACGCCGACCTCATCACCGGCGAGACCACCGTGCACGAGCGCCAGCGGCTGTTCGACGCGTTCCGGGCCGGCGACATCACCAAGCTCGTCGTCAGCAAGGTCGCCAACTTCTCGATCGACCTGCCCGAGGCGTCCGTCGCCATCCAGGTGTCCGGCTCGTTCGGGTCCCGCCAGGAGGAGGCGCAGCGGCTCGGCCGGATCATGCGCCCCAAGGGCGACGGTCGGACCGCGCACTTCTACACCGTCGTCGCCCGCGACACCGTCGACCAGGACTTCGCCGCCCACCGGCAGCGCTTCCTCGCCGAGCAGGGGTACGCGTACTCGATCGTGGACGCGGAGGACCTGGGGCTCGACCCCGCGAGCGAGCCCTCGTAGGCATGACGAGAGCGCCCGACCCGTGGGGTCGGGCGCTCTCGTGTGTCGTCAGACGGAGACGGCCTCGGGCTCGTCGGCGCTCGCACGCACGTGGGCCGCGAACGACTCGGCCAGCGCGCGACCCACGGCCTCGACCTCGTCCTGCCGAGCGACGTAGGCGGCCAGCACGACGTCGGTGTCGACGTCGTCGTGGCTGTCGGCCCAGCCGCGCAGGGTGTCCGCGCCGGCCTCGGGGTGGAACTGCACGCCCCACGCGGATCCGATGCGGAACGCCTGGTACGGGTACATGGCCGACGACGCCAGCCAGACCGCGCCGCGGGGCAGGTCGACGACGGCGTCCGCGTGCATGCTCGGCTGCGGGGTGCTGTGGCGACTGTCCGCGAGCGCCGCGACGGCGCCGACGACGGCGTCACCGGCGGCCTCGGGGCGCCAGCGCACGTCGACGATCCCGGACTCGCGCCCGGGAGGGGCCGCCACCTGCACGCGGCCGCCACGCGCTGCGGCGAGCAGCTGGGCGCCGAGGCAGATGCCGAGCGTGGGGACGCCCTGGGTGCTGGCGTCGGCGAGCAGCTCGCGCAGCTCCGGCAGCCACGGGGCGGTCGCGTCGTCATAGGCCGACATGTGCCCGCCGAGGACGACGAGGCCGTCGCCGACCTCGCCCGCGACGGGAACGCTCTCACCGGCGAACGCCGCGACGATGCGCAGCTCGACGTCGCCGAGCCACTCGCCGAAGCGGTCGAGGGGGACGTCGGGAGAGCTCTGGATGACGGTGACGACCGGGCGACGGTCGCCGTGCAGGGGGGTGGTCACGCGGAGACGGTACCCCCGTCGGATGGTCCGATCACAGGGAACGGATGACCCATCTGTCCCCTTGCAGGTCAGTCGTCCATATTCGCGGGCAGGTGAATTCTGTCACGCGTGCGCGTCATGACCGGCTCGACGTCCGGCGTTCACCCAGCGAACTCCCAGTCTCCAGGTGGAGACTCGACCCATGTCGACTTCCCACCCGTCCGGCACGCCCGAGGCGCGTCTGCTCGTCGTCGACGACGAGCCGAACATCCGCGAGCTGCTGGCGACCTCCCTGCGGTTCGCCGGCTTCGAGGTCTACGCCGCCGCCGACGGGAGCTCCGCGCTGCGACTCGCCCGCGAGGTCGAGCCGGACCTCGTGGTGCTCGACGTGATGCTCCCCGACATGGACGGGTTCACCGTCACCCGCCGGCTGCGGGAGAAGGGCCAGCACGTCCCCGTGCTCTTCCTCACCGCGCGCGACGACACCGCCGACAAGGTCCAGGGCCTGACCGTCGGCGGCGACGACTACGTCACCAAGCCGTTCAGCCTGGAGGAGGTCGTCGCCCGGATCCGCGCGGTCCTGCGCCGCACCCGGCCGGGTCTCGACGACGACACCAGCGTGCTGCGGTACGCCGACCTCGAGCTCGACGAGGACTCCCACGAGGTGGTCCGCGCCGGGCATCCCGTCGACCTGTCCCCCACCGAGTTCAAGCTCCTGCGCTACCTCATGCTCAACCCCGGCCGCGTGCTGTCGAAGTCGCAGATCCTCGACCACGTCTGGCAGTACGACTGGGGCGGCGACGCGAACATCGTCGAGTCCTACATCTCCTACCTGCGGCGCAAGATCGACCAGCTCGACGACGCCGACGGCAGGCGCCTGCCCGCGCTCATCCACACCAAGCGCGGGGTGGGGTACCTGCTGCGCGAGTCGTCGTGACGGCTGAGGTCGCGGTCGACGAGGACTCTCCGCCCGCCCCTCCTCGGCGCCTCGGCCCGTTGCGGGGCTGGTGGGCGGGCACGACGCTCGTCTCCCGGCTCGTCGGCATCGTCACCGTCCTGCTGGCCGTCGGCCTCGTGCTGGCGGGCGCCACCAGCGCCGCGCTGCTCGGTGGCACGCTCGTCGGGCAGGTCGACAACAAGCTGCGGACCGAGAGCGAGGAGCTGGCCCAGAACACGGTGCAGTCGCTCAGCCGCGGCTTCGGCAGCAGCATGACGCCCAGCGACTACTACGTCCGCGTCGAGGTCGGGAACGTCGACGACGCCAGCATCTCGCCGTCCGCGGCCGCCCGCTACGGCACCCCGACCGTCCCGGACCTGACCACCGCGCAGCTCGAGGCCAACGAGGGCGAGCCGTTCACGGTCGACTCCACGCGGGCCGGCTCCTCCTGGCGAGCCGTCGCCTACCCGATCTACACCTCGGACGGCACACCTGCAGGCTCCATCGTCGTGGCCCTGCCGCTGGGCGACATCGAGCGCACGGTCCGGCACATGAGCCTCGTCCTGCTGCTCACCGGGCTCGGCATCGTGCTCCTCGGCGCAGCAGCCGGCACGTGGGCGGTCCGCCGGTCCCTCAAGCCGCTGCGCGAGATCGAGACCACCGCCGCCGCGATCGCCGCCGGCGACCTGTCCCAGCGCGTGCCCGCCGCGTCCGAGCACACCGAGGTCGGCCGCCTCTCCGCCGCGCTCAACGGGATGCTCGCGCAGATCGAGCAGGCGTTCGGCGCGCAGACCGCGTCCGAGGCACGCATGCGACGGTTCGTCGCCGACGCCTCCCACGAGCTGCGCACCCCCCTGGCCACCATCCGCGGCTACGGCGAGCTGTACCGGATGGGCGCTCTGACCACGACCGACCAGGTTGACGACACCATGCGCCGCATCGAGCAGTCCGCGACCCGCATGGGTGCGCTCGTCGAGGACCTGCTCGCGCTGGCCCGGCTCGACGAGGGCCGCCCGATGCGCACCGGCCCCGTCGACCTCACCGTGCTCGCCGCGGACGCCGTCAGCGACCTGCACGCCCTCGACCCCGCCCGTCCCACCCGGCTGGTCCCGCTCCAGGACGGCGCGCAGGCCGGTCCGTGTGTCGTCGTCGGCGAGGAGTCGCGGCTGCGTCAGGTGCTCGCGAACCTCGTCGGGAACGTCGTCCAGCACACCCCGCCCGGCACGCCCGTCGAGATCGCCGTCGGCCTCCTGCCGAGCGGCGAGGGCGCGATCGAGGTGCGCGACCACGGACCCGGCATCGACCCGGAGCACGCCACGCGTGTGTTCGAGCGGTTCTACCGCGTCGATGCCAGCCGCGGCCGCGACTCCGGCGGGGCGGGCCTGGGCATGGCGATCGTCGCCGCGATCGTCGCCGCGCACGACGGCTCGGTGCGGCTGGCACAGACACCGGGAGGTGGGACGACCGTCCAGATCGCGCTCCCCGTTCCGGCCCACGACCCTCAGGTGTGAGGGCTAACATGGCGGGTTCCTGCCGTCGGAGTAAGGCTGATCCATGGGCGTCCATGACGCACCGCAGTGGTTGTTGTCCGCGTTCGTACGCAGCGCCGTCGGGGCCGGTGCCACCGCCCCCACCGAGCAGATCCGCGACGCCGGTCAGGCGCTCGTGGACCGCTGGGGCTCGCCCGGCCGGTCGTTCCACAACCTGAAGCACCTGGTCGACGTGCTCATCCGCGTCGACGAGCTGGTCGAGGAGACCCACCAGCCCGACGTCGTACGGCTCGCCGCCTGGTACCACGGCGCGATCTTCGACGCCGCCGACCGCAAGGCGTACGCCAACCGCGGCGGCGAGGACGAGATAGCCAGCGCGCGCCTGGCCTTCGACGAGCTGATCGCCCTCGGCGTCCCCGAGGCCCGCGCCCAGCGCGTGCACGACCTCGTCGTCGCCCTCGTCCGGCACGCCCCGAACCCCGCGGACTTCGACTGCGCGGTCCTGTGCGACGCCGACCTGGCGATGCTCGCCACCGAGCCGCAGAAGTACAAGGCGTACGTGCAGGACATCCGCGCCGAGTACTCGCACCTGCCGCTCGAGGACTACGTGCGCGCGCGCGTCCGCATCATCCACAAGCTCCTCGCCCGGCCCTCGCTCTTCGTCAGCCCTCTCGGGTCGGCCTGGGAGGAGCCTGCGCGGCAGAACCTGTCGGGCGAGCTGCAGCGGCTGGAGAAGGAGCTGCGCGGGATCGATGCCGCCGCCTCCGAGGCCGCCGCCCACACCGGGCACGGGACCGCAGACGAGGGCTCGAACGCCGCTCGCACCTGACGTTCCTGTCGCCGCCGCCCCGCCGTCCTGTGTGCGGGTGGGCCTGTTTCTCGTCGAGCCGCCCACAGCCCGCGCATCCGCGCACGTCTCCCCCGACCGCGCCGACGGGCCGATGTCGCGCCGTCGACGCTTCTAGCGTCCCGTGGCATGAGCCGGGAACGCCCGGCCCTCACCGATGGAGGTCCGATGACCAGGTACGAGGTCGACAGCGCGCAGGTCGCGACGGCGGCGGCGAGCGTGCAGGCGCGCGCCGGGACGATCCGCAGCGAGGTCGCGGCGATGCACCGGCAGCTGGCCGAGCTGCAGGGGTCGTGGCGCGGTGCGGCTGCCACGGCGTTCACCGGGGTGCTGGCCGACTGGACGGCCACCGAGACGCGTCTGGACGCGTCGCTCGAGCAGATCGTCGCGGCGATGCAGTCGGCGGCCCGCACGTACGCCGAGGCCGAGTCGCAGGCGTCGCGCCTGTTCACCGTGTAGCCAACGCGGGGACGCGCCTACGCTCGGGCGGTGACCGTGCTCGTGGACCCTCCGATGTGGCCGAACCACGGCATGCTCTGGGGGCACCTGGTCAGCGACTCGTCGCTGGAGGAGCTGCACGCGTTCGCCGCCCGGGCGGGCATCCCCGAGCGCGGGTTCGACCGGGACCACTACGACGTGCCGGACCAGCGGATCGAGGAGCTGGTCGCACTCGGCGCGGAGCTGGTCAGTGCCAAGGAGCTGATCCGTCGGCTGCGGGCGTCGGGCCTGCGGGTGCCGGCACGGGATCGCGTGAGGCGCCGGTAGCGGCGCGGGCCGCAGGCCCCGGGGTCGGGTGCCACCGCGGACCGGACCCAGCCCGTGCCGCGGCTCGCGGCTCGGTCGCCTGCACGGGCCTCATCCGGACCCGCGGTCAGAGCCCCTGCCGCAGCGCCGCTACCCAGCCGCCGCTCGACGTGATGTCGGCTCCGGCGGACCCGGACTCGGCCGTGCAGCCGAAGCCGACCACCCAGGTGCCGTCCGCGAGCTCGACCTGGCCCAGTGACATCGGGGCGGGCAGGTCGGCGAGCATCGTGCCGAGCGCTCCGGGCGAGAGCCGCCAGACCTCCCCCGCGATCGGCGCACCCGCACCCGGGCCGGCTCGCACCAGACCCGGCTTGCGGGGCTGGGTGTCGAGCGCGACCAGGCGGTAGGCGTCGGAGGTACGGACCTCGCGGAGGAACCGGGCGCCGAGCTCGTCGAGCTGGCCGTTGAGGGGTTGGCCGCGCAGGTGGGCACCGACCACGAGGACGTCGACGCCGGTCTCGACGAGCAGCGGGGCCGCATCGCTCCTGTCGGCCGGCTTGCCCGCCGGGGCGGACGTGTCGTCGGCACTCGGCAGCAGGCGGGCTGCCAGGTCGAGGGCGAGCTGGTCGTCGAACGCGCGGGACAGGACGGTGATCCCGAATGGTCCGCCGTCGGCCTCCCCCGCGGGGATCGCGACGGCCGCCATGTCGAGGAGGTTCACGAAGTTCGTGTACGTGCCCAGACGGCGGTTGATGGCGAGGGGGTCGGCCTGCACCGCAGCGATCGTCGGGTGCTCGGTGGTGGTCGGCAGCAGGAGCAGGTCGCAGCCGGCCAGGACCTGCTCGGCCTCGACCTTGGCGACGGCCAGCCGGGCGCGGTCCGCGACGTAGGCGTGCGCGGGCGTGTCGCGGCCGGACAGGATGATCGACAGCACGGTCGGGTCGGCGTCGGGGGCACCGGCGAGGAACGGCCCGACGGCCTCGTACCGCTCGGCGACGATCGCGCCGTCGTAGAGCAGGCGCGCGGCCGAGAGCATGCCGCTGATGTCGACGGTCCTGATCTGCGCGCCCGTCGCGCGGACGGAGGACACCGCCGCGTCGAACGCGGCCCGCCAGCCGGGCGACAACGGCGCGAGGTCCTCGTCCCGCGGCACCGCGACGACCGGGGCGGACCGCAGGCCGAGGCGCACGTCGACCGGCCACGACCGGCGTGCGGGGTCGGTCGGGTCCGCGCCGATCATCGTCCGGGTGGCGACGACGCCGAGGTCGAGGTCGCGGGTGAACGTGGTGACGACGTCGTAGTTGCGGCACGCCGGGACGACGCCGGTGGTCGGCACGAGGCCGAGCGTGGTCTTGATGCCGACCAGTCCGCCGAACGCCGCGGGCACGCGCCCGGAACCGGCGGTGTCGGTGCCGAGGCCGATGTCCGCGATGCCGAGCGCCACCGCGACCGCCGACCCGGAGCTTGACCCGCCGGAGACGCGGTCCGGGAGCGTGGCGTGCCGGACGGCACCGAACGGGCTGCGGACGCCGACGAGCCCCGTCGCGAACTGGTCGAGGTTGGTCTTGCCGAGGACGACCGCACCCGCGTCGACCAGCGCCTGGACGGCCGGTGCGGTCGCGGGTGCCTGACCCGGTCGGCCCGCGGGGTCCGTCGCGAAGGAGGGGCACGCGGCGGTCGTCGGCAGGCCGGCGACGTCGATGTTGTCCTTCACGGCGAGCGTGAGCCCCGCCAGCGGCAGCACCGCACCGTCCGCGAGCCGGGCGTCGACGGCCCGGGCTGCGGCGATCGCCGAGGACTCGGGCAGGAGGGAGATCCACACCTCGGGTCGGTCGACCTCGGCGATCCGCGCGTAGGCGCGACGCACGCGGCTCTCCGCGACACCGACGGAGGCGGGCGACGGAGCACCGGCCACGAGGTCGTCGCCCGCGTCGGACGTCGTCGGGATCATCGCCTCACCGGTCACACCGTCCGTGCTGGTCACGTCGCTCATCGTCGTCCGCGTCATGCGCCCACCGCCAGGATCGCCAGCGGCGCGCCGGGCGCGACGTGCTGCCCGGGTTCGACGAGGACCTTCAGCACCGTCCCGTCGGCGGGTGCCTGGACACCAAGCTCGAGCTTCATGGCCTCGAGCGCGATCAGCAGGTCGCCCTCACGGACCTGCTCGCCTGCCTGCGCCTCGATCCGCCAGACGCTGCCGACCATCGGCGCCTCGACGAGGATGCAGCCGTCGAGCAGCTCGATCTCGCCTGGGCCGGCGCCGAGGTCTCCCGTGTGGGCGGGTTCCTCCTCGGTGGCGTCGAACTCGCCCGCGAGCTCCCACGCGGCGCGCTCGTCGGCGAAGGCGGCGGCCTGCCGGAACTGGAACTCGGCGATGTCGTCGGCGTGCTCGGCCAGCAGCTCGAGGTGCTCGCGGTAGGAGAACGTGCCGTGCTCGACCTCGACGTCCAGGCGTCCGGACGCGAACGCGTCGCGCTGGGCGAGCAGCTCGTCGGCGGCGACCGGGTGCCAGACGACACGGTCGAAGAACCGGAGCAGCCAGGGCTTGCCGGGTTCGAACACCCCGCGCTGCCGGTGCCCGGACCAGATGGGCACGGTTCGGCCGACCAGCTGGTAGCCACCGGGCGAGTCCATGCCGTAGACACACAGGTACTGGCCGCCGAGGCCGACGGTGTCCGCGGCGGTCCAGGTGCGCGCCGGGTTGTACTTGGTGGTCATGAGGCGGTGCCGGGGGTCGAGCGGGACGGCCAGCGGGGCGCCGAGGTAGACGTCGCCGAGGCCGAGCACCAGGTACTCGGCGGCCATCATCGTGTCGAACACGTCGTCGGTGGACGGCAGGCCGTTGATGCGCCGGACGAACTCGATGTTCGACGGCAGCCAGGGCGCGTCCGGGCGGACACCGGCCTGGTAGCGCGCGACAGCCTCGGCGATCACCGGGTCGTCGAACGACAGCGGCAGGTGGATGCGACGGCTGGGCACCACGAGGTCCTCGGTCGCGGGCAGCGACGCCTCGAGCCCGACCAGGACGTCGACGAGAGCGCGCACCGAGATGACCGACGGGTCGACGTGCACGTGCAGGCTGCGGACGCCGGGCGTGATGTCGATGACGCCCGGTGTGCCCTTGAGCGCCTCGCCCAGGGCATGCACTCGCATGCGCAGGCCGAGGTCCAGCACCATCGGGCCGTACTCGACGAGCACGTTGTCGTCGCCGCCGCGCAGGTAGACGACGTCGGGGGTGCCGGCGACCCGGGCCAGCACGCCGTCGTCACCGTCGGGACCGGTCGCGACGTCCGGGCCGAGGTGCGCGGACGCGCGCAGGGCGTCGTCGGTGCGCAGGGCGTCCGCGGTCGCGTCCGGCACCGGCACCAGCCGGACCGTGTCGCCGGGGCGGATCTGGCCCATCTTCCAGCGGTGGCCGACGACGACCGTCAGCGGGCAGGCGAAGCCGCCGAGGCTCGGGCCGTCGGGACCCAGCAGGATCGGGGTGTCTCCGGAGACGTTCAGCGCGCCGACCGAGTACGGGTTGTCGTGCAGGTTCGACGGGTGCAGGCCCGCCTCGCCCCCGTCGGGCCGCGCCCACTGCGGCTTCGGCCCGGTCAGCCGGATGCCGGTGCGGTTGGCGTGGGTCTGCACCTGCCACGTGGAGGCGTAGAACATCTCCATGTCCGCCGGCGTGAAGTACGAGGGTGCCGGCTGCGGTCCCTCCTGGACCGCAACCTCCCACTCGTGCACCAGCTGCGGCCGGACCTCCTCGGGTACCGCGACCGGTGGCGGGCCGAGCGGGATCCCGGGCACGAGGGTGTCGCCGACGACGAGCGCGCGGCCGGTGTACCCGCCGAAGCCGCCCATCGAGAAGGTCGACGCCGACCCGAGGTACAGCGGCACGTCGAGCCCGCCGCGCAGCAGGACGTAGGTGCGCAGGCCGGCGTCGTGCGGAGCGCCCACGTCGAGCACGCCGCCGGCGGGTACCGTCACGGGCTCCCACTGCGGCACCGGCGACCCGTCGACGGTCACCGGCGCCGGCGCACCCGTCACGCAGACGACGGTCTCGTGGCTGAACCGCAGGCGCGGTCCGGTCAGCGTGCACTCCAGCCCGGGCGCACCGTCGGCGTTGCCCAGCGCGCTGTTGCCGAGCCGGAACGAGAGGTCGTCCATCGGCCCCGACGGGGAGATGCCGACGTCCCAGTACCCGAGCCGTCCCGGCCAGTCCTGCACGGTGGTCATCACGCCGGGACGCACGACGTCGATGTAGGGCTCGTCGTCGGTGACGCCCGCGAGCGTCCCGGTGGTGTGCGTCGCGGCGAGCACGTCCGGCAGGGCGACGGCCACGCGCAGCAGCGGGAGGTTCGTCTGCACCCCCGTGAACCGGGTGGCGGCGAGCGCGCGACGCGACGCCGCGAACGCCTCGGTGCGGCCGGCCGCGTGCACGATGACCTTGGCGAGCATCGGGTCGTAGTGGCTGGTCACCTGCTGCCCGGTCTCGGCCCAGGCGTCGATCCGGACCGACGGGTCCTCGGGGTAGACGACCTCCGTGAGCAGGCCGGCACTGGGCTGGTAGTCCTTGCGGGGGTCCTCGGCGTAGACGCGGACCTCGACGGCGTGCCCCTCGATCGCCGGTCCCTCGTCGGGCACCTCGTCCAGGAACGACGAGTCGCCCTGCGCCAGCTGCAGCATCCACGCGACCAGGTCGACGCGCGTCACGGCCTCGGTCACCGGGTGCTCGACCTGCAGTCGGGTGTTGACCTCGAGGAACGACGCCTCGCCGCGGTCGACGTCGTACACGTACTCGACGGTGCCCGCGGACCGGTAGGACACCGACGCGGTGAGCGCCCGGGCGGACTCGTGCAGCATCGCGCGGACCTCGTCGGGAAGTGCGGGCGCCGGGGCCTCCTCGACCACCTTCTGGTTGCGCCGCTGCAACGAGCAGTCGCGGTCCCCCAGGCTCACCACCCGGCCGGCCCCGTCGCCGAACACCTGCACCTCCAGGTGCCGCGCCCGGGACACGAACCGCTCCAGGAACACCCCGGCGCTGCCGAAGCTCGCCGCCGCGAGGCGCTGCACGCGGTCGAACGCTGCCACCAGCTGGTCGGCGTCGGCACACGCCTGCATGCCGATGCCCCCACCACCGCCGACAGCCTTGACCATGACGGGGTAGCCGACGACGGACGCCGCTGCGAGCGCCTCGTCGACCGACCCCAGCAGCCCGCTGCCGGCGACCAGCGGGACACCCGCCGCCTGCGCCGCCTCGCGTGCCTGGTGCTTGTCGCCGAACACCGACAGGTGCGCCGCCGTCGGGCCGACGAACGCGATGCCGGCCGCCTCGACCTCGCGGGCGAACTGCGCGTTCTCCGAGAGGAACCCGTACCCGGGGTGGATCGCGCCGGCGCCGGTCTCGGCGGCCGCGTGGAGCACGAGCTCGGGCCGCAGGTAGCTCTCGCTCGCGGCGGCGGGGCCGAGGCGCACCGCCACGTCGGCGAGCCGCACGTGCGGGGCCGCCGCGTCCGCGTCGGAGTACACCGCCACGGTCTTGAGGCCGAGGTCGCGCGCGGTGCGCAGGATGCGGACGGCGATCTCGCCGCGGTTGGCCACGAGCAGGGTGTCGAACACGGCGTCCCCCGGATGCGGTCGTGCGTGGGCCGGGCTCGTCCGTGGGGCGCCCGGCGCGGGATGTATACACCCCGGTATCCGGCACGCTACGGAGACCGTGTTTCCCGCCCCGCGCCCTCGCGTAAACGGTGCGTTACGCCTACCACCCCAACGTCCGCACTCGGGCGCGCCGGAACCCCCACGAGTGCGGACGTCCCGACTGGACCGACGCAGCGTCCGCGGATTCGAGCGTCCTGGCGACCGAATGTGCGGACGTTGCGGTGGGGTGGCGGGTGCGGGGCGGGCGAGTCAGCCCGCCAGGGCCATGCGGGTCATCGACTGGGTCGCGCGCTCCATGACGACCTCCAGCGACTCCCCCACGTGCTTGTGCAGGGCGGTCAGGGCCGACGGCAGCTCCCGGGCGAGCACCAGGGTCAGGATCTCGAGGTGCTCGTCGATGGTCGCGGTGATGCGGTCGGTCTCGACGAAGTCGTGCATGCGCACGGCCCGGATCTTCTGGTTCACGGTGACCAGGGCGCCGGTGAGCTGGGTGTTCCCGGACGACCGCGAGAGCACCTGGTGGAACCCCTCGTCGAACAGCACGAAGCTGGCGTCAGGCTCGGGCGGGGCGTCGCGGAGCTCGGCCCACTTCTCCCGCTCGGTGCGCAGGAGCTCCTCGTCGTGCCGGACCTGCGGATTCTCGATGGCCCGGGCGATGCCGCGCAGCTCCAGGGTGATGCGCAGCTCGTACAGGTTGCGCAGGTCCTCCAGGCTGGGCACGACGACGGCGTACCCGAAGTCGGTGCGCTCCACGAGCCCGTCGGACAGCAGCCGGGACAGCGCCTCGCGGACGGGGGTGCGGGACACGTCGAAGAGCTTTCCGAGCTTGGGTTCCGTGAGCCGCTCCCGCGGGGAGATGCGTCCGTTGAGGATCTCGTCGCGCAGCTGCTGATAGACCACGTCACGCAGCGATCGCGGATCCTCGGACAGCCCGGTCGTCCCACCCGTGCTCATGGTCACGAAGCGTAGACCTCCCAGCTCATAGGGCCATCGCGGCGCGCACGTCGGCCTCCTGGTCCGCACCCCCGGCGCCGGAGCGCGTCACGCGACCGGACTCCAGCACGTAGTACTGCCCCGCCGCCCCGAGCGCGAACCCGACGTGCTGCTCGACCAGCAGCACGGACAGGCCGCCGGCGCTGAGGGTGCCGATGGCGTGCTCGATCTCCTGCACGACGGACGGCTGGATGCCCTCGGTGGGCTCGTCGAGGATCAGGACGCGCGGCCCGGTCAGCAGGGCACGCGCGATGGCGAGCTGCTGGCGCTGGCCGCCGGACAGCAGGCCGGCGCGTCGGCCGAGGAACTCGCGCAGCGCGGGGAACAGGTCGAGCGCATCGGCCATCCGCGACGCCCCGGCGGACCCGGCACCGTCGGCGACGAGCTGGAGGTTCTCCCGGGCCGTCAGCTGGCCGAACGACTGCTGGCCCTGCGGCACGTAGGCGAGCCCCCGGCGGACGCGCTGGTGCGGCCTGAGACGAGAGACGTCCTCGCCGAACAGGGTCACGCGCCCGCTCCGCACGGGCAGCAGCCCGACCGCCGCCCGCAGGAGCGTCGTCTTGCCGGCACCGTTGTGGCCCATGATCGCCGTCACGCCACCGTCGGCCACCTCGACGTCGACCCCGTGCACGACGGACGTGCGGCCGTAGCCGACGTGCACCCCTGTGAGCTCAAGCATCCGACGCTCCAGTTCCTCGTGCCCCGGCCCCACGGCCCAGGTACACCTCGACCACCTTCGGGTCCGCCTGCACCTGCGCGACCGTCCCCTCGCTGAGCACCGACCCTTGGTGGAGCACGGTCACCGACGAGGCGAAGCTGCGCAGGAACTCCATGTCGTGCTCGACGACGACCACGGTGCGCTGCGCGCCGATCCGCTGGAGCAGCTGCCCGGTCTCCTCGCGCTCGGCCTGACTCATCCCGGCGACGGGCTCGTCGAGCAGCAGCAGCCGGGCGTCCTGCACGAGCAGCATCCCGATCTCCAGCCACTGCTTCTGCCCGTGCGCCAGGACCCCGGCCAGCGAGTCGCGCGCGTGCGTCAGACCGACGGTCTCCAACGCGGCCTCGACGGCGTCCGGGATCCCCGTCCGACGCCGCAGCATGACGCGCGCCTTCCGACGGGAGCCCGCCGCGATGTCGAGGTTCTGCAGCACAGTGAGCTCGTCGAACACGCTGGCCGTCTGGAACGTCCGACCGACCCCCGCCCGGGCCACCTTGTGCGACGGCTTCCCGACGAGCTCGACGCCGCCGAACCGGATGGACCCGGTCGCCGGCGCCAGCCCCGTGATGGCGTCGACGATCGTGGTCTTCCCGGCGCCGTTGGGTCCGATGAGGAACCGCAGGTCGCCCTGCGTCACGGTCAGGTCGACGCCCGCCACGGCGACGAAACCGTCGAACACCACCCGCAGGTCCCGGATCTCCAGGTAGTCGTGCTTGAACCGGGCGTCGTCCGCGGCGATCACCTGCTCGAGCGCGTCGGGGTCCAGCGACCCCTCGCCGATCAGGGGTGCGGCGGTCGTCGGCATCTCGTCGCTCATGAGGTCTTCCCGGAGGTCTCGAGGGCGGCGGGCTCGGCGACCGGAGCCTCGGGCTCCTCGGGCGCGGCGCGCCGTCGACGGAAGAGGCGGCCCAGCGTCGCCAGCCCGTTGGGCAGGAAGGCGACGACGAGGATGAACAGCGCGCCCTGGAAGTAGATCCAGAACGACGGGAACGACTCCGAGAGCGAGGTCTCCGCCCACGACACCCCGATCGCGCCGAGCACCGGCCCGAGCAGGGTCGCCCGACCGCCGATCGCGACGCCGACGAGGAACCCGATGGAGGGCACGACGCCGACGTCGGCCGGCGAGATGATCCCGACGATGGGCGTGAACAGGGCGCCACCGATGGCCGCGAAGCAGGCGGCGATCGCGTACGCGACGGTCTTGACGATCGCGGGGTCGTAGCCGAGGAACCGGACGCGGTTCTCCTGGTCGCGCACGGCCACGAGGAGCTCGCCGTAGCGGGAGTTCATGACGAGCCGGACGATCGCGACCATCGCGAGCAGGACGCCCGCGGCGATGAAGTAGAGCATCCGCTTGTTCACGGGGTCGGAGAGCGTGAACCCGAAGAACGACTGGAACCCGTTGAGCCCGTTGGTGCCGCCGGTCACCTTCTGCTGGCCGACCAGCAGGATGGCGAACGCCGCCGCGAGCGCCTGCGACAGGATCGCGAAGTACGCGCCGCGGACCCGGCGCTTGAACACCGCGAGCCCGAGCAGGGTGGCCACGAGGGCGGGGAGCACCAGGATCGCCAGGATCGTGACGACGGGGTCCCGGAACGGCTCCCACCAGCCGGGCACCGTGCCGTCGCCGTACAGCAGCATGAAGTCAGGCACCCCGCCGGGGCCGGCGTCGGAGAGCTTCAGGTGCATCGCCATGAGGTAGCCGCCGAGGCCGAAGAACACGCCCTGCCCGAGCACGAGCATCCCGCCGCGCCCCCAGGCCAGGCCGATGCCGACGGCGACCATGGCGAGGCAGCAGAACTTGGCGAGCAGGTTCAGCCGGAAGTCGGAGAGCATCGCCGGCGCGACGCCGAAGAGCAGGAGGGCGGCGATCACGAGGCCGCCCCAGATCCGGATGCGGGGGTTCATGCGAGGCTCCGGGTCCGCACCGAGACGAGGCCCTGCGGTCTGACCTGCAGGAACGCGACGATGACGACGAAGAGCAGCACCTTGGCGATGCTCGCGGTGGTCGAGTACTCGAAGCCCGCCTGGAGCAGCCCGAGCGCGAACGCCGCGATCACGGCGCCCTTGAGCTGCCCGATGCCGCCGACGACCACGACGAGGAACGCGTCGACGATGTAGTTGGTGCCCAGCGTCGGACCGACCGACCCGAGCAGGGTGAGCGCCACACCCGCGACGCCGGCCACGCCGGAGCCGACGAAGAACGTGAGCCGGTCGGTGGCACGCGTCGAGATGCCCGACGTCTCGGCCAGGTCCCGGTTCTGCACGGTGGCCCGGATGCGCCGGCCGAGCGGGCTGAGCTTGAGCACGAGGGAGAGCGCCAGCACGCACAGGAGCGCGAGCGCGAGGATGAACAGCCGCGTCTTGGGGATGCCGACGCCGAGGATCTGCACGGCACCGGACAGGAACGCGGGGGCGCGGACGTCCACGTTGGGGGCGCCGAACACGTCGCGGGCCAGCTGCTGGAGCACCAGGGCGACGCCGAACGTCACCAGCAGCGTGTCCAGCGGCCGCTTGTACATGCGCGAGATGAGCGTGATCTCCAGGAGCAGCCCGAGCAGGCCGCCGACGAGGAACCCGATGACCAGCGAGACCAGCAGGGAGACGCCCGCGTCGGCGATCACACCCTGCACCACGAACGCCGTGTACGCGCCGGCCATCATGAACTCGCCGTGCGCCATGTTGATGACGCCCATCTGACCGAACGTCAGCGCCAGGCCGAGCGCCGCGAGCAGCAGCACCGACCCCAGGCTGAGGCCCGCGAAGAGCTGTGAGACGAGGGCGTCCATCCGACCCGTCCTTCCTGGATGAGGGGCGGTGGCCCGGCGTCACAGAGCCGCCGGGCCACCGCGTCAGGGATGGGTCAGGACAGGCCCTCGGCCCAGTCGTAGCCCTCGAGGAACGGGTCCGGCTCGATGGGACCGTCCGACGACCACTCGGTGTAGATGAGCCCGTCGGGGCCGATCTTCCCGATGAGCGCGGTCTTCGCGATGTGGTGGTTGTCGCCGTTCACCGTGACGGTGCCCTCGGGGGCGTCGAACGTCACGCCGCCGGCCGCCTCCTGGATGGCAGCGACGTCGAACGACTCGGCCTTCTCGACCATGCCCTTCCAGAGGTAGAGCGACGTGTATGCCGCCTCCATCGGGTCGGACGTCACGCGCTCGTCGCCGAACTTGGCCTTGAACGCCTCGACGAACGTGGTGTTCTCGGGGCTGTCGACCGTCTGGTAGTAGTTCCACGCGGTGAGCTGGCCGACGATGTTGTCGATGCCGATGCCACCGACCTCCTCCTCGGCGATGGAGACCGAGACGACCGGGAGGGTGTCCGCAGACAGCCCGACGTTCTTGTACTCCTTGAAGAACGCGACGTTGGAGTCACCGTTGAGGGTGTTGAACACCGCGTCCGCGCCGGACCCCTTGAGCTTGTTCACGATCGTCGCGAAGTCGGTGTGGCCCAGCGGGGCGTACTCCTCGCCGACGATCTCGACGTCGTTGGCGCCGGCCCAGGCGACGATCTCCTTGTTGGCCGTGCGCGGGAAGACGTAGTCGGAGCCGACCAGGAAGATCTTCGACTTGCCCTGCTCCTTGAGGTAGTCCATGCCGGGCAGGATCTGCTGGTTGGTCGTCGCACCCGTGTAGAAGATGTTCGGCGACGCCTCCAGGCCCTCGTACTGGACCGGGTAGAACAGCAGGGAGTCCTTCGCCTCGAAGACGGGGAGCATGGCCTTGCGGGACGAGGACGTCCAGCCGCCGAACACCGCGGCGACGCAGTCGGAGGAGATGAGCTTCTCGGCCTTCTCCGCGAACACGGTGGGCTCGGAGGCGCCGTCCTCGGCGACGATCTCGAGCTGCTTGCCCAGGACCCCGCCGTCGGCGTTGATCTCCTCGGCGGCCAGGTCGAGGGAGTCCCGGACGGTCTGCTCGGAGATGGCCATGGTGCCGGACAGCGAGTTGAGGAAGCCGATCTTGACGGTGTCGCCGGACGTGTCGACGCACGAGGCCGACGCCGCCGTCCCGGCGTCGGCCGGGTCGTCGGAGGTGCGGGCGCCACACCCCGCCACCGCGAGGGCGACGGTCAGGGCGGCCGCCGGGAGGGCAAGAGCGCGCGTACTGAATCTGGTCAACGGAGAGGCCTTTCGCTGGAGACGAGCTGTGGGGCGGATCCGGACTCGGGCCGGGATGACGCACGACACCGCGCTGTGTCCCGCGCTGTATACATCCCTGTGCCCATGGGTGACGAACCTAGGGACGGGGTGTTTCGGGCACAGACCAGCCCGCGTAAACGGTCTGTTTCGGGTCGGGCTCAGTTCCGTCACGAGTCGAGTCACAGCGCCGGATACTCTCGACAGATGCCGCTGCACCGTCCGCTGGACCAGTCGTCGAAGCTCAAGAACGTGCTCTACGAGATCCGCGGGTCCGCCCTGGACGAGGTGGTCCGCCTCGAGGCCGAGGGCCACACGATCCTGCGGCTGAACACCGGCAACCCCGCCGCGTTCGGGTTCGAGGCCCCCCACCAGATCGTGCGCGACGTCATCGCCGCGATCCCCCACGCGCACGGCTACACCGACTCCCGCGGCATCCTGTCCGCCCGCCGCGCGGTGGTGACGCGGTACGAGACGGAGCCCGGCTTCCCCGAGATCGACGTGGACGACGTCTACCTCGGCAACGGCGTCTCCGAGCTGATCACGATGGTCATGCAGGCGCTCCTCGACGAGGGCGACGAGGTGCTCATCCCCTCGCCGGACTACCCCTTGTGGACCGCGATGACGTCACTGTCCGACGGCGTGCCCGTCCACTACCGCTGCGACGAGCCCGCCGGCTGGGAGCCCGACCTGGAGCACATCCGCTCGCTGGTGACCCCCCGGACCAAGGCGATCGTCGTCATCAACCCGAACAACCCCACGGGCGCGGTCTACTCGCGCGAGGTGCTCGAGGGCATCGCCGCGATCGCCCGCGAGCACAGCCTCCTGGTGCTCTCCGACGAGATTTACGACCGCATCCTGTTCGACGGCGCCCAGCACATCCCGATGGCCACGGTCGCCCCCGACCTGCTGTGCCTGACGTTCAACGGCCTGTCCAAGACGTACCGCGTGGCCGGCTACCGCTCCGGCTGGCTCGTCATCACCGGCCCCCGCGAGCACGCGACCGGCTTCCTCGAGGGCATCACGCTGCTGGCGTCCACCCGCCTGTGCCCGAACGTCCCCGCCCAGCACGCGGTCCAGGCCGCCCTCGGCGGGATCCAGAGCATCGACGCGCTGATCGCCCCCGGCGGCCGGCTGCACGAGCAGCGCGACGTCGCCTACCGCGGAGTGACCTCTATCCCCGGCGTCGACTGCGTCCGGCCCGACGGCGCCCTCTACCTGTTTCCGCGCCTCGACCCGGAGGTGCACGAGATCCGCGACGACGCCCGCCTCGTCTACGACCTGCTCGTCAGCGAGCACATCCTGCTGGTGCAGGGCACCGGCTTCCACTGGCCCACCCCGGACCACCTGCGCATCGTCACGCTCCCGGAGGCCCGCGTGCTGGCCGAAGCCATCGAGCGCATGGGCAACTTCCTGTCCAGCTACCGGCAGTAGACGACGAACGGGCCGGTCACCCGAAGGTGACCAGCCCGTCCGTGTGGTTCAGCGCGAGATCAGAACCCGCCGCCGAAGTCCTCGCCGCCACCGCCGGCCGGCGCCTGGTTGCGCTCCGGCTTGTCGGCCACGACGGCCTCGGTGGTGAGGAACAGCGCGGCGATGGACGCCGCGTTCTGCAGCGCGGAGCGCGTGACCTTCACCGGGTCGTTGACGCCCGCGGCGAGCAGGTCCTCGTACGTGTTGGTCGCGGCGTTGAGGCCGTGACCCACGGGGAGGTTGCGCACCTTCTCGACGACGACGCCACCCTCGAGACCGGCGTTGATCGCGATCTGCTTGAGCGGAGCCTCGATCGCGAGCTTCACGATCTGCGCACCGGTCGCCTCGTCGCCCTCGAGCTTGAGGCCCTCGAACGCGGTCTTGCCGGCCTGGATGAGCGCCACGCCACCACCGGCGACGATGCCCTCCTCGACGGCCGCCTTGGCGTTGCGCACGGCGTCCTCGATGCGGTGCTTGCGCTCCTTGAGCTCGACCTCGGTGGCCGCGCCCGCCTTGATGACGGCGACGCCGCCGGCGAGCTTGGCGAGGCGCTCCTGGAGCTTCTCGCGGTCGTAGTCCGAGTCGGAGTTGTCGATCTCGGCGCGGATCTGCGAGACGCGGCCCTGGATCTGGGCGGCGTCGCCGGAGCCCTCGACGATGGTGGTCTCGTCCTTGGTGACGACGATCTTGCGCGCCGTACCGAGGACCTCGAGGCCCACCGTGTCGAGCTTGAGACCGACGGTCTCGGAGACGACCTGGCCACCGGTGAGGATGGCCATGTCCTGCAGCATCGCCTTGCGGCGGTCGCCGAAGCCGGGGGCCTTGACGGCGACCGACTTGAACAGGCCACGGATCTTGTTGACGACGAGCGTGGCCAGGGCCTCGCCCTCGACGTCCTCGGCAACGATGAACAGCGGCTTGCCGGCCTGGATGACCTTCTCCAGGAGGGGCAGCAGGTCCTTGACGTTCGAGATCTTCGACTCGACGAGCAGGACGTACGCGTCCTCGAGGACGGCCTCCTGACGCTCCGGGTCGGTCACGAAGTACGCCGACAGGAAGCCCTTGTCGAAGCGCATGCCCTCGGTGAGCTCGAGCTCGAGGCCCAGCGCGCTGGACTCCTCGACGGTGATGACGCCTTCCTTGCCGACCTTGTCCAGGGCCTCGGCGATCAGGTCGCCGATCGCCTGGTCACCGGCGGAGATGGCGGCCGTGGCGGCGATCTCCTCCTTGGTCTCGACGTCCTTCGCCTGCGCGAGCAGGGCAGCGGTGACGGCCTCGACGGCCTTCTCGATGCCCTTCTTCAGCGCGATCGGGTTGGCGCCGGCCGCGACGTTGCGCAGGCCCTCGCGCACGAGCGCCTGGGCGAGCACGGTGGCGGTGGTGGTGCCGTCGCCCGCGACGTCGTCCGTCTTCTTGGCGACCTCCTTGACGAGCTCCGCACCGATCTTCTCGAAGGGGTCCTCGAGGTCGATCTCCTTGGCGATGGAGACGCCGTCGTTGGTGATCGTGGGGGCGCCCCACTTCTTGTCCAGGACGACGTTGCGGCCCTTCGGGCCGAGGGTGACCTTGACGGTGTCGGCGAGGATGTTGAGTCCCCGCTCGATGCCGCGGCGGGCCTCCTCGTTGAAGGCAATGATCTTGGCCATGGGGCTGTGATCCTTCACTGGGTTCGGGTCGGCCGAGGGTGCCCGCGACGGACGGGCACGTCACCCGCGGTCTTGTCCCGCGTGCGACGGCCCTCACCGGACGGCCGTGGTGGTTCTGTCACTCTCCACCGGAGAGTGCTAAGTCAATGGTTAGCACTCGACCCCCGAGAGTGCAAGCAGCGTTCACCCACAGCGCGACCCGACAGACCGGCCTTGGGCCCCGTCGCGCACCCTCGCCCGGGGCTGCGGCCGCCCGCGCCGGAGCACGACCCGACTATCGTGCGCGTGTGCAGGATCACGACGAGGACGTCGAGAACCGCGGCCGTCCCGCCGCGGGCGTCGTCGCGCCCGCACACCACGGCCGGCACGCGCACCGCCGCCGCCGGACCGGCGCACTCGTCGCGACCGCCCTCGTCACCACCGGGTCGACCCTGCTCGTCGCCACCGCGCCCACCGGTGCGCTCGCCACCGACGCCCCGGCCGTGCCGGTGGTGGTCGCCGAGCCGGCCGCCCCCGCGTACGCGACCATCCCGCTCTATCTCGAGGGCCTCACCACGCTGCCGGGCGGTCGGCGGGTCCCGCTCGCCGTCGGCACCGACGCGACGTTCCTGGCCGGCACGCACGTCGTGGACCCGGCCGCCTCGACGCTCGCGCGGGTGGTCGCCGGATCGCGGGCCGGGGAGCGCGGCGCGACCGTGACCGCTGCCGCGTCCGTCGCCAACCGGCAGCGGGCCTGGCTCGCCGCGGGCACCGTCCCGGGTGCGGGCGGACCGTACGAGGACATGGCCCGCGCGGCGCTGCTCGACCTGCACGCGCTGCAGCTCCCCGACGGCGCCGCGGTGGCCGCCTGGTCGGAGAAGTGGCGGTACGTGTGGCCGCGCGACGCCTCGTTCGTCGCCGTCGCCCTGGCGCGCACCGGGCACGTCGACGACGCCCTCGAGATCCTCGGCTTCCTCGACCGCGTCCAGTCCGCCGACGGCTCGTTCGAGGCGCGGTACCTCCCCGACGGCTCGGGCCCGCCGGACGACCGTGGCGTGCAGACCGACGGCACCGGCTGGGCTTTGTGGGCGTCGGGGCTCGTGCTCGCGGAGATCGCCGGCCCCGCCGAGCGCGCCGAGGCCGCGGAGCGCCTGCTGCCGCTGGTCCAGCGGTCCGCGCGGTACGCCATCTCGCTGGTCGCGCTCGACGGCCTGCCGCCGGCGTCGCCCGACTACTGGGAGGTGCCCGAGGACACGCTGACCCTGGGCACGGTCGCCCCTCTGGTCGCGGGGCTGCAGCAGGCCTCGGTCGTCCTGGACCTCGCCGGCGACGACGCGCTGTCCCGGTCCGCGTTCGACGCGTCGATCCGCTCCAAGGTCGCCGTGATCCGCGCGTTCGGCGCCACCGGGTTCGCCCGGTACGCCGTCGGCGGCCACGCGGACGCCGCCAGCGCCTTCCTGCTGCCGCCGTTCCTCACCAGCGCGGTCCCCGGCGTCGAGGAGGCGTGGCGGGCGTCGGCGACGACCATGGTGCGACCGGCGAACGGCCTCGCGCCGGGCGCCGGGTGGCGCGACGACGGCGTCTCCTGGACCCCGCAGACCTCGCTCTACGCGTGGGTGGCCGCGGAGACCGGCGACACCGAGCTCGCCGACGGCTGGCTCACGTTCCTCGACACCCACCGCACCCCGTCGGGGTCGCTCCCGGAGAAGGTCCTCGCCGACGGCTCCCCGGCCGCCGTGGCGCCGCTCGGCTGGAGCGCGGCGTGCGTGCTGCTCGCGCTCGACGCCCTGGAGGACTGACACGCCGACGGGCCGCACACCGGGGGGTGCACGGCCCGCACGGACGACGGTCAGATGGCGCGGACCTGCTCGGCCTGCGGCCCCTTGGTGCCCTGGCCGACCTCGAACTCGACGTCCTGGCCTTCGTCGAGGGACCGGTAGCCGTCCGACTGGATGGCGCTGAAATGCACGAAGAGGTCCTGGCCTCCCCCGACGGGGGTGATGAAGCCGTACCCCTTCTCCGCGTTGAACCACTTCACGATGCCCTGAGCCATGCGCACTCCTCGACGTCCGGTGCCGAGCACTCCGCCGGCGCCCGGTGCGCGAGAGCCTAGTGGCCGCGTTCGGGCTCCGACCAGGGCCGATGCGGCTCGGTCAGGCGTCGGGATCGCTGACCAGCTGCACGGTGATGCCCGGCTCGTCGGCAGCCAGCAGGACGACCTCGGTCAGGCCGAGCGTCTGCGCGACGAGGTCGGCGGTCGGCCGCAGGTCCTCCGACGTGTAGAAGACGGTCGAGTCGTCCTCGGTCGGGTCCGCGTTGCCGGTGGTCACCGCCGTGAAGCCCGCGGCCGTGAGCTTCGCGGCCTGCTCCCCGGCGATCCCGCCGATGCCGGCGGCGTTGAGCACGGCGACCGGCGTGGTCAGCACGGGAGCCGGGGCGGCAGGCTCCTCGGCGGGCGTCGTCTCCGTGTCCGCCGGTGCCTCGCCCTCGGTCGGGGGCTCCGTCGTGGTCTCGTCGCCCGCCTCGGGCGAGTTCGAGGTGCCCGGGAGCGACGGGAGGTTGCCGTCGCGCGCTGCGAGGTTCACCAGCGTGAACGCGAGCACGGGCAGGAGGGCCAGGACGACCAGGAACTTCCACCACCTGCTCCACACGGACCGGGGTGCGCGATGCACCCCGCGGGGGACGTCAGGGTTCGACGGGACATCGAACTCGTCCTCGGGGTAGGAGTACTCCGCCTTGCTCACGCCGGACAGGCTAACGGCTCGGGTCGTGAGGACGGGTCCACCTGAGGCACGACGTGTGCCGTGTCACGTGCGAGGACGTCGGACGGACCGCCCACCGGGGCGGATCAGGCGTCCCCGAGGCGGCGTGCCGTGCGCGCCCGCTGCCGCGACGAGCGCATGCGCCGCAGTCGCTTGATGAGCATCGGGTCGTGCGCGAGGGCCGCCGGGTCGTCGATCAGGGCGTTGAGCACCTGGTAGTACCGGGTGGCCGACATGTCGAACAGCTCACGGATGGCCGACTCCTTGGCACCCGCGTACTTCCACCACTGCCGCTCGAATGCGAGGACCTGCTCGTCGCGCTCCGAGAGCCCCTCGGCCGAGGCCGGCTGGACGCTGCGGGGGTGCTCGAGCGATCCGATGGCGATCGTCGCGGCGTCCATGCGTCCTCCTGTGCTCTCGTGGTGCTGCCCTTCGGCCTCCGACGCGGTGTACCGCGGGGCGACCTCGGTCATCGTACGACCGTAATGACACGCGTGTCATTCCACGCGGCGCGTCGTCCCCCGTGTGCCGCTCTCGCGCTCGCGCACCGGCGACTCGGTACCCTCGCCCGCGTGACCGCCGCACCCCTGGACCAGCTCGTCGCCCCCGACTGGGCCGTCGCGCTCGCGCCCGTCGAGCCGCAGCTGCGTGCCGCAGGGCAGTTCCTGCGCGACGAGGTGGCGGCCGGCCGCAGCTACCTGCCGGCGGGCGACGCGGTCCTGCGGGCGTTCCGCAGACCGCTCGCCGACGTGCGCGTGCTGATCGTCGGGCAGGACCCGTACCCCACGCCGGGGCACCCGATGGGGCTGTCGTTCTCGGTGCAGCCCGACGTCCGGCCCCTGCCCAGGTCGCTGACCAACATCTTCACCGAGCTGGTGGCCGACGTCGGCGTCGCGCCCCCGCGCAACGGGGACCTGTCCCCCTGGGCGGACCAGGGCGTGATGCTGCTGAACAGGGTGCTCACGGTCCGGCCGGGCGCGCCCGCGTCGCACCGTCGGCACGGCTGGGAGGCGGTGACCGACCGGGCGATCGCCGCCCTCGTCGAGCGCGGCGGACCGCTCGTCGCGGTGCTGTGGGGACGCGACGCCCAGTCGCTCAAGCCTTCCCTGGGGGACGTGCCGACGGTGGAGAGCGTGCACCCGAGCCCGTTGTCCGCCAGCCGCGGCTTCTTCGGGTCCCGGCCGTTCTCCCGCGTGAACGAGCTCCTGGTGGCGCAGGGGGCACAGCCGGTGGACTGGTCGCTCGGGTGACCGTCGGGGCAGGATGTCCGTCGTGCTAGCCGCCCCGACACCCCGCTGGTCCCGGTACGTCGCCATCGGCGACTCGTTCACGGAGGGCCTCTGGGACGACCCCGACGGCCGCGAGGCCCCGCAGCGCGGCTGGGCCGACCTGCTCGCCTCGCACCTGTCCGCCCGCCGCAGCGCCGCGGGAGAGCCGCAGCTGGAGTACGCGAACCTCGCGATCCGCGGCCGGCTGCTGCGTCCGATCCTCGTCGAGCAGGTCCCGGCCGCCCTGGCCCTCGGCCCGGACCTGGTGAGCCTCGTCGGCGGCGGCAACGACCTGCTCCGGCCCGGTGCCGACGTCGACCGGATGGCCCGCAACCTCGAGGCAGGCGTCGTCCGGCTGCGCGAGGCGGGTGTCGACGTGCTGCTCGGCACGGGCGTCGACGCGGCCGACAGCCCGCTGATGAAGGCGACCCGCAGCCGCGTCGGGATCTACAACTCCCTCATCTGGTCCATGGCCCGCCGTCACGGCGCCTACGTCGTGGACCTGTGGGGCATGCGCTCCCTGCGCGACTGGCGGATGTGGGCCGAGGACCGCATCCACCTGACCACCGACGGGCACGCCCGCGTGGCGCAGGGCGCACTCGTCGGGCTCGGCCTGACCCCCGACGACGCCGCCTGGGACGACCCGCTCACCCCCTTGCCGCCCACCCCGCGGATGCAGAAGGCCCGCGAGGACGCCGCCTGGGTGCGCGAGCACCTCTACCCGTGGGCGACGCGGCGGCTGCGCGGGACGTCGTCGGGTGACGACCGCTCGCCGAAGCGCCCGGAGCTGTCGCCGGTGGAGTGACCCGTCAGGGGCAGTTGAGGAGCATGGTCGAGGGCTGGTTGCTGGCGTAGCCGTGCACCTCGAGCTGCCGCGGGGTGTCCGACGACACCTTCTCGTAGCCGCCCCACGCGGTGGTGCCCTGCACGGTGACCGTCCGCGGCGAGGCCCCACAGCCGGACGTGCTGACGAGCACGAGACCGCCCTGCCCGTCGGCCAGCGCCTTCGCGAGGAACGGGAAGCCGGGGTCCGAGAGGTTGATCGTGAGCTGCCACGTCACCGGGGAGTTCGACGTCGAGCTGATGGTGATCGAGCGCAGGAAGTCGGTGGTCGTCGGGTAGCCCCACTCGGTCGCGCTGGTGACCGTCGCGACGCAGGTGGAGTTCGGGTTGCCCTGCACGACCGCGCACGAGAGCGCCGGCACGGTCACGGCCGTCGACGTCCAGGCCGTCCGCACGCCCCAGGTCCCCAGGGTCATCGCGACCCCGACGACCTCCGACGGCGCGTAGCGGTCGACGGTGGCCAGCGTGATGGTGGTGGTCGGCGCCGACGCCGACGCGACCGTGAGGTCTGCGGTGTGGATTGCCACCCCGCCCGCCTTGTACAGACGCAGCGCGAGCGGCAGCCCCGCACACGAGGCGGGGACCGTGACGACGACGGACGAGGTCTTCTGGTCGGTCGTGCTGATGAGCCCGTGCGTCACCGCGACCGTGGCCGTCGTGCAGGGCGCCTTCCTGATGGACAGCAGCGTCGCGGACCCGACGGTGAGCTGAGCAGCGCTCGCACCCACGATCCCGGTCGCCACCAGGGCGGCGACCAGCAGGATCACGAGCGTGCGCACCCGCCGCGCGGTCACGGTGCCGCTCCGACCGCGAGCGGCTGCTCGTCGACACCCGGTCCGTGCGCAGGGACGTCGCCGCCGTCCTCGTCGTCGTCGTCCTCGTCGGTCGCGCTGGGCCAGGTGAAGATCGCCAGGGCGATGACCAGCAGGCTCAGCCACAGCAGCGGGCTGGTCAGCAGCGCCGCCGCGAGACCCACCTTCGGCAGGTGGATCCTGGCCACCCCGAGGACCTCGTCGCCCGCCGGGGCGAACGGGTCGACCCAGCTGTTGTTGTCGCCCTTCATCTCCCAGCCGTCCGCGTCGCCGCCGATGATCCGGTGGATGATGCGGGCGCCTCCGAGCGTCGCCGGCTGGTAGACCACGACGTCGCCGACCTCGGGTTCACCGCACCGCGCGATCACGAGGTCGCCGGTGTAGTAGGTCGGTTCCATCGAGTGCCCCGACACGATCGTCAGGGTCGTGCAGCCGCCGAGGCTCGTCGGCCAGAGCAGGATCGCGGCGACGATCGTGACGACGTACCCCAGGAGACCCGGAGCAGCGCGAAGCACCCGGCGCGCGACGGACGCGCCGGGTGCTTCGTCGTGCTCGGTCTCGGTCACCTAGGAGGTCGAGGTCAGCCGTTGATGACGACGGCGACGCCCTTGACCGCGGCAGCGTCGACCGTGCCGACGACGGTCAGGGCCTGCGACGTGCCGGTGGTGAGCGTGAGCGCGACGGGCGCGACGTTGCCGATGCTGACGGCCGACGCCGTGATGCCGTCGAGCAGGTCCACCGTGACGGTCTTGGTGGCGCACGAGGCGTCGACGTTCTTCAGCGTCACGGTGGTGACCCGGTAGCCCGGGATGGTGGCGAGGAAGGACGTGCCGTAGGAGACGTCGATCCCGTCGGTGTCGCAGGAGGCGACGACCTTGACGCCGCTGCCGAGCGTCGCGGAGTTGAGCGTGAGGGTCGCGGCCGACGCGAGCGACAGGCCGGCGACGCCGAGGACGGCCAGGCCGAGAGCCAGACCCTTGCGCGACTTCTTGGACGTGGTGGAAGCCATGGTGATCTCCTGATCGGGAAGGTGCGGGGAATCGGCACCTCACCGAGACCCGCTCACGGAGACACGCCGAGAGGCGGTCGACCGCGAACGTAGGTGACATCGGCAGCATCACCCGATCGGCTCTGGGTGGCAGCACCCCGCCCGCCCGGCTTGCCGGATTCTTTCACCCAGCACATAGACGGCACATCCGTCAAGTAGGACAGTCGTCCAACTTGTGACAGCAGTCCATCTAGACCAGACCTGCGCCCAGCGGCAGCCACGCCTCGAGGTGAGCGCCCTTCTCGGTGCCCGGCGTCAGCGACAGCCGGCCCCCGACGAAGGAGAGCCGGGTGTCCAGGCGGGCGGTGCCCGACGGCAGGCCGGCGGACGCCGGGACGTACAGGTCGCCGTCGTTGCGCACGCTCACGTGCAGGACGTCGTCCACCACGTCGAGCGTGACGGCGACCGACGTCGCCGGCCCGTGCTTGAGCGCGTTCGACACGGCCTCCTCGACCACGCGCACGGCGAGCAGCCGCTCGCTGACCGTCAGCCGCGAGCAGGTGGGGTCGTCGATCGACCGGACCGCGTCGCTCACCGTCAGGCGGGTCGCGATGCTCGCGGGGAGGCGGCCCAGCAGCGCCCGGAGCGCGGGGACCAGCCCCAGCTCGAGGCGGTCCGGGTACAGGAGCCGGCTCATCTGGCGCACGTCGATCTCGCGCGCCTCGTCGAGCTCGGCACGGACCCAGGCCAAGGACTCCACGTCGGCGGCGTCCAGACCGTCGGCGCGGCCGAGGACCTCGCCGAGGCGGGCGTCGACCAGGATCAGCTTCGACTGCAGCGTGCCGTGCAGCCCTTCGGCCACCGCGCGGCGCACCCGGATCTCCTCCTGCTCCAGCGCCTTGACCGCCAGCTCGACGTGGACGGCCTCCCGCGTCGCCGCCCGGGTCCGGGCGCGGGACATCTGCCGGGTGGTGAGCGCCCACATCCCGATGCCCGCCGAGATGACGCCGAGCAGGAACCCGCTGAGCACCTCCGCGTCGCGCGTCGACTCGGTCGGGTCCTCGTACACGCCGAAGGCGAGCTGGGCCAGGTAGCGGGCGACGCCCGCCGCGGTCGCGGCGCCGACGACGGTGAGGATCTTCAGCCACCACGGGCGCGCCCGGTGGGCCTGCACGGCCGCGAGGACCGCGATGAGCACCACGACCGCCGTCGCGTTCGCCGCCAGCCGGGACCCGAGCGACACCGACTCCCACGCCGGGACGAGGTTCGCGTAGACGTAGGTGGACTGGAGCGCTGCGCCGACCCCGTAACCGAGCGCGATGATCGCCGACCCCCGCAGGAGCACGATCCGGTCCTGCCGGTCGTCGTGCCGCCGCTCCGCGACGACGGCGGCGGAGTCGTTCGAGGACGAAGCCATCGTGCTCCCCTCCGTCCGCGATCGAGTGACGTTCATCGTCCACCCGCGTGAGCCCGCGCGTCGGACCCGGCCGCAGACGATACTGGCGGCGATGACAGTTCCCAGCACCGGCCTCCTCCGCGTCGCGATCGTCGAGGACCAGCCCTTGTTCCGTTCGATGCTCGAGCACACGCTGTCCGGGACCGCCGGCCTGCAGGTCGTCGCTGCCGTCGGCACCGCCACGGAGGCCGCCCGCGTGCTGCGTCCCGGGACCGTCGACTGCGTGATCCTGGACATCGACCTTCCCGACGGCAACGGCATCGCCCTCGGCGTGACGCTGCGCCGCAGCACCCCCACCCTGGGCATCCTCCTGCTGTCCGCGCACGACGCGATGGACCTCCTGCTGGACCTGCCCGCGGACGTCGCCGCCGGCTGGGGCTACCTGTCGAAGACGTCGTCGACGAGCGAAGAGGTGCTGGTCAACGCGGTGCGCGCCGCCGCCGTCGGCGAGACGGTGCTCGATCCCGCCCTGCTGGCCCGGATGACGCCGCGGGCCGGGTCCGACGTCGCGCGGCTGACCGACCGGCAGTACGAGGTGCTCCGGCTGCTGGCCTCGGGACTCTCGAACGCGGGCATCGGCGACCGGCTGGGGATCACCGAGAAGTCCGTGCAGAACCACGTCAACGGCATGTACGCGACGCTCGGGATCGACGCCGACCCGCAGCGCAACCCCCGCGTCAGCGCCGCCCTCCGGCTGCTCGAGGAGACCGGCCCGGCCACCTGATCCGCCGGCACGGATTCACCCGCCATGATCGACGCATGACCGAGCAGCGCGACTCCGCTCCCCCGACCACCACGACGACCGTCCGCGGGGAGGACTGGTACGCCCGGGACCTGTCCGGCCAGGAGTTCCGCAACGTGGAGTTCGTCGACCTCGACCTGACCGAGGCGTTCGGGGTGGGCGCGGTGTTCGAGGAGTGCGTGTTCCGGCACGCGAAGCTCAATGCCTCCGTGCACACCGACGCCGCGTTCATGAACTGCACGTTCACGCGGTCCACGCTCTTCGACGTCCGGTTCGAGCGGTGCAAGCTCATCGGCTCCCGGTTCGAGGACTGCACCTGGGACATCGCCAAGATCGAGGGCGGCAACTGGTCGTTCGTCTCGCTGGTCAAGGCGGACCTGCACTCGGCGTCGTTCACCGGCGTGCGGCTGCGCGAGGCGGACCTGACCGGCGTCCGGGCCGCGGGCGGCACGCTGCGCGACTGCGACCTGTCCGGCGCGTGGCTGGACCGAGCCGACCTGACGGGCTGCGACCTGCGCGGCAGCGACCTGGCGGGCATCGACCCCACGACGGTGACCCTCGACCGGGCGATCATCACGCTCCCGCAGGCCGTCACGATCATCGAGGCGATGGGCCTGGACCTGCGGGTGGACTGACGGGCGCTCCGCACCGTCCGATCTGCGCACCTTGACAGGAATTGTCCCCCGCGCAGTACCGTGGACTCGCGAAAAAGGGTGCTCGTACGCGCACAACGCGTACCGCGGGGGAGATGACCGCTATGACGCGGTTAGGTGCATCGGCAGGCTGACATGGCACACGCCAAGATCAGCGACCAGAACGGACGCCTGCCGGACTCGCAGCTGGCGGCCACGTCGACCGGCCACCGGCTGCGCCTCGACGCAGCGCCCGCACTCGGCCGGGTGTCGGCGGCAGCCCGGGCGGCCGGGCAGGACTTCGTCGGCATGTCAGACAAGCTCCCCCTCGCGGGGTACCGCACGACCGCGGAGCAGGCCGAGCTGTCCGGCACCGACGCGGACGCGATCGGCGCCGGCAGGTCCATCCACAGTGAGGGACTCGCGGCCGACCTCATCATGTCGGACGGGTACCGCGACGCGCGGTACCTCTGGCTCACCGCCCATGGTGGCGAGTTCGGCTGGTACCAACCCAGCTGGGCGAAAGAAGGCGGGTCCGGGCGGGACGAGCCGTGGCACTGGGAGTACGACCCGGAGGCCGACCTGCACCGGAACGACGAGGAGGACGACATGCCTTTCAGCCGCCAGGAGCTCAAGGAGATCATCGCGGAGACGCTGCGCGACAACCTCGGCGACCTCGCGCCGAGCGACGCCTGGGGACCGTCCACGCTCACGAGGTACGCCCATGAGGGCGTCGGTCAGGTCCTGTCCTCCCCGGACGCGCTGGCCCAGTTCTTCGAGAGGATCCGCCTCACGATCCTCGATGTCATCCGGTCCGAGGGGATCACCGGCGCCGGCGACGTCAACCGGTTGGCCTCCGCTCTCGTCCCGCTTCTCCAGCAGGGTGCGGCCGACCTCTCGGACGACGAGCTCGACGCCTTGCGGAGCTCGATCGAGAACGCCCGGACGTCACGCGGGGCCCCCGTGCAGTAGGCGCGGAGCGCCCGTCGGTGTCCGCGGCGGTGCTGAGGTGGAGCCCCCTATCGGATTCGAACCGATGACCCCCTGTTTACAAGACAGGTGCTCTGGCCGACTGAGCTAAGGAGGCGGGCGCGCCCAGGATAACCGGGCGCCCCGTTGCTGGGGCGCCCGGTCACCGCAGGGTCAGGACTTGGCGGCGTCGACCGCCTGCTTCAGGGCGCCGGGGGTCTGCCAGTCCTGGAACGGCTCACCGTTGATCAGCACGGTGGGCGTCGAGAACTCGGGCCGGTCGGTCCCCGCCTGGGCGGTCGTCGCGGCGCTCCACGGGGCGAAGATCCGCCAGGTGCCTTCGACGGACTCCTCGTCCTGGGTGGCGAAGGTGCCGTCCACGGTGTCCGTGAACGTCGCGGTGACCTCCGCGGGGACGCCGAGGTCCTCGGCGATCTGGGCGATCTCGGCGTCGGAGCGACCCGAGGTGCCCTCCTCCGGCTGGTCCTTGTACAGCGCGGTCACGAAGTCGGTGAAGTGCTCCGGCGACTTGTCCGCGACGATCGCGGTGGCGTTGACCGTGCGCGTCGAGTACGAGCTGCCCGCGGAGAGGTGGTCGAGGATCGAGACCGGGTGGTATGTGATGGTCACGCCGCCCTCCTCGAGCATCGCGTCGAGGTCGCCGGCGTTGGTCTCGTCGAACTGGCCGCAGTAGGGGCACATGTAGTCGAAGTAGATGGTGAGGTCGACGTCGCCGTCACCGGCGGTGCCGACGTCGTCGCCACCCGAGCCGCTGACCGGGATCCCGCCCTTGTCGTTGGCGGGGGCAGGCGCGGTGACGTCGTCGAGCGCGGGCGCGACCACGTTCTCGGCGCCCTGGCCGTAGGTGACGTTCGAGTTGGCGGCCTCGTTGGCCTTGTTCTGGTTGAGGATCGAGAAGACGACGGCGACGAGCGCGACGACGGCGACGACGAGGCCGCTGATCGCGAGGATGCGGTTCCGCCTGGCCTTGCGCTCCTGCTCCTTGCGCATCTGCGCAGCCTTGGCGCGGGCTTCGTCGCGGCGTACTGCCTTGGTGGGACGCGGGTCGTTGGTGGGCATGGGTGCTCCTGGTACGTGGGTCGGGCAGCGGACTGGGTCGGGGTGGCTGTCAGGCCACGACCGGCGGACCCCGTCGCGCGATGCCGCCCACCAGCACCCGCTCCGTCCAGGTGGCGACGACCGGGCCCGGCTGGAGGCTCGGGCGGCTCGGCACCGGCAGCGGGCGGGCGGCACGCCAGGCGCCGCGCAGAGCCCGGCCGACGAGCAGCCGCACCTGTCGCGCGGCCCGGACGAGCAGGGCCGACAGACCGACGCCGCACACGGTGAGCAGGAGGTACAGGGAGGCGACCGGCGCAGCCACGGTGAGCAGGACGACGGCGCCCTGCGACATCGAGCCCAGCCCGTACGTGCCCTCCGGGCAGTCCGCGGCGTCGCGGAGCACCGACAGGCGCAACCCGAGCGGGCCGAGGACACCGGCGGCGCTGACACAGTCGTGCAGCAGCACCCGGCCCTGGGCGGCGACGACGGCGGCGAGCCCGGCGAACGCGACCGCGACGGCCAGCGACAGGCGCGGGACGGCCCGGTGCGGCCCTCCTCGCGCGATCATGCGGCACAGCGTAGAGCGCGCGGCTGTGATCACGTCACGCGAGGCTGTCGGACGACCTCGACGTCGAACCCGAACGACCGCTTCCAGTCCTGCGCCAGCCGCCCGCCGGCCCGGCGCACGATCCCGCGCAGCCACCACTCCTCGGGGTCGATCCCCGGGAACGCGTGCTCCATGAGCAGCGGCTGGAACCGCGCGTCGATCGTCATCACCCGGCGCCGGAACCCCGCCATCTCCGGGAAGCCCGTGAGGCTCGGGTCGCGCATCGCGGCCTCGATCGTGGTGCGGGCCATCGCCTCGTTGCCGTACGCGAACTCGTCGCCCCGGTAGCCGCGCTCGCACTCGGCCACGAAGCTCGCCCAGCGGTCGAGCAGGTCCGCGGGGGTGTCGTCGCGCCACACGCCGCGAGCGCGGACCACCGCGGTGAACGCCTCCTCGAAGGCGGTCACTTGGCGATCTCGCGCAGGAAGTACTCGTAGCCCTCGTCGGGACGGAAGTACGCCACGATCACGTCGCCGCGGAACACCCCGAGCGCCCCGTTGCGGTGGTCGAAACGCACGACGTCACCGTTGCTGCGCCGTCCCGCGACGACCTCGGCCTCTGCTTCTGCGGACATGTGTGCGCCTCCCCCCGGTCACCGAGCCTTCACCCAAGAGGGTGAGTGCTCGACACGCCAGGCGGGTCCCGCATCGCGAGACGGGAAACCGTCCGTCCAAATCGGTTAGGGCAGCACGGGGGTGGGCAGCGGCGCCCAGGTGATCGGTGCGCCCGTGAGGATCTGCACGATGAAGACGGCCGACGCGGCCAGCAGGATGACGGTCGCGACGAGCGCTCCGAGCGGCCCCGGGGCCACGACCGCGAGCACGCGCCGGGCGCCGGTGCGGGTCATGAGGGACAACGGACCCCACCAGACGACGGCCGCGCCGATCAGCACGAGCGCCCCGACCAGGATCGTGGCCGTCAGTCCCTGCGGCTCCTGGCCGGACGGTGAACCTCCCACGGTCCAGTGGTCGTTGCCGATGAGCCACCAGGACACCCCGAGCACGATGACGACGATGCTGGTGGCGACGACGAGCGACGGCAGCAGCCCGACCACCGAGCGCAGCAGGTGCCACGGCGCGGTCGCGACGGCGATCGGCCGGTCCGAGCGTCGGACGCCGGCCCGCTCCCGCCGCCCGTACATGGCCTCGACGGTGGAGCCGATCGTCCGCACGACCACCACCACGAGCACGAACACGACGAGGGCGATCCCCGGGTACAGCGCGCCGGCCGAGCCCAGCAGCAGAGCGGCCGCGAGCAGGGTGCCCCAGCGCCGCAGCGCCGGTGGGCGCTCGTAGCCGGATCCCTCGGGCTCCGGTTCCTCGGACGCGTCGAGGTCCTCCTCGATCCAGTCGACCCCCTCGGGGTCGTCCTCCCACTCCTCGTCCTCCGGCTCGTCGACCGCGGTCGGGTCGAACGCCCGCGTCTGCCCGTCGTTGGCTGCCGCGACCGGCGCGACGGCCGCGGCTGCAACCACCGGCGCGACCGCCACGGTCGCGGGCTCGGGGCCCAGCACCGTGGTCCCGACCACGTCGTCGGCGGTCAGCACGGTGGTCTCGGTCTCGTCGGCGACCGGCTCCCCCTCCGCGACCACCAGCGTGAGCGCGGCGACCACGTCGTCCGGGGCGGTGCGGTCCGCCGCGTCGGGGGCGAGCGCGCCACGCAGCGCCGTCGCCGTCAACGGCCCGAGGCCGTCGAGGTCCACGTCGCCCGAGCGGGCGCGCGCGAGCACCGCCTCCAGCGGGCGGGAGCCGAACGGGGGCCGGCCCGTGGCGGCGAACACCAGGACCGCCGCCCAGCCCCAGAAGTCGGACGCGTCGTCCGGCTCCTCGCCGTCCAGCAGCTCGGGCGCCAGGTACCCGGGGGTGCCCAGGACCAGTCCGTCGGAGGTCAGCTTGGAGTCGTCGGCGGCCTGCGCGAGCCCGAAGTCGATGAGCACGGGGCCGTCGTCGCCGATGATGACGTTCGACGGCTTGAGGTCACGGTGCACCACGCCGGCGCCGTGCACCGCGACGAGCGTGTCGCGCAGCCCCTCGGCCAGGTCGAGCAGCTCCTCCGCGTCGAGCGTGCCGCGCTCGCGCACGTGCTCCTCGAGGTTGTCGCCCGCCACCAGCTCGGTGACCAGGAACGCCTCCGTCGAGTCGGCCTCGGCGTCCAGCACCGCGGCGACTCCCGGGTGCTTGAGCTTCTGCAGGGCGTGCACCTCGCGGCGCAGCCGGTCCCGCGTCACCGCGTCGGACCCGACGTGCGGGTGCAGCAGCTTGAGCGCGACGGCGTCGCCGCCACCGTCCACGGCGCGGTACACGGTCCCCATGCCGCCCGAGCCGAGCGGGGCGACGACGGTGTAGCCCCCGATCTCCGAGCCCGGCTCCAGCCCGATCCGTTCCATCCAGGCACCGTATCCGCCGCCCCGCGCAGACTGCTGGGCAACGCGCGGTTCGACCTGCACGGATAGGGTCGGTCACGACCCGAGGAGTTGATGTCTTGCCTTCCGACGCGCCCGCGCACGGCTACGACTTCGTCGTCGTCGCGAACCGTCTTCCCGTGGACGTGAGCCTGGACGACGACGGCGAACCCACCTGGACCCGATCCCCCGGCGGTCTCGTCACGGCGCTCGCGCCGGTGATGGCGAGCACGTCCGGCGCGTGGGTCGGCTGGGGCGGCTCACCCGACCTCGAGCTGGAGCCGTTCGACGTGGACGGCACCGAGCTGATCCCGGTCGTGCTGACCGAGGACGACCTGGAGAAGTTCTACGAGGGCTTCTCCAACGACACCCTCTGGCCGCTCTACCACGACGTCATCGAGCCCCCGGCGTTCCACCGCCAGTGGTGGGACTCCTACCAGAAGGTGAACCGGCGCTTCGCGCAGGCGGCCGCGGACCAGGCTGCACAGGGCGCGACCGTCTGGGTCCACGACTACCAGCTCCAGCTGGTCCCGAAGATGCTCCGGGAGCTGCGTCCCGACCTGCGCATCGGGTACTTCCACCACATCCCGTTCCCGCCGCTGGAGCTGTTCGCGCAGCTGCCGTGGCGCGTCCAGGTGATCGAGGGGCTCCTGGGCGCGGACCTGGTCGGCTTCCAGCGGGCGGGCGACGCGGCCAACTTCGTGCGCATCGTGCGACGGCTCACGGACCTCACCACCCGCGGCCAGATGGTCACGCTGAACGAGGCCGAGGGGCACAGGGGCCCCGGCCGGCACGTCCGCGCCGCGGCGTTCCCCATCTCGATCGACTCCCACGCGTTCGACGAGCTGGCCCGCACCGACGCCGTCCGCGAGCGCGCCCTGCAGATCCGCCGCGAGCTGGGCGACCCCGAGTTCCTGCTCCTGGGCGTGGACCGGCTCGACTACACCAAGGGCATCCGGCACCGCATCAAGGCGTACGGCGAGCTGCTGCTCGACGGCCGCCTCTCCCCGCAGAGCACCACGCTGGTCCAGGTGGCCAGCCCGAGCCGGGAGAACGTGGGCGCGTACCAGCAGCTGCGCGACGACGTGGAGCTGCTCGTCGGCCGGATCAACGGCGACTACGGGCAGGTGGGCCACGCGCCCGTGCAGTACCTGCACCAGTCGTTCCCCATGGAGGAGATGGCGGCCCTCTACCTCGCGGCGGACGTCATGCTCGTCACGGCCCTGCGCGACGGTATGAACCTGGTGGCCAAGGAGTACGTCGCGGCCCGGTCCGACGACCGCGGCGCATTGGTGCTCTCCGAGTTCACGGGCGCCGCCGACGAGCTGACCGGCTCGGTGCTGGTGAACCCGCACGACATCGACGGGATGAAGGACGCGATCACGTACGCCGTGCACATGGACGCCCGCGAGTCACGCAAACGCATGCGCAGGCTGCGGCGGCGGGTGCTCGGGCACGACGTCGTCGCCTGGTCCGAGGACTTCCTCGCCGCCCTCAACGCCGTCCCCGTGCGAGCCTCCCGTGACTGACGCGCTGCGCACGGCCCTGACCGCGCTCGCGGACGACCCGGCCCGCCGCCCGCTCCTGGTGGCCCTCGACTTCGACGGCACCCTCGCCCCGCTGCAGGACGACCCGTCCGCGTCACGCATCCTCCCGGCGGGCGTCGAGGTGCTCGCCCGGCTCGCCGGGACGTCGGGGGTCGCGCTCGCGCTGGTGTCCGGCCGGGCCATGCACGACCTGCACGTCCTCGCCCACGTGCCCGCGGGCACGTTCCTCATCGGCAGCCACGGGGCCGAGCGGGCACGCGTGACCACGTTCGGGCTCGACCGTGACGTCGTCCAGCTGACCGACGAGCAGGCCGACCGCCTGGCGTCGCTCGGCGCGGAGGCGGCACGGATCGCGCGCGGCAGGGACGGCGTGTGGGTGGAGACCAAGCCGACCGCTGTCGTCGTGCACACCCGCCTCGCCGAGCCGGCCGTCGCCGAACCCGCCGAGCAGGAGGCGATCGCCCTCGGGGAACGGCTCGGCTCCGGCGTCCTGCACGGCAAGGACGTCGTCGAGATCTCGGTCCTGCGGGCGAGCAAGGGCGAGGCGCTCACGGCGCTGCGCGACGAGCTCGGCGCACCCGTGGTCCTGTACGCGGGCGACGACGTCACCGACGAGCACGCCTTCGAGGCGCTCCGCGACGACGACGTGACCGTCAAGGTGGGCCACGGGACGACGGCCGCGCGGTACCGGGTGGACGGCCCCGACGAGCTCGTGGCAGCGCTCGCGACCCTCGCCGACGGGCTGTAGGACCTCACCCGCCCTCTGCTGGTCGGTGCTGGGACCGAGGCGTAGCGTGCGCCTCATGCCCGGCCGCATGCGCGAGGTCGAGCTCGTCGAGGCTGTGGACGAGCTCGAACAGGGCCGCTCCCGCCCGGGCCCGCGCGTGCCGGAGCCGTTGCTCGAGGTCGAGGACGTGTCCGACGACGTCCTCGCGGCACGGACCTGGGTGCGCCGGCACGCTCCCTGGCTCGTCGCGTCGGTCGCGCTCGTCATCGGCTCGCTCGCCGTCACCCAGCTCGTCCTCGACCATCGCGAGGACGCCCGGGTGGCCGCGCTGGCCGCCATCCCGGGGATCGTGCCGCCGGTGGACGCGTCGATCGGGGTGCTCTGGCGGGCCGGGCCGGAGCTCGCACCCGTGCTCCAGTCCGGCGCGGTGGTGGACGACCGGCTCGTCGGGGGCGTGCAGGACGCGTCGGGCAACCCCGTGATCGTCGGTCTCGACCCCGGCACGGGCGCGGTCGCGTGGCGCACCCCGGTGGACCTGCCCACCCCACAGCCGACCCCGACGAGCGCGTCACCGGAGCTGTGGATCTCCTGCAGCGCCGTCCCCCACGGGGAGTCGCAGGTGGCCGCGTGCGTCTCCCAGCAGTTCGGCGAGGAGGTCAGAGGCATCCCGCCGTCGTCCGTCTGGGTGATCGACCCGGCCGACGGCCGGCTGCTGGCGGACCGCGAGGTCGAGGGCGGCTGGGGGCTGGCGTTCGTCGACGACAGCCTCGTCGTCGCGCAGCCCGTGCCGGACGCCACGGGCCGGTGGGAGGTCGGCGCGACCGACATCGTCAGCGGCGCTGCGCGCTGGACGTGGACGACTCCCCGGACCGTGGCCGCACGTGACGAGGAGCCCAGCGGTACGGCGTCGCTCCAGGCGTTCGACGACGACCTCGTCCTCACCGTCGACGCGCACGCCTGGGTCCTCTCGGCGGCCGGCGAACCCGGGCTCGACGTCCAGCTCGACGACAGCTCCTGGCTCGAGCGGGCCCGGTCGGGCGTCTTCATCGAGAGCACGTGGACGTCGTCCGCCTACAGCGGGACGCTGCTGCTCGCCGACGGCACCCGGGTCCCCATCGACGAGACCGCCGGCTGGCTCGCGGTCGACGACGGGTCCGCGCCCGACGTCCTCTTCACGGTGGGGCAGGCCCCCGGGGGCGCCGACGGCCTCTCCGGTCGCTCGGCGGCGACGGGCGCGGTGCTGTGGCACGTCGCGGGCACCATCGTGACCGGCCTCCTGCTGGACGGGACCGTGTACGTCGCGACGACGGAGACCCTGCTCGCGGTGGACGCCACCACGGGTGACGTCCTGTGGACCACCGAGATCGACCACATGCCCCAGCAGCTGTCGACCGACGGCCGCTACCTGCTGCTGCCCGGCCCCGGCGTGACCCTCGAGGCGTACACGCTGAGCGACGGCGCGCTGGCGTGGACCGCGGACCTCGCGCAGGAGGTCGCCGGGGACCGGTCGGCGGTGTTCGTGCAGGGCTTCCAGTCGGGCTGGCACGACCCCCGGCTGTACGTGTGGATGGACACCGGCGCCGTGGCGGTCCTGGGCTGACCATGGCCTCCACGGTCACGCACGCGCACCTCGCCCCCGTCGAGCTGGACGACGAAGGCCTCATCGGGCCGCAGGACGCGGGCACGGGCCGGGCGCCCACGTGGGTACGACGGCACGCCGCCTGGCTGGCCGGTGCGGGCGCCGCCCTGGTGCTCGCGCTCGTCGGCGTGCAGACGGTGCTGGACGCCCGCGAGCGCGAGCGCCTGGAGTACCTGGCCGACGTGCCCGGCGTGCTCAGCCCGCTGCACGACCCGCCGGGCGCGCTGCGACCGTGGGCGCCGAGCGCGGGTTCGCTCGTCGCCGACGACGCCACCGGGCGCTGGGCCATCGGCGCGCGGTACCACCTCGGCGGGGTCGACCTGCGCGGCACCGACCCGGACACCGGCGACGTCCTGTGGTCCGTGCCGTACTCGCTCGACGACGCGCTGCCGCCGGGCGGACGCTCCGAGTTCCCCGCCGTCTGGGTGCGCTGCACCACGACGACCTCCGCCGACGGCCCCCTGGCTGTCTGCGCGGCGGAGGTCTCGCCCGTGGCCACCGGAGGCGCCGTCACCCCGTTGCTCGTGCTCGACCCGGCGACCGGCGCGAGCCTGGCGACCATCAGCCTGGCAGCCGGGTCGCTGTGGTCGGCGACGGGGTCGCACCTGGTCGTCGCAACCCCGCACCGGGACGCCGCAGGTGCCGTGCGCTGGACCCTCACCGCGACCGACCCCGCCACCGGCGAGGTGCGGTGGCAAGGACGGACCCCGCTGGTGCCCGAGGTCCACGCGGTGCGCCTCGGTGACCGCGTGATCCGCTCCCGGGCCGACCTGACCAGCGACGAGGACCGGGTGCTCCTGACCGACAGCGGGCACGCCTGGCTGTTCGGTGCCGACGGGGAGCCGCGCGGCGACGTGACGGTCGAGTCCGACGGCTGGGCGGAGCTGGCCCGCGCGGGCACGCTGGTGTGGACACCGTGGCGGGCCTTCGCGGTCCCCGCGGGCATCCTCGTCACCCGCGACGGCACGCGCACCGCGGTGGGCGAGCGGCCGGCCCGGCTCGCGGTCGACGACGGCAGCGCGCCCGACGTGGTGCTGCTCTCGGACAGCGAGGCCGCCGGCGAAGCCTCCCTGGTCGGTCGTGACGCCACGTCCGGGGAGGAGCTCTGGCGCCTCACCGGCACGACCGGCGAGGCCCTGCTCGTCGACGGCGTCGTGCACGTCGCGCAGGGTCACGAGGTCCGCGCCCTCGACGCCCGGTCGGGCGTGGCCCGCTGGGTCGCGCACGTCGGCGCACCCCCGGTGTACGTGGGCACCGACGGCTCGCTCGTCGTCGTCGTCACCGCCGACCGCACCCTGCGCGGGTTCGACCGGGCCGACGGACGGCTCGCCAGCGTGGCCGACGTCGCCCGGCACCTGGCCCGCGACCCGGGCGGTGTCGACCAGGTCAGCGAGTACGCCGGGCGGCTCCTGGTGAGGTTCCGGGACGGGTCCGGGGTCCTGGTGGGGTGACAGCGGGGTCAGTGTCCTTCGTCACACCCGGGTGTGGACGTTCCACACCGGTATGGCATGATGACCGCGGGCCACCGAAGGATCCCTCCTTCAGGGGCCCGTGTCATCGAGGACACTCTTGACACTCTTCACTACGGATCGTCCGGCACGTACCTGCCGGTGAAGGGATTGATCAGCCATGGCAACGGTCACTTTCGACAAGGCCTCCCGGGTCTACCCGGGCACCGAGCGCCCCGCGGTCGACGCGCTCGACCTGCACATCGAGGACGGCGAGTTCCTCGTCCTCGTCGGCCCCTCCGGTTGTGGTAAGTCCACCTCGCTCCGCATGCTCGCGGGGCTCGAGGACGTCAACGCGGGCCGCATCCTCATCGGCGACCGCGACGTCACGGACGTCCAGCCGAAGGACCGGGACATCGCGATGGTGTTCCAGAACTACGCGCTGTACCCGCACATGACGGTCGCCGACAACATGGGCTTCGCGCTCAAGATCGCCGGCACCCCCAAGGCGGAGATCCGTCAGCGCGTCGAGGAGGCTGCCAAGATCCTCGACCTCTCCCAGTACCTGGACCGCAAGCCGAAGGCCCTCTCCGGTGGCCAGCGTCAGCGCGTCGCCATGGGCCGCGCCATCGTGCGTTCGCCCCAGGTGTTCCTCATGGACGAGCCGCTGTCGAACCTCGACGCCAAGCTCCGCGTCCAGACCCGTACGCAGATCGCGTCGCTGCAGCGTCGTCTCGGTGTCACCACCGTGTACGTCACGCACGACCAGACCGAGGCCCTCACCATGGGTGACCGCATCGCGGTCCTCAAGGACGGACTCCTGCAGCAGGTCGGCACGCCGCGCGACATGTACGACACCCCGGCCAACGTCTTCGTCGCCGGCTTCATCGGCTCGCCGGCCATGAACATCGGCACGTTCCCCGTGCTCGACGGTGTCGCCAACCTGGGCCGCGCCCGCGTCGCTGTCCAGCGCTCGGTCATCAGCCAGTTCACCGACGACGACAAGAACCACGTCACGGTCGGGTTCCGCCCCGAGTCGCTCGACGTCGTGCCCGCCGGCACGCCGGACGGCATCCCGGTCATCGTGAACATCGTCGAGGAGCTCGGCTCCGACGCGTTCGTCTACGGCTCGCTGACCAACGAGTTCGGCCACGCCGACGCGGTGCACTCCGGTGCCGGCGACGCTCAGGTCATCGTGCGCGTCGACCCGCGCCAGGTCCCCTCCAAGGGCGAGACGATCTACGTCCGGATCCGCGAGGGCGAGACGCACCTGTTCCACGCGGGCTCGGGCCAGCGCATCGAGGCCTGACCTTCGCACCACCCGACAGGGCGGTTCCGGCTTCGGCCGGGACCGCCCTGCTCGTGTTTCCGGCGGCCCGTTGTCGCTTTCGTCAGGCTGCCCTGTGGGCGTTCTCTGAGAGGATCGAACCCATGAGCCCGACGCCGCAGCGCCTGCAGATCACCGCGGCCTCGCCCGACCCTGCACTGCTCGACCTGCCCTGGCACATCCCGTTGGAGGAGTGGCCGGCCGAGACGCTCGCCGCCCTCCCCCGCGGCATCTCCCGGCACATCGTGCGGTTCGCGAAGATGTCCGGCCGCGTCATCGCCGTCAAGGAGATCGGCGAGACGGTGGCGTACCGGGAGTACGAGCTCCTGCGCCAGCTGCGCCGGCTCGACGTGCCGAGCGTGGAGCCGGTCGGCGTGATCACCGGCCGGCGCGACCCTGACGGCGAGCCGCTCGAGGCGGTGCTGATCACCCAGCACCTGCAGTTCTCGCTCCCGTACCGCGCGCTGTTCAGCCAGTCCCTGCGCCCCGACACCGCGACCCGCCTCATCGACGCGCTCGCGGTGCTCCTGGTCCGGCTGCACCTGGTCGGCTTCTACTGGGGTGACGTGTCCCTGTCCAACACCCTGTTCCGCCGGGACGCCGAGACGTTCGCCGCGTACCTGGTCGACGCCGAGACCGGCGACCTGCACGACCGGCTGTCCGACGGTCAGCGCGGTTACGACCTCGAGGTCGCCCGCGTCAACATCATCGGCGAGCTCATGGACCTGCAGGCCGGCGAGTTCCTCGAGGAGGACGTCGACGCCGTCGCCATCGGGGACGCCCTCGCGGAGCGGTACGGCGAGCTGTGGCGTGCGCTGACGGAGTCCGAGTCGTTCACCTTCGGGGACCGCTGGCGCGTGCAGGCCCGCATCGACCGCCTCAACGACCTCGGCTTCGACGTCGGCGAGCTCGACATCACCACGGACGTCGACGGCACCAGCGTCCGGATCCAGCCGAAGGTCGTCGACGCCGGGCACCACTCCCGTCGGCTCATGCGCCTCACCGGCCTGGACGTGCAGGAGAACCAGGCCCGCCGCCTGCTCAACGACCTCGACGAGTTCCGTGCCGCCACCGACCGGCAACGCGAGGACGAGTCGTTCGTCGCGCACGACTGGCTCACCGAGATCTTCGAGCCCGCCGTCCGCAGCGTCCCCCGGGACCTGCGCGGCAAGCTCGAGCCCGCGCAGATCTACCACGAGCTGCTCGACCACCGCTGGTACCTGTCCGAGCAGCAGGGCCGTGACGTGCCCATGAAGCAGGCCGCGAAGAGCTACGTGAAGAACATCCTGCCGACGCGCCCCGACGAGCAGGCGATCCTCGGCGTGCAGGCCGGCGAGATCCCGGACACCGACATGTTCCCGGCCATCGACCCGGACCAGATCATCGGCTAGCTGCTGCGCTGCCGGGCGACCTCGAAGAGCGCGATGCCCGCGGCGACACCGGCGTTGAGCGACTCGACGGCCGACGCGATCGGGATCGACGCGATGGCGTCGCACTGCTCGCGGACCAGTCGTGACAGGCCCTTGCCCTCGGAGCCGACGACCAGCACCAGCGGGTCGGTCGCGTACGGCAGGTCGGTGATCGACACGTCGCCGCCGCCGTCCAGCCCGACGACGAACACGCCCGCCGCCTTGAGCCCCTGCAGCGTGCGCACCAGGTTGGTCACCCGCGCGACCGGCACGCGCGCCGCAGCACCCGCGGACACCTTCCACGCCGACGCCGTCACACCCGCCGCGCGCCGCTCGGGCACCAGCACGCCGTGCGCGCCGAACGCGCCGGCCGACCGGAGGACCGCCCCGAGGTTGCGGGGGTCGGTCACACCGTCGAGCGCGACGATCAGCGCCGGTCGGTCGGTCTCCGCCGCGGCGTCCAGCAGGTCGTCGTCGTCCGCGTACGCGTACGGCGGCACCTGGATGGCGACACCCTGGTGCACCGACCCGTCCGTGAGGCGGTCGAGCTCGGACCGGCTGACCTCGAGCAGGGGGTAGTTCGAGTTCCCGGCGGCGCTGATGATCTCGCGCGTGCGGTCGTCACCCTCCAGGCGGGACGCGATGTACACGGTCGAGACCGGGATGCCCGCGCGGAGCGCCTCGACCACCGAGTTCCGGCCGGACACGATCTCGTGCGTCGAGCTCTTCCGCCCGCCCTTGGACCCGGCCGCACTCCGGCTGGCGCCGGCCGACTGGCGTCCCGACGTGCCGCGCGTCCCGGCGACCGCCCGGCGCTCCGCGGCGAGCTTCGCCTTGTGCGCGGGGTGGTACTCGCGGTCCTCCGCCTTGGGCGTCGGCCCCCTGCCCTCGAGGGACCGGCGGTTCTTGCCGCCCGTCCCGGCGCTGGCGACCTTCTTGGAGCCGCCCTTGCGGACGGCGCCGCGGCGCTCAGAGTTTCCGGCCATGTTCAGTTCTCCATTCGTGTGGAGCCGAGCCGCCCGCTCTCGCGGGGCTCAGCCCTCGTCTCGGTGGTCGGTGTCGGCACGCGCGGCGAGTGACCAGCGCGCTCCGGTAGATGAGTCCTCGACGACGATGCCGGCCGCGGCGAGGCGGTCCCGGATGGCGTCGGACGTGGCGAAGTCGCGGGCGGCGCGCGCCTGCGCGCGGGCCTCCAGCTCGGCGGCGACCACGGCCTCGAGCGCCCGGGCGTAGCGCGCGTCGCTGCCGTGGGCGCGCCACTGGCTGCCGCCGGGGTCGAGGCCCAGCACGTCGAGCATGGCCCGCAGCACCACCATCGCGTCTCGGGACTCGTCCAGGTCACCGCGCGCGAGCGCGGAGTTGCCGGTGCGCAGGTGCTCGTGCACGACAGCGAGCGCGGCGGGCACGTTGAGGTCGTCGTCCATCGCGGCGACGAACTCGGCGGGCAGCTCGGCGCCCGCGACCTCGGCGTCGTCGGCCACCCCGACCTTCTCGGCGGCGCGCTCGACGAATCCGGCGAGCCGGTCCCAGGTGGCCTCGGCCTCGCGCAGGGTGTCGTCGGTCCACTCGAGCATCGAGCTGTACTGCACCGCCGTCATCGCGTAGCGCAGGACCGCCGCGCGCTCCTTGGCCAGCACGACGGTGACCAGCAGCCCGTTGCCGAGCGACTTGCTCATCTTGGCGCCGCTCTGCGTGACCCAGCCGTTGTGCAGCCAGTACTGCGCGAACCCGTAGCCGGCGGCCCGCGACTGGGCCTGCTCGTTCTCGTGGTGGGGGAAGCGCAGGTCGAGGCCGCCGCCGTGGATGTCGAAGGACTCGCCCAGGTACCGCTGCGCCATCGCCGAGCACTCGAGGTGCCAGCCCGGCCGGCCGCGGCCGAACGGGGTGTCCCAGGAGGCCGTCTCGGGCTCGCCCGGCTTGGCGGCCTTCCAGAGGGCGAAGTCGCGGGGGTCGCGCTTGGCGTCGTCGTCGACGGTGCCGTCGGGCGCGGGGATCATGTCGTCGACCCGCTGGTTGGTCAGCGCGCCGTACTCGGGGTAGCTGCGCACGTCGAACCACACGTCGCCAGGCCCGGTGGTGTACGCGTGGCCGGTCTCGACGAGGCGGTCCATCAGCTCGACCATCGACGGCACGTGGCCGGTCGCCCGCGGCTCGTAGCTGGGCGGCAGCACACCGAGGGCGTCGTAGGCCGCAGTGAACGCCCGCTCGTTCGTGGCGGCCCACGCCCACCACGGCTCACCGGCGTCGGCGGCCTTGGCCAGGATCTTGTCGTCGATGTCGGTGACGTTGCGCACGAGCGTGACGCGGTGCCCCGTGCGGCGCAGCCAGCGCACCAGCACGTCGAACGCGATGCCCGAGCGGAGGTGCCCGATGTGCGGCGGCGCCTGCACCGTGGCCCCGCACAGGTAGATGCCCACCTCGTTCGGCACGAGTGGGACGAAGTCACGCACCGTCCGGGTCGCGGTGTCGAAGAGGCGCAGGGTCACCGGTCAAGGCTACCGGCGCGGAACCCTCCCGCCTCCCGCACCCCCACAACCCCCGACGCCGACCCACTCACCCGCGCAACGTCCGCACAACGACGCCCCCCAGCGCCTACGAGTGCGGACGCTACGGATGAGGGTTCGCGAACGTCCGCAAAGGAGAGGCCTCCAAGCACGTTCCAACGCGGACGTCGCGGCAGCACCGAGGACGTCCGCAGATTCAAGCGCTCTGACGACCGAATGCTCGGACGCTGGGCCGGAAGCGCGGGGACGTCCGCGCGGATTCGCGCGTCCTGGCGACCGGATGTGCGGACGTTGCGCGCAGGAACGGTCAGCCGAAGGTGTGGTGCTCGCCGCGGTACGTGGGGACGGTGGACTCGATCGTGGTGCCGCGGACCAGGTGGACCTGGTCGAAGCGCTCCATGACCTCGCCGGACTTGGCGTGCCGGAACCAGACCCGGTCCCCGACGCGCAGGTCCGCGCCGCTCGACAGCCGTAACGGCGTCTGCACCTCGCCGGCGCCCTCGCGGCTGGTCAGCGCCAGCCCGGCAGGCCAGACGGGACGCGGCTGGCGGGACTTCGTGGCGGGACCGGAGGCGATGTAGCCGCCGCCGAACACGGTGGCGAAGCCGGGGCCGGGGACGCGGACGACATCGAGCCCGAAGAACGCGGCGGGCCGGGGGACGAACGAGCGGTAGGCGTCGAACAGGGTCGGCACGAACAGGCCGGAGCCGGCGGTGACCTCGGTGACGACCGGGTCGGCCGCGCTGGACGCCACGGAGCCGGAGCCGCCGGAGTTGATCAGCGACAGCTCGTGCCCGACGGCGGACTGCACGGCGTCGACGACCGCGGCGCGGCGGACGGCGAGGTCCCGGATCGACAGCCGCTTGACGGCACGGACGGCGGGCGAGGAGTCGGGCAGCCCGGCCACCTGGGCCTCGTAGAACATGACGCCGACCACGTCGACCCCGGACCGGCGGGCGATCACGGCGGCGAGCGCTCCGGCGTCGGCCGCGGAGTGCACCGGCGAGCGCCGGACGCCGAGGTGTGCGGCGACCGGACCGAACCGCACCTTGAGGGAGGCGTCGACGTCGATGCAGAGGCGCAGCGTGGTGCCGTGGGCGTCGGCCGCTCGGGCGGCGAGCTCGACCTGGGCGGCGTCGTCGACCATGAGCGTGACGGCGCGGGCGGCGACCGGGTGGGCAGCCAGGGCGTCCAGCGCGCCGGTGTCGACGCTCGGGTAGCCCAGCAGGACGTCGTCGACGCCCTGCGCGACCAGCCAGAGCGCCTCGCGCACGTTGTAGCCCATGACCCCGGCGAACCCGGGCAGCGCGAGCACGCGATCGAGCACGTGCCGGACCCGGACGGACTTGCTGGCGACGCGGATCGGCGTCCCGCCGGCCCGGTCCACGAGGTCGGCCGCGTTGGCGTCGAGGGCGTCGAGGTCCACCACGGCCAGAGGGGCGGCCAGACCCCGCGTCGCCTCGTCGAGACGCTCGCCGAGGGTGCGGGTCATGCACCGGCTCCGGCGGTGACGGGTGCGCCGCTGTGCCGGGTCACGCCGAAGCGGCCGGCGAAGACCGCCACGACGACCACCAGCACGATCGGCACGACGAAACCGTAGTGCAGCGACGACGTGCTGCCGATGGCGCCCACCAGCACGCCGCCGAGCACCGCACCGACGTAGTTGAAGACGTTGAGCCGCGCCACGACCGCGTCCGCGTGCCCCGGAGCGAGGTCCCCGGCGGCGGAGAAGCACAGCGGCGCGATGACGCCGAGGCCGGCACCGGCGACCGCGAACCCGGCCAGGCCGGCCCACGGTCCGGGCGCCGCGACGACCAGCACGAGCCCGGCGGCGCCGACGAGCGCCCCGGTGCGCAGCACGACCACGCGGCCCCACCGCCGCACGAGCGGGTCGCCGGCGAGCCGCGACGCGAGGGTCGTCGTGAGGTACGCGGCGTAGCCCAGCGGCGCGAAGGACGCGGCGGCGAGGAGGACGTCGCCGAGGTAGATCGTGCTCCAGGTGGAGATCGCGGTGTCGGCGACGTAGAACGCGACCACGCCGAGCCCGAGCAGGAGGACGGCCCCCCACGGGACGACGGGCTTGCCGCCACCCGACACGGGCAGGGCCAGGGCCTCGTCGGGCCTCGCGACGCCGTCCGCGCGGACCGGGACGGTGACGCGCCAGCCGGCGCGCAGCACGCCGACCGCCGCGAGGACCGCCACGAGAGTCCCGGCCAGCAGCGCCACCGCGACCGGGTCGGTCGGTGTGCGACCGACGGTGGCCGCGACGAAGACGGCGCCGGCGATGCCGCCGACGGACCAGGAGGCGTAGAACCCGGTGAGCAGGGACCGGCCGTACTCACGCTGGATGGCCACGGCCTGCATGTTGGTGCCGGCGTCGACCATGCCGAGCCCGACGCCGTACACCGCGAACCCGAGGGCCAGCACGGCGAAGACGGGGGCCACGGCCGCGACCACGACGGCGGCGGCGACGATGAGGAGGCCCGCTCCGAGGACGATCCTGCTTCCCCCGGCGGTGCGCGCGACCCGGTCGGCGACGACCGTGCCGACCGCGGCCATGAGGCAGACGCCGAGCACGACGAGGGTGACCTGCCCGTCGTCGATGCCGTACCGGTCCTTGAACCCCTCGAGGCTGGTCAGCACGGTGGCGTAGGCGAAGCCCTGGCCGGCGAACCCGGCCGAGACCGCGATCCGGGCGCGACGGGCCGACTCAGCAGCAGGGGCGCTCACGCGAGGGTCGCGGCGGCATCGGCCTCGAGCGAGGACGGGACGGCCACCGTGGCGAGGAAGCGCCCGAAGCCCTGCAGCCCGGCGCGGGCTGCCTCGCTGTCGCCGTCGACGAGCCAGGCGAGGGAGAAACCGTCGATGACCGCGACGACCGTGCGCGCGAGAGTGCCCCGCGGGACCGACCAGCTGACGTGAGCCGACCGCTCGACGAGGTCCAGGACCTGCTCGGCGGCCGCCCACTGACCGCGGTACTGCTCGATGGCGACCTGGTTGAGCTCGGCGTGCCGCAGCGAGGACGTCGTCAGCTCATAGCTCAGCAGCTGCGGGCCGCGGGAGTCGCGGATGCCTGCCCACAGGGCGTCGATGACACCCTCGATGACGGACTCGGGGTCGTCGGCCTCCGGCGGTAGCTCACCGAGGCTGCGTTCGAGGTTGGCCGACGTGATGGCGTGCGCCATCGCACGCAGCAGCTCGTCCTTGTCCTGGAAGCAGTAGTGCACGACCCCCAGCGAGACGCCGGCCTCTGCGGCGACGGCGCGCACGGTGGCGGCGTCGATGCCGTCCCGGCTCGCGACGGCGAGCGCAGCCTCGATCAGCTGCTCGCGCCTCTCGGCCACAGGCAAGCGGTTCATGACAGGGTTCCCCTCCCTCTAGCGACGGCCCCACCGGCCGACCACCGCCCGGTGGGCGAGGCCGACGCCTCCCCCAGTGCACAGTTCAATAGCACTTGTCACGATAGTCAAGGACTTGACGCACTTGACTTGGACAACCGACCAAGACAACCTGTCACCATTATGGGACGACTGTCGACATCCGGCGACTGGCAAAACTGGGCGCGCACCGCACGTGCGACGCCTCGCCGGGTGCTGCACCCCCGTGACCTGGGAGAACTCTCCTCAGCCGTGCGCGGGGGCGCGGCCGAGGGGCTGCGCGTCCGGGCATTGGGCGGGGGCCACTCCTTCACCCCCGTCGCCGTCACCGACGGCGTCCACATCCGTCTCGACTCGGTGGACGCGCTTGAGCGTGTCGCGCCCCAGGACGACGGCACGACGCACGTCACCGTGGGTGCCGGCATCCGGCTGGGGGCTCTGAACACCCTCCTGGCGGACCGCGGTCTGGCCATGCGCAACCTCGGCGACATCGACAAGCAGTCGATCGCGGGGGCCATCTCGACCGGCACGCACGGCACCGGCGCGCGGCTCGGCGGGCTGGCCACGCAAGTCGTCGGCGCCCGGCTGGTCACGGCCACGGGCGACGTCGTCGAGACCTCGCCGACGCAGCAGCCGGAGCTGTTCGAGCTGGCCCGGCTCGGCCTGGGCAGCGTCGGCGTGCTCGCCGCCGTCACCCTCGAGGTGGTGCCGGCCTACCGCCTGGAGGCCCGCGAGGAGCCGTGGCCGCTCGAGGAGGTGCTCGAGCAGCTCGACGGCCCGGACGGCCTCGTCGAGGGCAACGACCACTTCGAGTTCTACTGGTTCCCGCACACGCGTCGCGCGCTGACCAAGCGCAACAACCGCGTGCCCGACGACGTCGTGGTCCCCCTGCCGCGGCTGCGCGCGTGGGTGGACGACGAGCTCCTGTCCAACGCGGTCTTCTCGCTGGCGAACGGCGTCGCCACCCTGGCCCCGTCGACCACGGCGTCGATCAACGGGTTCGCCGCACGCGCCCTGTCCTCGCGCCGCTACACGGCCCCGTCGGCCGAGGTCTTCGTGTCCCCCCGCCGGGTGCGGTTCCGGGAGATGGAGTACGCGGTCCCGCGCGACGAGCTGGTCCACGTGCTCACCGAGATCGACGCCTGGATCGAGTCGAGCGGCGAGCGCGTGCCGTTCCCGGTCGAGGTGCGGTTCGCCGCGGCGGACGACCTGTGGCTCTCGACGGCGCACGGGCGCGAGACGGCGTACGTCGCGGTGCACCAGTACCTGCGCCTGCCGTACGCGCGGTACTTCGCGGCCGTCGAGCGGATCGTCGCCCAGGTGGGCGGCCGGCCGCACTGGGGCAAGATGCACTGGCTCGAGGCCGAGCAGCTGGGCGCGCTGTACCCCCGGTTCGGCGACGCCCAGCGCGTCCGCGCCGAGGCCGACCCCACGGGCGTCTTCAGCAACCCGTACCTGGACCGTCTACTGGGGTCGAGTCACCGCGTCGCGGCGTAGGACCTCTACCGCTTCGCGACCGTCGAGCCCCGGATCACCAGGCGGCCGGCCACGTACTCGGTCCCCGACCCGGTGTCGACGCCGTCGAGCGCGGCGAACACCCGCTGGGCGGCGGTGCGTCCGAGCTGTTGCAGGTTGGCGTCGATGCTGGTCAGCTCGGGCCGGGAGTTGGTGGTCAGCACCTCCCAGTTGTCGAACCCCATGACCGCGAGGGCGTCGGGGACGGTCCGGCGCAGGTCGCGGGCGGTGTCGAGGGCGCCACGGGCGATCTGGTCGGAGCCGCACAGGATGGCGTCGATGTCGGGGTGCCGGGTCAGCAGCACGGCCGCGGCGTCGCGACCCCACCCCTCGGACCACTCGCTGTACATGACGTCGCCGACGAGCTCGAGCCCGGCGGCGTGCAGCCCGGCGCGGACGCCGTCGGCGCGGTCGCGGGCGGCGGCGTAGGCGGGCTCGCCGGTGATGTGCGCGATGCGCGTGCGCCCGCACGCGATCAGGTGCTCGACGGCGATGCGGCCCGCGCTGACGTTGTCGGGGGTGATCGACAGGTCGGACGGGTCGTCGGACGGGGCGTACGCGTAGACGACCGGGACGGGGATGGCGTGCCCGAGCGACGGTCGCGGGTCGGTCTGCCGGCCGACGACGATGAGCCCGTCGACGCGGCGGCTGAGCAGCGCCCGCAGGTGGTACTGCTCGCGGATGGTGTCCCCGCGGGCGTCGCAGAGGAAGACGTTGACCTTGCCGGCGCCGAACGCGTCCTCGGCCCCCATGAGGATCGGGATGACGAACCGGCCCTCGAGGTCGCTGGTCAGCAGGCCGACGGTGCCGGTGCGCCCGGCGAGCAGGCCGCGGGCGAGCGGGTTGGGACTGAACGCGAGCCGTTCGGCTGCCTCCACGACCCGCTGCCGGGTGGTGTCCTTGACCTGGTCACGCCCGTTGAGCGCCTTCGAGGCGGTCGCCACGGAGACCCCGGCGAGGCGCGCGACGTCGGAGAGCGTCACAGCGCGGGCTTGCTCGACGCGGGCCACCGGGACCACCTCCTCGTGGGGCGAATGCCGTTCGTGATCGAACTGTAACCGCAGCACCCCGTTGACGCGCCACCGCCCACCGCTCTATCTTCAGAAAACCTTTTCGGCTTGTTTCGGGATCGGGCCGGTTCGTCGGGATCGTTCTAGGCGTGCACGTCAGGGCGCCAGATCGGCTTCGCAGGACCGGCCGGTGCGCCCCCTCCGATCCGCGGACACCGACAAGGGTTTCGCGCCATGAACCCCGGGGTGCCGACGACGGCACCCGCTCGACGAAGAGCACGAGGAGACGCCCATGAGGATCACCCGCACCCGGTCGGCAGGCACCCGCCTGGCCGCCGGGATCGTGACGGCCGGCTTGCTGGTCGGTCTGGCGGCGTGCAGCAGTGCCGACGACGGCGGCGGCAGCGACGAGGCCGTGACGGCGGGCCCGGACGGCACCGACGACGGCACCACGCTGACGCTCTGGACCCGCGCACCCCTGGAGAAGCAGGCCAAGCTGCTGGTCGAGGCCTACAACGACTCGCACGAGAACCAGGTCGAGCTGACCGTCGTGCCCAACGACGACTACGTCGCCAAGGTCGGCGCCGCCGCCGGCTCGGACGGCCTGCCCGACCTGTTCGCCGCGGACATCGTCTACGTGCCCAACTGGGTGCAGCAGGGCCTGTTCCAGGACCTGACGGAGCAGATCGACGGCCTGAGCTTCAAGGACGAGATCAACAAGGGCCACCTCGCGGCCGGCACCGCCGACGGCAAGGAGCACGTCCTGCCGTTCGTGCTCGACCTGTCGATGCTGTTCTGGAACAAGGACCTGTTCGCCGAGGCCGGGCTCGACCCGGAGAAGGCGCCCGCGAACATGGCCGAGTACGCCGAGGCCGCCAAGGCGGTCCAGGCGCTGAACAAGCCCGACACGTACGGCACGGCGACCGGCCTGAACTGCGGCGGCTGTCTGGTCTTCACCTGGTTCCCGTCGGTCTGGGCCGACGGCGAGCAGGTCATGAACGAGGACGGCACCGAGTCGCTGCTGAACAGCGACACGGCCAAGGAGATCTACTCCACGTGGAAGGACCTCTGGGACTCCGGCGCGGTGCTCCCGTCGTCCGAGGACGAGGCCGGTCCGACGTGGACCGCCGGCTTCACCGAGGGCAAGGTCGGCCTGATGTTCTACCCGGCGACGCTGCTGTCGTCGACCACCGGTTTCGACGTCGGCGTGTCCGGCATCCCCGGACCGGAGGGCGGCGCCTCGACGTTCGTCGGCGGTGACGGCATCGGCGTCTCCAAGGACTCGGAGAACGCGGCCCAGGCCTGGAACTTCCTGTCCTGGATGATGTCCGAGGACGCGCAGGTCGGCGTGCTGGCCAAGAACAACGACGTCGTGTCGCGTGCCGACCTGGCGGACAACGAGTACGCCGCCCAGGACCCGCGCCTGGTGACCATCAACGAGGTCGCCGGCCAGGGTGACACCCCCGTCGCGCTGAACTTCCAGCAGGCGTTCAACGCACCCAGCAGCCCCTGGCTGACCCTCGTGCGCGACGCGGTCCTCGGCGACGGGGCGAACGTCGACGCGGACAACGACGAGATCACGGCGGTCCTCGGGCAGTAGGCCTGACTGGTGGGGTGCCGTCACGCCGCGGCACCCCACCTCCCGCCCCCGGAAGACCGCACGAGAGGCACACCCCGATGACCGTCCAGACGGCCACTCCCGCACCACCCCGCACGACGCGCAGGACCGGCCACCGCCTGCGGGGCTGGGCCTACGCGTCGCCGACCGCCCTGTTCGTCCTCGTCCTGTTCGTGGTGCCGCTGGCGCTGGTGTTCCGGATGAGCGCGTCGAAGTGGCCGCTGCTCTCCGGCGACCAGGGCATCAACTTCCCCGACAACTTCACCGCCGCGGTGGACAACCGGTTCTTCGTGGACTCGGTCGTGTTCACGCTGAAGTACACGATCCTGGCGACCGTCCTGCTGATCGCCCTCGGGCTCGGCCTGGCGCTGATGGTGCAGGAGTCGTCGCGCTGGAAGGGGTTCCTGCGCACGTCGTTCCTGGTGCCGAGCGCGCTGGGCCTGGCGTCGGCGTCGCTGCTCTTCTACGTCCTGTACTCGCCGCTGGCCGGACCGTTGGCGCCCTTCATGGAGCGGATGGGCTGGAGCTTCCTCGGCTCGCCCGACGCCGCGCTGGCCTCGACGCTGTTCCTCATCGTCTGGCGGTACGCAGGCTTCTACATGCTGCTCATGCTCGTCGGGCTCCAGTCGATCCCCGGGGACATCTACGAGGCGGCCCGCATGGACGGCGCCAACCGGTGGCACACGTTCAGCAAGATCACGATCCCCCTGCTCAAGCCGACCCTCGCGCTGACCACGATCCTGTGCGTCACCGGGTCGCTGCTGGCGTTCGAGCAGTTCTACATCCTCACCAAGGGCGGCCCGGACAACAGCACCATCACCGTGGTCCAGCTCATCTACTCGGTCGCGTTCCAGGGCCAGAACGACCTGGGCGTCGCCGCGGCGCTCTCCGTGCTCGTCCTGGCCGCGCTCGTGGTCATCAACGTCGTCCAGCTCCGCGCCTTCCGCGGCTCGGACGAGAGCTGAGGGGCCGACGATGACCATCGCCAGCGTGCAGAACCACCCCGACGCCGACGTCCCGGCGATCCTCCCGACGCACCGGTCCGCACCTCCCACGACGATCGCCGGTCTCGCGCTGCGCACACCGTTCTGGGTGTTCTCCGGCGCGCTCGCCGTGATCTTCCTGTTCCCGCTGGTGTGGACCTCGGTGGCCTCCGTGTCGCCGCACCCCGGCACCGGTCAGGTGGACGGCTGGGGCTTCGGCAACTACGTCACGCTCGCCCACTACCAGGCCGGCATCGGGCAGTACCTGTTCAACTCCGTGTTCGTCTCCGGGCTGTGCGTGGTGCTCACGCTGCTCATCTCGACGCTCGGCGGCTACGCGTTCGCGCGGTTCCGGTTCCCCGGCCGCAACGCCCTGTTCATGCTCACGCTGGCCATCCTCATGGTCCCGTACGCGACCCTGCTGATCCCGCTCTACGTGCTGCTCAACACGCTCGGGCTGCAGAACTCGCTGGTCGGGGTGGCCCTGGTGCTCACGATGTTCCAGCTGCCGTTCTCGACGTTCATGATGCGGATCTCGTTCGAGTCGATCCCGCGGGAGCTGGACGAGGCCGCGATGGTCGACGGGTGCTCGTCGTTCTCGGCGCTGTGGCGGGTGCTGCTGCCGGCGGTCCGCCCGGGCCTGATCACCGTCGGGCTGTTCGCGTTCCTCGCGGCCTGGAACGACTTCTTCGCGCCGCTGATCCTCATCAACGACTCCAACAAGATGACTCTCCCGCTCGCCGTGTCCAACCTGCGCGGCCAGGTGCAGGGCGTCGTCGACTACGGCGCCACCGAGGCGGGCGTCGTCGTGCTCGCGCTGCCCTGCATCGTGCTCTTCCTCCTGCTCCAACGACACTACGTGCGCGGCTTCATGTCGGGTGCGCTCAAGGGATGACGATGACCACCACCACCACGACCGCCGGCTCCGCCTCCACACCGGTCGCACCCTCGCACGGCACCCTGCGGCCCCTCGGGCTCGCCGACGTGCAGATCACCGGCGGCTTCTGGGCGCAGCGGCAGGCCGTCAACGGCTCCGCGAGCCTCGCGCACATCGAGCACTGGATGGAGCGCGAGGGCTGGATCCCCAACTTCGACGCCGCCGCGGCGGGCACGCTGTCCGACCTCGACCGTGGGGGCCGCGAGTTCTCCGACTCGGAGGTCTACAAGCTGCTCGAGGCCATGGCGTGGGAGATCGGCCGCACGGACGACGCCGCCCTCGACGGCCGGTTCCGCGCGATCGTCGGGCGCGTCGCCGCCGCCCAGGAGGCCGACGGCTACCTGAACACCAACTTCGGCCGGGCCGGGCAGCGTCCGCGGTACTCCGACCTGGAGTGGGGCCACGAGCTGTACTGCTTCGGTCACCTCTTCCAGGCGGCGGTCGCCCGCGCCCGGACGCGTCCCGACGCCGACGACGGCCTGCTGGGGGTCGCCCGTCGCGCGGCCGACCACGTGGTCGAGACGTTCGGCCCGGACGGGATCGCGTCCGTCTGCGGGCACGCCGAGATCGAGCCCGCGCTCGCGGAGCTCGGGCGCGCCACCGGGGAGCGCCGCTACGTGGACCAGGCCGCGCTGTTCGTCGAGCGCCGCGGCACCGGGACGCTCGCGGACATCGAGCTCGGCCGGGCGTACTACCAGGACGACGTGCCGGTGCGGGAGGCGACCGTGCTGCGCGGGCACGCCGTGCGGGCCAACTACCTGGCCGCGGGCGCGGTCGACGTCGCGGTCGAGACCGACGACGAGGACCTGCTCGACGCGCTGACCACGCAGTGGGAGAACACCGTCGCGCGCCGGACCTACGTCACCGGCGGCCAGGGCTCGCAGCACGAGGGCGAGGCGTTCGGCCACGACTTCGTCCTGCCCGCGGACCGCGCCTACTCCGAGACGTGCGCCGGGATCGGCTCGGTGATGTTCTCGTGGCGGCTCCTGCTGGCCCAGGGCCTGCCCCGGTACGCGGACCTCGTGGAGCGCACGCTGTTCAACGTCGTCGCCACGTCGCCGTCGCAGGAGGGCACCGCGTTCTACTACACGAACACGCTGCACCAGCGCGTGCCCGGGACGGTCCCGCCGACGGACGTCGCGAGCCCTCGGGCGTCGTCGTCGTTGCGCGCCCCGTGGTTCGCCGTGTCCTGCTGCCCGCCGAACGTCGCCCGCACGCTGGCCAGCCTCGCGGCGTACGTAGCGACCACCGACGACGACGGCCTGCAGCTCCACCAGTACGCGCCGTCCCGCATCCGCACGACGCTGGCCGACGGCCGCCGCGTGGAGCTCGACGTCGACACGGCCTACCCGAGCGACGGCGTCGTCCGCGTGACCGTGGCGACCACCGAGGACCGGCCGTGGACACTGACCCTGCGGGTGCCCTCGTGGGCCGACGGCGCCGAGCTCCGCACCCCCGACGGCGCGCGGCCGGCCCCCGCCGGCACGGTCTCGGTGCACCGGCGGTTCGCCGCGGGCGACGTGGTCGAGCTGCACCTGCCGATGGGGCCCCGCGTGTCGAGCCCCGACCCCCGCATCGACGCCGTCCGGGGATGTGTCGTGGTCGAGCGCGGACCGGAGGTGCTGGCCCTGGAGTCCGTCGACCTCGACGGCGCCGACGTGTCCGGGGTGCTGCTCGACCTGGACGCCGGCGTGCGGGAGGTCGACGGGCGCGTGCTGGTCACCGTCGTCACCGCGGCGCCTGCCGACGACGCCTGGCCGTACGGCGCCCCGCCGCCACCGGCGGACCAGCCCCGCACGGAGGCACCGCTGATCGCGTACCACGACTGGGCGAACCGGGGACCGTCGACGATGCGGGTGTGGCTGCCGCTGGCGTGAGTCACCCGACGGGGTGATCGGCGCGCCCCCAGCAGGCTGGCTCTGGCCCTCGGGCCCGGGTCAGGTGCAGAGTGTGCCGGTGGCCATCACCAGCAGGGCCGTCGTCGCCTGCGCGTACGGCGGTCCCGAAGTCCTCCGCCTCGTCGACGTCGACCCGGGCGAGCCGGGTCCCGGCAACGTCCTCGTCGAGGTCCGGGCTGCGGGGGTCAACCCGACCGACTGGAAGGCCTACGCCGGCGTCTACGGCACGAACCCCGAGAACCTGCCCATGCGGCTCGGGTACGAGGTGTCCGGCGTCGTGAGCGCGGTCGGGCCGTCGGTGCGCTGGCTCTCCCCCGGCGACGAGATCATCGCGTGGCGCGTGAAGGGTGGCTACGCCGACCGGATCGTGGTCTCCGAGCAGGTCACCGTGCGACGGCCGGCGAACCTCGACTGGCCGGCGGCCGCCGGGCTGCTGCTGGCCGGAGCCACAGCCGTGCACACGCTCAGCGCGACCGGCACCCGCGACGGCGACGTCGTGCTCGTGCACGGCGGCTCGGGCGGCGTGGGCCGCATGGTCGTCCAGCTGGCGGTCCTGCGCGGCGCCCAGGTGATCGCGACGGCCTCCCCGCGGCACCACGACGACCTGCGTGACCTGGGCGCGAACCCGGTGGCCTACGGCGACGGCCTGCTCGAGCGGGTGCTCGAGGCCACCCGGCACACCGGCGCCGTGACGGTCGCCATCGACACGGTCGGCACCGACGAGGCTCTCGACACGTCGGTCGCCCTGGTCGCCGACCGCGACCGCGTCGCGACGATCGCGGGGTTCGGCCGCGCCGGTGACCTGGGCATCAAGGCCCTGGGTGGCGGACCCGGTGCGGATCCCGGCACCGCCGTGCGGGAGGCGGCGCGGGCGCAGCTGGCGGAGCTGGCCTCCGACGGCACGCTGGACGTCCGCGTCGCGCGGACCTATCCCCTCGCGGACGTCGCCCAGGCCCACCGGGACGGGCAGGCGGGACACGCGGGAAAGCTCGTACTGGTGCCCTGAGGGCGCTCTCAGAAGGGCAGCGGCGGCGGCGTCTCGCTGATCTCGCGGCGGTTGTGCTCGTCGAGCTCCCGCAGTCCGGCGCTGGTCGCCTCCAGCACGTCGAGCGGGACACGGACGCGGATCCGGATCGCCTGGACGCCGTTGTCCCGGACCGGCAGGTGGGGGCGTGCGAGCGCTCCCACGATGGGGAGCCTCTCGGTCTTGGCGTCCGACGACTGTGTCACGCCGGGGACGGTACTGGACTGGGGGACGGGACGCTACCCCAGATTTCGGACACGCCGCTGACGTGCGGGCACACGCCGGGCGCTAGGCGGTATCGATATCCACCGCGAGCGCACGCAGCTCGTCGAGGACCCGGCGGACCACCAGCCGCTCGGCGCGGTCGCGCCGCACGAGCGCATCGATCCTGCGGCCGGCCCGGACTCCGGCCAGCGGCACCAGCCGCACGCGCGCCCCGCCCCCGAAGGTGTACCGGGGCAGCAGCGACACCCCGTGACCGGCCTCGACCAGCGCCTCGACCACGTGGAAGTCGTTGACGCGGTGCACGATCCGCGGCGTCTCCCCCGAGCGGGCGCCGACCGCGCCGAGCACGGTCGCGACGGGGAACCCCTCCCGCACGGCGATCCACGGCAGGTCGCGCAGGTCGTCCGGGCGGACCTCGGCGTGCTGTGCCAGCGGGTGGTCGAGCGGGACCGCGAGGTCGAGGGGCTCGCGCAGCAGCGGCACCACCTGGACCGCCCTGCCGCCCGACCACCCGAGGCCGTCGTCGGGTCGATGGGCGACGACGACGTCCATCCGGTCCGTGAGGGCCACGAAGTCGTCCTGCGCGACGTCCTCGTCGGTGCACTCCAGGGTGATGCCCTCGATCCCCGCCACGCGCGTGAGCAGAGCCGGCAGCAGCAGCTGGGCGCCGCTCTGGAACGCCGACACCCGCACGACGCCCTGCGGCCGCTCCAGGAACTCGTCGCACGCGGCGCGCGCCCGTTCGAGGGCGACCGCCACGTCCACCGCCGCCTCGGCCAGCGCCTCGCCGGCCGGGGTCAGCCGCAGGCCTCGACCGACCCGTTCCGTCAGGGGCACGCCGACCTCGCGCTGCAGGAGCGCGACCTGCTGGGACACCGCCGACGGCGTCAGGTGCAGCACCGCCGCGGCGGCCGTCACGCCCCCCTGGCTGCCGACGGTCCGGAGTGTCTCGAGCGTGCGCGGATCCATGCAGCAACGCTACAGCGTCACGTCATCACGATTCGATGGTGCTGCACGGTGACGGGCGCGCATGCTCGGGACCATGCCCACCCGCGACCGCCTCATCGCCGCCTTCGTCGCCGTGCTCTGGGGGCTGAACTTCCCGGCGATCCACCTGTCCCTCGAACAGTTCCCGCCGTTCTTCCTCGTCGCGCTCCGGTTCGCCCTGCTCGCGATCCCGACCCTCCTGCTGGTCCCCCGACCCACCGCCGGGCGGCGCTGGATCCTGCTCTACGGCCTCGGGTTCGGCATCCTGCAGTTCGTGTTCCTCTACCTGGCGATGTCCAGCGGCATGCCGACCGGGCTGGCCTCGCTCGTGCTGCAGTCCTCCGCCCCGTTCACGGTGCTGCTGGCCGGGGTGTTCCTGCGCGAGCGCATCACCGCGCGCCAGGGTGCCGGGATCCTGCTCGCCGTCGTCGGCCTGGCGGGCATCGCCGCGCACCGCGCCGGGCTGGCCGGCGGCGCGACCCTGGTCCCGGTCCTGCTGACCCTGTGCGGAGGGCTCGGCTGGGCGGTCGGGAACCTCGGCAACCGCCGTGCCATGCAGGCGCAGCCCGGAGACCCGTTCCGGCTGCTGCTGTGGATGTCCGTCGTGCCACCCCTGCCACTGCTGGCACTGTCCCTGCTCGTCGAGGGTCCCGCCGCGATCGCCGGGTCGTTCCAGGACCTGGGCAGCACCCAGGGTCTGCTCGCACTGGCGGGGCTGCTCTTCACGGTCGTCGTGGCGACGCTCGTGGGCTCCGGCCTGTGGAGCGCACTGATGGGACGGCACCCGTCCAGCACGGTCGCCCCGTTCTCGATGCTGGTGCCCGTGGTCGGCATCGGCGCCTCGTGGCTGCTGCTGCGCGAGCGCACGTCAGCGATCGAGCTGGCGTGCGGTGCGCTGGTGCTCGCGGGGGTGCTGCTGGGCAGCCTGCGCCGGCGTCAGCCGGACGTGCCCACGACCAGCGCGGTCGCGATCGCCGCGACGCCCTCGCCACGACCGGTGAGCCCGAGCCCGTCCGTCGTGGTCGCGGAGACGCTCACGGGCGCGCCGACGGCCTCGGAGAGCACCGCCTCCGCCTCCGTGCGCCGCTGACCGACCTTCGGGCGGTTGCCGATCACCTGGACCGCCACGTTGCCGATGGCGAACCCCGCGTCGCGCACCCGTCGCGCCGCCTCTGCCAGCAGGACGGCACCGGCCGCACCGGCCCACTGCGGCTCCGACGTGCCGAAGTTCGACCCGAGGTCACCCAGACCCGCCGCGGAGAGCAGCGCGTCCGCGGCGGCGTGCGCGGCGACGTCCGCGTCGGAGTGCCCCGCGAGCGGGCGCTCCCCGGGCCAGGCGAGCCCGGCGAGGTGCATCACGTCGCCGGGTGCGGGGTCCAGGTCGTACGCGTGCACGTCGACGCCGATCCCCGTGCGGGGCAGGGTGCTCACTCGTCGCTCTCCGTCGGCAGGGCGGCGACCGCGAGATCCCGCGCGGTCGTGATCTTCGCGGCCCGCTCGTCGCCCGCGACGACCCACACGGGTTCGCCGAGCCGCTCGACCAGGCCGGCGTCGTCGGAGGCGGCCAGCTCCTCGTCGTGCGCGTCGTCGGTACCGTGCGCGTGCGCCCGCAGCAGCAGGTCCCGGGTGAACCCCTGCGGCGTCTGGACGGCGCGGAGCTCGGCGCGCGGGACCGTCTCGAGCACCGGCTCGACGGTCACGCCACGGTGCGGTGCGACGCGCTTGATCGTGTCCGTCACCGGCAGGCCGGGCACCACCGCGGGGTGCCCGTCCCGCACCGCCTCGATCACGCGGGCGACCAGCGACGCGGGCGCGAGCGGACGGGCGGCGTCGTGCACCAGGACCACGTCGACGTCGGTCGCGCGCTGGTCGGCGTCGAGCGCAGCCAGACCGGCGGCCACCGACGCCTGCCGGGTGGCGCCGCCGGCGACGACCAGCAGCGTGACCTCGGTCTCGAGACCGTCCAGCTCGCGGGCGATCGCGTCGAGGTGGAACGCGGGTGCGGTGACCACCAGCACCCGGACGCGATCGTCGCCCGCCGCCCGCGCCGCCAGAAGGTTCCGGGCAGCGTGCGCGACGAGCGACTGACCTCCCAGGGGCACGAGGGCCTTCGGGAGGGAATGACCGAGCCTGCTGCCGCTCCCGGCGGCAGTCAGTACTGCAGCGACACTCACCGTGGTGGTGGCGTCAGGATGCGAGGACCTCGTCGAGGATCGCTTCGGCCTTCTCCTCCTCGGTGTGCTCGGCGAGTGCGAGCTCCGAGACGAGGATCTGGCGGGCCTTGGCGAGCATGCGCTTCTCGCCCGCCGACAGGCCGCGGTCGGCGTCCCGGCGCGAGAGGTCGCGCACGACCTCCGCCACCTTGATGACGTCGCCCGACGCGAGCTTCTCGAGGTTCGCCTTGTAGCGGCGGGACCAGTTGGTCGGCTCTTCGGTGTACGGCGCCCTCAGGACCTCGAACACCTTGTCGAGACCTTCCTGACCGACGACGTCGCGCACGCCCACCAGGTCCACGTTCTCAGCCGGGACCTCGATGGTGAGATCTCCCTGAGCGACCTTGAGCTTGAGGTAGAGCTTGTCCTCTCCGCGGATGGTCCTGGTCTTGATCTCTTCGATCAATGCCGCACCGTGGTGCGGGTAGACAACGGTCTCCCCAACAGTGAAAGTCATCTGCAGGTGTCCCCTTTCGCAGAGGGGTATCTTATCACGCCGTTTTTGGCCTTTTGCCGCGTGATTACCGGCATCTGCGCAGGTCAACCGGCAGGTCACCGGCAGGACACCGCCCCCCCTTCGCCCGAGCCGGTCACGCGTCCTGCACGCCCGGCGCAGGCGCGCGCGGCGGCTAGGCTGGGGCCCGGCGGAGATGCTCCGTCCACCAGCCCAGCCCGTAGCGTCCGACGTCCCGAGGAGTCACCGTGACCTCGCCCCGCCCCCGCACCCTCCGGGCAGCCGCCCTCGTCGTCGGGGTCGCCGTCGCCGGGCTCACGCTCGCCGGCTGCTCCGCGACCAACCCGATCACCACGCAGGACGTGTACTCGGCGTCGGACGGGGTCCGCTTCGTGCTCGGCGACGTGCGCGGCAGCAACCTGCACGTGCTCGTCGCGGCGCAGGGCGACCCCGGGACGCTCCAGGGCGGGCTCATCAACGACAGCAACGAGGACCGCTCGGTCACCCTCGCGATCGGTGACGAGGAGACCATCGTCGAGCTGGGCCCGAAGGAGACCGTGCTCCTCGGGGTCAGCGACGCCGAGGACGAGGGGTACGCCGAGGTGACGTTCGAGGCGATCGACGCCCCGCCGGGCGGCCTGGTCCCCGTGACCATCTCCACGCCCGAGGACGGCTCGATCGTCGAGCAGGTGCCGGTGCTCGACGGCACGCTGCCCGAGTACGCCTCGCAGGTGCCCACCGCACCCGCCGAGGACTGATCAGAACGCACAGAAGGGGCCGTCCGGGATCGGACGGCCCCTTCTGCGTGCAGGCTCAGCCGAAGCGGCCCGAGATGTAGTCCTCCGTGGCCTGCACCCGCGGGGAGGAGAAGATCGTCGCCGTGTCGTCGATCTCCACCAGCCGGCCCGGCTCGCCCGTGGCCGCGAGGTTGAAGAAGGCCGTCCGGTCGGAGACTCGCGCGGCCTGCTGCATGTTGTGCGTGACGATGACGATCGTGTAGTCGGACTTCAGCTCCGCGATGAGGTCCTCGATAGCGAGGGTCGAGATCGGGTCCAGCGCCGAGCACGGCTCGTCCATGAGCAGCACCTGCGGCTTGACCGCGATGGCGCGCGCGATGCACAGCCGCTGCTGCTGACCGCCCGAGAGCCCCGAGCCGGGCCGGTTGAGCCGGTCCTTGACCTCGTTCCAGAGGTTGGCGCCGCGCAGCGAGGCCTCGACGACGTCCTGGGCGTCCCCCTTGGAGATGCGCCGGTTGTTCAGCTTGATGCCGGCCAGCACGTTCTCCGCGATCGACATCGTCGGGAACGGGTTCGGGCGCTGGAACACCATGCCCACCTGGCGGCGGACCGCGACGGGGTCGATGTCGGAGCCGTACAGGTCGACGCCGTCCATCGCGACGCTGCCCTGCACGCGTGCCCCGGGGATGACCTCGTGCATGCGGTTGAGCGTCCGCAGGAAGGTCGACTTCCCGCAGCCGGACGGGCCGATGAAGGCGGTCACCGAGCGGGGCTCGACCGCCATCTCCACGTCGGCCACGGCCCGGAAGTCGCCGTAGAAGATGTTCAGGTCCTTGACGTCGATGCGCTGTGCCATGGGTCTGTCTTTCAGCCGAGGTTCTTGGGGGCGAAGAAGCGGGTGATCAGGCGGCCGATCAGGTTGAGCAGCATGACGATGAGGATCAGCGTCAGCGCCGCGGCCCAGGCCCGGTCGTAGTTGATGGTCGGGATGCACTCGAGGTCGCCGGGCGTGCAGGGCACCAGGCCCTGCGAGTACTGCCGGTAGACATAGACCGGGAGCGTCATCATCCGGCCCTCGAACAGGTTGAAGTTGATCGAGTCGATGACGCCGACCGTGATCAGCAGGGGTGCGGTCTCGCCGATGATGCGGGCGATCGCGAGCGTGATGCCGGTGCCGATCCCGGCGATCGAGGTGCGCAGGACGACCTTGATGACGACGAGCCAGCGCGGCACACCCAGGGCGAGCGCCGCCTCGCGCAGCTCGTTGGGCACCAGCCGCAGCATCTCCTCGCACGAGCGCACGACGACCGGGATCATCAGCACGGACAGCGCGACGGAGCCGACGGCGCCCATCCGGATGCCCGGACCGAGGATGACGGCGAACAGCGCGTAGGCGAACAGGCCGGCGACGATCGACGGGATGCCCGTCATCACGTCGACGAAGAAGGTGACGGACCGCGCGAGCGCGCCGCGGCCGTACTCCACCAGGTAGATGGCCGTGAGCAGGCCGATCGGCACCGAGATCAGGGTGGCGAAGAGCGTGATCTCGAGCGTGCCGATGATGGCGTGGTAGATGCCGCCCGCGTCCATGCCGCCGTACACCCCGCGCATCGAGTGCGTCAGGAAGTAGGCGTTGAAGCGCTCGATACCGTTCACGAGCACGGTCCAGGAGACCGAGATCAGCGGCAGCATCGCCAGCACGAAGGCGGCGTAGATGAGCACCTTCATGACGCGGTCCCGGCGGTGCCGGCCCTTGTCGACCTGGCGCAGGAGCGCGCGGAGCTCGGCGTTGCCCTCGGGGAGGGTCGTGGCGCTCATCAGTTGGCTCCCGAGAAGTCCTTGCGGCGCGCGACGATCGCGCGGGCGGCCATGTTGACGACGAGCGTGATGACGAACAGCGCGAGGCCCGTGGCGATCAGTGCCGAGACACCGAGCGGGTTGGCCTCGGGGAACTGTGCGGCGATGTTGGCGGCGATCGTCTGCTGCTGCCCCGCCTCGAGGAGCTTGAACGAGTACAGGAACCCGGGCGACAGGATCATCAGGACGGCCATCGTCTCGCCGAGGGCCCGGCCCAGGCCGAGCATCGCGGCCGAGACGATGCCCGAGCGCGCGAAGGGGAGGACCGCGACCCGGATCATCTCCCAGCGCGTCGCCCCCAGGGCGAGTGCCGCCTCCTCGTGCAGCCGCGGCGTCTGCAGGAACACCTCGCGGCTCACGGCCGTGATGATCGGCAGGATCATCACCGCGAGCACCAGGCCCACCGTCATGAGCACGCGGGCGGTCGGCGAGACGGTGCCGGCGAAGAACGGGATGAACCCGAGGTACTCGTTGAGCCACGCCCAGATCGGCTTGACCATCGGCGCGAGCACCAGGCCGCCCCACAGGCCGTAGACCACCGACGGGATGGCCGCGAGCAGGTCGACCAGGTAGCCGAGGCCCGAGGCCAGCCGGCGCGGCGCGTAGTGCGAGGTGAACAGCGCGATCCCGAGTGCGATCGGCGTCGCGATCACCAGCGCGAGGGCCGCGGCGAGGACCGTGCCGAAGATCAGCGGCCCCACGAAGTCGAGGAGCGAGGTCGCCTCGCCCATCCACGAGACCTTCTCGGTCAGCTCGGCGGCCGGGGTGGTCAGCGCCGGCCACGCGCGCAGCACCAGGAAGGCGGCGACCGCGACGAGCACGACGAGGATGAGGGCGCCGGCGCCGGTGGCCGTCCACCGGAACACTCGGCTCGCGCCCCTGTCGACCACACGCGTGCGACGGCGGCGGCCCGGCCGCGGGGACTCGACGTCCTCGGTCGGGCGCACACCGTCCTGCGTCGGCGGGCTCTGGGTGCTGGTCACTTCTCTCCTGCTGCTCGTGGTGGGTGGTGCGCCGCCGGCGGCGGACCCGTCCTCCCCCCGAGGCGGGCCCGCCACCGGCGGGTGTGGACGTCAGGCGGCTGCGGTGATCGAGTCGATCGCTGCCTGGACGTCGGTGCGGAGCGTCTCGGACAGCGGCGCGGAACCGGCTGCATCCTCGGACGCGGACTGGCCCTCCTCGCTCACCACGTAGCTGAGGAAGCCCTTGACCAGGTCGGCCTGCTCGGCCGTGGCGTACTCGAGGCACGCGATCGAGTACGACACGAGGATCAGCGGGTACGCGCCGGCCTCCGTCGTCTCACGGTCGATCTTGATGACGATGTCGCCGTCGGCGCGCTCCTCGTCCCGCGGGGAGGCGTCGACCGCGGCCGCGGCAGCCTCCTCGGACGGGGCGACCCACTCCTCGCCGACCTTGATGCTGGCCACGCCGAGCGTGCCGACGGCGGAGTTGTCGGCGTACGCGATCGTGCCGTCGCCGCCCTGGACCGTCTGGATGACGCCCGAGGTGCCCTGCGCCGACTCGCCGCCCTCGATGGGCCAGTTGCCGTCCGCCTCGTAGGTCCACACGCCACCCGAGGCCTTCGCCAGGTAGTCGGTGAAGTTCTTCGTGGTGCCCGACTCGTCGGAGCGGTGGACCGGCGTGATCGCCGTCGCCGGGAGCGTGGCGTCGGGGTTCTCCGCGGCGATCTCGGGGGCGTCCCAGCTGGTGATCTTGCCGTCGAAGATCCCCGCGATGGTGGCCGCCGAGAGATTGAGCTCGGTGACGCCCTCGAGGTTGAAGACGACCGCGATCGGGCTGATGTAGACCGGGATGTCGATGGCGCCGGTGGTGCAGACGCCCTTGGCCTGCTCGAGCTCCTCGCTCGTCAGCGCCGAGTCGGTGCCGGCGAACTGGACCGAGCCGTCGAGGAACTGCGTGCGACCGCCGCCGGAGCCGACCGGGTCGTAGTTGACGTTGACGTCGGGGTTGGCGCTCTGGAAGCCGGCACGCCAGGCATCCATCGCCTTCTCCTGCGACGTGGCGCCGGCGCCGTTCAGGTCACCACTGAGCTCGCTGGCCTGCTCGGGGGCGCCGGACGTGCTGTCGCCGGACCCGGTGGGGTCGTCCGATCCGCAGGCCGTGAGGGAGAGGGCGACGGCGCCGGTGAGGGCGATCGCGCCGATCCGGCCGTGGAGGGAGAGCTTCACTGTGTTCCGTCCTGTCGATCAGGTGCGCACCGATGTGTGCGCGGCGATGCTGACCGTAGGAAGTGCACGTGACCGGGTGGACGGCATCGGGTGAACCCCAGGTGAACGGTGGCCGACGAGTCGGACGGGTGTCCGGGCGCAGCGACGCCCCGCGCGCCGAGGGCGGGCGGGGCGTCGTCGTCGGGGCTACTCGCCGTCGTCGGTGAGCTTGTAGCCCAGCCCTCGGACGGTCTGCAGCAGCAGCGGGTTGCCGGGGTCGACCTCGATCTTGGCGCGGACGCGCTTGACGTGGACGTCGAGCGTCTTGGTGTCGCCGACGTAGTCCGAGCCCCAGATGCGGTCGATCAGCTGCCCGCGCGTGAGCACCCGGCCCGCGTTGCGGAGCAGCAGCTCGAGCAGCTCGAACTCCTTGAGCGGGAAGGCGACCAGCTCGTCGCGCACGCGGACCGTGTGCCGCTCGACGTCCATCCGCACCGGCCCGGCGACCAGCAGCTCGTCGTCGTCCTCGTGGAACGGCGGAGCACCGGCTGTGCCCGCGGAGACCACGACGGCCTCCCGGCGGCGCAGCACCGCGCGGACGCGGGCCAGCAGCTCGCGCGACGAGTACGGCTTGGTGACGTAGTCGTCGGCACCCAGCTCCAGGCCGACCACCTTGTCGATCTCGTCGTCCTTCGCGGTGAGCATGATGACGGGCACGTCGCTCACCAGGCGCAGCCGGCGGCACACCTCGGTGCCCGGCAGGCCGGGGAGCATGAGGTCGAGCAGCACGAGGTCCGCGCCGAACTCGTCGAACTTCGTGAGCGCCTCCGGGCCGGTGGCGGCCGTGACCACGTCGAAGCCCTCCCGCTCCAGCTGGTACGTCAGCGGGTCCCGGTAGGACTCCTCGTCCTCGACGAGCAGGATCCGGGTCATGACGCGCTCCGGCGCACGTGCGCTCCTTCGATGTCGGTGACGGGCAGCTGGCTCACGGTCGACGTGGGCTCCTCCTCGGCGCGCGGCAGCCGCAGCGTGAACGTGGACCCGCGACCGGGCTGCGACCAGACCGTCACCTCACCGCCGTGGTCCGCCGCGACGTGCTTGACGATCGAGAGGCCGAGGCCGGTGCCGCCGGTGTCGCGCGAGCGCGCGGGGTCCACCCGGTAGAACCGCTCGAACACGCGCTCCTGCTCGGCCGGGGTGATGCCGATCCCCTCGTCGACCACCGCGATCTCCACCAGGTCGCCGTCCGTCCGCACCCCCACGCCGACGTGCGACGCCTCGCCGGAGTACGCGACGGCGTTGTCCAGCAGGTTGCGCACCGCCGTGACCAGCAGGTCGTGCTGCCCCAGCACGCGCGTGCCGCGCACGCCACCGATGTCGAGCCGGACGTGCTTGGCCTCCGCGGTCGTGCGGGCGCGGTCGACGGCCTCCGACAGGACCTGGTCCACGTCGACCAGCCCGACCTGCCCGAGCGCCCCCGCCACCTGCAGCCGCGACAGCTCGATGATCTCGTGCACCAGCGCCGACAGCCGCGTGGCCTCCGCCTGCATCCGGCCCGCGAACCGGCGCACGGCCTCCGGGTCGTCGGCAGCGTCCTGCACCGTCTCGGCGAGCAGCGCCAGCGCGCCCACCGGGGTCTTGAGCTCGTGCGAGACGTTGACGACGAAGTCGCGCCGGATCGCCTCGAGGCGCCGCGCCTGCGTCAGGTCCTCCGCCAGCACCACCAGGTGGTCGGCGCTGACCTGAGCGACCCGAACCTGGACCATCAGCACGCCCGGACCGACCGGGCCGCGGGGCACCTCGAGCACCTCGTCGCGGATGACCCCGTCCCGTCGCACCAGCGCGATCAGGTCACGGATCGCCGCCGGGGCCACGCGCCCGTCGCGCACGATGCCGAGGGCGTGGGCCGGTGCGCTCGCCCGCACCACCTGGTCGGACTCGTCGAGCACCACCGCGGCCGACCGGAGCACGGCGAGCGTGCGGACCAGTCCGTCGTCCAGCGCCGGCGTCGGCAGGGACGGCGCACCGTGCTGCGACCGCTCGCTCCACCGGAACGCCAGGGTCGCCCAGATCCCCACCAGCAGGCCGAGGCCGCCGGCGAGGAGGAGCATGAGCCCGTCGATCCCGTCCACGACACTCACAGTAGGACGCGCCGGACGGTGCGCCGCGCCGATGTGGCCCCTGCGCGCCACGCCGCCGTCGAGCGTTCACCGGCAGTTCACCCGGGGCCGCTCGTGCGAGCGGCTCCCGGGATCCTCGGGCTCAGCCGAACGTCTCCATCAGCAGAGACCGCTCGGCGTCCGTGAGGTTGGTGGCCACCAGCGTGCTGTGCAGGCCGTGCATCCGCTCACCGAGCCGGTCCATGTCCGCGTTCTCCGTGACGGCGCACAGCAGCGACGTCCCGACGGTGATCTGCGCACGGATCTCGTCGAGCTGGCTCTCCGGGATGCCGACCGCGGAGACGGCCTTCGTGATCGCCCCGGCGGCCGCGCCGACCGCGACACCGAGCAGCGGCACGAAGAAGATGCCACCGAACAGCAGGCCCCAGAACGCGCCCCAGCCGGTACCCCGCAGCTTGTCGTCGTGCGAGTGGTGCATCTCGGGCTTGTCGGCACCCTCCGGCCAGCTGATGACCGCGTGGTCGACGATCTTGACCAGTCCGTCGCTCTGCGCGCCCTTCAGCGCCGTGACGGCCTTCTGCGCCCCGTCGGCGGTGTCGAACTTCCATGCGGTGAATGTCGTCATCTCGTCCCTCTCTCTCCCCGTTCGAACTCTCTCAGCGGTTGGCCCTGGCGACCTCGTCGCCGTGGACCGTCAGGGCCCACAGGATGAAGAAGTCCAGGACGATGGCGATCAGTGACCACCACGGCGTGACGGGCAGCGACACGAACTGCGCGAGCAGGTTCAGGATCACCAGCACGACCGCGAAGACCCGCGCCCAGCCCGCACCGGAGAACAGCGCGAACCCGACGAACAGGAGCAGCACCCCGAGGACCAGGTGCACCCACCCCCACGTCGACACGTCCACGACCGCGATGCCGTCGGGCGACCAGGACAGGACCGTCTTCGGGGAGAACACCGCCACCGCCCCGGAGATGATGTTGAACAGTCCCGAGACGAGGATCGCGAACGCCGCGAACCACACCCAGCCGACCCAGGCAGTGACCTTCTGTGCCATCGCGCGTCTCCCTCTGTGGGTCTTCTCCGACGATTCGACCAGCAGGAACATCTCTTCGCAGGCTAGGGGTTCGCGGGGCACGATGGGGACGAATCGCCGCACATCGCTGCGCATGGCCCGTCCCCCCAGAACGGCCGTCGTCCGTTCACCTGCCCGCGCCCGGCTGTTCACCTGCCGGTGGCAGCCTGTCGCTGCGCGCGGCACCTGCCGTCGCGGCACGAGAGGGAGCACATGCGGGACATCTTCGACGCCGAGCTGCACCAGCTGGGCGAGGACCTGGCGGCGATGAGCGGCCGGGTCGAGCAGGCCATCACCAATGCCGGCATCGCGCTGCTCACGGCCGACCTCGCGCTGGCGGAGTCCGTGATCGCCGACGACCTGGCCATCGACGCCATCGAGCGCGACCTCGACGAGCGCTGCGTCCTGCTGCTCGCGCAGCAGCAGCCCGTCGCCACGGACCTGCGGATCGTCGTGTCGGCGCTGCGGATGAGCGCCTCGCTGGAGCGCATGGGCGACCTCGCCCGGCACGTCGCCCAGGTGGCCCGCGGGCGGTACCCCCGCCACGCCGTGCCGCAGGCGCTCTCCGGAACGTTCGCCGAGATGCACGACGCCGCCGTCCGCGTCGCCCGGCGCACCACCACGCTGCTGCACAGCCGCGAGATCCAGCTGGCGGAGAGCATCGAGCAGGACGACGACCTCCTCGACGAGCTGCACGAGGACACGTTCGCTGCCCTGCTCGGTGGCTCCTGGGCCGGCACCACGCAGGAGACCATCGACGTCACCCTGCTCGGCCGGTACTACGAGCGGTTCGGCGACCACGGCGTCTCGGTCGCCCGCCGCGTGACGTACCTGGTGACGGGCGCCGCCCGCCCGGAGCTGGACCGCACCGCGAACTGATCGGCAGCGCCGAGCTCGGTGCTCCGCGCCCAGCTCGGTGGTTCCAGCCACCGAGCTCGGCCGCGAGCACCGAGCTCGAGCCTGCGCGGGCGGTCGGGGACGTCGGTAGCGTGGGTCGCATGGCGGCGCGGGTGCTCGGGTGGGGGGACGACGACGTCGCCACCGCGCGGGACCGGCTCGGGGCCGTCGTCGCGCAGCTGCCGGACACCTCGGCCGAGATCGACGAGTACGGCAACACCGGGTTCTTCACGCGTGGGAGCCGGTTCGCGTGGATCCTCCCCGATCACCACGCCGACGGCCTCCTCGCACTCTGGTGCAAGGCCGACCGGCACGAGCAGCAGGCGACCGTCGCGCGCGATCCCGAGCGGTACTTCGTGGCGCCGTACCTGGGCCGGTTCGGCTGGATCGGAGCCCACCTCGACGCCGCCCACAACCCTGACTGGGACGCCCTCGCCGAGCTGGTCGAGGAAGCCTGGCGCCGCTCCGCGTCGAAGGCGGCCATCGCGTCCTTCGACGCCACCCGCTGACCCCCGAGGCCCGTTCCAGGTCCATCGAGTGCGCACGTCGCGGGTCAGGGGGTGGCGTCTTCGACGGACGGCGAGACCCCCGGCGGCACAACAACGTCCGAGGATGTAGGCGTCATGGCGCGTACTTCCTCGGACGTTGTGAGAGAGAGGGTCAGCGGCCCTGGTTGGCTACCGCCTTGATGGCCTCGGCTGCCGCCTCCGGGTCGAGGTACGTGCCGCCCGGGTTGGTGGGCTTCAGCGTCTCCTCGTCGAGCGTGTACAGCAGCGGGATGCCGGTGGGGATGTTGATCCCGGCGATCGTGCTGCTGTCGACGTCGTCCAGGTGCTTGACCAGCGCGCGGATCGAGTTGCCGTGGGCCGCGACCAGCACGACCTTGCGGGCCTTCAGGTCGGGGACGATGTCCGACTCCCAGTACGGGAGCGCGCGGACGAGGACCTGCTCGAGCGCCTCGGCGCGCGGGATGGGCTCCCCGGCGTAGCGCGGGTCGGCGTCCTGCGAGAACTCCGAGCCCAGCTCGATGTCCGGCGGAGGGAAGTCGTAGGACCGGCGCCAGAGCATGAACTGCTCCTCGCCGTACTCCTCCAGCGTCTGCTTCTTGTCCTTGCCCTGCAGCGCGCCGTAGTGGCGCTCGTTCAGGCGCCAGGAGCGCTTCACGGGGATCCAGTGCCGGTCGGCGGCGTCGAGCGCGAGGTTGGCGGTCGTGATCGCCCGGCGCAGCAGCGACGTGTGCACGACGTCGGGCAGCACGCCCGCGTCGGTCAGCAGCGTCCCGCCGCGGACGGCCTCCGCGGTGCCCTTCTCCGAGAGGGGCACGTCGACCCAGCCGGTGAACAGGTTCTTGGCGTTCCACTCGCTCTCGCCGTGGCGGAGCAGCACGAGGGTGTAGGTCATACGCCCATCCTGCCGCAGCGATGTGCGGACGTCCCGGGACGTCCGACCCTCAGACGCGCGACGCCCGGACCTCGCCGGCGACCGAGTACACCTTGAGCATCTGGTCGGCGGTGGTCTCCCAGCCGAACCGCTCCGCCACCTGGCGCGCCCCCACCGCGTACCGCGCACGGTCCTCCGACGAGGCCAGCACGTCGGCGATCACGTCGGCCCACACCTCCGGGTCGTGGCCCCGGACCAGCCGGCCGGACACGTCGTGGTCGACGATCGTGCGCAGCCCCCCGACGCACGCCGCGATCACCGGGACGCCGCTGGCCTGGGCCTCGGCGGCGACGAGCCCGAACGACTCGCTGCGCGACGGCATCGCGACCACGTCGGCCGCGTGGTACCAGCGCGCGAGCGTGTCCCGGTCGGCCGGCGGGTGCACGAGGACGTCGTCGGGAACACCGGCCATCGACGCGAGCGCCTGGAGCTCCTTGACGGCGCTGGACCGTCCCGACGGACCGCCGAGCACGACGAGCAGCGGCACCGGTCGCCCGGTCGCCCGCAGCACGCCCAGTGCGCTGACCAGCACGTCCGGTGCCTTCAGGGCCTGCACGCGGCCCGCGAAGAGCACGATCTGGCGGTCGGCGGGCAGGCCCAGCGACCGCCGCGCCTCCAGGCGGTCGCCCGGCACGAAGCGGTCCAGGTCGACGCCGGGCTCGACGACGTGCACGCGGGCGGGGTCGGCACCGTAGAGCTCGACCAGCTCCTCGGCCTCGACGGGGGTGCTGGCCACCAGGGCGTCGGCCTCCGCCACCAGCTGCTCCTCGCCGACCACGCGCGCGGTCGGCTCGGGGGTGTCGCCGGGTGCCAGCGACGCGTTCTTCACGCGGGCCAACGTGTGGGCCGTGTGCACGAGCGGCACCTCCCACCGGTCCGCCGCGATCTGGCCGACCTGCCCGGACAGCCAGTAGTGGGAGTGCACGACGTCGTACCAGCCGGGCCGGCGCGCGGCCTCCCAGCGCAGGACACCCGCGGCCATCCCGCACAGGACGCCCGGCAGGTCGTTCTTGTCGAGCCGCTCGAACGGCCCGGCGGGCACGTGGTGCACCAGGATCGGCGGCGTCACGCCCGGACCGACCTCGTCGGCGAGCAGGACCGTGCGGGCGGCGTCGCCGACGATGGGCTGCCCGAGCGCGTCGGCCCCGGCCAGCAGCACCGTCTCGGGCTGGTCCGACGACGTCGCGCGCGTGAAGATCTCCACGCGCGCGCCGCGGGCCGCCAGGGCACGCGCGAGCTCGATCACGTACACGTTCATGCCCCCGGCGTCACCGGTCCCGGGCTGGTCCAGCGGGGACGTGTGCACCGAGAGCATGGCGACGCGCGGGGCGTGCTCGAGGGTCAACGGGTGCTCCTGTTCGCGGACGGGTCTGACCCCATTCTCACGCACAGAGCGCAACCGGGCGCGTCACGGCTGTGAGGCGGCCTCCGCGGCGTGCGCGCCGGACGAGCGCTTGCTGCTGAGCTTGGACCGCAGGGCGCTGAACCCGCTCGGCGGCTTGTAGTCGCCTCGGATCGGGAAGATGTTGCCGTCGGGCAGGAAGCCGCCGGCCGCCGAGGGGTAGAAGGAGAGCTCGGGCCAGAGCGACACGATCTCCATCAGGCGGGCGCCACGCGCGAACGCCGCAGCCAGCTGCGGGTCGTTCCCCGTGTACGTCAGCGTGTAGTCGTGGTCCTGCACGACCGTCTCGCCGGTGGGCACCTCACCGCGGCGGGGCGTCCATCCCCAGGGGCTCTGCGGCTCCTGGTGGTTCCGGTCCGGACCCACCCGGTAGATGTCGAAGCCGTTGCGCATCGCGGAACCTCCTTGTTCGTCGTCGACGACAGGGGATCGGCACGTTCGTGCAGGTCCTGGAGGTTTTCCGGCCAGAGTCACCCGTTGGAGTCAGCGCACCACCAGCAGATGGGGTGCGGCGATCCACGGCAGGTAGGTGCGGTCACCCGCATAGGTGACGACCACGAGCGACGTCGTCGTGCCCTTCGGCAACGTCACGACCGCCGTGCCACGGGCGTCCAGGGTGGCGGAGCCGCGACGCGCGCCGTTGACCCAGACGTCGACCGTGCCGGTCGGGGTGACGCCCGCGACGCCCGCGACCTGCACGTGGATGTCCTTCGGGTCGGTGCGGCGCACGGTCCAGTCGGTGCCGTCGGTGCCGACCGACGGCAGGGTCTTCGTCACCGTGAGCGCGGCGGGCGCGGACCTCGATCCCAGGACCGGCGGGTCGGCGTCCGGGGCTCCCCCGTACACCGCGACGACCTGGTGCCGGCCGGTGGCGACGTCCGCAGGGAGCCGGACTCTCGCGGTGCCGTCGGCGGCGAGGGTCGCGGTGGCCACGGACGCGCCGTCGACGAGCACCTGCACCGATCCCGTCGGCGACCCGCCCGTCACTGCGACCCTCGCCGTCACCGGCCTGCCGAAGATCGCGACGGACGACGAGAGCGACAGGCTCGTCGTCGACGCGACAGGCGGCGCCGTGGAGACGCCGAGGACGTCGGCCAGCAGGTCGACCGCTCCGGAGGCGTCGCCGGACATGAGCGCGTGCTCAGCGTCCGCCGTCGTCCCGGCGTCGTCGGCCGCCGAGGCCGTCTGCGCGAGGTCGCGGACGAGCGACACGACGGTGCCCGCCGCGCTCGCGGTGTCACGGTCCGTGCCGTTCAGCTCCGCGGCCGCCGCGGCGAGCAACCGGACCGCCGGACCCGTGCGCGCCGGGTCGAGAGCCGTCCCGTCCCAGACCGGTGCGTCGAGCACGGCCTGGACGGCGTCCTGCGCGTCACCGTCGGGCAGCGTGGCGACGAGCGCCGTGAGCCGATCCCGCTGCGCGTCGGTGCGCAGGCCCCAGCCGTACGGGAACAGCGGCGCGTAGGTGTCGTCGCCGACGTTGACCGGGACCTGGTCCGCGGCGGCGGGCCAGCTGACGGGCAGGCGGCCGGTGAAGGGCCGCGCGCCGAACAGGACGTCGGCGACGCCCGCTCCCTCGGTGCCCGGCAGCCACGACGCCACGAGCGCGTCGATCGCCCCGAGCTGGTCGGTGACCAGCTGCGGGCGGCCGGCCACGACGAGCACCGCGCACGGCAGCGCGCCGCAGACGGTGTCGATCGCGGTGCGGTCCGCCTGGCTCAGGCTCAGCGACTTCCCGTTGTTGCCGACGTCGCCCTGTCCCTCCGCGTACGGCGTCTCGCCGACCACGACGATGCCGACCTGTGCGTCCCCCACCGGGGCGGAGGCGTCCTTCGAGTACGTGACCGCGGGATCGGCCGCCTGGATGCCCTCGAGGATCGACGTGCCCGGCGTGATGTCGCCCGAGCCGCCCTGCCACGAGATCGTCCAGCCGCCCGCCTGGTTGCCGAGGTCGTCGGCGTTGGAGCCCGCGACGTAGACCTTGGTGTCCGCGGCGAGCGGGAGCAGGCCGCCGTCAGCGTTCTTCAGCAGCACCTGCGACTTCGCCGCCGCGTCGCGGGCCACCGCGCGGTGCTCTGGAGAGCCGACGTCGGCCGCCATCGAGCGGTCGGCGAAGGGCGCGTCGAACAGTCCGAGCGCGAACTTCCGCGTCAGGATCCGCCGCACCGCATCGTCGACCCGCTCCTGCGTGACGTCGCCGTCGTCGACCGCCCCGGTGACGGACGTGATGAACGCGCCGAAGTTGTACGGCGCCATCGCCATGTCGAGGCCCGCGTTCACCGACCGGGCCGCCTTGTCCGCGTACGTGCCGCCGGGCAGCTTGTCGATGCCCTCCCAGTCGCTGATGAGGAACCCGTCGAAGCCGAGCTCGCCCTTGAGCAGGTCGGTGTTCAGGGCGCCGTTCTCGTGCATGCGGACGGGGTCCGCCCCCGCGATCGAGACGGCTGAGTACGACGGCATGATCGAGCCGACGCCCGCCTCGATCGCGGGCACGTACGGGTCGACGTGCAGCCGCTGGAGCTCGTCCACGCTGTCGACGCGCGTGATGCCCTGGTCGATCGGGTACCCGGAGCCCGCGAGCGCCGGGTCGTAGGTGGTGCCGCCGTCGCCGACCCAGTGCTTGGCCGTCGCGAGGACCTTGTCCGGTCCGGAGAGGTCGCTCGGGTCGCTGCCCTGCAGGCCCACGATCGCCGCGTCGGCCATGGCCGTCACCAGCGCGGGGTCCTCGCCGAACGACTCGTAGGAGCGGCCCCACCGCTCGTCGCGCGTGACGCACAGGCACGGGGAGAACGCCCACGGGACGCCGGTCGCGCGGACCTCCTGCGCGGTGGTGCGCTGGACCTGTTCGACCAGGTCGGCGTCGCGCGCGGCACCCAGGCCGTCGTTGTGGGGGAAGATCGTCGCCCCGACCACGTTGTTGTGGCCGTGCACGGCGTCGACGCCGTAGAGGAGCGGGATCTGCAGGCGCGTGGACAGAGCCTGCCGCTGGAAGCCGTCGATCATGTCCGCCCAGCCGGTCGCCGTGTTCTGCAGGGGCACCGAGCCGCCGCCGGAGAGCACCGAGCCGAGGCCGAGGTCCGCGATCTGCGCCGGCGACTGCAGGCCCAGGCGTTCGGCCTGTGTCATCTGGCCGATCTTCTCCGCCAGCGTCATCCGGCCCAGCAGGTCCTCGACGCGCTCGGCCGTGTCCTTCGTCGGGTCGAGGTACGCGGCGCCCACGGCGTTGAGCACGACCTTCGGTGCGGTTCCGACCGCCGCGCCCGTCGGGTCCAGCTCGGCGGCCAGCGTGCGGGCATCGTCCACCGCGGCCGTCGCGTGGGTCACCACGTCGATCGTCTGCGTCGTCCCCGATGCCGTGCCCGCGGCGAAGGTGAGCGTGCCGCTGAACGCGTCGTAGTGCGTGCCGGCCTCGGCGGTGCCGTCGCCGTTCGCGTACTCGACCGTCACGTCCACGGGCAGCGGCTGGCCGTCCGTCGTCGTCAGGGTCACGGGCACGTGCGCTGTCTCGCCGGGGTCGACGAGGACCACGTCGCTGGACGTGACCGTCGCGGTCGCGGCCGGGACCGCCGAGCCGTAGAGCTGCACGTCGTCGATCGCCCACGAGACCGGGATCGCGGTGCCCGGCACGAACGTGACCGCGTAACCCCATGCGGACGTCAGGTCCAGGGTGCCGTTGCGCGTCGCGGCGTCGCCGGGCTGGTAGCCGCTGAGCGTGAACTGCGAGAACGGGAGGTCGACGATCTTCCAGCGGCTGCCGTCGCTGGACCAGTTGTCCTTGAAGGTGGCCGCCCAGACCTCGGAGTGCTCGCCGTCCGGGCCGCCGTCCTTGAGCTCGACCTTGATGTCGTCGCCCGCGGTCGGCGACGCCGGACGCGTCGGCTGGGAGGCGTACCAGGCCAGCCGGATGCCCCGGAACGAGCTCCAGTCCTGACCGGCCGCCAGGTTCTGGCTGTACCCGCCCCAGCCGCCCGAGGGGATCTGGTAGTCCCCCGACAGGACGTGGTTGCCGGCCGGGACGCCCTCGCGCTCCTGCTCCGTGACACCGAGGCGCACCAGGTCCGCGGCCGATCCCCACGTGAAGATGCCGACCGTGCTGCCCGGCGCCACGATGGGGACATCACCCTCGGCGTCCTCGATCGTGCTCACCCGGTCGTACAGACCGGGGTCGTCGAACGTCCACGCACCGGCGCCCAGGTCGGTCAGCGTGACCGCGAACCCGGTGCTCGCCGACGGGTCGAAGCGCGCGTCGGACGCCGGGTTGCCCTTGAGCCGCAGCTGCGAGAACGCCACGTTGACCTGGCGCCAGCCCGCGGTGTCGTCGGTGACGCTCCGCTCGAACAGCTGGCCGTTGCTCTTCAGCTCGTACCGCAGCAGCCCGCCGCCGCCGGTGCCCAGGAACCAGAACGTGAAGCCGTCGTGCGCCGACCAGTCGGTGGCGGCGATGTCGTGCGTGAAGCCGAACCAGTCGCCCGCGGCGGGCGCTCCCCCGACGGTCGCGACCAGGCCGCTGCCTCCGCGGTCGACGGGCGCCGTCGACAGCACGGGGGTGACCGGCGCGCTGATGCCCCACGTGGTGTAGCCGGTGGGGACGCCGGACTCGTAGTCGTCGAGGACCGTGACGCCGCCGACGTCGGGCAGGTCGCCGTGCGGGGTGATGGTGACCGTGCTCGTCGTGCGGCCGCCCAGCACCAGGGCCTCGGACGGCTCGGACAGGGTGAGCTCGACCGTGCGGGCCTGGCCGAGCGGGCCGTGGTCGACGGTCGGGACCGTGACCGTCGCCTCCGTGGTGCCGGCCGGGAACGTGACCGTCTCGTCGACCGCGGTGTAGTCGGTGCCCGCGACGCCCGTACCGCCGGTCGACCGGACGCGGACGGTCGTGTCCGTGGCCGCGGCGGTCGCCAGGATCAGCGGGACGGTCGCGTCGTCGCCTGCGGGGACCGTGGTGCCGGAGGTGGCGAACGCGACCGCGGCCTGCGTCGCGGTGCCGTAGACCTCGAACGAGAACAGCGAGTACCCGTACCAGTGCGGGCGGGCGGGGTCCCAGTCGAAGCTCGTGCGCTGGTTCATCTGCAGGCGCACGTAGCGGGCGTCGGTGGCCGCGAACGTGAGGTCGTCGGTGCCGCCGTCACCCGCCGCCTCGGTGTGCACGGTGGTCCAGACGTCGGGCTCGGTCGCCACCTGGACCTCGTACCCCGCGGCGAACGCGGCCTCCCACGCCAGGACCACGTGGTCGACGGACGCCTCCGCGCCCAGGTCGACCTGGAGCCAGGCCGTGAACTCGACGTCCTCGTCCGGCCCGTTGCCGCTGGCCCACCGGGTGGCCGGGTCGCCGTCGATCGCCGCGTCGGGCGGGAACGTGCCGTCGCCGTCGGACTGGCTCCTGTCGGCCGTCGCCGTCCCTGTCCGTGCGAGGTCGCCGGGCGCAGCGGCAGCAGGCGCCGCGAGCCCGACCAGGGCCAGCGGGACGACCAGCGCCAGAGCGGCGAGGCTCGCGGGAAGGGCGTTCAGACGGTCGGCACGACGCACGGTCACTCCCCTGATGACGTGGCCGGGCCCCATTGCGCAGCCACTGTCCGCGCGGGCCGGGTGAGTGCCTCGTTGCACCGCCGACGCGTGCGTTCTCGTCAGACAATCACAATCACTTACTGGGCGGTAAGTCGGGAAGATCACGATTTGGTAACGGACGATGTCGCGAGTCGGTTGTGTCGAGAAGCTGCTCTCGTCCACGTCATGAGGCGTCGGGTGACCACCCGGCGAGACATCGGAGGACAAGATGACGACCGCACCCACCACCACCGCCCCCGGACGCCCGCCCGTCGTGGACATGGCCACCTGGCAGGCCGCCTGCGACGAGCTGCTGGTCCGCGAGAAGGCCCACACCCACGAGAGCGACCGGCTCGCCGCAGCCCGCCGACGACTGCCGATGGTGGAGATCGACGGGTCCACCCCGGTCGTCGGACCCGACGGCCCGGTCCCCTTCCGCGACCTGTTCGACGGTCGCGACGAGCTGATGGTCTACAAGCACATGTGGCACGACGGGGCCCCGCACCAGGGCCAGTGCGAGGGCTGCACGGTCTCGGCCTGGCACCTGCGGGACACCGTCTACGTGCAGGCGCGCGGCGTCTCGTTCGCCGTCGTGACCACCGGCCCGTGGGACGAGGTGGCGCCCTACGTCGACTTCATGGGCTACACGCAGCCCTGGTTCTCGGTCCGCGACGTCGCCGCCCCGATCGGCGACGACATGGGGTCCTTCACCTGCTTCCTGCGCGACGGCGACCGCGTCTTCCTCACGTACTCCACGACCGGACGCGGCGTCGAGGCGGTGGCCGGCCCGTTCGGGCTCCTCGACCGGACGCCGTACGGCCGCGGCGAGGCCTGGGAGGACTCCCCCGACGGCTGGCCCGAGGGGAACGACCCGTGCTGGTACTGGCGCACCGACGCGGACCGGCGCCCGGACGTGGGCCCGACCAGCCGACCCGCACCCCAGTGGACCCGCCCCGGCGCGACACCCGAGCAGACCCTCGGCCGGATGGGCCACCACCACTGAGGGTCGGGCGGGAGCCGTCAGGCCGGCAGGACGCAGGTGGGCGACGGGAGCGCGAGCGTGCTGACCACCGCGCCGTCCGCATCGAGGACCGCCAGGCCGCTGGACACCTGCTCCGCGACGACCGTCCACCCGTCCACGACGTCGAGGTGGCGCGGCCACGCACCCGGCAGCGCGTCGTCGGCGACCGGCTCGAGCAGGCCGTCCGGGCGGATGCTGAACCGCGCCAGCACGTCCGACGCCCGGATGCCGACCAGCAGCCGGTCGCCGTCGCGCACGACGTGCGACGGGAGGCGGCGCTCCTCGGCGGGAACGGTCGTCGCGGGCAGCGTCTGCACCAGCGTCCCGACGCCCGCCTTCCACTCCAGCACCCGCACCGTGACGTCCAGCTCGCCGACCACGTAGGCGAACCGGCCGTCGGCGCTGAACGTCAGGTGCCGCGGACCCTTCCCCGGAGGGAGGACCGCGGCCACGCCGTCCTCGACCAGCCGGCCGTCCTCGCGGCGGTACCGGCGGATCTCGTCGGTGCCCAGGTCCACCACGAGCACATACGCCCCGCTCGGGTCGAGGGTGACGAAGTGCGCGTGCGGCGACTCCTGGCGGTCCTCGTCGGGACCCGACCCGACGTGCCCGAGCACCTGCGCCGGACCCTGCGTCGTGAAACCGCCGTCCTCGTCCAGCGGCAGCACGCCGAGCGTGCCCGAGGAGTAGTTGGCGACCAGCAGCGTGCGACCGTCCGCGTCGAGCACCAGGTGGCACGGGTCCGCGCCGCCCGACGGGACCGTCGCCCGGTGCACCAGCGTGTCCCCGACGACGTCGAACGCGCTGACCGTGCCGTCCGTCCGCTCGTTGACCGCGTACAGGACCGTGCCGCGTAGCGCGAGGAAGCTGGGCGACGGCGTCTCGACGACCTGCCGCGCGTTGGTCAGCGCACCGGTCGCGGGATCGAGGTCGACCCGCCAGATCCCCTCGCCGAGCCCGACGGGCGTCCCCGCCCCGGCGACGGGATAGGTACCGATCCACAAGGGTGTCTGCTGCGCGCTCACGACCAGGGAGCCTACGGCGCCACCCGCGCCCCGGCCCGCGGACGCCCGCGCTCAACCCCAGGGCGTCCGCACGTTCGCGCGTCCTGGCAACCGAACGTGCGGACATCCGAGAAGGCGAGCGCTCCTGCGACCAGATGTTCGGAGCGGCGAGGGTGGTGGCTCTACAGTCGGGGCAGCACGTGCGGCTCCAGCGAGGTGGCGACGATGACCGACCAGAACACTCCCGCGACATCGCAGTACGCGGTGCTCCCCGAGCCGGTCCGGCTGGAGGACACCATCGCGAGCGTCGAGACGGAGGCGGCGCCGGATCCGTACATGGGCCGCGACACCGAGACGGAATTCATGCTCCGCAACGCCGGCTGACACCGGACATCCCCAGGACGTCCGCACCGTCGCGCGTCCAGCGACCGAACCTGCGGACGTTGCGCGGTGAGCCCGCGGACGTCCGCACCGTCGCGCGTTCCCACGACCGAATCTGCGGACGTTGTGAGGGGTCAGGGGGTCTCGTGGGTGCGGAGCCACTCCGCCGGGTCCGTGAGGACCGTGTTCAGGGCTGCCAGCGCGCCGCCGGTCATGGCCGGGTACTGGCCCGCGCGTGCCGGGGAGACCTCCAGCGGCGACCACGGCGCGAAGATCACGAGCTCGTCGAGCCGTGCGGCGACCTCGTCGTGGACGTGCTCGAACAGCTGGCCGAAGGTGCCGCCGAGCACCACCTCACCGACGTCGACCACGTTCGCGACGCTCGCCAGGGCGACGCCGAGCGCCCGGGCCGCCTGGGCGACGGCGGCGGTCGCGCGGGGATCGTCTGCGGAGAGCGCGTCGAGCAGGGCGTCGAGGCGGGCGGTCGGCGGGAGCCCGGCGGCGCGGAGCATGGCGTCCTGGCCGGCCAGCGCCTCGAGGCTCCCGTCGGAGGCGCGGGGACCGCGAAAGGCGTCGACGACGATGTGCCCGATCTCGCCGCTCCAGCCGTGCCGGCCGGGGAAGATCTCGCCGTCGAGGACGATCGCGCCACCGATGCCGACCTCGCCGGAGACGTACGCGAAGCTGGGCGAGCCGCGGCGGGCGTGGGCCTCCGCGCGGGCGGCGAGGTTGGCCTCGTTGGCGACGCGCGGCGGGAAACCGGTCAGGGCCGACAGGGCGCCCACGACGTCGACGTCCCGCCAGCCGAGGTTCGGCGCCACCCGCAGGGGGCCGGTGACCCGGTCGACCAGCCCGGGCAGCGCCAGCGCGGTGCCGGCGACGCGGACCCCGCCCCCGCGCAGCCCGTCGAGCACGGGGGCGACGAGTGCGGCGAGGCGGTCGAGGACGACCGCGGGCTCGGCCCCGCGCAGGTCGTCGAGCTCCACGTGCTCGGCCAGCACGTCCCCGGCGAGGTCGAGCGCGCGGACGCCCAGGTAGTCGACGTTGACCTCCATGCCGATGCCCGCGACGGTCCCCCGCGCGGGGGCGAGGGGGACGGCGGGGCGGCCCGCGCGCTGTGTCTGCGTGGGTTCGAGCTCGCGCACCAGGCGGGCCTCGATGAGGTGGTCGACGAGGCCCGAGACGGTCGCCCGCGCGAGTCCCTCCGACGCGGCGAGCTGGGCGCGGGACGGGGGCTGCGCGGCGTCGACGATGCCCCGCAGCGCGACCCCCAGGTTCTGGTCCCGCATCTGGGCCTGCCGGGCCACGCGCGAAGGGTCGCGGGGCTCGGGCTGCGGCATGCGCTTGACCCTACCGGCTGGGCGAGATAAATTCATCCGGCAAACTAAACCGGATTCATCTCGATGAGGAGACGCGTGATGGCAGCGCAGCCCACCCGTGCAGACAAGTTCTCGTTCGGCCTCTGGACGGTCGGCTGGAACGCCCAGGACCAGTTCGGCTCGGCATCACGCCCGTGGCTGGACCCGGTCGAGTCGGTCCACAAGCTGGCCGAGCTGGGCGCCGCGCACGTGACGTTCCACGACGACGACGTCGTCCCCTTCGGCTCGGACGACGCCGAGCGCGACAAGATCCTCGCCCGCTTCAAGGGCGCCCTCGACGAGACCGGCATCACCGTCGAGATGGTCACCACCAACACGTTCAGCCACCCGATCTTCAAGGACGGGGCGTTCACGTCGAACGACCGCCGGGTGCGCCGCTACGGCCTGCGCAAGGTGGTCCGCAACGTCGACCTCGCCGCCGAGCTGGGCGCCGACACGTTCGTCATGTGGGGTGGCCGCGAGGGCGCCGAGTACGACTCCGCGAAGGACCTCAACGCCGCGCACGACCGCTACGCCGAGGGCATCGACACCGTCGCCGCGTACATCAAGGAGAAGGGCTACGGCCTGCGCATCGCGCTCGAGCCCAAGCCGAACGAGCCCCGCGGCGACATCCTGCTGCCGACGATCGGCCACGCGATCGCTCTCATCGACCGCCTGGAGCACTCCGACATCGTCGGCCTGAACCCCGAGGTCGGCCACGAGCAGATGGCGGGCCTCAACTACACGCAGGGCATCGCGCTGGCGCTGTGGGCGGGCAAGCTCTTCCACATCGACCTCAACGGTCAGAAGTCGATCAAGTACGACCAGGACCTGGTCTTCGGCCACGGCGACCTCTTCTCGGCGTTCGCCACGGTCGACCTGCTCGAGAACGGCTTCCCGTCGGGCGGCCCGACGTACGACGGCCCGCGCCACTTCGACTACAAGCCGTCGCGCACCGAGGACTTCCAGGGCGTGTGGGACTCCGCGTCGGCCAACATGGCGACGTACCTGCTGCTCAAGGAGCGCGCGCAGGCGTTCCGCGCCGACCCCGAGGTGCAGGCGGCGTTCGAGGAGTCCGGCGTGCTGGAGCTCTCGCAGCCGACGCTGGCCGCGGGCGAGACCCTGGCCGACCTGCTCGCGGACCGCTCCGCCTACGAGGACCTCGACGTCGACGCCGTCGCCGAGCGCGGCTTCGGCTTCGTCCGCCTCAACCAGCTGGCCCTCGAGCACGCCCTCGGCGCCCGCTGACCCAGCCCCCTTCCGGCAACGTCCGCACTCGACAGGGCTCCGACCCCCACGAGTGCGGACGTTGCGCCTCGTCTCATCGCAACGTCCGCACTCCGGAGGGGTCCACCCCGCACGAGTGCGGACGTTGCGGGTTCACCTGGAGGTAGACCATGGCTCTCGTCGCCGGCATCGACTCGTCGACGCAGTCCTGCAAGGTCGTCGTGCGCGACGCCGACACGGGCGCGCTCGTGCGCTCCGGGCGCGCGTCCCACCCCGACGGCACGGAGGTGGCGCCCTGGTACTGGTGGGACGCCTTGAAGTCCGCGATCGTCAGCGCGGGCGGTCTCGACGACGTCGAGGCGGTCTCCGTCGGCGGTCAGCAGCACGGCATGGTCGCGCTCGACTCCCGCGGCGAGGTGGTCCGTGACGCCCTGCTGTGGAACGACACCCGGTCGGCACCGGCCGCGCTGCAGCTCATCGACGAGCTGGGCGGACCGCAGGCGTGGGCCGACGCGGTCGGCTCCGTGCCCGTCGCTTCCCTGACCGTGACCAAGCTGCGCTGGCTGCGGGACGCCGAGCCGGAGAACGCCGCGCGCGTCGCCGCCGTCGCCCTCCCCCACGACTGGCTCACCTGGCGCCTCGCCGGCGCACCAGGGCTCGACGCGCTGGTGACCGACCGCTCGGACGCCTCCGGCACCGGCTACTGGTCCCCCGCCACCGAGGACTACCGGCACGACCTGCTCGAGCTGGCCCTGGGGCACGACGCGCTCGTCCCCCGCGTGCTCGGCCCGTCCGAGGCGGGCCCCCGGTCCACCGGCGGCGCCGTCCTCGGGCCCGGCGCGGGCGACAACGCCGCCGCGGCTCTCGCGCTCGGCCTGCTGCCCGGCGACGTCGCCGTGTCCATCGGCACCTCCGGGGTCGTCTCGGCGATCGCGTCCGCGGCCACGGCGGACGGGTCGGGCCTGGTCACCGGGTTCGCCGACGCCGCGGGTGGCTTCCTCCCGCTCGCCTGCACGCTGAACGCGTCCCGCGTGCTCGACGCCGCCGCACGGCTGCTCGGCGTCGACCACGCCGGTCTGTCCACGCTGGCCCTGTCCGCGCCGGCGGGTGCCGACGGGCTCGTCCTCGTGCCCTACCTGGAGGGCGAGCGCACGCCGAACAAGCCCGACGCCACCGGCGCCCTGCACGGCCTGCGCCTCGGTAACACGACCCCGGCGCACCTGGCGCGCGCCGCGGTCGAGGGGATGCTGTGCGCGCTCGCCGACGGGATCGACGCGCTGCGGGCCCAGGGCGTCGCGGTCGAGCGGCTGTTCCTCATCGGCGGAGGTGCGCAGTCCGCGGCGGTGCGGGCGATCGCGCCGTCCGTGCTCGGCCTCGACGTCCGCGTCCCGACGCCCGGCGAGTACGTGGCCGACGGGGCCGCCCGCCAGGCCGCGTGGGTCCTCTCCGGATCGGCGACGCCGCCGTCCTGGAGCTCGGCCACCGAGGCGACGGTGTTCACCGGCGACCCGGTCGCGCGGGTTCGCGAGCAGTACGCCGCGGTGCGCGAGCTCACGGGTGTACGACCCGCCTGAGCAGCGCGAGCAGAGACATGACGAGAGCCCGGCACCCCCCCGGGACCGGGCTCTCGTCGTTCGTGCGACGTATCAGTGCGACGCGTCGTACGCGGCCTTGACCTCCGCGGAGATGCGGCCGCGCTCGGACACGTGGTGCCCGTGCTCCTTGGCCCATTCACGGATCGCCTGGGCGTCGCTGGACGACGAGCGCCGCCCACGAGCTGCCGTCGACTTCGCGGCCGTGCGGCCGCCGACCTTGCGTGCGTGACCGACCCACTGGGCAAATGCGTCACGCAGCTCGCTCGCGTGACCGGAGGTCAGGTCGATCTCATAGGTGACGCCGTCGAGCCCGAACGTCACGGTCTCGTCTGCAGTTCCGCCGTCGATGTCGTCGACCAGCAGGACCTGAACCTTCTGCGCCATTGTGTTCTCCATGCGATGCGGGGGGAATGCTTGTCGCGTTCACTATCGCATCGGCACTTTAAGGCGTCAAACGGACGGGCCGGATTGATCTTTATTCCCGGCAACTTCTGCCGCGCGTTCGGCGGCGTCCATTTTGGCCAATGCCTGCCGTTCGGTGCGGTCGGCATTGACCAGCGCGCGGATGGCGAACCAGAACAGCAATCCGACGCCGATGGACGGCAGCAGGGCGGCCAGGGCCGTGAACAGGGGGTTCATGAGCCCAGCGGCTTCACGAGGGGAAACAGGATCGTCTCACGGATACCCAGGCCGGTCAGTGCCATGAGCAACCGGTCGATCCCGAGCCCGATCCCGCCTGCGGGCGGCAACGCGTACTCCACCGCCATGAGAAAGTCCTCATCTACGCGCATCGCCTCGTCGTCGCCCGCGGCCGCCAGCAACGCCTGCGCCTCGAAGCGCTGCCGCTGGATCACCGGGTCGACGAGCTCGGAATACCCGGTCGCCAGCTCGAACCCGCGCACATAGAGGTCCCACTTCTCGACGACACCCGAGATGGTGCGGTGATCACGCACGAGCGGGCTCGTCTCCACCGGGAAATCCCGCACGAATGTGGGCGCAAACAGATGATCGCCGACCTGGTGCTCCCAGAGCAGCTCGACCAGCTTTCCGTGGCTGATTCGCTTCGGGTCCGTCTCGATCCCGAGCTTGTCCGCATACACCGCCAGCGCGTCCAGGCCGGTCTGCGGGGTGATCTCCTCACCCAGCGACTCCGACAGCGACCCGTACATGCTCAGGCTCGCCCACGCGCCCCCGAGGTCGTACTCCTCGCCGTCGGGCATCGCGACCACGGAGGTGCCGAGCACGTCCTGCGCCGCGGTCTGCACCAGGTCCTGGGTCAGCGCCGCCATCGTGTCGTAGTCGCCGTAGGACTCGTACGCCTCGAGCATCGCGAACTCCGGCGAGTGCGTGGAGTCGGCACCCTCGTTGCGGAAGTTGCGGTTGATCTCGAAGACCCGCTCGATGCCCCCGACCAATGCGCGCTTGAGGAACAGCTCCGGCGCGATCCGCAGGTACAGGTCCATGTCGAACGCGTTCATGTGCGTGACGAACGGACGCGCCGCGGCACCGCCGGGCTGCGTCTGCAGCATCGGCGTCTCGATCTCGACGAAGTCGCGGCGGTGGAAGTTGTCGCGCAGCGACCGCATGAGCGCGGGACGCTGGCGGGCCGTCTCGCGGGCCTTCGGACGCACGATGAGGTCGACGTAGCGCTGCCGGACGCGCGCCTCCTCGGACAGCTCGACGCCCTCGTACAGGTTGGGCAGCGGGCGCAGCGACTTGGCTGCCAGCTGCCACTCGTCGGCGAACACCGAGAGCTCACCGCGACGCGACGCGATCACACGACCGTGCACGAACAGGTGGTCGCCCAGGTCGACGTCCGTCTTGAACGCCGCGAGCCGCTCCTCGCCGACCGCCGCGAGGCTGAACATGGCCTGCAGCCGGTTGCCCTCGCCGTCCTGGAGGGTGGCGAAGCAGAGCTTGCCGCCGACCCGCACGAACACCACGCGGCCGGCGACGCCGACCTCGTCGTCCGTCTCCTGCCCCGGCTCGAGGTCCGGGTGCTCGGCGCGGACCTGCGCGATGGTGTGGGTGCGCGGCACCCCGACGGGGTACGCCTCGACGCCTGCCGCGAGCAGCCGGTCCCGCTTCTCGCGCCGCACCCGGATCTGCTCGGGGGCGTCGTCGGGTGCAGGGGTGCTCTGGGGGGTCTCGCTCACCGGGCGATCCTACCGGCGCACGTCTCGTGCACCCGCTGGCTCGTCCGTCACACCCGCTGCAGCGGCTCCAGGTCGAGCGCCAGGTCCAGGATCGGCGACGAGTGCGTCAGCCCGCCCACCGACAGGTAGTCGACGCCGGTCGACGCGACCTCGCGCGCACGGTCGAGCGTGAGGTTGCCCGTGGCCTCGAGCTCGACCCCCGGGTCGACGGCACGCACCGCGGCGACGACCTCCGCGAGCAGCGGCGTCGGCATGTTGTCCAGCAGCAGGAACCGGGCGCCGGCGCCGACGGCCTCCAGCGCCTGGTCGAGGGTGTCCGCCTCCACCTGGATGGTCACGTCGGGGAACCGCGTGCGGACCGCCTCGATCGCGGCGGCCACCGACCCCGCGGCGACCACGTGGTTGTCCTTGACCATCGCGACGTCGTACAGCCCCATGCGCTTGTTGGTCCCGCCGCCGCAGCGCACTGCGTACTTCTCCAGCGCGCGCAGCCCCGGGGTCGTCTTGCGCGTGTCCAGCACCAGGGCGCCCGTGCCCTCCAGAGCGTCCGCCCACCGGCGCGTGTGGGTGGCGACGCCCGACGCGCGCGACGCGAGGTTGAGCAGCGTCCGCTCGGCGACGAGGAGCACCTGCACGGGACCGGTCAGGACGGCCAGCACATCACCGCGGGCGACCCGGGCGCCGTCGGCGACGCGCTGGTCGACGGACGGGACGGCCAGCCCGAGCCGCGCGGCAGCCTGGCCCACGACCTCGGGGATCACCACCAGACCCGCGACGACCCCGTCCTGCCGGGCCACGAGATCCGCGGCGCCGACGGCGTGCGGCGAGATCGTCGACTGCGTCGTCACGTCCCGGCCCGGCGCGGGGCCGAGGTCCTCGTCGAGCGCGACCGCGACCGTGCGGGCGATCCAGGCGGGGTCCAGGGCGAGGGTCGGGGAGGTCACGGCGTCACGGTAGCGGCGTTCGTCCGGCGTTCGCCGGAGTGACGACATCGTGGTGAGGCGGACGACCGGTACGCCGACTTCGTCCGGGACCGGGCGCCGGGATGCGGACACACGCACGCCGTCCCGGGGAGACCCCCTCCCCGGGACGGCGTGCGGTGCTCACGGGACGTCAGCGGACGGCGCGGAGGCCGACCCCCGGCCCGTCAGCGGGTCTTGACCGGTGCGCTCGTGCTCGGGCTCACGTTGGCGGTGTCGCTCGGGACGAACGTCGCCGTGTACGTGTGCTTGCCCGACGGGACGGTCCCGATCGCGATGCCGAGCACCACACTGAGGCGCTTGACCACCTTGGTGCCCTCACGGATCTCGATCGTGCCCGACGGGATCTTCCCGTTGTTCGTCGCGACCGTCGCCACCGCGAACGACGGGATGAACAGGAACCCCGGCGTGACCGTGAGACCGGTCGTCGTGGTGACCTTGTCCACGACCACCGTGACCACCGTCGACTCCGAGCCGGTCACGGTGTCGTCGCCGGCGAACCGGGCGACGACGTCGTAGCTGCCGGCGGGCGTGGACGCCGGCAGCCGCAGGGTGGCCGTGCCGTTCCGCAGGGTCGCCGTCCCGAGCACGGTGTCCCCGGCGACGAAGTCGACCGGTCCCGACACGGCCACGTCGGCCGTGACCGTCGCGGTGAGCGTGACCCGCGACGACGAGCCGAACACCTGGCTCGACGGGGCTGCCGTCAGCATGGTGGTCGACGACGGGGCGTCCGCCTCGACCAGCTGCAGGACACCCCAGCGGGCGGTGCTCTGGTAGCCGGCGCCGGTCGGGTCGGCCCAGTTGTGGATCGAGGTGCGCGCGCCGCCACTGGCGTCGTTCACCTGGAGGTCCACACCCTGGAAGCTGCCCGCGCCGCCGTCCTCGAGGAGGCTGATCGACGCCTCGACGACGTAGCCGGTGTCCGTGAGCCGCGTGGCGCTGACCAGCCGGTTCTGCTGGAACGCCTCGTCGCCCGTGCCGAACGAGACCACGTTGGTGGCGCTGATCCGGATCTGGGTGTCGTCGTACCGGTAGGAGCCGTTCTTGTAGTTGCCCGGGTCCACGTAGATCTCGACCGAGTCCTGGATCCACGGGTCGGAGCCCGAGACGTCCACGATCGGGTCGGTGACCTCCGCGAGCACGAACAGCGTGTTGTCCTTCCAGAGGGTGCGGACCTCCGCGGTCGCGCCGCCGGTGCCGTTGGTCTGCTTGTCGGTCCGGACGGTGGTGGCGTCGGCCCAGGAGGGGTCCTCGTCGCCGTCGATCGCGGGGGCCGTCTGGACGGCACCCACCTCGGCGTACGAGAGCGGCTCGATCAGCGTGAGCGTGCCCGTGGCACCCGGCGTGTTCCACGCGACGGTGCTCGTGTCGGTGCCCGACCCGTCCGTCACCCGGAGGTCGAACGGCAGCGTGCCGCCCTCCGCCACCGGCGTGGCGAGCGGGAGCTTCACGACGGCCTCGTACCCGCCGTCGCGCTCCGTGACGATGCCGTCGACGTCGCCCGAGCCGTCCCGACCGAACGTGACCGTCTGGCCCGCGTAGGCGATCTCGATCGCGTCCGTGTCCTGCGCCGTCGCGTCGTCCACCGAGACGTACGCCGTCAGGTTGTCCGGCGCCCAGCGCAGCTGGAAGGCGGTCGCGTCGTCGATGACGTTGAGCGGGAGCTGCGACCACCGGACGTCGGAGGTCGGGTCGGCCAGCGGCACGTCCTCTGCGAAGACGTTCGCCGTGCGCTGCCGGGCCGGCAGCTCGTCGTCGACGATCCCGACGTAGGCCGGCTTGGCCTGCAGCAGGTCGTCGAACACGAGCGGTGCGCCGGAGTCGCTGCGCCAGCTGCGGCCGTCGGTGAGGCCCCACACCGTGACCGAGAACAGGCTCTCGGCGTGCGCCCGGAAGATCCGGAACGCGTCCCGGTAGTAGTAGCCCTGCTCGACGAGCTTCCCTTCGGTCACCGGCGTGCCGGTGGTGACGTCGAGCTCGGTCACGGCCTGCACGACGGGAAGGTCCTCGAACGCGGTGAGCGCCGCCTCGAGCGCCGACACCGGCATCGCGAGGCTGACGTGGAACTGGTGCCCCACGCCGTCGACCGGAACACCGCGCTCGAGCAGACGCTCGACCAGAGCGTGCAGGCGAGCCTGCTTGCCGCCCTGCTCGGTGTTGTAGTCGTTGATGATCAGCGTGATCGGACGGTCGGCACCCGCGGCCGCGAACTCGTCGTTGAACGCCTCGTCCGCGTACCGGAACGCCAGGTCGATGAACTCCTCGCCCAGGATCCGGTACCACTCGCTGCGACGGAGCCCGTCGGCGAACTCGCCGCTGTCGCTGACCACCTCGTTGACCACGTCGAACGCGACCAGCGGGTTGGTGTCGCTGCCGAACTCGCCGTACGTGTCGCTCAGGTGCTGCGCCACGGAGTGGATGTGCGTCCGCAGCCGGTCCTTGAGGATCTGCTGGTCGGCCTCGCTCGTGGTGAGCGCCACGCCCGCGTCGTCCTGGAAGAACCAGGCCGGCGTCTGGCTGTGCCAGGCGAGCGTGTGCCCGTAGACGCGGATCCCGTTCTCCTGGGCGTACTGCATGATCGCGTCGGCCTCGGGGTGCGGCGTGAAGTTCTTCTCCGCGTCGTACCAGGCCTCGGGCTTCATGTAGTTCTCGGACGTGACCTGGTCGAAGTGCCGGAGCAGGAGCTCCGACTGCGCCCCGGTCTGCTCGCGGCTGTCGATCGCGACGCCGACAGGGAAGTCGACCGTGTCCTTGATCGGCGTCAGGTCCTGCACCTGCAGCGGGTCCTGGACCTTCACCACGACGTCGTCGACGAGGAAGTCGGACGTGTTGCCCGGGTCCCCGTTCTCCCACGGCGTCTCGAAGTACAGCAGCGCCGACTCGGCCGCGGCCATCTGGAACGTGCCGGTGACCTGGACCCACTCGCTGTTCGACATGCCCGTGAACTGCTTGAGCGTGTCGTAGGAGGTGCTGTCGCCAACCGTGCGGGCCAGGCTCAGCCACAGGTCGTCGGCGGTCTGGCCGGGCGCGAACCGCACCCAGGCCGAGTACTCGTAGCTGGTGCCCGGGATAAGCACGCCGGTGGCGTCGAACCCGATCCCGTGGCCCTGGGACGTGCGCTCGGTGAGCACGGCGGCCTGTGCGCCGCCGTGCGCCAGCTCGGTCGTGACCGCCAGGGTGCCCTGGCCCTCGCCGGTCGCGCGCGGGATCCAGCCCTGCAGCCCGTCCTCGAAGTCGGCGCTGATCACTGCCGTGCCCGGCGGCTGGCTCGGGGCCAGCGTCACGGCGGGCAGGGTGAACGTCCAGCCCTCGTCGAGGCGCTCCTGGATGACGGTCTTCGCCGCCGCGACCGTGCCGGCCCGCGAGCCGCCGCCGTCGTGCATCAGGACGACCTCGCCGGACTTCATGGCGGTGCGCAGCCGGGTGGTGAGCGTCGCCTCGTCCTGCGTCTCCCAGTCCGCGATCGTGTTCGTGACCGCGAGCGGCTGCATGCCCAGCGCCACGGCCGCGTTCTGGTTGGCCGTGGTCCACACGCCGTTGGCGGCGCGGAAGAACGGCACCTGCGCCGACGGGTTGCCCAGGGCGGTCCGGATGATCGTCAGGTTGTCGGCGAGGTCCTGCTCGACCTCCGCCTGCGTGCCGTCGAGCACGTCGTAGGACGTGCCGTGGTTGCAGAGCGTGTGACCGTCGGCGACGATCCGCTTCAGGATGTCGGCGCCGCCGGCGGCCTGGATGTTCTGGCCGATCACGCAGAAGGTGGCGTGGATCTCCTTGGCCGCCAGGAAGTCCAGCAGCTCGGTGGTGTCCGCGCCGTTGGGGCCGTCGTCGAACGTCAGCGCCGACCGGTTGCCCGTGCCCTGCGCTGCGGAGACCGGGGTCGTCGTGGGGTTGAGGGCGCCACCGGGCAGGACGTCGGGCGTCTCCGGCTCCTCACCGGCAGGGGCTGTGATCGTGATGTCGTCCACCAGGTAGGTGTAGGGGCCGTCCAGCGCGCCCGTGCCGATGTAGACCTGCAGCGTCGCGGGGTCGGCGTCGGCCGGCACGGCGTAGGTGCCGGTCACCGTGGTCCACGCGTCGGCGCTCATCGTGGTGTTGCCCACCCAGGAGTAGGCGGGCTTCACGACGAGGCGCACCCCGGCGGAACCAGCCGTGTCCGGAGCGAGCCGCGCCCGCATCGACAGCGTCAGCTCGGTGCCGGGCGCGACGTCCGCGAACAGGCCGGCGGCGGTCTGGATGCCGTCGAAGTCCTCCGTGCGGTTGGCCACCTGCAGGGCGGGGTTGCCGTCGACGTCGACCACCGACAGCGTCGCGCCGCCGCTGGCCGCCCAGTCGCTGTACGTGCCGTCCGTGAAGTCGGTGGACACCAGGGTCTCGTCGGTCGGCGCCGCGGCGGGTGCGGTGATGACGATGTCGTCGACGAGGTAGGTGTACGGGCCGGTCAGAGCACCGGTGCCGACGTAGACCTGGAGCGCGGCGGGGTCCGCGTCGGCCGGCACCGTGTACGTGCCGGTCACCGTCGACCAGGCGTCAGCCGTCATGGTCGTGTTCCCCACCCACCCGTAGGCGGGCTTCACGACGAGGCGCACCCCGGCCGAGCCGGCCGTCTCCGGAGCCAGCCGGGCACGCATCGACAGCGTGAGGACCGTGCCGGGCTCGACGTCCTCGAACAGGCCCGCGGGCGTCTGGATGCCGTCGAAGTCCTCGGTGCGGTTCGCCACCTGCAGAGCAGGGTTGCCGTCCACCTCGACGTGCGACAGCGTCGGACCGCCGCTCTGCGTCCAGCCGCCGAGCGTGCCGTCGGAGAAGTCGGTGGACACGAGGGTCGTATCGGCGGCGAGTGCCGCCGTTCCCGTGCTCACGACCGCCGCCGGGACCGCGGCAAGCGCCAGGGCCGTGGCCAGCGCGACCCCGATAGTTTCGAAATGATTCCGTGGCGATCGTGCCTGTCTCATCGACGCTCCCTTGCGCAGACGTATGCCCGGATTCGGGCGATCCTTGGGAGAGGTTAAGCAGAGCGCGGGCACTCCACTAGTGCTGGAGGTATCGAAACTCTCCGACGGTATCGATCGTTATGCCGATAGTGTCGGAGATTCGCTCAGGAGAGTGACGCCGCGGAACAGGTCCGGGCAGGGCTCTCAGGTCAGCGGGGCGCGACGCGAGATCAGGTCGCCCTTCGGGTCCAGCGACAGCTCCAGGCGCACCCGCCACGACGGGTCCGTCTCCGGGAAGTCGCTGCGCGCGTGCCCACCGCGGCTCTCCTCGCGCTCCAGCGCCGCAGCCGTCAGCACCGTGGCCACCTGGTGCACGTTCGTCGTCTCCCACTCGGCCACCTGCGGGGCGGCGAGCCGACGGCCCTCGTCGGAACGCAGGTGCGCGTCGGTCGGCACGGCGGCAAGCGCGGCGACTGCCCGCCGCAGGCCGTCGCCGGAGCGCAGCGGGCCGGGCCCGTCGGACGCGATCCGCTGCACCCGGGCGCGCGACGCGGCCGCGACCAGGGCCTCGTCGCCGGGCCGCGCGACGGGCTCCAGTGGACGCAGCGCGCCCTGCTGCACCTGCGCGGCGATGTGCCGGGCCGCGCGGGTGGCGAACACCAGACCCTCGAGCAGGGAGTTCGACGCGAGCCGGTTCGCGCCGTGCACGCCGGTGCACGCGGTCTCACCGACTGCGTACAGGCCCGGCAGGGTCGTGCGCCCGACCAGGTCCGTGACGACGCCGCCGGAGTGGTAGTGCTGAGCCGGGGCGACGGGGACCAGGTCGGTGGTCATGTCGATGCCGTGCTCGAGCAGGCGCTCGTTGATCGTCGGGAAGCGCGAGCGCAGGAACTCGTCGCCGAGGTGCCGGGCATCCAGCCAGACGTGGTCGGACCCCGTCTCCTTCATGCGCCGGACGATCGCGTGCGCGACGACGTCCCGCGGCGCGAGCTCGGCCATGGGGTGCACATCAGGCATGAACCGCACGCCGTCGGTGTCCACCAGCAGCGCACCCTCGCCACGGACCGCCTCGGACACCAGGGTCAGCTGTCCCTTCACGCCCGAGCCGAGCCAGAGCACCGTCGGGTGGAACTGCACGAACTCGACGTCGCCCAGCACCGCGCCGGCGCGCAGGGCCGCGGCGATCCCGTCGCCGGTCGCCTGCGCGGGGTTGGTGGACGAGCGATACACCTGGCCGATGCCGCCCGTGGCCAGCACGACCGCGCGGCCGAGAGCCGCGCCGACGCCGTCCCGCTGCCCCTCGCCGATGACGTGCAGCGTCACGCCGCAGGCGCGCCCGGGCCTGCCGTCCGGTCCGGGCGGACCCGTGAGGACATCGAGGACGAGCGCGTGCTCGATGACCTCGATGCCCGGGTCGTCGCGCACGGCCTCGATCTGCGCGACGAGCGCCCGGGAGATCTCCGCCCCCGTCGCGTCACCGCCCGCGTGCGCGATGCGGTCGGCGTGGTGACCGCCCTCGCGCGTCAGCGAGATGCTGCCGTCGGCGGTCGTGTCGAACACCGCACCGCGCGCCACGAGCTCGCGCACGCGCTGCGGACCCTCGGTGACCAGCACCTCGACGGCGCGCGGGTCGCACAGGCCCGCGCCGGCGACCAGGGTGTCCTGCAGGTGCGCGGCGGGCGAGTCCGACGGGTCGAGCGCCGCGGCGATGCCACCCTGCGCCCACACCGTCGACCCCGACGCGAGGATGTCCTTCGTCACCAGCAGGACCCGGGGGACGCGCGTGCGCAGCTCGAGGGCCGCCGTCAGACCGGCGATCCCGGAGCCGACGACGACCGCGTCGGCCTCGACCGTCCAGCCCGGTTCCGGGGCCGCCAGCCGGGTGGCGAGGCGGGTCACCGAGCGACCGTCGCGCGGCCCTCGGCGAACGGCAGCCCGCTCGGCTGCAGCCCTGACCAGTCGTCCGGCACCTGCCCGGGGTCGTCCCCGACCGACACGATCCGGTTGGTGTCGTCGACCAGGACGACGTGCGGCTCGTAGGTGCGGGACTCCGCGTCGGACAGCTGCCCGTAGGCGATGAGGATGACGACGTCGCCCGGGTGCACCAGGTGCGCGGCGGCGCCGTTGATGCAGACCTGCCCCGACCCCGGCTCGCCCGCGATCGCGTACGTGGTCAGCCGGGCGCCGCTGGTGACGTCGACGACGTCCACCTGCTGACCGGGCAGCACGTCCGCCGCCGCGAGCAGGTCCGCGTCGACCGTGATGGAGCCGACGTAGTGCAGGTCCGCCTGCGTCACGGTGGCGCGATGGATCTTGCCGGTCATCATCGTGCGCACCAGTGACGTCACGCGCCGACCTCCACGAGTCCGTTGTCGATGAGCCGGGTGGTCCCGACGGTTGCGGCGACCAGCAGCAGGGCCTCGCCGACGAAGTCCGCGGGCACCTCGGCGAACGTCACCGGGTCCACCAGCGCGACGTAGTCGACGTCCGTCCCCGCGAGCGCGGCCCGCGCGGTCGCGCGGATGTCCTCGGCACCGCCCCGGGCGAGCAGTGCCCGGGAGAGCCCGAGGGCCCGGCGGCGCTCGTCGGCGCTCAGGTAGGCGTTGCGGCTGGACAGGGCGATCCCGTCGTCGTCGCGGACGATCGGTGCCGCCTCGATCGTGACGGGCACGTCGAGGTCGCGGACCATGCGACGCACCGCGGCCAGCTGCTGCGCGTCCTTGGCGCCGAACAGCGCGACCCCCGGCCGCGTCAGGTGCAGGAGCTTGAGCACGACCGTGAGGACGCCGTCCAGGTGACCCGGCCGGCTGACGCCTTCGAGCACGTCCCCGATGTGACCCGCGCTGACGCGCACGACCGGGTCGCCGTCCGGGTACACGACCTCCGGGCCGGGGGCGAAGACGATGTCGTCGGGACCCAGCAGCCCCGGACCGGAGAGCAGGGCGCGGTCGCGTGTGAGGTCACGCGGGTACCGGGCGAGGTCCTCGGTCGGCGCGAACTGCAGCGGGTTGACGAAGATCGTCACGACGACGGCGTCCGCGAGCTCCCGGGCCCGCGCGACCAGCGACAGGTGGCCGGCGTGCAGGGCACCCATGGTCATCACGACCGCCCGCCGGTGCGGACGGGCGGAGTGCGCGGTCCCGGCGTACCCCTCGGTGCGCGGCACCGCCTGCACGTCCTGCACGGCGAGCGCCGCCGCCAGCGCCTCGCGCGTGTGCACGAGGGTCGGCGTCGTGGTCTGCGTGGTCATTCGTCCTCCTGCGGGTCCGGCCCGTCCTCCACGTGCAACGCACCGGCATCCTCGTTGATGCCGTCCAGAAGCTCCTGCGCGGCAGCCGGTGAGATCAGGCCCGCCGCGAGCGCCCGCCCGGTCGCCGAGCGCGCCAGGGCACGGTATCCCGCGACGACGTCGACCGCTCCCGTGGCAGCAGCGAACGTGGTGAGCGCCACACCGTGCTCGCGGACCGTCCCGGCGTCGCCGCGGCGCACCGGACCCGTGAGCGCGTTGATAGCGCCAGGCCCGTCCGTCCCCTCCGCGCGCAGCGCTCCGTCCAGGGCCGCCTCCAGCAGCGGGCCGAGCATGCGTCCCGGATCGCCGACGCCCGCCGCCGCGAGCGCCTGCGCGGCCTGCGCGACGAGCACGACCAGGTGGTTCGCGCCGTGCGCCAGCGCCGCGTGGTAGAGACCCCGCGCCTCCTCGGCCAGCACCACGGGCTCGCCGCCGATCTCCACGACGAGGGCCTGGCCGATGGGCAGCACCGGCGACGGAGCGGTCACCGCGAACGAGCAGCCGACCAGCCGCGCCAGGTCCAGCGACGTGCCCGTGAACGTCATCGCCGGGTGCAGCGCCAGCGGGATGACTCCCGCCGCACGCGCGGGCGCCAGCACGTCCACCCCGAACCGGCCCGACGTGTGCACGACGATCTGCCCCACCTGCCACGCGCCGACGTCCGCCAGACCGCGCACCAGGTCGGCCAGCGCGTCGTCGGGGACGGTGAGCAGGACCAGCTCGGAGCGGCGGACGACCTCGGGGATGTCGAGGACGGGGACGCCGGGCAGCAGCGTCGCCGCGCGCTCGCGCGACGCCTCCGAGATGGCCGACACCGCCACCACCGGGTGGCCGGCACCTCGCAGCGCGCTGCCGAGCACCGCGCCGACCCGCCCCGAGCCGACGACGCCGACCCCGAGCCGGCCCGGACGGGACGCCGGGTCCGGTGGGGTCACGCGCCCGCTCCGACGGCCGGCGGAGGGGTCGGACCGGGCTGTTCGGGGGCTCGGCCGGCCGTCCCGCCGGCCGGACCGGTGGTCGCCGAGTCCGGGCTCGACACCGTCGGCACCGGGCTCGGGAGGTCCTGCGGGGGTGCCGTCGTCGGCACCGGGTCCGGGACGTCGGGGGTCGGAGCGCCCACCGCGCGCATCCACTGCTCCGGCGTCGCGGACGCCCGGGCGGTGCGGGCACGCTCGGACTGCTCGTCGAGCAGCGCGGCGGCGACGCCCGCGTCGAGGTGGTTGACGCGCGGCGCGACCGGGCCGGGCGTGGAGTGCAGGACGAACGACGCCAGCCCGAACCGACGCTGGATGGGCCCCTGCTCGAGCCCGAGGGACTGCGTGCGCTCGTGCGGGACGACGTCGACGCTGCGCCAGATCCGACCCGACCGCGTCACCAGGGCCCGCTCGGTCACCCGGACCCCGTGGCGCCGCCAGCCGACCGGGTCCACCCAGCGCGCCCGGCGTGGAGCCGCGGTGAACCCGCCGTCGTCGTCCATCCCGGTCAGGGCCGCCTCGACGAGCGCCGCCGGGTCCTGCACGCCCAGGTCCGGCAGCACCAGCCAGAGCGCGGTCATCGCCTCGCCGCGCGTCGCCACCGGGTGCAGGACGGTGTCCCGCTGCTGCTGGTCGCCCTGGCCGTAGCCGGCGACGTTGATCTCGACGCGCCACCAGTCCGGCCCGCGCCACAGCGGACCCTGCCGCAGCCGGATCGCCTGGACCCGGCCGGGCGGCACGGTCTGCGCGCGCGACTCCGTGAGCCCGTGCCGCAGCCGGATGCCGTCGGGCGAGATCGCAGCACGGAAGTTGGCGCCCTGGTTGATCCGGCTCCACACGAACGTGACCCCGGCGAACAGCGGCGCGAGCAGCACGAACGCGGCGCTGATGTCCCGGGACACGATGGCCAGCGTGATCGCGCCCGCGACCACCAGCAGCATCACCGGCACGGCGCCGGACCGCAGCGTCGCGCTGACCAGCCGACCCATCGGCAGCTCGTAGACCTGACGCTCGGGGGCGACCTCGAACGGCACGGGAGCCACGGCCGCGTCTGGACGGCTCCCCTCGACCGGCACCGGCACGGGCACGGCACCTGGCCGCTGCAGCCCCGCCGCGAGCGCGAGCAGCTCCGCGCGCAAGGCCTCCGCGTCCGCCTCGCGCAGGAATGCCAGCGACACGGCCGACCCGCTGCCACCGGCCACCTCGAGCTTGAGCTCGGCGAGGCCGACCAGCCGGGCCAGCAGCGGCTGCACCACGTCGACGGCCTGCAACCGGTCGAGCCGCGCCTGGCGCTGCTGCCGGAAGAGGATGCCGGTGCGCAGGTGCACGGCCTCGTCGGTGACCGCGAACCGGGTCACCCGCCAGGCGACCGCCGAGTACCCGAAGCCGATGAGCCCGATCAGCAGGATGCCGCCCAGGAGCGCGAGGAACGCCGGCCCGTGCAGGAGGTCGATGGCCTGCTCGATGTTCTCGCCCACCTGGAACCAGCCGATGGCCAGCACCGCGACCAGGACCTTCCAGCCCTTGAGCGCCGGGGTGACCGGATGCATCCGCCGCCAGCCGGTGACGTCCTCGTCGCTGGTCGTCTCGACGTCGGGCGTGCTCGGCGTGCTGGGTGTGCTCGTCACAGCCCCGCCAGCCGCGCCTCGCCGCGGGAGGCCATCCGGTCACGCAGGCGCGCGGCCTCGTGCGGCGGCAGGCCGTCGATCGACGCGCTCGTCGCGGGCGACGCCGTGTGCAGCTGGACGGACGCGATCCCGAACTTGCGCGCGAGCGGCCCCGCGTTGACGTCGACGTACTGCATGCGGCCGTACGGGACCACCACCAGCGAGCGGAACATGATCCCGCGCCGCACCAGCAGGTCGTCGGCACGCTCCGCGTACGCCAGCGCACGCACCTGCCGCGGCACCAACCAGGCGATCCACCCGATCAGCAGCGCCACCACCGCCGGGAAAACCCAGAGCCAGACCTCCCCGACGAGCACCGCCAGGAGCACCAGCAGCACGAGGACCGGCCCGAGCACGATGGCTGTGACCGTCAGGCGCGCGCCGACGAGCCGGCTCGACACCGGCGTCCAGGTGACGTCGGTGGGGTCGAACGGCTCGCGGGTGCCGGGGACGGCGTCGGAGGTCATGGCCCCATCCTTCCACCCGCTCAGGGGGCGCTGGGATCCGCCGCAGGGTGCTCGTGCGCCGCCTCGGCCCCGGCCTCGGGTGGAGGCACCCGGCAGAACCACTCGACGAGGAGACCGACCCCGGCGAGCACCAGGGCGCCGGCCGTCGCGATGCCGGCCGCGATCGCGCGTGACCCGTTCCCGGGCACGCTCAGGTCGCCGACGAGAGCCAGCACCTGGCCGCCGTACCAGCCGGCGAGGAGCGCACCGGTGTAGCAGGACGCCTTCGCCAGCACCGCGGTCCGAGCCGCCCGGATCGGGTTCAGCAGCGGTCGCTTGCCGCGCAGGAACTGCCGCACGGCCCAGCCCATGGAGAACACGACCCCGGCGATGAGCAGCTCGACGGCCACCACCAGCGGCGGCACGGTCGGCAGCATCCCGCCGCGGCCCGCGACCGCGCGCAGCACGATCCACGTGACGGCAGCGACGACCACAGTGACCAGCAGGAGCGTCTGCCAGCGCGTTCGGTGCATCACGTGTTCTGGGCCTCCGGACCGGCCGGGACCGCCCCGGTGTCGCCGCTGACCGCCGGGATCGCGGTGGTCAGCCAGTCGAGAGCCAGCCAGCGGACGCCGTCGCGGTCGGGCGCGGTCGCGGCCAGGGCACCGACCGGTCCCCCGCCCAGCCCCGGCAGCATCGCGTCCGGGTCGACCTGCGCCCACGGCTGCAGCACGAACGCGCGCTCGTGGGCCCGCGGGTGCGGGAGCTCGAGGTCGTCCGTCACGGCGAGCACCGAGCCGTACAGCACGATGTCGATGTCCAGCGTGCGCGGGCCCCAGTGCTCGTGCCGCTCACGCCCGTGCGCGTGCTCGATCGCCTGTGTGGCGCGCAGCAGCGCCCGCGGGGCGAGCGTGGTCGAGGCCAGGACGACCGCGTTGAGGTAGTCGGACTGCTCGGGCCCGCCGACCGCCGACGTCCGCGCCAGCGCCGAGACGTCGCGCACCTCGATCCCCGGGGTCCGCGCCAGGTCGGTCACGGCCGCGCGGAGCGTCTCCTGAGCCGGTCCCAGGTTGGCGCCGAGCGCCAGCACCACCTCGACGGGACCGTCAGGAGCCTGGTCGAGGACGTCCGTGACCACCTCGCCGACGACGAGCGCCTCCCCCGCGGGCACCGCTTCGAGCTCGGCCGACGGGCCGTCGGGACCCTGCGAGAACGCCCCCGGCGCCGGCGCGACCGCGTCCGCCCAGGCAGCGGACGCGACACCCGGGGCGCCGGACGGGACGACCGGGGCGCCGGGAGCCGGGGTGACCGGAAACGACGCCGTCGCGGTCGGCACCGGGCGCGACACCGGCTCGGTGCCCACGGCTGCGCGGGGCACGTACGGTTCCGCGGCCGGGAGCTTGGTGCGGTCGCGGTGGATGGCGACGACCACGTCGTCGAACGGCACCTGGATGGGTGCGTTCGGCTTGTGCACGGCCACGTCGACCGCCTGCACGATGCCGGACGCCAGGACGGTCGCCGCGATGCGCTCCGCGACGGTCTCTATCAGGTCCACCGGCTCCCCCGCGAGGACCGCTGCGACCTGCTCCGCCAGCTCGCCGTAGTTCAGGGTGTGCGCCAGGTCGTCGCGCGCGGCCGCCCGCCGGGTGTCGAGGTGGACGACGACGTCCGCGACGAACGTCTGCCCCTCGCGCCGCTCGTGCTCGAACACGCCGTGGTAGCCGAAGGCCGTGATGCCCGACAGCCTGATCTGGTCGAGCCGGCGCCCGCTGGTGTCCAGCGCGTCCTGTCGGCTCTCGTCGTTCATGGTCACCGCGTGCTCCCTCCGGTTCTCGCGTCCTCGTCCACGGCCAGCTCGTCCTCGTCCTCGGTGGTGCCGGACCGGTGGGCGCCCTGCCACGCAGCCGCCACCCGTACCGCGTCGGCCGAGCCTGCCACCTCGTGCACCCGCACGCACCAGGCTCCCGCCGCCGCCGCCAGCGCCGTGACCGCAGCCGTCGCACGGTCCCGCGCGAGCGGAGGGGCCGGCTCGCCGTCCGGGCCTGCCAGGAGGTGACCGAGGAACCGCTTGCGGCTGGCACCGACGAGCACAGGGAAGCCGTCGGCCACCAGCTCCGGCAGCCGCGCGAGCAGCGGCCAGTTGCTGCTCCCCGCCTTCGCGAAGCCCAGACCCGGGTCCAGCACCACCTGCTCGTCGCGCACCCCCGCCGCCCGCAGCGCCGCGACGCGGCTCCCGAGCTCGCGCCGCACGTCGGTCACGACGTCGTCGTAGTCGTCGAGGTCGTCCATCACGTCCGCGTGCCCGCGCCAGTGCATCGCGACGTAGACCGCGCCGGTCCGGGCCACCACCCCGTACATCTCGTCGTCGGCCAGGCCGCCCGACACGTCGTTGATGATCGACGCGCCGCGCTCGACTGCCGCCTGCGCGACCACCGCGCGCGTCGTGTCGATGCTCACGGTGGCACCGCGCGCCACCAGCTGCTCGATCACCGGCAGCACGCGTGCGAGCTCGTCGTCGACGGCCACCCGGCGAGCACCCGGCCGGGTCGACTCCCCGCCGACGTCCAGCAGGTCCGCCCCCTGCTCGACGAGCTCGAGGCCGTGCGCGACCGCCGCGCCGGGCGTGAACCAGCGGCCGCCGTCCGAGAAGGAGTCCGGGGTGACGTTGACGACGCCCATGACCAGGGTGCGTCCCAGTGCGTGCAGCCGCGGGGACAGCGGGGCCGGACGGGCGGAGGAACCGGGTCCTGTCACGGTGCGAGCCTAGGGGCCGACGCGGCGGTCGATCAGCGACCGAGCACGAGGCTCATGGCCTCGGCTCGCGTGGCCACGTCGCGCATCTGCCCGCGGACCGCGGAGGTCACCGTGCGCGACCCGGGCTTGCGGACGCCGCGCATCGACATGCACAGGTGCTCGCACTCGACGACGACGAGCACGCCGCGTGGCTCCAGCTCGGCGACCAGTGCGTCGGCGATCTGCGACGTCAGTCGTTCCTGCACCTGCGGGCGTCGCGCGTAGACGTCGACCAGCCGGGCCAGCTTGCTCAGCCCCGTGATGCGGCCGTCCGTGCCGGGGATGTAGCCGACGTGCGCGACACCGTGGAAGGGCACCAGGTGGTGCTCGCAGGTGGAGTACACCTCGATGTCCTTGACCAGCACCATCTCTTCGTGGCCGATGTCGAAGGTCGTGGTCAGGACGTCGCCGGGCTCCTGGTACAGGCCCGCGAAGATCTCCCGGTACGCCCGCGCGACCCGCGCCGGCGTCTCCCGCAGCCCTTCGCGGTCGGGGTTCTCCCCCACCGCGAGCAGCAGCTCCCGGATGGCGGCCTCGACGCGACCCTCGTCGTACTCGCCCACGGCCGCCCCGGTGAACGTCACCGGCCCGATGCCCGTCATCTGCTCCTGCGTCATGCCCGGCGCCTACGCGTCCGGGGTCTGCGACGGCGGGACCTCGATGATCTTCTCCGACGGGAAGCCGAAGGCCTCCGCCGCCTCGTCCTCGGGGATGATCGGGTGGCCGTTCTGCGCCGCGAGCTCCGCGGGCGTCATGACCGGAGGGCGCTCCGAGACGGCGCGCTGCTCGCTGGACAGCCACACCTGGCGCGGAGGGCGCTTGGTGATGGGCGCGAAGATCGTGGCCAGCTGCTCCTGGTTGAGCGTCTCCTTCTCCAGGAGCTCCAGCACGAGGGCGTCCAGGACGTCGCGGTACTCGACCAGGATCTCCCAGGCCTCGTCGTGCGCCCGCTCGATGAGGGCGCGCACCTCGAGGTCGATCGACGCGGCGACGTCCTCGGAGTAGTCCCTCCCGTGGCCCATGTCGCGGCCCATGAACACCTCGCCGGAGGCCTGGCCGAGCTGGATCGCGCCGAGCCGCGCACTCATCCCGAACTGCGTGACCATCTTGCGGGCCGTCGCCGACGCCTTCTCGATGTCGTTGCTGGCACCCGTCGTCGGGTCGTGGAACACGAGCTCCTCGGCGACGCGCCCGCCCATCGCGTAGGACAGCGTGTCCAGCAGCTCGTTGCGGGTGGTCGAGTACTTGTCCTCGGTCGGCATGACCATCGTGTACCCGAGGGCCCGGCCGCGCGGCAGGATCGTCACCTTGGTGACCGGGTCGGTGTACCGGAGCGCGGCCGCGACCAGGGCGTGACCGCCCTCGTGGTACGCGGTGATCTTGATCTCCTTGGAGTTCATGATCCGTGTGCGCTTCTGCGGTCCTGCGATGACCCGGTCGATCGCCTCGTCCAGCGTGTGGTCCGTGATCGTCTGCTGGCCGGTGCGCGCGGTGAGCAGGGCGGCCTCGTTCAGCACGTTGGCCAGGTCCGCACCGGTGAACCCGGGGGTCCGGCGGGCGACGACGTTCAGGTCGACGTGCGGCGCCATCGGCTTGCCCTGCGAGTGCACCGTGAGGATCCGCTCGCGGCCCTTGAGGTCGGGCGGGTCCACGGCGACCTGGCGGTCGAAGCGACCCGGACGCAGGAGCGCGGGGTCGAGGATGTCCGGGCGGTTGGTGGCCGCGATGAGGATGACGTTCGCGTTGACGTCGAAGCCGTCCATCTCGACGAGCATCTGGTTGAGCGTCTGCTCGCGCTCGTCGTGCCCGCCGCCCATGCCCGCGCCACGGTGGCGGCCGACGGCGTCGATCTCGTCGATGAAGATGATCGCGGGGGCGTTCTCCTTGGCCTGGTTGAACAGGTCACGGACCCGGCTGGCGCCGACGCCGACGAACATCTCGACGAAGTCCGAGCCGGAGATCGAGTAGAACGGCACGCCCGCCTCACCGGCGACCGCGCGGGCCAGCAGCGTCTTGCCGGTCCCGGGCGGGCCGTACAGCAGGACGCCCTTGGGGATCTTGGCGCCGACGGCCTGGAACTTGGCCGGCTCTGCGAGGAACTCCTTGATCTCCTGGAGCTCCTCGACCGCCTCGTCGACACCCGCCACGTCGGTGAACGTGACCTGCGGGGACTCCTTGTTGACCAGCTTCGCCTTCGACTTGCCGAAGCTCATGACGCGCGAGCCGCCACCCTGCGAGTTCGACATCAGGAACCAGAAGATGGCCAGGATGATGATCAGCGGGAGGACGAAGCTCAGGAGGCTGGCCCACCACGCGGTCTGCGGGACCACCGAGGTGTAGCCCTCGTCCAGGTCGGCGTCCGCGATCGCGCTGACGACCGCCTCGCCCTGCGGCACGACGTAGTTGAACTGGACCAGCTTGCCGAGGTTGTCGTCGCCCTTGACGAAGTCCTCCGCGAGGGTCAGGTCGACGCGCTGGACGCCCTCGGTGATCTTGGCCTGGTCGACCTTGCCGTCCTCGATCAGCGTCATGCCGTCCGACGTGTCGATCTTGCTGATCTTCGGGGCTGCGAGCGTGGACGCGCCGATGTACAGCAGGATCACGGCGATGACGACCCACAGGATGGGGCCACGGGCTAGTCGCTTGACGTTCATGGGCGATCGGGGCAGAACCCCTCAACCTCCGCTCGCGGGACAGGTGGCCTCGAAGTTACACGGGGAACCTGGGCGGGACCGACCGTGTTCACCGAGGGCGCACTCGACCTCAGGCGCCGTAGACGTGCGGAGCGAGCGTGCCGACGAACGGCAGGTTCCGGTACTTCTCCGCATAGTCCAGGCCGTACCCGACCACGAACTCGTTGGGGATGTCGAAGCCCACGTAGCGGACGTCGACGTCGACCTTGGACGCCTCGGGCTTGCGCAGCATCGTCGCGATCTCGACCGTGGCCGGGCCACGGGAGCGCAGGTTGGACAGCAGCCACGACAGGGTCAGGCCCGAGTCGATGATGTCCTCGACGATGAGCACGTGCCGGCCGGTGAGGTCCGCGTCGAGGTCCTTGAGGATCCGCACGACGCCGGACGACTTGGTGCCCGAGCCGTACGACGAGACCGCCATCCAGTCCATCTGCACCGACGAGTGCAGCCGGCGCGCGAGGTCCGCCATCACCATGACCGCACCCTTGAGGACACCCACCAGGAGCAGGTCCTTGCCCTCGTAGTCGGCGTCGATCTGCGCCGCGATCTCGTCGAGCCTCTGGTGCAGCTGCTCCTCGGAGAGGAGCACCCTCTCGAGGTCGTCGCCCATGTCCGCAGGGTCCACCGCAGTTGCTCCTCTTGATCCGCCCGTGACCGCGCTACGCGGGGGCCGTGCCCAGGGCAAGCCTGCCACACGCCCGGCCGGCGACGATCCCCCCGGGGAGCGCGACGGGACCCTGCCCGTGCCAGTCGGTGACCAGCGCGTCGACGGCCAGGACGTGCGCGCGGCCGAGCGCACCGGCCGGGCTCCCGGCGGCGATCGCGGCGGACCGCAGGGCGCGGGTGCGCAGAGCCGGAGGGGCCTCTCGCAGCACCTCGATGTCGAGACCGTCGGCCGTGCGGGCGGCGGCGAGCAGATCGTCGGCCAGCGTGTCGAGCAGGTCGGCGTCGTCGCGCAGCTGCGCGGCCGACCGGGCCAGGGCCTCCGCCACCCCGGGGCCGATCACGCGCTCCAGGGTCGGCAGCGCGTCGTCGCGGACCCGGCTGCGCACCGACGCGTCGGCGTGGGAGCCGTCGTTCGTCGGGTCGTGCCAGGGGCGCAGGTCCAGCGCCGCACAGGCGGCCAGCGTGTCGGACCGGCGCAGTCCGAGCAGAGGCCGTCGGAACCGTCCGCGCGTCGCCGGCATGCCCGCGAGCGCCCGGGCGCCCGACCCGCGCGCGAGGCCCAGCAGCACGGTCTCCGCCTGGTCGTCGAGCGTGTGGCCGAGCAGCACGACCGCCGCGCCGAGCTCGTCGGCGACCCGGTCCAGCGCCGCGTACCGCGCGTCCCGCGCAGCCGCCTCGCCCCGGCCGTCGACCGCCACGCGGACCACGACCGCCGGCAGACCGAGCCCCCGGCAGGCCGCCGCGGCGTCGTCGGCCACCTGCGCCGACCCCTCCTGCAGCCCGTGGTCGACGACGACCGCCCGCGCGCGCCAGGGCGTCCCCGCCCTCTGTGCCACGAACGCCGTCCCCGCCGCGAGCGCGAGCGAGTCCGGTCCGCCCGAGCAGGCGACCAGGACCAGCGCGCCCGGCGGCAGGTCGGCGACGGCGGCAGTGACCGCCGAGCGCACGGCCGCCACCTCGCGGGCGGGACCGGTCACCCGTGCACCCGACGCACCCACGCCCGGGGGTCGACGATCTCCTGGGGCAGCGGCAGGTGGTCCGCCGACGTCCACACCGCGTTCAGCCCGTCGAGCCCGACCTCCTTGCGCACGGCCCGGACGAACGCCGCGCCGTCGCGGTACTGCGCCAGCTTGGTGTCCAGGCCGAGCAGCCGGCGCAGCACCCGGTCCACGCCGCGCGACCTTGCCGCCTCGTCGCGTCGCGCCTCGAACGCCTTGCGGATCTTGCGCACGCTCGGCACCACCCGGGGACCGACCTCGTCCATCGCGACGTCCGCGTGCCCCTCCAGCAGCGCCATCACCGCGCCGACCTCCTCGAACACCTCCCGCTGCCGCGTCGAGAGCAGGTCGAGCACACCCACACCGTCATCGGCACCGCCCGTGACGGCCCGCGCGACCGCCCCCAGCAGCTCCCCGACCCGCGGGACCAGCGCCTTGTCGGCGGCGAGGTCCGTGAGCAGCTCGGCGGCCCGCGTGCGCAGGTGGTCAGCGAGCCACGGTGCCGCCGCGAACTGCAGCGCGTGGGTCTGCTCGTGCAGCGCCACCCAGAGGCGGAAGTCGGACGGGTCCACCTTCAGTCGGCGCTCGTGGTGCAGGACGTTGGGTGCGACGAGCAGCAGGCGACCGCGACTGCTCCCCCTCGCGTCCGACGTGAACGGGTCGAACTGGCCGAGCACCTTGCCGGACAGGAGCGCCAGCACGCCGCCCACCTGCACGGCGGCACCCGCGCGTGCCGTCGCCGACGGTGCAGCACCCGCCAGCGGGCCGGTCATCGCGGCGAACACCTCGGCGTTGGCCTGTGCCCAGCGGGGCCGGTCGACCACCAGCACCGTCGAGACCTGCTCCGGCGGCGTGCCGTCAGCGGCCGCGAGCCCGGTGATCGCCGAGGCGTGCACGGCCGCGCGGCCGGCGGCGTCGCGCAGCTCGTCGACCAGCGCCGTCAGCTCCGCGCGGTCCGCGACCGGTCCCGGGGCGGCCAGCCGCCCGGCGATCCGGGTGGCCAGCTCCCAGTCGACAAGTCCTTCGGTGGTCTCCACCCGGCCAAACTAACCGCAGCCGCACCCGGACAACGCGGTGACGAACGAGTCGATGGCCGCGCGCGGACCCCACTGGCCGCCGTCGGGGGTCGCGTCGGCCAGGACCACGAACACCAGCTGGCGCGCGTCGGCGTCGAGCACCGTGCCGGCGAGCGACGTCACGTGCGGCAGGCTGCCCGTCTTCGCACGGACCAGCCCGCGGGCCGGTGACTGCGTGTAGCGGTCGCTCAGCGTGCCCGTCAGCCCCGCGATCGGCATGCCCGTCGCGACGTCCCGCAGCACGCCGTGCGCGGGGTCCGTCGCCAGCCGCAGCAGTCCCAGCAGGAGCTCCGGCGGCAGGACGGACCCGGCCCCGAGACCCGACGCGTCCGACAGGTGCGCCCCCGAGGTGTCGACGCCCGCGACGCCGACCGCGTGCAGGACCGCGGTCGTCCCGCCGTCGAACGACGCCGGGAGCCCCTGGTCGATGGCCACGAGCCGGCTGACCACCTCGGTGATCGCGTTGTCCGACGTGTCCAGGAAGTGGTGCACGATCCCGTCGAGCGTCGCCGACCGCACGACGCCGAGCTCCCTGCCGCTCTCCGGCTTCTCGGTCCGCCGCGGGCTCCCGTCCACCGCGATCCCGACCTCCGCCAGCCGCTGCGCGAACGTGTTCGCCGCCGCCAGCGACGGGTCCGCGTACCGGGGCGGGTACTCACCGGGCCGGATCTTCGCGGTGTCCACCGCGAGCGGCGTCACCGGCGCGACGAACCCGGCCGCGATGTCGGCCGGGTTCCACGTGGGGCTCAGCGTCGGACCGCTGAACAGGAAGTCGTCGAAGCCGAGGCTCACCGTCGTCGCGCCCTCGAGCTTCAGCTCGTCGGCCACCTGCGCGGCCAGGTCCGCCAGCCCGGCGTGGCCCTCGACCGCGTTCGGGTCGCCCGCACCCGCCGCGAGCATCATGTCCCCGCCGCCGACCAGCACGATGCTGTTGCCCGGGCCGCGCACGACGCTCGTCGGCAAGGTCACGTCCGGTCCGAGGGTGCTCAGGGCCGCGACGGCCGTGACCAGCTTCGCCGTCGACGCCGGTGTGCGGCCGTCCCCCGGCAGGTGCCCGCCGAGCACGTCCCCCGTCAGCTGGTCCGCGACGACCACGCCGACGCTGGCGCCCATGCGCGGGTCCTTGACCAGACCGTCGACCAGCGCCTGCACGGTCGTCGACGCCGGGACCGGCGCCTGCGGGTCCAGGTTCGCCAGCGCGGGGACCGTGTCCACCGGCTCGACCGCGCCCGGGGCCGTCGGGAACGGCAGCGGGTCCGGCGGCGGCTCCGCGAGCGTGACCATCCCCGGGACCACGTCGTACGCGTCGCCCGTCACGTATGCCCCGCCCGCGAGCACCAGGACGAGCGCGCTGACGCCGACGACCCTCGCCGCTGTGGTCATCGTCACCCCGCCTCGCTCGTCCCCCGGTGGGACGCCCCGTCCCGCGGTGCGTCAGACTACTGTCCGAGACAAGGGCGCCCCTGACACTTCGGCGCGCCGCATGACGACAAGTGTCGCGACCGCCGGCCGCGGACGTGGGGCGGAGGAGCACTGTGGAGTTCGACGTCACGATCGAGATCCCGAAGGGTCAGCGCAACAAGTACGAGGTGGACCACGCCACGGGGCGCATCCGCCTCGACCGGATGCTGTTCACCTCGACCCGCTACCCCGACGACTACGGCTTCATCGAGGGCACCCTCGGCGAGGACGGCGACCCGCTCGACGCCCTGGTGCTGCTGGAGGAGCCGACCTTCCCCGGCTGCCTCATCCGCGCCCGCGCGCTCGGCATGTTCCGCATGCGCGACGAGGCCGGCGGCGACGACAAGGTGCTCTGCGTCCCGACGGGCGACCAGCGCGCCGCGTGGCGCCAGGACATCGACGACGTGTCCGACTTCCACCGCCTCGAGATCCAGCACTTCTTCGAGGTCTACAAGGACCTGGAGCCGGGCAAGTCCGTCGAGGGCGCTCACTGGGTAGGCCGCTCGGAGGCGGAGGCGGAGATCGAACGCAGCCGCCAGCGAGCCATCGACACGAACTACTACAACCACTAGCCACCCGCAACGTCCGCACTCCTGCAGGTAGGAACCTGCTCGAGTGCGGACGTTGCTGCATCTTCTCCGTAGCGTCCGCACTCGTGCTGGTTCAGAGCCACTCGGGTGCGGACGTTGTCGGGGGGTCGCGAGGCGTCCACCGGTCCCATGCGCCAGTGGCGTGTCCACAGGTCGGGGTCCGTGGCACCGGGCAGCCGGCCCTGGACATGAGCGTGTGTCCATGGCAACGGATCGGCAGCCGCGGGTGGACCGCCGCGCACGGGTCGCAGCACACGCGGCGTCACAGGCGGGGCTGCTCACCCGTCCTCAGATCCGCGGGCTCGGCGTCACGGCCGCGCAGCTGGAGGCGGAGCTCGTCGCAGACCGGTGGCGACCGGTCGGCAGGAACACGCTCGCCGTCGCACAGCCGCGACCAGGTGATCAGGTCGCCTGGTGGCTCGGCGTGCTGGAGTGCGCTCCACGAGCGGCCGCCGGAGCTCGACCGCGGGCAGCGCTTGCAGGGCTCTCCGCGCTGATCGCAGCAGGGCTCCGGGGGATCGACGACGACGGGCTCGTGCACATCGCGGCGCCCAAGTCCTCGCACCCGGTCCCTCCACCACCCGGCGTCCGCGTGCACGAGACTCGCAGGTGGCGGGACGAGGACGTGCTCACGACGGGCGTCCCGCGGGCACGGCCGGAGGTCGCCACCGTCCAAGCGGCGTTGTGGGCACGCACCGACCGGGAGGCGTCGCTCCTGCTGGTCGCCGCCGTGCAGCAACGGTTGACGACGGTCGATCCCGTCGCAGAGGTGCTCGACCGGATCCGGCGCGACAAGCGACGCGCACTCCTCCGCGCCGTGCTCCGCGACGTCGCCGGTGGCGTGCACTCCCTGAACGAGCTCGACTTCGCCGGTCACTGCCGCACTCGCGGGCTGCCGGAACCCGATCGGCAGGTCGTGGAGCGTTCACCGCACGGAACGTCGTACCTCGATGTCCGATGGTCACGCTGGCGGGTGGTCGTCGAGATCGACGGCATCGGCCACCTCGAACCCGCTCGGTGGATCGATGACAGCCTGAGACACAACGAGATCGCGCTTGCCGGTCAGACGGTGCTGCGGATCCCGAGTCTCGGACTACGCCTCGACCCGGCGCGGCACCTCGACGCCGTCGAGCGCGCCCTCCGCCAGGCGGGGTGGTCTCCGGGAACACGCTGACGAGGCGCCGAACTGCCCCACGCGCAACCAACGTCCGCACTCGGTTGGCGTGGAACCCACCGGAGTGCGGACGTCATGACTGAGACGCTGCAACGTCCGCACTCGGGCGGGTTGGAACCCGTCGGAGTGCGGACGTTGCAGAGGAGAAGAGGGGTTACGGGCGGCCGGCGAAGGGCATCGTGTTGCCCCAGCGCATGGAGGTGGTGCGGAGGGGGTCGCCCGGCTTGGAGGCCTCCATGATCTGGCCGCCGCCTGCCCAGATGGCCACGTGGTAGATCGCGTCCGGGTTCTTCGGGTTGGTGGACCAGAACACGAGGTCGCCGGGGCGCAGGTCGTTGTAGCTGATCTTGAGGACCTGCTTGTACTGGTCGCGGGTGGTGCGCGCCAGGTTGACGCCGGCGGTGCGCCAGGCGCTCATCGTCAGGCCCGAGCAGTCGTAGCCGTCGGGGCCGACGCCGCCCCAGACGTACGGGAGCCCGGTCTTCGTCTGCGCCCACGCGAGCGCGGCGGCTCCGCCGGCTGCCGACCCGCGGGAGCGGCCGGAGCCGAGGCCGTAGGGGTCCGACGACGCGGGTGGCGGGGTGACGACCGGGGGCGGGTTCGTGGTGGCCGGCGGCGGGTTCGTGGTGGCCGGCGGCGGGTTGGTCGTCGCGGGCGGGGTGGTCGTCGCGGGCGGGGTGGTCGTCGCCGGGGGTGCTGTGGTGCCGCCGCCGGAGGCCGGAGGCGCGGCGGGGGTGCTCGGGGTGCTCGGGGTGCTCGGCGTGGTCGGCGGCGCGGCGACCGGGCGCAGGGCGGCTGCGCGAGCGGCGGCCTCCTCGCGCTCGCGGCGCTGCTGGTCGACGAAGTCCTGGCGGGCGCGCTCGACCTCGGCGCTGGTCTGGCGGGCGGCCGCCAGCGCGGTGATGAGTCCGTCGCGCTCGGCTGCGGCGGCGGTCTGCGCGGCGGCGGCGTCGGTCTGTGCCTGCTCGGCGGCGGCGAGGGCGTCGGCGGCCGAGGCCTTGGCGGCCTTCGCTGCGGCGGCGGCCTCGGTCGCGCGCTCGGCGAGGGTGGTGGCGACGAGCTGGGTGGCACGGTAGGTCTGGACGGCCTCGTCGGCCTTGCCGCTGATGCGGTCGAGCGCGGTGGTGCGACGGGCCACGTCCTGGAAGCCGTCGGAGGACAGGAGCGCCTGGAGCAGGTCGGTCGAGCCGCCGGACCGGGCGACCTCGCGGGCGATCGCGACGAGCTGGCGGCGGGCGTCCTCGGCGGTGGCCTCCGCCTCGGTCGAGCGGGCGACGGCGTCGTCGGAGGCCTGCTGGGCCGCGTCGGAGTCGACGACGGCGCGGTTGTAGGCCTCACCGGCCTGCTGGACCTTGAGCTCGGCAGCGTCCGTCTCGGCGCTCAGCTGGGCGAGGCGGACCTCCATCGAGGCGACGGAGCGCTCCGCGGACTTCACGGCGCCCTGCGCACGCTGGACGTCCTGCGCGGAGGGGGGCGTCGGGTCGGCGAGCGCGCTGGAGGCGCCTGCTGCGAGCAGGGTGGCGACGAGCGCGCCGGCGACGAGGCCTCGCGAGGCCCTGCGCATGGTCGTGCTGTGGCTCACCTGGACGCCCTCCCCGACGTTTCCGTGACCGGCCATCGGCGGCCGTTCCCGAGGGACGCTACCGGCGGAAACCTCAGAAGAGAACACGTGTCACACCAGTCCCACGAGTCACACCCATGTGCTTTGGGAGGAACCGGACAGGATCAGGCAGAGATCACCCGTTCGCCGCAATGGCGCCTGATGAGAAGCCTGATGACCACCTGATGAGACGGCTGTTTCAGTCGTCGGACGGGTCGGCTTACTCTCAGGCCATGTCCCGCCGAATGTGTCGCTGACCCAGCGCACGCTCGGCTGTGCCCGCGGGCAGGTCGCCACCACGGCGGCCTCGACGTCCCGCCCGAGCCATGGCTCGATCCGTGCGCCACTCCCACCCCCTCCGCGGGACGGACGTCGGCTGCCCGAAGCCCCTCCGCGGTCCATGAGATCCCTATCGACAACGGAGCGCTGAACCGTGAGCAACGAGAGCTGGAACTTCGAGACCCGCCAGATCCACGCCGGCCAGACCGCGGACCCCGCCACGGGCGCCCGCGCACTGCCGATCTACCAGACGACGTCGTTCGTCTTCGACTCCGCGCAGCAGGCCGCCGACCGGTTCGCGCTCAAGGAGCTCGGCCCGATCTACACGCGCATCGGCAACCCCACGCAGGAGGTCGTCGAGAACCGCATCGCGGACCTCGAGGGCGGCGTCGGCGCTCTGCTCGTCTCCTCGGGGCAGGCGGCCGAGACGCTCGCCATCCTCAACATCGCCGAGGCCGGTGACCACATCGTCGCCAGCCCGTCGCTGTACGGCGGCACCTACAACCTGCTGCACTACACGCTGCCCAAGCTGGGCATCCAGACGACGTTCGTCACCGACCCCCACGACGCGCAGGCGTGGAAGGACGCAGTCCAGCCGAACACCAAGCTGTTCTTCGCGGAGACCATCCCGAACCCGAAGGCCGACATCCTCGACATCGAGCTCGTCGCGGGCGTCGCGCACGAGTCCGGGGTGCCGCTGATCGTGGACAACACGGTGGCGACGCCGTACCTGATCAACCCGCTGAAGTGGGGCGCGGACATCGTCGTGCACTCGGCGACCAAGTACCTGGGTGGTCACGGCTCGGCGATCGGCGGCGTGATCGTCGACGGCGGCTCGTTCGACTTCGCGCAGTACCCGGAGCGGTTCCCCAACTACAACACCCCGGACCCGTCCTACAACGGGCTCGTGTTCGCGCGGGACCTCGGCGTCGGCGGCCTCTTCGGCGTCAACCTCGCGTTCATCCTCAAGGCCCGGGTGCAGCTGCTGCGCGACCTCGGCTCGGCGATCTCCCCGTTCAACGCGTTCCTCATCGCGCAGGGCATCGAGACCCTGTCGCTGCGGATCGAGCGGCACGTCGAGAACGCCGAGAAGGTCGCCGCCTGGCTGGAGGCGCGCGACGACGTCGGCACGGTGCACTACGCCGGCCTGGAGTCGAGCCCGTGGCACGCCGCCCAGCTGAAGTACTCGCCGCGGGGCGCTGGTGCTGTCCTCGCGTTCGAGCTCGAGGGCGGCACGGAGGCCGGTCAGGCGTTCGTGTCGGCGCTGGAGCTGCACTCGAACGTCGCCAACATCGGGGACGTGCGCTCGCTCGTCATCCACCCGGCGTCGACGACGCACAGCCAGCTCACGCCCGAGGAGCAGGCGCTGTCCGGCGTCACCCCCGGCCTGGTCCGGCTCGCCGTCGGCATCGAGCACATCGATGACATCCTGGCTGACCTGGATGCCGGGTTCCGCGCAGCGAAGGGTGCCTGACCGAGCATGAGTACGACGCCGCCGACCCCGTCGGACCCCACGACGGGGTCGGCGACGCTCACCCCCGCCCGCCCCCGGACGCTCGGGTCCCGGGTCACGCCCAACGACCGACCACCCGTCCCCGCGAGCGCCGCCTGGCGCGACGGCGACCCGGTGGGCCGGCGGCAGTTCGCCGACCTCGGCCCGCTCAAGCTCGAGTCCGGTGGCCGCCTGCCGGCCGTGCGGCTCGCGTACGAGACGTGGGGCGAGCTCAACGAGGACGGCACCAACGCGGTGCTCGTGCTGCACGCGCTGACCGGCGACTCGCACGTGACGGGCGAGGCAGGCGACGGGCACCCGACACCCGGCTGGTGGTCGTCGATGGTCGGACCGGGCGCGCCGATCGACACCGACCGCTGGTTCGTCGTCGCACCCAACGTCCTCGGCGGCTGTCAGGGCTCCACCGGACCGGCGTCGCCCGGGCCCGACGGGAAGCCGTGGGGCAGCCGGTTCCCGCTGCTGACGGTGCGCGACCAGGTCGCCGCCGAGATCCGCCTGTCCGACCTGCTCGGCATCGACGCGTGGTCGCTCGTCATCGGGGCGTCGCTGGGCGGGCTGCGGGTGCTGGAGTGGGCGGCGAGCGCCCCCGAGCGCGTCGAGGCCATCGCCGCGATCGCCACCGCCGCACAGACGTCGGGCGACCAGATCGCCGGGTTCCACACCCAGCTGGCCGCCGTCCGCGCCGACCCGCGCTACCGCGACGGCGACTACTACGACGCCGCGGACGGCGACGGCCCGCACGTCGGCCTCGGCCTGGCCCGGCAGATCGCGCACCAGACCTACCGCAGCGCCAAGGAGCTGGACCAGCGGTTCGGCCGCATCCCGCAGGGCGGCGAGCAGCCGCTCGAAGGCGGGCGGTTCGCGGTGCAGTCGTACCTGGACCACCACGGCGACAAGCTGAGCCGCCGGTTCGACGCCAACACCTACGTGGTGCTCACGCGGACGATGATCACGCACGACCTCGGTCGCGACCGCGGCGGGGTCACGGCCGCACTGGGCTCCATCACCGCGCGCGCGCTCGTCATCGCCGTCGACTCCGACCGGCTCTTCCCGCCCGCACAGTCGGAGCGGATCGCGTCGGGCATCCCCGGCGCCTCCCTCCACACCATCCACTCGGACTACGGCCACGACGGCTTCCTCATCGAGGAGGACCTGGTGGGCGCGTACGTGCACGAGTTCCTGGAGCAGGGCGCCCGGCGGTAGCCGAATCCGGGACAAAAGGGGCGTCGGGGCGCCCGGGCGGGCACGATGGCCTCATGCCCTCCGGAGAGCTCGCCGACGCCCGCACCGCCCTGCACGCCCAGTGGGACCGCCTCCGGTCCTGGGTCACCGACGTGGTCGACGCCGATGTCGCCGACGAGCCGTCCGTGCTCGAGGGCTGGACCGTCGCGGAGCTCGTGGCACACCTGGGCCGCGCGATGGAGGCGCTCGCCGTGTGCTCGCCGCTGCCGGAGGGCACGGTGCCGTACACGCTCGCCGAGTACGTCGGGACGTATCTCGGTCGCGCCGAGGACATCGCGGAGACCACGCGTCTCCTTGCCGCGGAGATCGCGCACGACCCGTTGTCCGAGATCGACTCCCGCGCGCGCGCGGCGTTCGAGAGGCTCGACGAGCTGGGCCCCGACGACCGCGTGGTGCAGGCCCGCCGCGGTCCGGTGCTGCTCAGCACGATGACCGTGTCCCGGGTGCTGGAGCTCGTGGTGCACGCCGACGACCTCGCGCGGTCGGTGCCGCGCGGGTCCGACCCGGTGGACCCCGAGGCCCTGCGGCTGGTGGCCGACGCGCTCCTCGAGATCGTCGTGGCCCGCGGCGGCTGGAGCCTCGAGATCGCCGACGCCCGCCTCTGGGTCCGCCTCGCTACCGGCCGCCAGGCGTACGACGTCGACCAGCTCGCCGTCGCCCTGCACCCGCGCTACACGTCCGACGGCGTGCCGGACCTCGGCCGGATGCTGCCCATCCTCTAGTCGAGCTCGACCACCGTGAGCAGCTGGCGGCTCACGAGGCCGACCGTCCGGGCCAGCGAGTCGCGGACCGCGTCGCCGACGAACGGGATACCGCGCAGGTGCCACAGGCTCAGTCCGGAGACCCACGCGGCGTCGCGCGCCTTGTCGATGGAGAAGTTCGACACCAGGTCCACCAGCGGGGACGCGCCGGCGCCGTAGCGGATGACGGCCTCGTCGAGGAACGAGCGCCGGATCGGCCGCACCACCTCCGCGAGGACCGCGTTCACCTTCTCGAAGTCGGCGTGGACCGCCCTCGACCCGGGCTCGCGGCGGCGCGCCCGGCACGTGGCGACGAGCGCGAGCGCGAGATCGTGGTTGATGTGCGCGTTCATGCCGGCGAGCGCCAGCTGGATCGGCAGCACGCCCCGGGTCATGCGGCGTTCGATCAGCGGCTCCCACGCCTTCGACACCGGCCGGCCGGCCGCCAGGTTGCGTGGCACGTCGAGGAAGATCCGCGCGAAGCGCACGTCGAGATCCTCGACGAAGGCGTGGTCGGCGAACGTCCCGTCGGTCACCCGCTCGGCCATCAGGGCCGTGACCTGCCGGTAGACGTCGACGAACACCGCGATCCCGTCGCGCCGCGGCAGCCCCGCGCGGACGCGGTCCATCTCCGCGACGACCGCCCCGATGGCTGCGCTGCTCACGTCGTCCAGCATCACAGAGGGGCCGCTCGACGGATACGTTGGGCCGGTGATCGCCGCCTACGCCGCCCGGTTCTCGTCCGACGACCCCGTCAGCGCGCTGGAGGTCGGTGAGCGGCCGGCTCCGGAGGCGCGCGAGAACTGGTCGGTCGTCGACGTGCGCGCCGCCGCGCTGAACCACCACGACGTGTGGACGCTGCGCGGGGTCGGGATCCGCGCCGAGCAGCTGCCGATGACCCTGGGCACCGACGCCGCCGGGGTCACCGCCGACGGGCGCGAGGTCGTGGTGCACGGTGTGATCGGCGGGGCGAGCGGGCACGGCGTGGGGGCCGACGAGCCGCGCAGCCTGCTGTCCGAGCGGTACCCCGGGACGCTCGCGGAGCAGGTCGCGGTGCCCACGTGGAACCTCGTCGACAAGCCCGCCGAGCTCTCGTTCGTCGAGGCCGCGTGCCTGCCCACCGCGTGGCTCACCGCCTACCGGATGCTCTTCCGGTCCGGCGGCGCGACCCCCGGGCAGCGGGTCCTCGTGCAGGGCGCCGGCGGCGGCCTGGCGACTGCCGCGATCCTCCTCGGCGCGGCGGCGGGGCTGGAGGTCGTCGTGACGAGCCGGTCCGAGGAGCGCCGGGCCCGCGCCCTGACGCTCGGGGCGGCCGCCGCGGTGGAGCCCGGAGCGCGCGTGCCCCGGGCCGACGTGGTGCTGGAGAGCGTCGGGAAGGCCACCTGGTCGCACTCGGTCCGGTCGGTGCGGCCGGGCGGGACCATCGTCGTCGCAGGTGCCACCAGCGGGGACGCCGAGCCGGCCGAGCTCACGCGGATCTTCTTCCAGGAGATCACCGTCGTCGGCACCACCATGGGCACCCGCGACGACCTCGGGCACCTGCTCGCCTTCCTCGCGCGGACGGGGGTGCGGCCGCTGGTCGACTCCACGTTCGCCCTGACCGACGCGCACGTTGCCGTGCAGCGGCTCGTGGACGGTGACCAGTTCGGCAAGATCGTGCTCGAGCCGTGACCGGTCACGGGTGGACCGAGGACATCCTCGGGCCCGACTACCGGGTGCGGACGCTCGCGCTGCAGCCCGACGACGAGGGGGACGTCGTCGCGAGCCTCGTCCGCTACGCACCACCGACGGCCGAGCCGCTCCGGCCGTCCCGCGCGATCCTCTACGTCCACGGCTGGTCCGACTACTTCTTCCAGACGGGCCTCGCCGAGTACTGGCACGCCCGCGGTGCCGCGTTCTACGCCCTCGACCTGCGCAAGTACGGCCGCAGCCTGCGACCGGGGCAGACGCCCGGGTACGTCGCGGACCTGGAGACGTACGACGAGGAGCTCGAGGCGTCGCTCGACGTCATCACCGGCGACCTCGGGGTGCGCGCCCGCGTCATGGTCATGGGGCACTCGACCGGGGGGCTCGTCGCGGCCCTGTGGGCGAACCGGCACCCCGGGGAGCTCAGCGGGCTGGTGCTCAACAGCCCGTGGCTCGAGCTGCAGGGGTCGTCGGTGCTCCGGCACATCAGCGCCCCGGCGGTCGCGCGGATCGCCCGGTTCCAGCCGAAGGCGCCGCTGCCCAACATCGACCCCGGCTACTACGCGCGCACCCTGAGCAGCGCGAGCGGCGGGGAGTGGACCTACGACACCACCTGGCGACCGACCCCGTCGTTCCCGGTCCGGGCCGGCTGGTTGCTGGCGATCATGGCGGGGCACGCGCGGGTCGCCCGCGGGCTGTCCATCGAGGCACCGATCCTCATGTGCGCGTCGAGCCGGACGGTCATCAGCCCGCGCTGGAGCGAGGACATGCGGCACGCCGACGTGGTGCTCGACGTGGAGCTCCTGGCACGTCGCGCGGTCCAGCTGGGGTCGCACGTGACCGTGGTCCGGGTCCGCGACGGGGTGCACGACCTCGCCCTGTCGCCCCGGCCCGTGCGCGAGCGGTTCTACGCGGAGATCGACCGCTGGTCGTCCGCGTACGGCTGGGGCTGACGCGACCTACGGTCGCAGGACGCCCGTGGCCTCGGCGAGCGTCGGTCCGCCCTCGCCGAGCCGCCAGGCGCGCCAGCCGTCGACCGGGTTCTCCGCGGAGACGGCGGCCGAGGCGGCGTCGTCGGGGTCGGCGTGCAGCTCGCCCGTCGGCAGCTCGATCAGCCCGTCGGTGCGCAGCATCGCGAGCAGACGCTGGCCGCGTCGGGCGCGGACCCAGACCAGCGTCGTGATCGCGCGACGGCTCTTGGCGAGGGTCGCCAGCTCGGGCAGGGCGCGGGGAGCGCCGTCGGGCCACGACTCGCGGATCGGGGCGATCTCCTTGGTGGTCTCGGGCCCGGCCGAGGTCGGCGGGCTCGGCGGTTCCGCGGGCGGTGCCGGAGGGGTCGGCGGCGCGGGCGGGCTCATCGTCGGGAAGCTCGAGGAGATCGGCAGCGGGGCGGGCAGCGGCGCGAACGGTCGCGGTCCGGCCACGAGCGGCTCGGCGCGGTCCCGCGGCGGCGTGCGCGGTACCACCTGGTCGGCGGCGGACCGCAGCCCGAGCACCGGGGTCAGCGTGGTGGGCGCATCCTGCACCGTCGCCGACCCCCGCGGCTTGTCGGCCGCCGGCTGCAGGACCGACGCGGGCTGGGGCGCGGGCGTCGGCTGGGGCACCGGCGTCGGCTTGGGAGCAGGTCGCGGGGTCGCCTGCGGGATCGGCGCCGTCGTCGCGGGCGTGCGCAGCGGGGTCGGTGCGGGCACCGCGGGAGTCGGCGGGGGTGTCACGGCGCGCAGCTCACCGGTGGCGGGCGTCCGCACGTGCGGCTGGGGCGCGACCGGCTGCTCGTAGCTGCCCCCCGCGAAGCCCTCGCTCGAGCGGACCAGGCGCAGGGCGGTCGGCTCGACGGAGCGGCGCGCACCCTCGTGGGTGGCCAGCGGCGAGACGTCCAGGAGCCGTCGGTCGTCCACGCCGCGCACCACGCCGACCTGCAGCACGTCGACGTGCCGACCGGGGCCGCGCAGGAAGCCGAGCGTGTCACCGGCCTCGGCGGCGACCTCCGAGCAGAGCAGCACCAGGCGCACACCTTCACGACGGCTGGACTGGGCGCCGAACGCCGCCTGCTCACGGAACGCCGCGAAGTCGACCGCGAACCGGCTCGGGTCCGGGTGGTAGGCGCGCGCCAGGTCCGTCGTCGTCATCCGCGACGCCGCCCCGGCGTGCCGGAGTGCCGAGATGACGGCGTCGTCGTCGACCACCTGCACCACGTCGACGACGACGGCGCGGCCCGTGGCGTCCAGGGCGAGCAGCTCGGGCAGGTCGGCGTGGTCGGGGGCGTTGGTCCGGGACCGGACCGCGAACAGGGGCTCACCGGCGATCGCGGCGAGGTGGTGCGACAGGAGGGAGGCGCACTCCTGCGCGAACGATCCGGTCAGGGGCTGCATCGGCTGGACGAGGCGCGGCCGGCCGTCGTCGAGCTCGAAGAGAGGCATCAGTCCCGGCCTTCCTGGGCACGCCGCCGCCAGCTGCACGTTCCCGTTTGTCCGCACGCGAGCCCCGACCGGCACACGTGCGACCACACTGTCCCACAGCGCGCTCAGCCCGTCAGCCCGTCGGCCCGGCGTGCCTGCACGAGATCGGTCACATCACCCGAACGTGCTCATGGTCACCCGTCGGACAGCGCCGCCTCGACGCGTTCGACCTTGCCCGTCAGCTCCCCGGACCGGCCCGGGCGGATGTCCGCCTTGAGCACCAGGCTGACCCGGTGGCCGTGCCGGCCGACGGCTTCGGTCGCACGCTTCACGACGTCCATCACCTCGTCCCACTCGCCCTCGAGGGTGGTGAACATGGCGTCGGTGCGGTTCGGGAGCCCGGACTCGCGGACGATGCGCACGGCATCGGCGACGGCGGCGGTCACGGACTCGCCCGCACCGAGCGGGGCGACGGAGAAGGCGACGAGCATCCGGCCAGCCTAGGCGCGCGAGGACGCCGGCAGGTGCGATGCGAGCAGCTCCGCCAGGTGCACGCCCTGGACGCCGGCCAGGTGGTCGGCCTGCGTGCGGCACGAGAAGCCGTCCGCCAGGTAGACGTCCCCGGGGGCCGCATCGCGCAGCGCCGGCAGCAGCGCGTTCTCCGCCACGGCGACCGACACGTCGTAGTGGCCCTTCTCCATGCCGAAGTTGCCGGCCAGCCCGCAGCAGCCCGCGAGCGCCGAGAACTGCGCACCGGCGTCGGTGAGCAGTCGACGGTCAGCCGTCCACGTCATCACGGAGTAGTGGTGGCAGTGCGGCTGCACGACCGCGGTCACGTCGGAGAGGTCCGGGACCTGCCAGCGGTCGCCGGGGCCGATGGGGGCGGGCGCGGTGAGCAGCTCCGCGAGCGTGCGCGTCTCCCGGGCGACCGCGACCGCGCGGGGGTCGTCGGGCAGCAGGTCGCGCAGGTCGGAGCGCAGGACCGCGGTGCACGACGGTTCGAGCCCGACGATCGGGATCCCGTTGACCGCGAACGGCCCGAGCACGCCGAGCAGGTGGGTGAGCTGCTTCCTGGCGCCGTCCAGCTGGCCGGTGCTGATCCAGGTGAGGCCGCAGCAGGCGTCGTCCTGCGGGACCAGCACCTCGTAGCCGGCGGCGGTGAGCACGGCGACGGCCGCCTGCGCGACGGACGGCGCGAGGGTGTCGGAGAACGAGTCGGTCCACAGCACGACCTGCGGCTTGCGGCCGCCGCCGCCTCCGGTCCCCTTGCCGGGCCGTCCCCGGAACTGGTCGCGGGGCCGGGCGCCGCCTCGGACGTCGGTGGCGCTCCGTCGGCGACGGCCGCCGTCGCGGCCGGCGTGGTCGCGGCCGGTGAGGGTGACCATGTCGCGGCCCTCCCCGCGGACCCACGCCCGGAACGGTCGCCGCGCGAACGTCACCATCTCGCGGCGGGTGTCCATGCCACCCCCGGCGAGCACCGCGCGCGCGACGGGGCGGACCCCGAGCACCGCGTTGGTCAGCGCGGCCAGACCCGGGACCCGGGTGATCAGCCGGGCCCAGCGCGGCAGCCAGCCGAGGGCGTAGTGCGACCTCGGTCGGAGCTTCCCGCGGTAGGTACGGTGCAGCACCTCGGACTTGTACTGAGCCATGTCGACCCCTGCGGGGCAGTCCGAGGAGCACGCCTTGCAGGACAGGCACAGGTCGAGGGAGTCGTGCACCTCGGGCGACGACCAGCCGCCGGAGACCAGCGTGCCGTTGGCCATCTCCTGCAGCACGCGCGCGCGGCCGCGGGTCGAGTCCTTCTCGTCCTTGGTCGCCAGGTACGACGGGCACATGAACCCACTCGTCGCGGTGCTGTCCGCCCGGCACTTGCCGACGCCGACGCAGCGGTGCAGGGCGGTGGTCAGGTCCCCGGCGTCGTGCGCGAACGAGAAGCCGTGACCGTCGGAGAGCAGCGGGCGGGCCCACGGGCGGCGCAGGTCGGCGTCGAGCGGGCGCGGGCGGACGAGCACGCCGGGGTTGAGCAGGTCGCGCGGGTCGAGGAGGTCCTTGAAGGCGCCGAACAGGTCGATCGCCTCGGCCGAGTACATGACCGGGAGGAGCTCCGAGCGGGCGCGGCCGTCGCCGTGCTCCCCGGACAGCGAGCCGCCGTGCGAGGCGACGAGCGTCGCGGCGTCGGTCATGAACGCGCGCAGCGGGTTGCCGGAGCGCTCCAGCGGGATGTCGAGACGCAGGTGCACGCACCCGTCGCCGAAGTGCCCGTAGGCGAGGCCGTCGACCCCGTGCGACGCCATGAGCGCCTCGAGCTCGCGCAGGTACGCCCCCAGCCGCTCCGGTGGCACGGCCGAGTCCTCGAACCCGGGCCACGCCTGCTCGCCCGACGGCGTCCGGCCGCCGAGGCCCGCACCGTCCTCGCGGATCCGCCACATCGCGGCGGCCTCCGGCCCGGGCGGGAACAGTCCGACGGCGGTGGTCCCCGCGTCGGCAGCGAGCGCACGCGCGCGTTCGAGGGCCTCGTCGAGGGAGTCCCCGCCGACCTCCACCATGAGCCAGCCGCCACCTGCCGGCAGGGGCGGCACGGCGGCGGCCCCGCGGACGCGACGCACCACGTCGACCAGCCGGGAGTCCATGCCCTCGATAGCCAGCGGGCTGTGCGCGAGCAGGGCCGGGACCGCGTCGGCGGCGGTCGGCATGTCCGGGTAGCCGAGGACGACGAGCACGGGCGCCGCCGCGATCGGGACCAGCCGCACGGTCGCGCCGAGCAGCGTGGCGACGGTCCCCTCCGTGCCGACCAGCGCCTTGGCCAGGTCGGTGCCCTTCTCGGGCAGGAGGTGCTCGAGGGAGTAGCCGGAGACCTGCCGGCCGAACCGGCCCAGCTCGGTCCGCAGGGTGTCGAGGTTGCCCCGGACGAGGGCGTCGAGACCGGGGACGACGTCCAGTGCGCCCGCGCCGGAGCGTGCCTCGAACCGTCGGCCCGTGCCGTCCACCACGTCGAGCGCGAGCACGTTGTCCGCGGTCCGCCCGTACGCGACCGCTCGGGGCCCGCACGCGTTGTTGCCGATCATCCCGCCGAGCGTCGCGCGCGCCTGCGTGGACGGGTCGGGCCCGAACCGCAGGCCGTGCGGCGCGGCGGCCTTCTGCAGGCTGGCCATCACGACGCCGGGCTCGATGCGGGCCGTGCGCGCGGCCGGGTCGATGTCGAGGATGCGGTTGACGTGCCGCGAGAAGTCGAGCACCACCCCGGTCCCGACCGCGTTCCCGGCGACCGACGTGCCACCGCCCCGAGCGGTCAGCGGGATCCCGAGCTCGCGCACCACCGAGAGGGCCGCGAGCACGTCGTCGGTGTCCTGCGGGAACGCCACGACCTGCGGGACCACGCGGTAGTTCGACGCGTCCGTGGAGTACTCGGCCCGCCGGCGGGTGCTGTCGTCGACCGCTCCGCGCAGCGCGGACCGCAACGCCTGCACCACGTCGGCGCTGCTCACACCGTCTGCCACGGTCTCGGTCACGGCCACCACGGGGGCAGTCTCCCATCGAGGACCAACTCCCCCGCACACGTCACCGAGGGCTGGTCACGCCATGCCGTGCGATCGGGAGGATCGGGACCGATGTGTCCGTTTTCACACCGTTGATCCTGAAATGCCCCGGCGCTGTGGCGGTGCCGGTCGCTACTCTCTCGCGGGCCCGTCGACCGATGGCCCCACCCCGAACGAGAAGATGATGATGCGCACCTCCACCGCCCGTGTCGCGGCCCCCGTCCTCCTGGCACTCGCCCTCGCCGGCATCTCCGGCTGCGGCATCCTCGACGAGACCCCGGAGCCGGCCGTCCGCGACGAGACCTCCGGCGAGATCACCGAGTCGAGCGAGGCCGACGTCTTCTCCCTCCAGGTGGGCGACTGCCTCAACGACGCATCGCAGTCCGAGGAGGTCGAGGAGGTCTCCTCCGTGCCGACGGTCCCGTGCGACCAGCCGCACGACAGCGAGTCCTACGCGGCGACCGACATGCCCGAGGGCGAGTACCCCGGCGACCAGGCGATCATCGACGCGTCGGACACGTTCTGCTACGAGCAGTTCGCCACGTTCGTCGGCCTGTCCTACGACGAGTCGTCCCTCGAGCTCGCGTCGTTCTTCCCGACGCCCGAGTCCTGGGCGGAGGGCGACCGCGAGATCATGTGCTTCATCTCCTCGCCCGACGGCCAGGTCACGGGAACCCTCGCGGCCGCCGCACGCTGACCCCTGCGCCGCCGCGACCCGCAACGTCCGCACTCCGGGGGTCTGCACCCCGCAGGAGTGCGGACGTTGCGGTGGTGAGAGGGAGCGCGTCAGGCGAGGGACGCGTCCAGGGTGATCTCCGTGCCCGTCAGGGCCTTGCTCACCGGGCAGGTGGCCTTGGCGTTCTCCGCCGCGGCGCGGAAGCCGTCGGCGTCGAGACCGTCGACCTCGCCGCGGACCGTCAGGGCGATCGTGGTGATGTGCAGACCGCCGGCCGGGTCGGGACGGAGCGTCACGTCGGCGCTGACCTCGAGGGCGACGGGGGTGCCGCCGGCCTCGGCGATCACGGCGGAGAGCTGCATGGCGAAGCAGGACGTGTGGGCGGCCGCGATGAGCTCCTCGGGGCTCGTGGTGCCACCGGCCTCCTCGGCGGTCCGCTTCGGGAACGAGACGTCGAACGTGCCGGCGCCGGAGCTGGTGAGCTCGACCTGCCCGCTGCCCTCCATCAGGGTGCCGTTCCAGGCGGTCCGAGCGGTGCGCGTGGACATGGTGCTCCTTTGCTGTGGGCGGAGCGGGCGGACGCCCGCACCCCCACGCTAGGCAGGAGCGCCGCTCAGCGCGCGCGTTCCAGGTGCCCGGTGACGATCTGCGAGGGTGCGCCGGCCTGGCGCAGCGCCCACGCGGCACGGGCGTGCAGCGCGCGCCGCTGGTCGGGGTCGAGGCCGTTGTAGAGGGCCTCCCGGACCAGGTCGTGACCGAACACGAGCCTGTCCCCGCGGGCGCGGACCACACCCGCGGCCAGCCCGTGGCGCAGGGTGCGCCAGCAGTCCGCCACGGGGTCGCCGGCCAGCGACGCGAGGTCGGCGATGACGAACGACGTGCCGAGCACGGACGCCTGGCCGAGGAGCGCCAGCACGTCGGCCCCGAGGTACTCCACGCGGCGGCGGACCACCTCGTCGAGCGGGTCCATCCAGCGGGAGCCGGTCGAGTCGAGCACCCCGTCGGAGGCGACCAGAGCACCGGCGGCCCTGGCGGTACGCACGACGTCCGCGACCAGCCGCGGGTTGCCGCCGGTGGTCGCGAGCGTGCCCCGCAGCGACGGGCCGACGGGCCCGCCGACGAGGTTCTCGGCCAGCTCGACGGTCGCGCGCGCGTTGAGCGGCCGGAGCTCGAGGTACCGCGCACCCGCGCGGGTCCACGCGGCGACGAGCTCGGCGAGCTCGGGCCGGTACGGCACCGGCCGCATGGTGAGCACGACGAGCGCCCGCGGCACGGCTCCCTCGCGGGCCAGCTGGAGGAGGACGGCGAGCGAGGGGGCGTCCGCCTCGTGCACGTCCTCGAGCACGAGCGCCCACGGGCGGACGTCACCGTGGCGGCGCAGGAGGGCCGCGAACAGCTCCGTGGCCCGGTCGAACCGGGCGCCCGAGCGTGCCGGGTCGGCGTAGATCGCGTCGAGCAGGTCCGCGAGCTCTGTCTCGACGGGGCTGCGGCCGGGCCCGTGCCCGCCGCCGCCAGCGGACGAGCGCACCAGGAGCGCGTCGGACAGGAGCGCGAACGGCCAGCTGCGCACGGCCGTGGCCTGGGCGGTCCGCAGCTCCACGTCGAGGAGGCGGGCGGAGCCGCGCAGCGCGTCGACCAGGCTGGTCTTGCCGACCCCCGCCTCACCCTCCAGGAGGACGGTCACCCCGACCCCGTCGGCGGCGGTCGACAGCAGGTCGTCGAGGTCGTCGAGCTCGGCGGCACGGCCGACGAGAGGCCATGTCCGCCCCGGCTCGGCCGAGGTGCTCATGCGCCCGATCGTAAGGGCCGCGACGCCGGTGCGGACCGATCTGCGCAGGGACTGGACCAGCCGAGGTTCAGCCGAGGTACTCCCAGTGCCACGCCTCGGGCTTGCTGCCGCCCCAGGTGGCCCACGACGGGAGCCCCCAGTCGAGGTCCGGCGCGTGCGAGGCCATCCACCGGTGCTGCTTCGTCCCGAACGAGTCGATGCCGCCGCCGAGGTCCACCGCGATGCCGCTGCCGTGGTTCGACGTTCCCGGCGTCGCGCACAGGTAGCCCTTGGTGCGCTTGCACGCGACCTGGCCCGCGTAGGAGCGGTAGGAGTCGTTGACGACGAGGTTGCTGCCGAACTGCGCCCGGTACGCGTCGTTGAGGACGTCGAGCTGCTCGGCGGCGTCGCAGCGCAGGCGCACGGACGCGTCGAAGTCGACGCCGCAGAGCGCGGAGTCCGGGATCTTGCCGTTGGCGTACCCGAGGAGCGACTGCTTCCACGCGGCCCGCTGGGCCTCCTGCGCTGCTGCGGCCTGCGCGGCGGCGTCCGCGGCGGCCTGCGCGGCGGCAGCGGCGGCGGCGGCCTCGGCGGCGGCCTGCGCGGCGGCGGCGTCCGCGACGCGCTTGGCCTCGGCGCTCTGCCGGACGGAGGTGGTGAGGGTCGCGACGGCGGCCACGGCCTCCCGCAGCTCGGCGGTCGTCGCGTCCTCCTTGCCGGCGGTCGGCGGGACGAGCGGCACGGGCGCCGGAGCGGGCACCTGCTCGAACACGGAGGCGGGGTCGATCGGGGTGTTGGGGTCGACGGGGGCGGGGGTGGCGGTGACGGCCTCCGCCGCGGTCGTGTCCTCGCGTTCGCCCGCGCGGGACGACGCGGTGTCCCGGGTCTCGGCCGGGTCGTCGCCGGTCGCCTCGACGATCAGGTCGTCCAGGTGGGCGGTCGCGGCCTCGAGGGCATCGAGCTGGGCGGCGTCGATGGAGACCTGCGCGCCTTCGGCCTGGACGGTCTGCGCAACCTCGATCGCGTCCGTGGCGACGTCGACGGCACCGGCGCGGGCGCGGTCGACCTGGACCGCTGCGGGCACGAGCGCGGCGGGGATGAGCGCGCTCCCACCATCACCTGCGTTGGCCGACACGGCGACCATGGCGCACATGCTCAGGGCGAGCGTCGTGACCACCGCACCCTGCGCGAGGCGGGCCGGATGGGTGGCTGCACGCACGGTCACAGGGCGTGCCGCAGCGTGCCGGCCACCGGTGGACCGACCTCGGGAGGGAATCTTGTAACTCACGCGTAACACGTTAAGTTCATCGGACGGCCGTCCAGGACACTTGAGCCCTTTGGGCGGGGGAGATCTGGTGAGGATCTCGTTACGGCTTCGTCACACAATTCATAGACTCGGGCGGCTACGATGCCGCCGTGCCCCATGAATTGCCGCCTGCGAAGCCCCTCGAACCGGTCGGGAGCAGCCCCGTCCGCGGCCTCGACGACCTCTACGACATCGCCCGTCTGGCCGAGCGGCTCGGGGTCGAGCACGCCACCATCCGTGTCTGGCTCTCCCGCAAGGTGCCGTGGCTGCCGCAGCCCGACGGCCGGCTCAACGGCGGCGCGGTCTGGCGCGCGACCACCCTCGACGGCATCGAGATGCGCCGCGAGCGGGGTCGCCCCGGCCGCAAGCCGAAGTTCGTGCCCGCCGCGTCGGCCGCCGACGTCCCGCGCACGGGCATGATCCCGGTGGTCACCGCCGGGTCGAGCAGCTAGAGGACCGTCAGGCGCAGCGCTCCGGGCGCCCACGCGGGCACCGCCGGCCGCACGGGACGCACCGGCGCCAGCCGCACGTACGGCTCCCCCGGCGCCGGCCGGGGATCCGGCTCACCGGTGTTGGGCCACAGGGCGAAGGCCCGCTCGGCCTGGGCGGTGATGGTCAGTGACGGGTTGACGCCGAGGTTCGCGGAGATGGTCGACCCGTCGACGACGTGCAGCCCCGGATGCCCGAACACCCGGTGGTACGGGTCCACCACCCCGTCGGCGGCTGACCGGCCGATCGTGCAGCCGCCCAGGAAGTGCGCCGTCATCGGCACGTCCGCGACCTCCCCCAGGCTGCTCGCCGCGAAGCCGCCGAGATGCGCGGCCATCCGCCGGTAGGCGGCGTTCGCGGCCGGGATCCATGTCGGGTTGGGCTCACCCTCGCCCGGGGACGACGTCAGCCGGGTGGTGCCGCGCCACGTGCGCCGCGGACGCACGGTGATCGAGGCGCCGCCGGTCTGCATCACGAGCCCGATGACGGTGCGCTGCGACCAGCTGCCCAGGCCGAGCACGAGCGAGGCGACCTGCCCCGGGTGCCGCAGGGCGTTCCCCAGCCAGCGCACCGGACGCGGCACCCGCCCGCCGCCGTCGGTCAGCACCGTGCTGAGCAGGCCCATGAGGTTGGACCCCCGCCCGTAGCGCACCGGTTCGAGGTGGGTGTGGTCGTCGAGGTGGACCGAGGACGTGATCGCGACGCCGCGCGTCATGTCGGGGCGGCGCCGCCAGCCGCGCCAGCGGGTCGCCGCCCCGCCGAGCGACTCGCTGTTGGTGCGCGTCAGCACCCCGAGCCGGTCCGAGAGCCCGGGCAGCGTGCCGGTCGCCTTCATCCGGTGCAGCAGCTCCTGCGTGCCCCAGGTCCCGGCCGCGACCACGACCTGGCCCGCCGTGACCGTCCTGTTCCCACCACGGCGACCGGTGCGGGTCGTCCGCACCTCCCACTCCTGCCCGCGTGGGCGGATCGACGTCACCGTCGTCTCGGCGACCACGCGCGCACCCGCCCGCTCGGCCAGGTACAGGTAGTTCGTCGGCAACGTGTTCTTCGCGCCGTGCCGGCAGCCCGTCATGCACTCGCCGCACTCCAGGCAGCCGCGTCGCGACGGTCCCGCGCCGCCGAAGAACGGGTCCGGCACCACCTCGCCGGGCGGCCCGAACACCACGCCGACGGGGGCGAGCCGGAACGTGTGCCCGACGCCCAGGTCGTCGGCGGCCTTGCGCACGACCTCGTCGGCGGGCGTGCAGGTCGGGTTGTCGACGACGCCGAGCATCCGGCTCGCCTGGTCGTAGAACGGTGCCAGCTCGGCGCGCCAGTCGGTGAGGTCCGCCCACTGCGGGTCGCGGTAGAACGCGTCGGACGTCGGGCGGTAGAGGGTGTTCGCGTAGTTGAGCGAGCCGCCACCGACGCCCGCGCCCGCCAGCACGACGACGTCGGGCAGCACGTGGATCCGCTGGATGCCGAGCCACCCCAGGCGCGGGGCCCAGAGGAACCGGCTGACGTCCCACGACGTCCGCGGCAGGGTCTCGTCGGTGAACCGGCGACCCGCCTCGAGCACCAGGACGCGGTAGCCCTTCTCGACGAGGCGCAGCGCCGCCACGGACCCGCCGAACCCGGACCCGACGACCACGACGTCGTACTCGGCCACCGCACCTCCCTCGGACAGTGCGCCGATCGTAGGCTCGACACATGCGCGACGGTCGCGAGGACACGGACCCGACGCGTGCCGCCGACGTGGCCGACGCGATGCGGGTGCTCGCCCGCGAGCGGTTCCTGCCCGAGGAGCAGCGCGACCGTGCGCACGAGGACCGGCCGCTGCCGCTGTGGCGCGGGCAGACGAACTCGCAGCCGAGCACGGTCGCGTCGATGCTCCGGCTGCTGCAGGTGCCCGTCGGCGCGCGCGTCCTGGATGTGGGGTCCGGCTCGGGGTGGACGACGGCCCTGCTCGCGCGCCTCGTCGGCCCGGACGGCGTCGTGCTGGGGCTCGAGCTGGACCCGGAGCTCGCCGCGTGGGGCTCGTCGAACCTCGCCGCCTGCGACCTCCCGTGGGCCCGCATCGAGCCGGCGACGCCCGGTGCGCTCGGGCGGCCCGTCGACGGCGGGTGGGACCGGATCCTCGTGTCGGCGTCGCCGCGGTCGCTGCCGACGGTCCTCGTGGACCAGCTCGCCGACGGGGGTCGCCTCGTGATCCCGGTGCGCTCGACCATGCACCTCGTGGAGCGCGTCGCAGGCCGGACGCGTGTCACCACGCACGGCTCCTACACCTTCGTCCCGCTGCGCTGAGGGCGCTCGCCACACCTCGCGAACCCCTCAATTCGCCAGAAGGTGACGAATGCCGTACCTGCCAGTAACGTGCACCGGGCGTGCGCCTGTTTGTGACTACCGTCACGCTCCGCTGCACGCATGTCGATCCTCCTCGAGCCAGGGATGCGCACATGCCACGTCGACCCGTCCTCGCCGCCGTCACCGCCTTGTCCGTCGCGGTCAGCACAGCGTTACTCGGCGCCGGCGGCGCCTCGGCGGCACCACCGCCGACAGACGGCCCGACAGCGGGGAACGCCAAGGCGATCGAGGGGCGGCTCGACAGCAAGCTCGCCCGCGACCTGGTCGACGCCAAGGGCAACGTCACCGCGTTCGTCCAGCTCGACGCCAAGTCCGGCAGTGACATCACGGCCGACGGCGGCACCCCCGCCGAGGTCAAGGAGGCGGCAGCCGACACCGAGGCGCTCGCCGACGAGGTCGTCCCGCAGCAGGTCACCGCCCGCTCGGCCTCCTCCGCCGCGCCGAAGCAGATCGCGACGCTCACCAACCTCGTCGCGGGCACGCTGGTCACCGGCGACGCCGAGCAGGTCCGCGCGCTGGCCGACTCCCCCGACGTGGTCGCCGTCTACCGCGTCACCCCGAAGACCGCCACGAACGCGCACAACGTCGAGTTCACACGTGCGCTGAAGGTGTGGCAGGACACCGGCCAGACCGGCGAGGGCGTCCGCATCGGCGTCATCGACACCGGTCTCGACTACACGCACGCCGACTTCGGCGGCCCCGGCACGGTGGAGGCGTACCAGGAGGCCTACGGCACCGACGGCTCCGGCCCGGTCCCCGCGGGCTTCTACGACCCGGCCAAGTTCATCGGCGGGTACGACTTCGCCGGCGCGCTGTACAGCGCGAGCGACGACCTCGAGGGCGCGACCCCCGTGCCGAGCCCCGACGAGAACCCGATCGACGGCACCTACCTGTCCGACAACGTCGGGCACGGCACCCACGTCTCCGGCACCGCCGCCGGCTACGGCGTCCTGCCCGACGGCACCACGTTCGAGGGCGACTACAGCGGCCTCACCGACGTCTCCGACTGGCTCGTCGGCCCCGGCACCGCACCCGGCGCGGGGATCTTCGCGCTCAAGGTGTTCGGTGACATCGGTGGCTCGACGAACCTGACGTCGCTGGCCCTCGACCGCGCCGCCGACCCGAACGCCGACGGCGACCTGAGCGACCGGCTCGACGTGGTCAACATGTCGCTCGGCAGCGACGGCTCCCCCGCCGACGACCCGGACAACCTGCTGATCGACGCGCTGACCGCGCTCGGCACGGTCATGGTGATCGCGTCCGGCAACGCCGGTGACATCACCGACATCGGGGGTGGCCCGGGCAACGCCGCGAGCGCCCTGACCGTCGCGAACTCCGTCGGCGCCCCGCAGACGTACGACGGCGTCGAGGTCACCGCTGCGGCGAACCCGGCGCTCGTCGGCATCCACTCCGGCCAGAACTCGGTCGCCTACGGCGGCGCGGACGTCACGGCACCCGTCGGCAACCCCGGCAGCAACTTCGACGGCTGCACCGCGTTCACCGCGGCCCAGGCGGCCGCCGTCGCCGGCAAGGTCGCCTACCTCTGGTGGAACGACGACGACACCGCCCGCCGCTGCGGGTCGGTCGTCCGGTTCAACAACGCGACGGCCGCCGGTGCGGTCGGCGTGCTGCTGCCCACCGAGCTGACCCCGTTCCCGGCCGGCATCTCGGGCAACGCCGCCATCCCCGGCTTCCAGATGACCGCCTCCACCACGGACCTGCTGCTCCCGGAGATCCAGGCCGGCACGCTCACGGTCCACATCGGCCCCGGGCTGGCCGGCACGGTCGTCCAGGACATCGCCGGCGACATGCTGAACGGCGGCTCGTCGCGCGGCGTGCACGGCTCGCTGGGCCACGGCAAGCCTGACGTCGCCGCTCCCGGCACGCAGATCCTGTCCGCGGCCTCGGGTGCCGGCAACCAGCCGAACTCCCTGTCCGGCACCTCGATGTCGAGCCCGCACGTCGCGGGCATCGCCGCCCTGGTCCGCGCGGCCCACCCGAGCTGGGAGGCCGAGCAGGTCAAGGCAGCCGTCGTGAACACCGCGACGCACGACATCTGGACGGGTCCGGGCGGGACCGGCACGGCCTACGGGCCGGAGCGGGTCGGGTCCGGTCGGGTCGACGCGTTCGACGCGGTCAACACCAACGTCATCGCCTACAACACCCAGGACCCCGAGCAGACCTCGGTGACCTGGGGTGTCGTGCCGGTGGGTGACAGCACGGTCGTCGCCAAGAAGACCGTGACCGTGAAGAACTACGGCTCGACGAGCCAGCGGTACACCACCTCGGTGTCGAGCTCGTCGACGTCCGGCGGCGCCACCATCACGGCCACCCCGGCCTCGATCACCCTGGCGCCCGGGAAGTCCGCCGTCGTGACCCTCACGCTCACAGCCGACCCGGCCACGCTCCAGCGTGAGCTCGACCCGACGTCGGCTGCCATCCAGGCGGGCATCCCGCGCGAGTACGTCTCCGAGGTCTCGGGCCGCCTGGTCCTGACCTCGGGCTCGACGAGCCTGCGGGTCCCGCTGCAGGCGGCACCGCGACTGGTCTCCGACCTCACGGCCTCCCCGGTCGCGTTCGCCGACGCCGCAGCGGCGACGGCGGACCTCGCGATCTCGGGCCGCGGTGTGGCGTCCGGTGGCTGGTACTCGCTGACCAGCCCGCTGAACCTCGCGGCCACGAGCCCCAAGCTCGAGACCGTTCCGGGGCTCGTCACGTCGCCGTCGGCCACCGCCGCCGGTGACATCCGGTACGTGGGCTGGGCCTCGACGGCACCCGCGGTCGCCGCAGCCGGCGGCGACCCGAGCACGGGTCTCCTGGGCATCGGCATCGCGACCGACGGGGAGTGGGCCACGCTCGGCCGCTACGTCATCCCCGTCATCGACATCGACATCGACGGCGACGGCGCGTACGACCTGGAGACGGTCGTGCAGAAGTACAACGACGACGCCGACGTCACGATCGCCGCGACGTTCGACTACGTCACCGGCGAAAACCTCGACGTCCAGCTCATCAACGGGTTCTCCGGCACCGTCGAGTCGGGCGTGTTCGACAACAACGTCCTGATCGCCCCGATCGGGCTCGACTGGGCGGGCATCCCGGCCGGCTCCACCCCGACGATCTCCGTGTCGACGTACTCCGACTACGCGGCCGCCGACTCCGGGCTCCTGGACACGGTCGAGTCGTTCACGGTGAACCCGTACGACCCGCCGTTCTGGTTCGACAACGACATCCCGGGCTCGTTCTCCACGCTCGGGGCCGACGGCGCCGTCATCCCGGTCCACAAGGGCACGGGCGCGGCCGACGGCCAGCTCCTGGTGTTCCAGCACCAGAACGCGGACACCGTGTCCCGCGTCCAGGTGGTCGACGTCACGGTCCCGGCGGCGACGCCGACGACCACGACGCTCGCGGTCACGGGCGGCAAGAAGGCCGGCCAGGAGCTCACGCTCACGGCCACCGTCGCCCCGAAGGAGGCCACCGGCACCGTGTCGTTCCTCGACGGGCAGACGGAGATCGGCTCGTCGGCCGTCACGGCCGGCAAGGCGGCCGTCAAGGTCAAGCTGGGCGCGGGCGCGCACTCCCTGAGTGCGACGTTCACGCCGGACAGCGGCCTGTACGCGCCGTCCACGTCGGCGGTCGTCCCGGTCGACATCAAGAAGTCGAGCTCGACGTCGGCCCTCACGCTGTCGAACAACTCGGCCTCGTTCGGGACGGTCACGACGGCCACGGTCGTCGTCACCGGCGAGACGACGGCACCGACCGGGGTCGTCGAGATCAAGGAGAAGGGCAAGGTGCTCGGCTCCGGTGAGCTCGTCGTCAACGGCCTCAAGGGCACCGCGACGATCGCCCTCCCGGCGGACCTCGCCGCGGGGACGCACCAGCTGACCGCCGTCTACGCGGGCAGTGCGGAAGTCACCGGCTCGCAGACCCAGCGGTCGTACCGGGTGACCCCCGCGACGAGCAAGGCGGCGCTCACGGCGGACTCGTGGACCGTCGCCAAGGGCGCGAAGGCCAAGGTCACCGTCGCGATCACCGGACGCGCAGGCGCTCCGGTGCCGACCGGGTCGGTCACGTTCACGGTGGGTCTGCAGCGGGTGGCCACCGTGCCGCTCGCCGACGGCACCGCCACCGTGACCCTGCCGGCGGCGCAGCGGTCGAGCGTCGTGGTCGCGTACTACACCGGGAACGGCGGCTACCTGCCGACGGTCGCGGCACACACGCTGACCGTGACGAAGAGCTGAGCCTCCGGCTCCTGTGACATGGGCCGCGTCGACCTCCGGGTCGGCGCGGCCCACGTCGCTCCCCTCAGGCTCGGTTGCCCGCGGAGACCAGAGTGCCGACCGGGCGACCCGACAGATCTCAGGTTCAAGCGCCGGGTCGTCGGCGTCGATAGGAGAGGCATGGGATTGTTCAGACGAGCAGCGAGGCCGTCCGACGGTGGCGAGGTGCCGCACCCGCACACGCCCGCCGACGACAGCCACACGGTCCAGGTCGACCCGCTGAACGCCGCCGAGCAGGTCTGGGCCGCGCAGCACCGCGAGATCATCACCGGTCTGTGCGCGGGCACCGTCGACACGCAGACGCTCGGCGACCTCTTCGACCGCGTCCAGGCGATCTGGCTGCAGTCCGAGGAGCGTGACCGCACCGACCCGGAGTCGCTGGTGCACGCGTTCGGTGTCTCGCTCGGCGACCTCGTCGCGCAGCGGGTCCCCATGCTCGTGTGGGGCTCGGCCCGTGCCGACGGCGCCCCCGAGCTGGTCCTGACCCACCCCGAGATCGACCTGGTCGTGTTCCCGGTCGCGGCGGTCGCCGAGTCGTGGGGCACGGCTCCCGTCGGCTGGGTGAAGGACTACGTCGAGGAGACGGCGGGCGGCGCGCTCGCGGTCATCGCCGTGGCGCACCAGCCGCACTGACCGCGCGGCGCCGTCTCCACAGCGGACGGTCCGGGGCGAGCGCCATCGGCACGGCCACGGCCGCGACCGTCATCGGCCACGCCCAGTAGTCCAGGCCGATGAACAGCCAGATGCTGCCGTGCATCAGCGTCACGGAGAGCACGAACAGCAGCCTCGTGCGTCGGACCGCGAGCCACAGCGGCGCGGTCAGCTCGAGGAGCAGCGCACCACCGGCGAGCGACGCGCTCATCCAGCCGTGGTCGGCGACGGTCCGGGCCAGGTCCTGCGCCACCGGATCAGCGCCGCCCGACAGGTGTGCCGACAGGCCCAGGCGCAGGATCCAGGTCATGTTGTCGCTGAAGACCCACCCCGGCCCGCTGTGCACCAGCTTCTGCGCGCCCGACACGACGTACACCAGCGCGATGACCGCGAGCGCCGTCCGCGGCGGCCAGCCGTAGCGGACCCGGACGTCGGCCCAGGCGTCTCTCGGCGGGCCGGCCGCGACGAGGAACACCGCGGCCACCAGGACGGTCAGCACGTCGTTGTGCATGACCTTCCCGGAGCTCCCCCACAGCGCCGTGAGCGAGGTGTACGCGATCCACAGCCCGGCGAACGCCAGGCGTGGCCGTCTCTGCGCGACCACCAGCAGAGCGCACGCCAGGCCGACGACCTGGACGGCGACGAGCGCCCACGGCGGCGGCGTGCCGGTGTACCAGCTCATGACCGTGAGGCCGTCGCGCAGCGCAGCGGGGCGCTCGGCGATCTGCGTCCAGTCGCGGGTGGCGAGGCGCAGCGCGACGACGGCCGCCAGGAGGACCTGGATCTCCACCACCCGGAACCCCGGGCCCGGCGCCACCAGGCGTTCGTCCACCCGTGCCCAGAGCCGCCTCACAGGTCGACGTCCACGATCGTCGTCCGGCCGACGTCGGCCCACGTGTGGGTGTCCACGTCGTAGTGCCGGGCGATCCTGTCCAGTCGCACCGACCCGACCGTCGCCGGGTCCACGCCCGAGACGTCGAGCCACGCGAGGACCATCTCGCGCTGGACCTCCTCGGGCTCACGGGGAAGGTCGGGGAACTGCCGGTCGGTGGTCACCAGGACCGGGTTCGTCTCCGCGACGAGCAACGGCTCGTCGGTCCCGTCCAGGTGCTCCGCGACCAGCTCGAGCCTCGACTGGTCGGCGGTCCTCACCTCGCTGAAGAGGCGGAACGCCGTCAGCGGCCACAGCTCGAGCCCGCCGACGGCACAGACGGTCAGCACTGCGAGGAGGGACCACGTCACGATGCGGCCGACCCTGGCCTCGCGCTCCTGATCGTCCACCGGCGCAGCTCCTAGAAGAGGACGTCCGGCTCGGGCTGCAGGACGGCGACCCGTGCCGGGCCGTCGTCGCGGACGCCCCGGGCCGCGATGCCCGCGAGCTCGTCGGCACGCTCGTTGAACTGGTCCCCCTGGTGCCCGCGCACCCACACGAACGTGACCGGACCGGGCCGTTCCGCGATGGCGGCCTCGATGGACTGGATGAGCGCGAGGTTCTGCACCGGCCCCCCGGCGGCCGTCCGCCATCCCTTGCGCTTCCACCCGGCCACCCACACCGACGCGCACTTGATGGCGTACTGCGAGTCGGCCTGGATCACCAGGGGCTGGTCGCCGGGGTGCGAGCGGATCGCCTCGAGCACGGCCATGAGCTCGGCGATCTGGTTGGTGCCCGAGGCGTGGCCACCGCTCGCGCTGGAGCCGTCGTGGTTGGCCCAGGCCCACCCGATGGCGCCGCCGGGGTTGCGCAGGCAGGAGCCGTCGGTGCTGACCGTGATCACGGAGAGTGATTCTGCCGTGCCCCGGACCGTGGGACGACCAGCGGCACTCGCCCGAACGGGGTCATTCGGTACACACCCGCTCACGTGGACGGCGGGATCGGCCGATGTGTCCCCATGACCACGTTCGACGACACGGACCTGTTCTCCGAGGCGTTCCACGACTTCCGCAGCGTCGGGATCTCGCGCCGTCGCCCGGCGCTCGTCACCCCGGTGGCGATGGTGGCGGCCGCGCTGCTCGTGGCCGTGGGCTTCCTGTGGGCACGGGGCGGTCCGCTGCTCACCGACCACTCCGTCGACGCGTCCACCCTGCTGCCCCAGTTCGCCGCCGAGCAGGTGTCCCGGGACCGGCTGTCGTCGGACGACCTGGGTACCCTGCGCATCGACCGGAGCACCACCCGGTTCCTCACGGAGACCTCCTCGGGCCGGCACTACGCCGCCGTCGGGTCTGCCGGCTCGCTGTGCGTCGTCACCGTGCAGCCCGGGGAGCTGTCCGCTCTCACCTGCGCGCCGCCCACGCCCACCGCGCGGGTCGCCGTGGACGAGACCCTGCTCGTCGTCGCGTCGTCGGGGCCCATCCCGGCCGCCGCGAGCGGCTGGCGCGAGGCGGGCCCCGACGTCTTCGTGAACGACTGACGGCTCACTCCGGGAGGCGGAGCCGCGCACCGAGCGCGGCGGCGCCGATGACCGCACCCGCGCACGCGAGCACGATGTCCTTCAGCACGTACTGAGCCGTGAGGGTCGGCCCGCCGGCCGGGAACAGCTCGCCGTAGAACAGCGCCAGCGGCGACATGATGCCGACCAGGGCACCCGCGAGGATCACCAGACCGGTCCGCAGGAACAGGCCCGTGACCAGGGTGAGCCCGATGACGGTCTCCATGATCGCGGTCAGCAGCAGCGCGGCGGTCGGGCCGACGAGCCCGAACGTGAGCGTGCCGATGGTCCGCTCGGCCAGCTCCGCCGCCGGGCTCATGCCGGGGAAGAACTTCAGGACGCCGAAGCCGAGGAACACCAGACCGAGGCTGATCCGCAGGGCGGTGATGGAGTGCCGGGCGAGCACGGTCGCCAGGCCGGCGACGGCGCGGTCGACGACCGACGGGGTCGTGGACGCGTGGTGGACGAACGTGTTGTCCGGGCTGGGAGCGTGGCGCGTCGCGGCCTTGAGGGTGGGGGCGGTGGACATGGTCATGCCTTTCCGGTCAGCACCCGAGTACGGGGGTGCGGTGCCGGCGTCGTCCCCGGCTGGACATGGCTACCGGTCGGTAACCACGTCACAGCAGGAGGACAGGCGTCCATGTCTGATACGCCCGACTTCCACCCGTTCGGCGCAGTTCACCCGTGCGGGTGACGACGTCAGCCCAGCGCGAGAGCGTCCACCACGCGCTTCACGCTGGAGACCAGCCCCCACCGTTCCGCCAGCGCGACGAGCCCGTCGGCGTCCGCCACGACGTGCGGCAACCGGTCGTCGATGTCCCCCACGGGCGCGTCGGGCGCCACCCGGACGACCGCCGGCGCGACCGTCAGGTAGTCCGCCGACTCCACGAGGCGCTTCTTCTGCGTCGCCGTCAGCCCGGGGTCGCCGGCGTCGCGCGCGGCGAGGATCCCCGCGAGCGAGCCGTAGCGGTGGATCAGCTGCGCGGCCGTCTTCTCGCCGATCCCCGGCACCCCCGGCAGCCCGTCGCTGGGGTCCCCGCGCAGCACGGCCATGTCCGCGTACGCCGGCCCCGACGGGACGCCGTACTTCTCCTTCAGCACCGCCTGGTCGATGGTCGTCAGGTCCCGGATGCCGCGGATCGTGTAGAGCACCCGCACCGGGACGGTGTCGTCGACCAGCTGGAACAGGTCCCGGTCCCCCGTGATGACCTCGACCACGGCAGGGTCCTTCTTCGCCACCTCGCGCGCGACCAGCGTGCCGATGACGTCGTCCGCCTCGTAGCCCGGCACCCCCACCCGCGTGATGCCGAGCGCCGCGAGGACCTCGACGATGATCGGCACCTGCGGCGCGAGGGTGTCCGGGATCTCCTCCGCGCCCGTCGTGCCGGGCACCTCGACCGCCACGCGGTGCGCCTTGTACGACGGGATCGCGTCCACCCGGAACTGCGGGCGCCAGTCGTCGTCCCAGCACATGACCAGCCGCGTCGGCCGGTGCGTGCTCACCAGGGTCGCGATCATGTCCAGCAGCCCACGGACCGCGTTCACCGGCGTCCCATCGGGCGCCTTCACCGAGTCGGGCACCCCGAAGTACGCCCGGAAGTACAGCGACGCGGTGTCCAGCAGGAGCAGCTTCTCGGAGCGTTCGGCCATGGCCGAGAGTCTGTCAGCAACCGCCGACGAGAGGTGGGCGAGGGGTCCTTCGCGCCCGCAGCACGAGGACCCCTCTTCGGACCCGGCCCGGCTCGAACGGGCAACCACCCTCACCGACTGCGGGCTGGACGCACCCGTACCGGGTAGGCGCGCCTTGGGCGGGTTCGGGGGGAGGGTAGGTCCGCCGACGACACGACGACCAGCGCTTTCGCCCGCGTGCGGCTCAGGGGCGGTGGCGCCGACGCAGCCGGGCGGCCGTCTGGACCGCGTTGAAGCGGTCGTAGTCCGCCTCCCGCAGAGCACGCGCGGAGTCGCCGCCGACGGTCCACTCGGGGTCCAGGGGGTCCGGTCGGGTCGAGCCATCGGGCGCGAACCGCCAGAGCAGAACGCCCGGGTGGGCCGTCGCCACCTCGACCAGAGGATGCCGGCCGGCGATCCGGTCCGCCTTGGTCGGCGACCTCTGCGCCTCCGCCGACTCGGCCAGCACGCGCGCCTGCGCGACGCCATCGACCGAGCAGAGGAACTCCAGCGAGTGCCCGTACAGGGCGGCCTCGTTCCAGTGGAAGACGGTCACGTCGCCACGGTACCGACGGCTGCACCCGCGGCGAGAATGCTATGAGTCGCGCAAGGTGAGCCGATGGCGCGACTCATGGCGTGCTCGACCGCGAGATCACGGGTTCGGCAGGACGAAGGCCGGTCGGCGTCCCTCCGACGTCGACCGGCCTCCGTGCTGTTCTCCGGAGGGCGTCAGCCCACCGCGGAGAAGTCCAGCTGGTCGTCGACCACTGCGATCACGCTCCACGTGACCCCGTCCGCGTCGGCGAGCTCATACGTGGGCACCAGCACCGACGCACCCGTCGGGAGGGTCGTCAGCGCGACCCCGAGGCGGGCCGAGACGAGCGTGACCTCCTGGACCGGCCATGCCAGCGGGCTGCCGGCGGTCGGCGTCGCGGGCACGGTCGGCTCGGTCGGCTCCGACGAGACGGAGTCGTCGGCCCGCATGCCCTCGGCCGCCAGCGGCATCACGTCACCGCCGCCGGATGCGCCGAACCGCGGGTCGCCCAGCCGTTCCACGGCCTCGGTGGGGCTGACGACGTCGTAGCTGCCCAGCGCGACCAGCGGCGCCATCGGCGCGTACAGGGACTGGACGCCGTCGGCGACGAGCGTGACGTTGGCCGTGACCCCGGTCTGCTGTCCGTCGAGGACCTGGCTGGCGCTCACGTTGGTGACCTGCGGGCTCCCGGGATCCGTCGCCGCCGTGAACTGGTAGCCGGCGGGGTCGACGCCGACGGACGACAGGGCGTCCTTCGCCTCCGCGATCGCGGCGTCGCCCGTCGGGGCGGTCGCCGACGACGTGCAGTCGGCCGGGGGGTCGACGATCGCGGGCTCCGGCACGCCGACGCTCCCCTCGGCGGCTTCGCCCGTGTCGGGCTCGACGATCTCGTCCGGCGCGGACCGCACGCAGTTCCACGGGTCCCTCGTCGGGTCGTAGTAGGACAGGCTCGCGAGGCCGTCCGGCGACAGCGACACGGACGCACCCGAGCCGTCGTTGGGGCCGACGGTCCACGTGCCGTACTCGAGCCGCGGCTGCCCGGACACCCCGAGCGCCGCAGCCGCCGCGGCCGCCGCCTCCTGCGACCAGGCGCCCGCCGCGTCGAACCCCCACGCGTCGCCCGAGCCGCCCTCGGTCGACAGCCCGCTCGCCGTGAACACGGTCCGGCCGCCCCACCACGGGTACATCAGCTTCGAGGAGTCGTTCATGGCGACCCCGCCGCCGGCCATCGACGCCGCCTCCGGTGCAGCCTCGTCCCGCGCCGCCCCGGCACCGTCCAGCGAGATCGGGGGCGCGGCGGTCACGGTCTCCGGCGCACTGCTCAGCCCGTACGCGTAGCTGCCGCCACCGATGACGGCCACACCCGCGACGACCGCCGCGACCTGCAGCCAGCGCGGTGCACGGCGGGCACGGCGCGCCGCGAGCTCGTCGCCCGGAGCCGCGACGGCCACTCCCGTGCGGTCCGACACCGCCGCGTACAGCGCGGGCAGGTTCGGGTCCACGCCCACCGCGGGATCCGCCGCCTGCAGCCGCGCGAACGCGACGTCGTCGGCGGTGGCCTCCGGTGTGCTCTCGGTGGCCTTGTCGTTCTCGGTGCGGTCGTCCACGGTCGTGCCTCCTGGTTCGGGGTTGCCCTCTACCCCTGATGTGTCCCGACCACGCCACCCCTTGCACGGACGTCCGGCGAGAACGTGGGTTCGACGCGGGATCGTGGGTCCGCACCCCCGGTCTCGCGACGAACCCACGCCCTCGCGGCTGGGGCGGGCCGAGCGCCGGCGAGCTCGGCGTCAGCGACGAGCTCGGTGGTTCGCGTCGAGCTCGGTGGTTCGAGCTGCCGAGCTCAGCGCGGGGTGCCGAGCTCGGCACATCGCCGGGCGGGGCGTCAGGCCTCCGCCGACGCCCAGGCCTCGCGGAGGCGGGCGCGGGCCCGGCTCAGGGCGGCGTCGGCGCCGCCGCGGCCGATGTCGAGGACCTGGGCCAGCGCGTCACCCGTGAGGCCCTCCCACGCGTTCAGCAGCAGGATCTCCCGGTCGCGAGGGCTCAGCGCGCCGAGCACCTCGCGGACGCGCTCCTCCTGGATCGCGCGGACGGCGGGGTCGTCCGAGTCGACCTCGTCGGGCACGTCGCCGACCGGGATCGGGCGACCCTTGCGACGGTGGTTGGCGACGACAAACCCCGCGGTCCGGTACAGCCAGGGCAGCTCGGCGCCGTCGGGCACGTCCGCGCGGCGGCGCCACGCGACCGTCAGGACGTCGGCAGCCAGGTCCTCGGCCTCGTCGCGACCGGCACGACGGACCATGAACCGGTGCACGGCGGTGGCGTGCTGCAGGACGAGCGCCTCGAACCAGGCGGCGTCATGTGGCGACGTGCTGCCAGGGGTGCTGCCGTCCGCGTCGTCGGCCATGCCGACCACTGTGCCGGAGACCGGGCCGGTGTCACCCCGCGACGTGCCGTCCGCGCGGACGGTCTCGCTGCCGGGCGTGCTCGGAGTCGGCGGCACTGTGCTCCCCTGCTCGTGGTCGGACGGACGCTCTCACCTGCTCTCTGTGGCGAGCGCGTCCGATCTTGCACGAGGGCGGCAGGGGATTTCGGGGCGTCCCTGCGACGCCTCATCTCGTCCCGGCGCCGAACCCGACGCCGGTGACGTTCCGGCGCCCGATGGCGGCACCGGTGTCGGGTTCGAGGCGTCAGAGACCGTCGGCGACGACCGCGGTGACTCGGAGCCAGGCGTCGCGGGTCGTCGTGCTCAGCGCGTCGTAGTCGATCGGGCCGCCGGCGACGAGCGCCTTGTCGTGCGGCACGTCGAGGACGGCCCGGGTGAGTGCGCCGAAGTGCGAGCGGAGCCGCTTCTGCAGGTCCTTGTCGACCTTCGGCTCGGGGGCCGACAGGACGGTGACCGCACGTCGTACCGCCTCGTCGTGCCCGGTGGCGCGCAGCGCGTCGAGTGCCCAGGCGGCCGACTGCGCGGTGTCCTCACGCACGGTGGACACGACGACGATCTGGTCGGCGGCGCCGACGGCCGCCTGCCAGTTCGAGGCGCGCATGTTGTTGCCGGTGTCGATGACCAGGACCCGGTAGAAGCGGGAGAGCACCTGGTGCAGCGACGTGAAGGAGTCCGCGTCGACGGACGACGCCGACGCAGAGTTCTCGTCGGACGCCAGCACGTCGAACTGCTCGGTGGGCTGCGTGCGGACGAACCCGTCGAGGTCGCCGATGCGGACGGCACCTGCGGGCCCGAGCGCCGGGAGCGCGTTCAGGAGGTCGACGGCGGTGCGGGTGTGGTCGGCGTGCGACGAGCGCCACCCGAGCGTGCCGCGCGTCTCGTTGTTGTCCCACGCGAGCGTGTACCCGCCGCGCTGGAGGCCGAACGTCGCCGCCAGCAGCATGGTCGCGGTCGTCTTGTGGGCGCCGCCCTTGGGGTTGATGACCACGATCGTCTTGGGGCCGTCCAGCGTCCGCCGCACGGAGGCCGCGGCGATGCGTCGGCGGCGCTCGTCACGCCCGGGACCTGGGGAGATGCCGCCGAACGTGAGGCGACGGACGCCGGCGCGCCAGCCGTGCTCCGCCGGTCCGCCGGCGGCTGCCGGGTGCCGCGCGGCGAGGAGGTCGTCGAGTGTCGGGAGGGGCTGGGCCGGTCCGGGCGGGGGCGTCCCCAGCCGGGCACCGGTGAGTCCGCCGGCGCTGACGGTCTCCGGAGCCGCAGAGGTCGCGGCGGGCTCGGGTTCCTGTGCCCGGGCGGTCGTCGCGCGCGTCGCCGCCGGCCCTCGGGTCGTCGCGGGCGTCGGGGCGCTCGCCGGGCCGGACGCCGCGGTCGCGGACGGCGGTGCCGGCTCCGTGACGGGCGTCGGCGGGGCGGTCAGGGAGGCTGTCGCCGGCAGGGTCGGCGTCGGCCGGTCGGTGCTCGCCGCGTCGGCCGCAGCGGTGCGAGCAGGGTCCGGGCCGGGCTTCGCGGTGTCGGTCGCGGAGTCGTCGGTGGTCGTGGGGCGCGGCTCGGCCGGGGTGTCGTCCGCCGTGTCCTTCTGGTCGTCGAGCGCCCCCGGCGCCTCGTCGACGAGGCCGTCGGCGTGGATCAGGAGCGACCAGACCCCGTCGGGGTCCCGCACCTGGACGGGCACGGGCTGCCCGACGGACCCCGCCAGCTCCGCGATCCGGGTCGTGATCGCCGCGCCCGCCTCGGCCAGGTTCGCCATCCGCACCCGCTCGACGACACCGTCGATCGAGATCTCGCCGGTGCCGTCCTCGCGCACCTCGGCGCGGATGTCGGGCAGTCGGGTCGTCGTCGTCGACGCGTTCTTCCCGTCGGTGCCGTCACTCATGATCACTCATGGTCTAGTTGCCCCTCGCTCCCAGTCGTCCGCCCCCGAAACTACGCCGCGCAGGCTCCGCGTGCATCGTGGAACCGCAGGCCAGCGCTGTACGAATGGTTCCGGGGGACCTTCTGAGCGGGCCGGACGGGCCGGTGCGTGAGATCCGGCACCTCCGGACATCCCGGGCGTGTCGGGTACTCACTCGTCCGTGCGGACCTCGAACCAGACCGTCTTGCCGTCGGGGTGGACCTGGGTGCCCCAGGCCGACGAGAGCGCCTCGACGAGGGCGAGCCCGCGCCCGCTCGGGGCGGTCGGCTCGGGGTGCCCGACCGTCGGGGTGCCGCCCCCGGTGTCACGGACGCCGACGCGCACGACCTCGCCGTCGATCCGGACCTGGACGCGCACCGCCCCCGCGTCGGGACCGTGCACGACCGCGTTGGACACCAGCTCACCCGTGAGCAGCTCGACCACCTGGTTCGACGCCCCGCCGACGCCGGCCCCGGCGATGGTCTGCATCACCCAGTGCCGCGCCGCCCGGGGGGCGGAGCGCTCGGCGTTGACGACGAGCTCGTCGTCGATGACCTGCGCGTCTCGACGACGCGCACTCTTCGCACTCCGGAGGTCTCGCACATCGCCCACCCGCCCAGCCTGCCCGACCCGGTCCGTTCCTGCCCGAGGTGGCCACGGGCACGTCCGGGTGAACGAGCTCAGCCGAGCTGCACGAGACCGACCAGGTTCCCCTCCGAGTCGCGGACGAACGCGTGCCACTCGTCGGTCCCGGCGGGGCCGAGCGTGTCGTCCTCGTGGCGGAAGATCACGTGCGGTTCGGACTCCACGACGACGCCCTGGCCGCGCAGCCGTTCGACCGTCGCGGCGACGTCGTCGACCCGCAGGTAGACCAGCGCGGACGGCGCGTTGACGTCGAGCAGCAGACGGACACCGTCGAGGACGAAGAACAGCAGACCGGGCGGGTCGAACCGGGCGGTCGGAGGGCTGCCGAGCAGGTCGGTGTAGAACACGGCCGCTCGGTCGAGGTCCAGCGCCCGCTGGGCGACCTGCACGAGTCCCATGGGGCTCATCGTGCACCTCCGCCGCGCGCCGGCGACAGGTTCTGAGGTACCTCAGACCGTTCCCGCACCACCTCAGACCCCGGACCTCTCGCCTCAGGCGATCCTCAGCGCATCCGGTCGCCCAGGACCCGTCGACCGACCGATCCGCTGCCCGCACCCTCACGACGAGAGTCGTCCATGTCAACGAGAGCCGGGCAGATCGTCCGGCGTTCATGAGGAGGACACCATGGCTGACTTCTGGGGACCTGGCCTCGACGCCGAGCTCGCCTACCGTCACGAGCGCCTGTTCACGGCGCTGCGCCACACCCCGTACGGGGACACGCACGACCAGCGCGGCGGGGAGCACGACGACCTGCTCGCGGCGACCACGCACGAGCCGGGTTCGGCCCACGTCGCGGCCGCTGCCCCCGCTCCGGCCGCTCCCGAGAAGGCCACCCGCCCGAAGGTGAGTGCGCCGCGTGGGTGGCTGCTGCGAGGATCGGAGACATGGCACGCGGCTCGATGAGCACACCCTTCGTCGCCCGCGCGCTGCAGGTCGACCAGCTCACGCTGGCCCTGCAGCGGGCGGGCGTCGGCGAGCCCACCGCGGTGCTGATCGGCGCCGACGCGGGGGTCGGCAAGACCCGCCTGCTGCGGCACGTCGCGGAGCTGGCGGACGCGTCCGGGGCGCGGGTCGTCGTGGCGCACTGCGTCGACCTCGGGGAGATCGGCCTGCCGTACCTGCCGTTCGCGGAGGCACTGTCCCAGCTCTACGCGCTCGACCCCGAGGGGGTCGGTGCGGTCGTCGCCAACCGTCCCGCGCTCGCGCGGCTGCTGCCGGGCCCGTCCGGCTCGGGGGCCGCACCCGACGACCAGTCGAACCGGCTCCAGCTGTTCGACGGGCTGGTCGAGGTGCTCGGCGCGGTCGGCCGCCCGGGGCACCCGCTCCTGCTGGTGCTCGAGGACCTGCACTGGGCGGACGCCTCCAGCCGGGACGTCCTGCGGTTCCTCGTCTCGCGGCTGCGCGACCAGCACCTGCTCGTCGTCGCCAGCTACCGCACCGACGACCTGCACCGACGTCACCCGTGGCGGCCCGTCGCCACCGAGCTGAGCCGGCACCCCCGCGTCGAGCGGCTGGACCTGTCGCCGTTCACCGACGACGAGCTGCGGGAGTTCACCACCGCCCTGAGCGGCAGCCCGCTCACCGAGTCGACGCTGCGCCGGGTCATCGACCGGTCGGAGGGCAACGCGTACTTCGCGGAGGAGCTCCTGGAGGCCGGCGCCGAGGCGGACGAGCTCCCGTGGTCGCTCGCCGACGTCCTGCGCGCCCGCCTCGAGCTGCTCGACCCGTCGGTCCAGCGCCTGGCTCGCATCGCGTCCGCCGCCGGGCGCCGGGTGTCCGAGCCGCTCCTGCGCGCTGCGGTCACCGCGGACGGGGACGCGCAGCTGACCGCCCCCGGCGCGGTGGACGCCGCGCTGCGGGAGGCCGTCGCGCACCACGTCCTGGTCGGCGAGGACGAGCTCATCGCGTTCCGGCACGCCCTGCTGGCCGAGGCCGTGTACACGGACCTGCTGCCCGGGGAGCAGTCGTCGCTGCACCGCGCGTACCTGCGGGTGCTCCGCGACGACCCCACGCTCGGGCCGTCGTCGCAGCTGGCCTCGCACGCGCTGCGCGCCCCGGACCTGCCGACGGCGCTGCGGGCGTCGCTCGACGCGGCCGACCAGGCGCACGAGGTCCTGGCCCCCGCGGAGGAGCTGCGGCACCTGGAGGTCGTGCTGCGACTGTGGGAGGCGGTCCCGGAGGTCACCGCGACGCTGGGCACCGACCACATCGACGTGCTCGTCGCGGCCGCGGCCGCCGCGAGCCGGGCCGGGCAGGTCGACCGGGCCGTCCAGCTGGCGCGCGCCTCCGTGGAGGAGACCGCCTCCGACGTCCAGCGCCAGGCCAGCCTGCGGACCAGCCTCGCGCGGTACCTGCTGGGCGTCGAGTCCGTGCACGACGCCTTGGAGCAGTCGTCCCGGGCGCTCGCCGAGCTCCCCGACACCGCGACCCCGGCCCGCGCGTGGGCGCTCGCCACGTACGCGCGCAGCGCGCTGAACGCCGACCTGGACGACGAGGCGGTGGCCAGCGCGACGCGCGCGGTCGAGCTCGCGCGACAGGCCGGCGCGGCCGACGCCGAGTCCGACGCGCTGACCACGCTGGCGGTGCTGGTGGTGGACGACGAGAACCGCGCGGCCGAGCTGCTGCGCAGCGCGCTGGCCCGCGCCCGGGAGGCCTGCGACTACGCCACCGAGCTGCGCACCATGTACAACCTGGCCAGCAACCGGTACTACGCGGGCGACCTCCCGGGCGCCACGCAGGTGACCGCCGACGGCGTCGAGCGGGCCCGGTCGCTGGGCATGACATGGAGCGTCTACGGGGTCGAGCTGCACATGTTCACGCAGCTCATCCGGTACGTCTCGGGGGACCTGACGCCGGCCACCATCGGCGCCGTCCCCGACGAGCTGGCCGACACCCTGATCGCCGTCAACCTGTACGCCGCCGCGGCCCGCGGGGACGCCGACACCGCCGAGCGCGGTCATGCCCTCGAGCCGCGCTGGTCGCGCGACGGCCTCATCGCGCTGGTCGCGGGCGGCTGCACCATCGACGCCCACACGTGGCGCGGTGAGCTCGACGAGGCGATCGCGCTGGCGCTGCGGCTGCTCGAGCACCTGTGGCGCGCGTGGTCCGACTACTTCCTGGGTGGCATCTGGCTGGTCGCACTGGCCATGAGCGCCCTGGCCGACGCGGCCACGCAGGAGCGGCTGCTCGGGCGGGACGTGTCGGAGCGGGTGGCGCTGGGCGACCGGCTGCTGGAGCGCGCGAGGACGACCGCGGAGCGCGGGCGGCCGCGTGGCGGGCGGTTGGGGCCGGAGGGGCGGGCGTGGCTGGCGCGTGCGCACGCCGAGCACTCGCGGCTCACCGGGGTCAACGACGTGGACCTGTGGCGGGCCACTGTCGCGGAGTTCGACTACGGGTACCGCTACGAGGTCGCACGCAGCCGGTTCCGGCTCGCGGAGGCGCTCCTGGAGGCCGGCGACCGCGACGCCGCGCGCGACGAGGCCGGGCTCGCCCTGACGCACGCGGACGCGATGGGCGCGGTCCCGCTGGCGACTGCCGTGCGCGGGCTCGCGCGACGCGGGCGGCTGGACCTGCCGGGCGTCCGTGTCGGGGGTGTCGACGTGCTGACCGCCCGCGAGGCGGAGGTGCTCGCGCTCGTGGCGCAAGGGCTGTCCAACCGGCAGATCGGCGAGAAGCTCTTCATCTCCGCCAAGACGGTGTCCGTGCACATCTCCAACCTGCTGGCCAAGCTCGGCGTCTCGGGCCGCGCGGAGGCCGTGTCGGTCGCGCACCAGCGGGGGCTGATCGGTGCGGGTTGACCTGGGCACGTACCCAGCGCAGCCCTTAGGTTGAAGGGCATGTCCCCGTCGAAGACCCCCGCGGTCGAGCTCGAGGTGCGCGGCCGGACCGTCCGGGTCAGCAGCCCGGACAAGGTCTACTTCCCGGAGCGCGGGCTGACCAAGCTCGACGTCGTCCAGTACTTCGTGTCCGTCGGCGACGGCATCCTCGGTGCCCTGCTGGACCGGCCGACCACGCTGGAGCGTTGGCCGAAGGGCGTGTTCGAGGGCGCCAAGCTGGCCACCCGGATGGACTCCACCGGTGATGCGTTCTACCAGAAGCGCGTCCCGCAGGGCGCCCCGGAGTACGTGAAGACCGCCCGGATCGCGTTCCCGAGTGGTCGCACGGCCGACGAGGTGGCACCCAGCGAGCTCGCCGTCGTCGCGTGGGCCGCCAACCTCGGCACGCTGACGTTCCACCCTTGGCCCGTGCTCGGCGACGACGTCGACTCCCCCGACCAGCTGCGCATCGACCTGGACCCGCAGCCCGGCACCGACTTCGACGACGCCGCCCGCGTGGCGCCGCACGTGCGGGAGCTGCTCGCGGAGCACGGCCTGGAGGGCACCCCGAAGACCTCCGGCGGGCGAGGCATCCACGTCTTCGTCCCCATCGAGCCGCGCTGGACGTTCGTCGAGGCCCGCCGCGCCACCATCGCGTTCGGTCGGGAGCTGGAACGCCGGATGCCCGCCGAGGTCACCATGAAGTGGTGGAAGGAGGAGCGCGGTCAGAAGATCTTCATCGACTACAACCAGATGGCCCGCGACCGCACCATCGCGTCGGCGTACTCGATCCGCACCAACCCCCGTGCCACGGTCTCCGCACCGCTGCGCTGGGACGAGGTCGCGGACGTGCACCCGAACGACTTCGACGTCACGACGATGCCGGCCCGGTTCGCGGAGGTCGGGGACCTCTTCGCCGCGCTCGTCGGCCACGTCGAACCGCGAGGTTCCATCGCGTCGCTGCTGGAGCTGGCCGATCGGCAGGAGCGCGACGAGGGCGAGGGCGACCTGCCCTACCCGCCCGAGTACCCGAAGATGCCCGGTGAGCCCAAGCGCGTCCAGCCGAGCAAGGACCGTGACCGCCCCCGCTGAGCCTGCGGGCGCCATCGTCTACGCCTCCGCCCGGGGGCGCTGGATCCTGTTCGCGACCGTCCTCGGGTCTGCGATCGCGTTCATCGACGCCACCGTGGTGACGATCGCGCTCCCGACGATCGCCGAGGACCTCGACGCCAGCACCGCGGACCTGCAGTGGACCGTGAACGCCTACGCGCTGACCCTGGCGGCGTTCCTGCTGCTGGGCGGCTCGCTCGGCGACCGGTTCGGCCGGCGCCGGGTGTTCCTGGTCGGCGTCGTCTGGTTCGCGGTCGCGTCGCTGCTGTGCGCGGTCGCACCCACCATCGGGGTGCTCAACGCCGCTCGCGCGTTCCAGGGCGTCGGCGGCGCCCTGCTGACGCCCGGGTCGCTGGCGATCATCCAGGCGACGTTCAGCGGGACGGACCGCGGGCGCGCGATCGGTGCCTGGTCCGGTCTCGGCGGCATCGCGGGGGCCGTCGCGCCGTTCCTGGGCGGCTGGATCGTCGAGGTCACCACCTGGCGCTGGATCTTCGGCATCAACCTGCCGCTCGCCGCGGCCGTCGTGTGGGTGTCGGTCCGGCACGTGCCGGAGAGCGCGGACCCGACGGCCGTCAAGAAGCTCGACATCGCCGGCACGGTCCTGGGCGCGCTCGGTCTGGCGGGTCTGACCTACGGCTTCACCGTCTGGACCGAGCGCGGCACGCCCGACGCCCTCGTGCTGGGCACGCTGGCGTTCGGCGTCCTCGCGATGGTCGCGTTCGTCGTCGTCGAGTCCCGCGCCACCGCTCCCCTGCTGCCGCCGAAGCTGTTCCGCTGGCGGCCGTTCGCCGGCACCAACGCCGCGACGCTGCTGATCTACGCGGCGATCTCGGGGTTGTTCTTCTTCCTCGTCGTGACCCTGCAGGTGGTCGCCGGTTACTCCCCGCTGGCCGCCGGCCTGGCCCCGCTGCCCGTCACGGTGCTCATGCTGCTGCTGTCCCCGCGGGCAGGTGCGCTGAGCACGATCATGGGCCCGAAGATCCCGATGACGGTCGGCCCGCTCGTGTGCGCCGTCGGCGCCGTCATGCTCGCCGGGATCGGCCCGGACTCCCCGTACCTGACGCACGTCCTGCCGGGGATCGTCGTGTTCGGGCTGGGCCTCTCAGCGACCGTCGCGCCCCTGACGACCACCGCCCTGGCCGCCGCCCCCGACCACCTCGCCGGCGTGGCCAGCGGGGTCAACAACGCCGTCGCCCGCGTCGCCGGCCTGCTGGCCATCGCGGTGCTGCCGCTCGTCGCCGGCGTCGGGTCGTCCCTCACCGACCCGGCCGCCCTGGAGTCGGCCAACAGTGTCGCGATGTTCGCCTGCGCCGGGCTGCTCGCCGGCGGCGCGGTGATCTCGCTGCTCACGGTGCCGTCGAGCGCCGAGGCGGTCCGGCCCCCGAGCTGAGCCGTCAGCCCCGGTACTCGAAGTGCCAGTACTCCGGGTTCGAGCCGCTACGGCCCGCCCACGACGGCGACACCCACCCGTACGCGGGACCGTTGCTCACCAGCCAGTCACGCTGCGGGGTGTCCCAGCCGTACTCGCAGGGGAGCTCGGGCACGTCCAGGGCCAGACCCGTGCCGTGCGACGACGTGCCCGGCGTCGCGGCGATCGACCCCAGCGCCGCCCGCATCGCCACCTGCGTGTCGTAGTCGCGGTAGGTGAGGTCGAGGTCGAGGGAGTGACCGAACCGGGCGCGGAACCCGGAGTTGAGCCGCTCCAGCGCGGCCGCCGCCGCGTTGGTCAGGTAGTACGGCGTGCCGTGCGGGTCGACGTCCCACGAGATCGCGGTGAGCGCCTCGGGGGGCAGCTTGCCGTTCGAGCCGTCACCGCCGGAGGTCGCGGGCGAGGTGTAGAACGGCGGGCCGTTGTAGGTGGTCTCGCACGAGGGCGCGGCAGCACCGGCCGCCGGCTCGGCTGCCGGCTTCGGCGTGGGTCGTTCCGCGGCGGCCGCGGCAGCAGCGGCGGCCTCGGCCTGCAGCCAGGCATCGTGCGCAGCGCCCACCGCGGCGTCGGCGGCGGCGAGGGCGGCGGTGACCGCACGGAGCCCTGTGGCACTGCGCGCACCCGTCGTGCCGGTCGCGGCTGCGGGGTCCGTGGCCGCGAGGGCGGCGTCGGCCTCCGCCAGCACCGCGGCGAGCGACTGTCGGACCGCGTCGTCGGCGACACCGTCCTGGGTCGCGGCGAGCGTCGCGCGCGCGTGCTCGGCGGCCGCGGCGAGCGTGGCACGGGCGTCGGCGCGGACGGTGGCGGCGTGGACCGCGGCGGCGTCGGCGGCCTGCGCCTGGAGCACGTCGGCGTCGCGGGCCTGGGCCTCGAGGGCGTCCGCCGCGCGTTCCTGCGTCGCGGCCTGCTCGGCGGCCACGCGGTCCTCGCGCTCCGTCCACGCCCACGCACCACCCGCACCGCCGACCACGAGGGCGGCGGCGACGACAGCGACGATGCTGCGCGAGGGTCGGCGGATGGGCGTTCTCCAGTGCGGGCGACGGTCTCGATCCGCCGCCCAGGGTAACGGCCACCCCCTGCCGGCGCCGAGCTCGCCGGTCCCCGGCCGCACCCGCCGCCATCCGGTGGAACCGCTGCCCGGTCGCTCAAGGCAACCCGTCGACGGGTCGATCCGCCCACATGACTGATCTGCGCCCGACGCTGTCCCTCCCCGCGTCCGGCGCCCACGCCACCCCTCCCGGGGTGCGGCCCCTGACCGCCGACGAGCTGGGGCACCTCGACCGGGCCCGGGGCCATCTCCGGGCCAGCGGCGCCGACCTGACGGACCTCCAGGCCGTCGGCGCGCTGCTGCACGCCACGCGGACGCGCTGGGCGGCCGAGCCCGGCGCACCCGTCCCGCAGGCCATGGTCATGGCGCTCGGCGTCGGGGTCGGCGACCTGGTCGTCGCTCGCGTCCCCGGCTCCCGCTGGGCTCTGCGCACCGCCGGCGCCGCACCCACCCCGGCCGTCGTGTCGGCCTCGGGCGAGGACGCGGCGCTGCCGCTGGCCGACGTCGCGACGCGCTGGCGCACGGGCTGCACCCCGACCTGGGTCGCCGAGTACGTCGCCGCGGCGGCCGCCCACCTGGCGTCGCCGGCCGGGCACGAGGTGCCGACGCCGCGCGTCCCGACGCGCACCGCGCACGAGGTCCGAGCCGACGAGCCCGCGCCGCTGCCCACGCGGGAAGCCGAGCCCGCCGCCCTGCCCGCACGGGCCGCCACCGCACTCCCCGAACGCGCGGCCACTCCCCTGCCCACCCGCGGACCCGCGTCGTCGCAGGTCCCGGCTGTCGCCGAGCCCGCCCCCGGCACGCGCCTGCCGGAGCGCCCTGCCGCCGGCGCGGGACCCGCGGGGTACTTCGCGAACGCCGCGGGAGCCTTCCCGACCCCGCACGTCGTCGCTCCTGCACCCGGCCCTCTGAGCACGGGACCGTCGCGACCGGTCCACACGTCGCTGGCGTCGGCCTTCCCGAAGGCAGCCGCCGTCGAGCCGGCCCCGGCACCGGAGCCGACCTACCGGGTCCCCGCCGACCTCCCCCACCCGCCGTCGCGGGCTGCGCAGGACATCGCCCTCGGCGTGCTGGAGCAGGCCCTGGAGCTCGCGCTCGCGCCGGGCGGCACCCCCGGGCCGTTCGCGGTGGTGGACGGCAGCCCCACGCAGAGCGTCGAGCCGCACCGCTTCGAGGGTGACGCCGCGCGTGCGCTCCAGGAGGCGCGGGCATGGGTGCGCAGCACCGGAGCGGCGCGTGCCGCGGTCGTCTGGTTCGGGCAGCTGTCGGCGCAGGAGGGTGACGCCGTGTTCGTCGAGGCGTCGGACGCGGGGGCCCCGAGCCTCGTCGTCGCGCACCTGTACCGCACGGTGACCTACTCCGAGGGCCGGACGCGGCCGGCGCGAGCGGTCGGCAACCCGCTGGTCCTCGGTCAGGGTGTGCCGCTGCTCTGACCCCGTGGGACGGTGGGTCTGATCCGGACCGCCGACCCGAGGGGGAACCGTGGGCGTCCCCGTGACCGCCGTCGACCCGCAGCTGCCCACCGTCACCGCGCCTCCGTCGACGGCCGCGACGGCGTTCGACCCCGGGGCCGACGTCCGCGCGGAGCTCGACCGTCAGGTCACCGCGTACGTCGAGCTCGGGGTCGCGACGCTGCTCGGTGAGGACCCGGCGGCGTTCCGTGCACGGCTCGCGCCGCTCGCGGAGGTCGCGACGACCCCGACCGCGCCGCCGGCCGTCGAGGGTGACGACGTGCCGTTCGTGCTCGTCCTGCCCGGCCTGGACCTCAACGACGTCGCCCCCGCGATGCGGCGCGGCAGCAGGCTCGGGGTGAGCGTCATCGACCGTGACGAGGCGCCGACCTACCGGCCGCTCCCGGGCGTCCAGGTGCCCACGGAGCCCTACCTGCTGTGGGGCGTCGACACCGGCTCGGACCTGTGCAACGTCCGGCCCGAGGACGCGCTGGTGACGATCACCGGCCGCGGCCGCACGCCGCTGACCATCGACGAGGGGGTGGCGCTCGTCGTCGTGCGGCCGGACATGCTGCGGCCGAACAAGTGCTTCTCCCTGCTGGCGTCGCGCACGGGCACCAACCAGCGGGTGCCGGCGGTGTGGATCAGCGAGCGGCGCGCGAAGCTCGGCTGGTGCTGGGACCGCAACCCGCACACGTGGCTCGGTGCTGCGTCCGCGGCGGACCGGCTCGTGCGCGCCGACGCGTGACTAGGGTGCGAGCATGCGCTTTCGCAGCACGATCCAGCTGAGCGGGAAGTCGGCGACGGGCATCCCCGTGCCCGCCGAGACGGTCGCGGCGATGGATCGCGGCGCGCGGTTCCCCGTCGTCGTGACGATCAACGGCCACTCGTACCGGAGCACGGTCACGCCGTACCGCGGCGAGACGATGCTGCCGCTGAGCGCGGAGAACCGTGCGGCCGCGGGTGTCGAGGCCGGCCAGGAGGTCGACGTCGACATCGAGCACGACGACGCCCCGCGCACGGTCGAGGTCCCCGACGACCTCGCGGCGGCCCTGGCGGGCCCGGCCCGCGCGGCGTTCGACGCCCTGTCGTTCAGCAGGCAGCGGGCGATCGTCGAGCCGATCGAGGCCGCGAAGACGCCGGAGACCCGCGAGCGCCGGATCGCGAAGGCCGCCGCCGAGCTGGGATAGACGACCGCGAGGAGCCTCGCGATCGACCGGACGCGAGGGCTCAGGTCTGCGCGCGCACCGGGTACCAGCGGGAGCCGAACCGGCGGGTCACGCTGCGTCCGCTGATGTCCGCGAGCTCGTCGAGCCGGGCCAGCACCGCCCAGCCGACCCGTCGCGCGGTCTGGTCGTCGTCAGCCTGGAACCGCACGGTGATGCGCGCCTGGCCGCGGACGACGGCGACGTCGTGGGCCTCGACGGTCGTCATCGCCTCCGCGACGGCGACGGCCTGGGGCAGCACGTCGGGTGCGGCGACGCCGGGCTGCAGCAGGCCGATCGCGGCGGTGACCCGGTAGGACGGCATCGCGTCAGCTCGGCACGGGAGGGCGACGGTCCATGGCCGTCACCGTAGCGGTGACGCAGGTCAGCCCCGATGCACGGCGTCCCAGTCCTGCTGGCTCACGACGCACGACGCGACGGTGGTGCCGTCGGAGACGAGCCGGGACTCGACGGTCCAGCCCGGACCGCCGGCGGACGACAGGTCGGACGGCGTGATCCGCACGGGGTCGAGGACGGCGGGGTGGTCGAACGCCACCTCCTGCTCGATGGTGGACACCACCATGCCGTCGGCATCGAGGATGTCGATCTCGTGCACGCGACGGGCCGGCGACGGTCCGGTGTCCACCCAGGTCCACGTGATGCTCAGTGCCGTCTGGTCGGCCTCCGTGCTGGCGCGGGTCACCCACAGCCGCCGGTCGACGAACGTCTGGACGTGCCGGGAGGCCTGCACGGAGGCGGTCGCGGAGCGCACGTCCGCCGCGCACGGCACGTCGGTCTCGTACTCGGAGGCGGCACCGGTCTGCGTCGACGAGAACGCCACCCCGAGCAGGCACAGCGAGACCGCCACGACGGTCACCACGGCCGAGCGCCACGCGGACCGCTCGTGCCGGAACCGCGCGAACCACGGGTGCGCAGGAGGCTCGCGGGTCTGGACAGCTAGGGTCCCGACGATCGAGTCCGCGAACGTCTGCTTGCGGACGTTCCACAGCGGCCGCAGGTAGCCGATGAGGAAGATCCCGTCGAGCAGGTGCGCCACGACCCGCAGAGCCGAGGCGAGGAACCCCACCGGCAGCCCGTCGGAGAGCCGCACGATCGCCACACCCGCCACCCGCTTCCCCGGCGTCGCGCCGGTCCAGCCCTGCAGGGCGAGCATCGCGACCAGGAGGCCGACGAGCCACGGGCTGGTGAACCACCCCTGCTCCGGGGCGGCACCGGGGGTGAAGGTGGGCGCCAGCGACGGCTCCGACGCGCCCGACCCGAGCACGACCCACGTCGCCCCGCCGAGGATCGCCCCGTCGAGGAGTGCGGCGACGACCCGGCGCGACCACGGGGCGAGGGGCGGACCGCCGACCGGCTCGGCGAGGTCCGCCGGGAGGGTCGCGGTGTCGGTCACGGGCAGATCGTGGCAGGTCAGGGTGGTGCGCGTCCGGAGATTCACGGCGACGTGGCCCACGAACTCGTGCCAGGCTCCCGCCTCATGACACGCGAGCACCTCAGCCCGCGGCTGATCAGCTGGGCATCGATCCTCGAGGAGAACACCCGGGCCCAGGCAGTCGCGACCTCCACCCTCCCCTTCATCTACCCGCACCTGGCCCTCATGCCCGACGCCCACCTGGGCAAGGGCGCGACGGTCGGCAGCGTCATCCCGACGCTGGGCGCGATCATCCCCGCCGCCGTCGGCGTGGACATCGGCTGCGGCATGATCGCCGTCCGCACGCAGTGGACGTCGGACGAGGTCCGCGGGCGGGGGTCGCTGGCGACGCTGCGGCAGGCCATCGAGAAGGCGGTGCCGCTGTCGGCGGGCGGGGTGAACCAGCGCCTCACGGCGACGGCTGCTGCTCGCGTCGAGACGCTGGAGACCGCCGCGGCGGCCGCCGGGTTCGACCCGGGTGCCGACGCCGGACGCTGGCGTCTGCAGCTGGGCTCGCTCGGGTCCGGGAACCACTTCATCGAGGTCACGGTCGACGAGGCCGACACGGTGTGGCTGTTCCTGCACTCGGGGAGCCGCGGCGTCGGCAACCGGATCGCGCAGCGGCACATCAAGGTCGCGGCCGACCTGTGCGCGAAGTGGTGGATCTCGCTGCCCGACCGCGACCTCGCGTACCTGGTCGAGGACACGGACGAGTTCTGGGCGTACATCCGCGAGCTGCGGTGGGCGCAGGACTACGCCCTGCTCAACCGCGAGGAGATGATGGACCGCGTCGTCGACGCCATCTCCGAGCACATGGGTGAGCCGGTCGTCGAGGCCGAGCGCGTCAACTGCCACCACAACTTCACGGAGCAGGAGAAGCACTTCGGCAAGACGGTGTGGGTGTCCCGCAAGGGCGCGATCAAGGCCGGTGTCGGTGACGCCGGGCTGATCCCGGGGTCGATGGGGACGGCGTCGTACGTGGTGACGGGCAAGGGCGACGCGCTGTCGCTGAACTCGTCGCCGCACGGTGCCGGCCGCAACCACTCGCGATCCGCCGCGCGTCGGCTGTTCACGCACGAGCAGCTGCGCGAGGCCATGACGGGCATCGAGTACCGGGACACGGACGCGTTCATCGACGAGATCCCGGCGGCGTACAAGGACATCGACCAGGTCATGGCCGACGCCGCCGACCTGGTCGAGGTCCGCCACGTCCTGCACCAGATCGTCAACGTGAAGGGCGACTGACGGCGGGGCGGAGATCGGAGGATCTCCGCCCCGCTCCGCCGTTCGGGTGACGCCGCGAGAACCGCCCACGGGCGCCCGCTATGTCCCACTACTGTGCAGCCACCGTCCCAGGAGGCTCCCCGTGCACCGACGCCTGACTGCCCTCGCCACGGCCGCGTGCATCGGCCTCGCAGCACTGCTCGGCGCACCCCCTGCGGCGGCCGAACCGCCCGGGATCTCCCAGCCCGAGCTCGGCTTCTACTCGGTGCCGTACTCGTCGACGCTGTGGTGGGTGCGCAAGGTCGCCGGCGGGACGAGTCTCGGGCCGGCGACGTTCGCGGAGTGGGGTTCGCAGGGGTACCCGACACCGCGCCCGGTGCCGTCGCTGTACCAGCGCGCCCCCTGGTCGAGCACGATCATCGGTGTCCCGCAGTTCCCGGGCTGGCGCTTCTCGACGGAGACCGTGGCGCTGACCTACGAGGGCTGGGGTGCCGTCGGCTACCCGTCACCGGAGGTTACGTGGCGGCCGGTCGGCACGATCTTCCGCAAGTACGTCAACTCGCCGGTGATCTACGCGGTGCTCAGGGCCACGATGGAGGAGCACGCGCTGACGTACCCGGAGTGGGTCGCCTCGGGGACGCCCTCGCCGATGGTGTTCGGCACCGCGCCGGGCACCACCTTCTACCAGTGGCCCACGTCGGCCGAGATCTTCATGGAGCTCGACGGGGCCGTCCAGAAGCTGAGCTACCCGCAGTGGGCGTCGTACGGCTACCCCACCCCGGTCCGGCAGGCCGGTGGCTTCTACAAGCTGACCTGGGACCCGTCGATCGCCTACATCGAGGATGACGGCGGCTCCGTCCTCACGTGGGACGACTGGGTGGCGGAGGCCTTCCCGACGCCGGTGCAGGTCCCGGTGCTGCCCGGCGACACGTACTGCTACGACGCCGCGCTGAACGTCGTGAGCTACCTCGGCCTCACCGTCGACACCGACCTGGACCCGGCGGTCGCCGTCCAGCGCCTGGGCGTCCCGCTCGAGTCGATCCCGGTCTGCGCAGCCGGCTGATCCCTCACCAGCAGAACGAAGGAACCTCGATGTCCCGACGCCGGACCGGCCGTCTCGCGACCCTGGCCCTGGGGCTGGCGCTCGCCCTCGGGGTGTCGCCGGCCACCGCCGCGCCGTACGTCCCGAACCCGGACGACCACCCGCACTACGGCTTCTTCTCGGTCCCGTACGGACCCGACCTGTACTGGTCGAGGCCGAGTGGCTACGGCGGCTACATGCTCAACCTCGCGACCTTCGACGAGTGGGCGTCGCAGGGTTACCCGACCCCGCGGCTGGTGCCGAGCGTCCGCTACGACCGGGCCCCCTGGTCGCCGACCATCATCGCCGCACCTCGGATCCCGGGCTGGCCCACGGTGTCCGAGACCCACGCGCTCACGTGGGACGAGTGGAGCCGGGTCGGCTACCCGAACCCGACGGTCACCTGGACGCCCGCCGGCACGTACTACCGCGCGTTCCTGAACTCGCCCGACATCTACGCGTACAACGCGGCCGGTCCGCACCGCCTGACCTTCGACGAGTGGCGTGCGTCGGGCTCGCCCGCCGCCCCCGCGTACCAGGTGCACCCCGACACGATCTTCTACCAGTGGTCCACCTCGGCGGAGATCTTCATGAAGCTCAACGGGTCCACCACCAAGCTGAGCTACCCGCAGTGGGCGTCCTACGGCTACCCGTCCCCGATGTCGTCGACCACCGGCTTCGCCAAGCTGACCTGGGACCCGACGATCGCGTACCTCGACGGACGCCCGGTCACGTGGGACGAGTGGGTCGCCCAGGCGTTCCCGACGCCCCAGCAGTACGCGAGCATCCCGGGAGACGAGTACTGCTACGACGCCACCGACAACGTCGTCGCCTACGACGGCCTGACGTTCACCGGGGAGATGGACGCGGCGCTCGGCGAGCAGCGGATCGGGGTCCCGCTGGCCCAGATGGCGGTGTGCGTACCCGCCTGACCGATCCCGCACCCGTGGACGACTGCGTCCCGTCAGCGGGCAGGCACCTCGACGTCCACGCGGACGACGTCGCCCGTCCGCCGGAACAGCCGCGCGCTCACGTCGGCGTCGAGCGTGCCGTCGACTCCGCACACGCTGGAGCCGTCGGAGAGGTGCGCGACGACGGTCGGCGTCGCACCCGGCCCGTCGGCACGCCGGTAGACGACCGGCACCTGGCAGAACGTGAACGCGAGCGAGCCCGCGGGGAGCGCGACGCGGTGCTCCTGCTGGGTCACGTCGTGGTAGGTGAACGTCGTCGGGGTCGTGGTCCACTCGCCGGCGCGCAGCAGCCCGGGCCGCACGACGACGCGCCCGCCCTCGACCCGCAGCCCGAGCTCGCCGAGCCGGGTCAGGATCTCCTCCTTGACCTGGCCGGTCATGCCGGGCTGCCGGGCTCCCTTGCCGGCGGGCGTGTGCGAGTACGGGTCGACGGGGAACGCGCCGTACACGTCGGGGGTCTTGCAGTAGCCGAGCCCGAGCCGGATGTCCTCGTAGGCTTCGGCCAGGCCCGTGACGACGTCCGCGTCCGACCCCTCGGCGACCGCGCGCTCGTGGTTCTCCTGCACGGCGAGCAGCAGCTTGGCCACCATGTGCCAGTAGATGCTGCCCAGTCCCTCGTACGCGAAGAACGACCCCGACCGACCGGTGAACTCGGCGTGCCGGAACACCTGCTCGAACACGTCGAGCACCGCGTCGCGACCGTCGGCGACCCCCGGGACGTCCGCCGCGTCGAGCGCCGCGTCGAGGTCCCGTGCGTTGTGCAGGCCGGGCGCGAACCGGTGCTCGCCGCGCACGTCGCGCAGCACGACCGACGTGTCGCCGGCCGCGACGAGCGACGCCAGCAGCGGCGCGGACGCGGCCTGCTCCGCGGTGACGTGGTTGCGCTCCAGGAACGTCGGCAGCTCGCGATCGGGATAGAGCTGGTAGGAGTGCTGGTCCGCCCGGTACAGCGCGCTGCGACGCAGCGCCCGGACGAGGTCCAGCGCCTCCGCGGGGGTCAGCAGGCCGGACGACAGCACGGCGACCTGACCCTCGAGCATCTCCTGCAGACGGCCGACGACCGCCCCGTCGCGCAGGTCGAGCAGGTTGTACGAGTGGTAGAGGCCGTCCTCGCGACGGTTGGCCCGCAGCGCGGTGTCGACGTAGACCTGCGCGACCGAGAGGAACTCCTGCACCGCGGTCACCGTCGTGCGCTCGCCGTTGAACCCGGCGTACACGCGCGTCCGGTACGCGGTGCCGGCGGCCCCGAGGTCGTCCATGACGGCCCGCCGTCCCCGGTCGTCGAACCCGGTGCCCGCCTGCGCGAGGTGTGCGTCGAGCGCGGCGTGCACGTCCGTCAGCAGGCCCGCGAGCTCGCTGGTCACCGTGAGCTCGTCGGCCAGCAGGTCCCGGGCCACCGTCAGGGCGCGGCGCAGGTACGCGAGGGTGACCACCGACAGGCCCTTGCCGACGAGCGCGTTGTTCGCGTCGTTCCACTCGGGGCGCTGGGTGTTCATCCAGATGCCGCCGTCGGGCACCAGGTTGACGACCTTCGCGAGGATGGTCAGCAGGAGCTTCTCACCGAGTGACACGCGCACGAGGTCACCGTCGGACCCGTGCACGAGCCGCCCGTCGGCACCCTCGGTCGCGATGCGCCGATCGACACGCGACGCCGCCTGGGTGTCGAACGTGATCGTCGCGATCGGCTCGACGACCGTCTCGGCGTACGTCGCGATGCGGTACGGCACGTCGGCGTGCGTGAAGACGGGCCGGTCGACGAGCGACTCCAGCCGGCCGGGGTGGAACCGGCGCGACGCCTCCAGGAGCTTGACCAGGTAGATCACCTGGTGGTCGCTCCAGTAGCCGATGTTCGCCCACGGGTTCGACGGCTCGGGCACCTCCCAGTCGATGCCGGAGCGCGAGATGCGGTACGGGTTGTACCCGTCGGCCGTCGTCGCGTCCAGGAAGACCGCGACCATCGACTCGGCGTACTCCGGGAACGACCAGGCCAGCGCCTCCCAGTTCTGGAAGATGTCCCGCCAGTTGCCCTGGAAGTCGACGAGCGTCTCGCCGTCCTCGCCGGTCAGGGCGATCCGGAACCTGTTCCACGGGCGGCTCGGGTCGCCGTGCCGGCGGCTGAACGTCAGCGGCAGGTACTCGCGCACGAGCCGCAGCAGGTCCGGGTCGCCGGACGCGTCGGCCCGCGCGACGAGGTCGTCCAGCTGCTCGGTCGCCGCGAGCGCGTCGAACCACGCACCGGTCCGGGCCGCGGTCCGCGGGCTGCGCTGGCCGACGAACGCTCGCAGGTCGGCCGTGCGGACGGTGTAGCCGTCGACGAGGACCCCGCCGCGCATGACGTTGAACAGCACGTTCGCGCGGTGGTGCGCGGTCGCCAGCTCGTCGCCCGTGACCTGCGCGGCGTCGGCGGTCCCGACGAGCCGGTCGAGGTGCGCGCGCGTGCCCTCGACGTCCGCGGCGAGCGCAGCGGCGGCCGCGACCGGGTCGGCGAGCAAGGTCTGGAGCCGCACGACGTCGGCGGCGCTCTGGTCGACGTCGGCGACGACGCTCCAGCGGCGCTGCTCGCCGGGCGCGAGCGTGAGGTGGGCGCGGACCAGGTAGGCGCCCTTCTCGCCGCGGACCTCCCGCTCCGCTGCGACGGGGCGACCCGTCGAGAACGCGCCGACCTGGCGCGTGGACAGCAGGTGGTCGGCGTCGTCGAGACCGACCTGCCACGCGACGGTCGTCGAGAGCGACTCGCTCGGGTCGGCCTTGTCCGTGAGTGTCGAGTTCAGGTAGACGAGCCCGAGACCGGTCGCTGCATCGACCTCCGCACGCTTGTACGCGTCGAGCAGGCTGCTCAGCTCGCCCTGCGTCTGCACCGTGACGCCCGCGGGCAGAAGGTCGACGAACCCGTCGAGGACCTCCGCCCGGACCTGCCGGTCGGTCGTCGAGGCGAGCTCGACCTCGCGCACGACGCCGAACCGGGCGGCGGTGCGCCACGACACGCGCACGCGCAGACCCAGGTCCGCCCGCGTCTCCTCGAACACGAGCGTCGTGCCGATCGGGTCCTTGTAGAGGTTGCGCTCGACGTGCGGGTCGCCCGGCCTGCGGGGCGCGAGAGGCTGCCAGAACACGGTGCCCACACGCAGGAGGGTCAGGCCGCCGGTGCGGCCGGCACCCGCGGCGACCTTGTCCTCGGTGGCGTACGGGAACAGCGCGCGGTCGGCCTCCTCGCGCCCGGCCGTGACGCCGCCGGTGCTGGAGATGAACAGCCACAGGTCGCTCGCGCCGACGAGCGTCATGAAGAACGGCGGCAGGTCGTCGTAGGACGTGATGCGGTAGAAGCGTCGTCCGTCGAGGTCGACGAGCCCGGCCTCGCGGGCGTCGGGCAGCCGGGCCAGCCCGTCCGTGGGTGCGGCCGTGAAAGTCTGCGACGCCATTGCCGATGTCCTTCGTTCGTGCGCTGTCGAGTGGTCCGGGGGCATCACCGCCGCGTCGATGCGGCGTGGGTGCGCTCCCATACAGTGACACGTGTCACCGATGAACGCAAAGACCGAGCACTGCCAGCGTACGGTTCACCCGGACGGTCCAGGCGGGGCACGATGCGCGGATGGGGAGCATCTCGCAGGGTCGCTGGCTGCGCTACGGCGCACTGGTCGCGTTCGGCATCGGCTTCGGGTACGTCGAGGCGGCGGTGGTCCACTACCTGCGCCTGGCGCTGGGCTCGCAGCTCGTCTACGACGCTCCCGTGCGAGGCGTCTACCTCGACCTGGGGATCATCCGGTTCGTCGAGCCCGTCAGGACGCTGCTCATCGAGCCGGACCTGGCCCGCGCCGAGACGGTGCGGGAAGCCGCGACCATCCTCATGCTCGCCGCGGTCGCGGTGCTGGCCGGGCGCCGGTTCTGGCACGGGGTGGCCGCGTTCTTCGTCGCGTTCACCGTCTGGGACCTGACGTACTACCTCTTCCTGCGGGTGCTGACCGGGTGGCCGACGAGCCTGACGGACACCGACGTGTTCTTCCTCATCCCCGTGCCCTGGCTGGGTCCGGTGGCCACGGCCGTCGTCGCGTCGGCGGTCGTGCTCGCGATCTCGTCGTGGGGGTACCTCCGCCGTGCGGCGTGGGAGGTCCGATCCACGCCCTGACCGTCAGCGGGCCTCGGCGAGCCAGGCCTCGTTGATGCTGCGGCGCACCGCGACCCGCGCTCGGGTCTGGACGATGAAGCCGATCAGCGCCAGCACGAGCGCCAGCAGGTACCAGCCCCAGGCCACGTCGACCGCGCCGCTGAAGCCGCCCTCCGCGAAGTCGGCGGAGTTCAGGGAGCCGACGAGCAGCATCAGGCCGGCGACCACGCTCACCGCACCGGCGATGGAGCTGGCCACGGCGAGCACGATCATCGGCATGTTCCCGACGACCGACACGATGCCGAAGATCGCGCCGACGACCACGCCCACGAGAACCGCGACCCAGCTCCAGTCGATCCCCAGGGCGACGATCAGGCCCGCGCCGATCACGTAGCCGAACGCCGCCATCGCGAGGATCACGGCCACCGCGTAGTAGAGGTAGGCGAGCACCGCGAAGATCAGGGCGAAGACGAACCCCGACACCCAGCCGAGCGCCGTGCCGAGGAAGCTCTCGTTCGCGAGCTCGGCGAACAGCCCGGCCCCGAAGGCGAACCCGGCGAAGAAACCCCAGATGGGGAGGACGAGCCGGAGCACGAACTGCCCCGCGAAGAGCATCGCGCCCCCGGCGAGGATCGCGAGGATGCCCAACAGGATGTCTGCCATGTCTGCAATGTAGGACTTGTCACCCGTGATCGGTGCGCGACACGGAGGAGCAGTTTCGTGCCCGCGTCGTCGAGCCGTCAGGCGAAGTCGAACAACGGCGGGAACGCGATCACGATGATCGCGGCCCAGGCGGCGTAGACCGGCAGGTACCGCGTCTGCCAGCGCTCGAGCTCCGCGAACGTTCCCGGGCCGCGCAGGAACCGGGCGCTGCGCCACGCCGAGACCCCGAGGTGCACGAGCAGCAGCAGGTTGAGGCCGAGCGCGGCGATCTTGTTGGGGCTCGTGCCGAACTCCGCGATCCGCGTGAGCATCGCGGTCAGCATCACGGCGTCGACCGCGAGGGCAGCCCCCACCATGACGAGCTGGAGCCAGTCGGCGAGCGCGGGCGGCGCGAGCGGGTCGCGGGCCGAGATCGAGTAGAGGAGCAGCGCCAGGACCAGCACGAGGATCGCGTCCATGAGGATGAGCAGCTCGCGGTCCACCTCGACGAGGCCCCCGGAGGCGACCAGCGCGACGAGGACGGCGACGAGCATGGCGATGGTCAGCGGCGTGAAGATCCGGGTCAGCACCGGCGCGATGTTCTCGACGACGTCCTGCTTGGCCTCGACGAGCCAGGCGGCGACGATGAGGGCGCCCGGGACGGCGAACGGCATCACCCACTGGGTGATCACCGGCTCGGGGTCGACGCCCACGAGCTGGAGCACCCCGGCGGTGAGGCCGAGGAGGACCCCGCCACCCAGCGCGAGCAGCGTGTAGTAGATCGCGAGCTCGCCCGTGAACCGTACGAAGTCCATGCGCCGGCCGTCGGAGCGCCACGACTCGGCGACGTACGCGAGCCCGACCAGCAGCCACAGGACGACGGGTGCGTGGATGATCGCGAGCACCTCCGTCGACCCCTCGGGGACGAACGGGTACACGTTGAGCACGACGGCGAGCACGACGAACGGCACGGCGATCGCCGCCACGGTCCGCACGCCGACCCGGCGCTTCCACCCGAGGTACGCGGCGAGGAACGGCACCACGAGCAGGGCCACGTTGCGCGCGAGCGCGACCTCGTCGTCGCCGAACCACGCGATCCCGGCCCGCACCGCGACGCCCGCACCGACCGCGAGCCCGAGCACGACCGCGAGCTCCCGCCACCGGGGCGCCGGCGATCCGCGGGAGTCGTCCGGGACGAGGGCGAGCTGCTTCCACAGCCGGTCCGAGTGCTCACGGGCGTACTCGCGGGAGACGGCGTCCAGGTTGCCGAGGCGCTTGATGGCGACGAGGAATGCCTCGTCGTCGTCGAGACCGGTCGCGCGCAGGTCTCTCACCTGGCCGCGCAGGTGGTCCTCGAGCTCGTCGACGTCCGCCGACGAGATGACCTGCCGTCGGTGCACGTAGCCGCGCCACCGGTCGATCTGCGCCTCGAGCTCGTCGTCGTGCGTCATCACGCCCACACCTCCACGACGGTGGCGGGCCGCGGCGCCGCCTCCCAGACCTGCCGGAGAGCGTCCGCGACGACGTTCCACTGCGCCTGCCGTTCGGCGAGCGCCGCCCGGCCGGTCGGGGTGATCGCGTAGTGCTTGCGGCGCCGGCCCGACTCGGACGTCCCCCAGGACGCCGAGACGTGGCCGAGCCGTTCGAGCCGGTGCAGGAGGGGGTAGAGCATGCCGTCCGTCCACTGCATGCGCCCGCCGGAGAGCTCACCGACGCGTTTGAGGATCGCGTACCCGTAGAGGTCACCGTCCGCGAGGATCCCGAGCACGAGCGGTGTCGCCGAGGCGGCGACCAGGTCCTTGTCGATGCGCACGCCGACTGCTCCTCTACCTTGATGTGCTAGGTATCCAACCCTAGCGGATCTAGGTATAGGGCAAGCCCTCTATCCACCGCTCTCGACTCGGAGTAGAACTAGGACGAACCGGTGCACATCGTGCATCGGTGATCCGCCGAGGAGGTCGGAGCCATGCCGAAGTTCATGGACGTTCACCACGGGATGATCGGGATCACACCCGAGGCGCTCAAGGCCGCGCACCAGGCTGACCTCGACATCCAGGGCGAGGAGGGGGTCGACTTCCAGAGTGCGTGGGGAGACCCGGAGTCGGGGATGGTCTGGTGCGTCTCGGAGGCTCCCAGCGCCGACGCGGTCCTGCGCATCCACGAGCGGACCGGTCACCCGGCCGTCGAGATCTACCCGGTCCCGGTCGAGGCCTAGCGCAGACGGCCCAGGCCGTCCGCATTCCGCGGCCCCGTGTCGACGTCCATGGCTCGCGCACCTGTACGAGCCGGACGTTCGACGCTCGTGCGGCAGAAGACTACGAGGCGGTGTAGCCGCCATCCACCAGGTGGTAGCTCCCGGTGATGAACGACGCCGCATCGCTGGCCAGGAACGCCACGAGAGCGGCGACCTCCTCCGGCCGGCCCAGACGCCCGAGGGCGTGCTTGCCGGCGAGGAACTCCAGTGTCGGCTGGTCGAGATTCGCATCCAGGAGCGGCGTCACGATGAACCCGGGCCCGACGGCGTTCACCCTGACACCCTGCGCCGCGTACTCCAACGCACCGTTCTTCGTCAGCCCGAGCAGGCCGTGCTTGGCCGTGACGTAGGCGGAGGACATGCCGAAGCCGACCATCCCGAGGATCGACGCCATGTTGACGATCGACCCACCGCCGGCCGCGACCATCGCCGGCAGCTCGGCCTGCATGCAGTAGAAGACGCTGTTGAGGTTCACCTCGATGACCCGGCGCCAGCTCTCCAGGCCGTAGTCGGCGGTGAGCGCGATCTCGCCGCCGATGCCCGCGTTGTTCACGGCGATGCGAACCGCCCCGAGCTCACCGGCCGCTGCGACCATGGCCCGGCATCCGTCCGGATCGGTGACGTCTCCGATGAATGCCGATGCCACACCGCCGCCGGCGGTGATCGCCTCCGCGACGACCGTCGCACTGTCCGACACGTCCGCGACGAGCACCCGCGCCCCGTTGGCCGCCAGGAGCTCGGCCGTCGCCCTCCCGATGCCTGATCCGCCGCCCGTGACGATCGCGGCTCGATCGGCCACGTCATAGGTAGCCATACAGACGAGGCTAGCCCCGATGCGTCCTACCGGACCCGGTCCATCGTCCCCGGTTCAGCACCCTCGTCGACACGCAGCCCACGACGAAGGCCCCGCACCAGCATTCCTGCCGGTGGGGGGCCTTCGGGTCGGAGCCGCCTAAGAGAATCGAACTCTTGACCTTCTCATTACGAGTGAGACGCTCTGCCGACTGAGCTAAGGCGGCGTCGTCGGGACCCGTGGACCCCGGCGAGCCCGCTTACTGTACCTGGCCGACCCCCGGCGCTCCAAAGCGAGCGCTGCAGGCGAGAGTGGCGGCGCTGAGTGCCACGACGTCCTCGGCGATCGCCGCCTGCCAGTCGGGGAGGTGGCCGACGGCCCAGGACCGCCAGGCCGCTCCCCCGTACGCGCCGGCGAGCCCGCCGATCGCGCCCGCGAGCGCGGGCGCCACGGGGTTCACGCGCTCGCGTGCGGCGAGCATCGAGGCGCCGATCGCGCCCGACGTCGCGCGGACGAGGGCTCCGCCGTGCTCCAGGCGGCTCGGTGCGATGGGGAGCTTGTCGGCGATGATCTCGCCGACGACACCGACCGCCGCAGTGGCGCGTGCCAGCAGGCCGCCCGAGCCCGTGATCGTCGGACCCGCCGGTCCGAGCGACGAGCGGGCGCCTGCGGCCCAGCCGAGCAGGAGCGAACGGACGACCAGGGAGCTCATCCCGACACGGTCACCCGTCGGCGACGGCGCGGCAACCGGAACGTCAGCAGCGGGTCCCGTCGGCGGGGACGGCCCCCGTGAGCAGGTAGGCGTCGACGGTGTCGGCGATGCAGTCGTTCGAGGAGCCGTACGCGGTGTGGCCCTCGCCCTCGTAGGTCAGGAGGGTGGCGGACGACAGGAGGTCCGCCAGCTTCACGGCCCACTCGTAGGGTGTCGCGGGGTCGCCCGTGGTGCCGACGACGAGGATCGGTGCGGCGCCCTCGGCGGTGTAGGAGTCGAGGGTGCCGACCGCGGGGACGGGCCACTGGGCGCACACGGTGCCGCCGAAGCCGAAGAAGTAGCCGACCGTCGGAGCGGCCTCCTCGATCTGGGCAGCCTCGGCGCGCATCGTCGCGAAGTCGGCGGAGCCGGGGTTGTCGAGGCAGTTGATCGCGTTGAACGCGACGGTCGAGTTGGTGCTGAACGTGCCGTCCGGCTGCCGGTCGTAGTACTGGTCGGCCAGCTGCAGCAGCATCGAGCCGTCGTTGTTGTCGAGGGCGGCGGTCAGGGCCTGCGTCAGCAGCGGCCAGTACGACTGCGCGTAGAGCGGGAGCGCGATCCCGGAGAACGCGAGCGACCGGGTCAGGGCGCGGTCGGTACCCGTCGGGAGCGGGTTGGCGTTCGCGCGCTCGAAGAGCTCGCTGATCTGCGCGAGCCCGTCCTCCAGCGACCCGTCCAGCGGGCAGCGGGGGCCGGCCTGGCAGTCGGTGATGTAGGCGCGCAGCGCGTTCTCGAAGCCGACCGCCTGCCCCTCGGACACCTCGAGGTAGGTCAGCGTGGGCGGCTTCGCGCCGTCGAGGACCAGCCGGCCGACCTTCTCCGGGAACAGCGCGGCGTAGGTGGCGCCGAGGAGGGTGCCGTAGGAGAAGCCCAGGTAGGTGAGCGTCGCGTCGCCGAGCGCCGCGCGCAGGATGTCGAGGTCGCGGGCCGCGGACACGGTGTCGACGTGGCCGAGCGCCGCGCCCGTGTTCTGCTCGCACGCGGCACCGAGCTCGCCGTACATGTCGATGACGTCCTGGATGCCCGCGTCGGTCGAGTAGTCGGCGTCGTAGGCGATGATCTCGTCCAGCCCGGCAGCGTCGACGCACGTGACGGGGCTGGAGCGCTGCACGCCGCGCGGGTCGAACCCGACGAGGTCGAACTGCCGGGTGATGTCGGCGCTGACCATCCCCGCGACCTGGCTGACGAAGTCGACACCGGACGCTCCGGGGCCGCCCCGGTTCAGCAGCAGGGAGGCGACCGGTTCGCCGCCGGTGGCCCTGGCGCGCGCGAGCGCGATGCCGATCGACGGTCCGGCGGGGTCCGCGTAGTCCAGCGGCACCTGCGCGGTCGCGCACTCACCCTGCTCGCACGCGGTCCACTCCAGCTGCTGCCCGTAGTACCGCGCGAGCTCTCCCGTCGCCTCCGCGGTCGGCGACTCGACGATCTGGCCCGACGCCTGGTTCTTGGGAGACACGCACCCCGCGAGCAGCACGACCACAGCGAGCGCGGCAGCGACCACGGCGACGGCGGCGCGGTGCCGCGGGTGGCGTCCGACGCTCGTGGGCGCGACGAGGCGTGCGGAGAGCGGCATGCGCACACGGTAGCCGTCGATGCTGAGCGTCCGGAGCGTCGTCCGCCGGATGCGCGGGACCGTCACCCGATCTGCACAGGCGGTCGGTCAGCCCTGCGGGCGCAAGGCCACCGCCATCGCCTCGACGGCCAGCAGCGGGGCGACGTTCCCCGCCAGCCGCGTGCGGGCCTGGCCCACCGCGTCCATCCGGCGCAGGGTCTGCTCGGCGGTGCTCGACCCGGCGAGGGTCCGCACCGACTCCTCGTGCTCGACGTTGACCAGCTCGACGCCGGCGCCCAGCTGTACGACGAGCACGTCGCGGTAGAGCGACAGGAGGTCGACCATCGCGCGGTCGAGGACGTCGCGCTGCGCCCGCGTTGCCCGGCGCTTCTGGTCCTCCTCGAGCTGCCGGACCTGGGTGCGCAGGGTCGGCGGCAGGGTCGCTGCCCCCTCGGCGCCCATGGACCGGAGCAGCTCCGCCTTCTCCTCGGCGTCCCGCTGCTCGGTCGCGGCCTTGGCATCGGCCTGCGCGGTCTCGACGAGCTCCCCGGCGGCCAGCACGGCGTCGCCCACCCCGCGGATCTTCGCCGCGATGCCCAGCACCGCGGACCGTCGCGCGCGAGCCTCGGGGTCCCGGGCGAGCCGACGGGCGATCCCGACGTGGCTCTGCGCCGCGCGCGCCGCGACGGCCGCCACCGTCGGGTCGATGCCGTCCCGCGACACCAGCAGCGCGGCGACCGCGTCGACCGGCGGCACGCGCAGCGCCACGGAGCGGCTGCGAGAGCGGATGGTGACCAGGACGTCCTGCGGGCTCGGCGCGCAGAGCACCCAGACCGTGCGACCGGCCGGCTCCTCGATGGCCTTGAGGAGCGAGTTGCCGCTGGTGTCGTTCAGCCGGTCGGCGTCCTCGATGATGATGACCCGGAACCGCCCCTGCGACGGCGCCCGCTGCGCGAGCTCCACCAGCGGGCGGGCCGTCTCGGCGCGGATGAAGACACCCTCGGTGGCGACGACCGTGACGTCCGGGTGCAGGCCGCGCAGGGTGGTGGTGCAGTCGTGGCACGTCCCGCAGCCGCCGGTCGCGCACTGCAGCGCCGCGGCGAACGCGCGGGCGGCGTTGGACCGGCCCGAGCCGGGCGGGCCGGTGAGCAGCCACGCGTGGGTCATCGCCGCCGGGTCCTCGATCGCGTGCCGCAGCACCTCGACCGCAGGCTCCTGGCCGACGACGTCGTCCCAGACGCTGGTCACGCCGCCACCCCGAGCAGGGCCGCGACCCGGGACCGGATCTGCGCCGCGAGCTCGTCGACGGGCCGCGTCGCGTCGAGCACGAGCCAGCGACCCGGCTCGGCCTCGGCGCGGCCGAGGAACGCCTCGCGGGTGCGGCGGTGGAACTCGTCGCCGGCCCGCTCCAGCCGGTCCGGGTCCCCCGTCAGGCGCGCCTTGCCCGCGACCGGGTCGAGGTCGAGCAGCACGGTCAGCGCCGGGAGCAGTCCGTCGACCGCCCACAGCGAGAGGCGCTCGACCTCGTCGGCCCCCAGGTCCCGGCCGCTGCCCTGGTAGGCCACCGACGAGTCGAGGTACCGGTCGGTCACCACCACCGCGCCGCGGGCCAGCGCCGGGCGGACCAGCGAGGCCACGTGGTGCGCGCGGTCGGTGGCGTAGAGCAGCGCCTCGGTGCGGGCGTCGACGTGGTCGCCGTGCAGGACCGCGTCGCGCAGGAGTACCCCGAGCTCGGTCCCGCCGGGCTCGCGCGTCAGCACGACCTCCCGGCCGAGCCCGGTCAGCCACTCGCCCAGCAGACGCGCCTGCGTCGACTTGCCGGCGCCGTCACCACCCTCGAACGAGAGGAACAGGCCAGGGAGCGTCGTCACGTGCGCAAGGGTAACCGTCGGGTCCGACGTCACTCCCCGGGGTACGTGACGCCGACCAGCGACCGGATGGTGTCCATCGTGCGCAGCACCTCGAGGGTGTTGTCCCACGTCATCCGCGGGCTCTGCGTGGCGCCCTCCGCCACCCGGCGGGCGACCTCCGCGGCCTCGTACTGCAGGCCCTTGGTACCCGGCTGGTTGAACTCCCAGACCCGGCCGTCAAGCCGCTGCACGTGGAACGAGGTCGGTGCGTAGAAGCTGCCCTTGACCACGATGTTGCCCTCGGTGCCCGAGATGAGCGCCATCGTCGGGGTCTTGGCCCACATCGTCGTCGACAGGGTGGCCTGCGCCCGGTCCCCGTAGGACAGGACCATCGAGATCTGACCGTCGACGCCCGTCGTGGTCAGCTGCCCGACCGCCTGCACGGCATCGGGGACGCCGAGGAAGTCGTGGGCGAACGAGACGGGGTACACGCCCAGGTCCAGCAGGGCGCCGCCGGCCAGCGCCGGGTCGAACAGCCGGCTCTTCGGGTCGTACGTGAACGCCTGGCCGTGGTCGGCGGAGAGGTTGATGATCTCCCCGATCTCCCCGGCGTCGATCACCTGGTGCAGCGCGTAGACGTGCGGCAGGAACCGCGTCCACATCGCCTCCATGACGAACACCCCGGCGGTGCGCGCGGCGGCGAAGACCTCCTCGGCCTCGCCCGCGTTGCGCGTGAACGCCTTCTCGACGAGCACGTGCTTGCCGGCGCGGATGGCCAGCAGCGCCTGCTCCTTGTGCTCGGAGTGCGGCGTCGCGATGTAGACGGCGTCCACCTGCGGGTCCTCGACCAGCTCGCGGTAGCCCACGTGCGTGGTCGGGATGTGGTGCGCCGTGGCGAACCGCTGCGCGCGGTCGCGGTTGCGCGAGCCGACGGCGACCAGCTGCGCGCGGGTGTGCGCGTTCACGGCCGCCGCGAACGTCGCGGCGATGTTGCCGGCGCCGAGGATGCCCCAGCGGATCGGCGGTGCGGAGCGAGGGTCTTCAGCGCGATCAGCCATGAGCGACAACCTAGCGCGCGCGGTGGGGCTGGCCGATCCCGGCCGGGCGTAGTGAGATGTCGGGGTGCCTTCCGTCCCCGACCGTCTTGCCGCCTGGGGGCAGGAGCTGGTGGAGGTGCACGACCGGTTGCGGGACGAGCTGGACCGGCTGCTCGACGGCCTCGACGAGACGTCCGCGCTGACCCCCGACCTGCGGACGCACTGCCTCGCGTTCTGCGGCGCGGTCGGTCGGCATCACACGAGCGAGGACCGGACGGCGTTCCCGGCGCTGGCGGAGCAGTACCCGGAGCTGCGGGACACGCTCGACGGGCTCACCCGGGACCACCACGTGGTCGCGGGGATCCTGCAGAGCATCGATGAGGTGCTGACCAGCAGCACCGACCTCGCGCGGGCACGCAGCGAGATCGACGGGCTGGCCGCGATCCTCGAGTCGCACTTCCGCTGGGAGGAGCGCGCGGTCGTCACGGCGTTGGACGGTCTGACCGACCCCGACGTCGACGCGGAGCGGCTGTTCGGCCGCGACGTCTGACGCCGTGCAGGGGGTACCGCCCCTACTTCTTGGCGGCAGCCTTGGCCTTCGCCGGCGCGCGTCGGGCGGGGGCCTTCTTCTTCGCGGGGGCCGATGCGCGCTTCTCCGCGAGCAGCTCGATCGCCTGCTCGCGCGTGATCGACTCGGGCGTGAGGTCGCGCGGCAGGGTCCGGTTGGTGACGCCGTCGGTGACGTAGGCGCCGAAGCGGCCCTCCTTCACCGTGATCGGCTTCTCCGACGTCGGGTCGTCGCCCAGCTCGCGCAGCGGGGGTGCGGACGTGGCGCCTCGCCCACGCTTGGGCTGGGCGTAGATGGCCAGGGCCTCGTCGAGGGTCGTCGTGAAGAGCGCCTCCTCCGACGCGAGCGTGCGCGAGTCCGTGCCCTTCTTCAGGTACGGGCCGTAGCGGCCGTTCTGCGCGGTGATCTCGGTGCCGGACTCGGGGTCGACGCCGACCACGCGCGGCAGCGACAGCAGCAGGAGGGCGTCGTCGAGGGTGACCGACTGGAGCGACATCGACTTGAACAGCGACGCAGTCCGCGGCTTCGGGGCGGCGGCCAGCGCGCGCTTCTGGGCGGCGGCCGACAGGGACGTGTCGATCTCCGGGTCCGGCAGGATCTCCGTGACGTACGGGCCGTAGCGGCCGTTGCGCGCGACGATCGGGGTGCCGGCCACGGGGTCGGTGCCGAGCACCTGGTCGCCCTCGGGCTGCGTCTCCAGCAGCTCGCGGGCCTTGGCGACGGTGAGCTCGTCGGGGGCCAGCTCCTCGGGCACGGACGTGCGGCGCGTGGTGCCGTCCTCGGCGGGCTCGGCGTTCGAGTCCTCCAGGTACGGGCCGTACCGGCCGACGCGCAGGACGATGCCCTCGCCGATCGGGATCGAGTTGACCTCGCGGGCGTCGATGTCACCGAGGTTCGCGACGAGGTCACGCAGACCCTCGCCCTCCTCGTTGCCCGTGCCGTCGCCGAAGTAGAACCGGGACAGCCACGCCACCCGGTCCTTGTCCCCCGCCGCGATCGCGTCGAGGTCCTCCTCCATCTCGGCGGTGAAGTCGTAGTCGACCAGCCAGTCGAAGTTCTCCTCGAGCAGCCGCGTCACGGCGAACGCGAGCCACGACGGCACCAGCGCCTGCCCGCGGCCGGTCACGTACCCGCGGTCCTGGATCACGGAGATCGTGGCGGCGTACGTCGACGGCCGGCCGATCCCGCGCTCCTCCAGCGCCTTGACCAGCGAGGCCTCGGTGTAGCGGGGCGGCGGGGAGGTGCGGTGGCCGTCGGCGGTGAGGTCGGACGCGGACATCTCGTCGCCCTCGGCCATCTTGGGCAGTCGCGCGTCGTCCTTCTCGGCCGGGGCCGCGGCGTCCTCGCTCTCCTCGGCGTAGCGCGACACGTCGCGACCCTCCTCGTACGCGGCGAGGAACCCGCGGAACGTGATGACCGTGCCGGAGGCGGAGAACAGGACGTCGGTGCCGTCGGCAGCCGTGGCACCGAGGCGGACGGAGGCGGTCTGCCCGCGGGCGTCGGCCATCTGGGAGGCGACCGTGCGCTTCCAGATCAGCTCGTAGAGCCGGAACTGGTCACCCGACAGCTCCTTGGCCACCTGCGCGGGGGTCCGGAAGTGGTCACCGGCGGGGCGGATGGCCTCGTGGGCCTCCTGGGCGCCCTTCGCCTTGCTGGCGTACACCCGGGGCGCGTCGGGGATGTACTCGGCGCCGTACAGCTCCGAGGCCTGCCGGCGCGCGGCGTCGATCGCCTGCGAGCTCAGCGACGAGGAGTCCGTACGCATGTAGGTGATGTAGCCGTTCTCGTACAGCCCCTGCGCCGTGCGCATGGTCTGCCGGGACGCCATCCGGAGCTTGCGCGACGCCTCCTGCTGGAGGGTCGAGGTGGTGAACGGTGCCGCAGGGCGGCGCGTGTACGGCTTGGTCTCGAGCGACGCGACGGAGAACGCGGAGTCGGCCAGCCCGGCGACCAGGGCGGTGGCCCGCGCCTCGTCGAGGTGGGCGACGTCGGCGGCGCGCAGCTGCCCGGTGTCGAGGAAGTCGCGGCCGCTGGCGACCCGGCGGCCGTCGACCGACGTCAGGCGGGCAGAGAAGGACGGCTCGGCGTCGTCGAGAACCGCGAACGTCCCGGTCACGTCCCAGTAGTCGGCGGCGACGAACGCCATGCGCTCGCGCTCACGCTCGACCACCAGCCGCGTCGCGACGGACTGCACGCGGCCCGCGGACAGGCCCTGGCGGACCTTGCGCCACAGCACCGGGCTGACCTCGTACCCGTAGAGCCGGTCGAGGATGCGCCGCGTCTCCTGGGCGTCGACCAGCCGGTCGTCCAGCTCACGGGTGTTGGCCAGGGCGCGCTGGATGGCCTCCGGGGTGATCTCGTGGAACACCATGCGCTTGACGGGGACCTTGGGCTTGAGCTCCTGGAGCAGGTGCCAGGCGATGGCCTCGCCCTCGCGGTCCTCATCGGTGGCCAGGAAGAGCTCGTCGGAGTCCTTGAGGAGCTTCTTGAGCTCGCTGACCTTCTTCTTCTTGTCCGCGTCGACCACGTAGTACGGAGCGAAGCCGTTGTCGACGTCCACGGCGAACTTGCCGAACGGGCCCTTCTTCATGTCCGCGGGCAGCTCCGACGGCTGCGGGAGGTCACGGATGTGCCCGACGCTCGCCTCGACGTCGTACCCCTCGCCGAGGTACCCGGCGATCGTGCGCGCCTTGGCAGGCGACTCCACGATCACGAGCTTGCGCCCTGCAGACATCGGTCAGGCCCTTCTCAGACTTCGACGGGTCGGTCGGCCCGTGCGACGTTGGGGACTCTACGGCGTCGCGTCAACCCCGCGGCAATCGCGATGCTGCCGCCTGGCGCAGCAGCAGCATGATGGCGAACGCCAGGCAGGACGCCATCAGCACGCCCGCGGCACCACCGAGATATGCCGTCACCTCTTCCGCGCGGGCGTCCAGGTCGTCCAGGTTCTGCCACGTGTGGGACAGCGCGACGGCGGCCGACGCCCCCGCCCCGACCCCGACGATCAGCAGCCCCGCGACGACGCCGCGCATGGTCGCGGGCGTCGGCGGCCGGTCGCCCGCGATCCGGAGCGCACCCGTCGCCGTCGACGCGCGCGCAGGGGTGAGCGCCACCATCGCGCACGCGATCGCGGTCCACGCGAGCACCACGAGGACGGCCGCGACGACGTCCGACGGCCGGTGCCACTGGCCGATGAGCGTCGAGATCCCGGTGGCGGTCGTGTACCCGGCGCCGAGCACCGCGGCCCACGGGCGGGCGCGCGGCGGCACCACGAGCAGCAGCGCGGCCGAGACGGAGGCGGCCGCGGTGGTGTGACCGCTGGGGAGGGTGTTGCCGTAGTCGGCCTCGACGCCGAGCTCCGGGCGGTAGAACACCCACTTCTTCAGCACCTGCGTGGTGAGGTTGGCGCCGATCATGAGGACGGCCACCTGGACGGCGAGCGACCAGCGGCGGCGCAGCACGGCGATGACCATCGCGGCGATGAGGACGGCGGCCATGAACCCGACGGAGACCACGTCCAGCACCCGCTCGGCGACCACCCACAGCCGCGTCTGGCCGTGCAGGGCGCCCTGGAACGCGGCGTTCTCCACCTGCTGACCGGCGAGCGTCTCCACGAACACCCGCCACAGCAGGAAGACCCCAGCGAACGAGAGCACCGCCACGGCGATCGCCACCGCGACCACGACGCCGCGACGGTCCCGGGCGTCGGGCGTCGGGCGCACCGGTGCGGGGAGGGTGGGGGCGTCGCTCACCGGACAACGGTAGGTCACCGGGCCGGGTGCGACGGGCCCCGATCAGGGGACGGGCGTCGGCTCCCCCGGTCCGACGACGACGGCGTGGCGACAGCCGCCGAGCCGGGCCCGGGCGTCGTCGTCCGCGTTGATGCACAGCAGGCACCCGCCGCGCCGCTCCAGCTCCCACCCGGCCTCGTCGATCGCGTCGGCGGCGCGCCCGCTGCGCAGGCTCGTGGCCGCGAGGTCGAGCACGACCAGCGACGCCGACGCCGACAGGACGCCCAGCAGGTCGCGGAGCCGGCCGACGTCGGCGCGCCCGAACGACCCGGCCGGTCGCACGTTGGCCGTGATCCAGGCGGGGGCGACGGTGGCCTCGCCGGCACCTCGATGGCTGACGGATGCGTCCGGTACGTCTGGGGTCACCGTGCTCATGGCGGGCCTCCCGGCTCTGTCGGTCACGCGGTCCTCCGCGTGCTCGACACCCACTCCACCCGCTGGGTCTGTGGACACCCTGGACGTGACCGTCTCTTTACCTGTGGAGGTCGACGACGGCACGCGTCGTGTCCTCGGCGATCAGGTCCATGTTCAGCGCGGCCGCCGCGCGCGTGCCCGCCGCCATCGCCCCCGTGACCTGCGCCATGAGGTCGGTCGCGTTGCCGGCGACCCACACCCCGGGCACGGAGGACGCCCCCATGAGGTCGGAGGCGGCGTGCTCGCCGACGCCCATCTCGTGCGGTACCGCCCTCAGGCCCAGGCCGGCGAGCCCGTCGAGACGCGCGACGAACCGCGGCATCACCGTGAGAGCGGACCGTTCCACCACCTCGCCGGACGCCAGCCGGACGCCGCTGAGCCGACCGTCGGTGGCGAGCACCTCGACGACCTCCCCGGGGACGACGCGGATCCCCCGAGCGGCCAGCTGCTCGGCCTGCTCGGGCGTCGGCGCCGGTGCGGTGTGCTGGAGCAGGACCACGTCGTCGGACCACTGCCGGAACAGCAGCGCCTGGTGCACGGCACGCTCGGACGTCGCCAGCACGCCGATCGGCTGGTCGCGCACCTCCCAGCCGTGGCAGTACGGGCAGTGCAGGACGTCGTGGCCCCAGCGCTCCCGCAGGCCGGGGAGGTCGGGCAGGTCGTCGACGAGCCCGGTGGCGACGAGGAGCCGTCGCGCCTGCTCGGTCGTCCCGTCGTCGAGGGTCACGACGAACCCGTCGCCCTCGCGCTCCGCGGCCACGACCCGGCCGGTCCGCAGCGATCCCCCGTAGCCCGCGAGCTCGGACCGGCCGCGCACCAGCAGCTCCAGCGGCGACACGCCCTCCTGCCCGAGGAGCCCGTGCACCCCGTCCGCCGGGGCGTTCCGCGGGGTGCCGTCGTCGATCACCAGCACCGACCGGCGGGCCCGCGCCAGCGTCACCGCCCCGCTCAGACCCGCAGCACCACCACCGATGACAATCACATCTCTCATGCAGCCAGCATCGGACGGCCCGTCGCGAACCGGCAAGCATCGTTGCCGAAGTGGCAAACTGCTGGGCATGGACGACGTCGACCAGCTCATGCGGACCGTCGGGCCCCGGCTCCGGGCCGTCCGGCAGCAGCGCGACCTGACGCTCGCGCAGGCGTCCGACGCGACCGGCATCTCGGTCAGCACCCTGTCCCGCCTGGAGTCGGGCGCCCGGCGGCCGCAGCTGGAGCTGCTGGTCCCCCTGGCGGCGCTGTACCGGGTGCCGCTCGACGAGCTCGTCGGGGCTCCCGCCACCGGCGACCCGCGCATCCACCCGCGTCCGGTGATCGAGCACGGCATGACGGTCATCCCGCTGTCCCGACGCAGCGGCGGGCTCATCGTCTACAAGCTGGTCCTGCCGCCCGGCGGCCCGCACCCCGACCCGGAGACGAACTCGCACGAGGGCTACGAGTGGCTCTACGTCATCGACGGGCACCTGCGCCTGGTGCTCGGCGAGCACGACCTCGTCCTGCCGCCCGGCGAGGCCGCCGAGTTCGACACGCGCGTCCCCCACTGGTTCGGGAACGAGACCTCGGAACCGGTCGAGCTGCTCAGCATCTTCGGCGCCCAGGGAGCCCGCGTGCACGTCAGAGCGCGGCCGCGATCGAAGGAACAGGAGCGGACGAGCGCCGTCGGCGGGTGAGAGGTGGGCCGGCCGAGCGGCCAGGGGTAGCGGTCGGCGCCCCTGGCCGCCGGCGAGAACCGGGTGGTCCGGTCAGAGCCGGGTCAGCTGCCACTGCTGGTTGGCCCCGCCGTTGCCGGCCCACTGCACGACCGGCGCCCCGTCGTTCGTCGCGGCACCGGAGACGTCCGCCACCAGTCCGCTGTCGTGGCTGACGATGGTGTAGTAGCCGTTGCCGGTGGGCCGCAGGAACCACATCTGGTTGGTGCCGCCGTTGGCCGTCCACTGCTGCAGCTGCAGCCCGGGCGTGCTGCTCTTGGCGTTGACGTCGAGCAGCTTTCCGCTCGGGACGTACCGGAGGGTGTAGGAGCCGTCAGCGGCCGTGGCGACGGTCCAGGTGCCTGTGCCGCTCTGCTGGACCGCCTTGGCACCGTCCGCGGTGGAGCTGCCTGCGACAGCGAGCGGCTTGCCGCTGTTGCGATTGACGATCCGGTAGGTGCCCGGCTCGATTCCGCCTCCGCCTCCGCCGAGGTTGAAGTACTCCACCGCGTCGGTGAAGACGGAGCGACCGGACTTCGTGGTCGACAGCTGCAGGTACACGCGGCTGCCGGTGGCCGGCGCGGTGAAGGACACCGGCTGGGTGACCCGCGAGCCGAGCGGGACGGTCAGGGTCGTGCTCCCGGACGCGACGACCGCGCCGTCCGGCGCATCGAGCCGAGCCGTCCAGGTGAAGCCGACCGACGTGGTGGTGAAGTCGTCGTTGAACACGGTGATGGTGCGGGTGACCGTGGCGTTCCGGGCGTAGGTGGGCACGGCACTCGCCAGCGGGAAGGTGCCGTTCGAGTCCGAGTTGCCGGAGGCCGACCAGTAGGGGAGGTCGACCGCGGCCACCGGGTTGAACGCCGCCTGCACGCGCTGGATCTGCGGGTTGCTCCAGGGGTCCGGCAGGTTGTCCGCGCCGTAGACAGGGCGACCGCCCTCCTCCGGGACGAAGTCGCCGGTCCGCACACCGGGAATGACGCTGGCCCAGGCGGACAGCAGCGTGTACGGACGGAGGTCGGAGGCGTCCTTGCCGCGCTTGGCCAGGGTTGCCGTGGCGAACCACTCGAAGCCCTGCTTGGTGTTGCACGCCGGCCAGATGAACTCGCCCTCGCCGTCGGGCCGCCCGTTCACAGTGATCAGGCGCTCGCCGTACCTGCCGAAGCCGTCGACGTAGTGCGGGATCACCGCGAAGTTGGAGTACGTCATCCCGGGATACGAGTTGAGGTTCGCGTTGACGCCCAGCTCGGCGATGATCGGCCGGGTGCCGTCGGCGCCGTTCATCGCCGCGTACAGGTCCTTCTCGAACTGCTCGGAGTCCTGGCCGCTCTGGTTCGGCTCGTTGGACTGGCTCCAGCGGATGATCGCGGGGTGGTTGCGGTCGCGCAGGACCAGCGCACGGGCGTGGTTGACCATGTTGTCGTGCCCGGTGATCCAGTCCTGCTTGCCGGAGGAGCCGCGGATCGCGGTCTCACCGATGATCATCAGGCCCATCTCGTCGGCGACATCCAACATGTACGGGCTCGCGGGCTCCTGGTGGATGCGCACCACGTTGAAGTTCAGCCGCTGGTAGTTGTCCACGGCCTGAGGCCAGCCACCGTTGCCCGACGACGGGGGCAGGAAACCGGGCAGGGTGTCGAACGCGTCGCCCTTGCCGCCGTTGTTGACCCGGTCGTAGTCGGCACCCTGGAGGTTGTCGCCGCGGAAGTTCACGCGCACGCCGTTGAGGTAGTAGTACTCCCCGTTCTGCGTGGCTTCCCGGAACCCGAACCGGTAGGTGGCGTCGCTGGTCTGCCCGTCATCGGTGACGGCATGCACCGTCAGCCCGTGCAGCTGCGCTCGGTAGCCCGACCGGTACGGCACGTTGGGCCACCAGTACGAGGTGCTGTCGAGGTTCCACGCGACCGGCCCGACGGTCACGGTCGCGGTCGAGCGGGCCGCCACGGTGACCGTACGGCTGGGCAGTGCCGGATAGCTGAAAGCCGTTCCGTTGATGGACGACAGCGACCCCGTCAACGTCACCGACCGGGAGCTGCCCGAGGTGTTGCGCACCGTCACGTCGTAGCTCAACGTCTTGTTCGCCACCGACGGACGCACGAACGTGTCGCTGACGTACACCGCCGGGTAGACCTTCAGGAACGCCGAACGGAAGATCCCCTGGGGGACCGCCTCGGACCAGTCGGCTGCGTCGGGCACCAGGTAGCGGCCGTTGGCTGCCTTCAACGCGCCGCGGCCCTTCACGTTGACGCTGATCGTGTGGGTGGTACCGGGGGCGGCGAACGAGGAGATGTCGAAGTTCGACGGGGTGAACGACGTCGTCTGGGTGGCGACCACGCGCCCGTCGACCGAGAGCGTCGCCTCGTGGTTGACGGCACCGAGCTCGATCCAGGTCGACTGCGGCTGCCCCGAGTTGGGCACGGTGATGCTGCGCGAGTACACCGCCTCGGTCACGTCGGTGAAGCCCTGCTTGTACCAGCCGCCGCCGGGCACGGTGATCGAGGTCGCCCCTCGACCCTTCGGCGTGAAGCTCCACGTCCCGGCCAGGTCGACCGAGGCGGTCGCGGTGGCGCCGGCCGGTGCGACCGCTGCAGCTGGCTGTGCTGCGACGGCCGGCTGTCCTGCGGCGGCGGATTGGGTCGTGCCGTCGATGGCGGCCGTGGCCGGTGTCGCCGCGGCGGTGACTCCTCCGACGACCAGGGCGAGCGCCACAGCGGCTGCAGCTGATCGACGCGGGTGACGGGTGCGGAGCATCTGGGCGTGCCTCCTGACGGCTGATCGCGCGCCTCGGCAGTGAGCGCGGCAGCGATAGACGACGGCTCTCATCGAACTTCGTTGTTCGGGGTCCTCCGGGTCGTACCGGGCGAAAACGTAACTCGTATGATGTATGCGGTCAATCGCGTGGCGCGCCTAAACGTATAGACGTGGGCATGGGGGCTGGGCTCGACCAACCGCTCGACAAGCGGGTGCTGGTCGCTGAGCTGCTGCGAGCGCCGGTGCTCGGTGCAGGGCCGCCCCGCCCCCGGCTAGCAGCCCTGTGGAGAGGGAGCCGGGGGCAGGGCGGGGATCAGCGGACCGACAGCTCCACCGGGACGGGCTGCGGCTCGAAGCCGGCCGCGGCGACGGCGGCGGGGTCGTGGCGCAGGCACGCGACCGACCGGCGCGGGTCGTCGCCCTCGACGGCGGGCGCGACGAGCTCCGGGGTGATCGCCGCGCAGGCGTCGAACGCGAACGCGCAGCGGTCCCGGTAGGGGCAGCCGGTGGGCAGGTTCGACATGTCCGGGGGCGATCCCGGGATGCCGGTGAGCTCTCGGCGGGGACCGCGCAGGGGCGGGAACGAGTGCAGCAGGGCGTCGGAGTACGGGTGCCGCGGGCGTCGGTACATGTCCTGCGCCGAGGCGTCCTCGACGATCTCGCCGGCGTACATGATCGCGATGCGGTCGGCGATCTCGATCAGCAGCGACACGTCGTGCGTGATGAAGATGACCGAGAAGCCGAGCCGCTCGCGCAGCTCGGCGATCTGCTCGACGATCTGCCGCTGCATGACCACGTCGAGGGCCGTCGTCGGCTCGTCCATGATCAGCACCTGCGGGTCGAGCGCGAGGGCCATCGCGATCATCACGCGCTGGCGCATGCCGCCCGAGAGCTGGTGCGGGTAGTCGCGCAGCCGGTCCGCGGAGATGCCGACGAGCTCGAGCATGCCCGCGGCACGCTCCAGCGCCTCCTTCTTGGTGACCCCCGGCAGGTGCGCGGAGATGCCGTCGGCGATCTGCCGGCCGATCCGGTACACCGGGTTGAGGGAGTTCATCGCGCCCTGGAACACGATCGCCAGGTCCTGCCAGCGGGTGGCCCGCAGCTCGGCGTCGTTCAGCGTGAGGATGTCGGTCTGCTGCCCCGACCGGTCGGTGAAGATGACCTCCCCGCCGGTGATGAGGCCGGGCGGCGGGAGCAGCCGGGTGGCCGCGTACGCGAGCGTCGACTTGCCGCAGCCCGACTCGCCGGCCAGGCCGAGCACCTCGCCGCGGTTGAGGGTCAGCGAGACCTGGCGCAGCACGTGCGTCGGGTCCTCGTCGTACCCGTAGTCGACCGAGAGGTTCTTGATCTCCAGCACCGGGTCGGTCGCGGCGGCGTTCGCCCGGAACGCGCGCTGGGCGGTCTCGGCACTCATGCGCGATCCTCCTTGGCCTCGTAGACGACCGGCGTGAAGCCGATGCGGGGACGGATCTTGCGCTTGCGCATCGACCGGGCGTTCAGCCCGACCGACCGCAGGCGCGGGTTGACGAACTCGTCGATCCCGAAGTTGATGAGCGTCAGCGCCATGCCGAGCAGGGCGATGAGCAGACCGGCGGGGACGAACCACCACCACGCGCCGCGCTGCAGGGCCAGCTGCGCCTGCGCCCAGTACAGGACGGTCCCCCAGTTCCACTCGTTGGTGGGCGTGATGCCGACGAACGAGAGCGTGATCTGGGACAGCACGGCGAACCCGACGGTGCCGACGAAGCCCGCGGCGATGATGGCCGTGAGGTTGGGCAGGATCTCCGCGGTGATGATCCGCCACGTGCTCTCGCCGTTGGCCCGTGCGGCCTCGACGAAGTCGCGTTTCCTGAGCGAGAGGGTCTGCGCCCGCAGGACGCGGGCACCCCACGCCCAGCCGGTCGCGGCGATCACCAGGGCGACGGTGAGCCCGCCGGCCGACGGCAGCTGGCCCGCGATGATGATGATGAGCGGCAGCTGCGGGATCACGAGGAACACGTTGGACAGCGCCGAGAGCGACTCGTCGCCGACCCCGCCGATGTAGCCCGCGGTGACGCCGACGAGCACACCGATCACCGTCGCGACGGTCCCCGCCACGAACCCGACCACCAGCACGCTGCGGGTGCCCAGGATGAGCTGGCTCATGACGTCCTGCCCCTGGTGCGTCGTGCCCATGAGGTGCTGCCACGACGGGGACTGCAGGATGGCCGACGACCGCGCGTTCGGGTCGTACGGCGCGATCCACGGGCCGATGATCGCGATGAGGAAGAAGAACCCGAGGATCACGAGGCCGGTGAGGGCCTTCGCGTTGCGCATGAACAGGAACCGGCGCCTGCCCTTGCGCGGAGTGGTCGCGTCCGGCGTGATCTCCAGGTCCTCGAAGAACGCGGCTTCGACAGTCATGTCAGCCCTCCTGTCGCGTGCGGGGGTCGAGCACGCCGTAGGCGACGTCGGCGGCCATGTTGGCGAGGAGCACGGCGAACGTGATCACGAGGAAGCACCCCTGCATGAGCGGGTAGTCCTTCGCGTTCACCGCGCTGAACAGGTAGTAGCCGATGCCCTGGTAGGAGAAGACGATCTCCATGACCAGGGTGCCGCCGACGATGAAGCCGAGGGACAGCGCGAAGCTGGACACCTGCGGCAGGATCGCGTTCCGGGCGGCGTAGCCCATCCGCACGGTCCGCTCCTTGAGGCCCTTGGCCTGCGCGACCGTGACGTAGTCCTCGGAGGACACCGTGACCATCATGTTGCGCATCCCGAGCATCCAGCCCGCGATCGACGACACCACGATCGTCATCGCCGGCAGGAACCCGTAGTAGATGACCGACCCGATGAACTCCCAGGACAGCGTGGGCACCATGCTGCGGTCGTAGCTGCCGCTCGCGGGGAACCAGCCGAGCGTCACCGAGAACAGCGAGATGGCGATCAGGGCGAGCCAGAAGTACGGCACGGCCGAGAAGAACGTGGACAGCGGCAGCAGCCCGTCCATCCACGTCCCGCGGCGCCACCCGATGCCGGTGCCGACCAGGGTGCCGAGCGTGAAGCTGATGACCGTCGCGACGCCGACCAGCCCGATGGTCCACGGCAGGGCCTGCCGGATGACGTCGGCCACGGGCGCCATGTACGTGAACGAGATCCCCAGGTCACCGTGCAGCAGCAGCTTCCAGTACGCGACGTACTGGTCCCACAGCGACATGTTCTCGTCCAGCCCGAACAGTGCCCGCAGCGCCTCGGCGGCGTCGGGGCTGATCCGGCCCTGGTTCTTGGCGATCAGGGCGCTCACGGGGTCGCCCGGCATGATCCGCGGGATGAAGAAGTTGATGGTGATCGCCGCCCAGGCGGTGATCGCGTAGAAGACGATGCGTCGGGTGAAGAACCTCATCGGTCGACCTCCAGCACCGAGACGTCCACGGCCGGGCGCTCGCCGTACGCGTCGAGCACCGAGCCCAGCGCCGGGCGGTCCTCGCGGTCGGAGTAGCCCCAGCAGGCGGCCTCGCGACCCTCGCCCACGGGCAGCAAGGGCGGCACCTCGGTCCGGCACAGGTCGGTGGCGAACGGGCAGCGTGGGTTGAACCGGCACCCGTCGGGTGGGGCCACCAGGCTCGGCGCCTCGCCGCGGGCGCCCCGGGCGCGGGACTCCAGGTCGTCCGGGTCCGGCGCGGAGCGCACCAGCAGCTGGGTGTACGGGTGCTTGGGGTCCTGCGTGACGGACTCCGAGTCGCCGCTCTCCACGATCCGGCCGGCGTACATGACCATCGTCCGGTCCGCGAAGTAGCGGGCCGACGCGATGTCGTGCGTGATGTAGAGGATCGCGAGCTGCAGGCGGTCCCGCAGGTCGCGCAGCAGGTTGAGGATGCCGAGGCGGATCGACACGTCGAGCATCGAGATCGGCTCGTCGGCGAGCAGCACCTCGGGGTTCGCCGCGAGCGCGCGGGCGATGGCGACGCGCTGGCGCTGACCGCCGGAGAGCTCGTGCGGGAACTTGTCGATGTACCGGGCCGCCGGGCGCAGCTGGACCCGGTCGAGCAGCTCGTCGAGGGCCGCCTCGAGCTCGACGCCGCGCAGGCGACCGCGGTGGATCTTGAGGCTCCGCGTCAGGGTGTACCGCACGGTGTGCACGGGGTTCAGCGACCCGAAGGGGTCCTGGAAGATCATCTGCACGCGGCGCACGTACCGGTGGAACGCCGTCCGGTTCTTCGCCGTGGCGTCCTCGCCGTGCAGCAGGATCTGGCCGCCGGTGACGGGCATGAGCTGCGCGAGCAGCCGGGCGATCGTGGACTTGCCGGAGCCGGACTCCCCGACCAGCGCGACGACCTTGCCGCGGTAGAGCGACAGGTTGACGTCATCGACGGCGTGCACGACCTTGCGGGCGCGGGTGCCGCGCACCGGGAAGTGCTTGCGGAGGTCGATCGCCTGCAGGACGGGCGCGTCTTCTTCGTGCGGGGGGCTCATCGGTTCACCTTGGGGTCGTGTGTGCGGGGGCGGAGGCGTCCGCCCGCCGCACCCCTCGTCTCAGTCCTCCGTCGGGACGAGCTTCGACAGGATCAGAGCGGCCTGCGGACCCGTCGGCTGCGGGTTCGCGTACGGGTCCTCGTCGGTCGGGAAGCCCGTGTAGTTGACCGTCGAGTACTGCGCGACGGCGGGACGGGACCAGATGACGAGGCCGGGGACGTCGTCCACGAACGCCTTCTGGACGATGTCCAGCGCGGCGGAGCGGGCGTTGTCGTCGGTCCCGGCCTTGAAGTCGGCCAGGGCCGCCGTGACGGCGTCGTTCTTGTAGCGACCGAAGTTCCACGTCGCCGACTCACCGAGCGGCACGTAGGACGCGCCGTCCATGATGTTGGAGTACATGTTCCACGGCGTGCTGCCGCCGTCGGTCCAGTGCAGGGACGCCTGGAAGTTGCCGAACGGGATGATGTCGTTGAACCAGGTGTCCTGGACGACGCCCTCGACGGACGCCTCCGCACCGAGGGCGGCTGCGCCCTCGCTGATGATGCCGAGCGCGTCCAGGTAGTCCGTCCAGCCGGTCGGGTTCTGGAGCGTGAAGGAGACCTTCTCGCCGTCGGGGTCGACCAGCGCGTCGCCGTCCCAGGTGTAGCCGGCGTCCGTGAGGACCTCCTTGGCACCGTCGACGTCGACCGTGAGCTCCTGGTCGAGGTACGCGTCCGAGATGAACGCGTCACCCGACGGCTGGGGCAGCCCGGTCACGCTCTTGATCTGCGGCCACACGCCGTAGCCGGCCGTCGCCGAGATGTCCGCGCGGTCCACGACCATGTTCAGCGCCTTGCGGAACGCCACGTCGTTGAACGGCTTCGTCTCGTTGTTCAGGTAGAGGACGTCGACGCCGAAGCCACCGCCCGCGACCTGGTGGAAGTGCTCCGGGTCCTTGGCGATGAACGTGTTCTCGAAGTCCGGGATGAACGTCCAGCCCCACTGCGCCTCACCGGTGGTGAGCGCCGTGGTCAGGCCGGCGTTGTCGTTGAACGTGTCGTACCGCAGGGTGCCGACCTTCGGGGTCTCGCCCCAGTAGTCGGTGTTCGGCTCGAGCGTGACGGCCTGCGGCGTGAAGGACTTGAGCTTGAACGGGCCGGTGCCGATCATCTCGTCGTCGGTCCACGTCACCGGGTCCTGGCTCTCCCACAGGTGCTTGGGCACGATGAGCAGCTTGAGCAGCTTGTCGCGGTTGACGTACTGGCCGGACTCGAAGTTCACCGTGACCGTGTTGCCGTCGACCGTGATGTCGCCGTACTGGTCGGGGAAGTCGGTGTTCAGCTCCTTGTTGTCCTTGCGGAGCTGGATCGAGAACGCGATGTCGTCGGCGGTGAAGTCCGTGCCGTCCGACCACTTCACGCCCTCACGGGCCGTGATGACGGCCTGCGTCGAGTCGGGGTTCCACTCGACGGACTCGGCGAGCCACGGCGTCGGGGGGTCCGTCGGCTTGAGCTCGTTGACCTGCATGAGCGACTCGTAGACCGCGAACGCGTACCCGAGCGAGAGCGACGCGGAGCCGTTCGCGAGCGGGTTCTGGTTCGGCTGCTGGGGGCCGTTCGGCATGCCGATCGTCAGGATCTTGTCCGAGACGCCATCTGCGCCCCCGGTGCTGTCGTCGCTGCTCCCGCCGCCGCCGGAGCAGGCGGTGGCGAGCAACGCGAGGGTGGCCGCCGTAGCGACGACCGTCGAGAGCTTGCGGATTCTCACGAGTGCCTCCTTGCACTGATGCGGAAACTGCTGGTCGTGCCGGTCCGACGGGACTGCGGATCTCGCCGGACCGGGACTTGCGGGGGCCGTGCCTATGCCGACGAGGTACTGAGCACGGCCACGTCGACGCTGAGGCGCAGGTCGCTCGACGAGCGGCCGACGCGGATCGGGTAGGTACCGGCGGGGGTGACCCAGCCGGGCAGTGCGCTGTCCCAGGTCCGGAACGCATCGGCGTCCACCCGGACCTGGACATCTGCGTGCGCGCCCGCTGCGACGTGCACGACGCTGAACCCGCCGAGCCAGCGCACCGGACGGTTCTCGTCCGTGCCGGGCGGCTCGACGTAGACCTGGACCACCTCGCGACCGTCGCGGGCGCCGGTGTTGCGGACGCGGACGTCCAGAACGACGGACCCGTCGGCGTCCACCGTGTGCGAGACGGCCTCGTACTCCCACGTGGTCCATCCGAGACCGTGCCCGAAGCTGGCGGCGGGCGTGCGGTCGAGCCGGAGCCACGAGCGGTACCCCACGTGGACGCCCTCGTGGTACTCGATGACGCCGTCGACGGGGACCGCGTCGGGCACCGGCACGTCGGACTCGTGCGCGGGGAGCGTCCAGGGCAGCCGCCCGGTGGGCTCGGTGATCCCGGTCAGCACGTCCGCGAGCGCGTCGGGCCACTCCTGGCCGCCGAGCCACGCCCACAGGACGCACGGCACCTCGTCGAGCCACGGCAGCAGCACGGGGGCACCGGCGTTGACGACGACGATCGTGCGGGGGTTCGCGGCGAGCGCGGCCTTGACCAGCTGATCCTGCGTGCCGGGCAGGGCCAGGCTCGTGCGGTCGTACCCCTCCGACTCGATCTCCTCGTTGGTGCCGACGACCACGATCGCCAGGTCGGCCGCGGCGGCCGCGTCGACGGCGACCGCGAGCAGCTCGTCCGGGGAGGTGCCGGGGACGCGGTGCACCAGCTCGGCGCGCGCGAAGCTGGCGTACCCGACGGGGTGGACGGCCTGCACGAGCGCATCGATCTCGACGGTCGTCGGCTCGGTCACCTCGATGACGAGCGTCGCGGGGACCGGCTGGTTGACGCTGGAGTCCAGGATGACCTCGGCGCCGACCACGTGCTCGCTGGTGGAGAGCACCTGCCCGCCGACGGTGATCCGGTGCCTGCCGACGGTGCCGACGCCGACCTCGTGCCGGCCGGGCTCGTCGAGCCGCACGGTGGTCCGCAGGCGCAGCGCGACGGCGGGGCCGGGCACCTCGCGCAGCCAGCCGGGCCAGTCGGTGACGTCGGTGGTGACCAGGACGGTCCCGTCGGCATCGACCAGCTCGCCGAGCGCTCCGGGATGGCCGTCGGGGGTGGTGCAGCGGCCGGCGAGGTCGAGCGCGGGCGGCAGCAGACGGGAGACGGCGCCGGGGTGCACGTCGACCTCGACCTCGCCGAACGCGTCGCGGAGCGCGGCCTCGGGCGTCGTGGCGCGGTCCGGACGGACGTACGCGGAGCCCCCGCCCTGCACGAACGGGTGGACGGCGTTGGGGCCGAGCAGGGCGATCCGGGTGACGTCGTCGGGGGCGACGGGCAGCGCGTGCTCGTCGTCGCGCAGGACGACCATCGACCGGGAGACCAGCTCGCGCAGGACGCCGCGGACGTCGACGTCGGCGACCCGGTCCCGCTGGGTGCCCGAGGGGGCGAACCCGTCGAGGGCCCCGACGCGCTGGGCCAGCCGGAGCAGGCGGGTCACCTTGGCGTCGAGGAGGTCCTCACTGACGTCGCCCGACCGGACGGCGTCGAGGAGCCCGTCGCCCCAGGGCCCGTCGGGCCCGGGCATCTGCAGGTCGAGGCCGCCCTCGGCGGACGCGGCGACCGACGTGGTGGCCACCCAGTCGCTCATGACGACGCCGTCGAAGCCCCACTCGTCCTTGAGCACCCCGGTGAGCAGCGGGCGGTGCTCGGCGGCGGTCGCGGCGGTGGTGCCGTCGTCGATCCCGGAGTACGCGCTCATGACCGACCACGCCTGGGCCTCGTGCACCAGCTGCTCGAACGGCGCCAGGTACACCTCGCGCAGGGTCCGCTCGTCGACGCGCGACCGGTAGGTGGTGCGCTGCGTCTCGGAGTCGTTGGCGACGAAGTGCTTGACGCACATCCCGACGCCGCGGTCCTGCGCGGAGCGGACCACGTGCACCGCGATGGCGCCGGTGAGCACCGGGTCCTCGGAGTAGCACTCGAAGTGCCGGCCGCCGACGGGTGTGCGCTGGAGGTTCACCTGCGGGGCGAGCACGACGTCGACCCCGTGCCGGCGGGCCTCGGCGGCGAACACGTGGCCGACCTCGTCGGCGAGGTCGACGTCCCACGTCGCGGCGAGCGCGCTGGGCGCGGGGAACGAGGCGGAGGTCTCGTCGGCGGAGTCGGAGACGCCGCGGACCCCGGCGGGGCCGTCGGAGACGTGCATGGCGCGCAGGCCGATGCGCGGGATCGCGGTGGTGGACCACAGTCCGGCCCCGACGACCAGGCGCACCTTCTCCTCGAGGCTGAGGGCGGCCGTGAGGTCGGCCAGCGGCCTGTCAGCCGTGGGCGGCTGGATGGCTGTGTCGAGGGACACCGCGTGTTCTCCGATCGGACGTCGTCGTCTTCTGCGGCGAATCTACGCACGACTTACTTACATGTCAGTAAGTTCTTGATCACGGTTTGGTATCGCTTACTGACTTGTCAGTAACTTCCCACGCGGCGCTATGGTTCGGTCATGGACGACGCCGTTCCCCCCGCCGCAGCGCCACAGCGCCGCGCACGGCAGCCCCGCCAGGCCACGACCGAGCGCCGCGCCGAGATCCTGCGAGCCGCCGCCCACACGTTCGGGTCCAAGGGCTACAAGAACGGCTCGCTCGCCGAGGTCGCCGAGCAGGTCGGCATCACGCACGCGGGCGTCCTGCACCACTTCGGTTCCAAGGAGGCGCTCCTGGTCGAGGTGCTCGAGTACCGCGACAAGGAGGACGTGCGGGACCTCGAGGGTCAGCACATCCCCGACGGCATCGAGCTGTTCCAGCACCTCGTGCGCACCGCCCGGATGAACGTCGACCGGCGCGGCATCGTCCAGGGCTACACCGTGCTCACCGGCGAGTCCGTCACCGAGGACCACCCGGCGCGCGGCTGGGTCACCAACCGGTTCACCATCCTGCGCGGCGAGATCGAGGCGGCCATCGTCGAGGTCGGCGGCGGGGCCGTCCCGAAGGACGTCGCCGCGCAGGCGGCCAGCGCGATCATCGGCGTGATGGACGGCCTTCAGGTGCAGTGGCTGCTCGACGACAGCGTCGACCTCCCGGCCGCCACGACGTTCGCCATCGAGGCGATCCTCACCGCGGCACTGCTGGGCACGGGCCGGCCGCACCCGCTCAGGTAATTCACAGGTTCGCTCCAGGCGCACGCCAGGTAACGCCTCGACAGTGGGGTCATGACAACGACCACCACCCGTCGCCCGGAGGTTCTGTCCCGCGCCGACGGCTCCCCTGTCCGCGCGCTCGTGGTCGACGACGAGCCGACCCTCGCCGAGCTGCTGTCCACCGCCCTGCGCTACGAGGGCTGGCAGGTGGACCACGCACTGACCGGCCACGCCGCCGTCCGCGCCGCCAAGACGCTGGACCCCGACGTCATCGTGCTCGACGTCATGCTCCCCGACCTGTCCGGCATCGACGTGCTCCGCCGCGTCCGCACCACCCACCCGAACGTCCCCGTGCTGTTCCTCACCGCCAAGGACGCGGTCGAGGACCGGATCGCGGGCCTCACCGCCGGTGGCGACGACTACGTCACCAAGCCGTTCAGCCTCGAAGAGGTCGTCGCCCGCCTGCGCGCCCTGCTGCGCCGCACCGGCGCGGTCTCGTCCCGCGAGGAGGCCACGCTCGTCGTCGGCGACCTGACCATGGACGAGGACAGCCACGAGGTGACCCGCGGCGGCGAGGACATCCGCCTCACCGCCACCGAGTTCGAGCTGCTGCGGTACTTCATGCGCAACCCGAAGCGCGTGCTGTCCAAGGCCCAGATCCTCGACCGCGTCTGGCAGTACGACTTCGGCGGCCAGGCCAACATCGTCGAGCTCTACGTGTCCTACCTGCGGCGCAAGATCGACAAGGGCCGCACCCCCATGCTGCACACCCTGCGCGGCGTCGGGTACGTGCTCAAGCCGTCCTCCTGATCGTGGGCCGCTGGACGCTGCGTCGGCGGCTCGTCGTCGTCGTCGTGGCGCTCGTCGCCGTCGTGGCGGCCGCCATGGGCACGCTGTCCACCCTCGCGCTGCAGAGCTCGCTCACCACGCAGCTCGACGAGAAGCTCACCGCCGCACACCGGCGCACCGTCGACGGCCCCGTGCGGGTGGGCGGCATCGCCGTCGCCCCCGACCAGGCGGCCGACGAGCTGCCCGCACCACCGGGCAGCACCTTCCGACCCGGCCAGGACGCGGGCACCGTCAACGTCCAGGTGCCCGACGGCGCCGACCCCGCCGACCTCACCGCGCTGCAGGCGGGGTACGTCGACGACGACGGCAACCTGGTCGCGCTCGACCCGACGCAGACCGAGCAGCTGCTCGCCGTGCCGACCGACGGCGAACCCGTCTCGATCGTCCTGTCCGACCTGGGCGGCTACCGGGCGATCGCCACCGTCGCCACCGACGGGACGACGAACGTCACCGCCCTGCCGACCACGTCCGTGACCAGCACCGTCACCTCGTTCGTCGCCGTCGAGATCGTCGTCGCGGCGCTCGCCCTGCTCGTCGCCGCGGCCGCCGGCATGGTGCTCGTGCGCCGCGAGCTGCGACCGCTCGACCGCGTCGTCGGCACCGCCAACCGCGTCGCCCGGCTGCCCCTCGACCGCGGCGAGGTGGTCCTCGCCGACCGCGTGCCCGCCCGGGACACCGATCCCGCGACCGAGGTCGGGCAGGTGGGTGCCGCCCTGAACAAGCTGCTCGGCCACGTCGAGCAGGCCCTCGGCGCCCGGTACGAGTCCGAGTCGCAGGTGCGCCAGTTCGTCGCCGACGCCAGCCACGAGCTGCGCACCCCGCTGGCCTCCATCCGCGGGTACGCCGAGCTCGTGCGCCGCTCCCCCGACGACGTGCCCGTCAGTGCGCTGCAGGCGATGTCCCGCGTCGAGTCCGAGTCGGAGCGCATGACCGCGCTGCTCGAGGACATGCTGCTGCTCGCGCGCCTGGACGCCGGCCGACCGCTGGCGACCGAGCCCGTCGATCTGACGGTGCTCGCCATCGACGCCGTCACCGACGCGCACGCCGCCGGCCCCGACCACGACTGGCGCCTCGACCTGCCCTCGGAGGAGCACCTCGAGGACGCCCTCGTGCTCGGTGACGACCACCGCCTGCGCCAGGTGCTGGCCAACCTCCTGTCGAACGCCCGCCTGCACACGCCCGCCGGCACCGCCGTGACGGCCCGCGTCCGCCGCGCCGGCGACACGGTCGTCCTGCAGGTGTCCGACGACGGCCCCGGCATCCCGCCCGCCCTGCGCGAGAGCCTGTTCCAGCGGTTCACGCGCGGCGACGCCTCCCGCAACAGCGCCACCGGGTCCACCGGCCTCGGCCTGGCGATCGTGCACGCGGTCGTCACCGCCCACGCCGGCACCATCACGGTGTCGAGCGGCCCGGGCACCACGTTCACGGTCACCCTCCCGGCCGCGAGGTAGCCGCCCTCCGCGCAAACCCACGACGTCCGCACATCAACGCGTCCCAACGCTCCTGTGTGCGGACGTCCCGGCGTTCGCCCCCGCAACGTCCGCACATGAACGCGTCCCAGCAGTCCTTTGTGCGGACGTTGCGGTCGCGGGAGCGGGGTGGGCGCGGGAGCCTGGACGGGATTGCCGACGATGTCTCCGAGGAGTGGTGATGGCCGATCTCAGCAAGGCGTTCAGCGGGTTCTCGACCGACGACGTGCCGGCCGCGCGGGCGTTCTACGCCGACGTGCTCGGGCTCGACGTGTCCGAGGAGAACGGGATGCTCTTCCTGCGCTTCGACAGCGGTCACGAGGTGCTCGTCTACCCCAAGGGCCCGGCACATGCGCCGGCCGGCTACACGGTGCTCAACTTCCCCGTCGAGGACGTCCCCGGCACGGTCGCGGAGCTGCGGGAGCGCGGCGTGCAGTTCGAGAAGTACGCGGGCACCCCCACGGAGACCGACGACGACTACGTGTTCCGCGGCGGCGGCCCGCTGATCGCCTGGTTCACGGACCCGGGCGGCAACATCCTGTCGATCATCGAGGCCAGCTGACCCGCGGGCTTCCGCCACGGGCATCGTCGCGTCAGCCGTGACCGGTCGGCGCTAGCGCGCGACGATCAGCGTCACCGCGACGATGCCGACGACGTGGTACCCACCCGTGATGACGCCCAGGCGGAACGGGTGCGGCGTGTGGGGCGTCAGGGCGTTGTTCACGGAGACGGCCAGGGCGACCCCGATGCCGACGACCAGACCGAGGACGAGGGCGTCCACCGGCTCCTCGATCCCGGCCGCGGCGACGAGGAGACCCATCGCGACCGTCACCAGCAGGCTGCTGACCAGCGGCACCACGTAGTACGCGGCGGAGAAGCGCTCACCACGCACCCGGGTGTACCCGATGGCCGTGTCCCAGGCAGCACCGAACAGCGGCGTGAACCAGAGGGCACCGAGGAGGTAGTAGACGAGGGTCGCGATGCCGATCGCGAGCCAGCTGAGGTCGGTCACGTGGGAGATCACGTGCCATGGTCGGCACCGGCCCGCGGCAAGGTCTTGGAGAAAGACGACACCGACCGCGATCGTGGAGCATGCGCATCCGCCCCGACGAGGCCTCGGGCGTGCTGCACCCCGAGAACCTGGTCCGCTACGCCGCGCGGTGGATCGACCCCGACCCCGCCGTCCGCGACGTGGTGGACACGTACTGGCACGTGCGCTGGCACCTGGACGAGGGCGAGGTCGTCGACCAGACGATCGTCGACCTACCAGCCGTCACGCTGACCGTCGAGGCCGGTGACGTCCCCGCCGACCTCGTCGTCACCGGGCTGCACCGCCGGGCGTGGCGGCGGCGCATCGCCGGGTCGGGTGACGTGTTCGCGATCCGGCTGCGCCCCGCCGGGCTCGCCGTGCTGAGCACGCTCCGACCGCAGGACCTCGCTGACGCGACGATCCCGCTCACCGAGGGCGGGCTGCGCGCCCTCCTCGCGGACATCGCGACTGCGCGCACCCCCGACGACCGCGCCCGGGCCGCCGACGAGCTCATCGGCCGTCGCCTGCGGGCGAACCCGCCGCCACCCACCCGCCTGCTGGCCAACCGGGTCCTCGACGAGCTGCGCTCACGCGCCTACCGCCAGACCGGCACCCCGCTCGCGGAGCACTTCGCAGTCAGCGAGCGCACGATCCAGCGGGCACTGTCGGCGACCCTCGGCATCGGACCCAAGCAGGCGGCCCGCCGCATCCGGTTGCAGGAGGCCGCGCGGGCGATCGCAGCGCACGGCGACGACGACCTCGCCGCGATCGCCGTGCAGCTCGGGTACGCCGACCAGGCGCACCTGACCAGCGACTTCCGTTCAGCGACGGGCACCACACCGGGCGCCTACCGCCGGCAGCTTCAGCAGCTGAGGCGTCAGAGCGGGAACGCGTTGTAGAGGTCGACGATGTCTGCGACCGGGGCGGTCGCCTGGAAGACCGAGGTCCCGTTGACCCAGACCGCGATGCCCGTCCCGTTGCCGGCGTCGACGATCGAGTAGGTGCCGGCCACAGCCCCGCCGGCGGTGACGTCGCCGCTCTGCGGGAGGGTCGGTCCCGTGGGCGACGCGGACGGGTCCGGGGTGGCAGGCGCGGGCGGGAACGCGGCGACGAGCGTGGCGGCGAACGCGGAGGCCTCCTCGGCCGTCTCCCACTGGCCGGAGCGGACGGTGACGGTAGCGGCGCCGCCGTCGGTGTAGGTCTCCGTGTAGGCCTCGATGGCACCAGCGGCCTGCCACTCGGGGTCGGCGGCCGACGTCGCGAGCGCGTACTGCAGCACGGTCGTCGGCAGGGCGACCGCGAAGGCGCTGGTCGCGGGCCGAGCGACGGCCTCGATGGTCGGCGTCGGGGAGGGCAGCAGGATGGTGGTCGCGACGGCCGGGGGTGCGTCGTCGGTGGTGTCGTCGCCGGAGCTGACGACGATGCCGATGACGACCGCGGCGATCACGAGGACGACGACGCCGATGATCGCCGGGATCAGCCAGCGGGGGCGACCTGACGCAGCGGGTGCCGGGTCCGGCTCGGCTGCTGGTGCGGCCTGCTGCGCGGCGAACGCGGCCGGCACGCCTGCGCGCGGTCCGGCGGGCGGGCTCGCGGTCGGCCCGGCGTCCGCGGTGGTGGGGATCGGCGCGGTGGGCGGCTTCGGCTGCATCGCCTGCCAGTTCGAGATCGGCGGCGTCGGCTGACCGGCCGGTCGTTCGGGGCCGGGACGGCCGGTGTCGCTCATCGGGGCTCCCCCATCGCGTCGCGTCGCCCGAACCCTCGCCGGACGCCCCGCAGCCTACCGACGGAAACTCAGCCGACGACGTCACGACGCCGGAACGCGGCGAGCCCCGCTGCGTTCAGCGCGACGGCCACGGCGGCGAGGAGGAGCACGGGCGGCCAGTCCATCGCCTCGGCGGGCAGCTGCGGCGTGTAGGTGAACGGCGAGAGGACGTCGGAGCCGTCGGGCAGCAGCGCCGCGAACAGGCCCACGACGCCGACGTACGTCACGTAGGCCCAGACGAGCCCGAAGGCCCGGGGCGCGACGCCCATGACGACGACCGCGACGCCGAGCATGATCCCGACCGCGGGGAGGGTCACCGCGGTCGCGCCGACCAGCTGCGCGACGGAGCGCTCACCGAGCGAGGCAGTCGCGGTCAGGCCCATCAGCAGGCCTGTGACCAGCATGATCGCGGTCGCAGCGACCGCCGCGACTCCCACCTGCGAGCCCAGCCAGCGCACCCGCGACACCGGTCCGGCCAGCACGATCGCGCCGCGCGTCGCGTTCTCCTCCGTCCGTGCCGCATGCACGGCGGTCGCGGCGTACGCGCCCGCCATCACCGCGAGGAAGACCGTGTAGAGCGCGAAGGCCGACGCCGCGGCACCGTTCGGGCCGGTCGGGAACATCTGCGCGAGCTGGGGCTCGTCGGCGACGAAGTCGACGATCTCGCCGGCCAGGAGCCCGATGAACACGCCCATGACGACGATCCCGAGTCCCCACGAGAGGATCGCGCCGGACTGCCGCCGCACCGTCAGCGCGACCATCCCCGACAGGCGTGCCGACGCCCGCGGACGGCCCAGCCGCTCGGCGAGCAGCCCGGTGCCCAGGTCGCGACGGCCGACGAGCCAGAACGCCACGGCCACCAGGACGGCGGCCACGACGACGCCGATGGCGAGCGGCCAGAACCGCTCGTCGACGTACGCGCGCGTCGCCTGCGCCCACCCGAACGGGGACAGCCACGTGAGCACGCTGGTGCTCTCCGGGCCGCGCACGTCGCCGACCGCCCGCAGCAGGAACGCGACCCCGAGCGCCGCCATGCCGAGCGAGCTGGCCGCCCGCGCGTGCGCGGTCAGCTGCGAGGCGACCGCGGAGATGCCGGCGAAGACCAGCCCGACCATGACGATGCCGCCCGTGAGCGCGAGCGAGCCGACCGCGTCGAGGCCGGTCGACACGAGGGCGAGGAACGTGAGCCCTCCGACGACCACCGTCGCGACGACCGCGGCGACCAGCCCGGCGACCACGGGAGCGTCGCGACCGACGGGTGCGGACCGCACGAGCTCGAGCCGGCCGTCCTCCTCGGCGGCCCGCAGGTGCCGCGTCACCGTGAGCAGGGCCATGATCGCGACCGGGATCATGAGCCAGAGGCCCAGCTCGTTGGCCGTCATCGCGCCGACCGTGTAGTCGTCGAGCCCGTACCCGGGGCCGGCCAGCGCGGTCGCCGCGGGCGACGAGATGAGCTGCGCCCGGCCGGCCAGCGACTCGGGTGTGGAGTAGACCTGCGACAACCCGCTGACGGACACCTGCGTGAGCCCGGCGACCGCGACGGCCCAGATCGCCGTGCGCCACCGGTCCAGGCGCAGGGCGACCCGGACGAGGCCTCGGGTGCCGGCGAGCTCGCTGGAGCGGTTGTCGACGACCGCGCTCATCGCGACTCCTCGTGCACGCCCAGAGTGGCCAGCTCCTCGCTGTACTCGCGCAGGAACAGGTCCTCGAGCGTCGGGTGGGCGGTCAGCGACCGGACACCGAACCCGGTCAGCCGCGCGAGCACGTCGTTGAGCGAGGCGGTGTCGACGTCGACGGTCAGGTGGCCGTCGTCGCGCTGCACGTGGTGCACGCCGTCGACCGCGGTCAGGGTGCGCTCGGCCTCGTCGGCGTCACGGAGGCCCGCGGTCACGGTGGTGCGGGTGAGGCTGCGCAGCTCCTCCAGCGACCCGCTCTGCACCGCGCGACCCTGCCGGATGATCGTGACGCGACGGCACAGGGCCTCGACCTCGGCCAGGATGTGGCTGGACAGCAGCACGGTGCGCCCGTCGGCGGCGGCCTCCTGCACGACCTGCTGGAAGACCGCCTCCATGAGGGGGTCCAGGCCGCTGGTCGGCTCGTCCATGAGCAGCAGCTCGACGTCCGCCGCGAGCGCCGCGACGAGGGCGACCTTCTGCCGGTTGCCCTTGGAGTAGGCGCGACCCTTGATGCGCGGGTCCAGCTCGAACCGTTCGATGAGGGCGTCGCGACGGGCGGGGTCGAGCCCACCTCGCAGGCGCCCGAGCACGTCGATCGACTCGCCACCGGACAGGTTGGGCCACAGGTTGACCTCGCCGGGCACGTACGCCAGCCGCCTGTGCAGGGCGACGGCGTCGCGCCACGGGTCGCCCCCGAGCAGCCGGACGTCCCCGGCGTCGGCGCGCAGCAGCCCGAGGAGCACGCGGATCGTGGTCGACTTGCCCGCGCCGTTGGGGCCGAGGAAGCCGTGCACCTCCCCCGTGCGGACGGTGAGGTCGAACCCGTCGAGCGCGCGCTTGGCGCCGAACGACTTGACGAGTCCGCTGACCGCGATGGCGTCGGTCATGACTTCTCCTTGTCCTGCTGAAAGTGCCGATAGGCGTCGAGGTATCTGCTGTCGGTGAAGAGGCCGTGCGTGTAGAGCTCGAGGCCGGCGAGCATGGTGCGGCTGGTGAGCTCGTCGATCGCCTTGGCCGGGTCGTCCGTCGGCGCGACGCCCCGGCCCGCGGCCGCGTCCAGCTGCGCCATCACGATGAGACCGACCTGGGCGGCGACGACCTGACGCGCCCGCCCGCGGGGGTCGCTCGAGCCGCGGACCGTGCCCGCCGCCTCACCCGCCTCCAGGTAGTCCGCGGCGTCGTCCATCAACCCGTCGACGAAGTGCGCCGCGAGCGCCCCGCCGTCCATGAGGCTGCGCACGATGTAGGCGAACAGGGGCGCGTACTCCTGCACTCGCGCCAGCATCCCGATCGTCTCGGCCGGCGACTTCTCCGCGATCGCCGACGACTTCTCCTCGCGGATGACCCGCAGCACGTGCGCGTCGCACTCGGCGCGCAGCGCGTCCTTGGAGCCGAAGTGGTGGATCACCAGCCCGGCGCTGACCCCGGCGTCCTCCGCGATGGCGCGCACCGGCGCGCGGAACCCGTCGCGACCGAAGCGCGCGACCGCCGCGTCCCGGATCCGGGCGCGGGCGGTGAGGTCCTCTGAACGCACGTTCACTACGTTAAACGTGTGTTCAGCCGTGGCGCAAGAGGGTCGTGTCAGAGCCTGCGGCTACCGTGCGGCGCGTGACCTCGACCTCCTCCAAGCGGCCCGACCGCAGCGCCCGCCCGGCCTTCCGCTGCACGGAGTGCGGCTGGACCGCGAGCAAGTGGGTCGGCCGCTGCGGCGAGTGCCAGGCGTGGGGGTCGGTCCTCGAGGACACGGGCCCTGGCGGCGGGGCGCCCCGCACGGTCGCCACCTCCCCGACGCGCTCCCCGGCGCGGCCGATCGACCAGATCGACATCGAGACCGCGCGGGCCAGGCCCACCGGGGTCGACGAGCTCGACCGGGTGCTCGGTGGCGGCCTGGTGCCGGGCGCCGTGGTGCTGCTGGCCGGCGAGCCGGGGGTCGGCAAGTCGACCCTGCTGCTCGACGTCGCCGCGCGCGCGGCTCGGACCGGACGCAAGGTCCTCTATGTCACCGGCGAGGAGTCCGCCGCGCAGGTGCGCCTGCGGGCCGGCCGGATCCACGCGCTCGACCCGCAGCTGCTGCTCACCGCGGAGACCGACCTGGGCACCGTCCTCGGGCACATCGAGCACGTCGACCCCGACCTGCTGGTGCTCGACTCGATCCAGACCATCGCGTCCGCGCAGGTCGAGGGGACCGCCGGGGGCGTGTCCCAGGTGCGGGAGGTGGCCACGGCGGTGATCCAGGCCGCCAAGTCCCGGGACCTGCCGGTCGTTCTCATCGGGCACGTCACCAAGGACGGGTCGGTGGCCGGCCCGCGCACGCTCGAGCACCTCGTCGACGTCGTCTGCCAGTTCGAGGGCGAGCGGCACTCGCGCCTGCGGATGCTGCGGGCCACCAAGAACCGGTACGGCCCGACCGACGAGGTCGGCTGCTTCGACCTGTCGGAGACGGGGATCGTCGGGCTGGCGGACCCGAGCGGGCTGTTCATCTCCCAGGCCCTGCACGCCGTCCCGGGCACCTGCCTGACCGTCACGCTGGAGGGTCGCCGTCCCCTCGTCGTCGAGGTGCAGTCCCTCGTCGCGCCCAGCGCGGTGCCCAACCCGCGCCGGACCACGAGCGGGGTGGACAGCAGCCGGCTGGCCATGGTGCTCGCCGTGCTCCAGCGCAGGCTCGGTGCGCGGCTGGCGGACCAGGACGTCTACGTGTCGACCATCGGCGGCGCCCGCGTGATGGAGCCGGGCGCGGACCTGGCCCTGGCGCTGGCCGCCGTGAGCTCGCGCGAGAACGTGCCGTTGCCGCGCGGGCTGGTCGCGATCGGCGAGGTCGGGCTCGCCGGGGAGATCCGGACGGTGTCCGGCGTCGGTCGCCGGCTGGCCGAAGCAGCCCGGCTCGGCTTCACGCGCGCGATCGTGCCGGCGGGTGCGCTCGACGGCGCGACACCGCCCGCCGGGCTCACGGTCCTGACCGCGGCGGACCTGGGCGAGGCCGTGACGGCGGCGGGGCTGGTGCCGGACCTGGCGTCAGCCGGGAGTCGCTGACCCCGTCGGCGGCGCGCGGCCCTCGACCACGGCAGCGCTGGTGCCGGGAGTCGCTGACCCGTCGGCGTCGCCCGGCCCGCCACAACGGCAGCGCTGGTGCCGGACCTCGGCACCCGGAGCCCGAGCGGGCCTCGGTCCACTCGCTCTGCGATCCAGTTCTCGCGTCCTCTTGACCGGTACAGAGATCAGGGTTACTTTAGCGGTACAGAAGAACGACGGACCGACAGGAGAACCCCCTGATGTCGATGGACACGCCCCAGTTCGGGTTGCTCTTCGGAGTGACCGCCGCACGGCACGAGGCCGAGAGCGCGCGCCCCTGGGCACCCGAGGTGCCCGAGGACGCACCGCGTCCGCGCACACGCCGCACCCACGCCCCGCGGACCCGGCGCACGCTCGCCGGCGCCCTGCACCACCTGGCCGACGCGGTCGCACCCGCGAACGGCTGCGAGGCCGGTCACCCGGCGCGATGACGGCCAGCCCTCCGGGACTCGTCCCGGCGACCTACCCTGTCCCGCATGGAGCGGAACAGGGTGGCGTCGTGTCCAGGGTGACCCTGCAGACGATCGCGGACCGCGTGGGCGTCAGCCGCATGACGGTGTCCAACGCCTTCTCGCGCCCGGACCAGCTGTCGGCGCAGATGCGACGGACGATCCTCGACGCAGCCGCCGACCTCGGGTACGTCGGTCCCGACCCGTCGGCGCGGGCCCTGGCGCGAGGGACCACGGGAGCGGTCGGAGTGCTGCTCACCGAGTCTGTGGGCACGGCGTTCCTCGACCCCATGGCGGCTGCGTTCTTCGGTGCGGTGGCCGAGGAGCTCGCCCCCACCGGCATGGCCGTCGTGCTCCTCCCGTCGAGCGGTTCGGAGGGGAGGATCCCCGCCCGCGACATCCCGATGGACGGCGCCCTGATCTACGGCTGCGCCGCCGACTACCCCGCGGTCGACTGGCTCGTGAAGCGCAAGCTCCCGCTGGTGTTCGTCGACGGCGAGCCCGTCGACGACGCGTCGAGCGTGCTCCTCGACGAGCGCCACGGGTCCCGGCTGGGCGCCCAGCACCTCCTGGACCTGGGCCACCGGCGGATCGCCGTCCTGACCATGAACTCGACGAGGCCGCCCGGGTGGACGTCCGACCTCTCCCTCGCCGGCTCCAACTTCGTCGCCCGCGAGCGCCAGACCGGCTGGCTCGAGACGCTGGCGGAAGCCGGGGTGACGCCTGCCGTCATGTCGGTCCACGACAACGCCGAGCCGGACGTCTCGCAGGGCGCGCGGGCGCTGGTCGCCGGCCCCGACCGCCCGACCGCGGTGCTGTGCTTCTCCGACCTGATGGCCGCCGCGGTCGTGCACGCCGCCGAGGACGCCGGGTTGCGCGTGCCCGAGGACATCTCCGTCGTCGGTTTCGACGACTCTCCGCTGTCGCGCCGGATGCGGCCCGCCCTGACCACGGTGCGCCAGGACTTCGACGCCAAGGGCAAGGCGGCCGCTCTGGCGCTGACCTCGGCGATCGCTCGGTCCCGCAGCGGTGCCCCGCCCGAGGCGGAGGAGCACCGCATCCTCGTCGACCTCGTCGTCCGCGACAGCACCGCACCTCCGCACAGCGCGTGAGCGGTGTCGAACGGGCGAACGCGTGACGGCGAACGGGTCCGGCATGCGGGTCGCTGCGGCTGACGTCGGCGCTCGTCGTTACCATGCAACCGTGCCCCACTCGCACGCCCCCGACGACCTCCTGAGGTCGACCCTTGCCGCCGTCGCGCCCGGCGGCGAGCTTCGCGACGGCTTGGAGCGGATCCTGCGGGGTCGCACGGGTGCGCTGATCGTCCTCGGCTTCGACCAGACGGTCGAGAGCATCTGCTCCGGCGGCTTCGTGCTGGACGTGGAGTTCTCCGCCACCCGCCTGCGTGAGCTGGCCAAGATGGACGGCGCCGTCGTGGTGGACGCGGGCATCTCCCGCATCCTGCGCGCGGCCGTGCAGCTCCTCCCCGACGTCACCATCGAGACGTCCGAGTCCGGCACCCGGCACCGCACCGCGGAGCGCGTTGCCAAGCAGACCGGGCTGCCGGTCGTGTCGGTCTCGGCGTCGATGCGGATCATCGCGCTGTACGTCGGCGGCCAGCGGCACGTCATCGAGGACTCGACCACCATCCTGTCCCGCGCCAACCAGGCTCTGGCCACCCTCGAGCGGTACAAGTCGCGGCTCGACGAGGTCAGCGGCACTCTGTCCGCGCTCGAGATCGAGGACCTGGTCACGGTCCGCGACGTGTCCGCCGTGGTGCAGCGCCTCGAGATGGTCCGCCGCATCTCCGAGGAGATCGAGGGCTACGTCGTCGAGCTCGGTACCGACGGGCGCCTGCTGACCCTGCAGCTCGACGAGCTGGTCGGCGGCATCGGCTCGGACCGGGCGCTGATCATCCGCGACTACGTCGACACCAGCCGCCGCGAGGTCGACTCGGTCCTCGACGAGCTGGCGGAGCTGGACTCCACCGAGCTGCTCGACAACGCCCGCATCGCCAGCGTGCTCGGCCTGCCCGGCGGCGGCGACGCGCTCGACGCCGCCGCCGGTCCGCGCGGCTACCGCCTGCTGTCCAAGGTCCCGCGCCTGCCCGGCGCCATCGTCGACCGCCTGGTCGCGCACTTCGGCGGTCTGCAGAAGCTGCTCGCGGCCGGCATCGAGGACCTCATGGCCGTCGACGGCGTCGGCGAGCAGCGCGCCCGGGCGGTCCGCGAGGGACTGTCCCGGCTCGCGGAGTCGAGCATCCTCGAGCGGTACGTCTAGCCCAGCCCGAACACCGCTGCGGGTGCGCTGACGCCGGCGAGGTTGAGCTGCGCGGAGTAGGTGCCCGCGCCGGGTGCCGGCAGGTCCGCCGGGCAGCCGTCCGCGGAGCGGATCCGGTTCCACGCGAACGGGGTCGTGTCGGTCTGCCCGCCCGCCAGCAGCAGCGTGCGGGTCTCGGTGCCGGGCGCGATGCAGTCGCGGTTCGACCACACCCGGTCGGACCCGGACGTGATGACGATCTCGCGCTGCGCCTCGCCCGCGTCGACCAGGCAGGGCTCCGCGCCGGTGTTGGTGACGGCGACGGTGAACGTCGCGCTGACGCCCGGCGCGAACGAGGTGGCGTCGGCCGTCATCGCGAGGGCCAGGGCGGCAGGTGCGCAGTCGCCCACGCCGTCGGTGTCCGTCGGGGTCTCGCTCGGCTCGGGCTCGACCGGTGCCGACGAGGTGCCGCCCTGGGCGGCCGGGTCCTCCCCCGAGTCGCGCCCCACGAAGAACCACACGACGACCGCGATGATGATCAGCGGGATGCCGAGCACCACGAACCGACGCACCCAGTAGACGCGGGCGGGCAGGCGTCGCGAGTCGCTCATGCATCCTCCAGACCAGCGCCGCGTGACCCCGCGGCGCGACCACCGTAGAGGCAAGGTTCGCCGACCCGCCCGGCCGACGCGCGGTGGTGCTCAGAGATCGAGACGGACGACGGCGCGGTCGCTCCTCGGACGAGGTGCAGGCGGCCCGCGGTGGTTCTTTCTCGGTGGACGCTCGACGATCAGCCGGCGGCGGGCACCAGCCGCGATCAGAGGTCGGGCGCGTCCTGCGCGCTGGTCGACAGCCCGCGCAGGAGGACGTCGAGGGCGAACGTGAGCTCGGCGTCCGGGTCGGACCAGTCGCGGTCCATCGCGGACGCGAGCACGGGGTGCTGTGCGGCGATCACGTCGGGGAGCCACTCGGGCGGTGCGGAGCCCGAGACGCCGGCGACGGCCGCATGGCTGCGGACCAGGCCGTCGAGCAGCAGGGCCACCCGCATGCCGTCGATCCCGGGGGCGTGCTCGAGCGCCTCGACGAGCACGGCGATCCACGCGACCGGGTTCGGCACCCGGGGCGCGCCGGTCGGCACGACCTGCGCGAGCCAGGGATGCAGCCGGTAGCGCTCGCGCAGCGCCCACGCCCACTCGCGGGAGGCGTCCTGCCAGGTGCCGGCCGTCAGCCTCGGCGGCTCGCCGACCGCGACATCCACCATGAGCTCGACCAGGACGTCCTTGGAGTCGACGTACCGGTAGAGCGCCGACGTGGTCATCCCGAGCCCGGCGGCGACGTTCGCGAGCGTCACGCCGTCCAGCCCGTGCGCGTCGGCGAGGCCGACCGCGGCATCCGCGACCTGCGGCAGCGACAGCCGCGGCCGAGGTCCACGGGGGGCACCGCCCTCGGCGCCCCACAGAACTCGCAACGCCCTCGACCCGTCCCCTTGACCTGCCATGGCGTCCATCGTACGGTACTTCTGTAAATGCGAATCACGTTCACAGTAAACCTCCAAGGAGATGGCCATGATCGTCCTCGTCACCGGCGCGTCCTCCGGCATCGGCCGCCGCACCGCGCAGCTGCTCGCCGCCTCGGGCCACCAGGTCTACGGCGCCGCCCGTCGCACGCACGACGTCCCCGCGGGCGTCGTCCCGGTCCCCCTCGACCTCACCGACGATGCGTCCGTCGACGCAGCCGTGCGCCGGGTGCTCGACGACGCGGGCGCCATCGACGTCCTGGTCAACTGCGCGGGCTACGGCGAGTTCGGCTCCGTCGAGGAGACGTCCATCGACGACGCCCGCCGCCAGCTCGAGGTCAACGTGCTGGGCGCGGCCCGGTTGATGCAGGCCGTCCTGCCGGGCATGCGAGCGGCCGGCTCGGGCCGCGTCGTCAACGTGTCGTCGCTCGCCGGCGAGTTCGCCGCGCCGCTCGGCGGCTGGTACCACGCGTCGAAGTTCGCGCTCGAGGCTCTGTCCGACTCCCTGCGCGGCGAGGTCGCACAGTTCGGCATCGACGTCGCCGTCGTCCAGCCCAGCTACGTCGACACCGGCTGGCACGACACGGCGATGGATCGGCTGTCCGAGGCGTCCGGCGCCGGCCCGTACCAGCGGATGGCCGAGCGGATGCGGGCGTACTTCGCGAGCGCCGCGGTCGTCCGGCAGATGAGCACCGTCGACCAGGTCGCGCAGGTCGTCATCCGTGCGGCGCTGGAGCGGAAGCCGAGGACCCGGTACCGCGTCGGCAGGGGCGCTCGCCTCGCCGTCGCGCTCGCGACGTACCTGCCGGACCGCACGTTCGACGCCCTCACGCGCGCGCAGTTCGGCTACGGCCGGCCCGAGGCGGCGTAGCGCCGGCCCGCGGTCGGGACCGCGCGGCCGTGGATGCCGACGACCGCGGTGCGCTCGACCGTGGCTGGCGCGGCCGAGGGTCACGGACTGGGGCAGGATGCTGCGGTGCCCGTGACCCCCGCCGAGCTTCGCGAGCCGGTGCTCGCCTGGTTCGGGGTGCACGCGCGCGACCTGCCGTGGCGGGCGGCGGACCGGACCGCGTGGGGCGTGCTGGTCAGCGAGGTCATGCTCCAGCAGACGCCGGTGGTCCGGGTCGAGCCGGCGTGGCGGTCGTGGATGGCTCGCTGGCCCGCTCCGGCGGACCTGGCCGCGGCGTCGACGGCCGACGTGCTGCGCGCGTGGGACCGGCTGGGGTACCCGCGTCGCGCACTGCGGCTGCAGGAGTGCGCCCGCGCGGTCGTCGAGCGGCACGGCGGCGTGGTGCCGTCGTCGGAGCCCGAGCTGCTGGCCCTGCCCGGGGTCGGGTCGTACACGGCCGCCGCGGTGCTCGCGTTCGCCTACGGGCGCCGGTCGGTGGTGCTCGACACCAACGTGCGCCGGGTGCTCGCGCGCACGGTCGACGGGGTCGCGCTGCCCGCGCCGAGCCAGACGGTCGACGAGGTCCGCCGCGCGACCCGGTACGTCCCTGACGACGACGCGACCGCGGCCCGGTGGGCGGCCGCGTCGATGGAGCTCGGCGCACTGGTGTGCACCGCGCGCTCCCCGCGCTGCGACGCCTGCCCGGTGCGGGACGTGTGCGCCTGGTTCGCGGCGGGACGTCCCGCCGACGAGCACGCCGGCCGCCGGAAGGTCCAGACGTTCACCGGCACCGACCGCCAGGTGCGCGGGCGGGTCATGGCCCTCCTGCGCGACGCGCTCGGCCCGGTACCTGCAGCCGCCGTGGACGCCGTGTGGCCCGACGCCCGGCAGCTGGCCCGCTGCGTCGACGCCCTCGTCGCCGACGGCCTGGTCACCCGCGACCCGGCAGCGAGCGACGACGACCCACCGACCTACCGGCTGCCGACCTGACGCCCCTCCCACTGCTCCTTCGTGATCTCGTACCGGAACCCGCCGAGCTCGGACCCCTCGACGGCCAGCATGTCGTCCGGGGTCGCCAGGGTCTCCGTGACGGTCATGTCGACCTTCTCCATGACCTTCTGGGAAGCACGGTTGAGAGACATCGTCGCGCCCCAGACCACCTGCACGTCGAGCTCCGAGAACGCCTTGTCCACCAGCGCCGCCGCGACCTCGGTGGCGTACCCCTTGCCCCACGCGTCCTGGCGCAGCCGGTACCCGAGCTCGACCTCGTCCAGCGGACCGTCCCGTTCGGGGCGCAGGCAGAACCACCCGACGAACGCCCCGCTCTCCGTCTCCCGCGCCGCGAACAGCCCGAACCGGCCGTCCCACCGCTCGTAGCCCGCCAGGATGCTCGGCAGGTGACCCTCGCGGACGATCTCCGGCGGGGTCGGCTCGCCGCCGGAGAGGAAACGCATCACCGCCGGGTCGCTGTCCAGCTCGATCAGCAGGTCGGCCTCGTCGGCGGTGAAGGGGCGCAGGGTCAGGCGGTCTGTGGCCAGGTAGGTGCTCACCCGGCGAGCGTGCCCGAGCGACGGCGGGCAGCCCACGCTTTTTCAGGCCAGCTCGATCAGCATCCTCGTGTTGCCCAGGGTGTTCGGCTTCACGCGGGCGAGGTCCAGGAACTCGGCGACGCCGTCGTCGTGGGACCGCAGCAGCTCCAGGTACACGTCGGGCGTCACGGGCGTCCCCTCGATCACGTGGAACCCGTGGGACTCGAAGAACGCCACCTCGAACGTCAGGCAGAAGACCCGGCGCAGGCCCAGCTCGCCGGCACGCTCCAGCAGGGCGTCGAGCAGCGCGTGCCCGATGCCGGTGCCACGCCAGGTCCGGTCGACGGCGAGGGTGCGGATCTCGGCGAGGTCCTGCCACATGACGTGCAGCGCGCCACAGCCGATGACCACGCCGTCCTCGGCCTCGACCACGAGGAACTCCTGCACCGCCTCGTAGTAGCCGACCCACTCCTTGGCCAGCAGGATGCGCTCGGCGGCATACGGCTCGACGAGCGCGCGGATGGCGCGGACGTCGGCCGGCAGGGCGGGGCGGACACGGAAGGACATCGGGCCAACCTACTGGCGAGCCCGTCGCGACCCGCGGAACGGCCCGGCTCCCGAGACGACGGGAACCGGGCCGTGCGCCGGTCGGTTCAGACGGCGGGCTCGGGCTCGCGCGGAGCCACGACCGTCTCGTCGGGCATGCCGTCCGCGATGGACCAGGCCTCCTCGGAGACGGTGCGCGGCCAGATCGCGGCGGCGACCAGGTAGGCGATCAGCGAGGCGCCGAAGCCCCAGAACGTCGGCCACCCGTCGAACGACGCGTCGATGAGGTCGTTGGGGATGTACCAGACGTCGTTCGGCACGCCGTAGACGGTGGGCGTCAGGACGAAGAGCACCAGGCGGACCGTGACACCGACGACGAGCGCCGCGACGGCCGCCCGGGTCCCGCCACGCTTCCAGAACAGCCCGAGGATGAACGGCACCAGCAGCCCGGCGAGCATGAGATCGAACGCGAGGGTCAGCAGGATGCCCGTCTGGGCGACCTTGAGGGCCACCGAGACACCGAGCACGACGATCGGGATCATCGCCACGCGCGTCCACAGCAGGAGCGGGTCGCGGACGCCCGCCTCCTTGACGGCGGTGACCCGGCGGACGCCGAAGATGTTGCGGACCGCCACGGCGGACGTCGCCAGGATCGCCCCGGACGCCGTCGAGAACGACGCCGCGACGATGCCGGACAGGACGAGGACCGTCAGGCCGGCCGGGGCGTAGTCGTCGAGGAGCTGGAAGAGGATCGGTCCCGCCTCCGTGGTCAGACCGAGCACCGACGACGCCGAGAGAGCGACCATCGCGAACGCGATGCCGATGACCGCCGTGCCGGCCGCACCGGTGAAGCAGGACTTCTGGGCGGTCTCCGGGTTCCGGGCCGCGAAGATCCGCTGCATGAAGTCGATCGCGACGATGTCGCCGATGCCGAGCGCGATGAGCGTCGCCCAGTTGATCGGTGCGCCCGCGCTGGTCTGGGTGAGCTGCTCGAGGTCGAACGGCCCCATGCCGTCGGCGACCTCGAAGCCGTACGTCATGCCGAACCAGATCACCAGGGACGCCGTGGCCACGATCGTGATGACGATCTGGACGGCGGCCGTGTACGCGTCGGAGAACATCCCGCCGCCGATCGTGTAGACGAGCACCAGCGCGATCGCGACGAGCACACCCACCGTGTAGTCGAGCCCGAGGAACCGTTCCAGCAGGAACCCGCAGGCCACCAGGTTGCCGGCCATGAGGATGGCGAACGCGAAGATCATGAAGACCGACGACGCCACCTCGACCCCCCGGCCGTACCGGAGCCGGTAGAAGTCGGCCAGCGTGAACAGCTTCATGCGGTTCATCGGCTTGGCCAGGAACAGGCCCGTGAGCAGCAGGCAGATGGCCAGGCCGAGCGCCAGGGACGCCCCTGCCCAGAACCCGAACGATGCCGAGAGGTCGGTGTTCCCGACCGTGGCGTTGGAGTCGACGGCGGCCGCCATGAGCGAGGCCGCGACGAGCGGGACGCCGAGACGGCGGCCGGCGACGAGGTAGTTGGCGCTGTCGCCGTCGACCTTGCGGGCGACGACGATGCCGACGAGGACGACGGCGAGGACGGAGAGTCCGACTCCGGCGATGATCATGGGGGCTCCGAGGGGACGGCGAACAGGTCTGGGGGGTTCGACGAACCGGCCGGCAGAGTTTCTGTCGTCCGACAGGTTCATTGACCACCCGGCCTGTGTCCGGCCCGATGCGCGCACGAAACGCTTGTGTTAAATCGCCGACCGCAGCACCCGCGTACGCGCGCGCGTAGGCGACCCGGCCTCGTCGAAGCCGACATGAGCGTCGTTCTGGAGCCGTTCCCGGCACTCATGTCGGGTTCGCCAGGCTGACCGGGGCGCTGGACCAGCGGCGCGGCCCGCGCGCGACCGGCCGGCAGGTCAGACCGCGAGCGCGACCGGGACGGCGCGGGCCAGCGCGATCTCGGCGGGGGTGCAGCCGACCAGCCGCAGCACCCCGTCGGCAACCGCGTCCTGCACGGCGGCGACGTCGAGGTCGGGGGTGTCCCGGCGGCGCACGATCACCGACTCGACGAGCCCGAGGACCAGGGCGCCGCGGTCGTCGGCACCGTCGTCGGCCGCCGTCGCGAGCTCGCTGTACCGGGCCCGCAGGCGCGACCGCAGCGCGTGGAACTCGGCGAACTGCTCGCCGGCCACCTCGGGGAGCATGTAGAGCACGCCGAGGTTGACCGGCCCGGCGCAGAGCAGACCGACGTCGGCGTGCACGAGGGTCCACAGGCGTGCGGCGGCCGGCTCGGTGCCCGTCGCGAGCGCGTCGGCCAGCTCGAGCGACGGCCGGACCGTGCCGAGCAGGAGCTCCAGCAGGAGCGCGTCCTTCCCGGCGAAGTGGTGGTAGATCGACGCCTGGCGCACACCGGCCGCGTCGGCGATGGCGCGGGTGCTGGTCGACGTGAAGCCGACGGTGCAGAACAGGGCGGCGGCCGCGTCGAGCACGTCGCGACGGGTGTCGCGCTCACCGTCTGGGTCGCCGCTCGCGCGCGGTCGACCGGGTCTGCGTGCCATGGCGAGCCGACGCTACCACCGTCCCCCGAACCCCCTTAACGTCCGCACATCCGGTCGCCAGAACGACCGATCGTGCGGACGCAGCGGGCCGCGTAACAGGAGGTTTACCTGGCGGTGATCGCGGCGGAACGTCGTGGCGTGACTCTTTTTCTGTCAGTCGACAGAAATCGAGGACGCGATGACCGCCACCACCACCGGGACCACCGCCGGCGCCCGTGAGCACGCCCGGGCGCAGGAGGCCGACGCCGTCGGCACGGTCGCCACGATGCCCACGCGGCCCGCCCGGTCGTTCCCCACGCCGCCGAGCGAGGTCGACCCGGCCACGCTCGTGCACGCCGAGGTCGTGGCGGGGGGCGGCTACACGCACCTCGCCGTCGCACGCGGCACCCACGTCCGGCTGACCGACGTCCAGGGCGACGCGTGCGCGCACGTCCTCGCCTACCGGCTGGACCGCCCGTGGGAGCGGCTGAACGTCGCGGACACCGTCAAGGTCCAGTGGCAGGTCTACCTGACCGCGGGCCACCTGCTGCTCAGCGACCAGGGGCGGGTGCTCGCGAGCATCGTCGGCGACACGTCCGGCCGCCAGGACGCGCTCTACGGGACGACGACGCGGGCCCGCAACGACGAGCGGTACGGCGACGGCAGCGCGCAGGGTCCGACGCCCGCCGGCCGCGAGCTGTTCGCTCTCGCGGCGGCCAAGCACGACCTGGGCCGACGCGACCTGCCGCCGAGCATCTCGTTCTTCCAGGGCGTCCGGATCGACACCGACGGCCGCCCGGTGTTCGAGGGGTGCGCCGGCCCCGGCACGGCGATCACGCTGCGCGCCGAGGTGCCGCTGCTGCTGCTCGTCGCCAACACCGCGCACCCCCTCGACCCGCGCGAGTACGTCAGCACGCCGCTGGAGGTGCTGGCCTGGACCGGTCAGCCGACGAAGGACACCGACCCGCTCTGGGACGCCACACCCGAGGGCCGCCGCGCCTTCGTCAACACCCAGGCCGACCTCACCGCACGGGGGATCGCATGACCGGCACGCTGCTCGACGACGTCGTCCCCGCCCGCGCACCCTGGTCCGCCGTGGTGCACGCGGGCGACGTCCTGACGATCGTCGACCTCGGCGGCAACCAGGCCGTCGACTTCCTGGTGTTCGACGCCGTCGACACCACCCTGCGCTACAGCGCACCCGACACCATCCAGGGTCAGGACTCGGTGTTCCTGACCACCGGCTCCGTCCTGCGCGACTGCGAGTACGGGCCGCTGATGACGGTGGTCGCCGACGAGGTCGGCCGGCATGACACCCTCGGCGGCGCGTGCTCGAAGGAGTCGAACACCCTCCGCTACGGCAACCACACCTGGGCGCAGCACGCGTGTGCGGAGAACTTCCTCGCCGAGGGCGGCCGGTACGGCCTGGGCAAGCGTGACCTGGTCTCCAACATCAACTGGTACATGAACGTGCCCGTCGACCCGGACGGCGCTCTCGGCATCGTCGACGGCATCTCCGCACCCGGCCTGTCGGTCTCCCTGCGCGCCGAGCGCGACGTGCTGGTGGTCGTCAGCAACTGCCCGCAGATCAACAACCCGTGCAACGGCTTCGACCCGACGCCGGTGCGCATGGTGGTGACGGGAGGTGCGGGCCGGAGCGCAGCGGACGGTGGGGGGCGCGGAGCGTCACCCGCCGGGAGCGGAGCGCAGGGCCGCACCGACCGGAAGGCACAGCCATGAGCGGTTTCGACACCCTCCTCGTCGCCAACCGTGGCGAGATCGCCGTGCGCATCCTGCGGACCGCGAAGACGCTGGGCCTGCGCACGGTCGCGGTCTACTCGGACGCCGACGCGGGCGCCGCCCACGTGCACCTCGCGGACGCGGCCGTCCGCCTCGGCCCGGCCCCGGCGGCGCAGTCGTACCTGCGCAGCGACCTGATCCTGGAGGTCGCGCTCGCCCAGGGCGCGGGCGCGATCCACCCGGGCTACGGGTTCCTCTCCGAGAACGCGGCGTTCGCGCGTGCGGCCGAGGAGGCGGGCATCGCGTTCGTCGGGCCGACTCCGGCGCAGCTGGAGCTGTTCGGCTCGAAGCACACGGCTCGCGACGCGGCCCGCGCGGTGGACATGCCCATGCTCGCGGGCACCGGGCTGCTGGACACGCTCGACGAGGCGGTCGCGGCCGCGGAGCGGATCGGCTACCCGGTCATGCTCAAGGCGACCGCCGGCGGCGGCGGCATCGGCATGCGCGCATGCAAGGACTCCGACGAGCTCAGGGACGCCTGGGAGGCCGTGCGCCGGACCGCGGGCGCCGCGTTCGGCTCGGCCGGCGTCTACCTGGAGCGGCTCATCACGGCCGCGCGGCACGTCGAGGTGCAGGTGTTCGGCGACGGGCTGGGCCGCGTGGTCACGCTCGGCGACCGCGACTGCTCCCTGCAGCGCCGCCACCAGAAGGTGGTGGAGGAGGCTCCGGCGCCCCGGCTTCCCGACGAGGTCCGCGCGCTCATCGCCTCGTCGGCCCGCACGCTCGCCGAGTCGGTGGACTACCGGTCCGCGGGCACCGTCGAGTTCGTCTACGACGCGGTGCGCGAGGAGGCCGCGTTCCTCGAGGTCAACACGCGGCTGCAGGTCGAGCACCCGGTCACCGAGGCCGTGTTCGGGGTCGACCTGGTCGCGTGGATGCTGCGCCTGGCCCAGGGCGACACGTCCGTCGTCGACACGCCCCTGGAGCCGCGGGGAGCCGCCGTCGAGGCCCGCGTCTACGCCGAGAACCCGGACCGCGACCACCTCCCGAGCGCCGGCACGATCACCGCGTTCGAGGTCCCTTCCGACGCACGCGTCGACACCTGGATCGAGCCCGGCAGCGAGGTGTCCACCCACTACGACCCCCTGCTGGCCAAGGTCATCACCGCCGGTGCCGACCGCGAGACCGCGTGGGCGGCGCTCGGTGAGGCGCTCGCCGCCACCCGCCTGACCGGCATCGCGACGAACGTCGGCCTGCTCCGCACGATCGTGCACGCCCCCGAGGTCGCGGCCGCGCTGCACCACACCGGCACGCTCGCGCACCTGCACGACGAGACGCCGCGCATCGAGGTGCTGCGTCCGGGCATGCTCACGACGGTCCAGGACTGGCCCGGCCGCACGGGGCTGTGGCACGTCGGCATCCCACCGTCGGGGCCGATGGACGATCTCTCGTTCCGGCTGGGCAACACCGCGCTGGGCAACCCGGAGGGTGCGCCCGGCCTGGAGTGCACGATGGCCGGCCCGGAGCTCCGGTTCGTCACGGGCGCCACAGTCATGGTGACCGGTGCACCGGCCGCGGTCACGCTCGACGACGTGCCGGTCCCGCAGTGGGAGCCGGTCGAGATCCCGGCGGGCGGCGTCCTGGCGATCGGCGCACCCGCCGTCGGCATGCGCACGTACCTGCTGGTCAGCGGCGGCCTGGACGTCCCGGAGGTGCTCGGGTCAGCGGCCACGTTCGACCTCGGCCGCATCGGCGGGACCACCGGCGTCCCGCTGCGCCCGGGCGACCAGCTCGCGATCGGCGCCGCGTCCGGGCCCGCACGACCCGTCCCCACGACGGAGAGACCGCTCATCACGAGCGACTGGCGGATCGGCGCGCTCGAGGGCCCGCACGCCGCACCGGAGTTCTTCACGCCGGGCGACGTCGCCGAGTTCTACGCCACCACGTGGGCGGTCCACTTCAACAGCGCACGCACGGGCGTCCGGCTCGTCGGCCCCAAGCCCACCTGGGCACGACCCGACGGCGGCGAGGCGGGCCTGCACCCGTCGAACATCCACGACACCCCGTACGCGGTCGGCGCCGTCGACTACACGGGCGACCTGCCGATCCTGCTGGGTCCCGACGGTCCGTCGCTCGGCGGGTTCACGTGCCCGGCGACGGTCGCGCTCGGCCAGCTGTGGAAGCTGGGTCAGCTGCGGCCCGGCGACACCGTGCGGTTCGTGCCCGTGGACGAGGCCGAGGCCGACGCGCTGCGGACGCGCCCACAACGAGCCCCACGGGCGACGAGGAGCGCGCACGACGACGGCGGCATCCTCGCGCGCAAGGACAGCGACACCGCGGTCACCTACCGCCGCAGCGGCGACGACAACCTGCTGGTCGAGTACGGGGCGATGACCCTGGACCTGGCGTCCCGGATGCGCGTGCACGCGCTCGCGCAGCAGGTGCAGGACCGCGTCGACCACGACGGGCTGCGCGGCATCGTCGACCTGACGCCGGGCATCCGCTCGCTCCAGCTGCACGTCGACCCCGACCGGCTCCCGCTGCGCACGGCCCTCGACCTGGTCCGCGAGATCGAGGACGCGCTGCCGGCCACCACCGACCTCGTCGTGCCCAGCCGCACGGTCCACCTGCCGCTGAGCTGGGACGACCCGGCCACCCGGGAGGCCATCGAGCGGTACATGGCCGGCGTCCGCGACGACGCGCCCTGGTGCCCGTGGAACATCGAGTTCATCCGCCGGATCAACGGGCTGGGCTCGGTCGACGACGTCTACCGCACGGTGTTCGATGCGTCCTACCTGGTCATGGGCCTGGGCGACGTGTACCTGGGCGCCCCCGTCGCGACCCCGCTCGACCCGCGGCACCGCCTGGTCACCACCAAGTACAACCCGGCCCGCACCTGGACCCCGCAGAACGCGGTCGGCATCGGCGGCGCCTACCTGTGCATCTACGGGATGGAGGGACCGGGCGGCTACCAGTTCGTCGGCCGCACCATCCAGGTCTGGGACACGCACGCCCGGCACAGGCCGTTCGAGCCGGGCACCCCGTGGCTGCTCCGGTTCTTCGACCGGATCTCCTGGTACCCCGTGGGCGCGGACGAGCTGCTGGACATGCGCGCGGACATGGCGGCCGGCCGTCTCGACGTGGCGATCGACCCGGGCACCTTCTCGATCGCGGAGCACCAGCGGTTCCTGGCCGAGAACGCCCCGTCGATCGAGGCGTTCCGCGCGCAGCAGGCGTCGGCGTTCGGCGCCGAGCGGGACGCGTGGGCAGCGGCCGGCGAGTTCGACCGCGTGATCGAGCCCGACGCACCCGCGACGACCGTCGACACCGAGGTCCCCGACGGGTGCGAGGGCGTGGAGGCGCCGTTCGTCGCGACGGTCTTCCGGGTCGACGTGCGTCCCGGCGACGTCGTCGAGCGCGGCCAGCAGCTGCTCGCCCTGGAGGCGATGAAGATGGAGGCGCCGGTCACGGCCACGATCGGCGGGACCGTCGTCGACATCGTGGTGACCCCGGGCGACCAGGTGGGTCCCGGCCAGGTGCTCGTCATCGTCGAGCCCGCGGCGGTGACGACGGCGGCGTGAGCTACCCCGGCACCCGCGCACGGACCCGCCGCGGGTGGGGCGGCTCGGCCGCGTCCAGCAGCCCGGTCGCGGTGATCTCGTCGACGACCAGGTCGGTCACCACCCCGGCGCGCAGTGCGGCGAGCAACGGCGCGACCTTGTTGTCGCCGGCCACGACGCAGACCCGGCGCGGGACCCGCTGCAGCTCGACGGGGGTCGGACCGGTGGCGCGCTCGTTGAGGTGCACGTCCTGCCAGGACCCGTCGGCGCGCAGGAAGACCGTGCAGACGTCGCCGACGACGCCCTCGTCGTGCAGGTTCTTCACGTCGGCGTCGTCGAGGTAGCCCGCCGAGTAGACGTGCGACGGCACCGCCCCCGCGACCGCGCCGACGGAGAACACCGCGATGTCCGCGCGCCGCTGCATGTCGAGCACGCGCCGGACCGAGCGTTCGCGCCACATCGCGGCCTTGGTGTCGGGGTAGTCGAAGAACGCGGGCACCGAGAAGTGGTGCACGGCGGCGGCGAACGCGGTGCCGAAGGTGGAGATCAGGTCGCTGGCGTACTCGATGCCGCTCGTGCGCATGTTCGCAGCGCCGTTGAGCTGGACCACCGCGGAGCCGCGCGTCGGCTTGGGCGCCAGGTACCGGGACACCGACGCCAGCGTGGTCCCCCACGCGACGCCGAGCACCATGTCGGAGTCGAACCACGAGGACAGCAGGCGGGCCGCGGTGATCGACACCTGGTCGAGGCGCTCGATGTGGCTGGCGGAGTCGGGCACCGGGACCACGTAGGTATCGATACCGAACGCCGCGGCGATCGTCCGACCGAGGCCCGGTGCACGCGTGCTCGCCGGGCGCAGCGTGATCTCGACGAGGCCCGACTGCCTGGCGCGCTTGATGAGCCGCGAGACCGTCGAGCGGGACGTGCCCAGGTGCCGCGCGATGACCTCCATCTTGATGTCCTGGAGGTAGTACATCGACGCCGCCCGGAGGACGTCCTGCTCCCGTTCGATGTACATCGCGACCCCCTCCCGATCCGCACGCGTCACTGCACGTTTGTGCACCCCGGTTGCGCGTTCGTTCGCCTGGTGACGACGATAGCGAGCAAGCCCGTACCGGGCGAGCCGGATCGAGCACGACAGCACGGCACAGCGACCACACCAACCGGGGGTACGACGGATGAGGACGGCGCCGCTGACGGCCCAGGCACGACAGGACGCACTCGACGCGATGCGTGGGAGTGCTGAACGCGGGAACGAGCTGGACGTCCTCGTGATCGGTGGCGGCGTGACCGGAGCGGGCATCGCGCTCGACGCGGTGAGCCGGGGACTGTCCACGGCGATCGTCGAGGCGCAGGACTGGGCCAGCGGCACGTCGAGCCGGTCCAGCAAGCTGGTGCACGGCGGGCTGCGCTACCTCCAGATGCTCGACTTCCACCTGGTGCGCGAGGCGCTCACCGAGCGTGACCTGCTGATCAACCGCCTGGCGCCGCACCTGGTCAAGCCCGTCAGCTTCCTCTACCCGCTCGAGAACCGCGTCTGGGAGCGGGCGTACGTGGGCGCCGGCGTGGCCCTGTACGACACCCTCGCGTCGGTCACCGGGTCGAAGCGTGCGCTCCCCATCCACCGGCACCTGACCCGCAAGGGCATGGAGCGGCTGTTCCCGGACCTGCGGCACGACGCCGCCATCGGCGCGGTGCGGTACTGGGACGCGAGCGTCGACGACGCCCGCCTGGTCGAGACCCTCGTGCGCACCGCCGTCAGCTACGGCGCGCACGCCGCGTCCCGCACCCAGGTGGCCGACCTGCAGACCACCACTGGCGGCGCGGTCACCGGCGCCGAGGTGGTGGACCTGGAGACCGGCGAGCACATCGACGTCCGGGCACGGGCGGTCATCAACGCGACCGGCGTGTGGACCGAGCAGACCGAGTCGCTCGCGGGCGCCGAGGGCGGGCTCCGCGTGCTGGCCAGCAAGGGCGTGCACATCGTCGTGCCGCGCAGCCGCATCTCCGGCGACGTCGGGCTGATCCTGCAGACCGAGAAGTCGGTCCTGTTCATCATCCCGTGGTCGCGGTACTGGGTGATCGGCACGACGGACACCCCGTGGGAGCAGGAGCTGATCCACCCCGTCGCGACGAGCGCGGACATCGACTACGTCATCGACCACGCCAACACCGTCCTGTCCCGGCCGATCACGCGCGAGGACATCATCGGCACGTGGGCTGGCCTGCGTCCGCTGCTCCAGCCGCAGGTCAAGGCGGGCACCAGCTCGGCGAAGGTGTCGCGCGAGCACACGGTCGCCGCTCCGGCGCCGGGCCTGACGGTCATCGCCGGCGGCAAGCTCACCACCTACCGCGTGATGGCCAAGGACGCGGTCGACTTCGCCATCGGCAGCCGCGCCACCAGCCTGCCGTCGATCACGCACGACCTGCCGCTGGTCGGCGCCGAGGGCCTCCAGGTGTTCCAGCGCCAGGCTCGGGCGATCAGCCAGAAGTACGGCTGGACGCGGCCGCGCATGGACCACCTGCTGCACCGCTACGGGTCCCTGCTGGGCGAGCTCATCGACCTCGTCGACGCCGACCCGACCCTGGCCGACCCGCTCACGAACGCGGACGCGTACATCCGGGCGGAGATCGTCTACGCCGCCAGCCACGAAGGCGCGCTGCACCTCGACGACGTCCTCATGCACCGCACCCGGCTCAACTACGAGCAGGCCGACAAGGGGGTCGGCGCCCTCGAGGAGATCGCCGACCTCGTCGCGCCGGTGCTCGGCTGGGACGCGCACACGCGCAGCCAGGAGATCGAGGCGTACCGCGCGCGGTGCGAGGCGGAGGACGCCGCCGCGCAGGAGCTGGACGACGCGGAGGCCGTGAAGGTGCGGCTGCGGGCCACCGACGTGTCGCCGATGCTCACCGACGCCTCGGTCGACGCAGGCACCAAGCCGGGGTCACCCGCGGGGAAGGGGTCGTCCGGACCCGTCGGGACCTGAGAACTCCCCGCGGTCCTCCGCGGGGCGCACGTGACAACGATGTCCGTCAGAAAGGGTCGACAGTGGACTACACAATGGGTGACGCCTTCATCTCGGAGGTGATGGGTACCGGCATGCTGATCCTGCTCGGCGCCGGTGTGGTCGCGAACGTCATCTTGCCGAAGAACAAGGGGTTCGACGGCGGCTGGCTCCTCATCAACTTCGGATGGGGACTCGCGGTCTTCTCGGGTGTGTACGTCGCGTACAAGTCGGGGGCTCACCTGAATCCTGCGGTGACCATGGGCATCTGGACGAGCGGGGCGGAGAACTTCGCGCCGGGCATCCCCGTGACCGCGGCGAACGGCTTCCTCTACGTCACAGCCCAGATGGCAGGTGCTGCGATAGGCGCGGCACTCGCGTTCCTCGCCTACAAGAAGCACTTCGACGAGGACGCCGACCCCGGCACCAAGCTCGCCGTCTTCTCCACCGGTCCGGCCATCCGCTCCTACGGCTGGAACTTCATCACCGAGACCATCGCCACCTTCGTCCTCGTCTTCGTCATCCTCGCGTTCGCGAAGACGCCCGCCGCGCTCGGGGCGATCCCCGTCGCCCTCCTCGTGGTCGGCATCGGCGCCAGCCTCGGTGGCCCCACCGGCTACGCCATCAACCCCGCACGTGACCTCGGTCCGCGCATCGCGCACGCCCTCCTGCCCATCCGGGGCAAGGGCGCGAGCGACTGGGGGTACTCCTGGGTGCCGGTCCTCGGCCCCCTCGTCGGCGGCGCGATCGCCGGCCTCGTGGCGTCCGTCTACATCGGCTGACCCCACAGCACAGTCGTCCCCTGTCCGGGCGGCGCTCCTCACCCCCCGCGAGCGCCGTCCGGGCCACCCGAACCACCGGAGGAATCTTCACCATGCCCGACACCAAGTACGTCCTTGCCATCGACCAGGGCACCACGAGCTCCCGAGCGATCGTCTTCGACCACTCCGGCCAGATCGTCGAGACCGGGCAGATCGAGCACGAGCAGATCTTCCCGCGCGCCGGCTGGGTGGAGCACAACGCGGAGGAGATCTGGAAGAACGTCCGCGAGGTGGTCGGCCTCGCGCTGACCCGTGCCAACCTCACCTACAAGGATCTCGCCGCGGTCGGCATCACCAACCAGCGCGAGACCGCGGTCGTGTGGGACCGGACCACCGGCAAGCCGGTCTACAACGCGATCGTCTGGCAGGACACCCGTACGCAGAAGATCGCCGAGGAGCTGGGGGCGCTCGGCGGCGGGGCGGACCGGTACAAGGCGAAGGTCGGCCTGCCGCTGGCCACGTACTTCTCCGGCCCGAAGGTCAAGTGGATCCTCGACAACGTCGAGGGTGCCCGGGCCAAGGCGGAGGCCGGTGACCTGGCGTTCGGCAACACCGACTCGTGGGTGCTGTGGAACATGACCGGCGGGGTCGACGGTGGCGTGCACGTCACCGACCCGACCAACGCGTCGCGCACGATGCTGATGGACCTCGAGACCCTCACGTGGGACGCGGACATCGCGAACGACATGGGGATCCCGCTGTCGATGCTGCCGGAGATCAAGTCCTCGTCCGAGGTGTACGGCAAGGGTCGCGAGGGCGGCATGGTCCCGGGTGTCCCGATCGCCGGCATCCTCGGCGACCAGCAGGCGGCCACCTTCGGGCAGGCGTGCTTCGAGGTCGGCATGGCCAAGAACACGTACGGCACCGGCAACTTCATGCTCATCAACACGGGCACGTCGCCGGTCCCGTCGAAGAACGGCCTGCTGACGACGGTCTGCTACAAGATCGGTGACCAGCCGACCGTGTACGCGCTCGAGGGGTCGATCGCGGTGAGCGGCTCGCTGATCCAGTGGCTGCGCGACAACCTCGGGATCATCTCGACGGCGCCGGAGATCGAGGAGCTGGCCAAGACCGTCGAGGACAACGGCGGCGCGTACTTCGTGCCGGCGTTCTCGGGCCTGTTCGCGCCGTACTGGCGGTCCGACGCCCGCGGCGCCCTCGTCGGCCTCACCCGGTACGTCAACAAGGGGCACATCGCCCGGGCCGCGCTCGAGGCGACGGCGTTCCAGACCCGTGAGGTGCTGGACGCCATGAACGCCGACTCGGGTGTCGACCTGACCGAGCTCAAGGTGGACGGCGGGATGGTCCAGGACGAGCTGCTCATGCAGTTCCAGGCGGACATCCTCGGCGTCCCGGTGGTCCGGCCGAAGGTCGCCGAGACGACCGCGCTCGGTGCGGCCTACGCGGCCGGCATCGCCGTCGGGTTCTGGAACGGTGAGCAGGACGTCATCGACAACTGGGCCGAGGACAAGCGCTGGGAGCCGGCGATGGCCGACGACGAGCGTGACCGGCAGTACCGCAACTGGAAGAAGGCCGTCACCAAGACCTTCGACTGGGTCGACGACGACGTGCACTGAGCACTGGCGTGACGGGCGAGGGCCGGGGTGCGACGAGGCACCCCGGCCCTCGTCTCGTCACTCGGCGGCGTGCACCCCGTGCGCGGCGTGGGCGCCCGTGTGCGCGCCCTCCGGGACCTCGTCGACGGGCGCGGCAGCCGTGTGGGCACCGGTCTTGTCGAGCGCGGCTCCCTCGATGTCGACGTTGGGGATGATCCGGTCGAGCCAGCGCGGCAGCCACCAGGCGGACCTGCCCAGGAGGGTCATGGCGGCCGGGATCATCGTCATGCGGACGACGAGGGCGTCGAACAGGATGCCGATGGCCAGCGCGAACGCGATCGGGCCGATCTGCGCCGAGCCGCTGAACACGAAGCTCGAGAACACCGAGATCATGATGAGCGCCGCCGCGAGGACCACGCGGGCGCCGTGGGCGAACCCGAGGCGGACGGCCGGTGTCGGCTCGGCGCCGTGCACGTGCTCCTCGCGCATCCGGGACACCAGGAACACCTGGTAGTCCATCGCCAGACCGAACAGCACGCCCACCAGCAGGATCGGCAGGAAGCTGAGCAGCGGACCGGTCGAGTCGACGTTGAAGACGGGCGCCAGCCAGCCCCACTGGAACACCGCGGTCGTGGCGCCGAACGCCGCCGCGATGGTCAGCAGGAAGCCGAGCACCGCGGTGACCGGCACCAGCAGCGAGCGGAACGCGACCAGCAGCAGGACGATCGCGAGCCCGACGACGATGAGCAGGAACAGCGGGAACGCGTCGGCGAGCTTCTCGGTGATGTCGATGTTCGCGGCGGCTGCGCCCGTGACCCACAGCTGCGTGCCGGTGCTCGCCTCGAGATCCGGGCGGGCGTCACGGATGGCGTGCACCAGGTCGGCGGTCTCCTCCGAGTCCGGCGCACCGGTCGGGATGACGACGATGAGCGCACCCTCGGCGCCGTCCGTCGCACCCGGGGCCGCGATGGGGGCCGCATAGGCCACGTCGGGGAGGGCGGAGACCGTCTCCGTCACGGACTGGACCGCGGCCGGGAGGGCGCTCGGGTCCTCGGCCGCGTCGACGAGCACGACGAGCGGGCCGTTGAAGCCGGGGCCGAACCCGTCGGCGAGCATCTCGTACGCCGCGCGGTCGCCCGAGCCCTCGGGCTCGCGGCCGGCGTTCGGCAGGCCGAGCCGCAGGCTGAGCGCGGGGACCGCGATCGTGAGCAGCACGAGCGCGGCGACGACGAGCGTGATGATCGGGTGCGTCGTGACGAGCGCGCCCCAGCGGTTGCGGGCCTCGCGGGAGTGCTCCGCCTGCTTCAGCGCCCGGCCGCGCGGGCGCAGCCGCTCGCCGGCGAAGCCCATCATCGCGGGCAGCAGCGTGACGGCGACGAGCACCGCGATGACGACCGTCGCGGCCGCGGCGAGCCCCATGGCCGCGAGGAACGGGATGCCCGTGACCGTGAGGGCCGCGAGGGCGATGACGACGGTGGTCCCGGCGAACACGACCGCGCTGCCGGCGGTGCCGACCGCGTGGCCGGCGGAGGCCTCCGGGGACATCCCGTCGGCCAGCTGCTGCCGGTGCCGGGACAGCAGGAACAGCGCGTAGTCGATGCCGACGGCGAGGCCGAGCATGAGCGCGAGCGTCAGCGTCGAGGAGGAGATGTCCGCGATCCCCGACAGCGACAGCACGCCCGCGACCCCGATGCCGACACCGAGCAGCGCGGTGAGGATCGGCATCCCTGCCGCGAGGAGCGACCCGAAGGTCACGACGAGCACGATCAGCGCGACGACGAGCCCGATCGCCTCCATCGGCCCCGCGAGCTCGAGCGGTGCCGTGAACGGCCCGCCGGCCAGCGCGACCTCGTACCCGTCGGCCTCGAGGCTCGCCGCGGCGTCCTCGAGGGCGGCCGTCGTGGCGTCGGGGATGTCGTCGACCCCCACGCCGAACGACACGTCCACGTACATGACGCTGCCGTCCGGGGCGACCGCCTGGGCGGTCACGGGGTCGGAGACCGCGACGACGTCCTGCGCGCTCGAGACGGGCGCGAGCGCGGTCAGGACGTCCGGGATCCCGGTCCCGGTGAGGAACGACTCGCCCTCGGGGACACCGACGACGACGCGCGCGCTCGAGGTGTCGCCACCCTGCTGGGCCGACATGCTGCTGTCCGAGCCGACGTCGGCGGCCTGGTCACCCAGCCGCTCCGCGACGAGCTCCTGCGCCCGCTGGGACTCGGTGCCCGGGATGGAGAACGAGTCCGAGATGTTCAGCCCCGACGCGACGGCGCCGAAGGCCGCGGCGGCGAGCACCAGCAGCCACGCGACGAGCACGATCCAGCGGTGGCGGAAGCTTCCCCGGCCCAGACGGTCCAGCACGCGTGCCATGTTCACTCCTTGGTCGACGGTGCAGGATACCCGACAGGTGTCGGTTACTTGTCGGTGGCATCATGGGTCGGGTGACGATCCAGGACGAAGGCGCCCGGGTGGATCCGCGAGTGCTGCGCACACGACGGCTCCTCCAGGATGCCCTGCTCGCCCTCGCACGGGAACGCAGCCTCGACGAGATCTCCGTCGCCGACGTCGCCGACCGGGCCACCGTGAACCGCAGCACCTTCTACCAGCACTACCCCGACACCGACACGCTGCTGGCCGACGCGCTCGACGCGCAGGCCACCCTCGTCGGCGCCGACCTCACCCAGATCCACCCCGGAGTCGGCACGAGGACGCCCCCCGACGTGCTGGTCCGCTACGCCACCCACGTCGCCGAGAACGTCAGCCTCTACCGCAGCGCGCTCGGCGAGCACGGCTCCCCCGTCGCCGTCACCCGCCTGCGCCGACGCATCGCGGCGCTGGCGACCGAGGGCCTCGAGCTGCACGGCACGCCCCCCGCGCTCGCGCACCTGCCCGTGCCGATCGCCGCCGCGGCGCTCGCCGGGTCGGTCATCGGCGTGCTCGTCGCGTGGCTGGAGCGCGACCCGCTGCCCCCCGCGCAGGACGTGGCGTCCTGGGCGTGGTCGGCCGTCAGCGGCTGGCCCGCAGACCCCACCCCCCTCTCGTAACGTCCGCACTCGTGCGGGTTCCACCCTGCCGGAGTGCGGACGTCGTCGATGTCGACGCGCGTGCGTCCGCGCTCGTGCGGGTTCCACCCTGCCGGAGTGCGGACGTCGTCGAGGGCGGTGTCAGCTGAAGTACGCGCCGCCGTTGACGTCCAGGACCGTGCCCGTGACGAACGACGCGCCCTCCGAGGCCAGGAAGAGGACCGCCTCGGCGATGTCGTCGGGCGCACCCGCCCGGTTCAGCGCGGACGCGGCGACCGCGGCACGCTGCGCCGGCTCGGGCGTGTACGTCGCGTGCAGGGGGGTGCCGCCGACGAACCCCGGCGCCACCACGTTCACCGTGATCCGCCGCGGTCCGAGCTCGCGCGCCAGCGCCCGGGTGAACCCCTCGAGCGCCGCCTTCGCGGTGGTGTACGCCACCATCCCTGTGCCGCCGCCGCTGCGCGCCGCCTGGGCGCCGATCGTGATGATGCGACCCCCGTCGGGCATGACCGCGAGCGCGGCCCGGCTGGCGTAGAACGCCGAGGACAGGTTCAGGTCGAGCACGCCGTGCCAGTGCGCGTCGTCCATCGAGGGCACGGCGCGCCGGTCGACCGGTCCGCCGACGTTGTTGACGAGGATGTCGATGCCGCCCCCGAGCGCCGCCGCGGCCTCGCCGACCGCCTTGTCGACGTCCCAGCTGCGGCGGACGTCCACCTGGAAGGACGCCGCGATCTGGCCGGTCTCCTTGATCTCGGCGACGACGGCCGTGGCGTCGTGCGACAGGTGGGTGACGGCGACGTCCGCCCCTGCCCGGGCCAGGGCGACCGCGACCGCGCGGCCGATCCCGGAGGCGCCGCCGGTGACGAGCGCGCGACGGCCGGTGAGCGCGTCCTCCACCTCGGTGCCTTCCTGCTGGACTGTTGTCCTGCACCGTACGGGAGCGGTTCGTCCCGCTCAACACCTGAATGTCCGAATCGTCCGGTCGGCTCAACCGTCGGTGCCGCCGGGTAGCGTCCTGCCCCATGCGTCTGGCCACCTGGAACATCAACTCGATCCGTGCACGAGCGGACCGAGCGCTCGCCTTCCTGGAACGGACGGGCGTCGACGTCCTCGCGCTGCAGGAGACCAAGTGCAAGGACGACCAGTTCCCGCGCGAGGGGTTCGAGGCGCTCGGCTACGAGGTCGCGACGACCGGGTTCAGCCAGTGGAACGGCGTCGCGATCGTCTCGAAGGTCGGCATCGAGGACGTCGAGGTCGGCTTCCCCGGCATGCCCACCTGGGGCGACCCGGCGGCCGCCGAGGCCCGGGCGCTCGGGGCGACGTGCGGCGGCGTGCGGGTCTGGAGCCTGTACGTGCCCAACGGCCGCGAGCTCGAGGACCCCCACTACACCTACAAGCTCGACTGGCTCGGCCGGCTCCGCGACGCCGCCCAGGGCTGGCTCGCCGCCGACGCCGACGCGCAGGTGGCCCTCGTCGGCGACTGGAACATCGCGCCGCTGGACACCGACGTCTGGGACATGAGCTGGTTCGCCGGCCGCACGCACGTGAGCCCCGCCGAGCGTGCGGCGTTCACCGCCATCGCCGACGCCGGGTACACCGAGGTCTCCCGCGTCCACCTCCCCGCCGAGCACACCTACACCTACTGGGACTACCAGCAGCTGCGGTTCCCCCGGAACGAGGGCATGCGTATCGACCTGACCTACGCGACGCCCGCGCTCGCCGCCCGGGTGACCGGTGCGACCATCGAGCGCAACGAGCGCAAGGGCAAGGCACCGTCCGACCACGTTCCGGTCGTGCTCGAGATCGCCGGGTGATGTCGGTGGAAAGCGCAGTCGTCGCGGGCGCGCAGTGGGCTAGCGTGCGCGCATGAGCAACGAGCCCGGGGGGCCGGCTCCGGTTCCCGACCCCTACGCCGTCCCCGACCCGGCCCCGACGGAGCCGATCGCGCCCAGCGGGCACGAGCCCGTGGCGCCGAGCGGGTACGAGGCGGTGCGCACGCCGGTCGGCGAGACCGCTCCGACCGACCCGTACGGCGTTCCGCCGACGCAGCCCATCCCGACGCGGGCCGCGCCGAGCACGGCACCGTCCGGCCAGCAGCAGCCCGGTCCCGACGCACCGCAGTACGGCGGTCCGACGCCCTACGGCCAGCCGCAGCCCGGCCCGGCGGCACCGCAGTACGGCGCACCGCAGTACGCGGCGCCGCAGCCGCAGTACGGGGCTCCGCAGTACGGAGCACCGCAGCCCCAGTACGGGGCGCCCGCGTACGGCGCCCCCCAGTACGGCGCTCCCGGCTACGAGCAGACACCGCCTCCGTACGGCGCGCAGCCGTACGGCTACGGCCAGCCGTACGGCCCGCCGCAGCCCACCGACGGCATGGCGATCGCCTCGTTCGTCACCAGCACGGCCGGTCTGCTCTTCTTCGGCGGCATCCCGGGCCCCGTCGGGCTCGGCCTCGGCATAGCGGCGCTGCGTCGCATCAAGGTCTCCGGCAAGGGAGGCCGGGGCTGGGCCATCGCGGGCATCGCCATCGGCGCGCTCGGGATCCTCACGATGCTCGCGATCGCCGCGTACATCGTGTTCGTCATCGTGTTCCTGAGCGCCGCGGGCAGCTCGTCGGGCTTCTGGGACGACGTCGAGCAGGGCTTCGAGGACGGCATGGAGGACGGTGCGACCGGCTCGGACACGGCGTCCGACCTGCCGGACTTCGCGCTCCGCACCGACCTCACCGCGGGCACCTGCCTGACCACGTACGCGTGGGAGTACGACATGGCGGACACCGACCCGGTCGACTGCACCGTCCCGCACGAGGCCGAGGTCGTCGCCCTCGTCCCGATGTCGGACCCCGTGAGCCTCGACCCCGACGACGAGTACGACACGGCGTTCAACAACGCCTGGGACGCGTGCGACGCCCTCACCGAGTCGCTCGTCCCCGGCTACTTCGACAACGGCAACATCGAGCTCTACTACCCGCACCCCGACGACTTCGCCGGCGGCCTCACGTCCGCCTACTGCGTCTACTACGGCGACGAGCCGGGCATGACCGGGTCGGCCGTGAACGGCACTCTCGTGCTCGCGGGCGCCGGGGCGTAGTCCTGAGCGACGCCCGCGATCCCTACACCTACCCGGAGGTGCACTACGCCCCCGGGTGGGTGGAACCGCGCGCCCGGCTCGAGCCGACGGCGGTCTGGTCGCTGGTCCTGGGGATCCTCGGACTCGGTCCGGCGGCTCTGGTGCTGGCGGCCGTCGCGTTCCGGCGCCTCGCGGCGCGGCACACCCGCGGGCGGGGCCTCGCGATCGCCGGGGCGGTGCTCGGTGCCGTCGGGACGATCGCCCTGGTCGTCGGGGTGACGATCGCCGTGCTGACGACATTGGCGACCCGCCCGCTGCCCGCGGACGTGCCTGCGGCGCGGGACGCCCGCGCGCAGCAGCTGGTCACGGGCAACTGCGTGCTGTCGGTGCCCGACGACGGGCCGGTGGACACGGTGCGGGTCGTCCCCTGCGCCGACCCGCACGAGGCGCAGGTGGTCACCGAGTTCACGTTCGCCACGGACGCGGTGTGGCCGGGACAGCAGTCCGCCGACGCCCGGGTCGCTCGGGCGTGCGTGCTCGACGAGAGCGAGATCGAGGCAGGCGTCCGCACGGTGACCTGGTCGCCGACCGAGCGCTCGTGGTCCGACGGCGACCGGGTCGGGCTGTGCCTGGCGGTCGTCGACGGCGGCGGCGTCACGGGTTCGTTCCTGGACGGGACCGCCGAGCTTCCCTGACCGGGGCCGACCCGACTCTTACCACGTGGTAGGTAATGGGCTATGGTGGCGGACAACGAACCCCACCGAGGAGGAACCCCGCGATGACGCAGGTCTTCGACGTCGAACGTGTCCTTGCTCAGCTGACCCTGGAGGAGAAGGCGTCGCTGACGTCCGGCTCCGACTTCTGGCACACGCAGGGCGTCGAGCGCGCGGGCGTCCCGGCCGTCATGGTCACGGACGGTCCGCACGGTCTGCGCAAGCAGGCCGAGGACGCCGACCACCTGGGGCTCGGCAACTCCGTGCCCGCCACCTGCTTCCCGACGGCCGCCGCGCTGGGCTCGTCGTGGGACGTCGAGCTGGTCACCCGCGTCGGCGAGGCGCTCGGCCGTGAGACGCGGGCCAACGACGTCGCGGTGCTGCTGGGCCCGGGCGTGAACATCAAGCGGACGCCGCTGTGCGGTCGCAACTTCGAGTACGTGTCCGAGGACCCGGTGGTCGCCGGCGAGCTGGGCACCGCGATCGTGCGGGGCATCCAGAGCCAGGGCGTCGGGACGTCGCTCAAGCACTTCGCGGCGAACAACCAGGAGTCGGACCGCATGCGCGTGTCCGCCGAGGTCGACGAGCGCACGCTGCGCGAGATCTACCTGCCGGCGTTCGAGCGGGTGGTCACGGGCGCGCAGCCGTGGACGGTGATGTGCGCGTACAACAAGGTCAACGGCACGTACGCGTCGGAGAACCACTGGCTCCTCACCGAGATCCTGCGCGACGAGTGGGCCTTCGAGGGGCTCGTCGTCTCCGACTGGGGCGCGGTGCACGACCGCGTCCCCGCCCTGGCGGCCGGCCTCGACCTGCAGATGCCCGCCGCGGGACCGCGTCCCGACGAGGAGGTCGTGGCAGCGGTCCGCGACGGCTCGCTCGACGAGGCGGTGCTCGACGTCGCCGCACGCCGCGTGCTGCACCTGGTCGCCCGGTCGCTGCCGGGCGTCGAGGCAGACGACTCGTTCGACGTCGACGCCCACCACGAGCTCGCCCGCGAGGCCGCCGCCGCCGGGTCCGTGCTCCTGAAGAACGACGGCGGGCTGCTGCCCCTCACCTCCGCCGAGAGCGTCGCCGTCATCGGCGAGTTCGCGAGGACCCCGCGCTACCAGGGCGCCGGCTCGTCGCAGGTCAACCCGACGCGGCTCGACGCACCCCTGGACGCGCTGCGGGCGACCGGCGGCGCGTTCCCGTTCGCGGCCGGCTTCACCATCGCGGGCGGACCCGCCGGCGACGACCAGGCGCTGCTGACGGACGCCGTGGCGGTGGCGCGTGACGCGCGGACCGTCGTCGCGTTCCTCGGCCTGCCCGGTCCCGACGAGTCCGAGGGTTACGACCGCCCGCGGCTCGGGCTGCCCGACAATCAGGTGGCCACGCTCCGCGCGATCGCCGAGGTCAACCCGCGGGTCGTCGTGGTGCTCGCCAACGGCTCGGCGGTCAGCGTCACCGACTGGCGCGACCTGGCCCCGGCGATCCTCGAGACGTGGCTCGGCGGGCAGGCCGGCGGGTCGGCCGTCGCCGATCTGCTGCTCGGTGTCCGGACGCCGTCCGGGAGGCTCACCGAGACGATCCCCCACCGCATCGAGGACACCCCCGCGTTCGGGAACTTCCCCGGCGAGGCCGGCGTCGTCCGCTACGGCGAGGGCGTGCTGGTGGGCTACCGCTGGTACGACACCCGCGCGATGGACGTGGCCTACCCGTTCGGTCACGGCCTGTCGTACACGACGTTCGGCTACTCCGACGTGGCCGCGACCGCGGACGGCACCGACGTCGCCGTGACCGCCACGATCACGAACACCGGCTCGGTGGCGGGCGCCGAGGTGGTCCAGGTCTACGTCCGCGACCCCGAGGCCTCCGTCCTGCGGCCGACGCGCGAGCTCAAGGCGTTCGCCAAGGTCACGCTCGAGCCGGGCGAGTCCCGCGAGGTGTCGTTCACGCTCGGGGCCCGCGACCTGTCCTACTGGCACCCCGGCCTGCACCGCTGGGTGGTCGAGGGCGGCGAGTTCGTGATCGAGGTCGGAGCGTCGTCCCGCGACCTCCGCGGATCGGTGTCTGTCGACGTCGAGGGCGAGCCGCTCTGGGGTGAGCTCACGGTGATGTCGACGATCGAGGAGTGGTTCGCGCACCCCGTCGGCGGTCCCCTGCTGCAGTCGGCCCTGGTGCCGCCGGCGGACATGGGCCCGCTCGACGAGACCATGCAGGCGATGATCCTGCAGATGCCGGCCAAGGTGATCGCCGACTTCGGCCTGGTCGGCTTCGACCGCGAGGCACTGGACGCGCTGGTGGCCAAGGCCGCCGCCGGCTGACGCGTCAGGACGTGAGCAGCGTCGCGACGTGGGCGCGCAGGGTCGCTGCCATGTCCGGGCGGGCCTCCGGGGTGTCGGCCGCGAGGAGCCACTGGATCTGCATGCCGTCCATGACCGCGACGGTCAGACGGGCCGCGGTCAGGGGGTCCAGGCCGGGGCGGAGCTCGCCGACCGCGCGCCGGCTCTCGAACTCGGCGGCCCCGCGGTCGAGCACGCGGCGGTACCGGTCCTGGAACCAGGCGTGCGCGGGATGGTCGGGTGACGTGGCCTCCGCCGACAGCGTCGCGAACAGCTCGACGATCCCGGGCCGCGACGCGTTGCGCTCGATGACTCTGACCATCGCGTCGACGTAGTCGTACCCGGCGGCGAGGTCGGCCTCGAACGCGGCGTCGTCGACCTCGTCCCGACGCTCCAGCACCGCCGCGAGCAGGACGGCCTTGCTGCCGAAGTGGTGCAGCAGCCCGGGGTGGGAGATGCCGACGCGGGAGGCCACCTCGCGCAGGGAGGCCGTGCGGTACCCGACCTCGCCGAACAGCTGCATCGCGACGTCCAGGATCTCCTCGCGGGTGGCCCGACCCCTGGCGTAGCCACCCGATCGCGCACTGGTGGGGGCCTCGGTCGTCATGGACCCAGGATGCCAGGCCGGCGAGCGGCCTGGTCGCCGGCGAACGCGACAGCCACGGGGCACCGCGACGGTACTGTCCGGCTATGCCCCGCCGCGACGCGCTCACCACGGTCGAGCTCGTCGAGGCGGACGACGCCGACGACGCTGTCGCGCAGGAACCCGGCACCCGCACCCGGTCGCGGAAGCGCTGGTGGTTGCTCGCCGTGCCGGTCGCCGCAGCCGTGCTGGCTGCCGGGGTGCAGCTGGGGTCGGACGCCCTCGAACGGGCCGCGGATGCCAGGATCGCCGCACTGCCGGGGGCCATCGACCCGGTCGGTGACAGCGTGCAGGCGCTGTGGCGGTCCGAACCGGGCACGGGCGCGCTCGCCCACGGGCTCGTGGCGCACGACGCCCTGCACGCCGTGCTCGTCGGGCCGGACGGCGCGGTCTCCTACGACGCGGTCGACCTGCGCAGCGGCGACCAGCTCTGGTCCACGACGCTGCGCGGACCGGACCCGGCGCAGACGGATCCGCTGTACCCGAACGCGAGCACCTGCACGCCGGACGCCGAGCCGGGCGCCGAGCCCGAGCGGGTCGTCTGCCTGGTGACCGACGGCCCCACCCCGGGCGCGATCGAGCCTCGTCCAGGCACCGAGTCCCGCATCGTCGTGCTCGACCTGGCCGACGGGCACGTGCTGGCCGACCGTCCCGGGCCCCCTGTGGCGTCGCTCGCGGTCCTGCCCGGTCTGGCCGCGACCGCGGTCGTCGAGGATCGGCACGTCGTCGTGGTCTCCGCCGACCCGCTCACCGGCAGGGAGCTCTGGCGGTACCGGCACCCCGAGCCGTCGGAGCAGGAGCCGTGGATCGGCGCCGGGGGCGGGGTGGTCGTCGTGTTCGGCACGCCCGGAGGCCCGATCGTGCTGTCGGCGTCCGGGGACCGCGTCCCGACGGAACCCGGCACGACGGGCTGGGGGACGACGGAGGAGGGCTGGTTCGTGACGGAGCGCTCGGACCCGGGCGGCCGGATCCAGCGGGTCGTCCGGCCCGGCGAGCCGCCGGTCGAGGTCACCGGGCGGCTGCTCGACCGCACGGTCGACGACGGGAGCGTGCCCGGGCTGGAGGTGTCGGTGGGCGGCATCACGTCCGGGTGGGACGCCGGCACCGGGGAGCAGCTCTGGGAAGCTGACATCTCTGTCCCTCCCTACCAGGACGAGGACGTGCTGATCATCGATGGCATGGTCTTCCTGACCAGCGACGATGCGGTGGTAGCCCTCGACGCCCGCACCGGCGAGACCCGGTGGACGGCCGCGCGGCAGCAGGGGAGCTACGTCGGCCAGCTGCTGACGGACGGCGCCCACGTCATTCTGGTGGAGGCTCCGCAGGACGGGTTCGGCACGGCATACCTCACCGTGCTGGACCGTCGCGACGGCGCGTTCGTCCGGCGCCTCGCGCTCCCGGACACCGTCACGTACCCGGTCTCGGCGGGCCGGCACCTGGTCGGCGCCGGCCCGCTGGGCACCGTGGTCGGGCTCGGCTGACCGGTCAGCTGCTGACCACCAGGCCGTCCTCGCCGCGGTCCACCGTCACGGTGTCGCCGTCGTGGACCTGTCCGGCCAGGATCAGGCGGGCCAGCCGGTCGCCGATCTCGCGCTGCACCAGCCGCCGCAGCGGTCGCGCACCGTAGGCGGGGTCGTACCCCTCCAGCGCCAGCCACTCGCGCGCGGCCGGGGAGACCTCGAGCGTGAGCCGCCGGTCCTTGAGCCGGTTCGCCAGCGCCGCGACCTGGAGCTCGACGATGTGCCCGAGCTCGTCGAGCGACAGCGGGTCGAACAGGACCACGTCGTCGAGCCGGTTGAGGAACTCCGGCTTGAACGACGAGCGCACCGCGGACATCACGGCCTCGCGCTTCTCGTCGGCGGACAGCATCGGGTCCACCAGGTACTGCGAGCCCAGGTTCGACGTGAGCACCAGGATCACGTTCCGGAAGTCGACCGTGCGGCCCTGGCCGTCGGTCAGGCGGCCGTCATCGAGCACCTGCAGCAGCACGTCGAACACCTCGGGGTGCGCCTTCTCGACCTCGTCGAAGAGGACCACCGAGTACGGCCGGCGCCGGACGGCCTCCGTCAGCTGACCGCCCTCCTCGTACCCGACGTACCCGGGGGGCGCGCCGACGAGCCGGGCGACCGAGTGCTTCTCGGCGTACTCCGACATGTCGATGCGGACCATCGCGCGCTCGTCGTCGAACAGGAAGTCCGCGAGCGCCTTGGCCAGCTCGGTCTTGCCGACGCCGGTGGGCCCGAGGAACAGGAACGAGCCGGTGGGGCGGTCGGGGTCGGACACGCCCGCGCGGGAGCGGCGGACGGCGTCGGACACCGCGGCTACCGCGGTCTTCTGGCCGATCAGGCGAGACCCGAGCACCTCCTCCATGCGCAGGAGCTTGGCGGTCTCGCCCTCGAGCAGGCGGCCGGCGGGGATGCCGGTCCACTGCGCGACCACCTCGGCGACCTCGTCGGGACCGACCTTCTCGGCGATCATCGGCGGGGCGTCGGGTGCGGCGTCGATGGCCTCCTCGTCGGCCTCCGCGGCCGCGATCTGCTCCTGGAGCGCGGGCAGCTCGCCGTACTGGATGCGCGCGGCACCGGCCAGGTCGCCCTCGCGCAGCAGCCGCTCGGCGTCGGAGCGCAGGGCGTCGAGCCGGGCCTTGAGGTCGCCGACGAGGTTGTGCCCCGCCTTCTCCTTCTCCCACCGCGCGGTCAGCGACGCGAGGTCCTCCCGGCGGTCGGCCAGGTCCTTGCGCAGCCGGGCCAGGCGGTCCGTCGAGGCGGGGTCGTCGGACTCGGAGAGCACGACCTCCTCCATCTCGAGCCGGGTCACGGCCCGCTGCAGCTCGTCGATCTCGATGGGCGACGAGTCGAGCTCCATGCGCAGGCGGGACGCGGCCTCGTCGACCAGGTCGATGGCCTTGTCGGGCAGCTGGCGGCCGGTGATGTACCGGTCGGACAGGGTCGCGGCGGCGACCAGCGCGGAGTCGGCGATGGTGACCTTGTGGTGCGCCTCGTACCGCTCCTTCAGCCCGCGCAGGATGGCGACGGTGTCCTCGACCGACGGCTCCCCGACGAACACCTGCTGGAACCGGCGCTCCAGGGCGGGGTCCTTCTCGATGCGCTCGCGGTACTCGTCCAGCGTCGTGGCACCCACGAGGCGCAGCTCGCCGCGGGCCAGCATGGGCTTGAGCATGTTGCCCGCGTCCATCGCGCCCTCGCCGCCCGCACCGGCGCCGACGACGGTGTGCAGCTCGTCGATGAACGTGACGACCTCACCGTTGGACCCGGTGATCTCCTGGAGCACCGCCTTGAGCCGTTCCTCGAACTCGCCGCGGTACTTGGCGCCGGCCACCATCGCGGCCAGGTCGAGCGCGACGAGCTTCTTGCCGCGCAGCGACTCGGGCACGTCGCCCGCGACGATGCGCTGCGCGAGCCCCTCGACGACGGCGGTCTTGCCGACGCCGGGCTCACCGATGAGGACCGGGTTGTTCTTGGTGCGCCGGGACAGCACCTGCACGACGCGGCGGATCTCGGAGTCGCGGCCGATGACGGGGTCGAGCTTGCCGTCGCGGGCACGCTGCGTGAGGTCGACGCCGTACTTCTCGAGCGCCTTGTAGGTGCCCTCCGGGTTCGGGGTGGTGACGCGCGCGGACCCGCGCACGGCGGGCAGCGCGGCCGCGAGCGCGTCGCGGGACGCACCTTGGGCGCGCAGCGCGTCGGCGATCCCGGACTGCCCGGTGGCGAGGCCGAGCAGCAGGTGCTCGGTCGAGATGTAGTCGTCGCCGAGCGAGCGGGCCTCGGAGGAGGCGGCCTCGAGCGCGGTCGACGTGGCCCGGGACGCGGACGGCTGCGCCACGGTGGCGCCGCTGCTCGTGGGCAGGCTGACGAGCATGCCCCGGACCGCGCGGCCGAGGGCGGTGCGGTCGGCGCCGACGGCGTCGAGCAGCCCGTTGGCGACGCCGCCCTCCTGCTGGAGCAGGGCGTTGAGCAGGTGCGCGGGCTCGAGCTGCGGGTTCCCGGCGGCGGACGCCTGCTGGATGGCGTCGCCGAGGGCCTCCTGGGACCGGGTGGTGAACTTGGCGTCCACATGACCTCCTGAGTGATCGACTGCTAGTCGCAACGACGGCCGAAGTTGAGTCTATTCCGCTCAACTCTACGGACCACTCGGAGAGTCGCCCCGTGCGACGATCACGCCATGACCGACGACACCGACGTGCTCGGACCCGGCTGGACCGCCCGCACCCTCCCCCTGCGCCCCGACGGCGGGACACCCGACCCGGTTGCCACTCTGGTCCATCGCGAGGGCACGGACACGCGACGCGCGCTCCTCTACGTGCACGGTTTCGTCGACTACTTCTTCCACACGCAGTTCGCCGACGCCCTCGGCGCCCACGGGTACGACGTCTACGCGCTCGACCTGCGCGACTACGGCCGGTCCATCCGCGACGGCCGCCCGCCCAACTACATCACCGACCTGGGCACGTACGCGGAGGAGATCGACGCGGCGATCCGTCTGCTGCGGGAGGGCCACGACGAGATCGTGCTGCTCGCACACTCGATGGGCGGGCTCGTCACCTCCCTGTGGGCCGACGCGCGCCGTGGCGAGGGCCTCATCGACGCGCTCGTGCTGAACAGCCCGTGGTTGGACCTGCGCGGCTCGTGGTTCGAGCGCACGGTGTTCACCGCCGTGCTCCGGGGCGTCGGCCGGGTCGCACCCCGCCTCGTGGTCGGCAAGATCGGGCCGTTCTACGGTCGCGCCCTGCACGAAGGCACCGGCGGCGAGTGGTCGTACGACCTCGCGTGGAAGCCGCTGGACGGCTTCCCGGCACGGGCGGGGTTCGCTCGGGCCGTGCGTCGGGGCCATGCGCGCGTCGCCCGCGGCCTGGCCGTCGACGTGCCCGTGCTGCTCCTGGCGTCCGACGCGTCCGGCCCGGACGACGCCTGGCACGACGCCTTGCTGACCACGGACTCGGTGCTCGACGTGGCGGACATGAAGCGGCTGGCCCCGAACCTCGGCCCCGACGTCACGTTCGTCGAGATCCCCGGCGGCGCGCACGACCTCGCGCTGTCCCCCGCCCCGGCCCGCGACACGTATCTCGCGGAGGTCCTCGCGTTCCTGGACGCCCGGCTGCCGTGACGACCGCCGTCGAGCGTGCGCGGGTACGCGCCCTCCGGATCGCGGTGCGCTACCGCCGCACCCCGGTCGGCCGCCTGGTGCAGCGCACGATCGACGGGTTCGTCGCCATCGAGCCGTTCGACCGGGCGATGACGCTCGCCGCGCAGGCGTTCGTCTCGGTGGTGCCGGTGATGATCGTCATGGCGGCGTTCCGCCCCACCCAACCGGGGTTCGCCTCGTTCATGGCGGACAGCATGGGGCTCTCGGACGCCACCAGGGACGCCGTCGCCGACAGCGTGTCCACGGATGCGACGGTGGGCAGCAGCGTCAGCCTGCTCGGTCTCGTCGTCGCCCTCATCACCGCGACGAGCTACTCGCGCGCGCTGGAGCGCATGTACGCCAAGGTGTGGCAGGTCAAGCGGCCGGGGCTGCACGCCGCGTGGCGGTGGCTGGCGATCATCCTGGCGTTGATCCTGGCCGTCGTGCTGCTCGAGCTGACCCGGCAGGCCACCGAGGGGACGCCGCTGCCCGAGCTCTGGGACTTCGGCCTGCGGCTGGTCGTCTGGACGGTCGTGTGGACGTACGTCCCGTGGGCGCTGCTGCGCGCCGAGATCCCGCTGCGCGCCCTCGCGTTCACCGGTGGCGTCACGGCCGTCCTGCTCAGCGTGCTCAGCGTCGTCGGGATCATCTACCTGCCGATCGTCCTGGAGACCGGCGCGGAGCAGTTCGGGGTGCTCGGCCTGGTGTTCGCCTACATCGGGTGGATGTTCGCGCTCAGCTTCGCGCTCGTCCTGGCGACCGTCGCCGGCCGCGCGTGCGCCGAGGACGAGGGCAGGCTCGGGCGGTTGGTCCGAGGCCGCCGCAACGACGACGCGACAGCTCCCCGGACCCTCACGGAGTAGCGCTGGGCGCTGGCTCCGGGTCGGCGGGCGCCACCAGCGCCGGGCGGTTGGTCACGATGAGCCACGCGGCGAGCGTCGCCAGCACCACCGGGATCAGCAGGGTGACCTGCGGCACCACCGCGATCGCCATGAAGATGCTGAGCCAGCCGTTGCGGGTGGCGGCGACGACGATGCCGACCACCGCGGCGCTCACGGCCAGGGCGAGCGGCACCGCGTCGACGGCCTGGTGGATCGCGAACCCCAGCGCGACGCCGACGAACAGCGCGGGGAAGATGCGTCCGCCGCGGAATCCGGACGTCGCCGCGACGAGCATCGCCAACAGCTTGATCCCGGCCATCGCCAGGAAGCCGAGCGCGGTGGTCGTCGCGGCCAGCCCGGGCAGCTCCTGCATCTGCGTGAGGCCCTTGAACAGGGTCACCTCGCCGCCGAGCGCGCCCAGCAGACCCAGGATCAGTCCGCCGGTGGTGAGCATGAGCACCGGGTGGCCGATCCGCCGGAACATCCGGTGCAGCGGGACGAACAGGTACACCGCGACCAGGCCGAGGAGCGCGGAGCCGATCGCGATGCCGATCGCGAGGCCGAGGTCGTCCAGGCCGCCGTACGTGTACGAGGGGACGTCGACGGACAGGTCGAGATCCTCCAGCTGCATCATCGTCAGCGATCCCGCGGTGGCCGCGACGAGCGGCGGGAACAGCCGGTCCCAGAGCGGGACGCGACGGTCCCCCGGGTCGAGCTCGGAGAACAGCAGGGCCGCCGCGACGGGTGTGCCGAACATCGCGCCGATCGTCCCCGCGACGGCCATCATCAGCCAGATCGGGGCCTTCACCTGCGGCAGGAACCGCATCCCGATCCCGACCGCGAGACCGACGTTGATGCCGATGATCGGGTTCTCGGGGCCGAGGCTCACGCCGCCCGCGAGCATCAGCACCAGAGCCAGCGCCAGCCCGGGCAGCACCCGCAGCGGCAGCGGCTCCGCGACGAGCTCGAGGGTCGCCGGGTCCGGCCCCGCGTGCCCCGGCACGTACCGGACGACCAGCCCGATGAGCAGACCCGTCGCCGTCAGCACCCCGATGATCCACAGCGCCGAGTCGGACGTCAGCCCGACCGCCACGCTGAGGTCGTCCCAGATCCAGTGCTCCAGCAGGCCGGCCAGGCGGCTGAGACCGAGGAGCGTCAAGGCGCTGACGATCCCGACCACCACGGCCGGCACCGCGAGCCGGAGCAGGTTCAGCACCGGTACCCGGAACGGTTCCTCCGTCACGACGGGCGAGGGCTCCTGTGTCATGTGGGTGCTCCTTCGTCGACGGTGCGGGCATCACGGTGGTCGTCGACCCAGGCCTGGCCCCGGTCGGTGCAGGCGCCGCCGGTCACAGCGCCGGGTCCTGCGGCTCGGACAGCGAGAGCGTCGCGCCGACGACCGCAGGCGTCTTCGCCAGCCGGCGTTCCAGCGACGCCAGGACGTGCGACGCGGCGTCCTCGGCCATGTTCCCGGTCAGGTCCACCGCTCCCGTCAGGTACACCTGCCGGGCACCCACGAACTCCAGCCGCAGCTCGGTGACCCGTTCGACCTCCGGCAGCGCGAGCAGTGCACGGACGGCCGCGTCGTTCAGGCGCGGGTCCACCACCTGGCCGACGAGGAACCGGCGGTTCCGGTCGATGAGCACGACCGCGACGACCGCGAGCAGGACGCCGACCAGGATCGACCCGATCGCGTCCGGCACCGGCGACCCGGTGACCTGGTGCAGCCCGATCCCCAGCGTCGCGATGAGGATGCCCACCAGGGCGGCCGCGTCCTCGAAGAACACCGCGCGCACGGTCGGGTCGGAGGTCTCCAGGATGTGCTCCAGCAGGTCGCGCTCCTGCGTCGCGGCGGCTCGCTTCGCCTGCCGCGACGCCTGCAGGAACGAGATCCCCTCCAGCACGAACGACACCGCGAGCACCACGTACGCGACGATGAAGTTGCCGGCGGGCTCCGGGTGCAGCAGCTCCGAGATGCCGTGCGTGATCGACACCCCCGCACCCACCGCGAACAGCCCGATCGCCGCGAACAGCGACCACACGTAGACCTCCCGGCCGAAGCCGAAGGGGTGCTCGGAGTCCGCGGGCTTGGCGGCGCGGCGCTGGGCGATGATCAGGAAGATCTCGTTGCCGGCGTCCGCCCACGAGTGCGCTGCCTCCGCGAGCATCGACGCCGACGCCGTGATGACGGCCGCCGCGCTCTTGGCCACCGCGATGAGCAGGTTGGCGGCGAACGCGACGATGACGGTCAGGGCACTCTCCGAGCCGGACGCCTGCGCCGACGGCCGCCCCGTGATCTCGACGGCGGACTCCGCGTCGTCGTCCGGTACGTCCGCCATGTCACGTGAGTAGCACACGGGCAGGGTGATGTCTCCCTCTCTGCGGTACTTCAGATGCATCTGTGCTGGTCCGGGTGTTGGGTAGAGGTCATGACCACCCGACGCGAGGCCTGGCCCCCCGGCACCCCGGCCTGGGCCGACATCACCGTCCCCGACCTCGCCGTCGCGCGGGCGTTCTACGGGCCGCTGCTCGGCTGGGAGTTCGAGGTGGGCGGCCCGGAGGTCGGCTACTACGCGCAGGCCTTCGTCGACGGTCGACGCGTCGTCGGGCTCGGCGAGCCCATGGGCGACGACCCCGCCCCTCCGCCCGCGTGGTGCGTCTACCTCGCCACCGACGACCTCGCGGCGACCGTCGCCGCCGTCGCCGAGGCCGGCGGCAAGGAGATCGTCCCGGCGATGCCGATCATGGACTTCGGCAGCATGGCGATCGCCGTCGACCCCACCGGGGCAGTCTTCGGCGTCTGGGAGGCCGCCTCGCACACCGGGTGGGACGTCGTCGACGAGCCCGGCTCCACGGTGTGGTGCGAGGTCATGTCGCACGACCAGCCGACGGCGGTCGCGTTCTACCAAGAGGTGTTCGGCTACGACGTCGAGGACCTCAGCGCCCCCGGCTTCACCTACGCGTCCCTGTCCCTGGACGGCCACCCCGCGGCCGGCGTCGGCGGCTACGGCGCACAGGCCGGGACCGCCGCGCAGGCCGCGTGGACGATCTACTTCGCCGTCACCGACACGGACGCCTCGGCCGCGCACGTCGCCGAGCTGGGCGGCACGGTCGTCAGCCCGCCGTCGGACACGCCCTTCGGACGCATGACCATCGTGTCCGGGCCGTTCGGAGAGGTCTTCGCGCTCATGGGACCGGCTTCCGCGTCCTGATCCGCGCGGCGGTGACGCTGCCGTGACGGCTCGGTGACGGCTGCGTCGACACCATCTCCTCGTCGAGGTCCGACGACGAGAGCGGAGCGTTGCGATGACCGCAGCCCCAGTAGACGTGATCGGCTCCGCGCCGATCAGCTTCACCAACTCCGACGGGGCACAGAAGTTCGTGCCGCTGTCGGCACTGCAGCTCAACGGGTCGATCCTCGAGCTGAAGACGGCGTGGGCGAGCGCGTTCGACCCCGCTGAGAAGACGACCCTGCTCGCCCTGGCCACGGCCCGAGCCGCCGCCGGAGAGCTCAACCCCCCACCCGTCCCCCCTCCTCGACCGGCCATCTCGCTCAGCGCGAAGCACGCGGGCCCGGAGGGCAACGGGATCGTCGTCACGACGACGGTCGAGGCCGGCGCCCCGCTGGTGGCCAAGCTCTCGCTGAAGGCCGTGCAGACCAACGTCTACCCCGGGCTCGCGACCGCGAAGGCCGCCGCCCTGGCGATCGGTGTCGACTCCCCCACGGGGACGGCCGGTGACCCCCTCAAGGGCACGGGCGTCGCCGTCGTGAAGCAGTCGAGCATCAACGCGGCGACGGACCTGCCCAAGGTCGTCGCGCCGACCGTGGTGCCGGCCGCCGGGCTCGACGTCAAGAGCGCCGACGACTCCAAGGTCCTCTTCACGCTCCTGCCCGCCGCCGGCTACACGGTGACCGGTGGCCTGAGCGCCGCGGTCGCGCTGGACCCCTCCGGGACCACCTTCACCGTCACGGTCGTCTACGACTCCTCCAAGGAGACCGGCACCAACACGAAGGTCACGCTGCAGACGCTCGACCAGCTGCCCGCGCAGGTCGCGTACCTGGTCAAGGCCGAGGCGCCGCAGTCGGGTGCGGCGCTGCCGCCGCTCGGCTCCACCACCACCACGCTCACCGGCGGGGCCCCAGGCCTGACCGCCAACGGTCTGCTCTACACGTCCTGACCCGGAGGTCCGGTCATGCCCGTCACACCCACCTACCCGGGGATCTACGTCGAGGAGATCCTCAGCAGCTCCCACACGATCACCGCGGCGCCGACGTCGGTCACGGTCTTCGTCGGCTACACCCACCCGTTCAAGACGAGGCCGCAGCACTACGGCGCCGCCGTCCAGCTGTTCAGCTTCTCCGACTACGAGCGGGAGTTCGGCGGCCTGTTCAGCGTCGACTGGCTCACCGACGACGTCGGCCGCGCGGTGTTCCAGTTCTTCGCCAACGGTGGCGCGATCGCCTGGGTGGTCGCCCTCCAGCCACAGCTGCACCCGTTCGGCGGCGGCGCACCCACGCCGGTGCTGCCGCCGTCCTTGACGCTCGGCACGGCGACCGTCGGGATCACCTTCACGGGCCGTGAGCCCGTCGACGGCTCCCACGCGCTGACGGTGTCGCTGACCAACCTCAAGGAGTCGACGACGCCGGGCACGTTCGACATCGCCGACGTGACCGTGGGCTACGCCAGCCGCTCCGAGACGTTCCGGCGCGTCACCCTCAACCCGGCACCGGCGCCGGCCGACGCCAACAACACGCTCGAGAAGCGCCTCGGCACCACCACCGCCCCGGTCTCCTCGATCGTCACCGTCGCGCCGACCGCCGCGTACCCGACCGCGTGGCCGGGCGCCCTCGGGCCGACCCCGTTCGACTCGAACCTGCCGGTCACGCCGTTCACCACGTACTCGCCGGGCGACTTCAACGACGCGTTCGAGGAGGACAAGGCGCTCGACAAGATCCCGATCTTCAACCTGCTGCTCACGCCGGGCATCTGGGACCCGGGGGTCGTGAGCATCGCCCTGGCCGTCGCCGAGCGCAAGCGCGCGTTCATGATCGCGGACCCGCCCGCCGACGCGGTGGCGGACCCGACCGGGTTCCCGCTCCCGATGATCGGCGAGATCATGGCCGACGCCGTGCCGGGCCGGATCATCCCGAAGAGCGAGAACGGCGCCCTGTACTTCCCGTACCTGCGCTCGCCCGACCCGACCACGGGTGCGCCCCTGTCGATCCCCCCGTCGGGGTTCGTCGCCGGGGTGATGGCGCGCGAGGACACCAACCGCGGCGTGTGGAAGGCACCGGCCGGGTACGAGGCGACCGTGAACAACACGCTCGGCGTCGTGCCGTCCGGGGTCATGACCGACCCGCGGCAGGGCACGCTCAACCCGCTCGGCGTCAACTGCCTGCGGACGTTCCCCGGCATCGGCACCATCGTGTTCGGCGCCCGCACCCTGGTCGCGGCGAACCCCGCGTTCCAGCAGCACCGGTACGTGCCCGTGCGCCGCATGACCCTGTTCCTGGAGCAGTCGCTCGTGGCCAGCCTCGGCTGGGTCATCTTCGAGCCCAACGACGTGCCCCTGTGGGTGTCGATCAAGTCGACGATCGACAACTTCATGCTCGGGCTGTTCAACCAGGGCGCGTTCCAGGGCACCACCCCGAGCACGGCGTTCCAGGTCAGCTGCGACGCGACCACGACGACGCCCGACGACCAGGCGAACGGCATCGTCAACATCGTCGTCGCGTTCGCCCCGCTCAAGCCCGCCGAGTTCGTGATCCTCAAGATCGCGCAGCTCGCCGGCCAGACCCACAGCTAGGAGCCGACCGATGCCGAAGCCGTTCAGCGTCAACGTCTCGCGGTTCGACCCGTACAAGAGCTACCGCTTCCTCGTCTTCTTCGACACGAGCACGTCGCCCGTGGCGGGCGTGAGCAAGGTCGGCTCGATCAAGCGCTCCTCCGACGTCGTCGAGTACAAGGAGGGTGGCTACGCGATCATCCGCAAGGGCCTGGGCCGCACGAAGTACGAGCCCATCACCCTGGAGCGGGGGGTCACCCACGACGACGCGTTCGAGCAGTGGGCGAACGCCGCCCAGCTGCTGGACAAGGGATCGCCCAGCTCGTCGTTGTCGAAGCTCCGCAAGGAGATCCGGATCGAGCTGCTCAACGAGCAGGGTCAGCCCGTGCACCGCTACCTGGTGCACCGCGCGTGGGTCTCGGAGTACCAGGCGCTGCCCGACCTCGACGCCGGGACCAACGCCGTCGCGATCGAGCACATCAAGCTCGAGAACGAGGGCTGGGAGCACGACCTCTCGCTGGCTGAGCCGAAGGAGTTCTGAGCCGTGCTCCGCCTGCCGGTCTCCGGCGAGCGGGCCCGGTGGCGCCCCATGACCGGCGAGGACGACATCGCCCTGGCGGACTGCGCACCGGGTCTGCTCGGCGCGCTCGCGTTCGTCTCGCGGTCCGTCGTCGACGCCGACGACCGGGCGATCGACGCGGGTGCGCTACCCGTGGGGGACGTCGACGTCCTGGTCCTCGCGCGGCGGCGGGAGGTGCGTGGTGACGCGTTCGTCGCGGAGGGCACCTGCGCGCACTGCGGGGCCGACGTGGACGTGTCGTTCAGCCTCGCCGCGTACGCCGACCACCTGCGCCCGCGCGTGCCCCGCGGTGCGCGGCAGGATCCCGACGAGCCCCGCTGGTGGACCGTCTCGGCGGGCGTGCAGGTCCGCGTGCCCACGGTCGACGACGTCCTGGACGCCGCGGCCGCCGAGGACCCGCGGGCGCTCCTGCTCTCGCGCTGCGTGCGCCCGTACCCCCTGACCGCCCCCGTGCGCGTCGTCGAGCGGGCCATGGCGGCGCTCGGGCCGACGTTGCGCTCCGACGTCGCGGGCACGTGCCCCGAGTGTGCGCGCGGGGTGCTGCTGGACGTCGACGCCCGGGAGATGTGCCTGGCCGACCTGCGGTTCCTCGCCCGGGCGGTGTACGACGACGTGCACCTGATCGCCTCGGCGTACGGGTGGGGGTCCGACGAGATCCTGCGGATGCCGACAGCCCGTCGCCGCCGGTTCGCCGAGCTCATCGTGGGCGGCGCCGCCCACGTGCTCGAGGAGGTCGGCGTTGGCTGACCGGCGCCGTCCCGGCTACCTCGACCGCCTCCTGCAGGCCGCACCGCAGGCGGGCGGCTCGGCCGCGCACGCACCCCGGCAGATCGCGTGGCGACCGACGGTGCGGGTGCCGGAGGCCGAGGAGACGGCACGACCGGTCCCACGGTCGCCGGTCAGCACGACCGCACCACCCCAGGACGATCCCGAGCCGCCCGCACCGCGACGCACGACCCGGCCGCCGGTCGCCCGCGACGACGAACCGGCCCCGGCGCACGCGCCTGCACCGCTGCGGCTCGTGCCGCCACCGCCCGAGCCCCATGCCCCGGAGGAGCGCGCGAGGACCCAGGTCGCACCGCGCGAACCCTCCCGACGGACCAGCCCGCCGCCCGACCCGGCACCGGTCCGACCCGCACAGCAGCACGCGGACCGGCCGCCTGCGGTCCCGGTCCGGCCGGCCGACCGGCCCGTCGTCGACCTGCCCGTCGGCCTCCCGGCCGACCTCGACGCCCGCGTGACCCGGGCGTTCGAGCGCCTGATGACCCGCTCGCTGCCCGCGGGACGGCCCGTCGCGACCACCGCACGGCCGCCCGCCGCGACGCCGCCGCCCGCCCGCCCGGTCACACCGGTGGTCGAGGCGCGATCCCCCGCCCGGCCCGCCGCGCGGACCGCCCGCCCCGAGGCGCCCCAGGTCCACGTGGGCACGATCGAGGTCACGATCACCCCACCGCCGCCGCCGCAGCCGGCACCCGCGCCCGCGCCGGTCCGCCCGGCTGTCGCCGCCGTCGCGCAGCCGGTCGGCCGGCTCAGCCGCCAGCCCGTCCCCTACGGCTTCGGGCAGGGCTGAGCGATGCAGGACCTGTCGATCGTCACGGACACGCTGCGGGGCTTCGTCACCGCCGCGCTCGCCGCGAGCCCGGTGTGGGGCGGCGGCCCGCCGCCGTTCTCCGTGGGGGTCTCCGGTCAGCATCCCGAGAAGCCGTCGAGCGACGACTGCGAGCTGAACCTCTACCTGTTCCACGTGAGCGCGGACAAGTACCTGGCCAACTCCTTCTGGACGCAGGCCGCGCAGTCGGGCGGCGGGGTCGGCAAGCAGCCGGTCGCGTTCGAACCCCTCTCGATCGACCTCTGGTACATGCTCTCGACGCAGTCCAAGGTCAGCTACACCCAGGAGCAGCAGGTGCTCGGGGTGGCCATGCAGGCGCTGCACGAGCACGGCACGTTCGCGCTGCCGACGGCCACGCCGCCGCCCGGCTCCGTGGTGCCCAGCCACGCGACCCTCGTCCTGGAGTCGCCGACGTTCGACGAGCTCAGCCGGCTCTGGCAGGCGTTCGGGCTGCCCCTGCGCACCACCGCCCAGTACCGCGTCAGCGTGGTGTTCCTGTTCTCCGACGTCGTCCCGGCGCCCGCGCCGCCGGTCCAGGAGGTCGTGCTCACCGCCGACCCCGTCGACCTGTCGGGCGACCCGACCCTGCCCCGCCTGCTCGGCACCCGGCGCACGGTGCATTACATCCGCCCCGGGCTCGTCCAGGAGACGTACGAGCAGTCGCCCGCCAGCCTGGCGCCGGCTCCGGCGGCGGTCGCCGGGCAGGAGGTCCGCGTCGACGGGCTCATGCTCGACGACGCCGACCGCATCCTGCTGGTGTCGCGCGCCGGTCCCGTGGTCACCGAGACGGACGTGACGGTGACGTGGAAGGTCGCGCTCGCGCCGCCGTACGGCTCGCCGCCCGCGCACGGGGTGCCGTTCATCCTGCGGGCACCGGAGGGCACCCCGACGCCCGCGGGCACCTACGAGCTCACGGTGTCGCGCCCGGGGCTGCCGGGGTTCCGGGCCGACCCCGTGCCGCTGCGGGTCGCGCCGTGGGTGGACCCCGGGCCGGGGCCCGAGATCACCGCGGCCGGCGGCGTCTACACGCTCGGCGTGCGCGCCGTCCCGGCCACCGGGGCGACCTTGCAGCTGGGCACCGTGCCGCTGGTCCGGATCGCCGACGGTGCGGCCCCCGGGCCCGGGCAGTGGCAGCACAGCGCGAACACGATCACCTTCGAGGCCCCCACCGGGACACCGGCGGGCACCTACCCGGTCGGCCTGCGGGTCGCGGACGTCGAGTCCGACCCGGCGCTGTGGGCGGTGGTCTGAGTGGAGTGGCAGCTCGCGGTGCGGGGCCTGGTCGCCGCGCACGTGGACGCCACACGTACGCGGTGGCTCGCCCGTGCGGCGGGGCACGACGAGGTCGACGAGATCCTGGCGACGGGCCCGGCGCACGACGCGGTCGAGCGGGTGCTGCAGGAGGCCGTCGACCCCGCCGCCGCGGCCGCCCGGCACGCCCTCGCCGACGACCCCGCGTGGTCGAGGATCGCCGCCACGCTCGCCGTCCCACCTCGCGAGGTCGAGTGGCTGGCGCTCCTGGCGGCCTGCGAGCTGGACCCCCGGCTGCTGCGCGTCCTCGGCTACCTCGAGGACAGCCCGGGGCCCGTCGCACCGTCGCCCGCGCTCGGCGCGCGACTGTGGGGCTGGCCGCGCGGCTACCGGCCGGGTCCCGGCTCGGCGCTCGCGGGCTGGAGCCTGGCGGAGCCCGTCGAGGCCGGCTGGTCGGGCACCACGCCGTGGGCCGTCGACCCGGAGGTCGCCGCGTTCGTCGCCGGCGAACCCGGCTGGGCGGACTTCCACCGGACGACAACCCCGCTGAGCACCGACGGCCTCGCGTGCCTGCACCCCGTGCTGCTGGAGCGGATGGTCGAGGCCGTGACCGCGGTGCGCGGCGTGGGCGTCGAGGTCGAGCTCGTCGGCGCCCGCGGGACGGGCCGGCGCACCCTGCTGGCACAGCTCGCCGCGGCCCTCGACCGGCCCGCGGTCCAGCTGGACGGCCGCGACCCCGTCCGCGCCCTGCGCACCGCCCGCCTGCTCGACGCGCTGCCCGTCTGGGTGGCCGACGACGACGAGCGGACCGGCGTCGACACCGCACCCGGCGCCCTCACGCTCGTCGCGCGGCCGACGGCCTCCACCACGCGCTCGGGTGCCGTGCGGCTGTCCTGGGACGTCCCCGGGCTGACGGTCGCCCAGCGCCAGGGCCTCTGGCGGGACCGCACCCCGCACGCGGCCCCTCGCCTGGTGACCGACTGGGAGCTGTCCCCGGGTGACGTCGCCGCGGGGGCCAGCGCCGCCGACGCCGGGGGCGAGGTCGCCACCGGGGTGCTGCGCCGCCGCCTGCGGTCGGGACCGCTGGAGTCCATGACCGCGCTCGCGTGCCCGTACGACTGGGACGACCTCGTGGTCTCCGAGTCCGTCGCCGCGCAGCTGGCCCGGCTGCGCACGCAGGTGCTCCGGTCGCTCGAGGTCCTGGACACGTGGGAGTTCCGCCGGCTCGCACCGTCCGCCAGCGGCACGACCGCCCTGTTCGCCGGGCCGAGCGGCACCGGCAAGACGATGGCCGTCCAGGTGCTCGCCCGCTCGCTCGAGCTCGACCTGTACCGCGTCGACCTGGCCGAGGTGGTGAACAAGTACGTCGGCGAGACCGAGAAGCGCCTGGCTGCCGTGTTCGACCAGTGCGAGCGCAGCAACGTCATGGTCCTGTTCGACGAGGCGGACGCCCTGTTCGGTCAGCGCACCCGGGTGCAGGACGCCCACGACCGGTACGCCAACATCGAGATCGACTACCTGCTGCAGCGGCTCGACTCGTTCCGCGGCGTGGCGGTGCTGGCCACCAACCGCAAGAGCGACCTCGACGCCGCGTTCCTGCGCCGGCTGCGGGTCGTCGTCGACTTCGTCCAGCCCACCCCCGGCGAGCGGCTGCGGCTGTGGCGCTCGGCGCTGCTGCCCGTCACGTCGACGGGCGAGCCGGTCACCGACGACGACCTCGACCTGCCGTGGCTCGCCGAGCAGCTGGAGCTCACGGGGGCCGAGATCAAGTCCGTCGCGCTGGCCGCCGCGTTCGACGCCCGCGACCGCGACGAGCTGATCGGCACGGGGCACGTGGTCGATGCCGCCCGCCGCGAGCTGGTCAAGCGCGGCACGGTGCTGCGCGTCCAGGCGCCGACGGTCGAGCCCGTGGCGGTGCTGCGATGAAGCCGCAGGTGCGTATCGAGCGGCTCACGCTCCAGGCCGGCGACCTGTCCGAGCAGGACGCCCGGCGTCTCGCGGACCTCGTCGCCCTGGCCCTGGGCCGACTCCCCGACCGCGCGGTGCGGCCCGTCGCCGCCGCCACCGTCGACGTCCGGCCGGAGACCGGCGCCAACCTCGAGCAGCTGGCCGACGCGATCGCCGCACAGGTGGCCGACGCGCTGTGGGTCGAGGGGGCGCGATGAGCTTCTACCTGCGCGGCGCCCTCGTCGAGTTCATGCCGACGCCGCTGATCCCCATCCCGAACATCATCGTGTTCCAGTACAACCCCGAGACGATGTCGCACTCGTGGACCCAGCCCGAGGCACCGTCGTCGGGGGCCAACCAGACCACCGAGAACCCGATGGCGGTCACCGGCAACCCGGGCGAGTCGTTCTCGTTCTCGCTGTCCCTGGACGCGGCCGACTCCATCGCGAACGGCTCCGCGTCGGGTGCCCTGGCCAGCGTGAGCGGCGTGTACTCGCGCCTGGCCGCGCTCGAGATGCTGCTGTACCCGTCGAAGGCGTCCCAGGACGGCCTCCTGGGGAAGGTGACCGCCGCGGTGGGCAGCGCGTTCGGCGGCACGCCCGCGCCGAAGTCGAAGGTGCCCGAGAACACCATCAACACCGTCCTGTTCGTGTGGGGCCCCGGCCGGATCGTGCCGGTGCGCGTCACGGCCCTCACGGTCACCGAGCGCCTCTACGACACGCTGCTCAACCCCACCAAGGCCGAGGCGCAGATCACGCTCCGGGTGCTCACCGCCAAGGAGCTCGCGCACACCACCGGCCCTCTCAAGGAGGTCGCCGGCGTCGCGGTCGACTACACCCAGACCCTGCGCGAGGCGCTCGCCGTCGCGAACCTCGTCAACTCCGCCGAGTCGATCCTCGGCATGCTGCCGATCTGAGAGGGCCGACGATGACCAGCCGCTACGCAGACTCGGGGACGTACGAGGTGACCCTGCCGGACGGGACCGTCGTGACGGTGCTGCGGGTCCCCGCGCCCACGAGCGCGCCCGTGGTCGGCTGGCACCGGCGGTCCTCCGACGAGCGGCTGGACCTCGTCGCCCACCGCTTCCTGCACGACGCGACCGCGGGCTGGCGCCTGTGCGACGCCAACGGGGTCATCGCGCCCGACGCGCTCGCGGCACGCGACCTGATCGCGATCCCGGGCGGTGAGCGCCCGTGAGCGAGTACCAGGTCCTGTTCGACGGCACCCCGGCCGACACCGCCTTCTACGACGTGGTCGCAGGCCTCGAGATCGAGGAGAACGCGGACCTGCCGGGTGCGATCTCACTGCAGCTGCCGGTGGGCGTCACCGACGGCGAGCTGACCTGGGTGAGTGACGCGCGCATCGGCCCGTACGCCAACATCGCAGTCGTCGTGACCCCCGAGGGCGGCGCGGACCAGTGCATCTTCGACGGGTACGTGCTGTCCCACAAGGTGCACGTGCCGGCCGGGCCGTCGGGCGCGCGGGTGGAGGTGTGGGGCCAGGACGCGACCGTCCTCATGGGCCTGACGGAGAACGTCAAGGAGTGGGCGGGGATGTCCGACGTGGACGTCGCGAGCGCGATCTTCCAGTCGTACGGCGCGACGCCCGCCCCGCAGAACAGCTCCGAGGACGCACCGGTGCACACCGAGGACGAGCACACCCTGATGCAGCGGGCGTCGGACATCGACTTCCTGCGTCGGCTGGCGCGGCGGACGGGTCGCTGGTGCCGGGTGACCTGTGCGGACAAGCCCGGGGTCCGGACCGGCTGGTTCGCCGCACCGTCCCTCGACGGCGCGCCCGCCCTGACCATCGACGTGAACTCGGTCGACGTCCAGACGTCCCCGGTCCTCGACTTCACGTGGGACGCCAGTCGCCCCACCGCCGTGGCCGCGCGTCAGGCGAGCCTGACCGACGACGACGAGGACGGGGTCAGCGCCGACACGTCCGACTCGGGGCTGTCCCCGCTGGGCAAGACACCCCTGTCGGGGTTCACCGGCAAGGACCGCACGGTCCGGCTCACAGCCGCTGCGGACACCGCCGAGCTGCCGCAGCGCGCCGCGGGCCTGCTGCGCGAGGCCGGCTGGTTCTCGCGCTGCGAGGGCACCGCGGACATCGCCGTGCTCAAGACCGTGCCGCGCGTCGGGATGATCGCGTCGGTCGTCGGCTGCGGGGCCCTGCTGTCCGGGTCCTACCTGGTGTGGAGCGTCCGGCACACCATCACCAAGCAGAGCCACCAGGCGACGTTCGTGCTGGTCCGCAACGCGATGGGGGCGGCAGCATGAGCCGCGACGACCAGCTCTTCGACCTCGTCGACCGGGTGCGCGACCGGTTCTACGGCAAGTACCGCGGCACCGTGGTCGACGTCGACGCGAGCACGCTGCGGATCAAGGCGAAGGTGCCGGCCGTGCTCGGCGACCAGGCGTCGGGCTGGTGCCTGCCGTGCGTGCCGTACGCCGGCAAGGACGTCGGGCTGTTCCTCGTGCCCGACGCCGGTGCCGCGGTGTGGATCGAGTTCGAGGGCGGCGATGTGTCCCAGCCCATCTGGGCAGGTTGCTTCTGGCGCTCGGGCGAGCTGCCCGCCGACGCCGCGCCCAAGGTCCGTGGGCTCGTCACCGCCGCACCGCACCAGCTGCTGTTCGACGACGACGCCGACGAGGTCACGCTCGAGGACTCCGGCGGCGGCAAGGTCGCGTTCGACAGCAACGGCGTCACGACGTCCCGCGGGGGCAAGTCGGTCGCGGTCGGCGACTCGAACGTCTCCATCAACGACGGCGCGCTGGAGGTGACGTGATGGGCGACCTCCTGAACGCGTCTTCCACGCTCATGTGCCCGCACGGCGGGATGGTCACCGTGTCCCCGGCGAACTCCAAGGTGACGGTCGGGGGCGGTCCCGTGGTGCTCGACTCGGACACGTTCACCATCGGCGGGTGCGCGTTCATGCTGGGCCCGAACCCGCACCCGTGCCTGCAGGTGCAGTGGATGTCGACGGTGCTCCAGAGCTCGTGTGACGGCTCCAAGCCGCTCTCCATGGACAGCGTCGGCATGTGCAAGGCGGGCGACGGCGCGGTGCAGGGCACCGTCATGATCCAGGCGACGCAGGCGCAGGTGAGCGGGCTGTGATCCGCCACGACTACGCCTTCCCGCTGCGCGTCGACGTCGGCGCCGGGCAGGTCGCGCGCGCGCCGTACCCGGAGCACGTCAACCAGCTCGTCCACCAGCTGCTGCTCACCAGCCCCGGCGAGCGCGTCAACCTGCCGACGTTCGGGTGCGGGCTGCGTCGGCTCGTGTTCGCGCCGCAGTCGGACGCGCTGGTGGCGACGGTGACGATGCAGGTGCAGCAGGCGCTGGCGACGTGGCTCGCGGACCAGGTGCACCTGGAGCGCGTCGACGTCCTGGCGGGGTCCGACCCGTCCAACGGGCTCGACGAAGGCACGCTGCTGGTCACGGTGACGTACACGCTCGTCGAGACGCAGACGCTCTCGACCCTCGCGGTGCAGGTGAGCTGATGCCCGACCGCCTCGCGACGCTGCTCGCCTCCACCACCCTCAACGGGATCGACTTCGTCGAGATCACGAGCCCGGACCAGACGAACCTGCGCGTGCACTTCCTGACCACCGTCCCGGTGCAGGGCACGCTCGCGGCGACGAACCCGGTGACCATCACCGGCGGCGACGCGACCCCGACCGTGCCGGTGCTGCCGGTCACCGCCGCGGACTGGTCGGTCGACGACGCGGGCCGTCCCCTGCTCGCGCTGCGCACCCCGTTCCGCGGGGACTTCTCGACGTACACGCTGACGGTCCGCTCGACCGTGCTCGACGAGTACTACGCGGCGATCGGGTTCACCTTCAAGGCCGGGTGCCCGTCCACGCTCGACTGCCTCACGTGCGACGACGAGGACACGCCGACCGGTCCGAGCCCGGTGATCGACTACCTGGCCAAGGACTACGCGGGCTTCCGGGCCGCGCTGCTCGACTACTCGGCCGCCGCGTACCCCGCGTGGGTCGAGCGCGACGAGCCCGACGCCGGCATGGTGCTCGCGGAGCTGCTCTCGGCGGTCGGCGACGACCTGAGCCTGCTGCAGGACCGGATCGGGCTGCAGGCCGCCCTGGCGACCGCGACCGAACGCGTCGCGGCGGTCCGGCTGGCCCGGCTGGTCGACTACGAGCCGCGGCCCGCGACGTCGGCCCGCGCGTGGGTGCAGGTCGACGTCGCCGCCGCGGGCGTGCCGGTGGGCCTCGTGGTGGGTGCGCCGCAGCCGGACGGTGGCGCGCTCGACTTCGAGCTGGGCGACGGCCTGGTCGACCACGACACCGCGGAGCTGCGGACGGGGACGCTGCCCGTCGACCCGCGCTGGAACCGGTCCGACCACAGCGGCGGCGGTCCGGCGCCGCGGATCCTGCCGTACCTGTGGGACGACTCGCAGGCGTGCCTGCCGGCGGGTGCGACGCAGATGTGGGTGGCCGGGCACGGGTTCGCGTTCCCCGTGGGCGACCCGCAGACGGGCACCGAGGGCATCGCCCTGCTGATCGACACCGCGGCGCCGACGGCCGCCGACGCACCCGTGCGCGAGGTCGTGCACCTGGTCGGCGCGTTCGAGGAGCAGGACCGGTTGTTCGGGCAGCCGGTCACCCGGATCGTCTGGGACGGCACCGAGGCGCTGCGCTCCGAGCACGCGCTGGCCCGCACCCACCTGGCCGGCAACCTCGTGCCCGCCACGCAGGGCCGCCGCTACACCGAGACGTACGTGGCGGACCCGGACCCGGCCGGACCGGACGCCCCGCTGGCCGCGGTGACGCGCACCGGTCCGGATGTCGGCTGCGGCGACGGCGTCCCCCAGTACCAGCACACGCTCACGGCCGGGCAGCTCGCCTGGCTCGCGGACGACACCGGGACCCCGCTGCCCGAGCTGCACGTGGTGCAGCGCCCGGCGGACCCCGGTGACCCCCCGCGCACGTGGCGCTGGCGCCGGTCCCTGCTCGACGCGGGGCTCTACGAGGCGGCGTACACCGTCGACCCGGTCGCCTACCGCGACGTGCGGCCGGACCGCACCGGCGGCGTGCCGTGGTTCGAGTACGACGGTGCCGGCGACACGGTCCGGCACGGCACGGGCGAGTTCGGCGAGCTGCCGGCCGCGGGGTCGACGTTCGACGTCACGTACCGCGTCGGGGCGGGCGCCGCGGGGGTCGTCGCCGCGGACTCGATCACGACGGTCCCGCCCGAGCTCGCCGGCGTGCTCCTCTCGGCCACCAACCCGTTCGCGTCCACCGGTGGGGCGGACGCCGAGACGCTCGAGCACGTGCGGGCGAACGCGCCCTTCGCCTTCCGGGCCCGTCAGTTCCGGGCCGTGCGCGCTGCGGACTACGACGCGACCGCGCGCGAGCTGCCGTGGGTGCTCGACGCCGGCACGTCGATGCGGTGGACCGGGTCGTGGCTCACCGTCTTCACCACAGCACAGCCGCGCGCGGCGGAGCAGCTGACGCTCGACCAGCACGTCGAGCTGGTCCGGCTGCTCGGGCGGCGGCGCATCGCGGGGTACGAGGTCTACACCCCCGACCCCCGGTACGCGGGCATCGACCTGGTCGTGACGGTCTGCGCACAGTCGTGGGCGCTGCGCGGCGAGGTCGAGGCGGCGGTGCTCACCGAGCTCGGCACCGGCACCCGTCGCGACGGCTCGCCCGCGTTCTTCGCCCCGGGGCGGCTCTCGTTCGGTGACCCGCTGCAGCGCAGCGAGCTCGAGGCGGCGGTGCAGGCGGCGGTCGGCGTCGACGGCGTCGTCGCAGTCACCTACCGGCGGCGCGGCTACGTCCCCGACTACGTGCCGATGCCCGAGACGGTCCCGGCCGCGCGCGACGAGATCCTGCGCGTCGCCGACGACCCCAACCACCCCGACCGCGGGTCCCTGCGTGTGGTCGTCCTGGGGGGCAAGTGAGCGTCACCCTGTCCTGCGCGTGCTGCGGCTGCGACTGCCGCGGCGAGTGCGGCGTGCCGCCGAGCACCATCGTCGTGTCCAACCCGGCCGGCCTCGACCAGATCGCGTACCGCGTCGGGGTGTTCCCCACGTTCCGGCGCGCGCTGCTCGAGCACCTGCCCGGCGAGACCGAGCTGGACGTGTGGCGGCCCACCGCGGGGACCGACCTCGGTCTGCAGGTCGTCGACTGGTGGGCCTACATCGCGGACGTGCTGACGTTCTACAACGAGCGGATCGCGAACGAGCACTACGTCGGCACGGCCGTGCAGGAGACGAGCATCCACCGGCTGGTCTCGCTGCTGGGGTACCGGCCGCGGCCGGGGATCGGCGCGACGGCGACGCTGGCGGTCGTGGCGTCGGGGCCGGCTCCCCTGGTCGTACCGGCGGGCACCGCGATCGCGTCGAAGGCCACCCCCGGGATGGAGTCGCAGACCTTCGAGACGACGTCCGTCACCACCTTCACCCAGCCGACGAGCGTGCCGGCCGCGCTGCCCGACGACCTGTCGACCACCGCCGCGGTCGACGGGCCGCCGCCGTCGTCGGCCCCGGGAGCCGCTCAGGTCCCGCCGCACCTGCGGCTGCTCGCGCGCGGCGGGGTGCTGGTCAAGGGCGTCCCCACGTCGATCGCGGTGGGCGACCGCCTGCTGCTGCGGACCAAGGCCTGGGCGTCGGCCAACGACCCGGCCGTCGTCGTGCAGGTCACCGGGACGGTCGTCGAGCGCGACCCGCGCGGTCGGAAGAACACCCGCGTCCTGCTCGCGGGGACCGGCACGCTGCCCGGCTCGGCCGTGGCGGGCGACTACCGCCTCGCACGCTCGACGCGCACGATGCACCTGTCGTCGCTGCCCGCCGGAGCGACCGTCGCGACGGGGACCACGCTGGTGCTCGACGGCGCGGCGCGCTTCCTCAAGGCGGGCGACCCGCTGCTGGTGGAGAAGCCCGGTGCCGGCCTCGGCGTGAGCCCGGGAGCGTCGTTCGACGTCGTCCGGCTCTCCTCGTACGCGGAGTCGCTCTGGTACGCGAACGCCCTGCCTGCCTCCCCGGGTACCCCGCCCACCGGGGACGTGCCCGGGATCCCGGTCGTCGTCTCGACGCTCACGGTCGGCGTGCACAGCGGCGCCAACCTGGCCGGCTACCAGTCGGGTGCCGCGACCGTCACCGTCCGCGCGGGCTGGAACGACGTCGGGGTGCTGCTGGACACCCCCGTCGCGACCGTCACGGGCCTCGGCGGGAAGCTCACGCTCGCCCGTCCGCCGGCCGTGGCCGCGGGCGTCGCGCGGACGGCCCTCGTCGAGGACGCGCACGGCACCGGTGCCCGGGTCACGCTGACGCCGCAGCCGGGCACCAACGACGTCACCGTCGGCGGCGGTGCCGGAGCCCCCGCGCTGCGCGCCCCCCTGACCGTGCTGTGGGACCTCGTGCAGGTCTCGCGCGGGGCGACGGTGCGCGACGAGGTGCTGGGCACCGGCCAGGCGAGCCTGCCGGGGCAGGACTTCGCGCTCGCCAAGTCACCGGTCACGTACCTCGCGTCGGCACCGGGCAGGTCGGGCGACGGGTACTCCTCCACGGTGGTCCTGCGCGTCGGCGGACGGTACTGGACCGAGGTGCCGACGCTCTACGGGCACGGGCCCGACGAGCAGGTGTTCGAGACGTGGGTGGACGACGAGGGTGCGACGCACGTGCGCACGACCCGCCTGCCGACGGGTGCAGCCGTCGTCGCCACCTACCGCGTCGGCTCGGGCGCCGCGGTGCCGCCCGTGGGCGCGCTGTCCCAGGTGCTCACGTCGGTGCCCAACCTGCGCTCGGTGCGCAACCCGGTGGTGCCGGTCGGCGGTGCGGACCCCGAGCCGGCCGCCGACGTGCGCTGGCTGGCCCCGCGCTCGGTGCTCACGTTCGGGCGGGCGATCAGCAGCGACGACTACGCCGCCGTCGCGGCCGCGGCACCGGGCGTCCGCCGAGCGAGCGCGGTGCTCGAGTGGGACGCGGCCGAGCAGCGCCCGACGGTGCACGTGTACGTCGGCGACGACGCTGGCGCCCTCGCGTCGGCCCGCGAGGCGCTCGCTGCGCAGGCGGACCCGAACCGCCCGCTCGTCGTGCTCCCCGCCGTCCGGCGCCGGGCCGCCCTGTCGCTGGCCCTGAGCGTCGACGTCAGCTTCGTCGCCGCCGACGTGGTCGCCGCCGTCACGGCCGCGCTGCTCGACGACACCGACGGGCTGTTCGCCCCCGGCGCCCGCACCCTGGGCGAACCGCTGTACCGCAGCGAGATCGAGCGCGTCGTCTGCGAGGTGCCGGGCGTGCTGTCGACGTCGCAGCTGACGCTCACCCGCTGGTGGTGGGGTTGGTACAAGTACACGACCCCGGGGCCGCGGTTCGACCCGGGGCAGGGCGGGTTCTTCACCCTGGCCCCGACCGACCTGCACGTGTCCCTCGCGGAGGTGACCCCATGAGCACCCCCGTGCACGACGCCTACGAGGAGCGGTACGCCGCCAAGCTCTGGTCGCTGCTGCCGGCCGTGTACCGGGCGGCCGACAGCCAGACCGTCGACGGGGACGGGCCGCTGCGCGAGCTGCTGGAGCGGGTCGGCGCGTCGATGGCGGTCGTCCGGCGCAGCATCGACCGGCTCTGGGAGGACCAGTCGATCGAGACGTGCGACACCTGGGTCATCCCGTACCTCGCGGACCTGCTGGCCACGAACCTGGTCCCGTCGATGGACGCGCGGGGACGCCGCCTGGACGTCGCTAACACGATCGCCTACCGCCGGCGCAAGGGCACGGTCGCGCTGCTCGAGCAGCTGGCGCACGACGTCACCGGCTACGAGACGCGGGCCATCGAGATGTTCCGCCGGCTCGCGCGCACGCGGCACGGGCTGGACCCCGCGATCGGCCGGCCCGCCGACGACCCCGACCCCACCGGTGCCCGCGCCCTGCAGCACGCCGAGCAGCTCACCGGCCTCCTCACCGGCACCCCGGCAGGCGGCTGGGCGGACCTGCGCCACCCGCTCGGCGCGACCCTCGCGCACACCGCGTTCGACGAGTACGCGCACCGGCTCGACGTGCGGGTCGGCCGCGGCGACCTCGGCTGGTACGGCATCCCCAAGGTCGGGTTCTTCCTGTGGCGGACGGTCTCGTTCGGGGTCGACCGGGCGACGCCCGTCCCCGTCGCCGGCTGCCCCGGGCACTACGCGTTCGACCCGACGGGCCGCCAGGTGCCGCTGTTCACCGCGGCCGCCCGCGGCGGCAACGACTACGGCGAGACGTGGCTGCCGATCGACGTCTGGCAGGTGCCGGCGCCCCTGACGGAGCCGCTGTGGGCCTCGGTCACCGCGACGCCGCCCGACCCGACCCAGTTCCCGGACCCCGACGCCAGCCTGTGGCCGCGCAGCCTCTCCGTCACGCCCGAGGGCACCGCCGACCCGCTCGAGCTCGCGGACGTCACCGTGTGGCCCGAGGTCGGCCGGTTCCGGACCGCGCCGGGCACGACGACGCAGCTGGAGGTCGGGTACCACTACGGCCTGTTCTCGCGGATCGGTGCCGGGCCGTACGACCGCCGGCAGGTCGGGGTCGACGAACCGGACGAGGCACTCCCCCGGCTGCACCTGGACGGCGGCTCGGCCATCGACCTGCCCATCGCGATCGGCGCCCTGGGCAGCACCGGGACGATCGTGGTCGACGACGGCCGGACCCTGACCACGACGGCGGACGTCGGCTCGGTCGCCGCCCCGATCGAGGACGTGACGCTGCGCGCCGCCCAGGGCGAGCGGGCCGTGATCCGGCTGGCCCCGGGCTCCGCACCGTGGGTGTTCACCGGCGCCCCGACGACGACCCCCGTCCTGCACCTGGCCGGCCTGCTGGTCAGCGGCACGGACGTCGTCCTGCGCGGCGCGTTCGAGGAGGTGCGGCTGACCTGCTGCACCCTCGACCCCGGCACCAGCGGCGCGGCCGCGACCCCGCCGACCCTGTGGCAGAGCAGCGTCGACGGCCGCGACCTGGCCCCCGTGACCCTCTGGGTCGAGGGTCAGGTGGGGTCACTCGTGCTGGACCGCTGCATCACCGGGCCCGTCCGGGTCCGCGCGGGCGGGCTGGTCGAGCGGCTCACCGTGACCGACTCGGTGGTCCAGGGCCTGCCCACCGAGGAGCCCGGCACGCTGACCTGGCTGCGGGACCCGCAGGCCGTGCTCAGCGCCCTGCACCACCAGCGGGACGAGCTCACGACGTGGCTCGCCGGCCAGCTCACCGGCACCGCCGCAACCGCCGCGGCGGCCTATGTCGACGGCGCCGAGGTCCCACCCGACGACCAGGCCGCGGTCGTCGCGGACCTGCAGGCCGTCGTCGACGGTCCGCTCGTCTGGACCCCCACCCGCTTCGCCGACCGCCCGCTGCGCGACACGACGGCAGCCGCCGCGCTGAGCCCGCCCGCGACCGGTCCGGACCTGGCCGCGCTGAACCGGCAGCTGCTGGCTGAGGCGTTCCCGGTCGCGCTCGCCGACGCCGCCCTGGCCACCGACGCCGGCCTCGTCGAGCTGTGCCGGACCACGCTGCTCGGGCCGGCGTACGTGCACCGGCTCGAGTGCAGCGAGTCGTTGCTCGACGACGTGGTGCGGGTGCGCGACGCGCAGGACGGGTGCGTGCGGTTCAGCGCCTGGTCCACGGGCAGCGCGCTGCCGCGCCGGTACGAGTCGGTCCGGATCGCCCCCGGGGCACCCGTGATGGTCAGCCGCCGGTTCGGCGAGTGGGGCTACGCACAGCTGCCCGACGGGGCCGACAGCGCGATCCTCGGGGCCGACACCGCGGGCGACCCGAGCCTGCTGACCGGCAGCCACGCCGGGTCGGAGATGGGGGCGTTCTGCCGGGACGCCGCCGCGGTCAAGGACCGCTCGCTCTTGATCAAGCTGCAGGAATACCTCCCCGTCGGTCTCGCGCCGGTGCTCGTGCACCTGCCCGCGGCCGACCCGGAGGGTGAGCTCACGAGAGGCAGACCATGGCCACCGATGTAGCGCGCCTGTCGTTCGACCCCGCCCGGCGGTACGCCGGCGTGGTCACCCAGCAGGGGCGGGTCGCCCTCGAGGCGGAGCAGAACGAGCAGCGGACCATCGACGCCGAGGAGCGCCGCGAGGTGCTGCTCGACGTCGTCGGCCCGGCGGGCACCCCGGACGACGGCTACGCGGTCGGCCCGGCGTCGGGCACCGACCTGACGATCGGCGCCGGGACGATGTACGTCGGTGGCCTGCGCGTGGTGCTCGACGAGGCGATCACCACCGACAAGCAGCCGGAGTGGCTCGACCAGCCGGTCGTCGACGTGGACCGGGCAGGACGCGAGCACGTGCTGCTGCTCGTCACGGAGCGTGACGTCACGGCCGTGGAGGACCCGGCGCTCTACGAGGTCGCGCTCGGCGGGCCCGACGGCGCGGCCCGCACGCGGCTGGTGCAGCACATCGTCCGCCGGCCGACCGACGCCTCCACGTGCGCGGGGGCCCTGGGCCTCGACCTCAAGGGCTGGGCCGCCGAGGGCCTGTCGTTCGACCCGGCGACCATGCAGCTCGCGTCCGGGACGCGCCTGCTGGTCACCTGGCAGCAGGACCCGGACGTCGGCGACCCGTGCGAGCCGTCCAGCACCGGCGGCTACCTGGGCGCGGAGAACCAGTGCATCCGGTTCCAGATCACCGGCATCGACCCCGACGACGGCACCATCACGGCCGTGTGGGGGTACGACGACGCGTCGGCGCTGTACCGCGTGACCCCCGACGACAGCGCCGCACCGGTGCTCACCCTCGACCGCAGCCCGGTCGACGACCACCACCGTCCGCGCGCCGGGCAGCCCGTGCAGGTGCTGCGTGCCTCGGCGGAGCTGACCAGCACCGACGGCCAGGTCGAGGGCTGGGTCGCCGCGCTGGGCGGGGTCGTCGGCGTGCTGGCCACCCCGTACGACCCGGACACCAAGACGGTCGCGTTCCCGACCGCGCTGCCGTCGGACTACGACGACGACCCCCAGCTGTACCTGCGGGTCTGGCAGGAGCAGCTCACGGGGGTCACGCTCGGTACACCGGTCGCGCTCACGGGCACCGGCATGCAGGTCACCCTGAGCCTGGCCACCGGGGGCGTCCCGCACGTCGACGACTTCTGGTGCGTCGCGGTCCGGCCGAGCACGCCCACGACCGTGTACCCCGCGCGCTACCTGCGGACGCCGCAGCCGCCCGACGGTCCCCGGCAGTGGGTCTGCCCGCTGGCCGTCATCGGCTGGCAGGACGGGGTGTTCGACCTCCTGGAGGACTGCCGCCACCCCTTCGACCCGCTCACCGAGCTCGACGACGACGGCTGCTGCACGCTCGAGGTCCGGCCGTCCGACGCGCCCCGGCTGCAGGCTCTGCTCGACGCCGCCGTCGCGGGGCGGTCCATCAAGGAGCGCGGCGACCGCGTGACGCTCTGCTTCTCGCCCGGCCGCTACGAGCTGGTGCGCCCGCTGGTCCTGCGCGAGCGGCACTCGAACGTGACCCTGCGCGGCTGCTCGGGCGCCGCGGTGCTCGCGGTGCGGCCCGAGGCCGTGAAGGACTTCGGGCAGGGCATGGTGCTGCTCATCGAGGCGGACAACGTCTCGATCACGGGCTTCGAGCTCGAGCTGCCCCAGGTTCCCGCGGTGGCCGGCCGGGTGACCGGCCTGGCGAACACCGGCTTCACGGCAGCGGTCTCCGACGCTGTGAACTCGCAGGTGGGCAACCTGTGGGTGTCCATCGGGATCCGGCCGGTGAGCTGCGCGGTGCTCGAGGTCGCCGACTGCCTGTTCCGGTTCACCGTCGGGGAGCACGAGACGACGCCGGAGGTCGCGCAGACGATGCCGCGGCACGTGTTCGGCGTCGGCGTCTTCGCCGCGGGCGCCCAGTGGGGGCTGCGGCTCACCGGCAACCGTTTCCTGCACGACCCGCTGGCGCCCATCGTCGGCGACGGTGCGCGCCGCGTGCTCGCGGGGTACCTGCTCGGCGACACCGCGCTCACCCGCGACAACCGCGAGCGCGCGACCCGAGCCCTGGGCGCCGCCCGCCTCCCCGCCCTGCTCGACGACGCGATCATCACCGACAACCGCTTCGTCGGCATCGCCGCACCCCTGCTCGTCTCGGCGCGCCTCGGCCAGGTGACGATCGCGCGGAACCAGGTGGAGCGCTGCTACGGCGGCTTCTGGCTGGTCGACTCCGAGGCGCTGGCCTCGACGGACCTCACCGGGAAGTACGAGGTCGCGGGGGGCCGCGAGCCTGCCGCGGCGCTCGCCCGCGCGGCCGTCGGCGGTGGGCTGCTCGACCCGGTCCTCGTGCTGCTCGCCATGTTCGCGGCCGTCCACCCGCTGCCGGACCTCGAGGACCGCCGGCCGCGCGGCCTGGTGCAGTGGGAGAGCGCGCACACCAAGGCGCGGCTGACCGAGGCGACGGAGCTGCGCACCCGCGGCATGTCCTCGCTCGTGTCCGCCCTGCTGCGCGACCACCCCACGACCGACCCGGCGGACGGCACGGCGGCGCCGACCACCACGCGCGCACGGTCCCGCGCCACCGCGACGTCCGCCCTCTTCAACACGCCGATCACGACGGTCGACGCACCCGCGGTCACCGTCCCGACCTCCCCGACGATCATGCTCGAGGCGAACCTCGTCCCGGTGCTGATCGGCTGGATCGCCACCCTCGCGCTCATCGACGAGGAGCGCGAGGGGATCCGCACCACGCTCTCGGTGGACGCGAACATCGTGGAGTGCGCCGTCCCGGACAAGGGCACCACCGGCCCGGCGCTGTTCGTCTACACCCGAGCGACCGAGCGGGGTCAGGGCGAGGTGAGCAACAGCGCCGACGCCGACGCGGCGACGGTGAGCTCCAACCGGCTCACCAGCCTGCACGCGACGCTCACGGCGGCGGTGCTGGGGCTCGGCTCCGCGGCGGTGAACGGCAACGTCGTCGGTGGCGGCCGCAACGACCGCACCTACGCCCTGGCGGTCGCGGCCGTCGGTGCGGCGGCGATCACCGGCAACGTCGTCGCGGGGTTCGTCTTCCTCCCGGAGAACCGGCCGTTCCCCGCCCCGCTCGACACCTGGCTGCCGTTCAACACGATCGGGTGAGCATGGCGGCGACCGCGGGCACCGCGACGAGCACCGGCACCGGCACGGACGGCCGGACGGCTGCACGCTCGTCGGCGCCCGGGCGGGCGGTCGGCCGCGCCACCGCACCCACGCACGCGGTCACGCTCGCCCACCGGTGGGCGCACGACGACCCCGTGCACGACGGCGCCGACCGCGAGAACCGCGCGGACCGGCGGGCCCGCGAACGCCGTCCCCGCACGGTCCCGACACCCACCCGGCCGGGTGGCCACCTGCCACGACCGAGCGCGGCGTACGTCGGTGCGGCGGTCCCCCGGCTCGCACCCTCCCTCGGGGTCGACCCGTCACGCGTCCGCCTCGACGTGCTCGGCGGCACCGGCGGGGCGCGCGGGCTGACGGCGCCGGACGGCCGGATCACGCTCGTCGGCGGGCTCGACGACCTCGACCGCACGTTCGCCCTGCTCGCGCACGAGCTCGCCCACGTCCGCCAGCACGAGAACCGCCGGACCGGCGGAAGGGCCCCCGACGTCACGCGCGCGGAGGCCGAGGCCGCCGGGCTCGCGGCCGCCGCACGCCAGGGCCGACCGCTGTGGGTGCCGCGCGAGGCCCTGCCCGACGGCCGGCGCGCACGCGACGTGGACGCGACGGGCGTCGAGCCGGACTGGGAGCTGCTCTTCTCGTGGGCCGAGCAGCGCCCGGACGTCGAGTCGACCGAGCTGAAGCTCGAAGGCTTCGTCCGCGCCAACCACGCCGTCGACATCGCCCGGATCACGTCCGAGCTGAACGACTTCTCGCTCGAGCTCAAGGTGGAGCGCGTCGAGACGTGCCTGCGGCTGCTGGCGCCCTTGTCGTTCGTGATCGCCCGCGCGCTGGTGCGCTGCCTGGAGCCCGAGACCCGCGTCAAGCTCGGCCGGCTCACGGCGGACCACCACGCGAAGTTCCCTGAGACGGCGGTCGCGGTGCTCTCGGCGATGTCGGACAAGGAGCTCACCGCGCTCGCCGAGAAGTGGAACCCGAACGTCGACTGGTACCGCGGCTTCGGCGAGGCGATCGCGCCGGTGGACCCGGAGCGGTTGTCGCCGGTCGCGATGCGCGGCCTCCTGGCCACTCTGCGCCGCGCGGGTGCACCTGCCCTGAACTCGTTGCTCGGCGGCAAGCAGCGGGACAAGTTCCGTGCGCTCATCGGCCGTTCCCCGGGACTCGGCAGCGACGTCGCCGACCTCGAGGCCGCGATCAAGGTCGAGTCCGACCTGTCGGGGTACCGCAACGGGCCGACGGACGGCATCCTCGTCGACCGGCTGACCCGGCTGCTGCGCGACGCCTCCGGCGACTCCGCGCGGCAGGCCCTCGAGCTGCTCGCACCGCTGTGCCCGACGCCCCCGGGCGAGCCGGCGGTCGACACCGCACCCGTGACCCGGGCGTCGCTCGTCGCGGCGGCGACCGCACCGAAGCCTGCGGTCGCGGGCACCAACGCGCCACCGGCGGTCGACAAGCGTCTCGCCTCCGTGGTTCAGCAGCTCGATGCGGCGGGCCTCGTCGAGAAGCTCCTGGACGAGCTCTCGACCGACGACCGGTTCGCGCCGGGCACCGGGTGGGCGCTGCGCAGCGTGCTGGCCGCCCGCTCGCCGTTCGTCAACCTCGCCCGTGCGACGACGCTCCTGTCGTACGGGATCCTCGACTGGAAGGTCTGGGACTCCGAGGCCCGGTTCGCCTACCTCCTGGTCCGCAGCGCGCCGATCGAGGCGCAGGACGCGTGGCGTGCGCTCGAGAACGGCAAGTGGTTCGAACGGCTGACCAGCAACCTGCCCGACGAGATCGTGCGCAGCGGGGAGTACACCGGCGTCGGCTCCGAGTACGTCGTCGCAGGCGCCGACCTCACCGTGCCCGCCAAGCTGCTCCAGGACTACGCCGAGGTGCTCGCGGCGGACTGGGCGCGGCTGCCGGTCCCGCCCTTCGCGCGCAGCCTCGTCCGGGACCTCCTGGGCCGCGACCCGCAGGGCGGACCCGCCCCCTGGGTCACGGACTCCGCGGGCCGCCCGGCACCCGTCGACCTCCCCCTGCGCACCGCGATCGTTCGCCGGCTCGACCTGCGCGGGGTGATCCAGAAGGTCATCACGAAGCTGCCCGACGACTACCTGTTCGGCGAGGCGGGCCGCGCGGAGGTGCTCGACCTCAACCAGCTGCGGGACCCTCGACGGCTGGTCGCCGAGGTGCTCGACCGGCTGCCGGGGGTGTTCGGCTGGCTGACGTTCACGCAGCGGGACGCGTGGCTCGCCGCCCTCGCGGTACGGGCGCTGTCACCGGCCGACCAGATCCGTTTCGCGCAGGAGAACTCGTCGGCCTGGACCAAGGTCTGGGCGTCGTTGTCCGCGGACATGCGCCGCCGGATGCCGACGATCCTGGCCACGGGTCGCGACGAGAACCTGCCGACGCGGGACGCCCTGCGAGCCCGGCTCAGCGACGAGCGGCTGTGGACCGAGCCGACGGCCCCGGAGCTGCGCGCGCTGATCAACCTCGCGTACGCGGCCGAGGACCGCGCCTGGGTGTTCGAGAAGTCGCGGGAGGTGCGCGTCGACGTCCGCGCCAAGGGCAACCTCCGCCTCACCGCCATGGTCAAGGACCTGGCGCTCTACGACGAGGATGCCAAGCGGACGGTCTACACGCCGAACGACGTGACACCCAGCGGCGAGCTCGTCTGGTGGTCGGCGCTCAAGGTGCTCGGTCGCGGCCTGGTGGTGGTCGTGCCGCTGCTGCTCGGGAGCGGCACCGACCTGTCCGGGAAGACCATGCGGCTCAAGGCGTTCAACCTGGGCGAGCTGCAGTGGGCGCTCGGCGGCGACCTCGGCGGCGTCCAGCTGGACACCGCACAGTCCGCCAACGCGCTCAGCGTCGACGCGACGTTCGAGGACGGCTTCGTGGTCAAGCTGCGGGTGCCCGACCTGCAGCTCGTCGGCGTGAACATCGTGCTGCCCGGCAAGTCGTTCCGCTCCGGCCGGGTCAGCATGACGGGCCTGAAGATCACCGCCGGGTTCAGCGACCGCAAGTACACCAAGCCCAGCTTCCTTGCCGCGCGCCTGGAGGGGCTGCGGATCCAGGACCTCGTCTACATCGGCTCGGGCGCGTTCTCCGTGGCGCTGCTGGAGCTGGCCAAGCTCGCGTTCGCCGCGACGCAGGACGGCTCGTGGGACGCGCTCGGCGCGATGAACCAGCCGATGCCCGAGGGCCACTCCGCGTTCCCCGTCCCCGTGTTCGGGCCGCTGTTCCAGATGCTCAGCAACTTCGTCAACGTGTTCGGGACGGTCCCCGGCGACAAGACGCTGCTCGACCTGGCCCTGCTGCCCTTCCCGGCGCCGACCGGCGGGATCGGCGCGAAGATCTTCTCGCTCGGGTCCGACTACGTGAAGGGCAAGGTCGACCCCACCCCGTCGGTGCTGACCCACCTGTGGGGCCTGGCCGCAGACGGGAAGTTCGCACCGCCCCGCACGGCCGCGCAGCGCGCCGCGGACGCGGTCGCGATGCTGCGGGCGTTCAACGTGTCGATCGAGCGGTTCGCGATCGAGGGCTTCTCGATGGGTGCGGGGGTGCAGGTCCGCTCGATCGTCCTGACCGACCTGCACGCCGGTGTCGGCCTCAGCCTGCCCGCGTCGCTGAACACCACGATCACGACCCTGGAGGGTGCGATCGCGACGTTGGAGAAGGCCGCGGGTCCGCTGATGCCGGACAACCCGGAGAAGCTCGAGCTCGAGATGCGCGTCCGGGCGCTGCGGCGCCGGATCGACGAGCTCAAGGCCCAGGTGAAGGCGCTGCAGCCCACCGAGAAGCAGAAGGAGCTCGAGGCGCGCCTGGGCCGCGGCGAGAAGCTCACCGACGAGGAGCGTGCCACGCTCGCCGCGACGTCCGAGACGACCGCCGACGAGGCCCGGCTGGTCGAGCTCGAGGCGAAGGACCGGCGGGACCCCGGCTCGCTCACCGAGAAGGAGCGGCTCGAGCTGGTCGCGCTGACGAAGAGGCTGCGCGCGACCGCCGGCGTCTCGGTCGACATCGGCTCGGTCACCCTGGGGCCCGTCTCCGGGAACATCCAGACCGCGGGCATCGAGCTGAAGGGCGTCCACCTGGCGACCACCGGCCCCGCCCAGGCCTTCGGGTACGGCGCGGGGTACCTCGACGACAAGTCGCTCGTCGACCAGTTCCTCGCCGGGAAGTCACCGACGCTCGGCGACCTGGTCAAGGGCACCACGAGCTCCATCGTCATCGACGAGACGCGCGTGGTGAAGACCGACCCCCCGCAGCCGGCGATCGTCATCAAGGCCGACACGCTGCCCCCGGCGCGCGAGGTGGCGGACCAGCTCGCCGCGCTCAAGGTCATCCCCGGCAACAAGCGGCTGCGCGACCGGCTCGCCGCCGCCCACTTCGCGCTGCTCGCGCTCGAACGCGCCCGGGTCACCGCGGAGCACGGCGCCGACGCCACCAAGCGCGCCAAGGCCGCCCAGTGGGTGCGCGAGCTCACCGACGACGCACGCCGGCTGCTCGGCATCGAGATCGGCGGCATCACCCTCGGCCGCGTGACCGGCGAGCTCGACCCGCGCACCGCCGAGCTCCGCTTCAGGGTGCCCGCGGTGCTCACCGACATCGCGCTGCCGGGCGCGACCATCGACGAGGTCTCCGGGACGCTCGAGGTCGCGCTGCGCACCGGCGGGCTCCGCATCGGCGGCGCGGACGTCGACCCGGCGGAGCTGCTGCTCGCCCAGACCATGCCGCGGGTCGCCCTGACCGACGCGACCGTGAAGGGCATCCAGCTGGCGCAGGGGTCGATCGGCAAGGTCACGCTGGCCAAGCTGTCCGGCACGGTCCTGGCGAGCGAGAACCGCGTGAGCATCCCGGACCTGGCGGTCGACGGGCTCGTCGTGGACGACGTCGCCATCGGCTCGGACGTCGACGGCATCCGCGCCAAGCAGGTCAGCCTCGACGGTCTGCGGATCGACGCCGAGATCACCTACCGCAGCACCCCGAAGGGCCGCGAGCTGACCGGCGTGGTCCTGCACACCGTGCGGATCGCGAAGCTGGCCGGGTCCCACGTCACGGTCGACATGCCCGGCAAGGACGGACACGTCCACGCCGAGCTGGTCGACGGCTCGCTGCACGACCTCCGCGCGGACGGCGTCGAGCTCGCACGGGAGAGCGCGGGGTGGGCACTGATCGCCGGCGCGGGCAGCGTCGGGTCGGTCGACCTGCGGTACTCGGTCGTGCTCGGCTCGCTCACGACGGCGAAGGAGCGCGCGAAGGCGACCACCGTCGAGGGCCGGCTCGTCACCGACCCGGCGTCCTCGGGCCGCGACCCGACGTTCGCGTTCTCCTACCTCACGGTGGGCGGTCGCCGGTTCTCGCTCGACGTCCGCAACCTCGTCGCGCTCGGCACCAGCTACCGCTCGCCGGACGGCAAGGTGACCATCACGACCGCGACGCTCAAGCGCGCCCACGTGGAGCAGACGAAGGCGGGCCTGACCGCGAGCGCGACGCTGGAGAAGATCGAGCTGGGCGCCGTCGACTGGAAGATCGGCACCGGCAAGGTGGTCGGTGCAGGACCTGTCACGGTCCGGCAGGTCACGGTCGCGGCGCACCAGGCGAAGGACCGGTGGATCGTCGACGACATCGACCTGCACGACGTCGCCGCCGACCACCTCACGTACCGCGACCTGCCGATCGAGATCTCGCTCGGGCGTTCCGCGAAGCCCGCGCACGGCGACCACGCGCTGACCGTGGGCCGGGTGCACCTGCAACCGGCGAAGGAGAAGGTCGAGATCGCGGACATCCAGGCCGACTTCAGCGGCCAGATCCGCAAGACGCTGTCCGTGGACGGCCACGTCGGCTTCACGTCGATCCAGCTCGACCTCAACCGGGGCGGTCACCTGGTCGCGGTCGTCCGCGGCGGATCAGGGGACGTCAAGCTCAGTGGCGACGTCAACGCGTCCGCCGAGCTGCGTGGCCTGACCGGGGCGACCATCGACGTCGGTCCCGACGAGATCCGGATCGGCGGCCTTGACCCGAAGGATCCGTCCGGGCTCGGCATCGACCACGTCAGGCTGGCGTCGTTCGACCTGAAGACGGTCGTCGGGGGGCAGGCGCTCCGGCTGACGTCGAAGGACGACAAGGGTGTGGACGCGGGCGCCGTCGACCTGCTCGGCATCCACGCGAAGGTCCGGCTGGAGCGCTGGGGCGCGAAGGAGGTGCACACCTCGACGGCACCGTTCAAGCGCGTCGTGGTCGAACGGCTCGACATCGACTCGACGATGCTCTCGGCCTTGAAGATCGAGGTCGGCCAGAACTGGGTGTGGATCCCGCCCAGCCCGATGGTCGCGCCCGTGACCATCCGCGGTCTCTCGCTCACGCGGGGGATGACCTCGGCGGGCGAGTACCAGAAGGACTTCGTCTACGACCTCGACACCGGCGCGATCACCGGCTCGCTCTCGGCGTTGTCCATCAACCTGCCCGTGCAGGTCGCACTGAAGGACAAGCTGAAGGGCGACCTGGCGCTCACCACCGGCTTCGCGACGATGGACTGGCTGTCGACGGGCGGCACCAGGATCGAGGTGCGCGACCCGCTGGTCACCATGGCGAAGCTCGCCGAGATCCCGGGCGGGCGGGTCCGGTTCGGCAAGCTCGGTGCGGACCGCGTGGTGCTCGAGGGCGGCAAGCTCACGGTGACGAAGTCGCAGCTGGAGGACTTCGAGTACGAGATGCTCCGCGACGGGCGCCGGGTCGCGTGGATCAAGCTGAAGAAGGCGAGCGCCGGCACCCTGGAGTTCTCGACGCCCACCGCGTCCGTCACCGGCAAGAAGGGCCTCTACCTCCCCGAGGTGACGATCGACGAGGCGTTCTTCGACCTGGACCTGCTCACGCTCTCCCCGCCCGCGGCCGAGCCGCCCGTCGAGCAGGACCCGCCCGCGAAGAAGCCGCCGTCGTCGACGGACTTCGACCTCGAAGGGCTGCGTCCGGTGTTCGAGGCGATGGACGGCAGCCTCGCCGTCGAGCTGTTCCTGCTGGCCGACGCCGTGGGCTGGAAGGACATCCACATCGGCTCGAAGACACCGCTCGTGGTCCCGATCGCCGCCGGCGCCGTGGACGTCCCCACGTTCGAGAAGAACATCCTCAAGGCGGGCATCGAGGCCACGTACGCGGATGAGGAGACGCACTTCCAGGTGCGCGAGGTCGTCGTCGAGTTCGCCGGGCGCGACCCTTTGCTGCGGCTGACGACCGCGGGCACCCTCGAGCTCGGCGTGTACGCCCTCAAGAACCCGCCGGACGCCTCCAAGGGCAACGACTCGCGCGGCGTGAACCGCCCGGACGACTTCGACTGGATCAAGTTCCTCGCCTGGGACCTGCACCCGGTGGACCTGCGGCGCGCGATGGTGGACCGGTTCGCTCTGTGGTCCGCGATCTTCCGGATGAGCGAGGACCCGCCGAAGAAGGACCTGGCCGACCGGATCGAGGCCCGCCGCAAGTCCCGCCGTCTCCTCGACAGCCTCGAGGTGCGCAGCCTCGTCGGGCACCTGAATGTGCGCTCGCAGGCCCCCATCACCGTGCCAGTCAACACCCCGTCCGCCACCGGCCAGGTGGTGCTCTCGAAGGACGCCCTCATGCGGCTCACGTTCGACGGCGGCATCCCCGCGGTCGACACCCCGTCGGTCCGCCCGACGAGCCCACCCAACCCCGGCAGCCTCCAGCTCGGGCTCCAGGGTCTCTCGCTCGACAGCATCCTGCTGCGCCTCAAGGACATCGGCACGGTGCAGACCCGCGGCATCGAGATCACCGGCCTCACGGGCGGGGAGCTGTCGTTCGCGCGGAGCCCGAAGTTCACTCCGAGCCGGCTGCAGGGCACGATCACCAAGGCGGTCGCCAAGGGCATCGACTGGACGGCGCCGTGACTCAGGCCAGCCGAGCCGTCCCACGCAGCAGCGGCGCGACCCGTGCGCGCAGGTCAGGCGAGGGCTCCAGCGACAGCTCCTCGCGGAGCATCCGCTCGTACGCGCGGTACTGCCGGAGCGCCTCGACCACGTTGCCCTCGCGCAGGTGCACGTCGATCACCCGACGATGCGCGCTCTCGCGCAAGGGCTCGACCACGACCGCACCGAGCCCGGCCAGCAGCGCCTCCCCGAACCGCCCCGAGTCGGCCAACCGCTCGCACAGCGACTCCAGCGCGTGCAGCCGCAGCTGCCGGTAGCGCTCCCGTGCCGGGAGCACCCAGTCGTCGTACCAGTCGGGCAGCACCTCACCGGTGAGCGCCGCGATGCGCGGCACCGTCCACGGCGACGGCCCGACGTCGAGGGTCCCGGCCAGCACGGTCGTCGACCACAGCACCACGTCGCGGTAGTCGACGGAGATGCCGTCCCCCAGCGCGAGGTGCGTGGGCGTCGCGCGCACGAGCACCCGCGACGGGAGCCGCCACAGGGTGGAGCGCAGGCTGGCCCCGGCATGCTCCTCGTCGCTGCCGGTCCACAGGGAGCCGCCGATGAACGAGCGGGTCACCGGCCTTTCCCAGAGCGCGAGGAAGGCGACGAGCCGCTGACACGCGGGTGCGAGCTCGACGGCCGTCCCGGCGACGCGCAGCTCGAAGCCGTCGATGACGCTCAGCTGGACGACTCCCCCGCCGTTGGGCATGCCGCGTCCCCCCGCTGGCTCGTGCGTCGCGCACCGGTGCACCCTCATGCAAGGAGCAGCCCCGGGCACCGGGTGATACCCACCGGCTCCGTCGGGGTTGGACCTGTGCTTCTGTTCTAGTCATCCGTGCAGGTGCGGGACAAGGGTCCAGGACATATCCCTCCCACTCGGGCGATTCCGGGCACCCGCCCGCACCCCGCCCCCGAGGACGGCGCCTAGGCTGGCGGATCGTGAGCCTCCCGTCCGACGCGTTCCGGCACGTCGCCGCGCGCCCCCACGAGCCGCTGCGCACGTTCCACCCGCGCCGCGCCCCGCTCGGCCGCGAGCGCGAGGACGCCCTGCGGTTCCTGTGGCCGCGGCTCGGCTTCTCGGTGCACGACGCAGACTCACCCGTCCCGCTGACGGCCGACGGCACGCTCGACACCGTGACCCTCTTCGGACGGTCGGCGCCGCTGGTCCTCGAGATCGGCTCCGGCATGGGTGAGACGACCGCCGCGATGGCCGCCGCGGACCCGTCGCGCGACTACCTGGCTGTCGAGGCGCACCTGCCGGGCGTCGCCAACCTGCTGGGGCTGCTCGACCGGGCCGGCATCACCAACGTCCGCGTCGCCCACGGGGACGCGCTCGACCTGGTCCGCAACGCGCTGCCCGAGGAGTCGCTCGACGCCGTGCACGTCTTCTTCCCCGACCCGTGGCCCAAGGTCCGCCACCACAAGCGCCGGCTCGTCCAGCCGTCGCACGTGGCGCTGCTGCGGTCGCGGCTGCGCGTGGGTGGCACCCTGCACTGCGCGACGGACTGGGTGGACTACGCGGACGCGATGCTGGAGGCGCTCACCGCCGACCCGTTCCTGGGGAACACCGCCGACGGGTTCACCCCGCGGCCCCCGCACCGGCCCGTCACCAAGTTCGAGCAGCGCGGCCTCGACCTCGGTCACGAGGTCCACGACCTGGTCTTCCGGCGCGTCCGATGACCGCCCCCACCTCCCGGAGCACCCCGTGACCGCACCCGCCGTGTTCCGCCTCGCGCTCGTCCCGGGCGTCAACCCCGACCGGTGGCTCCGGGTCTGGCAGCAGCGGCTGCCGGACGTGCCGGTCGAGCTCGTGCACACGTCCCCCGACCAGGCCGTGGAGGTCCTGCGCTCCGGTGGCGCGGACGTCGCGCTCGTGCGGCTGCCGGCCCTCGGCGACGACCTGTCGACGATCTCCCTGTACACCGAGGCCACGGTCGTCGTCGTGCCCAAGGACCACGTGGTCAGCGTCGTGGACGAGATCGACGCCGCCGACCTCGACGACGAGACGCTCGTCGTGCCGCTCGACGACCAGCTGCACTGGGCCGACCCACCCGGCACCCCGTTCGCCGGCGACCCCGTCTCGACCACGGCCGACGCGATCGACCTGGTCGCCGCCGGCGTCGCCGTGATCGTCCTGCCGCAGTCGCTCGGCCGGCTGCACCAGCGCCGCGGCCTGACCGCCCGCATCGTGCGCGACGCCCCCGGGTCCGCCGTGGGCCTCGCCTGGGTCACCGACCGCTACGACGACCTGACCGAGGAGTTCATCGGCATCGTCCGCGGCCGCACCGCCACGAGCTCCCGCGGCCGAGGTGCCCCACCGCCCCCCGAACCGACCGGCCGCGGTCGCAAGCCGGGCGCGGGGTCGGCCAAGGGCACCTCGGGCAAGGGTGCGGCAGGGAAGAGCAAGGGTGGGACGGGGCGGTCGACGTCGAAGATGCCCAACCCGCGCAAGCCCCGCCCGGGCCGCTGACGCACGCCACCACCCTCACCGTTCTCCCGCGACCAAGCCCTAGTGCCCTCACGCGGTCCCGTCGCGCCACCCATGGCTTGGTCGTCGCCGGACGCATCGACGAACCCGACATGGGTGTCGTCATCGGGGCGTTCGCGGCAGCCATGTCGGGTTCGGCTGGGCCGTCGCCGCCCGTGCGGGAGTCGGCGGGAGTACTGTCCGGTTTCGGAGGCACCGCGACGACGCGAGCCGGGAGGTCCGATGAGCAGTGCCGTGACCGACGAGTCCCCTGCTGCCGCCAAAGGGCTGAGCTCCGGCAGCCTGGGCCTCTGGGGCAACACCGTCATCGGTCTCGCGTCGACGGCCCCGGCGTACTCGCTGGCCGCCACGCTCGGCTACGTGGTGCTGGCGGTCGGGGAGAAGTCGCCGGCCATGTTCCTCATCGCGTTCGTCCCGATGCTGCTGACCGCCATCGCGTACCGCGAGCTCAACTCGGTCATGCCCGACTGCGGGACCACGTTCACGTGGGGCGCCAAGGCGCTGGGGCCCTGGGTCGGCTGGCTGGGCGGCTGGGGCGTCGCCGTCTCGGGGATCATCGTGCTGGCCAACGTCGCGGAGGTCGCGGCCGTCTACTTCCTGCGCGCGTTCGGCCTGGACCAGGTCGCCGAGAACCGCATCGCCGTCCTGCTCCTCGGGGTCGGGTTCATCGTCGCGATGACGTGGGTGAGCTACCGCGGGATCATCGTCAGCGAGCGGCTGCAGAACGTCCTCGTCATCTTCCAGTTCATCGTGCTCGGTGGGCTGAGCATCCTGGCGCTCTGGAAGGTCTACGCCGGGACCGCCGGACCGCAGGCCGTGCTGCCGGAGTGGTCCTGGTTCAACCCCGCGGGACTGACCTCGTCGGCCATCGCCGCCGCCGTGATCCTGTGCCTGTTCATCTACTGGGGCTGGGACGCGTGCCTGGCCGTCAACGAGGAGACCAAGGACCTCGCGCGCACCCCCGGGCGCGCCGCGGTGCTGGCCACCGTCATCCTCCTGGTCACCTACTGCCTGGTCGCCGTCGCCGTGCAGGCGTACGCGGGGTTCGGCACCACGGGGATCGGCCTGAACAACGAGGCCAACATCGACGACGTCGTCACCGTCCTGGGCGGGCCCATGCTCGGTCCGGTGATGGCGTTCGTCCTGCTGCTGGTCATCGCGGTGTCCGCCACGGCGTCGACCCAGACCACCATCCTGCCGACGGCCCGCGGCACCCTCGCCATGGCCATCTACAAGGCGGTGCCCGGGCAGTTCGCTCGCGTGCACCCGGTGTTCAAGACGCCCTCGTTCTCGACGATCGTCATGGGCGTCACCGCGGGCGTCTTCTACATCGTCCTCAAGCTGCTCAGCGAGGACGCCCTCTTCGACTCGATCGCGTCGCTGGGCCTGGCCGTCGCGTTCTACTACGCCGTGACCGCGCTGGCCTGCGTCGTGTACTTCTGGCGGTCCATCTTCACCAGCGCACGCAACTTCTTCCTGCGCGGTCTGTTTCCCGTGCTCGGCTTCCTCGGGATGCTGTGGGCGTTCGGCATCTCCGCGCGGGACATGCTCGACCCCGACTACGGCTACACCAGCTTCGGCGGCATCGGCGGGGTGTTCGTCATCGGCGTCGGGATGCTCGCGCTCGGGGTGCCGCTGATGGTCGCGTGCGCCGCCAAGGTGTCGCTGCGCCCGTACTTCCGCGGGGAGTCGCTCAACCGCGAGACCCCCGTGCTCGTGCCCGACTTCGAACCGCCCCACGGGGGGCTGTGATCAGCCCTTGCCGGACGCCGCCTTGCGGTCGGCCTCGGCCTTGCGGTCCGCCTCGCGCGACTCCTGCAGACGCTCCTCCAGCCGGACCTGCGCGGCGATCTCACGCTCGCGGACCAGCCAGTTCGGCGGCTCGGCCTGCAGCGCCTCGATCTCCTCGGTGGTCAGCGGGTCCGTGATCCCGCCGCGGGCGAGGCCGCTGATGGAGATGCGCAGCCGGCCGGCGATGACGCTGCGCGGGTGCGGCCCCTCGCGGCGCAGGTCCACCAGCCACTGCGGGGGGTTGCGCTGCAGCTCGGTGAGCTCGTCGCGCGTGATCATCCGGTTCTGGAAGTCCTCCGGGGTCGCCGGCAGGTACACGTCGAGCTTGGCGGCGGCCGTGGACGCCTTCATCTCCTGGGACTTCTTCGCGGGTGTCACGCGTCAAGGGTAGGCCCCGCCGACACGCCGCAACGTCCGAGGACGTGGCTGCTGGAGCGCTCACTTCCTCGGACGCTGCAGGGTGGACCTACTCGGGCAGCACGGGGTGCGTGCCCCAGATGCGGTCGATGTAGTCGCGCATGCTGCGGTCGGAGGAGAAGAACCCGGAACGGGCCACGTTGAGCACCGCCGAGCGGGTCCAGCCCTCGGTGTCCGCATACGCCTCGTCGACCCGCTCCTGGGCGTCGATGTACGCCTGGTAGTCGGCCAGCACCAGGAACCGGTCCTCCGACAGCAGGTTGGACACGATGGGTTCGAACGTCGCCCGGTCGCCGCCGGAGAACGCCCCCGACGCGATCAGGTCGAGCGCGTGCCGCAGCGAGCGGTTCTCCTCGTAGTAGGACGTCGGGTGGTACCCGCGGTCCACGATCTCGGCGACCTCGGGCTCCAGCAGACCGAAGAGGAAGAAGTTGTCGTCGCCGACGAGCTCGCGGATCTCGACGTTCGCGCCGTCGTCGGTGCCGATGGTCAGGGCACCGTTGAGCGCGAACTTCATGTTGCCGGTGCCGGACGCCTCCTTGCCGGCCAGCGAGATCTGCTCGGACAGGTCCGCCGCGGGGATGAGCTTCTCCGCGAGCGTCACGTTGTAGTTGGCGGGGAACGCCACCGTGAGCCGGCCCTGCAGCGCGGGGTCGGTGTTGATGGTCCGGCCGACCGCGTTGATCAGCCCGATCGTCTGCTTGGCCATCCGGTAGCCGGGAGCGGCCTTCGCCCCGAACGCGAACGTCCGCGGGGTGACGTCCTCGATCTTCACGGCGCCCGACGTCACCTGGTCGTACAGCGTGACGACGTGCAGGAGCTTGAGGGTCTGCCGCTTGTACTCGTGCAGGCGCTTGACCATGACGTCGAGCATCGTGTCGGGATCGACGGTGATGCCGTCGCGTGCGGCCAGGACGTCGACCAGCCGGAGCTTGTTCGCGCGCTTGACCTGGCGGAACGCCTCCCGGAAGCCGGCGTCGTCGGCCAGCGGCTCCAGCTCCTTGAGCTTGTCCAGGTCAGTGACCCACCCGTCGCCGATCGCGGAGGTGATCAGCTCCGAGAGCCCCGGGTTGGCCAGCCGCACGAACCGACGCGGGGTGACGCCGTTGGTGACGTTGGTGAACTTGTCCGGGAAGTGGTCGGAGAAGTCGTGCAGGACCTTGTCCTTGAGCAGCTGCGAGTGCAGGGCGGCCACACCGTTGACCTTCGACCCGGCGACCGTCGCCAGGTACGCCATCCGGACCGCCCGCTCGGGGTACTCGGCGATGATCGACATGCGGCGCACGCGCAGCTCGTCGTCCGGGTAGGCCTCGCGCAGCTCGGCCATGAAGTCCTCGTTGATCCGGTAGATGATCTCGAGGTGTCGCGGCAGCAGCTTGCCCAGGAGCTCCACGGACCAGACCTCGAGCGCCTCGGGCAGCAGCGTGTGGCACGTGTACGCGAAGCACTTCTGGGTGATCGCCCAGGCCTCGTCCCACTCCCAGCCGCGCTCGTCGACGAGGATCCGCATGAGCTCGGGGATCGCGATGACGGGGTGGGTGTCGTTGAGCTGGAAGATGATGCGCTCGGGCAGGGTGCGCAGGTCGAAGTCCGAGGGCAGCACCTGGTCGAGGAAGTCCCGCAGCGAGCACGCGACGAAGAAGTACTGCTGCTGGAGGCGCAGCTCCTTGCCCTGCGGGGTCGAGTCCTCCGGGTACAGGACCTTGGAGATGTTCTCCGCGAACGTCTGCGCCCGGACGGCCTGCGCGTAGTCGCCGGCGTTGAAGATCTCCAGGTCGAACGCACGCGTCGCACGCGCGCTCCACAGCCGCAGGGTGTTCACGCGGCCGTTCTCGAAGCCGGGGACCATGTAGTTGTAGGGGACGCCGAGGACGCTCCAGCCCGGCACCCAGCGGGACCGGGTGACGCCGTCGTCGTCGTACTGCTCGGTGTGGCCGCCGAAGTCCACGGTCACGGCCGACTCCGGGTGCGGGAACTCCCACGGCGACCCGAGCGCCAGCCAGTTGTCGGGCTTCTCCACCTGCCAGCCGTCGACGAACGTCTGGCGGAAGATCCCGTACTCGTAGCGGATGCCGTAGCCGATGCAGGGCACGTTCATCGTCGCGAGCGAGTCGATGAAGCATGCTGCGAGCCGTCCGAGGCCGCCGTTGCCGAGGCCGGGCTCGACCTCCGCCTCACGCAGCTCCGCCAGGTCGATGCCGAGGGACGCCAGCCCCTCCTCGACGACCTCGTCCAGGTCCGCGGCGAGCAGCGCGTTGTCCAGCTGCCGGCCCAGGAGGAACTCCGCCGACAGGTACGCGACCGACTTCGCCTGGATCTGGTACTGGCGGCGCAGCGTGGCCAGCCACCGGACCATCAGGTAGTGGCGCACGGTCCGTGCCATGGCGAGGTACTTGTCGTTCACCGAGGCGCGCGTCAGGTCGGTGCCCTGACCGAAGTTGAGCTCCCGGAGGAACTCTCTGACGAAGCCGTCCACGGTGTGCTCAGGGGTGGCGATGGGGGTCGTGTTGTCCGTCACCCTCGCCACGGTAGCGGGCGCGCCGGACCTGGGGCCCATCGTGCGATCACTCGTAACAAACGGACTGGTCACACCCTGGCGGCGCGTGCGGCCAGTCCCTACTGTGAGCCTCAAGGGCCGGGAGCAGTCCTGCGACCGCCACCGACGAAGGAGCGCGTGCGCGCATGGTCGTCTTCCTCATCCGGGCGTTCATCTTCTTGGCGTCGGCGGCCCTGGGCCTCTGGATCGCGTCGCTGATCGTCGACGGGTTCACCGTGACGGCCTCCGGGTTCCTCGTCGCCGTCGTCGTGTTCGCCGTCCTGCAGAGCATCCTGACGCCGTGGTTCCTGGTGATGTCCCGCAAGTACGCGAACGCGCTCACGGGCGGTGTCGGCCTGGTCTCCACGGTGGCCGCGCTGTGGGTGGCGACCCTCGTCGGCGACGGCCTGACCATCAGCGGCACCAGCGCGTGGGTGTTCGGCTCGCTCACCGTCTGGATCGTGACGATGCTCGGCGCGCTGATCCTCCCGCTGATCTTCCTGCGCAACCGCGTCGAGAAGCGCCGCGCCGAGGTCTGACGCTCAGCGTCGCATCGTCCCGGAAACGAGCAACGGCACCCCGTGGGGTGCCGTTGTTCCGTGTGCGCCCGAAGGGACTCGAACCCCCAACCTTCTGATCCGTAGTCAGATGCTCTATCCATTGAGCTACGGGCGCATGACCCCGCAGGGCCGGAGACGACGATACAGGCCAGGAGCCCGGTCGCCCAAACCGTAGGCACGTGAGCCGTCACACGCTCGTGGCAGGATCGCGGCCATGTCGACGACCACGAACCGCATCGGCACGGGCGGCGGGCACTGGGGCATGCGGGCGGACGTCCTGCGGCACGGCGACGGGCACGACAGCAGCCGGGTCGGCTACGTGGAGCTGTTCTTCGACCTGGTGTTCGTGTTCGCGGTCACGCAGCTGTCGCACAGCCTCATCGCGCACCCCGACCTGACCACGCTGGTGCACACCCTGATCCTGGGCTGGGCGGTGTGGTGGCTGTGGATCGACACCACCTGGGTGACCAACTGGCTGGACCCGGACAAGGTGCCGGTCCGCACGATGCTGCTGGTCCTCATGGGGCTCGGGCTGCTGATGTCGAGCGCGATCCCGGAGGCGTTCGAGGACAAGGCGCTGCTGTTCGCGGTCCCGTTCGTGCTGATCCAGGTGGGCCGGACCCTGTTCACGGTGTGGGCGATGGGCCGGCACTGGCCCGAGAACGCCCAGAACTTCGTGCGGATCACCGTGTGGCTGAGCGTGTCCGGGGCGTTCTGGATCGCCGGGGCCCTCACGCACGAGGAGCGGACGCGGCTGGTGCTCTGGGTCGTCGCGGCGCTGCTCGACGTCGCCGGGCCCCGTGCCCTGTTCTGGGTGCCGGGTCTCGGGCCGACCAACCCGCACACGTGGTCGGTCCGCGGGTCGCACATGGCCGAGCGGGTGTCCCTGTTCCTCATCATCAGCCTGGGCGAGTCGATCATCGTGACCGGCACGGCGTTCGCGGAGCTGGAGCTCGACGCCACGACCCTGCTGGCGTTCCTCGCCGCGTTCGCCAGCACCGTGCTCATGTGGCTGCTGTTCTTCGACCGGTCGGAGCAGTCCGCCACCGCGTACTTCTCGTCGCAGACCAACCCGGGGATGGTCGCGCAGACCGCCTACACGTACGTCCCGTTCCTGCTGATCGTGGGCATCGTGCTCACGGCGGTCGCCGACGAGCTCGTCCTCGAGCACCCGCTCGGGCACACCGGGACGTGGACCGCAGGGCTCATCTGCGGTGCGGCGGCCGTCTACCTGCTGGGCAACGCGTTCTTCCGACGGGCGACCGGCGGCCGGTGGTCGGTGGCGCACCTCGTGGGCGTCGTCGTGGTGCTCGCCGTGTTCCTGCTGCGGGACGCGCTGACGCCGCTGGCCCTGAACTGGGTGTCGAACGGGGTGCTGCTCGCGGTGATCGTCGGCGACGTGGTCCTGGGCCGGCGGGGCCGGACACAGCAACAGCCCGAACCCTGAGGGTTCGAGCTGTTGTGAGAGCGGAGACGGTGGGATTTGAACCCACGGAAGGCTTACGCCTTCACGACCTTAGCAGGGTCGCGCACTAGACCGGGCTATGCGACGTCTCCAGGACCAGCACAGGGTACCCGTGCGGGTGGCCCACCACCAAAGCGTCCCCTGACCTGCACCTACGCCTTGGGTACCCACTGGTTGGCCCGGACGTTCTGCGCCGCGAGCCGTGCCGACTCCTCCAGCCGCGCGGCACGCGTCGCGTCGCGCTTGGCGTGCACGATCCAGTCGAGGATGGCGCGACGGGCCGACGGCGGGAAGGCGTCGAAGTTCTCCCGCGCGCCGGGGTGCCGCTCGAACGCCGCCGCGAGGTCGTCCGGGATGACGAGGTTCTCGACGTCGTCGAGCAGGGTCCACGAGCCGTCCGCCTTGGCCGCGTCGATCATCGCGCGGCCGGCCGGCGTCATCCGGCCCTCGGCCTCCAGCCGCACGACCCGCTCCTTGTTGGTCCCCGCCCAACCGCTGCCGGCCTTGCGGCGGGTGAACCAGAGCATCGACCGCTCGTCGTCCAGCTTCCGGCCCGACGAGTCGATCCAGCCGACGCACAGCGCCTCCTCGACGGACCGCACGTAGCCCACCGAGGGTCGGCCGGTCGTCGACTTCCACGACACCAGCCACGCGCCGGACTCGGTCGCGTGGTTCGCCAGGAGCCAGTCGCGCCACTCCTCGGCCGTCTCCGCGTGCACCCGCGGGGCGTCGTCCCTGCCTGCCATCCGTCCTCCTCGTCGTCAGTCGCCGGCCGGGTGGGCACGTTCGCGGGCGGCAGCGGCGGCGTCCCGCGCACGTTCCGCGCGGTGCAGCTCGCGCTCCGCCGTCGTGAGCTCGCGCTCGTCGGCCCGGAGGGTCTGCTGCGCGGTGCCGACCTCCTTGTCGGCGACCGCTGCGGCCTTCCCGGCGGCGGCGAGCCTGCGGCGGGCCTCCGCGAGCGCGCGCACCAGGTCGTCCTCCTCGTCGTGCGCGCGAGCGGCAGCCTCCTCGGTCCGCGCAACCTCCGCGGCGCTCTCGTCGCGGGCCGCGACCGCCGCGTCGTGCCGGCGCTTCGCCTCGGACGCCGCGCGGTCCGCCTGCTCCCACGCGGCCTGCGCCTCGTCGCGTGCCCGCTGCTCGCGCTCCTCGCGGCGGCGACGACGGTCGCGCTCCGCCGCGGACTCACCGGTCGGCTCGGCCCGCTCCGACTCGCCCACCAGCCGCAGCTTCCCGCGGGCGGGCGTCGGCTTGGGCGGCTTCGGCGGTCGCGGCGCCGGGGGGGCCGGCGTCTCGCCGTCCGACGAGTCCGCGCTGCCGAACCCCGCGTACTCGCGCGCGGCGGTCAGCCTGCCGGAGACCACCTCGCGAGCGACCGCCGGGTCGGCCAGGGCGGCGGTGAGGGTGGCGTCGAGCTCCTGCACGACGGCGTCGCCGATCTTCTGCCCGGTCGGCTGCGCGAGCTTGCGGGCCCGGGCGACCAGCGAGCGGACCAGCTGCCGGCGCTGCTTGGACAGCTCGCGCAGGGCGGGGCCGTCGAGGGACTTCTCCGCGTCGCGAAGCCCTTCGCCGAGGGCGACGATCTGCCCGGCGAGGTCGGCGTCGTCGCGCACCAGGAGGTTGACCAGCCAGGCGGAGACAGTCGGCTTGCGCAGCTCGCCGATGGCCTCCGCGAGCTCCCGGTCCTTGTCCGCGCGGGCGGCCTTCACCGCGGCGGACCGTCGGGAGACGAACTCGGCGGGCGGCCCGGAGTAGAGGTCGTCGACGACCTCGTCGAGCTCGCTCATCGGATCGGTCCGGCGCTCGGGTGCACGCTCCGACCTTGCCACGCGGGCCTGCGTCTGCGCACGGGTGTCGTCCCAGGTCGCGCGTCCGGCGCGAGCCGGTGATGATCTGGGACGACGGATCGAGCAGCGGTCCGAGGCGCTGCCCCCGGAGATGACGACGATGGTCGACGACGCCGTGCGCCTGCTGCCGTTCCGCACGGGCGGGCCGATCCTCGACGTTCCCCGGACGGTCGACGACGCCCTGCGCGCCACCTGGCCGGACCGCCTGCGCCCCGGCGAGGGCGCGACCCGCGAGCTGTGGGAGCTGCTCGCCACACTCGGCGCCACCGACCTCGGCGTCGCCCGCGCGGTGGAGCCGCACCTGGACGCCCGTGCGATCCTCGCGCAGGCCGGCACGCCCGACCGCGACGACCGCACGTGGGGCGTCTACGCGGCGGAGGGCCCCGGCGTGCGGCTCGACGCGATCGACGACGGCGACGGCTGGCGGCTCCACGGGACCAAGCCCTGGTGCTCGCTGGCCGGGGTGCTGGACGCCGCCCTGGTCACGGCCCACCTGGCCGGCGGCGGACGAGCGCTGTTCGCGGTCGACCTGCACGACCCCGGGGTCCGGCCGCTCGACCAGGTGTGGGAGTCGCGCGGGCTCGCCGAGATCCCCAGCACGGCCGTCGCGTTCGACGACGTCGCCGCGACGCCCGTCGGCACTCCCGGCTGGTACCTGGAGCGACCCGGGTTCTGGTGGGGCGGGATCGGGGTCGCCGCCTGCTGGTTCGGTGGCGCGGTCGGCATCGGCCGACGGGTGCACGCCGAGGCGGCCCAGCGCGACGACCCGTTGCTCGCGATGCACCTCGGGGCGGTCGACCGCCGGCTGGAGGACGCCCGTCGCGCGCTCGCGGAGGCCGCGTCGCTCGTCGACGCGCACGGGCTCGACGCCGCGCAGGGCCGGCTCCTGGCGAAGCGGGTCCGCGCGACGGTCGCGAGCGCCTGCGAGGACGTCCTGTCGCGTGCCGCGCACGCCCTGGGCCCGGCTCCGCTGGCGCTCGAGGCCGAGCACGCCAAGCGCGTGGCCGACCTGCAGGTCTACGTCCGCCAGCAGCACGCCGAGCGCGACGACGCGTCGCTGGGGCAGACGATCGCGGCGGGGGCACGGCCGTGGTGACCTTCGACGGTCGCGCACCGGGCACCCCCGCCGCTGCCTGGTCCGCCGACCCACGGTTCCGGGACCTGCCCGCGCTCGCGCTGCGCCGGACAGGCCGCACGGTGGTGGTCGCCGCGCACCCCGACGACGAGACCCTGGGCGTCGGCGGCATCCTCGCGGAGCTCGCGGACGCCGGGTGCCCGGCCGAGGTCGTGATCGTCTCCGACGGCAGCGCCTCCCATCCCGGCTCCCCGACGCTCGACGCCGAGGCCCTGGCGGCTCGCCGGTGGGCGGAGGTCGTGGAGGCGGTGCACGTCCTGTCGCCGGCCTCCCCCGTCACGCTGCTCGGGTACCCGGACGGCGGCCTGCGCGAGGTCCGCGAGGCGATCGATGCCGACCTGCGGGCGCTGCTGGCCGACGGCGCACCGGTCGACCAGCTCGTCGCGACGTGGCGGGGCGACGGTCACCGGGACCACCGGATCGTGGGCGAGGTCTGCGCGGCGCTGGCCGACGAGCTCGGCTGCACGTTCCTGGAGTACCCGATCTGGATGTGGCACTGGGCCACCCCGGACGACCCCCGGGTGCCGTGGGACCAGCTCCGCGTGGTGGAGCTGGCGGACCGGTCGGTGGTCCGCAAGCACCGGGCGGTCGCGGCGCACGCGACGCAGGTCGCGCCGTTGTCGTCGGACCCGACGGATGCGCCGACGCTGCACCCCGCGTTCCTGCGGACGTTCGACCGGGACGTCGAGATCGTCGTCTCCCACGAGCCTGCCCGCCCGACGCTCGCGGGCGAGTTCTTCGACGCCACGTACGACCGGCACGACGACCCCTGGGGGTACACCGACCGGTGGTACGAGCAGCGCAAGCGCGCACTGACGCTCGCAGCGCTCCCGGACGACCGCTACCGGGACGTCCTGGAGGTCGGGTGCGGGATCGGGGTGCTGACCGCCGAGCTGGCGCAGCGCGCGGACCACCTGCTGGCCGTCGACGTGTCCGCGGCCGCGGTCGAGCGCGCTCGCAAGCGCGTGGTCGACCTGCCGCAGGTGCACGTGCAGGTCGCGGACGTGGCCGACGCCGTGCCCGCGGGCTCGTTCGACCTCGTCGTCCTCTCGGAGGTCGGCTACTACGTCGACCGCCCGACGCTCGACCGGGTGCTCGCCGACCTGCGCGCTCGCCTCGCACCCGGGGGCACCCTGGTGGCCTGCCACTGGCGCCACCCGGTCGAGGCGTACCCGCTGACCGGGGACGAGGTGCACCGCGTGCTGCGCCGGACCACCGACCTCACGCTGCTGGCGGAGCACCGCGAGAAGGACCTGCTGCTCGACGTGTACGGCGACGACCCGCGATCGGTGGCGCAGCGGACAGGTCTGGCATGAGACCCCGCATCACTCATGTCGTCGTCGTCGTCCCGGCTCGTGACGAGGAGGCCCTGGTCGGCCGGTGCCTGAGCGCGCTGCAGGCATCCCGACAGGCCGCGCGGGCGGTGCTGCCCGACCTGACGGTCGACCTGGTGCTCGTGCTCGACCGGTGCACCGACGGCACCCGCTCCGTGGCGCTCGGTCACCTCGACGTCCGGCTCGTGGACCTGGACGAGGGCCGCGTCGGCGCCGCTCGTGCCGCGGGCGTGCGCGACGCTCTCGACCGCGCGACGACCAGCCCACGCGAGACGTGGCTGGCCAGCACCGACGCCGACTCAGCCGTACCCGAGGGCTGGATCCTGGAGCACGTGCGGCTCGCCGACGCGGGCGCCGACGTCGTCGTCGGCACGGTGCGACCCGACCCCGTCGACCTCACCCCGACCCAGCTGGCCGGGTGGCGCGCGACCCGCGTCCCGGGCCGGCCCAACGGGCACGTGCACGGCGCGAACCTCGGCGTCCGCGCCGACGCCTACCTGCGCGCGGGCGGCTTCCCCGACCGGCCCGCGCACGAGGACGTCGACCTGGTGGCCGCGCTCGTCGCGTCCGGGGCGCGCATCGTCGCGACGGACACCTGCGACGTGATCACCTCGGGGCGCCTGGTCGGACGCGCACCCGCGGGGTACGCGGACTATCTGCGATCGAGGTTCGGGGCCGAGGACGAGGCCGAGTCGGCCTGAGCAAGCTCGAACAGCACCTTGCGCTGCGCCACCGACGCCTCGGTCAGCCGCACCCGGACGTCCTCGCCCAACGGCAGGGCGGCACCCTCGATCCGTCCGCGGACGGCCGGGTCGCGCAGCTGCACGATCCCGGTGTCGCGGTCGGGGCGGACGTCCACGATCGCACCGTCGAACTCCTCGCCCTCCCGCCCGGTCAGGAGCGCCGCCTCGACCAGGTCCAGGCAGCCGCGCTCGAACTCGGCGGCGTGCTTGTCCCCCGACGCCATCAGTCCGGGCAGCTCCGGCAGCGCGTCGCGGACCCAGTCGGGCACCGGGCGGTCGGCGCACAGGGCGAGGCACGTCTCACCGACGAACCGGTCCACCAGCCGGCGCAGCGGCGCGGTCGTGTGGGCGTAGGGCGCGGCGATGGCAGCGTGCATCGTGAACGACGGGACCTCGCCGTCGAACGCCACGTAGGCGGCGCCGCGCAGCAGCGAGGTCGCGTCGGTGAGCAGGGCCGCGTGCGCCGGGTTCGCCGCATCGAGATCGCGGATGACGTCGCCCGGCGTCGCGCCCTCCGGCCACGGCACGCCCAGCGCGTGCGCGGAGAGGCGGAGCCGCGCCACGTCCCGCGGGTCAGCGTCGGGCAGCGTCCGCAGGATGCCGATGCGGCCGTCCAGCATGATCCGCGCCGCGCACATGCCCGTCAGCAGCGAGATCTGCGCGTTCCACTCCTCGACGGGCAGGGTCGCGCGGCTGCCCAGGGTCCACACCCCGTCGGTACCCTGCTCGACCACCTGCTCCGGGGTCGGCAGCGTGATGCCGCCGCGTGCCCGTTCGGCCGCCTCCCGCAGGATGCCGACCTCCCGCAGCAGCTGGAGCGTCTCGTCCGCGGTGCCGTCGTCGAGAGCCGCCTGCGCCCCGACGTACGTCAGCTGCGCACGGCTCTGTACAGAGGCGCGGCGCACGTCGACCGTGACCGGGGCACCCTCCGCGTCCAGGTCGATCGTCCACAGCAGCGCCGGCGTCACCTGGTCGGGCAGCAGGCTCGCGACGCCCTCCGACAGCAGCGGCGGGTGCAGCGGCGTGCGGCCGTCCGGGGCGTACAGCGTCTCGACGCGGTCGCGCGCCTCGTCGTCGAGAGCACCCCCGGGCGACACCCACGCAGCGACGTCGGCGATCGAGTACCGCACCCGGAACCCACCGTCGCGACGCTCGATGTGGACCGCCTGGTCCAGGTCCTTCGAACCCTCGGGGTCGATCGTGACGAACGGGACGTCCGTCGCGTCGGACCGCTCGCCGTCGGGTGCACCGGCCGCGGCAGCCTCCGCCTCGGCGATCACGTCCGCCGGGAAGTCGGCCGGGACGCCGAGCTCGACGCGCAGGTCGTCGAGACCGCGCCGCACGAGCACGTCGACAGCCTCCCCCTGCGCCTCCTGCGGCGGGCGGGCGTGCAGCTGGACATGGCGTCGGGGCACGCCGTGAGCCTAGGCGGGCACCGGACCGAGCGCCCGCCGGAACCCGCGCGCCGACCACGACCGGGTGACGTCCACCACCCGACGACTGCCCAACGAGCCGAGAACCCCGCGGTCTCCTAGCCTGCGGGGATGCCTCAGCCCCCGCTGCGTCGCCGTGCCCTCCTGCGGGCGGTCGCCTTCGGAGCGGGAGTGTCGGTGCCCGTCGCCGTCCTCGCCTACCTCGTCCGCGCGGAGGCGCCGGGGCTCTCGCGGGTCGACGAGGAGACGATCGTCGTCGCGACCTCGTTCACCCGCGAGCACCCCGGGTTCCTCCACGCACTCGCGGTGTGGCAGGAGCTGCTGCAGCCGATCTGGGTCAACCTGGCCGTGGGCCTGGTCTGCCTGCGGCTCTGGCGGCGGCACGGGCTGCCGACGCGCGCGTTGTGGGCGTTCCTCACGGTCATGGTCGCGTGGGTGCTGCAAGCCGGCGCGAAGGGGCTCGTCCAGCGGGCGCGGCCCGTGGTGGAGGACGCGCTCGAGCACGCGCCGGGGTCGAGCTTCCCCTCCGGCCACGCGATGAACACCGCCGCCGCGGCCCTGACGACCACGTTGCTCCTCTGGCCGCTGCTCGGGCCGCGCGGCCGGGTCGTCGTCCCGGTCGTCGCCGGCACCGTCACGCTGGCCACCGCCGCGGACCGCGTCCTGCTCGGTGTGCACCACCCGTCCGACGTGATCGCGGGCGTGCTGCTCGGCACCGCGGTCGTCGGCGCCTCCGCGATCGGCTACCAGGGCTGGGGACCACGGCCCTCGACACAAGGACCCTCATGACCCTGCTCGTCGGCGAGACGAGGAGCCACGGCTCCGTCCACACGTTCGTGCACCGCTACGAGATCGACAGGTCCGTGCCCACCTTCGGGTCCGCATGCCGTGACCTGGCGCGGCGGGCGATCCTTCCCGCGGCGCTCTGGTGGCTGGTGATGGTCGGGATCGGCCTCCTGATCGTCGGGCCGCTCGGTGACCTGCCGGCCGAGACCGGCGTCGACCGGTGGTTCGAGGCGCGCCGCACCGCAGGTCTCAACACCCTCACGCTGGTGCTGTCGGACCTCGGGCAGACCCAGTTCGCCATCGCCGCGTGCGTGCTGGTGGTCGCGCTGTTCTGGTGGCGGACCAGGCAGTGGTGGCTGGCGGTCGTGCCGGCGATCGCGCTCGGGATGCAGGCGGTCCTCTTCTTCACGTCGTCGCTGCTCGTCGGCCGCGGACGTCCCGACGTCGGCCTGCTGGACGACTCGCCCCCGACCACGGCCTTCCCGAGCGGGCACACCAGCGCCTCGGCGGCGCTCTACGTGTCGCTCGCCCTGCTGTGCCAGCGGATCACCCGGCCGTGGCTGCGGTGGGGGCTGACGGTGGTCTGCCTCCTCGTGCCGTGCGCGGTCGCGACAGCGCGCCTCTACCGCGGGATGCACCACCCCACGGACGTCGTCGTCGGTCTGGCGAACGGTGTCGTCTGTGCGCTGCTCGCGTGGTGGTACCTCCGCCGGGACGTCGAGCTCGCTCCCGGCGGGCCGTGAGCCGGACGAGCAATCGGGCGTGCGGACGAGCCAACCGCCCGGCCTCAGCGGCCGCGCCTGGTCACGAGGAAGAGGTCCGCCAGCACTGCCGCCGTCACCACTAGTTCCTCTCGTCCTCAGGGGTGAGGTTCTCGAGGCTGATGCGTCCCTGCCACAGCCACACGAGCGTCGGTCTGGGATCGATTCCGGTCATGTATCCCAACAGGGTCGGTTGCCGATCCCAGCCCTCGAGGAACGGACCGAGCCACTGCAAGGCGGGAAGAATGGCGTCGGGCCAGGACTTGATCCCCCAGCGACAGCTGAGGACCCACGTTCCCATTGCTGACCACGCCAGCTGCGCATGCGGAGTGGTTCCCACACTCATCGACGTGCTCAACCACAACGGCCAGTTGTGCATCCACGGCTCCGGGTCGGCGGCCGGGTCGCTCACCTCGTCGGTGGGTTCCCAATCCCCCCAGTCCTCGTCCTGAACAGGATGCGGCGCGGGCAGCTCGGGTGCTTCGGGGTTGCCAGGGGCGGCCTTGGCGAGTGCGGAGAACGCCGCGAGCACATGGTCCGGGGTGTCGGGTGTGAACGTGAGCTGCAGGACGACCTCGGTGTACGAACCCATGCGCGAAACCTAGATGAGCGGATCCTTCCTGCGCACCGCCCTCCTCCCGGACGCGGACATCACCGGCAGTGGGTCAGCGGTCGACGTGGGCGGGAGATCTCGGCCCCGGTCCTGCTAGTCCCCCGTGGCGCGCAGACGTCCGTCGCTAGAACCGCTCGGCTCCCGGCCCCCGCACGAGCCCCACGTCGCGCGCCTGCACCTCGCGCCCGTCGTCGGTGAGGAACGCCATCCGCACCGACGCCCCCGTGGCCGCCTCGACCGGGAGCGCGGCGGGACCGAAGCCCGTGGGCCGGTGCTCGTCGCCCCAGTCGCGGATCGCGACCAGGACCGGTGCGAGATCGCGGCCCGCGTCCGTCAGCACGTACTCCTCGCGCTCGCGCTCCCCGGCCTCGCGGTAGGCGCGGCGCTCGAGGATGCCGTTCTCGACCAGCGCGTTCAGACGGTCGGCGAGCACGTCCGGCGCGATCCCGAGACGCTCCCGGAACTCCGCGAAGCGGGTCCGACCCTTGAAGGCCTCGCGGACGATCAGCAGGGTCCACTTCTGGCCCAGGATCTCGAGGCCGCGGGCGATCGAGCAGCGGCTGTCGACGGCGGTGAGCGAGCGGGTCACGACGCCGATCATACGCCCTGCATTGGCGAAACCTAGTCAGAGTGCTAGGTTGGCCGAACCTACTCAGTACCCCGGGAGACGACGTGCCCCAGCTCGACCGCCGCGCAGGCTTCTGGACCGCCGCTCTCGTCGCCGGCCTCGCCCTCTGGGCCAGCGGCGCCCCGACCGTCGTCTACCCGCTCTACGCCCACGAGTGGGGCCTGACGCCGGCGACGACGACCCTGATCTTCGCGGTCTACCCGCTGGTGCTCGTCCCGGTCCTCGTCCTGTTCGGCAATCTGTCGGACGTCATCGGCCGTCGCGCCACCATGCTGTACGGCCTCGCCGCGCTCGGGCTCGGGGCGCTCGCGTTCGGGCTCGCCCCGGACCTCGCCTGGGTGCTGGTCGGGCGTGCGCTCATGGGTGTCGGCGTCGGCCTCTCGCTGAGCCCTGCGACGGCGGCCATGATCGAGTTCAGCAGCCCCGGTCAGCAGGCGCGGGCGAGCTCGGCCACGACCGCGGCGACGGCCACGGGCCTCGCGCTCGCCACGCTCGTGGGCGGCGCGCTCGTGCAGTACGGGCCGTGGCCCACGCACCTCACGTTCTGGGTGCTCGTCGTGGTCACCGCCGTGAGCGCCGTCCTGGTCTGGCTGCTCCCCCGGCACACGCGCGACGAGACCGCGGGCCCGTGGCGACCGCGCAGGCCCCACGTCCCGCGCGACGCCCGCGCGCCCTTCGTCGCCGGCACGCTCGCGGTCAGCGGCGCCTACGCGATGGGCGCGATCTTCCTGGCGCTCGGCGCCCAGATCGCCCGGGACCTCGTGCGGTCGGACGACGCCTTCGTCGGCGGCGCGATCATCTCCGTGTCCGCAGTCGTCATCGGCGTCGTCGCGGTGCTGGCCCGGCGCCTGGCCCCGCGCACAGCCGTGACGATCGGGCCGCCTGCCGCAGCCCTCGGCCTCGCCCTCCTGATCAGCGCCGGGCTGGCCCACTCGCTCCCGCTCTTCCTCGCCTCGTCGGTCGTCGCGGGCGCCGGCTACAGCCTCCTGTTCTCCGGCGGCCTCGGTCTGGTGACGCTCAGTGCGCCCGTGCACCACCGCGCGGCCGTGCTGTCCGCGGCCTACGTCGTCGCCTACGTCCTCCAGGCGGCTGCCGCGCTCGGCATCGGCGCCCTCGCCACGAGCTCCACCCTGCTGCGCGCGCTGGAGATCGGCTCGCCACTGGTGCTGGCCCTGGGCGTCGCGGGCCTGGTGGTCGCCCGGATCGGGCACCGCGCGGGAGCCGCGAACACCGTCCGTCCGGCTGCCGAGCCCGTCCCGCGCTGACCTGCGTTCCTCACAGGGCGGAGGGCGTGGGATTCGAACCCACGAGAACGGGGTTGTCCCGCTCCAACGGTTTTCAAGACCGTCTCTTTCGGCCGCTCAGACAGCCCTCCCGTGCGGGACGAGCCCGCAGCGGCACGAGTCTCCCACAAGCACTCGCGCAGACATGGTCTAGACCAGTAGGGTCGAGCGCGTCATCGTCGACCAGCCAGGAGGCAGGCCATGCAGCGTTCCGTCGTCGTCGCACTTCCCGAGGGGCTGCACGCGCGCCCCGCCGCCCAGTTCGTCGCGGCGGCCGGCAGGCTCCCCGCGAAGGTCACCATCGCGAAGACCGGGGGAACGCCCGTCGCGACCGCGTCGATCCTCGCGATCATGACGCTGGGTGTCGGGTCCGGCGACGAGGTCGTGCTGGCCACCGCCGACGACGACGCCGACGCGGCCGCGTCGATCGACGTGCTCGAGCAGTTCCTGCAGCAGACGGCCTAGAAGGCGGCCGGGCTCGAAGGCGGCCGCGCACGAAGGCGGTCGGCCTAGAGGCCTGTCGCCTCCAGCACGTCCCCGAGCGCGGCCCGTACGGCTGACCGCGCCTCGTCGGCAGTCCGTTGGGCGAGCGCCAGCGCGGCGAGCGACCGGCACTCCTCCAGCGTGACCGACGCAAGCACCGCACCCACGTCGGGAAGCGCCCGCGCCGTCATCGACAGCGACGTGACGCCGAGCCCGACGAGGACGGGTGCGAGTGCCGGGTCGGCCGCGGCCTCGCCGCAGACCCCGACAGGTCGGTCCCGGGCCAGACCGCCCGCGCAGGCGAGCTGCACGAGCGAGAGCACGGCCGGCTGCCACGGCGTCGAGAGCTGCGCCAGCCCGGCGAGCTCCCGGTCGGCCGCCATCGCGTACTGCGTGAGGTCGTTGGTGCCGAGGCTGGCGAACTGCGCGCGGTCGAGCAGGTCGGCGGCGCGGAGGGCGGCGGCGGGGACCTCGACCATGATCCCGGCGTGCGGCAGCCCGTGGCCGGCGCAGCGGTCGACGAACGCGTCCGCCTCGTCGGCCGTCGCGACCATCGGCGCCATGACCCAGACGTCCGCCGACGACGCCGCCGCGGCCTGCGCGATCGCGGCGAGCTGGTCGTCGAGCACGGCCGGGTGCGCCCAGGAGGTGCGCAGGCCCCGGACCCCCAGCGCCGGGTTGGGCTCGCCCGCGGCCGTCACGAAGGGCAGGGGCTTGTCGGCACCGGCGTCGAGCGTGCGGATCACGACGCGTCGCCCGGGGAACGCGTCGAACACCCGCGCGTAGGCCGTGACCTGCTCCGCGATGCTCGGCGGCGTGGTCCGGCCGAGGAACCCGAACTCGGTGCGGAACAGCCCGATCCCCTCGGCGCCGGTGTCCGCCGCGGCGGCCGCTCCGGCGGGGTCGCCGACGTTGGCCAGCAGCGCGACGCGGTGCCCGTCGGCGGTGCGCCCGGGGTGCTCCAGCCGGGTCGGACGGGGGCGGGCGTGCGCGGCGCGGTCGACCGCCTCCGCCGACGGGTGCCGGACGACGTCGCCGGTCGACCCGTCGACGAGCACGGTCTCCCCGTCGGCGATGTCGAGCGCCCCGGCCACCGCGACGACGCACGGGATGCCGAGCGACCGCGCCAGGATGGCGGTGTGCGCGGTCGGTCCGCCACCGGCCGTGACGATCGCGAGGACGTGCGCCGGGTCCAGCCGTGCGGTGTCGGCGGGGGCGAGATCCCGCGCCACCAGCACGAACGGCGTCCCCGGGTCCGGCACGCCCGGCGCCCGCAGGCCGAGCAGCTCCGCGATGATCCGGTCGCGCACGTCCTGCACGTCGCGCGCCCGGTCGGCGAACATCCCGCCCAGGGCCCTGAGCTGCTCCGCGACCAGCTCGGCCGCGTCCCACACCGCCCTCGCGGGCGTGGACCGGGTCTCGACCACCCGCCGCCGGGCCTCGTCGGCGAGCGAGGGGTCGGCGGCCATCGCCGCGGTGACCGCGAGGATGTCCGCCGCCTCCCCGCTCGCCGCGTCGGCGGCGCGGGCCAGGGTGTCGCGGACCCGTGCCGCCGCCTGGTCGACCGCGGTCGCCGCCGCCTCCAGGTCCGTGCCCGGAGCCGACGGCTCGGGCGACGGCGCCGGCGGGGCGTCGGGCATGCGCGCCACGACACCTGCCCGACGTCCTGGGCTGACCCCGATCCCGGTCAGGGTCAGCGGGGCGGCGACGACCGCGGAGGTCATCGGGCGGACGCCTTCTCGTCGGCCGCCTCGGGCGTCTTCTCCGCGGGAGGCTGGTCCTCGAGGGTCGGGGTCGTCGACGGGTCGTCGTCGTCCTCCCGGCCAGGCGTCCGCAGCTGCCAGCGCGTGATGACGAACCGGAACAGGAAGTAGTAGACGGCGGCGTACCCGAGGCCGACGACGATGAGGAGCAGCGGCATCGTCGCGATCCGGAAGTTCAGCAGGTAGTCGATGGCGCCCGCCGAGAACCCGAAGCCGTCCTTGATGCCCAGGGCGTTGACCAGCGCGAGCGACGTGCCCGTCAGGATCGCGTGGATGACGTAGAGGGGGTAGGCGACGTAGACGAACGCGAACTCGAGCGGCTCGGTGACGCCCGTGACGAACGAGACCAGCGCCGCGGAGCCCATGATGCCCGCGATGACCTTGCGGTTCTTCGCCTTGGACGTGTGCACGATCGCCAGGGCGGCCGCGGGGAGCGCGAACATCATGATCGGGAAGAACCCGGTCATGAAGGTGCCGGCCGTCGGGTCGCCGTGCAGGAAGCGCGCGATGTCACCGTGCCAGACGTCCCCGTTGGTGTCGGTGTAGGAGCCGAACTGGAACCACGGCAGCGAGTTCAGCAGGTGGTGCAGGCCGATGGGGACCAGCAGGCGGTTCATGGTGCCGTAGACGAAGGCGCCGAGGATCGTCGAGCTGGTGACCCAGTCGCCGACGGCGGTGAAGCCGCTGTTGAACGCGGGGTAGATCAGCGCGCCGGCGACGGCGACGAGGATCGCGGCGCCGGCCGTGACGATCGGTACGAACCGACGGCCGCCGAAGAACGCCAGGTACGCGGGCAGCTTGATCCGGTAGTACTTCTGGAACAGCAGCGCCGCGACGAGGCCCATGACGATGCCGCCGAGGACGCCGTAGTTGATGACCTCCTGCGTCTCGCCCTCGCCCGCCTTCTCCAGCACGTACGGGGAGAGCGCGGTGCAGACCCCGTTGAACACGAGGTAGCCGATGACGGCCGCGAGAGCCGTGGAACCGTCGGACTTGCGGGCGAAGCCGACCGCGACGCCGACGGCGAACAGCAGCGCGAGGTTGGCGAACAGCGCGTTGCCCGCGGCGCCGAGCACGTCGGCGACCGGGAGCATCCAGGGCAGGTGGGCGCCGAGACCGTCGGCGCCGAGCATGTCCGGCTGGCCGAGCCGCAGCAGCAGCGCGGCGGCCGGGAGGGAGGCGATCGGCAGCATGAGCGAGCGGCCGATGCGCTGGAGCTGGGCGAGGCCGGGGAAGCCCCGCTTCTCGGTGGACGCCGGGGCGTCCGCGGTGGCGGTGGTCATGGAGCACTCCTCGTTGGGTGTCCTGGGATGCTTCTGAGGGGGAAAGTTCCAGACAGTCACGATGTCTGGTCTGGACCAGTTGCGAGCAGACTGGTCTAGACCTCATGATGTGTCAAGGGTCACGTCGAGACGGCGACGACCGTCGCCTCACAAAGGAGTGGCCGCGCGTGGACGAGTCGGAGCAGGGCAGCGCGCACAAGTACCTGACGGTGCGCGACCACCTGGTCACCCTCGTCGCGCAGGAGCTCCAGGTCGGCGACGCCATCCCGTCCGAACGCCACCTCAGCCAGCAGTTCGGCCTGTCCCGGATGACCGTGCGGCAGGCCGTCGACACGCTCGTGACCGACGGCGTCCTGGTGCGCGAACAGGGGCGCGGCACGTTCGTCGCCCCGCAGCGCATGGACTTCGAGATGCGGCTGACCACGTTCGGCGAGGAGATGCGCCGACGCGGCATGGAACCCGCGACCACCGTGCTGGCCGCCCAAGTCGTCTCCGCGACCCCCGACGTCGCCACCGCGCTCGAGCTCGAGCCGCGTCAGAAGGTGCACTTCCTCTACCGGGTGCGCAGCGCGGACGGCGTCCCCATCTGCATCGAGCAGGCCTGGGTGCCTGTCGCCCTGGCGCCCACCCTCTTCGACGACGGGCCCCCGGCGAGCATGTACGAGGCGCTGCGGGAGCGCGGGCTGGCCCCCGAGTGGGGCGAGGACACGCTGTCCGCCGACGAGGCCACCGACACCGAGGCGTCGCTGCTCGGGCTCGGCGACGCGCGTGCCGTGCTGCGTGCCGAGCGCCGCACCTACTCCGTCGACAGCGCGACGATGTTCTCCCGCGCCTGCTACCGCGCCGACCGCTACAGCGTCTGGGTGCCCCTGCGCGCCCCGCGGCCCGCCCTGGTCCCCCGGCGACGCACCGAGCTCACCGCACCCACCCCAGGAGGACGGCAATGAGGCCGCAGAGCAGAGACCAGGCCGCCGCGATCCTCGCCGCGCTCGGCGGGGTCGACAACATCGACGAGATCGAGCCGTGCACCACGCGCCTGCGCTCGCTCGTGCGCGACGCCAGCCGCGTCGACGCCGCCGCGCTGCGTGCCGCCGGCGCGTTCGGCGTGATGATCTCCGGACGCGTGGTCCAGGTGGTGGTGGGGCCGCACGTCGACCTCATCGCCACCGATCTCGACGAGCTGATGTGAGGAGCAGGACATGACGAAGGCAGAACAGATCCTCGCGGCGCTCGGTGGGGACGCCAACGTCCTCGACCTCGAGCCGTGCATCACGCGCCTGCGCGTCGAGGTGGAGAACCCCGCGCTCGTCGACGAGCCCGGGCTCAAGAAGGCCGGCGCCATCGCCGTCGTGCGGTCCGGTGTGGCCGTCCAGGTGATCGTCGGACCCGAGGCCGACACGCTCGCCTCCGACATCGAGGACCTGCGCTGATGACGACCCTGACCGTCCTGTCCCCCGTGAGCGGTCAGGTCCTGGGCCTGTCCGAGGTCGCCGACCCCGTGTTCTCCGCCGAGCTCGTCGGCCCCGGCCTCGCGCTCGACCCGCCGCTCGCCGCCGGCTCGGAGGTCATCTCCCCCATCGGCGGCACCATCGTGAAGCTCCACCCGCACGCGTTCGTCGTGCAGCACGAGGACGGCCGGGCGGTGCTGGTCCACCTCGGCATCGACACGGTCGAGCTCGGCGGAGCCGGGTTCACGCTGCACGCCGCGGAAGGAGCGGTCGTCTCCGCGGGGCAGGTCGTCGTGAGCTGGGACCCGTCCGCGCTGGGCGGGCGCTCCCCGGTCTGCCCGGTCGTGGGCCTCGAGGCAGGTGCCGACGACCTCACCCGGCTCGCGCGACCCGGCGACACCGTCGCCGCGGGCGAGCCGCTCCTGTCGTGGGCGTGACCCTCCTCGAGATCGCCGTCCAGGACGTCGCCGGGGCGGTCCTGGCCGCCGACCTCGGAGCCGACCGGCTCGAGCTGTGCGCCGCGCTCGCCGCGACCGGGGGCCTGACGCCGAGCATCGGGCTCCTCGACGCCACCGTCGCCGCACTGCCGCCGCACGTCGGGGTGCACGTGCTCGTCCGGCCCCGCGCCGGGTCGTTCGTCTACACCGCCGACGAGCTCGACGTGCAGGTCAGGGACGTGCGCGCAGCCGTGCGTGCCGGCGCGGCCGGGGTCGTCGTCGGGGCGCTGACCGCCTCGGGCGCGGTGAACCGTGGCGCCGTCTCCCGGCTGGTCGATGCGGCCGACGGGCGCGAGGTCACGTTCCACCGGGCGCTCGACACCGTCCCCCTGCTGGCGGGTGCCCTGGACGACCTCGCCTCGCTCGGCGTCGTCCGCGTGCTCACCTCCGGCGGTGCCGCGGCGAGCATCGACGGCGTCGACCGGCTGGCGTCCACCGTCACGCTCGCGGGCGGGCGCCTCCAGGTCATGGCCGGCGGCGGCGTGCGGCCTGCGGACATCCCCGCGCTCGTCGCCGTCGGGGTCGACGCCGTGCACCTGTCCGCCAGCCGGCACGTCGACGAGTCCGGGGGACCCGGCGGCGGTACCTCCGGCTACACGACGACGGACCCGGCGCTCGTGTCGGCAGCGGCCGCGGCGCTCCGCCGAGACTGACCTCACGACGTCCGCACTCGCGCACCCCTGAACCCACAGGAGCGCGGACGCTACGGCGCCCCACGCTCGGGCGTCCGCACTCGTGCGCCCCCGAGCCCGCGGGAGTGCGGACGTCGTGGAGCTCGAGGTTCAGATCCCGTGCACCGCCGCGAGACGGCCGGAACCGATGGCAGCCACGAGAGCCGCGTGATCCGACTCGTTGCGGTCGGCGTACGCGGCCGCGTAGTCGGCGAACGCCTCGTCGGCCGCCTTCGACCCGCCGAGGTAGGACGCGATGGCCACCCGGTCCCCCGACCGTGCGTGCGCACGTGCCAACGTCCACGCGCACAGTCCGCCGTACCGGCTGAAGCCCTCGGGCCGCATCTCCTCGATGACCGCCGACCCCTTCCAGTCGCGCAGCTGCCGGACGTAGAAGTCGCGCTGGACGCCGTCGATCCCGTGCGTCCGCTGCCAGCCGAGCATCGCGTCGCTCGCCGCCTGCATGAGCCGCTGGCCCTCGACCACCCGCTGCCCCGACTGCGTGTACTCGCTCGCCCCGAGGAACTGCTCGAGCACCGAGGCCTGCGCCTCCTTGGCCTGCAGGATCATGTGGTCACTGTCGTCGGCGCCCTCGAGCAGCAGGATCCACGCCCGTGTACCGACACTGCCCACCCCCACGACCTTGCGGGCCATGTCCACGAGCCGGTACTGCCCGACGAGGTGCCGGCGGTCCGGTTGGAGCGTCGACTGGTACGCCCGCACGAGCTCGCTCATCGCGTCCCGGAACACCCGGGCACCGTCACCTAGCAGCTCCTCCAGCGTCTGCACCAGCGGCGGGTCGGACAGGAACCGTCGCCGGCCGTCCACGACCTCCGTGAGCTTCTCCACCGACCGCAGGTGGTCCCGGCTACGCGCCTTCTTCACGGTCGACGCCGTCGTCCTCGACTGCGCCTTCCCCAACGACCCCCCGTGCTCCCGCAGGAAGTCGTCGACGTCGAGCCGGGCGTACCAGACGTCGATGTTCGGCCGCGCCGCGAACTCCCGGATCGCCGTCCGGTAGGACTTCGCGACGTCGGTCGCGATCTTCCGGCGCTCCTTGGCGCCCGCCCCGATGCTGCGCGCGGCGATCTCGACGCTCGCCAGCAGCCGCTTGACATCCCACTCGAACGGGCCGGGGAGCGTCTCGTCGAAGTCGTTCAGGTCGAAGAGCAGCCGGCGCTCGGGGGTGCCGTAGAGACCGAAGTTCGACATGTGCGCGTCACCGCACAGCTGCACGTCGAGCCCCGAGTCCGGGGTCGCAGCGAGGTCGGAGGCCATGAGCAGCGCCGCGCCACGGTAGAACGCGAACGCGGAGGACGACATCCGCCCGTACCGCAGCGGGAGCAGCTCGGTCACCCGGGACAGGCCCTGGGACACCAGCTGGTCGACCGGGTCGGGGCGCTTCGTCGTCGTCCCGATGTCCGCGAGGGCCTCGCGCGGGAGCAGCACCCGGGCGGCCGATCCTCTGGCCTCACGCTCGTTGCGGCTCAGGAGGTGCACCTGGTTCGGGGCTCGACGCCGGGTCGGCGTCAGCGGCGGGGCGGGACCGACAGCTCCGGGATCGAGCACCGTCGAGGCCTGTGTACCGCCGTCGTCCGTCATGCTCCGAACCTAGGCTCGTGGAGCCGCCGTGCCTAGCCTTCGCGCTCCCACCAGGACGAAGGCCACCCCGGGGACACCACGGTGAGCCCGTGCAGGGCGGACACCTGGGCCAGCTGGACCTCGTACGTCGCGACGCTGGAGACGTCCGGGTGCGCGAGGGCAGCCCCGATGTGCAGCGCGACGAACGGCGGGAGGACGCCCGACACCTTCGTCGCCGCCTTCAGCGTCTGATCGGAGAAGCGGATCACCTCGACACGCTCCTCGACGTCGTGCGCGACTCCCGTCGCCTCGACCCCGCGCGGTTGTGCGACGCGTCGCAGCTCGGTCAGGCCGAGCGGTGTGGTCACCAGCTGCGACTCGTGCTCGGCGGTCCACGCGAGCCACTGCTCACGGCACGGTGCACCGACGAGGTACCGCGACAGCGCCGAGCCGTCGGCGTACACCCGCGACACCCGAGGGGGTGGCGCGACCGGGCGCATCGCGTCGTCACCCGCCGGCCGCGGCTGCGGCAGCACGCCGCCACCACCTCGCGGGAGCGGTGACGGGACGGGCATCTCACCATGATCGCTCACGGCGTCGGGGAACGACGGCGGCCGGCCCCCCTGCAGGGGCCGGCCGCGGTCGGGTGAGACCTGTGTGGTCACCGGCTGCGCAGACGCTCCATCGCGAGCTGCACGAGGGAGATCAGGGCCTGCTTGGTTGCCGCACGCGAACGGGCGTCCGTGTACAGCACCGGCACGTGCGCCGGGATCGCGAGCGCCTCACGGACGTCGTCCAGCTGGTGCTTGGCGACGCCGTCGAAGCAGTTGACACCCACGACGAACGGGATGCCACGGCTCTCGAAGTAGTCCACGGCCGGGAAGCACTGGTCGAGCCGGTCGGTGTCGACCAGGACGACGGCGCCGATGGCACCGCGGACCAGGTCGTCCCACATGAACAGGAACCGGTCCTGGCCAGGGGTACCGAACAGGTAGAGCCAGAGCGACCCCGGCAGGGCGATGCGACCGAAGTCCATCGCCACCGTGGTGGTGGTCTTGCGGTCGGACACACCGCCGGCGTCGTCGACGCCGACCGAGTGCTCGGTCATCGCGGCCTCGGTGTTGAGGGGCTCGATGTCCGAGATGGAGCCGATGAAGGTCGTCTTGCCGACGGCGAAGCCGCCGGCGACGACGATCTTGACGACTGTGGGAGCGACGCTTCCTGCCGTGCCCGCCGGAGCGGCCACAGCGGCGTCAGAGGGCGGAAATGCCATTGAGAACACTCTCCAGCACGCTGAGGGACAGGGCAGGCGATTCACCGGTGTTGACCTCGACCGGCTGTGAGGTGTGCACACGCACGTACTGCTGGTCGGCGAGGTCGGACACGAGGATCCGGATCACACCGAGCGGCAGGTGGAGCAGAGCAGAAAGCTCGGCGACCGAGATGTAGTTGGACGCGGCGTGCTGGAGGATCGCCCGCTTCTCAGGCGGAAGACCCTGGCTCGTCACGGCACCCGGCATTGCCTCGACCAGCGCCTCGAGAGGCAGGTCGGAGCGCGCCGAGCGCACGCGGCCACCGGTCACGGCATAGGGCCGGACCGTTCTGGCCTCGTACTCGATGTGCTCGCTCATGGTTCAGACTCCCCGTGGCCTCAGGCCACCGGGGCGCGGGTGGCGCCGTCGATAGGGAGCTGGCCACGCATCTCGGAGATGAGCTGCGGGGTGAGGGTCGCTTCGGTACGAGAGACGAGCATCGCCATCTCGTAGCCGATGAGGCCCACGTCGCAGCTCGACTCCGCGACCACGGCGAGGACGGAGCCGTTCGAGACGCTCATGAGGAAGAGGAACAAGTTGTCCATCTCGATGATCGCCTGACGCACCTCCCCCGCACGGAGCTGGCGCGCGGCGCCTCGGGTCAAGCTAGACATCCCGGAGACGATGGCCGCGAGCTGGTCGCCGCTGGTGCGGTCGAGCTGCTCGGACATCGCCATGAGAAGACCGTCCGCAGACACCACGAGTGTGTGGCGAGTGCCGGGCACGGTCCGGACGAAGTTGTCCAGGAGCCAGCCGAAGTTGGCTGCCTCGGTGCTGAGCGCGGTCACACTTCCTCCTTGCTGGTGCAGTCGATGACTGCGGGGTCAGACGCCACCATGGCGGTGACGACGGTTGTGGGGTCTGGGGCAGTCATCAGCTCACGCCGTTCTGGCCGGACGGGTCCTCCGTGGCACGACGGCCACGAGAGGTCCCGGACTGGAAGCTCGACAGACGCGACCGGAGCTGGTCCGCATCACGCTGCACGGGCTTCCCTTCGTCCTCGGTGACGGTCGTCGCCGGGACAGCTGTGGGGACTCGCTTGGTGAGGCGCTCCGCGTTGCCACCCGAGGCGGCCGGCCGGTAGGCCGACAGCTGGGAGAGCTCGGAGAGTGCCTGCTCCTGGATGTCCGAACGGAGGGCCAGCATCGCTGCCACCTCGTCGTCGAGCGTGCCGACCCGGGGTGCCACCGACGGCGGCAGCGCGGGCTGCGGGACCGTCTGCGACGGCGCAGCGTTGCTGCCGGGCCGTGCGGCCCACTCGGGCGGAGCCCACGTCCCTGCCGACACGGGCTCCAGCGGGGCCGGAGCGTGCGGCGCGGGAGCGGCCGGTGCCGACCAGGTGGTCGACGCCATCCACGACTGCGACGAGTCGGCACCCGTGGGCGACTGCGGGGCGGCGGAGTCCGCCGTCCACGCCGAGGTCCGCACGGGGGCGACCTGGGCGGCGGGGGCGGGCGCGCTCTGCACCGGGACGGGTCCGGAGACCTCCGGAGCGCCGTCGTCACCCTTCTTCCGCCCGAACAGGCCCCACTTGCGGCGGCCCTTGGCGTCGTCCGACTGCGGCTGGACGACCTCGGCGAACGGAGCCTGGGCGGCCGGAGCTGCCTGGGCGGGTGCGGTCGGGGCCCACGCCGGGGCCGCGGCGGCCTCGGGTGCGGCGTACGCGACCGGGGCCTCCTGGTAGACGGGTGCCTGCGGTGCGCGCTCCGGCTCGACGGCTGCAGCGACCTCGACCGGTGTGAACACCTGCGTCGGAGCCTCGACCTGCTGGGGGGCCTGGAACGTCGGCCACGCCGGCGCCGCCTCCTGCGCGGGAGCTGCCCACTGGGGAGCCTCCTCGACGACAGGCTCCGGTGCGACGTAGGACGCGACGGGGGCGTCGCCGGACGGCTCGGGCTCGAGGTAGACGCGCTGGAACGCGACACCGTCGACGACCGCGACCTCAGGCTCGACCTCGGGCTCGACCTCGACCTCGGCAGCAGCTTCGGCCGGCTGCTCGGCCCACTCGGGCGACTGCCAGGTCGGCGGCTCCCAGGCGGGGACGGGCCAGGCGGCGTCGTCGACGGCCGGGGCCGGCTCCTCGACGGGCTCAGCAGGCGCCTCGACCGGCGCGGCAGCTGCGACGGCAGCCTCCGGGACGATCGGCATGGCGCCCGTGTGCCAGGCACGGGCCTCGTCGAGCAGGCGGTCCGACGGCTGGTACGCGTCCGCGGCGGGAGCGCCCCAGCCGGCGTAGCCGCTGTAGGACGTGAAGGTCCGGACGGGCGCGGCCGGTGCGACCGGTACGGCGGCCGCAGGAGCTGCGACCTCCTCCTCCGGCGCCGGGGCGGCGGAGCGCGACGTCAGGGCGGCGGGGGCGTCGTCGCCGACGACCGGTGCCTCCCAGCCGGGCTCGTCGTCGACGGCCGTCTGGTCCCAGGCGGACGCGGCGGCGGCGGGCGCCTCCCAGGTGGGCGTCTCGGCGACGACCGGTGCGTCCCAGGCAGGAGCCTGCGTGAAGGTCTCCGCGCCGGTCTCGGCAGCGGGGAGCACGTCCCAGGCGGGAGCCTCGGCAGGGGTCTGGTCAGCGGTGTCGTCCCAGACGGGGGTCTGCGACGTGGTGGAGTCCTGCCAGACGGGAGCGTCGGCGACGGGAGCACCCCAACCGGGAGTCTCGTCGGCGGGCGCCTCCCACGCAGCGGTCTCGGCGGCGGGAGCCTCCCACGCAGCGGTCTCGGCGGCGGGGGCCTCCCACGTCGGGACCTCGGCGACGGGCGCCTCCCAGACGGGGACCTCGGCCGCGACGGCCTCGGCGACAGGGGCGTCCCAGGCGGGCGCCTCCCAGGCCGCGGCCTCGGCAGCCGGAGCCTCGACCTGCGCGGTGTCCCAGGCGGGCGTCGGCTCCCAGGCGGGTGCCTCGTCCTGCACGGGGGCCGCCTCGGCCTGCACGGCAGCCGCAGCGGACGCGACGTTCTGCGCCTCGCGGTTCTCGGCCTCCTGCGCCTCCCACGAGTCGTCGTCGTCCGCGAGCTGCGGGACGACCATCGGCTCGACGGGCGCGGCGTGGGCACCGCTCGACATCCACGGTGCGCGGACGGCGTTGGACTGCGCGGGCAGCTGTGCGCGCTCCTGGTCCTCGGACTGCAGGCCCGGGACGACGAGGTTCTCGCCGGTGTCGGTGGACGTGGCCTCGGTGCGGCCGCGGAAGCCGGAGAAGAGACCGGCACGGGCCGCGGGCGCGGGGGCAGGGGCGGGGCCGCTCGGAGCCGGCTCCTCGGGCTTGGCCCAGGCGGACGTCGAGGCGCGGCTGCGGCTCGGCAGACCACCCTTGAGGGGCGCGACCGTCGCGGGCTTCCAGTCGGAGCCTGCCGCGGAGATCTCGGGGGCGATGTGGCCGTCAGGGGCCTCGGGCAGGACGAGGTTGTCCTCGTCGAACGTCTTCTTCGACCGGCTCGGCAGACCCGTGGACTGCGCCAGCTCCGTGACGGGGATGGGGCCGACGGGCTCGTCGGAACCGTCGTCACGACGGCGGCGGTGCGGCAGACCGAGCGAGGTCTGGCCGTCCGTCAGCGCGGCGAGGTTGACCTCCTCGACGACGGGCGCCTCGATCTGCGGCAGGCCCGGGTCGTTGCGCTGTGCGGCCAGGGCGGCGGGCGCCCCGTTGCCGTACAGGTTGGTCTCCGTCATCACGAACAGCGTGGCGGGGAACCGGACGATCGTCTCGGTACCGGTGCCGTGCGCGGCCTTGAGCAGCCGCACGTCGGCACCGAGGCGCTGGGCGATGCGGCCGACGACGAAGAGGCCGAGGCGCTGGTTGCCCAGGGAGTCGCTGGCGGACGTCGAGATGATCTTCGAGTTCGCGGCCTCGAGCTCCACGTCGCTCATGCCCAGGCCCTGGTCGAGGATGCGGACGACCACGAACTGGCCCGAGACACCGGTGGTGACCGTGACGGGCGTCTCCGGCTCGGAGAAGATCGTCGCGTTCTCGAGGAGCTCGGCGAGCATGTGCGCGGCGCCGAGGGCGTTGAAGCCGTGCATGTGCGGGTCGACCTGCAGGTCGAGCTCGACCCGGTCGTACTGCTCGATCTCCGAGGAGGCCGTGCGGACGACGTCGGACAGCGGCATGGCGTCGCGCAGACGACGACCGGAGTCGATGCCGGCGAGGACGAGGAGGGACTCCGCGTTACGACGCATGCGGGTGGCGAGGTGGTCGAGGCGGAACAGGTTCGCCAGGGTGCTCGGGTCTTCCTCGGCACGCTCCAGGGAGTCGATGAACGACAGCTGGCGGTTGAGGAGGACCTGGTCGCGGCGGGCGACGTTGACGAACATCTCCGCGATGGAGCCACGCAGCGCGGCCTGCTCCTGGGCGACCTGGACCGTGGTCGAGTTCACCGAGTTGAAGGCTGCGGCCAGCTGGCCGACCTCGTCGCGGGACGTCACCGGGATGGGCGCCAGGGTGATCTCCGGACCCTCACCGGGGATGGCCACCTGCTCGACCAGTCGCGGCAGCTGCTCGCGGACGTCGGCGGCAGCCTTCGTCAGGCGGCGCAGCGGGACGACGATCCCTCGGGCGACGAGGAGGGCGAAGAAGAGGGAGGCGACGAGGGCCGCGACCACGATGCCGATGGTGACGAGAGCCTGGGCCTGGGCCTCGTCCGCCGAGGCGGAGGCGACCTTGTGGGCCTCGTCCAGCACGCCGGTGTTGAGCTCGGAGAGGCTGACCAGCTGCTGCTGGATCTCACCGACGTACGCGACGGGGTCGATCAGCGCGAAGCCGGCCGGGTTGCCCTGCTGGAGGGGCGCCCGCATCCGGGTGAAGTTGGAGGTCGGGTCCTTGGTCGGCATGACCAGGGAGTCGACGCCGAGCGCGTCCATCGCGGCGTGCGAGCGGGCGCGGGCCAGCTCGGTGGCGGCGGTCTGCGTGTCGTACTGGCGGACCGAGGCAGGGGCCGGCGCGCGGGTGCCGAGGAGCGCGATGCCGTCGATCATCTCGACGACCAGGTTGTCGGCGGTGGTGCCGATCTCGCGGTAGGCGGTGACGTACTGCGCCAGGTCGCGGTTCTCGAGGCTGTTGGCGACCTGCTCCATGAGGCTGAGCTGGCCCTCGATGATCGCGGCGTAGTTGTTCTCGAGCTGGGCCCGCTGCGACTTGATGTCGACGCCAGTACGGACGGCGGGGAGCATCGTGTTGTGCGCGAGCTGCACCTCGACGAACCGGTCGACGACCGGCTGCGGGAACTGGCTGAGGTCGAGCTTGGCCGTGATGGGCCGGACCGCGTTCAGCGCGGCGTCGGTCTGGGCACGCGCTGCGGCGATGTCTTCCGCGGAGCCGCCGTTGAGCGACAGGAGCCGCTCGGCCTGCAGCGAGCTCGACACGGGGGTGTACGCCTGCAGCGTCGTGATCACGCTGTCGGCGGCCTTGGCGTACCGCAGCTCCTGGATGGCGTTCCACGAGATGAACCCACCGGCTGCGAGCAGCACGATCATGGGGACGGCAAGGACAGCCATCACTTTGGCGCGGATGCCGAGCCGTCGCAGCATGTCGTTCCCTTCCGTGTTCCGGCAACGGGTGTTGCCACCATTCGTACCGGTCGTGCTGTCCCGGTCAGTTGACCGATGAGGTGTCCCGTTGGCGTTCATCGGCTGTTGGACACCAGACCATTAGCCAACGGCAGAGTTTGCCATGGACCTCACCCCCCCGGATACGGCGACATGACACCCCGTTCGGGTGTCATGTGCTAGCAACGAGGCTGACTGCGTCGGCGGAGTGCTCCCGGGTTTACTGTGCGGACGTGCGAGCGGTCGTCATCACAAAGCCGGGCGATCCGGACGTCCTCGCCGTGCAGGACGTCCCTGACCCCGTGGCGGGACCGCGCGACCTGATCGTGAGGGTCGCAGCGGCCGGCGTCAACAGGGCCGACCTGCTGCAGCGGGCAGGGCACTATCCGCCTCCGGCGGGAACGCCCGCCTGGCCCGGTCTCGAGGTCTCGGGCACCGTCGTCGCGCGCGGGCTGGCACTGGGTCCCGACGACCCGCAGGTCGGGGACCGGGTCGCCGCCCTGCTCGCGGGCGGCGGCTACGCAGAACAGGTCGCCGTCCCGGTCGGGCTCGCGCTGCGCCTGCCCGACGACCTGTCGACCGTCGACGCCGCCGCGCTGCCCGAGGGCCTGGCGACCGTGTGGTCGAACCTGCGCGCCGCCCGGCTGACGCCCGGCGAGATCCTCCTCGTCCGAGGCGGCTCGGGCGGGGTCGGCACCGTCGCGGTCCAGCTCGCCCGCGCCCTGGGCACACGCGTCCTGGCGACCGCCGGCGGCCCGGAACGCACCGCTCGGGTCCTCGCGCTGGGTGCGGACGCGGCGCTCGACCACCACGAGCCCGGGCTGGTGGACCGCCTGCTCGCCGCGACCGACGGGCACGGTGCCGACGTCGTGCTCGACGTGCTGGGCGGCGGCGGCCTGGCGGAGAACCTGGCGATGCTCGCCGACGACGGACGCCTGGTGGTCATCGGGATGCAGCAGGGGCGACGCGGTGAGCTGGACCTGTCGGTGCTGCTGGCCAAGCGGGCGAGCGTGCTGGGCACGATGCTCCGCTCCCGCCCGCTCGAGCAGAAGGTCGCGATCATGGACGGGGTCCGTCGGCACGCGTGGCCGTTCGTCGAGGACCGGTGGGTGCGGCCGGTGGTGCACGCCCGCCTCGGGTTCGACCAGGCCGCCGACGCGCACCGCCTGCTGGAGTCGGGCGAGGCCTTCGGCAAGGTCCTCCTGATCCCCTGACCCCTGCTTCCGCCGCGCGACGTCCGCACATTCGAGCGTCCCGACGACCGAATGTGCGGACGCTACGGGTGTGGGAGTGGGACGTCCGCGGACTCGAGCGTCAGGACGACCGGACGTGCGGACGTTGCGCGACAGAGCTAGTCGAGCAGGCCTGCCGCGAGGGCCGGGGTGATGACCGGGGTCAGCGGGAGGCGCGGGATCAGGGTCGCCTGAACCGCGTGGTAGAGGTCGGCCTTGCCGGACCAGACCGTGCGGGACACCTGGTTGTCGGTGCCGAGCTCGTGCCACCACGACCCCCCGACCCGGTCCAGGTGGTGCGCGCCGATGTACTCCCACCACTGCGTGTAGGCGTCGTCGAACCGGGCCTCGCCGGTCGCGGCGTGCAGGGCAGCAGCGGCGGCGACACCCTCGGCGGCCACCCAGTGCATCCGCTCGCGCACGACGGGTGCGCCGGACCAGTCGACCGTGTAGACGAAGCCGGGGGCGCCGTCGACGTCCCAGCCCTCGCGCACGGCGGCGTCGAACAGGGCGACCGCGTCCTCGAGCATCCAGGCGGAGGCGACGTCACCGCGGGCGGTGATCGCGGCGCGGGCGTGCAGGGTCAGCCGCGCCCACTCCAGCCAGTGGCCGATGGTCGCGCCGTAGGGCCGGAACGGGTGCGCCGGGGTGTCCACGTTGTACTCGAGGTCCGCCACCCAGTCGGCGTCGAAGTGCTCGGGGATGCGCCAGGAGTTCCCGGCGGCCCAGCCGTGCACCACGCGCTCGACGATGCGCAGCGCGCGGTCGAGCCAGATGCGGTCGCCCGTGACGTCCGCCGCGGCGAGGTACGCCTCGACGGTGTGCATGTTCGCGTTGACGCCGCGGTAGCCGTCGAGCGTCGTGAAGGTCCGGTCCCACTGCTCCACGGCCATGCCGGCGGCGTCGTCCCAGAACCGCTGCACCGAGACGGCGAGCGCCTCGTCCAGCAGGGCGCGGGCGCCCGGTCGGCCGGCGGCGGTCGCGCTCGAGGCGGCGAGGATGACGAAGGCGTGCGGGTAGGCGGCCTTGTCGGTGTCCCGCGGGGTGCCGTCGCGCTCGACCTCGGCGAACCAGCCACCGTGCTCGGCGTCGTGGAACGCGCCCGTGAGCGCGGCCAGACCGTGGTCGACGAGGGCGGCGGAGCCCGGGCGGCCCAGCAGGTGACCGATCGCGTAGACGTGCGTCATCCGGCACGCGATCCAGAGCTCGAGCGGACCGTCGACCGCGGCACCCGCCTCGTCCTGGCGAGCGAAACCCCCCGGCACGACCGAAGCGCGTCCGAAGTCGAGGAGCCGGTCCGTCTCGTCCTCGAGCCACCGGGCATGGGCAGGTGTGGTGAGCCAGGCCATGGCGCACACCCTAGCCAGCCGGACGGAGGGGCTGCGCCGGGCACCACAGTCGGTGAGAATGCCCGGGTGACCGACAACGACGCGCAGGACGCCCCCACCGACGACAAGCCGCGCGTGGAGGTGCTGGACCCGGTGCCGGACGACGACGAGCCCGAGGACATCACCACGCTCGTCGGCCAGCCCGCGAAGGTCATGCGCATCGGCACGATGATCAAGCAGCTCCTCGACGAGGTCCGCAGCGCACCTCTCGACGACGCGGCGCGCGCCCGGCTGGCGGAGATCCACGAGCGGTCCCTGCACGAGCTCGAGGAGGGCCTCTCCCCGGAGCTCGTCGCGGAGCTGCACCGGATCACGCTGCCGTTCGTCGAGGACCAGGCGCCGTCCGACGCCGAGCTGCGGATCGCCCAGGCGCAGCTGGTCGGCTGGCTGGAGGGGCTGTTCCACGGCATCCAGACCGCTCTGGTGGCCCAGCAGGTGGCGGCGCAGGGCCAGCTGGCCGGGATGCGTCGGCAGCTGCCCGCCGGGCCCCCGCACCCCGGCGCGCCCGTCCCGGTCCCGCGTGCCGACGGCTCCCCCGACCCGTCGACCGGGCAGTACCTGTAGGGCCCGTCACGCCGGCGGGGGTGCCTCCGTCGTCGGTGGGTCCTCCCGGTCGAGGCCCGTGAGCACGATGGCGCCGGAGACGAGCAGCAGCCCGACCACCTCGAGCCCGTGCGGCACCTGCTGGAGCAGCACGGCGCCGACCACCGCGGCGGTCGCCGGGAGCATCGCCAGCAGCACCGCGAACGTGGCGGCCCGCACCCTCCGCAGCACGACCTGCTCGAGCGCGTAGGGGACCACCGACGAGCACACGGCGATCGCGACCACCAGGGCCGCCAGCCGTGCGTCGTGCAGCACCGGCGCCGCACCACCGGCCAGGAACGGCGCGAACAGCACCGCACCCGCCGCCATCGCGACGGACAGCCCGGTGATCCCGCCGTTCGCCGCCCGCGCCACGCGCCGGCCGAGCAGGATGTAGGCCGCCCAGCACCCCGCCGAGACGAGGATGGCCACCAGGCCGATCACCGCGTCCGGCCCCGTGTCCAGGGACACCCCGGCCAGCAGCACCACGCCGACGGCGGCGACCGCGATGCCCACCCGGTCGCGCCAGCCGCGCCCGGTCACGGCGGCGACGGCGACGGGCCCGAGGAACTCGATCGCGACGGCGGTGCCGAGCGGCAGGTAGTCGATGGCGATGTAGAACGCCACGTTCATCAGGGCCAGCACCGCCCCGAACACGACGGCGGTGCGCAGGTCCGGCAGGTGCCACCGTGACCGCCACGGGCGCTGCCACACGACGAGCACGACCGCCGCGACCGCGATGCGCAGCCACGCGACCGAGGCCGCGGCGATCGTCCCGAAGATGCCGACCGCGAGCGCCGCACCCAGGTACTGCGTCAGTCCGGAGACGACGAAGAGCAGGGGTGCGGGCACGGCCTCAGGCTAGGGCTACCCCTTGACCGACCCCGCCAGCAGGCCGCGCACGAAGTACCGCTGCAGCGACAGGAACACGATGAGCGGCACGACGAGGGCGATGAACGCACCCGCCGACAGCAGCTGCCACTGCGACCCACGCGTCCCGCTCAGCTCCGCGAGCCGCACGGTGAGCGGTGCCACGTCCGTGGTCCCGCCGGCGAACGTCAGCGCAACGAGCAGGTCGTTCCACACCCACAGGAACTGGAAGATCGCGAAGGACGCGATCGCGGGCGTGAGCAGGGGCATGAGCACCTGGAAGAAGACCTTCACGTGGCCGGCGCCGTCCATCCGCGCGGCCTCGACCAGCGACGGCGGGATGTCCTTCATGAAGTTGTGCAGGATGTAGATGGCCAGCGGCAGGGCGAAGATCGAGTGCGACAACCAGATCACCCAGAACGACCCCGCGATCCCCCAGTCCACGTACTGCGAGAGCAGCGGGATCAGGGTGACCTGGATGGGCACCACCTGGAGCGCGAAGACCGCGACGAACAGGATGTTGCGGCCCTTGAAGTCCATCCACGCGAAGGCGTAGGCCGCCAGCAGCGCGAGCGAGATCGGGATGATCACTGCCGGCAGGGTGATGACGATCGAGTTCACGAAGTAGGTGGCCAGGCTGGTCGACGAGCCGAACAGCGCCTCCTGGTAGTTCTCCAGCGTGAGCTCGAAGTTCCACGGCAGGGTCCACCAGCCGGACGTGCGGATCTCCGACTTCGGCCGGAACGACGTGATGAGCAGGCCGAACGTCGGGACGGTCCACACGATCGCGATGAGGATCGCGATCAGCGAGGTCCACGGCGAGCTGAGCTTGCCCTTGGCGGCCGCGGCACGCGCCTCGGCCCGGGAGAGGCGCGACGACTTGCGGGTGCGGGTGGTGTCGACCTCCTCCGGCTCGACGAGCGTTGCGGGAGGCAGGGGTGCAGAGGCGTAGCTCATCGGATCTCCTCCGAGAGGCGGAGCTGCCGGACGTTGTAGACGATGATCGGGATCACCAGGATGAACAGGATCACCGCGAGCGCGGCACCGAGCCCGGCGTTCTGGGCACGGAAGCTCTGCGTGTAGAACTCGTAGGCCACGACCGACGTGTTGAAGTTGCCGCCGGTCATCGTGCGCACGATGTCGAAGACCTTCAGCGTGCCCATCGCGATCGTCGTCAGGACGACGACGAGCGCGGGACGGATGCTCGGCACGGTGATGAACCGGAACATGCCCACGCCGTGCAGGCCGTCGAGCCGGGCCGCCTCGGTGATGTCGTCGGGGATGGCCTTGATGGCGGCCGACAGCACCGTCATCGCGAAGCCCGCCTGGATCCAGATCATCACCGCGATGAGGAACAGGGTGTTCCAGGGTTGGTTGAGCAGGAACTGGTACGGCTCCAGGCCCAACCAGACGAGGATCTGGTTGGCGAGGCCGATCTGCTGGATGCTGCCCTGGTTCGGCCGGTACTCGTAGACGAACTTCCAGATGATGCTGGCGCCCACGAGCGAGATCGACATCGGCAGGAAGATCAGCGTCTTGGCCAGCGGCTCGTACCGCGTGCGGTCGACCAGCACCGCGTAGACGAGGCCGATGGCGGTGGCGAGCAGAGGCACGAGGACCACCCAGAGCAAGGTGTTGCGCAGCACCGTCTGGAACTGGTCCTCCGTGAACGCGGTCACGTAGTTCTCGAGACCGACGAAGTTCTTCCCCTTGGCGTCGAAGAGCGATGCCTTGATGGTGTTGAGCCCCGGGTACACGAGGCCGAAGACGACGAAGATCAGCGTGGGACCCAGGAACCCCGCGACGACCACCCAGATGGGCACCCTCTTGAGCTTGTCGATCCCGAAGAGGATCGCCCCCATGATGCCGACGAACAGCAGGATCGCGATCACCATCAACGCGAACTTGTGGCCCACGGTCTCCGCGTGGATGAACCAGTCCATTCCTCACCCTTTCCCTCGTCATCGAGGTGGCGTGCTCGGACGATACGCCCAGAACGCGGGGTGGGAGCCGCCGTGCCGACGGCTCCCACCCCGGTCCTCATCGCCGGTCAGGAGGCCGGCCAGGCCTTCTCGATGTTGTCGAGGGTCGCCTCGTCGGACTGGTCCTCACCGATCCATGCGGTCATCTGCTTCCAGAACGCGTCGGCGCCGACGGCACCGGGCATCTGGTCGGAGCCGTCGAACCGGAAGGTGTAGCTGTCGTCCGTGAGCAGGTCGAACGAGAGCTTGTCGATCGGCGACTGCAGCAGCTCCGGGTCGAGGCCGCTGTTGGCGCTGAGCCAGCCCTGACCGGTGGCCGCCGCCTTGGCGTTGGCCCACTCCGGGCTGGACAGGTACGCCTGGAACGCGGCGACCTCGGGGCGGTCGGCGAACGCGGTGACGAACTCGCCGCCGCCGAGCAGGGGCTTGTCGTCAGCGCTCGTGCCGGGCAGGTAGAACGCGTAGACGTCGCCGTCCTCCGCGACCTTCAGGCTCGGGTCCCAGTTGGCCTGGTAGAAGTTCGCCGCGCGGTGCAGGAAGCAGGTGCCGTCGGGGATGCCGTTGCCGGCCTCGTTCCAGGGCGCCGTGGCGATGGACTGGACGTCGCCCAGGCCGCCGTTCACGTACTCGTCGTTCTTGAGGATGCCGCCCACCGTCTGCAGGGCATCGAGCACCTGGGGGTCGTTGAACGGGATCTCGTGCGTGACCCACTGGTCGTAGACGTCCGGACCGGCCGTGCGGAGCAGCACGTCCTCCAGGAAGTCGGTGGCCGGCCAGCCGGTGGCGTCACCGGACTCGATGCCCGCGCACCACGGCTTGGCGTCGGGGTGGTCGGCGACGATCTGGTCGGTGAGGGCCATGAGGTCGTCCCACGTCGTGGGGATCTCGTAGCCGTTCTCCTCGAACGCACCCGGGGAGTACCAGACGAACGACTTCACGTTGGCGCCCAGCGGCGTCGCGTAGAGCGTTCCGTCGACCGTCCCGTAGTTGACCCAGCCCTCGGTGTAGTACTCGTTGGCGTTGTCGATGACCGGCTGCGGAGCCGCCACGACGACCTCCGGGTAGTCGGCGACGATCGAGGCCAGGAAGCCGGGCTGCGGGATGTACGCGATGTCGGGCGGGTTGCCGGCCTGCAGGCGGACGGGCAGCTGTGCCTCGAACTCCCGCGAGCCCTCGTACTCGATGGTCGCGCCCGTGCACTCCTCGAAGGGCTTGTACGAGTCCGTCTGCTGGACCGACTCGGGGTCGACGATCGACGTGTAGACGCTGATCGACTTCCCCTCGAGGTCGCCGTACTGCTCGAACGCGGTGCAGTCGACGTCCGAGGTGGCGTCGCCGCCCCCTCCCTCGTCGTCCCCGCCCGAACAGGCGGTGAGCACCAGGGCCAGGCTTCCGACCGCCGCGGCCGCTGCCAGATGGCTGCGGCGCCTGCGTGTGCCGTTCATGAGACCTCCACGTCGTCATGCTCCGGATAGGTGCCGGCGGCTGTGCACGGCACCCTTGCAAGCGATGCAAGCCGTTACGCAACACGGACGCAACCGTAAAGACCGGGCAATCCGGTCACGATTGAGTCACAGGCGAGCCACAGCGCCCTCGCACCACGGATTTCGTGCGGAAGGGCCGTCAGAACGGTCGAGATCGTCGGCGGGCGCGTCAGACCAGCAGGCTGTGCAGGACCGCGAGTGCGCCGTCGTCCCCGATCGTCCCCGTGACCTCGTCGGCCGCCGCGCGGACCGCCTCGGACGCGTGGCCCATCGCGACACCACGGGCCGCCCAGCGCAGCATCTGCACGTCGTTGCCGCCGTCACCGATCGCCACGGTCGCGTGCGGCTGCACGCCGAGGTGCTGCCGGACCTCCTCCAGCGCGCTGGCCTTCGACACCCCACCGGGCGTCAGGTCGAGCCACGCGGACCAGCCGACGGCGTACTCGACCTCGTGCAGCCCGACGCGTTCCACGAGCTCGTGGAAGAGCTCGGGGGTGCTGTCGGGGCTGCGGATGACGACCCGCGTGGCCGGCGTCGACGTCAGCTCCTCCCAGGACACGACCTCGAGGTCCCCGGACAGCTCGCCGTCGGGGAAGTCGGCGGACACGCGGAAGCCCAGCCCGAGGTCCTCGACCGCGTACAGGGCGTCGGGCAGCTCCATCGCGATCGTGCGCAGCGCGGGGCCGGGATCGAACGTGACCACCCGGACGATCTCGTAGCCGTTCTCGACGCCCGGGTCGAGGCGCGCGGTCACGGCACCGTTCGAGCAGACGACCCAGCCCTCCGTCAGGCCGAGCTCCATCGCCACCGGCGCTGCCGAGTGCACCCCGCGGCCCGTCGCCAGCACCACGTGCAGACCGGCGTCCCGCACGGCACGGACCGCCGCGCGCACCTCGTCGGAGATGACGCCGTCGTAGGACATGAGCGTCCCGTCGACGTCCAGGGCGACGAGGCGGCACCGGGTCATCGCACCGGCTCCAGCACCTCGAGGCCGCCCAGGTACGGGCGCAGCCCCGCGGGGACGCGCACCGACCCGTCTGCCTGCTGGTGGTTCTCCAGGAGCGCGACGATCCACCGCGTCGTCGCCAGCGTGCCGTTCAGCGTCGCGACCGCGCGCGTCGAGCCGTCCGCCGTGCGCTCGCGGACGCCGAGCCGGCGCGCCTGGAACGTGGTGCAGTTCGACGTCGACGTCAGCTCGAGGTACCGCTCCTGGCTGGGCAGCCACGCCTCGCAGTCGAACTTGCGGGCCGCGCTGGAGCCCAGGTCCCCGGCGGCGGTGTCGATGACTCGGTACGGCAGCTCGGCGAGCGCCAGCATCTCCTCCTCCCACCCGAGGATGCGGCGGTGCTCGTCGGCGGCGTCCTCGACGGTCGTCCAGCTGAACGCCTCGACCTTGTGGAACTGGTGGACGCGGATGATCCCGCGGGTGTCCTTGCCGTAGGAGCCGGCCTCGCGCCGGTAGCAGGCCGACCAGCCGGCGTACCGCTTGGGCCCGCCCGACAGGTCGAGGATCTCGCCCGAGTGGTAGCCGGCGAGCGCGACCTCGCTGGTGCCGACCAGGTACAGATCGTCGGCGGGCAGGTGGTAGATCTCGTCGGCGTGCGCGCCGAGGAAGCCCGTGCCCGCCATGATCTCGGGCTTGACCAGCGTCGGCGTGATGACGGGCGTGAACCCGGCGCTCATCGCCTTGTCGACGGCCGCGTTCAGCAGCGCCAGCTCGAGGCGCGCGCCGATCCCCGTCAGGTAGTAGAACCGGGCGCCGGACACCTTGGCGCCGCGCTCGGTGTCGATGGCCGCGAGGCCCTCGCCCAGCTCGAGGTGGTCGCGCACCGGGAAGTCGAACGCGGGCCGCTCGCCCACGTGCTTGAGCACGACGTAGTCGTCCTCACCGCCGACGGGCACGCCCTCCTCGACGATGTTGGAGATCCTGCGGCTCAGCTCCGTGGCGACCGTCTCGGCCGCCTCGGCGTCGCCCTGCAGCCCCTTGACCTGCTCGGCGAGGTGCCTGGCACGGGTCAGCAGCGCGTGCTTCTCGTCGCCCTGGGCCTGGGCCACCAGCTTGCCCAGGGACTTCTGCTCGGCCCGCAGCGTCTCGAACTGGGTCAGCGCAGAGCGTCGGCGCGCGTCGGCGTCGAGCACCTGGTCGACCAGGTGGGGGTCGTCGCCCCGCGTCACCTGGCTGGCGCGGACAAGGTCAGGATCCTCCCGCAGGAGCCGCAGATCGATCACCCGAGAACCCTACCGACCCTCTCGCGCGGCTCCTGACGGCAGCGGTCGGCACCCAGCTCGGTGGCTCCCGCCGAGCTCGGTGGCTTGACCAGCCGAGCTCGGCGCGAGCTGCCGAGCTCGGCGATCTCGGCACCCGTCGGCATGCGCCGCACCGCGGCGCGTGGCGCGGGCCGTAGATTCGCCCCATGACCTGGGAGGCGTGGGTGGCCGTGTGCGCGGCCGTCGTGGCTCTCTCGTCCCTTCTCCTCGTGGCGATCCTGTGGCTGCGGCAGCGGGAGCTGCGCCGGCGGATCGAGTCGCCCCGCAACGGTCCGGGCGCCCGGGAGCTGCGGCTCGCCCGGGACGTCGAGGAGTCCGGTCAGCGCGTCGCGTTCGTCGCCAACCCCTCCAAGCAGGACGTCCCCGCGCTCAAGGCGTCGGTGCACGCGGCCTGCGCGGAGCAGGGCCTGCCCGAGCCGCTCTGGTTCGAGACGACCATCGCGGACCCCGGCGTGGGCCAGACGCGGGACGCGGTCGCGAAGGGGGCGGACGTCGTCGTCGCGATCGGCGGGGACGGGACGGTGCGGGCGGTGGCCGAGGGGCTCGTCGGCACCGGCGTCCCGATGGGGCTCATCCCGCTCGGCACGGGGAACCTCCTGGCCCGCAACCTCGACCTCCCGCTGAGCGACCCCATGGCGTCGCTGCGCACCGCCCTGGAGGGGCGGGACCGGACGATCGACGTCGGCTGGCTGCGGGTGCACCGGTGGCAGTCGGAGATCGACGACCCGGTGACCGATGCGGCGGACGTCCTGTCGTCGACCCTGCCCGACCTCCCGAGGGACCACATCTTCCTCGTCATCGCCGGACTCGGCTTCGACGCCGCGATGGTCGCCGACACCGACGAGCAGCTCAAGGCGCGGGTCGGCTGGATCGCCTACTTCGTGTCCGGGATGCGGCACCTGCACGGCCGCCGGACCCGGGTGCACGTCCGGCTCGACGACCAGCCGATGACGTCGACCCGGCTGCGCAGCCTGCTCATCGGCAACTGCGGCAAGCTCCCGGGCGGCATCACGCTCCTGCCCGACGCGGTGCTCGACGACGGGTGGCTGGACATCGCCGCGATCGACACGCGCGGCGGCATCGCCGGCTGGGCGCAGCTGTTCGGCGAGGTGATGCTCCAGGGCGCGGGGATGCGCAACGACCTGCCCGCGAAGATCGGCCGCATCGACCACACCCGGGCGCAGGAGGTCCGCGTCGTGGTGCAGGGCGGCGAGCACGTCCAGGTGGACGGCGACATCGTCGGGCGCGTCACCGAGCTGTCCGCGAGGGTGGACCACGCGGCGCTCGTCGTCCGGGTCGCGGTGGCCTGACCCGGACCTTCGAGGGCAACCCGGTCAGCGATGCCCGCGGTGCCGGTCGGGACCGCTACGATCCGCGGCGAACGAGGCCGTGACGTCGCGGCTCGCACCGGAAGGACCCCCGTGACCACCACCCTGCGCGCCGCGCTCTCGGCCGTCCTGCTGGCCGGCTTCTACGTCGTCGCGCTGGCGATCATCGTCGGGATGGGGGCGCTCAGCTGGTGGGCGTTCCAGTCCGACGCCGAGGCCGCCGCCGCCAAGCTCGGCTTCTTCACCGCCGCGATCGCGGTCGGCGTGGTCGTCGCCCTGTGGAAGGTCGCCCGGGCACGCCCGGAGCCCGAGGTGGGTCCGACGCTCACGACCGCCGACGCACCCGCACTCTGGGAGACCGTCCGCGAGCTCGCCGACGCAGCCGGCACCCGCGCGCCCGACGACATCCGGCTGCTCCCCGACGTCAACGCGGCGGTCTCCGAGGACACGCGACTGCTCGGGCTCGTCGGCGGCACCCGGCACCTCTATCTCGGTGTCCCGCTGCTGCAGACGCTCGACGTGGGACAGCTGCGGTCGGTGCTCGCGCACGAGCTCGGTCACTACTCCAACAGCCACACCCGCCTCGGCCCGCTGACCTACCGCGGCCAGCAGGCGATCGTCGCGACGATCGAGCAGCTGTCGGGCAACGTCGTCGGCTGGTTCCTGCGCCTGTACGCCCGGCTGTTCTTCGTCGTCTCCGCGGCGGTCAGCCGTCGCCAGGAGCTGGAGGCGGACGAGCTCTCCGTGCGGATCGCCGGGCGCGCGACCGCGCAGAGCGCACTGCGCGAGCTTCCCGTCGCGGACGCCGCCTGGTCGTTCTACCTGCAGAACTACCTCAACGACGCGTGGGAGTCCGGGTACGCAACGACGTCGCACGGCTTCTTCGGCGGCTTCGGGCAGCTGGTCGCGGCGCGGACCGCGGAGCTGGCGGAGATGCGCGACGACGCGCCCCCGGCCGAGCAGTCGCGGTGGGACAGCCACCCGTCGATCGCGGTCCGTGTGGCGGCGATGGACCGCATGCCCGACGTGGCGGTGGCCCGGGACGCGCGTCCGGCGTGGGCGCTGATCCCCGGCTTCGAGGCGCACGCCACCGAGCTCGCTGCGCGCGTCTTCAGGGTCGAGGGCCGCACGCAGCTCGAGTGGGAGGAGCTGACCGCGACCTCCCTCGTGCTGTCCCGCCAGCGGACCGCCGACATCGTGTACCGCGCCGCCGCCCGGGTGGCCGGGCAGCAGCGCGCGAACCTGGGCACCGTGCTCGACGTGATCGCGGGTGGCCGTCGCGCCGCGCTGGAGAAGGACCTCGGCACCGAGGACGACCAGCTCGCGGACCTCCTGGAGCTGCTGGTCTCGCAGGCCGCCGTGCAGGCCGGGGTCGCCCGGTGGCGGCACTCGTGGAGCGGCCCGGCCGAGCTGGTGGGCCGCGACGACCAGGTGCTCGACCTCTCGCCCGTCGCGAGCGCCGCGCTGCTGCCGGAGACGGTGGGGGCCGCTCGGGCGCGGCTCGCCGAGATCGGTGTCGACGTCACGTCCACCGGTCAGGTCGCCGAGGTCGCCTCGGCGCACGGCGGGGAGGTGCTCGGCGGGCTGGCCAGCGTGAAGGTCGACGGCACCAAGCACGACGTGCTCGTCCTCGACATCGGCATGATCCTCGTGCCGACACCGAAGAAGGACGAGTACGGCAAGAACCGGATGATCTCGCTGCTGCAGTCGGGGTCCGTCGTGCAGCTCGCGTCCTACCACCGGTTCCTCGCGTACGAGCAGATCGCCACCGCGCGCATCGCGAAGCGGACACCGCTGCAGGCCGACCTGACCCTGCACGACGGCCGCACGGTGTCCCTCAAGGAGACGTGGACGGGCGAGACGCTCGACAAGGAGAGCTCGCTGCGGCTCCTCGAGCGGCTGCTCGCGTACGAACCCGAGGGCGCGCCGTCCTAGGTGGCTGAGCCGCCCCGGAGCGCCTTGAGCCACTCGCGCGCGCCGACGAAGTCGGTGTCCGCGGTGCCCAGGTGCACGGTCGGCGCGAGGGCGTCGGCGCGCGGGTAGGAGCCGAGGAACCGGACGTACGGGCAGCGGCGGTGCAGGCCCATGACGGCCTCGCCGACGCGCTCGTCGGTGATGTGCCCCCAGGCGTCGAGCGAGAAGGAGTAGCGGCCGAGGGCGTCGCCGATCGGCCGCGACTCGATCCGGGACAGGTTCACGCCTCGCACCGCGAACTGCTCCAGCATCGCGAGCAGCGCACCGGCCTCGTCGTCGGGCAGGTGGACGACGAGGGTCGTCTTGTCCGCGCCGGTGGGCGGCGGCACGGAGCCAGGGTGGCCGACGACGACGAACCGGGTCTGCGCGGAGACGTTGTCCGCGACGTCGGTGGCGAGCGGGACCAGACCGTAGGAGTCGACGGCGGCCGGCGGGACCAGCGCGGCGTCGAAGCCCAGCTCGGCACCGCCCGCCGCGATGAGCGCTGCAGGGGCGGTGTTCGACGTCGCCGGGACGTGCACGACGGTCGGCAGGTGGTGCGCCAGCCAGCGACGGCACTGCACCCACGCGTGCGGGTGGGCGGAGATGCGTCGGACGTCCTCGAACCGCACGCCGGGCGCGGCGGCGAGCGTGAACTGCACCGGCACGAGCATCTCCCGCACGATCACCAGGGGGTCGCCGCCCGCGAGGCTGTCGAGCGTCGCCGTGACACCGCCCTCGACCGTGCTCTCGATGGCTACCACCGCGAAGTCGGCGTCGCCCGTGCGGACGGCCTCGATGGCCGACGACACGTCGGACACCGGCAGGTCGACGCAGTCCCCGACGGCCACGACCTGACGCAGCGCGGCCTCGGTGAACGTGCCGGCCGGACCCAGGTACGCGTACCGCGGCAGCCCCTCGGACATGGCGTCCCTCCCGTGCAGATGATGTGCACGCTGCACGGATACCCGTCAGCGTCGCCGGGGTCGAGGGTAGTGCGCCCGTAGGCTGGAACGGTGCTGACCCCTGCCCGCCCGCGCGCGTCCGTGCTCCGCGGTGCGGTGCTCGCCCTGGTGCTGAGCCTCGCAGGCATCCTCCTGGCGACTCCCGCTCAGGCCGCGGACGAGCCCCCGGTGCTCCTCGTCGGCATGACCGGCGTCCGCTGGGACGACGTCACCACCCTGACCACCCCGGCCCTGTGGAGCCTGTCCCGCGACGGCTCGGTCGGTCTGGTCGCAGCCCGGAGCGTCGCGTCCCGGGCCTGCCCCGCCGACGGGTGGCTGGCCGTCTCCACCGGCACCCGCGCGGCGGACGTGCGGGCCGAGGACGGCACGTGCCGCACCCTGCGCGACCCGGGCGAGAGCGGCGAGGTGCCCGGCTGGGACGACTACGTGGCCGCGGCCGACGCCGAGTCGTACGGGGCGCAGCCCGGGTTCCTCGGAGACATGCTCGTCGACTCGGCCACACCCGCGACGGGCATCGGCCCGGGGGCCGCGATCGCCCTGGCGGACGCCGCGGGAATCCCCGTCGGCACCCACGAGACCCTCCCCGCGACCAGCACGGGCCTCACCCGCGCGGTGCGCGACGCCCTGAGCGCGTCCCGGCTCGTCGTCGTCGACGCGGGCTCGCTGCGCGACCCGGGGTACGCGACGACCCCCCGGCCGAGCACCCCGCAGCCCACCGCGAGCGCCCCCGGTGAGGAGCTGGAGGAGCCGCTGCCGCCCGAGGTGTCGACGCCGGACGCGATCATCGAGCCGTCGCGCGCCTTCCAGGCCCAGGTCATCGACGCCCGCATCGGCGCCGCGATCGCGGGCGCCCAGCGCTCCGGCGCGACCGTCCTCGTCGTCTCGCTCGCCGACTCGGGGCGCACCGCGCTCCAGCTGGCCGCCGCGACCGGCGTCGCCCCGAACGGCGAGGAGTACGTCGACAGCCTGCTGACCTCGGGCTCCACCCGGCAGGCCGGGCTCATCCAGACCGTCGACGTGACCCCGACCCTGCTGGACGGCATCGGGCTCGACAGCAGCGCGGCCTCCCTGAGCGGCGCGGTGATCCTGCCCGGACCGGCCACCGGCACCCCGACCGCGCGCGTCGCCCAGCTCCTCGACATCCAGCGGCACGCCACGATGGTCACCCGGGTCAGCGGCACGTACTCGGCGCGCCTGGTGCTGGTCCAGGCGGTGCTCTTCATCGCCGCGGCGATCATCCTGACCCGCCGCGGCCGCTCGGACCGCGCGCCGCTGCGACCGGCCCTGCGCGTGCTGCAGGTCTCCGCGCTCGCGCTCGCCGCCGCACCCGTCGCGTCGTTCCTCACCAACACGATCCCGTGGTGGCAGTCGGGCACGCCGGTCGCCGCATTCTGGTGGGTGCTGCTCGGGTGGGTGGCGGTCATCACGACCGTCGCGCTGGTCGGTCCCTGGCGACGCAACCTGCTCGGGCCCGCGGGGGTGGTCGCCGGGGTCACCGTCGCGGTGCTCGTGGTCGACGCCTGCACGGGGTCCACGCTCGTGATCGACTCCCCCATGGGCGCCCACCGGGTCCTCGCCGCGCGCTTCTACGGGATGAGCAACCAGGCGTTCGCGCTCCTGACGGCCGCCGGGCTGCTGCTCGCCGTCGCGATCGCCGACCCCTTGCTGCGGCGCGGCCGCCGGGGGATCGCGACCGCCGTCGTCGCCGGGCTCGGGCTCCTGATCGTGGTCGTCGACGGCGCCCCCGGCCTCGGCAGCGACTTCGGCGGCCCGCCCGCGCTGATCCTCGCGTTCGCGATGCTGACGATCGTCGTCAGCGGGCGGAAGGTCAGCTGGAGGTCGGTCGCGCTCATCGGGCTGGTCGGGGTCGTCGTGGTCGGCGGGTTCGCGGTGCTCGACTGGATGCGCCCGCCGGCCGACCGCACCCACCTGGGCCGCTTCTTCGCCACGGTGCTCGACGGCGGTCTGTGGGACGTCGTCGGGCGCAAGATCGCCGTCAACCTGCGCGTGCTGACGTCGTGGCGGTACCTGGTGACCGCCATCGGCGGCATCGCGCTGACGTGGCTGGTGGTCGTCGGCGGCCGCCCGCGGCGCGGCGAGCTGATGGGTCAGGGGCCGCTGGCCGGCCTGACCCGGGCGGTCCCGCTGCTCCGTCCGGCGGTCGCCTCGATCGCGGCCGCGCTGACCGTCGGGTTCCTCATGAACGACTCGGGCATCGTCGTCCCCGCCACCGGCATCGCGCTCGCCGTCCCGTGCCTCGTGGCCGCAGCCGCGCAGTGGCGCCTGGGCGCCCCGGACGGCGGGCTGGACGAACCCGCCCCCGACGGCGGGCGGGACGAGCCGGTCAGCGGTGCGTCTGTGGAGGCTTCTGCTCGGGGGTGACCGTGCGCTTCACGGCACCGGCGGCGCGGCGGACCCGGCGGGCGTTGACCGCGAGCTGCACGTCCCGGTACTGCGCGGCGCGGTGCATCTGACCCTTGAGGTCCGACCCGGACGGCCGGTGCTTCAGGTCGCACGGCACCTCGACGACGCGGAAGCCGCGGCGCAGCAGGTCGATCGTCATGCCCGTCTCGACGCCCCAGCCGTGGGCCAGTGGGGTCGCCGCCTCGAACGCCTCGCGGGTCAGGCAGCGCATCCCCGACAACGGCTGCGTCGGCGTCCACCCGGTCATCGACGTGATCGCCCGGCGGGCGGCACCGACGACGATCCCGCGGCCACCGGCACCCGGCTGCGGCGGGATCAGCGCGATCGCCAGGTCGGCGTGCCCCTCGAACACCGGCGGCACCAGGGGGGCCGTGTTGACCGCGGTCTCGCCGAGGTCGCCGTCGATGAACAGCAGGATCCGCGGCTGACGGTCCGGGGCGTCGCGCATGGCGACGACCGCCGCGCCCGTCTCCATCGCGGCGGCCTTGCCCCGGTTGTGCGAGTGCCGGACGACGACCGCACCGGCCTCCCGCGCGACGTGCTGCGTGTTGTCCTCGGAGCCGTCGTCGACCACGAGCACCAGGTCCACGTGCGGGATCGCGCGGGCCGAGCGGACGGTCGCCGCGATGCGCCGGGACTCGTCCTTGGCGGGGATGATCACGGCGACACGCTGGCGCGCCTTGTGGGCGGCCGCCTTGCGCTCGTCGACGGCCGCCTTGCGTGCCGCCACCGACGGGGTCGGGACCGTGTCGACCGACTCGACGGGAGGGGTCGGAGCGGCAGCACCCGCCTGGTCGTCGGCGGCCTTGCCGCCCTTGCGCGTCACGTCGCCACCCTATCTATCTGTGCAGGTCCCGCTGGTCAGCGCAGGGTGACCTGCCGGGCCACGAGACCGGCCCGGGCACGGCGCTCGTTGGCGTCCAGCGGCGACGTGTCCGCGAGCGCGGCCTCGAACCGGGGCAGGAAGTCGGCGACGGGCTTCTCGATGTCCTCGGCCTCCGACCCCTTGGCCAGCTCCCAGACCGGCACGACCAGACCGGCCGACCGGAAGTAACCGACGAACTTGGCGCCCTCGAAGCCGGACTCGCGCTTGGCGTGCAGGCGGGACAGCGCGTCGAGCACCACCTGCTCCTCGTGCGGCTGCGCCCAGCGCAGGAACTCGCGGGCACCCATCCGGCACCAGTACGCGGCGTCGGCGGCCTCGAGCTTGACCGTGTCGATGATGCCGCCGTCGGCCTCCTCGATCGCCGCCTGCAGGTCCGGGGTGCGCTCGGTGTCGGGGGCCAGCCAGTACGCGAACGAGTCGTGCACGGTGACCTCGAACGGCACGCTCAGGTCCAGCACGTCCTGCAGGCGCGGACCGGGCTCGGGCAGGCCGACGGTCTCGACGGCGGTGCCGGCCTCGACCTCGACGGCCTCGAGCAGGGCGTGCGCCAGGTCGCGGCTGACGTCGTTGGAGCTGCTCGTGGTCTGCAGCGCCAGCAGGATCATGCCGTCGGCGCGGTGCAGCGCGGGCCAGCTGGTCGGCAGGACCGTGGTCACGAGCACGTCGCGGGCGCCGTACTTCTTCGTGGTGCGGGCGGTCGCCGTCGCGGCGGGGACGAGCTCCTTGAGCGCCACCCAGTCGGGCTCACCGGGGAGCCCCTCGAACGGGCGCAGCACGAAGTCGGACGAGTTCTTGGCCATGCCGGAAAGGCTACCGGTCCTCACCGGGCCGACCAGCCGGACAGGGGGTCGCGGCATCCCGGACGTTGGGGGAGGATCGCCGCATGGACCCGCGCGCCGGAACACCTGCCCAGCCGTCCGACCTCGTCGATCTCGACGCCCTCAGCGGCGCGTACTACGACCGCGAACCCGACCTCGACGACCCGGCCCAGCGCGTGGCGTTCGGCACCAGCGGCCACCGCGGGTCGGCGCTGGACACCGCCTTCAACGAGGCGCACATCGTCGCCATCACGGCCGCGATCGTCGAGTACCGGCGCGACCAGGGGACCGACGGTCCGCTGTTCATCGGCCGGGACACCCACGCGCTGTCCGACCCCGCGTGGCGGTCCGCCCTCGAGGTGCTGGCCGCGGCCGGTGTCGAGGTGCACGTCGACGCCCGTGACTCCTGGACGCCGACGCCCGGGGTATCGCACGCGATCCTGCGGCACAACGGCGCGGGCAGCTCCGAGGGCGTGCGGACGCACGGGCCCGGCCTGGCCGACGGGATCGTCGTGACCCCGTCGCACAACCCCCCGCGCGACGGCGGCTTCAAGTACAACCCGCCGGACGGCGGCCCCGCGGGGTCGGACGCCACCGGGTGGATCGCCGACCGCGCCAACGAGATCCTCGCGTCCGGCTGGAAGTCCGTCCCGCGGGTGAGCATCGAGACGGCGCTGGCGGCGGACACCACCCTCAAGCACGACTACCTGTCGTCGTACGTCGCGGACCTGGCCAACGTCATCGACGTCGACGCCATCCGCGCGTCGGGCGTCCGGATCGGTGCGGACCCGCTGGGCGGCGCGTCGGTGGAGTACTGGGGCGAGATCGGCGAGTTCTACGGGCTCGACCTGACCGTCGTGAACCCGACGGTGGACCCGCGGTGGGCGTTCATGACGCTCGACTGGGACGGCAAGATCCGGATGGACTGCTCGTCGCCGTACGCGATGGCGTCGCTGGTCAGCCGCATGGCGGGCGACCCGGCACCGTTCGACATCGCGACCGGGAACGACGCCGACTCCGACCGGCACGGGATCGTGACGTCCGACGGTCTGATGAACCCGAACCACTACCTCGCGGTCGCCATCGCCTACCTGTACGGCGGGGCGCGCCCGGAGTGGCCGGCCGGGACGGCGATCGGCAAGACGCTGGTGTCGTCCAGCCTCATCGACCGGGTGGCCGACAGGCTCGGCCGGCGGCTGCTCGAGGTCCCGGTCGGGTTCAAGTGGTTCGTGCCGGGCCTGGTGGACGGGTCGGTGGGGTTCGGCGGCGAGGAGTCGGCGGGGGCGTCGTTCCTGCGCAAGGACGGGACCGTGTGGACCACCGACAAGGACGGCATCCTGCCCGCGCTGCTGGCCTCCGAGATCCTGGCGACCACCGGGAAGTCACCGTCGGCCCACCACCAGGACCTCGTCGCGGAGTTCGGGCAGTCCTGGTACGCCCGCGTCGACGCCGCCGCGTCCCGGGAGGAGAAGGCGACGCTGTCGAAGCTCACCCCCGACCAGGTGACCGCCACGTCGCTGGCCGGCGAGACGATCACCGCGAAGCTGACCAACGCACCCGGCAACAACGCCTCGATCGGTGGCCTCAAGGTCACGACGCACAACGCGTGGTTCGCGGCCCGGCCGTCCGGTACCGAGGACGTCTACAAGATCTACGCCGAGTCGTTCGTGTCCGCCGAGCACCTCGCGCAGGTGCAGGCGGAGGCGAAGGACGTGGTGTCGGCGGCACTGGGCGCGTAGCCCACCCACGAGCAGGGGCCCCCGGGGTGACCACTCCCCTGGGGGCTTCTCATCGCTGGGGCGCGCGCACCAGGTCCTGGTAGTCGGGGTGCCGACCGATCCACGCCTTGACGTACGGGCAGAACGCGACGACGTCCCGCCCGCTCGCGCGCACCGCGTCCAGGGCACCCTGCACCAGGGTCGACGCGATGCCCTGACCCTCGAACTGCGGGTCCACCTCGGTGTGCGTGAACACGACGGTGTTCCCGATCGTGTCGTACACCGAGAAGCCGAGCAGCTCCCCGTCGGGCGCGCGCGCCTCGAACCGGTGCTCGTCGGGGGAGTCGCTGACCTGCACGTCCGTCATGCCTGAATGGTGGAGCACCGCGCGGCCGTGCGGAAGAGCGGATGACACACTGAATGCATGCTCCAGCCGTACCGCGACGTGCTCACGCGCCCGGGAGCCCTCGCGTTCTCCGGCTCGGGCGTGCTCGCGCGGCTGCCGATGTCCATGGTCGGCATCGGCATCGTGCTCATGGTCTCCTCGCTGTACGGCTCCTACGGGCTCGCGGGCCGGGTGTCCGCCGTCTACGTGATCGCGCAGGCCCTGTGCTCCCCGCAGCTGGCGCGGCTGGTCGACCGGCACGGGCAGGGGCGCGTCATGCGGCCCGCCGTCGCGATCGCCGCCGTCGGCCTGGTCGGCCTCGTCGTCGCCGCCACCCTGGAGACCCACGAGGCCTGGCTGTACGTCGCGGCCGTGGTGACCGGCGCCGGCATCGGGTCGTTCGGGTCACTGGTCCGGGCGCGCTGGGCCCGCGTGCTCGGCGCCGACCCTCACCGGATGCACACCGCGTACTCCCTGGAGTCGGCGCTCGACGAGCTCGTGTTCATCGTCGGCCCCGTGCTGGCCACGCTCCTGGCCACCGGCGTCGCGCCCACCGCCGGGCTCGTCGTGCCCCTGGTCGCCATGCTCGTCGGCGGGTACTGGTTCCTGTCCCTGCGCCGCACCGAACCGCCACCCGCACCCGTCGGCAGCCCGCGCCCGAAGGGGTCCGTGCTGCGCCGGCCGGGCATGGTGGTGCTCGCCATCGTGTTCGTCGCGATGGGCTCGATCTTCGGCGCCACCGACGTCGCGACCGTCGCGTTCGCCGAGGAGTCCGGCTCCAAGGGGGCGGCCGGCATCATCCTGGCGATCTTCGCGCTCGGCTCGCTCATCTCCGGGCTCCTCTACGGCACCCGCACCTGGAAGCGGCCCCTGTACCTGCGGTTCGCCACCGGGATGGTCGCGCTGGCCGTCGGCGTCTGCTTCTTCTTCCTCGTCGAGTCGCTCGTCGCGCTCGCGGCCGTCATGTTCGTCGCCGGGTTCGCCATCGCGCCCACCCTCATCAACGGCAACGGGCTCGTGCAGGACCTGGTCCCGCGCGAGCGGCTGACCGAGGGGCTGACGTGGGTGGGGACGTCGCTGGGCGTCGGGGTGTCCGTCGGGTCGTCGGTGGCCGGGGCGCAGATCGACCTCCACGGGTCGCACGCCGGGTTCCTCGTGGTGGTCATCGCCGCCGGGGCGGCCGTCGTCGCCACGCTCGCCGCGCTGCGGACCCTGCGCGGGGACGGTGGCGACCACGTGCACGACTCCGTCGAGGCCGAGTCACCGTCGGCGACCGGTGGCGCGGCCGTCGCCGCGTGCGAGATCGCCGAGTCTGTCGAGCCGGCCCGCTCGGTCGGTAGCCTCGACGCGTGATCGACGCGTTGACCTCGCTCGTCGCGCCTCTCGGCGTGCTCAAGGACATCGAGCTCCTCACCGGTGGGCAGTTCGCGACGACGTACCGGGTGACCCTGACCGACGGGTCGCGGGTGATCGTGAAGACCGCCCCGACGGCCACCGACCAGCTGCTCGCGTACGAGCACGACCTCCTGCGCGCCGAGGCGCTCGTGTACGAGCTGGCCTCGTCGTTGCCCGCCCTGAGGATGCCGACGGTGCTGCTGACCGACTTCACGCGGACCGTGCTGCCCAGCGACGCCCTCGTCGTGAGCCACCTGCCCGGGGTGCCGCTGGTCGACGCGGGGTTCGGACCCTCCGACCCTCGGACAGCCGTAGCCGAGCGCGGGACCGGTGAGGTGCTCGCCGCCCTGCACCGGTTGACCGGTCCTGCGTTCGGGTACCCGTGCGGGCGGCTGGCGTCCTCCTGGGCCGCGTCGTTCACCGGGATGATCGACGAGCTTCTCGACGACGCCGCGCGCTGGTCCGTCCCGGTGCCGTCCTCCGCCGTGCGCAGCGCCCTGGAGAGGCACGCGGCCGTCCTGTCCGACGTCGACCGGCCGGCGCTCGTGCACACCGACCTCTGGGCCGGGAACCTCTTCGTCGACGAGACCACCGGCGAGGTCGTGGGCGTCATCGACCCGGAGCGCGCGTTCTGGGGCGACCCGCTGGCGGACCTCGTCGGCATCGACCCCATGGGCCGCGAACCGGGGACACCCGCCGTGCTGGAGGGGTACGGACCACTCGACATCGACAGCCCGTCGGCCCGCACCCGGCTGGACCTGTACCGGATGCGGCTCTGCCTGGTGATGATGATCGAGATCACCCCGCGCAGGTTCGAGGGCGACTGGGTGGAGCCGCACCGCTCGGCGGTCACCGCGAACCTGCACGAGGCGCTCGCGGCGCTGGCGTGACGCGCTCCGCCGACGCGGGTTCACCCGTGGATGCCGTCCGGTGAGAGGCAGCAGGTCCGTCAGGATGGGCGCGTGCTCCCCCTCCGCCTCGCCCGGCCGGCCCGCGGTCTCGTCGCCGTCGTCGCGCTCCTCGCCCTCGGCGCCTGCTCCGCGGACGGCGACCCGTCGGCGTCCCCCTCGGCCTCCTCGACCCCGACGCGCGCCCCGCTGACGTTCGAGGAGGCGACGGCCGCGCTGATGGAGTCGCTCGTCCCCACCGCGACCGTCGACCGCTGCGACGAGTACGAGCCGGGTTCGCCCGAGGCGCAGGAGTACCTCGACCAGCTCGCCGCCACGCAGGCCGAGGAGACGGCCCTGCCCGGCCCGGTCCTCCCCCAGTGCGGCAACCCGCTGCTCATCGACGTGCGGGCCGCGTCCCTGGCGGGCCACGCCTTCGCCCTGGGTGACCCGATCGAGCTGCCCGTCGCCGGCGGCGCGAGCCGGGTGATCGAGGTGTACGAGATGCCCGACGTGGAGTCCGCGCAGACCGCCGTCGCGACGGAGGCCGCCGACCTCGAGGGCTGGGCGGTCGACAGGGAGACGCCCCGCGTGGACAACGCGGACGGCACCTACATCCCGCGGACCGTCGTGTCCGCCTCCGGTGTGTCCGAGGTGGACCTGCCCGGCTGGACGGCGTGGGCGCTCACCCGCGACGAGGCGTCGTTCCAGGACGATGGCAGCATCGCCGCCGACCCGTACTCCGCGGCGCTCCTCTGGGCTGCGCGCGACGGCATCGTCGTCCGCGTGCAGGTCGTCGGCGACACACCGGGCCAGGCGGTCGCGACGGCGCTCGACACCGCCACGCGGTACGTCCAGGCCCTCCGCGCCGACTGAGGGTGCGGCGCCACCGACCCAGGCTGACGATGGAGGGACCGTCCAACCCCCCGGAGGTCACCCGTGCCACGTCGTCGATCGATCGCTGACCTGCTCGTCGCCCAGCTGGTCGCCGCCGGTGCGAGGCACATCTACGGGATCGTCGGGGACAGCCTCAACCCCGTCGTCGACGCGGTCCGCCGCGCGCGCGAGGACGGCGTCGACATCGCGTGGGTGCACGTGCGGCACGAGGAGGCCGGGGCCTTCGCGGCGGCGGCCGAGGCTGAGCTGACCGGCAGGCTGGCCGTGTGCGCGGGGTCGTGCGGGCCGGGCAACCTGCACCTGATCAACGGCCTGTACGACGCGAACCGGTCCCGCGTCCCCGTCCTGGCCATCGCATCACACATCCCCAGCGCGCAGATCGGGACGCAGTTCTTCCAGGAGACCCACCCCGACCGGCTGTTCCTCGAGTGCTCGGTGTTCAGCGAGATGATCTCGACCGCCGCGCAGGCGCCCCGCGTGATCCGGTCAGCCATCCACCACGCCTACGGCGCCCCCGGCGTGGCGGTCCTCACCCTGCCGGGCGACATCGCGGACCTCGAAGCACCCGACGCCGGCGTCGACGTCCTCACTCCCCCGCCGGCCCCGCGCGTCGTTCCCGACGAGGGTGCCGTGCGAGCGCTCGCCGAGGCCATCGACGCCGCGGGCAAGGTCACGATCTTCGCCGGGGCCGGTGTGCGCGGCTCGCGGTCGGAGGTCCTCGCGCTGGCCCGGCTGCTGAACGCGCCCGTCGGGCACAGCCTGCGCGGCAAGGAGGTCATCCAGGTCGACAACCCCTTCGACGTCGGCATGTCCGGGCTGCTCGGGTACGGCGCGTGCCAGTCCGCGATGGAGGGCGCCGACCTCCTGCTCCTGCTCGGCACCGACTTCCCGTACGACCAGTTCCTGCCGTCCGGCGTCCGCACCGCGCAGGTGGACATCGAGCCCACCCGGCTCGGCCGACGGACCCGCAACGACCTCGTGGTGCTGGGCGACGTGGGCGAGACGATGACGGCGCTGCTGTCCCTGGTGAAACCCAAGAAGAGCCACCGGTTCCTCGACCAGATGCTCAAGAAGCACGAGCGCGCGATGAGCGGGGTGGTCGGCGCGTACACCAAGGACGTCGAGCACACCGAGCCGATCCACCCCGAGTACGCGGCCGTCCTGCTCGACGAGGAGGCTCCTGACGACGCCGTGTTCACCGTCGACACCGGCATGTGCAACGTCTGGGCGGCGCGGTACATCACGCCCAACGGTCGTCGTCGGGTCATCGGGTCGTTCCTGCACGGGTCGATGGCGAACGCCGTCCCGCACGCCATCGGCGCGGCCCTGTCGGGGGGCGGCCGACATGTGGTCGCGATGGCCGGTGACGGCGGCCTGTCGATGCTGCTGGGCGAGCTCATCACCGTGAAGGTGCTCGACCTGCCCGTGAAGATCGTCGTCTTCGACAACGCGACGCTCGGCATGGTCCGGCTCGAGATGCTCGTCGACGGCCTCCCCTCCTACGCCACCGACACGCCCCCGGTCGACTACGCGGCGATCGCGTCTGCGGTGGGGATCCCCTCCGTGCGCGTCGAGAAGCCCACGTCGATACGCGCCGCGCTCCGGGAGGCGTTCTCCCACGACGGCCCGGCGCTGATCGACCTCGTCACCGACCCGCGCGCCCTCTCGCTGCCGCCGAAGATCACGCGCGCGCAGGTCTCCGGGTTCACCGCCGCGATGAGCAAGGAGGTGCTCGGCGGCGGGCTGGGCGAGGTCATGGCGATGGCCCGCTCGAACCTCCGCAACGTCCCGCGCCCGTGACCGCCGCACCTCCCGACGAACTGCCGGGCTCGCGGTCGCGTCAGGGCACCGGGTGGCGGGCGTCGTAGTCCCAGAACGAGCGCTGCGACCGGACGAGCACCCACAGCAGCACCACGCACAGGCAGCCACCGACCACCGCGGCCCAGCCCTCGCCGATCTTCGACGCGGCACCGCCGAGCAGCGCCTCGCCCAGCCGGGGCCCGCCCGCGACCACCACGATGAACACGCCCTGGAGCCGGCCGCGCATGTCGTCGGGCGTCGCCGTCTGCAGGATGGTCTGCCGGAACACCGAGCTGATCGCGTCACTGGCTCCGGCGACCACCAGCATGAGCACCGCGATCGCGAGCGCGAGCCAGAGCACCTGGTCCGGGTGCGACCGGCCGGCCAGCACGAGCGTCAGCCCGAACCCGGCGACGGCCAGCCCCCAGACCGTGATGGCCACCGCGATGATCCGGCCCTGCCAGCGGATCCTCGCCAGGCCGCCGGAGAACAGCCCCGCGAGCCCGACGCCGACCGCCGCGGACGCCGCCATGACCCCGGTCGTCGTCGCCCCCCCGCCCAGGTAGACCAGCCCGACCGCCGGGAACAGCACCCGCGGCGACGACGTGATCATGGCGACCAGGTCCACCGCGAACGTCATCCGCACGTTCCGCTGCGTCCCGAGGTACCGGAACCCGTCCACCACCGAGCCCAGCCCCACGCGCTCGCGCCGGGTCTCCGACGGCATCGGCGGCTGCGGCGGGAGCCGGAAGACCGCGAACAGGGCGGCGGTGAACAGGAGGGCGTCGACCGTGTACGCGACGCCGTAGTCGAACGCCGCCACCAGGGCGGCGCCCAGCAGCGGACCGACCGTGAACGCGACGCTGAACCCGAGCGTCTGCAGGGCGTTCGCGGCCGGCATCAGCCGGGGGTCCAGCAGCCGCGGGATGATCGCCGAGCGCGCCGGCGTGCTGACCGCGAACGCCCCCGACTGCACCGCGACCAGCGCGAAGAGCACCCACTCCTGCGAGTTGCCGAGCCACCCCTGCACCGCCAGACCGATGGTCGCCGCCCACGTCACGAACGACGCGGCGAGCGCGACCCGGCGGCGGTCGTAGTGGTCGACGATCGCGCCGCCGTACAGCCCGAAGATCACCAGCGGCACGAGCGCGCACAGGCCCAGCAGGCCCACCGACGCCGTCGACCCCGAGATCGCGTACACCTGCAGCCCGACCGCGACCACCGTCAGCTGCGCCCCGAGGTTGGAGATCGACAGCCCCCACCACAGCCGCCGGAACGCCGGACTGACACGCAGAGGCGTGGTGTCGACGACGAACGAGGGCATCGGACGAGTTTAGTTGCCCGAGCGACACACCCCGCTCACGGGCGCGGTGCCGCCCGCCGCCCAGTGACGAGTTCAGTGCGCGGTGACGAGTTCGGGTGGGGCTGGGGTGGAGGCGTGCGAGGCTGTCCCGCGTGAGCAGCCTGCCCGAGCACCTGGTCGTCATGGGGGTGTCCGGGACCGGGAAGTCGACGACCGCGGTGCTGCTGGCCCAGAGGCTCGGGCGGCCGATGATCGAGGGCGACGACCTGCATCCGGCGGCGAACGTCGAGGCCATGCGTGCCGGTCGGGCGCTCACCGACGCCGACCGCGGACCGTGGCTGCGGGCGATCCGGGACGCGATGTCGTCGGCCGGCGGACCGACCGTCGTGACGTGCTCGTCGCTGCGCCGCTCCTACCGGGACGTCCTGCGCACCGCGCACGGCCGCGTGCGGTTCGTGCACCTGGTGGTCCCGCCGGAGGAGCTGCAGCGACGGCTCGCGGCGCGGACGGGCCACTTCATGCCGGCGACGCTCCTGGCCAGCCAGCTGGCGACCCTGGAACCGCTGGCCGCCGACGAGGACGGCGTGGACGTCCCGGTCGCGGGCCCCCCGGACGCCATCGCCGACGAGGCCCTGCGCCTCCTGCGCGACGACCCCAACCCGCCCGTCGACTGAGATCGTGCGTTCGGCGCGAGATCGTGCGTCCGCACCCACGATCTCGCGCCGAAGCCACGATCTCGCCGGGCAACCCGGGCAACCCGGGCGACCCGGGCAACCCGGGCGACCGGGCGACCCCGGTGGTGAGACGGCGACCCGTCTCGCCCTCGAGCTCGGTGGTTGTTGCCGAGCTCGGCAGCTCGAACCACCGAGCTCGGCGCGGAGCACCGAGCTCGCCGGCCCGCGGCGCGGGGACGGGCCGGTCACCGAGGCGACCGGCCCGTGCGCGACCCGTCAGGACTCCAGCGACGCGCCCGTCTCCAGGAGGGTCTTGAGGTCGGACAGGATCTGCGGCCAGCCGCCGCCGAACTCCGGCAGGTCGCCGGAGACGAGCGACGCGGTGCGCGGTGCGCCGGTCACGTCGTGCAGCACGGTCAGCTGCGTGATGCCCGCGCCGCGCTCCTCGAGCTCGTAGGTCAGCCGGGTGAACCCCTCGGCGCGGGCCTCGTCGTCCCAGAGCGTGCGCCAGGTGAGCACCAGGCGGGAGCCCTCGACGACCTCGAGCACCTCGCCGTCGAGGATCGGCTGGTCGGCCGGGGCGCCGTAGGCGACCATGTCGGCGGACGGGAGCGTCGCGGCGGCGCCGCCGGGCGTGAGGTCGAACGTCGAGGGGCTCTTGTAGCCGTACCGGGCGTTCCACTCGGGCGACGTGATGGCCTTCCACACGGTGGCGGTGTCGGCCTTGATCCAGATGCGGTTGACGAGGACGGTCGTGGTGGCCGTGTCGGTCTGCGTGGTCATGGTGCTCTCCAGGGCTGATTTGAGGTCGGTCAGCGCGTGCAGGCGCTCGGCGCCGAGCACGTCGTACTTGTCGATCCACCGCTCGTGGATCAGCTGGATCGGGACGGCGTTGAGGAAGTGGAGCTTCTCCCGCCCGGATCGTCGCGTGACGACGAGGCCCGCCTCCTCGAGCACCAGCAGGTGCTTCCTGACCCCGAACCGGGTCATCTCGAGGCCCTGCTCGAGCTCTGTCTGCGTGCGGCCGTCACGCGTGTAGAGCTGGTCGAGCAGGTGGCGACGGGTGGCGTCCGCAAGTGCCTTGAACACCAGGTCCTCGTCCATGCCGACCACATTAGGTGACCAATTAGTCACACGTCAACGCTCACCAGCCGCGCGTGCCTGGAGCTCCCTTGAACGGGCCGACGACGCGGGAGGTGATCCAGCCGCCGTAGAAGCCGCCGGGCTGCGGCTCCACCAGCTCGCCGTCGACGGTGCAGCGCAGGTCGCCCGCGTACAGGGCGACACGGTCGGCGAGGACCTCGTACCCCGGCAGCGGCGTCGGGTAGGTCCAGCCGACGCGGGACACCAGGCGACCGCCGGCACGCACCGACACGTACGACGCGACTCCCTTGAACTCGCACACCGACGAGCCGACCGCCGCCTCCAGCACCCCCGGCTCGAACGCGTCGAACGGCAGGTAGTACACGGGCGGGTGGCTGGTCTCGAGCACGCGGACGGCGTCGGTCGTCGTCGCGACGGGCAGGCCGTCGAGCGTCACGACGACCAGCTCGGGCGTGCTCTCGACCCGAGGTGGCCGCGGGTAGTCCCAGACGGACTCCTGCCCGGGGGCCGCGGGCAGCGGCGTGGGGGTCACCGCTGCCCGGGGTTGGCGTCGTCCGCGTCCATCAGCGGTTCGACGACGGTCGGCGACCCGTCGTTGGACGAGTGCTTCGTGGTCGACGACGACATCGCGCCCTTGGCCGAGTCGACGGCCTTCTCCCACACCGCGGCACCCTGCTTCTTGGCGAACGCGGCCGCTTGGGCCTCGTACTCCTGCACGTGCTCCTGCACCCGCGGGTCACGCCACACGTCGACGGCCCAGACCTTCATCTTGTCCAGCTGCCGACGCCCGGACGGAGTGCCGAACAGGTACCCCGCGGTGACGCCCGCGACGAACACGACTCGCTTGATCATGCGCAGTCCTCCCTGACTCGTCTGAGTGTCCGAGCGTAGGCAGGGATCCGCGTGAACGCGCGGCGGGGGGCTTCCGGCAGAAGACTGGCCGAGACGCGGTCGAGCGAGCAGGGGGCGACGAATGAGCGAGCAGAAGGTCATGACCACGCCGTTGAAGCGCACGATCGGCCGCAAGGTGCTGCTGCTGTTCGTCGTCGGCGACATCCTGGGCGCGGGGATCTACGCGCTCACCGGCAAGGTCGCCGCGGAGGTGGGCGGCGCGATCTGGTTGCCGTTCCTGTGCGCATTCGTGCTGGCCGGGCTGACGGCGGCGTCGTACGCCGAGCTCGTCGGCAGGTTCCCGCAGGCCGCCGGCGCCGCGCTCTACGCCAACCGCGCGTTCAAGCGCCCGTTCCTCACGTTCATGGTCGCGTTCGCCGTGATGATGTCCGGCATCACCAGCGCGTCCGCGGCGGCCCGCGCGTTCGGCGGCGACTACCTGGCCGAGTTCCTCACGGTCCCGACGCTGGCCGCCGCGTGGTTCTTCCTGCTGGCGATCTCCGCGGTGAACCTGCTCGGCATCTCGGAGTCGGTGCGCGTCAACGTGGTCCTCACGATCGTGGAGGCCACGGGCCTGCTGGTCATCCTGGCGATCGGGGCATGGGCCCTGGTCAGCGGCGACGGCGAGCCGGGGCGGGCACTGGAGCTGGAGACCGAGGGGGCACCGCTCGTCGCGGTGCTCGGCGCGACCGCCCTCGCGTTCTACGCGCTGCTCGGGTTCGAGGACTCGGTCAACCTGGCGGAGGAGACGCAGAAGCCTCGTCGCGACTTCCCGCGCGCACTGTTCGGCGGGCTCACGGTCGCGGGCCTCATCTACCTGGGCGTCGCGTTCACCACGTCGATGCTGGTGGACACCGAGACTCTCGCCGGGTCCACCGGTCCCCTGCTCGAGGTGGTCAAGGTGGCCGGCCTGACGTTCCCGCCCGGGCTGTTCGCGATCATCGCCCTGCTCGCCGTCACCAACACCGCGCTGATCAACATGATCATGGCGTCGCGGCTGGTCTACGGGATGTCGAGCGAGGGCATCGTGCCGAAGGTTCTCGGTCGGGTGCACCAGGGCCGCCAGACGCCGTACGTGGCGATCGCGTTCACCCTGCTCATCGCGCTGACCCTGGTGAGCACCGGCGACCTGGCGGGGCTCGCCGACACCACGGTGCTGCTCCTGCTGCTGGTCTTCGTCGTCGTGAACGTCTCCGTGCTGGTGCTGCGCAAGGAGCCCGACGACGAGCCCGCCGACGGCGACGACGGCCCCTCGTTCCGGGCCCCGACGTGGGTGCCGGTGGTCGGTGCGCTGGTGTCGCTGGTGCTGGCGTCCCCGGTGACCGGCCGCGAGGCCGACGTCTACCTCCGCGCCGGCCTCCTGCTCGCCATCGGCGTCGTGCTCTACGTGATCAACCGACTGGTCGTGGGCAAGGTCGACGCGGACCCGGCGAGGCTGAAAGGCTGACGAGGGATCATGGGGTCGTGAGCGACTCCTCGCGCGGCCTCCGGAACGCCGGTGTGCGCGCCGCGCTGCTCGCAGCCGTCCTGTTCGGCGCCAGCGCCCCCCTGGCCAAGCTCCTGCTCGGTGAGGTCAGCCCGTGGCTGCTGGCCGGCCTGCTCTACGTCGGCGCCGGACTGGGGATGTGGGTCTGGCGGCTGGCCCGACGAGCGCCGCGCGTCCGGCTCGCCCGCCACGAGGTGCCGTGGCTCGTCGGCGCCGTCGCCGCGGGCGGGATCGCCGGCCCGGTGCTGCTGATGTTCGGCCTGGCCTCGATGCCCGCGTCGGGGGCGTCGCTGCTGCTCAACGCCGAGGGCGTCCTGACCGCCGTGATCGCGTGGGTCGTGTTCCGTGAGCCTGCGGGCAGGCGGGTCGTCCTGGGGATGGCCGCGATCGTCGCCGGTGCCGTCGTCATCGCCGTGCCGACCGCGCAGGCGCAGGTCACCAGCGTGTGGCCCGCGCTCGCGGTCGTCGGGGCGTGCGCGTGCTGGGCGCTCGACAACAACCTGACCCGCAAGGTGTCGCTGACGGACGCGACCTGGCTCGTCGCGGTCAAGGGATCGGTCGCCGGTCCGACGAACCTGATCCTCGCGCTCGTGCTCGGCGCGCAGCTCCCGTCCCTGCGGGCCACCGGGGCGGCCCTGGTGCTCGGGTTCGTCGCCTACGGGCTGAGCCTCGTGCTGTTCATCGTCGGGCTGCGGCACGTCGGCACCGCGCGAGCGGGCGCGTACTTCTCGGTGGCCCCGTTCTTCGGCGCCGTCCTCGCCGTCGCGCTCGGCGACGCGGTGACCTGGCAGCTGCTCGTCGCCGGCGCGCTGATGGCCGTCGGGACGTGGCTGCACCTGAGCGAGGAGCACGGCCACGAGCACACCCACCACGCCGTCACGCACGACCACTGGCACACCCACGACGACGGCCACCACGACCACGAGCACGGCGAGCTCGTCGCGCCCGGCGTCCGCCACCGGCACGTGCACACCCACGAGGTGGTCACCCACACCCACGAGCACTACCCCGACGCCCACCACCGCCACGACCACTGACGGGTCGGGCGGTGGTCACGCAGCGTCCTACGGGCGTCGCGCCAGGGTCTCGCCGTCGAGGATCACCGTGACCACCTCGTCGGACCCCGCCGGGACGAGGCGCGCGAAGGTCCCGTCGACCTCGAGCTCGTGCCGCTCGCCGCCGACCAGGACCACGAGGCGTCCGACACCCGTGCCGCTCACGGTGACCCCGCCCGCGCCGGACGTGATCGTCGCGTCGGCGCGCTGGGGCGGTGACGCGACGAGCGCGACGAGGACCGCGACCAGGAGCGCGAGCAGCAGTGCGAGGCCTGCGACGCCACGGGACGGCCTCGTGGGGACCATGGTCGCGCTACGCCGTCAGCGGCAGGCGGCGGACGCTGCGGAACCGTCGCGCGGTGCCGTCGACAGGGTCGGTGAAGGCGACCTCCCCCGCGAGCAGCTGCAGCGGTCGGCTGAAGTCGTCGACGTCGACGTCGTGCACCACCGGGTACAGCGGGTCGTCGACGATCGGGATGCCGAGCCCGTCGAGGTGGACCCGGAGCTGGTGCGTGCGGCCGGTACGGGGCGTCAGGCGGTAGATGCCGCGGCCGTCGACCTCCGACTCGAGCTCGACCAGCGTCTCCGCGTTGACCGGCGCGTCCGGCACCACCTCCGCCTGCCACGAGCCGCGCTCCTTGCGGAGGTGGTTGCGCACGACGACCGGGAACGTCAGGTCGTCGCGCAGCGGCGCCAGCGCCCAGTACGTCTTGTCGACCGCGCGGTGCTCGAACAGGCTCTGGTACGGCCCTCGCCACTGCCGCTCGGTCGCCAGCATGAGCAGGCCGGACGTGACCCGGTCCAGGCGGTGCAGCGGGGACAGGTCCGGCAGTCCCAGCTCGGCGCGCAGACGGACGACGACGCTCTGCATGACGTGCCGCCCACGCGGGATCGAGGACAGGAACGGCGGCTTGTCGACGACCACGAGGCGCTCGTCGTGATGGACCACGTGGATGGGCGCCGTGACCTCCGGCTCGTCGCGCAGGTCACGGTGGAACCACACGAACCGGTGCGGGGCGTAGGGATCGTCCTCGCGCACCGCGCGGCCGTCCTCGTCGACGAAGCGCTGCGCCTCGAGCATCGCCGCCACGTCCACGTGCTCCGGCAGCCGGTCCCGCAGCCAGGCGCCCATCGTGGGCCACTCGTCCGCGCGCGACCGGTCGCGGTCGGGGGTCCGCAGCCGGGCGGCGTCGAGACCGTGCCGGGCAGGCAGGGGCGATCTGGGGGGCACCCCGCCGATGCTACGGCGGGGCGCCCCGCAGCGACGGGGGTCGCCTGACACCCGTCGAGTACGAGACGATCAACACTCCTGCTCGTGCCGGTCATGGAGCGGAGGTGAGCCCCGTGGCGACGGAACCCTCGGAGGAGCCCGCACGCAGTGACGCGCTCCCGCGCGAGTCGCCACGCGAGGCGAGCAGCTCCACGTCGTCCGCCGTCCAGGAGACGCTGGAGTCGTGGGCGAGGCCCGTCTTCGAGGCGGCCGCGGACCGGACCGGGTCGGGGAGCCGACGCGTCGTCGTCGTGCCCGACGGCGCCTCGCTGTACTCGCTCCAACGTGCCTGCGTCGCCCCGGCGCAGGACGGACGGCTCCTGACCGCGCGCTACGTCGTTCCCGGTCCGGCGGGACTGGGCACCATGCTCGCGGCGCTGGTCGGCGACGTCGAGCGGCTGACGACCCGACAGGGGCAGCTGCTCGGCGACCTGGCCGACCAGGAGCGAGGCGCGCGGTGGGCCGCCCTCGCACGACGTGCCGCGGCGTCGCCGGCGTGGGGCGACTTCGTCGAACGGCTCCCGCAGGCCGTGGCGGCCGGCCGGTTCGAGATCGACACGCTCACCTACCTGGCTGACGTCATCGACAACCCGGACGGCGCACCGTCGCTGCTGCAGGAGGGCGAGGTCCTCGTGCTGCTCCTGGACACCGCCGACGGGCCCGTGCCCGACATCACCGCCGTCCTGGACACGCTGGCGCGCAGTCCGGTGATCCTGGCGGTGACCGTCGCGGACGGTCTGGACCTCGATCCCCTCACCGAGCTGATCGGACCGGTGACACGACTTCCGCGGTACTCGGGCGACGCTCCACCGGGAGAGAGCCGGCTCACCTACGACGACAGTGCGCTCTCGGCGGACCAGCCCACCGACCAGGACACGCTCGGCATGACCGGGCTCGCGCTCACGACGGCCAAGCTGCTCATGCACAAAGGCACCGGACCGATGTGCGTGGGCATCGAGGCGCCGTGGGGGAAGGGGAAGTCGTCGTTCCTGCGGCTGGTCCGGAGCCAGGCAGCTCGACAGACCGCCGAGAACCCCGCCCAGTTCGACCTCCTGCCGGTCGACTTCAACGCCTGGGTCTACAGCAACGCCGAGCAGGCGTGGGCGGGACTGGCGGCCGAGGTCATCACGGCGGCGGAGAGGTCGCTGAGCCGACGTGACCGGGTGCGGGTGCAGTGGAGCTACGCCTGGCGCAACCGTCGCGCCCTGGTCCTCGGCGCGCTGGTCAGCGTGGTGCTCGCTCTGAGCCTCTCCGCGCTGGTCGCCGGCCTCAACGACTGGAACTTCGCCACCACGACCCAGACCAACCCGCTGGCGCTCACGCTCGGGACGTACAGCCCGACCCTCGTCGCCGTCCTGGTGCTGGTCGCCGCCGCCTACCGCCTCGCGCAGCCGGTGTCCGAGCGGGTGCACGAGTACCTCGCTCGCCCCGACCACTCGGCCCGGCGCGGCTACCAGAACGACGTCGTCGACGACCTGCGCTTCACGCTCGGGTGGCTACGCAGGATCCGACCCCGGACGCGGGTCGTGGTGATGGTCGACGACCTCGACCGGTGCGCCGAGGACAAGGTCGTCGAGATCCTCCAGGCGATCAACGTGGTTCTCGCCCAGAGCGCCGTCTACACGCTCCTCGCGATCGACGGCGACATGGTGCGCCGCGCGGTCTTCCGCCACTACCGGGACTCCGACGAGGACAAGCTGCCGGTCGCCTACCAGCTCCACGAGGAGAGCTTCGCGCACGAGTACCTGGAGAAGATCGTGCAGTTCTCCATCCGGCTGCCTCCGACGAGCACGGCCACGCGCAGCGCCTACGTCCGGTCGCTGTTCACCCTCCCGACGCCCGTCGAGCCGGCGACCAGGACCGTCGCCGGTCCTCGTCCCGGGGGGAAGCTCGTGCGCGGGCTCGAGATCGACCTCTCGCAGGTGGCCCAGATCTCCGGCACGACCACCGACCTGCCGCTGGCCGACACCCCGGCCGAGTCCGACGCGATGGCCACCTACCAGGTCCTGCTCGACGACAACCCCCGGGGGATCAAGCGGGCCGTCAACGTGCACCGGTTCGTCAAGATCGCGCTGTACCGGTCCGAGAACCCACCGTCTCCGGAGGTGCAGCGCAGGCTCGTGCTGTGGGTCGTCCTGTGCCTCACCGATCCGGTCTCGGTCGCCGCGCTGCTGCGCCGCACCGACCTCGAGAACAGCCCGGACGACCTGCTGGAGCTCCTGCGAGCGAACCCGCCCGAGGGAGGTCGGGTGGCCGCGTGGATGGACGTCGTGCTGGCCGAGCACGACGAGCTTCCGCTCGCCGACCTGCCGCTCCTGGTCGACGCCGCCAACCTGATCCAGCTCGTCGGCGCACCCGGCCGCGACACACCGACGTCGGGGGTCAGCCCTGAGCGCCCACCATGGTCCGGTCGAACCGCTCGGGTCTCGTCGAGCGAGCGCGGTCGATGACCGCGAGGTCCTGGCAGGTCAGGACTGCGTCGGTGAGCATCGCGACGAGCGCGTCGTCAGCGTCGGACGCCGCGGAGACGGTGGCCAGCGAGACGTCGACGATCCCGCGCGTCAGGCCGCGGACGTGCCGCGGCGGTCCCATCGCCCGCGTGAAGTCCTCGGCCCACGCAGCGGCTGCCGGCACCGTCGCGAGCACCTCCGTGGTCGTCGCGCGCCTCTCGGCCGGTGCGCGCCCGTCGGTCGGACCGAGCAGCCGGTCGAGCGTCAGCAGGGCGACGGCGAGCTCGCGCCCGTCCTGCGCCCCCGCCCGCCGGAGGGCGTGCCGCACGGTCACCGCGGCGATCTCCAGCGACCACGAACGGTCGTCGCTGCGAGCACCGGTGAGCAGCGGGAGCAGGCGCATGAGCGCGGGCCGGGACGCGTCGCTCGCGCGGTCGTTGACCGAGCGAGCGAGGTGGGCGAGCAGAGGATGGGTGCAGGCAGGATGGTCGCTCCAGCGCTCGCCGGCGAGCAGGCTCACCCACTCCATGAGACAGCCCCCGTCGCTGGGGTCCCGATGACGCCCGACGGCGAGCATCGGCAGAGCGTCAGGGAACGTGGAGTCGTCGCGCATGTCGAGCACCTCCGACCGGAAGGGTTCGCTCAGTGTCCGTCGGCGTGGCTCCCGCGGCAAGAGGCGACGGGGACCTCCCACAGCACGCGCTCGTCCACGGTTCGCCGTCCCGGAGCCGATGGCCGAGAGCTTCGACGGTGAGGGGCAGTGGGTCGTGATGCTCGTCCGGGTGCCCGACGGGGCTTAGTTCGCCTCGGAGCGCCCTGCGCGCCAGTACCCCATGAACGCGACGGCCTTGCGGTCCACGCCGCACTCGGCGACCAGGTGCCGGCGCAGGGTCTTGATGACCGCGGCCTCGCCGGCGAGCCAGGCGTAGAGGGCGGCGTCGGCGCGCAGCGGGGCACCGGTCTCGTCGACGGGCACCTCCCAGAGCATGCCGTCGTCGACGTCCACGTCCTCCAGGTCGACGTCGGGCGCGGGCGCCTGTCCGGGGAGCAGCCGCGCGCAGGCGGCCTGCACGGCGGGGACGAGCAGCTCGCCGTGGGCCCGGCCGTCGCGGCCGTACCAGCGGACGGTCACCCCGTCCGGGGCGGCCAACGGGAGGCGGTCGCCGGACAGCGGCATCTCGATCAGGGCCTCGCCGCGCGCGTCGGCGGGCAGGCGCTCGAGGATCCCCGCGATGGCGGGCAGGGCGGTCTCGTCGCCGGCGATGAGGAGGCGGTCGGTGTTCGCCGGGGGCACGAAGTCGACGCCGCCGTGCGGGCCGGTCGCGTCGGCGTTGGGGCCGAGGATGACCAGGTCGTCGCCGGGCGCTGCGGCCAGGGCCCAGCGGGAGGCGGGGCCGAGGTCGCCGTGCAGGACGATGTCGACGTCCACCTCGCGGCGCTCCTGGCGGACCCCGCGGGCGGTGTAGGTGCGGATGGGGTGGCGCTTCTCGTCGGGCATCGCGCGCCAGCGGCCGTACCAGTCGGCGCTGTCCTGGAGGCTGAGCAGCTCGTCGTACGGCACGGTGTCCAGCGGCAGGAAGAACTTGATGCGCTGGTCGAACCCGTTGTCCGCGAACCGGTCCAGGTCGTCGCCCGTGAACGTCACGCGGACCACGCTCGGGCACATCGGCTGCACCGCGGCCACCTGCACGGCGAACATGCGGAAGGGCAGCGCCGGGGCCTCCACCGAAACAGTCACGTCGCTCAGGGTAGAGGAAGGTGAGGCTTCCCTCACTACGGTGTTCGTCACAGTGCGCTCCTCCGGGTCCGCCACAGCAGGGAGATGAAGTAGGGGGTGCCGATCATGGCCGTGAGCAGACCGGCCGGGATCTGGGCCGGGGCGATCACGGTGCGGCCGAGGGTGTCCGCGACGCTGACCAGCAACGCGCCGAGCAGGGCCGCGACGGGGATGACCCGGGCGTGCGACGAGCCGACCAGCGAGCGGGCCAGGTGGGGCGCGACGAGGCCGACGAACCCGACCACGCCGATCGCGGTGACCGCCGCGGCGGTGAGCAGGGCCGTGACGACGAGCAGGCCGAGCCGGGTGCGCTCCAGCTGCACGCCGAGCACGCGGGCCACGTCGTCGTCGACCGCGAGGACGTCCAGGTCCCGACGCCAGCGGACCACGAGGGGGACCATCACCAGCAGCGCGACCGCCACGGGCCACACCTGCACGGCGGTCCGCCCGTAGGTCGAGCCCGACAGCCAGGTGAGCGCCATCGTCGTGTTCCACGGGCTCGTTAGGACGACGATCAGTGTGATCAGCGACGTGGCGGCCGCCGAGACGCCGATGCCGACGAGCACCAGCCGGTCGGAGCTGAGCCCGCGGCGGTTGGCCAGCGCGTAGACCAGCGCGAACGTGCTCAGGGCCCCGGCCGCGGCGGCGACGGAGACCACCCAGAAGCTCGCGCCGGGGAAGAGCACGATCGCGAGCACCGCGCCGACGCCGGCGCCGCCGGTGATGCCGAGCAGGCTCGGCTCGGCGAGCGGGTTGCGCGCGACGGCCTGCACCGTGGTCCCGGCGAGGCCCAGCGCGGCGCCGGCCAGGAGCGCGGCGAGCACGCGCGGGGTGCGCTGGTCCAGCACGAACGACACCTGCCGCCCGCTGACACCCGCGAACCAGTTCGCCACGTCGCCCATCAGCAGCAGGCGGTCGCCGAGCAGGAAGCCGGCGACCAGCGCGCAGGCGACGGCCGCGACCAGCACGCTGACGACGACGGCGACCCGGACGCGCGAGGCGGGGTGGGCGCCGACCGACGCGGTGCTGCGCGTCGGACCCGAGTCGCGCAGGCGGCGGGCCAGCCAGACCATCACGGAGGCACCGAAGAGCGTGGTGACGATGCCGGTCGGGACCGCGACGGAGGCGACCCCGGGGACGGCCAGCCGCAGCAGCACGTCGGCACCGAGCACGACGATGCACCCCGCGAGGGCGGCCAGCGGCAGGAGCAGCCGGTGCCGGGCCATACCGGGCACACGTCCCGCGACCAGCCGCGCGATGACCGGCGCGGTCAGGCCGACGAACCCGATCGGGCCGGCGACGGTGACCGCGAGCGCGGCCAGGAGCACGGCGAGCAGGACGGAGACGATGCGGGTGCGGCGGACGTCGAGACCGAGGACGGACGCGGTGTCGTCGCCGAGCGCGAGCACGTCGAGGCGGCGCGCCCAGAGCACGAGGGCGATCCCGGCGAGCAGCACCACGGGCGCCGCCTGGGCCACCTTGGAGGTGCCGGACTGCACGATCGAGCCCTCGCCCCACGCGAACATCCCCATCGTCTCCTGCTCGAACAGGAGCATCAGGAGGATGGTGAGCGACGAGAGCGCGAGCATCGTGGCCGACCCCGCGAGCACCAGCCGGGTGGGCCCCTCGGCGCCGCCGCGCGCGATGGCCAGGACCAGTGCGGCCGCCGCGAGACCGCCGACGAACGCGAGCGCACCGTTGACCGCGAACGGCAGCGTGAGCCCGGTGACCGCGGCCAGCACGACCGTGAAGTAGGCGCCGGCGTTGACGGCGAGGGTGTCGGGCGAGGCCAGCGGGTTGCGCGCGACGGACTGCAGCGCACTGCCCGACAGACCGAGCGCGGTGCCGACGAGCAGCGCCGCGAGCACCCGCGGGGCGCGCGACGCGACGAGCACCGCGAGGGCCTCGTCATCCCCGGACCCGGTGACCAGGCCGAGCAGGTCCCCGACGCCGACGGCTGAGGTGCCGAGCGTCAGGTCGACGACCGCGAGCACGACCACCGCGACGATCGCGGCGACGAAGACCGCGACGATCGCACCCGGCCGGGTCCGGCGCACGGGGGCGGGGCCCGCAGCGCTCGGCGCCGCGGGTCCTGCCTCTGCGATCACGCTCATGCTGGTCGTCAGGCCGTCAGGGCCGCGACGGTCGCGTCGATGAACGCGGCAGCGGACTCCGGTCCGCCGAACATCCAGATGCCGTCGGGCAGCCGCGTGGTCTGGCCCGCGACGACGAAGGGCAGCTGCTCCCAGATCGCGTTGCCGGTCAGGCCGTCCTTGAACGCGTCGCCGCCGTCGGTGTCGTTGCCGACGTAGAGGAAGTGCACGTCCCCGCCGAGACCCGTCAGGCCCTCGACGTCGGTCTGCGCGAGGCCGTAGTCGGGGTCGCCCTCACCGGTCCAGGCGTTCTGGAGACCGAGCTCGCCGGCGACGCCGCCGAGGAACGAGCCGGGCGTGTACATGCGGATGGAGACGGCGCCGTCGGAGATCCAGCCGTCGGCCATCGTGTAGGTGGCACCGGTCAGACCGGCCTCGTCGAGCGCGGTCTTGGCGTCCGCGACCTTGGCGTCGAAGTCCGCGAGCGCGGCCTCCGCGGCGTCGGACGTGCCGGTCGCCTCGCCGAGGATCTCGAGGGTGGTGCGCATCTTGGCGATCGGGTCGGATGCGTCCGAGCCGCGCAGGGCGATGACGGGGTACTCCGCCTCGATCTGCTCGATGACCTCGGCCGGCAGGTCGGTCGTCGTGACCACCAGGTCGGGCTCGAGGGCGGAGATGGCGTCCAGCGACGGCTCGCCGCGCATCCCGACGTCGGGCGTCGACTCGTCGAGCGGCACGACCGTGTCCCACGTGTTGTAGCCCGCGACGTCGGCGGCGCCGACCGGCGTGACCCCGAGCGTGAGCAGGTTCTCCGTCAGTCCCCACTCGAGCGAGACGACGTTGACGGCCGGGCCGTCGAGCTCGACGGTGCCGCGGTCGTCCTCGATCGTGATGGTCTCGCCGGAGGCTGCCTGGGACGCGGACGGAGCGTCGGCGGCGTCCTCGGTGGTGCCGCAGGCGGTAAGCAGGAACGCTGCACCGGCGAGCAGGGCGGGAAGGGCTGTCTTGCGCACAGGGGTGTCCTCAGAGGTTGGTGAGCAGGGGCTTCTAGACGGTGGTCAGGTGCTGGCGGTGCGTGTGCTTGCCGACGGGCCGGGTGTGGACCCGGCCGGTGGTCTCGTCGCGCTCCACGTCGATGCGGATGCCGTAGGTCTCGGTCAGGGCGTCGGCGGTGAGCACCTCGTGCGGGCGGCCGGAGCCGACGACCTCGCCGCGGCGCAGCAGCACCACGTGGTCGGCGACGGCGGCGGCCTGGTCGAGGTCGTGCAGGACGACGCCGACGGCCACGCCGTGGTCGTCGGCCAGGTCACGCACCAGGTCGAGGATCTCGACCTGGTAGCGCAGGTCGAGGTACGTGGTGGGCTCGTCGAGCAGCAGGACGCGGGTGTCCTGCGCGAGGCAGGTGGCCAGCCAGACGCGCTGCAGCTCGCCGCCGGAGAGCTCGTCGACACCCCGCTCGGCCATCGACCCGACACCGGTGACCTCCATCGCCCAGGCGATGGCGCGCGGGCCGTCGGCGTCGTTCTGGCGCCAGCGGCCGCGGTACGGGTGGCGGCCGTAGCCGACGACGTCCCGGACGCTGACCCCCGACGGCGTCGGTCGCGACTGCGACAGCAGGGTCACGCGCCGGGCGAAGTCCTTCGCGGACAGGGCGTGCGCGTCGGGGACGCCGGGGAGGCTGACCGTGCCGGACTCGGGGCTGTGCAGCCGCGCGAGCGCACGCAGCAGCGTCGACTTGCCGGAGCCGTTGGGGCCGATGAGCGCGGTGACCTGGCCGGGCTGGAGGCGCAGGTCTGCCGACGTCACGACGACAGTGCCGTGGTACGCCAGCGTGAGGCCGTCACCGCACAGGGCGTCTCGCTCGGAGGAGGTCACCGGCTGAGGTTAGCCTTAACTAAGTAAGGGTTGCCAACCCTTGTTCAGATGACGAACATCACACGGTCGCACCGAAGGCCAGCCCGAGCAGGTACGTCGCACCCGCGGCGCCGTAGCCGATCGCCAGCTGCCGCAGCGCGCGCTTCGCGGGCGACGCCCCCGACAGCACCCCGACGGTCGCGCCCGTGGCCAGCAGCGCGAGCCCCACCAGCACCGACGCCCACACCACAGCGGTGAGGCCCTCGGCACCCAGCAGGTACGGCAGCACCGGGATGGCCGCCCCCGACGCGAAGAAGCAGAAGCTCGCCGCCGCGGCGCCCACGGCCGTGCCGACGGACTCGTGCTCGTCGACGTCGACGGGCTCCTGCGCCAGCGCGTCCGGGTCGCCCAGCGACCCGAGGACCTCGTCGGCCCGCGCCTGCGCCTCGTCCGGCTCCATCCCGCGGGCCCGGTAGACCAGCGCCAGCTCGTTGGCGTCGACATCCAGGTGCGGCAGAGCCGCCCGGGCGGCCAGCCCCGGCCGGGACGCCTCGAGCAGCTCCCGCTGGGACCGCACCGAGACGTACTCCCCCGCACCCATCGACAGCGCCCCGGCCAGCAGACCGGCCAGGCCGGTGAGCAGCACGACCGACGTCGCCGCACCCGACGCCCCGATGCCGAGCACCAGCGCCAGGTTGCTGACCAGGCCGTCGTTCGCCCCGAACACCGCCGCGCGGAACGTGCCCGAGATCCGGTTCCGGCCCCGCGTGGCCAGGCCGCGGACGACCTCCTCGTGGATCGCCTCGTCGGCGGCCATCGTCGGTGTCGCGTCCGCGTCGTCGTCGTACCCGGACCGCGCCTCCGCCCGCTGTGCGAGCGCGAGGACGAACACCGACCCGAACCGGCGGGCCAGCACCCCGAGGATGCGCGTGCGCAGGTCACCCAGGCGCGGCTTGCCGACGTCGTCGCCCAGCAGGTCCAGCCAGTGCTGCTCGTGCCGGCGCTCCGCGTCGGCGAGCGCCAGCAGGATCTCGCGCTCCTCGCCGGTGCGCCGGGACGCGATGTCGCGGTAGACGGCACCCTCCGCGCGCTCGTCGGCGAGGTACTGCCGCCACCGGCGGACCTGGCTCCTCGACGGGGTCGGACGTGCGGTCGGTGTGGTCTGCACGCCTCATGATCCCAGCCGGCCAGGGGCAAAACTGACTTCAGAGCGGTGTTCAGGTTGCCGAATCATCAGATGTGCATGACCGTGGCTGGGGTCGACGGAAGTCCGTCGTCGTTCCCGTCCCACTCTCCGGAAGGCTGCCGATGTATGCCGAGACGGCCGTGACGCCCTCGCTCTCCGCGATCGCGCCCGCCCGGCACTGGGCCCGGGAGCGGCTCTCGGAGAGCGGCATCGACGACGGGCGCCTCGACCTGCTGGTCCTCCTGGTCAGCGAGCTGGTCACCAACGCGGTGGCCCACGCCGACCCGCCCGTCGTCCTGCGCGTGCACGTCGACGAGGAGCGGACCCGCGTCGAGGTCACCGACGGCGTCCGCGACGTCCCCGTGGTGCGCGACCCCCCGCCGACCGCCCTCGGTGGCCGCGGCGTGATGTTCGTGGACCGGCTGGCCAGCAGCTGGGGCACCTCCGAGGAGGAGGGCGAGGCGGCGAAGGCCGTCTGGTTCGAGCTCCGCCACGACGACGTCAGCGAGCTCGACCGCTTCACGACCGAGCGCTGACGCTCGGCTGCCTGGCCCGCGTCGACACCTCCGACCAGAGCGGGCCGAGCACCAGCCACCCGACGAGCACCAGCGTCGCGCGGCCCGCCCAGGAGGCGAGCACCTCGCGCTGGTCGGGCGCGGTCGCGACCAGCATGAGGATGCCGAGCACTCCGCACGACACCAGCCACGCGACGACCACCCGCCCCCACAGCCGCCACTCGTAGCTGCGCGCGGGCGCACCCTCGCGCGGTCGCGGCTCCGGAGCAGGCCCCCCGGCGAACCGGAACGCCACCCACGCGTCGACCTTGTGCACGGTCAGCTTGCCGAACCCGACCGTGAAGCCCAGGTACAGCGCCGCGAGGCCGTGGGTCCAGGTGGGCTCGGCGCCGCGCAGCAGGTCCCCGACCGTCGCGACGAGCAGGACCACCTCCAGCAGCGGCTCGCACAGGAGCAGGACCGTGGACGTCCGGTGCCAGTGCAGCGCGTAGCGGGCCACGACGGCGGCGGCGAGGAACACCCAGAACGCGATCTCGCACGCAACGACGAGGGCGGCGACGGGGTTCTCCCGGAGGGCGTCGATCATGCGTCCACCCTGACCGCGGTCGCGGTGGCAGCGCGTCGGGCATCGGCATCATGCCCGTGTACATCCTTCGGACGACGGTCCGGCCGCACCGGTGTGCTGGGATGGCCGGATGGGACGCCGCCTGCGCGCGTGGACGGAGGACGACCGCGCGGTCGCCGGCACTCTCGTCGTGCTCGGCGTCGCGCTCGCGATGATCGGCCTGGCCGGTCGACCTCCGCGCGCGCTCGCCGGCACCGTGGTCGGCGAGTACGCGGTCTGGTGGCACCTGCTGATCCTCGGGTGCGCGGCGACCGCACTCCTGGCCAAGCGGCGGCACCCCGTCGCGACGCTCGTCGTGGTCGCGGCGCTCGCGGCGCTCGACGGGTACCTCGGCGGCGGCATCGTCATCTTCGTCGTGCTGTTCGACGCGCTGTACACCGCCGCGCTCATCACGTCCCCCGTCGCGCGGCGCCGGATCGTCTGGACGGTCGCCGTGGTGGCCGTGGCCGGACCGGTCCTCATGCTGGCCACCGGGAGCGAGCCGCGGGCCGCCATCGTGACGTTCCTGCAGGCCGTCGCGATCTACGGGACTCCGCTGTGGTGGGCGTCCGACGTGCGGCAGCGCACCGAGCTCGCCGAGCTGGAGCGGGAGCGCGCCGATCTGGCCCAGGCGGTCGCGGCGGACGCCATGCGGATCGCCGAGCTCGACCGCGAGTCCGCTGTGCGCGAGGAGCGGGCGCGCATGGCCCGGGACCTGCACGACGTCGTCGCCGGGCACCTGTCGGCCGTGGCCATCCACACCGAGGCCACCCTGGCGTCGGCGGACACCTCGCGTGACCGGGACACCCTGCGGACCGTCCGCGCCGGAGCGCTCGAGGCCCTGGCGGAGATGCGGTCGATGATCCTGGTCCTGCGCGGTCGGCCCGACCCGGTCACCGCGCCCGCGGGTCTCGCCCGGCTCGACGCGCTCGTCGCCGCCGCACGGTCGACCGGACAGGAGGTCGTCGTGGTCGGTGCCGCACCCTCGCCCCTGCCGGCGGCGACCGACCAGGCCGCCTTCCGGATCGTGCAGGAGTCGCTGACGAACGCCGCCCGGCACGCCCCCGGGGCGGCCGTGGAGGTCACCGTCGGTGGACGCGACGGCGTCGAGGTCGTCGTGACGAACCCCCTGGGCCGGGCGGCAGCGCCGCCGCCGAGCACCGCCATCGGGCTCCTCACCATGCGGGAGCGCGCGGAGGCGCTCGGCGGCACGCTCGTGGCGGGCCCGTCCGAGGGCCGGTGGGTCGTGCGCGCGTCCCTGCCGCGGGTCGTCTCATGACCGACGACGTGCGGGTCCTCGTCGCCGACGACCACGGCGCGATCCGCGCCGGGCTGCGGCTCATGCTCGACGGCGCCGACGGGATCACCGTCGTCGGGGAGGCCGCCGACGGAGCCGCCGCCGTCGCGAACGCCCGGGCGCTGCGGCCCGACGTGGTGCTCATGGACATCCGGATGCCCGGCACGGACGGCATCGAGGCGACCCGCACGATCGTCGCCGAAGGACTCGCGGACGTCCTCGCCCTGACCACCTTCGACCTCGACGAGTACGTCCGCGGGGTGCTCGCCGCCGGCGCCGTCGGCTTCCTGCTCAAGACCGTCGGAGCCGCGGAGCTGGTCGACGCCGTCCGCCGCGTCGCCGCCGGGGACGGCGTGCTCGCCCCGGAGGTGACCCGTCGACTGCTCGCCGACCTCGTCGCCGCGCAGGCACCGGCCCCCACCCCCACCCCGGCGCCGGGCGTCGACGACCTGACCGCCCGCGAGCGCGACGTGCTCGCGTGCCTCGGTGCCGGGATGTCGAACGCGGAGATCGCGCGTGCGCTCGACATCACCGAGGCGACGACGAAGACGCACGTCACGCGCGTGCTGGCGAAGCTCGGCTGCACGTCGCGACTGCAGGCGGCGCTCGTGGCGGTGGAGACGGGCGTCGTGCGGCAGTGACCTACTGATCCCAGGGCGGGGTCTCGTCGAGCTTCTTGTAGTACTTCGCCAGGTGGCTCTTGATGCGGTCGCGGTCCTTGTCGGGGACGTCGACGCCGCCGCGGGAGCCCTGCATGACGGCCGCGGCCGCGAACACCCCGCGGGGCACGGCCCGGAGACGTCCGTCGATGACGTCCGCGATCAGCAGCTTGTACGCGGTGAAGTTCTCCTTGGCGTCGGCGTCGTACCAGACGTGCGCGTCCCGGTACTTCTCGTTGGGCTCGTCTTCGGCCTTCGCCCAGGCGCGGACGCGCTTCTCGGCGGCGTCGCCGTCCCAGGCCCGGTCGCGGTCGGCCAGGGGGAGGTCGCCGAATGCGGTGACAGCCATGTGCGGATTCCTCTCAGTTCTCATGGTCGGCCCGGGCCTGCGCTCCGCTGCGGGCAGGTGCCGCTCCGCGACCCCTACCCTCCGCTGCCCTCCGGCCCGGTCCTCAGTCGGTGGGTGCTGCGGCGCGGAGCTTCTCGAGCAGGGGTCCGGCCGCCGTCGACAGGAACTCGTCCTGGCGCTCGTCGCCGACCTGCACGATCGCGATGTCGGTGAACCCGGCCTCCCAGTACGCGGAGACCGCCTCGACGACGGCGTCCAGGTCCGGGCCGCACGGGATCTGCTCGGCGACGTCGGACGGCCGGACGAACTGGCTGGCGGCGTCGAACGCCTCCGTGGTCGGCAGGTCGGCGTTCACCTTCCAGCCGCCGGCGAACCACCGGAACTGCTCGTGCGCCCGTTCGACGGCCTTGTCCCGGTCGGGGTCCCAGCTGATCGGCACCTGCCCGATCTTGCGCGACTCCGGCAGGGCGTGGCCGCGCGCGTCGTCCCAGGCGCGGATCGCGTCGGCGTCCGGTTCGACGGCCACCAGGTGGTCGACGAGCTGGGAGAACCGCTGGATCGAGTCCGGCCCGGAGACCGCCGCCCCGATCTGGATCGGCTCGTCGGGAAGGTCCCAGATCTTCGCGGAGTCCACCTGGAAGAAGTCGCCGGCGAAGTTCACGCGGTCGCCGGTGAGGAGCGCGCGGATGATCTCGATCGCCTCCTCGAGCATGTCGTGGCGCTCGCCCACCGCGGGCCAGCGCTCACCGACCACGTGCTCGTTGAGGTTCTCCCCTGCGCCGACGTTGAGCTGGAACCGACCGTCGGAGAGCACCCCGAGCGTCGCGGCCTTCTGCGCGACGACGGCTGGGTGGTACCGGAGGGTCGGGCAGGTCACGTAGGTCATGAGCTCCACCCGCTCGGTCGCCTGGGCGACGGCGCCCAGCAGCGTCCAGGCGTGCGGTGCATGACCCTGCGCGTCGAGCCAGGGGAAGTAGTGGTCGCTGGACACCTCGAAGTCGAACCCGAGGCGCTCAGCGGCGATGGAGTAGCGGACCAGGTCCTTCGGTCCGGACTGCTCGGTCATCAGCGTGTAGCCGAAACGTGTCACCGACCGACGGTCGCACCACGCCCGCGACGGCGCATCCGCTACGCGTCCGCCCAGGCCTCCCGGGCCGTGCGGACGGGCTCGCCCGTGCGGCCGGCCTCCTCGATCGCCAACCCCAGCAGGTGGTCCTGGCAGCCGTCGGCCAGCGGGTACGGCGGCGGGCCGTCGCCGCGCACCCAGGCGCCGGTCGCGTCGAGCAGCGCGGCGACCGCGATGTCGTCGTCGGCCAGCCGGGCACCCTGGAACGCGTTCCGGTAGAGCACGCGGGCGTCGAGGCTGAGGTGCTCCAGGTCGAACCCGTCGAGGTTCTGCTCCAGGCCGGTCACGCGCCGGACGATCGGCGAGCTGACCACGGTGCGGTCGTCCACCCAGCGCGTCACGGTGTCGTCGACGATCTCCCCGTGCGAGCCGCGGATCACGATCCGGTTGGTGCGCAGAGGGTTGTGCCACTGGTTGTCGGTGAAGTCGTACAGGGCGCTGCGGCCGTCGCCGAAGTCGAGCGTCGCGAGGATGTTCCACGCGTCGACGGGCTCGGTCGCGCCGGTCCAGCCGTCCCGCGCGAGCGGGCTCATCAGCGGCGCGGTGACGATCGTCGCCCGCACGGTGACCTCGCCGCGGCCCGCGCCGAGCAGCCGGCGGATCAGACCGACCGCGTGGTACAGATGCGTGGAGCTGATCTGTACGCTCGTCACGCTCCCGATCAGGCCGTCGTCGACCACGGCGATCCGGGCCGCGTGCGACGGCATCGACGGGCTGTGCTCGGCCACCTGGACCAGACCCGACGAGCCCACGTCGCCCCACAGTTCGCGCAGCCCGTCCGCGTCGGGCGCGGGCGGTGTCTCCGCGAGCACGGGGATGCCGAGCCCGACCAGCTCGCGCGTCGCGTCCGGCGTCACAGGCCACGGCACCGACACGACGACGAACTCGGGGCGGTCCGTGGTCGGGCCGACCGCGGTCACGAGCTCCTCGATCGTGCGGACCGTCGGCACACCCCACGCCCGCTCGACCTCTGCCCCGCGCTCCGCCGACCGCGTGACCACGCCGACGCACTGGAACCGCTCCGGCATCAGCCGGGTCATGCGGACGAAGAACTCCGCCCGCCACCCGCTGCCGACCACACCGAACCGGATGGGTGCCTGCGCCATCGGGAAACCGTCCTCGCCGTCGAGTGCCACGAACCGAGCGAGCGTAACCCTGGGCCTGTGGATGACGGCCACGCGAGCTGGGCGACCAGACATACGGTCGGGGTATGACCGATGATGCGGTGATGCGGTGATGCTACGATGACACGCATGCGGACGACGCTCGAGATCGACGACGCAGTCCTTGCTGCGGCCCGCGCACTCGCTACGCAGAACGGCACGTCGCTGGGTGCCGCAGTGTCCGAGCTCGCGCGCCGGGGACTGCAGGATCCCCCGATCACCACAGGCCGCAGCGGCTTCCCCGTCTTCGACGCCACAGCTGGCCACCACATCACGGACGAGCTCGTGGCACGTCACCGCGATGACGACTGATCCCCTCTACCTGCTCGACGCGAACGCCCTGATCGCTCTCGCGAACGCCGGGCACGTCCACCATCACGCCGCACACCGGTGGTTCGCGCACGCCACCCGGTGGGCGACCACTCCGATGACCGAGACGGCGTTCCTCCGCCTCCAGTCGAACCCGCTGGTGACGGGCCGGCAGATCAGTCCCGCGGCCGCGCGCGAGGCCCTGGGAGCGATGCGAGGACTGCCAGGTCACACCTGGATCCCCGACGGCACGAGCCTCGCCGAACCGATGATCCGATGCGACGCACTGGTCGGTCACCGGCAGGTCACCGACTTCCACCTGGTCAACCTCGCCGCGACGGCCGGCGCGGTCCTCGCGACGTTCGACTCGGGCATCCGCGCGGCATTGCTCGCTCCGGACCGGGAGCTCGTCTCCCTGATCCCGGTGTAGCGATCGATGTGACGGCGTCCTCGGGTGTCCAGCGGCACGAGGTCCTCCCGTCGCGGTCAGTCCGCCGTGACCTCGGTGACCTGGCCGTCCTCGACGTGCCAGCGGCGGGTCAGGCGGACGGTCTCCAGCATCCTGCGGTCGTGCGTGACCAGCAGGATCGTCCCGTCGAAGCTGTCGAGCGCCGACTCCAGCTGCTCGATCGCCGGCAGGTCCAGGTGGTTGGTCGGCTCGTCGAGGACGAGCAGGTTCACGCCACGAGCCTGCAGGAGCGCGAGGGCGGCTCGGGTCCGCTCGCCGGGCGACTGCGAGGACGCCGGCCGGTGGATGTGGTGTCCGCCGAGACCGAACTTGGCGAGCAGCGTGCGGACGTCGGCCGTGGGCCAGTCGGGCACCTCGTGGGAGAACGCGTCGACCAGGGGCTCGTCGCCCTCGAACGCCCGACGCGCCTGGTCGACCTCGCCGACGAGCACGCCCGAGCCGAGGTCGACCGCGCCGGATGTCGGCTGCAACCGGCCCAGGAGCAGGCCGAGCAACGTCGACTTGCCCGCTCCGTTGGGACCGGTGACCGCGACCCGGTCGCGCCAGTCGAGCTGGAGGTCGACCGGGCCGAGCGTGAACCCGCCACGGGTCAGGACCGCGTGCCGGGCGACCGCGACGACCGCACCCGACCGACCGGCGGTCGCGATGGTCATCTGCAGCTGCCACTCCTTGCGCGGCTCGTCGACCACGTCGAGGCGCTCGATCATCTTCTCCGTCTGCCGGGCCTTCGCGGCCTGCTTCTCCGACGTCTGCCCGCGGAAGTTCTTGATGTGCTTGTCGTTGTCGGGTGCCTTGCGGCGCGCGTTCCGCACGCCCTTCTCCATCCACGCCCGCTGCATGCGCGCGCGGGCGTTGAGGGCGTCGCGGCGGGCGGCGTACCCCTCGTAGGCCTCGCGCGCCTGGCGACGGGCGATCGAGCGCTCGTCGAGGTAGGAGTCGTAGCTGCCGCCGTAGGTGGTGACGCGCTGCAGGCTGCGGTCGATCTCGACGACGGCCGTGACGGTGCGGCTGAGGAACTCGCGGTCGTGGCTGACGACGACGATCGCGGCCTCGGAGCGGTCGACGAAGTCCTCGAGCAGGTCCAGGCCGGCGGCGTCCAGGTCGTTGGTCGGCTCGTCGAGGAGATAGAGGTCGTAGCGCGAGAGCAGCAGCGCGGCCAGGCCGACCCGGGCGGCCTGGCCCCCGGACAGCGCGGTCATCGGGTGGTCGAGGTCGACGGTGAGCCCGAGGTCGTCGGCCACCGAGCCGAGGCGCGCCTCCAGGTCGGCGCCGCCGAGCGCGAGCCAGCGTTCGAGCGCCTCGGAGTAGGCGTCGTCGGCCCCCTCCTCCCCCGCGCCGAACGCGTCGGCCGCCTGGTCGAGCGCGGCCTGCGCGTCCGTCACACCGGTCCGCCGGCCGAGGTGGTCACGCACGGACTCGCCGTCGACACGCTCGATCTCCTGCGCCAGGTATCCCAGGTGCGCGTGCGCGGGGGACACCGCAATGCTGCCGCTGTCGGCCTGGCGCCGGCCGCCGAGGATCTGCAGCAGCGTGGACTTCCCGGCGCCGTTGGGGCCGACGAGGCCGATGACGTCGCCGGGCGCGACCACGAGGTCGACACCGGAGAACAGCTCGCGATCGCCGAACCCGGCCCCCACGTTCTTGGCCTGGACGGTTGCGGTCATGCGGTCATTCTCCCTGCTCGGCGGAGATGTGAAGGTACGCGGGCCTCCCGTCGGAAAGCGCGTTCTTTCTCGCCCTGGATGCGCTTCGACACCACGCTTCGAGGGCCATCTACGTCACCGACGCCCTCGCGAGGACGCCCCAGCGGTGCGGCCGGTCACCGCCACCTGCAGTCGCGGTACGGCTACTGGCCGAGCGCCGCGCGGAGCCCGTCGACGAGCGGGGTGGTCGGGCGGCCGATGAGCGTGCGCAGGTCTGAGGTGGCGTCCGCCAGGTCGCCGCGGCGGATGTCGGCGTCGAGCGTCGCGACGAAGCCCGCGGTGCCCTCGTCGAGACCGGCGCCCACGAGGATCGCGCGGTGCTCGTCGGAGGAGACCTGCTGAGCGACGACGGGCACGCCCAGGACGGCCGTCGCCGCCTCGGCGAGCTCGTCGGCCGACCACGCGACGTCGCCCGTGAGCTCGTAGACGCGCCCCTCGTGGTCGCCGCCCACCAGCACTGCGGCGGCGCCGGCGGCGAAGTCGTCGCGGGAGGCGCTGGCGACGCGGCCGTCGCCGGTGCTCGTCAGCAGGACACCGGTGGCGCGCGCCTGCTCGACGGCGCCGACGTAGTTCTCCGTGTACCAGTTGTTCCGCAGGATGGTCCACGCCAGCCCGGACGACCTCAGCAGCTCCTCGGTGGCCTTGTGGTCCGGAGCGAGGACGAGCGCGGTCGTGTCGGCGTGCGGGGCGCTGGTGTAGACGACGCGGCGGACACCGGCGGCCTTGGCGGCGTCGATGACCCGGCCGTGCTGCGCGACGCGCTGACCCACGTCGGTGCCCGAGATGAGCAGCACCGACTCTGCGCCCGCGAACGCCGCCTCGAGCGAGGCCGGGTCGTCGTAGTCGATCGCGGCGGTGCGGACCCCCTCGGGGAACCCCGCCGGGCGGCGGGCGGCGGCGACCACCTGGTCGGCGGACAGCCCACCCGCAAGGAGGTGCTCGACGACGAGACGGCCGAGGTGGCCGGTGGCACCGGTGACGACGACGGACATGAGTGGTTCCTCTCGAAAGGCGTTTCGCTTGTCCTCCAGCCCAACCCCCGCTCCGCGCAGCGCCTTCCCGGCCGTCGGTACCCACTTTGTCGTAAGGTACGCACGTGACGGTAAGCAATGAGGTCAGCGTCCTGGACCGGCTCCTCACCGACGGAGTCCTGGCCGCCGCGTGCCCGTCGCGCACCGTGCTCGACCACGTCACCAGCAAGTGGGGAGTGCTCCTGCTGGTCGCACTCTCCGACCGCACCATGCGGTGGGGCGAGCTCCGCCGGATCGTCGAGGGCATCAGCGAGAAGATGCTCGCGCAGACCCTGCGCACCCTCGAGGCAGACGGGATCGTGCACCGCGAGGTCACCGGCAGCGTGCCGCCGCGCGTCGACTACTCGCTCACCCCGCTCGGGTCCGAGCTGGTCACGCGGCTGCTGCCGCTCATGGAGTGGATCGTGGACAACGCCGACGACATCGTCGCCCGGCCGGACCCTTCCCGGCCACAGGCATAGGCCACGCCCCGGGAACGAGTTGCGGTGCGCGACTGAACTCGAACCGTGCTGATGCCGACAACACATCGGGGGCATCGGATGCGGAGGTCGCTCCGCGCGGCGAGAACGAGGAGGGTGCACTGTGTCGACACCGAGCGACGTGCTGCACGCTGCCTTGTGCGCGCGCCCGTTGCAGACGGCGTCGGAGCTGACCCTGAGCGTCGCCGACGGCGGTCAGGACGCACTGACGACGGCGGAGATCGAACAGCTCCTCGTCGGCGACCCGCGGCTCCGCCCCGACGGCAGCACGCCGCCGCGCTGGCGTGCCCTCGGTGCCGGCCACCCCGCGTCGCTCCTGAATCTTCCGACCCCGCGGCGTCAGGCGATCGTGCCGGCGGCGTCGTTCGGCGAGCGTGCCGGTTCCCCGGTTTCGGGACCGTCCGAGCCACCGCGCGGGATCCTGCCGGCCGCGGCCTTTGCGGGCCGGCCCTCCGTCCGGCTCCAGGGTGAGCCCCCGACCCCAGCCCTGCCGGTGCGGATACCCGTGAGCGCCCGCCTGGCGACCGTCGCGAAGGCACCCGTCGAGGTGCCGGTCCGCGAGCGCGTCGCCGCTCCGTTCGCGCCGACGTTCGCGCCGGTCCTCGTGCCGACGGTCGAGCCGGTCCTCGTGCCGACGGTCGAGCCGACGAGTGCGCCGGTGGTCGATCCGGCGAGCGTCACGACGACGGCACCGGCACCCGTGACCAACCCGACGCACCGCGTCACCGAGCCGCTCCCGGTGCGGGTCGCCCCCGAGGACCGAGCCCCTGCGGAGCCGTTCAGCACCGCACCGGTGACGCCCCCCGGTGGGCTGTTCCGCGCGCTCGCCACGCCGCCGGCCGTCGAGCGCGGTCCGCTCCCGCCGGGCGGCGAGGTCCGGTACGTCGGACCACAGCTGCGTCGGTGGCAGAAGGACGTGCTGGACGCGTGGCTCGCGGAGGAGCGGCGCGGGATCGTCGAGGCGGTCAGTGCGCGGGGCCGCGGGGTCGTCGGGGTGCTCGCGGCGTGGGACGCCCTCACGCGCGGCGAGAAGGTGCTGGTCCTGGTGCCGACGTCGGACCTGCTGGACCAGTGGTTCTCGACGCTGGAGCTGCACCTGCCGGGGTTGTCGATCGGGCGACGGGACATCACGACGGCGCACACGTTCGACGAGTGCGACGTGCTGGTGTCGCTGGTCAGCGCGGCGTTCGGGCACCAGCTGCTGGAGGACGGCCGGGCCGGGCTGGTCATCGCGGACGAGGTGCACAAGTACGGGTCGGCGCGGCCGGCCGAGACGCTGCGTGACGGGTTCGGTGCCCGGCTCGGGCTGACGTCGGCGATGGAACGGCAGGACCCGGGTTTCGACGAGGTCCTGCGGCCGTACTTCGGCGCGGTGCTCGACGGGTGCGACCTGCGCCGTGGCCGCAAGGACGGGGCGATCGCGCCGTTCCGGCTCGCGTTCGTCGCGGTGGACCTCGACGCGGACGAGCAGGCGGAGCACGACGTGCTGTCCGCGCAGATCACGGAGCTGACGGAGCGACTCGCGGGGCTCGGGTGCACCCCGGGCCGGTTCGTCGAGGACGTCATCCGCCTCCAGGGCGGCTGGCGGGAGAACGCCGGCGCCGCCGCGGACGCCAGCGCGTACCTGCGCGCGGTGAGCACCCGGCGGGACCTGCTGGCGACGTCGTCGGCGAAGACCGGCGCCCTCGCGACGCTCGCGCCGACGCTCGCACGGTCCACCCACGGGCTGGTCTTCACGCACACGAAGGACGGCGCCGACGCTGCTGCGGCGGGTCTGCGCGCGGCGGGCGTCCCGGCGGCATGGCTGCACAACGGCCTGGAACCCGAGGTCCGTCGCAACACCCTGCGCGACCTGCGCAGCGACCAGCTCAGGGTGGTCACGGCGCCGAAGGTCCTCGACGAGGGCCTCGACCTGCCGGCCGTCGACGTGGTCGTGGTCCTCGCCGCCAGCCGGTCCTACCGGCAGCTGGTGCAGCGCGTCGGCGCGGTCCTGGCACCGACGGAGTCCGACCGGGTCCCGCTGGCCGTCGTCGTCCACGCGCGCGGGACGGTGGACACCGACGACGGTCTCGTGGCGGACCTCGCCGCTGCCGCGACCGAGGTGCGCTCGTTCGACGTCGGCACCTCGGGCGCCGTCATCGCGGCCTGGTTCCTCGGCGCCTAACCGGGCTGCCAGACCTCGGCCCGCTCGAGCCGCTTGCGCACCCCGTCGCCGCCGATGTGCTCGATCTGCGCGCGCGGCCCGACCACCACGAGGAGCACCCGGGCGCGGGACAGCCCCGTGTAGAGCAGGGTGCGAGCCCGCTCGACCTCACGGAAGCCGTTCACGGCGAGGATCACGACGGTCCGCTCCAACCCCTTGAACCCGAGGACGTGGCCGTAGAACACGTCCTCCCCGGCGAAGAACCCGTCCCAGTAGCCGGCGTGCCCGGCGCCGCCCACCAGCTCGACCTGCATCGGGTGCCGCGAGCCGGTGGCCAGCAGGGCGACCTGACCGGGCAGCCAGCCTTCCTCGAGCAGCGTGTCGACCATGTCGTCGGCGACCTCGATGGCCCGCTCGAACGGCACGTCGAGGATGCGCACGGGGGCGCCGTCCGTGCCACGCGGCCGGGTCACGCCGTCCCGGAGCGAGCCGCACAGCTGCGCGATCTGCTTGGTGGAGCGCAGGTTCTCGTCCAGGTGGACCGGCGGGGTCGCGATGGGCGCGACGCCGTCCCGGCCGAACACCCGCTGGGCCTCGTCGAGGAACACGAAGAGACCACCGCCGTCGGGGTCGCGCAGGCACCGGACCAGCGACGGCCACCACTGCTCACCGAAGTCCTGCGCCTCGTCGACGACGACGGTGTCGAACAGCTCGGCCCGCGGCCGGCTGTCCGCGAGCTCGCCGAGGCGGACCGGAAGGATGCGCTCGAAGAAGTCCACGTCGTCGTCCGCACCCTGCTGCGCGCCCCACGCGATCGGCAGGTCGTGGAACAGCCCGACGAACGCGGGGCGCTCCCGCGGCCTCCACGTCCGCGTGATGCGCTGCAGGTAGCGCCCGAGCCCGCGGGAGTAGCAAAGCAGCGCGACGCGCTCACCGGCCGCCGCGCGCCGTCGGGCCTGCTCGAGGGCGAGCCACGTCTTGCCCGTCCCCGCGCCGCCGACGACCTGGAGCCGGTGGAAGGACGAGAGGTGGTCGAGCATCTTCGCCTGGTCGCGGGTGAGGTGGTCGAGGTGGTCCTCGAACGCCGCGGCCGTGGCCAGCACCTCGACCTGGGAGGGGAAGCTGCCGGCGAGGAAGTGCACGAGCCCGTCCATCGCCGCCTCGTCGAGCGGCGCGAACCCGGCGCCGTGACCGTCGATCGCGTGCCTCACCAGCCCGGCGGCGCTCGCGACGTCGGTGCGGTCCAGCAGCATGGTCCGCGGCAGCTCGGGGGCGGCCCAGTCCTGCGGGACGTGCACGTGCGGGAGCGCGACGACGTGCGCGGTGCGCGCCCGGGCGGCGTCGTACCCGTAGCGCACCAGGAGCTGGTGCAGCACGTGCCGGGCGTCCTGCACCTGGCGGACGGGGTCGATCTCGTGCCGACGCTCCCCCGACCCCTGCCACCACGTCCCGGCCTCACGCGTGACGTGGCCGCCCTTGACCTCGATCACCGCGAGCCCGACCCCCGGCCACGCGACGAGCAGGTCGATCTCCCGCTCGGTCGCGCCGTCCTGAAGACCCACCCCGGCGAACAGCGCGACGTCGTCGGGAAGCTGGTCGCGCAGCGCCTCCCACACGGTGCGCTCGGCACCGACGTCGTCCCGGAACACCGGGTCCTCGGGGTAGAGGCGAGGCATGGGACGTGTCTAGCGCACCCGCGACGCCCGCGTCAGAGGCGCGGCGCGGTCAGGCACCCGCCGAGCAGGCCCGCCGGACCGACGTGGTCGAGGCGACGGTTCCCTCGGAGACGGTCACCGAGCTGATCGCCCCCGCGAACGGTGCTGCACCCCCGGACCCCTGACCGAGCCGGAACGTTCCCGCCGACGACGGCACCGCGGTCACCGGGACCGGCCCGCCGGTCACGGGGACCAGGTCTCCGGGCTCGTCGGCCGTGCCGATCTCGCAGACGTAGAGGGCGATCGTGCCTCCCGCCGCGTCGTAGGTCCCGGTGAGGTGGACCCACGAGCCGAGGTTCGCGGCTCCTGCCGAGCGCGTGACCGACGTGTCGCCCCCGCTCGTCGCGAAGGTCCAGCAGGCCGGCACGCCGTCGGCGCACCCCGTGGTGTCGTAGCCGAGCGTGAACCCGTCCTGGCTCACCGCGGCGCCCTGGGTGCCGAGCGCGTCGAGGCGCACGAACGCCGAGACGGTGAAGGGGTGCGTCGTGTCGAGAACGGGGCCGGCGGCCGCGGCGCCGTCGGCGGGGTCGTCGAAGAGGAGTGCGCGGTCCGACTCACGATCGGCGAGCTCGGCCAGCGGACCGGCCGTCCACGTCGTGCTCGGGGTCAGCGTCAGCGGGACGCCGGTGCCGGTGGCGACGTCGCCGGCACCCTCGTCGAGCAGCCACCTGCCGCCGCCGGTCACGACTGCGGCGACGGTGAAGCGGTAGAGCCGGCTCTCGCTCACGTTGCCCGCCCGGTCGACGGCATACACCTGCAGCGTCTGCGGGCCGGACGTCGTCGGCGTGTAGGAGATCGTCGGGGCCGTGGCAGGGACCTGCCCGGGCGCGCTGCCGAGGAACTCGTACTGGTAGGACACCACGTCGGTCGACTCGTCGCTCAGCGTGAACGAGCCTCGCTGGCTGACGCCGCCGGACGACGCGTCCTCCGCGTAGACCGCCGGCTCGCCCGCCACGGGTGTGATGGCCGGGAGGGCGGGGGGTGCGGTGTCGACGGTGAACTGGCAGAGCTTCGGCAGCCCCCAGCGGCCGCCGTCGTCCCGGCCGGTGACCAGCCAGGTGTACGTGCCACCGTCGGCGAGCTTCCCTTCGGGAACGGTCACGGCGTGCGACTGGCCCGATGCCTGCTGACCGGACGCGCCGGACGCCCAGACGACGCGGGCGCGCGAGTCGACCACGGCGAACGTCGCGCTGACCGCCTGCCCGTCGGGGTCGGTGAGCGTCGCGCGCAGCGTCGGGGTGGTGCTCCGGACCCAGGGCCGTGCGGAGCCGACGGCGCACGCGGCCAGCGGGTCCGAGATCCGGGCCGCCGTCACGACGGGAGCCTTGCCGCGCGCGGGTGCCGAGGCGGACGCGGACACCGCCGGCACGACGAGCGCCGCCGCGGCGACGACGGCGACGGCACTGATCCGAAAGCTGGCTGCGCGCACTGGGGCCCCCTTGCTACGCCCCGGGCCGGTGCCGCAGGGCTGCGCTCGGACGGTAGCGGGCGTCCGGTATAGGTGGGTATCAGCCCAACGGGTGATCCGCGGCGGTCACGGCCGTGTCCGGGCCGCCCTCTACCCTCGGCGCATGTTCCTCCTCGCCGACGGCGGCCTCGTCCTCAGCCCGAGCGACCTCGCCAACGCCGCCGCCTGCGAGCTCGCGGTGCTGAGCAACCTCGACGGTCGGCTGGGCTGGTCGCAGCCGGCGCCGATCGCGGCCGACGCGATGCTGGAACGGGTGTCCGCCCTGGGCACCGCACATGAGCGAGCTGTCCTCGACGCCTACCGCGCCACGGGCGACGTCGTCACGATCGAGCGCCCGCGGTACGACGAGGCCGGCGAGCGGGCCGCGCTGGAACGCGTGCAGGCCTCGACGCTCGCCGCGCTGTCGTCGGACGCGGACGTCGTCTACCAGGCCGGGTTCTTCGACGGCCGGTTCACCGGCTGGGCCGACTTCGTGGTCCGCGAGGGCGACCGGTGGGCGGTGCTCGACACCAAGCTGGCCCGCAGCGTGAAGGTCACGGCGCTGCTGCAGCTGACGGCGTACGCGGACCAGCTGGTCACCGCGGGGATCCCGGTGACGGCCGACGTGCACCTGATCCTCGGCGACCGTTCCCGTTCCAGCCATCGCCTCGCCGACCTGCTCCCGCTCTACCGCGAGCGCCGCGCCCGCCTGGAGGGCCTGCTCGACGAGCACCGCTCGGGGGGCACGCCGGTGGCCTGGGGCGACCCCCGCTACCGGGCGTGCGGGCAGTGCGAGACCTGCGCGGTCCAGGTGGCCGCGCACCGGGACGTCCTCCTCGTGGCCGGGATGCGGTCGACGCAGCGTGCGCGGCTGGCGGCGGCCGGTGTCGGCACGATCGACCAGCTGGCGACGAGCACCGGGCCCGTCCCCGGCATCGGCGTCGCGACGCTGGCCAACCTGCGCCGGCAGGCGGCGCTCCAGGTCCGGCAGGAGACCGCGTCGGAGCCGCTCGTGTTCGAGGTGATCGAGCCCGCCGCGATCAGCGACCTGCCCGTGCCGGACCCCGGCGACATCTTCTTCGACTTCGAGGGCGACCCGCTCTGGACCGACGACACCGTCCCGGCCGACGAGCCCGCGGACTGGGGCCTGGAGTACCTGTTCGGGGTGGTGGAGCCCGACGGCACGTTCCGGCCGTACTGGGCACACGACCGCGCCCAGGAGAAGCAGGCGTTCGTCGACTTCCTGGCCTACGTCGAGCAGCGCCGCGCCGCCCACCCGGGCATGCACGTCTACCACTACGCCCCGTACGAGCGGTCGGCCCTGCTCCGGCTCGCGGGCCGCCACGGCGTCGGCGAGGACGCGGTCGACCAGCTCCTGCGCGACGGCGTCCTGGTCGACCTGTACGCGACGGTCCGCCGCGGCCTGCGCGTGGGCAGCAGCTCGTACTCGCTGAAGAAGCTCGAACCCCTCTACATGGGGTCGGAGAAGCGCGGCGGGGCGGTCACGACCGCCACCGACTCGATCACCGAGTACGCGGAGGCGTGCGACCTGCGGGACGCCGGGAACGCGACCGCGTGGCAGGCGAAGCTCGACGAGATCGGCGAGTACAACCGGTACGACTGCGAGTCCACGCTGCGGCTGCGCGACTGGCTGCTGGCGCACGGTCCGGCGCCGACGGGGTCCGCGGTCGCCGACGTCCACGAACCCGCCGAGGAGGACCCGCTGGTTGTCGGGCTCCTGGCGACGGCCGAGGGGCTCGACGACGCCCGGGACCGGCAGGCGCTCCGGATGCTCGCGGCGGCCGTCGGCTATCACAAGCGGGAGGAGAAGCCGTTCTGGTGGGCACACTTCGACCGGCTGCAGTCCGACCCGGCCGAGTGGATGGACCCTCGCGGCACGCTGCTGGTCGAGGGGACTCCCGAGGTGGTCGAGGACTGGAGCATCGGCCCGGGACGATCGACCTACAGCCGCGTCCTGCGCGTCGCGGGTCACCTCGAACCGGGCAGCGACCTGCGCGCCGGCGGCAAGGCGTACGCCCTCTACGACGTGCCGCCCGCCTACGCGAAGACCTCGAGCACCGGGCACCGCGGGTGGACGCAGAGCATCGAGATCCTCGGGGTCACGTCGCAACGTGCGACCGACTCGCCGTCCGGCACGCGGGACGTCCTGCGGGTGGTCGAGCGGCTCCCCAAGAACGCGGTCCCGGAGCCCGGCCTGCCCATGGCCCTCGCGCCGTCGGCACCCCCGCAGACGACGACCGTCGTCGCCGCCATCCGCGCCCTGGTGGAAGGCATCGACGCCAGCCTGCCCGCGCATCCCGCGATCGACCTCCTGCGCCGCATCCCCCCGCGCACCCGCGCACTCCCGCTCCCCCGGCCCGACGACGTCACCGGCACCACCGAGGCGCTCATCGACGCGGTCCTCGACCTCGACGGCTCCTACCTGGCCGTGCAGGGACCGCCGGGCACCGGCAAGACCTACACGGGCGGTCATGTGATCGCGGCGCTCGCGGCACAGGGCTGGAAGGTGGGCGTCGTCGCGCAGTCGCACGCGGTGGTCGAGAACATGCTGCGGGCGGTGAACGACGCCGGGCTGGCGGCGGAGCGCATCGGCAAGAAGCCACAGGACGAGCATCCCGACGACGCCGTCTGGGAGTCACTGCCGCAGGGCAAGCACGCGGTCGCGTTCCACGCCCGGCAGCCCGGCGGCTTCGTCATCGGCGGCACCAAGTGGGACTTCACCAGCCGTGACCGCGTCCCGGCCGGCGGGTTCGACCTGCTCGTCATCGACGAGGCGGGGCAGTTCTCGCTCGCGGACACGATCGCGGTGTCGACGTCGGCCCGGAACCTGCTCCTCCTCGGGGACCCGCAGCAGCTGCCGCAGGTGACGCAGGGCCGGCACCCGGAGCCGGTGGACCGTTCGGCGCTCGGCTGGCTGGTCGACGGGCACGACACGCTTCCCGACGAGCTCGGCTACTTCCTGGCCCGCACGTGGCGGATGCACCCGACGCTCTGCGCGGCGGTCTCGCACCTGTCGTACGAGGACCGGCTGGACGCGGTCCCGCGCACCGCCGAGCGGTCGCTCGACGGCGTCCCGCCCGGCCTGCGGACGATCGTCGTCGACCACGTCGGCAACGCCGTCTCGTCGCCCGAGGAGGCTGCCGTCGTCGTCGAGCAGGTCCGCGACCTGCTCGGACGCAGCTGGACGGACGGCACCACCCGGCCGCTGACCGGCCAGGACGTCCTCGTCGTCGCCCCGTACAACGCGCAGGTCTGGACCGTCCGACGAGCTCTGGACGCCGCCGGGATCGCCGACGTCCGGGTGGGCACGGTCGACAAGTTCCAGGGCCAGGAGGCGGCCGTGGTCCTGGTCACCACCTGCGCGTCGTCCGCCGACGACGTGCCGCGCGGGATGGAGTTCCTGCTGAACCGCAACCGGCTGAACGTCGCCGTCTCGCGGGCGCAGTGGTGCGCGATCATCGTCCGCTCGGCCCGCCTGACCGACTACCTCCCGACCCGCCCGGAGACCCTCGCGGAGCTGGGCGCATTCATCGGGCTGTCAGCGTCGACGGTCGTGCCTGGTCCACCGTCCGTCGAGAATGCCCTGGGTCCCGGATCGTGACGCCCTAGCGCGACTCAGGGCATTCTCGACGGCCACGATGCCCTCGCTCGCCGCGCGGACCCGCCCCGCAGCGGGTAGAACCGATCCCCATGACCATCGTCGGATTCCACAACTCGCACGAGCAGGTCCACCCCGCAGCGCTCCTCGCGGCCACCCAGCGCGCGGAGCAGGCGGGGTTCGACGCGGCCATGTGCTCGGACCACTGGGCGCCCTGGTCGGTCCGGCAGGGGCACTCGGGGTTCGCCTGGACGTGGCTCGGCGCGGCGCTGGCGACGACGGGGCTGCCGCTCGGCGTCGTGAACGCACCGGGCCAGCGGTACCACCCGGCGATCATCGCGCAGGCCGCGGCGACGCTCGCCGCGATGTTCCCCGGACGGTTCTGGGTGGCGCTGGGCTCCGGCGAGAACGTCAACGAGCACATCACCGGCGGGCGCTGGCCGGCCAAGGCGGAGCGGGACGCGCGCCTGCGGGAGTGCGTCGGGATCATCCGCGCGCTGCTGGACGGCGAGGAGGTCACGCACGACGGGCTGGTCACGGTGGATCGCGCCAAGCTGTGGACGCTTCCCGACGAGAAGCCGCTGCTCATCGGCCCCGCGGTGACGCCCGCGACGGCCCGCGCGCACGCCGACTGGGCGGACGGTCTGGTCACGGTGAACCAGTCGCCGGAGGTCCTCCACCAGGTCGTGCAGGAGTACCGCGACGCCGGTGGGCGAGGCTCCCTGACCCTGCAGGTGCACGTGTCGTGGGCGCCTGACGCGGAGACAGCCCTGGCCGTGGCCCGGGACCAGATGGCCGGCCAGGTGTTCGGTCCGCCGGTGGCGTGGGACCTGGACACCCCGGAGGCGTTCGACTCCCTCGGGACGCACGTCGGCGACGAGGCCCTGCGCCGCAGCGTGCTGGTCGACCACGACCCGGCGCGCCTGGCCGACCGCATCAGCGAGCTCGTGGCCATCGGCTTCGACGCGGTCTACCTGCACCAGGTGGCGACGGACCCCGCACCCAGCGACGAGAAGCACGACGACGCCGCACGCACCGCCACCCCCCGCAGCGCGACCCTCGACGCGTTCGTCGACATGGCCGCCGAGCACCTCCTCCCGCAGCTGAAGCAGGTGACCGCATGAGGATCCACGACACCGGCGACCTCTGGTGGAAGAACGCCGTCATCTACTGCCTGGACGTCGAGACGTTCATGGACTGGAACGACGACGGCGTCGGCGACCTGCCCGGCCTGGTCCAGCGCATCGACCACCTGGCCGACCTCGGCGTCACGTGCCTGTGGCTCATGCCCTTCTACCCGACGGCCGACTACGACGACGGCTACGACATCTCCGACTTCTACGGGGTCGACCCGCGCCTCGGCGACGCCGGCGACCTGGTCGAGGTGATCCGGACGGCCAAGGACCGCGGGATCCGGGTGATCGTCGACCTCGTCGTGAACCACACCTCGGAGAAGCACCCGTGGTTCCAGAGTGCACGCAAGAGCAAGGACAGCCCGTTCCACGACTTCTACGTGTGGCGCTCGGACAAGCCGCCGTCGACCAAGGACAAGGTCGTCTTCCCCGACAAGGAGACGGGCATCTGGACCAAGAACGACGCCACCGGTGAGTGGTACCGGCACACGTTCTACCACCAGCAGCCGGACCTGAACACTGCGAACCCGCAGGTCAGGGACGCGATCGCGAAGGTCATCGGGTACTGGGCGGAGCTCGGCCTGAGCGGGTTCCGGGTGGACGCCGTGCCGTTCTTCCTGGCGGACGCCGCCAAGACCCCGGGCGACAAGGTCGAGGACAAGCACGACTTCCTCAAGGAGCTGCGTGCGTTCCTCACGCGGCGGGTGGGCGACGCGATCCTCATGGGCGAGGTCAACCTGCCGTACCCCGAGCAGCAGAAGTACTTCGGTGGCGACGGGGCCGACAGCGACCAGCTGACCCTCCAGTTCGACTTCATCGGGATGCAGAACCTGTACCTCGCGCTCGCCCGGCAGGACGCTCGGCCCATCGCGAAGGCCCTCGAGCAGAGGCCGGAGATCCCGCACGACGCCCAGTGGGCCACGTTCGTCCGCAACCACGACGAGCTCACCCTGGACAAGCTGTCGGAGGACGAGAAGCAGGAGGTGTTCGCCGCCTTCGGCCCCGACCCCGACATGCAGCTCTACGACCGCGGCCTGCGGCGGCGCCTCCCGACGATGCTCGGCGGCGACCCGCGCCGCATCCGGATGGTCTACTCCCTGCTCTTCTCGCTGCCCGGCACCCCGGTGCTGTTCTACGGCGAGGAGATCGGCATGGGCGAGAACCTGGCGGCCGAGGGACGGCTGGCGGTCCGCACCCCGATGCAGTGGACGTCGGGTGTCAACGGCGGGTTCTCCCGGGCGTCCAAGCGCGCCCTGTCCGGGCCGGTCACCGAGGGCGGGTTCGCCCCCGAGCACGTCAACGTCGCCGACCAGCGGCGCGACCCCGACTCGCTCCTGTCCTTCGTGCAGCTGCTGGTCCGGCGCTACCGCGAGTGCCCCGAGCTCGGCTGGACGCCCCGCGCCGAGATCCTCGACCAGCCGCACCCCGCCGTCCTCGCGCACCGCAGCACCTGGGACGACGGGTCGCTGATCGCCCTGCACAACCTGGGCACCGAGCCGGCGATGGTCCCGCTGCGGCTGCCCGACTGCGACGACACCGTCCAGCTGGTCGACCTGCTCCAGGACGGCTCGTGCACCATCGACGCCCGCGGGGCTGTCGAGGTCGAGCTCGACGGCTACGGCTACCGCTGGCTCCGCGTGGTCCGCCCGGACGACCGCCGCCTGCTCTGACCGCCGGCCCCGCCGGCCGACCAAGCCATGCCTACCGCATCGCCCAGCGTCGACGGCCCTCATGCCTTGGTCGGCAGCCGCCGAACCCGACATGGGTGCCGCAATGACGCGGATGACGGCACTCATGTCGGGTTCGGCGTGCCGACGGGTCAGTCGGGACGGGTCCGGCGGAGCGCCGGCGTCCCGCGCACCTGAACCGTTTCGCTCCGCCCAACCACCGGCTCACTCAGCGGACTCCCAGCAATCTCGCGTACCGTGCCGAGGTCCGCCGCCTCCCCGGGCGGGACCCGAACCCGACGGAGGACCCTCGTGCGCCGCACGACCACCGCCCGCCGCGGCCTCGCCGCAGCAGCTCTCACCCTGTCCCTCGGCCTCGCGCTGACCGCCTGCTCGGGCGGCTCCGCCGACGACCCGTCGCCGTCCGCGTCGTCGACGTCGACCGCGAACCCCGCCGACGCCGCCGCGCTGGCCAAGGTCGAGGTCGAGGGCGAGCCCGGCAGCAAGCCCACCATCACGCTCCCGACCACCCCGTTCGAGGTCTCCGCCCTCACGGTGCGCGTGGTCGACGAGGGTGACGGCGACGAGATCGAGGAGGGTCAGACCCTCTCCATCCAGACGGCCGCGGTCAACGGCACCGACGGCAGCGAGCTGGGTGACACGTACTCGACGACGCCCGAGAAGATCGTCGCCGACGAGAACCTGCTCCCCGAGCTGCACGACGCGCTCGTCGGCCAGCAGGTCGGCGTCCGCATCCTGTTCGCCCTCCCCGCCGAGGGTGGCACCAACGTCGTCGTCGGTGAGGTCGTCGAGGCCAAGGACACCCCGAAGCCGCTCGACGGACCCGAGGGTGAGGCCGTGACGCCCGCCGCCGGCCTGCCGACGGTCACGCTGGACGCCGACGGCAAGCCGACGGTGACCCCCGTCGCCGGCGACCCGCCGACCACGCTCGTCGTGCAGCCGCTCATCAAGGGCACCGGCGCCGAGGTCACCGCGGACCAGACGCTCACCGTGAACTACAGCCTGTTCCTGTGGGACGGCACGCCCGTCGAGTCGTCCTTCGACAGCGGCGAGCCCGCGACGTTCGCGCTGAACGCGGTCATCCCGGGCTGGACCGAGGGCCTCGCCGGGCAGACCGTCGGCAGCCAGGTGCTCCTGGTCGTCCCCCCGGACAAGGGCTACGGCGACCAGGCCAGCGAGTCCATCCCGGCGAACTCGACGCTGATCTTCGTCGTGGACATCCTCGCCGCCTCCTGACAAGCCTGCTGGCGGGCAGCTGACCCTGCTCGCCTCGCTCATGAGCCCGGGACGCACCTCGCGTCCCGGGCTCGTGGCGTCCTAGGGTGTCGGGAAAGGGCCACGGCCCCGACGAGCGCAGGAGAGACCATGGCGACGACGCCGAGGATCCGCACCGTGGCGCTGCTGGGCGCCGTCGGTTCCGGCAAGACGACCCTCACCGAGGCGTTGCTGCATCGGGCCGGTGTCCTGACCCGGACCGGTCGCGTCGAGGACGGCTCGACGGTGAGCGACCACGAGCCGGAGGAGATCGCGCGCGGCATCTCCCTGGGCCTCGGCGTCGCGCCCTTTCCGTGGACCGCCACGGACGGCAACACCTACGACGTGACGCTGCTGGACACCCCCGGGTCGGCGGACTTCGCGGGGTCGGTCGACGCTGCCCTCGCGGCGGCGGACCTGGCCCTGATCGTCGTCAGCGCGGTCGACGGCGTCCAGGCGGGCACCCACACGGCGTGGCGGCTCGCGGCCGACGCCGGGGTGCCGCGCATGGTCGTCGTCACCAAGGAGGACAAGGCCCGCGCGGACTTCCGGCACGTGCTGGCGGACCTGCGCGAGGCGTTCGGCGACGGGCTGGTCCCGCTCGAGCTGCCGCTGGGCGAGGAGACCGCGTTCACGGGCGTCGCCGACGTGCTCAGCGAGGAGGGTCTGGCGTACGACCGCGAGGGCCACCACCACACGGAGGCGCTGCCGACCGGGCTCGCCGACGAGGAGCACCGGCTGCACGACGAGATCACCGAGGAGATCGTCGCGCACGACGACGACCAGCTGGAGCGCTACCTGTCGGGCGAGGTGCCGACGACGCAGGAGCTGGAGAGCACCCTCGCGCACGAGGTCGTGGCCGGTGCGGCCTTCCCGGTCGTGCTGGCGTCGGGGGTCACCGGCGTGGGCGTCGACCGGCTCGCGGACCTGCTGTGCGAGCTGGGGCCGTCGCCGGCGGACCGGACCGCGCGCGTGCAGGCGGGCCGCACCGAGGTCGAGGTCGCCGCCGACCCCGACGGTCCGACGCTGCTGTACGCGTTCCGGACGCTCGCGGACCCGTTCGTCGGCCAGGTCACCATGTTCCGCGTCCTGTCCGGCACGGTCCGCAACGGCGACCGGCTGCTGAACACCGCGACCAGGACGGAGGAGCGCATCCCGGGCCTGTTCCGGCTGCGCGGCAAGGAGCACCTGCCGGTCGACGCGGTGCCGGCGGGGCAGATCGGTGCCGTCGCCAAGCTCACCGGGACCCCGTCGGGGACCCTGCTGGCGGAACGAACCGGGCCGGGCGCGTCGATGACCGCCCGGCCCCCGCGCGAGCGGGCCACCGTGTACGCGCTCGCGCTGGAGCCGGTCACGCAGTCCGACGACGACCGCCTGTCCGCCGCCCTGGCCCGCCTCACCGCCGAGGACCCGACGCTGCGCGTGGACCGCTCCGGCGACAGCACCGTCCTGCGCGGGCTCGGCGACACCCACCTGACCGTCGCGCTCGAGCGGCTGGCCCGCGTGTTCGGGGTGCACGTGAGCACGTCGCCCGTGCCGGTCGGGTACCGGGAGACCATCCGGAAGCCGGTCGAGGCCGAGGGCAAGGTGAAGAAGCAGTCGGGTGGGCACGGGCAGTTCGCGGTGGTCCAGCTGCGGGTGTCGCCTCTGCCGAGCGGGTCGGGGTTCGAGTTCGTCGACGCGATCGTCGGCGGGGCGATCCCGCGCACCTACGTCCAGGCCGTGCACAAGGGCGTCATCGAGGCCATGGCGTCGGGCGGGCCGCACGGGTACCCCGTGGTGGACCTGCGCGTCGAGGTCTACGACGGCAAGTCGCACTCGGTGGACTCCTCCGACATGGCGTTCCGGACCGCCGCCGCGACCGGTGTCCGCGAGGCGCTGCACGCCGCCGGCACCACCGTGCTCGAACCCATCAGCCACGTGTCCGTGACGGTACCGATGGCCGCGCAGGGCGACGTGATGAGCGACCTGTCCGCCCGCCGCGGGCACATCAACGCGACGACGTCCCTCGACGACGGCCTGGTGCTCATCGAGGCGTCGGTGCCGGAGGCCGAGCTCGCCCGGTACGTGCTGGACCTGCGCTCGATCACCGGCGGGCGCGCGGAGCTGACCATGGAGCCCGACCGGTTCGAGGTCTGCCCCGACCACCTGGTCCCCGCGTGACGCACGAACGCGAGCTGGCGGAGCTGACCCGCCTGGTCCGGGAGTTCAGCACCGAGCGCGACTGGCAGCAGTTCCACGACCCGAAGTCGGTGATCCTCGCGCTCGTCGGGGAGGTCGGCGAGCTGGCGGAGCTGTTCCAGTGGGTGCCCGCCGACGAGGCCGTCGCCCGGTTCTCGTCGGCGGACCGGCACGCGCGCGTCGCGGAGGAGATGGCCGACGTCCTCGTCTACCTCGTGTGCCTCGCGGACGTGCTCGGCGTCGACCTCGGCGAGGCCGCCCGGGCGAAGCTGGCCGACTCCCACCGCCGGTTCGCCGCCGACGCCGTGCGTGGCGTCGCGCCGCACAAGCCCTAGCCTCGTCACCATGGCCCGGTACTTCGACGTCCACCCCGAGAACCCCCAGCCGCGGTCGATCGCGCAGGTGGTCGAGCTGCTCCGCAAGGACGCGGTCATCGCCTATCCCACGGACTCCTGCTACGCGCTGGGCTCCCGGATCGACAACCACGCGGGTGCGGACCGCATCCGCGCCATCCGGCACCTCGACGACCGCCACCACTTCACGCTCGTCTGCGCCGACTTCGCGCAGCTGGGGCAGCTGGTGCACCTGGACAACAGCGCGTTCCGTGCCATCAAGTCGGCGACGCCCGGCCCGTACACGTTCATCCTGCTGGCCACCCCCGAGGTGCCCAAGCGGCTGGCCCACGCGAAGAAGCGCTCGGTCGGCGTCCGCATCCCGAACCACCCGGTCGCCCAGGCGATCCTGCGCGAGCTGGGCGAGCCGCTCCTGTCGAGCACCCTGCTGATGCCCGGTCACGAGTGGCCGATGGTCGAGGGCTGGCAGATCAAGGAGGAGCTCGACGGGGTGCTGGACGCGGTGGTCGACGCCGGCGACTGCGGCACGGAACCCACGACCGTGGTCGACTGGACGGAGGGCGCGCCGGAGGTCGTCCGGGTGGGCGCAGGCGACCCGGACCGCTTCAGCTGACGCGGCTCTGCGGCCGAGCTCGGTGGTTCGCGTCGAGCTCGGCGGTTCGAGGCACCGAGCTCGACGCCAACCACCGAGCTCGAGCCTGAGGAGGCGGACATGGCGTACGTCGGGGTGGTCGGGCCGTCGTCGGCCGACGAGCGTGAGCTGCGCGAGGCCGAGGCGCTCGGGCGCGGGCTGGCACAGCGCGGGCACGTCGTCGTCTGCGGCGGGCTCGGCGGGGTGATGGAGGCCGTCTCTCGGGGCGCTGCGGGGGTCGGTGGCGTCGTCCTCGGACTGCTCCCCGGCACCGACCGGGCCGACGCCAACCCGTACGTCTCGGTCGCCGTCCCGACCGGCCTGGGTGAGCTGCGCAACGGTCTGCTGGTGCGGTCCAGCGACGTCGTCGTGAGCGTCGGCGGGTCCTGGGGGACGCTGAGCGAGGTCGCGCTGGCGGTCCGGACGGGGGTGCCGGTGATCGGCGTCGCGGGGTGGACCCTGACGACGACGGACGGTCAAAAGGTGGACGACGGACCGCGGGCGGTGACCTCAGCCGGGGCGGCGCTCGCGCTGCTGGACGAGTGGCTCCCTCGCTGACCTGACACTTCTCTCACCTGCACGGATGCGGTCTCAGCACAGTCGGCCGCCTCGGCTCCGAGTCGGTCGCGCAGGCTGCTGCCGGGGGAACGGCAAGGCTGGATCACCGCTCAGGAGCTGGCGCGCAGGTAGTGCGCCCAGTACCCGGCCCAGGCCCCGTACGGCTCCGCGAGCCGCGCGAGCTCGGCCTCGTCGACCGGGTGACCGTAGACGCGCGTCGCGGCGCGCAGCATCTCGCGGTCGGCGGAGACCGACTCCATCCGCCCGAGCCCGCGGATCATCACGAACGACGCCGACCACGGCCCGATGCCCGGGAGCCCGAGCAGCAGGTCGCGGACCTCGTCGTGCGGAGCGGTGCCCAGCAGCTGCTCGTCGAACGCCGTCCACCGCCGCGCGGACTCGTGCAGGAAGCCCGCCTTGCGCTCGTTGCCGACGACCTCCGCCAAGGCGGCCGGGTCCAGCCCGGCGACCTGCTCGGCATCCGGGAACGCCCACCAGGTGCGGCCGTCCGCCTCGATGGCGTTGCCGACATGCTCGATCAGCGCACGCTTGGCGCGCTGTGCGAGGGGCATCGGGGTGCGCTGCGCCAGGATCGCCCAGGCGACGTTCTCCCACGGTGACGCGAACTTCACCTGGTGGTAGCCGTGCAGGCGCTCGAGGACGGGACGGAACGCCACGTCGTCGCGCGCGATGTCGTAGAACGGTGCGAGGTCGTCGTCGAGGCTCAGCCAGAAGGCGATGCGCGCCGCCGCTGCGGACGACACCTCGGCGCCGAGCGGGCCGTCCGCCCGCAGCGACACCTGCACGCCCGGCGCGTCGGCCGCTGCTGTCACGGTCGCGAGCACGGTGGATCCGGCTGCCCGCATCGCGACGATCAGCTTGCCGTCGCCGGCCCCCTGCTCCCCGCGCGTCGGCGCGAACCCGCACACGAACGCGACGGACGCATCGAAGTCGAACGGGGCGGTGGCGGGCAGCGCGAGGACGGCGGCGGTCATGGCTCCAGCCTCGACCATGGGTCTGACACGGGCCGTCAGCCGCGTCGAAGCGCTTCACACGGTGCACCGCCCGTCGCCCGGACGCTACGAAGGAGCGCGCCGCAGCCGACCGGCCGGCCGAACCCCGACGAAGGGAACTGGCGTGCGACGACTGCGTGCTGCCATGACGCTCACCGCCATCGCGACCTGCGCGGCCCTGGTCCCCGTGGCGGCCGCCGCCGCCGACACCTCGAGCCTCGCGAGCACCGCCCACACCGCCGGACGGGTCGTCGCCAGCGGCGACACGTGGCAGCACGCGTGGCCCGGTGTCTACTTCGAGGGGCGGTTCCGCGGGACGGGCGTCGGCATCGAGCTCGACGACGCCACCGGGGACTACGACATCTCGATCGACGGCGGCACTCCCACGACGCTCGTGACGCCCGGTCGGGTCACGCACCGCGTCGAGGGCCTGTCGAACAGCGAGCACACCGTGCGCGTCGTCAAGCGCAGCGAGGTGCCGTGGGCGACCAGCACGTTCGGTGGCTTCGTGCCCGTCAACGGCAGCGTGATCCTGTCCGCGCCCGCCAAACGCGACCTGCAGCTCGAGTTCGTCGGCGACTCCTACACGGCCGGCTACGGCAACACGTCCACGAGCCGCGACTGCACCGGCGAGCAGGTCACCCGGACCACGAACGCAGACCTGTCGTTCGGTGCGGTGACCGCCCGGGCCCTCGGTGCGGACTACCAGATCAACGCGTTCTCGGGGCGCGGGATGGTGCGCAACTACGCGGGCGGCGAGCAGGGCACCAGCTACCGCACGTACTACGACCGCGCCCTGCCGTTCAGCACGGACGCATGGGACCCCCCGGCCGACTGGCAGCCGGACGCCGTCGTCGTCGGCCTCGGGGTCAACGACTTCTCGACGGCCCTCAACGGCAACGAGGCCTGGGCCACCCCGGCTGCGCTGCGCGAGGCGTGGGTCACCGCGTACCACGGGTTCATCGACACGCTGCGGGCGCAGTACGGGCCGGACACGTACATCGTGGTCAGCGCGACGTACGTGCAGACCGGCACCGACCTGCCGGACCTGGCGCAGCGCGTCGTCCGGGAGGAGAAGGCCGCCGGCGACAGCCGCGTGGCGTACTGGTACTACGGCAACGAGGGTCTCGACTACAGCGGCTGCCACTGGCACCCGTCGGTCGCCGACGACAAGGTGATCGCCGCCCAGCTCACCAGCTACCTCAAGGCCCTCCCGCTGGGTGGCGCACCGACACCGACACCCACCCCCACGCCGACCGCCACCCCGACGCCCACCCCGACCCCGACCCCGACCTCCCAGCCGTCGGCGTGCACGGCGAGGCTCACGGTCGGCGGCACGTGGCCCGGCGGCTACCAGGCGTCGGTCGACGTGACGGCCGGGACCGCGATCAGCCGGTGGCGGACGACGATCACGCTGCCGGCGGGGGGCGCGCTGACCCAGCTGTGGTCGGGTCACGCCACGACGTCCGGGCAGGTGGTCACGGTCACGAACACGGACTGGAACGGCTCGCTCGCCGGCGGCCGGTCCACGGCATTCGGGTTCCTCGGCACAGGCACGCCGCCCACGAACGGCGCGGTGCCCTGCACGGCGAGCTGACCGCCCGCTCCGCCTCGACGGCCCTGACCGCGACCAGCGGTCGGGGCCGTCGTACGGTGCGACGTGTGGACCAGCCGCTGACGACCCCCGACGACGTCGTCCGTGCCGCGCACGGGGCCGGCGACCTCGCCGCGCTCGACGCGGTGGTCCCGCAGTGCCGGGCGTGCCCTCGGCTCGTCGAGTGGCGCGAGCTGATGGGCGTCGAGAAGCGGGCGGCATTCCGCGACGAGACGTACTGGGCACGGCCGGTCCCGGGCTTCGGCGACCCGGGCGCGTCGGTGCTCGTCGTCGGCCTGGCCCCCGCGGCGCACGGCGCCAACCGCACGGGCCGGATGTTCACGGGCGACCGGTCGGGGGACTTCCTGTTCGCGGCGATGCACCGCACGGGGTTCGCGTCGCAGGCGACCTCCACCGCCCGCGACGACGGCCTGACGCTCACGGACATCCGCGTGACGGCCCCGGTGCGGTGCGCCCCGCCCGGCAACGCGCCCACCCCGCTGGAGCGCCGGACGTGCGGGCCGTTCCTCGGCCGGGAGCTGGCGCTGGTCCGCCCGCGCGTGATCGTCGTGCTCGGTGGGTTCGGGTGGCAGGCGCTGCTCACCACGCTGGCCGAGCAGGGGTGGGCGGTGCCTCGTCCGCGGCCACCGTTCGGCCACGGCGTGGAGCTGGTCCTCGCCGGGCCGGACGGTGCCGAGCTCGTGCTGCTCGGCTGCTTCCACGTCAGCCAGCAGAACACCTTCACGGGTCGGCTGACCCCGGAGATGCTCGACGCGGTCCTGGTGCGCGCGCGCGACCTGTCGGGCGTCGGAGGCCGGGACTAGCGTCCGAGGCATGGAGATCTCCTTCGTCGCAGGGTTCGGTCCGATCACCCGCGACGGCGACGCCGCCCGGGCGTTCTGGGGTGCCGGTGGCCTCGGCGTCGCCCTCGAGGAGCCGGCGCCCGGGTACCTCACCAACGACGACCTGGACGGCGTCAAGGCGTTCGCGCTGTGGCCGCTCGCGCAGGCCGCGGAGTCGACGTTCGGGTCGGCACCGTGGCCGGCGGACGTGCCGGTCCCGCAGGCCTGGATCGAGTTCGACGTCCCCACCGTCGCGGCGGTCGCCGCCGCCGTCGCGGAGCTGACCGCCGCGGGTCACCGGGTGCTCAAGGGGGCCACCGAGGAGCCGTGGGGCCAGACGACGTCCCGGCTGCTCAGCCCGGAGGGCCTGCTGGTCGGCGTGACGTTCACGCCCTGGATGCACTGACTTTGTTCGTCACCCTAAGAAAGTCGTAGGGTGGTCACCGGCGATCGAAGGGGATGGCGTGGGCGACCTCGGCTACGTGGCAGGCATGACCTGGGGCTGGACCGGCGTGCGGGGCACGTGGGGCGGTCCGGACGCAGAGGGGTCGATGGACCTCATGGTCGAACGCCTCGGCGTGAACTGGACCGCGATCACGCTGGGCGCCCTGCAGGACACCCCGCAGTCGACGCAGATCCAGTTCCGCGACCGGCCGACGGTCACCGACGACGAGGTCCGGTGGGCGATCCGGCAGGCCAAGGCGCGCGGGCTGAAGGTCTGCCTGAAGCCCGTCGTCAACGTCCGGAACGGCACGTGGCGCGCCCACATCAACTTCTTCGACATCGACGTCCCCCCGGAGCCGACGTGGTCCCAGTGGTTCGCCAGCTACACCGAGTTCATCGTCCACCACGCGCGCATCGCGGCCGAGGAGGGCGCAGAGATGCTCTGCATCGGCTGCGAGATGGTGCAGTCGGACCGCCGCGAGACCCAGTGGCGCGCCCTGATCGCCGAGGTCCGCGCGGTCTACGACGGCCTGGTCACCTACAACTGCGACAAGTACCAGGAGGACCACGTCGGCTGGTGGGACGCCGTCGACGTCATCTCCTCGTCGGGCTACTACCCGCTCGACGACTGGGAGAAGCAGCTGGACCGCATCGAGCCCGTCGTGGCCGCGTTCGGCAAGCCGTTCTTCTTCATGGAGGCCGGCTGCCCCAGCCGCGTCGGCTCCCCCGCCCTGCCCAACGACTGGAACCTGCGTGGTGCCCCGTCGCAGCAGGCGCAGGCCGACTGGTACGAGGCGGCGTTCACCGCGGCCGCGCGACGCGACTGGGTCCGCGGCTTCATGCTCTGGGACTGGCCCGCGAAGCTCTACGACGAGTCCGCCGCGGCCACCGACGACGACTACTGCATGTTCGGCAAGGTCGCCGAGGGCGTGGTGCGGAGCGCCTACGCGGCGGCGCTCCGCACCGACGTCACCGGACGACGACCGTCTTGGTGAGCTTGTCCGAGAAGGTCTGACGCTTGGTGTCCCACAGCGGCCACAGGTACCCGAGGTAGAAGAACCCGTCGACGTAGTGCGCGATGTCGCGCACGAACGCCATCCAGACGCCGATCGGCGCACCGGTCGCGTCACCCTGCATGGTCAGGCCGACCGCCTTCTTGCCCCACGACTGCCCGGTCCGGCCGCCGCGGACCCAGCGGTTCCAGCCCCACAGGACGAGGGACGCCAGCGCACCGACGCCGAACGCGATCGCGCCCGTCGCGGTGGGCTGGTCCGTGGGGGTGCCGTACCGGTCGAACCCCGGCTCCGTCACGACCGACATGACCAGCAGGCCCGCGAAGTAGGGCAGGATCGCCAGCGAGTCGAGCATGTACGCCCCGACCCGCTGGATCCAGGGGGCGTGGACGACGCCGTAGCCGACGAAGTAGCCGGGGTATCCGACGACGGGGGCGCCGTAGGTCGGCATGCCGTCGGTGGGGGCGCCGAACGGAGCCGGTGTCCCGTACGCGGGTGCGGCCTGACCGTAGCCGGGCTGGGCGTATGAGGGCTGGGCGTAGGCAGGCTGACCGTAGGTGGGCTGAGCAAACGCGGGCTCCCCGTAGGCGGGCTGGCCGTACGCGGGCTGGCCATAGGCGGGCTGGCCGTACGGGTCCGCGGGCGCCTGGCCGTAGGCGGGCTGCGCGTACGGGTCCGGAACCCCCGGGCCGGAGGGGTTCGGGGTCGGCTGCCAGCCGCTCCCCGGGTTCGGCTGGTACGGGTCCTGGGTGCTCACGGGTCTCCTGTGCGACGTGGCGATCGCCGGCGAGCGGACGGCCGACGAGGGTGCTGCCACCCCATCGACACGTCCGCCCGACCGGTTGAGCGTCGTCACACGGATGCGACCAGCGCCACCTCGATCTGCCGGCGATCAGGCCGAGCTCATCCCCGGAGCAGCTCCAGGTGCGTCGGCACCCTCGGCTCGAGGCGCAGCCGCATCCCCGCCTCCGCAGGGGTCCGGTCGCGCTTGCGGTGGTTGCAGGCGCCGCAGGCGGCGACCGTGTTCAGCCACGAGCTGGCGCCGCCGCGGCTGCGAGGCATCACGTGGTCGACGGTCAGCGCGCCGCCCGTGCCGCAGTACGCGCAGTGGTGGCCGTCGCGCGCCAGCATCCCGGCGCGCGACCACGTCGGGACGCCCGTGCGGTGACGCCAGCGCATCTGCACGTAGCGGACCAGGCGCAGCACGGCAGGCAGCGGGTACGGGCCGAACGTGCGGCCGTCGACGGCCTCCTCGACGACGGCGACCCGGCGGTGGAGCATGCGGACGGCGTGCGCGAGCGAGACGCGCTGGAGGGGCTCGTAGCCCGCGTTGAGGACGAGTACTCCCGCCATCGTCGAACCTTTCGGTAGTGCCCCACGCTGGAGTCGAACCAGCAGCCTCCGGCGTCGTAGGCCGGCACTCTGTCCTGTTGAGCTAGCGGGGCGGATCGGTGTGTGGTCGCGAGCGGAGGAGTCGAACCTCCCGGGGCGGGACCGTCACGGACCCGCCGGCGACCTGCGCCCGCGGGGACCAGGGTGCGGTCCGGGCGGGCGATCGGGCCAGTGAATTCCTGGTCAGTCCAGCGAGATGCGCAGGCCGACGCCCGCGGCGGACGTGGCGATCGTGACGTCGAAGAACCGCGCGTAGTCCTGCGCGACGTGGTGCAGGTGGCCGAACAGCTCGACGGAGATCGCCCCGACGAGGGACGTGAACAGGGTCGCCGACCGGACCGCGATCCGGGCGATCTCGTCGGGCACCTCGTCGGGGTCGGTCCATCCGGCGGTCGCCAGCGCTTCGGGTGCCATGCGGCCCGCCGGGTCGAAGTCGGGTCCCGTCGGCGCCAGGACGCCCTCGCCGGCGGCCCGCATCAACAGCCCGATGATGACTCCCCACAGTCGGACGGCGGCGCGCACGGTGTCGTCCGGCGCGCGGTAGCCGCGAACCGGGGTGCCGTAGATGAGCTCGAACGAGTACGGCTGGTCGAGGGCCCAGCGGCGCACGGCGCGCGCGACCTCCAGCCACGTCTGCGCGGGGTCGCTTCCGGAGCCGGCGGCCTTCTCCGCAACCTCCCCGACGGCGTCGTACGCCTCGATGATGAGCAGCGTGAGCAGCGCGTCGCGCGAGGGGACGTAGCGGTAGACCGCCGACGACGCCATGCCGAGGTCGCGCGCGACGGCGCGCAGGCTCAGCGCCGCGGACCCCTCACTCTCCAATCGGGCGCGTGCGGCGGCGAGCAGCTCGGACATGACCTCGGCGCGCGCCCGGTCGCGGGCGCGGAGCGGGATCGGTCCGGCCACGGCTCCGTCGTGTGCACCCGGAGGCGGTGTCGTCGGCTCGGTCACGGACGCCAGTGTGCCTCCTCCGTCGAGAAACTGCGAGCACTGCTCTTGTTTGCGCCGGCGTGTTGTGCGAGCATTGCTCACAGCAGAGAGCACTGCTCTCGTTTCCCACGAAGGAGTCCGCCATGACCCGTCACGTCATCGTCGGCAAGGGTGCCGTCGGCACCACGCTGGCCCACCTGCTCGCCGACGACGGCGCCGACGTCCTGGTGCTCAGCCGGTCCGGCGGCACCTCCGCCGGCCGGATCACGCACGCCGCCGTCGACGCCACCGACGTCGACGCCCTGACCGCAGCCGTCCGCGGCGCCGACGTCGTCTACAACTGCGCGGCCCCGCCGTACCACCGCTGGCCCACCGACTGGCCCCCGCTGTGGGCGGCGCTGCTCGACTCGGCCGCCCGGACCGGTGCCGTCCTCGTCTCCGTCGGCAACCTGTACGGCTACGCGACGCACGGTGCCGTGATGACCGAGGACACCCCGCTCGACAGCACCGAGCGCAAGGGCATGGTTCGCGCGCAGATGTGGCGCGACGCCGAGGCTCGGCACCGCGCGGGTGACCTGCGGGTCACCGAGGTGCGCGCCGCCGACTACTTCGGGCCGTACGCCGACTCCCAGGCGATGGTCGGGCCGCGGTTCCTCACCCCGCTGCGGGCCGGCAAGGTCGTGCGGACGGTCGTCGCCGTCGACCAGCCGCACAGCTGGACGTACCTGCCCGACCTCGCCCGCGCGCTCGTCGCGGCCGGCCGGACACCCGATGCCTGGGGGCGCGCGTGGCACGTGCCGACCGCGGAGCCGCTGACCGTGCGCGAGCTCGGCGAACGGTTCGCCGTGGGCCTGCCCGCTCCCCGGATCCGCCCGATGCCGGCGGCCGTCGTGCGCGCCCTCGGGCTGGTCTCGCCGCTGTTGCGCGAGGTCGCCGGCGTCTCCGACCACTTCTCGGAGCCGTACGTCATGGACACAGCGGCGTCGTCGCGGATGCTCGGTCTCGTCGCGACGCCGTGGGACGCAGCGGTCGCGGAGACCCTGGGAAGGACGGCTGTCGGAGGTCGGGCGTAGCGTCGGATCCCATGAAGTTCGGTGTCACCGCCTCGTGCGGGTCAGCAGCCCAGAACGTCGAGATGGCCGTCGCGGCCGAGGAAGCCGGCTGGGACGCCTTCATGGCCTGGGACGGCATCAGCGTCGGCCCCATGGACACGTTCGACCCGTGGACGGTGCTCGGCGCCGCCGCGGTGCGGACCAGCCGGATCACCCTCGGCGCCATGGTGTTCTCGCTGCCGCGGCGCAAACCGTGGGAGGTCGCGCGCCAGGCCCTCACCGTCGACCACCTGTCCGGCGGCCGGCTGGTCCTGCCCGTCGGACTCGGAGCCGTCGACGACGGTGCGTACAGCCGCGTCTCCGGCGAGACCACCGACGTCAAGGAACGGGCCGCGCTCCTCGACGACTCGCTCGCGATCCTCGACCTCGCCTGGACCGGGGACAAGTTCAGCTACGCGGGGACCCACCACCAGGTCACCGACCTGGAGTTCCAGCCCCGACCCGTGCGCGGCACCATCCCCGTCTGGGTCATCGGCGCCTGGTTCGCGCCACGGTCCATGCGCAGGGCCGCCGGGCGCGACGGGGTCATCGCGGTCCGGCGGGAGGACGGGTTCGACCCGCTGAAGCCCGACGAGTGGCGGTCCGTGCGGTCCTGGGTGGACGAGCACAGCGACGGCCGGACGGTCGAGCTCGTCGCCGAGGGGGTGCTGCCGACCGACCCGACCGAGGCGGCGGACAAGATCGCGGCCCTGGACGATGCCGGCGTCACCTGGTGGATCGACTCCAACTGGAACTTCGACACGGTCACCCCGGACGGGCTCCTGGACCGGATCCGACGGGGTCCGCTGCTCGTCTAGACCCCCTCTCGTCCCCGGAGCAGCGCTCGGTGCGTCACACTCTCCCTAGAGACGAAGGAGCACCATGCTGACATGCCCGGTCTGTACGTCCGGAGAGCTCGAACTCGTCGAACGGTTGGCGGACGATCGCCGCACCATCCGATGCACCGCCTGTAGCCACCAGTGGACCCGCGGGGAGTCGAAGACGTCGGCCCCGCTCCCGTCCTCGTCGGCCGATCTGCAGGCCCGGTTCCCCGACCGGTCCGCCGTCGACCCGGCCCGGTGGGAGAAGGTCGCCGCGCTGGCCAAGGCGTCGCCGCCCACCGAACCCGGGTACGACTGGACGCACTACCAGCAGGTGTTCGCCCGCGACGAGGTGGCCGACTGCGACCCGCAGGACCTGCTGTCGTTCGTGAACGAGACCCCCGGCGCCACCAACGCGACCACCGCCTCGTTCAACCGGGCGTGGAAGACGATGGGCGAGCGCGAAGCATCGGCCCGCACCCGGAACACCATCCGCTACCTCCTGTACGGCCCCACAACCGTGCCGCTGCCCGACCGGCTCACCCGCCTGATCCTCGGCCAGGGCGGGCTCGGCATGACCGGCTTCAAGGAGCCGACCCTGACCCGGGTCCTCGTCGCCACGTCGCCGGAGTCCTACCTGCCCATCTCCACCTACGGCGGAGCGCGTGGCGGCAAGAAGGAGATCGCGCAGCGCGTCTACGGGCTGACGCTGCCCGAGGTCGCCAAGGAGCAGTTCACGATCGGCCGGCTCATCCTGTGGAGCAACGACCTGCTCGTCGACCTGGTCGAGGACGAGTTCGACGACCTCACCCAGGCAGCCGCGTTCCTCACCACCGTCAAGGTGCCCGCGTAGTCACCCCGCGCTGACGCGGCTCACGGCGACTCGTCGTGCGGCCGCGTCAGCTCGTCGCGGAGCTTCGCAATGGCATCCGGACCCAGCTCGAACCCCTGCGAGCTGCCCGGGTTGATCACGATGCCCACGTCCGCCGGCATCCGCAGCAGCACCTCCCGCACCGGCATCGCGACCGCCTCACCCCCGAGTCGGCCCTCGTCCTTGAACCGCTGCACCGACGAGAACGCCACCAGGTGGTGCGAGCCGTCGCGCTGCACGAGCGCTGGGATGAACCCCTCGAAGTGCTCCCCCACCGGGCCACCACTCGGGACCGCGAGCTGCTCGTACGCGAACCGCGTCAGCAGCTTGGCGCCGTCGATCGTGCCGGGGGCCGCCGTGCGCAGCGCCTGGTCGAAGTCCTTCATGGGTGCTCCCTCGTCGTTGCGGGCGAGGTTCACGCTACCGGCGGTTCACCTCGTCGCCAGCCGGAACAGCGCCGGTGTCACCACCTCGATCCGGTGCACCTCGAACCCCGTCCGCCGACCGACCACGTGCCGAGCCCACGCCTGCTCCCGGCACAGCTCCCCCGACGACCACACCTGCCCGTGCGGCCACCCCGGCGTGTCCAGCAGGACGCCCATGACCTCGCCCATCACCGCGACCCAGCGCTGATCTTGAGCCGTACTCGGAACCTCGCCGAGCGGGTGGGCGACGGCCCAGACGATCGAGCCCGGGATCGGCTCGTGGCGGTCGGCGGCGGAGTAGAGGCGGCTGGCGTCCAGGGTGGTGGCCATGCGGCCAGTCCACTCGTGCGACGTGGCGGATGCGTGACCAGGGACCGACGGTGGGATGACCATCGTCGGTCGTCGCCCGATCCGTACTCAGGACTGTGCCGCCAGGATCGCGGTGATCGGCACGGCGAGCCCGACAAGCAGCTCGCCGGCAATGTCGATCGCGTCCCTCGCCTCCGCCTGGCTCACCTCTACCCCGCGGTACTCCGTGTTGTTCCGCACCATCCGAAGGTCGGCAGCGTCGTCGACGGCGGTCCGACCACCGACACTGTCGGCGATCGCGGCGGCCGCCTCGAAGGTCGTGCGGTGCTCGGACTCACCGCGCGGGCGCAGGCCCATGGAGAGCACCAACGCGAGGCACACCTTCCGACACGCGTCGTAGGCGATCTGGAAGGCGCCCTCGGTGTCGTGGTGGTCCAGCCCCGCGGACGCGGTGAGCACATGCTTCCGCGCCTGGTCGAGCAGCCTCTGGCACGTCTGGCCATCAACGGGCACCCGTTCCAGGTCGAGGCCGTTCAGCAGGTCGTTGAGCGAGCGGCGGGCCGCCGGGGTCATCAACCAGCCGCCGTGAGTTCGACCGGAACCGTTGGTCCCCTGCGGACGTCGACAACAAATCCGCTTCCCCTGTCCGCCCACTCGTCAGCGGCGATCGTCGTCACATGGACGGGGATCTGCATCCGCTCTTCCATGCGCGCCCCGGCGCGTCGAAGTTCTCGCCCCGACGGCTTGCCGACGACCACCACGTCGAGATCGTGCGGTTGCGCTCCAGGCTGACCGAGGAACCGTGCCGCCCAGGAACCCACGATCTCGGCGTGCTGGACTCCTGCCACCTGGGACAGCTCCTCGCCGACGACGTGGAGAGGCCCGAACGACCGGGCGAGGATCTGGACCAGCGGCAGGTAGTAGGGGCTCTTCGTGTCTGCGCTGATCAGACGCGTGTGCCCGGCACGCCTCTCCTTCAAGAGCCCGGCCTCGACCAGTCTGCTCGCCTCGCGCAGTGCGGTGGTCTGGTGGACGTCGGCGACGCCCGCCAACGATGCGGCGGGAGCTTCGCGGTCAGAGTCAAGCAGGAACCACGCCAAGATGCGCGCCTGAGCATCGGACCTGAAGATGGGCAGCAACTCAGAGTCATGCATAACTTGCATAGTACTATGCACAGAACGCATGGTGGCGCCTCAACAGTCGTCCGGCTTCGGGACGTCGGTGCACAGGCTCGAGACGAGGTGGGAGCGGCGCTCCTCGACCGTGAACGGAGCGCCCACCACGCTCGTCTCCGCAGTGCCGTTGACGTCGTGCCACACCGTGCTGCCGTCCACCCGATACCTGCCCGACCACGTGGTGGTCAGCGTGATCTGCATCGTGCCGAGGGTCTCGTAGAAGTGGAACGTGTCGTGGTCCGGGTACGAGTGGCCCGGGCTGTCGGTCACCAGGTCGTCGCTGTCATCGCCGAAGTCGTAGCGGTAGCTCGTCGGTGTCGCGATCACGTCGACGCCGTACCCGAGCAGCTCCGTCCGGAACACCTGCTCCGCCGGGTCGGTCATGACGATCGTCTCTTTGTTGACCAGGACCCACCCGCGATCCGGCTGAGTCGTCAGCACCGGCGGCGCGATGGGCAGGCGCCGGAAGTCCTCCGCGGTCAGCGTCGGCACCGCGTCCTCCGGGCACGAGTACCCGATCACGAGCTCCCACGGCAGCCCGGCCCAGCTCGCTCCCACGTCCGCGCGCCTCTGACTCCAGAGTGGCAGCACCGGTGGGCCGTCTAGGCAGGAGGGGATCGGGAGGGAGCCGTTCCGCGGCGCGCACGCGGGGAGGGCACCGCCATCCGCCGGCATCGGACCTGCCGGAGCGCCCGGTTCTGCCGCACCGCCCGTCGCGACGTTGCACTGCGGGGCGCGCATATAGCGAACGAGCAGGAGCGCGGGGTTGGCTCGTTGGGACGCCTCGTAGGTCTGCCTTGCCTCGAAGGCAGTGACCTTGATCGACTCGTCCTCACCCTCACCGCCCAAGTCGACTGCCGACGATCCGCTGGCGACCACGACCATGAGTCCGGCGGCGAGGAGTGACACCAGTGCCGCCCTGGGCGTCACGGCTTGATCTCCTCGTGGGACAGCGCACGTATCTTCCAGTCGCCGTTCTCGAAGATCACCGCAGCGTTCATCGTGTACGCCGATGCCTCGTACTCCTTGGCCACCGACCCATCCGCTCGTAGCTCTTGCTGCGCACCCTCCAGCGCCCGGAGATCGACCGAGAACCACCGGCCGGGCGTGACCTCCGAACCGGTGGCGTCCTCGATGCGAACGGCCCCACCGACGGAGTGCAGCCCCTTGGTGCCGAGCCCCTCGATGCTGCCGATCACGCTGGTGCAGAAGATGCACTCCGGGTGGCTCAGAGCACGGATGTCCGCCAGATCACCGGTGTTCTGCGCGTAGGGATACAGCTTCAGGAAGTACGTCAGAACGGCGACCGCGCCGTCGACCGTCGGCGGTTCATCGAGCGCAGCCGGCCGGTCAGGCTTCACTCCATCGGCAAGGACACCGTCGACCGTGGGAGTCGACGTGGGAGTCGACGTGGGAGTCGGGCTCGGACTGACGGACACCGACGGCCGCGCCGTCGAATCGTCGCGCGCCGTGGCGTTGGGCGAGCAGCCGGCCACCACGCCTGACAGTGCCATGAGCGCCGCAGCGGCGCGCCAAGAACTGATCCCCCTGCGATTCGACATGGCCGCGACCGTAGTGGAATCGGACATCGCCGAACCAGGTCGAGCACACATCTGTGGACAACCCGCGGACTGGCTTCTCAACCCGCCGCGGCCCGCTCCGGCGCGTCGACCTGCCTCGGCAGCACGAACACCAGCGCGAAGCTGACGATCGACAACAGCGCGCTCACCGCCATGGCGTGCGCGGCGGCGTCGACGAACGCCTGCTGGATCTGCGCCGGGTCCCTGCTGGTGATGTGCAGGGTGCCGAACAGGACGCTGCCGATGACCGCGATCCCGATGGCGGACCCGACGCGCTGCATCACGCTGATCACCCCGCTGGCGGCACCCGCTTCGGACCGGTTGACGGTCGCGACGATGAACTGCGCGTTCGGCGCGATGAACAGCCCGCTCCCGATGCCCGCGATCAGCAGCGGCAGCAGCAGGTCCCAGTTCACGAGATCGGTCGCCGGGACGAGGCGCAGGATGAGCCAGACCGAGACGAGACCCGCGGCCACCATGGCGGTGCCGACCACGAGCACCGTGCGGCCGAGCCGCTGCGACAGCCGGTTGCTCTGGGACGCCCCGATGATGCTCCCGATAGCGAACGGAACCCCGACCACGCCGGACTCGAGGGCGGTGTGTCCCAGCCCCGCCTGCCACAGCAGCGAGATGGTGAAGAAGATGCTGGTGAATGCGGCGAAGTAGACGAGAGCCAAGATCGTCCCGCCCGTGAATGCGGGGTGGGAGAACAGGTGTGGCGGGACCATCGGGTTGGCGTCCTCGATCCGCTTCTCCCAGAACGCGAACGCCACGATCAGCAGAACACCCGCGGCGAGCGTGATGAACGTCCACGCCGGCCACCCCTTGTCCTGGCCCTCGATCAACGGCACCAGCAGGGCGATCAAACCCGCGGTGAGCAGCACCAACCCGACGAAGTCGTATCCCTCCTTCGCCTTTCCCTCCGCACCGGCCGGCAGGATCTTCGCGGCTGCGATCAGGGCGATGGCACCGATCGGGATGTTGACCCAGAACACGAGCCGCCACCCGTTCTCGTCCCCGAAAGCCTCGATGATCAACCCACCGAGAATCGGACCGAGCGCCGTCGAGACGCCGATGACCGACCCCAAGATCGCGAACGCCTTCCCGCGCACCGCGGGCGGGAACAGCAGCTGGATCATCGCCGTCACAGCCGGCACGAAGATGCCCCCCGCGAGCCCCTGGACCACCCGCGCGACGATCAGCTGCATGCTGTTCTGCGCTAGTCCGCAGAACAGGCTCGCGACCGTGAACAGCAGCAGTCCGGTGAAGAACACCCACTTGTGCCCGACACGGTCTCCGATCCGACCCGCCGGGATCAGCGCGATACCGAACGCCAGCGCGTAGCCGCTGATGATCCAGCTCAGCGTCGCCTCGCTCGCGTCCAGGCTGACCTGAATCGTCGGGAGGGCGACGTTGACGATCGTCGTGTCCAGCAGGGCCATGAACATGCCGGCCATGAGGACGACGAGCGCATTCCAGGCGCTGCGGGGGACGGACGGGGGTTGATAGTGCCTCACTTTCGCGTCCGTCATCGGTGCTGCCCTTCCGGCGGATAGACGACGTGGCCGTCGCGCGCGTCGAAGACCACCGTCCACCGGCGTCGAGCGCCGCGCACGCCGAGGGACTTCCGACTGAGACAACGCCTCTCTCACGCTCGCCTACGCCGGTCACCTTCGAGCCCGTCCGGACGTCCCGGCATCCCGCGTACACGGGCGGATGGCTTCGGTACTGTCGGAGGTGAACAGCGCACTGCTGCCTTCGTCGAGCGCAAGGGACAAGTCCGAGTGGTCGGGTATTCGAGTGCTATGTCCAAGGCTGAGGCGACTGCTCGGATGTACTTCCTCGGCGGCCGCCCTGTGGAACCGCTGGGACCGGGAAGCAAGGAAAAGAAGTCGGCCCTCGATGCACTCGGGCGATTCGTCGGAATAGATCTGCGGGATACACCGGGAAAGATCGAGTGTGGGCGACGCATCGCCGACCAATTGCAGGCCCCGTGGGATTCGATGTGCTACTCCGTGGGCGAGACGATCACACTCGTCGGAATGAATCGCCTGCTGGACGCCGCCGTCCGCCAACTTCCGCCAGACGACGAGACGCTGCGCCTCGTGCGACGGCTCTCGACCTTGCCGCCCGCACCGAAGGCGGGGTTACCAGAGAGGACGCAGATGTCAGAAGACTCGGACCTCGAGCAGAACATCGCCGAACGGATTGCCACTCTCTCGGAGGTTGGCGACACACCGGTCGGCGTTGCGCCGATCCTGGAACGGCTTGAGCCGAGCGACGTGCGCTTCGACGACGGGGGCGTCTGGCGTGCGCGCGTGGCACTCGTGCAGAGCTGGCTTCATCTGCCTGAGGAGCTCGACCAGTCGTCGCCGGACTCGTTCGACCGCAGCCTTGCTCGATCCCTCGGTCTTGAGACGGCCGAAGCAGGCACTGCCGTCCATTCGGACGATCTCTTTCCGCGACTTGCAGAACGGCTCGAGCGCGCCGTCTCGCTGCGCGAGAAGTTCCTCGAGGAGATGGAGGCGACGGCTGAGGGCGCGGCAACGCGTGAGAGCGCAACACAACGTTGGGCGAACGCATGGGACGAAGTCGTAGAGGACGAGGAAACAGAGGTCGGCGGACCCATCCACGCCTACGCGGACACTTGGCCGATCTCCGAGTTCGCGCAGTATGCGGTCGACGGAGAGCTCAATCTCAGCCCGTCCTACCAGCGAGCGGACGTCTGGCCGACAGGTGACGCACAGATGCTCATCGAGTCGGTCCTGCGAGGCGTTCCACTTCCGTCGGTCATCATCTTGAAGCAGCAGGATGCTGGCACTGTGAACTACGAGGTCGTCGACGGCAAACAACGGCTCACGTCGATCCTGCGCTTCACCGGCCGTCACCCCCGAGCGCTGGAAGTGGTTGCAGAGAAGGCCCGTGACTGGAACGAACCGGAGCTCCTCGAGGTCTTCCACTCGGACTATCCGAAGTTCAAGAAGCTGTGGAAGAAGTACGAGACCCAGAGTCTCACTGCGCAGGTCGAGCGATTAAACTACTTCCCCTTCGCGCTTCGGAGCGGCGACGTAAAGCCCTTAAGCGGAGACTTGTCCCGATTGCGGGGACGGTACTACTCACAGATCCGCAACGAATCGATCGACGTGGTGGGCGAACAGCGACAGCTTCGAACCGTGTTCGAGCAGACGTCAAAATACCGATTGCCGGTAATCGTGTACGAGCAAGTCACTACCGAGCAGATTCACGAGGTGTTTTCCCTGTACAACCGGCAGGGCAAGCACCTCAACGCCGAGGAGATCCGCAACGCCCTCTACCATCGGCTCGCATTCATGCGCGCAGTGCTCGTGACGGCGGGCGACTCCGACGACATCGAGGCTGTAGCTCCGTTCCTGGCACCGCACTGGTACGACCTCTCGTCGACTCGGATTGTCCTAGACAGCTACGGATTCGGCAAGGCGGGCTACAAGAGGACAAAGCTGCTCTCCTGGGTGGCCTCGGTCTTGTACTTCGACGATGGCCGACCGGACGGACGCTCGACCGCAAGCCAGATCAACGCTCTGCTCAAGCGAGTCGCCGCTGACCCGAAGGACCCGCTCCGCAGCGAGGGCGTGATTACTGAGGCGATGCTGCTTCTCGACCGCGGCCTCGATGCCCACGCGGCTATCCCCATGGAGGTCTGGGCGCCGTCGTTCAAGAACTCGCAGGGGCAGAGCAAGTGGCAGGAGCTCCAGCTGGTTGCCACCTTGATTGCTTTCTCAGCAGCGCGTCAGGTCCTGGGGGACAGGCTCGACGACGTTGTCGACCGTGCTCTACCCCAGATCGGTGAGGCCTCCGCACAGTGGAAGCGTCCACAGAAGACGCAGTCCAAAGAGCAGTGGGACTTCATTGCGAGGGTAGTCGGCGAGCTTCTCGAGCTGCTGGGCGTTGCACCGTCCGATGTCGATATGCGCCTTCGCGACCGTTTCGGGCACTCCGGCCTCGGGGGACTGATCAGCATCACTGAGACGTGATGACTGGCGCCCCGCACGGGTTGGAGCGCATCACCCGCGCGCAGCCAGCCAACGGACCATCGTCGTGGTGGTCTGCCTACGCCTCTGTCCTCGAGAGCTCGGGCATCGGCGAGCGCAGCCGGACCGTCATCGGCGCAGATGCCGAGTACATCGTGGAGCAAGGGATCTTCGGCGCCGGCACACCGTCCGAGGGCACGTGGCCAGCGTCGAGGGAACGCCGAGGGCTGGTGATGGGTGCAGTCCAATCAGGCAAGACAGCATCAATGATGGCGGTCACAGCGAAAGCTCTCGACCGTGGAGTCAATGCCGTCGTCATCCTCGGCGGCACCCGCACCGCGCTGTGGCTCCAGACACTTGATCGCGTCGTCCAACAGATCGACACGCTCGAGAACCCCCTGCAGCGTCGCGTGCGCCTTCCCGCACATCTCCACACGTCCGGCGGTCCGCAAGGGTTGTACTCGCTGACGCCTCAACTTGCGAAGACGCTCGTTGCCAGACGTCGCCCACTCATCGCAGTAGTGATGAAGCATGTGGCGCATCTCGAGCAGCTGGCATCCGCTCTCACCACCGTCTACGACGAGGCGCATCTGGCGAACGAGCCCTTCCATCTGCTTGTGATGGACGACGAGGCGGACGACTCTTCCGTGGTCGACACCGCGGCGGAGTCGACGTACGACGACCTGACAATGCAGCGAAAGCAGGTTCCACGCCGCATCCTCGACCTGTGGGAGTCTCGCCGAGACCCCGGCGAGACAAAGACCGACAACGTGTACTCCACATATCTTGCGTACACCGCGACGCCGCAGGCGAACTTCCTCCAGGACCCCGCCAATCCGCTCGCACCCAGCGACTTTGTCGCGAGCCTCCGCACACCGGGACCGGAAGGCGACTTCGAGATCCGCTCGTCGTCCTACCGCACTACTGACGGCCCCCGCGGTTGGTACACCGGTGGCGAGATGTTCTACCGAACATTGGCCGAGGTCCCGCTGTGTGTGGAGACAGATGATCAAGCCGAGCACGACGTACTTCAGGACTCCGTGCGTGCATACCTCGTCGCGAGCGCCGTTCGGCTGGCGCGGTCGCCGGGCGCCGTCGGGCCTCGCTCCGCTGAGATTGCGGAGTTCTCGTCGCGAGACGCCGCCGGACTCGAACCGATGTCGATGCTCATCCACCCCTCCTCCGCGAAGGAAGAACACTTCGACGTTGCACGGCGTGTCGTCACCTGGTCGATGGGCGGCGACCTCGACCCGTCGCTGGGACATCCAGGCGACGGACTCGGCAGACGGCTCAACGTCGATGCGCTGCGCCGGGAGCTCGACGATGTCCCCGAGAAGTGGCACCGATGGCTCGCCGACTACCGACGTTCAGCTCGCCTCTGTCACGAGCTGCTCGAGGTTGACCATGCGCCAGTCGATCCGTCGGAGATGGACTGGGACACGGTTCGTCGGCTGCTCGTCGAGGAGGTTATCCCGGGGACCCGCGTTGCAGTGATAAACAGCGACGAGAACGCGGACGATCGTCCCCATTTCTCGCCCTGGCACGACGGTGCCATCTGGCGAGCCCCTAAAAATCTCTCGACGATCTTTGTCTCGGGAAATGTGATGTCACGTGGGCTGACGCTCGAAGGCCTGACGACGACCCTCTTTACGCGTGCTTCCGATACACCCCTCGCGGACACGCAGATGCAGATGCAGCGTTGGTTCGGCTACCGAGGAAAGATCATCGACCTTTGTCGTGTTTTCATGCAACGCGACCAGATCGAACAATTCACGATATATCACGAGAACGACGAAGCGCTGCGCCGCGATGTGCTTGCCGCGATGTCGAGCACGGGGTTGCCGCCCGACATCCGGGTACTCCAGGGAAGGTCATTCCAGGCGACGGGGAAGATCAGCAACGTGCGGGGGATACCGTTGTGGCCCGGTCCGAAGCCCTTCGTCCGCCACCTCACTCCGGCGGCGACTGACGACGTGAACCTCCGACTGATCACTCGTGTTCTGTCCGACGACCCTCTTCCGGTGCCGGACGCCGGCGCCCGCCAAGGCCTCCTAGCCCCAGAGCCAGTCGGGCTCCTCGAGGCAGCCGATCTGTTGGACGGTCTTCGATACGACGCCCACGGCCCCGGCCCGGCCAGTAGAGAAGCCAGTCGTTGGACATCAGTTGCCAACCACGCGGGGCTGTCCTCGCACGATCAGTCGTGGCCCCTCTATCGGGCTCCTTTCGTCGAGGGCAGCATCGACCTCGGCCACGCGTCGCCCTATGTGATCGCGGCCTATCTTCGGCTCTGGGCCGTTTGCCTCGATCGCCGGGTGCGAGGAATGGTGACGACAGATGAGCCCTCGGTGCTCTGGGACCTCGTCGATCTCGACGTGCGCCAGAAGCAACAGCCCAAGTTCTGGATCGGCTTGCGCTTTGGCGATGGACCGCAGATCCACACGGGACCCCTCGCCTCGCTTCCTGCAGAGATCCACGGAATGGCGCGGGCAGTGTCTGGAGGCACTCTCAATGCTACGTGGGGTTCACGTGGTGTCGGCTCGAGCGGCATCGTCGGAGACGAGTACTTCGAGAGCAAGGTGACCGGCCAGGTCGCGGCCGTCTCGTCATCCGGCGCTCGCCTGCCCGGGAACGACGGCCTCATCCTCTTCCACCTGGTCGACCGCGGCGAGGGTGCGGTTTCCATAGGCGTTGGCCTGAGCATCCCTCTGGGGGGTCCGGATCATGTCCAAGCTCACTCGCGAGTCACCGATGAGTGACAGCCCGGTCGAGCGGTCGTTCGAGTGGCTCCGGAACGAGGTTGGTTCCCTCGAGGCCGCTCCTGACCGCAACTCGCGGACGATCTTATGGGCGGACGCGGCCTGGTCTCTTGCGGTTGCACGCGACCATCGCGGTCGCCTGGAATTGTTCGTGGTCGGCGACGAGCTGGTGCCAACCGTGACGATCGTTCGTGACGCCCTCGAGTACCAGCAATGGACGACATCCGCCGGCGTACCATTGGCGGCTAACCGCTTCGTGTTCCCGAACGCCCCACACTTCGATGGTGTTGCGGCCTTTGTTTGTTCGGAACTGATCGAGAATGGGCTGTATTCCGATCTGCCTGCTGCCTTTCGCCGAACCGAACCTGCCCTCGCCCTCGCGCTACGCCGCGCATCGCTAGGCAACGAGGTTCTGCTCGGACTGGCCGGCGAGCTTGTGGCGCTGCAGGCGCTACTACGTGCTGCCGCCCCAGGCAGCGCTGTGCCGATCCTCGAGGCATGGGCTGGAAGCGCGCCTTCCTCGCGGGACTTTCAGCTTGGCCCGGTCGGGGTGGAAGTGAAGACAACGACAGGACCGACCTCGCAACATCACATCAACGGTGTTCATCAGATCGAGCTCGGGTTCCCGGTCGGCGGTGTCCAAGAGACGTCGATCTTCCTGCTGAGCCTCGGCCTGCGATGGCTCGAGGAGGACGCGAACGGTGGAACAAGCGTTCCGCAGTTGGTCGAGAGCATCGTTGCCCGAGTTGTCGACGACCAGATCCGAGATGACTTCTTGGCCAGAGTTCGGCAGTACGGAGGCGACGCGAGCCTGGGCTACGACCACAGCGAGCATTGCCACCTACCAAGATTCAAGCGGCCGTTCGAGGTGCGATTCGAGCGCCTCTATGACATGGCCGACGACGCAATTAGGGTGCTCCGGAGCTCGAACATCGAAGGGTTGGACCACGTCCGGCAGGACTCGGTGACGTTCCAGGTGACGCTTCCACGCCACGTGCGCGGAGATCGCAACCCAACAACGGGGATGCCGCGCATCGCTGAGAAGGTTCTGGCGCTGTCCAAGACTCCGCTCCGTGGACCGAGGAAGGCTCTCCCCTAACGTGCGGGCTGTCTCTACTGCACAAAGACTCGCGCCGTGACTGTGCCGCAGCCTCAGCATGTCCCGCCCCACCCGGGGTCGTCGTCTCCCTCGATTTCTCGACGGATGTCACTTGCACGCCGCAGGGACACCGCTCCCGAGCTCGCGCTCCGACGCGCCCTCCACGCCCTCGGCCTGCGGTATCGCGTCGCATTTCCGGTGCCAGGTCAACGTCGGCGGAGCATCGACGTGGCCTTCACTCGTGCCCGCGTCGCGGTCTTCGTCGACGGCTGCTTCTGGCATGGATGCCCACTGCACGGGACCAGTCCGCGTCTGAACTCCCGCTGGTGGACGCAGAAGCTGGAGGCAAACCAAGCGCGAGATCAGGACACCAACCGAATCCTCGGCGAGCTCGGGTGGATCGTGATCCGGGTGTGGGAACACGAAGATCCACATGCGGCTGCGGTCAGGATCGCGGCGTCAGTCGCTCGCGCGCGTCTGGCCGTCCCTGACGACTGACTCCATGACGTCGTCGGGAGACTGGGGCGAATCGGTGACGACGGCACTGAAGATCCGACGACCCGCTTCGGTCGTCTTGAGGATCGCCTCGTCCCTCATCACATGCTCGCGAAGAACGTGCCAGACGGCGCCCACATTCACGCCGTTACCGAGCTGCCGGTATGTCGCGGACGCCGGCTGGTCGCCGAACTCGAAGTTGTCGGGAAGGCCCTGAAGCCGCGCAGCCTCACGAGGCGAGACCCGCCGCTCCCGCGTGCCGACGATCGACGTCTGCGTGATGGCGACGAGCGCCGGCAGATGGGTCGCGCGCTTGGCACGGATACCCGACGGTCGCATCTGCATGACGCACTCCCAGAGCGTGGCCGTGTCCTGTGCCTGCCACTCAAACTTCCGGCGCGACGGCGGGAAGTCTCGAACGCCGTGACGTTCGATCCATTCCTCGAAGGCGTCGCGATGAGCGGTGTACAGCGCGGAGTTCTTCCGAAGGAAGTTGGCCTTCCATGAAGGTGTCCCCTCGGGGATGAGCAGATCGTCCTCATGGACCCACGCGTCGACCCAGACCGGGAACCCCGGCAGTCGTCTCGCCTTCTCGCCGACGCGCTGAGCCTCCGACTGGTGGATTGCCCGCAAGACGCGCACCCACTCGTCCCAGGCGTCGATCCATGCTCGCTCGTCGTCGCCAAGGCCGAATCCCTCGACCTCATGCTCGGGATCGAGCGGAAGGTCGGCCTCGAGATCCCACTCCTCGCCCCCACGCAAGCTCCGGTTCTCCACCGCCGGCATGGGGTCGACCCCGCCCATCAGATCGTCTGGGTCGTACGTGGCGGTGATGAAGACACGCTCGCGGACGTGCGGCCGGCCACCAGCCTCGAGCGGTAGCAGGTGAGGCGAGAACACCGCCGGAGTCTCGGACACGCGGTACCCCTGAGCGCGCAGGCTCTCCACGACGACCTGCCACTCGTGGAAGTGCCGGGGACCTGCCAGGTTCCTGACGTTCTCGAGCAGCACCACGGTGGGGTGATGCGCCTCGATGATCTTCAAGATGTTCCAGAAGAGCGTGCCGCGGGTCTCGTCCATACCGCGTTGCGCACCCGACTTGCTGAAGGGCTGGCACGGAAACCCAGCGGCGAGGATGTCGTGCGCAGGCACGGCCATGACCTCGTCGTTCGCGTCCTTAGTGATGTCGCCGAGCGGGCTGTGACCCCAGTTGAGCTCGTAGACCTTCGCTGCGCGCTTGTCGATCTCGACGGAGTAGACGGGCTTCCCGCCGTAGCCGCGAAGCACCGCAGCAAAGCCGCCAATGCCGGCGAAGAGGTCCACGAAGCTGAAGCGTGCGGGCTGTTCGGCCACGGTCCTGGCATCACGAGTCACTTCATCGGCCTGTCTCTCAGGATGCGTTCGGGGTACTGGCACGCGCCGCGCTCGGATAGTAGTCCGGGCTCGACCTAAGCTTGGCAGCTGAGTCAACGTTCGGCAACGACCGGGCACCGGCGTGTCGTACGGATGTTCGAGCTCCGTCGACACGCTGGGTTGCAGTCCGACTCCGAAACCCCCCCGCAACACTCCCGACGTACCGTCCCCCCAACGAGGCATAGACGCAGGCGTCGCCCGCACGCGACCCTGTCGTCCCGACGAGGTGCGCGAGGAGCGGCGGATGTTCGAGCGCGTCGACCCTTTCATCGGCACGGAGGCCACGAGCCTGGCGCCGCAGAACGACCTCGCGAAGACGTGGTGGTGGCCGAAGCCGCAGGTCGGCAACACGCACCCGGGTGCGACGTACCCGTTGGGCATGGTCAGCGCGTGCGCGTACAGCGGCGCGTACCCGACGGGCTACGGACGGTACGACCTGGGCACGGAAGGTCTCCCGACGGAGCTGTACGACCGGCAGGTGGCCAGCGGCTTCACGCACTTCCAGCAGTCGGGCACGGGCGCGATCCGCAAGTACTACAACTACTTCCGCGTGACGCCGATGCTGCAGCCGCTGGATGACCTGGGTCAGCTGTGGGACGTCGTCGACGAGAGCGCCGAGCCGGGCTACTACACGGCGACGCTGGAGTCGGGCATCCGGGCGGAGATCACGGTCGGACCGAAGAGCGCCGTGCACCGGTACACGTTCCCGGCGCACCGGGACGCGCGGCTGGTCATCGACTTCTCGCTGGGCGGGCTGTCGATCCCGCACGGGCGTACGGTGCCGCTGCGGGCGCACCTGCACTCGATCAGCCCGGGGATCGCACAGGGCGAGATCGTGGTCGAGGGTGCTCCGCTGGCGATCCATGTGGAGTGCGACGACCCGCGGTGGCGCCAGCTGCTCTGGTACGACCGTCGGCTCATGCCGGGCGGCACGCGGCTGGACTTCGACCGGATCCGGCCGACGACGCTGCGGCCGTTCGGGCTGATGTGGGCGGGGCCGTCGGAACCCGGGCAGGTGGTGGAGCTGCGGTTCGGGTTCTCCCTGCGGGGGGTCGACCAGGCGCGGGAGAACCTCGAGAAGGAGTGCGGGCCGGGGCCGTCGAGCTTTGCGGAACGCCGGGCGGCGACCGCGACGACCTGGCAGGAGGCGCTCGGCAAGATCCGGGTCGACACCTCGTCGAAGGACAAGCAGACGGTCTTCTCGACGGCGCTGTACCACTCGCTGATCAAGCCGTGCCTGGCGCCGGACGAGTCGCCGTTCTGGCCGGCGGACGGGCCGTTCGCGTTCGACCTCGCGACCATGTGGGACATCTACCGGACGCAGCTGCCGCTGCTGACGACGCTCATGCCGGACAAGGCCGTCGAGCTGGCGAACGCGCTGCTGTACATCTCGGAGGAGGAGGGGAACCTCCCCATCGGGTACCGGATGGCCCGTGGCGCCGACCAGTTCAGCCGGCAGGCGTCCGCGCTGGCGCACACGTTCCTGGCCGACCTCTGCCAGCTCGGGCTGCCGGGCATGGACTGGGACTGGGCGCTGGTGCACATGCACAACGACCTGCGTCGGACGTACGGCGAGGACTTCCTGCTGCGCGGCAAGGTGCACCCGATCAGCCACACCCTGGACCTGGCGTTCGGGTACTGGTGCACGTCGCAGATCGCGGCACACGTCGGTGACCCGGCGCTCGTCGAGCAGTTCACGCCCCTGGCGGCGCGGTGGATCAACGCATTCGACGAGGAGACCGGTCTGCTGCAGGACTCCACCTACTACGAGGGTGGGCGCTGGAACTACTCGTTCCGGCTGCTGCACGACATGGCGGCGCGCATCAAGCTCTCGGGTGGCGACGACGCGTTCGTCGCGCAGCTCGACCAGTTCTTCGGGTTCGGCGCGCCCGCCGTCACCCAGCCGGGGCTCCGGCCGGCGATCGAGGAGATGGCCGCGGGGTACGCGCTCAACCGGTTCGAGGGCCTGAACAACGAGCCGGACATGGAGGCGCCGTGGTCGTACCACTACGCCGGCCGCCCGGACCGGACCGCCGAGGTGGTGCAGGCCATCGTGCAGAACCAGTTCGGCACCGGCCGCGGCGGCCTGCCGGGCAACGACGACTCCGGCGGGCTCTCGTCGTGGTTCGTGTGGGCGTCGCTCGGGCTCTTCCCGGTCGCGGGCCAGAACCTGTTCCTCATCAGCGCCCCCGCGTGGCGGGAGTCGAGCATCGACGTCGGCGACCGGAACCTCACGATCGAGACCACCGGATTCGTCGAACCGACCCCCGACGGGCCCACGCAGTATGTACATTCCGTGCACCTCGACGGCGTTCGGCTCGAGCGCACGTGGCTCACCGGAACGGAGCTCCATCGAGGCGGACGCCTGCACCTGGAGCTCGGTCCGACGCCGAGCGACTGGGGCACCACCGTCCGGCCGCCGTCCGTCAGCACCCATCCTCCGACCGCCGCGTTGCGGCGCTGACCCAGGAGTCGCCGTGTTCCCGAACCGCCGTCTCGTCATCGTCGTCCGCGCCGACCCGGTCATCTGCGGTCACTCGGGAGAGGCCCGCAACCTCGCCGAGGCTGCCCTGCAGCGGGGTTTCGACGACGTCCGCATCGTCACGTGGCCCATCGACCGGCTGCAGGCGACGGGCCTGCCCCTCAAGCCGCTGGACGGTGTGCTGCCGTACTCGCCGGGGATCACCGTCGAGCGACCTGAGCCGGTGGGCGACTACAAGGTTCCCGACGGGCGCTGGCTCGCGGGGATCGTCGGCCGGCTCGTGGAGCTGTTCACGGATGGCGTCCCGACGGTCGCGATGTCGCTGTACCTGAGCCCGCACTCGCTCGCCGTCGCCGACGCCGTGCACGTCGCGCGCCGGACCGGTCTGCCTGTGAACGTCACGACCGTGGCGGAGGCCGTCGGCTCCGACGTCACCAACGTGGTCCGTGCCTGCGTCGAGAAGGACGAGTTCGGGGCCGCGGCGCACGTGCTGTCGAGCTACCTCGAGCACGACGTGTGCCTCGCGGTCAGCGACTACACGCGCGAGCTGATCATCGCCGAGGCCGCCGCCATCGACGCCAAGCACGGCACCACGTTCGCCGCCCAGTGCCGCGAGCGCGTCACGGTCTCCTACCCGGCGATCGACGTCGGCTCGTACCTGGACCTCGACGCCGCCGAGAGCGAGCGTGTGCTCGCCTCCCGCGGCCTGACCGCCGACGGCTACGTCCTGTTCCTCTCCCGGCTCGCGCACGCCAAGGGCGTCGACGACCTCATCGCGGGCTTCGCGCAGAGCCGTGCCTCCGACGACCTCCAGCTGGTCATCGCTGGCAACGGTCCCGACGCCGGTCGCCTGCAGGAGCTTGCCGCCGCGTCGTCGGCCGCCGACCGGATCGTGTTCTTCGACGACGTCGACGACGACGAGAAGGCCCACCTCATGGCTGCGTCCGCCGCGTACGTGCTGCCGAGCAAGCCGCGGCCGGAGTTCGTCGAGACGTTCGGCATCGCGCTGGCCGAGAAGATGCTCGCCGGCGGCGGACCGATCATCACCACGGACACCGGCGGCATCGGTGAGGCCGTCGGCGACTGCGCGCTGATCGTCCCGGTCGAGTCCCCGGCGGCGATCGCCGCGTCGCTGGACCGCATCCTCGCGATGTCCCCCGACGAGCGCGCCGGCTGGGAGACGCGTGCCCGTCTGCACGCCCTGCAGTTCGACCGCGGAGCCGTGCTGGACGCGATCCTCGACCGCGTCGCGCGCGCGATGCGGATGCCGACACCGGTCGGCTAGGCATATCCGCATATCGCGCGTATGCTGATCTGCATGCGCACCACCTTGCTCCTTCCCGACGACCTCTACCGTGCGGTCAAGACGACGGCCGCCGAGTCCGGCGAGACCATGACGTCGTTCGTCGAGGACGCTCTGCGGGAGGCCCTGCGACGGCGGGCGACCGTCCCGGCCGAGCGCGCTCCGTTCGTCCTGCGGCCGGTCGGGGAGGGTGGCCTGCTCCCCGGCGTGGACCTGCAGGACTCGTCGGCGCTGCTCGACGTGATGGAGGGCCGGTGATCCTCCCGGACGTGAACGTGCTGGTCGGCGCGTTCCGGCGCGACGCCTCCCAGCACCTCGAGCTCCGGGGTTGGGTCGAACGGACGGTCGACGGACCGGAGACCCTCGGGCTCACGGACGCGGTCCTCGGAGGCACGCTGCGCGTACTGACCCACCCCCGGGTGTTCGCGCAGCCCACGCCTCTCGCGGACGCGCTCGACCTGATCGACTCGCTCCGCGCGCATCCGAACGTCTCGCGGGTGGCGCCCGGCCCTCGTCACTGGGACCTCGTCGCGGAGCTGTGCCGGTCGGCCGACGCCCGAGGGAACCTGGTCGCCGACGCGCAGCACGCGGCCGTCGCCATCGAGCACGGGGCGACCTGGGTGTCGCAGGACCGCGACTTCGCTCGCTTCCCCCGACTTCGCTGGGTGACCGCCACCGCGTGACCGTCACCCTGTGACCGAACTGGCCGCCGAAACCGCCACCCGCGCGCAACGGCGCCCCTACCCTGAGCGGGCAGACGAACCGGACCGACGACAGGGACCACGTGCACCGCAGGGCTGACGACGATCGCCACCCGTCCCAGAAGTCTTCACGCCGGTCAGCGGGCGGACCCGATGCCGGCGCCGGCACCCTCGAGTACGTCGGCATCGTGGCGGCGGTCGCGCTCCTGGTGGTCGCGCTCGTCGCCGGGCTCACCCGCTTCTCGCTCGGCGACAAGGTGGCGACGGCGCTGTGCGAGCTCACGAGCCTCGGCGGCGGCGAGTGCACGAGCGGGCCCTCGCGTGCTGCCGAGGACTACGTCCCGCCGCCGCCCTGCGTCATCTCGGGTGACGGTGGCTCGTGGCAGGGGTCACTGGCGTTCGGCGTCCAGCTCGAAGGCGGCAAGACGTGGTTCGTCGAGTCGCTCGGCGACGGCCGGCACCGGCTCACACGCACCGGGGCCGTCGGCGCGGGGATCGAGGGTGGCCTCGGCTTCGACGCCACGGCGATCGTCAACGACAACAGGTACGGCGCCGCTATCGGCATCGGTGGCTCGGTGACGGACCAGCTCAAGTTCGGCGACGTCTTCTACGCGTCGAGCGACGAGGAGGCGTGGAACATCCTGCACGCGGCCGACAGCGACGACGTGAAGGACAACATGGTCGGCGACCACTGGATCGGCCGCGACTTCGCCGACTGGGTGACCGGCGCGTCGGACCTGGAGCAGCTCGACGCCGAGTCGACGTTCGTGAAGGTCGGCGTCAGCGCGTCCGGCGAGGCGTTCGCCACGCTGATCGACTGGGACGCCAGCGGCACCGTCGAGGCGGGGATCTACGAGGGCCAGACGCAGTACCGCGACGGCCGGACGACGGACGTGTTCACGGCCAGCTCGGCCGGCGTCGTCCGCGCGTCGGGAACCGTGGGTGACGAGTGGACCGAGTTCGCGTCCGCCGTCGCGTCCTACGGCGGCGCGGTGACGGTCGAGGTGGACCGCGACGCCGAGGGGGTCGCCACCGCCATGCGGCTCGTCACCCTCGGATCGGGCTACGCCGACACGTCGTCGACCAACAACGGGGCGGACGACCCGCTGGACTACGTGGACTACCGCCAGACCACCTGGCAGGTGCCCCTCGACACGCAGGGCCAGCGGGTCACCGCGGCGAAGCTCGCGCTCGGCCTCGGGATCGAGGTGCCCGGCGTCACCCAGGAGGTCGGCGCCTTCGACGTCAGCACGCTGAACTACGGCGAGACGTGGTCGGACTTCCAGCAGACCGCGAAGGACGAGGGCTACACATGGAGCCAGGACTACGCGATCGACGCCTCGACCAACGGGGGCAACGTGGACGTCGAGGCATTGGTCAAGGTCGGCATCTCCGGTGACTACACGGCGACCACCCGCCATGCCACGGGATACTCCTACTGGGATGGCGCCGGCATGGTCGAGCGTTCCGGCTGCCTGGCGCAATGATCCGTCCCACCCCTGCATCCCGGCCGCGCGACGCGGCCGCACCAGAGAGGCACCACATGAGGTACACCCGATGGGGCGCGCTCGTGGCCACGGCCACGCTCGGCCTGAGCGCGTGCGCGGCCGACGCGCCCGCTGCCGGACCGAGCATCGACCCGTCGTGGCAGTCCGTCGCGGTCGGCCCGGCGACCTTCCACGTCCCGGCGGAGTGGGAGCAGTCGGCCGGGGCGGACCTGTACCCGGGTTCGGACACCGACGAGACGGTCGCGATCACCGCACCCGAGAACGACGAGCGCGTGCGCGCCGGGGTCCTGGTGACCGTGCAGAGCTCGCCGACCCGTGACGCGGCCGCGGAGGCTGGAGCGCTGATGCTCGGCGAGAAGGCGACGACGGGGGCCGACGACGTGGAGACCGGTGGCGGCGAGCTTGCCGGGGCCTCCTCGGTCGCCACCGTGACGTTCGTCAGCGACGTCCAGCGCAGCGACGGCACCACGGCTGAGCTGCGGTCGCGGTGGCTCGTCGCGGACCTCGAGTCCGGCGAGCAGATCATCGTCAAGGCGATCGGCCCGCGCGACACGTTCGACGACACCCCTCTGGACACGATCCTGCAGTCCGTCGAGATCTCGTCGTGAGCGAGCTGGGCACGCTGCTCCGCCGAGTTGCTCGCGCGTCCGGGTTCCTCGCTGTGTTCGGGGTCGTGCTGTTCGGGACGGTCGGCCTGATCATGCTCCGCGTCTCGAGCGCACCTCCGAGTCCTACGCTGTCCGCACCCGTCGCCGCCGGCGCCAGCGGAGAGGCCGGCGGCAGGACGCTGGCGGTCTGGGGCGCGGACGTCCAGGACCCCCGCGCTGTCACGTGCACCTGGCTCACGCCGGAGGAGGTCCCCGCGACGCTCGACCTGGCCGACGATCACCTCACGGCCGACGACCCCACGCTCGGTGTGGTGACCCTGGTCGGCACGATCTACGCACCGACCACCCGGGAGGTCACCTGCTCGGGCGGGGGGATGACGTCGTTCGCGTTCAGCAACCAGGACAGCGGCCCCCCGCCGCGGGCCGTCGGCATCGGGTTCCTCGTCGGTGCGGGCATCTCGGCGGTGTGGGCTGCGCTCATGCTCACGGTGACCCGGCCCCGCCGCCCAGGGCCGGTCGCGAGCTCGTGACGAGCTCCACCGCGAGCGCGTGCTTGCACGGCCCGCGCGAGTCCTGGTGCTTGCCGTACCAGGGGCAGGTGCAGCGCGTGCCGGTGACGGTGGTCCGCACGACGTACTCGACATCCCCGCTGCGCACGCGCGCGACGTCACCGTCGACGACGACCGCGCCGGCGGCGACCAGCGCGCGGGCGTCGGCCAGCCGCGGGTGCATGCCTTGGAGCACCGCCGGGTCGTAGGGGAGCTCGCGGTGGAAGTAGCCGGCGTCGTGGGCGTCGTACCCGACCCGGCCGGCCGCGCCGAGCCGGCCGAGGGCCCGCAGGACGCGCTCGGGCGGGAGGGCAGCGTCGACGGAGAGTGCCGTGACGTCGATCCGTGGCTCGAACGCGAGCAGCGCGGCGACCAGGTCCGCGTCGGCACCGGACGACGGGTCGGCCAGGTCGCGGAGCACGCCGCCCTCGCCGGAGAACCCGCGGCTGACCTCGGGGCTGAGCGTCACGGACACCCGGGCGTCGTGGAGCACGAGCTCCCAGATGCTCGGCGCCGGTCCGGCGACGGCCGGGGCGTAGGCGCGCAGGCCCGTCGCGAACCGGAGCAGGGGTTCGAGGACCCGCAGCCGGTGGGCGCCGGCCACCGGCACCGCGTTCGCCGACGGACGGCTGGTCAGCCGGAGTGCCCGCCCGGTCGGCACGGCCCACAGCGCACCCGACCCGGTGCGCGGCAGGCCCTGCACGAACCGCCGGGCCTCCACCGCGCCGACCTCCAGGACCGGCACCATCGTCGAGCCCGCCACCTGAACCTCCGCGAAGCCCTTCAGCCAGCGCTCGGGCAGCGGCACCTTCTCCTCGGTCACCGAACCGGTCGCGGTCGTCACCGTCAGGCCCTCGCCGACGGACAGGTGCAGCGCGTCGTCGCCGGACACGCCCGCGAGCGCCTGCCGCATGGGCGGGTTGACGTCGACGTTCGTCGTCCCCGTCGCCAGGGCCGGACCGCCGAGCGCTCCGGGTAGCGCGTCCAGGCGGACGTGCACCCCGCAGCACGCCGAGAAGCTCTCGAACCGCAGACGGTCGCCGTTGCTGGTGACCACGGGGTCGGCTGCGCGCAGGACCGCGGCGAGCATGCCGGGCGGGACGTAGAACCGGGTCCGCGCGACGCGGGCGACCACCAGCAGGGCGGCCGCCATCTGCTCGGCGTGGCCCAGGGTGCCGTCGAAGAAGTACGGGTTCGGTTCCGCCGAGCCGCCGCTCGTCGCCAGGTACAGGTCGGGCAGCCCGTCGAGGACGCCGACCGACGACGGTCGGGCGTACCGGTAGACCTGCTCGACCGCCGCCACAAACGCCGACCCTAGAGCACACGCATCAGCGAGGATCTCGGTGTGCGGACGACGACGACCTACGACGAGCTGGTGGCAGTACCCACCGAGGTGATCGCCGGGCTGCTCCACGAGCACGGCGAACGGCAGCTCGCCGAGATGCGTCGGCAGGAGGAACGTCCGTCGTTCCGGGACCTGTTCCTGTGGCGTGGGGTCGACGACGCGCTCGCTGCCGCGGCCGCCGGTGAGCGACCGGCCGACCCGGGTGCCGGAGCGCCGCGGTGGCTCGCCGGCCTGGTGGCCACACGGCTCGACGAGGCGGGACGGTTCAGCCATCGGGGTGGCGACTTCACGACGGTCCGCATCCTCGAGCGCCGCGGTCTCGTGAGCCCGCCGCACGACGACACGTATGCGCTCGCGCTGATCGGCGGGCTGGGCGGCGACCCGCCGACCGTCCCGCTCCGGGCCGACCCGGAGCTCCTGACCACGACCATCTGGCGCATCTTCGAGGTCGAGGGCGGCGGCGAGGTCAGCCTGGCCGCCATCGACAAGTACACGCCCGAGGAGGTCTCCTGGGCGGCGACGGTGCGCGTGCTCACCGACGCGGGCGACCTGGACCGCAGCCGTGTCCTGGACAGCTGCCTCGCCGCGCTGGACCGTGACTTCGGCGCGTTCCGCGCGGGCTGGTTCAGTAGGTTCTGGGTCTCCCTGGAGCCCAGCGAGGACGAGGTCGCGGCTCGGCAGGGCGCGCTGCGGTCGCTCCTGCGCAGCGACGTGAAGCCGACGGTCGCGCTGGCGGTCAAGCAGCTCCGGTCGCTCGTGGGGACCGGGCGTCTCGACGGACCGGCGACGGCTCGGGCGATGGCACCGGCGGCCCTCTCCCCCGTCAAGGGCACCGCCCTGGATGCCCTCCGCCTGCTCGCCGACCTCCATGCCGACGGTGCGGCGGGAACCGACGACGTCGTGGGCACCGCGACGACGGCGCTCGGCCACCCGCACGCGGACGTCCAGCGCGCGGCCGCTCAGCTCCTCACCCGTGTGGGCGACACGGATGCCGTCGCGGGCGCGGCCGACGTGCTCGCACCGAGCGTCGCCGTCGAGTTCGGCGTGGCCGGCACGATCGAGCCCGACCTCCGGGTCCCCGCCGACCTCGAGCCGACGACGCCGGTTGTGGCGACGGGCAACGACCTCACCGAGCTCCTCGCCGCGCTGCTCGAGGGCAGCGACGACGTCATCGGGCTGGAGATGGTGCTCGCCGGGCTCTCGGCGACGCCCGACACCCGGCTGCTCGCACCGCTGCGCGCTCGTGCGACCACCCTGGTCGCACGAGCCCGTCGCGACGGCGAGGCACCCGCGACCCTGCGGGCGGCGGTGGCGCGCCTGGTGCTGGTCGGCCTCGGTGAGGACGCCGCTGCGCTACCGCTCACGTACAGCGGCTACCTCACCAACGCCACGCTGCCCGTCGCGCACCTGGTCGGCCGCATGGAGGAGGTCGCCGACGTGGTGCGCGGCCGTCGCCCGCCCGCTCCGCTGCTCGCCGCACCGGAGCACCCGTCCGGCTGGATCCACGCGGCCACGCTGATCGACAGGCTGACCCGGACGCCCGACCCGGCGCCCCTCGACCTCGTCGCCGCGCTCCTGCGGCTGCACCCGGAGGGCCGGACGACGGTGGGCGCCGACGCGCTGCCCGCTCCGGTCCGGTACGCCCTGGGTGGCCCTGCGGAGCCGGATCTCGACCGCGACGACCGCGCCGCATGGGTCGCCGCCGGGCGCACCCGGACGGTGACGGAGGTCGACGCGGTTCTCCTCCGGCTGGGGCTCGACGGCGCCGGACGCGCACATCCGCTGGACGTGCAGGTGCGGACGGCGTCCGAGACCGAGCGCTACGAGGACCGCCGCGGGGTGCACACGTGGACCTCGTGGGCGTGGGATCTCCGTCTGGCCGACGCTCTCTACCAGGTGGTCGCGGACCAACCCACGGGACTGTGCCAGCTGGGTAGGTCGGACGACGGGTGGCGAATGCCGGACGAGCACACCGCAGCCGCGGCGTCGGACGAGGCCCGGACGCCCGTCGCGGACACGTGGAGCGCGAACTTCGGCCGCTCGGACCTCGGCGCCTACGTGGGGTGGGCCGCGACGATCTGGCCCGCCGACGCCGAGCACTTCCTGGTCTCCACGGCGGGCTCGGTGCTGAACGCTGCTATCAGCACCGAGGTCGAGCGAGACGCCATCCCGGTCCTGGACGCTCTTGGTGCGCACCCCGGCAGGCTCGGGCGGCTGGCCGCCGTGACCCTCGCGGCAGGGCTCGCCGCGGGCCGGCCGGACCAGCGGGTGCACGCGGTGGACGCGGTCCACCGGCTGGTGCGGGCGGATCGGCTCACGGCGGACGTGCTGGCCGACGGCGTCACGACGTTCGGCGGCGCGGGGCTGCTGTCCCGGTCGGCACCGTCGTGGAAGGACCTTGCCTCCATCTCGTCGCAGGCGTCGGCGTTCGTCGTCGACACGCTGACCGCCACGCTGCCGCACACGGACCGGGCGACCAACGGCGTGCACGCGGTACTCGCCGTCCTCGAGGACGAGCTCCTGCGCGCCGGGCGACCCACACCGCCGACGCTCCAGCCGTGGTTGCGGGGGTTCGCGGGCAGCTCCAAGGCAGCCCGCACGGCCGCCCGGCTGGCGGCCCGCTGACCGATCGACGCCCCGGGGTCAGCCCCCGCACCCGCCCCACCAGCACCGGCTCAGAGGGCCGTGACGGTCCAGAGGTTGTTGGTGCTGGTGTTGGGGGCCCACATGGCGACGGTGGACCCGGCGGTGCTGTTGCCCATACCGTCCAGCGCGGTCCCGGTGCCCCGGTTGATGACCTGGCGGCGCCCGTTGCCGACGTCGTTCAGGCGCCACTGCTGGTTGACGCCGCCGTTCCAGGCGAGCTGCCGGCACACCGCGCCGTTGGCGGTGTTGCCCCAGCTGTCCAGGACGAACCCGTTGGAGCGGTTGACGATGCGGTACCAGCCGCTGCCCAGGTCGACGAGCTGCCACTGCAGGTTGGTACTGGCGTCCCAGCTCCACTGCTTGAGGTTGGCGCCGCCCGCGACGGTGCCGCCGCTGTCGAGGACCAGGCCGGTGGTGACGTTGGAGATCCGCACGTACCCCGTCGGCTGCGGCTGCTGCGCCTGACCGACGATGCGGTAGGTCCGCCCGGCCAGTCCCGGCAGCGCGATCGCGTCGCTCTCGGGCTTGGTGACGGTGACGGTGCCGCCGCTGGTGGTGTCGGTGACCGTGAACGTCCCGGTGAGGAACCGGCCGCGCACCTTGACGGTGCCGTCGCGATCGAACCGGACCGTGACCTCGTCGGGCTGCCCGCCGCCCCAGCGCGCGGCCACGGTGTAGCCGCCGCGCCCGCGCAGCCCCTGCACCTGTCCGTTCGGCCAGGCTGACGGCAGGGCCGGCAGGACGTGCAGCTCGCCGTTGTGGCTCTGCAGCAGCATCTCGGCGATGCCGGAGGTGGCGCCGAAGTTGCCGTCGATCTGGAACGGCGGGTGCAGGTCGAACATGTTCGGCGCCAGCCGGGAGGTCGTGACCAGCAGCCGGAGGAGGTCGTGGGCGCGGGTGCCCTCCTCCAGCCGCGCCCAGTAGTTGATCTTCCAGGCGAGCGACCAGCCGGTGCCGTCGTCGCCGCGCAGCTCGAGCGTGCGGCGGGCAGCGGTGTAGAGGGAGGGCGTGCCGCGCTTGGTGATCTGGTTGCTCGGGTGCAGCCCGTACAGGTGGGAGACGTGCCGGTGGGTGCGGTCGGTCTCGATCCAGTCGTACAGCCACTCCATGATGTTGCCGCGCGAGCCGACCTTCATCGGAGCCAGCCGATCGCGGGTGGCCAGCACCCGGGTCCGGAAGTCCGCGTCGACGCCGAGCACCAGGGCGGCCTGTGCGACGCCGTGGAACAGGTCGCGCAGGATCTGGTTGTCCATCGTCGGCCCGGCGCACACGCTGACGCCGGAGTGGTGGTCGAGCTCCGGGGAGTTGGACGGGTTGGTGACGAGGTACCCCAGCGAGGGCTCTGGCACCAGGGTGTCGAGGAAGAACTGGGCGGCGCCCTTCATGGCCGGGTAGTTGGCCTGCAGGAAGGCGGTGTCGCCGGTGAACTGGTAGTGGTCCCAGATCATGGTCGCCAGCCACGCGCCGCCGGTCTGCCACATGCCGGCCTGGGCGAAGTCGACGACCGACGAGCCCCGCCACCCGTCGGTGTTGTGGTGCGTCACCCAGCCGCCGGCGCCGTACTGCACCTGCGCCGTGCGGGCGCCGGTGACCGTGAGATCGCGGATCATGCCGAACACCGGCTCGTAGCACTCCGCCAGGTTCGTCGTGTCCGCAGGCCAGTAGTTCATCGGCAGGTTCGCGTTGAGCGTGTACTTCGAGTCCCACGCCGGGGCGAGCGAGTCGTTCCAGATGCCCTGCAGGTTCGCCGGTTGGGTGCCCGGCCGGGAGGAGGAGATCAACAGGTACCGGCCGAACTGGAACAGCAGCACCGAGAACTGGGGGTCGCTGCCGCTCGCGTGCCGGGAGATCCGCACGTCGGTGGGCTGGTCGGCCGCGGCCGTCCGGCCGAGGTCCAGCGACGTGCGCGAGAACAGCCGCTGGTAGTCCGCGACGTGCCGGCTGCGCAGGTCGTCCCACGTCCGGGCGGCCGCCGCGGTGAGGAACGTGCGGGCCTTGCCCTGGTAGTCGCCGGTGACGTCGCGGTAGCTCACGTAGCTCGTGCCGATCGACACGAGCAGCGTGACGCTGTTGGCGGACCGCACCTGCACCGTGCCGCCCGAGCTGCTGACGGTGCCCCCGTCGGCGACCACCCGCGCCAGGCCGGAGAACCTCACCTTGCCGGACAGCCCTCGCTGGTCGCCGGAGACTCCGTCGATCGCGACGGTCGTGGAGTCCGGGCTGGACACCGTGGTGCGCTGCGGGCTGTCGAACGTCGCGGAGAACGTGATCGAGCCGCCCCGGTCCGCGGTCAGGCGCACCGCGATCACCTGGTCCGGTGCGCTGGCGAGCATCTCGCGACGGAACCGCACGCCGTTCTGCACGTAGGAGCTGCCGGCGACGGCCGTGCTCAGGTCGAGGAACCGCGTGTACTCCGACACCCCGGAGCCCCCGCCGGCGAACGTCAGCCGCAGGTTGCCCATGGTCTGGTACGACAGCTGCGCCGCCGGGATTCCCCGCATGTTCTGGTCGATCAGGGTCTGGGCCTGGCCCCACTGGTTGGCGAAGACGGCCTGCCTGATCTGCGACAGTGCCCCGGCGCCCCGCGTGTTGCTCTGGTCGTACGGGCCGCCGGCCCAGATCGTGTCCTCGTTGAGCTGCAGCCGCTCGACGTCGACGTTGCCGAACACCATCGCGCCCAGGCGGCCGTTGCCGATCGGCAGCGCACGCAGCCAGTCCGTGCCCGCACCCTGCTCGTACCAGAGCGCCAGGCCGTTCGCCGTGCCGACCTCCGGTGGGGCGGCCGCGGACGCGGGCGACGCCGACCACGTCAGAGGGAGCGACGCGGCGCCGGCCACGACGGCGGCGGCCTTGAGCACCTGCCTGCGGGTCACGTCGGTCGTCGGCGCCGGGTTCGCGTCCGTGGGGTCGATCTGCACAGGAGGCTCCTTTGCCGTGGCAGTCCGCGCGCCGGAGCCATGTGAGCGCTCACAACGTGCTGTCGCGACAGTGGCAGAGCGTCCTCGGAGACTCAAGGACTGAAACGAATCGTGTGCATGCTACGTATGACGTCATTCGAGGCGCGAGGCGGTCGTCGTCGCGCGAGGGTCCCGGATCCCCACGGCGATCTCCTTCCGTTCAGACCGGGAACGACGAGCCCGCCTTCGTCGGACGCAGCGGAGGGACCGACGGGCTGCCCGGGACGACGATGTAGCCGCCTGCGACGTCACCGACCACGCGCATCGTCGGCGAGCCCGTTCCCCAGAGCCACGCGAGGTACGCGCAGAGCACGGCGTCGACCTCGTCCTCGATCCGGTCGAGGTCGGCGATGCGCCAGGCCGAGGCGACCGCGGACCGGATCTGCGCCCACCGTGGCGACGTCGTGAGCCGCAGCGGCTCGTCGCACACGCGCTCCAGATGGCCGAGCAGGGAGAGGAACGCCGTCCTCAGCCCTTCGACGTCCCGCCCCGGCTTCGCCTTGTAGGGCAGCACGGTCGCCAGCGCGAACAGGACCACCATCGCGGGGTGCGGGTAGACCTCGATCGCGACGGAGCGGTCGCGCCCGGGCGGGGTGGCCGGGTCGGGGTCCCAGCCGAACCGTTCGCAGAGCGTCTCGGCGCGCGGAGGGTCGAAGAGCGGTCGCGAGCGGTTCGACGGGTACGCGCCGGCGTTGTACGGGCCGAACTCGCGGCTGATCAGCTGCTCGGCGACGCGCGAGCCGGTGGCGTTCGGGACGATCAGAGGTGCGTCGATGGCGGCGACGACGGTCCCGGACGCGTGCGTCTCGACGAAGGCGGCGATCTGGTCGTCGGTGATCGCGGACGTCGACGCGACGAGCCGCCCGTCCTCGTCGAGCGCCGCCAGACCCGTCTTCGCTCGCGCCGCCCAGGCCAGGTCGATCCCGACATACGTCGTCATGACAGCTCCCTGCCGTCCGGTCCGGCCCGCCGCGCGCTCATCGGCGAGCGAACGTACCGTCGAGTTCCCCACCGTCACCGTCGTGAGGATGTATCCCGATGGCGCCCACCGAGCCTCTGATCTTCGTCCTGCACGGCGCGCGCGGCGATCTGGCCAAGCGCATGGTGCTCCCCGCGCTGGCCACGCTGCAGCGACGCCACCTGCTGCCGGAGAGGTGGGCGCTGCTCGGCACGGGCCGCTCGCCGATCAGCTCGCAGGAGTTCGACCAGCTGCTGCGCGACGCCGTCGAGGAGTTCGGGGACGACGAGGCCGCACAGGGCGTGCCGGAGCTCACCCAGCACACCGCGTACTGCGGGGACGTCAGCGAGGACGACAGCGCCGACGAGCTGCCCGGCGAGCTGGACCGGCTCCGCGAGGCCCTCGGAGGCGACGTCACCGTCATCCACTACCTCGCGGTCCCGCCGTCGTCGTTCGCTCCGATCACCCGTGCGCTGAAGAAGGCCGGGCTGACCGACGGCGTCCGCGTCGTCTACGAGAAGCCGTACGGGACGTCGCTGGAGACGTTCCGTGAGCTCGACGCGACCGTCCACGACGCGTTCGACGAGGAGCAGGTGTTCCGGATCGACCACTTTCTGGGCAAGGAAGCGACGCAGAACCTGCACGTCCTGCGGTTCGCCAATGAGCTGTTCGGTGGCATCTGGAACCGGCAGCACGTCGAGCAGGTGCAGATCGACGTGCCCGAGACGCTCGACGTCGCGCAGCGCGCGGAGTTCTACGACGCGACCGGCGCGGCGCTCGACATGCTGGTCACGCACCTGTTCCAGGTGGCCGCCGAGGTCGCGATGGAACCGCCCCGCAGGCTCGACGCCGCGAACCTGGGCCCCGCGCGGGAGGAGGTCATCGCGCACTTCCGCCCGCTCGACCCGGCACAGGACGTCGTCCTCGGGCAGTACGACGGCTACCGCGACATCGACGGGGTGCCCGACGACTCGACGACCGACACGTTCGTCGCCGCGCGGCTCTGGGTGGACACCGACCGGTGGCGTGGCGTCCCCTTCCTGCTCCGCACCGGCAAGCGGATGGCGGCGTCGGCGCAGCAGGTGACGCTCGTGCTGCGGACACCGGACGAGCTGTTCGGCTCCCCCGTCGGCCCCAACCGCGTGATCGTCTCCCTGGCGGGATCGGGCGAGCTCAAGGTCACGACCACCGTCAAGCGGCCCGGCGCCTTCCTCGAGCTGGGCACCGGGACCGCCGACCTCGCGCTGTCCGACGTCGAGCCCGGCGAGTCGCTGCCGCCCTACGCCGGGCTGCTGGAGGACGTGCTCGTCGGCGACCGGACCTTGTTCACCACGGCCACCGGCCTCGAGTCCGCGTGGACCGCGTTCGCCCCGATGCTCCGCGCCGACCGCGCGGCGCCCGAGCCGTACGCGGTGGGTTCCTGGGGGCCGGAGTCCGCGGACCGGTTGGCGGAGCCGCACGGCTGGGTGCTGGGCGACTGAGGCTCACCGAGGCAGCGCCACCACCTCGATCGGGCACGTGATGCCCGGCGCTCCGGTGATCCGTGCGTCGGCCGTGAGGAGGACGGCGCCCAACCGCTCCGCGAGCGCGACGTACGCCGCGTCGTACGCGGAGACCCGGAACGACAGCGTCCGACACAGACGCTCCCCTCAGCCCCCGCACAGCATCGGCACAGGCACGCACCGCTGAATGGAACCCGTCCCACAAGGAGGGTTCCCATGACTCAGTACGCGCTCCTCGCGCTCGACCTCGTCGCCATCAGCGTCTTGGCGTTCGGCGTCTACTTCCCCCGGCACCGCCGGCGTGACCTCGTCGTCGCGTACCTCGGCGTGAACGTCGGGGTGCTCGCCGTCGCGACGGCGCTCGCCGGCAGCACGGTCGGCGCGGGCCTCGGGCTCGGGCTGTTCGGGGTGCTGTCGATCATCCGGTTGCGGTCCACGGAGCTGACGCAGCACGAGGTGGCGTACTACTTCTCGGCGCTGGCGCTCGGGCTGCTGGGCGGGTTGTCGACCACGCCGTCCGCCGTGAACGCCGCTCTGATGGTGCTCGTCGTGGCGGTCATGGCCGTCGTGGACCACCCGCGGATGCTGCGGCGGTACCGGCAGCAGACGATGGTGCTGGACTCCGCGATCACCGACGAGACCGCGCTCGTCGCGCACCTGGAACGGCTGCTCGGCGCGACCGTGCACACCGCGATCGTGCAGCGCGTCGACCTCGTCAACGACACCACGTGCGTCGATGTCCGGTACGAGCTCGCCTCGGTGCGCGAGCGGGTCCCGGCATGATGGCCATCGACCTCGCCGAGCTCACGGAACGCGCGAGCCTGCAGACCCGCATCGACCGCAAGTACGTGGTTCCGGCGCAGGCGGTCCAGGAGATCCTGCGGGGCATCGAGCCTGGCGCCCGCGTCCTCGAGATCGACGGCCGGCGCGACTTCGCGTACGAGTCCGTCTACTTCGACACCCCCGACCTGACCAGCTACCTGGGCGCGGCCCACCGGCGTCGTCGGCGGTTCAAGCTCCGCACCCGCACCTACGTGGACTCCGCGCTGTGCTGGGTGGAGGTCAAGACGCGCGGCCCGCGCGGCAGCACCGTCAAGACGCGTCTGCCGTACGACCCGGACGAGCGCGACACCCTGACCGACGAGGGTCGCCGGTTCGCCGACGACGTCCTGGACAGCGGCGTGGGCGTCGAGAAGACGCTGGTCAGCACGTACCGCCGCACGACCCTCTTCCTCCCGGCCACAGCGAGCCGCACGACCATCGACACCGGCCTGGTGTGGACGTCGGCGATCACCGGAGCGTCCCTCGCGCTGCCGGACCGCGTGGTCATCGAGACGAAGACCGGGTCGACGCCCTCCTCCACCGACCGCCTCCTGTGGCGGCACGGCCACCGCCCTGTGCGCATCTCCAAGTACGGCACCGGCATGGCCGCCCTGCACGCCGACCTCCCCCACCACCCGTGGCGCCGCGTCCTCGACCGGCACGTCACCCTCTGAAGGAGCACCCCCATGCGACGCCTCAACGCCACGATCCTCGTCCCTGCCGCCCTCGTCGCGGCCCTGCTGGCCGGCTGCACGGCGACCGCCGACGCTGCGGACAGCACCGACGGCAGCAGCACCGTCACGACGACGTCCGACGCCAACGTCACGGTCGAGCAGGCGATGGCCGCCAACACGGCCCGCGACGACGTCGACCTGACCGCCTCGGACGACGAGGTCACCATCAGCCTCGACGCACCCGCCGCCACGGACGGTGTGACCGTCGACGGCAGCACGATCACGATCACCGCCGCGGGCACCTACCGGCTCAGCGGCACCCTCGCCGACGGCTCGGTCGTCGTCAGCACGACCGACGACGGCGTCGTCCACCTGATCCTCGACGACGCCTCGATCGGCAGCAGCACCACCTCCCCGCTCCAGGTGCTCGACGCCGACCAGGTGGTGGTCCACCTGGAGGGCGAGAACGTCCTGACGGACACCACGGCGTACTCCGACACCGACGAGGCGAGCGCGGCCCTGTTCAGCAGCGCCGACCTGACCATCACCGGCGACGGCTCCCTGACGGTCCACGGCAACGGCAACGACGGGATCGCCGCCAAGGACGGCCTCGTCATCGCCGGTGGCACGATCACGGTCGACGCGGTCGACGACGGGATCCGCGGCAAGGACTACCTGGTGGTCACCGGCGGCACCCTCGACATCACGGCCGGCGGCGACGGCCTGAAGTCCGACAACGACGAGGACGAGACCCTCGGGTACGTCGAGGTCACGGGTGGCTCGGTGGACGTCACCGCTGGGGACGACGGCGTGGCCGCGCAGACCGACGCGATCCTCGCGGACGGCACGGTGAGCATCGTCGCCGGCGGCGGGCACGACGCCACGCTCGCCGACGACGCCGCCCCGAAGGGCGTCTCCGGCACGGTCTCGGTGGTGGTCGGCGGCGGGGAGCTGCTCGTCGACGCGGCCGACGACGCCATCGGCTCCGACGGTGTCGTGAGCATCGCGGGCGGCGCTCTGACGCTCGCGGCCGGCGACGACGGCGTGCACGGCGACCAGGCGCTGCAGGTCAGCGACGGGACGCTCGACATCACGTCATCCGTCGAAGGTCTGGAGGCGGGTCTCATCACGATCGCCGGCGGCGACACCAGCGTCGTCGCTTCGGACGACGGCGTGAACGCGTCGGACCCTGGCGCGACCGGAGAGCAGGCGCCCGGCACTGCGGCGTCCACCGACGTCGGGCTCACGATCAGCGGCGGCACGATCGTCGTCGACTCCGGCGGCGACGGCCTCGACGCCAACGGGTTCCTCACCATGACCGGCGGCACGGCCGTCGTCAGCGGTCCGACGAACGACGGCAACGGCGCGCTCGACGTGGACGGCACGTTCGACGTGTCGGGCGGCACGCTCCTGGCGGCCGGTGCGTCGGGCATGGCGATGACCCCCGGCGCCGACTCCGCGCAGTCGTTCGTCGCGTTCACGTTCGACTCGACGCAGGTCGCCGGCACCGTCGTCCACGTCCTCGACGCCGACGGCACGGAGGTCGCCGCGTTCGAGTCGACCAAGGACTTCTCGTCGCTGGTCTACGCGTCGGCGGACGTCGTCTCCGGCGACACCTACTCGGCCGCGACGGGCGGCGCGGTCACCGGCGACACGACCGGCGGCCTCGCGGCAGCGGGCGACAGCACCGGCACGACGGTCGCGACGACGGCAACAGCCGGCGAGGCGATCGCCGGCATGGCCGGCGCCCCCGGCGGAGGCGGCCCGGGCCGTCGCCCCTGACCCCGCCAGCCGAACCCGACATGGGTGCCGTCTCGACCCCGATGACGACACCCATGTCGGGTTCGTCGCGGCGGGATCGGCGGCGAACAAGCCATGGGTGTCGTCACGGGCAGAGGTCACGACACTCATGGCTGGTTCGCCGCTGCACGGCGACCCTCGAGTCGACGTGCGTGAGGTGGCGGTGGCGTCGACGTGCGCCGGGTCGCGGGCGCGGCGACCATCGACACATGGCCGACGAGCGTGACGACGACCACCGACCACCGCCTGGGACCTCCGAGGCGGTGGTCGACGCGGTCGGGGCGCTGACGGCCGCGTTCGAGGTGGTCGAGCACGCCCGCGGCATGCTCTACGCGTTCCACCGGCTCACCGGCCGCGCCGACAACGAGCTGGCCGACGCACTGGACCAGCTGGCGGAGGCCGGACACCCGGAGCTCGCCGACGAGCTCCGCGCCGAGCTCGTCGGCCGCAACGTGCTGCCGGGCCGGTGGACGTTCCAGGTGGTCGAGGCGTACGACGAGGACTACTACCGGGTGTTCGAGGCGGCCGAGAAGCGCGTCCGCGACGAGCTCATGGCGGGGCGTCGGCACGTGTACGAAGCCCGCCTCAAGGAGGAGAACCGCACGCACGGCCGCCCCGGCCACGAGCCGACCCCGGAGACGTGACGACGCGCCCCACGCCGACCCCGAGACGTGAGGACGGCAGTCAGCGGCCCGTGACGCGGGCTTTGCCCGCCGCCAGGTCGAAGAGTCTCGGCAGGATGGTGTCGCCGGCAACGCGGAGCCCGTCATGCAGGTGCTCGTTCGTGATCCAGACGTCCAGGTTGCCGACGGGCGTCGCCAGCGCGAGGTCCAGGTCCACGTACGGGTCGTCGTAGTACTGCACGGCCGCCACGGGCACCTCGTTGGCGGCCAGCCGGTCGAGGTCGTAGAGCGCGGGCCACTCGGGACGGGCGGCCAGTGACTCAGCGGCCTCGCGGAACGGTCGCAGCGCGGCGTGCTGCTCGTACATCCACGGGAAGATCGTCTCGCCGGTGAGCTGGAGCGGGCGGGCGTCCGGAGCGAACGACGGCCACCGGTCGCGCTCGTCCTGTGCGGCCCAGCCGGGTGACCGGGTGCCCTGGTGGTAGATGACCTCCTGGAGCACCGCGTACAGCGGGTTGCTGTCGAACCCGGTCTCGCGGACGACGGCCCCGAGGAACGCGTCGGACAGCGTGCCGGCGGGGGTCAGCGCTGTGTCGAGCAACCAGTGGACCGCGTCGACCCCCGTGCTCATCCCCAGCCCCTGCCCCAGCTGCTGGAGCCGTTCGACCGTGAACGGCTCCCCCGTGGGCAGGACGACCGGTCGGTCGGACAGGAGGTCCGCGACGGCGCCGAGCAGCGGCACGTCGGTCGGGTGCAGGCGCGCGAGCTCCCGGTTGCGCGCCGCCTGCCGTCGGAACGTGGCCGCGTAGACGGCCTCGGCGTCGACCGTGGCGGGCGGCAGTCCCCCGGTGACGTAGCAGCGGGTCAACGCCGACGGGTGCCGCGACAGGTAGGTCAGGGTGAGGAACCCGCCGTACGACTGCCCCAGGGTCGCCCACTGCCGGCCCCCGTAGACGGTGGACCGCAGGTGCTCGGCGTCGGCGACGATCGCGTCGCCGCGGAAGCACGCCAGGTAACCGGCAGCATCGACGACGCCGCTGATGACCCGTCCGTCGACCGGCGACGACCGGCCGGTCCCGCGCTGGTCGAGGAGGATCACGCGGTACTTCTCGAGTGCCGCGGCGACCCATCCACCACCGAGCGGTCGAGGTCCCTGGCCGCCCGGCCCACCCTGCAGGAACAGCAGGAGCGGCAGGTCGTCGGACGCCTTCTCGGGGTCCACCAGCTCGCGAGCGAACACCTCGATCGACCCGAACCGGTCCGGTGCCGACCAGTCGACCGGAACCTCGACCCGGTGCTCGCGGACGGTGAACCCGGTCATCGCATACTCGCGCGTCACGTCGACGAGCCTAGGCTCCGGGGGTGCCGCATGCTGGGGGCTGATCCCCGAGGAGGCCCACCCTGAGCTCCACGCGCACCGACACGATCGGAGTCGGCTTCCGGTCCGAGCGCGGACCGATCCTGATCGCGATCATGGTGACCACCGGCCTGGTCGCCATCGACGCGACGATCCTGGCCACCGCGGTGCCGACGATCGTCGCGGACCTCGGCGGCTTCACCAGCTTCCCGTGGCTCTTCTCGGTGTACCTGCTGACGCAGGCGGTGAGCGTCCCGATCTACTCCAAGCTGGCGGACACCGTCGGGCGCAAGCCGGTGATCCTGCTCGGCATCGGCCTGTTCCTGCTCGGGTCGGTCCTCTGCGGGTTCGCGTGGAGCATGCCGGCGCTGATCGCGTTCCGCGCGGTGCAGGGCCTCGGCGCGGGAGCGGTGCAGCCGATGGCGATCACCATCGCGGGCGACATCTACACGGTCGCGGAGCGGGCCAAGGCGCAGGGGTACATCGCGAGCGTGTGGGGCATCTCGTCGGTGGTCGGGCCGACGCTCGGCGGGCTGTTCTCCGAGTTCCTGTCCTGGAACTGGATCTTCTTCGTCAACATCCCGCTGTGCCTCGCGGCGGCGTGGCTGCTGGTCCGGCACCTGCACGAGACCGTCGAGCACACGCGTCACCGCATCGACTGGGCCGGTGGCCTCCTGCTGACCACCGGCATGAGCCTGCTCATCCTCGCGCTGCTGGAGGGCGGCAACGCGTGGGAGTGGCTGTCGGTGCCGAGCGTCGGCGCGTTCGTCGTCGGCGCCCTGCTGCTGGTGGTGTTCGTGCGCGTGGAGCAGCGGGCCGACGAGCCCGTGCTGCCGCTGTGGGTGTTCTCGCGCCGGCTGCTGCTCGCGGCGTCGCTGGTCTCGGTCGGGGTCGGGGTCATCCTCATCGGCCTGACGTCGTACGTGCCGACGTTCCTCGAGGCCCTGCTCGGGGTCTCGCCGCTGACCTCGGGGCTCACTCTGGCGGCGCTGACGATCGGCTGGCCCATCTCCGCGTCCCAGTCGGGCCGGCTCTACCTGCGGTTCGGCTTCCGCACGACGGCGCTCATCGGCTCCTCCGTCGTGGTGGTCGGCGCGGTCGGCCTCGTTGTCGCGTCGACCCACCCGTCGGTGCTCGCCGTGGGGCTCGCCTGCTTCGTCATCGGGGCGGGGCTCGGGCTCGTCGCGTCACCGAGCCTCATCGCCGCGCAGTCGAGCGTCGGCTGGAACGAGCGCGGGGTGGTCACCGGCGCCAACCTGTTCTCGCGGTCCATGGGCAGCGCGGTCGGCGTCGCGGCGCTCGGCGCGCTGGTCAACGGGCTCATGCACGGGGACACCCCGACGCAGGACCCGGAGCAGTTCGGGGACGCGGTCACCGTCGCGTTCGTCGCGGTCGCCGTCGTCGCGCTGGCCACGGTGGTGGCCGCGGCCGCGATGCCGCGGACCACCCGTGAGCACGGCTCACCGGGCGCGCTCGCCGACGGCGTCGCAGACTGAGACGTCATCACGAAGGAGGACGTCATCATGGGTATCGAAGACCTGGTCAACCAGGCGAAGGCGGCCGTCGACGGTCACGAGGACCAGGCCAAGGACGTCATCGAGAAGGCGGCCGAGGCGGTCAAGGCGAAGACGAGCGACAGCCAGGACGCCCAGATCGACAGCGTCGTCGAGAAGGCCAAGACGTACCTCGACGAGCAGAAGAAGTAGCCCGGTGCGGGGCGGTCGGGTCGACCGCCCCGCATCGCGGTCTCAGTCTTCCTGCAGGCAGAGGACGCCGTTCTCGGCGTCCGCCTCGAGGTACATCTCGTCAGGGCACTGCTCCGGGTCGCTGACCTCGGAGACCGCCTTGTAGAGGTGGTCGGAGTCGCAGCTGACGGGCTCGGCCATCTCGTCGTCGCCGACGGTCCAGCAGGAGCCGACGCCGGTCTCGAGGGACTCGGAGGACACGAAGCTCGACGCCGCGACGGCGCCCGTGCCGAGCACCGCGACGAGGCCGACGGCGACGATTCCCTTGGCGAGCCCGGTCAGGTTGGGCGCGCCGTCCTTGCGGGCCGTGCGGTACTCCGTGAACGCGCGCACCAGGCCGATGACGCCGACGATCATGCCGCCCCACCAGTAGATCCCGGTGGTCGAGTTCGCCGTGACGATCGTCGAGATCGCCCCGGCGAGGAAGAAGCCGACGCCCACGAAGAACGACGTGGTGGCCTGCTTGTAGTGCCGGGTGGCCTCGGTCGTCTCGCCGGGCAGGGCGACGTCGTCCTCGACCCAGAGCTGCCAGCCGGGGGGCGGCGCCGGCAGCGTCGGGTCCGGGGTCCAGCCCGGCTCGGGCACGAAACCCTCGGGCGGGGTCGGCCAGTTGGGCGGCGGGTTGAACTTCATCGAGCTCCGATCTGAGGCCGCGTCGGCGGCGGAGAGGGCGCTGGGGGGTAGCACCCTGTGACCCGGTGTCATCGGCTGGTACAAGGGCGCGCTTGAGCAGCGGGGGAATGCGCTTCCGCCTGAGCGTCGTTGCACCGGTCATGCCACTGACCGGAGAGTATTCGCCGAGCACGTCCGCTTGGGCCCGAAAGCAGGCCGAGACTTTCGAGGCCAGCAACGGCGCGAAGGCCAACACGCTGCAGGGCAAGCCCGTCATCGTCATGACCTCCGTCGGCGCCACCAGCGGCAAGCTCCGCAAGACGGCGCTGATGCGCGTCGAGCACGACGGCCGGTACGCCGTCGTCGCCTCGAAGGGCGGGACTCCCGAGAACCCCGCCTGGTACCGGAACCTCGTCGAGCACCCGCACGTCGAGCTGCAGGACGGTGCCGTGAAGAAGGACTACGTCGCGCGCGAGACCTCCGGCGCGGAGCGCGACGAGTGGTGGGCACGCGCGAACGAGGTGTGGCCCGCCTACGAGAGCTACCAGAGGAAGACGGACCGGCTGATCCCGGTGTTCGTGCTGGAGCCCGTCGACTAGAGCTTCGCGCCCGTCCTCGCGTCATGGTGCGGGTTCGCCGCGACCGAGTGGCGGTACGAGTAGGCGAAGTAGATGACCACCCCGGCGACCAGCCAGGCGAGGAACCGCAGCCACGTCAGCGTGGTCAGGTTCACCATCAGCCACAGGCACGCGACGCCCGCGATGATCGGCAGCGCCGGAGACCACGGCACCCGGAACCCGCGCGGCAGGTCCGGGCGCGTCCGGCGCAGGATCGGGATGCCGAAGCTGACCAGCACGAACGCCGACAGCGTCCCGATGTTGATCATCTCCTCGAGCAGCTCCACCTCGGACAGCCCGGCGATCAGGGCGACGACGATGCCGACGCCGATCTGCAGCCGGACCGGGGTGCCGTACTTGTGGGAGGTCCGCGACGCGCCACGGGGCAGCAGGCCGTCGCGGCTCATGGCGAAGACGATCCGCGTCAGGCCCAGCAGCAGCACCATGAGCACCGACGTCAGACCCACCAGGATCCCCACCGAGATCACCTTGCCTGCCCAGTCCGCGCCGACCAGCACGAACGCCGTGGTCAGCGAGGGCGTGTCCGCCTCCGCGAGATCGGTGTAGGACACCATCCCCGTCACCACGATCGTCACCAGGACGTACAGCACGGTCACGATCGCGAGGCCGCCGAGGATGCCGCGCGGCACCGTGCGCTGCGGCTCCTTGGTCTCCTCCGCGGTCGTCGCCACGACGTCGAACCCGATGAACGCGAAGAACACGAGCGCCGCGCCGGACAGCACCCCGATGACGCCGTACGCGGTGGGCTCGAGACCGAACAGGAACGCGAACACCGGCTGCTCCAGGGACGTCCGCTCCGGGGCCGGCTGCGACGGCGGCACGAACGGCGAGAAGTTCGCGGTGTTGATGTAGAAGAAGCCGACCACGATGACGAAGAGCGTGATCGCGACCTTGATGATGGTGAACACGCTGTTCACACGCGTGCTCAGCTTGGTGCCCAGGGCCAGCAGCGCGGTGAAGATACCGACGATGACGACCGGTCCCCACTCGACGTCCACGCTCCCGAGGCTCAGGGTCGTGGGGATGTCGATGCCGAACAGCCCGAACGCATCGGACAGGTAGACGCCCCAGAACTTCGCGATCACCGCCGACCCCAGCAGCATCTCCAGGATCAGGTCCCACCCGATGATCCACGCGACGAACTCCCCCATCGACGCGTAGGAGAACGTGTACGCCGACCCGGCGACCGGCAGCGTCGAGGCGAACTCGGCGTAGCACATGATGGCCAGACCGCACACGACCGAGGCGATGAGGAACGAGACGATCACCGCCGGCCCGGCGTAGTTCGCCGCCGCCGTGGCACCGACGGAGAAGATGCCCGCCCCGACGGCCACCGCCACCCCGAGGACGATGAGGTCCCACGTGGTCAGGGTCCGCCGCAGCGCCCGATCGGGGTCCAGCGACTCTTCGAGTGAGTCCTCGACGGACTTGCGCCGGAAGATGCTCGTGCTCGCTGACATGGCCCACCCCCGGCAACGAGCATGCCGGTCATCGCCCGATGTGTCCTGCGGAGCGGTCAGCCGAGCAGCAGGTACCAGCCGCCGACGCCGATGATCCCGCCCAGGATCGGCGCCGCCACCGGCACCCACGCGTAGTCCCACTGCGACGACCCCTTGTGCCGCAGAGGCAGCACCGCGTGCACCATCCGCGGGCCCAGGTCACGCGCCGGGTTGAGCGCCGGACCGGTCGGCCCGCCCAGGCCGGCGACGAGTCCCCAGACCAGGAACCCGAGAGCCAGGTGCGCGACGGCCGGCTCGTTCTCGGTCAGCGGCGAGGTGATGATCGCCAGCGCGCAGGAGAAGAGCACCACCGAGCCCAGCAGCTCGGACAGGAACCCGTTGAGGCGCGAGTGGGCCGCGTTGATGGTCGAGAAGGTGGCGAGGATGTCCTCGGGGTTCGTCGTCTGGTCGTAGTACGGCTTGTGCGTCACGACGATGGCGACCTGCCCGGCGATCGCCCCGAGCATCTGCGCCACGATGTACGGCGCGACCTCCGACCACGGGAACAGCCCCCACGTGGCGAGCCCGATGGTGAACGCCGGGTTGATCAGGTTGCCGCTGATCCCGCCGAACATGAGCGCCGGGATCATCACGCCGAAGCCGTACCCCATCGCGATGAGCGACCACCCGCCGCGGTACCCCTTGGACCCCTTGAGGTGCACGTTCGCGACCGTGCCGTTGCCCAGGATGATGAGGATGGCGGTGCCGATGAACTCGCAGGTCAGCCGTACGGCCAGGCTGTACGACGGATCCATGGGTCCCCTCGGTCTTCGTCGGTCGCTGCTCGGACCGTCAGCGTCGCACGACCCAGGCCAGCGCCGCACCCACCGCGTACGCGAGCAGGTCGACGGCGACGAACGTGGTGCCCAGCGCGTACCGGGCGACCGGCACCGCGTCGACGATCGCCGCGGGAACACCGGTGAGCTGCGCGAGCTCGACGACGGCACAGATCCCGAACGTGACTGCCGCGAGGACGCCCGACCTGGCGCGGGGGGCGATCAGCACGAGGAGCGCGAAGACGAACGCGGCGTAGAGCGCGTCGCCGACGGGATCGGCGGCGGGGTGCTCGACTCGAGACACCGCGACGCCCACCGCGACGAGCGCGACCGCCACGAGCCCGGCGACCACCCGCGACGTGGGCCGTCGCGACACGTTCTCGGGCTCCGGCCCACCGCCGCCCGCGCCCGCGCTCTCGTGATCACCGTGAAGACTTCGCAGCGCCTGGCGGGACGAGGTCTTCTGGTTGTCGTCGGTGGGCACCCGACGACCGTACGGGGCGGTCCGTGAGGGTCGTGTCAGGTCAGTGTGCAGGTCGTGCGCTCGTAGAGGCCGATCTTGAGCTCGATGGCCTCCAGGTGGGTGGCCACCTCCGCGAGCTGCTGGCGGACGCGGTCGCGGTGGGCCACGAGGAGCTGGAGCCGCTCGGCCTCGTTGCCGTCGCCCGCCCGGACGAGGTCGGCGTACTGGCGGACCTCCCGGATCGGCATACCGGTCGCGCGCAGCCGCGTGATCATCCGGATCCAGCCCACGTCGTCCTCGGAGTAGCGGCGATGGCCCGACGACGCCCGGTCGACCGCGTCGAGCAGCAGCCCGTCGCGCTCGTAGTACCGCAGGGTGTGGGTGGTGAGGCCGGTGGCGTCGGCCGCCTCGGCGATGCTGAGGCTGGTCTCGACGGACTCCGCGACGCTCATGACGTCGATGGTGCGCCTTGGAGTGCACTCGAAGTCAAGCGACGCCTGCGCCTGGACGATTGGTCAAGGATCGGCGACTTCTGGATATAGGAAGTCCGGCACCTCCCCGGGATTCTGGTCGCATGAGACCTCGTGATCACACCCTCGACCTCCGCGCGGCGTCCTGATGAGCACCCCGCTCGTCGTGCTCACCGTCGCGACGGCCATCGCGTCCGCCGCGGTCGGCGGCGTGTTCTTCGCCTTCTCGGCGTTCGTGATGTCCGCCCTGCGCCGCCTCCCGGCGGCGCAGGGAATCGCCGCGATGCAGTCGATCAACATCACCGCGGTGCGTCCGCCCCTGATGCTCGCGATGCTGGGTACCACGCTCGGGTGCGTCGCACTCGTCGTCGCAGCGGTGGTCGGCCGGTCGCCCTGGCTGGCGGCCGGGGCGGCCGTCTACCTGGTCGGCGCGCTCGGCGTGACCATCGCCTACAACGTCCCGCGGAACAACGAGCTCGCGGCGCTCGACCCCGCCGGTGAGGCCGAGGCGGCCCGCTGGCCGGCGTGGATGAGCGAGTGGACCGCGGGGAACCACGTGCGGACGGTCGCCGGCGTCGTGGCCGCGGCGCTGTTGCTGCGAGCGGTGATGTGACGGAGTGCGCTCCCGTGGGGTGACGGGCTGACCGGACGGGCCGTCGGGGAGCGGCGGTGGCGTCACGTCGGTGAGCCGCCCACAGCCCCGGCCATACACACCCGACCGCCGGAGGTGGGACGCGTCGCGCGACGCTGCCGACATGAGCAGGAACGCGGTGCTGTGGCTCGCCGCTCTCGTCGTCTGTCTCGCCGTCGGCGCCGGGGTGCCCGCGTGGTCGCAGACGCGCGTCGCCGCGCGGTACGCGGTGACGGCCGAGGACCTCGCGGCGGGGCGGGCGGCGCTCGCCTCGCTGGCGGTCCGCGGGCGGGCGCCGAGCACCGGGTACGAGCGGGAGCGGTTCGGGCAGGCGTGGGCGGACGCCGACCGGAACGGCTGTGACACCCGCAACGACATCCTGCGCCGCGACCTCACCGCGACGGTCGTCGAGGACTGCGTGGTGCTGAGCGGCACGCTCGACGACCCCTACACCGGCGTCCCGATCCCGTTCGCTCGCGGACCGGGCTCGGCCGAGGTGCAGATCGACCACGTCGTCGCGCTGTCGGACGCCTGGCAGAAGGGTGCCCAGACCTGGACCGCCGCGCAGCGCGAGGCGTTCGCCAACGACCCGGCCAACCTGCTCGCCGTCGACGGCCCCGCCAACCAGGAGAAGGGCGCGGGCGACGCGGCCACCTGGCTGCCGCCGCAGCGCGGGTACCGGTGCGTCTACGCGCTGCGGCAGGTCCGCGTGAAGGCGGCGTACGGGCTGTGGGTCACCGCCGCGGAACGTGATGCCCTGAACCGCGAGCTGAACAGGTGCGTCGTCGCTACGGTGAGGCCACCATGACGCTGCGCTTCCCTCCCCTGCTGCTCGGCCCGACCACCAAGGGCTTCTGGTGTCCCACCCCGGTGACGCGGTCGGACTTCGTCGCCGCTGGTCACACGCTCACCGACGGGTCGCTGACCTGGCCCGTGCTGACCCTGGACGCCGACGCGGTCGTGCACAACCTCGCGCAGCTCGCGGCGTTCACCGGCGAGCGCGGTCTGGCGTTCGCGCCGCACGGCAAGACGACGATGTCCCCCGAGCTGTTCGCCGCCCAGCTGGATGCCGGGGCGTGGGGCATCACCGTGGCGACCGGCAACCAGCTGCTCGCGGCGCACTCGTTCGGGGTACGCCGGCTGCTCGTCGCCAACGAGGTTCTCGACCCGACGGTGCTGCGCTGGATCGCAGCGACCCTGGCGGCCGAGCCGTCGACCGAGATCCTGTTCCACGTCGACTCCCTGGAGGCCGTCGACGTGGCGGCAGCGGCCGTCGAGGGTGGTCGCGTCCGCGTGCTGCTCGAGGTCGGGTTCGCCGCGGGCCGGTCCGGGGTCCGTACCGGTGACCAGGCCCTCGCGGTGGCGCAGCACGCGGTGCAGACCCCGGGCGTCGAGCTGGTCGGGGTCAGCGCCTACGAGGGAGCGCTCGCCGACGTCGACGCCGCCCGGAAGTACCTGGCCGAGGTGCGCGCGGTCGCGGAGATGCTCGTCGACGCGGGGCTGCTCCGGGAGCACGTGCTGCTCTCCGCCGGCGGGTCCGCCTACTTCGACGTGGTCGCCGACGTGCTGGGCGGATCCGACGTGAGCGGGGTGCCCAGCACGACGATCCTGCGGTCGGGTGCCTACCTCACGCACGACCACGGCACCTACGCGGGCTCGACGCCGTTCACCCGGATCGTCGGCCACCTCTATCCGGCGCTGCGGGTCTGGGCGCAGGTGGTCTCGACCCCGGAGGACGGGCTCGCGATCGTCGGCGCCGGCAAGCGGGACGTGCCGTACGACTCCGGCCTGCCGGTGGTCCTGCGCCGGCACCGGGCCGGTCAGGCACCCGTGGCCGTCGTCGGCTGGGACGTGACGCGCACCAACGACCAGCACGCGTACCTCGAAGGAACCGACCCCCTCGGCACGGCGCTGGCCGTGGGCGACCTGCTGGAGCTCGGGATCTCCCACCCGTGCACCGCGTTCGACAAGTGGCGGGCCATCCCGGTGATCGACGCCGGTCAGCGCGTCGTGGACGTCGTCACCACCTGGTTCTGACGGGCTCGGGACAGGCGATCGGTGGGTCGGTAGCGTCGTCGTCGTGACGGCGTGCTGACCTAGTCGTCGAGCGTCAGTCGTCCCGCCACCACGTCGATCTCCACCTTGATCCCCGCGAGCTGCGACCCGACGGTCGTCCGCGCGGGCTTCGGGTACGGGAAGAACTCCCCGTACGCCTCGTCGAACTCGGCGAAGTCCGCCAGGTCGGCCAGGTGCACCGTCGTCTTGACCACGTCGCCGAGGTCGAGCCCCGCCTCCGCGAGCGTCGCCTCGACGTTCCGCAGCACCCGCCGCGTCTGGTCCGCCACCGACTCGGGGATCTCGCCGGTCACCGGGTCCTGCGGTCCGAAGCCCGCGGTCCACACCAGGTTCCCCAGCCGGATCCCCTGGGAGTAGTTGCCCGCGGGCTGCGGTGCGTCGGGGGTGCTGATCTTCTCGCGGGTCATGGGACTGCCTCTCCGGTGGTGAGCGGTACCGGGACCAGTCTTCCTCAGCGGACGGCTCGGCCGGGGAGGGCGCCGGTGAGCCGCCCGTCGCGCACGAGCGCAGTCAGACCTGCAGGCCGATCAGCCATGCCGCGCCCAGCGCCAGCGCAGCCAGGCAGACGAGCAGCAGGATGGCCACCCACAGGGCGCCGGGCGTGCGCGTCAGGCGGCCGAGCAGACCCGCGTCGGACGTGTCCGGCACCCCGCGGCGCCGGCCGCGACGGCGCTCCGACTGCATCTCCAGCACCGCGCGGGGCGCTCCCAGCAGCAGGAACCAGGTCACCGCGTAGGCGGCGATGCTCTGCACGGTCGCCGACCCCCACACCGTCACGGCGACCAGCAGCGCACCCGTCACCAGCACCGCCCACAGTCCGTACCAGTTGCGGATCTGCACCAGCACGAGCACCAGGACCACCAGCAGGATCCACAGCAGCGCGACCGCGTACCCGCGGGACAGCAGCCACGCCGCGCCGACGCCGAGCAACGCGGGGCCCGTGTACCCCGCCGCGACGGTGGCGACCATGCCCGGACCGCGCGGCTTGCCCACCGACACGGTCAGGCCCGAGGTGTCCGAGTGCACCCGGATCCCCGACAGCCGGCGACCGACGAGCACCGCGACGAACGCGTGCGCCGCCTCGTGCACGATCGTCAGCCCGTGCCGGGCCACGTGCCACGCGACCGGGACCAGCAGCACCAGCAGCACCCCCGCCGCGGTGAGCAGCACCGTGGTGCTCGACGGCACCGGTTGGGGCGTGGTGATGTCCTGCCAGGCGTCGCCGATCCAGTCCACGGGCGGGATCCTTCGTCCGTCGTCGTCCACCCAGCCGGGTGGGCAGGACGGACCCTACCCAGCCGGGGGCGCCGTGGTGGGCAGGACGACGTCGGTGCCGTCGGCGGTGATGCGCACGCCGTCCGCGACGACCGTCGCGTCGGACAGGACCAGACCCTCCGGGAGGCCCTCGACGGGGATCTCGATGTCGGTCAACCGGTCACCGATCGAGTTCGGCAGGTCGTCGACGGACACCGTCAGCCCCGCGATCTGCACGTTCTCGACCGACACGAGCAGCTTGCCGTCCTCGACGCGCGGCACCAGGTCGGCGGCCAGCCGCAGCCCCAGCACCTCTCCGGACGCCGTGAGCGCTCCCCCGTCGACCGCGACCGCGATCTCCAGGTCCGAGCGGTCGGCGACGATCTGCTCGATCGACGCGGTGGGCAGCGTCGCGGAGATCGTGGCGGTGCTCACGGTGTACGGCTCCGCCGTGCTGACGCCGTGCCCGTCGAAGGTCACGTCCGTGGCGTCGATCCCGTCGAGGGTCACGCCGTCGACCTGGCCCGTGACGTCGTCGATCGACCCCGCCAGCAGCTGCGTGAGGAAGGGGAAGCCGCCGAGCTCGACGGTCGGGGTGCCCACGACGTCGAGGTTCTGCTCGATCGCTGCGACCACCTGCTTCTCGGCAGACGACTCCGCCACCCGGTCCGCGACGAAGGCGCCGGCGACGAGCACGACGCACGTGGTCAGCACCCCGATGGCCACTCCGCGTGCGCTCACGGGAACAACCTAGGGGGTCCGTGCCGCCCTGCGCCTGGTCAGGGGCGCTTCTCGCACGCGATCCCATCGCTGTCGCCGTCGAGCTGGGGCGCGTAACCGGGCTCACCCGCGTGCACCGGTGCCGCGCCGGCGGCCCATGCCTCGGCGCAGCCGGCGAACGGGCCACCGACCACGGCCGGCTGTTCGATGACAGGCGGCTCGTCGACGGCCGGGACCGCTGAGCCCGCCGGCAACGGCTCGGTCGGGCACGTCGACAGCACCCCGACCATCGCGGCCTGCTCGGCCTGCGTGACCCAGAGCCCGTACGTGTACTTCACGCCGACCTGCCGCGCGACGTACGCGCACCGGAACGCCTTGTTGGGCGGGAGCCACGTCGCGGTGTCGCCGTCACCCTTCTGCTGGTTGAGCGGACCGTCCGCGGCGAGCAGGTTCAGCGGGTCGTTGCCGAACGCCTCCCGCTTCGCGGTGTCCCACTGCTGGGCGCCCTTCTGCCAGGAGTCCGACAGGGCGACGACGTGGTCGATCTGCACGTCCGACGACGTGTCCTGACCGCGGACGAACGCGATCGCCTTCCCCGAGTACGGGTCGAGCAGCGTGCCCGACGCGACCACGCAGCCGTTCGTGCCGTCCTTGAGCACCTGATCCGTGAGGTCGCGGCGCAGGATGTCGTTGCGGGTGTCGCAGCCGTTGCGGTCCACGTCCTTCCACGCCTGGCCGTAGAGGTCACGGTCGTAGCCGGTCTTCGGTGCGCGGCCCTTGACCGGCAGCAGCGCAGCAGTGGCCAGCGCGGTCTGCGGCTGCGCTGCGGCCACGACGGCGGCGTCGACCGGCGGTGCGGGCTCCGTGTCGGGCAGTGCCGCCGCTTGCTCCTCCGGGCTCGGCGTACCGGTCGTGGCGGGGCTCGCGACGGAGAGGCCGACCTCCGGGTCGACGGTCGCGACGGCGGAGCAGGCGACGAGCGACACGGCGACCGTGCCGACCGCTGCCGCGATGCGCGCGTGGGCCCAGCGCCGTGCACCACCCGTCCTCTGTCTCGTCACCCCCTGAGTATCGGTACCCGACCGCCCTCGCAGGGATGACGTAGGTCCTGGTCAGCGGGTGATCCGTCCCACACCGTGGACACAGCGGAAGATGATTGCACCCCGCAACCTTGGCACTGTCATGGTCCGAACCCCCGCGACGCGTGTGAGCGTCGGCTTCGTCCTCCTGCTCTCGGCGCTCACCGCCCTGGGGCCGTTCACGTTCGACACGTACCTCGCCGCGTTCCCGGAGATCGCCGACGACCTGAACACGACCGCCGCTGCCGTCCAGCTGACCATCGCCGCGTCGCTCGCGGGTCTTGCTCTCGGTCAGCTGCTCATCGGGTCCGTCTCCGACGCCTACGGCCGCCGCCGCCCGCTGCTCAGCTCCCTGGTCGTGTACGTGCTGGCGTCCGTGGGGCTCGTCCTCGTGCAGAACATCACCGCGTTCACGGCCCTGCGGTTCGTGCAGGGCTTCACCGCCGCCGCGGGGATGGTCCTGTCGCTGGCCGTGGTCCGCGACAAGTTCGAGGGGCTCGCCGTCTCCAAGGTGATGGCCCGTCTGATGCTCGTGGTCGGTGTGGCCCCGATCCTGGCGCCCACCATCGGCGCCCAGCTCCTGCTCGTCGGCTCCTGGCGCCTGATCTTCGTGTTCCTCGCCGCCACGGGCGCCGTGCTGTTCGTCGTCGCGTCGTTCGCGCTGCGCGAGTCGCTCCCGGTGGGGCTGCGGCGCACGGGAGGCACGGGCGCTGCGCTGCGCACCTACCGTGACCTGCTGCTCGACCTGCCGTTCCTCGGCCTCGCCCTCATGTCCGCGTTCTATCTGTCGGCCATGTTCACCTACGTCGCCTCGTCGACGTTCGTGTTCCAGGAGGGGTACGGCCTGACTCCGCAGCAGTTCGGCTGGGTGTTCGCCGCCGGTGCGGTCGCGATCACCGCCGGGTCGCAGATCAACGGTGCCCTGGTCGGCCGCTTCCGCCCCGAGCAGATCCTCTCCGGCGCCGTCGCCGTCGGCGTGGTGCTCGGCCTCTCCCTCTTCGCGACGACGCTCCTCGGTGCTCCGTTCTGGCCCGTGACCGTCCTGCTCGTGCTCACCCTCGGCACCGCCGGCTTCGTGCTGCCCTCCGCACCGGCCATCGCACTGGCCTCCAACCCGCACCGCGCCGGGTCCGCCGCTGCCCTGCTCGGCGCCCTGCAGTTCGGGCTCGGCGCGATCATCGCGCCGCTCACCAGCATCAACGGGACGCCGACCGCCGTGACGATGGGTGCCGTCATGGCCGGCGTCATCGTGATCGCCGCGGTCCTGCTCGTCGCGGTCCGTCGCTCGTGGGCACGCACCGCGCTCGACGAGACCGAGGAGGCCGACGAGGTCGTCGTTGCGGCGCAGACGGAGCTGGCCGTGGCGTAGTCGGGCCAGAGCGGACCGTCACCACATCGCAACCGCACGAGCCGGAAACTCTGTGGCGCACGTCACATCTGCGACCTAATCTGAGCACTACGCGCTCGATGAAGGACGCACGATGAGCTGGGTCATGCTGGCCGCTGTGATGTTCGTCCCGGCGCTCGTCTTCGGGGCGATCTGGCAGCTGTTCCCGTCGCCCGACGAGCCGCCGCGATGGCGCACGTTCGTGGCCACCCGGCTGGAGCACCTGGCGGCCCGGATCCGGCCGACGCGGCCCCCGGAGTACGACCCGTTCACCACCCTGCGCGTGCAGGAGCGTCTGAGCGTCGTCGCCGACCACGTCCGTTCGCTCGAGCTGGACCCCCGCACCTTCGCCCGCGCCGAGCGGATCATCGCCTCGCAGCTGGCCTACGACCAGCTGCTGGTCGAGGCGTGCCAGCTGGCCGGCGTCGAGGTCCAGCCCGCCGCCAAGGGCGACCCCGCCGAGCGGTTCCGCGAGGAGGTCGAGCTCGCCTCCCGCGGCTGGGCCTGGTGACACCGGTCCCGGTGACTGCGGCTGGGCCACAGCTCGCCCGGTAGCTGCGGTCTGGCGACGACCCCGGATCGGGTGACCGCGCGATCGGTCAGCCCGCTCGGACCGTGAGCGTGCTCGGGCCCTCGGCCGTCGGGCGGATCTCGATGCGGTCCGCGATCGACTGCTTCAGCGCCTCGACGTGCGACACCACCCCCACCACACGTCCACCCGCGCGCAGGCGACCGAGCTCGGCCAGCACCGCGTCGAGCGTGTGCGGGTCCAGCGAGCCGAAGCCCTCGTCGACGAACAGCGTGCCGAGGTCGATCCCGCCCGCCTCCGCCGTCACGACGTCGGCCATGCCCAGCGCCAGGCAGAGGGACACGTAGAACGTCTCCCCGCCGGACAGGGTGCGCGGGTCCCGGGCCTGCTCGGTCCGGTGGTCGATGACGCGCATGGCCAGGCCGGTGTTCCGCGCACGCACGTCCTCCTTCTCGTCGCTGCGGACCAGCTCGAAGCGGCCGTCCGACATGACGAGCAGGCGCTCGTTGGCGGCCGCGACGACGTCCTCGAACCGGCGCATCAGCACGAACGTGGCCAGCGACAGGTTCCGTGCGTTGTCGCCCCCGCCACCCCCGGTCAGGTCTGCGAGCCGGCTGACCGGGCCCGCGGTCCCGAGTGCGTCGGCGAGCGCGGTCGCGGACGCGACCACCCCATCGCCCGCGACGGCAGCGGCGGCAGCCCGCTCCTCCGCCACTCGCGCCTCGCCCGCGGTCCGCTCCGCCTCCAGGCGCGCGATGCCCTCGGCGGTCGCCGCCGCGTCGAGGTCGACCACGAGGTCGTCGGCGAGCGCGGCGATGACCGGTTCCGCCAGCCCGGCGGTCGCGCGGTCGAGCCGGGAGGCGTACGCGGTCACGACGCGGTCCAGCTCCGCGAGGACGGCCGCCTCGACGGTGGCCGCCCGAGCCTCGTCGGCCGAGTCGAAGCCGTGCTCGTCGAGCCCGGCGGCGAGCTCGTCCTGCCGGCGGCGGAGCTCGTCCGCCGCGGCGTCCTGCTCCGCGAGCGCGTCGAGCATCGTGGCGGACGACGCCACCCGTTCGAGCAGCTCCGCGTGGCGCGCGGCGACCGTCGGGTGGTCCCCCCGCCCGGTGACGACCTCCGCCTCGGCGGCGTCGAGGTCCAGGAGCGTGACCTCGAGAGTCGCCCGCTCCCCTGCCAGACGGGCGACGGCGGTCGCCCGCTCTGCCTCCCGGGCCCGGGTCTGCGCGTCGTGCTCGTCGAGAGCCGGAACCAGCCGGGCGACGTCGGCCTCGGCGGAGCGCGACTGGGTGAGCGCTGCGCGCACCTGGTCGCACCGCTCGGTCGCGTCCTGCGCGTTGCCGCTCCCGACGCGGGCGCGCAGTGCACCGGCACGCTCCTCCAGCACGCTGCACCGCTCGGCGGCCGCATGCAGGCGGCCTTCGGCCGCGACCCGCTCGGCCTCGGCCTGCTCCACCTGCTCGGCGGACACGTGGTCGGCGCCGAGCACCGCCTTGGCGGGGTGCTCCGCGGAGCCGCACACCGGGCACGCGTCTCCGTCATCGAGGCGGGCCGCGAGCTCGCCGGCCAGGTCGGCGACCCGCGCGGCGCGCAGGTCCCGCTCGGTGTCGAGGGCGTGCACCGCCTCGGCTCCGGCTGCACTCCGGGCCGCGCCGGCCTTCTTGAGGGCCAGCTCCGCGGCGGCCAGCGCCGTGTGCGCGGCGACCGTCTCGATCGCCGTGGCCAGCGCCGACTCGCGCTCTCCGGCCGCAGCCGCGAGCGCCCGGGCGGCCTCCAGCTCGGTCAGCAGCGCGGCCCGTGCGGTGGGCCGTGTGGCGAGCCACTGGTCGTCCGCCGCGATCGCCGCGATGAGGTCGTCGACCGCGTGGCGGGTCTGGCGTACCGCGCGGCGACGGGACTCGAGCCCGGCCTCGACGTCGACCAGCCGCGCGAGCGCACCCGCCGCCTCCGCCGCCGAGCGGCCGGCGGCCTGCACGTGCGCCCGCAGGTCGGTGCCTTCCGGCGGGGCCGCGATGTCGTCCGGGGCTCCGTCCAGCGCGGCGGTCACCGTCTTGCGGGCAGCGTCGAGCATGGTCGCGGCGCGCTCGGCCCCGAGCAGCAGCGGTCGGACGGCCTGGGCCGCGCGCGCCGCTGTGAGCTGCAGGATCGCCTCGGCGTTCGAGTCCGCCGCGGCCTCCAGTGCTGCGCGTTCCGCCCGCAGTCCGTCGCGGCGGCGCAGCAGGGCGTGGGTTGCCGTCGTCTCGTCGAGGTGCGTGCGTGCCGCCTGGCGCACGGCGTCGGCCGCGACCGCCGCAGCACGCGCACCGGCGGCCCACCCGTCGAGCTCGTCCGTCCGCCCGACGACCACCGACCGCACCGCGGCCACCAGCCCGTCGCCCCGCACCACGGCCGCCTCGATCGCTGCCCGGACGTCCGCAGCCTCGTCGTCGGTGAGCCGCGCGGCCCCGACCAGCTGCGACGTGCCGGACGACAGCGCCGCCCGCGCCGCCGCGCTGGCCCGGTCGCTCTCCCGACGCAGCTCCGCCAGGCGCAGCGCGAGCTGCTCGTACACCTCGGTGCCGAAGATCTTCTGCAGCAGCCCGCGCCGCTCCTCGGGCTTGGCACGCAGGAAGTGTGCGAACTCGCCCTGTGGCAGCACGATCGTCTGCACGAACTGTGTGCGGTCCAGGCCGACGGCCTTCTGGATCTCGGCGCCGACCTCGTCGAGCCGGTTGCCCAGCGGCACACCGACGGAGTCGAGGGTCGCCGGATCCAGCACCGTCCCGGCAGGCAGCCGCCACGCCTTCACCGACGCGTTCGCCGTGGTGGTGCCGCTGCCCCGGCGCTTGGCCCGCTGGTACACCGGGGTGCGTCGGACGCGGTAGATGCCCGCGGGTACCTCGAAGACCAGGTCGACCACGCTCTCGACGTCGTCGGCCGCGTACGCGGAGCGCAGCCGGTCCTCCGACGCCTCGGCGGACGCGACCTTCCCGTAGAGCGCGAACACGATCGCGTCGATGAGCGTCGACTTGCCCGACCCGGTCGGCCCTTCGAGCAGGAACAGCCCGGCCTGGCCCAGCGTGTCGAAGTCGACGGTGTGCCGGCCGGCGAACGGCCCGATCGCCTGGAGGGTGAGGGTGCGCAGGTGCATCAGGCGCTCCGCTCCATCGCGGCGACGTCCTCGTACGCGCGCCGCAGCACCTCGGCCTCGGCGGGCGTCGGGCGGTGCCCGGTGACGTGCGCGAGGAAGTCGGCGGTCACGTCGAGCGGGTCGTGTGCGGAGGTGACGATCTTCGTGCGGGACGACTCCGCCGAGACCGCCGCGCGGTGGTGCACCACGAGCGCGTGCGGGAACCGCTGCTTCACGCGGCGGTACAGGTCCTCCGGGCGGTGTGCGTCCGTGACGGTCACGCGCGCCCACGCGTCGGTGTGCGCATCGCCCGCGGCGCCCAGCAGCTCCTCGAGCGTGCCGGTGACGTCGGCGAGCCGGCGCGGCACCGGGGCGGCGACCAGCGAGGTGCGCACCTGACCGCCGGACAGGTCCACCAGCACCGTCGACTTGGCGTGGTGCTGCTCGGAGAACGAGTAGGCGAGCGGCGACCCGCTGTAGCGCAGGACCGTGCCGTCGACACCGGACACCTGCTGCGGGCCGTGCAGGTGCCCGAGCGCCACGTAGTCCGCCCCCGTGAACACCCCGGCGGGCACCTGGTCGACGCCACCGACGCGGATGTCCCGCTCGGAGTCGGTCGGGGCGCCGCCGATCACGAACGCGTGCGCGGCCACCACCGACCGCGGACGGACAGAGCCCTGACGACCGGCCAGGTCGTCGCGGATCCGTCGCATCGCCGCAGCCGCCACCGCCTGGTGCGACCGGGCCAGCAGCTCAGGGCCGTCGGCCAGCTCGACGCGTGCGAAGTCGGGGTCCAGGTACGGGATGCCGTACACCAGCACGTCGCCCTCGTCGTCGGGAAGAACGACCGGCTCCGCAAGCCCGGCGACCCGCGTCCGGAGCCGGACCCGGTCCCGCATGAGCGCCGACCCGAAACCCAGCCGCGTCGCGGAGTCGTGGTTGCCGGACGTGACGACGACCGTGGTGTGCTCCGCGAGCCGCGCGAGCGTGTCCGAGAGCAGCGTCACGGCCTCCACGGGCGGGATCGCGCGGTCGTACACGTCCCCCGCGACCACCACCGCGTCGACGTCCTCGGCGCGCACGACGTCGACCAGGTGGTCCAGGTACGCCGCCTGGTGGTCGAGGAGATCGACCCCGTGCAGCGACCGGCCCAGGTGCCAGTCCGACGTGTGCAACAACCGCATGCGGCGAACGTAGACCAGCCCACCGACACACCCGCTGACCGGGCTCGGGGTGGCGTCAGACAGTCGCCGCGGGCACCTCGCCGGAGAGGCCGACCATCTCCAGCACGTCCCGGAGCACCCGGTGCGGGTCGAGGAGCGTCACGGGGATCTGCTCCGCGGAGGCCGCGAGGTGCAGCTGCAGGACGAAGGCGATGCCGGACGAGTCGATGAAGGTCGCGAGCGTGGAGTCGATGACCACGGGGAGCCCGTTGACCAGCGCGACGCCCATGCACGCCCCGGCCTCGTCGCGCAGGGCGGCGTCGATCTCTCCGACGAGGCTGATGACGGTCTTCGTGTCCTGGGCGTCGACCCGGATGGTTCCGGCCGCGGGCGCGCGATCGATCACGTCGAACTCTCCTCAGCTCTCGCCCCCGTGGCCGGATCTGCTTTCCGGCGGCTCGACGCTACCCCTCCGGGCACCGGGGTACCTACGACATCGCGAACGGATGTGGACGCCGGGAGGTTCCCGTGCGGCAGCGGAGCTAGCCTCGTGCGATGGCCCACCACGAGCTCCCCGCCAGCCACGCCGACCTGCTGGAGCGGCCCCTCTTCGCCCACCTCGCCACGGTCGCGCCGGACGGCTCGCCGCACAGCAGCGTCATGTGGTTCGTGTGGGACGGCGAGGTGCTGCGGTTCACGCACACGTCGACCCGCCAGAAGTTCAAGAACCTGCAGAACGAGCCGCGGGTCGCGATCTCGATCCACGACCCCGAGGACCCGTACCGGTCGCTCGAGGTCCGCGGGGCCGTCGTGGAGACGATCCCCGACGACGAGGTGGCCAGCTTCTACAAGTCGCTGCAGACGCGGTACGGCCAGGACTACGAGATCACCGACGCCCCGAAGCGCGTGATCCTCACGGTCCGGCCGACGACCTTCGTCACGAAGTAGCGCGCTCGGGCTCCGGCTCGGTCACGTCCGCGACCGTGGCGTCGAGCGCCTTCACCAGCTCGGCGCCGTCGACGGTCGCCGCGACACCGTGCGCCCCGCCGCCGATGGACACCGTCCGCGTGCGGATGCGCGAGTCGGCGACCACGGGCCACGCAGTCAGCGACCCGAACGGCGTGATGGTGCCGCGCACGTAGCCGGTCACGTCCTTGGCGGTGTCCGCGTCCGGCATCGACAGCCGGGACACCCCGAGCAGCGCGCGCAGCTTGGGCCACGAGATGGTCCGGTCGCCGGGCACGAGCACGAAGAGGAAGTCGTCGTCCCCGCGGCGCACCACGATCGTCTTGACGATGCCGGCGGGGTCGATGCCGCGCGCCTCCGCCGCCTCCGCCAACGAGCCGACCCGCCCGTGCCGGGTCACCTGGAAGTCGATGCCCGACGTCTCGAGCCCGGAGAGTGCACGACGCTCCCCCTCGGTCTGTGCGGCGGCGCCATCGCTCATCGGGCCACTGTAGGTCCGAGCCGGAGGCACGCACGCGGCAGCCAGAGACGCGTCGCGTGTCATCACCCGTCGCCGACCCCAACGGTTAGGGGTGGGCGCTCGTTGTCTTCCATGACGGCTTGCTCGGACGGACAAGGGGGTGACGCGTGCCGGTCTGGCACCACGTGCTCGAGGAGGTGCTGCGTGACCGGCGCTCGGCGCTGGTCGGTTATGCCGCCCTGTTCACGCTCGACCGGAGCGAGGCGGAGGACCTGGCGCACGACGCGATCGTCCGCACGTTCGCCAAGCCGCGGAGCCTCACCGACGTCTACTCCGCCGAGGGCTACGTCCGCGCCGTGATCCGCACGATCTTCATCGACTCCACGCGGCGCTCGGTCTCCTGGCGTGCCAGGGCCCACCTCCTCGCCGAGACCGACCACGCCCCGTCACCCGAGCACGCGACGGCGGCTGTGCTCGATGTCCGCGCCGCCCTCGCCGGCCTGGCACCGCGTGAGCGCGCCGTCGCGGTCCTGCGGTTCTTCGACGACTTCACCGTCCCGGAGATCGCTCACGAGCTCGACCTGAGCACCGGCGCCGTCAAGCGGTACCTGTCCGACGCCACCGCCAAGCTCCGCACCGCGCTCGGGCCGGACGTCCTGCCGGACGACGCGACCGCCGTCACCACGATCCGGACCGGAAGGAGCGAGCCATGACCCTCCCGCTGCGCGACCTCCTGGGAGAGCTGGCCGACCACGAGGCCCGCATCTCCACTCTCGCGGCACCCGACGTCCGAGCGGAGGCCCTGCACATCCGTACCCAGATCCGACGTCTCCGCACCCGCCGCATCGCCGCTGTCTCCGTGGGAGCCGCCGCCGTCCTCGCCGTCGGCATCGTGACCGCGAACGCGTTCACGGCACCGCCTGAGCAGCTGCCCGTCGCGCCGGACCAGACGGTCACGTCGAGCCCGGCTCCCGCGCCGTCCCCGTCGGAGACGGCGGAGCCGTCAGAGACGCCGGAACCGTCATTGAGCCCCTCGCCCACGGCCACCCTCAGGACACCGCCGGCGACGCCACCCCAGGCGGCCGACCTCGTGCACGGCGCCGTGGTCTGGGGGACGTACGTGGCGGTCGTCGACTCGTTCGACTCTCCGGAGGCCGACGCCGCCGAGGCACGGATCACCGAGCTCGGGTACCAGCCTTCGGAAGGCGACCTCGGTTGCGACCAGGGCGCCGCCGAAGCCCTCGGGCTGCCCGAGAACGCGTCGGTGGTCTCGACCTACTTCGCGACGGAGCAGGACGCGGCGCTGTTCGCGCAGATGTACGGGCCGGACGCGCTCGGCATCGCCGAGGTCAAGCTCTTCTGCATGGACTGACGGCGCGGCGGGGCGGTCGACGACGAGACGGCGACCGCTTGACGGCTCGGTGCCGCCGGGGTCGTCAGTGGCTCGCAGCCGCGCCCGTCATCGCCTGCCCGAAGGCGGCGGTGTCGAACACCAGCGTCTCGGCGGCGATCTTGCCGTCACGCACGACGAAGTGGTCGACGGTCAGCGGCAGCGCCTGGCCGGCGGGACCTCGCAGCTCGTACATGACGAGTGCCTCGTCGCCGTCGCCGAACGCTGCGACCTGCCGCCAGCCGCGCCCGATCCGCCCACCGAACCGGGCGAGGAACGGCAGGAAGTCGTCTGCCGACGTGAACGACGCGCCGGCGCCCTCGAACCGGAAGTCCGGCGCGAGGTAGGTCGCCGCGGAGTCGAGGTCCCCCGACGTCCAGGCGTCCTGGTAGGCGGTCACGAGGTCGAGCACGTGCTGCTTCATGGCTCCTCCTTCGGTGGTGGTCGGTCAGCCGGCCCAGGTGTCGGGGCCGGGATCGTCGCCTGCCGCGCGCGTCGCCAGGCGGGGCAGGAAGTGCGCCCAGCCGTCGGCGTGCCCGGTGGCGCGGCTCGTCGGCAGGCCCGTGTGGGACAGGTCGACCCGGGTGCCGCCGTCGACGGCCGTGAGCACGAACTCGACGCGGCTCGCCGAGGGCGGCAGGTCGTCGCTCCCGGCCATCCCCCAGGACACGACGACCCGGTGCGGCGGTTCGACCTCGACGTACTCACCGCGCACCAGCGACCCGCCGATGTCGACGGCGAACTCGCCGCCGACCACGGGGTCGAGCGAGGCGCGGTGGCCCATCCACGTCACCATGCGCTCGGCGACCACGAGGTGGGAGAACACGATCTCGGGGGGCGCGTCGATGTGGATGGACGTCGCGTAGTCAGCCACGGGACGCCGCCTCGGCCGCACTCTTCAGGGCACGCAGGTGGGTGGGCCAGAAGTCGTCCAGGTAGTCGCGAACGGCTGCCAGGCCGTCGGTCCGCACGACGAACAGGTGCCGCGTGCGGTCGCGCTGCTCGGTGACCAGACCGGCTTCGCGGAGCACCCGCAGGTGGTGCGAGGTCGCCTGCTGCGACATGCCGACCTGCTCGGCGATGTCGCCGACCGCGACGGGTCGGTCACGTACGACAGCAAGGATGCGCTGACGACCCGGGTCGGCCAGCGCTCGCAGCGCAGGGGCGACATCGGCCATCCGAACCTCCACAAGTTCTTGTTTGTACAAACAGACCATAGTTCTGCCTCACGCGTCCGACAAGACCCCGGCCGCACCGACGAGAAGAGTCGGGGGACGACGTCGCCGGAACGACGCAGCAGCTGTCGCGTGGCGGCGTCATGCTGGTCGCTCCCCGCGACGGAAGGACGTGCATGCTCTCCGACCACACCCTGCGGCTCGCGTCGGTCGCCCTGGGCGCGCCCGTGACCGACCCGGAGCCGCTCGGCGGCTCGACCAGGTCGCTGGTGCTGCGCTGCCTGACCCCGTCCGGCCCGGTCGTGGTCAAGCGCTACCCCGACGGGTCGACGGCCGCGTTCACCCGGGAGGTCGCCGGGCTCACGGTGCTCGACCACACGCCCGACCTGCTCGCGGTCGACCGCGTGCACGGGTTGATCGTGATGACCGACCTGGGGTCCGGTCCGACGCTCGCCGACCTGCTGCTCGGCCACGACCGGTCGGCGGCGTGGGCGGGTGCGCTCGAGTGGGTCGAGGCGCTCGCGGACGCGCTCGGCCGGTCGCGGGACGCCACCGCTTTGTTCGGCACCGCGCTGGGTGACCTGTCAGCCGACGAGCCGTCGGCTGCCGCTCGGACCGGTGCGCGCATGCTTCTCGACGACGTCCTGGGCCTCCCGCCCGATGGCGCTCTCGATGCGGAGCTCGACCTCGTCGCCACCCTCGACCACCGCGACCCCGCCTCGGACGTGGTCTCCCCCACCGACACGTGCCCGGACAACGCGATCCGCACGACGGACGGCTGGCGCTTCGTCGACCTGGAGGGCGCGACCGTGCACCACGCCGCCTACGACGCGGCCTACGCGGCGATGCCGTTCTCCACCTGCTGGTGCGTGTTCGACCCGCCGCCGGGCTTCACGGACCAGCTGCTCGACCGGTTCACGGCCACGCTCGGCACGCACCTGCCGGACCTCGTGCACGAGCCCGGCTGGACCCGGTCGGTCGACCTGGCCTCGGCGGCGTGGATCCTCGCGATGACCGGCTGGCTCCTGTTCGGCGCCGACGAGGACCGCCCGCGCGTCGGACCGGAGGGCGTCCCGTCGCCGAGCTACCGACAGCTGCTCACCACCCGGTGGCGCTGGGGAGCGGTCCGGCTGCGGTCCACCCTGCCGGCCGTCGCCGGGCTCCTCGGCGCCGCTGCGGCCTGGGCCAACGACGAGTGGGGCGAGTCCGCCGCACCCGTCGGGCCGTACCGCGCGTTCGCCGACGACGAATGAAGGAGCGGTCGGCGGCGTGCACCTGGGAGACTGGGACGTCGTGAGCACGCCGCCCCCCTCCCCCGTCGACCCGCCCGGGTCCGGTGCGGGGCGACCCCGCAGGAGCCGCGGACGGGGCCGGCGCAGGCCGACGACGGCGGAGCAGCCGGCGCCGGCCGCGGATGCCGCCCCCCGGCAGCCCTCGTCCGATCAGCAGCCGTCAGACCCGCCTTCGTCGGACCGGCCCGGCTCGAGCCGGCGTTCGTCGCGCTCGTCGGGCCGCGACGAGCCGGGTCGCCGTTCGTCGGGTCGCGACGAGCCGCGTCGCCGTTCGTCGGGTCGCGACGATCCCGCCCGCGCCGCCGCCCGCCGCGCGCGTGCGGCCGAGGTCCGCCACGCGGTCGACCTCCCGCCGATCGTCTACCCGGAGCAGCTGCCCGTCAGCGCACGCCGGTCGGAGATCAGCGAGGCGCTGCGCGACCACCAGGTCGTCGTCGTCGCCGGTGAGACCGGGTCGGGCAAGACGACACAGATCCCGAAGATCGCGCTCGAGCTCGGTCGCGGCCGGGCCGGACAGATCGGCCACACGCAGCCGCGCCGGATCGCCGCGCGCAGCGTCGCGGAGCGCATCAACGAGGAGCTCGTCGGGGACGCTCCGCTGGGCGGGATCGTCGGCTACCAGGTGCGGTTCACCGACGAGTCGAGCGAGTCGACGCTGGTCAAGGTGATGACCGACGGCATCCTGCTGGCGCAGATCCAGCGGGACCCGATGCTCCGGGCCTACGACACGCTGATCATCGACGAGGCCCACGAGCGGTCGCTCAACATCGACTTCATCCTCGGGTACCTGACGCGGCTGCTCCCCCAGCGCCCCGACCTCAAGGTCGTCATCACGTCCGCGACGATCGACTCGGACCGGTTCGCCCGGCACTTCGCGGACGCAGCGGGCGAACCCGCCCCGGTGGTCGAGGTCACCGGCCGCACCTACCCGGTGGAGATCCGGTACCGGCCGCTGTCCCCGGACGTCGAAGAGGGCGCACCGGTCAAGAAGCGGGGCGCCGAGGACCGCGACCCGATGACGGCGATCTGCGAGGCCGTCGACGAGCTGTGCCTCGAGGGTCCCGGCGACATCCTCGTGTTCCTGTCGGGCGAGCGGGAGATCCGCGACGCCGAGGACGCCCTGCGCTCGTCGCTCGGGGTCCGCGTCACCGACCCGCGCAGCCCGAACGCGGTCGAGCTCCTCCCCCTGTACAGCCGGCTGTCGGCCGCCGAGCAGCACCGGGTGTTCGAGCGGCACCAGAACCGGCGCGTGGTGCTGTCCACCAACGTCGCGGAGACGTCGCTGACCGTGCCGGGCATCCGTTACGTGATCGACCCCGGCACGGCCCGCATCTCGCGCTACTCCAAGGCGACGAAGGTCCAGCGCCTGCCGATCGAGCCCATCTCGCAGGCGTCCGCGAACCAGCGGTCGGGCCGCTGCGGTCGTGTCGCGGACGGCATCGCGATCCGGCTGTACTCGCAGGACGACTTCGACACTCGGCCGTTGTACACCGAGCCGGAGATCCTTCGTACATCTCTCGCGTCGGTCATCCTGCAGATGATCGCGGTGGGTGTCGCGACCACGCCGGAGGACATCGGCGACTTCCCGTTCGTCGACCCGCCGGACACGCGTGCGGTCCGCGACGGCGTCCAGCTGCTCACGGAGCTGGGCGCGCTGGGCGACGGCCGGCTGACGGAGACCGGCCGCGCGCTCGCGCAGCTCCCGATGGACCCCCGGCTCGCGCGGATGATCGTCGAGGGCGGTCGCCGGTCGGTCGCGCGCGAGGTCATGATCATCGCCGCCGCACTGTCCATCCAGGACCCCCGCGAGCGGCCGGTCGAGGAGCGCGAGAAGGCCGACCTGTCGCACTCCCGCTTCACCGATCCCACCTCTGACCTGCTCACCTACCTCAACCTGTGGCACTACCTGCGCGACCAGCAGCGGGATCTGTCCGGGTCGGCGTTCCGGCGGATGTGCCGGTCGGAGCACCTCAACTACCTGCGGATACGCGAGTGGCAGGACGTCGTCACGCAGCTGCGTGAGCTGGCCAAGCCGCTGGGCATCGTCGTGAACGCCCCCCGCTCGGCACAGGAGGCCGACGGGCTCCAGCTCGAGTGGGACGGCGACCGCATCCACGTCGCGATCCTTGCCGGGCTGCTCTCGCAGATCGGCATGCAGGAGGCGACGGAGGTCGCTGCGCCGTCGCGCGGGAAGACGCCGGGGAGGACTGATCGACGCGCCCGCAACGAGTACCTCGGAGCACGCGGCGCGCGGTTCGCGATCTTCCCCGGCTCGGGGCTGGCCAGGAAGCCCCCGGCCTGGGTCATGGCCGCCGAGCTCGTGGAGACCTCGCGTCTGTGGGGTCGCGACGTGGCACGCATCCAGCCGGAGTGGGCCGAAGAAGTGGGCGCTCACCTGGTCAGACGCACCTACTCGGAGCCCGCGTGGTCCACCAAGCAGGGTGCAGCGACGGCGTTCGAGAAGGTGCTGCTGTACGGCGTCCCGATCGTGAACCAGCGTCGCGTCCTGTACGCCAAGGTCGACCCCGAGCACGCCCGCGAGCTGTTCGTCCGGCACGCGCTGGTGCAGGGCGAGTGGACCACCCACCACGCGTTCTTCCACGAGAACCGCCGCCTGCTGGCCGAGGCGGAGGGTCTGGAGGCACGGGCCCGCCGGCGGGACCTCGTGGTGGACGACAACACGCTGTTCGCGTTCTACGACGAGCGCGTCCCCGACGACGTCGTGTCCAGCCGGCACTTCGACCAGTGGTGGAAGTCCGCCCGCCGCGACGACCCCGACCTGCTGACGTTCACCCGTGAGCTGCTGGTGGGCGAGGCGGGCGCGATCGACGAGTCGGCGTTCCCGTCGCGCTGGCCGCAGGGCGACCTCCGCCTCCCGCTCACGTACCAGTTCGAGCCCGGTACAGAAGCGGACGGCGTGACTGTACACATCCCGCTGTCGACCCTCGCGCGCCTCACGCCCGACGGCTTCGGCTGGATGGTGCCGGGTCTGCGTGAGGAGCTGGTCACCGCCACGATCCGCTCCCTTCCCAAGCCCGTACGCGTCCAGCTCGTCCCCGCACCCGACGTCGCCCGCGGGGTCGACGCCTGGATGACCGAGCACACCGCCGACTGGGAGGACACGGTCCGCGCCGGCGACGCCGCACCGTCGTTCCGCGACGTGTTCCGCCGAGCGGTGCGCGAGCTGCGCGACGTCGACGTGCCCGAGGACGCGTTCGACGACGACCGGCTGCCGCCGCACCTGCGCATGACGTTCCGGGTGGTCGGCGACCGCGGGGGAGTGGTGGACGAGGGCAAGGACCTGGCGGTCCTCCAGCGTCGGCTCGCGGCGCAGACCCAGCAGGCCGTCGACGACGCCGTCCGGACCGCCGTGCGCGCGGCGATGGAGGAGGCGCGCAAGGCGTCGCCGGACACGCCGACGCCATCCACGACGGCCCCGACGCTCGCGCGCCCGTCCACGGCCGGCTCGACCGCACCGAGCACGGCACCCGCGGTCGACGTCGAGCGCACCGGACTGACCACGTGGCCCGCAGACCTGCCCGAGCTCCCCGAGGTCGTCGAGGTCGGACGCGTCCGCGCGTACCCGTCGCTGGTCGAGGAGAAGGGGACGGTCGCCGTCCGCGCGCTCGCCGACGAGTCCGCCGTGCCCGAGGCGTCGCGTCGCGGCCTGCGTCGCCTCCTCCTGCTCGACGTCGGCCTCGCAACGGGCCGCATCACGACCCGGTGGACCGGCACGCAGGCGCTCACGCTCGCCGCGAGCCCGTATCCCAGCACCGAAGCGCTGGTCAGGGACGTGCAGCTCGCCGCGATCGAGAGCCTGCTGACGGCACCGGCCACCAGCATCCGGACGCTCGACGCCTACACCGCGGTGCGCACGGCAGTCCGGGACCGCCTCGAGGACACGGTGTTCACGGTCGTCACCGACCTCGTCGCGGTCCTCACCGCGTGGCGGGAGCTCGACGCCGAGATCCGCTCCCGGTCCAGCCTCGCGCTGCTGGCCACCGCGCAGGACATCCGCGAGCAGGCCGCCCGGCTGGTGCACGACGGCTTCGTGAGCGAGACCGGCGCCGACCGCCTCCCGCACCTGGCCCGCTACCTGAGGGCGGCGCGGCACCGGCTCGTCAAGGCCGCCGACAACCCGCAGCGCGACGCGGACCTGGCGTGGCAGGTGCAGGACGTCGAGGCGCTCTACGACGACGCCGTCGCCGAGCGCCCGCACGATCCCGAGGTCACGGCGGTCCGCTGGCTGCTCGAGGAGCTGCGCGTGAGCCTGTTCGCGCAGCAGCTGGGCACGCCGGTCCCGGTGTCGACGACCCGCATCAGGAAGGCCCTGACCTCACCCGCTCGGGCCTAGCAAACGCGTGCCCGATATGTGACAGTCGGAAGGACGACCGCCGACGGGGCACGGCGTCGCGTCGGCGCATCGACAGGGGGCAGGGCATGCGCGAGCGTCTGGCCGCGCTGGTGAAGCAGGTGTGCGTCGCGGGGGACCGCCGGCAGGGTCTCGACGCCGACCTCCGCCGCAGGCTGGACGACGTCCTCGCGGTCCTGCGCGACGAGCACGCGGAACCGGGCCCGTTGCAGGACGACCGGCTGACCGGGCTCGCGGACGTGTTCGGCCTCGACGAGCAGGACGCCGAGCTGCTGACCATCGCCTCCGCCCCGGACCTCGACGCGAACCTCGCGCTGGCGTTCGGCCTGCTGCGCGGTGGTCCGTCGCCGGCGCGTGCCACGGTCGGCCTCGCCCTCGAGCTCGCGTCCCTGCCGACGCTCTCCGGCGCCGGGCCGACCTACCTGGGTCCCACGGCGCCGACGCGTCGGTACGGCCTGCTCGAGGTGGCGCCCGCCCCGGCGCTGTGGCTGAGCCGGGAGCTGTGGGTCCCGGACCGGGTGCTGGCCCACCTGGTCGGCGTCGACGATCCCGACCCGCTGCTCACGCCCGCGCTCGTCCTGCCCGTGCCCGTGGGCCGGCTCGACGTCGACGGGCTCCTGGCGGCGGCCGTCGAGGCGGGCGAGCCCCTGGTCTGGATCCGCTCACCCCTCGGCTCGGGAGGGCTGTCGCTGGCCGCGGCGGCCCTGTCCGCGGCCGGCATCGGCTGCCTCGCGCTCGACCTGGCCCGCGTCGCACCGGACGCCGACCTCCGGCACGTCCTCGCCGTCACGACGCGCGAGGCCGCACTGCAGGGCGCCGGGCTGGTGCTCGTGCACGCGGAGCGGCTCGCGGAGCACGACCCGGCCACCCTGTTCGCCGCGCTCGCCGAGTCCGTCGTCCCGGTCCTCGCGGTCGGGGACCGGCCCTGGCAGCCGCTCTGGCTCGCCTACCACCCGCTCGTGCTCGAAGCCCCCGCCGTGACCACCGAGGACCGCGCGCTCGTCTGGGACCGGGAGCTCGGTGCCGGGATCGCGGACCACCGGCTGGCGACCTTCCGGCTCGCCCCCGAGGTCATCGCCGACGCCGCGCGGTACGCCACCACGCTCGCGGACGTCACGGGGACGGAGATCTCGGCCGACTCCGCCCGTGCGGCCGCCCGGCGCGTCGGCGGCTCGATCACGTCGGGTCCCGCGCTCGTGCCCACCCGCCCACCGACGTTCGCCGACCTGGTCCTGCCCGACCACGTGTCCCGCCCGCTGCACCGGTTCGTGTCCTGGGCCGCGCACCGCGACGAGGTCCTCGCGGACGGTCGCCTGGTCGACGTCGGCGGGAAGGGGACCGGCATCGCCGCGCTCTTCAGCGGCAGCCCCGGCACCGGCAAGACGCTCGCCGCGCACGTCGTGGCCGCCGAGCTGGGCCTCGACCTGTTCCGGGTGGATCTGGCGTCGATCGTCGACAAGTACATCGGGGAGACGGAGAAGAACCTCGAACGCGTCTTCCACGAGGCGGAGAGCCTCAACGTCCTGCTCTTCTTCGACGAGGCGGACGCCCTGTTCGGGAAGCGCTCCGACGTGAAGGACGCGCACGACCGGTACGCCAACCAGGAGGTCGCGTACCTGCTGCAGCGGATGGAGAGCTTCGACGGGGTCACCGTCCTGGCCACCAACCTGCGCGGCAACCTGGACCCCGCGTTCAGCCGACGGATGAGCTTCATCGTCCACTTCCCCGACCCGGACGTGCCCACCCGGCAGCGTCTCTGGGAGCGGCACCTCGCGCGCGTCACCACCGACCCGGCCGACCCGGTGCAGGTGGCGCACCTAGCGCAGGAGGTGGAGCTCGCGGGCGGCGACATCCGCAACATCGTGCTCGCCGCCGCGTACGACGCCGTGGCCGCGGGTGAGCTGGTCGGCATGCGTCATGTCCTCGCCGCGACGGTCGCGGAGCACCACAAGCTCGGCCGTCGCGTCCCGGAGCACGGGTTCGCACAGTGACAGGGACACGGAAGGAGGCCCGCCATGTCAGCTGGACGTGACCGGACCGCGCTCGAGAAGGCACCCGCCCGCGCGGCCGCGCCGGCCGCCCCGGCGCTGCGCCGCGACGTCGTGATGCCGGTGGCCGTCCCGGGCCTCGCGACGGGCATCCAGCGCCGGTCCGTCGGAGAGGACCCGCTGGGCGGCACCACTGTCGCGCCCGAGATCGGGACTGCCCTGCGCCGTCGCCAGGGCGGGGGCAGGCCGTTGGAGCCGGAGCACGCCGAGCGCATGGGCGCCGCGATGGGAGTCGACCTCGGCGGGGTCCGGATCCACGACGACGGCGAGGCGGACAGGATCGCGCGCTCCGTGCAGGCGACCGCGTTCACCGCGGGGTCGGACGTGTACTTCACGAAGGGCACGTACGCGCCGGGGACGTCCGGCGGCGACCACCTCCTGGCCCACGAGCTGGCCCACGTCGTCCAGGGCAGCAGCGGGCCCAGCTCGGCGCAGGGACCCGTCATCGGCACCGCCGACGACCCCGCGGAGGCCGCCGCGGACTCGATGGCCGACAGCGCCGTGCGCCGGCTGCAGCGCCAGACCGCCCGGGTGGCCGAGTCGGCGCCCGTCGCCCAGGCCGAGTCGTCCGGACCCGCCGAGGCCCTCGCGCCGCTGCGCCGCCAGGCCGAACGCGCGGGGACTGTCCGGCGGTGGAACCCGTTCAAGGCGCTGCTCGGCGGCAAGAAGAAGAAGACGAAGAAGCTCGCGACGACGACGCCCGTGCCGTCGCCGGTCACCGCGAAGGTCACCACACCGGTCGAGCCCAAGACCCCGGTCCCGTCCATCACGAAGATCGCGAAGCCGGTCACGACACCGACCGTCACGACACCCGTCGTCACGACACCGACCGTCACGACACCGGTCGCCACGACCGTCGAGACGCCGGTGGACACCACCCCGGAGGTGACCACCCCCGTCGTCGACACACCGAAGGTCGAGGACACCGCGCCCGAGACGGGGGCACCGACGGGCGTCGTCGCGCCGACCGACACGACCGCCACGACGGAGGTGGTCGCCCCCACGACGACCGTGCCCGTGGTCGCCACCCCGGAGGTGGTCGCGACCCCGGAGGTCGTGACGCCACCGAAGCCCGCCAAGGAGCGCTTCGAGGCGGCCTGCGACCCGCAGACGGCCCCCGCGAACAAGGGCGTCGCGAAGACCCGGATGGACGCCTTGCGCGTGATCATCAACGGGTTCAGCGGCGCGGAGAAGCAGGCGATCGCGACCGACCCGGACGCGATGGCCAAGGGCCGGACGCACCTGGGCGACCTGTACTACATGTCGCTCCTGGCTGCGGTCGACACCAACGTGAAGAAGACCGACAAGCTCGACTCGTCGAAGAAGACGAAGCACCACCTGACCGGTGCCGAGGCCGACGAGTTCATCAAGACGAACATCGAGGACTACTCGCACCTCAAGCCGTTCGTCGAGGCGGCGGTCGGGGCGGGGAAGAAGGGCGAGGGCTACGTCGCGAGCATCTCGCCGGCGGACTGGGCCATCGTCTACGGCGTCGAGTTCCCGAGCGACTCCGAGGCGGAGCAGAAGTCGACCAACGCGTACGCGTCGACGAAGAACGCGGACGGCCCGGCGATCCTGCATGCCGACCGTGGCACCCCCAGCACGGCGATCCACGAGAGCATGCATCGCTACGCACCGGACGACGTCCTGAACACGTACGGCTTCGACCTCAACGAGGGCATCACCGAGTACTTCACGCGGGTCCTGACCGACCAGAACGCGGCACCGGCGAAGAACGGTGGGCCCGAGCGGACCAACTACCCCAAGCAGGTGGCGTTCGTGCGCGACATGATCTACATCCTCGGCGGATCGAAGACCGACCAGGAGACCGTGCTCGCGCAGATCTACTTCGAGGGCAAGCTCGACCTCTTCGAGACCAAGTTCAAGGCGGCGCACAAGGCGAAGACCAGCACGATGAGCGACGCCGAGCTGGGGACGGCCTGGACGTCGTTCACGAGCTACGTCAAGAAGGGCGACTGGACGAACGCCAAGGCCAAGCTGCCCGCGAAGTGACACGGACGACCGAGGAGACCGCATGACCGGCATCGCCGAGGAGCGTGACCGCATCCTGGCGCTCCTGCGCCTGACCGACGGCGTCCGGGACGCCGACGCGGTCCCGACGGCCGAGGACGTCGGGGCCGCCGACGCCCTGGGGCTCGACTGGCCGGACGGGCAGGCGCACGTCTCGGTCTACCTGTTCGCGGACTACGCCGACGCGGCCGCGGCCCAGGAGCGGCTCCGGGGCTACGCCGCGCAGACCGACCTGACCGTCGAGACGGCCGTCAACGGCGACCTGCTGCTGTGGGCCGTCGCGCCGGCCGACGACGACCGGGACCTGGCGCGGATCGACGGCCTCGGCGGCTCGTTCTCCGGCCGGGAGTGACGCGACGGGGCTGCGCAGGGACGCACAGCCCCGTGCACGTCAGACGCCGCGCCGGAACAGCAGACCGGCCGCGACCCGCCCGACGAGCACGATGCCGAGGCACCAGAGCAACGCCGGGAGCGCCGACCCGTCGACGGGCGTGCCGAGCAGCAACCCGCGCAGGGTGTCGGTGATCGGGGTGACCGGGTTGAACGTCGCGATCGTCTCCAGGGCCTCGGGCATCGTCTCGGGCGGCACGAACGCGCTCGACACGTAGGGCAGGAAGAGCACCGCGAAGGTGAACCCGCTGGCGGCCTCGGGGCCGGACGCGACGATCCCGATGGCGACGGCCACCCAGGTCAGGGCGATCACGTACAGGGCGATCAGACCGACCGCGGCGACCCACTCGAGCGGTGACGCGGCCGCGTCGAACCCGATGAGGAACGCGATCCCGAAGACGAGCGCGGTGGACACCGCGTTGCGCGTCAGGCTCGCCACGACGTGACCCGTGAGCACCCCCGTGGGCCGGATGGGCAGCGACCGGAACCGGTCGATGATGCCGCCCGTCATGTCGCTGGCGACGTCGACCGCGGTGTTGGCGGCGCCGTACCCCGCGGTCAGCAGGATGATCCCCGGGACCACCCAGTTCACGTAGTCGACGCCCGTCTGGATGGCGCCGCCGAACACGTAGACGAACATCAGCAGCAGCATCACGGGCAGGATCACGGACAGCAGCACCGTGTCGAGCTGCCGCAGCGAGCGCCGCAGGCAGCGGTCGATGAGGGCGGCCGTGTCGTGGGCGGTCCAGCCGAGGGCCGGTGGTGCGGTGGTGAGCGTGGTCATCAGGACTCCCGGGAGGCGACGAGGGCGGGGACGTTCTCGGGTTCGGTGGGCCGGCCCGTGAGGGTCAGGAAGACGTCGTCGAGCGTGGGGGAGCGGACCTCCCAGGTGTCGACGGCGACTCCGCGGCGCTCGATGTCGGCGAGGATCCGCCGGACGTCCGGCACGGAGCCGTCGGTGGTGAAGCGCTCCTCCGCACCGTCCTTGAGGCGCAGCTCGACGTGCGCGGAGCCGACCGCCCCCTTGAGCTCGCGGGCGGTCCCGTTCGCGATGACCCGCCCGTGGTCGATGACCGCGATGCGGTCGGCCAGCTGGTCGGCCTCCTCGAGGTACTGCGTGGTGAGCAGCACCGTGGTGCCGGCGGCGACGACCGACCGGATCACGTCCCACAGGTCGTTGCGGCTGCGGGGGTCGAGCCCCGTCGTCGGCTCGTCGAGGAACACCACCTGCGGCCGGGACAGCAGCCCCACCGCGAGGTCGAGCCGCCGTCGCATGCCGCCGGAGTAGGTCTTGACCACGCGCCGGCCGGCGTCGGTGAGGTCGAAGAGCTCGAGCAGCTCGGCGCTCCGGGAGCGGACCTCGGCACGCCCCAGGTGCGCGAGCCGGGCCATGAGGTGCAGGTTCTCGACGCCCGTGAGCAGGTCGTCGACGGCCGCGAACTGCCCGGTGAGGCTGATGGCGGCCCGCACCTCGGCGGGCTGCCGCACGACGTCCTTGCCGGCTACATAGGCGGTGCCCCCGTCGGGCCGCAGCAGCGTCGACAGGATGCGCACGGTGGTGGTCTTGCCGGCGCCGTTGGGCCCGAGCAGGGCGAGCACCTCGCCCGAGCCGACCTCGAGGTCGACGCCGTCGAGCACGGTGAGGTCGCCGTAGGACTTGCGCAGCCCCGTGGCGATGACGACAGGTGCACTCATCGCGTTCTCCCTTCTGTGTATGCCGTAAACTGTGTGTGTACTTCATACACACTTATAGGATCACGGGTCAAGGAGGTGTCGTGGACGAGGACGAGGCACGAGACACGGAGCTCGCTCGGCGCGAGGCCGAGGAGGCCCGTCGCGAGGCAGAGCTGCTGCGACGGGACCGGGAGAAGGCGGAGCGCGCCGCGGCCAAGGAGGCCGAACGCCGCCGACGCGACCACGAGAAGGCCGAGCGGGACGCCCAGAAGGACGCCGACCGCCGCGAGCGCGACCGCCTGCGCGCCGAGCAGGACGCCCTCAAGCAGGCCGAGCAGCGGCGCAAGGAGCAGGAGCGCGCCGCGCAGCAGGCCGTCCGCGAGGCCGCGCGTCAGCTCCGGGAGGCGGAGAAGGCCCAGCGCGCCGCCGCACTCGCCCAGCAGCAGGCCGCCCGGGAGGCGGAGAAGGCCCGCCGGCACGCGGTGCGCGTGGCCGGCGCGGAGAGCGTGCCGGTGGACCTGCCGCCGGGGATCGCCGTGCTCTGGCGCACGCCTCCCCCCGGCCGCCCGGGTCCCCGACCAGGCCTCACGCTGGAGCAGATCGCCGACGCGGGCATCGCGCTGGCCGACGCCGAGGGGATCGAGAGCGTCTCGATGGCCCGGCTGGCGGAGTCGCTCGGGTTCACCACGATGTCGCTGTACCGCTACGTCTCGTCCAAGGACGAGGTGTTGAGCCTCATGTCCGACCGCGCGGGCGGCCGACCCCCGGTCGTGGGTCCCGAGGTCGGCGGCTGGCGGGAGCGGCTCGAGCTCGTCCTCGCGGTCCAGCAGCCGATCCTGCACGCGCACCCGTGGCTCGCGCGCACGTCCCAGGTCATGCACGCCGTGGGTCCGGGACGGCTCGCCTGGATGGAGGCGATGCTCTCCGCGCTCGACGGCACCCCGCTGTCCGAGCACCAGAAGGTGGGCGCGATCGGGTTGCTCGCCTCGCACACGCTGGACCGGCTCCGGGTCGGCGAGGAGCTGAGCGGCGCCGGTCGGACCGCAGCCGTCGGCAGCACCGCGGACGGTGCTCCGGCGCCGGACCTCGGTGCGCTGATCAGCACGCTCGCGTCCCCGGACGAGCACCCGAGCCTGCGGCGGGCCGCCGCCGACGGCGCGTTCTCGTACCCGGACGACGTTCCCGCGGACGACGACTCCCTGGACTTCGGGACCGTGCTCATCCTCGACGGGATCGAGCGTCTGATCACGCACGCCTCCTGAGCCGCCCACAGCCCGCACCGTCCACAGCTGGGCTCTGCGTGTCGGTGGCGCGCGGCAGACTCGGCGCATGACCTCGTCCGACGTCCCGCGCACCGGCCGCTGCTTCGGCGACGGCAACCCCGTCTACGAGCAGTACCACGACGAGGAGTGGGGCAGGCCCGTGCACGGGGAGCACGCCCTCTACGAACGGTTCGCGCTGGAGGCGTTCCAGTCCGGGCTCGCGTGGATCACCATCCTGCGCAAGCGGCCCGCGTTCCGGGCGGCCTTCGCCGACTTCGACCCCGAGGTCGTCGCGGCGTTCGGTGACGACGACGTGGCCCGGCTCATGGCGGATGCCGGCATCGTGCGGAACCGCGCCAAGATCGAGTCGACCATCGCCAACGGTCGCGCCCTGCGGGACCTGCACGCGTCGGGCCGCACGCTCGACCAGGTGCTCTGGTCGCACGCCCCCGACCGGTCCACGCACGTGCGCCCCGCCACCTGGGCGGACGTGCCGGCGCAGACGCCCGAGAGCCGCGCGCTCGCCAAGGAGCTCAAGCTGCTGGGCTTCCGGTTCGTCGGCCCCGTCACGGCGTACGCCGCCATGCAGGCCTGCGGCGTCGTCGACGACCACCTGGCGACCTGCCCCACGGTCACCGGTGCCTGGCGCGTGGCTGACCTGCAGACCTCTCCTGCCTGACGGCTGCGACCGTCCCGGGCGACCGGGGTGCCCGTTACTCCCGGCGGGTGATGCTCGCTCCGGGCTCTCGGCATGCGTCAAGACGCGGACTACAGTGCCCCGCATGACGGACAAGCCCGACTCCGACGCACGGCGTGATGCCGCGCGCGCGGCGGCCGAGGCTCTGGCGGACAACGTCGTCCCCGATGCCGAGATCCTCGAGGCGGTGCAGGACGGGCTCCTGACCGTCCCGGCCGGCTCTCCGAACTCCTGGTTCGACGTCCCGTCGCAGCGCAGCCGCATGCACACGAGCACCCTCGCCCCTCGCCGTCCGCACTGACGCGGCACGGACGCGCCCGCCGTTGCGGGCTCCCTCGCTCCGCTGTGCGCGCGGACGGGCACGGTGACATCGGCACGCACACACCACGGACGCCCACGTCTCATCTGTCGAGCACCGTTGCCCAGCATGTGATCTGCGGTCTACCATCACGCCTACCATCCAGAGCGGCCGAGAGACCTGGCTCGACGACGCCGCAGCAACCCCCCTCCTCGCGAGGGTGTGGGTGCTTCCGCCAGGGGCGATGGAGTGAGCAATGTCCCGCAGGTCATGTGTCCCCGCACCGCACCGGTGCCAGACGACCCGGTCGGTCGCGCCGTGAGCGCCGCCGCCGTGGAGCCGCGAACGCCCGGTCTGCACGCCTCGACCAGGCCGCGCGCGCAGGCCGCGAACGACCGGCCGACCATCTCGTTCGAGCTGTTCCCGCCGCGCAACCCCGACGCGGCACCCCGGCTGTGGGCCACCATCCAGGCGCTCGAGACCGTGAAGCCCGACTTCGTCTCGGTCACGTACGGCGCCTCGGGCAAGACCCGGGTGACCACGCGCGCGCTCGTCCGCCGGCTGCTGCGCGAGACGTCGCTCAACCCGATCGCCCACCTGACCTGCGTCGGCACGTCCCGCGAGGAGATCACCACGATCGTGGGGGAGTTCCTCGACGAGGGCCTGCGGTCGTTCCTCGCCCTGCGCGGCGACCCGCCCACCGACCAGAGCAACTGGGAGGCGCACCCCGACGGCCTCCAGACCGCGGGCGAGCTGGTCGAGCTGCTGCGGGAGATCGAGGCGCAGCGCTGCGCGGACAGCCCCTCGCAGGCGGTGCGGGCGCGGGTGCGTCCGCTGTCCGTGGCGGTCGCGGCGTTCCCGCGCGGCAACCACGCCACCGGCGGCACCCGCGCGCAGGACGTCGCCTCGCTGCTGGCCAAGCAGGAGGCCGGCGCCGACTTCGCGATCACGCAGGTCTTCTTCGACGCGGAGGACTATCTCGGTATCGTGGCGGAGGCCCGGGAGGCGGGCGTGACCATCCCGATCATCCCGGGCATCATCCCGACCACCGACCCGGCCCGGCTGCTGCGCGTGCAGGAGCTGACCGGCGTCCCGGTACCGCACGACCTTCTCGACCTGCTCGGTTCCGCCGACGACGAGCTCGACCGCCATCGCCGGGGCATCCGCGCGAGCGTCGACCTGGTCAACGGCGTCCTGGACGGCGGAGCACCCGGCGTCCACCTGTACACGTTCAACCAGCACCATGCCGCACTTGACCTGCTCGAGGGTGCACACCTCGACGGCGGAGCTCGGACAGCTCCCGACCTGGCCAGCTGGCCGCAGGACACGGCTCCCGCCCGACCCCCGAGGGACTGAGAAACACCATGACCGAGAAGAACCCGCAGTTCCCCGCCAGCTCCGTGCTCGGCTACCCGCGCATCGGCCCGCGCCGCGAGCTGAAGAAGGCCCTCGAGGCGTTCTGGGCCGGTCGCACGTCGGCCGACGAGGTCGAGGCGACCGCCGCCGACCTGCGCAAGCGCACCCGCACGCGCCTCGCCGAGCTCGGCCTGGCCACCGACGTGCCGGCCATCCCGAGCGCGTTCTCGTTCTACGACCACGTGCTCGACGCGACCGCCGTGGTCGGTGCCGTGCCGGCCCGCTTCGCGGACGTCGTGGGCGCCGACGGTGCGCTCGACCTCGCCGGGTACTCCACCGTGGCTCGCGGCCGCGGCGACGACCTGCCGCTCGAGATGACCAAGTGGTTCGACACCAACTACCACTACCTCGTCCCGGAGATCGGCCCGGAGACCACCTTCCGCTACGCCAGCGACCGCCCGGTGCGGGAGTTCAAGGAAGCCCTCGCGGACGGCGTCCTCACGCGTCCGGTCATCGTCGGCCCCGTCACGTACCTCGCCCTGGCCAAGGCCACGGAGGACGCGCCGGAGGGCTTCGCGCCCATCGACCGCCTCGCGGACCTGCTGCCCGTCTACGCCGAGCTGCTCACGGACCTGGCCGCCGCCGGTGCCACCTGGGTCCAGCTGGAGGAGCCCGCGCTGGTCTCCGACTCGGTCGGCGTGCCGGCCGAGCAGCTGCTCGCCTCCGTGATCGAGGCGTACCGCGCCCTGGCCACCGAGCTGGCCCGCCCGGCGCGTCCGGCCATCCTCGTCGCCGCGCCCTACGGCGACCTCGGCGCGGCGTTCCCGGTGCTCGCCGCCACGGACGTCGAGGCCATCGGCATCGACCTGGTCCGCGGCCACGCGCCCGCCGAGTCGGTCCCCGGCCTGGAGACCAAGACGCTGGTCGCCGGCGTCATCGACGGCCACAACATCTGGCGTGCGGACCTCGACGCCAAGCTGGCGATCCTCGAGCAGCTCGAGGGCCTCGGCGCCGCCGCGGTCACCGTCGGCACGTCGACGTCACTGTTCCACGTCCCGCACACGACCACCGACGAGCCGAACCTCGACGCCACGCTGAAGAGCTGGCTCGCGTTCGCCGACGAGAAGGTCGTCGAGGTCGTCACGCTGGCCGAGGGTCTGACCGAGGGCCGCGAGGCGATCCACGAGCAGCTGCTCGCCGCCACCGACGCGGTGAACTCCCGCCGCACGGCGCCCGGCGTCGTCAACCCGGAGGTCCGCGACCGCGTCGCCGCCCTCGACGAGAGCGCCTTCAACCGCGGCCCGTTCGACGAGCGCAAGGTCGCCCAGGCGGCCCGCCTCAACCTCCCGCCGCTCCCGACGACCTCCATCGGCTCGTTCCCCCAGACCACCGAGATCCGCACCGCCCGCGCGGCGTTCGGCAAGGGTGAGCTGACGGAGGCGCAGTACGACGAGGAGATGAAGGCGGAGATCCGTCGCGTCGTCGACCTGCAGGAGAAGATCGGCTTCGACGTGCTGGTGCACGGCGAGCCCGAGCGCAACGACATGGTCCAGTACTTCGCGGAGAACCTCGACGGGTTCGCCGTGACGCAGAACGGGTGGGTCCAGTCGTACGGCTCGCGCTGCACGCGTCCCTCGATCCTGTGGGGCGACGTGTCGCGGCCGAAGCCGATCACGGTCGAGTGGTCGTCGTACACGCAGTCGCTCACGGAGAAGCCCGTCAAGGGCATGCTCACCGGCCCGGTGACCATCCTCGCGTGGTCGTTCGTCCGCGACGACCAGCCGCTCGGTGACACCGCCAACCAGGTCGGCCTCGCCCTGCGCGACGAGATCGCCGACCTCGAGGCCGCCGGCATCGCCGTCATCCAGGTGGACGAGCCCGCCCTGCGCGAGCTCCTCCCGCTGCGCATCGAGGACCACGCCGGGTACCTCGACTGGTCGGTGCGCTCGTTCCGCCTGTCGACCGCCGGGGTCCGCCCCGACACGCAGATTCACACGCACCTGTGCTACTCGGAGTTCGGCGAGATCATCGGCGCGATCGACGGCCTGGACGCCGACGTGACGTCCATCGAGGCGGCCCGCTCGAAGATGGAGATCCTCGGCGACATCTCGGCGGCCGGCTACCCGCGCGGGATCGGCCCGGGCGTCTACGACATCCACTCGCCGCGCGTCCCCAGCGAGGCCGAGGTCGAGGAGCTGCTCACCGAGGCGGTCAAGGCCATCGCGGTCGACCAGCTCTGGGTCAACCCGGACTGCGGCCTGAAGACCCGCCGCTACGAGGAGGTCGCCCCGTCGCTGGAGCACATCCTCGCCGCGACGCGGACGGTTCGCGCCACCCTCTGACTCACACCCACGACAGCCCCGGACGCCAGCAGGTGTCCGGGGCTGTCGTGCGCCTAGGGTCGGTCGGGTGACGATCTTCGACACCGTCCCCCTCGACCTGCTCCGACGACGGACCAGCGAGAAGTGGCGCCACTACCCGCCGGACGTGCTGCCGCTGTTCGTCGCGGAGATGGACGTGCCGCAGCCCGAGGTGGTGGTCCGCACGGTCACCGACGCGATGCGCCTCGGCGACACCGGGTACCCGTCGGGCACCGCGTACGCCGAGGCGATGGCGGCGTTCGCGGCCGACCGGTGGGACTGGACGGTCGAGGTCGCCGCCACCCGGCTGGTCCCGGACGTGATGCTGGGCGCCGTCGAGGTCCTGCGGCTGGTCACCGGCCCGGGCGACGCGGTCGTGATCAGCCCGCCGGTGTACCCGCCGTTCGCCGCGTTCGTCGCACATGCCGACCGCCGGCTGCTGACCGCCCCGCTCGGTCCTGACGGCCGGCTCGACCTCGAGTCGCTCGACCGGGCGTTCGGCGAGGCCACCGCGACCGGACGCCGGGCCGCGTACCTGCTCTGCCACCCCCACAACCCCACCGGCACTCTGCACACGTCGGCCGAGCTGCGGACGGTCGGAGAGCTGGCCGCCCGGCACGGCGTGCGGGTGGTCGCCGACGAGATCCACGCACCCCTCGTGCTCGCTCCCGGCAGCCGGTTCGTGCCCACGACGACGCAGATCCCCGACGCGATCGCCCTGCACTCCGCGTCCAAGGCGTTCAACCTCGCCGGCCTGCGTGCCGCTGTCGCCGTGCCCGGACCGGAGGCGGTCGACGACCTCGCCCGCCTCCCCGCTGTGGTCGCGGACGGGGTCACGCACCTCGGTGCCCTCGCCCAGCGGACCGCCTACGCCGAGGGCGGCGCCTGGCTGGACGAGGTGCTCGACGGGCTCCGGCACAACCAGCGCCTGGTCGCGGACCTGCTCGGCGAGCACCTGCCCGCCGCGGTGTGGTCACCACCGGAGGCGACGTACTTCGCGTGGATCGACCTGCGCGCGCTCGACGCCGTCCGGGAGGGAGCGGACCCGGCGCGGCTCGCCCTGCAGCGCGGCCGTCTCGCGGTCAACCCCGGTCCGACGTTCGGCGTCGAGGGGACCGGCTTCGTCCGCCTCAACCTGGCCGCCTCGACGGCGACCCTGACGGACGCTGTCGCCCGGCTCGCTCACGGCCTGGAGGGCGTCGCAACCGATTCGTGACCAAGACTCGTCGCCCGAGGGCTCATGTCCACCCCCGGAACGTGCCGATCCCTCCCTACGGAGCCCACGAAAAGGCCCACGCCTGTACAACGAAGTCATGGGAGATCGACGTGGTGAAGTGCGATGAGTGCAGCTCGGCGGTGCAGGTCTGCGAGCGCTGCGACGGTGCCGGCCGCAAGCGCTGGTCCGGGGAGTGCAGCTACTGCCGCGGGACCGGGCAGACGTGCATGAAGAACGGCAACCACCGCTGGTGACACAGCAGCGCCCCGCACCGGAGAGGGCAGGGGCTCGCCAGAGCAGGTCGGCGGGGCGCTCGAAGCAGCAGTTCAGCTGAGACGGACCGACAGGCTCGCGAGCCTGTCGACGATGCGGACGTCCGCATCCAACCAGGGCACGTCGTGCCACTGGCGCGGCGCGAGCCACCGCAGCTCGTCGTGCTCGACGAGCGGCTCCGGCGTGCCCTCCACGACCTCCGCCAGCCAGATGCGCATCACGTAGTCGTCGGACAGCCGCCACATCCCGTCGTCGGGACCGACCACCTCGTCACCGAGTCCGATGCGCACGCCGAGCTCCTCGCGGATCTCCCGGTGCAGGGCGTCCTCGGGGGACTCCTCGGCGTCGACCTTGCCGCCAGGGAACTCCCACCGGCCGGCGAGACGCGCCGGAACCGCCCGCCGAGCGGCGAGCAGCTCTCGTGGGTCGTCCAGGTCGTCGACGATGGCTGCAGCGACGACGAGTACGGGTGCGCTCATGCGGTGAGTCTGCCAGGCCCGCGTGCCGCGGACGTGGGGCTGAAGGGACGGCCCGTCTTCTTGAGCCGTCGGACCATGCTCAGCGGATACCGTGCTCGACGGCCCAGGCGACTGCCTCGGCCCGCGTCGAGGCACCGATCTTGCGGTACACGCTGCGGACCTGCGACTTCACGGTGTTCCTCGTCACGAAGAGCCGCGTCGCGATCTCCTCCAGGGTGACGTCCTCGGCGAGCTCCGCCAGCACGACCCGCTCGCGGCGCGTCAGTGCGTCGTTCGAGAGCCCGACGGTCCTGCTCGTCTCCAACATGCTCATGATGTCCTCCGGTGTGCTGCGAGATCCGGGGGGTCCGGGTCTCGCTCTGGGCTGCGTACCGGATGAGAGAGGGCTGGTGGTGAGCCATGACGCCACTTCCAGCAATCTCCTCATGCGCGGGTTCCCCCCCGCCATGCGCCCGATCGCGCTTGCCACCCACAATGAACGCCGATCGCCCCGACTGATACGCCGAACGCATGATCAGTTCCGGTTTTCACCCGGACGACTGACCAGGGCGCGTGGCGCGGTTCACATCGGGACAACGACGGTGACGCCGCTGAGGTTCAGCCGGGGTTCTGCGCTGTGTACTCAGCAGCGGTCAGCAGCGGACCGGTCGATGCCACGTCGACCTTCAGCAGCCAGCCCTGTCCGTACGGGTCGGAGTTGACCACCGAGGGGTCCTCGACGGCAGCCTGGTTGATCTCGACGACCGTGCCGGACACCGGGGAGTACAGCTCCGAGACCGACTTGGTCGACTCGATCTCGCCGACGACCGCGCCGGCGGTGATCTCCTCGCCAACGGCGGGGAGCTCGAGGTAGACGATGTCGCCGAGCGCGTCAGCCGCGATCCCGGTGATGCCGACGGTCGCGGGGGCGCCGTCATCCAGCCATTCGTGCTCGACCGTGTAGTGCAGGTGGGTGGGCAGCTCCGTCATGGGTGAGGCTCCTGTCGTCTTCTTCTAGGGCTTGGTCTACCGGTGTCGGCGGTAGAAGGGAAGAGCAACCACCCGCACGGGCTCGAAGCGTCCGCGCACGTCAACCGCCAGCTCGGTGCCCGGAGCACTGACCTCGGGCGTCACGTAGGCCATCGCGACCGGGTGGCCGAGGGTCGGCGAGGGTGCACCGGACGTCACGGTGCCCACCGTCGGTGCGTCTGTGGCGGTCGAGTGCTTCACCGGGTACCCGTGTCGCGCGGCCCGTCGGCCGAGGCCTTCGAGCCCGACGAGCACGCGGGCGGGCTCCGACTGGGCGCGTCCTTCGAGCGCGGCGCGGCCGACGAACGGGAGCGGGTTGCCCTCGTCGTCGACCTTGTCCAGCTTCACCACACGGCCGAGCCCGGCGTCGTGCGGGGTGGTCGAGCGGTCGAGCTCGTTGCCGTACAGCGGCATGCCGGCCTCGAGGCGGAGGCTGTCGCGCGCGGAGAGGCCGGCGGGCACCAGCCCGAACGGCTCGCCGGCCGCGAGGAACGCGCGCCACAGGGCGGGGGCGAGCCCGGCGTCGAGGAAGAACTCGAAGCCGTCCTCCCCGGTGTAGCCGGTCCGCGCGACGAAGACGGGGTTGCCCTGGAACGTCATCGGGATCGCCGCGTAGTACTTCAGCGTCTCGGCGTCGTGCCCCGCCTCGGCGAGCCCCTCGGTGGCGCGCAGGATCTCCAGCGCACGCGGGCCCTGCACGGCGATGAGGGCCGTCTGCGCGGAGCGGTCCTCGACGGTGACGTCGAACCCGGCGGTCCGGTCGGCGAACGCGGCCAGCACCGTGTCGTGGTTGGAGGCGTTGGCGACGACGAGGAACGTGTCGTCGGTGTCGCGGTACACGATCAGGTCGTCGACGACGCCGCCGTCCTCGGCGCAGATCATCGTGTAGCGCGCACCCAGGACCCGGAGGCCGGAGAGGTTGCCGACGAGCGCGAAGTCGAGGAACCGGCCGGCGTCCGGACCGGTCACCCCGATCTCCCCCATGTGCGACAGGTCGAACAGGCCCGCAGCCGTGCGGACGGCGTTGTGCTCGGCGATGTCGGAGGTGTAGCGCAGGGGCATCTGCCAGCCGGCGAAGGAGGTCAGGGCAGCCCCCAGCGCGACGTGCTCGGCGTGGAGCGGGGACTCGATGTCCGTCATGTGCTGTGTCCTCTACTCGGCGTAGGACTCGATGGGCGAGCAGGAGCAGACCAGGTTGCGGTCGCCGTGCGCCCCGTCGATCCGGCGGACCGGCGGCCAGTACTTGCCCTCGCGGAGCGCGGCCACGGGGAACGCGGCGAGCTCGCGCGGGTAGGCCTGCTCCCAGGTGTCGGTGCTGACCGACGCCGCGGTGTGCGGAGCGTTGCGCAGCGGGGAGTCGGCGACGGTCCAGCGGCCGGCCTCGACGGCGTCGATCTCGCCGCGGATGGCCACCAGCGCGTCGACGAACCGGTCCAGCTCGGCCAGGTCCTCGCTCTCCGTGGGCTCCACCATGAGCGTGCCGGCCACCGGGAAGGACAGCGTCGGCGCGTGGAAGCCGTAGTCCATGAGCCGCTTGGCGACGTCCTCCGCGGTCACCCCGGTCTCCTTGGTGATGTCCCGCAGGTCGAGGATGCACTCGTGCGCGACCAGGCCGTTCGGGCCCGTGTAGAGCACCGGGTAGTGGCCGGACAGGCGCGTGGCCAGGTAGTTCGCCGCGAGGACGGCGGTCTCCGTGGCGGTCTTCAGGCCGTCGGGACCCATGAGCGCGACGTAGGCCCAGGAGATCGGGAGGATGCCCGCCGAACCCCAGGGGGCGGCGCTGACCGGGGCCACCGCGTTCGTCGCGGTCGACGCCGGTGTCGGGTCGCCCGGCAGGAAGGGAGCCAGGTGCGCCGCGACCGCGACCGGTCCGACACCCGGACCGCCGCCGCCGTGCGGGATGCAGAACGTCTTGTGCAGGTTGAGGTGGCTGACGTCGCCCCCGAGCTCGCCCGGACGGGCCAGGCCGACGAGCGCGTTGAGGTTGGCGCCGTCGATGTACACCTGACCCCCGGCCTCGTGGACGAGCTCGCAGACGGTGCGCACGCCCTCCTCGTAGACGCCGTGCGTCGACGGGTAGGTGATCATGATCGCCGCGACCTCGGGGCCGTGCTTCTCCAGCTTGGCGCGCAGGTCGTCGAGGTCGATCGAGCCGTCGGAGGCCGTCGCGACCACCACGACCCGCATGCCCGCGAGCGCCGCCGATGCCGCGTTGGTGCCGTGCGCGGACGCGGGGATGAGGCAGACGTCGCGCTTGTCGCCGCGCGACGCGTGGTAGCCGTGGATGGCGAGCAGCCCGGCCAGCTCACCCTGCGACCCCGCGTTCGGCTGCACCGACACCGCGGCGTACCCGGTGATCTCCGCCAGCCAGTCCTGCAGCTCCGTGACCAGCTCCGCGTAGCCGAGAGTCTGGTCCGTGGGGGCGTACGGGTGGATGGTGGCGAACTCCGGCCAGGAGATCGGCTCCATCTCGGCCGTGGCGTTGAGCTTCATGGTGCACGAGCCCAGGGGGATCATCGTGCGGTCGAGGGCCAGGTCCTTGTCCGACAGGCGCCGCAGGTAGCGCAGCATCGCCGTCTCGGAGCGGTGCAGGTGGAACACCGGGTGCTGCAGGTAGGCGCTGGTCCGACGCAGGCCGGCCGGCAGCGCGTCGGAGCCGTCGGTGCCGGAGAAGCCGAACGCGTAGGTCCCGTCCTCAGCCTCCAGCGTGGTCGTGCCGGCGGCGGCGAACGCGAGGACGATCCGGAGCACGTGGTCGTCGGTCGTGCGCTCGTCGGCAGCGATCTGCACGTGGTCGTCGTCCGGCGCCCACAGGTTCACGCCGGCAGCGGCCGCCTGCGCGACGACCTCACGGGCCTTGCCGGGAACGACGGTGCGCACGGTGTCGAAGAACGTGTCGTGCTCGACCGTCACGCCGACACCTGTCAGCAGCTCGGCCAGGCCCGCCGCGCGCGCGTGCACGCGCTCACCGATCGCCCGCAGGCCGTCAGGCCCGTGGTAGACCGCGTACATCGACGCGACGATCGCGAGCAGCGCCTGCGCGGTGCAGATGTTGCTCGTCGCCTTCTCGCGGCGGATGTGCTGCTCCCGCGTCTGCAGCGCGAGGCGGTAGGCCCGGGCACCGTCGGCGTCGATGGACACGCCCACCAACCGACCGGGCAGCATCCGCTCGAGCCCGGTGCGTACCGCCATGAACGCCGCGTGCGGGCCGCCGCCGAACAGCGGGACGCCGAAGCGCTGGGCGGAGCCGACCGAGACGTCGGCACCGAGCTCGCCGGGGGAGGTGAGCAGAGTCAGAGCCAGGAGGTCGGCGGCGACCGTGACCAGCCCGCCGCGCTCCTTGGTCTGCGCGACGACGACGCTCAGGTCGCGGACACGGCCCGACGCACCGACCTGCTGCACGACGGTTCCGATGAGGTCGCCCTCGATCTCGGGCAGCCCGTCGGTGAGGTCCGCGACGATGACCGGCAGGCCGATGGCCTCCGCGCGGCCGAGTGTGACGGCAAGCGACTGGCCGAACAGGTCGGCGTCGAGCACGACCGTGCCGGCCTTGCCGCGGGCCGCGCGCCACATGAGCGCGACCGCCTCGGCGACCGCGGTGGCCTCGTCCAGCAGCGACGCGTTGGCCACGTCCAGCCCCGTGAGGTCCGTGACCATCGTCTGGAAGTTGAGCAGCGCCTCGAGCCGACCCTGCGCGATCTCCGGCTGGTACGGCGTGTACGCGGTGTACCAGGCGGGCGACTCGAGAACGTTGCGACGGATGACGGCGGGCGTGATCGTGTCCGAGTAGCCCTGGCCGATCATCTGAGTCATGACCCGGTTGCGTCCCGCGATCGTGCGCAGCGCGGCCAGCACCTCCTCCTCGGAGCGCGCGGCGGGCAGGTCCAGCGGCCGGTCCGTGCGGATGCTCGCGGGGACGGCGGCGTCGACCAGGTCGTCCAGGGAGTGGTACCCGACGACCGACAGCATGTGCGCGGTCTCCCCGCCGCGGGGGCCGATGTGGCGGTCCGCGAAGACCTCCGCAGCCGGCGTGTGCTCGACGCTGGTGAACGGCACGGCGTCGGACGACGTGTCCAGGTGGATGGCGGGGACACCGCTCACGACGGCATCGTGCAACTGGCTCAGATCGGTGGTCACGGGCTGCTCCGCTGGGTCGTCCGGACGTGCCGGGACGGTGGGTGGGCTCCCCGCTCTGTCATTACGCGGTTGGGTACGCGCGACCTGAGAGTTTTGCCGGTCCGCCTGTCGGGGCGCGCCGGCTTGCACCGTCGGTGGGACCTCGTCCTCGGAGGAGTCAGTCCGCTTTCCAGAGTTGCCTCGCCGTGGCGGTACAGGGGCCTGAGAGATTCCCGGGGGGGTTGCTCCTTCGGCGTCCCGCACGTGCGCGGGAGCTCTCCCGCCGCGGTTCGAGCAGCGTGTGAAGTTGTGAGGTCAGCGTACCCGGTGCCGGCTAGCTGGACTCCTCGTCCGCAAGCGGCAGGGGGTGGGAACCGCGGTGCCGTCGTCGAAGCAGAGCACCCGCGAGCACCAGTGCAGCTCCGATCGCCAGGGCGGTGGCGATTCCGCGAGGTCGGAAGATCACGGAGTCCGACACGAGGATCGGGCCTCCGCCGACCTGGTCGGAGTCGGGATCGGGGCTCGTGTCCGCCACCGCGAGGTGCGATGCGAGCGCCCTCCCGTACGTCACGACGGAGACGTGCGACCCGTCCAGCCCGCGAAGCTGGTTGTTCTTCAGCGTGAACCACGCATCGTCCTCGCCGACGTGGACCAGGGGATCAGCAGGGGCGGAAGCGAGTCGCTCCCCGAGCTGCGGGTCCCACTCGATGGCGGCGATCTCCGGGTCTGGCTGACCTGGCGGGTACCACACCAACGCGGTCCCCACGCTGTCCCCAAGACTGTCGAGGACCGGGGCGATCCACGTGCCATCAGGTTCGATGATGTCTCCGCGGGTGTCGCCCCGCGTGTAGGCGTGGGTGAACTGGTGGACGGTCCGCGGCGGGCCGAACGAGACCTCGCCGTCACTCGGCGAGGCCGTCCGCGACGCGCCGTCCTTCGTGTCGAGCACGGCGGGGTCGGACGTCATCCCAGCGAACGCCGCCGCCGCTCCGTCCTCGAAGTACGCCGTCACCTCGTCGGGTGGCCGTGTGTCGTCGCTCGACCACGCCACCGTCGCAGTGAGCGGCGCGACCGCGAGAGCAAGGAGCGTCGAGAGCAGGATCCGCTTCATCGTGCCGTCACCCCCTTTTCGTGGCGCGTGGGACGGGCGTCACCCCGGTCGGACCGTAGCGGCCCCGGGCACACGCCGAGCCGGTTGTGCGACCTGTCCACCGAACGGTGGAGTGAGCCTTCGGCCGTCCGGGTCGGGATGGCTCCCTGAGTCCGACGGGCGGCTGGCCTTGTACGCGGGATCGCGTCGGGTCGGGAGTGTTCGCGAGGTGCACCGCTTTTCCGCGGCCTGTCGCCCGTGCGTACATTGGCCGGGTGCAGACGACCCCACCTCTCCTGGCTGCGGTCGTCGTCGTGTCCGACCGGTCCGCGTCCGGCGAGCGCGAGGACCGTTCGGGTCCCGCGGCCGTCGAGAGGCTGGCGGCGGCGGGCTTCACCGTGGCCGACGTGGTGGTCGTGCCGGACGGGTCGCAGTCGGTGGAGTCGGCGCTGCGAGCGGCTCTTGGTGCGGGTGCCCGGTTCGTCGTCACCTCCGGCGGGACCGGCGTCGGCCCGCGCGACCAGACGCCCGAGGGGACGCTCCCGGTGATCGACCGGCATCTGCCCGGGATCGCCGAGCTGCTCCGGCGCGAGGGCGCGACGACCGTCCCGACGGCTGTCCTCTCGCGTGGGCTCGCGGGCGTGACCCAGGACGGTGCGCTCGTCGTCAACCTGCCGGGCTCGCCGGGCGGCGTGCGCGATGGTCTCGACGTGCTGCTGCCGCTCGTCGGTCACGTGCTCGACCAGGTGGCGGGAGGGGATCACCGATGATCGCGCGCGTCGTCGAACAGCCCCTCGACCTGCAGTTTCACGTGGAACATGTGAGTGACCCGCGGGCCGGGGCGGTGGCGACGTTCGTCGGGCTGGTCCGCGACCACGACCCGTCGGTCGTGGGCCGGGTGGTCGGGCTCGACTACACGGCGCACCCGACCGCGCAGGACGTCCTGGAACGCCTCGCCTCGGCCGCCGCAGAGCAGGAGGACGTCATCGGCGTCGCCGTCAGCCACCGCATCGGGCACCTGGCCGTCGGGGAGGCCGCGATCGTCGCCGCGGTGTCCACCGCGCACCGGGCCGAGGCGTTCGACGTGTGCCGTGCGCTCGTCGAGACGGTCAAGGCCGAGCTGCCGGTGTGGAAGCGTGAGGTCCTCGAGGACGGTTCGCACGTATGGGTGGGTCTGTGATGACTGAGCAGCTGGTCGACCGGTTCGGGCGCGTGCACCGCGACCTGCGGATCTCGCTGACGGACCGGTGCTCGCTGCGCTGCACGTACTGCATGCCTGCGGAGGGCGTGCCGTGGCTCGCGCGGTCGACCATGCTCAGCACCGAGGAGATCGTGCACGTCGCGCGCGTGGGCGTCTCGCTGGGCATCACCGAGATCCGGCTCACCGGCGGCGAGCCCCTGCTGCGCGTCGACATCGTGGACGTCGTCCGTCGGCTCACCGCGCTCACCGGCCCCGCGGGGAGCCCCGAGGTGTCCCTGACGACCAATGCGCTGCGACTGCCCGGGCTGGCCTCCGACCTCAAGGACGCCGGGCTGTCCCGCGTGAACATCAGCCTGGACACCCTCGACCGCGCGAAGTTCCTGGAGCTGACCCGTCGCGACAAGCTGGTCGAGACGCTCGCCGGGATCGCCGCCGCCGACGCCGCCGGGCTGCACCCCGTGAAGATCAACGCCGTGGCCATGCGCGGGGTCAACGACGACGAGGTGGTCGCCCTGACGCGGTTCGCCGTCGAGCGTGGCTACCAGATGCGGTTCATCGAGCAGATGCCGCTCGACGCCGGCCACACGTGGGACCGCCAGCAGATGGTGACGCAGGCGGAGATCCTCGAGCGCCTCACCGCCGAGTTCACCCTGACGGAGGTGCCCGGCCGCGGTGCCGCACCCGCCGAGCTCTGGACCGTCGACGGCGGCCCCGCGACCGTCGGCGTCATCGCCTCGGTCACCCAGCCGTTCTGCGGCGCCTGCGACCGGCTGCGCCTCACGGCCGACGGCCAGCTGCGCGCGTGCCTGTTCTCCCAGACCGAGACCAACGTGCGGGACCTGCTGCGCGGCTCGACCGACGCGACCGACGCCGCGGCGCTGGGCATCGGGCCCGGACAGGCCGTGCGGATCGGCACGACGGCGCCCGCCCGGCCCGCACCCACCGCGGTCGATGTCGACACCGCCCTGGCGGACGCGTACCGCCGGTGCCTGGCGGGCAAGAAGGCCGGGCACGACATCGACGACCCGAGCTTCCTGCAGCCCGACCGCCCGATGAGCGCGATCGGCGGCTGACCACGCCCGCCCTCGCGCCCGCGGGAGCACGGCCGAGCCGCCGCCCGCTTGAGTGAAGACTTCGTCCTGCCCAGCGCGACGAACTCTTCACGACCGTCGCTGGGCGTGTGCGGCTGGGCCCGAGCCTGTCAGCCGCCGGCGAACGGGGGCAGGACGTCCAGGGTCGTCCCTGCCGGCACCGGGTCGTCGCCGTCGACACGCGTGCCGTCGGCCAGCAGCGAGCAGCGGCCGAGCACCCGGTCCAGGCCCGCGCCGTGGGCCGCGACCATCGCGGTGCGGACCTGCGCGGCCGAGCCCGCGGGGAGCTGCTCGGTGTCGACCCCGGCGGCCTCCGCGGCGGCGGCGAAGTAGCGGACGGTGATCACAGCTCGGCGCTCCGTGCGGCGGGGTGGCGGACGAGGATCACTCGCCGGCCGGCCACGCGGCGGCGCGCGACTCGATCCACGCGAGGACGTCGGACGGGTTGGAGGTCGCTGCGGCGAGCCCGGCGACGAACATCGTCACCGGGACCGCCGGGCGGGCGACCTGGTGGGCGACGTCGGAGGACACCTGGAGCAGCCGCTCGATGTCGACGAGCTCCCGCTCGACGCCGAGCGCCGTCGTGAGCTGGTCGATCCAGTCCGGCAGGTCTGCGCCCGGGGCGCGGCGAGGGTCGTCGGTCATGGGTCGATCCTGTCACTGAGCGTGGCGTCCAGGCGCTCGACGTCGGCCCAGGTGTCGGCGTCGGCGGTCGCGCCCTCGTCGTCGGCGACGTCCACCAGCCGCAGACCGCCGACGAGGGCGTGCATCGCCGCGCCGCGCACCGCCGGGAGTGCGTCCAGTGCCAGACGCAGAGCGGTGCGCCGGTACGCGGCGACGAGGTGCTGCGGTCGGCCGTCGGCACCGATCATCCGGGCGCCGTCCGAACCGGTCACCTCCGCCGCCGCGAGCAGGGCGGGGAGGACGCGTCCAGCGCCGGGGACGTCGCACGCGAGGACCACCACGATGTCGGGACCGTCGGCGGGGAGCGCGTCGAGCCCGGCCGCCAGACCGGCAACGGGTCCGCCGTCCGGTGGGTCTTCGAGCACCGTCGCGATCCCGGGGCGCGCCACCTGCGGGGGGCCGACGACGACCACGTGCGCCGCGCCGGCCACGGCCGCGAGCGCGTGGTCGAGCAGGGCGACCCCGCCGACCTCGACGTCGGGCTTGCTCGCTCCGCCCAGCCGACGAGCACGCCCGCCGGCGAGCACGATCGCGTCGAAGTCCGGACGAGCCACGACGCCACCGCGCACCGGCCCCGCCGTCTCGCTAGCGGGCGCGCGTCCGGCCGTGTCGCCGCCCGGCTCCGTCACGCGTCGCGCCGCCAGTCGCCGGAGCGGCCGCCGGACTTCGCCTCCAGCTGCACGTCGGCGATGCGGACGGACTTGTCGAGGCCCTTGACCATGTCGACGACGGCGAGCGCGGCGACCGAGACGGCGGTGAGGGCCTCCATCTCGACGCCGGTGCGGTCGGCGGTCCGGACGGTGGCCGTGATGGTCACGCCGTCGTCGGTGAGGTCGAGGTCGACGACGACCCCGTGCACGCCGATGACGTGCGCGAGCGGCAGGAGCTCGGGGGTGCGCTTGGCGGCGGCGATCCCGGCGATGCGGGCGACCGCCAGGACGTCGCCCTTCGGCACATCCCCGGAGCGAAGGGCGGCAACCACGGACGGTCCGCACTCGACTCGCCCGCTGGCGGTGGCGGCGCGGACGGTCGGCTGCTTGGCGGTCACGTCGACCATGCGGGCGTGCCCGGCGGAGTCGAGGTGCGTGAACTGCTCGCTCATGGGCTCACTCTCAGGACGGTGATGCGGTCGCCGGCGGCGACCTGCGCGATCTCGGCGGGGATGACGGCGAGCCCTTCGGCCAGGGCGAGTCGGGCGACGAGGTGGGAACCGGAGCCGCGTGCGGTGGCGCGGGCCACGCGGTCGGGGCCGACCCAGCGCACGGGCATGAGCTGCGCGCGACCGGGCGGTGTCGTCCAGCTCTCGTCGGCGACCGCCAGGACGGTCGGGCGTTCGACGTCGCGAAGCCCCCGCATCCGCAGCAGGGCCGGGCGGACGAACATCTCGAACGACGCGAACGAGCTCACCGGGTTGCCCGGGAGCGTGTAGATCGGGGTGCCACCGGGGAGCCGGCCGAGGCCCTGCGGCTTGCCGGGCTGGACCGCGACGGGGAGGAACTCGACGTCCGGCTGGTCGAGGAGCGCCGCCTTGACCACGTCGTAGGCGCCGACGCTGACGCCTCCGGAGGTGACGATCGCGTCGACGTCGAGGCCCAGGAGCAGGTCGCGCAGCGCGTCGACGTCGTCGGGCACCGGGCCGATCCGCACAGCCACTCCGCCGGCCTCGCGGACGGCCGCCGCGAGCAGCCAGGAGTTGGAGTCGGGGATCTGGCCACGGCGCAGCGGCGAGCCCGGCGGGACGAGCTCGTCGCCGGTGGAGACGACGGCGACGCGCGGTCGGCGGTGGACCCGGACGGTCGCACGGCCGAGCGAGGCGACCGCAGCGATGGCGGCGGGACCGAGCAGCGTGCCCGCGGCGACGACGACGTCACCGGGGACGGCGTCCTCGCCCGCGCGGCGGATGTGCGTGCCCGCCACCGGAGCGTCCCGGACCAGCACCGTCACTGTCCCCGCGTCGGTCAGCTCGACGGGGACGATCGTGTCCGCACCCGCGGGGACCGGCGCTCCGGTCATGATCCGCGCGGCCGACCCGGCGACCACGACGGGCTCGTCGGCGGACCCGGCCGGCAGGTCCGCGACCACCCGCAGAGACACCGGCAGCGCCGAGACGTCGGCGCTGCGGACCGCGTACCCGTCCATCGCCGAGTTGTCCCAGCGCGGCAGGGCCTCGTCGGTCCGCAGGTCGTCCGCGAGGACGAGCCCGTCGGCGTCCTGGAGCGACACCTCGACCGCGGGGAGCGGGGCGGCCAGCGCGAGGGCGGCCGCGCGGTGATCGGTCAGGGAGCGCACGGTCAGCGCACGTCCATCCAGGCCAGGATCCCGCCGTCGACGTTCGACGCGTCGAAGCCGGCCCCGCGCAGGATCTTCGCGGCGGTCAGCGAGCGGGCGCCCACCTGGCAGTGCACGACGATCTCCTGGTCGCGCGGCAGGTCGGCCAGCGCGGTGCCGTCGAACACCGACCCGAGCGGCACGAGGACCGCACCCGGGATGGACGCCTGGGCGTACTCGGCGGGCTCGCGCACGTCGATCAGCAGGAAGTCGTCGGTGCCGGCCTCGCGGGCGGCGAGCCGACGGACCAGCTCGGTGGCGGTGACGACGGGGACGTCGGACATGGGCAGGACCTCCGGGATCGGGTTTCGTGTGGGGCGACCGACGAGGGGGACCTCGGTCCACCGGCCGCGCAGGGCGTCGACGACGAGCACGCGGCCGAGCAGCGGCTCGCCCGTGCCGGTGAGGAGCTTGACCACCTCGGTGGCCATGACGGAGCCGATCTGCCCGCAGAGCGCGCCGAGCACACCCGCCTCCGCGCAGGACGGGACCTCGTCGTCGCGCGGTGGGGTCGGGAACAGGTCGCGCAGCTGGACCCCGGCCCGGCCCCAGAACACCGTGGTCTGCGCGTCGAACCGCAGCACCGACCCCCAGACCTCCGGCAGGCCGAGGCGCACGCACGCGTCGTTGACCAGGTAGCGGGTGGGAAAGTTGTCCGTGCCGTCGACGACGACGTCGTACCCAGCGAGGATCTCGTCGACGTTCTCGCTGGTCAGCCGCGTGGGATGAACCACCACGCGGATGTCCGGGTCCAGCGCCGCGACCGTGTCGCGCGCGCTGTCGACCTTCGCGCGACCCACGTCCGCGGTCCCGTGGATCACCTGACGCTGCAGGTTGCTGACGTCGACCACGTCGTCGTCGACGATCCCGATCGTCCCGACGCCGGCCGCTGCGAGGTACTGGAGGACCGGAGCACCGAGACCGCCCGCCCCGACGACGAGCACCCGCGCGTTGCGCAGCCGGCGCTGACCGTCGACCCCGATCTCCGCGAGCAGCAGGTGCCGCGACCCGCGCTCGACCTGCGCAGGGGTCAGAGGCGGTCCGGGCGGGACCAGGGCAGGCAGCGGCACGCGACCAACCTACGTCCCGACGGGCGACGCGACGTCCACCGCTGAACCCGGCACGAGTGACGTCACGGGGTCGGGTCCAGCGTCCGCTGCCACGCGACGATCCGGTCCACCGCGGCGCGGACCACGTCGACGGACGACGCGAACGAGAGCCGCACCCAGTGGTGCCCGTCGACGGGGTCGAAGTCGGTGCCCGGCGTCAGTGCCACGCCGGCCTCGTCGAGCAGCCGCGCGCACCACGTGATCGAGTCGAGGCCGCTGGCGGAGATGTCGCCGTACAGGTAGAACGCGCCGTCGGCGGGGGCGATCCGCGACCAGCCGAGCTCGGGCAGGCGTGCGAGCAGGTGCTCCCGGGCGGCGGCGTACCGCTCGACGTTCTGCCGGGCGGACGCGTACCCCTCGGGGCTGAGCGCGGCGACCCCCGCGTGCTGGGCGAGCGCCGGCGGGCACAGGGCCACGTTCCCGGCGAGGGCGTCGACGACCGTCACCAGGTCGTCGGGGAGGATCAGCCAGCCGAGCCGCCAGCCCGTCATCGCCCAGTACTTGGAGAACGAGTTGACGACGACGGCGCCGCTGTCGAGGTACTGGGCGGCCGTGGCGGTCTGCTCGGAGCCGTACGTGATGCCGTGGTAGATCTCGTCGCTGACCAGCCGGACGCCGTGGGTGCCGCACCAGGCCGCGAGCGCGGCGAGCTCGTCGGGGTCGATCATCGTGCCGGTCGGGTTGGCCGGGCTGGCGACCACCAGCCCGTCGACCGGTGGGTCGAGCGCGGCGAGCTGGGCGACGGTCGGCTGGTATCGGGTCTCGGGGCCGCACGGGATGACCACGACCTCGCAGCCGAGCGCGGCCAGGATGTTCGCGTACGCGGGGTAGCCGGGGACCGCGAGCGCCACCCGGTCGCCCACGTCGAACGCCGCGAGGAACGCGAGGACGAAGCCGCCGGAGGACCCGGTGGTGACGGCGACCCGTCGGGGATCCACCGTGACGTCGTACCGGTCGCGGTAGTGCTGCGCGATCGCGGACCGCAGGGCGGGGACGCCGAGGGCCTCGGTGTAGCCGAGACCGCCACCGCTCGTGAGCAGGTCGATCGCCCGCTGCCGCACGACGTCCGACGCCCCGGTCGACGGCTCGCCCGCGCAGAGGTTGAGCACGTCCTCGCCCGCGGCCCTGCGCGCGTTGGCGGCGGCCAGGATCTCCATCACGGCGAACGGTGGGACGTGGGCGCGGCGGGCAACCTTCATGGGGACATCGTGACGCACGGGCCCGGCGTCGGTGCCGGGCCCGTGCGGTGGTCAGCTGTTGTCGACGACCGCGGCTCCCGCCGCGTCCGACTTGATGCGGTCGATGGCGGCCTGCGCGGACGCCTTCGCCGAGTAGCCCTCGCTGGCTGCGAGGACGTTCCCGTTGGTGGCGACGATCCGGAACCGGAACTCGCCACCCTTGTCCTTGTACAGCTCGAACTTCACGCCAGCCTCCGAGGGTGTCGTCCACGGTCGCCGTCGGCGTGTGTCGACGGTCCGGCCAGTGTGCCGCGTCACGCGCCGGACCGCGCGGTCTAGCCTTCGACCTGTGATCGTCGACTGCGCCCTCTACTCCGACGGCCGTCGCCGTCACCGGCTGGACGACCTGCGCGTCGCTGTGCGCGAGGCCGAGAAGGAGGACGGGTTCGTCTGGATCGGCCTGGTCGAGCCGACGGCCGACGAGTTCGACGCCATCGCCGAGGGCTTCGAGCTGCCCCAGCTCGCCATCGAGGACGCGATCCGCGCCCACCAGCGGCCCAAGCTCGAGCGGTACAGCGGCGTGACGTTCGCGGTGGTCAAGCCCGTGCACTACGTGGACCACGTCGAGGTGGTGGAGGTCAGCGAGCTGGCCATCTTCCTGGGCGAGCGGTTCGTGATCGTCGTCCGGCACGGGGACACGACGATCCCTGCGCAGGTGCGGGCCGCGCTGGAGGCGGACCCCGAGATGCTGCTGCACGGTCCGCCCGCGGTGCTGCACGGGATCCTGGACCGGTCCGTCGACCAGTACCTCGACGTGACGGCCGCGATCGACGAGGACCTCGACGAGATCGAGGACCAAGTGTTCGGCGACGACCCGGGCCACGACCACGCCGAGCGCATCTACAAGCTCAAGCGCGAGGTGCAGCAGTTCCGTCGCGCCGTGGTGCCGCTGGTGGGTCCGCTGACCCGGCTCGCCGAGGAGGAGGTGCCGTGCATCCCCGCGTACGCCCGCCCCTACTTCCGCGACGTCCAGGACCACGCGCTGCGGGCCGCGGAGCTCATCGAGGCGGCCGACGCGCTGCTCACCAACGTCCTGCAGGCCGACCTCGCGCAGGTGACCGTCGAGCAGAATCGCGTGACCGTCCAGCAGAACTCCGACATGCGCAAGATCTCGGCGTGGGCGGCGATCGCGCTGGTCCCCACCGCAATCGCCGGTCTGTACGGCATGAACTTCGACTACCTGCCGGCCATGCACTCGCCGGTCGGCTTCTGGATCGTGCTGGCGGGCATCGGGGCGATCTGCGTCGTCCTCCACCGAGCGTTCCGCCGGAACTCCTGGCTCTAGGCGGGCAGGGCCTTCTCGATGACCTCGACGATCTCCGGCGCGTCGGGCTCGGTCGTCGGGCGGAACCGGTGCACCGAACCGTCGGGCGTGACGACGAACTTCTCGAAGTTCCACATGACCCGACCAGCCTTGCCCGACGCGTCCGGCGCCTTGGTGAGCTCGGCGTAGAGCGGGTGCTGGGACCGGCCGTTGACCTTGGTCTTCGCGAACATCGGGAACGTCACGCCCCACGTCGCCGAGCAGTACTCCGCGATGGCGTCCTCGGAGCCGAGCTCCTGCAGGAACTGGTTGCTGGGGAAGCCGAGGACGGTGAACCCGTGGTCGCCGTAGGTCCTCTGGAGCTGCTCGAGCTTCTCGTACTGCGGCGCCAGGCCGCAGCGTGAGGCGACATTGACCACGAGCTTGACCTGGTCCGCGTACGCGCCGAACGTCGTGGTGTCGCCGCGCAGGGTGGTCAGGGGGATCTCGTCGAGGCTCATGCCTCGGTCAACTGTTCGTGACGGGCCGCGCATTCCCCAGAACGTTGCGCACATGGTCGACGATGCCGTCGGCGGCCGCCTCGATCTGCGTCAGGCAGGCCTCGAAGTCCCGCGGGCCGCCGTACCAGGGGTCGGCGAYGTCCAGGTTGCCGACCGCCTGCGGGTCGAAGGACCGGTACAGCACCGGGTCCATCCCGCGCAGGGCGCGGGCGTGGGCGCTCGTCATCGCCAGCACCAGGTCACGCCGGTCGTCGGCCTCGACCTGGCGTGCCCGGTGGCCGTCGCCGGCCGGGTAGCCGTGGGCGACCAGGACGGCGCGGGCGCGACGGTCCACCGGGTTGCCGTGCTCCTCGTCGCTGATGCCCGTGGAGTCGACGACCACCTGGTCGGCCAGGCCCGCGGCCGCGAACCGCTCGCGGAGCACGATCTCGGCCATCGGGGAGCGGCAGATGTTGCCGGTGCAGACGACCATGACGGAGTAGGGGTTCGACACCCAGCCATGATCGCCTGCCCGGTCACCTCCGCGACGTGACGTCCGCCACGACGGGAAACATCACGCGGCGCCGCCTGGTTGTCGGCAGGTATGCGAGCAATCACCTACTCCCGCTACGGCGGCACCGACGTCCTCGAGCTCACCGAGCAGCCGACCCCCAAGGTTGGCCCCGACAGTGTCCTCGTCCGCGTGCGCGCCGCCGCGGTCAACCCGGTCGACTGGAAGGTCCGCGCCGGGTACCTCGACGCGATCATGGACGTGACCTTCCCTGCGGTGCCGGGCTGGGACGTGGCCGGTGTCGTCGAGCGCGTCGGCCTGGACACCCCCGAGCTCCAGGTGGGCGACGAGGTGTACGGGTACGTCCGCCGCGACTGGGTGCAGGGCGGCACGTTCGCCGAGTACGTCGCGGCGCCCGTCCGGACGATCGCGCGCAAGCCGTCGACGCTGTCCTTCGAGGAGGCAGCCGCGGTCCCGCTGGCCGGGCTGACGGCCTACCAGACCATCCTGCGCGCCGGTGTGCGCGACGGGCAGACCGTCCTCGTGCACGCCGCGACCGGCGGCGTCGGCGCGTTCGCCGTGCAGATCGCCCGGTCGCTGGGCGCGCGCGTCATCGGCACCGCGTCGGCACGCAACCACGAGTACCTGCGCGGCCTCGGGGCGGAGCCCGTGGAGTACGGCGACGGGTTGGTCGACCAGGTGCGCGCACTCGCACCGGACGGCATCGACGTCATCCTCGACTACGGCGGTGACGACCTCGTCGAGACGTCGAAGGCGCTCCTCGCCGACGGCGGCACGGTCGCGTCCATCGTCGACGCCGCGGCGCGCGACGAGCTCGGCGGCCACTACGTCTGGGTCCGCCCCGACACGGCCGACCTCGACGCCCTCACCGCCCTGCTCGACGCCGGCACGGTGAAGGTCGACGTAGCCGAGGTGTTCGACCTGGCCGACGCAGCGGCAGCCCACGAGGCGAGCCAGACCGGCCACGTCCGCGGCAAGGTCGTCGTCCGCGTCGCCTGACCTGCTCGACCCGCAACGTCCGCACTCGATGGGGCACTTCCCCGCTCGACTGCGGACGTTGCGTGCTCGACCTGCGCGACGTCCGCACTCCATCGGGTTCCAGCCCCGTCGAGTGCGGACGTTGCGTCAGTGGCTGGTGGTGCGGCCGAAGTGGAACTTGGCCGTCGCCGGGCTCGCGGGCCAACGGCTGGTGACGACCTTGCCGCGCGTGTAGAACCGCACCGACTCCGGGCCGTAGATGTGGCTCTCGCCGAACAGCGAGTTCTTCCAGCCACCGAACGAGTGCCATCCGACCGGCACGGGGATCGGCACGTTGATGCCGATCATGCCGACGTTCACGCCGCGCTGGAACGTGCGGGCCGCGTCCCCGGACGACGTGAAGATCGCGGTCCCGTTGCCGTACGGGTTGGCGTTGACCAGGTCGATCGCCTCTGCCAGGTCCGCCGCACGGATCACGACGAGCACCGGCCCGAAGATCTCCTCGGCGTACGCGCGCATGTCCGTCGTGACGCCGTCGAGGATGGTGGGGCCGACGAAGAACCCGTCCTCGTGCCCGGCCACCGTGTGACCCCGACCGTCCACCGGTGCCGAGGCCCCGCTGTCGACCGCGTCCGTGACGATCTCCTCGATGCGCAGCTGCGAGGCGCGCGTGATGACCGGGCCCATGTCGGAGTCCGGGTCGTTGCCGGGCGCCACGCGGACCCTCTGCGCTGCGGCGGTGAGGCGCTCCAGCAGGGCGTCGGCGACGTCGTCGACGACCACGGCGACCGAGATCGCCATGCACCGCTCACCGGCCGCCCCGAACGCCGCACCGGTCAGGTGCGTGGCCGCGAGGTCCAGGTCCGCGTCGGCGAGGACGACCGCGTGGTTCTTCGCACCGCCGAGGGCCTGCACCCGCTTGCCGTGGGCTGTCGCCGTGGCGTGCACGTGCTGCGCGATCGGCGTCGACCCGACGAACGACACCGCGGCGATGTCCGGGTGCGTGAGCAGCGCGTCGACGGCCACCCGGTCGCCCTGCACCACGGAGAACACCCCGTCGGGAAGCCCGGCCGCCTTCCACATCTTCGCCAGGAACAGGCTTGCCGACGGGTCCCGCTCCGACGGCTTGAGGACGAACGCGTTGCCCGTCGCGATCGCCATCGGCGCCATCCACAGCGGCACCATGGCAGGGAAGTTGAACGGGGTGATCCCGGCGACCACGCCCAGCGGCTCGCGGAACGAGAACACGTCCACGCCCATGGCCGCCTGGTCGGTGTACTCGCCCTTGAGCAGCTGCGGCATGCCGCACGCGTACTCGATGACCTCGAGCCCGCGGGCGATCTCCCCGTGCGAGTCCGCCAGCACCTTGCCGTGCTCCGCCGTGATGATCGCGGCCAGCTCGTCGGTGTGCTGCACGATCTGCTCCCGCAGCGCGAACAGCACCGCGGTCCGCTTGGCGACGGGCTCCTGCGACCAGCTCTCCGCCGCGACGACCGCCGCCGCGACAGCCGCGTCGACGTCGGCCTGCTCCGCGAGGAGCACCCGGCCGGTCACCTGCCCGGTCGCCGGATCGAACACGTCCTGCGTCCGCGACCCCTCGGGCGTCGTCACCTGCCCCCCGACGACGTGACCGATGAGCGGAGCGGTGTCGACGAGCGCGGACATCAGGGGCCCTCTTTTCGTGCGTGATCCGACGGCATTGCCGGACCGAGCCAATCTAAGTCCACCGTCAAGAACAACCAACGTCCGCAGATCCGGTCGTGGGGACGCACGAATCCGCGGACGTCGTGCTCAGATCGTCGACTCGAGGGCGTCGACAAGCGATCTCGCGTGGCGCAGCATGCTGGTGACGGTGTCGTCCGTCAGATAGGTCGTGCCGTAGTGGGCGTTCGCCTTGTGGTCGAGCACCCGACGCAGGTGCGTCGCCAGCGCCCGCCCGTCCGGCTGGGTGGCCTCCAGGACGGAGACGGCCTGCGCGTGGTCCTGACCCTGGGGTGCAGAGCCGGTGCGCGACCCGCAGATCGCGTCCGACGCCGCGATGGCGGCCAGAACCGCGAGCCCGCCGGCGACCTGGCGGGACGGCGCCTCGTCCGGTTCCTCGTCGTGGACGAGCTCACCGATCTCGAGGTACTTGCGGGCCGTCGCCGCACGCGTGCGGATGTCCGTCGCTGACATGGTGCGCAGGCGCGCGCCGCCGCGCGGGCTCACCGGCGCGGTCCGGTCAGGTGCGCCTTGATGTCGGGCCCGACCAAGCGCTTGGCGTCGTCGAGGAATGACGCCACGATCGGATCGTCCGCCTCACGCGCTGTTGCGAGCAAGGCCGGCGTGGTCAGGTACACCTGCACCAGCTGACCGGTCCAGTCGCGTCCGTGTCGGTCCAGCTGGTCCGTGAACGCGTGAGCCCGCTCGTCGACGTCTGGCACGACGACCAGAAGATCCAGGTCCGAACCGAGCTCTGCCTCACCGCGTGCGACCGACCCGAACACGGCGACCGTCACGTCGTCGCTGGATCCGGGCCCGAAGGAGGATCTGATCAGCGCCTGCAGACGGGTCGCGAGCTGGTTCCACGGATCGAGTGCTCGGAACGCGGCGTCGACGGCCGGGTAGGTCAGGTGCTCGTGGTTGAGGTCGTAGAGGACGGAGCCTCCGACGGGAGTCGCGGTCACGATGCCGTGCTCGACGAGCCTCGCCAACGCGTAGCGGACCCCTCGATCGGTCCCCGTACCTGTGACCCGATGCACCTGCGCGCCCGTGAGGTGCGTGCCCGCGCGCCACAGCGCGCGAAGGACCGGGGCCTCCAGACCGCTGCCGAACGCCCGCTCCGGGTAGTTCCAGTCCACGTCGCCTCGCAACATAGTACCGATGGTGGAAGAATCTTTCCACCATCGGCAATATGTTGCAACCTCAGTCGCGGGCTGTCAGGACCAGGGGGCCGTCCGGGGTGATCGCGACCGTGTGCTCTGCGTGGGCGGCCAGCGAGCCGTCGGCGGTGCGGATGGTCCAGCCGTCGGCGTCGATCGTGTAGTCGTCGCCGCCCGCCATGAACCACGGCTCGATCGCGATGACGAGGCCGGCCTTGAGCTTCAGCCCGGTGCCGGGGCGGCCGAGGTTGGGGACGTGCGGGTCCTCGTGCATGGTCCGACCGACGCCGTGGCCGCCGAAGTCGGCGTTGATCCCGTACCCGCCGGCGCGACCGACGGTGCCGATGGCCGACGAGATGTCGCCCATCCGGGCGCCGGGGCGTGCCTGGACGATCCCGGCGGCGAGGGCGCGCTCGGTCGTCTCGATGAGCGCCGTGACCTCAGGTGACTGGGTGCCGATCTGGAAGGTCAGCGCCGAGTCGGCCACCCACCCCTGCACCTGGGCGGCGAAGTCGATGCTCAGCACGTCGCCGTCGACGAGCACGTAGTCGGACGGCAGGCCATGCAGGGCGGCATCGTTCACCGACGTGCACAGCACGCCCGGGTACGGCATCGCGCCGAACGACGGGTGGTAGCCCAGGTAGACCGAGTGCGCGCCGGCCGCGTCGATCATCTGGTGCGCGTGCGCGTCCAGCTGCGTGAGCGTCATCCCCTCGCGGGCGACGTCACGCAAGGAGGAGAGCACTCCCGCGACGAACTTCCCGGCGGGGCGCATCTGGGTGATCTGAGCAGGGTTCTTGAGGGCCACCCACAGAGCCTGCCACGAGATGGGCAGGCAACAGCCCGTGGGCCAGGCCTCCGAGGAGGCCCTGCCGCGAAGGACGAGGTCGCGGCTCCCACGGGCTGCGGTGACTGCCATGGATTCGCTCGCCGGTCCGGGTGGGCCTGCGGGCGGATCGTCTGTGCAATCCGTCCGAGTACTTTCGGGCGACTAGCGGACAGTCACCTCACGCGTCCTGGAATAGAACATGTCCTGGACCACCTCCTTCCCGTGTCCGACGACCGTACGTCCGGCTCGGCCGAGGCGCCAAGGGGTTTTTCCGAGAGCGTGTTTCGTCGCAAATGCTCAAGTTCACCCCGCCGGGTGCCGATGCTGGGGGGCGACGCCGGCACTGTCGCGATGAAGGGAGGTGGCGTTGCCCGCTCCATCCTTCGGGATCGCACCCCCTGGCTGGTACACCGACCCCAGCAACCCGGGCCGTCAGCGCTGGTTCGACGGGGCACGGTGGACCGACCGCGTCCAGCCGACGCCCGCGCCGACACCCGTCGTCCCCGCGCCGCCATCCGTCGTCGTCCCACCACCGCCACCCGCCGCACCCGTCGCCGAGCCGGCCGACACCCCCCACTTCGGCGCGCCGACACCTCACGACGCGCACCACGACGGCGGCAAGCACGCGCCCGTCAGGAACACCCCGGCGCGGGTCGCGCTCGTGGTCGCGATCCTCTCGGTGCTCGGTGTGCCCGTCGCGGCGGTCGTGGGGATCGTCCTGGCAGTCGTCGGGCTGAGGCGGGCCACGGCGCTGGAGTCCGCCGGTGGTCAGCCGGTGGGTCGCACGCGAGCGCGGTGGGCGCTGGGGCTGTCGATCGTCGGCGTGGTCATCGGCGCGGTCCTGGTGACCGTTGTCGTCCGCGCGGCTCTCTCGGGCGACGACGGACAGGGTGCGGTCGAGCCGACGGGTCTCATCGACACCCTCGCCATCGAGTCGGGCATCTCCGCCGGGATCGCCGAGAAGACCGGTGTCGCGACGACCGTGCAGTGCCCCGAGCAGCTGGTCGCGGGCAAGGTGACGTCGTTCCAGTGCGTCGCCGTCGACCCCGACGGTGTCCGGACGACCGTCTACGTCCAGATCGTCGACGAGGCCGGGAACTGGACCTGGGAGCTCGGCTGACGGTCAGCGCGACCGCGACTGCATCCACTCCGCGAACGTCAGCCGCCCGGTCGCGTGCGCGGGCGTCAGGTGGTGCCCGTGGCGGAACCCGCTCAGCGGCCCGGGGAACGGCACGGTCCACACCGGTCGACGCCGACCCCGCGCCGCGAGGTACGTCCGCATGAGCTCGGTGGTGGTGAGCACCTGCGGGCCGCCCAGGTCCTCGACCCTGCCGGACGGGCCTGCGGCGACGAGCTGGGCCAGACGGGACGCCACCTCGCGCACGTCGACGGGCTGGTCGCTCATCCCCGCCGGCGCCAGAGCGACCGGTCCGCGCGAGAGGTAGTCCAGGAGGGTCGCGACGAAGTCGTGGAACTGCGTGGCGCGCAGGATCGTCCACGGCACGCCGCCGTCCTCGACGATCTCCTCCACCCGGTGCTTCGCCTTGTAGTACGCGAACGGGACGCGGTCGACACCGACGATCGACACGTACACGAGGTGCGGGACCCCGGCCGCGCGGGCGGCGAGCAGCAGCTGCACCGCGGCGTCGAGGTCGTCGTCGGGCCTGCGCGGGTCGCTCGCGCAGTGCACCACCGCGCTCACCCCGGTCACCGCCTCGGACAGCCCGTCGCCGGTGAGCAGGTTGCCGACCGCCCACTGCGCCTCGGGCGGCGCCGCGGGAGAGCGGTCGCGACGGCTGAGCACGCGGACGGGGACCCCGGCGTCGAGGAGCGTGTGGACGAGGGCTCGGCCCAGGGTCCCGGTCCCACCGGTCACCAGCACAGGGCGTACGTCGTCAACCATGCGGGACATCCTGGCGCACAGCTCGGGGTGCCGACGAGCCCCTTGCCGGACGCGACGCAGCCCGGACCGGATGGGCGGCCCGGGCTGCGTCGGTCACTGGCTGGTCAGTGCACGACCAGGAACTGCGTGTACGCCGGCACGGTGAGGAACGTCGGGAAGTCCTCGGCCAGCGCGACCTGCCGGAACAGGTCCGCCGCGTCGTCGTACCGGTCGTCGGCCGTTCGCGGGAGGTCGGCCAGCACCTCCGTGAGCACCTGCTCGACCCGCGCGGCGTCGATGCGGGTGCCCTCGGCGGTCACGACGCCCTGGTGGACCCACTGCCACACCTGCGACCGCGAGATCTCGGCCGTCGCGGCGTCCTCCATCAGGTGGTCGATGGCGACGGCGCCGATGCCCCGCAGCCATGCCTCGAGGTACCGGACCCCCACGGACACGTTGCCGCGCAGCCCACCGTCGGTGACGGCTCCGGGCTCACCGCCGCCGGCGGACGGGATGTCGAGCAGCTGCGCCGCGGTGACGTGGACGTCCTCACGCAGGCGGTGCCGCTGGTCGATGCGGTCGCCGAGGGCCTCGTCGAACACCTCCCGGGCGACGGGCACGAGGTCGGGGTGAGCCACCCAGGTGCCGTCGTACCCCTGCCCTGCCTCGCGCTGCTTGTCGGCCCTGACCTGCGCCAACGCCTTGTCGGTGACCTCCGGGTCGCGGCGGTCGGGGATGAACGCACTCATGCCGCCGATGGCCTGCGCGCCCCGCTTGTGGCAGGTGGCGACGAGCAGCTCGGTGTACGCCTTCATGAACGGGACCGTCATCGTGACGCTGCCGCGGTCCGGCAGGACGAACCGAGGTCCGCGAGCGCGGAAGTTCTTGATGACGCTGAAGATGTAGTCCCAGCGGCCGGCGTTCAGGCCGGCGCAGTGGTCGCGCAGCTCGTAGAGGATCTCCTCCATCTCGAACGCGGCCGTGATGGTCTCGATGAGGACCGTCGCGCGGATGGTGCCGTACCGCAGGCCCAGGTAGGTCTCGGTGAACCGGAAGATCTCGTCCCAGAGGCGTGCCTCCAGGTGTCCCTCCAGCTTGGGCAGGTAGAGGTACGGCCCGCGGCCGGAGTCGATGAGGGCCTGCGCGTTGTGGAACAGGTACAGGCCGGCGTCGACGAGGCTCGCGGACGCCGCGCAGATCTGGCCCGCGCGGTCCGTGAACTCCAGGTGCTTCTCCGTCAGGTGCCAGCCGCGCGGGCGGAACACGATGGTCGGGGTCACCGAACCGACCGTGTACTCCTTGCCCTCCGGGGACGTGAAGTCGATCTGCCCACGGATGGCGTCGAACAGCGAGTGCTGCCCGCCGATGACGTTGGTCCACGTCGGGCTGGTGGCGTCCTCCATGTCCGCCAGCCAGACCTTCGCGCCGCTGTTCAGCGCGTTGATCGTCATCTTGCGGTCGGTGGGGCCGGTGATCTCGACGCGGCGGTCCTCCAGGCCCGGTCCGGGGCCGGCCACGCGCCAGCCCGAGTCCGCCCGGATGCCCGCCGTCAGGGGCAGGAAGTCGGGGTCGGCGCCGTTGGAGAACCGCGTGCGGCGGTGCTGGCGGCCCAGCAGCAGGTCGTGGCGTCGGCCGGAGAACCGGACGTGCAGGTCGGTGAGGAAGTCGATCGCCTCGGAGGTGAGGATCTGGTCGGTCCCGGCGACGTCGGGTCCGGTGATCTCCAGCCGAGGTCGGGTGGTCGGCGGTGTGATGGTGATGGTCATGGCGGGTGCTCCTGGTTCTGGGGCCGCCGAGCTCGGTGGTTCCGGTCGAGCTCGGTAGGTGCAGCTACCGAGCTCGACGCGGAGCACCGAGCTCGCGGGAGGTCAGTGGGTGAACTGGGCGGTTTCCGTCGAGCCGGCGAGCGCGAGGGTGGCGCTCTCGGGACTGATCGCGGTGGCGACGCGGTCGAAGTAGCCGGTGCCGACCTCGCGCTGGTGACGCGTGGCGGTGTAGCCGTCGGACTCGGAGGCGATCTCGGCCTCCTGCAGCTCGACGTACGCGCTCATGCCGCGCTCGGCGTAGCCGCGGGCGAGGTCGAACATCGAGTGGTTGAGGGCGTGGAACCCGGCCAGGGTGATGAACTGGAACACGTACCCGTGGCCGGCCAGCTCCCGCTGGAACCGCGCGATCTGCAGGTCGTCCAGCTGCGAGCGCCAGTGGAACGACGGCGAGCAGTTGTAGGCGAGCAGCTTGCCGGGGAACCTGTCGTGGATCCGCTCCGCGAACTCGATCGCGGCGGCGACGTCGGGGGTCGACGTCTCCACCCAGATCAGGTCGGAGTGCGGCGCGTACGCCTCGGCGCGGGCGACGACGGGGTCGAGGCCCGGGCGCACCCGGTAGTAACCCTCGGCGGTCCGCTCACCGGTGAGGAACGGCTCGTCGCGGGGGTCGATGTCCGACGTCAGCAGGTCCGCGCCGAGCGCGTCGGTGCGGGCGACGATGACCGTCGGCACCCCGGCGACGTCGGCCGCGAGCCGCGCGGCGGACAGGGTTCGCACGTGCTGCGACGTCGGGACGAGCACCTTGCCGCCCAGGTGGCCGCACTTCTTCTCGGCCGCGAGCTGGTCCTCCCAGTGCACGCCCGCCGCGCCCGCGGAGATCATCGAGTGCATGAGCTCGTAGGCGTTCAGGGGCCCACCGAACCCGGCCTCGGCGTCGGCGACGATCGGCGCGAGCCACTCGCGGGACCGGCGACCGGTCTCGGCGAACTCGATCTGGTCGGCGCGCAGGAGCGCGTTGTTGATCCGACGCACCACCGCGGGCACCGAGTTCACCGGGTACAGCGACTGGTCCGGGTACGTCTGGCCGGACAGGTTGGCGTCGGCGGCCACCTGCCAGCCGGACAGGTAGATCGCCTCGAGTCCCGCGCGGACCTGCTGCACGGCCTGGTTGCCGGTCAGTGCCCCCAGTGCCGGCACCAGGGTGCGCGAGTGCAGGAGCTCCCAGAGCCGCTCGGCGCCGCGCTGGGCGAGCGTGCTCTCCTCGCGGACCGACCCCCGGAGGGCGACGACGTCCTCGGCGGTGTGGGTGCGGCGGATGCCGGCCCAGCGCGCGTCGAGGTCCCAGCTCGCCGCGAGCTCGGCCGCGGTCTCGGTCTGGTCGCCGTGCCTGTACGTGCTCATCGTGTCCTCCGTCATTGGGGCGTTCTTCTCGGCCCTTCGGCCTGACCTCCACGTTCCCTGGTGTTCGGCGGTTCTTCTCACACACAGTCCGCAGAAGATCGGCAATCCTTCTCCTGGACAGAAGCGCAGGCTCGGGCGATGGTGGACGGCATGACGACGACGGCCAACGGTGGCCTGGACACGCTGGTGCTGGGACGACGGATCCGGCACCTGCGGACGGGCCGGAACATGACGCTCGACGACCTCGGTGCTGCGATCGGTCGCGCACCCTCGCAGGTCTCGATGCTGGAGAACGGTCACCGCGAGCCCAAGCTCTCGCTGCTCGCGCAGGTGGCGGAGGCGCTGGACGTCCCGCTGTCCGAGCTGCTGCGCACCGAGCCGCCGACGCGGCGGGCGGCGCTGGAGGTCGAGCTGGAGCGTGCGCAGCGGGGACCGCTCTTTGCGTCGCTCGGCGTCTCACCCGTGAAGGTCGGTCGGTCCCTGCCTGCCGACGCGCTCGAGGCACTGGTCCGTCTGCAGGCCGAGATCCAGCGCCTGCTCATGGAGAACGCCGCGACCCCGGAGGAGGCCCGCCGAGCCAACGCCGAGCTGCGGATCCGGATGCGCGCGCAGGACAACTACTTCCCGGAGCTGGAGGCGCACGCCCGCACGCTGCTCACCGCGATCGACCACCCCGGCGGTCCGCTCTCGCAGAGAGCCACCGCGGACATCGCCGCCCATCTCGGATTCAGCCTCCACTACGTGCCCGACCTGCCGCACTCCACCCGGTCCGTCACCGACCTCGCGCACGGCCGCATCTACCTGCCCCAGGGCAACCCCGGCACCAGCGACGCCCGCTCGCCGCTGCTCCAGGCCATCGCGAGCCACGTGCTCGGCCACGCGGAGCCCAAGGACTACGGCGACTTCCTGCGCCAGCGCGTCGAGGCGAACTACCTGGCCGCCGCGATGATGCTGCCCGAGGACGGCGCCGTGCCGTTCCTCCAGGAGGCGAAGGCCGAGCGCCGGCTGTCGGTGGAGGACCTTCGCGACGCCTTCGCCGTGCCCTACGAGACGGCCGCGCACCGGTTCACCAACCTGGCGACGCGCCACCTGGGCATCCCCGTGCACTTCATGAAGGTCCACGAGGGCGGCACCCTGCACAAGGCGTACGAGAACGACGGCGTGAAGTTCCCCGCGGACCCGTTGGGCGCCATCGAGGGGCAGCCCGTCTGCCGACAGTGGACCGCCCGCGTGGTGTTCACCCTGCCCGACCGGTTCACGCCGTATTACCAGTACACCGACACGTCGTCCGGCACGTACTGGTGCACGTCCCGCGTGCAGCCGTCGTCGCAGGGGGCGTTCTCCGTGTCCGTCGGGGTGCCGTTCGCGCACGTCCGCTGGTTCCGCGGGCGCGAGACCACGGAGCGCGCGGCCTCGAAGTGCCCGGACCCGATGTGCTGCCGACAGCCCCCGACCGAGCTGGCCGAGCGCTGGTCCGACAAGTCCTGGCCCAGCGCCCGCCCGCACGCATCGCTGCTGGCCGCGCTGCCGGTCGGGGTGTTCCCCGGCGTGGACACCACCGAGGTCTACCGGTTCCTCGACCGGCACGCGCCGACGAGCTAGGTCGTGGTGTACGACCTCCGCAGTGCCACGGTGAACGCGACCGACGCGACCGCCATGAGGACGATCGGTGGCGCGGGCAGCAGCACCACCGCGGTGACCAGGTTCGCGAGCGACAGCGCGAGCATGAGAGCGAGCTGTGCCCGCTCGGGGGTTCAGCCGCCTCGCTCTGGTTCGGGGCTGCATCGACGGGGTGGTGCTCGACCAGCTGACCGGCCCGGCCGACCGCCGGATGTCCCGGGCCGACCTGCTCGTCGTCGCGACGGCGCTGGTCCGCGCCGCGCTCGACCCGACCTGAGCGGCGGTCGGGCGTCCCCGGCTACCCGGGTGGCTCCCAGCGCACCATCGCCGTCGCAGCGCGCGCGGACGCCGCGTCGGGCAGGAGCCGCAGGAGCAGGTCGCGTGTCGCGGCTGCCGGTGCCCAGCGCAGCTGCGCGACGCGACCGACGCTCCGCGCCCGGCTCGCGATCGACTGGGTGCGCGGGCGTCGCAGCCGGTCGTACTCGTGCAACGCGGCCCGCAGGTCGCCGCGATCGGCCAGGACGGTCATGGTCGCTGCGTCCTCGAGCGCCTGCCCACCGCCCTGGCCGACGTCCGGAGTCATGGCGTGCGCCGCGTCGCCGAGCAGCGCCACGCGCCCCTGCACGAACGTCGGCAGCCGGCGGTCGAGGTCGTGGATGTCGTGTCGCAGGACCGTGCCGGTCGCTGCCACCAGTGCGGGGATCGGCGCGTGCCAGTGGCCGAACCGGCGCGCGACCTCGGCGTGCTCGTCCGCGAACAGCGCGCCGGCGGGGAGGCTGGCGACGGCGAACCAGTACACCCGGCCGTCCCGCAGCGGCACGTACCCGAACCGCTCCCCGCGCCCCCACGTCTCGCCGGCCCCGCCCAGGATGTCGACCGGCGCGTCGGTGACCCCCCGCCACGCGGTGTACCCGGCGTACCGCGGGTCTGCGCCGCGCGCGAACGTGCCCCGGACCGCGCTGCGCAGCCCGTCGGCGCCGACGACGAGGTCCGCCGCCGTCCGCGCCCCTGACGCGTCGACGACGGTCCCGCGTGCGTGCTCGACCGCCGCCACCTCGACGCCGGTCCGCACGACACCCGCAGGCAGTGCGTCGAGCAGGACACGCTGGAGGTCGGCGCGGTGCACCACCGCCAGGTCGTCGACCGTCCCCTCGGGTATCCGCACCAGCCAGCGACCCGAAGGCTGGCGCTGACCGGTGCTGATCCCGGTGCCGACCGGCGCCGCGATCGCCCGGACCTCGTCCTCGAGGCCGAGCAGGCGGAGGGCGGTCAGCCCGTTGGCGAACAGGGAGATGCCCGCACCCAGCGCCGACAGATCCGGGCTGCGCTCCAGCACCGTCACCTCGTGACCGCGGCGGTGGAGACCCACCGCGACAGCGAGCCCGCCGATCCCTGCACCCACAACGGTGACCTGCATGGATACATCGTGTCAGGCGAGCGGGGGCCTCACGCCACTGCGGCGCGCTCCCGGCCGAGGTGTGCGAGGGCCGTCGCCAGACCGAACCGTGCGGCGAGCGCGTCGAGAGCCGTGAGGCCGGGCACGCCACGCTCGCTGTGCACGGCGACGAGCGCAGGGAGCAGGTCGTCGTGCGGCACCGGCACGGTCGCCTCCAGGAGCGTCTCGGTGCCGTCGGTCACCAGGTAGGACATCGCGGGCCCGAACTCGTCGGCCGGGGCCACCCGGAACCGGACCGACCCGACCTCGACGGGAGCCGGCAGCGGCTGACCGCCGACGTGTCCGATCTCCAGCAGGTCCCGGATCGCCTTGGCGCCGTCGGCGTCGAGCCCGGCCGACGCGTCGAGGGAGTCCAGGTCCGCGAGCACCACGCACGACTCGGTGGGCTCCACCGAGCCCGGGTGCCAGGACGCGTCGACCTCGAGCGCGAGGAAGCCCCCGCTCACCGAGAACGCGTCCCGGATCAGCGCCGCCCGCTCGTCGGCGGACAGGCCGCGCATGGGGTGACGGCGGGTGGTCCCCGCGGAACCGCACGAGCACGAGAGAGTGATCATGGGTCCAGGGTGCAACCGACCACTGACACGTCGGCGCCGCACACGCCGCGAACGCCGATCACCCGTCGTCCCCGAAGTGCCGCTCCCAGAACGCCTGGGCCTCCTCGGGCCGGCCCGCCTGGTCCAGCCACATCGCCGCGGCGCTGGCCGCGTGGTTGCTCACCTGCGTCGCTCCGGCGGCCCGGGCACGCAACGCGACGTCGTCCAGCAGCGCGAGACCGTCGACGTCCCGGCCGAGCTCGAGCAGCGCGACGCCCCGCAGGCTCTCGGCGTCTAGGGCTCGGGCGCCGTCGCCGAGCGCTGCCCACGTGGCCGGCAGGTCGTCGAGGGCGTCGAGCGCGCGCTGGTGCTCACCCGCGTGCTCCAGGAGCTGCGCGGACAGCGTGCGGAGGGTGGCGTCCTCCCACGGGAAGTCCCAGGTGGCCAGGTCTCCCGCGGAGGACGGGTCGGCGAGGACGCGGGCGTGCGCCGACTCGTTGGCGCTGCGGGCGTCCTCGAGGTCCGCGAGCGCGGCGTCCAGCCCGTCGGCGTCGAACCGCGCCCAGATGCGGTCGCGCCGGACGACGAGCGCCGCGGCGTCCTGCCCGCTGCCGAGGGCCGCGGCGAGCGCCTCGGCGTACAGGCGGGTCGCCTCGACCGCGTCCGCCGACTCCCGCAGGCCGGCGAGGCGGTGCAGGGCGTGGCACGCGTGCGCGGCGGTCCCGTCGGTGCCGGTCGCGAGCTCGACCGCCTCGCGCGCGAGGGCCTCGGCACGGTCGGGCTCGTCCATCGCCGACGACAGGCGGGAGGCGAGGTCCAGCAGGCTCAGGCGCTGCTCGGTCCGGTACGCGCGCTGCCGCCGCGGCACGACCCCCGCGCGCGGCGTGATCCCGAGGGTCGACTCGGCCAGCTCGATCGCCTCGAGCTCGCGGCCCCGCTGGGCCATGACGAGCGCGACGAAGGTCCGGCAGTCGATGGCGATGTCGGCGAGGTCCTCGTCCAGGGCCGCCGCCGCGACGGACATCGCGTGGGCCTCGGCGCGCTCGTGCTCACCCGACGCGACGAGCGCCCGGGCGCGTGCCGCCTCGACGTGGAGGGCGAGCGCGGGTGCACCGGCCGCTCGCGCGACCGCAGCCGCCTCGTCGAGCAGCGCGAACGCGCCGGGGAGGTCGCCGGAGCTCGCGGCGGCGCCGGACCGGCCGCCGAGGACCTGGACCCGCACCTCAGGCTCCTCACCGTCCGCGACCGTCTCGAGGACGGGGCCGTCCGGCGCGGTCGCGAGGCGCAGGCGCGCGACGAGCCCGCGGTCGTGCGGGGTGAGCTCACCGAGCGTGGCCAGCACGTCCAGGGCCTCGGTGCGGAGCCGGGTGGCGAGCTCGTCGGGCGCGTCCACGGCCAACCGGGAGCGGGCCAGGGCTCGCTGGCTGCCCGTCCCCGTGGCCTCCACCGCGGCGAGCACCGCGGGAGCGTCGGTCGGCAGACCCGCACGCAGGTCGCCCAGGAGCTCGACGAGGACCGCCTCGGCCTCGTCGCCGAGGTCCCGGTAGAGCTGCGCGGCACTGCGCGTGAGTGCCGGCTCCGGGTCGATCGAGCTCCACGCGCAGAACGCGTCGAGGTCGGCGCGCGCCCGCACCACGGGCAGGTCGGCCTCGCGGCGCGTGACCCAGTGCGCGGCCAGCCGGTCCCAGGTCGGGCGGTGCGCGACGCGCTGCGCGAGGTCGGCGAGGTCGGCCAGCGCGGTGAGGTCCAGGGCGTCCAGGTCGACGTCCTCCTGGAGGGCGGGATGAGACGGCACCCGCGGCAGGTCGAGCTGCGGCGTCGTCGCACGGTCGGGATGGGTCGTGCCGAGCGGGAGGGCCGGCAGGTCGGGCGCCGTGATCCAGGCCCGGACCCGGTCGCCCACGACCGTCGTGCCGTTCCGCTCGTCGAACCGTTGCGCGGTGGTGAGCGCCTGCGTCTCGACGCGCGCGAGGAGGTCGACCGCGCGCTCGGGCGCCCGGCCGCGCCCGTGGACGAGCCGGTCACCGTCGCCCGAGGCCACCACGGTGCGCAGCAGCCGCGTCGCCGCGGCGGCGAGCTGCATCCCGGTCATCGGCGACGACGGACGGTCCAGCGCGTCGAGCTGTTCCGCCAGCACCTCCAGCCCGCGGCAGACGTTGCCGGTGCGGCCCAGGACCTCCAGGTGCCGCGCCACCGCGCCCGTCTCCCCGGGGTTGCGACGGCTCGCGCGGTAGGCGCTGCGGTGCGACGCGGCGGCCGTCTCGACGTCACCGAGCTCGACGATCGACGCCAGCGCCATGCTGACGGCGCGCTGCGGCTGCTCGGAGCACCCGACCTCGCCGCGCACCACGGGACCGAGCTCGTCGACGACCTCCTCGTGCCGGCCCAGCTCGGCCAGGTGGGAGATCCGCTGGTCCGGCTCGCAGCCTTCGCAGTCGGACAGCCGCGTCCGGGGCGCCCGGCGCCACGCGAGGTACTGCTCCTGCGACGCGGCGGCGCCGTGCACGTGCGCGTGCAGGACGTAGGCGCAGCTGAGCACGGGAGCGAGCCCCTCACCTGCAGCGGCGTACCGGTCACGCATCCCGTCGAGCACCGTCTCCAGCTGGTCCAGCGAGATCTCCGGGTGGTCGAGGAGGTCGACCACCATCCACTTGTGCAGCCACAGGACCCGGTAGCGGTCGTGGTCCGTGAGCCAGTCGGGCTCGGCGTCGTAGCACTGGACGAGGAACGCGAACGGGGCGAACATCCGGTGCTTCGCGGTCGCGTAGAAGAACGACTCGACGAGCTCCAGCCTCGCCCGGAACCGCATCTCGTCGTCGGCGGAGGCGTCGGCGACGCGGACGAGCTCCTCCGCGGCGGCGGTCCGCTCGAACCGGGGGGTGAGGGTCACCTGGTCCAGCAGCTGCTGCACCTCGGCTCGGGTCACGGTCACGCGAGGGTCCCTCCGGGTTCGTCGACCGCACGGTCGAGCAACGTGTTGAACGAGCGGTCGATCAGGGCGGTGTCGACGGGGCGGAGCCGTCGGCCGGCGGCGAGCAGCGCCCGCCCGTACAGGGACTCGGCGGCGACCTGCCGCAGCGCGACGTCCTGCAGCACGAGGATCCGGCGCACGGTCGGGTTGGCGTCGTTGAGCAGGAGCCGGGGCCGGTCGCTGCCGCCGTCGTCGAACGCACCGAGCAGCGCGCTCCACACGTCGTCGGCCTCGGCGGCAGCGGCGCGCACCTCCCGGCGGTCGCGCCGCTCGCTCTCGTCGAGCAGCAGCGCGGGCAGCGACACGGGTGCGAACGTCCGCAGCTCGACGTCCACCTGGGCGCCGTCGAGCGCGTCGCGGACGTCCGCGAGCGCCGTGGCGACCTCCCGCAGCCGTTCGTCGGGCACGAGCCGGACGTGCCCGTCGATGTCCCCGGGCTGGACGACCTCCACGACGGCGGTCGGCTCGACGTCGACCAGCCGGCGCACGAGATCCAGGTCGAACGTGTAGCCACCGTTCACCACGGCGACGCCCTGCGCGGCCAGGACGGAGCCGACCTGGCGGAAGTCGTCGACGGTCGCCGCGACGCGCACCACGTCGGTGGTCCGCATCAGCTCCGGCAGCGTGCACCGGCCCTGGTTGGTCTCGAACGGCAGGAGCGGCAGCAGGATCCGGAGCATGTCGTCGTCCTGCAGCGCCATCGCCTTGACGGCCACCTGGTGGATGGCGAGGAACCGCTGCATGCGCTCGGGCTGCGTCGAGGCCATGCGCACCAGCCACGCGCGCACCTGGGCGCCGATCTCGGCGCGTGTGTGCTCGAGCAGGTCGTCGTCGAAGAGCGCTTCCCGGTTGGCCGTCGGACGCAGCAGCTGGGAGTCGACCGCGCACCGGACGAAGAACGCCCACTCCGGGACCAGGTCGGCCACCTGGTCGGACAGGAGCATGCCCTTGAGGTGCACGCGGTGTCGTCCCTGGCTGGCACTGGCCGCGCGGTGCCCACCGATCACGGCGACACCGTCGAGCCCGGCCTGCGGCACCCGTATCGGCAGCACGTGGAAGGGCGTACCACCGAGCTCGGCTGTCGCGAGGTCGACGCCCGCGGCTCGGCGACGCTCCGGGTCCTCGATCCGCCACGGTGGCGTCTGCAGGCTCGCCTCGACCTCGCCCGCAGCCGTGCGCACGACGACGCGGTGGGGCAGGTAGGAGCCGAAGTGCCGGGCCAGGTCGACGACGGAGACGCTGTCGAGCAGGTGCTCCGTGCCGCGCCGCGGGGCCAGCGTCACGCACGTGCCCGGCCCGTCGGCCAGCCAGTCCGCCCGCTCGTCGCCCGCGTCCAGGCCGTCCGGCAGCGTCGTCAGCTCGTACGTCCCGTCCGCGTGCCCGACCCACCGCACCCACGGCCCGTCGGCCCGTCGGGACACCACCTCGATGTCCTCGCTGACCATGAAACAGCTGAGCAGGCCGATGCCGAACTGCCCGAGCAGGTCCGAGCGCGCCAGACCCAGCTCGTCGCGCTTGCTCGACCGGCCGATGGTGGCGAGGAACGTGCGGACGTCGTCGGCGTCGAGGCCCACGCCGGAGTCCATCGCGTGCAGCCGGCCGTCGGGCGCGACGTCGGTCGGGACCAGCAGCAGCGCGGGCCGGTCGTCGGCCGCACCCCGCACCGTGACGGCGTCGACGGCGTTCTGCATCAGCTCGCGGACGTACACCCGCGGGCCGGAGTACAGGTGATGGCTCAGGAGGTCGACGATGCCGCGAAGGTCGACCTGGAAGGTGCTCTGGTCCTCACGCACGCGTGAACTGTAGGGCCGACGAGGTCATCTCAGGGCCAGAAGCTGGTGCACGAACGCGATCGCCATGCCCCCCCTCGCCCACACCGGAGACCACGCGCTTGACGCCGGCATCGTCGCAGACCCCCGCGTCCGCGCACCGTCACCGAGATCGTGGGTTCGACGCGAGATCGACCGTCCGCACCCACGATCTCGGGCCGGACCCACGATCTCGCTGCGACCGGAACGATCCCGGACCCTGAGGGGTCCGGGATCGTTCGTGCCGTCACTTGTAGGTGATCGAGGAGGTGGAGTAGCCGCACGCGGACGACGGTCCGGAGCCGATCTTCGACGGTTCGCCGGAGGTCACTCCCTTGTACTCGTCGCAGATCGAGATCTTCTTGGACGAGTCGTTGTAGATCGTCACGTTCGTGATCGTGGCCTTGTCACCGAGGTTGGAGTTGATCCCGACCAGGGACTTGCCCGGCGCGGTCACCTTGATGTTGTCGACGACGACGGTGCGGGCGTACTGCTTGGAGCAGTTGCCGCACGAGCGGTAGAGCTTGCCGAAGTCGGTCACCGTGAAGTTCTTGATGACGAACTTGCCCGGGCCGTTGTGCTGGAAGACCTTGTCCGAGGCACCCTTGGCGCCGCCGCCGTTGACGGTCATGACCTGCGAGCTGGACGAGCCCTTCAGCGTGGCGGCGTCCTCGCCCACGTCCTCCCACCACACGTTGACCAGCGTGCAGGTCCCGGTGCAGTGCACACCGTCGCCGGCACCGGTGCCGATGATGACGTTCTTGAGCGTGGCGCCGTCGGAGAGCTGGAAGATCGGCGGCTGCGACTCGTTCTGGTCACCCGACGAGATGCCGTAGTACCGCACGTACCCGCCGTCGAGCGTGCCCGAGACGTTGATCGTCGAGGACACCTTCTTGGTCCCGGTGGCCGACGGCCACGAGCCGGACGGCGGCGCGGTGGGCGACGACGTCGGGGAGGACGTCGGGCTCGACGTGGGCGACGACGTCGGCGACGACGTCGGCGACGACGTGGGCGCGGTACCCCCGGCGTACGTCTCGAACTCGGCCACCTGCGGCGTGGACGACGCGCTCGTGATCTCGAACGTGAGCTTCTTCAGCGACGTCGAGCTGAAGCTGATGACACCCGCACCGTTGCCGGTCTTCAGGACCGAGCCGGAGTCGGCGTTGATCAGCTTCCAGCTGCCGATCCGGCCGCTCGCGCCGGACGTCTCGACGATGCTCGCCGACGACACCGTCGTGGCGGAGCCCCACTTGATCGAGATGGTGCCGGTGGAGCCGCTCGGCGACCAGTACGTGCTCAGGGAGCCGTCCTTGACGTTGCCGTAGCTGGTGCCGCTGGCCTTGCTCGACCCGTCGGCGCCCGCGCCCAGGCTGAGGTTCCCGGCCGCGGCCTGCGCGGCGGACATCGACATCGCGGTGACCCCGATCGTGGCCGCCATGGCCAGGGTGGCCAAGGCCGCCAGGGGCCGTCGTGCTGGTGCTCGTCTCATCGTGTGCCTCTTCTTGGTCTGGGGATGGAAGCCGCGCGACCCGCCCGGAAGCGGGTCGCGCGGCTCAGGTCAGCTGGCGTAGGTCTCGAACTCCGCGACCTGCGGGGTGGAGGACGCGCCGGTGATCTCGAAGGTGATCTTCTTCAGCGACGTGGCCGTGAAGCTGATGACGCCCGCCCCGCTGCCGGTCTTCAGGACCGCGCCGGTGTCGGCGTTGATCAGCTTCCACGCGCCGATCCGGCCGGTGGCGCCGGAGGTCTCCCGGATGTTGACCTTCGCGACCTTGGTGGCCGATCCCCACTTGATCGAGATGCTGCCGGTCGAGCCGCTCGGCGACCAGTACGTGCTCAGGGAGCCGTCCCTGACGTTGCCGTAGCTGGTCCCGCTGCCCTTGCTCGACCCGTCCGCACCCGCGCTCGAGCTGAGGCTGAGGTTCGTCCCGCTCGGCGTCGTCGACGTCGGGGTCGGGGTAGGCGTCGACGTCGGGGTGGAGGTCGGGGTCGACGTGGGGGTCGACGTCGGCGTGGTGGTCGGCGTCGGGGTCGTCGGGGTGCACGAGCCGTCCGAGACCCTCAGGCCCGTGTTGGCACCGGCTGTCTGGGCGACGACGTTGGGCACGCAGCTGGCGCCGTCCAGGCTGTACGAGTACGGGATGCTGACCGACGTCGTCGACACCACGTTCGGTCCGGCCGGGTTGTTCTCGCTGCTCTTGGCCGACCAGGTGACGTTGTCGAAGATGTTCCCCGCGACCTGCCAGGTACCCGCCTGGTCCGTGTAGAACGTGCCGAGGACGTCCTTCGAGTTCTTGAAGTAGTTGTTCTCCACCTTGGCCTTGGCGCCGGCCCGGGAGTTGATCCCCGACTCGTTCAGGTTCACGTACGAGTTGTTGTAGATGTGCGCGATGCCCCCGCGCAGCAGCGGGGTGCGCGAGTCGAGGTTCGAGTACAGGTTGTGGTGGAACGTGATGTTCCCGCTGCCCGTGTCGGTCTCGCTGGAGCCGATGAGCCCGCCGCGACCGGAGTTGCGCAGGATCGAGTAGGACAGCGTCACGTACTCGACGTCGTTCTTCAGGTCGAAGAGTCCGTCGTAGCCCTCCGACTCCCCGCCCGACGCCTCGAGGGTCACGTGGTCGACCCAGACGTTGCGGACGGTGCTCTCCATGCCGATGGCGTCGCCGCCGTTGGAGGTGGGCGAGCCCGACTTCTTGACGTTCTTGACGGTGACGTTCTGGATGATGATGTTCTTCGAGTCCCGGATGTGGATCCCGATCTGGTCGAACGTGGCACCGCCGCCCACGCCGACGATGGTGACGTTGCTGATGTTCTTGAGCTCGATCACGCCGGACGCGGTGGAGCAGCTGCCCGACACCTGCGAGGTGTTCCCGACCGTGATCGTCCCCGAGACCTGGATCGTGATCGGGGTGCTGGTGCTGGCGCGGCTGCACAGCGCCTGGTGGATCGCGGTTCCGGTGGAGGCGGTCACGGTCGCCCCGCCGGCGCCGCCGGTGGTGCCGCCGTTCTGCGTCGCGTAGCCGGTCACCCCGCCGGTGGCGGCCTGCGCGGCGGACATCGAGATGGCGGTCACGCCGATCGTGGTGGCCATGGCCAGGGTGGCCACCGCCGCGAGGGGCCGTCGTGCGAATGCTCGTCTCATCGTTGCCTCATCTTCGTCATTGGAGTTCAGGCCGCTACCTCGACCCACGGAGCCGGGCGTTCCGGTGTCGGGAGGGTGAGCAACCGGTTTCTGGATCGTAGGAGACCGCTTTCCGTACGCCGAATGACTAAACGATTCGGCACGGTGTTTCTCATATGCGGGCGCGACGAGACGCGCGCTCCCGGCACGGGCGTGGCGGGATCTGGCGTCTGTCACTCAGCCTGTCGACGAGCCCGGATGATCAGCGGGATCCCGACGCCGAGGCCGACGACGAGGAGCCCGAGCAGCCACCAGACCCACGCCGGGGTCCCGTCCGCGGTCGACTCGGCCGGCTCGTCGGTCGACGCGGACGGCGACGGCGTGACCTCCGGCGACGGCGTGGGGGTCGCCGTGGGGGTCGGGGTCGGCGTGGGAGTCGGCGTGGGCTCGGGGGCGACAGCCGTCTCCGTCGGCTCCTGCGTCGGGACCGGCACGGGTGCCGGCTCCGTCGGCTCCGGGGTCGGCTCCGCGGTGGGCTCCGGTTCCGGCTCCGTCGGCGTCGGTTCGGGCGCGACGGCGGTCTCGGTCGGGGTGGGACGCGACGGCAGCGTCGGCGTCGGGAGCGACGGGATCGTGATCGTCGGGGTCGGCGTCGGGAGCGACGGGATCGTGATCGTGGGCGTCGGGATCCGGGTCGGGCTCGGAAGTGAGATCCCACCGTCACCGCACGACGCCACGAGGAGGACGGCCGTGAGCACGGCGACGACTCCCGAGGCCCGACGAACGACCACCTGTCGTGCGCTCACGCGACGCCCCTCTCGGAGACTGCTCCTGCGCAGCAGCACCGGGTGGAAGGTGAGTGCGCATGGACATCTGACCACAGAGCGGCTGATGGAGGGCGCGGTTTGGCAGAGCCGGGTTCGAGCCGTCGACTCACAGAACAGGCGCAGAGCTCACCGGCTGCCGGAGGATGGTGCGCTGCTTCTCTGGCGCGACCCTCCGGAAGTCGCTGAGGTAGATCTCGTGGTGCGTCCCGGCCATGCGCAGCCCGTGGTCCGGGGATGAACTCGTGGTGCAGCTGCGCGAGCACGGCGGCCTCGTCGTCGAACGAGCCGACGTGCAACGTCTGCACGCACCGCCCCTCGGACAAGGTCTGCAGCCGCAGGTCGTCGAGCCGCGCCGGCCGCTTCGTCGCCGCGACCTTCTCGATGGCCGCGGCGACGAGCTGCTCGCCCAACCAGTCCGGGACCAGGAGCATCAACGTCCAGTCCCACCGGGCCTTGTCCCGCGCCGCCGTGAACGACTCCATGTCGTCCGCCCACCACAGACCCTCGAGCGGCGGGACGACGTAGTCGCGCCCGAGGTCACGCTTGCTGGCGAACTTGAGCGTGTACGCCACGGGGTACAACGTCTCGACCGCGTCGGTGAACGCCGGTGACGAGTTCGGGTCACCGTGACCGTCGACCATCAGGTACTGCAGGTCGGGCACGTCGACGACCCGGAACTGCCCCCGGCGTGCCTGGTAGCTGTCGAGCGACTTCTTGAGGTCGACCCGGTCCGTCACAGAGCCCTCGCGACGACCGTCGCGTGCCCGCACCCCGCGCAGACCGTCGCGTCCTGGACCAGATGGAAGTCGGCGCAGGCCGGGTTGGTGCAGGTGCGCGTCTCGGTGCCGGCCGGACGCAGGTGCGGCTGCTCCTGCTGCTCCTTGAGCGGCATCGGCGTCGAGTAGATCGGCGCGATCGGTCCGGTCCCCGGGGGCGGCACGCGCAGGACCGTCCACTCGGTCGGCTTGCCGCACACAGCGCACGTCGGGGTCGCCTGCACCTGGCCGTGCGCGGGGCACGTGGCGTCGGAGCATCGGCGGGCGATGTTGGACATGGCGTTCCCCCAGGTGTCGGCGGCGACAGCAGCTAGGTCGACCCTCCTCGACGGCTGGGCCTTGGCACAAGAGCGAGAACCGGCGGCCGTCGCCGCGCGCACTCAGCGGCGTGGGTCGGGAGCGTCATCGTCTGTGCCATGACCCTGCTCGGACCCACGCAGCAGACCCACCAGGTCGAGCGCCTGATACGCGAGGTCGGACCTCGTTCGCCTCGGTCGCATCGGCCGTCGCGCTCATCTCGTCGCCGACGGACCGTCCGGGTCGACGTACCGCTCGTGCCACGCGGACCAGCAGGTAGGCGTCATGTCGGCGGACCCTATCGGGCCCGCTCGGCCCGGCGGCAGAACGACGAAGGTCCCGGTCAGATCACTCTGACCGGGACCTTCTTCTGTGGGTGGTTCCCAGAACTCGCTGACCTCGGGGCACGCACACGACGACGCCGTTCCAGGCACACCACCTTGGCTCTTCCAGGCACACCGCCCCCAGACCGGTATTGGTCCAGTTCAGGAGGCTGAGATTCCGTGCCAATAGGCCAGATGGAGGCAGGCGACTTCTAGGCTCAGCCCTATGGGGAGACTACGATCGCGACGTCTTGCGGGACTCCTTGGCGGCAGCCTCGACGAGATCACCGCCGATCAGGTGCGAGGACTCGTCGACGCTGGCGCAACGGAGGCGTTCGATCTGGACTTCAAGGCGTCGACTTACGGCCGGTCCGACGCCGACAAGCGGTCGTTGGCCGGAGACGTCGCCGCACTCGCCAACACAGCGGGGGGTCTGATCGTCATCGGCGTGGCGGAGGACGATCACGCTCGCGCGAGTCGCGCTGACGGCGTAGAAATCTCCGATGCCGAAGCGGCACGAATGCGTCAGGTGGTCGCCGCCGGCCTCTCGCCACTTCCGGCGTTCGACGTCATTCTGGTGCCAGACGGCTCGGATGGCACTCATGGGTTCATCCTGATCGCAGTGCCCCGCAGCTACCTCGCGCCACACGCAGTACTCGTCAACGACAGTCTCAGATTCCCCACGCGCAACGGCTCAACGACTCGATACCTCTCCGAGCCCGAAGTCGCAGCGGCGTATCGCGCGCGCTTGGCCGACGCAACAGAGCGCCGGAGTCGTCTCGAATACGTCGAGTCCGAACTCACGTCACAACTACCAAACTCCCGGGAAACATGGATGGTCGTCGCCCTCTTGCCCGAGCTGCCGGGCGAGGTCACCCTTACAAGGGCCACCTTCGTCGAGTTTGAGAATGCTGCCCGCGAGACTCGGGTGGGCACTCTGGGCGGGAGGGAGGACCGCCACTTCAAGCGCGCCAGCGTCGGATATCAGCGACTCCGGGCCGACGACACCGAACACAACGCCACCGAGACGCCGTATGGGGCGGTAACCGAACTCCACACCGATGGTGCTGGGGCGGTCGCAGTGAGATTGTTCGTGCCAGATGGGGCGGACCCGACCGTTCTCGTGTTATCCGACGAGCTTCTCGCCGAGACGATCGCATGGTCGCTCCAATACCTGGCGGTGCACGCGCACGAACGGGCATACGCCGACGGGATGGCGGAGGTTCGGGTTAGCGTGCGACCGGCCGTGCACGTCGGATCTACAGTCATTGGAAACTGGCGCGCAGGCAACCCGGCCGTCGCCGGCAGGCGGTTGTCGTCGCCCCCGACAGTCTCGACGTTCGCTCAGATTGGCGATCTCGCTGAAGGAGGAGTCGGGATGGTCGCGGCAGCGGCACGACTGCACCATGCGCTTGGGCATGCGTACGGATATCCCGAACTGCCACAGCTCACGCTCGACGGAGGACTTGTCTGGGCGTTCTGGCAGGGCGCCCGCAGAGCGGCGTTGAAAGACTGGGCTCAGGAGCACCGGGTGCCGATTGTCGACGAAGGCTAGTCACCCCGGCGCTCGTTCGGCAGGGCGCGACCGGCAGGAACTGGGTCGCCCCGGCGGGTCCAGCGAACTGCACCCCTTGGAAACACCCGTTTCACAGGACGTCTTAGTAATTGCCCGCGTGAACGTCGTGAGAGTGCCGTGCCCATGGTCGCCGAGGTGCGCCGGACTATCCGAGCGGATTTGCAGCGATTCCCGAGGCCGCGCAGGTGCTCGGTGTGGGTTCACCGGAGACCATGTGAGGCGTCAGCTCCCAACGAAGGGAGCGCCCCATTCACCTCCATGTGCCCTCCAGCACCGACCGCGACCGGGGTTGCGGCTGGTAGAGCAGCCGGACCGGACGCAACTGTCCTCCTTGAACGGCGGTCGTGGTGATATGCGCAAGCGCCTCGCGCTTGACGCTGCGCAGGCGTGCCGTCTCGTCAGTACTATCCAGAACGTATCGAGCGAGCTCGCTCGGAAGAGAGAACCTCAACTCGTACGCATGCGATCCCACTGGCCACAGCCTCATTGCGACCTGGTCGGCGCTGAGTTCAGCGTCCATGTGGACGGGGTGGTCGCCCACGCGCGCGACGTGGGTCATGAAGTCCTCCAGCCTCGATGGCCGCATCGCCAAAAAGAACGGGGCCTGTGGCATGCCGACGAGGATTGGCTGCTGGGTCGTGACTGCGTCCACGAGGTTACGGCTGGCAGAGATCAGACCGTCAACCGCTCGTGGCTCGGCGCCCTGACGCGCATCATTGGGCAGATTCTCGATGATGCGACCGAGGAGGTCCCCCATCTGGACCGGTGCCTGGCCACCATCCGTGTGGAGCATCGCTCGCAGCACGGTCCTCAGCACGACCGTTGGCTTCGCACCCGTCCGTCCGTCCGGCATCGCGTTGTTGATAATCGGCACGTTGTCGCGGACAGCGGCGAGCAGGTGGGCAAAGGCTCCGTCTCGGAGATCGACCAAGGATATCTCGTGTGCGATCGCGTATTGCGCGGCGGGTGTCGTGAACCCCGAAGCCGAAAAGACCGCATAGCGGTACGAGTGCCGTCGGACTAATGGGCCCTGACCCCAGCCGCTGTATCGAGTGTTCAAGTCAGCGAGGATCCCGACCGCCTCGCGGACCTCCTCAGCACCGATGGGGCTTCCGCGGAATTTCGCCTCGACAAAAAGCCGTAGCGGTCGGGAGAAGGCCGGTGTCCATGCGAGTTGGCCAAGCACGTCTGCCTGGTGATCGGTGCCACGGCCGCGGACGTTCAATCCATTTCCCAGCCAGAAGAGTTCGACGTTGTCGACGTCCGAACGCGCTAGGAGGTCGTATCCGGATGACTTGAGGAGGTAGCACAGCACCTCTTCAAGCACGTAGCCCCGCAGTTGCTCGAGCTTCATGTGCACGTCCCCACTGGAGATGGGCCGCAGAGTGACGGATGACGCGGCGCGGCTTGCTTGTCGACGCTCATCTAACTGCACCAAGGGGCTTGAGCGACGATCGCGCTCCACGAAAGGCCCGCTGGTACTCGCGAGTTGCCCACCCTTGAACCGCAGGTAAGACGACACGTCAAGGCGTCGCTTCTGCACCTGTGGGCCACCGACGTGAACATCGCACACGACCGTGCGTTCCCGAGCGGGGAACGGCCTCGGCCGTCGCCAACGCCGGCGACGTGAGTGAAGCGTCATTCGGAGCACTGCAGAACTCGCTCACGGCATGGTTCCGTCCACGCGCGAACTGCAGTCTCCATCAGAAGCAGGCTGTCGGCCTCGTCAGCGAGTAGCGCGCACCTGCTATGCGCCTCCTTGAATCACCCTCAGCGAAGGCCGCGCGTGCACCGTCGTTTGATCGAGACCATTTACAGAGATCGTTACCTGTCCAAAGGTCAAGTCGTGGAGCAGTTCCGCAGTCAAGCCGAGCGAATCCCTCAGGCTTCCGCTACCGATCCCTTGCGCACGCAACGTCGGGAACACTATCGCGAAGACGCGTGAAAGGTCGCGACGCATCCCACCTGGCTCGCTCGAGCGGTACCCGAGTTGTGCCAACTGGACGCAGTTCTGTCTGTAAGACCAGTCACTTAGGCGTCCGACGTCATGTAGCCGACGAGTCATCGCCATCGCAGACACCCGGTAGCGGCTCTTAAGACGCAATATCTCCGGCACTGCCGGTTCCCTGCTCGCATCCGCCAGCAGCGCACTTCGTGGCATCAGGAGCGCGGATGCGAAAGCATCGGCCTCCTGCTCGATTTGCCGGCGAAGTTCGGCATCCGACTGAATGTGCCCTGGTGGGACACGGGTGTGCATCACGAGGTGACCCAACTCGTGCGCTAGATCAAACCTCGACCGCTCTGCGGACTTCTCCGTCGAGAGAAAGACGTACGCCTGCCCATCGCGGGACGTACTGAACGCGTCCACCGTTCTTGCGTTGGGCGGAATGCTGAGCACGCGCACGCCGTGCGCCTCTGCGAGCTGGATCAGGTTGGGCATCGGCTCCTGCCCCCGTCCCCACACCGACCGCAGCGCAGCTGACGCAGCTTCGGGTTCTTGGTCGTCGAGATCCGGCAGGGCGAGCTTGGGCAGAACGAAGCGCTCAGCGAGCCACTCATAGAGTTCCACGCCAACATCTGCGGCTGCGATGGCCGCATGCCGCTGGCCAGCCGTCGCTCGCCTCAGCGCTCGGAAGAACCCTTGGTCCGGCGACATGCGCTCGCGCTCAGGCAGTGCGAAGAAGGACGGCTCGACACCCAGCGCGTCCGCAAGATCCCCTTGACGTGACTTCGGCGCACCCAAGGACTCATAGTCCTGAAGTGCGCGAGTAGTCATACCGAGGACGCGAGCGAGCTCCGTCTTCGATATGCCGCGAAGCTCCCGAGCGAGAGTGATGCGCGTGGGGTTGAGCCGCGCCTCAGCGTGCGACGGGGATGTCGAAGTCGACGTCATCGCTACCACCTGCATCGATCGGGAGGATCGTCGCGTCATCGAACGTTCGCGTTGGCAGGATGATCCGTTCAGCCCACGCTCGAACGCTGCCGCCGTCAGAAATTGACACCGGGCGCGAGAGCTCGGCGCGAAGCCCTTCGGTCTTGCTTCGGAAGTAGAGCAGGAACCAGGTCTCGACGCCCGTGTTGCGCTCCGCAGCCATATCGGCGAGAACCGCTTCGATCACGCCATCGAGTTCAAGCTGCTGATTGACGTGCACGGCACTCACCGACGTGACTCCGCGGGGCCTCGCGGTCCGCGGATCCGCTTCAGGGATGCCCGTTCCGGGTCCGCCACTCACAGCCACGACAGCCGCGCGACCTTGCGGGCTAATAACGCGGGGTGAGTTGCGAGTGTCGTCGAGCGACCACCCATCTTCCGCCAGGCCAGAGCGAAGGACCTGGACCGTGTCGAGCCATCGGCGTGTTCCGGCAGCCATCACTGGACTGAACCGGTCAGCCTGCCGCGCGCCGATGTCACCGGCGTCGAGTGCAGCATCCAGCCGCTTGGGGGCGATCCCCAACTGCGAGAGCCGCACCAGCGCGTCATCGCCGACGTAGGTAGTGGCGAGGATGGGGTCGAAGCCCGACACGTTCATGCTGCCTCCACTGGTCGAACACCTGTACCGACAGGGTCTCACACTCGTGCGCAAAACCGGAATCTGCGCAGGTCAGCAACGGCGTGTCGGTCTCCACAACAGGTAGTCATCATGCTCATCCCCCCGAACCGAGTCCGAGCGCACTGACCTGCGCCGTCATTGCTCGATCCTCCCTAGTGCGCCGCCAAGGTCGAGGGACCGTCAATAGTGCATCATAACTGATATGTTTTTGGCATGGTGGCGGAGAGACGCAGGGTTCTCGCTCGCGATGCATTGCGTGAGCGCGCGCTGGAGCAGAACGGGCTGCTCACTCGGCGCCAGGCGCTTGAGGACCTGGGGCTGACGGCGGGGGCGGTGGACAACCTGGTGGCGCGCGGTCGTCTCGATCGGGTCGCGCACGGGATCTACCGGTACCCGCACCTGCCCGGGATCGCGGATGAGCAGTACCAGGTCGCCCTGCTGCGCACCGGAGACCCTGATGCTGCGCTGAGCCACGAGACCGCCCTGCAGCTGCACGAGCTCAGCGACGTGAACCCTGCCCGCTACCACGTGACCGTGCCGCAGCCACTGCGGATCCGCCGCAGCGACAACGCCCGGTACGTCGTGCACGTGCAACGCCTCACCGCCCGGCAGGTCACCTGGTGGCACCAGATGCGGATCGCCACGCCGGCGACCGCGATCGAGCAGTGCCTGGAGCGCGGGACGCCGACGTACCTGCTTCGCCCAGCGATCGACCAAGGCCAGCGCACCGGAGCGGTCCGCAACGACGACGCCGCGCGACTCAGCGCCGCGCTCGAGGCACGCGAATGAGGGCCGAAGCCACACAGGCACCCTCATAGGTACCGGATGTCAGCCCGCGCGACGCCGTTGGTGACGCCGCTCGGCGGAAGATGCTGGACGAGGCAGGCGCGCCACTAAATGTTGCACTCTGCATCCGTTAACTACTCGATGTCACACTTGAGTAGCGACATTCGCACTAACCGTGCACTCTCTCCGGCATTCGGACCGCATATCGCCGAAACGAGCCAGCACTCGACGCGCGTTCCGGAGACGACAGGATTCAGCCACTGAGCGGCCGGTCACCGTGCGCCGCCTCCTACTTCCACTCAAAGGTCGCCCAACACGGGTAGCGAGCCACCACGGAGCCAGGCTGCCCATTGCATGGCTTTGTAGTCCGTCAATGAACTGACGTGGTCCGCAATGCACCGCCGCGTGCGAACGCCCTTGTGTTGCAGTACCGAGTGCTCGCTCAACTCCGCGTCATCTTCTCGAAGGTACGTTCTAAGCGGTTCCGGAATCTCTTTCAGGGCCGGCGAGCTCGCCAGCCAATCGTCTAGGTCTTGCAATAGACCTACGAGCGCTGCGCGCTGACTACGCTGAACGACACCAACGTGGACACTGTCGACGATGAGGCTTCGCCCGAGCGTCTTTAGTACCAGGATTCGGTGCCACGCCTCCGCGCCAGGATGAATGTGTGGACCATCCTTCCAGCCCGGGGCCTGCCGACACACAACGTCGCTTACCAATGTGCCAACGATATCGCCGAACGCCTTCCGTATTTGCACGTCTTGTCTCAGCGTTCCTGCATAATGTTCGCTCAGATCGGTCTCAAAGTACTCAAGCGTCGATGTCAGCGCATCGATGTAGTGCTCTCGATCAGCAAACCCTTCTTGGTGGTTGACCGCTTGGCGGTAAGCCCGCTCAAGCGGTGAGGGAATCTTGTGCGCACTCTTTTCATGCAGAATGCGCGCTCGCTTCGAGCCCTCTCCATCTCCGCCAAAGTCCACATAGTCACCCTTCTCCATCAATCCCAACTGCTGTTCCAGGGCCTTTTGCGCGTCCGTGGGGTCGAGCATCCCGGCCAGCATGAAGTCCTGAAGATCGTGGATGGCGTATGTGATGTCGTCGGCGAGGTCCATCAAAGACGCCTCAAGTGTCTGCTGCTGACGCTCCACCAAGCCCGAAGTCCACGAACGCGCGCGCACGAATTCTGGGATGTCATCGGGATAGACGCAGTACTTCTTGACGTAGCGGCCGCCGTTGTCCCCGTCAGCGCGCCACCAGGGGTACTTGAGCAAACTCGCGAGTGACGCTGCGGTAAGATCCAGCCCGACATAGTTTCCAGTCTCGGTAGGAACCCTATGTCTGTCCAGTCGCGTCACGATTCTGAATGTCTGAGCATTCCCCTCAAAGCCCTGCGATGTCAACGAGTCCACGTCGCAGAACTCAAGAGCTGCCGTATCGACAGTTTGGGAAAGATCCGTCGGGGCCTCTGGACACGCCGCTCCGAATGGTGGTTGTGCCCTAATGAAACGATCGAGCAAAATCTCTCCCAGGTGCCCGAAGGGCGGGTGGCCGAGGTCATGCGCCAGCCCGGCAACCTCGCACACCACGGAGTCAATACCGCCAAGGCGACCTATCGTCGCAGCATCTTCCGGATTCGAACGAGCTTTTCCAATTACGTCCTCCGCCAGTTCTTTGGCGACCAGGGAGACCTTGAGAGAGTGGGTCTGCCGAGTGTGCAACTGCGGCATTCGGGGATCAGGCGAGACGACCTGAGTCACCCCAGCCAATCGCTGAAAATAGGGCGAATACAACACACGGGCTAGGTCGCGTTGAGAACTACTCCGGCGATCTTGGGTTCCGCGATTCTCGGCCTGCCGCGACTGTCGGAGGCGCTGTACCTCTGGATCCGCAAGGAGTCGGGAGTCGCAAAGCTCTCGGGCCTCTGGTTCCGAGGGCTCTAGACCGGAGGACTCAACGGACATGGGCGGCGCGTGCGCCACGTCGTACAGTTCGGCCTCTACTACTCGCTTCAATGGTCAAGAGCCCGAGGCTCGTCGAGGCAACGCTTATCCCGAACGCCACCTCTGACACGCCGAGCCGCGATTCGGCAGCCAAATGCGCTACCAGTTGCCCGTACGCTGTGGGGCCATCATTCTGTTCGATCTGCGCAATCGCTGCTCGACCCACAGATTCCGCAAAATCTGTGATCTGCCTGGCATTCATCGCGTCGACATCGCAGGCCGCGAAGTCTGTCAGTGACATAGTCCTTCTCCTCGTCCGCCGGCCGACCGGCTCCGCCCTGAACGAGCAGACGCATCGTCGCGTGCCCGTCGATTCGCTAGGAGTACCACGTCACTCTGACACGAAGTCCTCGGCAGCGGCAGAGGCGCGGTCCCCGCGCGCCGCGTTTTTCACACCCGAAGTCACTCTCGTGGTTCAAAGACACCGGTCACATCGCGTTGGCCATGGCCACTTCGCGCGACCGGCGCGTCACCTCGCAGTGCTGACGGCCACGTCGACATGCCTACCCAGACCACGCGACCTGGAGCCTCTGCAGTCCTCTGGCGGTGCGGAGCAGCGCATCGCCCTGTCCAGCGAGGGCCTCTGCTCCTCCCTCATCGAGGATGATCCGGCTGTCCGTTGCGGTCTTGACTCGGAGAGCGAGCTGCGCGGGCAGGTTCGAGCGGATCGTCGTCGAGATGACGTCAGCACTGGGCCTCTGTGTCGCGGCGATGACGTGGATCCCGGCCGCGCGGGCCTTCTGAGTCAGCCGGCGCAGAAGCGCCTCGATCCGAGTCTTGTCGTCCGGATCGCTGGTCAGGTCGGCGTACTCATCCAGAACGATGACCACCCACGGCTTTCGATCCTCGGCCTCAACTGCCTGGTTGTACTGAACTAGATTGCGAGCTCGGAGCGGTCGCATCAGTTCGTACCGGCGTTGCATCTCTGCGACAGCGTCCTCAAGGATCTCGACAGCATCGACTGCATCGCCTCCGATGAGACCGTCGGTGTGCGGGTCGTCCTGGAAGTCCAGGAGTTCGGTCCCCTTCGGATCGACCAGTCGAAGTCGCAGCGAGTCTGACGGGTACCTGATCAGCCCGTGCAGGATGGTCTCCAGCGCGACTGACTTGCCGCTCCCAGTGGTACCCGCCACCAACAAGTGAGGCGAGTCCGGAGACGAGAAGTCCAACTGGACGGGCTGACCCGCGATGTCGGCGCCTATGGGAACGATGAGCCGGCCAACTTCTGGGCGACAGATCTCCCAGAGATCACTCGCCAGGACTGGATAGCGCTCGTCCGGAACCTTGGGGACTTCGAAGACGATCGTGCCTCGGTCCAGCGAGGTACGGATCTGGTGGCCGGCTGGGAGCTGAAGAGCGAGTGCAATCTCGTTGACGCGATTCACGACTCGGTCGACGGTCACGCCCGCCTTCGGCGCAACCCGCAGCACGTAGAAGCCGGGTCCCTCAATCCATGGCTCGGCATTGGCAGGGGTCACTGGAACGTTGTGCACGCGGAGCACATCGAGAACGCGCTCGTACCGCACTTTGAGTTCAGACTCACCCAGCCCGACGTCCAAAGGTCGCGGTGTGAGTGCCTCGAACGCCGCTTCGACAGCGGTGCTGCGAGCGTCCTCGGCTGCAGGCTCGGAGGCAGACGTGCCGGCGGGCAGCTCAGTTCTGCTTGAGGCGCGTGGGCTCGCGACCTGCGGCTTCACGACAGCTCCAGCCGACGGGTCGGTGCCGGCAACGAGGTCGCCGATCACCCTCCGCAGTTCGGGCTGGTTCAACCGGATCAGTGTGTGGGCACCAAGTTCCGAGGCGACCGGAGCATGGTCCAAGTTGGCCGCGGCGACAGCTACGGCGACGCCCTGAACCGAATCCAGCACCACCTGACCTGTGCGGAGTGCGCCCAGAATCCGAGTCTCCGGTGACTCGCTGCCCGGATCCAGGAGTCGGCGCGCAGGTAGCTCGGCCGCAGACTGGCGGATCGCACTCGTCTGCTCGACCGCGGCTGCGAGTTCCTGGAGCCAGAACTCCCGGTCGTCGGGCGGGGCCTCACCAGACCGAAACGCCGCCTGGCACAGCTCGGTCGTGCGGTCGAGCTGCTGCTCGGCGGCCCCGATGTCGAACGACTGCCGGAACTTCGACTCGACTACGAGGATCTCGAGCCGAACCTCGTCGTCCTCGTCCAGAGTCAGCAGGAACCGCCCGAGGTCGGCGCGCGTTCTCTGGCTCCGGCCGAACCAACCTTGCTGCTCGTCGAAACTGATCCAGACTTCCAGCCCCGACCGATCGGTCCGCACAGGCATCTGCTGTGCGACAGCGAATCTGCTGGCCACCAGCCCGACTATCTCGTTCGTGGCCCTGCCCAACCCCAGTGCGCGGAGAACGGCGCCGGGCACCACGTTGCGGCCGACTTCGTAGATCCGCTCAGCCGTCGCGCCGGCCGAGAGGTCGTCGGTGACGCGGATCTCCCTCAGCTTGCGCTCGAGGCGCTGGACCACGAACCGTCGTCCCGTGGCGGAGCTGACGATGAGTGTGTAGGCCTCGTTCTTCCCTACCCCTGGCCGCACCAGGATGACGTCTGGCTTGTCGTCGAGCGCATCGATCTGATCACGCCCGATGAAGGCGTCGAGGGTCACGACCCAGTGAGCTACGTGATGCAGTTCCCGAAAGAGCTTCTGATGACGGTCGAACCTCACCTGCATCTCGAAGTAGTCGGTGTTCGAAATCGCCTGCGGTGCGACGGCTGAGTGCGCGTCGTGCCGAACGCACAAGGTCGACCAGGTTTCGAGCAGGGGATCTCGCTGTCCAGGAAGCATGGCGCGGACGACGTTCTGGCTGCTCTCTTCGATGTCGTGCGTGGATCGATGCAGCCACGGGTCGTACGAACCCGAAATTCCGGCCGATGCGTCTCTCGTCTTCTGGTTGAGCGTGGTCCGCGTGCCGAACAGCGCGGGCGCCAGGGCAAGATCAACGCGGTCCCGGTATGACTCGAGATTCGGGTCGGTGTCGGGCACCCAGTCCTGGAGGACGAGTTGCACGTCCGGCAGGAGGCGCTCTTCGCCCACTTCGTCGTCGACGAACTCCGCGTCGAACGCTCGAATGATGTCGTGATGCCCCGCAGGATGCGTGAGAACGAGGAGTTCGAAGCGGATCCTCGGGACTCTGGCCCTGATCCTCCGTGCTAGCCGGAGTGGCAGTCGAGGGGACCCGTCACGGTCGAGGAGGAGGAGCGACAGTCCGTCCAACTTGTGAGGATAGGTCTCCACGTAGGAGGCGATGACCTTGACGAGCTCCTCGATAGCCGCGTCATCGACAGCGGCGAGCCAGTCTCGCGACTCTCGCCCGTTCTGACGCAGCGGAACGTACTCCTCGTGTCCGCCTGATTCACGAACGGCGATCGCGACGATCTCGTCTGGACCGACGATGAGGGGTGGCGTCCGATGCGGCGACACACGCTGCAGCCACTCGAAGAAGAGCTCGTTGTTCTCCTGGTTCAGGTCGAGTCCGGTTGCCAAACACTGAACCAGGAGTTTCGACATTCGTCGCAGGTGTCGCGCGAGCCAGCGTAGGCGCAAAGGGTGCGTCGCGAGCATGACCAGACGACTCTGACTCAGCTGGAGAACGTCGGTGAGGACCACTGCTGCCAGGTCTTCGTTCGGCGCGTTCGCCGGCACGAGAGTCTGTCGGGCGTCGTTGAGGATCGGTTCCCACTCGGCGAGGTACTGATCGAGCGAGTCCGCATCGATACCAGCGTTCCAGCTTCCAAGGTGTGTGGATCTGAGCTCCGCCAGTCGATCCGAGACCGGGCCAGACCTGGTCGCGTGGACCTGCCGCTCCCATTCCCGGGGATCGTTGAGCCCTTCGAAGAACGCTTCGAGGTCGCCGTCGAACTGTTCGCCTGGGACCACCGAGTATCCGACGACCAAGGCAGCGAAGGCAGTCAGTCCTGGGGTGGCCAACGGGTCCCATCGGAACCGGCGGACCCCGACGTCCGAGATGGACACGACGAGTCGGAGCGGCGCCCACGCCGATGATGCGTCGAAATCGCTGTCATCGACCAGTTCGGGTCTAGCGATGGAACCCAGCAGCGCGTCCTGCACGCGGAGTGTCAGCCGCCCCTCCTCCGCCCGTTCCCGAACACCAGCGAGGGTTGGGCCGTACAGGAACGCGAAGAGCCACCTCGACCAGGTTCCGACTTCGTCTGGCCCTTCGAAACGAAGCTCTGCCGCAGCATCCGAGCCGTCATCGAGAACACTCAGCGCATGGAGCAGAGCCCGCAGCGGGTCCGGTTCGATCTGAGAATCGGGAAAGGCAACCTTCTCCACACGCCGGCGCAGCGCAGCGGGCAGGGTTTCGATGAGCGGCCGCAGGGCCTCGGGTGGTTCAGCGCGGAGGAGCTGCTCGGCAGCTCTCTGCTCACTGTGATCGAGACCTGCCTCCACCTCGAGCTCGTCGAACTCGGGAAGCCGGGGTTCGGCCTGAGTAGCGATCGAGGCTCTGACTTGCTGTCCCAGCCCCGCGCGCTCTGCACGTCGTTCGAACAGCTCGAGCCACAGGCTGAGGTCCAGTCCAGCGCGTGCGTTGGCGCCCCCGCCCCGGACCACTTGACGCATTCGCTCGCGCGCCTCCGGGTCGGCGAGCCCGAACCGGTCCAGTGCGGCCGACGACAGTTCGGCAGTGGCGATACGGTCGAGCACATCGTCATCTGAGATGAACGACCCAGTGGGCTGGTTGCCCTGGCTCACGTGACCGTTTCTGGCCAGCCGAGAGCGTGCTGCGGCGGGGCTCACGAACAAGTCGACGTCGGGGAAGAGATCGAGTTCGCGGAGGCTCTCTGCCGCGGCACGCTCCACCACGTCGGGAGTGCGCAAGGGGGCCCGCTGAACTTCGAGGCACGATGCGATGACGTACCCCGTCCAGCGGCGTAGCGAGAGCCGGCCGTTCGCGCCGACAGCTTCTCGGACCACGCTCAGAACAGAAGCCAGGTGACTCGGAGGCTCCCCGGAGCCACCAGCGAATTCCCAGGCTGCGCGGTTGACCAGCTCGAAGCGTCCGTTGTCGTCCCCAGCCTCCTCGTTCAGCAGACTCATGTCGTCGAGACGATTGACTGCCGCCAGGCCTTCCTCGTCTCGCTGCGCATCCCAGTCGAACAGCACGATCGCTCTCACGTTCTGGTTGCGCCAGTACGTGAGCGTCTGGCCCTCGTGTAGGAGGTAGTCGGTCGGGATGCCTGGGACAGGGAGTCTGGTTCCGACCTTGATGACCAGGCCGGAGGCGCCTCGCTCGCGATCCAGCCTCTCCAACGCAGTCAGCGCGGCGACAACCTCTTCGTTCGCGAATCCCGCCACGCGCAACGCAGGCCTCGGACCGGGGGCCGTTGTCAGCAGGGACTCCCAGGCCACAGTCGCGACGACCGCTCCGACGACTTCAGCAACGCCCGGCGTCATCTCGGCTCCCCATGAATGATGCTCGTCGCGTCGGAGTAGTGAGTCAGCAGGCCGGCCGATGCGAGTCGAGCTTTGAAGGCATCTGCGTTGAGCGCGAACACCCCCGCGTCGATGTCGGTGGTCAACCCGGCAGTACGCGCCGTCCGGTCATCGACGATGAGCCCGAGTTCGGCGTGCAGACGTTGGCAGAACCGGTAGAACTCGACCTCCTCACCCGGCTTGAGGAGCGCGGCCACGAGCGCCTCGAGCATTGGAGGCTTAAAGGTGAAGTGCCTTCGACCGCTGGTGGAGTTGAGGGCGCCCACAGCGGCCAGAGTCTCCGAGAAGAAGGCTCGAGGCGACTTCGTGATGTTCGCGTTTGGTTGAGCGAACTTCGCCCAGCGCTCGGCCTGTTCGACGTCTCCCCTTTCGCTGGCCGCGCGGTGGTGCTCGGAGGCCCGCTCCGTGAGCGCTCGCGCGATATCCCAGCGAAACCTCTCGAGGCTCTCCTGCGAGCGTCGCCGAAGCGGGTTGGCATCGCGGCTCGCGTCGAGCAGGATCACCGCGTCCGGTTCACCGAGCGCCCTTCGTGCAAGATGCAGTTGATGGCGCGCCAGGCAGTACGGCACCCAGTGCATGAGACTCTCGGTCCTCTTCGCTTGAGGTACCTGGGAACGAGTGACGATGTAGTGGACGCCACGCCTGAGCAGCTCCGGCCACGGACTGTCTGCGTCTCTCGGTTCACTCTCTGCTTCCGACTCGTCGGCGAACTCGGACGGCCGGGCCGTGTCGTGTGACTGCAGCGCTGCAGCGACTCGTCCGAGCGGACTGCCACTGTCTCCGACGAGCGAGGCGAGCCCGTCGCGGGTCTCCATTCGTCGCGGAGCCTCCGGATCGGAGCGCAGAACGTGGTAAGCCCACCCACCACCGTCGCGAAAGACATAACGCTCGATCGACGGAGTGCCCCGTCGCTGGACCGCGTCGTAGTGGACCAGTTCGCCGACGAACGGGTAGAAGTGCGACGAGAACCAACGCGGCGTGCGCCGCCGCCCTGGAACTTCCACCAGCAGGGACGACAGGAGCGCAGACAGCGTTTCGTAGGCTGCATCCCCTTGCACCGCGGAGTCGAGCGTCTCGGGCGGCAGTTCTTCGCCGACCGCGATCCGCCTAGCGAGATCGTGTGAGGCGCGCACGTAACTCACTGTGCCGCTCGTCGGAGCGAGCAACTGGGCGGGGTCGAGCAGCACTACGCCACGCGCAATGGCCAACAGTTCCAGCGAGACGTAGAACCCGCGACCCTGCTCCTGGACGTTCACGCCGAACAACTCTTGAACCAGTGAAGCGCCGCCTCGATCGTGCCCCGTAGCCATTACGCACCCCCAGACCTGATGCGATCGCCCACGTCGATCGTGAGGGTCCGGCGCTCGCCGCCGACGAGAACGCCGATGTCGTCGTCGACGCCCGCGTTCGGCGCCAGGGCAGCCAGCGCGCTGGTGAGACTGCGTATCTCGGCCTCGTGCTGGCCGCGACTGCTCAGCCCGGCTGCCCAGCGGATCAACAGTTCGAATCGCATGAGGTCGAGCTGGACAGGAACCACGCTCCCGTCCGCTCCCGGCAGGCGGACGTAGACAGATCGGCTCGCCCATTCCACTGCGAGAGGAAGGTGTGGCTGCAGCGTTCCGGTCGCGATCCATTGCTGGTTCTGCGAGACGATCTCGACGCTCTTGCCTTGGATCCGCTTGGCGATCACAGCCGCTCGACTGCGATGAGAGAAGAATGCAGGGTCTAGGACCAGGAAGTCCGGAGAGTCTCCAGCTCGATGGACTCCTTGGACGGCTTCGAGGCCGCGAAGCAGTGCGTCGCGCACTCTGACGAGACCCTCGCGAGTGCCCTTGTTCACTGCTAGGAACTCGTCGCCCGATTCGAGGCCGAGTCGGCTCAGTCGGTTGTGCCTCGTCCCTTCGAAGTAGTCGAGGCGGCGCAGGAAGACGATCGCTGATCGCAGGAGCTCCGACTCGCGCTGAGCGGCAGTTCGAGACTTTGGGCTGCCTTCGTCGCCGGAAGGCACAGGGGGGAGGAACGACGCGTTCGCGGTCTCCGCATCCAGGGTGTCGTCGACCCACCGCAGTGCTGTCCTGCCCGGGTCGAGGCGCCTGATCGCCTGGAATGCGGGCACCTGCCGTCGCTTCTGCGGCGTGAGGCGGTCCCCGAAGAGTGCCTGGTGGTATAGGTAGGGGAACTGCCAGGATCGATCCAAGTCATCGCGGCGGTATCGCTTGTGGACGTCTTCGCAGACGAGACCGCCGCTGATGGAATGTGCGGTCAACGCCAGAGCTTGCCGGGTGGTTACGACCGCACCGGTGAGTTCCGCTGTGCTGAAGACGTGACGGAAGGCGGCCTGTCGCTCCGTACCGCGTCCGTCGTCGGCCAGTGCCTGGTGGTTGGCGAAGATCGGGCAGACAGCACGAGCGTCGCACCGCTGGCAGGCGCGCCACCGTCTGCGGTCAGCGCCCCACGTGTGCACCGCCCAGTCCACCAGCCCACCAGCGGCGTCTGGTGCGACTGACTGGTAGTTCAGGTTGATCACGTGGACGGTCAGGTCCGCGTTGGCGACCGTGCCGTGCTCAATTCCGGCCTCAAGGGTCTGCGTGATCACCTTCACCCGGCCGGACTCGTCAGCGGCGACGGAGCTTCTCAGATGACCTTCGTTGGCGCAGACGATGGCGACGCCGTCGTCGGGCGAGTCGAGCAGTTTGACCAGCAGCTCCGAAGCGGGATCGGTCTCAAGTGCGCTGAGATCGACTAGGAGCGAGAGCGGCCGACCGGCCTTGGTGTAGGCGGCTGGCGCGGAGGCGTCTCCGAGTAGGCGAACAGCTTCAGCCGCCTCTGCGGGCGTTCTGCCCAGCTCCTCGAGCAGTCGAGCGCAGAGGCTGGTCTTGCCGTGGCCTGCGTCGCCCGTCAGGACGATCAGACGAGTCTCGGGCACCTCGATCAACTGCTCGAGGTAGCTGAGGGTCGCGACACGGAACGACGGCTCGTTCGGGTCGGTCTGTTCGTAGATGAGTTCCGCACTGTCGGGTTGGAATGGCTGGAATCGCCGCAGGCGACTCACGTGAATGTTGACCTCGAGCGCCATCGCTGTTCGTCCCCCCGCCGACCGTTCCTTCGTCTGGAATGGAACCTACCGTGAGGGTGCGACCGATCTACTCGACCCGGCCATGGGACGTCGCGGCACGAACGCGGATGAATCAGAATTGGCGAGACAGGTGGAGCACGCCTGCGTCGGGCCGGAGGTCACGTGGACAGGTGGGTGAGCACCGACAAGGGCCGGCACCTCCGCGGGCGCTCGTCTCGAAACACCGCTCCAGAGCTGGCGCTGCGGCGCGAACTGCACAGACGAGGGTTGCGATTCCGACTGCACGTCTCCTTGGGACGAGGATGCAACCCGGATCTCGTCCTACCCCGCCACCGGCTCGCGGTGTGGGTCGACGGATGCTTCTGGCACGGGCACAAGAGCCACACGTGGACTCCCAGGACAGGGCCGAACGTCGCGCTGTGGGAAGCCAAGATCGATGCGAACCGTGCGCGTGACGCCCGTGCGCTCGAGCTCGCGTCTGCGGCTGGCTGGACGGGAGTCAGAGTGTGGGAGTGTGAGATCAAGGCGGACGTATCAGCGGCGGCAGACCTGGTCTCATCCAGGACCGGAGCACGATGACCTGAGCGAGTCGCACACGGTGTCAGCGCGCTCGAGTACGCTCGGAAGTTGGACTGGTCCAACCTCGCGCAGCCGTCAGGGAGTGATGTTCGTTGTCGACGGTGCACCCACTCCGTCGCAGGCAGCGGCCCGCGTTCGAGAGTGGAGCGAGAACTCTCTCCGTGGTCGACCTGTTCGCCGGGTGCGGAGGCCTGACTCTCGGCACAGCCGAGGCGGCGAACGCGAGTGGTTTCGCCGTGGACGTTCGTCTCGCCGTCGACTTCGAAGATGCGGCCATCCGGGCGTACAAAGCGAACTTCCCATCGGCGAAGACCCAGGTGGCCGCCGTTGAGACTATCTTCGACGGTGACCTCGGGGGCGAGCCGACCGCTAACGAACTTTCGGCTGCCCGCTCCGTGGGCTCGCTGGACATCCTGGTTGGCGGTCCACCGTGCCAAGGCCACAGCAGCCTCAACAACCACACCCGCCGCGATGACCCCAAGAACCGCTTCTACCTGAGAATGGCTCGTGCGGCTGAGGTACTCCGCCCGAAGGTCGTCCTCATCGAGAACGTGCCGGCCGTCGTCCACGACTCCGAGGGTGTTGTGGACCGGGCCAGCAAGGCGCTCACCTCCGCCGGCTACACGGTGACGAACTCGATCGTCGAGCTCGTTCGTCTCGGCGTTCCCCAGAAGCGGCGCCGTCACGTCTTGTTGGGCGTGCGAAATGAGCTCGTCGATGAGGACTTCGACTTGGCTTCGGTGCTTGACGCCGGCACCGAGAAGTCGCGAGACCTCCGATGGGCGATCGGCGACCTGGAGAAGAAGGCGTCCACCTCGTGGGTCGACACGCCTTCGCGTCCGAGCGCGGAGAACTTGGCACGGATGCAGTGGCTGATCGAGAACGATGAGCACGACCTCCCGAACCGCCTCCGGCCGCTGTGCCACCAGGGCGAGCACTCGTACGTCTCCATGTACGGGCGCCTGAAGTGGAAGGAACCCGCGCAGACGATCACGAGCGGGTTCGGCAGCCTGGGACAGGGAAGGTTCATGCACCCATCCCTCTGTCGCACCCTGACGCCGCACGAGGCCGCACGGATCCAGGGTTTCCCCGACTACTTCGCGTTCGACTCTGCGGTGACCAGGACTCAACTGGCGGTCATCATCGGCAATGCGGTTCCCCCGGCCCTCGCGTCGACGCTCGTGGCTCGGCTCATCGCCGGCGACGTGTTTGGAAACCCCGCCGCCCCCAAGCCGTAGTCCGAAAGCTTTGGCAGGAGTTCTTCGGGATCTGCCAAATACATCGACATCGGCGGGGCTAACAAGTTGGTAGCGAAGCCTTGGGCGAGTCGCTGGGATCGCCCGGGTGAGGCACCTAACCTGGGAATGTCCTGCCTGGAAGATTTTGCTCGCCCGGACCTGCCATCCGGGGTGACACCGGACTGCTACTCCGGTCGCTGCTGGGAGATCGCCCTGCAGCGGACAAAATCTGAAGGGTAAGCGTCGTGCCCGAGACCACAAGCCCCGCTCCCGTTCACGTAGCGCCAGCCCGGGCGGGTCGGCCGTCTTCTCGTAACCGCCTCTACCGGCCTGAGGAACTCGTCCGCGTCGAGATACGAATTCCGGCCTACTTGGCACGCCTGTTGTTCGATCGCGCGAACGCGACGGGTCGCCCCGTCAGCGTTACCGCCACGGCGCTCCTCGCTGATGCGCTCCAAGGCTCCTCGGCAGGCCGCATGCCCTGACCCTCGCGCGGCGCAGGTCGCCGATCTCCTGACATGCGAAAGGCCGGGACTCGTGATCCCGGCCAAGTCGCACTCGAAGCGGTTGCCGCCGCTGCATGGAAAGACCCGCCGTCAAGAGGAGCTTTCGTGCGCCCATCATCGGATTCCAGAACTCCCGCAGTCAACCGCCACGCCGAGCCACTTCAAACATCCGACGCGTTCGTGTCCGCCCACATCCCCGTTGCCCGACGGCGGCGGGCGGACGTCGGCGACCCCCGCGCGGAGGCCGAGTCACGTATCCGGACGTATGTCCCGAGGCACACCTCCGCGGATACCTGGTCGGCCATCGGCGGCTTCACTCGTCAACTCGCTCGAGACCTTGACCCCACGAGAGAGGGCGAAGCGAGGCGCGCGATGACGGTGCTGTCCCGCTTCGTCGCGTGGGCTCACGGCGAAGGACTGCCGCTCGACCGTGAGGTGATGCTGACCCCCGACCAGGTCGACCGGTACACGAAGGTCGGTTGCGATGCGTTCCGCTTGGAGTCACGCGCCACGATCCGCTCCGAGATGCGTCGCTACAGCAGGGAGCTGACCCGGCGGGCACCGTGGCCCGAGCTGGACCGGATCGGGAAGCGGTCTGGTCCGGTGCCATACACGCGGGCGGAGATCGCCCGGCTGTGGGAGGTGGCCGGACAGCAGTCGACTGCGGTGCGGCGGCGGCATCTCACCGTGATCCTCGGGCTCGGGTTGGGTGCCGGGGTGCATCCCGGCGAGATCGGGCATGTGACGACCAATGACCTCATCACGGTGTCCGGCGTGTGGTGCGTTCGCCTCGTAGGCGACCGTCCGCGCACGGTCCCCATCACAGCCCCCTACCAAGAACCTCTGCTGGCGATCGCGGCTGAGGATCCAGGTTCACGGCTCATCGGCAAGGTCGAGAGCGAATGGGTCAGTTCTCGCCTGTCGCGGATGCTGGAGAAGGCCGAATTCCCCGAGGACTGCCCGAGGCTGACTACCTACCGGTTACGTGTGACGTGGTTGGTGGCCCATCTCGACCACGACGTGAACCTGCGTGGGCTCGCCGAGATGGCCGCGGTCAGTTCGGCGAGCGCTTTCGAGAAGGCCATTGCCCACATGCGACCAACGGACGTTCACCAGCTGATCGAGTCGATGGCGCGTCGATGACCTCACGACGTTCGCTGCAGTTCCCGCTGCCGTCCAAGTCGGCCAGCGGACGCAGCGACGTCGTACACATCGCGAACCCGATGACCGTGGAGCAGCGCATCGCCCGGGCACGCGCTCAAGCGGACGCGGGCGTGTTCCAAGATCTGGTCGCTGCTCGGACGGCGCGAACCGGTCGGCCGCGCAAGGTACCGGTCGACGCAGTCGCGGCAGCCGTCCTCTTCCACGCGATGAGCTCGCCGAACAAGATGCACATCCGCCAGGTCATGCGCGCCATCGCATTGCTGCGCCCTTTCGAGCTGCAGCGGCTTGGGTTTCCCGGTGGGGTCCGCCCGACTTACCGTCAGGTGCTCTCCGGTGTCCACGCGCTGATCGGGGCCGCCACCCGGGGTGCCCACGTCCGGCACAACCACGAGCTCAGGGCCGACGCCGAGACCGGCGAGGTGTTCGCGTGCCCGCTCCAGTGCCCGGCCATGCGTAGCGGCCTGGATCAGGTCGCGACGGCGATCATCCAGACGTCACTGCCGGACTCCGCATTGCGGAGCACCTCAGTGGCTCTCGACGGCACGGACATCGAGTCGCACACCACGGCCCGCGCCAAGTTCATCGACGCTGACGGCCGCGAACGGTGCCCCACCGACCCTGACGCCCGGTGGGGCAAGCGCACCGCGACACCGCAACACCCCACCGAGATGTACGTCGGATACGAAGCGCACCTCGCAACCTACGTCCCTGCCATCGGCGCCGACTCGATCCCACAGCTCACCGCTCGACTCGCTCTGCGCCCAGGGATCACCGACCGCGCACGAGCTGCCCTGACGCTCATCGATCTACTCGGCAACCTTGACGAGGTGCTCCTCGACCGCGGCTACAGCACGGCCAAAGCCCTGAGCCTGGCGCGGCCGCTGCGCGAGCGGAACATCGCGATCACCATGGACCTGCACACCAGCCAGCGCGGAACACATCCCGGTCCCGTCGCCGGGACGCTGTGGCGCGACGGGCATCTGTACACAAGTGCTCTGCCGCCCGGGCTGGTCGAACTCGAGCCATCGGGCCCCGCGGACTCGGCCGCGAAGAAGGCCGCGTCCCGGCACGAATTCGACAAGCGCATCCCGTTCCAGTTCACCGTGCACTCACGCCACGACGACACCCGCCGCACCCAGCGATTCAAAGGCCCCGCCCTCGCCAAGCACGTGCGCTGCGCGAACAACCCCGAGTCCATGCGCCTGCCGTACAGCGTCCCGACCACGACCTGCGTCCAAGGCGTGCCCTGCGGATGCAGCAAGGTCGTAACCATCCGCGACACCGACCTGGAACGCGACCGCCAACCCCTGCCGTGGCAGTCGACCCCCTGGACCTTGTCCTTCAACAGGCGGTCCCTCGTCGAAGGGCTCAACGCCCAGGTGAAGTCGAACAACCTCAGGATCAGCCGCGGGTTCTTCCACATGACCGGACTCGGCGCGACCACCCTGCTCCTGGCGTTCACGCTCGCCGGCCGCAACACCGAACGCCTGCACGCCTGGTACACCGCCCGGGGGCTGCCCGAACCATGGCAGGTGCAGCTCGGCGAACCACCCGACGTCCGTCCACTCGACCGTCACACGCGCACGCGCGGCTACCGACAACGGAAACCCGACTGACCTTCACCCGGCGCCCGCGAACACCGCACGACCGGCACGAAGCGACGCTCCAGCGCGCCGCAAACGCGCCCCGACACCCCGCCTGCCGGCCCCGCCGAGGGCCCACCAACGACGAAACTCCCGGCCAGAGAACCCTGACCGGGAGTTTCGGTACTGCTCAGGCGGTTCTTTCGGGAACCACCCTTCTGTGCGCGAGGGGGGATTTGAACCCCCACGCCCTTTCGGACACTGGCACCTGAAGCCAGCGCGTCTGCCGTTCCGCCACTCGCGCGCGCCGCAGAACATTAGCACGATGCAGGGGCTGCTCCTGAACAGTCGGGAAGGCTCCCAGGGTCGCCGCGCGCACATCACCCGGCTTCCGACCCCGTACTGGCGCGTCACAGATACGATCAAGGCGGATTGCGGGTGGGACACCTGCACGTAGACGTGCACGAGGGACTGGGGAGGTGGGCGTGGGCATCCTCGACAGGTTCGAGAACGGCGTGGAGCGGGTGGTCAACAACGCCATCGCCAAGGCCTTCAAGAGCGAGCTCAAGCCGCTCGACCTCTCCAGCGCGCTGCGCCGCGAGGTCGATGACCGGGCGGCCGTCGTCGGGCGGGATCGCACTGTCGTGCCCAACGAGTTCACGATCGAGCTCGCAACTGCCGACTACGACCAGGTGGAGTCGTGGGGTGCGGAGGCGTTGGCGGACGAGTTCGCCAACAACGTCACCGACTATGCAGCGAGCCAGCGCTACGCGTTCGTAGGGCCGGTGACGGTGTCGTTCAGCGAGGACAGCGAGCTCGAGGCGGCGCGGTTCCGGGTGCACAGCGCGACGGTGCGCGGGGCGGTCGCACCCGCGTCGGCCACGTCGGCGCCCAGCGCGCGGCATCCTCTGGTGGACATCGACGGTCAGCGCTACATCCTCACCGGGCCGGTCACGGTCATCGGTCGCGGCTCGGAGGCGGACATCATCGTCGACGACCCGGGCGTCTCGCGGCGGCACCTGGAGATCCGGGTGACCGGTGACGGGGTCGTCGCGACGGACATGGGCTCGACCAACGGACTCTTCGTCGAGGGCCACCAGGTTCCGGCTGCGACCCTGCTGGACGGCAACACGCTGACCATCGGGCGCACCCGGATCCTGTTCTGGACAGGCGGCGAGCCGGACCTGGACGAGTGACGCCGGCACATGAGTGAACTGACGATCACCCTGCTGCGGCTGGGTTACCTGGCGCTGCTGTGGGTGCTCGTGCTCTTCGCCATCGGTGTGCTGCGCCGTGACCTGTACGGGACGCGCATCACCGACCGGCGTCGTCGCAAGGCTGCGGTGCCCGCTGCGGCGGCCGCCGCCGTCGCGACCGAGCCGGCCAGACCCGAGACCGCCCCGACCCGCATCCCGCGGTCGGCGCGCAGCGGGAGCGGCCCCGGCCGGCTCGTCGTGACCGAGGGGCCGCTGCGCGGCACGATCGTCCCGCTGGGCACGTCGTCGGTGCTCATCGGTCGCGCGCCCGGCTGCACGCTCGTCCTGGACGACGACTACTCGTCGTCGCGGCACGCACGGATCTTCCCGCAGGGCGGCCAGTGGTTCGTCGAGGACCTCGGATCGACGAACGGGACGTTCGTGGCGGACCAGCGCGTCGAGGCTCCGACTCCCGTCCCGACGGGTACACCCGTCCGCGTGGGCCAGAGCGTTCTCGAGCTGCAGAGGTAACCCGGTGTCCGTCGCACTCAGATATGCGGCGCGGTCCGATGTCGGACTCGTGCGCTCCAACAACCAGGACTCGGCGTACGCCGGTCCGCACCTGCTGATGGTCGCGGACGGCATGGGCGGCCACGCGGGCGGCGACGTCGCGTCCTCGGTCGCGGTCGCCGCGTTCGCGCCGCTGGACGGTGAGTCGCACGGTCCCGACGACGCGCTGGACCAGCTGGAGACGGCCCTCGCGGACGCCCGCGACGAGATCATCGCGCGCAGCGACGCCGACCCGGAGCTGAGCGGCATGGGCACGACGGTGCTCGCCATCCTGCGCGCCGGCAACAAGCTCGCGATGGTGCACCTGGGCGACTCGCGCGGGTACCTGATGCGCGACGGCGTCCTCACGCAGGTCACCACGGACCACACGTTCGTGCAGCACCTGGTGGACATCGGCCGGATCACGCCCGAGGAGGCCGAGCACCACCCGCAGCGGTCCGTCGTGATGCGCGTGCTGGGCGACTTCGACCCGGAGGTGACCCCCGACCTGTCGGTCCGGGAGGCACGCAAGGGCGACCGCTGGCTGTTGTGCTCGGACGGCCTCTCGGGCTTCGTGAGCGCGGAGACCATCGAGGAGACGATGGCGACGATCTCCGATGTCGACGCGTGTGCGGACCGGTTGGTCCAGCTCGCGCTTCGGGCCGGCGGCGGGGACAACATCACCGTCGTGCTCGCCGACGTGGTCGAGCTCGACGACGTCGCCGACGGCGAGGGACCGACGACGAACGCCACGGTGGTCGGCGCGGCTGCGCTGACCCGCAACGACCCGACGTCCGCGGCCGACGGTCCCGCGGCACGGGCGGCCGGCCTGGCCCGGGCCGCGCAGGTGGACGACGACGCGCAGGAGTCGGCCCCCGCCGAGGCCGCGACGGACGAGGACGAGCACCCGCCCGCACCGCGCCGCTGGCGGACGGTCGTCGTGTGGGTCGGGATCGCCGCGGTCATCGTCGGCGCCGTCCTGGTCGCGTACAGCTGGACGCAGACGCAGTACTACGTGGGGGTCGACGACGACGAGGTCGTGATCTTCCGCGGTCTCCCGCAGACGCTCGGGCCGGTCGCGCTGTCCTCCGTGGTCGAGCGCACCGGCACGTCCCTGGACGAGCTCGACTCGCGCTACCTGCGGGAACGCGTCGAGCAGACCATCCACGCGGACTCCCTCGACGACGCCCGCGACCTGGTCGCGATGCTCGAGGAGGACACGGCCCCGTCGCCTCGGCCCTCACCGACGACCAGTCCCACCTCCGTCCCCTCCGGGACGGCCACACCGTGAGCCGCGCGTGATGGCTACCGTCCAGCCGCACCGCGTGCGGGCCGGCCGGGGTGTCGAGCTCGGTCTGCTGCTGCTCGCGCTCGCCATCGGCGTGGCGTCGTACGCGCTCGCCGGCATCGGCACCACGAACAAGGTCCCGCCCGACGTCATCGGCTACGGGCTCGGCATGGCCGCGCTCGCCGTCGGCATCCACCTGGTGCTGCGGTGGCGCGCCCCGTTCGCGGACCCGGTGATCCTGCCGATCACCGTGGCGCTCAACGGCATCGGCCTCGCGATGATCTACCGGATCGACTTCGCGTACGCGGCGCGGGGCCGTGAGGACACGTTCGCGCAGCGTCAGCTGGTCTGGACGGCGATCTCGGTGGTCCTCGCCGCCGCGGTCATCATCCTGCTGCGGGACCACCGCACGCTGCGCCGGTACACGTACACCGCGATGATCGCCGGTCTCGTGCTCGTCATGCTGCCGCTGATCCCCGGCCTGGGCGTGCTCATCAACGGTGCCCGGATCTGGGTCCGGGTGGGCGGGGTCGGGTTCCAGCCGGCGGAGTTCGCCAAGATCGCGTTCGCCATCTTCTTCGCGGGCTACCTGGTCACCCATCGCGACACCCTCGCGCTCGCCGGTCCGAAGGTGCTGGGCCTCCAGCTGCCACGCCCGCGGGACCTCGGCCCGATCCTCATCGTCTGGGGTGCGTCGGTCGCCGTCCTCGTCCTCGAGCGCGACCTCGGCACCTCGCTGCTGTTCTTCGGCCTGTTCGTCGCGATGCTGTACCTCGCCACGGAGCGCCTGAGCTGGGTCGTCATCGGCCTGCTCCTGTTCGTCGTCGGAGCCGTCCTCGCGGCCAGTGCGTTCTCGCACGTCGGAGCACGTTTCGACGCGTGGCTGCACGCGTTCGACCCGGCCGTCTTCGACCAGAGCCCGGGCGGTTCCGGGCAGCTGGTGCGCGGCCTGTTCGGCATGGCCAGCGGCGGCCTGTTCGGCACCGGCTGGGGGCAGGGCCGGCCGGACCTGGTGCCGTTCGCCGAGTCGGACTTCATCGTCGCGTCCCTCGGTGAAGAGCTCGGCCTGACCGGCCTGCTGGCGGTCCTGCTGTTCTTCGCGATCCTCACGGAGCGCGGCATGCGCACGGCGATCGGGGTACGCGACGGCTTCGGCAAGCTCCTCGCGGGCGGTCTGGCGTTCATCGTGGCGCTGCAGACGTTCGTCGTGGTCGGGGGCGTCACCCGGATCATCCCGCTGACGGGCCTGACCACGCCGTTCATCGCGTACGGAGGCTCGTCCCTCGTCGCCAACTGGGTCATCGTGGCCCTTCTCCTGCGGATCTCCGACGAGGCCCGTCGGCCCGCACCGTCGATGAAGCCGTCCCTGACGCCCGTCGCGGGGACTCCGGTCGTCGGCGGCAGCAACGAGGATGACCAGCCCACCGAGGTCATGCGGGGGGTGCGATGAACACCCCGCTCCGCCGCCTCGCCACGGTCGTCCTCGTCATGTTCGTCGGGCTCATGGCCAGCGCCACCTGGGTGCAGTACTTCCAGGCCGAGCGCCTCAACAACGACAGCCGCAACGTGCGCACCCTGTACCGCGAGTTCGGCAACGCCCGCGGACCCATCGTCGTCGCCGGGGAGGCCATCGCCCTGTCCACCAAGGTCGAGGACTCCTACGGCTACCAGCGGTCGTACACGAACGGCGAGCTGTACTCGGCGATGACCGGCTTCTACTCCGTCGTCAACGGTCGGACCGAGCTGGAGAGGGCCGCGAACGAGGAGCTGACGGGACGCGGGGACCGGTTGTTCTTCTCCCGGATCCGGGACCTGGTCACCGGCCGTCAGCCGGAGGGTGCGGCCGTCGAGACGACGATCAACCCCGCCGCGCAGCAGGCGGCGTTCGACGGTCTGGCCGGCCAGCAGGGCGCGGTCGTCGCGATCGAGCCGTCGACCGGAAAGATCCTCGCGCTCGTCTCCACGCCCGGCTTCGACCCCAACGCGCTCGCGTCGCACGACATCGCGGCCGCGGGTGCGGCGTACCAGGCGCTGAGCGTGGCGCCCGGTAACCCGCTGCGCAGCAACGCGACCCAGGAGACCTACCCGCCGGGGTCGACGTTCAAGCTGGTGACGGCGACGGCGGCCCTCGAGAGCGGTCAGTACACGCCCGAGAGCACGCTGCCCGCGCCCGAGCGGCTCACGCTGCCGCAGACCACCGCGACCATCGGCAATTTCGGTGGGGGTGGCTGCGGCGCCGACCCGATCACCCTGGCCGACGCGCTGCGCGTCTCGTGCAACACCGCGTTCGGGCAGCTGGGCCTCAACGTCGGGGCGGACGCCCTGCGGACGCAGGCGGAGCGGTTCGGGTTCAACGACCCCGACCTGACGATCCCGATGCCGGTCGCCGAGAGCGTGTTCCCCGCGGACATGGACCAGCCCGTCACGGCCCAGTCGGCCATCGGCCAGCGCGACGTGCGGGCCACGCCCCTGCAGATGGCGATGGTCTCGGCGGCGATCGCGAACAACGGCCAGCTGATGACCCCCTACACGGTGCAGACCGTGCGGTCGGCGGACCTGCACCGGGTCTCGGAGACGAAGCCCACCCTGTACTCGACCGCGATGTCGCCCGGCACGGCCGCGTCGATGCGCGACATGATGGTCGGCGTCGTGGAGAGCGGCTCGGGCGCCGCCGCGCAGATCCCCGGCGTCCAGGTGGCCGGCAAGACCGGCACCGCCCAGACGGCCGAGGGTCAGGCGCCGCACGCGTGGTTCACGGCGTTCGCGCCGGCCGACGCCCCGCGCGTCGCGGTCGCGGTGATCGTGGAGCACGGCGGGAACGCCGGCAACGAGGCGACGGGCGGACGGGTCGCGGCACCCATCGCGAAGGCCGTCATCGAGGCGGTGCTGGGATCGTGAAGACGGCATCGGGTCTCCTGCTCGGCGAGCGCTACCGGCTGGTCCGGCAGATCGCCGTCGGCGGCATGGGCGAGGTGTGGGAGGGGTACGACGACGCCCTCGCCCGCCCGGTCGCGGTCAAGGTGCTGCGCTCGGAGTTCGCGGGCGACCGCGGCTTCCTCGAACGGTTCCGCACCGAGGCCCGCAACTCCGCGTCCCTGTCGCACCCCAACATCGCGCAGCTGTTCGACTACGGCGAGCAGGAGGGCTCCGGCTTCCTGATCATGGAGCTCGTCGTCGGCGAGCCGCTGTCCGACCTGCTCGAGCGCGAGCCCGTGCTGCCCACCCGGCGCCTGCTGCCGATCCTCGCCCAGACGGCGCGCGCCCTGCACGCCGCGCACCTGGCGGGCGTGGTCCACCGCGACGTCAAGCCGGGCAACATCCTGCTCGGCCGCGGCGGGCGCGTGAAGATCACCGACTTCGGCGTCTCGCTGGCCCGCAACCAGGTCACGATGACCGCCACGGGCATGGTGATGGGCACGGCGCAGTACCTGTCGCCCGAGCAGGCCGTCGGCAAGCCCGCGACGCCACTGTCGGACCTCTACTCGCTGGGGATCATCGCGTACGAGGCGCTCGTCGGGCACCGGCCCTTCACCGGCCCGACGGCGGTCGACATCGCCGTGGCCCACGTGAACAACGCCGTCCCGCCCCTGCCCGCGAGCGTCGACAAGCCGCTGGCCGCCCTGGTCCTGCGGCTGCTCTCCAAGGAGCCGACCGCGCGGCCGGCGTCGGGCGAGGAGCTGGCGCAGCTGCTGGACAAGCTGGTCCCGCGCACGCCGCCCTCGGGCATCCCGGTGCTGATCAGCAAGCTGCAGCGCACCCCGGACACGTTCGCGACCGCGTCCACCTCCACGTCCGCGCCGGTCGACGCGCCCGCCGGTCCCCCGCCGTCGTACCCGCCACGGCGGACCCGCCGGACCGAGGAGCCCACGGGTCGCGCGGCAGCCCGCCGGGCGTCGACGACCACCGGGGTGCGGCTGGGCCGGACCGGCCGGCTGTCGTGGCCGCTCCTCGCGCTCGTCCTGCTGCTCATCGGCCTGCTGGGCGCAGCCCTTGCGACGAGGATCACCAACGCCGACGGACCTGCGCAGGACCGAACTCAGCTCGTGGCCTCCGTGGCCCACTACCCTCGTGCCGATGCCCGGGATGGGATGATCACCGACAACGGGTCCACGGCGTTCGCCGCGAACCCTGCATCGACGGAAGCAAAGGACGCCTAGTGGTGGACGACGGATCCCGCACCCTCGCCGGACGGTACGAGGTCGGCGAGCTCATCGGCCGTGGTGGCATGGCCGAGGTGCACATCGGCCACGACACCCGGCTCGGTCGCACGGTGGCCATCAAGATCCTGCGCTCCGACCTGGCCCGGGACCCGTCGTTCCAGAACCGGTTCCGGCGCGAGGCGCAGTCCGCCGCCGCGCTGAACCACCCCGCGATCGTCTCGGTCTACGACACCGGCGAGGACGTCTTCACGGAGCCGACGGGCGTCGTCGCCCACGTCCCGTTCATCGTCATGGAGTACGTCGAGGGCCACACGGTGCGGGACATCCTGCGCGACGGCCACGCCGTGCCGATCGAGGAGGCCGTGGAGATCACCTCCGGCGTCCTGTCCGCCCTCGAGTACTCGCACCACGCGGGCATCGTGCACCGCGACATCAAGCCCGCCAACGTCATGCTCACCCCGACGGGTGCGGTCAAGGTCATGGACTTCGGCATCGCCCGCGCGATGGCCGACTCCGCCGCGACCATGACCCAGACGCAGGCCGTCATCGGCACCGCGCAGTACCTGTCGCCGGAGCAGGCGCGCGGCGAGACCGTGGACGCCCGCTCCGACCTGTACTCCACCGGCTGCCTGCTCTTCGAGCTGCTCACCGGCCGCCCGCCGTTCACCGGCGACTCGCCGGTGGCCGTGGCCTACCAGCATGTCCGGGAGGCCGCGCCGGTGCCGTCGACGTTCGCCTCCGACGTGCCGGACTCGCTCGACCGCATCACGCTCAAGGCCCTGGCCAAGGAGCGTGACTCCCGCTACTCCAGCGCCGCCGAGTTCCGCTCCGACCTGGAGGCCGCCGTGCGCGGCGGTGCCGTGGGTGCGCCCGCAGTCGGGGCGCTCGCCGCCGCGGCGCTCCTGGCGACGCCCGCCACCGAGGCCACGCAGGTCATGGCCCCGCCGGTCGCGACGACGCAGACGATGCCGCCCGCCACGTCGCCGTGGGCGTCCACCGGCGCCGCAGTGGCGACGACAGGCCCGGACGTCGAGGAGGAGGAGAACAAGCGGCCCTGGTTGCTGCCCCTCCTCATCGCGATCGCCGTGCTCGCGGTGGCGGGGATCGTCGCGTTGCTGATCGCGAACGCGAACAAGACCGCCCCGGACACGACCGTGGCCGTGCCGGCCGTCGCCGGGATGCTGGAGGCCGACGCCAAGCAGAAGATCACCGATGCGGACCTCGTGTACGACCGGGCAGAAGAGGCGAGCGACGAGGTCGCGTCCGGGCACGTCATCCGCACCGAACCGGCCGAGGGCACCCCGGTGGAGCCCGAGTCGTCCGTGAAGGCCATCATCTCGACCGGGCCTGCCAGCCTGGCCGTGCCGGACGTCGCCGGGAGGACCGAGCAGGAGGCGACCGACATCCTGACGGACGCGGGTCTGACCGTCTCGGCCAACCGGCAGGACGACGACAACCCCGCCTACCCCCAGGGTCAGGTCACCAAGACCGACCCCGCCTCGGGCACCTCCGTGAGCGCCGGGTCCAGCGTCACCCTCTTCGTGTCCACGGGCAACGTGCTGGTCCCGGATGTCGTCGGGAAGACGAAGGCCGAGGCGACGCAGGTCCTCAACGACGCCAAGCTGCAGGTCAACACGTCGCCGGTCGAGTCCACCAGCCAGGCGCCCGACGCGGTCGTCGCGCAGGACGTCCCCGCGGGCACGCCCGTCAAGCAGGGCCGGGTCATCAACCTGCAGGTCGCCATCGCACCGACCACGGCGATCATCCCGAACGACCTGGTCGGCAAGACGTACGACCAGGTGGTGCAGCAGCTGCAGGCGCTCGGGCTGAGCAACTTCAACCGGATCGACGACCAGTCCGAGTCCCCCGTCGGCACCGTGATCCGGACCGATCCCACGTCGGGCGACGAGGTCCCGCTGGACCAGCAGATCGACATCCACGTGGCGAAGGGGCCGGCGGGCAACCCGACGCCGAAACCGACGAACACCTGAGCATGACGAAGGGGCCGTCCCGGCTGGGACGGCCCCTTCGTCGTGCGTCAGAGGCGGACGAGCGGGTGCAGCCCCTCGGAGCGCGCCACGGCCTGGTCGTCGCCGCAGATCTCGAGCCAGTTGGCGAGCAGGCGGTGGCCGCCCTCGGTGAGCACCGACTCAGGGTGGAACTGCACCCCGTGCAGCGGGAGGCTCACGTGCTGCAGACCCATGATGATCCCGTGGGCGGTGGCCGTGACCTCGAGCTCGTCGCTCACCGTGTCGTTGACGACTGCGAGCGAGTGGTAGCGCGTGGCGGTGAACGGGTAAGGCAGTCCGGCGAGCACACCCTCGCCCTTGTGCTCCACCTGGCTGGTCTTGCCGTGCATGAGCTCCGGGGCGTGCGTGACGGTGCCGCCGAACACCTCGCCGAGCGCCTGGTGGCCCAGGCACACCCCGAGCATCGGCAGGCCCGCGTCGGCGCAGTCGCGGATGACCTGCATGCTCTCGCCGGCGTCGGCAGGCGTACCGGGACCAGGGCTCACCAGCACACCGTCGAACCCGGTGCGCTCCGCCACGGGCGGCACCGCGTCGTTGCGGACCACGACCGTCTCCGCGCCGAGCTGGTTGAGGTAGCCGACGATCGTGTAGACGAACGAGTCGTAGTTGTCGATCACCAGGATCCGCGTCATCTCACTCACCCACCGTGGTCTCGTTGAACGGCATGAACGGCGCGACCGCCGGGAACACCCACAGGAAGCACGCCGCCAGCACAGCGAGTGCCGCGACCGTGAGGATCAGCGCGCGCACGGCGGCGGGTCCGGGCAGCCGGTGCCACAGCCATCCGTACATCAGCGTCCTCCGTCCCTCGTGCAGGTGACCATCATGCGCCACCGAGCAGCTCGGCCGGGGTCCCGTCCGAGGTGGGCGCCCAGTAGTCCAGGACGCCGTGCACGATGAACCGCTCCCGTGCGGAGAACATCGGGTGGCAGGTGGTCAGCGTGATCAGGCGTTCGGTGGGCACCGCGCCGGGGTCGCCGGGCACGGGCGCGATGACGCCGACGTTCGACGGGTCCACGATCTCCGTCGACGTCACCCGGTAGACGTACCAGATGTTGTCGGTCGTCCGGATGACCAGCGGGTCCCCGACCTGCAGCTCCTCGACCCGGTTGAACGGCTTGGCGTACGTGGTCCGGTGGCCGGCGACGGCGAAGTTGCCGAGCCCCCCGGGCATCGCCGTGCCCTCGTAGTGTCCGGCGCCGAGCACGTCGAGCACCGTCGCCCGGTCGGTCCCCTGGCTGATCGGGCGTTCCGGCTCACCCGCCCAGCGCGGCACCTGGATCGTCGCGAACGTCGTGGCGTGCGGCGGCTCCGCCATGACGGGCGGCTCGTCGCGACGCGGCGGCGCGACGACGGGTCCGGCGGGTGCACCGGAAGCGGTCGGTGTGGCCGTCGGCACCGGTTCGAACGGGAGCTCCGCCACGATGTCGGCCTGCACCCGGTTGCCGACGACGTCCGTCCACCACAGCTGCCACAGCAGGAACGCGAAGAGCAGGACGCCGAGCGTGATCAGCAGCTCGCCGATCACCCCGACGATCCCGTAGGCCACGTCGCGGGCATGGCTGCGGCCCGCCTTGCGGCGCTCGCGCCGGCTGAGCGGAGCCGGCTCGGTCGTCGTCTCGCTGCTCACTGCTTGTCCTCGGGTCCGGGCGTGCTGGTGGGTCCGGTACTGGCCCGCTGGGCCTCCTCGGCCGCCTCCAGCCCAGGAAGGATCTCGATGCCGTCGGGAACCGTCGCGGAGCTCAGCTCGGTGGTGCCCGAGTAGGCGGCGAGCTCGAGCGGCTGGTCCGCGTCCGTGACGGACCAGCCCAGGCCCACCTCCGCGGCGTCACGCAGGTACAGCTGGACGGCCGGCGACGCGTTCAGGGCCTTGCGCAGGTCGCCCGGGTCGCCGATCGCCTGCACCACGTACGGCGGTGAGTACACCCGCCCGTGCAGCTTCAGGACGTTGCCGACGCACTGGAAGGCGCTCGTCGAGATCACCCGCTGGTCCATCAGCGTCATCGCCTCGGCACCGCCGGCCCACAGGGCGTTCATCACGGCCTGCAGGTCCTGCTGGTGCACCACGAGCGTGTCGGCCAGCGCGTCCTCGCGTCGCGGGGAGTCGGCGGGTGCGTCGTCGAGACGCACGGTCACGCCCGGCCCGGTGACGGGCACGATCCCGCCCTCGACGACGTACGCGGTGCTGGGCTCGCCCACGGGCGTCCCGGCGTTCTCGCTCGCCGTCAGGTCGTCGACGACCGCGCGCAGGGAGTCGACCTCGGAGGACAGCCGCTCCACCCGTTCCGTCTCGACCTGGGCCAGCTCCTTCAGGTCCTGCGGGTGGCGCTCGCCGGACGCCCGCGCGAACTTGGCGTTCGCCGCGAAGAGCGCACCTGACAGTGCCAGGACGAGCGCGACCGACAGCGTGCCGCGCGCGACGAAGCGACGCGCGCGGTGCGGGTGGTCGGTCACGAACGGCTCCTGGGACGGGACGCCCGACGACGGGGTGCGGGTGCGACGTCGGGCACAGTACGGGCGGGCACTACGCTAGGTCACGAAGCGACGAGTCCGTGACGATGCGGTCCCGTCGCAACATGATCGACCGCCCTACGACCACGACGTCACCCGCGTGGTCCCCCGTGGCCCGAGGGCCGCATCGCCGCAGGACAGGAGCACCGGACGTGCCTGAGTCGAAGTCGCGCAAGAAGGCGACGTACACACCGCCGCCCGCCAAGTCGACGGGACCCAAGGTCAACGCACCCTGGTTCCTCCCCGTGATGCTCGGGCTGATGATCCTCGGACTGGCCTGGATCGTCGTCACGTACCTCACGCAGTCGCAGTACCCGATCCCGGGCATCGACCAGTGGAACCTGCTCATCGGGTTCGGCTTCATCGTCGCCGGGTTCGCCATGACCACGCGCTGGCGCTGACGCCGGTCGCACGTCCATGGGCGCCGTCCGCACTCGCGGGCGGCGCCTTCGTCGACCCCGGGGCCGGCCCGCCCGATGTCCGCTTCGTCCCCACCCTCACCCGACGACCTGTCCACAACCAGCGTTTCTGACCTGCAGGAACATCGGCTCTGTCCCCAGTGGTGCACAAGTCTGTGGATAACTACACGGTTGTAGTTCCACAGGTGTGGGGAACGGTGGGGACGGTGCTGGCGCCGTCGAAACCGGCTCTCCAGGCCATCGTGCGGCGGGCGCGCGCAGCACCGCACGATGTCGTTCAGCGGCTCGCGCCGGATCGCCGTCACCGGACCGGTCAGAAGGAGAGGACGCCGATCGACGCGTACGTGAGCAGCGTGGCCACGACGAGCGCGACACCGAGCGCCACCGGCGCGAGGATCGCGACGAGCTTGCGCCGGGCCGGCGGCGCGTAGGCGTAGGCGGCCGCGAGAAGGCCACCGGTGACCAGCCCGCCCAGGTGCGCCTGCCAGGCGACACCCGACATGACGAACCCGAGCGCCAGGTTGATGCCGATGAGCACGAGGATGCCGCGCACGTCGCCGCCCAGGCGTCTGCTGATCACGAGCATCGCGCCGAACAGGCCGAACACCGCACCGGACGCACCGACCGTGCTGACGCCCCAGCTGTCCGTGGCGCTGGCCAGCAGCACCGAGCCGACGGAGCCGCCGACGGCCGACATCAGGTAGAGGGTGATGTACCGCGCGCGGCCGAGGGTGTTCTCGAGCGTGGGCCCCACGAACCACAGCGCGATCATGTTGAACACGATGTGCAGGTACTGCCCGGGGGAGTGCAGGAACGCCGCAGTGAGGAAGCGCCACGGCTCCTCCAGCGCGACGATGGGCGTCCCGCTGACCAGGAGGATCGGCGCGAAGAGCCAGCGCGTCGTCCACGTGGGCACGACGAGCTGCAGGACGAAGCTGACCACGCACAGGCCGATCAGCGTGAGCGTGACGATCGGCCGGCCCGCGTGCCGGACGCCACCGAGGGCGGTGCGCGTGGTCGGCAGCGCGCGGGCGGCCTCGGCGACGCAGTCGACGCAGTGGATGCCGACGGCGGCCTGGCGCTGGCACTCGGGACAGGTCGGCCGGCCGCACCGCTGGCACCGCACGTACGACACCCGGTCGGGGTGCCGAGGGCAGACCGGCGGCGCGACCGGCGCGCCCGGGTCGGGGGACTGACTGATGGTGCCCTCAGTCCTCGATGGTGATCGAGTTGATGACGATGTCCTCGACGGGACGGTCACCGGGACGCACGCGCGTGCTCTCGATGGCGTCGACCACGGCACGGCTCTCGTCGTCGGCGACCTTGCCGAAGATCGTGTGCTTGCCGTTGAGCCACTCGGTGGGGGCCACGGAGATGAAGAACTGCGAGCCGTTGGTGCCGCCGACCTTGCCCGTGGTGGGGTCGAGGCGCTTGCCGGCGTTGGCCATGGCGAGCAGGTAGGGCTCGTTGAAGGACAGCTCGGGGTGGATCTCGTCGTCGAACGTGTACCCCGGACCCCCGCGGCCGGTGCCCAGCGGGTCCCCGCCCTGGATCATGAACCCGGAGATCACACGGTGGAACACGACGCCGTCGTACAGCGGGTCGGTCCGCTCCTCACCGGTGGTCGGGTCCGTCCACGGGGTCGATCCCGTGGCGAGCCCCGTGAAGTTCTGCACCGTGCGGGGCGCGTGGTTGGGGTACAGCTCGATCCGGATGTCTCCGGCGGTCGTGTGGAGGGTCGCAAACATGCGAGAAGTCTCGCACGCTGCCCTCGGGAGCAGGGAGATCACGCCGTGGATCACACAGGTCTGCAGGCCACAGCCCCTGCGCTGCCGCGCGCTCGGTGGCAGAGTGGGAGGCCAGTGCAGCCGACGACCCGGGAGCCGAGAATGCCGTTCACCAAGAGCCGCGCAAAGATCGAAGTCGACAGCGACAAGCTGGCCGACCTGGGTGCCACGCTCGCCGACGCCGCCAAGAGCGCCAAGGAGACCGCCGGGACCGCCGCGTCAAAGGCCGGGGATGCGGCCGCCCAGGCCAAGGACTGGACCACCCCGAAGGTCGAGCAGGCCATCGACTGGCTGCTGCCGCGGGTGGAGCACCTGTACAAGGAGAGCGTGAAGGCAGCCGCGCCGAAGGTGGAGAGCGCCGCCGAGAAGGTGTCGCCCGCCATCGACACGGCGCACGACAAGCTGGTCGACGACCTCCTGCCCAAGCTGGTCGCCGCGATGAACGATGCCGCCGTCCGCGCCGGCGCCGCGGTCGAGCAGGCCGCCGGCAGCGCCGCCAAGGGTGGCAAGAAGCAGGCGGCCGCCCTCGCCGCGGCGGCCGAGGCCGCGTCCGGCAAGAAGAAGCACACCGGCGCCAAGGTGTTCTGGCTGCTCGCCGCCCTCATCGGCATCGGGGCGGGGGTCGCCGCCTGGACGCGTTCGCGCTCGAGCGTGGACCCGTGGGCCGAGCCGTGGGAGCCGACGGACGCCGGCACCGCGCACACCCGCGTCGGCGATGCTGCCGACGCCGTCGGTGAGGCGGCGGGCAGCGCCGTCGCCAAGGGACGCGACGCCACCCGCAAGGCCGCCGAGAAGGTCTCCGCCGTGACGGACGCCGCCAAGGAGAAGGTCGCGGACGCCACCGAGAAGGTTGCCGAGGCGACCGACGCCGCCAAGGAGAAGGTTGCGGGCGCGACGGACGCGGCGAAGAAGGCCACGACGCGGCGCACGACGAAGCCGGCGGACGACGTCACGGCCCCCGCGGTCGTCGACACCGGCGCCGGTCCGGTCGTGGACCCGACCGCCGGCCCCATCCCCGACCCGGTGCGTGACCTCGAGGAGCGCGACAAGCAGGTCTGACCCAGCTCGTCGCACGGCCCCCGGTCCCCTCGGACCGGGGGCCGTCGTCGTCTACCGAAACGTTTTGGCCGTTGACCCTCGGACCAGGCGCTCTGCACGATGCGCCAGGCGCGTCGTGCCGGGGCCGCAGCGAGGCGACGCCGGGGCCACCCGCCGGCCCCTGTTTCTCCCGTGCCGTGGAAGAGGACCCCATGCCCCGCCCCAGATCCCGCGGTCGCGTCGCGATCGCGTGCTCGACCGCACTCACTGTCGCCGCCGGGCTGCTCGTCGCCCCGCTGGCCGGCGCCGCCACTGCCGCGGACCCGGCGTACAACTACGCCGAGGCGCTCCAGAAGTCGATGTTCTTCTACCAGGCGCAGCGCGCCGGTGACCTGCCCGCCGACAATCCCGTCTCGTGGCGCGGCGACTCCGCGCTGACCGACGGCGCCGACGTCGGCAAGGACCTGACGGGTGGCTGGTACGACGCGGGCGACCACGTGAAGTTCGGCCTGCCGATGGCGTTCAGCTCGACCATGCTCGCGTGGGGCGCCATCGCCGCGCCGCAGGGCTACACCAAGGCCGGCCAGCTCGACGAGCTCAAGGGCAACCTGCGGTGGGTCAACGACTACTTCATCAAGGCGCACACCGCGCCCAACGAGCTCTACGTGCAGATCGGTGACGGCGAGGCCGACCACAAGTGGTGGGGACCCGCCGAGGTCATGGCGATGGCGCGGCCGTCGTACAAGGTCAGCGCGTCCTGCCCCGGATCGGACGTCGCCGGCGAGACCGCAGCGTCGCTGGCGTCGGCGTCCATCGTGTTCAAGACCGACGACCCGACCTACTCCGCGACGCTGCTGTCGCACGCCAAGCAGCTCTACTCGTTCGCGGACACGTACCGCGGCAAGTACTCCGACTGCGTCACAGCCGCGGCGGCGTACTACAAGTCGTGGTCCGGCTACCAGGACGAGCTCGTCTGGGGCGCGTACTGGCTCTACAAGGCGACCGGTGACGCCACGTACCTGGCCAAGGCGGAGGCGGAGTACCAGAAGCTGAGCGTCGAGAACCAGACGACGACCCGGTCCTACAAGTGGACCGTCGCGTGGGACGACAAGTCCTACGCGATGTACCCGCTGCTCGCCATGGCGACCGGCAAGCAGCAGTACATCGACGACGCCAACCGGTGGCTCGACTACTGGACGGTCGGCGTGAACGGCCAGCGGATCCCGTACTCGCCCGGCGGCCAGGCCGTCCTCGACTCGTGGGGATCGCTGCGCTACGCCGCGAACACGTCGTTCGTCGCGCTCGTCTACTCCGACTGGCTGACCGACGCCACGCGCAAGGCGCGGTACCACGACTTCGGTGTCCGCCAGATCAACTACGCGCTCGGCGACAACCCCCGCAAGTCCAGCTACGTCGTGGGCTTCGGCGCCAACCCGCCGCAGAACCCGCACCACCGCACCGCGCACGGCTCATGGCTCGACTCCCTGACCGCGCCGACCGCGACGCGGCACGTCCTGTACGGCGCGCTCGTCGGCGGACCCAGCGGGGCGAACGACTCCTACACCGACCTGCGGTCCGACTACACCGCCAACGAGGTGGCCACGGACTACAACGCCGGGTTCTCGAGCGCGCTCGCGCGGCTGACGCAGGAGTACGGCGGCACCGCGCTGTCGGGCTTCCCCGTCGCCGAGCAGCCGGACGGCGACGAGATCTTCGTCGAGGCCATGTTCAACCAGCCCCCCGGTGGCACGTTCACCGAGGTCAAGGCCATGATCCGCAACCAGTCGGCGTTCCCGGCGCGGGCGTTGAAGAACGGCACGCTGCGCTACTGGTTCACGCTCGACTCCGGTGACTCGGCGGCGAACCTGTCGCTCTCGGCCAACTACAGCGAGTGCGGTCCGCAGACGGCGAAGCCGGTCAGCGCGGGCGGCACGCTCTACTACGCCGAGCTGAGCTGCGTCGGCCAGAACATCTACCCCGGCGGTCAGTCCCAGCACCGGCGTGAGCTGCAGTTCCGGGTGACCGGCGGTTCCACGTGGAACGCGGCGAACGACCCGTCGGCAGCCGGTCTGAACAGCACCGCGCTGGCCAAGACCAAGGCGATCACGCTCTATGACGGCGGCAAGCTGATCTGGGGCACCGAGCCCACCGGCACGGTCACCGACACCACTGCACCGAGCGTGCCCGGCACCCCCGTGGCGTCCGGCATCACCTCCACGGGTGCGTCGCTGAGCTGGACGGCGTCCACGGACTCGGGCAGCGGTGTCGCCGGGTACGACGTGTACCGGGTGCAGGGGTCGACCTCGACCCTCGTGGCCTCCACCACGTCGGCGTCGACGATCCTGTCCGGCCTCACGCCGAGCACCGCGTACTCGTACACGGTCAAGGCGAAGGACGTCGCGGGCAACGTCTCGGCCGCGTCGTCGGCCGGCACGTTCACGACGGCGGCCCCGAACGACGGCGTCATCCCGCCGACCACGCCGGGGACCCCCGTCGCGTCGTCCGTCACCTCGTCGGGGGCCACCCTGACCTGGACGGCCTCCACCGCGGGGACCAACCCGCTGAGCGGGTACGAGGTGCTCCGGGTCAGCGGGTCGACGAGCACAGTCGTCGGCACGGCCACCGGCACGACGTTCGCGCTCACCGGCCTCGCCGCCGGGACCGCGTACACCTACACGGTGCGGGCCAAGGACTCGCTCGGCTATACCTCGTCGCCCTCGACCGCGGTCACGTTCACCACCACGACCGCCGCCGACACCACGGCGCCCACCGTGCCCGGCACCCCGGCGGCCTCGTCGATCACCCAGACCGGCGCGACCCTCACCTGGACCGCGTCGACCGACTCCGGTGGCAGCGGGCTGGCCGGGTACGACGTGTACCGGGTCCAGGGCTCGACCTCGACCCTGGTGGCCTCGCCGACGTCGGCGTCGACGACCCTCACCGGGCTCACGGCGAACACCGCGTACACGTACGCGGTGCGGGCCAAGGACGCGGCCGGCAACACCTCGGCGGCGAGCTCGTCGGTCACCTTCACGACCCTCCCGACGACGTCCACCAGCAGCTGCGCCGTGACGTACTCGGCCAACAGCTGGAACGTGGGCTTCACGGGCAGCGTGAAGGTCACCAACACGTCGACCTCGCCGCTGACCTGGAAGCTCGCGTTCACCTTCCCCTCGGGCCAGCAGGTGACCCAGGGCTGGAGCGCCACGTGGTCCCAGACGGGGTCCGCCGTGACGGCGACCGGGCTCGGGTGGAACGCCACCCTCGCCCCGGGGGCCAGCACGGACATCGGGTTCAACGGGTCGCACACCGGCACCAACACGGCCCCGACCGCCTTCACGGTGAACGGGGCGACCTGCACGGTCGGCTGACCTGAGACGACTGCGCGACGACGAAGGGCGTCCACCTCGCTGACCGGGGTGGGCGCCCTTCGGCGTGCACGAGGGTGGGTCGGCGGGGAGGGACGACGAAGGGCGCCTCCCTCGGTGAGGGGGCGCCCGTCGTGAGCGTGCGCTGTCAGTCGGCGCTGTGCACCGGGCGCACACGCTCGCCCAGGTCGGCCAGCTGCGCCTTCATCTCCCCGACGGTGAGGGTGTGCTCGACGCGCGGCGAGTAGAGCATCGAGCTCGTGATCGCCCCCGTGGCACCGATCCGGAACGCGTCCGCCACGTGGCTGACCAGGCCCGCTCCGCCCGACGCGATGACCGGCAGCGAGACCGCCTCGGTGATCTGCTGCGTGATGTCCAGGTCGTAGCCGGATCCCGTCCCGTCGCGGTCGATGCTGTTCACCACGATCTCGCCGGCCCCGAGGTCCTGACCCCGCCTGGCCCACTCGACCGCGTCCATGCCGGTGAACGTCCGCGCACCGTCGATGGCGATCTCGTAGCCGCTGGGGATCTTCGCGGTCTTCTCCACGCGCTTGACCTGCATGCTCAGCACGATGCACTGCCGGCCGAACTCGACCGACCCCTGCGTGATGATCTGCGGGTTGCGGACGGCCATGGAGTCGATGCTGATCTTCTCCGCACCGGCGCGCAGGACCTCGTGCATGTCCTCGAGGTGCCGGATGCCGCCACCGACCGTCAGTGGGACGAACGTGCGGTGCGCCGCCTTGCGGACCATGGCCAGGTCGATCTGCCGCTTCTGGGCGCTGGCCATGATGTCGTAGATGACGATCTCGTCGACGTCCTCGTGGTACAGCCGGTCGGCCAGCTCGGCCGGGTCCCCCACGTCGATGTTGTCCTGGAACTGCTGGGCCTTGGTGACGCGCCCGTCCTTGACGTCGAAGCAGGCGATGAGCCGGTTAGCGAGCATCGTTCACGTCCTTGATGTCGAGGTCGCAGAACGACTTGAGCACCTGCAGGCCGGCGCGCGCGCTCTTCTCGGTGTGGAACTGCGTCGCCATGATGTTCTTGTGCGCGACGGCCGCCGCGAACTCCTGGCCGTACGTGGTCACACCAACCAGGGTGGAATCGTCGGTGGGCCGCGCAAAGAATGAATTCACGAAGTAGTAGTAGCCACCCGGCGTGAATGCGCGGGAAAAGGGGTGGTCGCCGCGCACGTCGACATTGTTCCAGCCCATGTGCGGCACGCGGACCTGGGAGTTGTCGAACTCGTGGACGCTGCCCCGGAGCCAGCCGAGGCACTCGACATCCCCTTCCGCGGAGTGCTCGAACAGCACCTGGAGCCCGACGCACACGCCGAGAAACCCCTGGCCATCGCCCAGAACCTTCTCGGTGAGGTGGTCGATCCACCCTTCCTGCGCCAGCGACTCCATGGTCACGCCGGCGGCTCCGACCCCGGGCAGGATGTACTTGTCGACCTCGTCGCACTCACCCGGCTTGGTCACGAGCGCGTGCGGGACACCGAGATGTTCGAGCGCATAAGAAATGCTCTGCGAATTACCGGTGCGGTAGTCGATGATCCCGATCACTTGCCCAATCCTACACTGGACACCTGTCTCACATGCCGGACGTCAGTCGAGGAACAGCGCCCTCAACCGGACGGTCGTGAACGCCAGACCCAGGCCGATCATCACGACGAAGTAGGCCACGTGCGTGAGCATCGAGCCGTCGAGCACCCCGAGCGTCAGGCCACGGACCAGCTCCACGGCGTGCCACAGCGGCAGCGCCTTGATCAGTCCCTGGATCCAGCCGGGGTAGACGGTGATCGGGTAGAACGTCGCCGAGAACAGGAACATCGGCAGCATCACGAAGTTGATCCAGTCCATCTGCTGGAACGTCTTCATGTAGCTGGTGACGGCCATCCCGACGCTGGCGAACCCGAACGCCACGAGCAGCACGGCGGGGATGGCCAGCGCGGCGCTCCACGCGAGGTTCAGGCCCATGACCTGCATGACGGTCAGGAAGCCGATGGCGTAGACACCGCCGCGCAGCAGTGCGTACGTGATCTCGCCGAACGCCACGTCCAGCGGGCCCAGCGACGTGGCGAGCATCCCGTCGTAGAGCTTGCCGAAGTGCATCTTGAAGAACACGTTCCACGTCGAGTCGTACACGGCGCCGTTCATCGCGGAGACCGCGAGGAGCGCCGGCGCGATGAAGGCCGCGTACGACACCGACGTGCCGTTCGGCAGCTCGACGTCGCCGATGAACGTGCCCAGCCCGAGGCCCATCGCCAGCAGGAAGAACACCGGCTCGAAGAAGCCGGACAGCACGATGACCCAGTTGCTGCTCTTGGTCGCCTTGAGCCCGCGGGCGACGACCGCGCGCGCGTTGCGCGCGTACAGCGAGCTGATCGTGGCCTTGTGGGTGGGTTCGGTCGTGGTGGTCGTCATCCGGCCCGCAACCTCCTCACGAACACGCGCCGCGCGACCACCCAGCCGACGACGGCGAGCACGACCAGGACCGCGAGGTGCCAGCCGACCGGCCACGCCCCCGGGGGCGACCCGTACGAGAGGGTCCGGCCGATCTCGCTCGCATGCCACAGGGGCGAGATCCAGCCGATCCACTGCAACCAGACCGGGAGCGTGGTGAGCGGGAAGAACGTGCCCGAGAACAGGAACAGCGGCGTGAAGACGAACCGCTGCACCAGCGCGAACTGCCCCTTGTCCTCGGTCAGGCTCGCGGAGAACGCCATCAGCGGCAGGCCGAACGCCAACCCGCCGAGCACGCCGACCAGCGGCATGAGCGCTCCGGTCACCGGGTCGCCCACCGCGCCGAACGCCAGGATGAGCAGGTAGTAGATGGTGCAGGTGAACAGCATCCGCAGCACCACCGAGATCACCAGCCCGGCGGCGATCTGCGGCGGAGCGATCGGGGACGCGTTCATGCCCCAGAAGATCCGGCGCCACTTGAACCCGGCCATGATGACGAACGTGAACTCGTCCATCGCGACCGTGACCGCCGCCGTGGCCAGGAGCGCGGGCGCGACGAACCACACGTAGTCCACGAGCCCGTCGGCGCCGGACGCGATCGGCTGGTCGAGGAACGCCGCCAGGCCGAGCCCGATGCCCAGCAGGTAGAGCAGCGGGTTGCCGACGCTGCCGGCCACGATGGTCCAGCCGTACGCCTTCATGCCGCGCAGCTGGTGCTCCGCGATGTACCAGGCGCCGAACCGCCGGGGCTTGGCCGCGGCCGCGACGGCTGCGTCGGTCAGAGTCGTCGTCATTCGATGAGGCTCCGTCCCGTGAGCCGCAGGAACACGTCCTCCAGGCTGGACCGGCGCACCAGCGACGTCGTCGGGTGCAGGCCGAGGTCGGTCACGCGCTCCAGCACCGCCTCGCCGTCGTCCGCGTACAGCAGCACCCGGTCGGGGAGCACCTCGATCCGCTCCACCAGCCCGGCCATCCGCACCGCGGCCTCCGCGTTGCGCTCCGACCCGAACCGCAGCTCGACCACCTCGCGCGTCGAGTACTGCCGGATCAGCGCGGACGGGCTGCCCTCGGCCATGATCGCGCCCTTGTCGACGACCACGATCCGGTCGCACAGCTGCTCGGCCTCGTCCATGTAGTGCGTGGTGAGCACCAGGGTGGTGCCGCGCTCCTTGAGTCGGAACAGCCGGTCCCAGAGCACGTGCCGGGCCTGCGGGTCGAGGCCGGTCGTCGGCTCGTCGAGCATGAGGATGCGCGGCTCGTTGATCAGCGCGCGGGCGATGGTCAGGCGCCGCTTCATGCCGCCCGACAGGTCGTCGACCTTGGCGTTGCGCTTCTCCTCCAGCTGCGCGAAGCCCAGGAGCTCGTCGGCCCGCGTCGCGCACACCGACCGGGGGATGCCGAAGTAGCGGCCGTAGACGATCAGGTTGTCGCGCACGCGCAGCTCGGTGTCGAGGTTGTCCTCCTGCGGCACCACCCCGAGCAGCGAGCGGATCTCGGGGCCGTGGGAGTCGGGGTCGAGGCCGAGGACCGTCAGGTCTCCGGCGGTGCGCTGCGACACCGCTCCGACCATCCGCATGGTCGTGGACTTGCCCGCACCGTTGGGGCCGAGGAGACCGAACGACTCCCCGGGCGGGACCTCGAAGTCGATGCCGTCGACGGCGGTGAAGTCGCCGAAGCGCTTGGTGAGGCCGTGGGCGGCGATGACGGGTGCGGTCACAGCGGTCCAACCTAGACGAGACGACCGACAGCGCCCCAGCACAATCCGGTTGACCGGGGCAGCGTCGCCGGGCAGCCTGCACCGATGGACGACCTCTGGCCCCTCGCAGCCCTGCGCGTCCGCAGCGGCGACCTCGAGCTGCGGTACATGGACGACGCGGACGTCCACGCGCTCGCGCGGCTGGCCGCCGACGGTGTCCACACCCCCGACGCGATGCCGTTCACCGTGTCCTGGACGCGCGGCACCCCGACCGAGGTGGCCCGCAGCGTGCTCACCTACCAGTGGGGTGCGCGCGCGTCGGCGACCCCCGCGAAGTGGAACCTCGAGCTCGCCGTGGTGCGCGACGGCGAGGTGCTGGGCAGCCAGGGACTGGGGGCCCACGACTTCCCCGTCACGCGCACCGCCGAGACCGGCTCGTGGCTCGGCCTGCGCCACCACGGTCAGGGCATCGGCACCCGCATGCGCCTGATGATCCTGCACCTGTTCTTCGAGGGGTTCGACGGCCTGCGCGCGACGACCAGCGCGTTCGACGACAACGCCCCGTCCAACGGCGTCACGCGCCGCATCGGCTACACCGAGAACGGCGTCGACGTCCTCGCCCGCGAGGGGAAGCCCGCCACGAGCCGTCGGTACGTGCTGGACCGTGCTGCCTGGGACGCGCGGCCGGCCGGTCTGCGTCCCGAGGTCACCCTCGTCGGCGTCGACGGCGCCCGGGAACAGCTCGGCATCTAGCGGTCGTCGGCAGCGTCGTGCACGTACCGCGCCACCTGCACGCGGTTGGTCACCTCCAGCTTGGTGAACACGCTGCCCACGTGCGTCTTCACCGTGGCGACCCCGAGGTGCAGCGACCGGGCGATCTCGGTGTTCGTCATCCCGTCGGACACCGCGTCGGCCACCTCCCGCTCCCGCTCGGTGAGGCGCGCGAGGAGCGTGCGGGCCTTGCGTCGCCGCCCGTCGTCGGACGGTCGGGTGACCGCCGCGATCAGCTGGTTGGTCACGCTCGGCGACAGCATGGGCTCACCGAGCGCGACCCGACGCACGGCGACGACGAGGTCGGCAGGGGCGGTGTCCTTGAGCAGGAACCCGGAGGCGCCGAGCTGGAGGGCGGTCAGGACCATCTCGTCGGTGTCGAACGTGGTCAGCACGATGATGCGCGCGCTGGTGCCTCGCTCCTTGAGCCGTCGGGTCGCCGCGAGCCCGTCCATCCGGGGCATCCGGATGTCCATGAGCACCACGTCGGGGAGCTCACGGGCGATCACGTCCAGCGCGTCCTGCCCGTCGACCGCCTCGCCCACGACGTCCAGGTCGGGCGCACCGCCGAGGATCATCCGCAGCCCGGCGCGCACCAGGGGATCGTCGTCCACCACGACCACGCGCACGGTGCTCACGCCGGCCACGGCAGCCTCGCCTCGACGACGAACTGCCCGTCGCGCCCCACGCCGTGCTCGAGCTCGCCGCCCGCCAGCTCGGCCCGCTCGGTCAGGCCCGCGAGGCCGACCCCGCCGGGACGCCCGCCGGGCAGCGCGCCGACCCTGTTCCGCACCTCGATCTGGAGCCGGCCGCCGGGTCCGCCGGCCAGCCGGACGCTCACGGGCTCACCGGGTGCGTGCTTGCGGGCATTGGTCAGGGCCTCCTGGACGATCCGGAACGACGTGCGGGACAGCGTCTGCGGTCCGGGCTCCCCGGCCAGGTCCGTGGTGTCGAGCGTGACGTCCGACCCGGCCTCCCGGGCGTCGGCCAGCAGGGCGGGAAGCTCCGCCAGGGTGGGCTGCGGAGGTTCGATGCCGACCGCGTCCGCCCCGGCCCGCAGCACCCCGAGCACCTGCCGGAGCTCACTGAGGGCGAGCTGCGCGTTCGACTGGATGGTCTGCGCCGTCTCCCGGGTCTCCTCGCGGGTGAGGTCGTCCCGGTAGGCCAACGCTCCCGCGTGCAGCGCGACCAGGGAGATCCGGTGCGCCAGGACGTCGTGCATCTCCCGCGCGATCCGGGTCCGCTCCGCGTCTCGCGCCCGCTCCGAGGCCAGCTCCCGCTCGCGGTCCGCCGTCGCCACCTGTTCCTGGAGGGACGCGACCAGCTCGCGACGGGTGCCGATGTAGTAGCCCGTGGCCATCGTGGCGATGAAGTAGATGATGCCGACCAGGACGGCCAGCAGGACCTCGAAGCCCTCGGTCGGAGGGCCGGGGAAGGCCGTGCGGTAGTAGACCTCCGACACCACCCCCGTGACGAGCGCGACCGCTGCGGTGACGACCACCCACGACCGTCGGCGCCAGGTGGCCATCGAGACCAGCGCGATCGTCGCCGGCCCGATGCTCGCCGTCGAGACGGTCGTGGCGGCGAGGGTCAGGCACGCGACCGCCACCGGGTACCGCCGGCGCAGCGGCAGCAGGCAGAGGGTGACCACCCCGAGGAGCAGGTCGAGCGCGGTCAGCACGACCACGACGCCGCTCAGCTCGGGCATGAAGCTGGTGTGCTCGGCGAGCGTCACCGCCCAGGCGCCCAGCCCCACGACGGCCGCGACCAAGTAACGCCACACCCGGGACCAGCGCGACAGCGCGGCCTGCGGGGGGGTCGGGGTCGCGAAGAGCATGACGGCAGCCTAGGCAGTGGGTCAGCGCCCTTCGCCCACCTTCCGGCCGCTCCGTCTCCACCGTCCGGTGGAGCCTGGGCTGACCGCAGCGCCGATGCTGCGGCGTACCGGGCACCGCCACGGTGGGGCCATGACCAGACCACTCACGCTCGCGCGCACCGCGGGCACCCTGTACCTCCTGCTCGCCGTGCTCGGCGCCTGGGCGCAGCTGGTGGCACGCGGCTCCGTGTACGTGCCCGCCGACGCGGCGGCCACCGCCGCCGGGATCGTCGAGCACGAGACCCTGTTCCGGCTCAGCCTGGTGGCCGACATCCTCATGGCCGTCGTCTTCGTGCTCCTCGGCCTCACGCTCTTCCGGCTGCTCGACGGCGTGCACCGCCGGGCGGGGACCGCACTCCTGGTGTTCGTCGCCGTCGGCGCCGGCTCGATCCTGGTCAACCTCACGTTCCAGGTCGTCGCCCTGCTCACCGCGACCGACCCCGCGTACGACGCGGCGACCACCCTGCTGCTGCTCGACCTGCACAGGTACGGCTACGCGCTCGGCGGGGTCTTCTTCGGTCTCTGGCTGCTCCCGATGGGCTGGGCCGCGGTCCGGACCACCCTGTTCCCGACCTGGCTCGGCGTGCTCCTGATCGCCGGCTCCGTCGCCTGGGTGCTCGACCCGGTGATCCTCTTCGGTCTTCCCGACGCGACCGTCCTGACCGGCGTCGTCGCCACGGTCACCACCGTCGCCGAGCTGACCCTGATCGGGTACCTGCTGGTCCGCGGCGTGCGTCGGCCCGCCCCGGCCGAGCTGCCTGTCCTCACCCGGTGACGACCTGCTCATGAGACGACGACGCGGGACATCGGTCATCGATGTCCCGCGTCGTCCAGGGCGTGGCCCCGACTAGCGGTAGGCCGCGGCCTGCAGGTCGAACAGCTCGGCGTACAGACCGTCGGCCGCCACCAGCTCCTCGTGGCTGCCCGACTCCGCCACCCTCCCGTCGGCGACGACGAGGATCAGGTCGGCCATCCGCACCGTCGAGAACCGGTGCGAGACGAGCAGCGTGATCGCCCCGGAGAGCTCTCCGACATGCCTCGCGTGGCGCGCGTACTGCTCGAAGAGGTCGTGCTCGGCCTGGGCGTCGAGCGCCGACGTCGGTTCGTCGAGCACGAGGAGCAGCGGCGCCTCGCGCATCATGGCGCGGCCCAGCGCGAGCTTCTGCCACTGACCTCCCGAGAGCTGTGCGCCGTCGGTGTACGTCGTGCCGAGCTGGGTGGAGAGCCCGTCGTCGAGCCGGTCCAGCACGTCGAGCGCGTGTGCGCGACCCAGCGCCCCGAGGACCGCATCCTCGGACGCGATGTTCTCCAGGTCGCCGACGCCGACGTTCTCCCGGGCGACCAGCTCGAACCGGCAGAAGTCCTGGAACCCGGCCGACACCCGCTCTCGCCACGCGTCGACGTCGATGTCCCGCAGGTCCTCGCCGTCGACGCGGACCACACCGCTGCTCGCCTCGTAGAAGCGGCACAGGAGCTTCACGAGCGTCGTCTTGCCCGCACCGTTCTCCCCGACGATCGCGACGGTGCTCCCCGCCGGCAGCGTCAGGTCGACCCCCGCGAGGACGGGAGCGTCCGTACCGGGGTACGTGAAGGCGACGTCCTCGAACGTGATTCCCGTCCGGAGCTGGTCCGGAGCGGGAGCCGTCCCCGGCGTCGTCTCCGCCGACACGACCCGGCGGACCCACGCGAGGTCGTTGACCGTGCGCGCGGCACGCTGGAGCTGCTGGAGGATCGTGACCGACGACGTCACCTGCTGGTTCACCTGCGCGGCGAGCGTGATCACGAGGATCACGTCGCCGACGGTCCGCTGACCCGAGACCGCGTCCCGCACGACGAGCAGCGTCGCCCCCACGTACGCGGCGGCGAAGACGAGCTGGCCGGCGACCCGGAGCCCTCCCGCCTGCAGCTCACCGCGCCACAGGGTCGTCGTCGCGAGCTCCCACGCGCGAGCGTGCCGCGAGCGCAGCTCGTCCTCGAGCCCGCACACCCGCAGCTCCTTCGCGGGGCCCGCGTCGTTCGCGAGCAGGAACAGGTGACGCGCACGCCGGCTCTCCAGCGCGGCACTCTCGCGTGCCGCGGCGAGCCTGCTCTCCGCGCGCCGCCCCAGCACGAGCGGCGGGACCGCGGCCAGCGGCAGCGCCAGGAGCCACGGGTTGACGCGGCCCAGCAGCACCGCCGTGAGCACGACGGCGACGGCGAGCCCGACGCTCGAGAGCAGCGCCTGCATCGAACCCCACCCCGACCGGTGGAGCTCGCCGCGCAGCACCTGCAGCTTGTCCGCGTAGTCGGGGCGCTCGTGGTGCTCGAGGCCCGGTGACCCGTTGGCCAGCTCGACGAGCTCGCGCTCCAGCTTCATGACCGCGAGGTCGCCGAGCTCGAAGTAGAAGATGTGCGCGAAGTGGCCGGCGGTCAACGACGCGATGACCAGGACCGCGACGACGACCGCGGCACTCGTCGCCGCTGACGCGTCACCGGCCACCGCGGCGTCCGTCACCGCGGCGAGGGCGGGCGCGGACAGCGGCAGCGCGAGCGCCTGCAGCAGCATCAGCACCAGCGCGAGCAGCAGCCGGCGGGGATCGATGCGGTACGCCAGGCGCATGAGAGCCCACGAACCGCTCAGTGTCTGTCTCACAGCCGTCCTCCCGTTGCCGTCCCGGACGTGGCGGTCGCCATGTCCGCCGGGACCTCGTCGCCGTCGACGTCCAGCCCGGCCTCGAAGCGTTCCGCCTGGAGCCGGAACAGTCGCGCGTAGTGGCCGTCCGCGGCCAGCAGCTCGTCGTGCGAGCCCTGTTCGACGACCCGCCCGCCGTCCACGACGACGATCGTGTCGGCGCGGCGCACGCTCGAGAACCGGTGCGAGATCAGCAGGGACGTCACGCCCCGCGTCAGCTCGACGAACTGGTCGAAGAACGCCGCCTCGGCGCGGACGTCGAGCGCCGAGGTGGGCTCGTCGAGCACGAGGACCCGGGCGCCCGCGTCCAGCGCGTACAGGGCGCGCGCGATCGCGACCCGCTGCCACTGACCCCCGGAGAGGTCCGCACCTCCCTCGTACGCGCGGGACAGCGGCGTGTCGAGCCCGAGCGGCAACCGCTCCAGGACGTCGAGGATCCCGGCGCGTCGTGCTGCCTCGCGCACCGCCTCCCGACGTACCGGCACGTGCGCGGCACCGAGCGCGATGTTGTCGAGCGCGGTGAGCTCGTACCGCACGAAGTCCTGGAAGATCACCGAGACCTCGCGCCGCCACAGCGCGACGTCGATCTCGGTCAGGTCGACGCCGTCGCACGTGATCCTGCCCGCCGTGGGCTCGTGCAGGCGCGTGAGCAGCTTCACCAGCGTGGTCTTGCCGGCACCGTTGATGCCGACGAGCGCGGTGCTCCGGCCCGCGGTGAGCTCGAGGTCCAGTCCGTCGAGCACGACCCGCGAGCTGCCCGGGTACCGGAAGTCCACCCCCTCGAACCGCAGCGTGGTGCTGCCGTCCGGGACGGCCGTCCGGCCGTGCGGCGGCGCGGCCTCCTGCGCGTCGTCGATGCGCGTCTCGAACTCGCGCAGCGCCGACATCTGCTGCATCCCGTACTGCGTCGCGACGTCGGCCTCGGGGTAGTACTCGCCGAGCAGGAGCGCCGCGACGACGGACTGCAGTCCCAGCGTCAGACCCGTGAGGTCGATGTCACCGGACACGGCGAGCCGCGCGATCACGACGAGGACGCCGGCCGCGATGGCGAGGCCCACCGACGTGTACACCAGGTAGGGACGCAGGTAGATCCGTCGGCGGCGCGCGGTGACGGGGGCGAGCATCTCGCGCGTCGACTCCTCGTACCGGTCGGCGAACCAGCCGGCGAGGCCGAACACGCGCATCTCCTTCGCGGCGCCGGCACCCATCGACACGTCGCGCAGGTACTCCGCCCGGCGGCGGACGCCCACGACCGTCGACCACGCCGTGGAGTACTTCCGCAGACCGCCCCGCTGCCCGTAGCGGAACACCAGGGTCGCGACGACGAGCGCGGCGGCGGCCCACCACGTCGACACGACGGCGACGACGAGCGCGAAGCCGGCGAGGCGCACGTACCGCGCGATCAGCGCGAGCTGGCCGGCGCACGCGTCGCCCGGGGTGATGGTGTCGGAGTCCATCTGGCGGGTCGCCTCGCTCAGTGCGTCGAGCGTGGCCTGGTCCTCCATCGGCCCGATGCCGGTCGAGCGGAGCGTGCTCGCGAGCATGCGGTCGCGGAGCCGCCCGTTGACCCGACGCTTCAGCCGCATGCCGAGAGCCGTCTGCGCGGGCGTGAGCAGCTGCTGGCCGCCGAACGCCGCCGCGGCGACGAGGAAGTAACGCACCAGCGCGTCCCACGCGTCCGAGCCGACGCCGCCCTGGACCGCGAGCGGGACGTGACCGACCACGGCGCTCGTGGCGAGGACGAACACGACGGGGAGCAGCCCGAGGACGACGTTGAGCAGCGTCAGCGCCAGGACGAGCCCTGCCCCGCCCGTCGGGAGGAGCCGTGCCGTGTCGACCCGAGGCACCACCGCCGTCTTGTACCAGGACATCACCATGCGTCGATCCCTCCAGCGAGGCTGCGGACGCCCGGATGACCGGCGTCCCGCAGACGGGCGAGGCACGCCTGCGAGCGCGCCCCGGACTTGCAGTAGAGGACGACGTCGTCGAACTCGCTGAGCAGCGCGACTCCCTCGGGCGTCGTCACCTGGGCCCGGGGAAGCAGGATGCTGCCCGGGATCGCGCCGAGCTCGTGCTCGAACGGCTCGCGCACGTCGACGAGCGCGAACCGGCGCGCTCCGTCGGGCTCGTCGAGCCGGCGGCGGAGCTCGGCGGGCGTGATCTGGTCGTCCGCACCGGGCGCGGCCTGGGGGAGGTCGCACCGGGCGACGTAGTCCCACTCGTCGAGCGAGCCGACGCGCAGGGTGCCCGGCTGGCGGGCGATCGGGAAGCTGCGCCACCGCATGCTCAGCGCGTCGAGGACCAGCAGGCGCCCCACCAGCGGGTCGCCCGCGCCCACGACGAGCTTGAGGGCCTCGCTCGCCATCGTCGCGCCGATCATCGCGCACAACGAGCCGAGGACCCCACCCTCGGCGCAGGACGGCACCAGGCCGGCGGGCGGCGGCTCGCTGTACAGGTCGCGGTACTGCGGCCCGTACCGTTCCCAGAAGAGGCTGACCTGCCCTTCGAAGCGGAACACCGACCCCCACACGTACGGCAGGCCGAGCAGGACGCACGCGTCGTTGACCAGGTAGCGGGTCGCGAAGTTGTCGGCTCCGTCGAGGACGAGGTCGTAGCCGGCGAACAGGTCGAGCGCGTTCGTGGCGTCCACGCGGACGGGGTGCGCGACTACCTCGACGTGCGGGTTGATGGTCGCGAGCCGCTCGGCGGTCACCTCGACCTTCGGCCGGCCCAGGTCGTCCGAGCCGAACAGGACCTGCCGCTGCAGGTTGGAGGCGTCCACGACGTCGTCGTCGACCACCCCGAGCGTGCCGACACCTGCCGCAGCCAGGTACGTCAGGATCGGCGCGCCGAGGCCGCCGGCGCCGACGACGAGGATGCGTGCGGACTTCAGCCGGCGCTGCCCCTCGAGGCCCACCTCGGGCAGGAGCAGGTGGCGGCTGTACCGGGCGATCTCCTCCCGGCTGAGGTCGTGCGTCGGCTCGACGAGCGGCCCGGGTACGACGACGCGGGGAGCGGTGGTCGTCGTCACGGCGCTCAGCCCCCCGCCACGGCAGGGATGACGGCGATCTCGTCGCCGGCCGCGACCGGCGTGTCGAGACCCCCGGAGCCGCGCACGTCGACCTCGTTGACGTACACGTTCACGTAGCGCGAGAGGCCCTCGCGCCCGCGGATCACCTCGACGAGGTCCGCGTGCTCGGCACCGACGTGCTCGAGCACCTCGGCGATCGTCGCACCGGTGACGTGCAGGGTCCGGGCGCCACCGGCCCGTCCGGCCAGGACGGCGGGCAGCAGCATGGTCGCGGTCATGAAGGTTCCTCTCGTGGTGCGGACTGTGCGGGGTCGTTCGCCCCGGCTGTGAGGTACGCGTGCTCGCCGAGCCGGACGGCGTACGCGGTCGTGCCGGGCGCCGGGGCGCTCGCGCTCACCCGCAGGTCGAGCACCGTGCCGACGACGGCGGCGGCCCCCGCCTGCTCGAGCGCGGACCGCTCCGCGGACGCCGGCGGGGCGAGACCGATGCACGTCGCGCCGGCGGTGACCGCGCTCGTCACGCCGGCCGGCGCGTCCTCGACGACGACGCAGTCGGCCGCGTCCAGCCCGAGCCGCCGCGCGGCGAGCACGTAGGGGTCCGGGCTCGGCTTGCCGCGCGTCTCGCCCCAGGTCACCGTGGCGGTGACCTCGTCGTGCAGGCCGAGCGCCCCGACCACCGCGGCCAGCCGCTCCCGCGAGGCGCCGGTCACGAGGGCGACCGGCACCCCCGCGGCGTGCAGCCCTCGCACGAGGTCGGCCGCGCCCGGCACCGGTGCCGACCGCAGCCCGGGCTCGAGCGTCCGCACGATCGCGAGGACCTCCTCGACCCCGGCCGCGTCCGCCTCCGGGAAGAGGTGGCGCACCGTGTGCTCCGGGCTGCACCCGACGATGTGGGTCGACGACTCCTCGCCCGGCGCCGCGCGGCCCCGGCGTGCGCAGACCTCGGCCCACAGCTCGAGCACGGCACCCTCGGTGGTCACCAGGACGCCGTCGACGTCGAGGAGCACCGCCGAGCACCGCACGCCTGCGTCGGTCGTCATGCCCGGACGAGCCCTCCGGCGAGCGCGGCGTGACGCACCGCCCGTGCCATCCGCTCGGGACTCGCGGCACGGGCCACGAGCGTGTTGACCAGCACCGCGTCGGCGCCGAGCTCGAAGGCACGCGTCACGTCGGCGGGGCTGCCGATCCCGCCCTCCACGACCGTCGGGATCTCGACGGCGTCCATGCAGGCGCGCAGCGGCTCGGCGTCCACGATCCCGCGGTAGCTGGCGACCGGTGCGGCCATCAGACGCAGCGCCGAGCAGCCCATGCCCTCGAGCACCCGGGCGGTCTCGACCTCCGGGAGGATGAACGGCAGCAGGCTGAACCCGTCCGCGAGGAGCTCCTTGGCGGCCAGGATCGTCGCCTCGGCGTCCGGCATGTTCGTCGTGTCCCGCACGTCGAGCTTGATGATGTCGAGGCCCAGGGCGGTGCGCAGCTGCCGGGCGGTCGCCACGGCGTCCGCCGCCGAGTGCGCGAACGACGTCGTGCCGATCCAGATGAACCGGTCGAGGTCGAGCTCGCGGTCCAGGTCCGACAGCAGCAGGCTGCTGCGCGTGCGCTCCAGGTCGTACGTCGTGATGAACACGTCGGCGCCGCTGCCGTCCAGGACGTCGCGCACGAGCGCCGGCTCGGTGTACTGCTCGACGCCCAGGAGCAGGCGGGAGCGGAACGCGCGCTCACCGATCTGCAGCCACGGCTCCGGTCCGAACACGTCGAGCTCGAGGTCAGTCACAGCATCTCCTTCAGGTCGGACATCGGTGAGCCCTCGGCGAGGAGTGCGAGGAGCTCGGGTCGGTGGGCGATGCCGTCGAGGTGGAAGACGCAGTAGCCGTGCTCTGCGTCCTGCTCCACCGCGGCGAGCATCTGGGCGACGACGTCGAGCGGCAGGTCGCCCGGCTCGTCGGCGTGCGCGGCCTGGAGCCAGGGCATGACCGGGAGGCCGGTCGCGCCGCTCAGCTCGTCGTGCACGTCGCGGACGTGCTGGGCGGGGCGGCCGATCATCGCGGTGTACGACATCGGCATCAGGACGTCCACCAGCGGGGCCAGCCGGGCCGGGTCCTGCCCGCACGCCCACGCGCGGGCACCCTCGTGGTCGGCCGCCAGCCACGGCACCACCTTCACCGCGACCGGCACGCCGGGGTGCACGCTCCGGACCAGGTCCGCCGCCTGCGCGACGCGGGCCGTCACGAGGTCGGTGCGACGACGCGCGAGCTCAGCCAGCCCGTACGGCCGGTCGCCTACGCACCGAGCGCAGCAGCAGCCGTGCTCGATGTCCGCGGCGACCGCTCCCGGCGGCACCGTCTCCCACCGCACGAAGCCCCGGGCGAAGTCGAGCGACACCAGGTCGGGCTCCAGCCGCGCGACCCGGTCGGCGATCCGTGCCGACTGGAGCTCCCAGAACCGCTCCGAGCTCGGGCAGGCCATGTGCAGCCAGTCCACGGCGGCACGGCGGCCGGTGCTCGTCACCGCGTAGAGCTCCGGATGCTCCGCCAGCACCTCCGGGGAGTGCAGCAGCGGCACGTTGACGATCACGCGCAGCGCGCTGTCCGCGAGGCGGGCGCACAGGTCGTCGTCGTCCGCCGCGTCCATGCCCACGACCACACCGTCGAGCCGTGCCGCGCGGGTCACCTCCTCGATCCGGTCGAACGGCGTGCGCGGGTCGAGACACAGCACCGCTCTCACGTCGACGCCGGGACGTCGTCGACGTGCTCGATGAGCCCGGCGAGGTCGTCGTCGTGCGACGTGGCCGGCGCATCGAGCTGGCCCACCGGTCCCACCGGGTTCCAGGACAGCAGGCGCCGCCCGGCGTAGAAGCGCCGGCCGTTCTCCTGGGTCTGCGGGCGGTCGTGGAACAGGTGGAGCAGGGGGTCGGGGTACCGGTCCACGGCACCCACCACGTCGAGCCGGAACACCAGGTCGAGGTCCTCGCCGCCCCAGCCCTCGAACCGTTCGTCGAACCCCCCGACGCGCTCGAACAGGCCGCGCCGCACCCACACGCAGTGCCCCGGGGGGCGCCTGAGCACGACGCCCCGCAGCTCGGCGAGCGGGCTCTCGGACCGGCCCTCCAGGACGCGCGCGGCGATCGCGTGGCTCGACGACGCCTCGTCGAGACACAGCGCGTCGCGGTAGGGCAGGTGCGCCTGCACACCCCGGACGCCGAACCGTGCGACGTTGCGCGCGACGAAGTCGCGATCCACGAGGACGTCCCCGTCCAGCACGCACAGCAGCTCCGCGCCGGTCGCGCGCTGGACGACGCCGACGTTGACCGCCCACGCCTTGTTGAAGTGCCCCGACGCGGGCAGGTGCAGGTAGTCGTCGGCCACGGCCGAGATCTCGCGAGCCCATCGCGGCTCCGTGTCCGCCTCGACGACGACCACCCGGTACGCCGCGCGGTCGGCGCTCTGGTCCTGCAGCGCGCGGACGCACGCGAGGAGGTTGCGCAGGCGCGAGCGCGTCGGGGTGCGGTCCCGGAAGGGGATCACGACGCACACCGGCGCGCTCGCCGGCGCCGGCGGACGCGCGGGCGCGAGCGACGTCAGCGCCAGCAGGTCCTCCGCCGTGATCACCGGACCGCCGGGCCGGTGCTCCGGGCCCAGGTGCGCGGCCAGCCGCCCGAGCGCGTCCGCCTGCAGCGCGACGCGGCCGACGCGATCCCACGCCGGGTCACCGGCCGCCGACCCCCGGGCGACGAGACGCGCGAGCTCAGCGAGCCGGGACGGCTCGGACGGCTCGGCGAGCACGTCGTCGAGCGCGCCGGCCACGTCCGCGTCGTCCAGCGCGCGCACGGCAGCGACCACCGCGAGGTGAGCGCTGCGCGACATGTCCCAGTAGTCGGCCGCCGCCTCCTGGGCGTGCGGGTCGGCCACGAGCAGGACGCTGCTCAGGATCGCGTCGTCGCGCTCGGCCGTCGGCCAGCACCCGAGGTCGGGCGATGCGCTCATCGACACAGCTCCAGCGGCAGCACGACGCCGCCCACGACGTCGTCCCAGGGGCGCTCCTGCACCCTGGCGCGCAAGGTGAGCGGGAGCCGGTCCGCCGACCCCGGAGCGGCACTGAGCCCGAGCGCAGGCCACGGCAGCTCGACGTCGAGCGTCACCCCGTGCTCGTCGTGCTCGCAGGAGCGGACCACCGGCGGGAGCAACGACGGGGTGGTCGAGTAGTCGCTGAAGTCGTGGCTGCCGTCGAGCGGACGGTAGAACAGCTCGTACCGGAAGTTGCCCGTCGCCCACCCGATGGCGGCCATCTGGCTGTCGGCGACCGGGGGCATGCGGACCGTCGCGCGCAGGCCGGCGGCCGTCTCCTCGAGCTCGAGGCGGACAGGACCGAGACCCCCGCCGTACCCGTGGGACACGTACCGTTCTGCGTGGTCGTCGGCCTCGTCGTCGAGCAGGGAGACCGTCACCCGACCCCCCTCCGGCAGGACCACGGGCGACGCCCCGAGGACCGTGGCGAGGTCGCCGAAGTCCTCCGCGCACCCGACGAGGTTCTCGACGTCCCACGGAAGGTCGACGGCGAACCCGGCCCCGATGCCGTCCCACCACAGGTTGTGCGGGAACCAGTCGCGGACCGGTGCGCCGCCCAGGACCGCGTCGAACGGGTCGGCCCCGAAGAGGTCGAGGTGCAGCCGCCGCGCGAAGTCGGTGACGAGCCCGGCGTCGTAGCGCTCGTGCAGCTCGCGGAACCGCGCGGCGTCGAACGAGTCGAGCGCCAGGTAGTCGCGCATCTGAGCGAGCTCCTCGAGGCGGACCGTCGCCCACGGGAGCGGCTGGGCCTCCATGGCGTACCCGACGTACACGTGCGCGCACCGGATGAGCACCGCGATCTCCGGACGGAGCACGTCGATGCCCTCCGCGGGCCCGGTGCCCGGTGCGAGCTGGTCCACGAGGTCGTCGTACGTGATCGACGTGATGGAGAACGGCGTCGCCAGCGCGAGCCTGCCGGTGCGGCGACGGACGTCGACGTCGTCGGCGCGCAGGGCGGCGTCGATGCCCGTCACGATGTAGCGGCTGTGCACCTCGAGCGCGTCCATGTGGGCGAACACGTACGGGTGCTCCTCGCCGTGGAAGTGGTAGCCCGCTCCACCCGTGGCCTCGACGGCGGCGGCGACACCCTTCGGGTCGGCACCGAGCACGTCGATGTCCGCGCTCCGCGAGAGGTGCTCGAGGTCGTTCGTGAGCGCGTACAGACCGAATCCCTTGATCGGGACCAGTCCCGGCCCGCGCTCCACGTCGACGATCGCGTCGCGCACCGTCGTGAACAGCCGCAGCTGCGCGTGCACCCCGTCGACGATCGTGGCGTGCGCGTCGGCCAGCCGGTCCTCGAGCCCTGCAGGCAGCGGGACGTTCTCGCGGCGCGCGCGGGCGAGCAGACGGGCCTCGAGCCGGTGCTGCCGGACGGCGGCGAGGAGCTCGCCCTGCGGGACGTCGGACAGGTCGGGCGCCGTCGGTCCGCCGGCGGCCCACACGAGCGCACGTCGGATCGTCTGGAACGGGGTCATCGGGTCCTCCAGGTCGTCACGGTCGGATGGTGCGGCGGGCGGTCGCACGTGCGGCTCGCCCGCGGGTCACGCGGTATCGGTGGTCGTCCTGCACGCGGTCCGCCCCCGGTCACGACGGGAACCCCGAGAAGGCGCGGACGTGGGTGACGAGGTCGCCGTCCCGCAGCACGTGAACCGCGGCGGCGGGCGGTGCGCCGGGCACCATGGCGCCGACCGACGGCTCTCCCGGCAGCGCCGCGGTCGACCGGACGCCGGGCGCGACCCGCAGCGGGCGCCCGGCGAACGTCGCCGCCGCCGCCGTGTGCGCGTGCCCGCAGAGCACCGCGACGATCCGCTCGTGCGCGCGGACGACGGAGGCGAGCTCGTCGGCGTCGCGCAGCCGGATCGCGTCGATCTCGGGGATGCCCAGCGCCACGGGCGGGTGGTGGAACGCGACGACCGTCGGGAGCCCGTCCGCGGTGGACGCCGCCTCGGCGAGGAGCGCCAGGCTCTCCGGCGCGAGCCGGCCCCACGGCTCGCCCGGGACCGTCGAGTCGAGCAGGACGAAGCGCACGGCACCCGCCACCACCACCTGGTCGACCGGGGCGCCCGGGACGTGCCCGTCGCGGCCGAGGAGACCGGAGGCGAACGCGGCCCGGTCGTCGTGGTTGCCCGGGACGAGCAGGACCGGCACCGGGAGCGACGACAGGAGCGCCCCGGCGGTCTCGTAGTCCTCCGCCGCACCTCGGTCGCTCACGTCACCGGTCACCAGGACGGCGGTGAACCCGGCCGCCATCCTCGCGAGGTGCGCCACGGCAGCCTCGACGCGGTCGCGCGCCGCCGCGCCGCCGTCGAGATGCAGGTCGCTGAGGTGTCCCAGGACGACGGCGCTCACGACAGGCCCTGCGCGTCGGTCGGGCCGGTGCGCGTCAGCCCGGGCGCAGCCGGGCGCGACCCGTGCCGACGGGTCCGGAGCGCGACGGGCCCGTGCACCCGCGGCACGGCGGGGCCCTCGGCGCCGAGCCGGGACGCCACGGTCGAGGTCGAGCCGGTGTACTTGCCGCGGTACTGGAGGGGCTCGCCCTGCATCGCCCAGAACGCCAGCTTGCCGACGAGCATCCCCGGGTAGACCCGCAGCGGCTGCGCGACGGCGATCTCGAGAGTCCAGGGGAAGACGCTGCCGCAGTGTCCGAGCGGCGCGGAGAACTGGATCCACATCCCGAGCGTCGAGACGGAGCGGCTGGCGTGGAGCGTGGCGACGTAGCGGGCGCTGCCCATCGCCTCCATCGTGCTGCCGAGGTAGAACCGGCCCGGCTCGAGCACGTAGCCCTCGGCGCCGATGTGCTCGCGCACCGTGACCGGCGGCGCGTAGCAGTCGATGGCGTCCGTCTCGTAGCGGACGAGCTCGGGTGCGAGCCGGAACCCGTAGCTGTTGGGCTCGAGCCGCGCCGGATCGAACTCGCCGATCTCGATGATGCCGGCGCGGACCTCGCGTGCGATGTCGGCGCCCGTGAGGATCACAGCCAGCTCCCGACGAGCGCCCGGACCGCCGCACGGAAGGCGTCGAGGTCGCCGTCGTTGTCGATCACCGCGTCCGGGACGATCCGGTCGAGCTCGTCCGTCGACCGGTCCGAGCGGGTGAGGTCCCCCCGGCCCGAGAGGCGGGCGGCGCGCACGGGCTCGGTCGCACGGACCCGGACGACCCGGAAGCCCTGCGCGGCCAGCCGGACGGCGTCGACGTGCGGGTCCCGCAGGTCGTCGTTGACGACGACGTCCGCCTCGACGGCCCCCAGGCGGTCGAGGAAGTGGTCCACGAGCGAGGTCGGGCTGATCCGACGCAGGGCGCGGGCGAGCGTCTCCATCAGGACCTGGTCCTGGGCGCCCTCCCGCAGCGGCGTCCGCGCGGCCTCGTAGACGCGTTCCTGCAGGGCGTACAGCGGAGCGGCGAGGCCCAGCCGGGCGCACCGGAGCCCCCGCTCGTGCGCGAGCTCGGCCACGACGCCCGCGAAGGTCGACTTGCCCGAACCGGCCAGACCGATGACCGCGATGCGCAGCTGCCCGCGCTCGACGTCGGCGACCGGATCCACGGTCACGCCCGCGCCCATCACACCGACGTCCCGTGCGCGACGAGCCGGCCCTCGTCGCCCGCGGTGAGCACAGCGGCCGGATCCACGTCGAGCGTGCCCTCGACGCGCAGGACGGGCACGTCGCGCAGCGCCTCGTGCAGCTGCGCGAGGGACGCGAAGAAGCGGGTGTAGTCCGGCACCAGGTACGACTGCCAGGTGAAGAACGACGTGTCCGCCTGCCTCTCGATGGACCGCTGCAACGCGGCCCACCGCTCGTTCGCGTCGTCGACGGGCGTGGTCCGCAACGCCCGCCCCGGCTGGACGCGCGGCAGCAGCAGGGCACCCAGCCGGCCGGGTCGTGCGGAGAACTCCGAGCCCAGCCAGCCCTCGAAGAGGTCCGGGTCGAGCAGCAGCTTGTCCGTGGCGGGCCGGTCGTCGAGCCCGGGGTCCACCTGGCTGCGGACGAGGTCCGCCAGGCGCTCGTCGGCGAGGATCGTCCCGACGCCCACGTGCGGGTAGTCGCGCCACGGGTACACGTCCACGCCGTCGTCCGTGAGCCGGCAGAACAGCTTGTCGCCGGTGAAGTAGGACCAGCCGGGCCGGCGGAGCATCGACAGCAGGGTCGTGGTCTTGCCGGCCCCCTTCGGACCGGTCACCGCGACGACCGTCGTGCCGTCCGTCGCGCCCGAGGCGTGCAGGATCACCGTGCCGGACGACTCCTCGTTGCGGATCACGAGGTCACGCAGGAAGTCGACCACCTGGATCGTGCAGCCCTCGGCCACCCGCAGCGCGAAGCGGGGATCGGTCCGCGCGTCCCGGGGGGTGTCGAGCCAGGTGCGGCGGTTGATGTAGGTGCGGCGGCGGCCGTGGTCGACGAGGTGCGCGTCGAACGTGAACGCCGGTGCCGTGCTGCGCCGGATGTCGACGCGCTCGCCGGCCCAGACCTCGGCCGGCACGTCACGCTCCGGCACGTAGCTCGCGACGGTGACGACGAACGTCGGCTCCTGGTCGGCGTGGGGCGAGAGGGAGTGCCGGAAGAACCGGCGGACCTCGGCGAGCGCGGGGAGCGCGTCCTCGTCGACGTCGAGCCGGACGACCGTGCTCAGGAACGACAGGTACTCGATCACGGGGTGCCTTTCGTGCGTCGGGTCCAGGACAGGTGCGCTGCGGGTGTCATCGCCGACCACCCACCGGCTCCCCGAGGGCCAGGCCGGGTGCGACCGGGTCCGCGGTGAGCGCCGTGGTGACGAGGTGGGCCGGGAGCGTGTTGGGCACGGTGCCCCAGTCCGTGTCCGCCGGGATCCCGGGGCCGGCGGCCGCGAACGTCGCGTGCAGCCGGGAGTCCCCGGTGTTGACCACGTGGGAGGCGCTCTTGAGCATCGGCCGCACGGCCTGCCCCGGGTGGTGCGCGGCGCTCGGCTGGTAGTCGTCGGCAAGCACGAGGTAGGCGACGTCGCGCGTGTCCTCGACGTCGCGGGGGTCGAGCGGCTCGCCGAGCTCGCCGACGAACCCGCGCACGACAGGCTCCGGTCCGCCCGCCGGAGCACGCAGTGCGAGGAGGGCGTGCATCGCGGTACGGAGCACGTCCCCTGCCGCCGTGGCCGGGACGCGGCCGTGCAGCCGGTCGTCGGTGTTGACCACGAGGGCGCCGTTGCCGGCCGGGTGGTAGAGGACCGACGACGACGCTGCGTCGACCGTCCCGTCCACCCCGGCCGCCGCGAGGCCGCACCCGACGAGCACCGTGTTGGGGTGCACCAGCCAGGCGCTGCCGACGATCCCGTGGTCGGCGGTCAGCAGCACGGTGTCCCCGGCGTCGAGGTCGGCCGCGTCGAGGACGTCCCCGATCACCTCGTCGGCCCACGCGTAGCAGCGCCGGACGACGTCCCAGACCTGCGGGGCGACGTCCGCGCGGTACGCCGCGCTCCGGGTGTCGCACCAGCCCAGGAGCTCGTGGCCGACATCGTCCGTGAGCGGCAGGTACACCACGACGAGGTCCGGCAGGGGGGCGGCGAGGACGGCGCGCACCGCGGACCTGAACGACGCCGCGACGCAGGACAGGGAGCCGAGGAACGTGCCCTCGGCCTCGCCGTCGCCCCCGTCCACGAGCCGCGGCCCGAAGGCGCCCGCCCGGTACAGGGAGCCGACACCCTCGCCGGCGAACACCTCGGCGTCCTCGAGGAGCGCGACCGCCGCCCGGTCCGACCCGGCCGCCCGCGGCCGCCAGCTCCCCGTGCGCACGAGAGCCTCGCCGCCGTCGGCCGTGCGGACACGCGACACCCAGAAGCCGGTCCGCTCCGGGAGGCGGATGGGCGTCCACGACCGGTCGGCGGCGAGCACGTGCTCGTCGCAGCCGGTGGTGATCACGACGTCGTCCCCGCGGCGCCCGACCTCGACCGTGTGCTCGCGGACCGGCCACGACCACGCTTCGCCGTCCGTCAGCGCGAGCAGCGCGCACCGAACCACCCGGTCGCTGTACGCCTCGACCGCCGCGTGGACGTAGTCCGGCACGGCACCTTCCTCGTCCACGACCCACGGCACGTGCACGAAGCTCGCCGAGACGCCGCGCTCACCGAGCGTGCGCCAGACGGGCGGCCGGGCGAGCAGCCCCGGCTGGAAGCCGGAGCTGCGGTCGTCGACGGCGGCGGGGCGCGGGGACGGCACGGTGAACCCGCTGATGCCGTGCTCGTCGGTCCAGGTGCCCGTGAACAGCGTGGCCAGCGAGGGCGCGGTCTGGCAGTTCGGCTGCGGGGGTCGGGCCGCCGCGCGGACCCCACGGGCGCGCAGCCCGCTCACGGCTGGGAGCGCTCCCTCGTCGACCAGCCGGTCGACGACCCAGGCCGCCGCGGCGTCCCAGACGACCCACAGGACCGTCACGAGCGCCCCACGAGCAGGGCTGGCAGGTCGGCGACCGAGTCGAGCGTGACGTCCGCCTGCTCGCCCGCACCCGTGCGCGACTGGTCGGCGAACTTGCCCGTGCGGACCTGGACGGTCACGGCACCGGCCGCACGCCCGCCCGCGATGTCGGTCGTCGCGTCGTCGCCGATCACCAGGCACGCCGCGAGGTCGACCCCGGCGGACACGGCCGCCGCCTGGAAGTACTCGACCGACGGCTTGCCGACGACGCGCGCCGTCACGTCCGCGGCGTACTCCACGGCGGCGACGATCGCCCCGGTGTCGACGTGGTCGCCGTCCGGACGCTTGAAGTACTTTCCTCGCTGCAGCGCGACGAGCTCGGCACCGGACCGGACGGCACGGAAGGCCGCGTCCAGGAGGGCGTAGTCCAGGACCTCGCGGCAGTCGCCGACGACCACGTGCGTGTACGGCGGCTCGGCCACGACGGACGGCAGGTTCGCGGCGAGCGCCGGCGACATCAGCGCGAGCACCCGCGCTCCGGGCGAGCGAGCGATCACCTCCGCAGCCGCCGTCACCGGCGTCGAGAGGTGCTCGGCCTGGACCGGCAGGCCCAGGCCGACGAGCTCGAGGGCGATCTCGTGCGGCGTGCGCGAGTCGATGTTGGTGAGGAACCGGACGGCGATGCCGCTGGTGCGCAGGGCCGTGATCGCGTCGGCCGCACCCGGCAGGCTCTGCCCGGCCGCGTACAGCGTGCCCTCGAGGTCCATGAGGACGGCGCGCGTCCCGTCGAGCGCCCTCATCGCGCACCCACCTGGACCGCGAGGTGCGGCTGCGCCGCGACGCTGTCGGTCAGGAAGCTCAGCTTCGAGTAGCAGCCCTGCGTGTCGCTCACACCGTGCGCACGCAGGAAGCCCTCGAGCCACGCCGCCAGCGCGCTCATCTCGTCGAGCACCGCGTCGGCGTCCGGTTCGAGCACCGTCCGGCTGCGCAGGTACTCGAGCTCGCACTGCTGCATGCGCACCTCCGGGTCAGCCACGAGGGTGACCGTGTCGAAGAAGATCCCGTACACGTGGCCGGTGCGCAGGCTCTCGAAGTTCACGTCGTACCGCGCCCGCCGGAACGACGGGAGCCGGGTGGCCGTCACGCCGAGGTGGCCGGCGACGTAGTCGTCGAAGCCGGCGTCGGTCAGCTCCACGCCGTACGTGTGCTCCTCGCGGCGCGAGAACGCGTCGGCGGCGAACCACTTGCGCTTGACGAGGTTCTTGCCGTCCGTGGTGGGGATGAACGAGACGTAGCCGCGGTCGTCCTCCGGCGCCTCGACCCGGTACAGGTGGTTGAGGTAGTCCCACGCCTGGAACTCGTCGTGGTACTCCAGGACGTGGCCGGGGAGGTCACCGTCGCGCACCGCGTCGAGGAGGTCGCAGGTCAGCGTCCAGATGTCGGCGGTCGGCGGGTCGAGCGTGTACTTGTGCTCGAGCTCCATGCCGTGGAAGCACCGCCGGTAGGAGCGCTGGTGGTTGTTGAGGAAGAGCGCGTCACGCGCGTGCAGCCGCACGGCCTCGGGGAGCCACGCGAGCTCCTGCGGGTCCCCGACGACCAGCGGCTCGGACGTCGTCCGGATGAAGCACGCGTCCTCGGCGAGGAACCGGATCTGCGAGTACACGTGCACCCGCGTCGCGTCGGCGTCCGTGACCGCGTGCACCAGGAACAGAGGCACGAGGGCGCCTGCGGCGGTGCCGCCCAGGGCGCGCAGCTCGGCGCCGGGACGCATCCGGTCGAACAGGGTGCTGCCGGTCGCCCGGAGCCGTGACGCCGGCGCGTCCCCGGCCGGGCGAGCGGTGAGCTCGACCGTCCCGAGGGTGTCCCAGCGGAGCACGACCGTGTTGTCACCCCAGGTGGGAGTGGCTCCGGACTCGATCCGGACGGTGACGACCGGCTCGTCCGGCCGGAGGGGGGCGGTCCCGTTGAGGAGGTGGATGCCCCCCACGACCAGCCACGTCGCGGTGCTCATGCGCGTGCTCCCGCCGCGACGAGAGTCGTCAGGGTGCCGTCGCTGACGACCACCTCGGTGCCGTCCGCCAGGTCCAGGTCCGCGACCGCCACGGCGGGCACGCCCGCCTCGCGCAGCAGGATCGGCAGGTGCCCCAGCGTCGAGCCCTGGTCGAACACGAAGCCCGCGACGTGGCCGATGAGGACGGACAGGACCGCGTACGGCCGGCTGGCGTGGACGATCGGCGCGTCGGGCAGCGCCGCGACGCGGGCGATGATCGCGCGCAGCCCGTCGTGCTCGACCACCGCGGTCGCCTTGTCGATGCTCACCGCCGGGCCCACCGACAGACGGGCGAGCAGGGCGTCGTCCCGCAGGCGCAGCAGCGGACCCCGTGCGGTCCCGGGCGAGATCTGCACGATGCCCGACGCATCCATGGTCACGACGTCCTGACCGAGCGCCGAGTAGTCGACGAAGTGGGGCCGTCCGCCCACGAGGACCCACTCGAGGGTCACCTCGCCGTGGACGTCCCGCATGGCCTCGGTGAGGCGGACGATCTCGTCGAGGTGGGGGACGAGCGCCTCGCCGCCCTCGTCGACGGACATCACGGGGCCGGCCGCAAGGTCGGCCCGGTTCGGCACGGTGAGGGCCCGCGCACCCGCCGTCCCCCGGTTCAGCGCCATCAGACCGTCTGCGGTGAACTCCACGACGATGCCGTCGCCGGCGAGCCGGCTGATCATCCCCAGCTCACCGCGCAGGAAGTCGCGCATCACGAACGAGCGCAGCGCGGTGCCCGACGGGCCGCCGACGAACTCGGTGAGGTGCTCGACCAGCCGCTCCTTCGGCACGACGATCTGCCGGACGTGTTCGCCGAGGTCCAGCACGCACTCGTCCGCCGGACCGCCGTCGACCAGCGAGCGCAGCCGGGCGACGGTGTCGTCGTCGGCGAGGGCCTTGCCGTTCAGCCGGCACACCCAACCGCGGCCCACCGCGACGCCGGTCGCCACGGCCAACCGGTAGGCCGGCGCGCGCTTGCCGACATAGCTGCCGTAGACGCCCGCGACCTCGCCGAGGGTGAACCCCGGGGAGAGGTCCTCGGTGTAGAGATCGTGCGCCTCGAACCACGGCGTCGCGCTGTCCGTCACGGTCGCGGTCGACGTCTGGGGGCGGACCTGGACGAGGTGGACGCCGTCGGCGTCGGCGGCCCACTCGACGTCGACTGGACGGCCGTGCCGCTCGTGCAGGTCCCGGGCGAGCGCCACGACGTCGGTGAGGGTGCCACGGTGCTGGACCTGGTCGCCCTCCTGGTCCGCGGCGAGCTGGACGGAGGTGACCATGACGGGCACCGTCACCCCCGAGACGAGGACGTCCGCGAGTCCTTCGACGTACTCGACGACGACCTCGACGCCGTCCTGCCCGGTGAAGGCGACACCGGCGACGACCGGTTCCACCTGCCGCTGGACGAACACGGCGAGGCGTGGCGTCCAGTCCAGGTCACCGGCTCGCAGCCGCGCCGCGATGGCGCTGGGTGCGTACACCGAGCGCCAGCACCGCTCGACCGCGGCGACCACGTCGTCCTGCGTGACGCCGAGCACCGAGTCGTGCACCCCCGCGAGGCTCGACCCGGCGGTGTCCTCGGCGATGCCCGAGCTGCGGACGGCGAGCCGTAGGCCGGGCCTGCCGGCGACGAGCTCGCGCACCCGCCAGCGCACGAGCCGCGCGAGCTCGTCGCTCATCACGACCTGCTCGGCGATCTGCTCGATGCGTGCCGTGCTCTCGCCGAAGAACGCCCCGACGGTCGCCTGGAGGTCGTCGAACGCCTCCGCGAGCGCCGCACGAGTCGACGGGTCGAGCGACTGCTCGAGCTCGCCGGCCGGGATGCAGAACGCCTCCGGGACGCTCGCGGTGCACGCCGCGGCGGACAACGCCGCGAACTTCGGGCCGACCTCCTGGACGTCGACGCTCGCACGCAGGTGGGGCAGGCGCTGGCGGGCGATCTGCTTCTCGAAGTCGACGTGCAGGTCGCTCGAGCGCGGGCCGGTCGAGCCCTGGTACTTGCCGGCGTACAGCGCGACGTCGCCCTGCGGGCGCCACCACATCATCTGGCCGATGTTCAGGCCGGGGTACACCCGCACCCGGTTCAGCGAGTACAGCTGCAGCGTCCACTGGCCGCAGTAGCCGATGTCACCGAGGCTCGCGGAGAGGTTGATGAAGACGCCCAGCCGCGCGACGGACGAGCGCGCCGCGAACGTCGGTGCGTAGTGCTCGCTGCCGAGCACCTCGACCGTGTGCGCGAGGTACAGGTGGCCCGGTTCGAGCACGTAGCCGTCGTCCGGGATCTCGATCTCGTCGTACCGGTTCTCGGCCCGCGCGTCCAGCACGCCGTCGCGGTACACCCGCAGCGTCCGGCCGAGCCGGAAGTTGTAGCTGTTGGGGTTCACCTGCTCGGGGGTGAACGGCTCGATCGTGATCCGCCCGTCGGCGCGCTCGCGCTCGATCTCGGGTCCGGTCAGGATCATCGGTGGCCACCCCCTGAGGCGCGGCGCCGGGGCGCCCGCGTCGTCGCGGTCGGACGTCTGCACGTGGTCGCGCCGACGATGTCGCTCCCAGTCACAGCGGTCGTCACAGTGGTGACCGACCTGTTGTCCCTGCGGAGCGTCGGAACAGTAGCGGCTCGCCGTGACGCGGCGCAAAACCGACCATGCGGACGGACCGGACAGGTCCGACGGGCCTCCACACCGGTGTGCCGAAAGGCCGTTCGCCGAGGTCGACAGGCCTGTAGGCTCCGCGATCGATTGTCGGAACCGACGCTCGGCGAGCCCACGGAGACGAGAGATGAGCACTGCGCAGACGACGGTCGGAGCGGCCGAGACGCCGCTCCCGACGTACGACGACGTCGAGTCCCTCTATGACAAGTACTCCGAGTTCTACGACGTGTGCGCGGCCACCGGACGCGCGGACCTGCCCCTCTACCTGGAGCTGTCGGACGGCGCGGGCGTGACGCTCGACCTGGGCTGCGGGACGGGCCGGGTCGCGCTCCCGCTCCTCGACGCGGGGCGTACGGTCATCGGCGTCGACATCAGCCCGAAGATGCTGCAGGTGTTCGAGAGCAAGATCCCCTCGTCGGCGCGGGACCGCGTCAGCCTGGTCCAGCACGACTTCTGCAGGGCGCCCTTCACGTCGACCTTCGACCTGTGCATCCTCTCCTGGTTCACGTTCAACTACGTCCTGAGCGAGAGCGACCAGGTCGCGATGCTCCGGAACGTCCGGCGCGCGACGACCCCCGGCGGTGTCGTCGTGCTCGACCTGTTCTGGCCGAAGACGCTGGCGGTGGGCGTCGACGTGTGGGAGCAGCGGGACGTGGTCGTGCAGGAGGAGCCTCTCCTCACGAGGCACGACCGGCGCAGGATGTCCGGGCTCGTCGAGGAGCGGACGCAGACGTACGAGCACGACGGCGAGAGGTTCACCTTCGAGTCGTCCCGCCGCTTCGTGTCCCCGGCAGAGATCGCGGCCCTGCTGCGGACGTGCGGGTTCGAGGTCGAGTGGTTCTCGACGGATCACGGACGCACGCGGACGACGGCCCTGGCCGAGGGCAGCGCGGCCTCTTACGTCGTCGTGGGCAGAGCCGTCTGACCGGGCCGGACCGCCGTCACTCTCGGGTCTCCCCGCCGGGGGCCGGGAGACCGGCCACGGCCAGCGACCGGTTCCCGTACCGCGGGTCGTCCGTGACGTCGTGAGCCATCCACGCCGGCGGCACGAAGGCGCGGGCGTCCTGCTCCGTCCGGAACTCGACCTCCGCCAGGACCAGCCCGGCGAGGTCGCCGTGGAACACGTCGACGACCGCGATGGCATCGTCGACCGCCAGGTGACCGCGGCTCTTCTCGACGCGCGCCGTCGTCGTCGCAGGCCACAGCGTCTCCCACTGGTCGGCCGTGAGCTCCACCTCCCACTCGTCCCGGACCATCCCGACGCCGCGCTTGCAGGTCAGCCAGCAGCGGTCGCCGTGCTGGCGGACCCGGACCGCGGCATCGGTGCCGACGGCCAGGTAGCCCTGCCGGATCGGCACCCACTCGCGCACCCCGGCCGGAACCGACGCGAGCAGGAACTTCCGCTCGATCTCCTGCACTGGACCCTCCTCGTGTCGGTCGGTGCGCACCGTGGCGCGGAGCCCCTAGGAACCGATCGTGCTCGCGTGGACCGGCAACGAGATGGTGTGGCCGAAGTCCTGCGCCTTGCTGAGGAGGTACCCCCGCCACTGCGGGTTGTGCGAGCCGATGACGTCGTCGACCTCGACGACCTCGATGCCGGCGTCGTGCAGCGCGTTCGCCTTCTCGGGATTGTTGCTGATGAGCCTGACCCGACGGATGCCGAGCTCGAGCAGGATGCTCGCCGCCGGACCGTACGTCCGCGCGTCGGTGGGCTCGCCCAGCGCGGCGAACGCCTCGTTGGTCGTGAGACCTTCGCTCATCAGCTGGTAGGACTGGATCTTGCGGAACAGGCCGATCCCTCGGCCCTCCTGGTTCGGGTGGTAGAGGATCACGCCCGAACCGGCGTCGACGATCCGGCGCAGCGTCTCCTCCAGCTGCCACGCGCAGTCGCACCGGTCGTCGCCGAACACCTCGCTGGTCAGGCAGGCGGAGTTGATCCGCACGGGGACAGTGTCGCCGAGCTGCCCGTACGTCAGCGTGAGGTGCGTGTCGATCGCGCGGCCCTCGGCGACGATGAACGCTTCGAGCGTGAACTCGCCGATCTCGTTGCGCAGACGGATCGGGCCCGTCCGCTCGAGGATCCGGACGCTCATCGCCGCACCAGCCCACCGTCGATGTCGATGACCGCACCCAGGACGGCCTCAGGCGCCTGCGTGAGCAGCCAGACGACGACCTGCGCCACCTCCGCCGCGCGGTTGAAGCGCCCCAAGGGGATCGTCTTCTCGTAGTGCGCGCGCCGGTCGCCCATCACCGCCGCCATCGGCGTGTCCGTGGGACCCGGGCTGACGCAGTTCGCGATCAGTCGCAGCGACGAGTACTCCCGGGCGAGCGACTTCATCGCCGCGGTCAGCCCGGCCTTCGACGCCGCGTACACCGCGTCCGTGCCCCCCGTCGCGGCGGCCTGGCTCCCCACCACGACCAACCGACGCTGCCGCTGGTCGCGACGTTGCGCGCGCGTCAGTGCTCCGACGAACATCAGGAAGCCGGTGAGGTTCGAGTCGAGCACCGCCCGGAGCTCGCCGGCGCCGTACGCGTGCGGCGGGACGCGCGGGTAGACGCCCACGGACCAGACGAGGAGGTCCGGCACGGGCTCTCCTCGGTCCAGCCCGGCGAGCCACCGGGAGTAGCCGGACCCCTCCGTCGAGTCGGCGACGTCGACCCGGTGGTCGACGTCACCGGTGCGGTCCGCCGTCACCACCTGGGCGCAGCCCGCCGCCGTCAGCTGGGCGACGACCTCGCGCCCGACGCCGCCGTTCGCCCCCAGGACGAGCGCGGAGCTCATGCCGAGAGCCCGTCCAGCAGCTTCTGCACCGACTGCCAGACGATGTCCGCAGGCTCCGTGCCGTCGACGAGGTGGTAGCTGGCGTGACCGCCCCACGGCTGGTCCCGGAACGCGGCCCGGACGGCGGTCATCCGCTCCAGGTCGAGCTCCTCGCGCTTTCGTGAGGAGCCGTCCCGCCGGATGATCCGCGCCGCAGCGAGCTCCGGGGGGACGTCCACGACGATCGTGAGATCGGGTCGTGGCGCGTGCCGGTTCAGGGCAGCGAGCCACTCGACGTCAGCGATCCCCCGGCTCAGGAAGTAGGCGTAGCTCGAGTAGACGTAGCGGTCCGTGACGACCCACGTCCCGGCGTCGAGTGCCGGGACGACGACCTCGCGCAGGTGCCGCAAGCGGTCGAACGCAGCGAACAGCGCCAGCTCGGGGGCGATCTCGCGGAAGTCGAGCTGCAGGTCCAGGGCTGCGCGCACGGTCGGATCCTGGCGGTACCGGTCCGTCGGCTGCCGCGTCGCCAGGACCTCGTGGTCCAGCGACCGCAGGTGGTCGACCGCACGCTCGATCTGGGTCGTCTTCCCCGACCCGTCGATGCCGCAGACCGCGACGAGCTTGCCGCGGGTCATCGGGACACCTCCTCGTCGACCGCGCCGCGCAGCGCGTCGGTGCACGCCGCCGCCATCGAGGCGACGGCCTCCGCCACCGCGTCGACCGACGGCCCGGCCGCCGCGATCGCGCGGGACGTCGTCGGCAGCACGAGGCGGCCGTTCGGGAAGCGCCGCGCGAGGTCGTCGGGCGTCGCCCCCTGGACGCCGACGCCAGGAGCCAGGACGAAGGCGTCGAGACCGTCGAGCCACTCCCGGCTGTCCTCCACGGTGGCGCCGAAGACGCACCCGAACGACCCGATCTCCTCGTCGCCGTTCTGGACGCGCAGCCACTCCAGGACGTTCTGCGCGACCGTCCGGCCGTCCTGGTCCCGGGACGACTGGAGCTGGTGCGCCTCCGGGTTCGACGTCCTGGCCAGCACGAACAGCCCGGCGCCTTCCTCGCGCGCGACGTGGACGAACGGGTCGAGCGACCCGACGCCCGCGATCGGCGACACCGTGATCGCGTCCACCGCCAGCGGCGCCCCGACCCGCAGGTACGCCTCCGCGTACGCCGCGTTCGTGGAGCCGATGTCGCCGCGCTTGGCATCCAGCAGGACCAGGAGACCGGCCTCGTGCGCGAGTCCGATCGTCTGCGCGAGCGCGTCGATTCCGCCCGGGCCGAACCGCTCGAAGTACGCCGACTGCGGCTTGACGATCGGCACCCGGCCGGCCGACGCCTCCACGATCGTGGCCGCGAGACGTGCGGCACCCCGCGCGTCGTCGGGCAGCCCCCACGCGGCGAGGTCCTTCGACGTGGGGTCGATGCCGACGCAGAGCCGCCCCGTCCGCTCGATCGCGTCGTGCAGCCGCCGGCCGAAGGGGACCACGGTGCTCATGAGACCCTCCCGTCGAGCCTCGCTGCGAGGGCGCGTACCTGCGTGGTCGCGCTCCCATCGTCGACGACCGCGGGCGCGGGGAGGACCTCGGTCACGTCCCGAGCACCGTACGAGTGCGAGTACTCACGCCGTGCCGGACCGGACAGCATCAGCGTGACCGCGTCCGTCGAGGTGGTGTTCCAGACGACGTGCGGGTCCCGGTAGTCGAGCACGTGGAACGCGCCCGCGGCGATCCGGTAGGCGCTCGTGGGGCGCAGGACCGCGTCCTCGACACGCTCGAGCCGCTTCTCGCCGGCGCCCGTGGCGTCGTAGAGGCGATACGTGTGCCGGCCCTCGCCCGTGGCGTCGTGGTCGGGCGTGTAGTTCATGACGTCGAGCGCCCCGTCGACCGCGATCGACGCGAAGGACCACCGGTGGTCGTGGATCCGCGCATCGCCGCGCCCCGCGGGCCAGACGTGCAGCCGGAGGTTCCACGCGCCGAACCGGGCGAGCGAGATCTTCGAGAACCCGTTGTTGTGCATCTGGGACCGGCCGCGGTCGAGCTCGACACCGGCGTCTATCGCGTCGGCCCAGGAGCCGAGGATCGCGGCACCGTTGCGCGGGTCCGCGAACGCGTCGGCCAGCAGGCGTCCGGTCTGCGCAAGGGAGTCGCCGTCGCCGGACGTCGCCGTCGCCACCGCGAGCTGCGCCCGCAGGTCGTCGAACGCGGACTGTGCGGTGCCGAGACCGGCCCTGGTGCGAAGTTCCGTCGGCACGCGGTGCCCCTTCGGTCGTGGAGGATTCACAGCTCTCGCGGTGCCGGGAGTCGGCATCGGCTCGGGCGGGCTTCATCGCCGCCGCGAGAACTTACCGGTGGCGGACCGACCAGGGAAGCGCGACCGTGCAGGTCACGCGCTCGTGCAGCGTGGGGGCGGCAGCTGCCGGCTCTGTCAGGGCAGCGCGAGCGCGCTTCGGGACCGCGCCCGATACGTCCGGATCTCGACGTTCGCGCGGATGTCGGTCGTGCTCGGCGCCCCGGCGCGGGCGCTCCGTCGCGCACCCTCGACCGCCGGAGATCCGCATCCGTATCGTGAGACGGACACCGTCACCCGCGGGCCGCGGAGGACTCCGGAAAAGCAGACACCCCCGACCCGTGGGGTCGAGGGTGAGTGCTGCGTGGAGCCAAGGGGACTCGAACCCCTAACCCCCTGCTTGCAAAGCAGGTGCGCTACCAATTGCGCCATGGCCCCGTGCCTGACAAAGCGCCGAGGACCCGACCGTCATTCGAACGTGTCGGTGACCTCTGCCCACAGGTCTCGCTCGTCACGATCCTGTGCGTACTTCTGCCACACGACGAATCCGATGGCGGCAACGGCCGCCAGGAGCAGGAGCTTCTTCATCGGTTCCCCCACGGGTCGGGAGTGGGCCTAACAGGACTTGAACCTGTGACCTCTTCCTTATCAGGGAAGCGCTCTAACCGTCTGAGCTATAGGCCCGTGCACTACGCGCGCCGCAGTGGCGCCGGATGAGACTACCCCAGGTCAGGGGCACCGCCCAAACCGGTGATCACTCGTCCGTCATGGTCACGTGCACGCCGCCGACGAGCGCCGCCACGATGTTGTAGAGGAACGCGCCGATGGTCGCGAGGGCCGTGAGCAGGAAGACGTCGATGACCGCGATGAGCGTCGCGCCGGAGATGATCCGCTGGAACTCGACGTACTGCAGGATGTCGATCCCGCTCTCCGTCCCGGTGATCTGCGTGACCAGGTCGTCGGCCTTGGTGAAGACCTGCAACCCGTTGAGCGTGAACCAGATGACGGCTGCGGCGACGACGATCATCACGCCGACGGCCACCGACAGCAGGAACGACAGCTTCATCACGGACCACGGGTCGACCCGGGAGATGGCGAGGCGGACCCGACGCGGTGCGCCGTGCGATCCGACCGTCGGGATGCGCCCCGTGCTCGGTCGCGCTCCCGTGAGGTTGTCGGTCGACGTCGCCGTCCGGGGGGCCGCCGGAGTGGTGGTCATGGACGGCTCCTTGGGAGGACGGGGTCGGGTGGCCGCAGTGAACGCGGCGGACGTGGCGACGCCGGCCTTCTTGAGCCAGACGGTGGCGGTGTCCACCGCCACCATCATCGGTGACGGAGGCTCGGGCTCAGCGCCGGTTCCGGGGACGGAACCGTCACGATCCTGTGGAGATGTCGCGGTGGCCGTCAGGGTGTCGGTACTTTCCGGACGGATCGGCGTCGCCGTCCGGGCCGCCGACGTGGACGTCCGCGTCGGGGTCACCGTCGGGGGCATGACGCTCGCGGGCACCGTGAACGCGGTCGACCCGTTCGAACCGTTGAGGTTCGGGACGTGCGTCGCCGCGTCCTCGCCGTCGCTCCACGTCGGTCCGGATCCCGTGCGCGGCGCAGACGTCGTCTGACGGCCGGCGGTCGTCGGAGTCGTCGGGCGCTTGCGTGGCGGGATCGAGGGGGGCGTGGAATCGGTCATGCGTCCTCCGCTGACGGGTCGGTCACGGTCTCGGCGGCCGGCACCTCTGCATCGTCAGGGGAGTCCGGGACGTCCGATACCTGGCCATTCTCAGCGCCCACGGTACCTGCCTCGTCGGCCAGGTGTCGCTCAGTGTTGCGGGCGACGGCGATGATCCTGTCGCCGTTGTCGGGCTTGGCGAAGATGACACCCTGCGTCGTCCGACCCGTGGCGTTGACCTCCGCGGTGGCCGATCGCACGATCTTGCCGCGCTCCATGATGACGAGAACCTCGTCCTCGGGGTCCACCACGAGGGCACCGACCAGGTCACCGTTCGCCTCGGGCAGGTTCGCGACCTTGATGCCCAGACCGCCACGGCCCTGCTGACGGTAGTTCTCCACGGTGAGCGCGGTGCGCTTGGCGATGCCACCCTGCGTCACGGTGAACAGGTAGGCGTCCTCCCGCACGACATCCATCGCCAGGAGCTCGTCGTCGGCCCGGAACTTCATGCCCGTGACGCCCGACGTGGCCCGGCCCATGGGCCGCAGCGACTCGTCGGAGGCGGTGAACCGCACCGACTGGCCCTTGCGGGACACCAGGATCAGGTCCTGGTCCGAGTCGACCAGGCGTGCCGAGACCAGCTCGTCCGGCAGGCCGTCCTCGTCCTCGCGCAGGTTGATCGCGATGACGCCGCCGGACCGGTTCGAGTCGTAGTCGGACAGGCGCGTCTTCTTCACCAGGCCACGCTGCGTGGCGAGCACCAGGTACTCGGCCTTGGTGTAGTCGCGGATGTCGAGCACCTGGGCGATCTTCTCGCCCGGCTGGAACGCGAGCAGGTTGGCGACGTGCTGGCCCTTCGCGTCGCGACCGCCCTCGGGCAGCTCGTACGCCTTGGCGCGGTACACGCGGCCGAGGTTGGTGAAGAAGAGCAGCCAGTGGTGGGTCGTCGTGACGAAGAAGTGGTCGACCAGGTCGTCCTCGCGCAGCTGTGCACCGCGCACGCCCTTGCCGCCGCGCCGCTGCGCCCGGTAGTTGTCCGACCGGGTCCGCTTGGCGTAGCCGCCGCGGGTGATCGTGACGACCATCTCCTCCTCGGCGATGAGGTCCTCGACGTTGACCTCGCCGTCGAACGGCAGGATCGTGGTGCGCCGCTCGTCGCCGTACTTCGCGACGATCTCGGCCAGCTCCTCGGAGACGATGTCGCGCTGGCGCTCCTCCGACTCCAGGATCGCCCGGTACTCCGTGATCTCCGCCTCGAGCTTGGCGTACCGCTCGAGGATCTCCTGGCGCTGCAGCGCGGCGAGCCGACGCAGCTGGAGGTTGAGGATCGCGTTGGCCTGCAGCTCGTCGATGTCGAGCATGTCCATCAGGCCTGCGCGGGCCTCGTCCGCGTCAGGGGAGCGGCGGATGAGGGCGATGACCTCGTCGAGCGCGTCGAGCGCCTTGAGGTAACCGCGGTAGATGTGGATGTCCGCCTCCGCCTCGCGCAGCTTGTACGCGGTGCGGCGGACGATGACCTCGAGCTGGTGGGTGACCCAGTGGCGCACGAACGCGTCGATGCTCAGCGTGCGCGGGACCGCGTCGACCAGCGCCAGCATGTTGGCGCCGAACGTCTCCTGCAGCTGCGTGTGCTTGTAGAGGTTGTTCAGCACGACCTTCGCGACGGCGTCGCGCTTGAGCACGATCACCAGGCGCTGGCCGGCGCGGCCCGACGTCTCGTCGCGCATGTCCGCGATGCCCGTCACCTTGTTGTCGCGGACGAGGTCCGCGATCTTCTTCGCCAGCGTGTCCGGGTTCACCTGGTACGGCAGCTCGGTGACGACGAGGCAGATCCGGCCCTGGATCTCCTCGACCTGGACCACCGCGCGCATCGTGATGGAGCCGCGACCTGTGCGGTACGCCTCCTCGATGCCCTTGTGCCCGAGGATTGTCGCGCCGGTGGGGAAGTCCGGGCCCTTGACGCGCTGCAGGAGCGCCGCCAGAAGCTCCTCGCGGGATGCCTCCGGGTGGTCCAGGTGCCACTGCACACCCTCGGCGACCTCACGGAGGTTGTGCGGCGGGATGTTCGTGGCCATGCCGACCGCGATGCCGGCCGAGCCGTTGACCAGCAGGTTCGGGAATCGTGACGGCAGGACCGTCGGCTCCTGCGTGCGGCCGTCGTAGTTGTCCTGGAAGTCGACGGTGTCCTTGTCGATGTCCCGGACCATCTCCATGGACATCGGAGCCATCTTGCACTCGGTGTACCGCGGGGCGGCGGCCGGGTCGTCGCCCGGGGAGCCGAAGTTCCCCTGGCCGGACACCAGCGGGTACCGCAGCGACCAGTCCTGGACCAGCCGCACGAGGGCGTCGTAGATCGACGTGTCACCGTGCGGGTGGTACTTGCCCATGACGTCGCCGACCACGCGCGAGCACTTGGAGAACTGGCGGTCCGGACGGTAGCCGCCGTCGTACATGGCATAGAGCACGCGGCGGTGCACCGGCTTCAGCCCGTCGCGGACGTCCGGCAGTGCACGGCCGACGATGACGGACATGGCGTAGTCGAGGTACGACCGCTGCATCTCCAGCTGCAGGTCGATCTGCTCGATGTTGCCGTGCTCGATCTCGTTGCCGGTGGTCTCGCTCAACGTGGTTCCTTACTTCGGTGCGGGCGGTTCGGACGACGGAGCTCCTCGACTAGACGTCGAGGAACCTCACGTCCTTCGCGTTGCGCTGGATGAACGAGCGGCGGGACTCGACGTCCTCACCCATGAGGACCGAGAAGATCTCGTCCGCCGCCGCGGCCTCGTCGAGCGTGACCTGCAGGAGCGTGCGGTGCTCGGGCGACATGGTCGTCTCCCACAGCTCCTGGTAGTCCATCTCGCCCAGACCCTTGTACCGCTGGACGGCGTTGTCCTTCGGCAGCCGCTTGCCGGCGGCCTGGCCGTCGACGATGACGGTGTCCCGCTCGCGATCGGAGTACACGTAGTCGTGCTCGGCGTTCGACCACTTGATCCGGTACAGCGGCGGCTGCGCCAGGTACACGTGCCCCTGCGTGATCAGGTTGGGCATGTAGCGGAACAGGAGCGTGAGCAGCAGCGTCCGGATGTGCTGACCGTCGACGTCGGCGTCGGCCATGATCACGATCTTGTGGTACCTCAGCTTGGACAGGTCGAAGTCCTCGCCGATGCCGGTACCGAACGCGGTGATCAGCGCCTGGACCTCCTGGTTGCCCAGCGCGCGGTCCAGCCGGGCGCGCTCGACATTCAGGATCTTTCCGCGGATCGGGAGGATCGCCTGCGTACGCGGGTTGCGCCCACGCACCGCGGAGCCACCGGCCGAGTCGCCCTCGACGATGAAGACCTCGCACTCGTCGGCACGGTTCGACTGGCAGTCGCGGAGCTTGCCCGGCATGCCGCCGGACTCGAGCAGCCCCTTGCGGCGGGTCGCCTCGCGGGCCTTGCGGGCCGCCATCCGCGCGGACGCGGCCTGGATCGACTTGCGGATGACGTCCCGCGCCTCGGTCGGGTGCGAGTCCAGCCAGTCGCCCAGCTGCTCGTTGACCACGCGCTGCACGAACGTCTTGGCCTCGGTGTTGCCGAGCTTCGTCTTCGTCTGGCCCTCGAACTGGGGCTCGCCCAGCTTGATGGAGATGACGGCCGTCAGGCCTTCACGGATGTCGTCACCCGTGAGGTTCTCGTCCTTCTCCTTGAGGATCCCCTTCTCCCGCGCATAGCGGTTGATCAGGGACGTCATCGCGGCACGGAAGCCCTCTTCGTGCGTGCCACCCTCGGTGGTCGAGATCGTGTTCGCGTACGTGTGCACCGACTCGGAGTACGCGTTGGTCCACTGCATGGCGATCTCGACGGCGATCCGGCGCTCGGTGTCCTCGGACTCGAAGTCGATGATCTCGGGGTGGACGACCTCCACCTTCTTGGCGCTGTTCAGGTGCTTGACGTAGTCGACCAGGCCGTCGTCGTACTTGTAGGTGACGTTCCGCGACGTCGGCGCGGTCTCGTCGTCCCCCGCGACCTCGTCGCCGGCGGTCACGTGCTCCGGGCGCTCGTCCGTCAGCGAGATCTGCAGGCCCTTGTTGAGGAACGCGTACTGCTGGAAGCGCGCGCGCAGCGTCTCGAAGTCGTACTCGGTGGTCTCGAAGATGCTGGGATCGGCCCAGAACGTCTGCGACGTGCCGGTCTCGTCGGTGGGCTCGCCCTTCTGCAGCTCGCCCAGCGGCTTGCCGCCGTCGGAGAAGTCCTGCTGCCAGACGAAGCCGTCGCGCTTGACCACGGTCTCCACGCGCGTGGACAGCGCGTTCACGACCGAGATGCCGACGCCGTGCAGACCGCCCGAGACCGCGTAGCCCGCGCCACCGAACTTCCCGCCGGCGTGCAGGATCGTCATGACGACCTCGACCGTCGGACGGCCCTCGGTCGGGTGGATCGCGACCGGGATGCCACGGCCGTTGTCGACCACGCGCACACCGCCGTCCGGGAGCAGCGTGACCTCGACGTGGTCGCAGTAGCCGGCGAGGGCCTCGTCCACGGAGTTGTCGACGACCTCGGACACCAGGTGGTGCAGGCCGCGCTCGCCGGTCGAGCCGATGTACATGCCGGGACGCTTGCGTACCGCCTCGAGCCCCTCGAGCACCGTGATCGCACTGGCGTCGTACCCGCCGTTGCCGTCCTTGAGGCTCTTCGTCGTGCTGGACGGGGTGGTGCTCTGCTCGGCCACGGGCGGTGGTGCTCCTCAAGCTCTCACACGCGACGGAGGGCGCCGACCGAACTTCTCCGGGGCGGATCACTCCATGACGCTGGAGTTCCAGGCACAGGCGCGCCAGGAATGACCTTCACAGTCTACCTGGTGGACGGGCCTGGACCCTCTTTTCCCACCGGCGTCGAGCCACGCATTCCTCGGTCAGCGGAACGTGTCGCGCTCGCCGCGTCCGGCGACCCTCTTCGGACCCGTCTTGAACCGGGGCCCACCCGGGTTCAGCACCGTGATCTCCAGGACGATCCCCTCGCCGAGATCCGCGGCGAACCGGCCCAGCATCGCCGGCGCCAGGAACTTCAGCTGCGTCGCCCACGACGTCGAGTGCGCCCGCAGCGTCAGGGCCCCACCCTCGAACGACACGTACTCGCAGTGCTCCGCCACCTGCGGACCGACGAGCTCCGACCACCGGTGCTTGAGCACGCCCGCGACCTGGTCGGACGGCCCGCCGAGCTGGTCGAGCAGGCCGCTGACCGTCGAGCCGATGAGCTGCGGGTCGCGAGCGCCCGGCCCGGCGGTCCCCACGGCCACCGGGACCAAGGGCCGACGACGGGCGGGATCGCCCGGCCGATAGCCGCGCTGTGCCGCCGCTGCCTTCGCGCGGCCCAGCGCACCGAGCGCCACCTGGCGCGGCGGGGTCAGCTCGACCAGGTCCCGGAGCGGGGTGTCTGCCGCCTTCGGCTCGGGGAAGAGCTCCTCAGAGGACACGTGCCACCTCCCCGCCCATGACGTCCACCCGTGCCCCGGCCAGCGGAGCCGGGACGTCGTCGGCCACCGCCGCCGTGATGAGCACCTGCCGTGCGGGCGCGACGAGCTCCGCGAGTCGGTCGCGTCGGCGGGCGTCCAGCTCCGCGAACACGTCGTCGAGGATCAGCACCGGCTCACCGTCCGGTCCCCAGTCGCCGCCGACCCCCTCGTCGCCACGGGTCAGCAGCTCGTACGAGGCGAGCCGTAGCGCCAGCGCGAACGACCACGACTCCCCGTGGCTCGCATACCCCTTGGCCGGCAGCCCGCCGAGCGTGAGGACCAGGTCGTCCCGGTGCGGCCCGACGAGGCTGACTCCGCGCTCGATCTCCTTGCTGCGCAGCCGGCCCATCGCCTCGAGCAGCTGCGCCTCCACCAGGTCGACGCCGGCGGTGTCGTCATCGGTCTCGAGCACCGCGTCCAACGACGCCTTGTAGGTGACGATCGCATCGCCCTGACCGGCGCTGACCTGCGCGTATGCCTTCTCGATGTGCGGCGCCAGCGCCCTGACCAGGCTCCTGCGCGCGACGATGATCTGCGCCCCGGTCTGTGCGAGCTTGGCATCCCAGACGTCCAGCGTGCGCAGGTCCGCCCCCGCACCCCGACGCGCCACGGCTGCGGACTTCAGCAGCGCCGACCGCTGCCGGAGCACCCGGTCGTAGTCGGCGACCGTCCCCGCGACCCGCGGGGTGAGCTGGACCAGGAGGTCGTCGAGGAAGCGTCGTCGGCCGTCCGGGTCGCCCTTGACCAGGGACAGGTCCTCCGGCGCGAAGAGCACCGTGCGCAGGATGCCGAGCACGTCCCGCGCCCGGGTGGGCGAGCCGCCGTTCACGCGCGCCCGGTTCGCCTTGCCGGGTGTGACCTCGATCTCGACGAGCGTCGAGCGCAGACGCCCGGGCTCCAGCTCGCGGACGACCTTCGCCCGGACCACCGCACGGGTGGTCCCCGCGCGCACGAGCGCGGCATCCGTGGGGACCCGGTGGCTGCCGAGCGTCGCGACGTAGCCCAGCGCCTCGACCAGGTTCGTCTTGCCCTGCCCGTTGGGGCCGACGAGCGCGGTGATCCCCGGCTCCAGCGGGAGCTCGACCTGCGCGTACGAGCGGAAGTCCGTCAAGGAGAGGTGGGCGACGTACATCGGTCCCGGCTACAGCGACTGCGACGGCGGAGTGCCGGTGACCGGTCCGGTCGTTCCCGCGGGCTTCACGGCGTGGCCCCCGAACTGCTGGCGCAGGGCGGCCACGGCCTTCATCGCCGGGGACTCCTCCTGCCGGGACTGGAACCGGGCGAACAGGGAGGCCGAGATCACCGGTGCCGGCACCGCCAGGTCGATTGCCTCGTCGACCGTCCACCGGCCCTCGCCGGAGTCCTCGACCCAGTCGTCGATCTCGCCCAGGCCCGGGTCCTGCTCGAGCGCCTTGACCAGCAGCTCCAGCAGCCAGGACCGCACGACCGTCCCGCGCTGCCACGCCCGCATGGTGCCGTGCACGTCCGTGACCAGGTCCTTCGCGGCCAGCAGCTCGTAGCCCTCGGCGTAGGACTGCATCAGCCCGTACTCGATGCCGTTGTGCACCATCTTGGCGAAGTGGCCGGCGCCGACCGTCCCCGCGTGCACGAAGCCCTCGTCCCTCGGGCCCTCCGGACGCAGCGCGTCGAACACCGGCATGACCTTCTCGACGACGGCTGCGTCGCCTCCGACCATGAGGCCGTACCCGTTCTCGAGGCCCCAGACGCCGCCCGAGACGCCGGCGTCCAGGAAGTCGACACCCATCTTGGCGAGCACGTCGGCGTGCTTCTGGTCGTCCTGGTAGTACGAGTTCCCGCCGTCGATGAGGACGTCACCCGCCGTCAGCAGACCGGCGAGGTCGTTCACGACGCTGTCGGTGATGACGCCCGAGGGCACCATGACCCAGACGACACGCTCACCCGCGGGCAGCGCGTCGACCAGCGCCTCGAGCGAGGGGACGTCGGTGACGTCCGGATTCCGGTCGTACCCCGTGACCTCGATGCCCGCGGCACGGATGCGGGTGCGCATGTTCGCACCCATCTTGCCCAGACCCACCAGACCGATGTGCATGACTGTGCCTCTCTCGGAGCCGCGATCGCGCGTCCCACTGTGCCGCACGTGACGGCGGTGCGCCGGTTTGCCGGCCTCAGCTGGCGAAGCGGATGGGGACCAGCAGGTACCGGTACTCCGGGTTGTCCTCGCCGTCGAGCGACTCCTGGCCCGTGAACTCCACGGGCTTGTTCGGGTGCGTGAACGACAGCCGGACGAACGTGGTGCTCAGCGCGCCCAGACCGTCCAGCAGGAACTGCGGGTTGAACGCCACCGAGATGTCGTCACCGACGAGGGTCGCCTCGAGCGCCTCCGACGCCTGCGCGTCGTCGCCCTGGCCGGCATCGAGGACGACCTGTCCCTCGCTGAACGACAGGCGGATCGGCGTGTTGCGCTCCGCGACGAGGCTCACGCGCTTGGCAGCGTCCGCCAGTGCGTGCGTGCTGACGATGGCGTGGATGGGCGTCTCGTCGGGGAACAGCCGACGGACCGCGGGGTAGTCGCCGTCGACCAGCAGGCTGGTGGTCTGCCTGCCGGCCGCCTCGAACCCGATCATGTCGACACCCGAGCCGGTGGACAGCGCCACCGTGACGGAGCCGGCGCTGCCGAGCGACTTGGCGGCGTCGGACAGCGTCCGGGCACGCACGAGCGCGACGGTCGAGATGTCCGGGGACGACGGCTTCCACGTGAGCTCGCGCAGCGCGAGCCGGTAGCGGTCGGTGGCCAGCAGCGTGACCTTCTCGCCCTCGATCTCGACGCGCACGCCCGTGAGCAGCGGCAACGTGTCGTCGCGGCTCGCGGCGACGGACACCTGGGCGACCGCGTGGGTGAGCTCGTCGCCGTCGACGGTTCCCGTGGTCGGGGGCATCACCGGGAGGTTCGGGTAGTCCTCGACCGGCATCGTCAGGAGCGTGAACCGGCTGGCACCGCAGGTCACGACGACCTTGGTGCCGTCGAGGACCACGTCCACCGGCTTGTCGGGCAGGGCGCGGGAGATCTCCGCGAGCAGACGGCCCGAGACCAGGACGGTGCCGGCCTCGCTCACGTCGGCGGGGATCTGCGACCGCGCGGAGACCTCGTAGTCGAAGCTCGAGAGCTGGACCGTGCCTGTGGTGTCGGCCTCGAGGCGGACACCTGCCAGGACAGGGACCGGCGGCCGAGTGGGCAGGCTGCGCGCCGTCCACGTGACGGCGTCCGCGAGAACGTCACGGTCGACCCGGAACCTCATACCTCACCTCTCGTCGAGCTGGCCTGGCCGGTGTGCCGTCACGGGTTGTGCGGGGTCCGGGCGGGCAGGCGTCAGGCGAACACTACGCGAGTGGTCCGACGCTCGGTACGGGCATGGGGATGACAACGACAGCCGTGTCGTTCGCCGGCCGCCTCACGTCCTCTGGCGGTGTGTGGATCCCCCATCTAGAGAAGTGTCATCGTCGTCATCGGTCCTGTGCACTGTGTGGATCGTCGATGTCCGTGCAGGTCACGCCCCGATCAGGCTGTGTACCCGGGGTGTGGGCCGATTCGGACGTCCGGTGGACGACCGTGGACGGCTGGAGAAGGCCGCGTCTGTGTCCACCGCTCGGGGGCGTCCCGTCCACACCTCGATGGCGTGTCATCCACCGTCGTCCACAGGTGAGTGCACAGGTGTGGAGATTCGTCCCATGCATGTCTCATCCGGAGGGTGAAGGTTGGAGTCAAGGGACTCGTATCGTTTCGACGGTGAGAGTTGTCTCATCCCCGGAAGCCCGAATCACCCCTTTGTGAACGCACACATTGCTCCCACGATGTCCGCTTTACGGCGTAATCGCAGGTCAGAGGAGCGTCAGCACGCCTCAGGGGGATGGGTGCGCCGAATGGGTGAACCTCGTCACAAGTGTCCCCAGGTGCCTGTGGACAGCTGTGGATAACTAGGGCCCGTCAGCCTCTGTTCTGCTGCTTGATCCGGTTCGTCAGCTCGGTGACCTGGTTGTAGATCGACCGGCGTTCCGCCATGAGCTCACGGATCTTGCGGTTCGCGTGCATGACCGTGGTGTGGTCCCGCCCACCGAAGGCCTGCCCGATCTTCGGCAGGGACAGGTCCGTCAGCTCCCGGCACAGGTACATGGCGATCTGGCGGGCGGTGACGAGCACGCGCGAGCGGCTGGACCCGCACAGGTCGTCGATGCTGAGGCCGAAGTACGCCGCCGTCTGGCCGATGACCTGCGTCGCGGTGATCTCCGTCGTCTGGTCGTCGGTGATCAGGTCCTTGAGGACGATCTCCGCGAGCGACAGGTCGACCTGCTGCCGGTTGAGGTTGGCGAACGCCGTGACCCGGATCAGAGCACCCTCGAGCTCGCGGATGTTGGTCGAGATCTTGCTGGCGATGTACTCCAGGACGTCCGGCGGAGCCTGGAGCCGCTCGCTGCCGGCCTTCTTGCGCAGGATGGCGATGCGCGTCTCGAGGTCGGGCGGCTGCACGTCGGTGATCAGGCCCCACTCGAAGCGCGACCGCATGCGGTCCTCGAAACCGTTCAGCTGCTTGGGCGGCAGGTCGGACGTGATGACGACCTGCTTGTTCGCGTTGTGCAGCGTGTTGAACGTGTGGAAGAACTCCTCCATCGTCTGTTCCTTGCCCTGCAGGAACTGGATGTCGTCGATGAGGAGCACGTCGACCTCGCGGTAACGCCGCTGGAACGCGCCTGCCTTGCCCTCGCTGATCGAGTTGATGAAGTCGTTCGTGAACTCCTCGGAGTTCACGTACCGCACCCGGACGCTCGGGTACAGGTTCTGCGCGTAGTGGCCGATCGCGTGCAGCAGGTGCGTCTTGCCCAGACCCGAGTCGCCGTAGATGAACAGCGGGTTGTACGCCTTGGCCGGCGCCTCGGCGACCGCGACCGCGGCAGCGTGCGCGAAGCGGTTCGAGCTGCCGATGACGAACGTCTCGAAGAGGTACTTCGGGTTCAGACGCGCGGGCTCCGCCGGCATCCGTCGGTTCGCCGGCGGCGGCCGGTCGTCGTTGCGGCCGCCGTACCGGCGCTCACGCACCTGGTCGTCGCGGTCGTCCTGACCGTCGTCGGGAACGAGCGACAGATCAGGGCGGGCTTCGCGACGCGCATCTGCCTCGTCGGCCTCGCGCTCGTCGCGGGACTGGCTGTACGGCTCGTGGCGCTGGTCCGCACCCGAGCCGACCACCCGGAGGGCAGGCGGCGCGTCCTCCGCGAGCTCCGGGTCCACCGTGATCGCGAACCGCGCCTCACGGTCGAGGGCCGCGCTCAGCGCAGCCGTCACCTCGCCACGGACGCGAGACTCCAGGTAGTCCTTGGTCAGGTCGTTGCCAACCGCGAGCAGGAGGGTGCCGTCGAGCAGTCCCAGCGGCCGCGCGAGCCGGACGAAGGCGATCTGGCGCGGGGTGATGTCCGGACTCGACTCCAGGGTCGACACCACGTGGCCCCAGACCCGGGAGAGCTCTTCGTCCTGTGACACGTGCTACCTCAGCTGTTCGATCGCGTGGGTGGTCGAGTCTCGCACGGTGGGGCGTTGTCCACACAGTTGTCCACACCTGTGAGCAGTTGGTCACGCGAGTGTCATGGGTGCTCAGACACGATGGGGACGGCCCGTCAGGTGCCGTTCTCGAGCTGGTGGCCGCCGCGACCGACGGCCATCCACGACGTCGTGATCCACAGGCCGTACCCCCCGGCGACGATGACCGATGGTAGTGGCCCGGGCGGAGCGCGGGGAGTGCCCGACGGGGTGACGTCTCCTGCCGCTGTGGCAGGATCGTTACGGCGCGTCGCGCGCATTTGACCGGCCAGTACGGCGGGAAGTACGGTATTGCAGCCTTCTCGATGGCCCCTGCTGGCGCGCCCTGACGCCGCACGCACGCGATGCGTGACCTGGGAGCAGTTCGAACTCGGCAGCCTGAACCTGGTCGCGCGGCACATGCGAGACCCACCCGATGTACTTGGAGACTCTCGTGAGCAAGCGCACCTTCCAGCCGAACAACCGGCGCCGGGCCAAGACCCACGGCTTCCGCCTGCGTATGCGTACCCGCGCCGGCCGCGCGATCCTGGCGGCTCGTCGTCGCAAGGGCCGCGCGGAGCTCTCGGCCTGACACCACCGTCGGTGCTGTCCGCTGCGCACCGCATGCGCCGCGCTGCCGACTTCGAGCAGGCGGTGCGCCGAGGCGCGCGCGGCGGACGGGACACCCTCGTGGTGCATCTGACGACCAGGACCGATCACTCGCCCTCCGGGCCGGTGGTCGGTCTTGTCGTGTCCAAGGCGGTAGGGACCGCGGTGACGCGGAACCTGGTCAAGCGTCGGTTGCGTGAGCTGGTCCGTGCGCGGCTGGCAGCGATGCCGGCCGATGCGGGCATCGTCGTCAGGGCCCTGCCGCCCGCAGCGACCCGCCCGTTCGACCAGCTGGGCGCCGACCTCGACGCCGCGCTGGAGACAGCTGCTCGTCGCGCTCGCCGACGGACCGAGGCCTAGTCATCCCATGACTCTTCGATCTGTTGCCCGCGGAATCGTGCGTGCTCCCGGCCGGCTCCTGCTGCTCCTGCTGAAGGGGTACCAGCGGTTCATCTCGCCGATGACCCCGCCGACCTGCAAGTTCTACCCGTCCTGCTCGCAGTACGCCGTCATCGCGGTGCAGCGCCACGGCGCGATCCGCGGGACCGGGCTCGCGATCTGGCGGGTGCTCCGCTGCAACCCGTGGAACCTGGGTGGCGTGGACGACGTTCCACCAGCACGATCCGTTCACCACCATCACGACGTGGCTCCGTCCACACACTGACCCCCCGAGGAGTTCTGCCCGATGGACTGGTTCGACGGTCTGCTCAAACCCATCATGGTCGTAGTCGCCTGGATCATGGTGAAGTTCCACGCGCTCTTCAGCGCGATCGGGCTCGACCCGGAGGGTGGCGCCGCCTGGTCGCTCTCCATCGTGGGACTCGTGATCGTCATCCGGATCCTGCTCATCCCGCTCTTCTTCCGGCAGATCAAGGCGTCGCGCGGCATGCAGCTGCTCGCGCCCGAGATGCAGGCGATCCAGAAGAAGTACAAGGGCAAGACGGACCCCGCCTCCCGCGAGGCGATGAGCCGCGAGACGATGGCGCTCTACCGGGAGCACGGCACCAACCCGTTTGCGTCCTGCCTGCCGATCCTGCTGCAGTCCCCCATCTTCTTCGCTCTGTTCCGGGTGCTCATCGAGCTCCCTCGGATCGCGGACGGCACCTATCCCCCGATCGGGCCGATGACCCCGGCCCTCGCCGCCCAGGCCGAAGCCGCGACGATCTTCGGCGCACCGCTCTCTGGGACGTTCATGCAGGCCGGCGACAACTGGCACATCCGCGTGGTGACGGTCGTCCTGATCATCGCGATGTCGGCGACCACGTTCCTGACGCAGCGCCAGCTCACCATGAAGAACATGCCGCCGGCCGCGCTCCAGGGCCCGATGGCACAGCAGCAGAAGGTGCTGCTCTACGTGCTGCCGCTGATCTTCGCGTTCTCCGGCGTGAACTTCCCCATCGGTGTCCTCATCTACTGGACCACCACCAACCTCTGGTCGATGGGCCAGCAGTTCTACACGATCCGCCGCATGCCGGCCCCGGGCTCCCAGGCAGAGATCGCCATGAAGGAGCGCAAGGCCAGGAAGGCCAAGTCGCACGGTGTGGTCGAGGAAGACGCCGGCGCGGCTCCCGTGATCATCGAGGAGAAGCCGCGCGGGCAGCGGGAGCAGCCCAAGCGCAAGGACCGCAACAAGCCGCGGCCCGTCATCGACGAGATCAAGGACAAGCCCACCGTGCCCGGTGACAGCGAGTCTGACGGACCCACGCCTGCGCCCGGCGCACCCACCAAGCCAAAGAAGTAGCGCAACCGCGCGACGATGAGCGGAGAGAGAACTCCATGACTTCGACCCAGCCCGACGCCGTCCCCGTCGAGACCACCAGCACCAAGCGTCTCGAGGAGGAAGGCGAGATCGCCGCCGACTACCTCGAGGAGCTCCTCGACATCGCCGACCTCGACGGTGACATCGACATCGACATCGACCACGGCAGAGCAGCCGTGGAGATCGTGTCCGAGGACCCGGCCGACAAGTCGCTCTCCCGGCTCGCCGGTCACGACGGGGAGGTCCTCGACGCTCTCCAGGAGCTGACCCGCCTTGCCGTCCAGGCGAAGACCGGTGAGCGCAGCCGCCTCATGCTCGACGTCGCCGGCTACCGCTCTGCTCGGCGGGCCGAGCTGGTGACCGTCGCCGAGGAGGCCATCGCCCGCGTGAAGGAGTCCGGCGCAGCCGTGGCACTCGACGCGATGAACCCGTTCGAGCGCAAGGTGGTGCACGACGCCGTCGCTGCCGCCGGGATGTCGAGCGACTCCGACGGCGTCGAGCCGAATCGGCACGTGGTGATCCGTCCCGCGTGACGGATCCTCCCGTGCGGAGCTGAAGGGGTGGGCCTGAGGCCCACCCCTTCGTCGTTGGCGCTACATGGCCCGCATCGCTGTTTCACGTGGAACGTCGCGGTCGACCGAGCAGTGCTCGGTGATCGCCGGCCAGCTTCGGCGCGGCCCGTACTCCTTGCTCACGATCTCGATGAGGGTCGCCTGCATTCATTCAAGCCCTTGTGGCGCTCATCTGCCCAGGGATGCGGTGTGGACCAGGCGCCGTCCCCTTGCTCCGGCCGCCACTCACGGCGCAGTCACGGCGATGCGCCTGAACCGGGCACGCGGCGATTGAACCCGGCGTCTGTCAGTTCGCACTCGGCGCTACCTGGCGCCGCGCGATCGAGCCGCTGATCCGGCGCCGCTTCACGGGCGGACGTGGCCGGCTGCTTCACCGTGCCGAACCGGACGGCGAAGGCGCCGTTCCGGGAGAGCTCCGCGCGTGTCGTTGTTTCACGTGGAACATCGGATCGCGAACCCTCCGCGAAGGTACGTCTGTCTCTTGTTCGAGCTCCCGCTGCCGACGGCACACCGGGTGGTCGCCGTGACAGTCCTTCTGCGCCCCGCGGAGGACAGACAGCTGTTCCGAGCTCCTACGGGGAGTTCTGTTGCGCTCTCCGCCTGAACGGCAGGACGCGTGAGTGTTGGCCGAACGTTGATCCGAGACGGCTCGTGACCGGGGCGCACCGACGACCCGGCTGTTCTGCGTCTTCTTCGGTTGATGAGATGCGCGTCGCGGTCGCGCCCGGCGCGTGCGAGGGCTGGCAGTGGGCGAGATGAGGGAGGGCGAACCACGGCACGGTCATCGTCAGAACTCGCGGCGTTGTGCATGCGGAGTGTCATGTGGAAGAGGCGTGGGCCGTTCCACCAGCTGCTTTCTTGCGGACCCGCTCATCGCGGTGCTTGCGAGAGGTCGCCTGCCTATGCATGGTGGACGACGGGGGTCGGCGCCCATGTGTGCACCGACGCGGCGGCGGCTTGGCCTCCAGATAGGCCGCGTGGCTGCGCGGCACCGCCTGCTCGGTGGACGGGAGCCGGAGAGGTGGAACCGCAGCAGTGACTCCTCGGCGGCTCTGTCGGCGACGCGGGTGCGTGCGCCGATCGCTACCGGTCGATCGCGAACGAACAGTGTCTGTGCAGCCTGTGGGCGGCGCCCCTGCAACTGGGCCCTTCCAGCCTGAGGGCGGGCGCGAGTGCGGCACGATCACGAGCCTCGCGAGCCCCGGCAGTCGCCCGGGACCGACGTGCTGTTTGATCCGGAGGACTGCGGACTGCGTCGACCGGCGCGCCTCTCAATGCCTGGCCTGCGGTGCAAGCGCCTGGGCGCGGGGTGACTGCCGGCGCCGACACCGACCAAGGCGCCACCACAGTTCTGCCGGGCCCCGGGGGTGCGGAGACCGCCGGGAGGTGCACGCCTCGCGGTCGCTGCTCGTCTGCCGCGTGCGATCACGTTTCACGTGAAACGGGCCGCAGCTGGAGTTGGTCCTCGGCAGCACGACCGTCTCCGCCGGGCGCACGGTCGCGCCGCCCGCGCCGCCACCTCGGCCGGATCTGAGGCGGCGTGACGGGACGGGGTGGCGGGCCGGGAGATCGCCCGCCGGCGGCTACGGGCGCCTGCGGTCCAGTTGGTGACGAGAGCGAGTTGTGCTGCCTGCGATGGCGCCAGGAAGGCAGCCTTCGACCAGGAGTCCTACTCCACTGCTTTCTCAGACCCTCGGCACATGAAGCTATGCGTGGCGAATCCATCTGGAGCACACGATGTTCGCCCATGCCTTCATATGCGCCCGGCTGCACCTCAAGGATTCGTGACGAGCCCAGTTCTGGACTCGGCTAGGGGCCCTACTCGGACAGAGGGGCCCGAGTGGTCATCCGATCGCTGCGGGCTCGCGACGCCTCGATGCGGATCGGGAGTGGCCAAACCGCGCGCTTGATCGACGACGCCTCGTCTCGTGCTGTTTCACGTGAAACAGCCCGTCGGTTCGAGCGAGCTGCACCAGCGGCCGAACGCAACTATCACTGGCTTCGGCGCTGGTGAGAGCCACTGGCCGGATCATCAACCCCTCCTGGTTCCGCTTCCCTCTGCGGCCGATGCCGTGTGAGTTGTGATCTCAGAGCCGGAGCTGGAGCCGAGGCCATGAGAGGGCAACCACCGCGGTGCCGGTGATCGCCCATGCCGTCGACCACCCGTGCCGATGCCGGCGCACGCCCGTGGGTGTGCCTCGCGCGTGCCGGTGTGGGTGCCCGCCGATGCCGACGCCCGGTGGTCGCCGGTGTCGGTGCCTACCGGTGCCGCTACTCGGTGGTCATCGTTGTGGGTGCCCGCCGGTTCGCTGCCTGGTGGCTGGTGTCGGTGCCCGCCGGTGCCGCTGCTTGGTGGTCATCGGTGCCGCTGCCCGCTGGTCCGCTGCCTGGTGGCTGGTGTCGGTGCCCAACGGTGCCGCTGCTTGGTGGTCATTGGTGCGGGTCCCGGCCGGTTCGCTGCCTGGTGATGCCTGGTGTCGGTGCCTACTGGTGCTGGACCGCATTGGTCGCCGGGGTCGGTGCCCGCCCGGCTCCATCGTTCGGTCGTCGCCGGTCCTCGCTGGTGCGGCTGCAGGTGTCGGATACGGGCTACGTCACGCCGCTCGGGGACGACCCTGCGTGCGCCGAACGAGCGCGAACGACGAGTGGATCCCAGCGGCTGTCCGCTAAGCGTTCCGCGTCCCTTGGCGCCCGCCCTGCTGCTCAACGACGCTCTTGCGCCGCCGCTGGAGAGTTTGGTGAGCGAGTGGGAGTGGGCCACCCCCATGCGTGACGAGACGCGGAAGCCGGCTTCGTTTCACGTGAAACGACTGGTGTCGAGACGAACGCATGCCTGGATCGATGGCCGCAGGAGCGATCCTTCGTCGCCGTCCACAGGGGTTACGGGATGAAGCTTGGCGCGATCCGCGCGGCAGCGCGAGCGGCCAGGGCCGGTTCCCCGTCGAGCGTGTGACCCTCAGGCAAGTCAGATCGAGTGCTGCCGGGGACTGCTGGCTGGAACGAACTGTCCAAGGAGGGGGAGAGCCCGGCAATGTTGCGCGTGAGAACGCACCTGTTTCACGTGGAACATCGACGATCTCCAAGGGGCAGCAACAGACGGCACGTTCCGCGGAGCCCCTGCGTTCAAGGGAGGACACCGGGCCACCGCCTACCAGCGGCCACCCCTGCCGGCCGAGTTGTTTCCGCGTGTGCACAGCGAGGTGTCGGCCCTCTCTAATCCTTCTGCCCACCGTGACAACTGGCCGGTACTGACTCCTACCGCGCTTCCAGTTGCGTGCTGACCTGCGTCGCCCGCGCGCGTTAGAGCCATCGCAGGTGGAGATGCGCACTTGTGGTTTCACGTGGAACAGAGTCGGGACTGAACGTCGAGCGAACTCGGCTCCGGTGCCGGCTCCGGTGTCTCTCGGCGCTGTGTGTGACCAGCGATCGGCTAGGCGATGCATCGTGGAGCGCCAGCAGGCCGTGATCCTCACCAGGACGATTGCGCAGTGACTGCCCGATGCCGTAGCGCGACATCGTCGATCCACTGGCCCTGGCGCCAGCCTGCTCCCGAGCCCAGCACCTCGCACCTGAACCGGAGCCTCCAGCCCGGCTGAGTCCCAGCCGGAGCCCTGCTCCTGAGGCCGAACTCGAGCCGTGAGCCCAGCACCGCGCGCGGAGCACCGCGCCGCTATTCGGAACCCCGCGCCTGAGCCCCGGGTCTTGAGCCCCGAGTCCTGCACCGCACGCCGAGCATCGCGCCGCTGTTCGGAACCCTGCGCCTGAGCCCCACGCCTGAGCCCCGAGTCCTGCACCGGACGCCGAGCATCGCGCCGCTGTTCGGAACCCTGCGCCTGAGCCCCACGCCTGAGCCCCGGTCCTGCACCGCACGCCGTGCACCTGTCCGGAACCGTGCTTATGAGCCGAGAGTCCTGCGCCGCCGGTCGACCACCGCGGCGCCGCCCTGAGCCCTTGGCCCGGAGGCCCGACCTCATGGCCGTGTCGTTCGACCTCGGAGCTCGCAGCCGACGGCCGGCCAGCACGCGATCCTGAGCAGGCGGCCCGCTGGGCGACCGCTGGGCCGCTGACTCGTCTCTGTGGGATGCAGGGCCACGGCGTGTGGGCACGTGAACGTGGTGCCCGTTAGGGAGGCGCAGCTCGTGCTCGTGACGACGCTGATCCTGGGTGGGAGAGCGGGTACGTCTGCGAGATCAATGTGACCTCACCTGGCGTGTGGGTGCCCGGCAGTTGGCAGTCATCCGAAGGGGAGTCAGGCCTCCAGCGGTGGGAGTCCGCACGCGAGTACAGCCAGCCTGGCGCGGCGCGGATCGGAGGATTGGGCCAGGTCGCCCGTTGGCGACGCCCTTGATGGCCTTCGCCTTCGCGGTGATCACCGGGGTGTTGCATCCGCCCCGGGAGCGTGTCGGCAGCACCGATCGGACGCCCGACGACCCAGACGCATGGCGATGTCGTGTCGCCCATCGCGACTGGCGTAGGACGTTGTTGCCGACAGGCTCGGATGACGCAGGACCGACGGAGTGCAGCACGGTACGGTAGGGCCGCGACGATCCGGGAGTGGGTCGTCGCGCGGCACGCGCCGGCACGCCGGCGGGTCGGCGCGCAGCTCGTTTCACGTGAAACCTGGGGGACCTGACGGTGACGGATGCTCAGTCGGCCGCGACCGACGGAGCAGACCCGCTTGAGGGCGACGCTCGGCTCGAACCGTTCTTCGGATCGTCGTGGACTGCGGTCAAAGGTTTCCACGATCTGCTCGTCGACCAAGGAGAGCTCCGCGGGCTCGTCGGCCCACGGGAGTTCTCCCGGTTGTGGGAACGGCACCTGCTGAACTCAGCGGCGGTGGTCCCGTTCCTGCCGACCGAAGGCCGGATCATCGATCTGGGGAGTGGGGCTGGGCTGCCCGGGATCGTGGTCGCAGCGATGGTTCCCACCGCCGAGGTCGTGCTCCTGGAGCCGATGGAACGGCGTACGGACTGGTTGAGCGAAGTCGTTGAGACTCTGCGACTCGACAACGTGGTCGTGCGGCGCGGGCGGGCGCAGGACGAGCACGGCAACCTGGTCGGCGATGCGGTCACTGTCCGCGCGGTGGCGGCTCTGGAGAAGCTCTACCGCTGGGCCATCCCGCTGCTGAACAGCGGCGGAACCCTCCTCGCGCTCAAGGGAAGCAAGGCGGAAGCGGAGATCGAAACGGCCAAGCACGTCGGCCGCAAGCTCGGCGCCGGGGTGGCGTCCGTCGTGGACGCTCCCACGATCGAGGGAGTCGAAGTGACGAGGGTGGTCCGCGTCGTACGGGAGGCAGTGCCTGGTGTTCGGTAGGAAGAAGCGTCGACAGGAAGAGGCGGCCGCACAGGCCACCGAGGCAGCTGCGGAACAGGCTGGGGGATCCGCACCCGGCGCGTCCACGTCGGCGTCACTGGAGTGGACGCCAGCACCGACGACCACGGCGCCGTCCGCGTCCCAGCCTGCCTCGGCGTACAGCGCGCAGCCGTCGGGAGCGGCGCTGCCGCCGTCGGGACCAGTGGAGGGGCTGTCAGGACCAGCGCAAGCGCCGTCGGGACAGGCGCAGGCGCCGTCGGGACCAGCGCAAGCACTCTCGGGTCAGACGCAACCGTCGTCCAGTCAGCCGCTGCCGCCGTCCCGACGGGCGGAGCCCTCGTCTGGTCCGCCGGACCTACTGACCGGACAGGCGCAGCCGGCGAGTATCGAGGAGCGGGTGGCAACCTCATCGTCGCAGCCTGTGACCGGTGGATCGCAGGTGTCCGCCGCAGCGCCGCACTCGATGAGCGGGACCCCCGCCGCGCCAGAGACCACGGCCGCGCAGGGCTCGCCGGCGGCCAGCACCGGCGTCCCGTCGCCAGATGTACCACTCCGGCCGGCCTTCGCGCCGTCGCCGCCTGGGGCAGGGCAGACGCCGCCGGCACGCATTTCGTCACAGCCCTCTCCCGCGGCGACGGAGTCTGCAGCCGCTCAACCGACGGCACAGCAGTCCGCGACGGCACAGCAGCCTGGATCCGCGACGGCACAGCAGCCTGGATCCGCGACGGCACCGCAGACTGGATCCGAGGGGACGCAACACTCGCTGGCCTCGGCACCGCCTTCGCCTGCTCAGCGGGAGTCCGCATCCGGTCGACCCTCGACGCCGCAGACCCCGTCGGCACCGCCGGCTCCTTCGCAGCCCGGCGCCGGTCCACTGGCGGGGGACGGCGCTGCCGCGGCTCCCGGATCGACGGGGTCGAGCGACGGCCCATTCGCCGACGATCGGGCCGGCTCTGACACGGGCGGGTCGACGGCCAAGTCCCGTACCGCGGACCGCAAGCCGGTGAGCGCAGGAGAGCCGTACATCCCGATGGTGAGTGCGCCGGCGACCCCGGCGAACGACTCTGTTTCACGTGGAACATCAGCCGCCACCGACAGCGTCGCGCCGACTACGAGCGCGGCCGGATCATGGGATGAGTCGGGTGTTTCCGCAGGTCAAGGCCCCACAGACGCGAGGGGAGAGGAGAGTGGGGCCCAGGCCTCGTCGGCGCCGGCCGATGTGACATCGAACTCGCCCGGGGTGGACGGCCCCGGTGCCGCAGAAGTCGACGGTGAGCGTGACACGATCACGCCCATGGCGCCCCGACACGACCTCGACCCCGAGGAGACACGTCGGGCTGCCCTGGTCGAGAGCCTGCCGGTCGTCACGGATGAGACGCCCCTGATGGCCGAGCTCAAGCAGGACGCCCGTCGCAGGATCGAACTGCAGGGTCGTCGGTTCCCTCGCCCTGCGCAGACCCGGGTGATCACCGTTGCGAACCAGAAGGGCGGGGTCGGGAAGACGACGACAACCGTCAACATCGCGGCCGCGCTGGCACAGGCGGGGCTGAACGTGCTCGTGCTGGACAACGACCCGCAGGGCAACGCGTCGACGGCTCTCGGTGTCGAGCACCGGGCCGGGACGCCGTCGATCTACGAGGTCCTGGTCGACGGGGCACCGCTCGCCGAGGCGGTGCAGGAGAGCCCTGACGTGCCGAACCTGTGGTGCCTCCCGGCGACCATCGATCTGTCGGGTGCGGAGATCGAGCTGGTCTCGATGGTCGCGAGAGAGACCCGGTTGCGGAACGCTCTCGACGCCTATCTGGAGTGGCGGGTGGCGAACGGGCACGAGCGCATCGACTACGTGTTCGTCGACTGCCCGCCGAGCCTGGGGCTGCTGACGGTCAACGCGTTCGTCGTCGCTCGCGAGGTCCTCATCCCGATCCAGTGCGAGTACTACGCGCTGGAGGGCCTGAGCCAGCTGCTGAAGACGATCCAGCTGATCCAGGCGCACCTGAACCCGCGTCTGCACGTGTCGACGATCCTGCTCACGATGTACGACGCGCGGACCAACCTTGCGCAGCAGGTGGCGACCGAGGTGCGCACGCACTTCCCCGAGCGGACGCTCCGCACGACCGTTCCCCGGTCCGTCCGGATCTCCGAGGCGCCCAGCTACGGCCAGACAGTGATGACCTATGACCCGGGGTCGTCCGGCGCCTTGGCCTACCTCGAGGCGGCCCGCGAAGTCGCTGAGCGAGGTGCGCTCGAGGACGCGGACGACCTCACCGACGGGCCGTCGACCAGCGACTCCCACCAGACAGACCACGAGTACCAGGCGGCTTCGCCCGTCCTTCAGGAGGAACAGTGAGCGAGAAGCGACGCGGCTTGGGCCGTGGCCTTGGGGCCCTCATCCCGACCGGCCTGGACGGCCAGCGACCCAGCGGAGGCGAGCGTCCCGCGGACGTCTTCTTCGGGGACGCGAAGCGGGACAACGGAGAGCCCACGGCACCCGCTGCCGCCGCGACGGCCACGCTGACCGAAGCAGCGCCGGCGGTCCCGGTGACGGTGCCCGATTCGCCTGAGGTCGCCGGAGTCGTGCCGGCATCGGCCTCCAACGGGACGCCGGTCGGCAGCGTGGCCGAGACGGACGTTCGACGGGTGGAGACGGTTGCGGCGGAAGCAACGCCTGCGGACGTCACCTCCGCTGATGGTCTGGTTCCTGTGCCCGGAGCGCGGTTCGCGGAGCTGCCTGTGGGTGAGATCCGCCCGAACCCGAAGCAGCCGCGCACCGTGTTCGACGAGGACGCCCTCGAGGAGCTGGTCGGGTCGATCCGTGAGGTCGGCGTGCTCCAGCCGATCGTCGTGCGCGACGCCGGTGACGGCTACGAGCTGATCATGGGTGAGCGGCGGTGGCGTGCGACGCAGGCGGCGGGTCTGGCGACGATTCCCGCGATCATCCGGGACACCGACGACTCCGACCTGCTGCGCGACGCGCTGCTGGAGAACCTGCACCGGTCAGAGCTGAACCCGCTGGAGGAGGCTGCGGCGTACCAGCAGCTGCTCGACGACTTCGGCTGCACGCACGAGCAGCTGGCGACGCGCATCCAGCGGTCCCGCCCGCAGATCTCGAACACCCTCCGACTCCTGAAGCTGCCGCCCTTGGTGCAGCGTCGGGTAGCGGCAGGGGTGCTGTCCGCCGGGCACGCTCGCGCACTTCTCGGGCTGAGCGACGGCGCAGCCATCGAGCGCCTCGCGCAGCGGATCGTGGCCGAGGGCCTGTCGGTCCGGGCGGTCGAGGAGATCGTGTCGCTCGGAGGTGACGCGGAGCCGGCCGCTCGTCGTGCCGCTCCACGGGCGGGCGTGAAGAACGAGGCACTCGACCACCTCGCGGCACGGCTTTCGGACCGGTTCGAGACCAGGGTCAAGGTCAGCCTCGGGAAGTCACGAGGCCGGCTCACGGTCGAGTTCGCGTCGGTCCAGGACCTCAACCGCATCCTGGCCAGCCTTGCACCCGAGGACCCAGGCCTCCTCAAGGGCTGATCCGTACGACAAACAGGTGGAAAGTCGTACAAGTCCTGCGATTCCGCAGGTCAGTGGATCAGTGATGCCTCCACGAGGGCCCGGTACAGGCTCCCGAGCGGCAGTCCTGCGGCCTCCGCCGCCTGCGGCAGGAGCGATGTCTCGGTCATGCCCGGCGCCACGTTGACCTCCAGGAACCACGGGGTTCCGTCGGCGTCGACGATCAGGTCGGTGCGGGACAGTCGGTCGAGCCCGAAGGCGGTGTGCGCGGCGACGGCGAGGTCAGCGACGGACGTCGCGAGCTCCGGCGACAGGCGCGCGGGAGTGAAGTACTCCGTGCGGCCGGGGTTGTACCGGGCGTCGAAGTCGTAGGGCCCATCGGTCACGATCTCGACAGCCGGTAGCGCGAACGGTCCGTCGCCGGTGTCCACCACACTCACCGCAACCTCCGTGCCGCTGACCGCACGCTCCACGAGGGCGGTGTCGCTGTACGCGAAGCAGTCCACCATCGCCTGCGGCAGGGCATCGGCGCTGGTCACGAGGGTGACGCCGAGGGCGGACCCACCCCGGGAGGGCTTCACGACAACGGGGAGCCCGAGCGTGCCGACGATCGCGTCGAGTACCTGACGCGCGCCGAGCTCCCGAAACAGCGACTGCGGGAGGGTCACGAAGTCCGGTGTCGCAAGGCCGGCGCGGGCGGCGACGGTCTTGGCGATCGGCTTGCTCCAGGCGATCCGGCTCTCGCGCGGCCCCGTTCCCAGGAGTCGCAGCCCGAGCAGCTGGACGACGTCGCGCACGGAGCCGTCCTCTCCGCTGGTCCCGTGCAGGAGCGGCCAGACGAGATCGGGCTGCAGCTGGACGAGCGCCGGTACCAGGTCGGCGTCGACGTCGTGGATCGACACGTCCACACCGACGGAGCGCAGTGCGTCGGCGACACGTCGGCCGGACCGCAGCGACACGTCACGTTCGTGGGAGAGACCCCCGGCGAGGACGACGACCCGGGGCGACGATGCAGTGGTGCTCACGGCGAGTGGACTCCGATGAAGGGGCGAGCGACGGTGACGAGGCGAGCGACAGTGTGGTGACGAGCGACGGTGACGTGACGAGCGAGGGCGCCCGAGGGAACAACGGTGACCGAGCGCGCCATCGCGAGGAGGTGAGCATCGGTGGCCGGAGGAGAGACGACGCCCGGACGAGGCGTCGGCGCCGAGGGGGCGAGAGAGACATGGCGCGTGTCAGCATGGTGCGCTGAGTCGGCAGGGCCGGGCATCACGTCCTGACGAACCCGCAGGTCAGGCGACATCCGGACCGGGTTGCTGCACGTCCGCGTGGCCGGTCGACCCGGTGGTCCCGAACAGCTCGACGAGCTCGCGCTCCCCGGCGACGACGCCGGCGAGCCGCCGGACGCCTTCACGGATGCGATCGGGAGTGGGGTAGCAGAAGGAGAGCCGCATGTGGTCGGCACCGGAGCCGTCGAAGTAGAAGGCGGTACCGGGGACGTAGGCGACCCGGGCGGTGACGGCCCGCGGCAGCATGTCCTTGGCGTCCAGGCCGTCGGGAAGCCGTACCCAGGTGTAGAACCCGCCGTCGGGGACGTTCCACGAGGCCTCGGGGAGGTGCTCGGTGAGCGCGGAGACCATGGCGTCGCGTCGCTCGCGGTACTGCTCGCGGTACGACTTGATCTGCCCCCGCCAGTCGCAGGTGGACAGGTAGGTCGAGATGGCGATCTGCGACGCGTTCGACGGGCAGAGGATCGCGGACTCGCTGGCGAGGACCAGCTTCTCGCGGACGGCGTGCGGGGCGACGACCCATCCGACGCGGTAGCCGGGGGCGAAGGTCTTGGAGAACGACCCGAGGTACAGCACACCTTCGTCGTCGAGGGAGCGCATGGCGGGGACCGGGTCGCTCGAGAAGCCGAGCAGGCCGTACGGGTTGTCCTCCAGCACCAGCACGCCGTAGCGACGCGCGATCTCGAGCACCTGCGGCCGGCGGTCGACGGACAGGGAGACGCCGGCGGGGTTGTGGAAGTTGGGCACGGTGTAGAGGAACTTGACCCGTCGTCCGTCGCGGGCGAGCGCGGCGAGGGTGGACTCGAGCGCCGCGGGGATCAGGCCGTCGGCGTCGATGGGGACGTGGACGACGTCGGCCTGGTAGGCGCGGAACACGCCGAGGGCGCCGACGTAGGAGGGTGCCTCCGCGACGACGACGTCGCCGGGGTCGATGAAGATGCGGGTCACCAGGTCGAGTGCCTGCTGCGAGCCGGTGGTGACGACGACGTCGTCGGGGTGCGCGTCGATCCCTTCGAGCGCCATGACGTCGAGGATCTGCTCGCGCAGGGTCTCGTCGCCCTGGCCGGAGCCGTACTGCAGCGCCTGCAGGCCGCGGGTGGCGACGACGCGTTGGGCCAGGTCACCGAGGATGTCCAGGGGGAGGCCCTCGAGGAACGGCATGCCGCCGGCGAGCGAGACGACCTCGGGCCGGTTGGCGACGGCGAACAGGGCGCGGATCTCCGAGGAGCGCATGCCGTGGGTGCGTTCGGCGTAGGAGCCGAGCCAGCGGTCGAGGCGCGTTCCGGTGCCGGCGGCGGAGGACGTGGGGGGGCCCGACGTCTCGCCGTCGGGAACCGGGTGCTCAGTCATGCACCCGAGTTTCGCACGGGACGTCGCATGCTCCGCGCACCGTCCCACCGACACGAGAGCCCCCTGCCGCGTGGCAGGGGGCTCTCGGGAGCGGGAATCAGACCGAGACGAGCACCTTGTCGATGTCCTCGGCGATCATCGACTTCGGTCGAGCGCCGATCACGGACTTCACCAGCTCACCGCCGGCGTAGAAGTTCAGCGTCGGGATGGACACCACGCCGTAGTCGCCGGTGACCTTGGGGTTCTCGTCGGAGTTGAGCTTGACGATCTTCACGCGACCCTCGTACTGGGCGGCGAGCTCCTCGAGCACGGGCGCGACCATCCGGCACGGACCGCACCAGGGTGCCCAGAAGTCGACGATCACGGGGATCTCCGACTCGAGGACCTCGGCCTGGAACGTCTCGTCGGTGACTGCGGTGGTGAAGCTCATCAGCTCTCCTCGAAGAACAGGCCCTCGGTGGGCGGGACGGCGTGGCCCAGGTCGGCCAGCGTGGCCAGGAAGCTCTGGGCGTCGAGCGCGGCGGCGCAGCCGGAGCCGGCGGCGGTGATGGCCTGGCGGTAGGTGTGGTCGACCAGGTCACCGCACGCGAAGACGCCGCTCAGGTTGGTGGCGGTGGTGCGCCCGACGACCTGGACGTACCCGTTCTCGTCGAGGTCGATCTGGCCCTTGACCAGCTCGGATCGCGGCACGTGTCCGATCGCGACGAACACGCCCGTAGCGGGGTGCTCGCGCGTCTCGCCGGTGACGGTGTCCCGCAGGGTCACGCCGGTGACCTTGTTCTCGCCGTGGATGGCGACGACCTCGCTGTTCCACGCGAAGTCGATCTTCGGGTCGTTCGCGGCGCGGTCCGCCATGATCCTGGACGCGCGCAGGTGGTCGCGGCGGTGCACGAGGGTGACGCGCTTGCCGAACCGGGTCAGGAACGTGGCCTCCTCGACCGCGGAGTCGCCGCCGCCGACCACGATGATCTCCTGGTCGCGGAAGAAGAACCCGTCGCAGGTGGCACACCAGGACACGCCGCGGCCGGACATCCGCTTCTCGTCGTCGAGCCCGAGCTCGCGGTACGCGGAACCGGTGGCGAGGATGACGGAGCGCGCCTGGAACGTCTCGCCGCCCAGGGTCGTGATCGTCTTGACGTCCCCGTCGAGCTGGAGCTCGGACGCGTCGTCCCACAGCACCTCGGCACCGAACTTCTCGGCCTGCTTCTGCAGACCCTCCATCAGCTCGGGGCCCTGGATGCCGTCGGGGAACCCGGGGAAGTTCTCCACCTCGGTGGTGTTCATCAGGGCGCCGCCCGCCGTGACGGAGCCCGCGATCACCAGGGGAGCCAGGCCGGCGCGGGCCGCGTAGATCGCGGCGGTGTAGCCGGCAGGACCCGACCCGACGATGACGAGATCGCGGACGGTGGTGGACTGGTCGGTCACGTGAGGTCCTTGCGTGTTCGGCGTGCCGGAGACGGTCCGGCGGGGGCTGACGGGATCAACCGATCCTAGGCGGGTTCTGTTCCGGTTCCCGCGTCAGGACAGGGCGATCTCCGTCAGCTCGAGCCGGAAGCCACCGTCGGCGGCCGTCGGCAGCTGGGTGATCCACAGGACGAGCGACTGGGTCTCGGTGGCGGGGTCGAGGGTGAAGACGGTCTCCGGGCCGAACGGTCCGGATGCCAGGACGGGTCCGCCGGTCGGGTTCGCCGCGTCGGTGGCGCGGATCTCGACGTTCCCGCCGTTGCTGTTGGTCCGCAGCGTGACCGTGCTGACGGTGGTCTTCTGGGTCAGCGTGATGGCGTAGCCGACGGCGTCCTTGAACCCGGCGAAGTCGTCCCGCTTGTACGTCTGGGTGTACCAGAAGGTCGACGGGTCGCCGTCGTAGGCCTTGGCGACGTCCTCCTGGTGCTCACCGTCGCCGTCGGACGGGTCGATCGACGTGGTGGAGGCGATGACCGGCGGACCGCCGGCAGGAACGGCGGGCTCCTCGGGGGCGGACGGCTCCTGCGACGGCTCGCCGGCGACGGCGGGGGCCGACGAGGCCTGCGACGGCTCGGGGTCGGCGGACGACCCGCTGGGCTCGAACGAGGAGAACAGCGCCTTGAAAGCCAGGATGACGCCGATGATCACGGCGACGACCACGAGGATCAGGATCAGCGCCGTCGGGTCGAAGCGGCGGTTGTCGGGCGGACCCGTCTCCGCCCCGATGACGTCACTGAACCCGAACGCCTCCATGGGCTCCTCGGCGGGAGGAGGGGGCGGAGGCGCCGTCGCCTGCGACACGGGGCGGCGGATGACGGCCGGCACGACCGGGGGCGGGGGTGCCGCCTGGGGTTCCGACTGCGCGAAGACGGGAGGGGTGATGACCGGCGGCGTGACGAGAGGCTGCCCGATGGGAGGCGTCTCGGTGTCGGACGGGACCGCACCGAGCCCGGTCGCCCGCGTGGGAGTCGCCGGCGGAGGCGTGCCCGGGCGGTTGGCGCCGTGCGGCTCCTGCTGCGCGAACGCGGTGCGGACGGACTGGCGCTGCACGGTCACCGGTGCGGTGTCCTGGTCGTCGTGCTCGGCGGGGACCGGGATGCCGCCCCCGGGCGCTGCGGCACCGGTCGGGGGGAACTGCGCGGTCATGGGTCCTCCGAGGGTGGCCGTCTCGGCGACGGACGCACGGATCTCGCCCCACGGCTCCAGCTCGCGCACCAGCTCGCCGGGGCTGTGCGGCCCGTCGTCGTTCGGTCCGAGCGTCACGACGCAGAGCGTGTCGAGGTCGTTGGGCACGCCGGGGACGAGATCGGCGGGTGCGACCGGGGCGCCGTCGACGATCGGCGCGGGCGGCAGCGTCTCCCCGCCGGGGGTCTGCGGTGCGCGTGGGTCGGCAGGCCACAGGCCGGTCAGGGCGGCGTAGAGGAGCCGGACCAGGCCGACGGCGTCGGCACGCGTGGTCGAGCGGGCGTCCCCACCCGAGTCGCCGAGCAGGGCGGCGTCCAGCGCGAGGCCACCGAGGAGCACGCGGCCGTCGGGGCTCACGTGCAGGACGGACGGGCGCAGCGCGAGGTGGTGCACACCGCGGCGACGGGCGATCTCCAGGGCGGACGCGGCCTCCCCGACGACGGCGCGGGCCTGGTCGGCGGTCAGCGGGCCCTGCGCGACGAGCCGCGCGAGGGACTGCCCGACGAGCTGCTCGGACACGACGTAGCCGTAGCCCTCGTGCGTGCCGACGTCGAGCACCCGCACGAGACGGGAGTCGGTGACCAGGGCGGCGCGGCGGGCGGCGTCGAGCGCGGGCGCGACGGCACCGTGCTCGAGGATGCGTACCCGGACAGGGCGGTCGAGGATCTGGTCCGTGGCCTGCCAGGCGCTGGCGCCCTCGAGGTCGGACACCACTGGGGACAGCACGCGGTAGCGGCCCGCGAGCACCGTGCCCCGTCCGACGACCTCGCTCACCAGCACCTCCGTGTCGACTACCCGCACCAGAACACCTGCATGCTAGACGTGCAAGTTCAGCGGCGTCCTACGCGCAGGCGTCGAAGGACCGGGATGAGCAGGTTGTCCAGCTCCTGCACGCGCAGCAGCCGCAGGACCGCCGCGTACGCGAGGGCCATCACGGTACCGACGACGGCGCACTGGATGATCGACGCGACGAAACCTGTGGACAGCCAGAGCCGCAGGAGAAGCAGCAGCCCGAACCCGAGCGCGGCCGAGACGACCGCGGCGAGGGTGGCCCGGGCGACGACCTGCAGGACACGGGCGCCGTCGATGCCACCGAGCCGTCGGCGCAGCCGCCACTGGGCGATCCCCGCGCCCACGACGTAGGAGACGGTCATGGCGGCACCGGCACCGGCGACCCAGAGGGTGGGTCGCAGCAGCAGCTGGGACGCCCAGGCACCGACAGCGACGACCGCGGCCATCACGACCTGGATGGGCACCATCGACCGGGCGTCCTCGTACGCGTAGTACGCCCGCTGGAACATCGACCAGGCACCGAATGCGGGCAGCCCGAGGATCATCGCGAGCACCACGGTGGCGACCGCGTCGGCCGAGCCCGGGGACGCGGTGGCGAGGACGACCCGGGTCAGCGGGAGCGCGAGCACGACGATGGCGGCCGTCGCGAAGACGGTGAACACGCCGACCACGCGCAGCCCTGAGGAGAGGGTGGCTCGCACGCCCGCGACGTCGGCGTCGTGTGCCTGGCCGGACAGCCTGGTGAACAGCGCCGTCGCCAGCGAGACCGTCACCAGGGAGTGCGGCAGCATGAAGATGAGGAACGCGACGTCGTACGCCCCGGGACCCGCCACGGCGGTGGCTGCCACCCCGTCGTCGACGGCAGCGCCCGGGGCTGCGGACGCGACGCGGGAGACCACGAGGTAGCCGAGCTGTCCGACGGCGAGCCCGGCGAGCGTCCAGGTGGCCACGCCACCGGCCGTGCCGAGCCCGGACCCGCGCAGCCCCCAGCGCGGGCGGTAGTGGACGCCGGCGCGACGCAGCGCCGGGATCAGCACGACGGCCTGCGCGACGACGCCGAGCGTCGCGGCGCCGGCCAGCAGGGCGATCTGCCCGCTGGTCCAGGTCGCGGCGTCCACGACCCCAGAGGTCTTCCACACGCCGAACACGGCGATGAACACGCCGAACCCGACGATGGCGACGAGGTTGTTCACCGCGGGCGCCCACATGTACGGCCCGAACGAGCCGCGTGCGTTGAGGACCTGCCCGAGCAGGCCGTAGGCGCCGTAGAAGAACAGCTGCGGGATGCACCAGTAGGCGAACGTCGTCGCGAGGGCGTTCTGCGTCGGGTTGCCGAAGTTCGAGTAGAGGCCGACGAGGACGGGCGCGAGGAGCGTCAGCACCACGGTCGCGGCGGCCAGCACGGCGAACCCGAAGGTCAGCAGGCGGTCGACGTACTCCTGGCCGGCCTTGCGCTTGTAGGCGCGCACGACCTGCGGCACCAGGATCGCGTTCAGCACCCCGCCCGCGAGGAGCATGTAGAGGACGTTGGGGAGCTTGTTGGCCACCGCGAACGCGTCGGCGGCCTGACCGGTCGCACCGATCGCGCTGACCATGACCATGCCGCGCAGGAGCCCGAGCACGCGCGAGACGGCGGTGCCCGAGGCCATCAGGGCAGCGCCGCGACGCGCTCCGTCGTCGGTCATCGGGTCTCCTGCTCGGCAGTGTCGTCGTCGGGGGCGGCGCCGCCGAGGACGGGCAGCGACGTGGACGTGCCGGCCTCCGCCTCGGTGCGGGCACCGCGGCGGGCGCTCTGCCCGCGACGCACGGTGCGGACGATACCCAGCACCAGGCCGATCGCGAGCAGGATCCCGACGACGATCGTGCCGATGCTCTCGATCGTGGGGGCGACCTGGGCGGTGAACCGCACGGACGGCGACACGGGGAGGCCGTCCGTCGCGGTGAGCTGTGCGGAGACGACGACCGAGCAGTTGGCCCGCGCGTGCAGCGGGACCCGGACGTTGGTCTCGGTCTGCGCCTCGACCACGACAGGGTCGATCGCTCCGACCTCGAGGCACGCCTTGCGCGGGGTGACGGCGACCAGCACGGTTGCGGGGACCGTGAGCTCGTTGCGCACGACGATCGACATCGGGCTGTCGGCGGCGGTCACCAGGAGGTCGCTGACCGGCGCGATGCTGAGGCCTGCGGTGCGCGCGTCGACGTCCGCGATCGCCGACGACACCAGCGCGTCGCGTCCGACGGGGGCGACGCGCCACGCGACGGACAGGGGTGCGAGGACCTCGACGTCGACGCCCTCCAGCAGGACGGCCGGCTCGCTGGTGACCCCGGCGAACGCGACGGCGCGACCGCGGGCGTCGGCCAGGGCACGCACGCTGCTCGGGGCGAGCTCGTCGGGGTTCACGGCGTTCGTGGGCAGGTCGCCGCGTGCGTCCGGTGCGTCGGCGTCCAGGAGCGTGGCCGTCGGGGCGAGGCGCACCCAGGGGGCATCGGTGAAGGCGGACGTCAGCGCCGTCACGTTCGCCACGTCGGGATCCCAGCTGCGCCCCGGTGCGATCAGCAGGTGCGGCTGCTCGGTCTCGTCCTCCCGCGTGACGACGGCGAGCTCGGCGAGCGCCCGTTGGACGGTGGTGGCCGTCGTCGCACCCGCGTCGACGCCCTGCGGTGCCGTGAAGAGGCGGGTGAGCATCGCGTCCGGCCCGTACGCCGTGACCGGGCCGTCGGTGGTCTCCACCCGCCGGGCGGCGCCCGGGGTGTCGGACTCGTCGCTCGTGGTCGGTGGCAGGACGATCGCGTCGGCGTCGACCTGGGAGGTCACGGCCGCGGTCGTCTCGTCCGGGAGACCCGCGCCCGGTGCCCACAACAGTCCGGACGGCGCCGACAGGCCCGGGACGCCGGTCTGAGCGCTGCGTTCGAGTGCCAGCCGGACCAGGTCCGGGCGGTCGGCGTGCGCGACGGCGGCGATGTCCGGGTCGGACCAGGGCAGCGCGACGACGTCGTGGTCGCGGAGCTCGTCGGTGAGGCCGGTCGCCCAGGCCTGTGTCCCCGTCGAGCCCGCCGACGCGGCGGCGAGCAGGGCCGGGTCGACGGCGACGCCGATCTGCGGCGCGACCGCGACCGCCGCGGCGAGCTCACGCAGCCGTCCCCCCGGCCGGGTCAGCTCGTCCAGACCGGCGACGGTGGCCGCACCCGGAGCGGTTCCGCCCGGTGCCGGTGCGGACGGCGGGCCGACCACCGGGACGAGCACGGAGACGGGGGTGCTCGGGACGTCGTCGGACGGGAGCCACAGCAGGAACGTGCGCTGGATGCCGACCCGGGCCGCGCCGTCGAGCGCCTCGACCACGAGCCCGCGCGGCCCCCACGTGTCGGCGCCCTCGAGGAGGTCGACGTCGGCAGCGGGGACGGTCAGCTCGACCGGGACGCTCGCGCCGGGCAGGAGCGGACCGGGCACCGGAGACCTGGCGTCCTGCCTCGTGCGGCTCAGACCCGAGGTCCCCGCGGACGCCCACGTCTCCAGGTCGGCGCGCACGCTGATGCGGAACCGGCTGATCCGGAGGGCAGCGCCGGGCTTCTCGATCGCCTCGTCGCCGTCGTTACGCAGGGTGGCGCGGACATGGAGGTCCTCACCGGGCCGCAGGACGCTCGGCGAGATCTCGGTGACCTGGACGGAGACCGGGAGGTCCGGGTCGGGGCTCGGGGACGGGCTCGGCGTCGCGGCTGCCCCGGTGACGGGGACGGCGAGCGCGACGGCACCGACGAGGGCCAGGGCCGCACCGAGCACCCGCGAGCGGGCGCTCATTCCTCGCCGACGAGCACGACGAGTGCTGCCTCGGCGAGACGCCGTTCGTTCGGGTACGCGAGCACACCGTTCAGCTCCGCCACGGGGATCCACGCGGCGTCCTCCGCCTCTCCGTCCGGGTCGCCCTCGACCGTGAGGAACCCGCCGGTCGCGCCCAGCAGGAAGTGGTGGACGACCTTGTGCACGCGGCGGTCGTCGCCGCTGAACCAGTAGTCGATGACGCCGAGCCGGCGCAGGACCTGCCCGGTGATGCCGGTCTCCTCCGCGATCTCGCGGACGGCGGCCTCCTCGGGGGTCTCGTCGCCCTCCAGGTGCCCCTTCGGCAGGCACCACTCGAGACGGCCCGCGCGGTTGCGTCGCGCGATGACCGCGGCGTGGTCGACACCGTCGCGACGGCTGACGACGATGCCGCCCGCGGACGTCTCGTCGACGACCGGCAGAGGGGCCGACGGGACCCGCGTGATGCTGTGCCGGGGGTCGATGCGCAGCGGATGACCGCCCGGTGGCGCTGGGACACCCCCGGGGACGGGTGGACGCGCCGGGCTCGACATATCGACACTGTAACGACTTGGCGACGCCGGGCCGGCCCGCACGGGCCGCCACGCGGCACGACCCCTCGTCTGCGCCGGCGCCGCCCACCACCGGGCATCTGGCAGGCTTGGACGAGTGCCCTCCCTCGTTCCGTCCGTCGGCCCCGACTCCCCTGACCTGAGCGCCGCCCTGGTGGCGCTGCAGAAGCGTGCGCTGGCGGTGCTGGCCGGGCTGCCTGCCGACGCGCTCGAGCTGGGCGGACTGTTCCGTGAGGCGGGGCACGAGCTCGCCCTGGTCGGCGGTCCGGTGCGCGACGCGTTCCTCGGCAGGGCGTCGGCGGACCTCGACTTCACGACGTCGGCGACCCCGGACGAGACCGAGGCGATCCTGGCCCGCTGGGGCGACGCGCACTGGGACATCGGCAAGGAGTTCGGCACCATCGGCGCCCGCCGCTTCGCCGGCCGCCGCTCGTCGCTCGCGGACGACGTGGTCGTCGAGGTGACCACGTACCGGTCCGACGAGTACGACCCGACGTCGCGCAAGCCGCAGGTCGCGTTCGGCGACTCGCTCGAGGGTGACCTGTCGCGCCGCGACTTCACGGTCAACTCGATGGCGGTGCGGGTGCCGGACCTGGCGTTCGTCGACCCGTTCGACGGCCTGACCGACCTGGCGGCCGGGGTGCTGCGGACCCCGGTCGACCCGCGGCAGTCGTTCGACGACGACCCGCTGCGGATGATGCGCGCCGCGCGGTTCGCCGCCCAGCTGGGGTTCGCCGTCGAGCCCGCCACCCGCGAGGCGATCGTCGACATGGCGGACCGGATCACCATCGTGTCGGCGGAGCGGGTCCGCGACGAGCTGAGCAAGCTGCTGGTCTCGGCGCAGCCGCGGGCGGGTCTGGAGGTGCTGGTCGACACGGGTCTGGCGCAGCACGTGCTGCCGGAGCTGCCGGCGCTGCGGCTGGAGATCGACGAGCACCACCGCCACAAGGACGTCTACGAGCACTCCCTGATGGTGCTCGACAAGGCGATCGCGCTGGAGACCGGTCCCGACGGGGCGGTGCCCGGTCCGGACCTGGTGCTCCGGCTCGCGGCGCTGCTGCACGACATCGGCAAGCCGAAGACCAAGCGCAACGAGGCGGGCGGTGGCGTCAGCTTCCACCACCACGAGATGGTCGGTGCGAAGCTCGTCGCCAAGCGGCTCAAGGAGCTGCGGTTCGACAAGGCGACGGTCCAGGCGGTCGCTCGGCTGACGGAGCTGCACCTGCGGTTCCACGGGTACGGCGAGGGCGGCTGGACGGACTCCGCGGTGCGTCGCTACGTGACGGACGCCGGCCCGCTGCTGGAGCGGCTGCACCGGCTGACCCGGTCGGACTGCACCACCCGGAACCTGCGCAAGGCGGCCCGGCTGTCGGCGGCGTACGACGACCTCGAGGAGCGGATCGCGCGCCTGCGCGAGCAGGAGGAGCTCAGCTCGATCCGGCCCGACCTGGACGGCACCCAGATCATGGAGATCCTCGGGCTGGCGCCGGGGCGCGAGGTGGGTGAGGCCTACAAGTACCTGCTGGAGCTGCGGATGGAGCGCGGGCCGCTGGGTCCGGACGTCGCACGCGACGAGCTGCTCACGTGGTGGGCAGCGCGCGCCTGACGACGAGGAGGCACACGTCGTCCTCCTGGTGGCTGCCTATGAACGTCGAGACGAGCTTGTCGCGGACGGCCTTAGAGTCCGCGTCGTCGGGGACGTCGCTGAGCTCGGCCGTCAGTGCGGCGATGCCGTCGCGCAGGCCGCGGTCGCGTCGCTCGACCAGGCCGTCGGTGTAGAGGACGAGCGTCGCGCCGACGGGCACGTCGATAACGGCCTCGGCGCGCTCCGACCCGTCGAGCCCGATGGGCGTCGAGAGACCGCCGTCGAGCGAGCGGACCTCGCCGCCGGCGAGCCGCAGCAGCGGGGGTGGGTGTCCGGCCCGCGCGTAGGTGACCTCGGCGCCGTCGTCGGTCGACCGCCAGCGCAGGTACGCGCACGTGGCGATGTCGGCGATGTCGAGCCCGCGCACCAGCTCGTCGGCACGACCGAGGACCTGCCCGGGTGAGGAGCCCTCCCACGCGTAGGACCGCAGGAGGGAGCGGAGCTGTCCCATCGCCGCCGCGGCACGCAGGTCGTGCCCGACCACGTCGCCGACGGCCAGGCCGATGGCGCCGTCGGGCAGGAGCAGCACGTCGAACCAGTCGCCACCCACCTCGGCGCTCCGGGCGGACGGGATGTACGCGGCGGCGACGTCGAGGCCGGGGACGTCCGGGATCTCCGGCAGCAGGCTGCGCTGCAGCGTCAGAGCGGCGGTCCGCTCGGCGAGGAACAGCCGGACGTTGTCGAGCGCGAGGCCGGCGCGACGCCCCAGGTGCGCCGCGGTCACCACCGCGTCGGCGGTGAACCCCTCGGCGGCGACGAGGGTCAGCACCCCGAGGACTCGGTCGCGCGCCCGCAGCGGGACCACCATGGCGCTGCCGAGTCCGAGCCGGCGCAGCAGGGCGAGCTGAGTGGGCGTCGTCCGGCCGGGGAGACCTGCCACGTCGACCGCGAACGGCGTGGCGACGAATCCCGGCCCGCTGGTCAGCGCCTCCGTGACGGAGGGCGAGCGCGAGAGCCAGCTGATGTCCTCGTTCGCGAGCGCGCGGGCGGTCTTCTGGTCGTCCGGGTCGGCGGCGACGAGGTGGATGCGGTCGAACCGGCCGCGGTCGTCCGTGACCGCGACGAATCCCCAGGTGGCGAGCGCGGGGACAGCGATGTCACCGAGCGCGTCCACCGCGTCGTCGTACTCGAGGCGCTGGGCGAGCTCGTCGCTGATCAGTGCGAGCAGGTCGAGACGGGCCGTGGCCTCGTGCGGCACGTCGATCTCGAGGTCCCGCGCACGGTCGGAGACGACGCGGTCCGTGACGTCGACCTGGATCCCGATGTGGTGGGTGACCCTCCCGTCCTGGTCGACGACCGGGCTGATGACCACCTGGTTCCAGAACGGCGTGCCGTCGCGGCGGTAGTTGCGGATGACCGTCGCCACCGCCCGCTGCTCGTCGAGGGCGGTGTGGATCCGTGCCACGGCGACCGGGTCGGTCTCCTTTCCCTGCAGGAACCGGCAGTTGCGGCCCAGGATCTCCTCCGCCGGGTACCCGGTGAGCCGGGTGAACGCACTGTTGACCCACACCAGCGGGTCGTCGTCGCGCAGGGCGTCCGAGATGGACAGTGCGAGGTCGCTGCCGAGCACCGCGTTCAGCGGCAGGTCGTCCTGCCGCCCGACCACCTTGTCGTCGCTGCTCACGAGGCCAATCGTGCCTCGGTGGCATGCACGGCGGGTACCCCTCGGGAGGCCGAGCCGTACAGGGCGGCGAACCCGGCGTAGGCGACGGCCAGCACGAGGAAGAGTCCCTGGGAGTAGCCGGTGTCCGGCAAGGTGATCGCACCGAGCGCGGCGGCGCCGACGAACGCGGCGTTGTAGAGGACGTCGTACAGCGCGAACGCGCGGCCGCGGAAGGCGTCGTCGGTGTCGCGCTGCACGATGGTGTCGACCGCGATCTTGGCGCCCTGGGCGGCCAGGCCGAGGAAGCCGGCCGCGACCAGCACGGCAGCGCGCGCGTCGGAGGCCACCAGCAGGAGCTGGCTGACGGCGGCCAGCGACAGGCAGATGACGATCCACGCGTGCGGACCCGTGCGGGGCGACAGCACCGGGGTGAGCACGACGGCGAGCACGAACCCGAGCGCCGACGCCCCGAGCACCAGCCCGAACGTCCGCAGGCCCTCGTCGGCGTCCGTCGGGTCCGACAGCAGGTTGCGCGCGATGAGGATGCTCGCGATGAACGTCACCCCGTACAGGAACCGGTGCGCGGCCATGATCCCGAGGGCCCGCGCGGGGGTCCGGCGTTCGACCAGGTGTCGCGCCCCGGCGACCAGTCCGCGAGCGAGGATGCCCAGTGCGGCCCGCAGCTGGGCGGCGTCGGCGCGCTCGTCGGGACCCAGCCGGTCCTTGCCCAGCCGGGTGGCCAGCGCGGCTGCCGTGGCCATGACGGCCGCCGCGAGGAAGAGGGCCGTCGCGTCCCGGCCCCGCCCGGCAGGCAGGACGAGGCTGAGCACCAGCCCGATCGCCCCGCCCACGCCGGCCGCCGCAGCGCCCAGCGTCGGGGTCAGGGAGTTCGCGGTGAGCAGCAGCGGACCGTCGACCGTGCGCGGCAACGACGCACTGAGCGCCGACAGCAGGAACCGGTTGATCGACAGGTTCACCAGGGCCAGCACGTACACGGCCGGACCGACGCCCACCGTGACCATCAGGACCGCGATCACGACCGTGATGCCGACACGCACCAGGTTGCCGACGAACAGCACCTGCCGGCGCCGCCACCGGTCCAGGAGCACGCCCGCCCACGGGCCGACGATCGTGAACGGCAGCAGCAGCACCGCGAAGGCCGTCGCGACGCCCGTCGCGGTGCTCGCGTTCTCCGGCGAGAAGAAGAACAGGGTGGCCAGGCCGACCTGGAACATCCCGTCGGCCGTCTGGCTCACGAGCCGGACGGCGAACAGCTTGCGGAAGTCCCGCAGTGGCCACAGGGCCTTGAGGTCGGCGATCACCTGCACCCGGTCATCCTCGCACCCGGGGCGCGCCCTACAGGGCCGACCCCAACCTGCCGAGGTACCTGCGTCGTGTAAGCAATGACGGCACGACGAAGGAGACCGATGGGACGGCAGTGGGAGCCCCTGCTCGAGCAGGTGGTGCGTGAGCGGTACCCCGCACTCCTGGCGCGGGCGATGCTCCTGGTGCGCGACCGGCACGCCGCCGAGGACCTGGTCCAGGACGCGGTGGTGTCGACGTTCTCCGGCCGCGCCAGGTTCACGTCCGCCGACCACGCCGAGGCGTACGTGCGACGCGCGATCGTGTCCCGGTTCGTCGACGGCACCCGGCGCCGCGGGCGCGAGAGCGTCGCGCTCGAACGCATCGCGGCCGAACCGGCCCCGCCCGGTGCCGACCCTGCCGACCGCGGGCTTGCCGGCGAGCTGGAGTCCGCGCTCGCTGCCCTGGCACCCCGCGAACGCGCCTGTGTGGTGCTCCGGCACCTCGACGACGTGTCCGTCCGCGACACCGCCGCGCTCCTCGGGCTCAGCGAGGGTGCCGTCAAGCGCTACGTCTCCGACGGCGTGCGTGCGCTGTCCGCCCGCCTCGACGTGGTCGCCGCCCCCGAGGACACCGCCCCCGTCCTGCTCACCGTGAACGAGGTGCACCGTGACGCGTGACCTGCACGACTACATGAGCGACGCCCTCGCGCAGAGCACGCGGGCGCTCGCGGACACCGCCGACGACAGCAACCGTGTCTCCCGCCTGCGCGGGGCGGTCCGCCGCCGCCGCACCACCCGTGCCGCCGTCCGGTCGACGTCGGTGGCGTGCGTCGCCGTCGCCGTCGGCGCGCTCGGCTGGCTCGTCGCGCCGCGCCACGAGCCGCTCCCCGCGCAGACACCCAGCCCGAGCGTGTCTGCCACGTCGACGCCCACGCCCACACCGACCGTCGACCCCGTCACCGTGGTGCTGCCCGGGCTCCCGCCGATGCCCGAGGCGACCCCGGAGCTGCTTGCCCGGACGACGCCCGGGTGGGTGCTGTTCCGGTTCGCCGGCCCCGCACCGGTCACGACCGACGCCGGTCCGGAGAACGAGGCGCTCGAGGCGCTCCCGAAGTTCAACGCGCTGGTGCTCGCCTCGCCCGAGGGTGAGCGGTACCGCGTGGTCGACCTCGCAACCGACGCCTTGCTCTCGGTCGACCGGTGGGTGGCGGGGTCGACCACGGCCGACGTCACCGTCTGGGGGGCCGACGGTGGGTGGTCGTGGGGGACGGTCGACCTGCTCACCGGGGACGTGACCGCGATTCCTACCGTGCCGTCGGCCTCGACGGTGGGCTGGACCCGGACGGGCGAGCGGGTGGTCTTGGCGGGAGTGCTCGAGGACCCACCGCAGCGGACGGTGATCGTCGTCGACAGGTCCGGCAAGACCCGCACCGTCGGGGCCGGAGCAGGGGTGCGCGACGCGTGGAAGGTGGCGGTCGACCCCTCCGGCGCCCGCGTGCTCATCCAGGACCGGACGTCGCCGGAGTCCGCCGTCGTCGTCGACCTGGCCACGGACGAGTCCACGGCCGTCCGTGGGTGGCCGTCGTTCCCGGAGTGCACGGCGGTCTCCTGGATCGACGACGACGACGTCCTCGTGCAGTGCCTCGTCGAGGATGCCCGCCCGAGCCACTGGCGCGTCGACACCTCACCGACCGGTGCGGACCCGGTGCCCGTCCTCGTCGAGCCGGACGACCCGTCCACCGACGTCTACCCCGCCCACGAAGGCATTCCGACCGGGGATGGTGGAACGGCGTTCGTCGGCACCGGACCCGGTGCGTCGGGCGGATACTGCGGCGGCAGCGTCTACGTCTGGCGGAGCTCGTCGGACACGGTCGAGCTCCTCGCCACGAATGACGACGACCTCATGTCGCTCTTGCCTGAGGCGGGAGCGGACGGGGACGTCTACCTCACCCGGATGCCCGTGTGCGCCGACCTCGGGATGCCCGAGATCAGTCGGGTCGACGGGACGACCGGAGCCACGACGATCCTGTCCCCGGTCGACTGGGGGGTGACAGGCACAGGATCCGCCGACTCGTTCACGGTCGGCAGGTAGCCGGAAGACCTCGTCCTGTCTGGTAGGACGAGGTCTTCCCGATCTCGCAGGCTTCGCTGCAGGGGGTCGGGTGGCCCTGCCAGCCGCGGGAGCTCAGGGCTGCGGCTACCTGGGCGGCTGTGGTGCACGGGTCGACGACCACGTGTCGCCAGCGGTAGCGCAGCGTGACGTCTCCGCGGGCGATGACGACGGCGTTGTCGCGCCAGGTGTCGTCGTCCGTCCGGCCGAACGGGTGCGCGAGCTGGCCGTCGAGCTCGATCCGGACCCCGAGACCGACGTGTACCCGGTCGGCGCGGATCCACCGGCCCTCGATCACCTCCGACACCTGCGCGCTCGCGGTCGGGAGCCCGTGCCGCCGCTCGACGTCCCGGACGTACCGGTGCTCCAGCGGAGACTCGATGCCGCGGCCCGGCTCGCCGAGCAGGTCGACGTGCAGGGACCGGTGCCGCAGCCGGGAGCGCTCGGCGGCGTGCATCAGGACGCGCCCGGGGACGACTCTGTGACGGACCGCGTCGCAGACGAGCCCGACGACGTCGTCGACCGACTCGATCTCGTCGACGAGATCGAGCAGGGTCGGCTCCACGCCGACCGCCCGGAGCGCCCCGCCGGCGAACGGCATCTGCATCCTGCGGTGGACGACCAGTCCGTGCTGTTCCTGGACGCTTCGGCTCCTGGGGATGCTCACGGCGATGCCAGCGCCGGGTCGCTGCGTGATGCCGTGCACGAAGGCAGCCGATTCGTGCGACAGCGCCGCGTGCCGCCCGGCGCACAGGAGCGCCGCGCGCGCCCGCTGCCGCCAGGTCACCGGTCCGGAGTGCAGCACGACGACCCCCCGGAACAGCCGCTGCCACTCGCCGGAGGCCACCCGTCGTGCGACGAGCGAGCGACTCGCGCCCCACGCCTGGAGCTGCGCCGTGGTCGCCACGGAGTCTTGTCGCGCGACGACCACGGCGGCGCGGGAGTCGACTCCCCGGGGGAGTCGTGCGCTGGACCCGCTCGCGTCGATCATCCGCGCAGCGTGCCGCACGAGTCGCCACCGCCGCCCCCGCCCCCCACAGGCTCCCGGGCGCCCGCCGAACAACCAGGAGACTTCGACCCTCCTGGCGCGACAAAGTCTTCTGGCTGTTCCAGGAGCTCGGGCGGCTGACCGCTCCCACAACCGTCTGGCGCCGGCGCTCGTTGTCTTGGTAGGACGGCGTGAGGAGGCGCGATGAGCGGGCACTGGGAGCCGATGCTCGAGCAGGTGGTCGCGGACCGCTACGCCCGCCTGGTCGCCCGCGCGATGCTGCTGGTCCGCTCCCGCGCCGACGCCGAGGACCTGGTGCAGGACGCGCTGGTCTCGACGTTCGGCGGGCGGGCCCGGTTCCGCTCCGTCGAGCAGGCCGAGCAGTACGTCCGGCGCGCGATCGTGTCCCGGTTCATCGACCGGACGCGGCACGACACCGTCGAGCACGCGGCGCTGGAGCGGGCGTCGGCGCGGGTGCCGACCGCCGTCGAGGACCAGCCGACGCAGGGGCTTCCCGACGAGCTGCGCGCGGCGCTGGCCCGGTTGAGCCCGCGGCAGCGCGCCTGCGTGGTCCTGCGGCACGTCGACGACCTATCCGTCCGCGAGACCGCGACGCTGCTCGGCCTGAGCGAGGGCGCGGTGAAGCGCTACGTCGCCGACGGGGTCGGGACCCTCAACGCCCTGCTCGGCACGACGAGCCATTCCGGCGACGACGAACCCGTCCGCCTGATCCCCACCCCGGAGGTGCGCCATGACGCGTGACCTGAGCGACCTGATGGCCGCCGCCCTCGACGTGCAGGAGCGCGAGATCGCGGGGATCGCCCCGCAGCCCGCGGTGTTCGCGCGGACGGTCCGCCGCGTCCGGCACCGCCGCCTGGTCCGGCACTCGGTCGAGTCGTCCGTGGCGGTCGCTGCCGTCGCCGGCCTGGCCACCGCGGGGTGGATCGGCTCCCGGTACGCACCGCCGCCCCCGGCGCACACGCCGTCCCCGACGATCGAGTCGCCGTCGCCCACCCCGACGCCGACGCCGACGCCGACCGCAGTCTCCTTGCCGGGCCTGCCCCCGGTGCTGCCGCTGCCCGACGGGCTGCTCGCGACGACGACGCCGGGCTGGGTGCTCACGACCTACCGGCCGGTGTCCGACGACGGCGCGGTGGCCGGTCAGTACCTGGTCCTCGCCTCCCCGCAGGGTGAGCGGTACCTGGTGGCTGACCTGTCGACGACGGGCGAGGTCCGGATCCTCTCGTGGCAGGCCGGTGCGCCGACCGCCCGCGTGCTGGTCGAGGGAGCGCCCGCCAGCGTCGACCTGAGCGCGGGGTCGATCACCCCCGATCTGCGGACCCTGCCCGATGCCGTCTACGTCGCCACCATGGCCGGCGGCCTCGAGGTGTGGATGACTCCGTCCGAGGGCCCTGAGCCTCCGCCCACCTACGCCGTGCCCCCCGAGGGCGGGGCCTGGATGATCGGCTCGCTGGGCTCGTCGTCGGCGCCCGTGAGCGTGAGCCCGGACGGCCGGCTGCTCGCGTCCGACACCGCGTCGGCCGACGCAGTCGTCGTGGTGGACGCGACGACAGGGGTGCGGTCCGTCATCCCGTTCGGGCAGCCGAACGCCCAGTGCAGCACCGTGGCGTGGATCGACGCGACCGGGGTCCTGGCGCAGTGCTTCGACTACAACGGCGGCGCTGGGCCGTTCGAGTGGAACCCGCGGCTCGTGCGCGCAGGCCTGGACGGCGCCGTGACGGTCGTCCGGCAGCAGATCGCCGGCGACCCGTTCACGTCGGCCGGAGCGGGGACGTACCTGAGCGACGGTGTGGTCGCCGTCGCGGGTGTGCCGCTCGCGCCGGGGCCCGGTACGGCGAACGCCTGCCCCGAGGGCGTCTACCTGACCGACGGCACCCCCGTGCAGGTCAGCCCGGGTGCGACCACGCTCGCCGCGCACGGCGGGGCGGTCTACGTCGCGACGATGCCCGGGTGCGAGGCGGCCAGCCTGCCGACGGTCCTCACCCTCCACGACGTCGCCTCGGGCACCGGGGTCGTGCTCGCGCCCGCCCCGCCGGACGGTTCCTGGACCACCGGTCTGACGTCCTGGGTGGTCGGCCGCGGCTGAGCCGCCGCGAGTCGCCGCGGAAGGAGCGTCACCCGCGAGGATGATGCACCCCAACCGACCGCGAGGTCCCGGGCGTTCTTCTTCGTGACCGCCGAGAGCCGGCGTCGACGGACACGAGGAGGCCCTGTGGCCCCGGCCTGGGAAGGGCTGCTCGACCAGCTGGTGCGCGAACGGTACGCGCGGCTCGTCGGGCACGCGATGCTGCTGGTCGGGTCGCGGCACGACGCCCAGGACCTGGTCCAGGAGGCGCTGATCGCGACCTTCACCGGCCGCGCCCGGTTCACCAGCATCGGGCAGGCGGAGCAGTACGTGCGGCGCTCCATCGTGACCCGCTCGATCGACGAGTCGCGCCGGCGGACCCGGGAGCGGGCCGCACTCACCAAGCTCGGCACCCGGCCGACGACCGGCGCCGTCGTCGAGGAACGCGGGCTCGGCGCGGACGTGGTCCGGGCGCTCCAGGGGCTCGCCCCTCGCGAGCGGGCCTGCGTGGTCCTCCGGCAGGTCGAGGACCTCTCGGTGCGCGAGACGGCGGCCGTCCTCGGCCTCAGCGAAGGCGCCGTGAAGCGGTACACGTCGGACGGCACAGCCAAGCTGGATGCCGCGCTGGGCACCACGACCACCCACCAGGAGCGCGCCGACGTGCACCTGGTCGACTCGATGGAGGCGCGCCATGAGCACTGAGCTGGGAGCCCTGCTCGGCCGCGCGGCCGAGGAGCTGTCCACCGACGGCCCCCTGGACGACCTGCGGGCGGTTGGCCTGCGCCGGGTCGTGCGCCGCCGCCGCGTGCAGCGGCACACCGTCGAGTCCGTGGCAGGTGTGGCTGCCGCGGGGGTCGTCGGGACGGCCGCCTGGTTCGGGCTCGACCGCGGGGTGCCCGCACCGCCGGCGCACACCCCGTCGCCGTCGGTCAGCGCCACCCCGACCCTGACCCCGACGCCGACCCCGACGCCGACCCCGAACCCGTCGTTGCCGCCTCCTCTGACGCCCGCACCCGCACGAGCCGGTGTTCCCGACGCGTTCGTGGCACCGCCCGGACTCCTCGGTCAGACCGCGGAGGGGTGGATGCTCTCGATCTACCGTCCGCAGTACGTGCCGGTGGGCGGGACCGTCGACGACGCACGCGCCGACGTGCAGGAGGTCCACCTGGTCTCGCCCGCCGGCGAGCACTACGCGCTGCTGTCGCTGCCGGTCGACCCTCAGGTCACCGTCCTGCACTGGGACGCGACCGCCGAGCGGGCCCGCGTCGGCATGACCTCCGACGGCCATGACATGACCGTCGGATGGCTCGATCTCCGGACCGGGGCGCTCACCACCGACCAGCCCCCGTTCGACGAGACCGGCACGTACCTCACCACCCTCCCCGACGGCAACGAGCTGTGGACCGAGCTCGAGAAGACCCTGCTGGAGGGCGCCGCCAATCCGGGCGTCGGGGTGTACGTCGTCGCGCCGGGCGCCGACCCACGTCTGCTCGTGGTGGACCCCTACCCGTTGAACCACGCGTATCTCGACCCCGGCAGCGAGCAGATCGTGACCGAGACCGTCGGCTGGGGAGGCCTGGACGTCACCCGGATCTCCGACGGGTCGACCCGGCACATCTCGTACGACCGCCCCGGCGTTCAGTGCTTCCTCGTCGGCTGGGTGGACGACACGTCCGTGCTGGTCACCTGCAACGACGCCGACGGTCGCGCCATCGTTGACGGGGGGTTGCCGACGACCGTCCTGGTCGACACAGCCACGTCCACCGCGACCGTCGTGAGCCGGCTGGAGCTCGGTGACCCATTCCCCGGCATCTCGGGCCGGGGAGTCTCCGCGGGCGGGACCCTGGTGTTCCAAGGCGCCCCGTTGACGGAGGACGCCACGTTCGTGGACCCGACCACCGGGCTCTACGCCTGGGCCGGCGGCACGTCCACCCTCCTGCAGAGCCTGGGTGACGACGGCGGGATGTTCTGGACGTCGGTCCGGGGCAGCACCGTCTACGCCGAGGTGGCACCCACGAACGCCGACCGCGCGGAGACGATCACCGCGCACGACCTGGAGTCCGGCGCGACGACGGTGCTCAGTGGCGCTCCAGCGCCGGCCGAGGGCGTCGGTCAGTGGCTGGGCGACTCCGTGAGCTGGTGGGTGGCGGGCTCGTCGGGGAACTGAAGCACGACGAAGGCGCGCACCCCGAGGGGATGCGCGCCTTCGTGTCAGTCAGCTAGCTCAGCGCTCGTTCTCGCCGGCGATGAAGGCCTCCAGCTGGGCGCGGCCCAGGGTGTCCTCCATCTGGACGGGCGGGGACTTCATGAAGTACGTCGACGCCGACAGGATCGGGCCACCGACGCCGCGGTCCTTGGCGATCTTCGCGGCGCGCAGGGCGTCGATGATGATGCCGGCCGAGTTGGGCGAGTCCCAGACCTCGAGCTTGTACTCGAGGTTCAGGGGAACCTCACCGAACGCGCGACCCTCGAGGCGGACGTAGGCCCACTTGCGGTCGTCGAGCCAGGCGACGTAGTCCGACGGGCCGATGTGGACGTTGCGGTCCTCCTTCTTGCCGCCCAGGGGGCCGGTCAGGTTGGAGGTGACGGCCTGCGTCTTGGACAGCTTCTTGGACTCCAGGCGCTCGCGCTCGAGCATGTTCTTGAAGTCCATGTTGCCGCCGACGTTCAGCTGGTACGTGCGGTCCAGCACGACGCCGCGGTCCTCGAAGAGCTTCGCGAGGACGCGGTGCGTGATGGTGGCACCGACCTGCGACTTGATGTCGTCGCCGACGATCGGGACACCGGCGGCCTCGAACTTCGCGGCCCAGACCGGGTCGGACGCGATGAAGACGGGGAGGGCGTTGACGAACGCGACACCGGCGTCGATGGCGCACTGCGCGTAGTACTTCGCGGCGATCTCCGACCCGACGGGCAGGTAGCAGATGAGGACGTCGGCCTGGGCCTCGCGCAGGGCGGCGACGATGTCGACCGGCTCGGCGTCGGACTCGGTGATCGTCTCGCGGTAGTACTTGCCGAGACCGTCGTTGGTCACGCCGCGCTGCACGGTCACGCCGAGCGGGGGGACGTCGGCGATCTTGATGGTGTTGTTCTCCGAGGCCCCGATGGCCTCGGACAGGTCGAAGCCGACCTTCTTCGCGTCGACGTCGAACGCCGCGACGAACTCGATGTCGCGGACGTGGTAGTCGCCGAACTGCACGTGCATCAGACCGGGCACGGTGCTGCTCGGGTCGGCGTCGGCGTAGTAGTGCACGCCCTGGACGAGCGACGCGGCGCAGTTGCCGACGCCGACGATGGCGACGCGGATGGAGGTCATCCTCGCTCCTTCTCGGTGGTTCGCGCGGGGGCGACGTCGTCGTCCACCGCGGGTGTGTCAGCAGCGGTCGGTCGACCGGTGCCTGCAGGACGGGTGCGACGAAGGCCGCGCTCGTTGTCGATCAGTCCGTCGAGCCAGCGGACCTCACGCTCGACCTGTTCGAGGCCGTGCCGCTGGAGCTCGAGGGTGTACTCGTCCATGCGCTCGCGGGTGCGGGCGAAGGACTGGCGGATCGTCTCGAGACGCTCGGTCAGGCGGGTACGCCGACCTTCGAGGATCCGAAGCCTGGTCTCGGCGTCGGTCTGCCCGAAGAAGGCGAACCGGACGTCGAAGTTCTCGTCCTCCCAGGCGGCCGGCCCGGACGACGCGAGCACCTGCTGGAGGTGCTCCTTGCCGTCGGCGGTGAGCTGGTAGACGATGCGTGCCCGCTTGGACGCCACGGTGTGCGGCGCCACGACCGACTCGGTGCCTTCGATCCAATGCCGCTCGACCAGCGACTTCAGGCACGGGTAGAGCGAGCCGTACGAGAGCGCACGGAACGAGCCGAGCACGAGGTTGAGGCGCTTGCGCAGCTCGTACCCGTGCATCGGGGACTCGTGGAGCAGCCCGAGGATGGCCGGCTCGAGCACGTCGGAACGACCGCGCACGGGGGCACCTCCTCGGGATGTTGGTGGAGTCGATGTATCAACTCGATACATCCGGAGAGTATGTCGAATACGACGGAGTGGGCAAGTCCTGCCCCGGACGGTGACCCCCGTCACCTCGGGGCGCCGGTCTGCGTCGGCGGTCCGGGGGCCCGGTAGCGATCGTGTGAAGGCTGGCCAGATCTAGGCCTTCGGTCCCCCGGCGGGCACAGGAGGGTCCCCCATACTGTGATCCGCGGCTGACGCCTGCCCGGATCCGGGTGGCGAGGCCGGACCCAGTCGTCGGACGGAAGGCAGCGCGTTGGCACGCACGAATCGGAGGGCACCCGCCCGGGGCAAGCGCACGGCGCCCCGCGGCACGGCCACCTCGACGCGCAGCAGCGCCCCCAAGCGACGCTTCTTCGACTACCCGCGGTCCGGTTACGAGGGTCTGCACCGCTGGTTGCCGTCGTGGCGCTTCACGATCGGCACGATCCTCGCGGTCTGCTTCCTCGGGGCCGGCGCGGTCGTCGCGGCGTACGCGAGCACGACGATCCCGAACCAGGCCGACGACACCAAGGCCCAGCAGACGACCGTCTTCTACGCCAACAACGCCGACGGGTCCCGCGGCGCCGTGATGGGCACGTTCGCGGCACAGAAGCGGCAGATCGTCCCCTACTCGTCGCTGCCCGAGTACGTGGGCCAGTCCGTCGCGGCCGCCGAGGACAAGACGTTCTTCACCAACACCAGCGGCATCTCGATCACCGGCATGGGCCGCGCGCTCCTGAACAACCTGCGCGGCGGCGCCACCCAGGGCGGGTCGACGCTGACGCAGCAGTACGTCGAGCGGTACTACGTCGACAAGACGACGACGGACTACGTCGGCAAGTTCAAGGAGACGCTCCTGGCGATGAAGATCGCCCGGGAGGAGTCGAAGTCCGAGATCATGGAGCGGTACCTCAACACGATCTACTTCGGCCGTGACTCGTACGGCATCCAGGCCGCCGCCCAGGCGTACTTCAGCGTCGACGCCGCCGCGCTCACCCGCGAGCAGGCCGCGATGCTGGCCGGCATCATCCCGTCGCCCAACAACTGGGACCCCGCCACGAGCCGTGAGAAGGCCGAGCAGCGCTGGAACATCGTCCTCGACTCCATGGAGGAGGAGGGCTGGCTCACCGCGGCCGAGCGCGCGCCGATGGTGTTCCCCGAGACCGCGGTCTACCAGCGGTCCGACTCGATGAAGGGCAGCACCGGCTACCTCCTCGAGATGGTGCGCGACGAGCTCAAGCAGCCCCCGCTGGCGCTCACGGACGACGAGATCAACCGCAAGGGCCTCACGGTCGTCACCACCATCCAGCAGCCGCTGCAGGCCGCCGCGGAGAAGCAGGTCACCGACTTCCGGGCCGGCACGCTGCCCGACCAGGACGGCGCCGTGCCCAACCCGCTCACCCGCGTGTCCCTCAGCTCGGTCGACCCGAAGGACGGCGCGATCGTCGCCCTGTACGGCGGCGCGGACTTCCTGACGGACCAGAAGAACACCGTCACCTACGACAACGTCCAGCCGGGGTCGACGTTCAAGCCGTTCACCCTCATCGCGGGCCTCGAGCAGGGCGTCAGCCTCAACACCCGGTACAACGGCCGGTCGCCGCAGGAGTTCGGCGACTGGACGGTCCCCAACTTCAGCAAGGGACAGTTCGGCAACATCGACCTGGTCGAGGCGACCGCGCAGTCCGTGAACACCGTCTACGCCCAGCTCAACCTGCAGATCGGGCCGGAGAAGACCGCCGAGGTGGCGGAGCGAGCCGGGGTCCCCGCGCCGGTCGACACCAACCGCGCCAACGTGCTCGGCACCCAGACGCTGAAGCCGATCGACATGGTCGGCGCGTACGCCACCATCGCCTCCGGCGGCACCCGGGTGGACCCGTACATCGTGCGCTCCGTCACCAACTGGGACGGCTCGGTCGCGTACGAGCACAAGGACCCCACGGAGCGGGTCTTCGCGCAGGACGTGATCGCGGACGCGACGTACGCCATGACCCAGGTGGTGGAGAAGGGGTCGGGCAAGACGTGGGTCAAGCCGCTCGGCCGCCCGATCGCCGGCAAGACCGGTACGACGAACGACAACAAGGCCGCCTGGTTCATCGGCTTCACCCCGAACATCGTCACCGAGGTGTCGCTGAGCCAGGACAACGCGGGCACCCAGGAGACGATCACCCAGATCGGCGACGTGAAGTTCGTGACCGGCGGCACCTGGCCGGCGTTCCTGTGGCAGTCGTACATGAAGGACGTCTTCGCGCAGCCGCAGTACGCCCCCGTGCTGGAGTTCCCCGCCCGGGCGAACGTCGGCGGCAAGCCGACGCCGAGCGCGTCGGCGCCCACGGAGACCGTCGCGCCGACGGAGGAGCCAACGCAGGAGGCACCGTCGCAGATCGCCGTCCCGGGTGGTCTGGAGGGCAAGCTCGAGGGTGATGCGACCGCTGCGGTCGTCAACGCCGGGCTGGTCGCCAGCGTGGTCGCGGAGCCGTCCGACACGGTGACGTCCGGCCGTGTCATCCGGGTGGACCCGAAGGGCGGCACCATGCTGGCGCCCGGCGAATCGGTGACGCTCGTCGTGTCGAGCGGACCGAAGCCCGTCGCCACGCAGGAACCCCCGCCGACGGTCGCGCCGACGCCGGCACCGACACCCTGATCTTCGACGGGGGGCGCACGCGCGTCCCCCGTCCGAGCTTCCAGGTCCCAGCCCGCCCACAGCCGATTTCGGCGGTGGCTCCGGGCCGGGTAGCCTAGGAGATTGCTGTGCCCTCAGTGGCCCGTCGTCATGGACGGATCGCTGCGGCCAGCGACGCACACACCCTCCTGCCACGGATCGACCGTGGCCGCGAAGACCAGAGGAGGTGGGTATGAGCCTGCGTCAGTACGAACTCATGATCATCCTTGACCCCGAGATCGAAGAGCGCACCGTTGCTCCGTCGCTCGACAAGTACCTGACGGTCATCAAGACCGACGGTGGCACTGTCGACAAGGTCGACATCTGGGGTCGTCGTCGGCTTGCCTACGACATCCAGAAGAAGTCCGAGGGCATCTACGCCGTCATCGACTTCCACGCGACGCCCGCGACCGCCAAGGAGCTCGACCGCCAGCTCGGCCTCAACGAGGTCGTCCTGCGGACCAAGGTCCTGCGCGCCGACGCCTGATCTCTGTGGGTGGCCGCATCTAGCATGCGGCGCCAGACATCCATGATCATCCGACTGATCGAACGAACGAGGAGCTGGGCATGAGCGGTGAGACCGTCATCACGGTGATCGGGAACCTGACCGGGGATCCCGAGCTGCGCTTCACCCCTTCGGGGGCCGCTGTCGCGAACTTCACCGTCGCGTCCACCCCCCGTACGTTCGACCGCCAGAGCAACGAGTGGAAGGACGGCGACACGCTGTTCCTCCGCTGCTCGATCTGGCGGGAGGCGGCCGAGTCGGTCGCCGAGTCGCTCACCAAGGGCACCCGCGTCATCGTGACCGGCCGGCTCGTGCAGCGCTCCTATGAGACCCGCGAGGGCGAGAAGCGCACCGTGTACGAGCTCCAGGTCGACGAGGTCGGCCCGTCCCTGCGCTACGCCACGGCCAAGGTCACCCGGACCCAGCGTTCGGGTGGCGGCGGCGGTGGCTTCGGCGGCGGGGGCGGCGGCGGCTTCAACAACGGTGGCGGTGGCGGCGGATTCGGTGGCTCCGGCGGCGGTGGCGGCAACCAGCAGGACGACCCGTGGGCGACGCCCGCAGGTGGTGCTGGCGGTGCCGGCTACTCCGACGAGCCGCCGTTCTGATCGGCGCCTGACACTCAGACATTCCCCATCCCTGGGCACGGCAACGCCCAGGGCTCCAGCAGACAAGGAGCACCACGATGGCCAAGGCCGTGGTCCGCAAGCCGAAGAAGAAGCAGAACCCGCTCAAGGCGGCGAAGATCGATGTCGTTGACTACAAGGACACTGCGCTGCTGCGCAAGTTCATCTCCGACCGCGGGAAGATCCGCGCTCGCCGGGTGACCGGTGTGTCCGTCCAGGAGCAGCGCGCGATCGCGCGTGCCGTCAAGAACGCCCGCGAGATGGCACTCCTGCCGTACTCGTCGTCGGCGCGCTGAGAAAGGGGACCATCATGGCGAAGATCATCCTGACCCACGAGGTCACCGGTCTCGGTGAGCCCGGCGACGTGGTCGAGGTGAAGGACGGGTACGCCCGGAACTTCCTCGTCCCGCGCAACCTGGCGACGCCCTGGACCAAGGGCGCCGAGAAGGACGTCACCGCGATCCGCAAGGCCCGCAAGGCCCGTGAGATCGCGACGCTCGACGACGCCAAGGCGATCCGCGACTCGCTGCAGAGCAAGCCGGTCGTCGTGTCGGCCAAGGCCGGCGAGTCCGGCCGTCTGTTCGGTGCCGTCACGACCGCCGAGATCGCCGACGCGGTCAAGAAGTCCGGCGCGCCGCAGATCGACAAGCGGAAGGTCGAGATCGGTCAGCCGATCAAGGCCCTCGGCGAGTACCAGGTGTCGGTCCGTCTGCACGCAGGCGTGTCCGCGACGGTGACCGTCAAGGTCGTCGCAGCCTGAGCTGAGCAGTCCTGAGAGGCGCCCCGTTCCCCTGGTGGGAGCGGGGCGCCTCTTCTATGCGCCGGTGACCATCCAGGCTGTGCCGCGGGCGCGCCAGCCGGTGGTGACCGCGCGGGCGAGCATGAAGACGCCTGCGAACGCCGCCCACAGCCATGCCAGACCTGCGGCGCCCGGTGGAGCGGACTCGCGCACGGCCAGCGCGAACGGCACGTAGACGACGAACGTCGCCATGCCGGCCCAGGCGAGGAAACGACCGTCGCCGGCGCCGATGAGCACGCCGTCGAGGACGAACACCCAGCCGGCCATCGGCATCGTCACGGCGGCGACGACAAGAGCCGCGACGGCGGCCGCCCGGACGTCGTCGGCCGTCGTGAAGAGCGGGACGTAGACCCACGAGAGACCGCCGACGACGAGCCCGAGCGCGGCACCGGCGCCGACGCCCCACTGGAGCGTGCGCCGCAGGACCGCGCGGACGCGGGGGACGTCGGCGGCGCCCAGGCCGTGGCCGATCAGGGCCTGGGCGGCGATGGCGAGGGCGTCGAGCGCGAACGCGGCGAGCCCCCAGACCGCGTTGACGATCTGGTGACCGGCGAGCTCGACCGCCCCGAGTCCGGTAGCCACCCACACGGTCAGCAGGATGGCGAGCCGCAGCGACAGGGTGCGGACGAACAGGGGCGTCCCGGCACGCGCGTTGGCCCAGATGCCCCCGGCGGCCGGGCGCAGCTGTGCCCCCGAGCCTCGCGCACCGCGGACGACCACGACGGTGAGCGCCACGGCCATCGCCAGCTGGGTGAGGGCGGTGCCGAGGCCGGAGCCGGCGATCCCCATGCCGACGCCGTAGACGAGCACGATGTTGAGCACCGCGTTGACGACGGCACCGGTCGCGGCGACCACCAAGGGTGTGCGCGTGTCCAGCAGCCCGCGCAGGGCGCCTGTGGACGCGAGGACCAGGAGCATGCCGGGCAGGCCGGGTGCGGACCAGCGCAGGTACGTCACCGCCTGCTGCGCGACCTCGTCGGACGCCCCGAGCGCGTCGATCAGCCAGGGGGCGCTGAGCCAGGTGACCGCCGCCAGCACGACGCCGAGGCCCAGGGCCAACCACATCCCGTCGACGCCGACCTGGAGCGCCCCCGCTCGGTCGCCCGACCCGAGCCGGCGGGCGACGGCCGCCGTCGTGGCGTAGGCGAGGAAGACACAGAGCCCGATGACCGTCATGAGGACGGTCGAGGCGAGCGCCAGACCGGCCAGCGGGGCCGTCCCGAGGTGGCCCACGACGGCGGAGTCGACGAGCACGAAGAGCGGCTCGGCGACCAGAGCGCCCAGCGCCGGGACGGCGAGGGCCAGTATCTGGCGGTCGATACCGGGCGGTCGATGTCCGACAGATGAAATCGCAGCCAACCTTTCTCGCATCCACAGCAGGTGCACAGCGTTCCTGCGGGTGACGAGCGGATCTGAGGTGAAGTTCACCCCTCTGTCCACACCCCTGTCCACGGACTGTGGACAGAATCGGACGTGATCCACAGCCTCGCTCACAGTAGGTGAGGGCTCGCTCCACAGAAGTCTGCACGTTGCCCACAGGCGCGCGGAGTGGCGTTTGGACGACGGGCTCGAACCCCCTAACGTCGCGAGTGCGAGGACCCGATGCTGCGCCTGGGAACTCGTCTGGGCGCGGATGTCAGACCCCCCATGGAACATGTGTTCGGATGACGACGATGGGGATCACGTGACGATCGAGGACCTCGAGTACGGCGCGCCGTCCGGGACCAACCGCGGTGGCGGCGGCTACGACCGCACCCCGCCGCAGGACCTCGACGCCGAGCGCAGCGTGCTCGGCGGCATGATGATCTCCAAGGACGCGATCGCCGACGTCGTCGAGCAGATCCGCGGCACCGACTTCTACCGCCCGGCGCACGAGGTCGTGTACGACGCGATCATCGACCTCTACGGCCGCGGCGAGCCGGCCGACGCCATCACCGTCGCCGACGAGCTGACCAAGCGCGGCGAGATCCAGCGCATCGGCGGCGCCCCCTACCTGCACACACTCATCTCGTCGGTCCCCACCGCCGCGAACGCCGGCTACTACGCGCGGATCGTGCGCGAGCGGTCCGTGCTCCGCAAGCTCGTCGAGGCCGGCACCCGCATCGTCCAGCTCGGCTACGGCACCGACGGCGGCGACGTCGACGAGATCGTGAACAACGCGCAGGCCGAGGTCTACGCCGTCACCGAGCGGCGGTCGTCGGAGGACTACCTGATCCTCGGCGACATCATCGGCGGCGCGGTCGACGAGATCGAGGCGGCCGGCCACCGCGGCGAGGGCATGATCGGCGTGCCGACGGGGTTCTCGGACCTGGACAGATTGACCAATGGATTGCACCCCGGACAAATGATTGTCCTGGCTGCAAGGCCTGCAATTGGCAAATCGACCATGGGAATTGATATTGCGCGATCGGCGTCAATCAAGCACAACATGACGTCTGTCGTCTTCTCTCTCGAGATGAGCCGCAACGAGATCACCATGCGACTGCTCTCCGCCGAGGCTCGCGTACACCTGCAGAAGCTGCGCAACGGCCAGATGGGCGAGGACGACTGGGCCAAGATCGCCGCGACCATGGGGAAGATCTCCGAGGCGCCGCTGTTCATCGACGACTCGCCGAACATGTCCCTGATGGAGATCCGCGCCAAGTGCCGGCGGCTCAAGCAGAAGCACGACCTCAAGCTCGTGGTCATCGACTACCTGCAGCTGATGTCCTCCGGCAAGCGCGTCGAGTCCCGCCAGCAGGAGGTTTCCGAGTTTTCCCGAGCACTCAAGCTGCTGGCCAAGGAGCTTGAGGTCCCGGTCATCGCCATCTCACAGCTGAACCGTGGCGCCGAGCAGCGCACCGACAAGCGGCCGCAGATGAGCGACCTTCGCGAATCGGGAAGTATCGAACAAGATGCGGACATCGTCATCCTTCTGCATCGCGAGGATGCCTACGAGAAAGAATCGCCACGCGCCGGCGAAGCCGACGTGATCGTTGCCAAGCACCGAAATGGGCCTACCGACACGCTCGTCGTGGCATTCCAAGGGCACTACTCGCGATTTGTGGACATGCAGGCCTGACGCTTCGAACTTGTCGAGACTTTTGTCGAGATGCAAGATTCTTTGACTAAACGCCGTCGATAGTCTGACTACCCGAGTTGTCCGGGTTTGAGTTCATGTGGCAGTCGGTGCAGGGGCTGTCGAACTGGCGCCCTTCGATGTCAGCGCTTGCATCGCCCAGACGCCGAGCGCAGCGCCAATCGCGCCACCCGCGGTACGGAGGTGGCTGACTTCCATGACCGGGGTGCGGTGTGCCCACCACGCGCGCCGGACATGTCGAAGGTCGCCGTTGATGATCGGGCTCGCCAGCGCTCATCGGGCACCCCACGGTGCACGCGTGATCTCGCCGTAGCCGAAGTCGGCCGGCGAGAGCTCACGTCCCGCATCGAGCGGGTCGCGCACACGGCTTCCCGGCCCGTGGTCCTCGCGATACGACTCGAGGACGACACTCGCCTCAGCGGCAGCCTGCATTGCCTTGGCGGCGTCCTCCGGAGTGAGCTCGACGGGGGCGACGTTCGCGTTGATCCAGGCGAAGTTGCTCGTGCCCAGGTGAGAGAGCGTGAACAGTGGGTGGGAACCGTGCTCGTCCTCGCGTCGTGTGACCTCGCACTCCAGCCCGATGGCTAGTCCGTGCCAACGCAGCACGTATGCACCGCCGGCCCGAACCCTGTCCTCCCCATCGCGCCCGATTCCCCCCGCGTGGATCAGGCGAGTTCCGTTGTCAGGGTCTTCGACGTAGGCCTTGTTGAAAAGGGAGAGCCCTTCGCCGAACAATGCGGAGACTGCTTGCCTCGACGTACCCACCTTGAACTCGAACACGCGTGCCCTCCGGAGTATTGACCGATCGGCGGCGGACTGGCCGATCAGTCAAGGTGCGACGCTCAGCTGCGTTCGATCTGTCGTACATCTCGACATGTTTGTCGAGATGCAAGGTTCTTGGGCTGTTCAACTACCCGATATGTCCCGGATCCGGATCGAGCCGGGTGTGGCCTGTTCGGTACAGGCCCAAGTCGTCGAACGACGCGACGAGTCCCTCGACGTGAGGGCCCCGTGCGAACGCGTCCGCGACCGCCATGACCCTGTCGTCCGACCCTTCGATCGCGACGCCAACGCCGGCGTACTCCAGCATCTCCAGGTCGTTGATGCCGTCTCCGAACGCGATGACATCGCTTCGCTCAGCCGCGAGGTGTCGTTGGACCAGCTCGATCCCGAGGGCCTTGTGGACGTCGACCAGGTACAGCTCACCGGCAAAGTCGTGGGCCTCGACGATCGAGCTGGGCACGAAACCCACCCTCGGCCCCAGAGAGCTCAGCAGCTCGGTCCACGGTGCTGCTGCCGCCAGGTAGGTGACCTTGGCGAACGAGACTTCCGAGAGGTCCTCGAGCATCCGGAGCGCGCGGAGGAAGTCGTCGGCGCCATGCTGCTCCTGGCCGCCCCCTGGTCCGAGCAGCGCCCTCAACCGGTCGTCTACGCCGGGCGGTCCGTACAGCGCCTCCGGCGCTTCGAGGACGAACGCCGCGTCGTGCTCGACCAGGAGCGACACCACCCGCCGGGCGAGGTCACCAGGGAAGCGGCGATCCATCAGCAGGTTCCCCCCGACCTCGACATAGCACCCGGCCGAGGCGACCAGGCCGTCGAAGCCGACGTCGAGGATGCCGGTCGGCAGCAGCGCCTTGGAGCGGCCGGTGCACAGGAAGACGCGGTGGCCGGCCGCCCTCACCCGGCGCACGGCGTCTTCGTGACCCGGTGGCACCACTCCGTGCACCGCGTAGGTGCCGTCGATGTCGAGGAAGACGAGCTTGCTCCGCACGGGGCTCATGGCTGGCACGGCCCCATGGTCGCAAGAACTCCGCCGACGCCGGACTTTGACCGGCCGGGCTGGGACCAGCCGACCGGTCAAGGTACGACGCTCAGCCGCGGCCAATCTGTCGTACATCTCGACAGCTGTCGAGATGCCAAGAGGCCACGAACGCGCGGAGCGCGTCGTGACCTCTTGGTGCATTCCGGCGGAATGACGGGAGCGGGTGGTACGAGCCCCTACCGCCGGCGGGAGCTCCCCCCACGCCCCCGCCAGCCGCCGTTCACCGGCGACGAGCCGCCGACTCCTCCCAGGTGCAGCGCGAGGAAGAACAGACCGGCAAACATCAGCAGCTGTGGGGTAAAGGCGTCCCCGAGGTTCGCCTCGAGGAGGTCGAGGAGCAGGGCGAGGGCGAAGATCGCGGCAGCGACGAGCGCGAGCATGGGCACTCCAAGGGAAGGGGTCCGGCGAGCCTGCCGGAGGGTCTGATGCTTCCGGTGAATCGGAAGCACCCGGATCATGGCGCACGGTCACGACGACCGCGAGTTGGAGAAGGGCTCCGAGGGCTCGAGGGACTCAGGCGGGTTGCTCCACGGCAGACGCCCGGAGCGTGTTCCGCCGGGCCAGTCTCACGAGGGCGGCCACGTGGCCACGGGTCGTTGCTCGCCAATCAGCACAGCGCACCTAGCGAGCCGGTCACCATGGCCACCGGACCCGACCCGGCGACGTCCTGCCCGAATGACCCGGTGGTGCGGCGCGGGCTCGTGCCCCTGCGCCGCACCACCGCTCAGTGGTCAGCCGACCGTGTGGCCCGCCTGGTCGGTGACATCGAGCCCGTCGACGAACCGTGCGGCGACCTCGCCCGTCCAGTGGAGCTCGGGCGGGAGCTGGACCGAGAGGTAGTCCCCGTCGCCCTCGGGCACGAACACCCCGAGGGTCCCGCCGGGCTCGCCGTCCGCGTCGAGCATCTCGTACACGAGCACCTCCTGACCGCCGACAGCGAAGGTCTGCGCCTCGAGGTCGCCGCCCGGCAGCGACTCCGAACCGACGAGGCTTGCGACGATCCGACCCTCGAAGCTGTTCGGGTCCGAGCCGTCGTCCTCGCTGTCGGCGAGCACCAGGCTGGTCCGGTCGGAGGACAGCACGTGCCAGCCCTCGGGGACCTCCGCGATCGTGAACCCCGCAGGCTGCTCGGCCGTGTAGGCGACGAGCTCGGCCGCGGCGGCCGACGGGGTGGTCGAGGTCAGCGGCGCGCCGACCGCGACCACGGCCGCGAGGGCGGCCGCCACGCCGGTGCCGACCAGGCGCGTGCGGCGACGGCGGGCGCGCTGCCCGCGGCTCACGTCGTCGTCGAGCACCGCGGCGGGCGTCGCGTCGACGGTGGCGGTCGCGCGGGACATCAGGGTGGTCAGGTCGCTCATGACAGTCTCCCAGCGAAGAGGGTGGTGTGGGTCGAGGGGATCGGGGCGATGTCGCCCTGCGGGCGGCTGGGGTGGTCCGGGCGCGGACCCCGGTCGTCGCGAAGGGCCGGTCCGAGCCGGAGCTTGAGCTTCTCGAGCGCTCGCGCCGTCTGGCTCTTGACCGTCCCCTGGGTGCACCGCAGCGCCTTCGCGGTGTCGGCGACGCTCAGGTCGTGGAAGTAGCGCAGCACCACCGTCGCCCGCATCCGGTCCGGCAGCTCGCCGAGCGCCGCGAACAGCAGCCGGGAGTCGTCGTCGACGGCCCCGGTCCCGACGGCCCGGTCGGGCAGCTCCGATCGGAGGTCCTCGCGCTTGCGTCGACTCGTGCGCATCTCGTCGGTGAACGCGTTGACCAGGACGCGGCGGGCGTACGCGTCGCGGTCCCGTACGTCGCGCAGGCGCGGCCAGGCGAGGTACAGCTTGGTCATCGCGGTCTGGACCACGTCCTCCGCCGTGTGCGGGTCGCCGGCGGTCAGCAGCGTTGCGGTGCGGACCAGGGACTGGCGTCGCTGCGCGGCCCACGCCCGGAAGTCCTCGTCAGATCTCATGGGGTGCTCTCCGTTCTTTCATACCCCTCAGACGCGTCCGGCACGGTGAACGGTTGCACGCCCCACGGCACGGGGGGCGCGGGGACGCGTGCCGCGTGACGATCCCACGTCCGGCGCACTGGGCGGACTGCACACCCTGACTGGAGATCCGTCGAGAGCGGCCCCGGTCACGGTCCGACGCCCGGCCGCGGAGATGGAGTGTCAAACCAGCCCTGCAGCAGTCCCCCGCAGTTCGAGACGCCGAGCGGGAAACGACGCCGCCGGGCACCTGACGTGTCGTGACACGTCAGATGCCCGGCGGTGCATCAGAGAGTGATCACGACGGTGGAGATGCTCCGGGCCGGCACGGAGACCGTCACCTGGCTCCCGTTGACGCTCGTCGTCTGGCCGGCGCGGCTGGAGTACCGCGACGTCATGGTCTGCAGCGCGGACGTGACGCCCTCGGGCGCCTGGATGACGGCGCCGTTCACCGCGTTGTTCGTGCGGTTGAGGATGACGAGGGTGATCTTGCCGTCGCCCTGGTAGGCCGTGACGTCCAGCGGCGACGCCTTCGAGCTCTCCGTCACGCCGATGCGCTGGTAGCCCGGACGGACGTACTTGGAGTACTGCGAGAACGCCCATCCGCGCTTGAGGACGGCGCCGCCCGTCGTCCCGAACGCCGACTCCCCATCGCCGATGAAGGAGTAGTAGCGCTTTCCGTACCACCAGATGTAGGCGCTCCAGTTGGACTCCATCGTCCGGTTCACCGACGGCATGATCTTGTCGAGGGTCTCGTTCCACGCGGCGAGGTTGGACGGGTCGCCCCAGATGTTCGAGCCGCTGCCGTCGGCCTCGTGGAAGTTCCACTCGGTCATCCACTGGTTCTTCCCGTACTGCGCGGCGAGCGGGTACGCCGAGAGGTTCGGCCCGTTCTCCTGGCCGTAGATGTGGCCGCCGACGTACCCGATGTTGTTGCGGGCGGTCGCGTCGTTGAGCGTGGGGTCGGAGTAGGCCCGGTTCGTGCCCAGCGACTCGGCGACCATCAGCTTCGTGTTCGTGATCTTCGAGCCGTGGTCGCGCACGAAGTTGCGCATCGTGTCGCCCGTCCACGCCATCGCGTCGTAGGCCGGGTGCCAGTCGGGCTCGTTCTGGATCGACGTCACGTCGATCGTGACGCCCTGGTTCCGCATGTACTGCACGTAGCTGTTCAGGTGGTTCGCGTAGTCCCCGTAGTGCGAGGTCAGCAGCGTGCCGCCGTTGATCCGGCTGTTGTTCGACTTCCAGGCCGCCGGCGCGGTCCACGGTGAGGCGAGGATCTTCACCTCGGAGCCGTAGGACTTCGCCGTCTTGAGCGCACTGACCTGGGTGCCCCACTCGCTCGACACCGGCGAGATGCCGGTGCGCACGATCGAGAGGCCGAGCTGGTTGTCGCCCATCCCGACCAGGGTCTGCGTGTCGGTGGTCGACCAGGCGCCGCCCCAGATGGAGACCGCGGCACCGAAGCCGTCGATCGTCTGGAACTTGCGGCCCGTGTTCACGGTGATGTCCGCGGGCCCGGTCGTGGCGGTGGGGGTCGGACTCGGCGTCGCGGTCGGGGTGGGGGTCGGGGTGGGTGTCGGGGTGCTGACCGGGCCGTTGCAGGTGGTCCCGTTGAGGGCGAAGGACGTCGGCACGGGGTTGGAGCCGGTCGCGCTGCCGTTGAAGCCGAACTGCGTCGACGCCCCGGTGCCGAGCGAGCCGTTGTACGACGCGTTGCTCGCGCTCACCGCCGAGCCGCTCTGGGTGAGGGTCGTGCTCCAGGCCTGGGTCACGGTCTGACCCGCCGCGAAGGTCCAGGTGAGCCGCCAGCTGCTGACGGCATCACCCAGGTTGGTCACCGTGACGTTGGCGCTGAAGCCGTTGGACCACTGCGAGGCGACGACGTAGTCCACGCGGCACGCGGCCGCAGCGGACGCCAGGGGTGCCTCGGCGACTGTTCCGGCGGTGATCAGCGCGGCCGCGGCCAGCACAGCCGGCCAGATCCGGCGCCATCGTGGAGATCTCTGCATGATTGTCCGATCGTCATAGTCGGTTGATGTGTGCCTCGTGTCCCCGCTGGCTGCCGGCGGACAGGGACCCGGGCGCACCGGGTACTGAGGTGTTCGGGGGTCGGTGACGTCCCTCGGCGATGAGGGCCGTCAATGTGAGCGCTAACACGGCGGGATCTGCCCAGTTTGGCACGGGGCTCGTGGGACGTGTGATCTGCACAAACGATTAGGTGCGGGGTATGGACAGAGCCGCTTCGCGGACGCCGGACCCACCCGGCCACTATGTTGTGGACGCTCGGACATCGTCGCCCAGCGCCCCTCGGGGGCGTACAAGACTGCAGGGAGCCCCATGGGTCACGCCCGCCTTCCGCGACGCCGAAGCGGTGAGGGCGTCGCGCTGCTGCGCGGGCACGCTCATCGCGCTTCACTGCTGGTGCTCGTCGCAAGCGCAACCGTGGCGCTCTTGGCAGCGTGTGTGCCTCCCGGCGAGCAGGCACCCGCGGCGAACCCGTCAACGGCTGTGGCAGCCCCCGACAACGCAGTCGACAAGACCGCAGCGACGCCCTGCGCGGAGTTCCCGCCGGTCGGACCGATGCCCGGCGACGTCGAAGGATGGTGGAACGGAACGCCCGCCGACGAGAACGGGAACGTGATCGAGGACCCGGCACTGTGGCCTGACGAGCGGATCATGGAGCACCCACGTGTCGCGCTCGTCGCAACCGACACCGGCGCCGTGATCTCCACCTGGGACCGGCTGGCCTGCGGTCAGGACGACGCCTACCAAGCCACGGTTCAAGATGACTGGCCGAAGGGCGCGATCGTCATCGTCGACATGGATACGAACGACCTCCTGGGCACAGCGGCTGGAGCTGACGGTTAGTCCACGTGGTTGCTCGACCCGACTGTCGTTCAGGGTCGGCTCACTCGGTAGGCGGCCAGCGTGACCTGCTCGGGGTCGGGGTCGTCGGGCTCCGGGGCGCCTTCGTACACGAACCCGAAGAGGTGCCGCAGGGCGTCCTCGGCGAGCTCCAGCGGGTGGAACGACAACGGGTACGGCCTTCCCCAGCTGTCGCCTTCGCTCGACCAGACAGCCAGGGCACACCAGTCCACACCGCTGTGCATCGCGTGCAGGTAGGTGGTGCGCCCACGCGCCTCGGCCAGGAATCGCGGGTGCAGCTGGGACGGTCGGTCGAGGGCGACCTCTCCGGTGCAGACGATGGTCAGGCCCGGGGCCGGGGCGGCCTCGTGCTCTGCCAGTTGCGTAGTGGTTGCCGATGCGGATCCGGTCCGTCTCGCACGAGACTCGTCGGGTAGCGAACGTCTCGGGCGCGGCATCCGCGCGGTGAGAAGAGGGTGCGCATGGAGCGGCTGCAGACGGCGCAGGTGGAGGCGGTCCACGGGCCACCGGAGGGCGCGGCTGTCCCGCCTGCCGCACCCGCGGCGGCCTCTGTTCGAGCGGTGCCGGTGCGAGGGCTGACGTTCGGTGACCCGGACGCCGCGGCAGAGCGGAACGCAGGCGAACGGTCGCCGGACGCGCTCGTAGGCGTACAGCGTTCGGCCCGCCTGCGCGTCTCGGAGGTCCGCCGTTCCGGTGTGCTGGCGCGAGCCGTCGGTCCGGGTCCTCTCAGGCGGCTGTTCCTCGCGGTCGACGTGGCCAAAGGCGCCTTCGGCGAGGGCTTCATGGACGCTCACCTGGACGAGTGGCTGCCCGCCGTGAACAAGCTCGTCGCCGGTATGCCGGACGCACCGCGGCTGTGGATGGAGAAGCTCGACCGGGCCACCAAGCTCAGCCTGCTGCACCAGGTGGGCGACGAGAAGAGCACCGACATCGTGCAGAGGATCAGCGACGGCCTGACGAAGCGCGACCCGGCCACGTACCCCGATCCGACCATCGACGCGGTCGCCTGGCCGTTCCTCCTCGAGGTCTCCCGGCCGGACAGCATCCCCCAGTTCGGGAAGCTGCCCGGATGGATCAAGCAGCTGCGCAAGATCTACGCCGAGGCCGACGTCCGCGCCCTCGAGGGCGACATCGGAGGCTTCTACCGCGCGGCCGGGCGCGGCCGGGAACATCTCGCCACGGTCCGTTCTGCGGCAGCGGCGTCCGGGGACGAGAGCGAGCCCCGAGCCGTCATGAGCTACCTGACGACGGAGCTCAGCAGCTGGTTGCTGACCCTCTACAAGGGTGCCGCCTCAAGCCTCGGACTCACCGACTACGCGCTCCTCGCCGTCGGTTCGGTCGGGCGTGAAGAGATGTTCCCGCGGTCCGACGTCGACTACACCGTTCTCGTCGCCACCCTCACCGACAAGGTCGCGGCCGTGGACAAGCTGATCGCGATCCAGCTCGAGCTGATGGGCGAGCCGGGGCTCGACGAGATCGGGAAGGGCGATCCGTCGTCGGTCGCGAAGGAGCACGTGGTCTCGAAACGCGACATCCTCCTCGATGCGCGGACCCTGCACGCGGAGGGTGCGGGCGGCCAGCAGCTGGAGCAGGCCTACTACGCCAGCCGGCGCAAGGAGATGCGCAACGCACCCCGGCGCCAGGAGGCTGCCACGGCACTGATCGACACCGAGGGTGGCAAGTTCGCCCCCACCAGCGAGTACCTCCGCGGGCCTGACAAGGACGTCAAGAAGGGCCTGCTGAGGCTGCCGACGTTCGTCACGAGAAACCTCGGCTTCTACTTCGATCGTCAGATCGACCAGCTCAACGTGTGGGACCGCGTCAAGGACCTCGTCGAGCAGAGGATCCTGTCGCAGGAGCTGGCCGACAAGATGATCGAGGTCGTCAACTTCGCATCCCGCCTGCGCATCAAGCTGCACAGCCACTACGGCGCCGAGAACGAGGTGTTCCGACTCCGCAAGGACGTCGACGCGAAGTACCGCGGCTACGTCCTCACCGAGGCCGAAGAGGCGACGTTCCTCCGGTGCGTCGACATCAACACGGACCTGCAGGCCCGGTCGCAGCGGTTCACCCTCGCCCGATCGATGACGTTGCCCGCGCTCCGGGTGGGCGCCCAGGAGATGCCGCCCGTCGTCGTGGTCGGCAAGGACGGCATGACCCGGACCACGCAGATGACGCTTGCCGACGGCCGCGCCGCGACGCTGACCGAAGAGATCGACACGGGCGAGGACGTGCCGTGGTACTCGCTCATCACGATCAACGGCGAGAAGCACGCGGTCGAGCCGGGCACGCAGATCGTCAAGCGCCTCACCGACGGGAAGCGAATCTTCAACCCGTCCCTGGACAACCCGTTCTCCGCGTGAGCGAGCACCGATGCCGTGGAGGCGCTGGGCTGAGGTCGGCAACCTAGGGTGAGGACGGGCGCTCGACACGTGACGAATCGGCGTGGGACCGCCGAACCAGGTCCTGGTCCCACCAGTCGAGCACGCGCGCTCCGATCAGAGTGAGCCACCGCGACGACTCACCCTCGGGGACATCGACGTCGAACCAGGTACGGCCGGGCAGGGGAGTGCCCTGTAGCCAGGTGCCGTCCGGCTGGCGCGCGGCGCGCACGACGTCGACGGCATCGGCGAGGCGCGGATCGGGAGTCGTCCCGTCGAGCAGCGCGGCGTCGCGGAAGTGATCGAGCGCCACGAGCGCGCTGTACCGGTGCCGGTTCGGGAACACGAAGTGCGCGACGAAGTCACCGACGGGCGAGCCCGTGGACGCCCGGTACAGCAGGCGCCGGCTGAGCAGGTACTCCTCGCCGGCGTGCCGGGCCGAGCGCACGCTGGTATCGCCCGTGATCCGCTCGTAGGCGAGCATGCCGCGAAGTGCGTTGAGGGTCGAGTGGAACGAGGAGCGTGTCGAGCGGCCTTCCTCGGCCTCGCAGTTCCAGCCTCCGTCGGTGAGGCGATGGGCGGGGAACCAGGCGGCGAGGGCTGAGACGTCGGCGCCGAGCCACGCGCCGGTCGCCAGCGTGTAGGAGTTGATGCAGACGTCGACCTCGCCACCCCAGTAGGGCAGGTCGTCGTACTCCCAGCGACTGTTCGCCGCGAGCTTGTCGGCCGTCCCGGTCAGCACGGAGGCGTCGAGGCCCCACTCCCGGAGGTCCTTCAGCGACCAGGTCGTCGCGGTCCACGGCTGGCCCGGACGATCGGCTTCGGCACTCCCGAAGAATCCGGCGGGGAAGTACGCACCGCCGGCCCACTGACCGTCCGCGTCCTGCTTCGAGAGCAGCTCGGCGCCGAAGCCCTCCGTAGCGACCCGGGCCCGGGTCGCCTCCCAGGTCTCGGGTGGGGCGCCGGCCAGATCCCGTTCCACCTGCCAGCGCAGGGCGGGATCGGAGTCGAGCAGCCAGGGGAGCAGGCGCTGGTCCGTTGCCATCGCTCCACGCTAGCTGCGGCCTCACGAGGACGTCGACGCTCACGGTGACGTCCTGTCCACGACCACACGGATCGTTCGGCGGACCGGCCCGGGACCCGAACCGTTTCACGAGCCACACGGCCGTTGACATGCCCGAGCGCCAGCCATCTATATTGCCGAAAACGCTTTCGGTAGTCGATGGGGAGTTCAGCGGCCCCGGCCGCGGCATGCCCTCTAGACACCGAAAGACTTTTCGGTCTGGCGTCGGCCGTCTGGCGGCGCGCTCCGGATCAGCCAGGGGCACGCCGACGTGCCGCAGAGAGAAGGGGACCATCAGCATGAGACCACCCACCTCGACCCGAGGACTTCGACGAGGCCGACGCGCCGCCACGGTCACCACGGTCGCCGCCGTCACGGCCGGCCTGATCCTGACCGGCGCCGGGTTCTCCCCGGCGTCCGCGGCGTCCGCCTCCGCGACGCTCGTCGTGAACGCCGGTCAGGTGATCCGTCCGGTGACCCACGTGGCGACCGGCAGCCTCTACGGCCTCGCGACCGCCAGTCAGCCCACACTCAGCCTGGCGCAGGCGATCAAGCCGCACACCTTCGTCCAGATGCCCCAGGGCGGGAAGCAGCAGCCGTACGGTGACATCTCCGTCGTCGCGCCGACCGCGGTCAGCTCGGGCGCGAAGCTGGTCAACCGGTTCTCCGACTACTACGCGGGATGGCCCTACCAGTTCAGCTGGAGCACCTGGACGCCGTTCATCAACTCGCAGGTCTCGGCGATGAAGTCGTCGCCCTACTACAACAGCATCTCCGCCTACGAGCTGTGGAACGAGTCCGACAACACGTGGAAGTCGTCCAACGGCACCTACGAGGAGTTCTGGACGAGAACGTTCCGGCAGGTCCGCTCTATCGACCCCAACAAGCCGATCCAGGGGCCGAGCTTCTCGGACAACATCAGCGACATGCGGAAGTTCCTGCAGAACGCCAAGGCCACCAACACCGTGCCCGACATCATTGCGTGGCACGAGCTGATCAGGTCGTCGAAGATCGCCGGGGACGTGGCGACCGTGAACGGCATCCTTGACGAGCTCGGCATCAGCAGGAGGCCCATCTCCATCGAGGAGTACGCCGCACCGAGCGAGGTCGGCCTCCCCGGTCCGCTCGTCGGGTACATCTCGAAGTTCGAACGGTTGGGCATCCGCGACGCCGAGCTGGCCTTCTGGAACCAGTCCGGCACCCTCGGTGACCTGCTCACCTCGCGGGGCGGCAGCCCGAACGCCGCGTACTGGCTCTACACCTGGTACGGCGCCATGAGCGGCAACATGGTCGCGACGACCCCGCCCGCGCAGACCGGCATCGACGGCTTCGCCGCGGTCCCGTCCGCCAAGAACCAGCTCAGCGTCGTCGTCGGCGGCTGCAGCGGGTCGTGCGCGGTGCAGGTCAACGGCCTGAACTCCCTGAGCCTCGGCTCCACCGTGAACGTGAAGGTGGAGCAGACGAGGTCGCTCGGCCGGACGGTGGCCTCGCCCGGGCCCAGCACCATCGCGAACTCGACGTACACGCCGTCGAACGGGTCGATCAACGTGCCGATCTCCATGGCGACCAACGACGCCTACCGCATCACGATCACCCCGGGTTCCGGTTCGAACCCGACCGACCCGCCGAGCGGCTCGATCGACACGAACGCCTGGTACGTGCTGGTGAACCGCAACAGCGGCAAGGCGCTCGACGTGTACAACCTGTCCACCGCCGACGGTGCCCCGATCAAGCAGTGGTCGCGCAACAACGGCAACCAGCAGCAGTGGCAGTTCGTCGACTCCGGCNCTCGACGTGTACAACCTGTCCACCGCCGACGGTGCCCCGATCAAGCAGTGGTCGCGCAACAACGGCAACCAGCAGCAGTGGCAGTTCGTCGACTCCGGCAACGGCTACTACCAGGTGAGGTCGCGGTTGTCGGGCAAGGTCCTGGACGTGACCGCCAAGTCCACGGCCGATGGTGCCGTCATCGAGCAGTGGACCGACAACGACGGGGCCAACCAGCAGTTCAGCATCCAGACGATCGACGGGTACATCCAGCTGATCGCCCGCAACAGCGGCAAGGCCGTCGAGGTGCAGGGTGCCTCCACGGTCGACGGCGGCAACGTCGTCCAGTACTCCGACTGGAACGGCACCAACCAGCAGTGGCAGCTCGTCAAGGTCGGCTGACCCACTCGCACAGCAGGTGAGGGGGGCGCCGTCACGGCGCCCCCCTCGGCCGTNCTGGAACGGCACCAACCAGCAGTGGCAGCTCGTCAAGGTCGGCTGACCCACTCGCACAGCAGGTGAGGGGGGCGCCGTCACGGCGCCCCCCTCGGCCGTCACCCCGGTCGCGCCGCACGGGCAACCGCGGGTCGGGCGGTCGCGACGTGCCGGACGTCGAAGCTGCTGCGGCGAGGTGGTCGTCTACACCGGTGAAAATCGTTTCGCAGTCTGGAATCGCGATCCCGGCGGCAGCAATGTGAGCGCTCACACCGGCGACGAGACTGCTCCACCACGCCGCCCGGTCCCTCGTGCCTGCCGTCGATGCCAGGCGCTCGAAGAGAGGTGCCCCATGATCTCCACCCCACGACGCGCACGACGCGCGCTCGTCGCCGCGACCCTGGCCGCCACCACGGCGCTGGCCGGCCTCGCCGCTGCGATGCCCGCGCAGGCGGCCGCCGGCACGCTCGGCGCTGCTGCCGCGCAGAGCGGCCGGTACTACGGCGCGGCGATCGGGGCCGACCGGCTGGGCGAGTCGAGCTTCACGACGCTCACGAACCGTGAGTTCAACATGATCACGGCCGTGAACGAGATGAAGTGGGACGCGACCGAGCCCAACCAGAACTCGTTCAGCTACGGCCGCGGTGACCAGATCGTGAACTGGGCCCGCAACAACGGCAAGCAGGTCCGCGGGCACGCGCTGCTGTGGCACAACCAGATGCCCGGCTGGGCGAAGAACCTGTCCGGCAGCGCCCTGCGCAACGCCGCGATCAACCACGTCACCAAGGTCGCCACGTACTACAAGGGCAAGGTCTACGCCTGGGACGTCGTGAACGAGGCCTTCGCCGACGACGGGCGCGGCAGCCGTCGCGACTCCTCCCTGCAGCGCACCGGCAACGACTGGATCGAGGCCGCGTTCCGCGCCGCCCGCGCCGCCGACCCCGGCGCCAAGCTCTGCTACAACGACTACAACACCGACGGCATCAACGCGAAGTCCACCGGTGTCTACAACATGGTCAAGGACTTCAAGGCGCGCGGCGTCCCGATCGACTGCGTCGGCTTCCAGTCCCACCTCGGCACGAGCCTGCAGAGTGACTACCAGGCCAACCTGCAGCGCTTCTCCGACCTGGGCGTCGAGGTCCAGATCACCGAGCTGGACATCCAGACGGGCGGTAACCAGGCCAACATGTACGCCGGCGTCACCAACGCCTGCATGAAGGTCTCGCGCTGCAAGGGCATCACCACGTGGGGCGTGCGGGACACCGACTCGTGGCGCGGCACCGCCGCCGCCCCGCTGCTCTTCGACGGCTCCGGCAACAAGAAGGCCGCCTACACCTCGACGCTCAACGCTCTCAACTCGGCCACCCCGACCAACCCGACCGACCCGACCACCCCGCCCGTCCAGAACGGCTCGATCGACACCAGCGCCTGGTACGTGCTGGTGAACCGCAACAGCGGCAAGGCCCTCGACGTGTACAACCTGTCCACCGCCGACGGTGCCCCGATCAAGCAGTGGTCGCGCAACAACGGCAACCAGCAGCAGTGGCAGTTCGTCGACTCCGGC